>NZ_QCZE01000028.1 GCF_003075035.1 Zobellella maritima | reverse complement strand
AGACGTTAAGTATCGGACGCGGGATGGAGCAGCCTGGTAGCTCGTCGGGCTCATAACCCGAAGGTCGTCGGTTCAAATCCGGCTCCCGCAACCAACTTGATGTAACAAAGTAATAGTGTGTGTAAGTAGACGTTAAGTATCGGACGCGGGATGGAGCAGCCTGGTAGCTCGTCGGGCTCATAACCCGAAGGTCGTCGGTTCAAATCCGGCTCCCGCAACCAACTTG
>NZ_QCZE01000027.1 GCF_003075035.1 Zobellella maritima | reverse complement strand
AGCTCACCCGTGCTTAACGCAGGTTAGCACGTCCTTCATCGCCTCTGACTGCCAAGGCATCCACCGTGCACGCTTAGTCACTTAACCATACAACCCCAAGAAGTGTGTCAGCCGAAGCCGGTACACTTATCAAGGCGGTACGCATCATGACTGATGCTTACAACTTTGTTTTCGCCAAGAAGTTCCAAGACACTTGCGTATCAAGAACTACAAATTATTTCATCAGCTTTCCAGGTTGTTAAAG
>NZ_QCZE01000026.1 GCF_003075035.1 Zobellella maritima | reverse complement strand
CTTTAACAACCTGGAAAGCTGATGAAATAATTTGTAGTTCTTGATACGCAAGTGTCTTGGAACTTCTTGGCGAAAACAAAGTTGTAAGCATCAGTCATGATGCGTACCGCCTTGATGAGTGTACCGGCTTCGGCTGACACACTTCTTGGGGTTGTATGGTTAAGTGACTAAGCGTGCACGGTGGATGCCTTGGCAGTCAGAGGCGATGAAGGACGTGCTAACCTGCGTTAAGCACGGGTGAGCT
>NZ_QCZE01000025.1 GCF_003075035.1 Zobellella maritima | reverse complement strand
ACTTACACACACTATTACTTTGTTACATCAAGTTGGTTGCGGGAGCCGGATTTGAACCGACGACCTTCGGGTTATGAGCCCGACGAGCTACCAGGCTGCTCCATCCCGCGTCCGATACTTAACGTCTTACTTACACACACTATTACTTTGTTACATCAAGTTGGTTGCGGGAGCCGGATTTGAACCGACGACCTTCGGGTTATGAGCCCGACGAGCTACCAGGCTGCTCCATCCCGCGTCCGATACTTAACGTCT
>NZ_QCZE01000024.1 GCF_003075035.1 Zobellella maritima | reverse complement strand
CCTGTTACCGCCGTGAAAGGGCGGTGTCCTAGGCCTCTAGACGAAGGGGACAAAATTCACGGTTCGCGAAGCAAGCTTCGCGGTGAATTTTGTAAAGGCGCAGCCGAGCCAGCGAGGCAAGCGGCAAGAACAACCGTAGTCGAACCAGGCTTGTCGTCGTGGCAGGCGCAAAGCCTTTCCAAAACGCACATTAGCGCTCTACTCATATCAAGCAAACTGTGTGAACACTCAACAGGCGTTGAGATTAAGGTAAGGAGGTGATCCAACCGCAGGTTCCCCTACGGTTACCTTGTTACGACTTCACCCCAGTCATGAATCA
>NZ_QCZE01000023.1 GCF_003075035.1 Zobellella maritima | reverse complement strand
TCACGAAGAAATCAAAGCTAAACGGCTTTAGCTTTGTATTCTCTGAGCGAATGGCGTCCCCTAGGGGATTCGAACCCCTGTTACCGCCGTGAAAGGGCGGTGTCCTAGGCCTCTAGACGAAGGGGACCAAAAATCGGTTCGTGACGCTGCGCGTCACTGATTTTTGGTAAAGGCGAGTGGTGAGCTCTGCGAACCCGAGCGACAAGAACAACCGTAGTTGAACTGGGCCTGGGGAACAGAACTCGGTGTGCAACAAGCTATAGGCAAACTTGTTACCACGCCCTTATCAAAAGCGCTCTACTCATATCAAGCAAACTGTGTGAACACTCAACAGGCGTTGAGATTAAGGTAAGGAGGTGATC
>NZ_QCZE01000022.1 GCF_003075035.1 Zobellella maritima | reverse complement strand
GTTTAGTAAACTAAACGACAAGCCTTATGACGCTGTATCGACAAGATTTGGTGGGTCTGGGTGGACTCGAACCACCGACCTCACCCTTATCAGGGGTGCGCTCTAACCACCTGAGCTACAGACCCAATCTTGTTGGCTGCATTCAAACGACCTCACCCTACTCTTTATTCAAGAGATGTGGGGTGCTAACCGCCCGAGCTACAGACCTAAATCCTGTTTGGCGACGTTTAACCGTCGCCAAATCGCATCAGCCAGGCTAATGCGATAAGTCACTCTTTTATATCAAGCAAACTGTGTGAACACTCAACAGGCGTTGAGATTAAGGTAAGGAGGTGATCCAACCGCAGGTTCCCCTACGGTTACCTTGTTACGACTTCACCCCAGTCATGAAT
>NZ_QCZE01000021.1 GCF_003075035.1 Zobellella maritima | reverse complement strand
GGGATATAACATGAGCTGTCTTCGGTATCGTCGTATCCCACCACCGAGATATCCGCACCAACGCGCAGCCCGGACTCGGTAATGGCGCGCATTGCGCCTAGCGCCATCTGATCGTTGGCAACCAGCATCGCAGTGGGAACGATGCCCTCACTCAGCATTTGCATGGTTTGTTGAAAACCGGACATGGCACTCCAGTCGCCTTCCCGTTCCGCTATCGGCTGAATTTGATTGCGAGTGAGATATTTATGCCAGCCAGCCAGACGCAGACGCGCCGAGACAGAACTTAATGGGCCCGCTAACAGCGCGATTTGCTGGTGACCCAATGCGACCAGATGCTCCACGCCCAGTCGCGTACCGTCTTCATGGGAGAAAATAATACTGTTGATGGGTGTCTGGTCAGAGACATCAAGAAATAACGCCGGAACATTAGTGC
>NZ_QCZE01000020.1 GCF_003075035.1 Zobellella maritima | reverse complement strand
ATATGATATGATTTCTACATATCTTATTTCATCAATGAACGCTATGAAGGTCATTCAACTTGTCTCAACTATGAGTTTATCCTTGTGCTCAACTGACTTGGTTAATTTAGGTCCACAACTTTCAACTCGTCTATCAATTGAGCTGATTGTTTGCGAGTACTGGCCACTTTCTGATGAGTATAGGTCACGATATTTATCATACTAATACTGAGAGCTACCTACTCGCTGTCGCATTACTCGCTACCGTAAGCTTTATGTGGTGAGGGATACGTTTGCTGATTAGTTGGCCATACGAAAACAGATATGCTGTCCTTATGTATGATGTTATTACATACTTGGGTATAAGAGATGTCAAGCATGGTATCAAATAGATTGAATTGATCGGCAAGCCCTGATACTTCAAAAGACCAGCTCTATGTAATATTGCCATATATAAAG
>NZ_QCZE01000019.1 GCF_003075035.1 Zobellella maritima | reverse complement strand
ATTGGAAACATTCTCGCCATTCGGTTGCTGAGTGTTGATCAAGAGGGTAGATCTATTAAAGGCCGCAGCTAGACGCGCTGTGATGGCATCTTTGACGGGATCACCCGAGACCGCAAATGCACCCGAGCTGTTGCTGAAGATATTTGAAGTGGACGGTTGATAATAGGAGATGTTTCCGGTCGAGAAGTTAAGCGTGCCGTTGGAGAACCTAGCGGTGACATTACCGGCGGCAGCTTGTGTGTTGACCGTCAAAGTAGTATTGGAATACTTGGACCAGACCTGGTCGACGTAGGCATCGTAGTACGACTTGAAGAGAGAGTTATTGAGGACGATACCATTATTCGGCGACACAGCACGGATATTGGAACCGTTGTTGGAAATGATCAGTTTATCCCAGCCTGCATTATCCTTTGCATTCTGAGCTCTCAGAGCATTGCAG
>NZ_QCZE01000018.1 GCF_003075035.1 Zobellella maritima | reverse complement strand
CCTACGGGTGGGCAGCAGTGGGGAATATTGCACAATGGGCGCAAGCCTGATGCAGCGACGCCGCGTGAGCGAAGAAGTATTTCGGTATGTAAAGCTCTATCAGCAGGGAAGATAATGACGGTACCTGACTAAGAAGCACCGGCTAAATACGTGCCAGCAGCCGCGGTAATACGTATGGTGCAAGCGTTATCCGGATTTACTGGGTGTAAAGGGAGCGCAGGCGGTGCGGCAAGTCTGATGTGAAAGACCGGGGCTCAACCCCGGTACTGCATTGGAAACTGTCGTACTAGAGTGTCGGAGGGGTAAGCGGAATTCCTAGTGTAGCGGTGAAATGCGTAGATATTAGGAGGAACACCAGTGGCGAAGGCGGCTTACTGGACGATAACTGACGCTGAGGCTCGAAAGCATGGGGAGCAAACAGGATTAGATACCCGGGTAGTC
>NZ_QCZE01000017.1 GCF_003075035.1 Zobellella maritima | reverse complement strand
GACTACTGGGGTATCTAATCCTGTTCGCTCCCCACGCTTTCGCTCCTCAGCGTCAGTGACGGCCCAGAGACCTGCCTTCGCCATTGGTGTTCTTCCCGATATCTACACATTCCACCGTTACACCGGGAATTCCAGTCTCCCCTACCGCACTCAAGCCCGCCCGTACCCGGCGCGGATCCACCGTTAAGCGATGGACTTTCACACCGGACGCGACGAACCGCCTACGAGCCCTTTACGCCCAATAATTCCGGATAACGCTTGCACCCTCCGTATTACCGCGGCTGCTGGCACGTAGTTAGCCGGTGCTTATTCGAAAGGTACACTCACCCCGAAGGGCTTGCTCCCAGTCAAAAGCGGTTTACAACCCGAAGGCCGTCATCCCGCACGCGGCGTCGCTGCATCAGGCTTGCGCCCATTGTGCAATATTCCCCACTGCAGCCTCCCGTAGG
>NZ_QCZE01000016.1 GCF_003075035.1 Zobellella maritima | reverse complement strand
AGGCCCGACCCCGCGGCGATATGGCCGGCAGGCCATAAAAAATAGCAAACCCGGCCCAGGCTAAACCCCTGCTAACTCATCGCGCCGGGGTCGACGCTCCCACAGTAAAGTCCAAATTCGGTAGATGCCCTTGTGGGAGGCGCGACCCCGCGGCGAGTTGGCCGGCAGGCCATAAAAAATAGCAAACCCGGCCCAGGCTAAACCCCTGCTAACTCATCGCGCCGATTTAGCTTCAAGGCCATTAAATATCCTTCGGATATTATCGCGCCGGGGTCGACGCTCCCACAGTAAAGTCCAAATTCGGTAGATGCCCTTGTGGGAGGCGCAACCCCGCGGCGATATGACCGGCAGGCCATAGAAAATAGCAAACCCGGCCCAGGCTAAACCCCTGCTAACTCATCGCGCCGGGGTCGACGCTCCCACAGTAAAGTCCAAATTCGGTAGATGCCCTTGT
>NZ_QCZE01000015.1 GCF_003075035.1 Zobellella maritima | reverse complement strand
GCTTGCTGCTGGGCGAACGCCAGTGCCGGCATCAGGCCGATGATCAGGGCAGCCGAGCGGCCGATATAGGATGAAATAGAATAAGGCATGGAACGCGTCTCCTGAGTGGTTTTATATACTTCTTTTGTGTTCAAGAACTTTGGCCCTACGCGCGACAACGACAGCTGTCCATCGTTGTCATGCACGCCCAGCCAAAGCACGCCGGACACCGCTATACCGCACCGGGCGCCGCCGGTTCGGCGCCTGGCATGACTTGGTTCAGATACGGCAGATCGGCGCCGCGGCGCGAGCAGGTGATGGCGGCGGCACGCGCCGCGAACGCCAGGGCGGCGCGCAATTCTTCGGCGCCGAGGTCCTGCAGCGCCTGGCGTGTGAGGCGCCCGCCGCGCTGCAGGCAGGCCAGCAGGCCGGCCTGGAAGGTGTCGCCGGCGCCGACTGTGTCGAGCACCGTCACCGCCACGGCCGGCAGCGTGAATG
>NZ_QCZE01000014.1 GCF_003075035.1 Zobellella maritima | reverse complement strand
GCAGTAATCCATATCATATTTACGAAACAGAGCCGAAGCGCGAGGGATAGAGAGCGCCAGTTCACCTAAAGGTTGGTCGCGATAAGCCATAGCTGATACCTCATTCTTAATAAGATAAGATGTATTTTAAATGCATCTTTAAGGCAAATGCTATAACCCTTACGTAGCAGAGGCTTATTTAACTCACTGCCAGTATGTCAACTTTCTGAGACAGATTCAGTTAAAGGCTTTTCCGTTTTTGCTCAGACTGCAATGACCACGCCAACCACTAACAGCGCGATACCGCTCAGCGTCATCAGCGGCGGCATTTGCTGGCGTATCAAAAAGGTGTACAGCAAACCTGCCAGTGTTTCGAAAACGATCAGCGGCCCGAGAATCACTGTCGGTAATCGCTGGCTGGCGACGTTCCAGCAGAGTGCGCCAACCCATGAGCAAAGCACGGCTATCGCAACCATCAGACTAATAAACACCAGCGGACGGGGGCCAAAAGGTAAGGAGA
>NZ_QCZE01000013.1 GCF_003075035.1 Zobellella maritima | reverse complement strand
CTGCGACCCTCTATTTCAGATACCGCTCTGGTAAGCCATATCCTTTCAATTTGGAGCGGGAAACGAGATTCGAACTCGCGACCCCAACCTTGGCAAGGTTGTGCTCTACCAGCTGAGCTATTCCCGCGTAAAATTTTTAACTTGTGCATGGGGCCGCGCTACGACCCTCTATTTCAGATACCGCTCTGGTAAGCCATATCCTTTCAATTTGGAGCGGGAAACGAGATTCGAACTCGCGACCCCAACCTTGGCAAGGTTGTGCTCTACCAGCTGAGCTATTCCCGCGTAAAATTTTTAACTTGTGCATGGGGCCGCGGCGCGACCCTCATCGACTTCAGCAAGGTCAAGCTCTTATCAACTGAGCTATTCCCGCAATAATCTGTAAACTCTTTCTTTGGGGCCGCGCTGCGACCCTCTATTTCAGATACCGCTCTGGTAAGCCATATCCTTTCAATTTGGAGCGGGAAACGAGATTCGAACTCGCGACCCCAACCTTGGCAAGGTTGTGCTCTACCAGC
>NZ_QCZE01000012.1 GCF_003075035.1 Zobellella maritima | reverse complement strand
TCAAGCGCTTCTTACCAGCTCACCCGTGCTTAACGCAGGTTAGCACGTCCTTCATCGCCTCTGACTGCCAAGGCATCCACCGTGCACGCTTAGTCACTTAACCATACAACCCCAAGAAGTGTGTCAGTCCAAAGACCGGTACACTCATCAAGGCGGTACGCATCATGACTGATGCTTACAACTTTGTTTTCGCCAAGAAGTTCCAAGACACTTGCGTATCAAGAACTACAAATTATTTCATCAGCTTTCCAGGTTGTTAAAGAGCAGATTTCACGAAGAAATCAAAGCTAAACGGCTTTAGCTTTGTATTCTCTGAGCGAATGGCGTCCCCTAGGGGATTCGAACCCCTGTTACCGCCGTGAAAGGGCGGTGTCCTAGGCCTCTAGACGAAGGGGACAAAATTCACGGTTCGCGAAGCAAGCTTCGCGGTGAATTTTGTAAAGGCGCAGCCGAGCCAGCGAGGCAAGCGGCAAAACCTTTCCAAAACGCACATACTTCTTGGTAAAAGCGAGTGGTGAGCTCTGCGAACCCGAGCGACAAGAACAACCGTAGTTGAACTGGGCCTGGGGGACAGAACTCGGTGTGCAACAAGCTATAGGCAAACTTGTTACCACGCCCTTATCAAAAGCGCTCTACTCATATCAAGCAAACTGTGTGAACACTCAACAGGCGTTGAGATTAAGGTAAGGAGGTGATCCAACCGCAGGTTCCCCTACGGTTACCTTGTTACGACTTCACCCCAGTCATGAATCACTCCGTGGTAAA
>NZ_QCZE01000011.1 GCF_003075035.1 Zobellella maritima | reverse complement strand
TCAAGCGCTTCTTACCAGCTCACCCGTGCTTAACGCAGGTTAGCACGTCCTTCATCGCCTCTGACTGCCAAGGCATCCACCGTGCACGCTTAGTCACTTAACCATACAACCCCAAGAAGTGTGTCAGTCCAAAGACCGGTACACTTATCAAGGCGGTACGCATCATGACTGATGCTTACAACTTTGTTTTCGCCAAGAAGTTCCAAGACACTTGCGTATCAAGAACTACAAATTATTTCATCAGCTTTCCAGGTTGTTAAAGAGCGTGACTTGTAAAAAAGTCAAAGTGATACATTGCGTTACAACGTATGACTTTGACATCTTGGGATTCAGGATAAATGGTGGAGCTAAGCGGGATCGAACCGCTGACCTCCTGCGTGCAAGGCAGGCGCTCTCCCAGCTGAGCTATAGCCCCATTTAGCCGACCTTCGCACCAAATCGCTGTCGAGACAAGGAATGAGGCGAGGACGTTTAGTAAACTAAACGACAAGCCTTATGACGCTGTATCGACAAGATTTGGTGGGTCTGGGTGGACTCGAACCACCGACCTCACCCTTATCAGGGGTGCGCTCTAACCACCTGAGCTACAGACCCAAATCCTGTTTGGCTATGCTCAAGCATCACCAAAACCATCAGCGTATCGGCTTGCACCAATACGCTTAAGTCACTCTTTTATATCAAGCAAACTGTGTGAACACTCAACAGGCGTTGAGATTAAGGTAAGGAGGTGATCCAACCGCAGGTTCCCCTACGGTTACCTTGTTACGACTTCACCCCAGTCATGAATCACTCCGTGGTAAA
>NZ_QCZE01000009.1 GCF_003075035.1 Zobellella maritima | reverse complement strand
CTGACACACTTCTTGGGGTTGTATGGTTAAGTGACTAAGCGTGCACGGTGGATGCCTTGGCAGTCAGAGGCGATGAAGGACGTGCTAACCTGCGTTAAGCACGGGTGAGCTGGTAAGAAGCGCTTGAGCCCGTGATGTCCGAATGGGGAAACCCACCGCACTTCGGTGCGGTATCGTAACGTGAATACATAGCGTTGCGAGGCGAACCGGGAGAACTGAAACATCTCAGTACCCCGAGGAAAAGAAATCAACCGAGATCCCCTTAGTAGCGGCGAGCGAACGGGGGCCAGCCCTTAAGCAGCATTGACGGTAGTGGAACGGTCCTGGAAAGGCCGGCAATAAAGGGTGATAGCCCCGTACACCAAACTGTCTGTGTTGTGAAATCGAGTAGGACGGGACACGTGTTATCCTGTCTGAACATGGGGGGACCATCCTCCAAGGCTAAATACTCCTGACTGACCGATAGTGAACCAGTACCGTGAGGGAAAGGCGAAAAGAACCCCTGTGAGGGGAGTGAAATAGAACCTGAAACCGTGTACGTACAAGCAGTGGAAGCCCTTCGAGGGTGACTGCGTACCTTTTGTATAATGGGTCAGCGACTTACTTTTAGTAGCAAGGTTAACCGTATAGGGGAGCCGTAGGGAAACCGAGTCTTAACTGGGCGAATAGTTGCTAGGAGTAGACCCGAAACCCGGTGATCTAGCCATGAGCAGGTTGAAGGTTGAGTAACATCAACTGGAGGACCGAACCCACTAATGTTGCAAAATTAGGGGATGACTTGTGGCTGGGGGTGAAAGGCCAATCAAACCGGGAGATAGCTGGTTCTCCCCGAAAGCTATTTAGGTAGCGCCTCGGACGAATACTACTGGGGGTAGAGCACTGTTTGGGCTAGGGGGTCATCCCGACTTACCAACCCCATGCAAACTCCGAATACCAGTAAGTACTATCCGGGAGACACACGGCGGGTGCTAACGTCCGTCGTGAAGAGGGAAACAACCCAGACCGCCGGCTAAGGTCCCCAAGTTCTGGTTAAGTGGGAAACGAGGTGGGAAGGCTCAGACAGCCAGGATGTTGGCTTAGAAGCAGCCATCATTTAAAGAAAGCGTAATAGCTCACTGGTCGAGTCGGCCTGCGCGGAAGATGTAACGGGGCTAAACCAGGCACCGAAGCCGCGGATTCAGAATTTATTCTGAGTGGTAGGGGAGCGTTCTGTAAGTCTGCGAAGGTGTGTCGTGAGGCATGCTGGAGATATCAGAAGTGCGAATGCTGACATGAGTAACGATAAAGGGGGTGAAAAGCCTCCTCGCCGGAAGACCAAGGGTTCCTGTCCAACGTTAATCGGGGCAGGGTGAGTCGACCCCTAAGGCGAGGCCGAAAGGCGTAGTCGATGGGAAACGGGTTAATATTCCCGTACTGGCGTGTATTGCGATGGGGGGACGGAGAAGGCTAGATGGGCCAGGCGTTGGTAGTCCTGGTGAAAGGATGTAGGTGGTGGTTTTAGGCAAATCCGGAACCACAACACTGAGACCCGAGACGAACTGACCACGGTCAGGAAGTCATTGATGCCCTGCTTCCAGGAAAAGCCTCTAAGCTTCAGATACACGGCAATCGTACCCCAAACCGACACAGGTGGTCGGGTAGAGAATACCAAGGCGCTTGAGAGAACTCGGGTGAAGGAACTAGGCAAAATAGTACCGTAACTTCGGGAGAAGGTACGCTGGAGCGGGTGAAGTCCTTTACGGATGGAGCCTGAGCCAGTCGCAGTGACCAGGTGGCTGGGACTGTTTATCAAAAACACAGCACTGTGCAAACTCGCAAGAGGACGTATACGGTGTGACACCTGCCCGGTGCCGGAAGGTTAATTGATGGGGTTAGTCTTCGGATGAAGCTCTTGATCGAAGCCCCGGTAAACGGCGGCCGTAACTATAACGGTCCTAAGGTAGCGAAATTCCTTGTCGGGTAAGTTCCGACCTGCACGAATGGTGTAACCATGGCCACGCTGTCTCCACCCGAGACTCAGTGAAATTGAAATTGCGGTGAAGATGCCGTATACCCGCGGCTAGACGGAAAGACCCCGTGAACCTTTACTACAGCTTGGCACTGAACATTGACCCTACATGTGTAGGATAGGTGGGAGGCTGTGAAGCGGTGACGCCAGTTGCCGTGGAGCCATCCTTGAAATACCACCCTTGTATGTTTGATGTTCTAACGTGGGCCCCTTATCGGGGTTGCGGACAGTGCCTGGTGGGTAGTTTGACTGGGGCGGTCTCCTCCCAAAGAGTAACGGAGGAGCACGAAGGTTGGCTAAGTACGGTCGGACATCGTACGGTTAGTGCAATGGCATAAGCCAGCTTAACTGCGAGACGGACAGGTCGAGCAGGTACGAAAGTAGGTCATAGTGATCCGGTGGTTCTGAATGGAAGGGCCATCGCTCAACGGATAAAAGGTACTCCGGGGATAACAGGCTGATACCGCCCAAGAGTTCATATCGACGGCGGTGTTTGGCACCTCGATGTCGGCTCATCACATCCTGGGGCTGAAGTCGGTCCCAAGGGTATGGCTGTTCGCC
Source organism: Zobellella maritima (assembly GCF_003075035.1). Taxonomy (GTDB): domain Bacteria; phylum Pseudomonadota; class Gammaproteobacteria; order Enterobacterales; family Aeromonadaceae; genus Oceanimonas; species Oceanimonas maritima. Next base: position 564 of record NZ_QCZE01000009.1, on the reverse strand, counting down.
ATTTAAAGTGGTACGCGAGCTGGGTTCAGAACGTCGTGAGACAGTTCGGTCCCTATCTGCCGTGGGCGTTGGATGATTGAGGGGGGTTGCTCCTAGTACGAGAGGACCGGAGTGAACGAACCGCTGGTGTTCGGGTTGTCATGCCAATGGCACTGCCCGGTAGCTACGTTCGGAATCGATAACCGCTGAAAGCATCTAAGCGGGAAGCGAGCCCCGAGATGAGTCATCCCATGGACTTCGAGTCCACTAAAGGGCCGTTGGAGACCACAACGTTGATAGGCAGGGTGTGGACGCGCTGTGAGGCGTGAAGCTAACCTGTACTAATGACCCGTGCGGCTTAACCATACAACACCCAAGAAGTGTGAGGCCTTGCGTAGCGGGCTACAGATAACATTCATCAGTTTTCCAGATGTTGTTGACCCCAAAGGTCAGCAACACCAGTTTATGCCTGGCGGCGATAGCGTTGTGGTCCCACCTGATCCCATGCCGAACTCAGAAGTGAAACGCACCCGCGCCGATGATAGTGTGGCAGCTGCCATGTGAAAGTAGGTCACTGCCAGGCAC
>NZ_QCZE01000008.1 GCF_003075035.1 Zobellella maritima | reverse complement strand
TAGGTCACTGCCAGGCACCCAATTTAGTCCCCGTACTACACAGCTTTTGCGGAGCGGTAGTTCAGTTGGTTAGAATACCGGCCTGTCACGCCGGGGGTCGCGGGTTCGAGTCCCGTCCGCTCCGCCATTACTCAAAACCCCAGCCGATTGGCTGGGGTTTTTTCGTATTGGCTGCGCCGGACTTGCTGGATGATGTCGGTGCTGCGCACCTTCGCCTTCAAACGCGGTGCGTTTGCCACTCCGCCATTACTCAAAACCCCAGCAGCGATGCTGGGGTTTTATCGTATTGGCTGTGCTGCTTTTCATTTCTGGCTGCGAAAGGCTCGCTGCTGATGAAGCTAAGGAGCCTGATCCGCCCAGCCGCTGCCAATGGCACTGAAGGGGATCTCTAGGCCGAGTTCGGGCACTTGCCTGGCGATCCAGGCGGGGAAGGTATTGCTGTTTGGACCGGGGAACAGACGGTATTTTTCTTTCCAGGGATATTTTTCGACGACCCTCTCTATCTTGCGGATCAGCATGTCGACGCCTGCGCCGCGCTTATCCAGCAAAACTCTGGGCCTGGCGCCGTACCAGTAGCGATCGGGATGGTCCTGGGTGATCCGCAGGGCCGGCAAGCCCCGTTGAGCCCGCCAGCCGACGACCTCATATACGGTGTACTGGGGGGCGTTGGTCGGCTTGACCGCAATCCAGGTATGAATGGCAAACCAGCCGCGCCAGCTCCAGGCATCGGCGCCATAGACCTGGATGACAGCCTCCGGTGTGTTGGCCGGTTCCGGCGCTATACCGGCCGGATCTCGACTGGCCTGGCGCCAGTCATCATCGGAGCAGCCGTTCAGCAGGGCAATGGTCGTTAATAGGCAGAGTATTATCCTGTATTTCGCCATGAGATTGTCTCCCGGTTACGGCGCTGAATTGCTGAGGGTGTGCTTTCCTGCAGGTATGTAAAGAGGGTGTCGGACAGTTAAGCATAGACGATTGCCCCTGTCCCCATACCGTCCCCGGGAGCGTCGGTATGGGCGGAGAAAGGAATGGCGCCAGCTGCCAAGACACCGGCGAATCCCGTACAATGTCCGTTTTTTACGGGAGCGGGCATATGCATAGCAAAATAAGCGGGCTAATAGCCTGGAATCTGGTGGCGATAGCGGTACTGGCAAGCTGGTTCTGGCTGCCTAACCACGGCTTCTGGTTCGATATAGACAGCCGCGTTTTTTACTATTTCAATAACAAGCTGGGCGAGAGCCGGGCCTGGGTCAATGTGGTTGCTATCGCCAATAACAGGGCATTTGATCTGGCTGCGGTAGCCGCCATGGGGCTGCTTTACTACAGCTATTATCGCAGGGCGTCGACGGAACAACGTCGGCAGTTATTGCTGCTTGGCCTGCTGATGCTGCTGACAGCGGTGGGTCTGAATCAGCTGGGGCGGGCGATTCCCGTCGAGAGGCCCAGCCCGACCCTGACCTTTGAAGGGGTTTATCGTCTCACCGAGCTGGCAGGGTTCAAGACCAAGGATTCCTCCGGCGACAGCTTTCCCGGTGATCATGGCCTGATGCTGATGATCTTCACCGCCTTTGTCTGGCGTTATCTTTCCTGGAAGGCGGGTCTGTGGGGCTGCCTGTTCGTGGTGATCTTCTCCGCCCCCAGGGTAATGGGAGGAGCCCACTGGTTAACCGATATCTATGTTGGTGCCTTCTCGGTTGCCGCCTTCGGTTTGAGTTGGCTTTTACTGACCGGGACCATGGACAGGCTGCTTGGTTGGCTGGACCAACATCTGCCCAGACGCAAACGGACATAATGGTGAGGAGTGACCCTATGATGAACCCAAGATTGACACGTCAGCTCGCCTTTCTGCTGGAAGTGGATAAATTGAAAAATGTTATCCGCCGAAACTTTAATGCCGACGACAGCCGCAGGGAAAACACTGCCGAACATAGCTGGCAGATAGTCCTGTTTGCCCAGATAGCCTTCGAACATGCGGATCATCGGGACGAGCTGGATCTGTTGCATATTATCCGTATGCTGAGCATTCATGATCTGGTAGAGATCTACGCCGGAGATACCTTCCTGTTCGACGAACAGGCCAACCAGGGTAAATACGAACGGGAGCTGGCCGCCGCCAAGAAAATATTCGGCCTGTTGCCGACGGAGCAGGCGGCGGAATACCTGGAGTATTGGCTGGAGTACGAAGCGGCAGAGACGGCCAATGCGGTCTTTGCCAACGCAATAGACAGGATTTTGCCCTTTATCCTCAATTCCCATACCCAGGGTAAAAGCTGGACCGAGGCGGGCGTCACCAAGAGCCAGGTACAGGGCAAGCTGGCGATCATTGAGCAGGCCTCCCAACCACTGTGGCAGCTGTTTAACCAGCTGTTGGATCGCTCGCTGGAAAGGGGCCTGCTGCTCGATCGCTAGCGGTAACCCACTGTTATTCGCCGATCGTCAATAGTAACGGGGCACAGCCTAACCTTTCTGCTCCTGGAACAGGGCCGGAAGCTGGCGGATAAGCCAGCTCTTGGCCTTGCCCATGGAGTCCCGGCGCCAGGCCAGCACCACATTCGTGGTTTCCCGACAGCTGGCTGAGACCTCCCGCAGCTCGTCCGTTTCGAGCATGTCTCCCAGCCAGCCCAAGGGAATGGATGAGATCCCCAGACCCGCCTTCATGGCGCTGATTTTGTCCTGCATGGTACTGACCGTCAGCCGGGATTGCTTGTCGAACAGCCGGAAGGTCAGCGGTGGCTTGAAGCGGGCGGTATCGGCCACCGCGATGGCCCGGTAGCGTGACAGTATTTCTTCGGTCAGTGGGCCGCTTTCCTGGTGGATTGGATGATCGGGGTGGGCCACATAGACAAAGGTTTCCTGGTACAGGAACTGGGTTTTGATGCCCGGGCTGGTCACCGTATCCTTCCGCAAGGGGGTAATGGCCAGATCGGCCCGGCCGGTTTCCAGTGCTTCCCAGGTTCCGGCCAACACTTCATGAGCCAGTCGGATATCGGTGTCGGTTTGTTTCGACAGCGCATCCAGCACGGGAAATATCCGGCTGCTCGGCATGATGCCGTCTATGGCCAGGGTGAGCTGGGTCTCCCAGCCGCGTTCCAGGGCTCTGGCATCGGTCACCAGTTGGCTGGCCGCATGCAACAGTTGCCGGCCGCGCTCCAGCATCAGGCGGCCAACGGGGGTGAACTGGGTCTTGTGGCCGGAGCGGTCGAACAGCGCCAGATCCAGCTCGTCTTCCAGTTTCTGTATGGTGTAACTCAAGGCGGAAGGTACCTTGCCCAGTTCATCGGCGGCGGCGGCAAAGCTGCCCCTGCGCTCTATGGCATCCAGTACGCGCAGCGCTTCCAGGGTCAGTGACTTGTCTCGGGACATATTTAAAAGAGTTGAAACATTTCAGGGTGTGATATCCAGACGATAGCGCAGCACACCGTAAAAAATAAGCTGTTCGTTCAATCCATTGGCATTTTCCTTGTTTAGGGCGATGACGGAGTCTGTTGTTTCCTCGGCGGACACCCGGCAAGTACCAAGCCCGCATTGCTTCCCTGCCGTTATTGTTTAACAATTCTTGCTTCGTTCGGTAGCTGGTGCAGCATATGTTTACTCTTTACCACTCCAATCGGCTGGATGTTCTCAGGGAGCTGATGGTGTCACTAATCCGAATGGACCCGCTGGAACATCCTTTCGAAAGTGAAGTGATACTGGTGCAGAATCCGGGTATGGCCCAATGGCTCAAACTGGAGCTGGCGGGTGCCTTCGGTATCGCTGCCAATATCGAATTTCCGCTGCCAGCCAGCTTTATCTGGAAGATGTTTGCCCAGACCCTGGAACAGGTGCCGGAGCAAAGCGCCTTCAACAAAGAGGCCATGGTCTGGAAGCTGATGAGCCTGCTGCCCGGACTGCTGGCGGAGGACGCCTTCCTGCCGCTACGCCATTATCTTGCTGATGATCAGTTTGGCCGTCGATGCTACCAGCTGTGCGGCAATATCGCTGATATCTTCGATCAGTACCTGGTGTACCGGCCCGAATGGATACAGGACTGGGAAGCGGGCGGCAGCCTGCGGGCCGAGGCCCATCCTTGGCAGCCGGTGTTGTGGCGAGCCCTGGTGGCGCGTACCCGGGAGCTGGGGCAGTCGCCTTGCCACCGGGCCAACCTGTTTCAGTCTTTTATCGACACCCTGGCCGCCGGCGAGCTTCGGCAGCCGCTACCAAAACGGCTGTTTATCTTCGGTATCTCCGCCCTGCCGCCGAAGTACCTGGAAGCCCTTCATGCCCTCGGCCAGCATACGGACGTACACCTGTTGCTGACCAATCCCTGTCGTTATTACTGGGGCGATATCCAGGATAACAAGCGTCAGGTACAGCGGCAGCTGCTACAGCGGGTAACCGAGCGGCGGCGTCGCCTCTGGAGCGACCCGACGGCGGATATCGGCCTGCTGCCGGCGGGGGCCGAACCGGATCAGTGGTTTGACGAAGACGGTGAACCCGGCCAGGGGAACCCTCTGCTGGCTTCCATGGGCAAGCAGGGCCGGGATCATCTGTGGCTGCTGGCCGAGCTGGGCCCCAACGAAATAGACGCCTTCGTCGAGCTGCCCGACGACAAGCTGTTGCACCGGTTGCAGCAGGATATCCTGGAATTGCGCAACAGTGCCGAGCCGGTGCTGGATAAGGAGCGGCTGGCCGACAGCCGGCATAAGACCGTCATCGCGGCGGACGATGACTCGCTGGTGATCCACAGCTGCTACAGCCCGATCCGCGAGCTGGAAGTATTGCACGATGAGCTGCTCAAGGCCTTTGAAGCCGATCCCGGATTGGCGCCCAAGGATGTGGTGGTGATGGTGCCGGACATCAATGCCTACAGCCCCTATATCCAGGCGGTATTCGGTGCTGCCAGCGGCGAACGCTTTATCCCGTTTTCCCTGTCGGACCGTTCGGCTCAGCAGGAAAGCCCAATCCTGCTCAGCTTCCTGGCCGTGTTGTGTCTGGCCCATGCCCGTTGCACCCTGTCGGAACTGCTGGAAATCCTGGAGGTGCCGGCGGTGCTGGCGCGCTTCGAACTGAATCCGGAGCAGTTTGAGCAACTCAAGGGCTGGACGGAGGAAAGCGGCATCCGGTGGGGGTTGAATGAAGCCGACGCCGAACGCTTCGAGCTCAGCCAGATGCCGCAGAATACCTGGCTGTTCGGGCTCAGGCGCATGCTGCTGGGCTATGCCATGGATGAGGATCGGCTGTTTGGCGAGGTACTGCCCTATACCGAGATCGAAGGCATGGATGCCGAGCTGCTGGGCAGGCTGGCGGCCTTTGTCGATGTGCTGGACGATTTTATTCAGCAGGCCCGTCAGAGCCACTCCATAGGTCAATGGCAGGCGTTGCTCGGAACCCTGCTGGAGCGACTCTACCTGCCCGATGAGCAATCCGAGCCGCTGTTGGCGTTGATTTACCAGCAGATAGAAAGGCTCAGGCTGCAGGCCGCTCAGGCCGGCTTCGAGGGGGAGCTCAGCCAGGCGGTGATCGCCGATTATTTTTCGCAAGCCCTCAACAACCAGCGTTCGGGTCAGCGTTTCCTGGCCGGGCAGGTCAACTTCTGCACCCTGATGCCGATGCGCTCGATTCCCTTTACCATGGTGTGTCTGCTGGGTATGAACGATGGCGTCTATCCTCGCAGCCTGGCACCCATGGGCTTTGATCTGATGGCAGAGGATAACCGCAAGGGGGACAGATCCCGCCGCGACGATGACAGATACCTGTTCCTCGAGGCGTTGCTGTCGGCACAGCAGAAGCTCTATATCTCCTATGTGGGCATGAGCCAGCAGGACAACAGCCCCAAGGTGCCGTCCGTGCTGCTGACCGAACTGCTCGACTACATAGGTCAGGGTTTCGTACCCGAGGGGCACCAGCAGGAAGACGCGGATACCAGCTACCGGAGCACGCAGTCACGCCTGACTCGGACACACCCGCTTACTCCCTACAGCCCCCGCTATTTCAGCGTCGAACCGCCCGGCTCCTACGCCCGGGAGTGGCTGTCTGTCCTGCAGGGAGGCACGCCCGTCACTGAGGCGGTAGTACTGGATTTACCCGAGGAATGGCAGGCTGGGCAGGAACTGGAACTGGCCGAGTTGCAACGTTTTCTTCGGCTGCCTTGCGGCTACTTTTTCCAGCGACGCCTGAAGGTCTGGCTTGAGCTGGAGTCCCTCAAACCTGACATAGATGAGCCGTTCAGCCTGGATAATCTGGACAGTTATCGGCTGAGGGATACGCTGCTCGATGCGCGCCTGCGGAAGTTGCCGGAGAAAGAGCAGGCGGCGCGTCTGCTGGCTTCCGGCAGCCTGCCCAGTGGTGCCTTCGGTGAGCTGGTGCTGGAGGAGAATCAGGGCAGGATCAACCAGCTGGCGGACCGGCTCGAGCCCTTGCTGACCCGGGCCGATAAGGATGTGGAGGTCCGCCTCGGCTTTGACCAATGGTTGCTGACCGGTTGGCTAAAGGGGCGTTATCAGGGCCGGCTGATCCGCTACCGGCCGGGCCGTCTCAATGCCGGTTTCCTGTTGTGCCAATGGCTGGAACACCTGTGCCTGTGCGCGGTGGAGCCTGCCGAAAGCTGGCTGTTCGGCCTGAATGACGGCCGCAAGTTTCTTCCCCTGGAACCGGACCATGCCAGGCAGCGGCTGGCCGATCTGCTGGCGCTGCTGGAAGAGGGCATGCGCGCCCCCTTGCCCTTCTTCCCCAATACGGCCCTGGCCTGGGCCGAGCTCGCCCTCGATGAGCAGGGGCAGCTGCAGGACGATATGCAGGACAAGGCGCTGCTCCAGGCGCGCAAGGTCTTCGACGGAGATTATCTGTTTTCGGGGGAGGCGGAAAACGTCTATATTGCCCGCAGTTTCCCCGAATTCGAGCTTAACCGGGACGACTGGCAATTGCTGGCCAGGCGGATATTCGGGCCCCTGCTGAGCCATATGGAGACGCTTGATCATGAGTAAACTATTGGATCCCATGCGTTTTCCCCTATCCGGTAACCGGCTGATCGAGGCTTCGGCCGGCACCGGCAAGACCTATACCATCGCCAGCCTGTATCTGCGGCTGCTGCTCGGTCATGGTCCGGACCACTGTGGTTACAGTCGGGCCCTGGGAGTAGATGAAATCCTGGTGGTGACTTTTACCCAGGCAGCCACCGAAGAGCTGCGCGATCGCATCCGCCAGCGAATCCATCAGGCTCGGCTGGCCTTTATCCGCGGCGAAGATCAGGATCGCCTGCTGCAGCAGCTGCTGGATGAGGTGCCGGATCATCGGCTGGCCGCCCGGCTGCTGCTGGCCGCAGAGCGGCAGATGGATGAGGCGGCGGTGTTTACCATCCACGGCTTTTGCCAGCGCATGCTAAAGCAGAATGCGTTTGAATCCGGCACCCTGTTCGAGGCCGAATTTGTCACCGACGAACAGCGGCTGCGCTTCGAGGCGGCGGCCGATTTCTGGCGAGCCCATTTCTATCGACTGGAGCCTTCCCTGGCACGCATGGTGCGGGCCGCATTCAAGGATCCCCATGCCTTGCTGGCGGCGGTACAGCCCTACCTGCCCAACAGCGAGCTGCAGATCAGGACCGGGCCCGAGCAGAGCCTGAGCGAGCGGCATCAGGATATTCTCGATGCCATAGAGCAACTCAAGCAGGCCTGGCGGCAGCAGGCGGACGAGGTGGCCAGTCAGCTTGAAGGTCATGTCAAAGGCTACACAGGTAAAAACTTTGCAGGCTGGCTGCGCAAGATAGGCGAATGGGCACAGGCCCCGACCCGGGATTACGAGGTGCCCGGGGAGCTGGCACGCTTCGGCCTTGGTGTGTTGCTGGACAAGCTGAGCAAGAACGGTCGCGCGCCAACCCTGCCGCTGTTCAGCCAGATCGACGACTTTATGGTCTTGCACCGGGATATCCGCGATCTGGTGCTGGCCCATGCTATCCGGGTACTGCGCACGCGTATCAAGCGGGCCAAGGGCATCAGCGGGCAGCTGACCTTTGACGATCTGCTGGCCAACCTGGACGAGGCCCTGGCTTCGGACACGGGCCCGGTGCTGGCCGATCGTATTCGCCAGCAGTTCCCGGTGGCGATGATCGACGAGTTTCAGGATACGGACTCGCTGCAGTATCGCATCTTCCGTCGCCTGTACGGCGGTGAGCCAACGCTCGGGCTGTTTATGATTGGTGACCCGAAACAGGCTATCTACGGGTTTCGCGGCGCCGATATCTTCACCTATATCCAGGCCCGGCGCGAAGTGGAAGATCACTACACCCTGGGCACTAACTGGCGCTCGACCGCCGAGATGGTGGCGGCCACCAATGCCTTGTTTGCCCGGGCCGACGCTGAGGTGGGTGCCTTTATCTACCGGGAGGATATCAGCTTCGAACCGGTCAGGGCGGCCCGCAGCAAACCGGGTCTGCTGTTCAGGGGGCAACGCCAGCCGGCGCTGGGCTTCTGGCTCTATCAGGAGGCGGGCCAGCAGGTGGTGAATGCCGGCCGCTATCAGCAACAGCAGGCGCTGTGGACGGCCCAGGAGATCCATGCCTTGCTGGAGGCGGGTGAACGGGGCGAGGCGCTGCTCGAACAGCGGCCGGTCAGCGCCGGAGACATTGCCATCCTGGTGCGTACCGGCCGGGAGGCCGCCCTGGTGCGGCGAGCCCTGCGTGAGCGGGGGATCCGCTCTGTCTACCTGTCGGGCCGGGATTCGGTGTTTGCCACCCGGGAAGCCGGTGAACTGCTGCTGCTGCTGCATGCCTGCCTGCAGCCGGGCAATGATCGCCGGCTGAAGGCAGGATTGGCCACCGGCATAGTGGGTCTGACCCTGAGCGAGCTGGACCAGCTCAATCAGGATGAAGATGCCTGGGAACGGCTGGTGCAGGAATTCACCGACTACCGGCGCCAGTGGCAGCGGCAGGGAGTCTTGCCCATGCTGCGCAACCTGCTGTTCAGGCGGGATATTCCTCCCCGACTACTGGCCTTCAACGAAGGTGAACGGCGATTGACCGATGTGCTGCATTTGGGCGAGTTGTTGCAACAGGCCGCCCAGCAGCTGGACGGCGAGCACGCCTTGGTGCGCTGGCTGGGCGAGCAAATAGACAGCCCCAACGGTGAGGTTTCCGATCAGCAGCTGCGCCTGGAGTCGGAGCAGGATCTGGTAAGGGTGGTCACCATTCACAAGTCCAAGGGGCTCGAATATCCACTGGTGTATCTACCCTTTATCTGCCAGTTCAAACCCGCCGGCGCTCCGCTTTATCATCAGGACGGCCGGACCATACTGGATCTGCTGGATGAGTCGGCCGGCAAGGAAAAGGCCGATCGGGAGCGGCTGGCGGAAGATCTGCGGCTGCTTTACGTGGCCCTGACCCGGGCCGTGTACGGCACCCGCATCGGGCTGGCGCCGATCAAGCGCGGCAACGGCAAGAAAGCGCCGACCGATCTGCACCTCAGTGCCCTGGGCTACCTGCTGCAATTGGGACATGAAGGGGGAGTCGAGGCACTTGACCAGGCCCTGTCCGCACTGGGCTGTGAGCACACCGCCCTGCTGCAGCCGCTGGAGCCCATGGCGGCCTGCTACCAGTCGGTGGCCGCGCAGGGCATATCGCCGAAGGCTCTTGAGTTCAGCGGCCGGATAGACAGGGACTGGTGGCTGACCTCCTATTCGGCCCTGTCCCGTCACCAGGGCGCTGCCGGCAGCCGGCTCGAATATCTGCAGCTGGATCTGGAAGTGGCCGGAGAGCGCAGTGATGGACAGTCCGGCGGCCTCGATATCTTCCGGTTTCCACGCGGTGCCCGGGCCGGTACCTTCCTGCACTCGGTGTTTGAGCGGCTGGACTTTCCCGAGGCGGGCGGCGATGACTTGCACCGGTTGCTGGCCGAGAGCCTGGATGGCAACGGTTACGAAACCCACTGGCTGCCGGTGCTGGAACAGTTGGTGGCCGATGTGTTGGATACGGAGCTGGCCGACGGCCTGCAGTTGAGGCGGCTTGGTCAGGGGCAGAAAAAAGTGGAGATGGAATTTTTCCTGCCCCTGGCGGGGCTGGATGCACAGCGACTGAATCGGCTGTTGCAGGCGCACGATCCCCTGGCAATGGCGGCCGGCCCGCTCGGTTTCGAACGGGTCAAGGGGATGCTCAAGGGTTTTATCGATCTGGTATTCGAGCATCAGGGCCGCTATTACCTGCTGGACTATAAATCCAACCATCTGGGGGACAGCCCGGCAGATTATGACCAACAGGCCCTGACACAGGCAATGATCGAGCACAGGTATGATCTGCAGTATCTGATCTATACCCTGGCCCTGCACCGTTTGCTGCGGCTGCGGATCGCCGACTATGACTACCAGCGTCACTTCGGCGGTGTCTTCTACCTGTTCTTGCGAGGAATGAAAGTGGGCGCCAATACCGGTATCTTCCATACCCGGCCCGACGCGGCCTTGATCAACGAGCTGGATGCCCTGTTTGCCGGGGAGTCGAACCATGCATAAACGACTCGCGGAGCTGGTCAATGAGCGGGAGCTCAGGCCGATAGATGCCCAGTTTGCCCTGTTTATCGGCAGCTTTGATGCTAATCCGGCGGTGGTGCTGGCGGCAGCCTTGGTCAGCCGGGAACTGGGCCACGGCCATGTGTGCCTGCCATTGGACAAGCTGGCGCAGATGACCCGGGACGCCCCCGGTCTGGCTGCCTGGCTGGGTGAACAACCCTCTTTGTCGGACCATCTGGTACAGAGCCCTGTGGTTGGCCCCGGGGCGCCCCTGCGGCTGGAGCTCGGCCGCCTGTATCTGGCCCGTTACTGGCAGTATGAGCAAACGGTGGCTGGCTGGCTGCTGCAGCCGAATTCGCTGGCCCGGCCCGAGGTCGGCGGTGCGCTGCATGCGCTTTTTGCGCGTGACTATCAGGGGATGTTTCAGCGGCTGACTCAGGTGCGGGGGCCCGGCTTTGACGACCGGAGCTGGCTTACCGATCAGCTGGATATCGTCAAGCCCGAGCGGCTGGACTGGCCTGGTATCCTAGCCTTGTTACACGAGGCGGACTGCGACCAGGCCCTGTATGCGCTGGATCGGCTGGTGCCCGAGTCGGCCTGCCTTAACTGGCAGAAACAGGCGGTGGCCACGGCGCTGGCGGGACGCTTTGCGGTGATTTCCGGCGGCCCGGGCACCGGCAAGACCACCACAGTGACCCGCTTGCTGGGGCTGCTGATCAGCACGGCCGACAGGCCACCATTAATCAGGCTGGTGGCACCCACCGGCAAGGCGGCGGCCCGGCTGAGCGAGAGCATAGGCGCTGCTCGTCATAGCCTGGATCTGCCCCCGGAGGTGATCGCGGCGATACCGGCTCAGGCGGGTACCCTGCATCGCCTGCTGGGGGTGATCCCGGGTCGTCGCCGGTTTCGCCATCATCGGGATAATCCCCTGCATCTGGATGTGCTGGTGGTGGACGAGGCATCCATGGTTGACCTGCCGTTGATGGCGCGTCTGCTGGACGCCCTGCCGCCCCATGCCAGGCTGATCCTGCTGGGGGATCGGGATCAGCTGGCCTCGGTGGAGGCGGGGGCAGTGCTGGGGGACATCTGTGCCTTCGCCGAACAGGGCATCAGCCCGGAGCACGGGCGCTGGTTGCAGCGGGTAACCGGACAGGATCTGTCGGCCTGGATGGCTGCCGAGGGGAGTCCGTTGCGGGACCAGCTGTGTCTGCTGCGCAAGAGCTACCGCTTCGATGCCGGTTCCGGCATTGGCCGGCTGGCCGCGGCGGTCAACGGCGGGCAGGTGGCGGCCCTGCGGCGGACACTGGCGATGGATTTTCAGGATATAGCCCAGCACGGGCTCGCGGGGGAGGGCTATAGCCGGCTGCTGCAGTTGTGTCTAGAGGGTTACCGCCCCTACCTGGAGGCCATCCGGGCGGGCCGGCCCCCGGAGGATGTGCTCGCACTGTTCGGTCAATTCCAGCTGCTGGTAGCCCTGCGTGAAGGGCCGCTGGGCGTGGCGGGATTGAATGAAGCCATCATTGCCGGACTGATCAGACAGGGGCTGGTCGGGCGCCAGGAGTGGTTTGTCGGCCGGCCGGTGATGGTGATGGAAAACGACCATGCCCAGGGGCTGTATAACGGCGACATCGGCATTGTGCTGCCCGACTCGGCCGGTGAGTTGCGGGTCTGGTTCCTGCTGCCCGACGGCTCGGTCAAGGGGTTCCGTCCCAGTCGGCTACCGGCCCACGAAACCGTGTATGCGATGACCATTCACAAGTCACAGGGCTCTGAATTTGCTCATACGGTAATGGCCCTGCCCACCGAGCTCAACCCTATCCTGACCCGGGAGCTGGTTTATACCGGCATCACCCGGGCCAAGTCCCGGCTCGACCTGTTCGTCGAGCCGGGGATACTGGAGCGGGCGATTGTCAGGCGAATTGAACGGGCCAGTGGTTTGCAGGCGAGGCTGAACGCCCCTGGTTAATGCAAGCTTGTTAACTCGGGTCGGCAAACTCCAGGCCAATACCATCTGTTTCTATCCGTACTACCTTCATGGTGAGTGGTGGCAGAGTCTGGTCCCAGTCCGAATCCAGGACCTCTGCTTCAAGCAACATGCCCCGCGAAAAATCTGAAGTGGTGGCAACCTCTACGAAGACGCCGCTTTCGGAGAGGTCTCTGATATTGCCATTGATAGGCCCGAAGTGCTCGTTACTCAGGCGTATCTTGCAGGTTGTTTTACGGCGCGGGTGTCTGCGGCGATCTTCCATTGCCCTTCCCCCCTTGTGTTAGGGTCTGATGCTGTACCGTTGGTCCGTCATCCAGGGCCGAAACGGGTCCCTTAGGCTTAAAGTATAGGCGGGCCGGTGGGCTCTGGAAGGCAATATCTGTCAAGATGCAAAAATGTATTGTTTCGGGAGAGTGACTCGATTAGGGCATTTGCTATGTTGCGCCTTCTTCCTCCCGAATTCGGGAGCGGAAGATCATCATCCAACTGCTTAAAGCCAGCCCAGTCCCTTGAGCAGGGTGGCGCCCAGGCTGGCGGTGACCAGGGAACCCAGGGTAGTGACTGCAATGATATTGGCGGCCAGTACGGCGTTACCCCCCATGGCGCGCACCATCACATAACTGGCGGCCGCGGTAGGAGAGGCATTGATCAAAAACAGCATGGCCAGCTCGGCGTCGCGGAAACCGAGCATAAATCCGCCGCCGGTGATCAGTGCTGGTATGGCCAGCAACCGCAGCAAGGCGACCGGCATCAGCAGCCCGGTTTCCTCGCTGCCTGACTTCAGGCTGAGGGTGGCACCCGTACATAGCAGCGCCACCGGTAATGTCATCTGGGCCAGGTATTGGCCTGTTTGCATTAGCACATTGGGCAGTTGGGTGCCGGTGACGGCGAATGGCAGGGCGGCAAGGATGCCGATAATCAGCGGATTTTTGACGATACCCCCGAGGATATTGCCCAGTTGCAGGCCTTTATCTCGGTTCAGGCTGCGATTCAGGGTGACCACCGCCAGTATATTGAAGAGGATGGTCAGGCAGGCCACATACATGGCGATGGCCGCGACCCCCTGGGTGCCGTAGGCATTATTTACATAGGCCAGGCCGACAATCCCCATGTTGGCCCGAAAGGCACCCTGAACCAGTATGCCCCGCAGTGGTTTGTGCGGGGTCAGGCGGGATGCCAGTACTTCCAGTAATACATAGACGATCAGGGTTGCCAGCACCCCGTATAAAATCAGCGAGGGGCTGGCCATCTGGCTGAAGTCGGTATTGACGATGCTGGTAAACAGTAGCATCGGAAGGGCGATGTTAAACACCAGCTTGCTGGCGCCGTCGATAAAGGCATCGGTTATCATCCTGGTGCGGCGCAGGCCGATCCCCAGCAACAACAACAGGCAGATAGGTCCGGTAATGGTGATGGAAAAGGCCAGGCTGGCCAGCAGATTGTGCATGGGATAGGTATATTCGGGAAGAGGGGCCCGTAAGCATGCCTCGGGGGAGCTATTTGAGCAACAGCTTCGTTATGGCCGGCAGATCATAATGGAAGGCCGATGATAAATAAAAAGGGCGCAAATCATGCGCCCTTTTTATTTATCATCGATGATCGCCAGCCCGTTCCGGCTGATAGTTGACAGCGGTAATGGTCACAGTCAGGGGTTTGCCCTGAGGGCCCGGCCATTCGATGCTCTGACCTACCGCCAGGCCAAGCAGGGCGCTGCCGATGGGGGCCAGTACCGAAATCTTGTCTTTGGCGCCGTCCATATCCCGCGGGTAGCAGAGTGTCTTGGTAAAGACCTCTTTATTGTGCGCCATGGTAAAACTGATGGTCGAATTCATGGTCACTATGTTGGTGGGCACGTCGGCCGGTTCAACCACGGTGGCACGATCCAGCTCGTCTTCCAGGCGGCGTATTGCTTGCGAATCCGGCTGGTGCTCGAGCAAGGCCTCGAGTCGGGCCAAATCCAGGGTCGAAATAGTAATAGGGGGCAGCTGAGCCATATAAGACCTCCATAAAAAACAGGCAACGCCAAAAAGCGCTGCCTGAACTCAACACTTAAGATATACATCAAGATGAATGCTTAAGCCAGCCCTGCGCCCGGCAATTTATTGGCATGTCGGTATTGTGGTGGACTGTGACCACGATAGCGGGTGTTGGCTCATGATATTGGCCTGTTTGGTTCCGAGCCACGGCTTGCGTGGCGCCTTGAACAACACCAGTTTCGATCTGAATGAGTCCCATTTGCTGGCCGGCAAAACCGGTATCGATACGGCGATCAACAATAATATATTTGTCAATGCCTCGGTTTGGTACATCGATACCGGCGTGCATACCACAGTCGGTACCTTCGAGACCAGTATCGATTCGATCGCCTATATGGTCGGGCTGGGCTACAAAATTTAATGGATTTACTATGTAGAGAGAAGGTCAACCCTGGCAATGTGTGGGCAGACCGGGTCTGCCCGTTTTTTATGCTACGGCCGCCGGTTGTTCAACCTGCTCCTTGACCTTGTCGACAATATAGGCGCCGATGGGAATCGCCGAGGTGGCTGCGGGTGAAGGGGCATTGCAGACATTGATGGTGCGCTTGGTGTTGACGAACAGGAAGTCATCCACCAGTTTGCCATCTTTGGACACCGCCTGGGCGCGAATACCGGCCGGGTAGGGCGTCATGTCATCCACGTTCAGGCTGGGGCAATATTTGCGTACCAGTTCCAGGTAGCCGGCCTTGTTGATGGAGTTCTTCATTTCCATCAGGCCCGGTTTGAGGTTTTTCATCAGTACCTTCAGAATGCCCGGATAGGTAAACATTTCCAGGGTATCTTTCAGCGAGATGTCGCACTTATCGTAGCCTTCCCGCTTGAAGGCCAGTACGGCGTTGGGCCCGACGGTCACGGTGCCGTCTATCATGCGGGTCAGGTGTACGCCCAGGAACGGCATGTTGGGATCCGGGATGGGGTAGATCAGGTGATTGACTATCTGGTTGTGCTCGGGCCTGAGCAGATAGTATTCGCCTCGGAAGGGACATATTTTGAAATCGGGTTTCAGTCCCAGCATGCGCACCACCCGATCGGCCATCAGCCCGGAACAGGACACCAGGTATTTGCCCTGTACGTCGCCCCGGGAAGTTTCTACCACCACCTGGCTGGTCTCTTCTTTCAGACCAATGACCTCGGTGCTGTAACGGATTTCACCGCCCAGGCGCTCGAACTCCTTGCCCATGGCGGCGGTGACCTGCTTGTAGTTCACTATACCGCTGGAGGGGACGAAGATGCCGCCCACGCCGGTGATGTTGGGCTCCCGCTCCTTGAGCTCCTCGGCATTGAGCCAGTAGCGTTCCAGGCCGTTGGCCTCGCTCCTGTCCCACAGCGCCTTCATGCGCTCCATTTCCAGTTCATTGGTGGCGACCAACAGCTTGCCGCATTCGTCGAAGGGGATCTCATGTTCGCGGCAGAAGGCCTTGGTGGCGAGGTTGCCTTCCAGGCAGAATTTGGCCTTGAGGCTGCCGGGGGTGTAGTAAACCCCCGCATGGATCACGCCGCTGTTGTGACCGGTCTGATGATGAGCCGGACCGGACTCCTTTTCCAGCAACAGCATCTTGCTGTCGGGGTAGGTTTTTTTCAGTTGCCAGGCGGTCGACATGCCGACGATGCCGCCACCGATAATGATGAAATCAAACACTGCTCTGTTCACCTTTGGTTAAAGGGGCAAAAGCCGGGGTCTGGCCCCGGCGGCTGTGGTGCTCATGGTTATTCCGGAACGCCTGCGTAACGGGTTATCAGGCCATTATACCTGTTGCGGGTTCTTCAGAGTCTTGGCATGGGTAAAGTAACCGCGCTGGCGCATCAACTCCCGGCGCAGGCCTGAGTGGGCCACAAATTTGTCCCGACCATGCAGCCAGAAGTGGTTGTTGATCACCAGGAAGGAACCCATGGGCACGGGGACGGATACTTTCTTGGCACTGGTTTCCAGCGCCTCGGACAGATCCGCCAGCCAGACACCTTCATCATAATTCTTGGGCTGCACGAACTGGTCTATGTACGACATGATGGGTAGGCCGCTGCGATCGGTATCGAACACAGCGTGATACACATCCTTGGTGGTATTTTTGCTCGGCGGCGCGGCCCAGCGCATCACCCTGCGAGCCATGGGATCGGCGTAGAACCGCTCCAGGTGTTCCCAGTCGTCCAGGTGCAGCAACAGGGAGTTGCCGCCTTCCATATTCTGCTCGTCAATCTTCAGCATCAGCACATAGTCAGTGTCCTGCTCGACAAAGGTACCGTCGTTATGTAACTCCATCACCCGGTGCGCCTGGCGCAGATAGCTGTCGGAATTGTCCTGATTCTGGACCACGAAGCGGGCGTAGTACTGGCCGCTCATGGCATCGAAGTTGGAACGGCCGAACAGATGAGCCACGGCGGTGGTGAATTTGACCATGTCTTCGGCCTGTTCAACCTGGTTCAGTCCTTCTGGTGTGATCAGCAGGCCGCCGGTGTTGCGGTCGACCAGGGTATTGATCAGCAGGGGCTGCAGTGCCTGGCCACACAGATCATTGAGGATCTGACTGACGCGAAAGCGCAGGAAGGACTTGTACTCCAGGGCCTGGATCGGCCACTCGGCGCACGCCGCCAGAAAATCGCTGACAAGTTTCTCATCGAAGCGCAGTTCCAGCAGGCGCTTTGATTGGGCGGAGGGAGTCAGGCTAAACCCCTGGTGTTTGTGGTTGATGAAATCGGCGGTGGCGACGTTGGACATGGGACACTCCTGTATCTGTAAGCTGTAGTCACGAAACGTAATGTCGTCGTATATATAAAATGTCGACATTTTTGGTTATTGTCAATAAGTGGTTGTGGATTTATGATCTCAACTACAATTTCGATATAATCTCTTCATCGTCTATTTCAGGAAGATGGCATGAGCAATCTTGAAACCCCGCGGGAAAACCTGGCGAAAGCCGCCTATCAGGGGCTTAAGCAAGACATTATCCGTAGTCATTTCGAACCGGGTGAGAAGCTGCTGATGAGCACCCTTAAAACCCGCTATGGTCTGGGGGTCAGCCCCTTGCGGGAGGCCCTGTCGCAACTGGTGGTGGAACGGCTGGTGACCGCCGAAAGCCAGCGGGGTTTCAGGGTCAGCCCCATGTCGCTGGCTGAATTGCAGGATATCTATGATGCCCGGGCCCAGCTGGAAGGCCTGGTAGTGGAGCTGGCCCTGGCACGTGGAGACGATATGTGGGAGGCGGGGGTGGTGGCGGCACACCACGCCCTGGCCAAGGTAACCCAGCTTGACTCGGTGGAAGATCAGCTGAGCCATTGGGATGTCCGCCATCAGGCGTTTCACCAGGCAGTGGCCGCCGGCTGCTGCTCTCCCCAGCTGCTGGTGGTTCGTCAGACCCTGATGGATCAGGCGGCCCGCTACCGTTATCTGTGGTTGCGGCAGACGGTATTCAGCGAACAGGCGCTGGCGATCAAGCAACAGGAGCACCAGGCCTTGTTCGACGCCATCCTGGCCCGTAACCCGCAAGCCGGCACCATGATGCGTGACCATCTGCTCAGCCCGGTGGCGCTGATCACCCGGATATTGACCGAAAAAGGCGTGCGCTAGCCCAATGCCGTTCAATTAAGATGAAAAGGGGACCCCCCCTCCACAGGCCGGCTCTCCGGAGTTTAAGGCCACCTGCGCTGGATGACGTCAGTGGTCGCTTGGAAGATGAGGGCGCCCCTTAACGGAACAGCAGTATGCGTTAGCCCAGCCTCTGACTGCGGGTGTCCTGCCCGCAGCCAATTTCCCATCTCCAGCCTCACATACCTGGGCACGGGCTCCGGCTCCTGGCCCCCAGCCATTAATCCCGCCCAAACGAACCCTTTTGTTCTTATATGCTATCTACTTTTAAAAAATCAGTTCTTATCACTTTATTAAAAGAAGACCTTGCCTCCAGAAGTTTAGCCGTGTAAATATACAGCCATTCGGACGTCTAAACGTCTTTTGGGTCGGAGAGAGCACAGAGATAAAAATCATGGCTTTGCCGCCCAGAAAATCCAGGAAGTGATCACCCGGGCGCTGGGCGACGAAGTGGCGGCTCTGGATAACGCTGGCGAGGGTATCATCCAGATCGACGAGCCGGCCTGCCGCGAGCTGATGCCGCTGCGCAACAGCAAGCAGGCGGCCTATCTGGAGTGGGCGGAAAAAGTGTTCCGGTCAAGCGCTGCAGGAGTGAGCGATGCTACCCGGATCCACACCTGTATGTGTTACTCTGAGTTCAACGAAATCATCGAATCGATTGCCCGCCTGGATGCGGATGTGATGACCATAGAAACCTCCCGCGCCGATATGGAGCTGCTGGATGTGTTCCGGGACTTCGCCTATCCCAACGAGATTGGCCCGGGTGTGTATGATATTCACTCGCCTCGTATCCCTACCGTGGCGGAAATGGTTACACTGATTAAAAAGGCCGTTGAACGTCTGCCGAAAGAGCGTATCTGGGTTAACCCGGACTCTGGTCTCAAGACCCGAACCGGGAAGAAACCCGTGAAGCCCTGGCCAACAGGGTGTCCGCTACGCCGGTACTGCGCAAGGCCTATGCCGAGTTCAGGGTGTAAGGAATAGATTTTTATTTAAGTTGTAGGAGACAGACATGGGATTTCATAGCGCGCGACATGTAGAAGCGCTGAACCAATCCTTGGCCGATTTGAACGGCGATATCAATGTATCTTTTGAATTCTTCCCGCCTAACAGCGAGCAGATGGAACAGACCTTATGGCACTCGGTTGAGCGGCTTAAGGAACTGGCCCCCAAGTTTGTCTCCGTTACCTATGGTGCCAATTCCGGCACCCGGGATCGGACCCACAAGGTGATCAAGGATATTCAGGACAAGACCGGCCTGGTGGCCGCGCCGCACCTGACCTGTATCGATGCCAGCAAGGATGAATTGCGTGGTATCGCCCGGGATTACTGGAACAACGGCATTCGCCAGATCGTCGCCCTGCGCGGCGATCTGCCCGAGGGCCTGGCCAAGCCGGAGATGTATGCTGCCGACCTGGTGACCCTGCTGAAGGAAGAAGCGGATTTCGATATATCGGTGGCCGCCTATCCCGAAGTACACCCGGAAGCGAAAAGCGCCCAGGCTGACCTGCTCAACCTGAAGCGCAAGGTGGATGCCGGCGCCAACCGGGCCATCACCCAGTTTTTCTTCGATGTGGAGTCGTACCTGCGCTTCCGGGACCGTTGCGTCACCATCGGTATCGACGTGGAAATCGTGCCGGGCATACTGCCGGTATCCAACTACCAGACGCTGCTGAAATTCGCCGGTTTTTCCAACGTCAAGATCCCGAGCTGGATGCACCAACGTTACCAGGGCCTGGAGAATGACCAGCACACCCGCAATCTGGTGGGCGCCAGCATCGCCATCGATCAGGTACGGGTGCTGAGCCGGGAAGGGGTGAAGGATTTCCATTTCTATACCCTGAACCGTTCCGAGCTGACCTACGCCATTTGTCATACCCTTGGCGTGCGGCCGCCGGTCGCGGAAGTCAGATAACAGCCAGCCGTTTATCAACCAAACCCCGCCAGCGATGGCGGGGTTTTTTATTTGGTGACGGCCAGGCAGTCTCTAACGAGTACCTTTTTATTATTGACTTTTAAATCGGCTTCATTTCACTATGGCCGGCCCTCTGCCCGCAATAGCAGCCTCGGAGTGACGTCGCGATGACCATGCCGAGGGCCGGCTGTTCGGCATGTCCTGACCCCAGTGGCATTGGACTGTTTGATATAACAACAAAAAGGAATTCTTGATGAGTGTTAAGCATGTTTTTGCTGCCCTGACCGCGGCCATCAGCCTCGGCATGGCCTCGCCAACCCTGGCCCAGGAAACCCGGGAGTTTTCGGTGTCCACTGTGCTGTCCGATGCCTTCCCCTGGGGCCAGGCGGCTTCCAAGTGGGCCGAGCTGGTGAATGAAAGATCCGAAGGGCGCATTACCCTCAAGGTCTACCCCAATGCCCAGCTGGTGTCCGGTGATCAGACCCGGGAATTTTCCGCCATGCGCAGCGGCTTGATCGATATGGCGGTGGCCTCGACCATCAATTGGTCGCCCCAGGTACCCGAACTGAACCTGTTTTCGCTGCCGTTCCTGATGCCCGACGAGGCCGCCATCGATGCCATCACCCAGGGTAGTGCCGGTGAGAAGGTGTTTGCCGCCATCGAAAAGAAAGGTGTCATGCCGCTGGCCTGGGGCGAAAACGGCTTCCGTGAACTGTCCAACTCCAAGCACCCGATCGACGGCCCTGAGGATGTCAGCGGCCTCAAGGTGCGAGTGGTCGGCTCACCCCTGTTCCTGGACACCTTCAATACCCTGGGGGCCAACCCGACCCAGATGAGCTGGGCCGACGCCCAGCCGGCGTTGACCACCGGCGCCATTGACGGCCAGGAGAATCCGCTGTCGGTATTCGACGTGGCCCGGGTGGATCAGGTGGGTCAGAACTATCTGACCCTGTGGCATTATATGGCCGATCCCCTGGTGTTCGGTGTCAACAAGAAGGTCTGGAAATCCCTGTCTGCCGAGGATCAGCAGCTGCTGCGTCAGGCGGCCATCGACGCCGGTGCCTGGGAGATCGAGAAGTCCCGCAGCGAGCTGGCCGCTACCCTGGCTGCCATCAAGGAACGGGGTGTCGAGGTGACCGAATTGAGCCCTGAGCAGCATCAGGCCTTCGTCGATGCCACCGCCACCGTCTATGAAAAGTGGACGCCGCGCATCGGTGCCGAGTTGGTCGCCGAAGCAAAGGCCGCGATCGAAGCCCGTTAATTACTACGTTTTGTCTGTCCGACGGCATTGTCGGGCAGATTCCATGTATTGGTTCATGTTCTGTTAAGAGTTGTACCCATGTCCAAATCTGCCCCCGATGCCAGGCCCGAGCGCTGGCTGGCGGCCCTGGCCCTGCTGGCTGTCTGTGTGATCAGCCTGGGTAATGTGGTGGTGCGTTATACCACCGATGCGTCTTTTGCCTTTACCGAAGAATTTTCCGTGTTCCTGTTGGTTGTGCTGACCTTTGCCGGTGCGGCGGTGGCCTCCCGCCGACATGCCCATATCCGTATCGAGCTGGTGGAAGACAAGCTGCCGCTCCGGCTGCGGCCCCTGCTGTATGTGTTGCAATGGGCCGCCAGTGTTCTGCTGTTGGGATTGGTGGTTTGGTACGGCGGTTTGCTGGCCTATGAGGAATACAGTTGGGAGTCGCTGTCGCCGGGTTTGGGATACCCCACCTGGATATATATCATCTGTCTGCCGCTGCTGTGTCTGGCCATTATCTGGCGGCTGACCCAGAGCCTGGTCGAGCGTTGCCGGACCTGCACCTTGAGTGGAGGTCACCATGAGTCCTGATCTGTTGATGCTGCTGGTGTTCGGCTGTGCCATGCTGCTGGGGGTGCCGGTGGCCTTTGCCCTGGGGCTGGGAGGGGCCGCCGGTATCCTGGTTGGCCTGTCGCCCGACATGCTGGCCACCCTGGGTACCAATACCTACAACAGTATCGCCAAGTATCCCCTGATCGCCATTCCCCTGTTTATCCTTACCGGGCTTATCTTCGAACGGGCCGGGGTGGCGGCCAGCCTGGTGCGTTTTGCCCAGGCCATTATCGGCCCTCGTCACGGCGGCCTGGGCCTGGTGGTGGTGCTGGTGTGCCTGATCATGGGTGGCATGAGCGGTTCGGGGCCGGCGGATGCGGCGGCGGTGGCCATGGTGATGCTGCCGAGCATGGCCAGGGCCGGTTATCCCAAGGCGTTTTCGGCGTCGTTGATTGCGGCGGCCTCGTCTACCGCCATCCTGATACCGCCGTCGATCGCCCTTATCCTCTACTCCATAGTGGTACCGGGCGTGGATCTGCGGGCGCTGTTCGCCGCCGGCCTGTTCCCCGGCATCTTGGCCGGACTGTCGCTGCTGCTGCCGGTGTGGTGGTTGGCCAGGCGCAATGGCTGGGAAGACCCGCAAAAAGGTGAGCGTCCGCCGCTCAAGGATAGCTTCGTCCGGGCGCTCCCGGCGCTGTTTGCTCCCGTGCTGATCCTGGGAGGACTACGCTCCGGTTTGTTTACTCCGACCGAAGCGGCGGTGGTGGCGGTGACCTATGGCCTGCTGGTGGGCGTATTTGTCTACCGTCAGCTGAACATCAGGGAGGTATGGCACCTGCTGGGTGAGGCGGGGATGATCTCGGGGGTGGTGATGATCATCATCTCCCTGGCGGGTATCTTCGCCTGGGCCGGTACCACCCTCGGCACCTTTACCCATCTGGCCAACGGCCTGTTGTCGCTGTCCGACAACGGCTGGGTGCTGATGATACTGATCATGGTGCTGGTGCTGCTGGCGGGCATGCTGTTGGATGCCATTTCCATTTATCTGATCATCACTCCCATACTGATCCCCCTGATGCAGCATTTCGGCTGGAATCCGGTGTGGTTCGGCATCTTGCTGGCGATGAATATCGCCGTCGGCCAGTTCACCCCGCCGGTGGCCATCAACCTGATGGTGACCACCCAGATTGCCGGTATCCGGCTGGAGAAAACCTTCGGCTGGGCGCTGTTCTTCATGGCCACCATGTTGTCGGCGCTGGTGCTGGTGATGTTGTTTCCGGGCATCGCCCTCTGGCTGCCCGACAGGCTGGGCTTTGTGGTGGGAGAGTGGTAGCGCTGTTATCCTGCCATTTATGAAAGAGTATGCCCCGCCTGGAATGGCGGGGCATTTTGTTTTAGAAGCGACTCTTATGGCCCAGCAGGCGCAGGGCGTTGAGGGTGACCAGGGCGGTGGCGCCGGTGTCGGCCAGCACCGCCAGCCACAGGCCGGTGATGCCGGTCAGGCTGGTCACCAGGAAGATGGCCTTGAGTCCCAGGGCCATGCCGATATTCTGGCGGATATTGGCATGGGCCGCCCGCGACAGGCGCACCGCGTCCGCCAGGGCGGTGAGCCGGCTATGGGTGAGCGCGGCGTCGGCGGTGTCCAGCGCCACATCCGTGCCCTGGCCCATGGCGATGCCGACGCTGGCCTGCCTGAGTGCGGGCGCATCGTTGATGCCATCCCCCACCATGGCCAGCGGCAGCTGCCCGTTCAGGCGGGCAACGGTGTTCTGCTTGTCTCGGGGCTTGAGCCCGGCCTGGAAGTCAATGCCGAGCGATCCCGCCATCCGGGCGGCGACGGTCGGATTGTCGCCGGTTAGCATCAGGCAGCGGATATCCAGCTGTTGCAAGGCGGTGATCCCGGCCTGGGCATCGGCTCGCAGGCTGTCCCGGAAGGCGAACAGGGCGGCGACCTGTTGATCCAGGGTCAGTACCACCAGGGTGCAGGCCTCGAGCTGCAAGGCCGACACCCGGGCTTGCTGTAACTCGCTTAATGATTGTGCGGGTAGATGGGCCGGGTTGCACAACAGCAGCTGCTGCCCTTGCCATTCCCCCTCGATCCCGGCGCCGGGCAGGGTGCGCCTGTGGCTCATATGCTGGGGGACTATGCCTTCCCGGGCGGCCGCCCGCACCAGGGCCTTCGCCAGTGGATGGTGGGAGCCGGCTTCCAGGTTGGCGCTGAGCTGCAATACCTGCTCACGCTCAAAGGGAGCCGAAACCAGCAGCTTCACCAGCTCCGGCCGGCCCGTGGTCAGGGTGCCGGTCTTGTCGAACGCCATGGTACGGACCTTGCCCATCTGCTCCAGTGCCGCCCCGCCCTTGATTAATACTCCCATGCGGGTGGCGGCGGCCAGCGCCGAAGTGACGGCCGCCGGGGTGGAAATGACCAGGGCACAGGGGCAGCCGATCAGCAGCAACGCCAGGCCGCGATAGACCCAGGTTTCCCAGGCGGCGGCGAAGGCCAGCGGCGGCACCAGCATCACCAGCAGCGCCGCCAGCATCATGGCCGGGGTATACCAGCGGCTGAAGTTATCGATAAAGCGGGCGATGGGCGCCCGATTGGCCTCGGCCTGCTCGATCAGGTGCAGGATCCGATCGATGGCATTGTGGCCGGGCTGGGAGTCGACCCGCAACCGTACCGCCATATCCACTACCAGGCTTCCTGCGGTAAGGCGATCGCCCTGTTGCTTGTCGACCGGCATCGACTCGCCGGTGAGCGCGCTTTCATCAAAGGCGGCGAGGGGGGAAAGCAGGGTGCCGTCCACCGGTAGTCGGGCACCGGGGTGAATTTCTATGGTATCGCCGGGCTTGAGCCGGTGGGCGGCCACCTGTTCGATGCCGGTTGCGGTGACGCGTGAGGCGGTGTCGGGCACCAGGGCCATCAGGGATCTGACCCCCCGGCGGGCCCGTTCGGCGGCCAGCCGTTCGAGCTTTTCCCCCACCATAAACAGCAACAGCACCATGGCGGCTTCGGCGGTTTCGCCCAGCACCAGTGCCCCGACGGCGGCGACCGTCATCAGGGTTTCGATAGAAAAGGGGGAACCGCTGCGGGCTGAGCGCCAGGCCCGCGTGGCCACCGGCCAGAGCCCCCACAGGGTGGCCAGGCTGAACAGCAGACCGCCAGCCCCGTCGTGCTGGGTGCCGACCAGGGTGGCGATAGCCATCAGCCCCAGCAACAGGGCGATATCCCAATAGCCTTTAAGGCGATCGGCCAGACGGCTTTCCGGTTCCGTTGCCGTGACGACGGCACTGGCCGCGAAGTCGAAGCCGGCGATTTGGATGGTTTTTTCTATGTCGGCCCGGGTGGTGGGGGCCTGCCAGTGTACTTCCAGCCGTTCGGTGGCAAAGCGGACTTCGGCGCTTTGCACCCCGGGCAACCGGCGCAGGGCGGTCTCTATCTGGGCGGCGCAGCTTGGGCAGTCCATGCCCTGGATTTGCCAGTGATGGAGTCCGGGGACCGTGTCACTATCCTCATCGGGAGGGGAGTCGGACGAGGCTGTGGTGGCCGACGGAATATCGGCCTGTGGAGCGTCGACCAGGTCTGGCTCGGTACGGGGGGCACAGCCGGCGGTATGTTGCTGCCCGGCCGCCTTGTGTTTGGGTGATGAATGATGACAGCAAGATCCCATGGTTTTTCTCCTTGTTGGTTATAGGAGGAGTTTAGACCCTGAAGGTATCTCCAGAGTCAAGGGGCGGTAGAAACTGACGGGCATGGTCGATCAGACGCCGGGACAGATCTTTGTGGATACCTCGCTCGAGCAACCAACGGTGCCAATACAGGGTCTGGATCAGCGGCCCCTGGGGATAGAGTTCCACCAGCCGGCTTCGGGCCAGATCATCGGCGATCATCAGCCTGGGGATCAGGCAATAGGCGGCGCCGGAGCGGGCGATGGCGACAAAGGCTTCGGATGAGCGCACCGTATGGCAGGGATAGTCGCCGGCGGCCAGCCCAAAATGCTGTTTGATATAGCGGGCATGCATGTCGTCCCTTTGATCGAAGGCCACCGCCGGCGCCCGTTGCAGGGCATCATGACTCAGGCCATCGGCAAAGTAGCGGGCCTTGAATTCCGGGGTGGCCACCAGGATATAGTCCATCTGGCCCAGTCGGTCGCAACGGCAGCCCGGCAGGGGGCTGGCGGCCAGGCTGATGGCGCCGAAGGCTTCGCCGCTCTTCAGCTTGTCCAGGGTGCGGGACTCGTCTTCGATCAGCAGGTTTAGCTCGATAGGGTGGGAATGCAGCAGGGGAGTCAGCGCCGGTATCAACCAGGTGGCGAGGCTGTCGGCATTGACTGCTATGGTGACCCCCAGCGGTTTTTGCGGGGCATCGGGCAGCAACTCGGCCATCAGGGCGTTCTCCAGCTGGCTCACCTGCCGGTAATGGGCCAGCAACTGCCGGCCCGCCTCGGTCGGCAGCGGCGGCTGGCCTCGTACCAGCAGAGGCTGAGCAAGGCGCAGCTCCAGCTGCTTGATGCGCTGGGACACCGCCGATTGGGTCAGGTGCAGCAGACGGGCGGCGCCGTCGAAGCTTTGCTCGCTCACTACCTTATCCAGGGCTTCCAGCAACTTATAGTCCAGTACGCTCATTAATAATTCTTATCCATATAAAATTATATTAGTTTTACTAAACTGTAGCGCTTCTCTACTCTGGCCTCCACCGGTATCGGTTCCTTCATCTGGTTTAACAGGAGTGCAGCGTTATGTATTGGTTACCCTGGTTACAAGGTTTCGGTCTGGGGGCCGGCCTGATCATGCCGATAGGGGCGCAGAATGCCTTCGTACTCAATCAGGGCATCCGTCGTCAGTATCACCTGCTGGTGGCGGCCATCTGTAGCCTGTTCGATGTGGCCTTGATCAGCGCAGGGGTGTTCGGTGGCGGTGCCGCCCTGCAGGCCAACGGGGTGCTGATGTGGGGGATCAGCCTGGCCGGCATCCTGTTCCTGCTGATCTACGGCAGCCATTGCTGGCGGCGGGTGTTCCGGGACAGCGAGGGGCTGGCCATCGGCGGCAAGACCCAGGGCCTGAAGGCGGTGATCATCGGGGTGCTGGCGGTGACCCTGCTCAATCCTCAGGTGTATATAGAAACCGTGATGATCCTCGGCTCCGTGGGGGGCGGCCTGGATCAGCAGGCCAAATGGGCTTTTGCCCTGGGTTGTATCAGTGCCTCGCTGCTGTGGTTCTTCACCCTGGCGCTGGCGGCGGCCCGGATGAGCGCCTGGCTCAGTCGGCCCTGGGTGCAGAAGATCATGGATGGCGCCATCGGCACCCTGATGTGGCTGCTGGCCGCCAAGCTGGCGCTGGGCCTGGGCGAGAGCCTGCTATAACAGTGCGGCCAGCCCGCTCTGCTGCGCCAGACGATCTCGGTGCACGGCCAGGGTGGTGGCCTCGACCAGCTCGTCTACCTGCCCCGGCGCCATAAAGCGTTCGCTGAAACCGGGGCTGACCGGATCGATATGCAGGCGTGCGGCCAGTATGATATGGGCGATCAGCTCCCGCACCCGCTCTATGCCCATGGCCACCCGGATACCGGTGCGGCTGATGCCGGCGGCGGCCAGGGCGGTGTCGTCCAGTTCAGAGTGGGAGGTCAGCGCCGGGCAGAGCACCAGGGTATTGGTCTGGCCCAGACTGACCATATGGGAAAAGGCCGGCTCCAGGGCGTCGAAGAAACGTACGAAGGCGTCACGGGGCAGCCCGGCCGGCTCGAGATCGAAGGTAAACAGCGGGCTGGGCAGGCCGAGTTCGAGCAGCTGCCGACGTAGCCCGGCGTTGGGATGCCCCTCCAGGGCGTGGGAGTTCACCCGGATCTGGGGATGGGAGTCCAGGAAACGGGTAAACACCAGGGTATTAATGCACTTGGCCAGCATGCGCAGCTCCAGGGTCTTCAGCCCCGTCATCACCTCATAGGCCTTGTCGCCGTCGAGAAAGGCTCCCTTGATGTAATACACCTGCCAGAACAGGGTTTGCTCCCAGCCGGGTTCACCCTTGGGCAGGAACATGCGTGGCTGAAGACCTATCACCACTCCGGCGGTGGTACTGCCGGTGCCGCTCAGATCCTTGGTATAGGAGTGGATGACGAAATCCGGCCGCTCGGTTTTGTCCGTTCTTTGCAGGGGGCGAAACAGCACAGGGGTGGCCAGGGTTGCATCCAGCATCACCAAGGCACCGGCACTATGACTGTGCCGGCAGATGGCGGGCACATCCAGCATCAGGCCATGGGGGTTGCAGGGGGATTCCAGATAGACCCGCAGCCGGGCGCCCCGGTCCAGTGCCGGTTGGTGTTCGGTGAGCAGCTGGTGCAGTGCTTGTTGGAATTCTTCCTCGGTGGTGCCGTCGAACCAGACCAGGGTAATCCCCAGTTTCTGCGGCCTGGCGTAGTAATCCTGCAGCAGCTGGTGCACGCCGCCATAGACATTGCGGCTGACCAGCAGGATGTCGTCACGCTCCAGCACAGTGCCCAGCAGGGCGTCGATGGCGGCCATGCCGGAATTGAAGTTCCAGGCCAGGTAGTCGGGGCTGTGGTGGCCGGCTTCCAGCTCGACCATGGTGTTGGCCAGCGCCAGGGAGGTGGGGTTGAGCAGCCGGGTGTAGATGGGGTGGCTGGATTCCCGGCCCTGGAAGGCATCGTCTATCCATTCGGTGCAGGCATAGACATAGGTGGCGGTACGCACTATCACCGGATTGGCGGAGAACAATGCCGGCACCCGATCGAACAGCGGATAAGGGCCCTTGGCCAGGCGCGAGCCCAGCTCCATGTTCAGGCCGCGCCATTGCTGGCGGAAGGGGATCTGCAGGTTTTCCAGCACCTTGGCCAGCTGAAAAGAGAGAAACTTCTTGGCGTTGAAGCGGCTGAGCTGCTGCTCGGGGGGCAGGCTGCTGAGGGTATCCCGGGTCAGCTGCCAGAGCGCGTGAATATCCTGGTTGGTGCGGTTGAGGTTGAGCACCGCCTGGCCCAGCCGGCGGCCGTAGGGGCTGTCGGGATCTATGCCGAAATGCTGCAGCTGCTCGGTGACCAGGGCCTGTTCATCCTGGGCCTGGCTGGAATGGCGGCGGGGAGAGAGCTCCGGATTAACGGACATGACTGGCTCCTGTTCAGACATATCCTCAAGCATGGCCGAGGATGGTGGAAAGGGCCAGAGATAGAGATACAGGCAAGTGTTGGCGGTAAAAGGGATAGCGCCGCCGGCTCGCCGTGGTTTCAGGCCACCCGCGCTGGCTAAGGGCTGCGAATATTCACTGGATGTTCGGTCCGTCACCCAACTTGGTGCAGGCAGCAAGCTGACCCATGGGGGCTCAGCCGCGCCACTGGCCGCCATGGATGGCGGTCAGTGGCCGGTTGAGCCAATCCCTTTTATCACTCACTGACGTTTTTGCGGCATCCTGGTTCCCATGCTCTGCGTGGGAATGCAGATGCTCAAGCCTCCAGCGCCTGCTCCAGATCTTTGATGATATCGTCGCTGTGCTCGATACCGATGGACAGGCGGATCATCTCGGGTTTGACCCCGGCCTGGGCCTGCTCGGTTTCGTTCATCTGGCGATGGGTGGTGGAGGCCGGGTGGCAGGCCAGGGACTTGGCGTCACCTATGTTCACCAGCCGCTTGATAAGCTTGAGCGCATCATAGAAACGCACTCCGGCGTCATAGCCGCCCTTCAGGCCAAACGACATGATCGCCGACGGCTTGCCTTCCATGAAGCGTTGGGCCCGCTCAAAATCCGGATGCTCCGGCAGGCCCGCATAGTTGACCCAGGCCACCTGCGGGTGTTTTTGCAGGAACTCGGCCACCTTGAAGGTGTTTTCCACATGCCGTTCCATGCGCAGGGGCAGGGTCTCCAGGCCCTGCAGCAGCAGGAAGGCGTTGAGCGGCGCCAGGGCGCTGCCGGTGTTGCGCAGCGGTACGGTACGGGCACGAGCGATAAAGGCGGCGGGGCCGAAGGTTTCGGTATAGACCACTCCGTGATAGGCCGGCTCGGGCTCGTTGAACAGCGGGAAGCGCGCCTTGTGTTCTGCCCAGGGGAAGTTGCCGCTGTCGACGATGATGCCGCCCAGGGAGTTGCCGTGGCCGCCGATGTATTTGGTGAGCGAGTGCACCACGATGTCGGCTCCGAACGAGATCGGCTTGCACAGCATGGGAGTGGCGACTGTGTTGTCGACAATCAGCGGCACGCCCTGGGCATGGGCGGCGTCGGCCAGGCCCTGAATATCGGCGACATTGCCCGCCGGGTTGCCGATGCTCTCGCAGTACACCGCCTTGGTGTTGCCGTCGATCAGGCGGGCGACGGCTTCCGGGCTGGCATCGTCGGCGAAGCGCACTTCAATTCCCAAGCTGGGCAGCATATGGGCAAACAGAGTGTAGGTGCCGCCATACAGCTGGGGAGTGGTGATGATGTTGTCGCCGCTTTGGGCCAGGGTGAGGATGGCATAGTGGATGGCGGCACTGCCTGCTGAAACCACCAGGCCGGCGATGCCCCCTTCGAGGGCGGCGACCCGTTGTTCCAGCACGTCGTTGGTGGGATTCATGATGCGGGTATAGATGTTACCCGGCACTTCCAGATTGAACAGATCGGCGCCGTGCTGGGCGCTGTCAAACTCGTAGGCTACGGTCTGGTAGATGGGAGTGGCCACGGCCTTGGTGGTGGGATCTGTGGTGTAGCCGTGATGAACAGCCAGGGTTGCGTCTTTCATGGGTCCTTTCCTTGTGCCTGAACGCCGGGGTATCCGGGCGTCAATTGACCCACGACTGTAGGAAGTTTCCCCCTGGCTGTAAAGCGCCGCCGGTTACCCCATTATCTGGATAATGGCCTGTTCGGCGATGTCCTTGTCTTGTTCGGCGTTGGCGCCGGATACGCCGATGGCGCCCAACAGCCGGCCATCCACATGCAGCGGCTGGCCGCCGGCGAAGGCGACCAGGCCGCCGTTGGTGTGTTCCATGCCGGTCAGTTCCGCATGACGGATAATCTCGCCGAATTGTTCGGCGGGCATGGGAAACAGCACGGCGGTACGGGCCTTCTTGAGGGCGACCTCGATGGAGCCGAGCATGGCGCCGTCCATCCGGTTGAAGGCGAGCAGGTGGGCACCGGCGTCGACAATGGCGATATTGACCTTGACGCCAAGCTTGAGGGCATGTTCCCGGGCGGCCTTCAGCATGGCCTGAGCGTGTTCTTCCTTGAGCATAAGATGACCCTTATTCAGCGTTCACTTTTTTTGATACTGACGCCCAGTATTGATTTTTACCCCATGACAATCAAGCACTTGTTAACGGGGCAGGGTCACCGTGGCCAACAGGCCGCCCCGGGGATGGTTGGCGAGCTCCAGGCTGCCGCCGTGCTGGTGGATCAGGGTGCGGGCAATGGCCAGCCCCAGGCCGACGCTGCCGTCCTCCAGGTTGCGGGCGCTGTCCAGGCGGATAAAGGGCTTGAACACTTCCTCCAGCTGTTGCTCCGGAATGCCGGGGCCATGGTCATGCACCAGGATACGCACCGATTCCTTGCCGTCCAGCAACCGTACCTCGACCTTGCCACCGTATTTCACGCCGTTGTCGAGCAGGTTCTGCAGGGCCCGGCGCAAGGCGGTGGGGCGGCCGCGATAGATGATGGGCGACTGCTCGACCAGGGAGACATCGTGGCCGTTGTCCTGCAGGTCGTCACACAGGCTTTCCAGCAGGCTGGGCAGGTCCAGATCCCGTACCGGCTCGGCCAGGCCATCCTCCCGGGCAAACTGCAGGGTGGCGTTGAGCATCTGCTCCATCTGTTTCAGCCCCGCCTGCAGTTTGTGTTTGTCTTCGCCATCGGGCAGGAACTCGGTACGTAGCCGCAGGCTGGTGATGGGGGTGCGCAGGTCGTGGGAGATGGCCGCCAGCATGCGGGTGCGATCGGACACGAACCTGTCCAGCCTATCCTGCATGCGGTTGAAGGCCGCCAGGGTTTCACGAATTTCCCGCGGCCCGCTTTCAGGGACGGGCTCCGCCTTGTCGCCCCGGCCCAGGCGCTCGGCCTGCCGGGCCAGCTCCTTGAGCGGTCGGGTGGTGCGCTGCAGCAGCCAGATCATCAGCCCGGTCAGCAGGCCTGCCAGCAACACCAGTGACAGCACCGCCTTGACCGACCAGCCCGGGGTTTCCCGGTCCGTCAGCGAGGTGAAATGCAGCCACTGGCCATCAGCCAGTTCGATAGCGCCATAGAGACGGATATCCGGCAGCGGTGGCCGTCGGCCGGGGTGGCGATGGCGATGAGGATGGGGGGGCAGCTCGAGCATTCCGTTGCGGGTTTCGGCGCTGATGATCACGGCCCGCCCGGGAGGATAGTCCAGCTTGGTTCGCACTATATGTTCGAGTTTGGCGTTGCGCGCCGCCGGAGCGGGGCGGGAGGCATCTATGTTCAGCAGCAGGGTTTCGCTGCGGCTGGCCTTCAGGATCTCGGATCTCAGCTCTCCGGGCGCCTCGTTGAGCAGGCGGGTGGCGGCGGTCAGCCGTTGCAGGGTAAAGCGGCTGTTGACCAGACCCAGCGCCTCTTCCCGCTCCAGGCGATAGATTTGCACGCCGATCAGCTGGATCAGCAGCAGGGCAAACAGCGCCACCAGGATAATTTGCCCCGCCAGGCTGCCGGCCCAGTAGCCGAGGCGTTTAATCCACATGGCTGATGTCGGCGACCAGCATATAGCCTCCGCCCCAGATGGTTTTGATCAGTTGCGGATTCTTGGAGTCCGGCTCCAGCTTGCGCCGCAGCCGGCTGACCAGGGTATCGATGGCGCGGTCGAAGGCCTGGGCTTCCCGGCCCCGGGCCAGGTCCAGCAGCTGGTCTCGACTCAACACCCGGTTGGGATGCTGGATAAACACCCTGAGCAGATCAAATTCGGCGGTGCTCAGGCTGATGGTGACCCCTTTATTATCCAGCAGCTCGCGACGGGCCATATCCAGGGTCCACTGATTGAAGCGGATCTGTTGCTGCTCTTTTGGTGCCTGGGTCAGGCCCGGCTCGGGGTTACGTCTGAGCACCGCCTTGATCCTGGCCAGCAGCTCCCGGGGGTTGAAGGGTTTGGGCAGGTAGTCGTCGGCACCCATTTCCAGGCCGACGATGCGATCGGTATCTTCCCCCATGGCGGTGAGCATGATGATGGGCACCTCGCTGGAGGCCCTCAGTTCCCGGCACAGGGTCAGGCCGTCTTCGCCGGGCAGCATCAGGTCCAGGATGATCAGGTCAACCGCCTGGCGGGCCAGCTGCTGGCGCATTTCCCGGCCGTCCCGGGCGCCGTTGACCTGGTAGCCGTGTTGCTCCAGGAAGCGCTTCAACAAATCGCGAATCTCGCTGTGATCGTCCACCACCAGCAGGTGCCTGCCTTTATTCATCTTGGTTCCTCAGTCGTTCCATAGGGCCAGTATAAGGCGGTTTTTACGGCAATTAATGTCAAAGTGTGTCAGCCGACAAGGCCGTCACACTTTGCTACAAAAAAGGGAGAGCCAGACACAGTTCGCTGACAGCCGGCTGTTTTACTTCATCTCGAACCCATACCAGAGGTAGAAACCATGAACACCAAGAAAACCGTATTGTTGCTGGCCGCCACCCTGTTTGCCGCCCCTGCGCTGGTCAGCGCCGTCGACGCCAGCGGTACCGAACAAACGGGCCCGAAATGGTCCCATGGTGAGCGCAAGGGACAGGGCGATTGCGGTCACCGGATGGGCGAAACAGGCCACCACAGGGGGGAAGGCCGCCATGGCATGGGCCACCACCCCATGAAAATGGCTCCGCAGAAGTTCGAACAGCGGCTCACCAAGCGGCTGGAGAAGATGGACAGCCCCGAGCTGAAGAAACAGTACCTGGTCAGCCAGAATGCCCGCCTGGAAGCCATGGAGCAGCACATGATACTGTCACGGATGATGGCCGAAAGCCGGGCCGGCAAGATGGAAAACGCCGAGCTCAGGCAGGCCACCCTGGACAAGATAGCCGCCGACAGCCGGCTAAAACAGCAGCAGCTGAAGCTGATGAAGGAAGTGATCGGCAAGCGGCAATAAATCTCCTGATAGCGGGCCTCGTCAGGGGCCCTGTTATTGAAAGCCCCGCCACTGGTCCGCCAAGAAAACCGCAACTGGCCCTTTCAAAAAATCGCTTGCCTTTGTTTACAAAGAGTTAAAAAAAGTTTATTTGAATTGTATGCAACGGCTTTGCTTTTTCCGACAGGCTCTGGTTATACTGGCCGCACATCTTGTCGGAGTGCCCCCTGGGCTGAGACCGCATACGCGGGATCCGTTGAACCTGATCAGGCTAATACCTGCGAAGGGAAGCAAGTGAGAACCGGTCCAAATTTCCAACCCTACCGGTTCTTCCTCAACACTCCTGGCAAGCATTCTTAATATACCTAATGGACGCAAAGGTGAGATTGCTATGTCAAAAATAAACCGTCGTGAAATTCGCAGCCAGGCCCAGGAATTTATTGATAACCTCAAGGGTGAGCATTTCCCCAATTCACGCCGTATCTATATCGAAGGCTCTCGTCCCGACCTGAAGGTCGGCATGCGCGAGATCCACCTGGCCGATAGTTTCAAGGGCGGCACCGAGGAAAATCCCATTCTCGAGCCCAATGCGCCGGTTCCGATCTACGACACCGCCGGCCCTTACGGCGACCCCGAGGCCGAACTGGATGTACGCAAGGGCCTGCCCCAGCTGCGTCGCCAGTGGATTCTCGAGCGTGACGATACCGAGGAGCTGGAAGGCGTCACTTCCGAGTTTACCCAGCAGCGCATGGCCGACGACGGCCTGGATCACCTGCGTTTCGAGCACATGCCCAAGCCGCGCAAGGCCAAGGCAGGCGCCTGTGTGACCCAGCTGCACTATGCCCGTAAAGGCATCATCACCCCCGAGATGGAATATATCGCCATCCGTGAAAACATGGGTCGTGAGCGGGTGCGGGACGAAATGTTGCTGCAACAGCACCCGGGCCAGAACTTCGGCGCCAACCTGCCGGAGAGCATCACCCCCGAATTCGTGCGCAAGGAAGTGGCCGAAGGCCGCGCCATCATCCCCGCCAACATCAACCATGCCGAATCAGAACCGATGATCATCGGTCGCAACTTCCTGGTGAAGATCAATGCCAACATCGGCAACTCGGCGGTGACCTCCAGCATAGAGGAAGAAGTGGAAAAGCTGGTATGGGCCACCCGCTGGGGCGCCGACAACGTGATGGACCTGTCCACCGGTCGCTACATCCACGAAACCCGTGAATGGATACTGCGCAACAGCCCGGTACCCATCGGCACAGTACCTATCTACCAGGCACTGGAAAAGGTCAACGGCGTGGCCGAAGACCTGACCTGGGAAGTGTTCCGCGACACCCTGATCGAACAGGCCGAGCAGGGCGTGGATTATTTCACCATCCATGCCGGCGTACTGCTGCGCTATGTGCCTATGACTGCCAAGCGGGTGACCGGCATCGTGTCTCGTGGCGGCTCCATCATGGCCAAATGGTGTCTGTCCCATCACAAGGAAAGCTTCCTGTACGAGCACTTCCGCGAAATCTGTGAGATCTGTGCCGCCTACGACGTGTCCCTGTCCCTGGGTGACGGCATGCGCCCCGGTTCCATCGCCGACGCCAACGACGAGGCCCAGTTTGCCGAGCTGCATACCCTGGGCGAGCTGACCAAGGTGGCCTGGGAATATGACGTCCAGGTGATGATCGAAGGCCCCGGCCATGTGCCCATGCACATGATCAAGCGCAATATGGAAGAGCAGCTCGAGCATTGCCATGAGGCGCCCTTCTACACCCTGGGCCCGCTGACTACCGACATCGCCCCCGGTTACGATCATTTCACCTCCGGCATCGGCGCCGCCATGATCGGCTGGTTCGGTTGTGCCATGCTGTGCTACGTGACACCCAAGGAGCACCTGGGTCTGCCCAACAAGGAAGACGTCAAACAGGGCCTGATTACCTACAAGATCGCTGCCCATGCCGCCGACCTGGCCAAGGGCCATCCGGGCGCGCAAATTCGCGACAACGCCATGTCCAAGGCCCGTTTCGAATTCCGTTGGGAAGATCAGTTCAACCTGGCCCTGGATCCGCAGACCGCCCGTGCCTACCACGACGAGACCCTGCCCCAGGAGTCTGGCAAGGTGGCCCACTTCTGCTCCATGTGCGGACCCAAGTTCTGCTCCATGAAGATCACCCAGGAAGTACGCGATTACGCCGCCGCCCAGGAAGCCATAGCGGTACAGCTGGTGGACATGGACGGCAACAACGAAACCGTGGTGGCCGGTATGGCGCAGATGTCCGAAGAGTTCAAGAAGCGCGGCGGTGAGCTGTATCACCAGGCCGACAAGCTGGAGCAGGAAAAGGCATGAACCGACCCATTGTCTGGACCATAGCCGGCTCAGACTCGGGCGGCGGGGCCGGCATTCAGGCCGATCTGCACACCATCAAGGCGTTTGGCGGCCATGGCTGCTCGGTGATCTCCTCGATCACCGCCCAGAACTCGGTCACCGTTTCCATGGTCGAGCCGGTGCTGATGCAGGTATTTACCAGCCAGCTGGCGGCACTGGAGAGCGACATGCAGGCCAGTGCCATCAAGATTGGTCTGCTGCCCACCGGGCTGCACGCCGAGGTGTTGGCCAAACACCTGCAGGAATATCGCAGGCAATGGCCGGTCAAGCCCTATGTGGTGCTGGACCCGGTGGCGGTGGCCAGTTCCGGAAAGGCCATGGCCGATGCCAAGCTGCTGCCGGCGTTGCAACGGCAGCTGTTGCAGCAGGTGGACCTGGTGACTCCCAACGCCCTTGAGCTGGAAGTACTGTCGGGCATAGCGCCCGACTCGCCCGAGCGGCTCAGGGCCGGTGCCGCCGCCCTGCTGGCGGCGGGTGCCGGGGCCGTGCTGGTGAAGGGCGGCCACCTGGCTTGGCCGGCCGAGCAGGCGCTCGATTACTACACCGATGGCGAGCGCGAGATCTGGCTGGCCAGCCCCCGGCTGGCAACGGGTCATGGGCACGGCACCGGTTGTACCCTGGCGTCGGCCATCGCCGCCGCCATTGCCCGGGATTACCCGATTGAAGATGCCCTGGTATTGGCCAAGGCCTATATCAATCAGGGCCTCAAGGGCGCCGAGGCCATCGGTGCCGGCGCCGGCCCGGTGGCTCATCTGGGCTGGCCGGAAAACCGCGCCGACTTTCCGGCGGTGGTGATGCCGGGCTCAAAACTGGGCGACCAGCTGGGACTGGCAGGCAGGCGGCCCGAAGGCGGATTCGCGCCCATGGATACCCATAACCTGGGTCTGTATCCGGTGGTGGATTCGGTGGCCTGGCTGGAGCGCCTGCTGAGCCTGGGGGTGCGCACCCTGCAGCTGCGCATCAAGGACAAGGCCGACGCCGACGTCGAGGCCGATATCCAGGCGGCGGTGGCGCTGGGCCGGCGTTTTAATGCCCGGCTGTTTATCAACGACTACTGGCGGCTGGCCATCAAGTACGGCGCCTACGGCGTACACCTGGGCCAGGAAGATATCGAGGTGGCGGATCTGGAGGCCATTCGTACCGCCGGTCTTAAACTGGGTCTTTCCACCCACGGTTATTTCGAGATGCTGCGCGCCCGGGAGCTTAAGCCTTCCTACCTGGCATTGGGCCATATCTTCCCGACCAGGACCAAGGACATGCCGTCCCGGCCTCAGGGTCTGGAGCGGCTCGAGCGCTACGTGGCACTGATGGCGGCGGAGTTTCCGTTGGTGGCCATCGGCGGTATCAGCCGTGAGCGGGTGCCGCTGGTGGCCGCCACCGGGGTCGGCAGTATCGCCCTGGTGACCGCCATTACCGAGGCGCAGGATCCGGATGCCACCACCCTTGAGCTGTTGGCGTTGGTGGAGGGAGACAATGCTCAGCGACAATGAATTTTTACGCTACAGCCGGCACCTGTTGCTGGAAGACGTGGGCGAGGCGGGTCAGCTCAGGCTGAAAAACGCTTCCGTGCTGATCGTCGGTCTGGGTGGACTGGGTTCGCCCGCCGCCCAGTATCTGGCGGCGGCAGGGGTCGGCACCCTGTGGCTGGCGGATCACGATCTGGTGGACGTCAGCAACCTGCAGCGCCAGACCCTGTATAACATGGACAGCCTGCAACACAGCAAGGCGGAGACGGCCCGGGAGAAACTGCTCGCGCTGAATCCGGACGTCGAGGTGATTGCCATCAATCAGCGGATGGATGCGGACAGCCTCGGTGATTTTGTCGCCGAAGCCGACCTGGTGCTGGACTGTACCGACAACATGGCCACCCGTCAGGCGATCAATGCCGCCTGTTACGCCTGGGGCAGGCCGCTGATCATCGGTGCCGCCATCCGTTTCGAAGGCCAGCTGCTGGCACTGGATCCGCAGGCCGGACACGGCTGTTACCGCTGTCTCTATGGCCCGGATATCAGCGAACGGCTCAACTGCAGCAACTCCGGGGTGATCGGCCCCGTGGTCGGCACCATAGGCCTGCTGCAGGCACTGGAGGCCATCAAGTGGCTGACCGGCACCGGCACAGTGCCGCTGGGACAGCTCAAGTTGTTCGATGCCAAGGCGCACAGCTGGCAGACCCTGACGGTGCCCAAGGATCCCGGTTGCCCCGTGTGTGGAGAGAAAAATGCAAGTCACAGTCAATGAAGAATTCCTGCAACTGACGCCCGGCACTAGCCTGCAAGGCATGCTGGTCCAGCTGCAACAAGACAAGCCCGGGGTGGCGGTGGCCCTGAACCAGCAGGTAGTGGCCCGCTCGCAATGGTCACAGATCACCCTGAACGGGGGTGATCAGATCACCCTGTTCCACGCCATAGCCGGAGGCTGACATGAGCCTGATCATCGCCGATAAAACCTTTAACTCCCGGCTGTTTACCGGCACGGGCAAGTTCAGCGACAGCGCCACCATGCAGGCGGCCTTTACCGCCACCGGCACCGAACTGGTGACCATGGCGCTGAAGCGGGTCGATCTGAAAAACCACAGCGACGACATCTTGCCTCCGCTGCTGGA
Organism: Zobellella maritima; assembly: GCF_003075035.1. GTDB lineage: Bacteria > Pseudomonadota > Gammaproteobacteria > Enterobacterales > Aeromonadaceae > Oceanimonas > Oceanimonas maritima. The sequence goes on along the minus strand of NZ_QCZE01000008.1, from coordinate 48,675 downwards.
ACTGGGCGTCAACCTGCTGCCCAACACCTCGGGCGCCAGGGATGCAGACGAGGCGCTGTTTGCCGCCCGGCTGGCACGGGAAGCCCTGGGCACCAACTGGCTCAAGCTGGAAATTCATCCGGATCCCAAGTACCTGCTGCCCGATCCCATCGAGACCCTCAAGGCCGCCGAGTTGCTGGTCAAGGACGGCTTTATCGTGTTGCCCTACTGCGGCGCCGATCCCGTGCTGTGCAAGCGGCTGGAAGAAGTGGGTTGCGCGGCGGTGATGCCGCTGGGGGCGCCGATCGGTTCCAACAAGGGGTTGGTAACCCATGACTTTCTGGAAATCATCATAGAGCAGGCCAATGTGCCCGTGGTGGTGGATGCGGGCATCGGTGCCCCCAGCCACGCCGCCTATGCCATGGAGCTGGGCGCCGATGCCGTGTTGGTCAATACCGCCATCGCGGTGGCCGGCGATCCGGTGGCCATGGGCGAGGCCTTCAGGCTGGCGGTGACCGCCGGGCGCATGGCCTATGAGGCCGGGCTGGCCGGTCAGAGCCGCCATGCCCAGGCGTCCAGCCCGCTGACCGCCTTCCTGGAGACCCTATGAGCTTCTTCGATGTCTGGTCGTCCATGGACTGGGATGACATCAAGATGAGCATCTACGGCAAGCAGGCGCGGGACGTGGAGCGGGCGCTGGCCAAGCCGAAACGGGATCTGCAGGACTTTATGGCGCTGATCTCGCCGGCCGCCGAGCCTTATCTCGAGCAGATGGCCCAGCAGTCCTACCGGCTGACCCGCCAGCGCTTCGGCAATACAGTGGGGTTTTACATCCCCCTGTACCTGTCGAATCTGTGTGCCAACGATTGTACCTATTGCGGTTTCTCGATGAGCAACCGGCTCAAACGCAAGACCCTGAGCGAGGCGGAAATCGAGCAGGAATGCCTGGCGATCAAGGCCATGGGCTTCGATACGGTGCTGCTGGTGACCGGTGAGCACGAAGGCAAGGTGGGGCTGACCTATTTCAAGCAAATGCTGCCGATCATCAAACGTCATTTCAGCTATGTGATGATGGAGGTGCAGCCCCTGTCCGAAGCAGAGTACGCCGAGCTGCGCCAGTACGGCCTGGATAGCGTCATGGTCTATCAGGAGACCTATCAGCACCTGACCTACGATGAGCACCATATCCGTGGCAAGAAGAAGGACTTCCGCTGGCGGCTGGAAACCCCGGACCGGCTGGGCAGTGCCGGCATCGACAAGATCGGTCTGGGCGCTCTGTTCGGCCTGGAAGACTGGCGGGCCGACAGTTTCTACGTGGCGGCGCACCTGCGCTACCTGCAGAGGCATTACTGGAAAACCCGCTATTCGGTGTCGTTCCCGCGCCTGCGGCCCTGCACCGGTGGCCTGCAGCCCAAGTCGGTGATGACCGATCGCCAGCTGGTGCAGCTGATCTGCGCCTACCGCATGTTTGACGGCGAGTTGGAGCTGAGCCTGTCGACCCGCGAGGCCCGGGAGTTCCGCGACAAGGTGATCCCGCTGGGGGTGACCAGTATCAGTGCCGGCTCCAAGACCCAGCCCGGCGGCTATGTGGCCGATGACAAGGCCGAGCTGGAGCAGTTCGAGATCGATGACGACCGCAGCCCCGCCGAGGTGGCCAGGGCGATTGCCGCGACCGGCCTGCAGCCGGTATGGAAGGACTGGGACAACAGCTATTCCGCCAGCCGTTAGCCTGTAGCAACAAGAGGTCCGTTCATGCGGGCCTCTTGCCTATTCGGAGTCGGGCAGACGCAGGGCCAGCTCCCTGGCACTGAGGGCGGCCCGTTTTTCGCCCTGCACATGGGCCTGCACTATGGCCCCCTCCTTTAGCAGCCCCAGGGCCTGCGCCAGCCGGCTGGCGGCCGGTGCCGCCAGCCCCGTCCGTTGCAGGTAATCCGCCAGCAGGTTCATCACGGCTTCCTTGTGCCGGGCACATTGTCGGTGTACCTCGTGTCCGGGATCACCGTACTCACCGCTGGCATTGATAAAAAAACAGCCGTGAAAGCGGGTCAGCGGTGCCGCCCGATCGTTGAACCAGTCGTCCAGTGCCATGAACAGGGAGTGGATCACGCCCGTTACCGTTTGTTCTCCCTGCGCCAGCCGGGCATCGAGCCATTCCTGGTAGGCGGCGTCTCTGTAGGCAACCACGGCGGCCACCAGCGCCTCCTTGCTGGAGAAATGGTGATACAGGGTTTTCTTGGCGACGCCCGAGGCCTGCAGGATCTGGTTGATGCCCACGGCATGGATACCGTGCCGATAAAACAGCTCGAAGGCGGTTGTCACGAGTTGCTGCCGTTTATCCATGAGTTCCTCCGGTTGATGCGTGCATATTGACAGAGGTAGACCGATCTGTCTATCCTTGCCTTCATATGTAGACAGATCTGTCTACTTTTAATGAGGGGAGGGTGACGATGAGTAGTGAAAACGGGGTTTTCCGCCTGGCGGCGCGCTATCCGGCACTGGTGGCGGGCCTGGGTGCCATGTTGTGCATTACCACCCTGGCGGAGCTGGACGGCCTGGATGCCTCCAGTCTCTGGTTGATGGCACCATTCGGGGCTACCATGGTGATCCTGTTTGGCCTGCCGGAGAGCCCGCTGGCCCAGCCCAGGAACATCTTCTTTGGCCATTTGCTGACGACCCTGGTGGGCCTGATAATATTGACGTTGTTCGGGGTGCAACCCTGGTCGCTGGGCCTGGCGGTGGGGCTGGCGGTGAGCCTGATGCTGTTGACTGATACCACCCATCCACCGGCCGGGGCCAATCCGCTGATCGTGATGCTGGGCGGCCAGGACTGGGGCTTTCTGTGGTCGCCGGTGGCCTTGGGAGCGTCTCTGATCATCGTGGGGGGCCTGGTGTTTCACCGCGGCACGGGCCAACGCTATCCGGTTCGCTGGTGGTAGGGAAGTGGCTTAATCACTGCGCCTCTCAGGGGGATCCCAAAACGCTTTCAGATTGTTTAAGGCAGTCGGTATTACAGGGCAAGGCCGAGCATAACAATAACCGAAATATAAAAAGCCGAATGGATTGGAGGGCGCCAGTCGGGAGGGTAGATGAACTAAATGATCTATGGTCAGCGCACCTTGTTCAGTGATTTGCCACAATATTGATAATCAACATGGCGGTAGTACAAATAGGCCACAGGGCGGAACCCTGTGGCCTATTAAGAAACCAGGTCTCTTTGATTCGGCTTACAGGCCGTCAAGGTGGGCAGCAGAGACAAAAATCTTCTTGGCGTAGTCGTCAACAACCCAGGTTACGCGGGTACCTTTGGGGACTACAAAGGAATCTCCCTTGTTATACACATGGGTCACGCCACTGTCTTCCTCGATTATCTTGACGCTGCCCTCGACGATATAGCAGAACTCGAGCTTGGGATGGTTATGTTCCCAACTGCCGGCGGTGCAATCCCAGGTGCCGGCCTTGAAGTTGCCCGAGCTATGATCGAAATAGGTCACGTTGTTGGCAAAGGGTTCACCGGATTTCGGATTTGCCTTTGGCGCGGATGTACGCGAAACGGGCTCGGATTTTTCAAGGGTGATGACTTTTTCCTGGGTCATGACGTTGCTCCAAATAGATGACAAGAATACTGTTTTATAAGGCGTCCTCAATGCGAACGGGATGGTAGTCGGTTGATGGCATATCGTGTCGGGCGTAACCGGTTTGCCGACCGGGATGCACTACGGTAAAGGCTGTGCTCGCCAGCCCCGGTATCCCGGCCTTAACCGGATAAGGTTGTTATCCGCGGCCACCGGCAATCCACCAATAACGATACTGTGTCATGTGGATATCCAATGCAAGCCAGACATGGCTGAGGTGATAATTAACCGGCGATGTTCGGGGATATTATCGGTGCTGCATCGAACCGAAGGATCATTTGCAGGCAATACTTTTGTCTGTCTTACATCGGATATTCCCGCTGAATACCCGGATAAAAAGGTGTTTACCTAAAACCATCTGTTATTTCCATTCCGAAGCCATTTATGGACAGTCATTGATATTTTCCGGGACCCGCGCTCTGTAACGCGTTGCAGGCATGGGCACGCCCGTGCTGCCCGTTGTTCTCCTTTTCGGTAATTGTGTCGGACAGCTTTAGATGGATAATGGTCTCCGGTTTTATCCCTATCTACACAGTCAAGGAGGTCATCCATGGGGTATCTGAAGCGGTTCCCGGACAAGGACGGTTATTTCGGCGAGTTCGGTGGCGCTTTCCTGCCTCCGCAGCTGGAATCCCAGTTTGCCGAGATAAACAGGGCCTACCTGACCCTCGGGCGTTCCGCCGGTTTCCTCAATGAACTGCGCTATATCCGCAAGCATTATCAGGGCCGACCCACACCGGTTTATTACGCCCACAACCTGAGCCGCGAGGTCGGCGCCCATATCTATCTCAAACGCGAGGATCTCAACCATACCGGCGCCCACAAGCTGAACCACTGCATGGCCGAGGCGCTGCTCGCCAAGCACATGGGCAAGACCAAGCTGATCGCCGAAACCGGCGCCGGCCAGCACGGGGTGGCATTGGCCACGGCGGCGGCCTATTTCGGCATGGAATGCGAAATCCATATGGGCGAAATCGACATTGCCAAGGAATCGCCCAATGTAACCCGCATGAAGCTGCTTGGCGCCGAGGTGGTGCCGGTAAGCTTCGGTGGCCGCAGCCTCAAGGAAGCGGTCGACTCGGCTTTCGAGTCCTACCTCGGACAGGCCGACACCGCGCTGTTCGCCATCGGCTCCGTGGTGGGGCCCCATCCTTTCCCGCTGATGGTGCGTGATTTCCAGTCGGTGATTGGCATCGAGGCCAGGGAGCAGTTTATTGAAATGGTGGGTGAACTGCCGGATCAGGTGGGTGCCTGTGTGGGCGGCGGCTCCAATGCTCTGGGCCTGTTCAGCGCCTTCCTCGACGACGAGGGGGTGGGCCTGAACGGGGTCGAGCCCCTGGGACGGGGCACCGCGCTTGGTGAGCACTCGGCTACCATGACCTTCGGCAAGCCGGGCATGATTCACGGTTTCAAGTGCCTGCTGCTGTCCGACGACGAAGGAAATCCGGCGCCGGTGCATTCCATCGCCTCCGGGCTGGATTATCCGGGCGTGGGCCCCGAGCATTCCTTCCTCAAGACCGAGGGCAAGGTCAACTACCACGCGATCAGCGATGACGAAACCCTGGCAGCCTTCTACAGGCTGTCGCGTCTGGAAGGCATTATCCCGGCCCTGGAAAGTGCCCATGCGGTGGCCTGGGCTATCAAGCACGGCCAGGAAAATCCGGGTCAGACCATGCTGATCAACCTGTCGGGTCGTGGTGACAAGGACATCGATTACGTCACCGAAACCTTCGGCTTCGAAGCCAGGGGGTAACTTAAAATGGACGAGGGCGGGCATAGCCCGCCCTCGTCCGGGCCTGCACGCTGTCACATTATTTTTGTTTGCCAAAAGCCGTATTGTGATTATGATGTGGATCCATTTTAACCAAGAGGTCCGGCCAAAACCGGTAAATCATATGGACTGTTCGCGAAGTTGCTTGAAACGCATCTTTAGTTCTGCCGCACATCCTGTTTTTTCTGCGCTGTTGTCTTTCCCGCTGTTCCCGACCCTTGCCTCCCCATGCGGACTCACTGTTCGACCTTTTCCGACTCCGTGTGTCGGTCAGGCCTGATCGCAGGCCAATCTGTTTCTATCAAAATTGAATGTTAAGAGGTAAGTCATGGAATTCCTGATGGATCCATCCATATGGGTCGGATTGCTGACGCTGGTGATCCTGGAAATCGTGCTGGGCATCGACAACCTGGTGTTTATCGCCATCCTGGTGAAGAAGCTGCCGCCCCATCAGAGGGACAGGGCGCGGATCATCGGCCTGACGCTGGCACTGCTGATGCGTCTGGGATTATTGGGCGTGGTGTCCTGGCTGGTGACCCTGACCACGCCGCTGTTTTCGGTGGGCGAACTGTCGTTCTCGGGCCGGGATCTAATCCTGATGGCGGGCGGTCTGTTCCTGCTGTTCAAGGCCACCATGGAGCTCCACGAGCGGCTGGAAGGCAAGACTCACGAAGCCGATGCCAGTGTGGCCTATGCGGGCTTCGGGGTGGTGGTGGCGCAGATCCTGGTGCTGGACGCCGTATTCTCGCTCGACTCCATCATTACCGCCGTGGGCATGGTGGATAACCTGGCGGTGATGATGACGGCGGTGATCGTGGCCATGGTGGTGATGCTGGCAGCCTCCAAGTCGTTGACCGACTTTGTCAACGCGCACCCGACCGTGGTGGTGTTGTGTCTGAGCTTCCTGCTGATGATCGGTTTCAGCCTGGTGGCCGAGGGTTTCGGTTTCCATATACCCAAGGGCTACCTCTATGCGGCCATCGGTTTCTCGATCCTGATCGAGATGTTCAACCAGCTGGCCCGGCGCAACTTTATCCGCCAGGAGGAGCATATTCCCCTGCGTGAGCGCACCACGGCCGCCATCTTCAAGCTGATGGGCGCCCGTAATCAGCAGGAGGCGGAGCCCGAGCGCCTGCCCCAGCAAGACGAGGGACAGGGTTTTGTGGAAGAAGAGCGGCATATGATCAGCGGCGTACTGTCCCTGGCGGAACGCTCGATCCGCACCATCATGACACCGCGGGCGGATATCGTCTGGCTGGATGTGCAGGACAGTACCGAGGAGGTGATGGCCCAGCTGCTGGAAACCCCCCACAGCCTGTTCCCTATCTGTGACGGCGAGCTGGACAACATGCTGGGGGTGGTGCGCGCCAAGGAACTGGTGGCGGGCCTGAAAGAAGGCAAGACCCTGTCCGAGCTGGCCCGGCACCACGATCCCGTGATCGTACCTGAGAGCATCAACGTCATCCGGCTGATGGATGTGCTGCGCGAAGCCCGTGGCACCATGGTACTAATCACCGACGAGTTCGGCACCATCCAGGGGTTGGTGACGCCCCACGACCTGCTGGAGGCGATCGTGGGCGAGTTTCTCGACGAACACGAAACCCCCGAAGTGCTGCCTCAGGATGACGGTTGGCTGGTCAAGGGCAGCACCGATCTGCACTATCTGGAGCAGGTGCTGGACCGCAAGGGGCTGGTCGATCCGGACGATGAATACGCCACCCTGGCCGGCATGCTGCTGGCTTGGAGCGGCCGTCTTCCGGAAAACGGCACCGTGATGGAGCGGGACGACCTGCGCTTTGAAGTGGTTGAAGTAGCCGACTTCCGAATCGCCCAGGTGAAAATCACGCCTATCGCTGCCTAATCGCAGGCTGCTCGACCTCGTTCTGTCATATTCATACGGCGCCACTGGCGCCGTTTTTTCTGTCCCACGCACTCGAATGGGAACGCCCATTGGGCAGGCGCATCAGGCTGTCCGGAAAGGACGTTGACACCGACCAATTTGTTACATCATAACAACATATTATTACTGTTCTTAATCCGGGCAGCTCTCCATGCAGGCGGTGGCTCAGGTGGCCGAGGGCCACCATTATCTGGTGGATTACCCTTGGGTTCAGGCATGCTCAGACAGGCGGCGATCATCGTAGTTGAGCCAGCCGATCTTCTCGCTGGCCAGCCGGGCCACCAGATCCCGCTGGGGGGAAAGATAACGGCGCACCAAAATCAATTGATTACGAATACGGCCCAGCTGCCCCTGGGCCGGGCTTTCCCGCTCCAGTATGAGATCGGGCAGGCTTTCCACCAATTTATCGGCTCTGCCCGCTCCGCCAGCGTCTGCAACCCGCCCTCACTACCAAGCTACAGGCGATAAATGCACTGTCCCGACAACTGTTCCCCTCGGCTTTTCTCCCACACCTGTGAAAGCACCCGCTTGCACCCAGGTGGGATGGCCTACCCGATTTTGCTTGCCCGGTCTGCAATACTCAAGATCAGCCCATCTCTTGAGAGGCCACCATGCACCCTTGGCTTGTTCTGCTACTCAGTCTGCTCTGCGCCGGTTGTCGTACGGTCGAGGAGTGGCGGCCGGCGGGGAAGCAAGGGCAACCGCTGTATCTGGTGGATCACGGCCTGCATGTGGGGCTGGTGGTGCCGGCGGAAGGGCTGGCGCAGCGCCTTCCTGAACTGGGGGATACGTTTCCCGCCGCCCGTTTTACTGAGGTGGGCTGGGGTGATCGGGCCTTTTATCAGAGCGAACAGGCGGGGGCCGGGCTGGCACTGCGGGCCCTGCTCTGGCCCACGGACGCGGTGCTGCATCTGGTACCGCTGTCACAACCGCCGAAGGTGTATTTTTCCGGGCTACCGGTGCTTGAGCTGAAGGTATCGCCCGCCGGCATGGGGCGGCTGCTGAACGAGTTGGCGACGTCCTTTGCGCGGGACGAGTCAGGCAACCCCAAAGTCGTGGGGGCGGGGCGCTATGGCGGTGGCCGCTTCTACGCCTCGGTGGAGCGGTATCACCTGCTGCACACCTGCAATACCTGGGTGGCCCGGCGGCTGGTGGCGGCGGGGCTACCGCTGCGTCCGGCACAGGCGGTGACCGCCGACGGCCTGATGCGCCAGGCCCGTTCCGCCAAAGGGGAGTATGATAAGCTACATTCCCCCATAACAGACTGAACCATGCGCAGAGGCTCTTATCACCCGGAGGCGGATGACATCCGCTTCCAGCTACAGACACTCAGGGAGCTGATCCCCTACCTGCTCGAGTATCGCGGACGCATCCTGCTGGCGTTGGGCTGCTTGGTGGCGGCCAAGCTCGCCAGCGTCGGCCTGCCCTTTATCCTCAAATATATCGTCGATGCCATGGATGCCGGTGAAAACCCAGTGCTGGCATTGCCGCTGGGACTGTTGCTGGCCTACGGCACGGTGCGCTTTGCCAATGTGCTGTTCGGCGAGATCCGCGACACCCTGTTCGGCCGGGTGACCGAGCGGGCCATGCGCCGCATCGGGCTGGCGGTATTCAACCATCTGCATACCCTGGAGCTGGACTTTCACCTCAACCGCAGCACCGGCGGCCTGTCGCGGGATATCGAGCGGGGGGTATCGGGGATCAGCTTCCTGATGCGCTTTATGGTGTTCAATATCGTGCCCACCCTGTTTGAAATCGCCATGGTGATCGGCCTGTTGCTGATCAACTATTCCGCCTGGTTCGCCCTGATCACCCTGGCGGCCGTGGTGGTGTATGTGGCCTGGTCGGTGGTGGCCACCGACTGGCGAACCGGTTATGTGCGCGCCGCCAACCAGGCGGACTCCCAGAGCAATTCCCGGGCGGTGGACAGCCTGCTCAATTATGAGACGGTGAAGTATTTCACCAACGAGGGCTATGAGGCCCATCGTTACGACGAGGATCTGGCCCAGTGGGAGCGGGCCCGGCGCCAAAACCGACTGACGTTGTTTGCACTTAACGGCGGTCAGGCGCTGATCATCGGGGTGGCGATGACTGCCATGATGGTGCTGGCGGGGCGCAATGTGGTGGCGGGCACCATGACCCTGGGCGACTTTGTGCTGATCAACGCCTTTATGATGCAGTTGTTTATGCCGCTCAATTTTCTGGGTTTCGTCTACCGGGAGATGAAGGGCTCTATGGCTAATATCGAGCGCATGTTTTCGCTGCTGCGCCGCGCGCCGGCTGTCAGGGATGCTGCGGAGGCATCACCGCTTGCCATCAGCCGGGGCGAGATCGCGTTTCGCGAGGTGAGTTTCGGCTATGGCCCCGACCGGCGGATACTCGACCGGGTCAGCTTTACCGTGCGGCCCCGGCAGAAGGTGGCGGTGGTGGGCGCCAGTGGTTCGGGCAAGTCGACCCTGGTCAAGCTGCTGTTCCGTTTCTACGATGTGGACAGCGGCGCCGTGCTGATCGACGGCCAGGATATCCGCACCGTCAGCCAGGCTTCCCTGCGCCGGGCCATCGGCATAGTACCCCAGGATACGGTGCTGTTTAACGCCTCCATCTACGACAATATCCGTTACGGCCGTATCGATGCCGGCGAGGACGAGGTGAACGAGGCGATCCGGCTGGCGCACCTGGATGAATTCATCTCCCGGCTGCCGGAAGGGCACCACACCCTGGTGGGCGAGCGTGGGCTCAAGCTCAGCGGCGGTGAAAAGCAGCGGGTGGCCATCGCCCGCACCATCCTCAAGCGGCCGCCGATCCTGGTCTTCGACGAGGCCACTTCCTCCCTCGACAGCCGCTCGGAGCGCAGCATACTGCAGGCCATCCGCGAGATATCTCGCGGCCAGACCAGCCTGGTGATCGCCCACCGGCTGTCGACCATAGTGGATGCGGATCATATCCTGGTGATGCAGGACGGCCGCATCGCCGAGCAGGGCAATCACGAACAGCTGCTGGCCAGGGAAGGCCTCTATGCCCAGCTATGGCGGCTGCAACAGCAGCAACGCAAGCAGGCAGGCGAGCAGGTCGAGGCCTCATCGAGCGTGGCGGGTTAACGGTTTACATCCACCACCAGCCGGCCACGGACGCGGCCGGCCAGTAAGTCGTTTGCTGCGGCAATGGTCTCGCCCAGGGCGATTTCCCGGGTGTTTTGCTCAAGCAGGTCGGTGTTCAGCTCCTGAGCCAATCGGACCCAGGCCTGGTCCCGCTCGGCCTGGGGCCGGGTGACGCTGTTAATGCCCAGCAGGGTCACGCCGCGGAGAATAAAGGGTGCCACGGTAGCGGGAAAGTCCATGCCCTGGGCCAGGCCGCAGGCGGCCACCAGGCCGTCTTCCCGGGTCTGGGCGCAGGCATTGGCCAGGGTGTGGCTGCCTACCGAGTCCACCACCCCCGCCCAGCGAGCCTTGGCCAGGGGCTTGCCGGGAGCGGAGAGTTCATCCCTGTGTATGACGTCGGCGGCGCCCAGGGAGGTGAGATAATCCTTTTCCTCCATGCGGCCGGTGGAGGCCACCACCCGGTAGCCTCGTTGAGCCAGCAGCATCACTGCCAGGCTGCCCACGCCGCCGCTGGCGCCGGTCACCAGCACCTCGCCCTTATCCGGAGTCAGGCCATGGCGCTCCAGCGCCATCAGGCACAGCATGGCGGTGTAGCCGGCGGTGCCGATGGCCATGGCCTGGCGGCCGCTCAGCCCCTCCGGCTGCCGGGTCAGCCAGCCCGGTTGTACTTGGGCCCGTTGCGCCAGCCCGCCCCAGTATTGCTCGCCCACGCCCCAGCCATTGAGCAGCACCCGGTCGCCGGGGCGCCACTGCTCACTGTTGCTGTGCTCGACCACACCGGCCAAGTCTACCCCGGGCACCATGGGAAAACGGCGAACAATGGGGCCCTGGCCGGTAATGGCGAGGGCGTCCTTATAGTTGAGGGTGCTCCACTCCACCCGTACCTGCACATCCCCGTCGTGCAAGGCTGCGGGTGCAAGCTGAGTGAGTGCCGCTCGAGTGGATTGATCGTCAGCCTGGCTGACCAGTATGGCGTTGAACATGGCATTCTCCTTTTTAATTTAGACTGGTCGTCTATAAATGGCCGTCAAAAAAAACTCAGCGTGGCAGCCGGGCCAGAAACTCCTGTCCAAACAGCGCCATGGGGGCATCGCTTTGGGCAATACGAGCCCGTTGCACGGCCCCTTCCCAGCCGATCCAGAACAGTTCGGCCAGCCGGCTGCAGTCGGTATCGGGGGCAATGTCACCGCGTTGGGCAGCCAGCCGCAGGCAGGCCGCCAGGCGTTGCTCCCAGCTTTTCAGGGTGTTCAGCAGCAGTTCGCGGTAGCTGGCCGGCAAAATGGTCACCTCCTGGCACAGGTTGCCCACCAGGCAGCCGCGTCGGAAATCGTGGCGTGCCATGCCGACCATGGCGTCCTGCATAAAGTGCTCGATGCGCCGCAGCGGCGGGGTGGCCTCGTCGAGCAGACAGCGATCCAGCTTGGCGGCGAAATAGGCGGCGTAGCGTTCCATCACCGCCTGGCCAAAGGCCTCTTTGCTGTCGAAATAGTGATAGAAGGAGCCCTTGGGCACCCCTACCTGCTTGAGCACCCCCTCGATGCCGGTGGCGACAAAGCCCTGCTCGGTGAGCACGGCCACGCCGCAACGGATCAGGGCGTCGCGGGTGTCCGGGTTGTCACGGGGCTGTTTTGGCGGCCGGCCTCGGCGTTTTGGAGGTGTTGTGTTCATGGAGAGTAATTTAGACCTATCGTCTATAAAAAGCAACGCATGCTCTGCCGGCGGGTTGTGGTACATATGGCTCATAATGGCGGCGGTGGCCGCGAAACAGGAGGAAAAGCATGATTCGGGTCTATGTGGGGCTGGCGCTGTGGTATCTGGTGCTCAGCCTGATCACCTTTGGCGTGTACTGGTGGGACAAGCGGGCCGCCGTTCACGACGGCTGGCGGGTGCGTGAGCTTACCCTGCACCTGCTGGCACTGCTCGGTGGCTGGCCGGGCGGCTGGCTGGCCCTACACCTGCTGCGGCACAAGTCGCGCAAGCCGTCGTTCCGGCTGCTGTTCTGGTTCACCGCGCTGGTCAACCTGGCACTGCCCACCACCTTATGGTGGGGGCGTTGGGGCTAGGCTGTGCTCCGGTACAGGCCGGGTCCTGCCACCGCGGCGTACCGGAGTGTGTCGAATCTAAAACCCGGCCCGGAACCGGCGGTACTGGTTCTGGGCCGCCTCGATGGCGGTGGCCTTGAGCAACACCTTATGCCCCGGGGGGCACTGGGCCAGTCGGGCGCAGGCCAGGGGTGTGAGTGTGCCGAGCCGCGGATAGCCACCTATGGTCTGCCGATCGTTGAGCAGGGCGATGGGCTGGCCGTCGGGGGGGACCTGTACCGCACCCAAGGCAATGCCTTCTGAGATCATCGACTCCAGGGTGCAACGCAGGGTTGGGCCCAGCAGGCGTACACCCATGCGATCGGCCCGGGTGTCCACGGTCCAGGGCGAGTTAAAGGCCCGGAACAGGCTGTCGCCGGTAAAGGCGGCCACCTGGGCACCGGGGATCAGCCCTAGGGTGGCGGGTGCATGGTAATCCGGTCGCTCGGCTTCCGGCACCGTCCGCCGGGTGGGCTCGTCGCCATGGGGCACAAAGGCGAGTCGTTCATCGGCGGCCAACCTGCGGCCGTCACCCTGATGGCCGCCGAGCCCGTCACGGGTGACGCAGGCCACGCTGCCCAGCACCGGCTCGGCAATAAATCCCCCCTTCACCGCCAGATAGGCACGGACTCCGCTTACCGGCATGGCGAAGCGCAGTGTCTGGCCCTGACGGATGCGGAATGCTCGCCAGCAGCCGACCGGCTCGCCGTCCAGGGTGGTACCGAGATCGGCGCCACATAGCGCCAGGGTGCAGTCCTGCTCGGCCTTCAGCTCCAGACCACCCAGGGTGATTTCTAGTGTCGGCGAGCCCCAGGCATTGCCCAGCAGCCAGTTGGCCCAGGCCCAGGCGTGAAGATCGGCGGGGCCGCCCTGGGTGATGCCCAGGCGGCGCACGCCGAAGCGGCCGGCATCCTGTAGTGTGGTCAATGGGCCGGGTTTTACGACCCTGAGGTAACCGTGATGAGTGTGTTGTGTCATAACAGGGATTCCGTAGGCGTGGTATCGCCTCCGAGGCGAATGAATTCGTCCTTGTTGACCGGCACGAAGCGCACTGTATCGCCGACCTTGAGCAGGCTGAGCTCCTGGCTGGCCGGGTCGAACAGCCGGGCCGGGGTGCGGCCGATCAGGTTCCAGCCGCCGGGGGAGGCCTGGGGGTAGGCGGAGGTCTGTCGCCCGGCGAGCGCCACGCTGCCCGCCGGCACCCGCTTGCGGGGGGTACTTAACCTGGGCAACTCCAGCTCTGCCGGCAGCGAGCCCATAAAGGCAAAGCCGGGGGCGAAGCCGAGGGCGAATACCCGGTACAGGTGTTCACTGTGCAGCCGGATAATATGCGGCAGGTCGAAGCCGGTATGTTGTTGCAACAGGGCCAGCTCGGGCCCGACGCTGGGGTCGTACCAGACCGGCAGTTCCTTAACGGCGGCGGCGGCTCCCGTGTCTTTGGCGGTGAGTCCGGCCAGCAGCGACCCCAGCAGATCGGCGGTTTGCTGCGAATCCAGTTGGAGCGGGTCGTAGTGCACCAATACAGTGGTGTAAGACGGCACTATATCGATCAGGTTGTCACCCAGGGCCTGCTCGCAGGCCTCGACCAGGGCGGTAATCCAGGGCATGTTGGCTTCGTCTATGGTGTCGAACAGCCGGATCAGCCAGGCATCGATGCCGGCATTTTCCAGGCGCGGCAGCCCGCTGTCTTGACGGTGCCTCATGCGGCTGACTCCAGCGCCTGACGGATGGCGCGGATGGCGGCAATCGACTCGGGATTGTCGCCGTGCACGCACAGGGTGTCGGCCTGCAGCAGCAGCTCGCTGCCATCGATTGCGGTCAGCGGCTGGCCGAGGGCGATACGTCTGGCCTGCTCGACAATCAGTTCGGAATCATGGTGTACGGCGCCCGGCAGGCGGCGGGATACCAGGAAACCGGCGGCATCGTAGGCCCTGTCGGCGAAGGCTTCGAACCATAGGCTGATGCCGGCCTGGTTGGCCAGTTTCTGTGCCGGGGCCGGATCGGCGGTGGCCATCACCATCAGCGGCAGCCGGGGATCGAAGGCGGCGACCGCACGCATCACCGCCAGCAGCTTGTCGTGGTCCTGCATCATGTCGTTATAGAGGGCGCCATGGGGTTTGACATAGGCAAGCTGGGTACCTTCGGCTCGGCAGATGGCGGCGAGGGCGCCGATCTGGTAGAGCACCAGGTTTTCTATTTCCCGGGGTGAGCAGGCCAGGGAGCGGCGGCCGAAGCCGACCAGATCCGGGTAGGCCGGATGGGCGCCGACCCTGACGTCGTGCTCACAGGCCAGGCGCACCGTGCTGCGCATGATGTCGGGATCTGAAGCATGGAAGCCGCAGGCCACGTTGGCCAGATCCACATGGGGCATGACTTCCTTGTCCAGTCCTATGACCCAGGGGCCAAAGCTTTCCCCCATATCGGCATTGAGCAGCAGTTTGGGCATGGTCGCTCCTTTTAACGTTGTTGTCGGCTCATTATATCCATAGGGGTGACGGCAGGCCCGCCTGTCGTCACCCGAACCGGGTATTCAGCAGCAGTTCTTCTTGAGGGTGGCCCAGTCAACGGCCTGCAGGCGCATGCCGTGGTTACCCTTGTAGGGGGCCGGTTGAGGAGAAGACCAGCCTTCCAGCAGGGCCGGCTCTACCGCATAGATTTCAACGTCCAGCGGATTGCATGTTTCCAGCGGATCGCGGGCTTCCGGTCCCCACAGGTCGATGGACAGATCTCCGCCCGGGCAGCAGGACATGGCGCACAGCAAGTCGATTTCCGCGAAGAATTCCAGGTAATCCCCCTTCTTCGCGGGACAGGCCTTCATAAAGTACTGGTCGTCATCGTTGAGACCGGTGCACTGGAACACGTTGAGCACGTCGTGCACGTCGAGTTCGGTCAGGCCGTAGGGCGCCACCGCCCGGACCAGGTTGGAATGACAGTGGAAGTCAAAATCCTCGCCGGTCAGCAGCTTGTTGACATAGGGATCGCAGCGGGTGCCCAGCAGATCGTGCACCCGGCCGCCATCTTCATCTACTCCGTAGTCGGCCAGGGTGTCATCGATGATGGTGGCCATTGGCCGCAAATAGGGCAGGGTGGACCACAGGCGATCGTAGGTGCTGACATGGGCGCGCTGCAGCTGGCGAGTGCGCGAGGCCCACATCCTTTCCCGCGGGTTATGCAGGTTCCACATGTTGAAATCGCCGACCTGGGGCCCTTCGGTTACCTTGATCCTGAACACGTGCCCGGCCGGTACCACCCAGGCCTGACCATCGCGCATAGGCACAGTGACGGTTTCCACCAGCCGGCGTTCGCCGCGGGCCGCGGTCAACCGATTATAAAATTCCTTATCCACATCCAGGATGGATCCCTTTGTTGCCTGATAAGCGGCAGCTACTTTAGCCATCTTGCTGACTCCTGTTAATAATGATTATTTACTGACCGGGGACGCTTGGTCGGCCGGGTCTTGAGCATGGGGGCCGGTATTTTTCAGCGCGTGCAGCAGAGTTTCGAAACGGGCCTGCTCACGCTTGCCGTCGGTGGCCAGGCTGACCAGAATGATGGCCAGCAGGGCGGCAAAGAAGCCGGGTACCACTTCGAACATGTCAAAGATGCCGGCCGGACCGCCGCTCAGCTGCTTCCAGACTGCCACCACCAGGGCGCCGGTCAGCAGGCCTGAGATGGCACCGAACAGGTTCATCTTCCGCCAGAACAGTGACAGCAGGATCACCGGGCCGAAGGCGGCACCGAAACCACCCCAGGCATAGGAAACCAGATCCAGAATGGAGCTGGTGCGGTCCATGGCCATAAAGGTCGCCAGCAGGGCTACCCCGGCTACGCTCAGGCGGCCGACCCATACCAACTCGTTCTGGCTGGCGGCGGGGCGTAGGAAACCGCGGTAGATGTCTTCGGAGATGGCGCTGGAGCAGACCAGCAACTGCGAATCTATGGTACTCATGATGGCTGCCAGTACACCGGCCAGTACAAAGCCTGCGACCCAGGGATTGAGCATGATCTGCGACAGTTCAAGGAAGACACGCTCGCTGTTTTCCAGCTTGCCGCCGAACCACTGGAAGCCCAGTATGCCCACCGCTACCGCCGAACCCAGGGTAACGGCAGACCAGATCATGGCTATGCGGCGCGAGGTCTTGATGTCTTCGCGTTTGCGTACTGCCATGAAGCGGACAATCACATGGGGCTGGCCGCAGTAGCCGATGGCCCAACCGGCCAGGGACAGCATGCCGACCAGGGTGATGTCATCGAAGAAACCACCCAGTGCCGGGCTGGTCTCGGCCACGGTGTTCCCCTGCTCCGGCAGGGCCAGCCAGGTCATGACGGCGACCGACAGCAGGGCCAGCGACATCATCAGACCCTGTACCAGGTCGGTCCAGGAGGCGGCGAGGAAGCCACCCAGGAAGGTATAGGATACGATGACCAGGGCGCCGAGCCACAGAGCCAGGGTATAATCCACCTCGAACAGGCCTTCGAACAGCACGGCGCCGCCCACCAGGCCGGCAGATACATAGAAGGTAAAGAACAGCAGCATCACCAGGGAGGAGACGGTGCGCAGTATACGGCGGCGGTCATCAAAACGTCGCTCGAGATAATCGGGAATGGTGAGCGCATTGCCGGCGACTTCGGTAAACACCCGTAACCGTTCCGCGATCAGGGTCCAGTTCAGGTACACGCCGATGATGGTCCAGCAGGCGATCCAGGCCTGCCCCAGCCCCTGGGAGAAGATGGCGCCGGGTAGACCCATCAGCGCCCAGCCACTCAGGTCCGAGGCTCCGGCACTGAGCGCGGCCACGCTCGGCGGCAGGTTTCTGCCCCCGAGAATATAGTCGGACAGATTTTTGGTTGCCCGGTAAAAATACAGGCCGATGCCCAGCATCATCAGCAGATACAAACCGAACGAAACCAGCACAGCATTATCCATTTTGAACCTCTTGAATTTTCCTTGTCACTTCAGTGTGCGGTGCTGCCTGCGAGCAATGTATAAACCATGAGCAGGCCATTACCATGAGCCTGAAAGTCTAAATGTGTTTTTTGTTTGTGAAAATTGATATAAATTCGACATTAATGTGAGTTTTATTCAAGTGATGTATGAGCCAGCCGACCCTGTCCGCCCTGAAAACCTTTGATGCCATCGTCCGCACCGGCAGCCTCAAGGGGGCCGCCCAGGAGTTGCACATCACCCAGTCGGCGGTGAGCCATCAGCTGCGCCGGCTGGAAGAAACCCTGGAGAGGAAGCTGGTGGTGCGCAGCGGGCGCGGCATATTGCCGACGGCGGAAGGCAAGCGGCTGGCAGATGGGCTCAGGGAGGGGTTCCAGCGGCTGGAGCTGGCGGTGAGCGAGCTGACCGGCGGGCAAGCAATGCGTCGTCTGCGGATCAGTTGCCTGCCTTCCATTGCCGTGCGCTGGCTGATCCCGCGGCTGAACAAGTTCCGGGAGCAGTATCCGGACATCGCCATCAGCATCCAATATGCCAGTACCCTGCAAGATTCCATCACCGCCGATGCCGATGTGCTGATCACCTGGCGTTACGAGACAGCCGCTCCTGACAGGGATGCCCAGCGGCTGTTTTCGGGGGCGACCTATCCGGTGGCCAGTCCGCTTTACCTGGATCAGGCCGGCCCCTGCCAGACGCCGGCCGACCTGTTGCAGATGGAGTTGCTGCATGACCATTCCTTCCGGCCCTGGCAAACCTGGTTCAAACAGCATGGTCTCTATTCCGGCAGCATGAGCGAAGGGGCCGTCTATCAGGACTTCAACCTGCTCAGTGCCGCCGCCATTGCGGGCCTGGGGATTGCCCTGTGTCCGTTGACGCTGATTGAAACAGAACTGAACCAGGGAACCCTGCGTGTCCTGTTTGACATTCCGGTGAGTGAGCAGCGCATCTACTGGTTGTTTCATCATCCCCAACCGTCCTCGGCGGTGACCACCTTTTGCGAGTGGATTAACGGCGAGGTGGATGCGATATAACCTAAGCTTGATTGAGCTATGACCCACTCCAGGGAGTACCGGGAATGTACAAATTGTTACTACATGGCCTGCTGCTGGCCTTGCTGGCTACCAGCGCTCGTGCCGATATGCGCTTTTCCCCCGAGACGATGCTGGCATGGGAGCCGGAAAGCTTTGTCAGTCATACCGATTACAGCCTGGTCTTTGATCGGCAGCTGCAACGGAAGGTGCTGAGGGCGGCCAGTACGGGGTCGGCATCGGGGCTGTTCCATGAACAGAAAATTGACCTGGACAGCACCCCCTGGCTGAGCTGGATGTGGCGGGTGGAGCAATTCCCGGATGTGGCCAACGAACAGGAGAAGGCCGGAGATGATTTCGCCGTGCGGGTCTATATAGTGGTGCGCGATGGTTGGACCTTCCTCAGCACCAGGGCTATCAGCTATGTCTGGTCTCAGCAGGTAACGGCCAGCCAGAGCTGGCCCAATCCCTTTACCGGTGACAAGGCGATGATGTTGGCACTGCGTAACCGGACCGCCGATAGCGGCTGGATGAGTGAAAAACGCAACCTCAAGGCCGATCTCAAGCAATTTTTCGGCAAGGACTTTCGTTACATAGAGGCGGTGGCCATCATGACCGATGCGGATAACAGCAACAGCCGTGCCATCGGGTATTATGCGGATATCGCCTTTACCAGAGAATAAGCCCCTGCCAGCTACCACTAGGCCCCCGTCGATGAAAAAACTGCTTGTAGCCTTGCTGTTGGTGCTTGGCTTTGCCGGCACCCTGGTCCCGAATCCGCGGCTGGTTCCTTTTCTTTCGGTAGAACAGGTTTCCCCCGATCCCTTGCTGATGGCCTACCAGAATCGGCAGAGCGACCTGCAGGTAGCAGGGAGCGGCCGGGTGGTGCGCCTGCTGGCGGATGACAACAAGGGCACCCGGCACCAGCGCTTCCTGCTGGAGTTGCCGAGTGGCCAGACTCTGCTGATTGCCCATAATATCGATCTGGCTCCGCGCATAAATGGCCTGCAGCCGGGGGATGCGGTGGCGTTCTACGGTGAATATGAATGGAACGACAAGGGCGGCGTGGTGCACTGGACCCACCATGATCCCCGTGGCCGCCATCCGGGAGGCTGGCTGAAACACAAGGGCCGGACGTACCAGTGATGGGGCATCCCTAACCCTTGTCCCCGATATGGCTTACCATGGCTGCTTCCAGCTGGTGGTCGCCGGCATGAGGGTCTGAGGGTGGTCGAATATCGGCATGATGAGCCGTATCCTCCCTGATTACCGCGAATACAAGAGAAACGTACAATGTCAGAACAACAGCAACAGATCGAGCAGACGGCTAACTGGGTTAGGCAGGTTGTCGTGAAATATAATATCTGTCCTTTTGCCAGGAGAGAGGTCGAGCGCGGCAGTATCCGTTATGTAGTGGCCGAAGAGCACAAACTAAAAGCGGTATTGAAGAGATTAAGCGCCGAATGTGAATTTCTGGATCAGAACCCGCAGGTGGAGACGACCCTCTTTATCATTCCTCGTGGTTACGAGGGCTTTTATCCCTATCTGGATCTGGTCGATGCCGCCAATGATTTATTGATTAGGCAAGGTTACGAAGGTAAATATCAGCTGGCCAGTTTTCACCCCGATTATTGTTTCGAAGGAGAGCCCCAGGAGGATGCGGCCAATTATACCAACCGCTCTCCCTATCCTACCCTGCACATACTGCGCGAAGCCAGTATGGAGCAGGCCCTGACGAATTATGACGCACCCGAATCCATTCCAGAGCGCAATATCACCTTTACCCGCCGCAAAGGGGGGGAGTTTTTTGCCAGGTTACTGGCCCGGTGTTTCAAGCCTTAAATAACTGATTCCAATACCGACACGGTCGGCAAAGAGAACAGAAATCCGATAAACAGAACCGCCGAGTCACGGCCGGGAAGTGCTCCTGCCATTGCGGCACTTCCGCCATCTGGCGGTCAGTGATGTGGTGGAGCCGCAAGGACGAGGTCATGATGAGTCTGCGTTCGGACGCGCATTCTGTGGCATTATCAGGAACCGCTATTCAGCCTGCCAACCAGGGAGAAAATATGTTAATTGCAAACAATACTCATAATAAGGTAATCGGTTATATCCTGTGGATTTTCGGCTTTATGGGCGCGCATCGGTTTTACTATGGTCGCCCCGTCACCGGTACCCTTTATTTCTTTACCCTTGGGCTGTTTTTTATCGGCTGGATCGTGGATCTGTTTCTTATTCCGTCCATGGACAGAGCGGCCGACCGGCGCTATGTTTCCGGCGGCAAGGATTATAACGTCACCTGGATCCTGCTCACCTTCCTGGGTATTTTGGGTATTCACCGCCTGTATCTCGGCAAATGGCTGACCGCTCTGATCTGGTTTCTTACCGGTGGCCTCTTCCTGATCGGCTATCTTTATGACTACTGGACACTGAACGAGCAGATCGACGAGGTCAACCGCAACCGCTTCCGATAAGGGGCAGCTGATGCCCCTTGTGCCGACAAACTAGCGAACCACCAGCACGGAGGCGTCGGAATGAGCGGCAAAATAGCCGGCATTGGAAGCAAACAGGTGTTCGGCCAGGCCGGGCACGTGGGAGGCCATCACCACCAGATCGGCCCCGCTCTCCCTGGCCGCCTTCAGCAGGGTCTTGTCCAGATCCACCGCCGGGTCATGGCTGATGCAGGCGGCGCTATTGACCTTTTCCAGGCCATATTTCGCCGCCTGCTCCTTGGCAAAGGATCCCAGTTTAGCGCCAAACTCGGCCGGGTTGTGGGCAACGGCGCTGGGGGCGCTGGCTGCCACGCCGACATAGCAGACCGGTATGCCGTAGAGTTTGGCCAGATCGGCTCCGGTTTTCAGTGCCTTTTCGAGCCGTTCGATATGGGCCAGGTCGACAGGAATCATGATTTGCTTGTACATCCGGGTTGCTCCTTATCGGTGAAAGGCCGCTCTCCTGTGAGAACGCCCGTGCTTCTGACAGTATTGCAGATGATTGCCCGGTCCGTGGCCAAGTGTTGTTAGTTCATAATAGTGGCAAGCCGGACGATGGGTATTCGACTATAGCGCGGCCTTAAACTTCACCACATGGTCACCGGGGCAGGGTATATGACCGATAACAACAGCTGGCACACGCGGTCACCGGAGCAAGTGCTGGCCAGTCTCGACAGCACAGCGGCCGGGCTGAGCGAGCAGGAGGCCCAGGCGAGACGGGCTGTATATGGTCCCAACCGGTTACCAGCCCCTCCCGGGCGCAGCCTGTTGATGCGCTTTGTACTGCAATTTCACAATATCCTGATTTATGTGCTGCTGGCCGCGGCGGGGATCACTGCTTTTCTTGACCATCTGTTGGATATGTCGGTGATCCTGGCGGTGGTGGTGGTCAATGCCATCATCGGTTTTATCCAGGAGGGCAAGGCAGAAAAGGCAATGGATGCCATCCGCCATATGCTGGTGCCCCGTGCGCCAGTGCTGAGAGGCGGTCAGCGGCACACGGTGGCGGGTGAAGAGCTGGTGCCGGGCGATATCGTCTTGCTGGAAAGCGGCGACAAGGTGCCCGCTGATCTGCGTTTACTGAAAACCCATGCCCTGCAGATCCAGGAAGCGGTGCTGACCGGAGAGTCCGTTGCCGTCGACAAGCAGACCGCGGCGGTTGGCGCCGACACTCCGCAGGGAGACCGCGCCTGTCTGGCCTTCAGTGGCACGACCGTTACCAGCGGGCAGGGAACGGGCGTGGTGGTCGCCACCGGCGGAGCGACTGAAATCGGTCGCATCAGCGGTTTGCTGTCGGAGGTTGACACCCTGACCACACCGCTGGTCGAGCAGATGGGGATTTTCGCCAGGTGGCTGAGCCTGTTCATCCTGGTGGTCTCTGGCCTGATCCTGGCCTTCGGTTTTTTCGTACTGCACCATGACTTCACCGAATTGTTCATGGCTGTGGTCGGGCTGCTGGTGGCGGTCATACCTGAAGGACTGCCGGCGGTGCTGACCATCACGCTGGCGGTGGGGGTGCAGGCTATGGCGCGCCGTAACGCCATTGTCCGCCGTCTGCCGGCCATTGAAACCCTGGGCTCGGTGTCGGTTATCTGTACCGACAAGACCGGCACCCTGACTGCCAACGAAATGAACGTCGCCTCGGTGGCGACCCACGAGCGACTGTATAACGTCGGGGGGGCTGGGTATGAACCAGAGGGTGATATCCGGCTCGACGGTGATGTCGTTGCCGCCGGGACTTGTCCGCCGTTACAGGAGCTGGGCCGCGCCGCAGCCTTGTGCAACGATGCCGAGCTGAAGCTGAGAGACGGGGTATGGTCGGTGGAAGGGGATCCGATGGAAGGTGCACTGCTGGCGTTTTGCGGCAAGGCCGGCCTCAACCAGCTGGAGATACAGAATCGGTGGACCCGTACCGATGTGATCCCCTTTGATGCCCGGCATAAATTCATGGCCACATTGCACCATGATCATGAGAACCACGCCTTTATCTTTGCCAAGGGCGCGCCGGAAATCATGCTATCGATGTGTAGTAAGCAGCGTGTCGGTTTGGCCGGTATGATACCGCTGGATGAGGCCTACTGGCGTGGGCAGGCGGAGCGGATGGCAGAGCAGGGCCAGCGGGTGCTGGCCCTGGCGACCAGGCCGGTACCGCCCGGTCATACGGTGTTGGAGCAGAGCGATGTGGGCGGCAGCCTGATCCTGCTCGGTATCGTCGGGCTGATGGATCCTCCCCGCCCTGAAGCGATAGCGGCAGTGGCGCACTGTCATGAGGCTGGAATCCGCGTAAAAATGATCACCGGAGATCACGCCATCACCGCCGCCGCCATCGGCCGGCAGGTTGGGCTGCAAAACCCGCAGCGTGTGCTGACCGGGGCCGAGCTGCATAGGCTCGACGATGCAGCATTGGGGGCGGCTGTGCTGGACACGGATATTTTTGCTCGTACCAGTCCGGAGCATAAGCTACGTCTGGTGAAGGCATTGCAGGCCCATGGCCTGACCGTTGCCATGACCGGGGACGGCGTGAACGATGCACCGGCGCTCAAGCGTGCCGATGCGGGCATCGCCATGGGACAGAAAGGCAGCGAAGCGGCCAAGGAAGCATCGGATCTGGTGCTGGCCGATGACAACTTCGCCTCCATTGTCGCCGCGGTGCGCGAGGGGCGCACCGTGTACGACAATATCAAGAAGGTGATCAGCTGGACCTTGCCCACCAACGCCGGGGAAGGGGCAACCATCATGGTAGCACTGATGCTGGGCATGGCGCTGCCGATCACGCCCGTCCAGATTTTGTGGGTGAACATGATTACCGCCGTGACCCTTGGTATTACCCTTGCCTTCGAGCCAACGGAAGCCGGCACCATGCAGCGGCTCCCCCGTTCTCGCAACCAGCCGTTGCTGACCGGGGGGCTGGTGTGGAATATTATCCTGGTCAGCAGTCTGTTCCTGTGCGGGGTTTTCGGTATCTACGCCTATGCCATCGATCGGGGATACTCGGTGGAGCTGGCCCGCACCCTGGCCATGAATACGCTGGTGGTGATGGAGCTCTTTCACCTGTTTTTTATTCGCAACATGTACGGCACCTCGTTGACCTGGATGGCCGTGCGTGGGACCAGGGTGGTCTGGCTGGCGGTGATGGTGGTGACGGCCGGACAGTTTGCCGTTACCTATCTGCCGTTCCTGCAACGGGTGTTTGCGACAGAGGCGGTATCACCGGGGGATGGGGTGCTGATTGTCGGGGTCGGGGTGGCGCTGTTTACCCTGGTCGAGCTTGAAAAGCAGATACGTGTCCGGCTTGCCGGGGAACGAAAGGCGCCGCCGGGGGGGGAATAACGGTGTCCTGCTGTTGTGCCCCGCAAGGTGGCGAGTGTTGGTAGCCGGGCAAAACAATCCCGGCACCTTGCCGGGACTGTTGTTTTCAGCGGCTCAGTTAGCCCATTTTATCTTGCTGAAATCGATGCGGTTTTCCGCTGGCGAGCCGTCGATGCTGCGCACTTGGTCGAACTTCTTCACCAGGATATAACCGAAGCAGGCGAAGAACAGGCCGATGACCAGGGCGCCGACCCACTGGATCTGCAGCGAGCCGAACTGGAACAGCAGGGTCAGCACGCACATGGCGGTCAGGTTGCCGAGCAGGTAGCGGGTCTTGCCCAGGCGGGATACCGTCAGCTTGAGATTGTCGGTATACAGGCGGATCAGCGAATCGAGCGAGTTGATCACCATGGTGATGCCCACCACTACCATGGCCCAGTTATAGAAACCGGCAGTTGCCAGGTCATTGACGTGATAATAGTAGAGCACGCTGAACCAGGTGGCGATGGCGAGCGACGGAAATGCCAGCATGGCCGCCAGCAGCTGCCAGGCGCGCAGGCCGCCGACAAAGCGGGCGGTGAACTGGCCAATCATGATGCTCCAGGAGAACCACCAGTACAGGTAGAATTCATGATAGTCATTGAGCGGCAACACGAACCTGTGGATATTGCCGAAGTAGTCGCCGACCAGGGCGAAGGTCGATACAAATTCGCCGATACCCGAACCGTCAGTCAGGAAGGCGCCGGCCCACATCAGCGCGATCAGGCCGATGAACAGCCAGCTGGTACCGAGACTCAGGATCCGCACATAGCGCAGGCTGGTGCTGGAATATACGGAGGCAGCAATCACCGCGAACACGATCAGGTAGAAACCGGCCACCAGGCTTTCGCCATCGCCCAGCTCCGGCAGGTACCAGGGTAGGTTGCTCAGTAGCAGATAGGCGGTAAAGGCGCAGGTGCCGATGATCACTATGTTGTTGACCAGCTTGACCAGGGGAAGCTCGAAGAAGCCGACCCTGGGCTCGATCACGCAGAAGTAGAAGCAGGTGAGGAAGTAGAAGCCCCATATCAGGAAGCCCCAGAAGCCGAACTCGATGGCCAGCGGGTTGGTAAAGGCGTATTCGGCGTTGGTCGCCAGATCCGCGTAGCCGGCGAACTCGGTGAGCGGGAACATGATCAGCCCTACGTCCAGGCCGGATGTGAACAGGATGGCGATAAAGGTGAAGGTGCGCACCGGGGTGACGCCGATGCAGCGTACATTGCCCCACTTGTACAACACCAAAACAATGGCGGCGAAGGTAAACAGTATGCCGGCTGATAACAGGGCGGTCATTGGCCACCCCCGTTTATTTCCATCTTGCTAATAGACACTGGTCGTTCTCCTTTTGTAGTAAACAAAGGAGCATTCCACCCACTCTACAGGCGACAGTCATTCCACCGACGGACAACGGAAGGCTCGTTACGGCGAGCAAACTCGCCCCATGAGGACTCTGCTGCGTCATTTGACCGCCATGGATGGCGGGAGTGTCGAAAATGCAGGTGCATCTTTCGACCTGGGCGCAGAAGGTCGTCATGGCTGAACCCTTCCATTACCTTTCAGCAATTGTCTCCGCTCACTGTCGAGTGAGTCAGGCCTTAAGTATCGCGCGGTCGGAGGTTTTGCCTGCCGGGCAGGCAAACCCCCGATTGCGATAGTTAAACCCTGAAGGGACGCTCAAATATAATGTGTTAGGTCAGCTCGCGTGCCGGTTGGCCCGCTCGCTGACGTTGCTGCCACTGGTCGTCGATGCTCACATAGGCATCGCTGGGCGCCAGTGGCTGCCGGCCACGGATCAGGTCCGCGGCCCGTTCCGCGACCATGATGGTCGGCGAATTCAGGTTGCCGTTGGGGATGGTGGGGAAGATGGACGAGTCCACCACCCGCAGGCCTTCCATGCCCCGTACCCGGGTGTCGGGATCCACCACCGCCAGCTCGTCTGTGCCCATCTTGCAGGTACAGGAGGGGTGATAGGCGCTTTCCACCGCCTGGCGCACGAAGGCGTCAATCTGTTCGTCGGTGTTGACCTGCTCGCCCGGCTGGATCTCGGCACCGCGATAGGCATCCATCGCCGGCTGGTTGATGATCTCGCGGGTCAGACGGACACAGGCCCGGAAGCCTTCCCGGTCATCCTCATGCTCCAGGTAGTTGAACAGGATTTGGGGAGCCGTTTGCGGATCTTTTGATACCACTCGTACATGGCCCCGGCTTTTCGGCTTGTTATGGCCGATATGCACCTGGAAGCCATGGCCGTCGAAGGCCTCTTTGCCATCGTAACGCATGGCCGCCGGCAGGAAGTGGTACTGCAGATCCGGCCATTCCACCCCGGCCTTGGAGCGGATGAAGCCGCAGGACTCGAAGTGGTTGGTGGCGCCCAGGCCGTCCTTCTTCAGCAGCCAGCGGCTGCCTATCTTGAATTTGTTCCACCAGTCCAGCTTGCCATTGAGCGAGATCGGCTCTTTGCAGCGGAACTGGAAATAAAATTCCAGGTGATCCTGCAGGTTTTCACCTACCCCCGGCAGCTCATGCACAAGCTCGATGCCGGCCTTGGCCAGCACGTCTTTCGCACCTATGCCGGACAGTTGCAGTATATGGGGGGAGCCGATGGAGCCGGCGGAGAGGATAACTTCCTTGCTGACCAGGGCCTGTTGCTCAGCTCCCTGGTGCCGGTAGCTAACGCCAACCGCTTTTTTGCCTTCCAGCAATATTTTGTTGACCAGGGCATGGGTGACCACGGTCAGGTTGGGACGTTGCATGGCCGGGCGTAGGTAGGCGTTGGCGGTGGACCAACGACGACCGTGCTTCACCGTCATGTGCATGGGCCCAAAGCCTTCCTGCTGGCGGCCGTTGTAATCGGCGGTATGGAAGTAGCCGGCTTCGACACCCGCGTCCACAAACGCCTGGTACAGCGGATTCTGCATCTGGTTGCCGTTGTTGACCCCCAGCGGTCCTTCGCCGCCCCGGTACTGGTCGCCGCCAAAGGCCCAGGTTTCGGCCTTCTTGAAATAGGGCAGGCAATGGGCATAGTCCCAGTCACCGGCGCCATGCTCGCGCCATTCATCGAAGTCCCGGGCGTGGCCGCGTACATACACCATGCCATTGATGGAGGAAGAGCCACCCAGCACCTTGCCGCGCGGGCAATGCATGCGCCGATTGTCCAGGTAGGGCTCCGGCTCGGTTTCGAACTGCCAGGCATATTTCTTGGTGTTCATCGGGATAGACAAGGCGGTCGGCATCTGGATAAAAATGCTCTTGTCGCTGCCGCCGGTTTCCAGCAACAGCACCCGGTTCTGGCCGTCTTCGGTCAGGCGGTTGGCCAGTACGCAGCCGGCAGAGCCGGCACCTACTATGATGTAGTCAAAATTCTGGTTGCTCATTTCCTACCTCGAATTCTATTGCTTCGGGCGTTACGGTTTCCGTTGTCGGTCGGCAACAGGGTCAACTCCACCAACGCGCCGCAAACCCATCCTTGGGTGCCCCACCGTGCCTCCTGGTATGAAAGGCTGGTGGAGCCGATCCCTTTTGCCTTTTACAGGCTGCTTATCATGATGCAGCTTAAAACGGGCTCTCCAGTGGCTGCATGCCCACATACACCGCCTTGATCTGGGTGTAGTGATTGAGGGTCGCCATGCCGTTTTCACGGCCGATGCCCGACAGCTTGTAGCCGCCTACCGGCATTTCCGCCGGCGAGGCGCCATAGCTGTTGATCCAGCAGATGCCGGCCTGCAACCGATGGATGATTCGGTGGGCGCGGGTGATGTCGCGGGTAAACAGGCCGGCGGCCAGGCCGGTGTCGATGTTGTTGGCCCTGCGCACCACGTCCTCTTCGTCGCTGAAGGTCAGCACCGACATCACCGGGCCGAAAATCTCTTCGCGGCAGATGGTCATGTCATCATGGCAATCGGTGAAGATGGTCGGTGCCACAAAGTACCCCTTGGGCGCCGACGCCGGCTCTAGTGCATGGCCGCCGTGGGCGAGGGTGGCGCCTTCGGCGATGCCCTGCTGGATATAACCCAATACCTTTTCGTAATGGCCACGGGAGATCAGGGCGCCGAAGTTGGTGGCCGGATCCATGGGATCACCGGCCACTATGTTGTTGCGGGTGCGCTCCAGCAGCTTGTCCATAAAGGCCGGGTAAATGTCCTGGTGCACGAACACCCGGGTACCGTTGGTACAGATTTCACCCTGGGTGTAGAAATTGCCCAGCATGGCGGCAGAGACAGCATTGTCCAGATCCGCATCATCGAAGATGATCAGCGGTGACTTGCCGCCAAGCTCCATGGTGACGTCTTTGAGGGTGGTAGCGGCCCCGGCCATGACCTTCTTGCCGGTACCGACTTCGCCGGTAAAGGACACCTTGGCGATATCTGGATGGTGGCTCAGCCAGGCGCCGACGGCACCGTCACCTTGCACCACGTTGAACACCCCGGCGGGCACCCCGGCCTCGATGAAGATTTCCGCCAGTTTGAGGGCGCCGAGGGGGGTTTCTTCCGACGGCTTGAAGATCATGCTGTTGCCACAGGCCAGGGCCGGGGCGGATTTCCAGCAGGCGATCTGCAGCGGATAGTTCCAGGCGCCGATGCCGGCACAGATGCCCAGCGGCTCGCGGCGAGTATAGTAAAAGTCGGCGCCGAGCTGCTGCTGGTTACCCTCGATGGAGGGGGCCAGGCCGGCAAAGAATTCGATGGAATCGGCACCGGTAACCACATCGACCACCGAGGCTTCCTGCCAGGGCTTGCCGGTGTCGCGAACCTCGATCTCGGCCAACTGGTCATTGCGTTCCCGCAGCAGGGCAACGGCACGCAACAGGATGCGGCTGCGCTCCATCCCGGTCATGGCGGACCAGGCGGCGAAGCCGGCGCGGGCGCTGTCGATGGCCAGCTGCTTGATTTTGTCGTCGGCGACTTCAACCTGATAAATCACCTCACCTGTGGCGGGGTTGATAACGTCAAAGCTTTCACCGCTGTCGTTGGCTTGGTAGCGGCCGTCGACAAAGTTCTGATAACGCATCAATGACATGAATTTACTCCATACTGCTTCAGCAGGTCGTCAATAAACTGTTTGCACAGGGCCTCACCGGCCTGGAACTCGGTTTCGGGCTGGCTGCTCAGGGCACTGCGCAGCCAGAAACCATCGATCATGGCCGCGGTTTGCCGGGCCGCCGCGCCGGCTACGTCGTCATCCAGCAACTGGCGGAATGAATAGCGCAGGTTGCTGATCAACCGACGGTTGTTGATATGCTGCAGGCGTGCCAGGGTCGGATCGTGCATGGCCTGGGCCCAGAAGCTGAGCCAGGATTTGGTGGCCGGCCGGGAACGTTGAAACTCGGTAAAGTTGGCTTCCACTATCATCATCAATCGTTGCTGTGGCGAGATATCGCTGGTTCCGGTCCGTTCCAGCAGTGCCAGCCTGAGTTCGTCCAGCAACTGTTTTACCGCCGCCTCGATCAGTCCCTGCTTACCACCGAAATAATGGCTGATGATGCCGGATGACATGCCGGCCAGACGGCTGATGCTGTTGATGGTGGTGTTCTGCAGGCCATACTCCGCCACCGATTCCAGGGTGGCGTTGATCAGCTGTTGTCTGCGTGTTGCTTTTATTCCGACAATAGGCATATTTTTTATTGATTGATTGTTCAATTAAAAATCAGCCTACTCGTTAGCTGAGCAATGATCAAGTCCTTTGGCTTTCTTTTATCGATGTTAAGTGATGAAAAGATGGGCGATTGCCTATAAGCGGCAGCCAAATGTCGATGGTGTGCAGATTGATGAGGCGATACCAATATGATGGCTCGCACCAATTGAGACGGGCGGGATCAGGAGTCAGGTGTCGACGGGGGTGGTAGTACCGGTTATTGGGCCGGCAGTGACGCCCATGCCTGGCATGGGCGTCCTGTTCACAGTGGGTATGAAATGGAGCTTACTGTTCGGCGGGTTGACGCATCTCTGCCAGTGCTTGTTCCAGTCCCTGCCGGTACTGGCTGCGGGTCAAGGCGTCGATTTCGGCCCACTTCTCCTTGGGGGCGAAGTTCACCCTGGTTTCGGTCAGCATGTCTTTACCCGTCAGTGCTATCCAGCGCGGATCATAGTTACGGGATTGCTTGCTATCCCATTCCAGGGACTGATTGACGATGGCGGCCAGCCGGTCAGGGTTGCTGGTGGCGTAGGGGATGATACGCCTCCCGAATTGCCGGTTGAGCTGGTTGATCGCGTCGTGGGTGGTTTTATCCTGTGCCTTGTTGGCGTCGCTGCGGGCCCTCAGCTGGGCGGTATAGAACCAGAACACCGCCTGATCCTGATAATCGCTGTCGAACATGATGGCCGAGACCAGATAGAGCACCGGCGGCGCATAGTCGTTGGGCTGTTGCAGCACTGTGTTGATGGATTCGGTGTTGCCTTCGGCAATCTGATCCATCACGGCCTGGGAGCGTTTGACATCAATCTGGGTGTATTCCCCTTTGGGCACGGGCTGCTGGGTGCTTTGCTGAGCGGAGGCGGTTGTGCCTTCCTGGGGTGTGGCGGACGCCTTGCTGTCTGTATCTGTGGTGTCTTGGCCGGCACAGGCCGCCAGCAGGGTACAAAGCAGCAGGGGGGTGAGTTTTGTCACAATATCTCTCCAACAGGGGTACTTGGTTCAGCAAAGCGTTAAACGGCAACGGGGTCAAGGGAAAGCGCAGCCAAAATCCCGTTTGCTCATCCATCCGTCCCTTTCCCCGACAGAGATCAGACATGTTCTGACCGAAGTTATAGTGCCCGGGTCTGCTGTTGCCAGAATTGCCGAATTTCCCGCCGGTAGGCGATGGGAATGCTGCGTGAACAATTGAGGCTGATGGTTGCCCCTTTTTTGATGCCGCGGATGCTGCCTTTCAGGGTTCGGGAGTTTTGCAGCAGCTGCTGGCAGTGACTGAGCAAGGCCTGGGGCGGTCGGCCCCGTTCCACATGGATTTGGATGCCCTCCAGAACAATGCAGAAGCTTTCCTGTCGCCGACGCAGCAGGTAGAGCAGGCTGAATAGTGCCAGGGAGGTAAAAAGCAGAACGGTAAACATGATTTTCTTCCTTGAAAAAGATGCACGAATCCACCGATGATGACAGTTTGAACGGCAAAGGCAAGTCCGCAATTGAACCATCGGCACCGAATTCGTATCGCCAGCTTTAATCTGGCCCTGGACCGGGCCGCCCCTGGGCAGCTGGCCGCCGAGTTGTCGGCCGGTGGTAACCGGCAGATCCGCCAGCTGGTCGAGATCCTGCAGCGGGTCAGGCCGGATATCGTGTTGCTGACCGAATTTGACCATGACGGTGATGGCCGGGATGACCGCCACCTGCGACTCTTCTGCGATGGTTTCCTGGCCCAGGGAGGAAAAGGCTTGCCCGGCCTCGATTATCCGTATCGCTGGTTGGTGCCGACCAATACCGGCAGGCTGGCGCCGGTATCCCTAACCGGGCAGGCATTGCCCCGTCTGCCACATGATGGCCTGGGCTTCGGTCACTTCCATGGCCAGTACGGTTTTGCGGTGTTGTCGCGCTGGCCGCTGCTGTTTGATGGGCTGCGCAGTTTTCAGCACTTCCGGTGGCAAGACATGCCCGGCGCCCGCCTGCCCCTGGGCCCAGAGGGCCCCTGGTTTACCGGCGAGGCATTGGATTTTCTGCCGCTGTCGTCCAAAAACCATATCGATCTGCCGGTACGGCTGCCCAGTGGCCGCCAGCTGCATGTGTTGGCCTGTCATCCGGCACCGCCGATCGACGAAGGCCCGGAGCGCCGTAACAGCTGCCGTAATCATGATGAACTTCGGCTGTTTCATGATTATATCCATCCCGGCAGGGGAGATTATCTGGTGGATGATAAGGGGACGGCAGGAGGGCTGGAGGCCGATGCGGATTTTGTGCTGTTGGGGGACTTGAACGCCGATCCCGATGACGGCGACGGCTTTCGCCGTTCTATCAGGAACCTGTTGGCTAGCCCGACGTTAAATTACCAGGTTGCCAGAGGCAGTCGGATACCGTCCTCACGTGGCGGCTATAGGCTGAAAGGGGTAAGCGGGAGACAGGGTTCCCCCGCCTACTGGACTCACAGCCAGGGACTGAGGCTCGATTATGTACTGCCCAGCCGACGCCTAAGGGTGCTGGCCAGCGGCGTATACTGGTATCCGCCCGGTCATCCGCTGGGTTATTTGTTCTGGGATAAGCGGGGCCGACCAGATCGTAGGGCAAGTTCCGATCACCGGCTGGTATGGGTCGATGTGGCGGTGGATACGTGAGTGGCCTCACGGTTTTCGTAGTTGAAACGGCAATAACGGGAGCGATATCAAACAATGAACAATCAATGCTGGGTTTTTATGGTTAATAGAGATTAAATATCGCCCGAGACCCTAGATTGCTTTCGAAGTACAGTTATTCGGGTTGGTGACTCGAATAATCAGCTGGAATTCTTCATCCGGGCAGGCCGATATCGGCCTGCCCTTTTTCTTTGGTGCTATCTTCCTGTCCGCACCCTGCCTTATCCCCAATTCTGTTCGCTCTTTCAGATCCCCGGTCGCCCGGCGGCCTGTGGTTGAGCGCCACCATGCGGGAATACCTGGATATTATTTTGCCTTCCTATGTCGGTGCCATGTTTATCGCCATTATCCTGCGCAATATCAATGAGCAGTTGGCCCTGGTGGAGATTCCGGACAATGCCATCAATGTGATCAGCGACCTGTGCCTGGGGATCTTCCTGACCATGGCGATGATGGGTCTGCAATCGAGGTGCGCTGAGCCCGGATGCTGTGTCAGCAAAAGGGCAAGCCGGTAAACGGCTTGCCCTTTTTATTTAGTGACGCTGTCGCAGGAAGGCGGGAATATCCAGCCCCTGGGGGCTCTGCTCGGATTCTGCGGGCGGCGCCTCGGCCTGTGTCCTGGTCGGGGCGACCAGCTCCTGGGGAGGCTGGATACCGGTGGCGATCAGGGTCACCTGCAGGCTGTCGGTGAGTGCGGGATCCAGGCTGATGCCGGATACGACCGTGGTGTCTTCGCCGACAAAGTCGGCGACCCGGTCGCCAATCTTCTGGAAATCATCCAGGCCGATATCGGGTGAGGCCACCACATTGAGCAGCACGCCTTTAGCCCGTGCCAGCTCGACTTTTTCCAGCAAGGGGTTGTTCAGCGCCTGCAGGGTGGCTTCTTCCACCTTGTTGTCGCCATGTCCCAGACCGATGCCCATCACCGCCTTGCCTTGCTGGCGCATGATGGTGCGCACATCGGCAAAGTCGATATTGATGAGCCCGGTCTGGCCGATGATATCGGCGAGGCCCTTGACCGCATTCTGAATGACCTTGCTGCTTTCGCTGAAGGCCGCCAGCAGGGGGGTGTTGGCGCCCAGTACCTTTAACAGATAGTCATTGGGCAGCACCAGCAGGGCATCTGTGTGTTCGCTGAGTTCATCCAGCCCGAGTTCGGCGACGCGGGCGCGTTTTTTGCCCTCGAAGCCGAATGGGCGGGTGACGATGGCCACCGTCATGATGCCTTGCTCACGGGCGACCCTGGCCACCACGGGGGCGGCGCCGGTGCCGGTGCCGCCGCCCATACCGGCGGTAATAAAACATAAATCCGCGCCGTTGAGTTGCTCGCGGATCTCGGTCAGGCTCTCTTCCGCCGCCTGGCGGCCTACGTCGGCCTCGGCCCCGGCTCCCAGGCCACGGGTCAAGACTTTGCCCAGCTGCATGGTGCTCACCTGGCTTTGTTGCAGGGCCTTGGCATCGGTATTCATGGCAATGATATCCACATGCTCGGGCAGGGTACTGTCGGCCAGCAGATTGACGGTATTGCCGCCACAGCCACCCACACCCACTACCTTGATGTGGATAGCGTCAATGTCCGGTTCTACCGGAGTAAAAATGAAATCGTTCATCCCGTGCTCCGCACTTAAAAAAACAGGGGCTGAACCAGTCAGCCCCTGAGGGTCACGCCTATAAGGTAATACATTAAGAGTTTTTAAGGGACTCCGGCGCCAGAATTTCTACTTTACCGGCCATATCTGTTAACCAACGGCGAAACTCGGGTGAATCTTTCACATCGGTCTCGACCATCACGCTCTGCTTGTCGTAGCGGGTCAATCGCGGATTGTGGCCAGGAATGGAGTCTTCCAGTATTGCCCGGCTCTGGTGGCTGATGCGGCCTACAAAGTGGATGGTTTTGGCCTCTTCCTCGTACCCTTTCTCGCGGATCAGCTTGCTGACACTGAACTCCCTGGGCTGGGTCACGGGACGGTTGGTTAGCTCCACTTCCTTGATATGTTCGAAGGGGATGCCGTAAATTTTGGGGTCCATGTCCGATACGGTGCACAGCAGCATGGGACCGTCTTTGCGGCTGACAATACCGAGCGGGTTCACCTGTTCGTAGCGTAACCAGACGGTACGCCCCTTGATCACCCGCTTGATCTCGGCACTGAACTTGCGACCGCGCCACATGGCGTCGCGAATGCTGGTGGATCTGCGTATTTCCGGGTTGCCGGGGAACGGTTTGGACAGCTGGACCACGTTTTCCATCCAGCGACTGGCCAATTCGCTTTGGCTGTCCTTGATCACCTGCGATGCTTTATCAATGATCGGGTTCAGTTCTGCCAGTACGCTGGCGGGCAACAGTTCGGCTGCCTGATCGTTCCAGGTTTTCAGCGCCATGGCCAGCGACAGCGGCATGAAGTTGGCGAAGTCATTCAAACCATTACGTTCGAAGCACCAACCATGCGGTTTGCTGCGATCATCCGAAGTCAGATCAAATAATCCCATGCCTGACATTTCTTCCAGATCCCGCTGTACGGTGCGCAGACTTACCTGGATGCCTTCCTCTTCCAGTTTTTCCTGCAGCTGGCGAGCCGTCAGCTTGTAGGGACGATAAGGAACACAGCGTGCCAGGGTCAGTTGTCTCAGCAGTTTCTTACTCATGGTTATGCCCTCTCGTTCGGGATGATTGTATCCTAGGCGCAGGTTGTGACAAGTTTTGTCGCAATGTTTTGGTTGGGGAGTGTCGCCATTTTTCTACAGGCTCCCGTCTATGGTCTGATCCTGACGCATAAATCTCGTTGCGCCGAACCCGGTTTTGAGACTATAAGTAGCTGAATTACAACCAGCTTATCGGGATATCATGAAGGTACTACTGAGTCTGTTGGTGTTCTGCTCCAGCCTGACCCTGGCCGAGCCGGTTCCCCCGAGCCCTTTTGAACAATCGGCACAGCACGCCTTGCCCAGCAGTCAGGAAATCAGTGCCTACCTGACGGTGTTGGACGAGCTGTCGCCTCAGGCCCGGTTGGTCGAGCTGGGCAGGTCTGCCGGTGGCAGGCCCATAGAAGCCCTGCTGGTGTCAGATTCCAATGATTTCCTGACCGGCTTTTCTCCGCAGCAGGGCAAGCCGACCGTGCTGTTGCTGGGGTCTCAACATGGTAATGAGCCGTCCAGTGCTGAGGCGATACAGCTGTTGGCGCGACAACTGGTCGCAGGCGAGCACGGTGAGTTGCTGGATAAACTCAACCTGGTGCTGGTGGCCATGGCCAATCCGGATGGCCGGGATCTTTCTTCCCGCTACAATGCCAGCATGGATAACACGAATATCGACTATGTGGCGCTGAATGCGGGCGAGACCCGGCTGTTGGTGGATGCCCTGCATCGCTTCGATCCGGATGTGGTGTATGACGCGCACGAGTCCGGAATTTGGAAGCGCATCCTGACCAAGGAACAGGGCTATCTGACCGATGTCGATGCCCAGTTTGATATGGGCAACAACCCGAATATCGACGGTGAGTTGCTCTGCTATACCGAGCAGTATCTGTTGCCCGCCCTGCTGGAAAGGGTGTCTGCTTCAGGGCTGCCAGCGGTACGCTATCGGGGCGAGATTACCGACCTCAAGCAGTCGGTGGCCCGGGGGGGACTGGGTATTACCAACCTGCGCAACTATGCCGCCATGCAGGGACGGATCTCGATCCTGGTCGAAAACCGGTTGGATAATAAACAGGGCCGCTACGATTCGCCGCGTAATATCGCCGAACGAGTGCGCAAGCAGCTGATCAGCATGGAGCAGATGCTCGGGCTGATCGCCGATGAGGCGGACCGGGTGACTCGGTTGTCACGCCAGGCTCGGCAACAGTGGAACTCCTCGGCCGAAGATGGTCGGACCCTGTGGATGGCAGTGAGCTTCGAGGTCAACATGCATGAGCCCGTGGTGTCCTTGCCCCTGGTCCGGATGGAAGACGGCAAGCGAAAAATGTACAGCTTCCCCAACCATGATGCCATTGCCACCGACGAGCCGGTTCGGCTGGCGGAGGCCTATGCTATTACCCGAGAGCAGGCCCGGATGGCAGACTGGCTCAGGCGCCATCATATCGAGTTTGAAGTGCTCGAAGCCCCGCGTCGGGTGACCATGGAGCAGCTGGTCATCGAGCGGCTGGTCGTGCAACCCAAAGCCAGGCCGGGGGTGCGAGAAAAGCTGCAGGCGGTAGTGCAGGCCACCCCCATAAGCGCTGAGCTGAGCGCGGGGGATCTGCTGGTGCCGACGGACCAGCCGATGGGACCGCTGGCGGCGCTGATGTTGGACCCGAGATCCGCCAATTCCCTGTACCAGGAAAGCGAGTGGAACTGGCTGGCAGAGGGCGAGTTTCCGGTGTTTCCGGTAATCACCCCCTGACGACGTGCACGGCGGGCGTCGTGCACGTCATTCTGTTTACAGTGCCAGCCAGGACAAGGGAGATTTGCTGATGGCGACGCCGAAGATATAGGCGAACAGCCCGACTGCCGCCAGGGCGGCGGCAAGGCGTTGGCCCTGGGTCTTGC
Organism: Zobellella maritima; assembly: GCF_003075035.1. Taxonomy (GTDB): domain Bacteria; phylum Pseudomonadota; class Gammaproteobacteria; order Enterobacterales; family Aeromonadaceae; genus Oceanimonas; species Oceanimonas maritima. The sequence continues at coordinate 11,613 of NZ_QCZE01000008.1, read as the reverse complement.
CCCGCTTGATGGCAATGGTACCCACCAGGATATAGAGCACCAGGCCGATGACCTTGGCGGTCAGCCAGGGGCTGTTGCCAAAGGGAGTCTGGTGGATGTGTATCGCCAGCCAGATACCGCACAGCAGCAGCAGGGTGTCATTGATGTGAGGCACTATTTTAAGCACCTTGTTCTGGATTCGGGCGGGCGAGGGCACCGCCAGCCAGGCCCTGAGCATAAAGAGGGTGATACTGATCATGACAAACAACATATGGGCGTGTTTGACGGCGAGGTAGGACATAAGCAGGCTCCGGTGAAGATGTTAGAATGTATGCATGATAGCGCTGAAGCCGTGTCAGCATAACCTGTCGTCATTGCCCTGGATACTGAGGCAGGTCAATTCCGGGTCCTGGAAATCTGCTTGCCTGTCGAATAGGAGTATTTTGCCGGTATGACTACGCCGAGGAGGAACAGATGAAACGAGTATCATGGGGTGTATTGGGTTTGAGCCTGCTGGCCGGCCCAGTGCTGGCGGCGCAGATGACGGTATACAAGTCCGAGTCCTGCGGCTGTTGCCAGGGGTGGGTTGAACATATGACCACCGAAGGATTCGAGCTGGAAGTGATCAACAGCGATAACCTGGCCCCGATCAAGGCCGGGGCGGGCGTGACACCGGGGCTGGCTTCCTGTCATACCGCCCTGATCGACGGCTACGTGATCGAGGGCCATGTGCCTGCCGCCGATGTGCGCCGCCTGCTGGAGCAAAGGCCGGCGGTGAAGGGGCTGACCATACCTGGGATGCCGCAAAGTGCCCCCGGCATGGATATGCCGGGAATCCCCTATGAGGTGCTGAGTTTTGGCGAGGGTGACCAGACAGCGGTATTCAGTCGTTATCCAGGATAACCTCGTCGGATTCGAAGGCAATAAAACGGCTGCCCTTTATGACCAGTACGCCGGTATTGCCTTCGTGCAGCTGTTCGAATAAATGCTCACTGACCCTGAATGCCCGTTCATCGCCCCCGTCCAGGGGACTGAAACTGACGTAATAATCACATTTTTTCGATAGCGTATCGGTCTGCTCGCTGCTTCGTCGCGGCCGGTATTGTCGCTTGTGTTTACCGGCGATACGCACCCTCAGGCTGTGATGGGATTGCCTGCTATTGTGAAAATAGACGTATAACCGCCGGCCAAGCACTATGACGGCAAAGGCAATAATGCCCCATAACACGAACTGGTCCATGCTCCGGTCTCCTCTGTATTGCTTATTTAATTATTGCAGCCAGCGGGACAGCTGAGTGGTTCATGGTAACAATTGACGCCAAATCATGCATTTTTTGGCGGGAGTGAAAGGTGGCGATGAATATGCGGCACGGGTTTGCGCTATTACTGCTGCTGGTGGGCGGTTGGGCGAACGCTCAGCCACAGCTGCCGGACTGGCTGTCGGCACGGCTTGAATTGCAGACCAGCCGGGTACCGTCCTGTCCCCGGGAAGGGGCCGACGGGATACGGCTGATCCTGGCCGATGGACGGATCCAGGGGCATGCCGACAGCCTGCGTTTCGATCTGACCTGTGCCCGCAGTGGCGGTGCCGGTAGTGAGGGGGAGCAGCAAGCCCTTTCCCTGTTGGTGACTCTGCCGCCCATCGATTTCCAGGTCGATATGCTGACCCTGCACCTTCCGCAGGGCAGGGTGCAGGGGGCTGCCAGGTTACGCCATCGGGCACAACGTATCGAGCTGGAGTGGTTGACCGGGCCGGGTGAGTTGCGCCTGCTGCTGGAGCCCTGGGAAGACGGCTGGCGCTGGCGCGGCGATATCCCCGCCGGCGCACTGCATCCCCTGCTTCCCAGAGTAGTGGCGGTGTCCGGGGAATGGTTGCCCGGCCAGCCCCTGGCGCTGCGGGCCGGGGGAGAGCTGCCGTCTCCGGTCGAGGGCGACTGGCAGCTGGCGGTACAGGCCATCTCCGGCCCCCAAGGCTGGCAGATATTGCCTGGCTCCAGCCTGAGGGTGCCGCGGCTGCGCTGGCAAGAAGCGGATATTCGGGGGCTGCGCATTAGCCCGCGGCGGGCCTTGTCGACCCGGGAAGCGCTGGAACTGCAGCTGGACTGGGCCCAGGCGCGTTGGCAGCAAACACGGCTGCCGATCCAGTCGGTCCAGCTGGATATGGCCGGGCTCGCTGATCACCAGGGGCAGATCCGCGCCCATCTGGGGCACGACTTGTCACTGCTCGGCCACTGGCGCTACCGGCCCCAGGGACTGGCGCTGACGGTGGCGGAGCAGAGCTTTTCCCTGCCGGAGGTCTGGGCATGGCTGGCCGGCTGGCTGGCGGTGCCGGCGGATTTCGAGCCGGCGACGGGAACGCTGACCTTTTCCCTGGATGCGGCCGATCTGCTGAACCCCAAGTTATCGATACGGCTGTCGATGTCGGCTGCCGATAGCGCCTTCAGTTATCGGGGGATCGCGGCCGAGGGGGCGGCCGGGCACCTTAACCTCAGCTGGAGCCAGGCGGGTTGGCGCAGTCAGGGCACCAATAGCCTGTCGATAGCCCGTATCCACCCCGGTGTCGAGGTATCGGATATCTATGCGGCCTTCCGCCTTGAGCGGGGACGGCCCTGGTTGTCCGGGCTGACCGCCCGTCTGCTGGGGGGGCAGCTGGCAGTGTCGCCGATGGCGCTGGGTCCGGAGCTCAGCGGCGAGCTGCACCTCAGCGATATATCCCTGGCACAGCTGCTGTCCCAGGTGGCGGTAACCGGCCTGTCGGGAGACGGCCGGCTGCATGGCCGCTTACCCTTCGTCTATCGGCAGGGTATATCGGTCAGCAATGGTCGCATGTACAGCCGGGACGGTTGGTTGTCTTACCAGGCAGAAGAGGAGCTGTTGGCCTCGGCAGAAGACAACCTGTCGCTGGCGCTGACCCTGGGTATGCTCAAGAACCTGCGGTATGAACGGCTGGATGCCAGCATCAGCATGAGACCCACCGGCGAGGCGGTGATTGACAGCCGTCTGGCGGGGCATGCGCCCGTGATGGGCCAGGACCACCCGGTGAACTTGAATTATCACCACGAGGAAAACCTGTTACAGTTGTTGACAAGCCTGAGATTCGCGCATGATATCAGTGAAAGCTTGCCGTCCCGGTTACAGGGGGAGAAGAAGTGACCATGAAGATGCTGCTCTTGATGAGCCTGGTTTGGCTGACGGCCTGTACCCCCAGGGTAGAGGTGGTAGTGCCGGACAAGCCAATTACGGTAAACCTCAATGTGAAGGTGGACCACGAGATCCGCATCAAGGTCGACCGTGAGCTGGAACAATTGTTTAGCGAAGAAGAAGAGCTGTTCTAAGGAGGGCCTATGCGTTGGTTAGTACTGTTATTGGTGACCACCCTGAGCTGGTCGGTATGGGCGCTGGATTTGCAGCAGGCCAAGCAGCAGGGACTGATTGGCGAGCAGCTGAACGGTCTGGTCGGTGCCGTGACCTCAAGCTCCGAGGTCAATGCCATAGTGGCGGATATCAACAGGAAACGGCTGGCCAGCTATCAGGACATTGCCAGGCGTAATAATACCAGTCTGGCGGTGGTACAGAGCCGGGCTGGTCAGTTGAATATAGAGCGAACCCCCCGAGGGCAGTATATTCAGCTGGCCAATGGCAGCTGGCGGCGTAAATAGCCGCAGGGATGGTTGTCGGAGCGGCGAGCTCGCCGTACAGATTTGCTAAAAGAAAAGAGCCTGCCGGCTCTTTTCTGCTTTAGGCTTTGCGGGTCAGGTAGACACCGGCTTCCATATGATGGGTATAGGGAAACTGGTCGAACAGGGCGAAGCGGCTGATGTTGTGGCTCTGGGACAGTGTCTCCAGGTTCTGCTGCAGGGTATCCGGGTTGCATGAAATATAGACGATGTTGTCGTATTCCTGCACCAGTTTGACGGTTTCCTCGTCCAGTCCGGCGCGGGGCGGATCCACCAGTATGGTGTTGCACTCGTAGTCCTGCAGGTCGATGCCCTGCAGCCGGCGAAACACGCGTACACCGCGCATTGCCTGGGTAAACTCTTCGGCCGACATCCGTAGTATGGTGACGTTGTCGATGCCGTTGGCGGCGATATTGTATTGTGCCGACTTGACCGACGAGCTGGCGATTTCGGTCGCCAGCACCCGGCGGAAGTTGGCCGCCAGTGCCAGCGAGAAGTTGCCGTTGCCGCAATACAGCTCCAGCAAATCGCCCCGGGCATCACGGGTGACGTCGAGTGCCCAGCCCAGCATCTGTTCGTTCATCTTGCCGTTGGGCTGGGTAAAGCTGTTTTCCACCTGCTGGTAGACGAGCTCGCGGCCGTTGACCTGCAGCCTTTCGACCACATAGTCTTGCCCGACCACCCATTTCTGCTTCTTGGCACGGCCGATGATATCCACCTTGAAACCCTGTTCGTGCAGTTGTCGGCGCACCCCCTGGATGGCGTCGTGCCAGGCATCGTCCAGTTGGCGGTGGTAGAGCAGGCTGATGACCAATTCGCCGCTCAGGGAAGACAGGAAATCAACCTGGAACAGCTTGCGGCGCAGTACCGGATTGGGCTTGAGTGCGTCCAGCAGCAGCGGCATTACCCGGTTGATCAGGATGGAGGCGGCGGGAAAGGTATCGACCCGGTATTTTTGTTTGGTGGCCTGATCGAACATGATGTAGTAGAGGTCGTCGCCTTGATGCCACACCCGGAATTCGGCGCGCATGCGGTAATGTTCGGGTTCGGAGGCAAACACTTCCAGCATCGGCGGGGTAAAGGGGGCGAACCTGTCCCGGAGCCGGTCGGCCTTTTCATCCAACTGTGCCTGATAGGTTTGCGGGTTGACCTCTGTGCTCATGACTAGCCTCACTTTAAAACGGAGCGCAAATTCTAAGGCCTGCGGCGGATTTGTCCAGTTTCTGGCCAGCCCGGAAAGAACTGGCTCCGAGCGATACCTTTTGCCAGACTGGCCCTTTAGCGGAAGGGCGAGAAAAAGATGCGGCGTAAAAAACCTGAGGATCTGCGTGAGTGGTGCTATCCCTTTATCTACGAGACCCGGCTCACCTGTGATTATGAAATTCTCACCGACGAGTTGTGCTGCCATATCGGCGTGGTGCTGTCGCAGCTGCCGGACGGCTTTGACGAGATCAGGGCCGATCTGGAGCGGTTGCAGCCACTGATCTATAACCTCAACGGCTCGGTGCGGGGCAAGAACGGTATCTTTGAACAGGATATCGCCTGGCTGAAGGACAGGTACAGCCATTATCAGCAGGCGACGAGCGGGCGGGTAAACGGCTTTGTTCTGCCCAGGGGGCCGGCGCCGGTGCCTCAGTTGCACCTGTGTCGCTGTACCGGCAAGAAGATAGTGCGCATGCTGGTGCGGCTGGAAGAAGAGGGCAGGCGTTTCGACGAAACCCTGCCTCGTTTTGCCAATGTGCTGGCCAACTTCTTTTTTGTGCTGACCGTCTTTATCAAGGCTCGGCTGGGCACCGAAGAAGTGCCCTATATCAGTATCAACTACTGAGTCTGTGCCGGCTGACGGTAGGGGTTTTCCGGCAACTGATCAGCCCTGAGTGGCGGACGGCGGGCGTCTGCCTTGGGACCATATTCACTGCTCAGATAATCCAGGATAGTCTGCTCGGTATTGGCGTCAAATTGCCACAATCCCTGCTTATCCTGCATCCAGCGGATCAGCGACAGCCAGTGCTCTCGGCTGCCGCTGTTCTGGGTCACCAGCTGGGAGGAATGACAGGCGGTACAGTTGTTGCGTACGGTTTCCCAACCCGGTGCTATCTTGAATCCGGTCTGGGGATCCAGCTCGGCGGCCAGGGGCGACGTCGATGTCAGCCCGAGCAGTAACAAACCTAAGGCGGCAGGGTATGCCATCACGACCTCCTAGACAATTTGCACTGCGATGCGGTGACAGGCGTTATTGAGGTAGCCCTTGGGGTTCCAGCCAGGCACCACCATGGGTTGCGCCTTGCCTTCGCTGTCGACAGCCTTGGCCCAGATTTCATAGTAGCCGTTTTCCGGGAAATCCAGCTGGGTCTGCCAGTGTTGCCAGGCCAGGCGATTGGCCGGTGCGCGCAGTTCGGCCTTTTGCCAGCTGGCCCCGAAGTCGATGGACACCAATACCTCTTTCACCTCCAGATCCCCGGCCCAGGCGTGGCCGCGAACCAGCAGAGGCTCACCCAACTTGTGGCTGATGCCGGATTTGGGAAAGGTGACCAGAGATTTCACCGGCATGGATTCGATGATTTCCATATCTTCATTCGGCACCTGGGTACCGGGTGCGACCGGGTATTTAGGTACGCTGTATGAAGGGGCCGCCATCTTGTTGCCGTCATGCACCTTGTTGCGAACGACGATTTTCTTCAGCCACTTGCCGGAGGTGGAAGCGGGCCAGCCACCACAGACCAGGCGCAGGGGATGGCCGTTCAGGTAGGGAAGGTCTTCGTCGTTCATGGCCCAGGCGATCAGGGTTTCGTCTTCCAGTGCCTTGGACATGGGCACACCGCGGGAGATGGCTTCCTTGCTGGGATCGCCACTGGGGTGCAGATCGCCGCCGTAGTAGCCGATATAGACTGCATCCTTCTTGATACCACAGGCTTCCAGCACATCCCGCAGTCTCACCCCGGTAAATTTGGGACTGGCCACCGCGCCCGTGGTCCACTGGTTGCCGCTGGCCGCCGGCACAAATTCGCTGCGGCCATTGCCGCCGCATTCCACCGTCAGCTGGTAGCTATGGTGTTTGAAGCGGGATTTCAGCTCGGCAATGGTAAAGGTGGTGGGGTTTTCGCAGGACTCGCCGGCGATTTCCAGGGTCCAGCCGGCCGGGTCCAGATCTTTCATATTGGGCAGCAGGCCGTTGTTGCGCACGAACATGTGCTTGGCCGGGGTGACTTCGTCATCCAACAGATGAGGCGGAGTTTCGGCGTTGATGGGTCTGTCGTTAAGTATGGTCAGGCCTTCCTTGCCCGGTAGGGTAAAGGGCTCGTCAGACTGGGCGAAGGCCGCGGGGATAAGGCCGGCCGGCATGTTGTTGGCGAAGGGAATGCTGGCTCCCAGGGCGGTGGCCATGGCGAGCAGGCCGCTGCGCTTTAGGAAGCCGCGGCGGCTGTCCGGATCTGTCTCTCGGTCCCAGACCAGTTCATCAGCCTTGATCGGGTCTTCTCCGTACAGCTCGTGCAGGCCTCGCTTGGACTGCTTGTTATCGTTGGACATCTTGTCTCTTCTCCATGTGGTTTTTGTTTTATTTATAGCCTGATCCACGTGGAGCCAGCCTAGCAACGGTGATTTTTTGTCGATATATAAACTTCTCTTAATTGAGATCTATATCATATATATTTTTATGATGAATCGTGAACTCTTGTGCCGAGTCAATGCATATACAGTCAGACAGGCTTTCCCTATAATGCCCCCGCTTTGGTGCCGACAGGCATAAACGGGAATCCGGTGAGAATCCGGAGCTGGCGCGCAGCGGTGTGGAGGAACGAAGACGACAGGGGGTGCCCGGGCACTGCCGAAAGGTGGGAAGCCGTCGTCATAGGTGGGCTCAGGCCAGAGCCTCCAAGCCCGAATACCTGCCAAAGAGCCAACAGGAAGGGCCTGCTGGCATGACTACGCGTACTAGGGAAGCAATCAATGTATAAGAAATGGCTGGCAGCAGGCTTGTTGCCATGGGCGGCCTTTGCCCAAAATTCCTCCGACTCCACCGAGATCACCGTCTACAACCGCATCAAGCAGCCCAAGGCCACCGTACTGGCGCCGGTCGAGGTGATCACCAAGGCCGAAATCGATCGGCGACAGCCTAAGTCTGTGGTCGAGCTGCTTAGCGCCTTGCCGGGGATCCAGTTCGGTACCCAAACCGGGGGCCTGGGGCATCAGACCAGCCTGTTTACCCGGGGGACCGAGTCTGACCATACCCTGGTCCTGATCAACGGGCGACCCGTTGCCCAATCCGTTTCCGGCAGTGTCGATTGGAGTCAGTTTCCGGTTAGCGGTATTCAACGGGTAGAGTATATCCGGGGTCCCCGTGCTGCCATTTATGGCGCTAACGCCATCGGGGGGGTGATCAACCTGATCACCACCTCCGATGCCGATGAAGTGTTGGTCAGCACAACGGCCGGCAGCAACGATTATTACGAAGGTAATCTTTCCGTCAATCAGTGGCTTGGTGAAGATACCCATCTGCAACTGGCCGGTGGCTACCGGGAAACCCGAGGCTACGATGTCAGGCCGACAGAAATGCAGCCGGATAGAGATGGCTTCGAGCAATTTAATGGCCAGTTGGGATTGACCCATAATATCGATGATAACTGGACTGCCGATGTTTCATTGATGGGCTGGAACAACAAATCGCAGTTTGATTTCACCAATGCCTTTGATTTTGGCACCTCAGCCAACGAGAGTGAAAGGCAAACCTATCAGACGGATGGAGCACTCAGCTATTCGGGTGAACAGCTGTATGTCCGCTTTGATGCCGGTTATGGCGAAACCGAGCTGAAAACCTGGCGTGATAGCCAAGGTAAGGCGAGTGCGGCAAAAATTGCCACTGGCATTGGCCGACTGGCCGGGATGGCGCAATATAAGTATTCGTCCACAGGCTATATTCTGGCTGGTGTGGATTGGCAGCAAGAGCAGCTTCTTGACGGCTCAAGTTTGTTTGGAGCTTCTTTTGAAGCACCCAACCGTGAGAACGCCGGTGTCTACACTTCCATTTTTCAGACCTGGTCCCCGCTTTCTGTCGAGTTGACCGGTCGGGTGGATGATAACGAACAGTTCGGCACCCATGGCACCTGGCAAAGTGCTGTTTCATTGGCTCTACCCTATGCGCATAAGTCTACCTTGAGCTACGGTACTGCCTATCGAGCTCCCAATTTTGTGGATTTGTATTCTCCGTTTGGAGGCAATCTGGCATTAAAGCCGGAAGAATCTGAAAACTGGGAGCTGAGCGTTTCCGGTGATTATGATGTGTTTAATTGGGAGCTGAATCTCTATCGTAACGAGATCGATAACCTGATAGTTTTTGACACGGATACCTTCCTGCCGGTTAACTCTCCTGAAAATACTGATGCCCTTATCGAAGGCGCCGAGCTTGTGGTAAAGGCAGCGACTGGCCCGGTGCATCATAGGGTGGTATTGGAATACACCGATGCAAAGGATCGCAACAACAATGATGAGCAGTTGTTACGTCGTGCCAAGCGTAAGGCCAGCTGGCAGGGAGAAGCGGACTGGCTGAACACCTCGTGGTTTGTTCAATCCTTGTATGTGGGAGAGCGCTCCGATGTCGGCAATGTAATGCTGCCGTCCTACACCATCTGGAATATCGGTGCCCGTTACCCGCTGACCCAGCAGCTGACCCTGAACGGCAAGGTCAACAACCTGTTCGACAAGGACTATCAGGTGGTTAATGGCTTCGATGCGCCCGATATGGAGTTTTATGTCGGCGCCGATTATCGTTTCTGATAGTGGCTTTTTACAGGCAGCTGTGATGCCGATAGGTGTTGAAAGGGATTAGCTCTGCTGACCATCCGTGTCAGGGATGACGCGGCTGAGCATACATGGAGGTACGTGTCGCGTGTCGGCTGAGCTGGCCCTTTTACCGCTTTATAGCTACATCTGAAAATGTACTTGTTATCTTTAGCCGGCCTCAGTGCCGGCTTTTTCATCCCCGCCTTTAGGCGTTATCATAGCGGCTGGTTTTTCGGGGACAGCCAGTGGCAAACATTCTTATCTTCGATTCCGGCATGGGCGGCCTGTCCATCTACCGGGAAGTGCATCGGGCTTTGCCGGCACACCAGTACTTCTACCTGTTCGACAACGCTTGCTTTCCCTATGGCGAGCTGAGCGAGCAGCGGCTGGTCGAGCGGGCGGTGGAACTGTTTGCCGCTTTTACCCGACAGCACAAGGTCGATCTGGCGGTGATTGCCTGCAATACCGCCAGTACCTATGTGTTACCCGCCTTGCGGGAATCGCTCACCATGCCGGTGGTGGGTGTGGTGCCGGCGATAAAGCCGGCGGCAGAGCACAGCCGCAACCAGGGGAAGGGACGGATCGGCCTTCTGGCGACGCCGGGGACAGTGGCCCGCCGTTATACCGCCGAATTGATCCAAAATTTTGCCGCCGATCTCGAGGTCAGCCTGCTGGGTACGACCGAACTGGTCAAGATGGCGGAAGACAAACTGGCAGGGGAGCCGGTCGAGCTGGCGCGTCTGGCTCGCATACTTGCACCCTGGCAAGGGGATGCCGGGCCCGATACCCTGGTACTGGGCTGTACCCACTTCCCGTTGCTGTCAGAGGAAATTCAGCAATTGTTGCCTGATGTAACCCTGGTGGACTCGGGTCAGGCTATTGCCCGCCGGGTCAGCAGCTTATTGGAGGGGGCTTCCCAAACCGAGACAGCGCCGCCGGGGCAGATCTTTTGCACCACCGTTACCGCAAAGGCCCTGATACAAGCCAGGGCCTTTCATGGGGAGGGGTTCGGTAAGTTACGGCTGTTTACACCTTGAGAGCCGTTGTCGGGGTTATTGCTGTTTTTCTTCATCCTCCTCTTCTTTTCGTTCGTTGGCTTCTCTGACCTTCAGGGTCCGTTGCTGGAATTCCGAGTCGTTAAGGGCTGCCTGTGCCGCCCGGGCGGCATCGGCCGGCATTTCGACAAATCCGAAGCCGCGTCGTTTGCCGGTTTGTTTATCTTTCATCAAACGTACCGATAACACCTGACCAAAGGTTTCGAACAGGGTCCGCACCGAGGCCTCATTGGCACGGTAGGGTAAATTTCCTACATAAAGGGTCGTGGTGGGAATTTCCTCTGCTTGGGGAGGGCGGATTACCAGGGGAGCCAAAAAGCCGCCGAGCAGCAACCCCAAGGCGAACAGTAATGGGGCATCGAGTGCCGGGTTAACCATGGAAAGTAGTACATAGCCGATTAAGGCAAGTACCAGGGCGGCGATGGCCGACTGAATATAAACGGGAAATCGGGATAGCTTCATTGGCAATCTAATCTCATATGAAGATGGATATCAGCTGCGCCATAACCCGGTGAAGAATGACTTCATCAAAGAAATCTACGACTTACGGCCCAGTATCAAAGTTAGCATAGCCTCATATGGCAAGCTGACGAGCAGAAATAAGCAAAAAATGTGATCATCGGATTATTGCATTGAACGAGCTGGGTGAAATATGACCGAATAATAAGCGGATTTATTCTTGCTTTGTGTATAACTCTGTTACTAAGTTGTGCTTTTGCTTGGAGTATAAGCAAATGAACATGAAAGTGCTGTTTTTCACAAAAAAGCCCTTGCGCAAAATCCGCCGGTCCCTATAATGCGCATCCACTGACACGGGGCAAGGCGCTCACGGTCACAAGGGTTGAAAACGGACGACATTAAGTTTGATTCAACGCTTGACGAACAATACGGATTGCGTAGAATACGCAGCCCTGACCAGCGAAAGCGGTCAACGCTCTTTAACAACTTATCAAGCAAACTGTGTGGGCACTCGCAGGGTTGAGAAACAAAAAAATAGTGTTTTTCAATGACTGTCGAAGTGCACAAACACTTCAGCAATTCATTGAGTATCAAATCTTTAATTGAAGAGTTTGATCATGGCTCAGATTGAACGCTGGCGGCAGGCCTAACACATGCAAGTCGAG
>NZ_QCZE01000007.1 GCF_003075035.1 Zobellella maritima | reverse complement strand
CGCCCGGAAAAGGCACCGCCTTTTCAGTGCTGAGCGACCCGAGCTCTGCGAGGGGACGGGCCACTGCCAGGCACCCAATAGAAAAGCCCGATACTGTTGTATCGGGCTTTTTTTCGTTTCGGCGGCCAGCCTATTTCACCGGTCCGGCCGGCGGATGCGATACCATTGCTGTCGGCTCAGCACCAGGTATTCGGCCCCTACGGCCAGCCTTACCCGTTCCAGCTTGCCGGTGCACACTTATCGGTAGGGGGCTAGGCAGGATTAGTACCCACTGGACATGATGGCACGTTGCCGCCAGTCCCTCGGACTAATACCAAAGGCCGACTTGAAGCTGCGACTGAAACTGGCACTGTCGGTGAAGCCATGATCTAGTGCTATCTCCAGGATGCTTCTATGAGCGTTGCAGGTCATCTCCAGGGCATCACGAACCGCTTCCAGCCGCACTTTGCGGATAAAGTGGCCGGGAGTCAGATGGTAATCCTTGAACAGGCTGTAGAGGGTACGTCGCGAAACGTGAAGCGCGCCGGCCAGTTCATCTGGACCCAGCTCGGGGTCGCCAATATGCATCATGATGTACTGATAGGCGGCATTAAGCTTGTCTCCCGCCGGCCGGCAGCGCGGAGAGGCGACCGTCGAACCATGCAGGAATGCCGAAAGCATCAGCTGAACGGCCTGTAGCACCGGGCTGGCACCATCGGGGTCGTCCTGACAGGGGGGATCGAGCAATGCCAGAGTCGCCGCCAACGCCGCCCGGGCGGTCGTATTTTCCCCTCCCAGTGCAGTACCACAGACCCGCGGGCTCAGCCGCCCCCAGCCGGGAACCGCCTCGTAAGGCAGGATAAGAAAGGCGAGCTGGGCATTTTGCTCCAGTGTCAGGCAATAGGGACGGGCGGTATCACAGATGGTGACGCCGCCGGTGGATAACCGCGCACTGCGGCCGTCCTGCTCTACCCTCATGCTGCCGGCTTGCTGCCACATGACCTTGATATAACCCGACTCAGTCGGGCGGATTCCCGGCTCAGTGTGGCTGACACGCAGGCTGGACGACTGAATGGATGCCAAGGAGCGCTCGCCAAAGCTGCGTAGGCGCACGTTCGCCCAAAACTCCCGGGTACAGTCCGAGACCATTTCCAGCCCGGGAAAATGGTGATCGGCAAAGTCCCGCCAAGAACCAAAGCCGTGGATAGTACTGTTCGTCGTCCCTTCCCGCCTGTCCGGGGAAGAAACCGGAAATCCTGCGCTGTTGGAGGCCGCCGGATGCACAAGCTCGTCAATGTTCACGGGAACCATCTACCTTCCTTAGTTGTTCCACCTCAATGTAACAGTTCGAAAACAATTGTAACAGTGCTGGATACCGCCGTCGGGGAGGCTCGCTTTTCCATCCAGAGGGAACGGATCGTCAACAGGTTTGCATCCAGGGTCATGCAGCGGCCCGGGATCTTCTACATACTCCTAACAAAACCGCATCAAGCAACACATCCGGGCCGTGCCGAACAACAGCTGTCAGCGCCTGATCCTGGAGCCGAATCCAGGGTCCATGGGGGATGACCATTATTTAAACCGTGCAGGCGAGGTGAACATACCCGCACCTGCCCAAAAAGAGGGAGCAAACCGTGATAGAAAAAAAGGGACATTATATCGCGGGCCGCGAGGTCGAGGCGTCCGATGGTAAAACCATGAGGGTGATCAACCCGGCGACAGATGAAGTCCTGGCCGAGGTCGCCCAGGGAACGGCGGTGGATATGGATACCGCCGTCAAGGCAGCATACGCACAGCTGACCCAAGGCGCCTGGCAGCGACTTTCGGGGGAGGATCGCGGGCGCCTGCTCTACAAGCTGGCTGAGCTAGTGGAGCGGGATACCGGACGGATTGCCGATCTGGATGCCGCCTGCATCGGTCGCCCCCGCCAGGAACCACGCCTGCTGGACCTGCCGAATGCCGTCAGTACCCTGCGCAACTGCGCCGGCTGGGCCGACAAGATAGAGGGGCGCACCATACCGACGCCAGGTTATATGGGAACACCCACCCTCTCCTATACCAGCCGTGAACCGGTGGGGGTAGTGGGTGCCATTCTCCCCTGGAACACCCCCTTTATGATCACCGTCTGGAAATTGGCCCCTCTGCTGGCCGCCGGCTGCACCGTCGTGCTCAAGCCGTCCGAAGAAGCGCCGCTCTCTGCACTCCACCTGGCTCGGCTGTGTCAGGAAGCGGGTTTTCCTGGCGGTGTGGTTAATGTGGTTACCGGTTTGGGCGAAGTCGTCGGCCATGAACTCTGTGTCCACCCCTTGGTTGACAAGATCTCCTTTACCGGCAGCCCGGAGGTGGGCCGAATCATTCAAGGTTCCGCCGGCAGCCTGTTCAAGCATGTCGCTCTGGAGCTGGGAGGTAAAAGCCCACAAATCGTGTTTGAAGATGCCGACCTCGAACGGGCCGTACAGGGTTGTGCACTCGGTATCTTCTTCAATAGTGGCCAGGTGTGTGCTGCCGGCAGCCGAATTTTGGTACATCACTCCCTGCTCAACGACTTTGCCCAACGCCTGGCCGAGATCGCGGGCTCGATTAAGGTCGGCGATCCAACCGCCGACGATGTCCAGATGGGGTCACTCGCGAGCCGTACCCAGCAAGAGCGCGTCAACCACTATATCAGCCAGGGCATCAAGGAAGGGGCACAGCTATTGAGTGGCGGAATAGACGAATCAATGCGCGGTTGTTTCGTCAAGCCCACCGTGTTCGTTGGCGATAACGGGATGAACATCGCCCAAGAGGAAATTTTCGGCCCTGTCGCGACCGTGATTGGTTTCAAGGACGAGGCCGAAGCCATCAGGATTGCCAACGATACCCGTTATGGACTGGCGGCGACGATCTGGACATCCAGCCTGTCCCGGGCGCATCGCCTGGCGCGAGATGTGAAAGCCGGCGCCATTGCAGTGAACTGCTGGGCACCGATAGATGCGCGCCTGCCCTGGGGAGGGATGAAGTCCAGCGGCCTGGGGAGAGAGTGTGGCTTGGCCGGCGTACTGGCCTATACGGAAGAAAAAGTAGTGACCGTCCTGATGGACGAAGCAGACTGAGCATAGCTCCCACCAGAAGACATATCCATGCCAGGACGGTTGCAACAAGATGAGATAGAGCCCCCTTTGCACTCCCCTGGCATTCCTCAACGGGAGCACACCACACCCGTCAGAGAGCCATAGGTTCAGCCTCTGTACAGGACCGGCGCTGAACGGCTGACCGCAGGTAGTGGCTGAAATCGGTGTTACCGCCGAATGTGGATACCAGGGCTTGCCAGCGTCGGCAATCCCACTTACAGCCAACTGAAATGTTATTGATATTCAGATAGTTATCAAAAGGATGTGGAAGATGAAAAAACGGAAGACATTATCAACCATCACGGCAATCGCATTGGGAACCGGCCTTGCCGTGACCCTGGGAGGGGCTGCCGCGCTGATGCCGATGCTGGCGCAGGCACACGGCGGCACGGACGAATTCGTGCCTCTGCAGGCCACCCTGGAGGACTTTGGTGCCACGGTGAAATGGGATGATTTTGCCAATACCTTCACCATCACCAAAAACAGCACACTGGTCAGGGCAAAGCCCGACTCCAACAGGGTGCTGATCAATGGCCGGCCGCTCGAACTGGAAGCCCCCGTGTTAATGAAGCAGGATACGGCCTATGTGTCGCCCCGTTTTATCAATGAGGTCTTCCAGTCAGGACTGGACCAGACCTTTCAGGTCGAGTCCCTGCCTCACCCGCTCAACCCCTTGAGTGCCGAAGAAATCGAACAAACTGTCAACATCATCAGGTCGGCGGGCAAATACACGGACGGACTGCGCTTTACCGAAATTACGCTGAAGAGGCCACCCAAACAACAGGTATGGAATTTTGCCCTGAACGAACAGGCGCTGTCGGCTAACCGAAGCGCCGAATTCGTTATTCTCGACGGCAAGAAGGTCATAGAAGGCACCGTCGATCTCGTTACCCGTCAGCTGCTGGACTGGTCCGAAGTCGAGGGCGCCCACGGCATGGTACTGGTTGACGACTTTGCCAAAGTGCAGGCAGCCATAGAGGCTAGCCCCGAGTACGCCCAAGCCCTGCAGAAACGCGGCATCCAGGACGCTTCACGGGTGGTTACCACGCCCCTGACCGTGGGCTATTTCGACAATGCGGATGATCTGCAACAGGATAAGCGCCTGCTGAAGGTGGTTTCCTATCTGGATACGGGCGACGGCAACTACTGGGCCCATCCCATTGAGAACCTGGTGGCAGTGATCGATCTGGAGCAGCAGGCGGTGATCAAGGTTGAGGATGAAGGCGTAGTGCCTATCCCGATGAAAGCGACTCCTTACGACGGTCGGGATCAGACGGCTTATCAGCCCCCGAAACCACTTAATATCGTGGAGCCGGAAGGCAAGAACTACACCATCAGTGGCAACCGGATCCACTGGCAAAACTGGGATCTCCACCTGCGGCTGGACTCCCGGGTCGGTCCGATCTTGTCGACCGTCACCTATAACGATCAGGGCACGAAACGAAAAATCATGTATGAAGGGGCCTTGGGCGGCATGATAGTGCCCTACGGTGACCCGGATGTAGGCTGGTACTTCAAGGCCTACCTCGACTCCGGCGAATACGGTATGGGCACCTTGACCTCTCCCATGGTCCGCGGCCAGGACGTACCGGAAAACGCCGTGTTACTCGATGCCACCATTGCCGATTATACGGGAGCACCGATGAACATTCCGAATGCCATGGCGCTCTTCGAACGCTATGCCGGTCCGGAATACAAGCACCAGGAGATGGGACAAGCGAACGTCGGCAGCGAAAGGCGCGAGCTGGTGGTGCGCTGGATCAGCACCATCGGCAATTATGACTACATTATCGATTGGGTATTCGCCCAGAACGGCACCATCGGCATCAATGCCGGCGCCACCGGCATCGAAGCAGTCAAGGCCGTAAAGTCCAGCACCATGCATGATGCAACGGCCACGGCGGATACCAAATACGGTACCCTTATCGATCATCATATCGTCGGCACGACTCATCAACATATCTATAATTTCCGTCTCGATCTGGACATAGACGGCGAGCAGAATTCGTTACAGGAGATCAATCCGGTGGTTGCCGAGAATACCGCCGGAGGCCCACGTAAAAGTACCATGCAGACCGAACAGCGCCTGGTAGGCAGCGAGCAGGATGCGGCTCAGAAGTTCGATCCCTCGACCATCCGCTTGCTGGCCAACAGCCACAAGGAGAACAAGCTGGGCTACCCGGTTGCCTATCAGTTAATCCCCTATGCCGGGGGCACCCACCCCGTCGCCAAAGGGGCCAACTTCAGCGAGGATGAGTGGCTGTTCAACAGGGTCAGCTTTATGGACAAGCAACTGTGGGTCACCCGTTATCATCCCGACGAACGCTATCCGGAAGGCAAGTATCCCAATCGCTCACGCCTCGATACCGGCCTCGGCCAATTCAGTGCGGACGACCAGTCCATTGTCGACACGGACAACGTGGTCTGGCTGACCACGGGCACCACCCATGTAGCACGGGCGGAAGAATGGCCCATCATGCCAACGGAATGGGTTAATGTGCTGTTAAAGCCGTGGAATTTCTTCGATCAGACCCCCACCCTGCATATGGCCAAGCAGGAGAAGTAACCACCGACTGGTAGTAATATCAAGGGCGGCCATGATGCCGCCCTTTGTGAAGCTGCGCTGAACCTGAGACGTCATATTCACCCTATACGAAAAAGGCCCTTCACTGATGTAAAGGGCCTTTTTCGTATAGGGTGCCTGGCGTGGCCCGTCCCCTCGCTGCGCTCGGGTCGCTCGGCGCTGAACAGGCGGTGCCTTTTCCGGGCGCGTCTCGCCCTACTTTCACATGGCAAAGGCAGTGCCAACAGATGGCCCTGCTGCATCAAGGAGGACAAAGGGAGCTACTTAGCCGACCCGCCGCACCACGGATGGTGCGGCGAAGCGGACCATTTATCCTGCTTTTGCAGAGCAACCCAATAGAGCAGTTATTTAATCTATTTGGTGTTAGTCCACATCACGACCCAGAGCCGCCCGGCGAATGCGATACCATTGCTGTCGGCTAAGCACTATGTTTTCGGCCTGTACGGCCTGTCTTACCCTTTCTATCCTGCCGGTACCCAGGATCGGCAAGGGGTGGCTGGGCAGCATCATAACCCAGGCAAGCACCACCTGAACTATGCTGGCGGCATCCACTTCCAATGCTACCTGGGCCAGGACATCCCGTAATGGCTGATGAACCGGTGCCTTGAGCAGGCTGCCGCCACCCAGGCAGGAACAGGCCATGGGCTTGAACTGATGCTGCTGGCTCTGGTCCAGGGTGCCGTCGGTAATGGCCTGCTGGCGGATGGGGGATATCTGGACCTGGTTGGTTACCAACGGAAAATCGAGCCGGGATTGCAACAGCTCAAACTGACTCGGCGTGAAGCTGGAAACACCCAGGTGGCGGACCTTGCCGCTGCGCTTCAACTGGGTAAATGCCCTGGCGACCTCGTCTGCATTCATCAGCAGATCTGCCCTGTGCAGTAACAGTAAATCAAGATGATCCGTTCCGAGATTGCTCAGAGACTTGTCGACAGATGCCAGTATATGGGCTTTTTCACTGTTATAGTGGGGCACATGACATTGAGGTGTGTGCTCGGAGGGCAGCACCATGCCGCACTTGCTGACAATCTGCAGTTGTTCCCTGAGGCGGGGCTTCAATTTCAGGGCCTGACCCAAGGCGGCCTCCCCCCCATAGTCGCCATAGGTATCGGCATGATCGAGGGTGGTGAGACCCAGTTCCACATGCTGTTCGACAAAGCCCAGCAGTTGTTGGGGCGACATCTGCCATTCGAGCAGCCGGCAGTAGCCCATCACCATACGGGAAAACTGAGGGCCTTCGGGACTGATCAAGATTCGAGAAACCGACATAGTCACAACTCCCTTGTGCAGAAATTAACTTATTATTCCCGGATATCCGGGGTATTTAACAGCCTCCCTGCTGGTTGCCGTCAGCTACCAGCGGCCGGGGGCCTATTACTGTGCATAAATGTCGACAAGGCTGTGCTGAATTCATAAGCCGTCACGGAACATACCCCGGTATTCATTCCTGTTGATGCAAGGGTAGTCGTAATTCCACTATGCCGTCTTCAAGATGCATCTCAACCTTGAACCCCAGTTTGCGCGCCAGTACCAGCATGCCCCGGTTGGAGGGCATGGTCATGGCGCTGAGCATGCTTAGTCCTCGGCTTTTTGCGTAGCGAATGATTTTCTCCATCAGCAGCCGGCCGAGGCCGATGGCCTTGAGATCGGAGCGGACCAGGATGGCGAATTCGGCATCCTGGTTGTCCGGATCGGAGACGGCCCTGACTACTCCCAGTATGTCACCGTCCAGGGCGACGGCGACAAAGGCCATTTCCCGGTCGTAGTCTATCTGGGTCATATGGGCGAGTTCTTCATGGCCGATGACCACATCGGCAAAGAAGCGCTTGTACCTGTCTTCGTCGGAGACATGGCCGACAAAGTCCTTATGGGCGGGCTCGTCCTCCGGCAGAATTGGCCTCAGCACGATGGGACTGCCATCCTTGAGCTGCGCGTTTTCCTCCCATTCCTTGGGATAGGGTCTGATGGCCAGTCGGGCCTGGCCTTCGCCTTCGAAAGGGCTGAGTGTCATATTGACGTCCAGGGCAACCAGTTCATCGCCGGATACCAGCAGGGGGTGTATATCCAGGCTGACAATTTCCGGATGATGAATGATCAGGTGCGATACCTGGGTCAGCACCCGGCAGATGGCGGGAATATCCAGGGGGCGCTGGGATCTCTGCTCCCTTATCTTGCCGCTTTTCAGGGCATGGATCACCAGATAGCGGGCCAAGGTCATATTGAGCGGGGGCAGGGCCACGGCGGCCTGTTCTTCTCCTTCCCAGTCGACACCGCCATCGCCCAGCAGGATGATGGGGCCGAATACCGGATCCAGGCGTACGCCGATGTGCAATTCCTGGGCACCCGCCCGTCGTGCCATGCGCTGGACCAGCAACCCGGAGATACGGGCCCCGGGATAGGTCTGGCGCACCCGATCCAGGATGGCATCGGCGGCCTGGGCCACCTCCACCGCCGATCGCAGATTGAGCATGACCCCGGAGACATCAGACTTGTGAGGAATATCGGGTGAGCGCAGCTTGATGGCCACCGGATAGCCAAGCTGTTCGGCGATGTAGGTGGCCTCAGAGGCATCGGAGGCGATCCAGGTAGGCAGCGTTTGTATGCCATAACCGGCCATCAGCCGGCTAACTTCATGGGTATCCAGGCTGAGCGTGCCCTCATCCAGCGCCTGTCGGATCAACTCGCGGACGGTATCGATGTCGCTTGGCATATCGGAAATGGAGACCGGGGTTTCCATCAGCAGCTTCTGGTTGCGGCGATATTCCACCAGATGCATAAAGGCGCTAGCGGCGCTTTCCGGTGTGCGATAGGTGGGGATGCCCGCCTCGGTGAAACAGCGCCTGGCTTCAAACACGCTGGTTTCGCCGGACCAGTTGGTCAGTATATTGAAACGCTGGGCCCTGGGGTGCTGCCTGATAACCTCGTTCAGGGCCCTGGCGACCCGAGTACTGGACACGGCCGCGGAAGGAGCATGCATCAGCAGGATGGCATCGAAGTCATCACTTTCCAGCAGGACTTTCAGGCTGTCTACATAGCGGGCTATCGGGGCGTCTCCCACTATATCAATGGGATTGGTATGAGACCAGGCACTGGGCAGTACCTGATCCAGGGCTGCCAGGGTGGTGTCGCTCAGGCTGGCCAGTTTTCCACCCCGGGCCAGCAGGGTGTCTATCGCCATGATGGCGGGACCGCCGCCATTGGTCAGAATAACCAGGCGTTCTCCGCGTAGGCTCTGGGCATGGTTCAGGGTTTCCACCGCAGCGAACAGATCGTGGGTATCTCTCACCCTGAGCATGCCGGCCCGGCGGATGGCGGCATCATAGGCAGCATCGAGGCCGACATCCCCGCCGGTATGCAGGTGGCCCAGCTGGGCACCGAAACGGGTTTTGCCGCTCTTGACCACCAGTACTGCCTTGTTACGAGACGCGGCGCGGGCGGCAGACATAAAGGTGCGGGCATCCTGGATGGCATCCATATAAAGCAGGATGGCGTTGGTATGCCTGTCCCGGGCCAGATAATCTAGCAGCTGGGCAAAGTCGATGTCACCGGCATCGCCCAGGGAAATAAAATGGGAAAAGCCGATGTCGTTATGGCGAGCCCAGTCCAGGATGGTGGCGCATACGGCCGCCGATTGTGATACAAAGGCGATCCGCCCCGGTTTGGCCGGAAAGGGAGCAAAACTGACATTCAATCCGAGGTGGGGCAGGATGACCCCCATGCTGTTGGGGCCGAGCAGGCGCATCTGGTAATGTCGAGCCAGGCTTTTCATCTGCGCAAGGGGCCCGGGTTGGGTACCGGCGGCGAGGATAATCGCGGCCTTGCAGCCTTTTTGACCCAGCTGCTCGATAATGGCCGGATTTTTATCGGCCGGCGTGCAGATAATGGCCAGGTCGGGCACCCTGGGCAGGCTGGCAATGTCCGGGTAGGCCATGACTCCGGCCACCGCATCATATTTGGGATTGACCGGCATCACGGGACCACTGAACTGGCCGGAGAGCAGATTCTTCATCACCAGGTGGCCTGCGCCCTGAATCCTGTGGGATGCACCAATAACGGCTATGCTGGCAGGCCGGAAAAGCGCATCAAGTCCTTGCAGGGGCATGGTGACTCCTTAAGATAGTGTGTGCTGCGTGAGCAGCCCCGGGATGGTGTAGCATATTATAAGGCATTGATCCTGCGTTTGTTTTAATGGCACTGCGACTGTGAGGCTGGTCGCGGTTATCCTGAGGTATTCACCGAGACCCAATGATGGAACCCTGGCTATTGTTTATTCCTGCCTGTCTGGCCCTGAATCTAACACCTGGGCCGGATGTATTGTTTATTCTATCGCAAGCTTTGGGTGCCCGACGGGGTGGGTTATGGGCCACCCTGGGGTTGGGCCTGTCCTATTTGGGTCATACCCTGTTGGCGGTGGTCGGCCTGTCGGCGCTGGTGATGCAATCGGCGACCGCCTTTACCCTGATAAAATACCTGGGGGCGGCCTACCTGCTCTACCTGGGCTGGAGCAGCCTGCATAGTGCCTCCCGGTTGACCATGCCGGCGGCGGCAGAGGATTCCGGTACCTGGCGCATTTTTCGCCGGGGCTTGATGGTCGGCCTGCTCAATCCCAAGGTGGCGCTGTTTTTTCTGGCCTTCCTGCCTCAGTTTGTTGTGGTGAATGCCGTTCCGGTACCGCAACAGTTGCTGCTGCTGGGACTGGCGTTTACCCTGACGGCGACCCTGTGTAACGGCGGTTACGCGCTGATGGCCAGGGTACTGCAGATGCGTATCAAGGGCAGCCCCGGTTTCTCCCGGATCACCGGCAAGTTGTCGGGGCTGATCATGATGGGGCTGGGGGTACGCTTGGCCCTGGCAAAGGCGTAGAGAGCGAACCAACGATGGCTGATCCCCCGGGCTGTTTAATCTGCCTGCCCTGGTTACACTGGCGCTAAGCGGAACAATAAAGGATGAATATGAACTTCCCTACTATTGAAGAGTACGTTGGTAACACTCCGCTGGTGCGCTTGCAGCGCCTGGCCAGCCATACCAATAGCCAGGTGCTGGTCAAGCTGGAAGGTAACAACCCGGCGGGATCGGTCAAGGACAGGCCGGCGCTGAACATGATCCGCCAGGCCGAGGCCCGGGGACAAATCCGTCCGGGAGATACCCTGATCGAGGCCACCAGCGGCAATACCGGTATTGCTCTGGCAATGGCGGCGGCAATCAAGGGCTATCGCATGGTGTTAATCATGCCCGACAATGCCACCGAGGAGCGCAAGGCCTCAATGCTGGCCTATGGTGCCGAGCTTATCCTGGTGAGCAAGGAAGCCGGTATGGAAGGGGCCCGGGATCTGGCCGACAAGATGGCCGCCGAGGGGCAGGGGGTGATCCTGGATCAGTTCAACAACCCGGACAATCCAGAGGCCCACCTGCTGACCACGGGGCCGGAGATCTGGCGGCAGACCGACGGACGGCTGACCCATTTCGTGTCCAGCATGGGGACGACCGGCACCATCATGGGGGTATCCCAGTACCTCAAGCAGCAGAACGAAGCGGTGCAGATCGTCGGCCTGCAGCCCTGTGAAGGCAGCCATATCCCGGGCATTCGCCGCTGGCCCGAAGCCTATCTGCCGGGTATCTTCGATAAGAGTCGGGTGGATCAGGTGCTGGATATCAGCGAAGAAGAGGCGGTCGCGACCATGCTCAGGCTGGCGAAAGAAGAAGGCATCTTCTGCGGTGTCAGCTCCGGCGGCGCCGTGGCCGGTGCCCTCAGGCTGGCCGAGCAGCTCGATAACGCCATCATAGTGGCCATCATCTGCGACCGGGGTGACCGTTACCTGTCATCCGGGGTGTTCAACGAGTAAAGATCGGGATCTGTGATCAGGGACAGGGGAAGACCGTTTGGTAATCCCCTGTCCCAGTTGCAGTGGGTAGTGGCCCACATCCTCCGTTACCGGCAGGGCGTCCATATCAGCCCTTAGGGCCACCACCGGGCCCTGAGGGGCGCCGCGCATGATGCCCATGCCCCGGTATGGGCAATACCCGTCCGAACATCCAGGCCCAGTGTCTTCAGGTGATCCGCCGCCAGACCGGCGACGGTATGCACGATTGCCGAGTTCAGGATGGGGGTGAATATTCCAACGCCACTCAATGACCCGGGGCATGACGGCGCCAATGCGCTGTTGCACCGTCGCAGGTACCGGGACTTCACTGGCTTATATAGCGCTGCTCAGTATCAGAGCAGACAGCATAGGAACGCGCAGTATTTGGGCGATGGCTGTCATCATGATGACTGTCCTCTTTTGTCGGAAGAAACGGATGATTCGAGTATGGTGCGGTCGACGTGAATGTTGGCCGTAGTGTGCTGTAGAGGTCTCCGCCAGCCTGGTGTGGCGGTCAGCACCAGTTGCGCCATACAACCGGCCACCACGCCCCACAGTGCCGACGACAGACCAAACAGCGACAGCCCGGAGGCGGTGACCACAAAACTCAGCAGGGCCGCTTCCCGCTCGTCCGGTGTCTCCAGCGCGGTGACCAGGTTGCTGCCAATGGCACCCAGCAGGGCCAGCCCCGCCAGTATCGCCACAAAGGCCGCTGGCAGAGAGGTGAACAGGCCGACAATGGTGCCGGCGAACAGGCCACCCACCAGATAGAACACACCGTTGAACATCCCGGCCACATAGCGTTGGCGGGGATTTTCATGGGCGTCTTCGCCGGCGCAGATGGAGGCGGTAATGGCCGCTACCACTATGCTGATGCCGCCAAACAGCGCCATGGGCAGGGACGCCAGGCTGGTGACAGCCAGCACCGGCCTGGCACTCACGCGGAAGCCGGTGGTGTGCAATATGGTCATGCCCGGCAGAAACTGGCCTGACAGGTTAACCAGCACCAGCGGCAGGGCCAGACCCAGGGTGGTGGTCAGCGACCACTCGGGGGTAATGAAGTGCGGCGAGGTCAGTGACCAGCCGAGGCCGGTGAAGGTGGCGCCTTCCAGCAGCATCGCCAGCACCATGCCCACCAGCAGCAACAGGATCAGGGTGTATCTGGGACAGTAGCGGCGACACACCAGGTAGGTGATGACCATGCTGGCGGCCAGGGCCGGTGCCATTTCCATGGCCACAAAGGCACCGGTGCCGAACTGAAATAAAATGCCGGCCATCATGCCGGCGGCCACTCCCCGGGGGATGGCGCGCATCAGGCGGTCAAAACTGCCCGACAGGCCAATCAGCAGGGTAATGACGGCGGCGGTGAGATAGGCGCCCACTGCCTCGTTGAGGGATAGGTCGGGAAACAGGGGCACTAGCAATGCAGTGCCCGGGGCCGACCAGGCGGTGACCACGGGCGCTTTCAGCCAGAATGACAACACCATGCCCGACGCCGCAGCGCCAATGGAAATGGCCCAGACCCAGGAGGTCATCATCCCCTGAGTAACTCCGGCGCTGGCGCCGGCCTGGAATACGATGGCGAGAGGGCCGGCGTAAGAGACCAATACCGCCAGAAAGCCGGCGGCCACCGCCGGCAGCGAAAGATCCCGTAGAAAAGCCTTCATGTTTGGCTCCTGTGAAAAAGTGAACAGCATGGTCCCGGAGCGAAACCGGGACCATGCGTATTCACGCGAGCGCTCAGCCGTTGGTGACGGCTTCGGTGGCTGGCTGACTGGCGGCCTGCCGCCCGACCAAGGCAATGGCCAGGGTGGCGATGGCACCGGGCACGGCCAGAGCCAGGAAGTTCATCTGGTGCGGC
Source organism: Zobellella maritima (assembly GCF_003075035.1). Taxonomy (GTDB): domain Bacteria; phylum Pseudomonadota; class Gammaproteobacteria; order Enterobacterales; family Aeromonadaceae; genus Oceanimonas; species Oceanimonas maritima. The sequence continues at coordinate 102,156 of NZ_QCZE01000007.1, read as the reverse complement.
AGTGCCAGGGCCAGCAGGGTACCGCCCAGCATGGGCCCCAGGATGGCGCCGTTACGACCGATGCCCGATGCCCAGCCGAGGGCGGTGGAGCGGATGTTGGCCGGATAATACTGGGCCACATAGGCATACAGCAGGATCTGGGAGCCGATGGTGGTGGCGCCGGCCACGGCCATCAGGCTGTACAGCAGCCACATCGGGTGCGGATAACCGAGCGACACCAGGGAGGCAGAGGCCAGCATGAAGAAGCTCACCAGCACCGAGCGCAGGGAGAAGCGATCGGCCAGCCAGCCGCCGCCCACGGCACCGACGATGGCGCCGATGTTGAGTACCATCAGGAACATCAGGCTGGAGCCCAGCTCGTAACCGGCCGCGGACATCAGCTTAGGCAGCCAGGAGCCGAGGGCATAGACCATCAGCAGGCAGCAGAAGAAGGCGGTCCAGAACATCAGGGTGCCCAGGGTGCGACCACCGCGCAGCAGCTCCAGCACAGGGGCCTTCTGCACGTTGGCGGGCGGCACCACCAGCTCATCCTTGTCGGTGATCTGCTGAGCCGGATCAACCTGCTGCAGCAGCACGCGGGCTTCTTCCTGGCGGTTCTGCGCCATCAGGAAGGCGACCGATTCAGGCAGGTATTTTATCATCAGCGGCAGCAGCAACATGGGCACCACGGCCAGATAGAACATGATCTCCCAGCCGTAGTTGGGCACTATCCAAATCCCCAGGCCGGCCGACATCATGCCGCCCACGGCGTAACCACTGAACATCAGGGCTACCAGGGTGCTGCGGCTTTTCTTCGGGGAGTATTCGCTCATCAAGGACACCACATTGGGCATGACGCCACCGATGCCCAGGCCGGCGATAAAGCGCAATATGCCGAATTGCCAGGGATTACTGACCAGGCCGTTGATGACGGTGGTGAAGCTGAACAGCACCACGCAGATCAGAATGGTTTTCTTGCGTCCGAGCTTGTCGGACAGCATGCCGAAACCCATGGCGCCGAACATCATGCCGAACAGGGCGCTGCTGCCCAGCAGCCCGGCCACATAGGGGTTGAGGGCCCACTGGTCCATCAACAGCGGCAAGACCACGCCGTAGATAACCAGGTCGTAGCCGTCGAAAATAATGATCAGGGAACACCAGAACAGCACCTTCCAGTGGAAGGGGGTAAAGCTGGCGTTGTCTATGGTCTGGTTTACATCTATCTGTTTCATTCGGTATTACTCCGTGTTTTTTCCTTAACCCAGGAGTTGGGATTAGCCCCGAAGGACAAAAAAAGGCCACCCATCCTCGGGCAGCCTTTACTGCTTATCAGCCCAAATCGCCACCGGCGACCGGGAGAATGGTGCCTGTGATATAACTGGCATCGTCTGAGGCGAGGAACAGGATGGCGCCTGCCTGCTCGTCCAGGGTGCCGTATCGGTGCATCAGGCTGCTCGAACGGGTCTGATCGACCAGCGTCTTGTACCACTGTTGCTCGCGATCACCTTGTGCTTCGGTGTTGCGCGGGGTCAGCCGGGGCGGAGCCTCAGTGCCACCGGGCGCAGTGGCATTGACCCGAATGCCCTGCTCGGCATACTCGAACGCCAGGTTGACGGTCATGGCGTTGACGCCGCCCTTGGCCGCGCCGTAGGGCACCCGCATTAGGCCGCGGGTGGCCACGGACGACACATTGACGATGGCGCCGCCTTGCTGTTCGACCATATGGGGCAGCACTGCCCGGCAACACCACAGGGTGGGAAACAGCGAGCGCTGGATTTCCTTCTGGATCTGCTCCGGGCTGTAGTGCTCGTAGGGCTGTGCCCAGATGGTGCCGCCGACATTGTTGACCAGGATATCGATGCGGCCGAACCGTTCGATTGCCTGGGTCATTGCGGTTTCCGCGCCGTTCCAGGTTTCCAGATCGGCCTGCACGGCGATGGCCTGAATATCCTGCCGGCTCAGCTCCGCTACCAGTTCATGCACATGGTCGGCGAGATCCACCAATACCAGGCGAGCGCCTTCCACCGCCGCCCGCTCGGCGACCCGTCGCCCTATGCCCTGGGCGGCCCCGGTGACCACCATTACCTTATTGTCGAAGCGGGATTTCATGCTATCGCCTCCGCAGCCAGGCTGGGGGTGAACTTCTCGTAGTGGAACGAGTTTGGCTGTATGCCCTGTTCACGGAAATAGCCCAATACTGCATCCACCATGGGGGGAGGACCGCACAGGTAGACGTCCACTTCGCCGTGGTTGATGGGTGCGTCTTCCATATGATTGGTGACGTACCCCTTGAGCGGATGGACACTGTCCGCGCTGGCGACCACTGTCTTGAAGCTGAAATTCTCGAGCTCGGCGGCAAATTGCTCCAGCGCCTGGACGCACACCAGATCATCGTCACTGGTCACGCCGTAGAGCAGGTGGGTCGGTTGGTCACAGCCCTTGGCCTTGAGGTGTTCCAGCATGGCGAGGAAGGGGGCCAGTCCGGTACCACCGGCCAGCATCAGCACTGGGCGCACCAGGGGACGCAGGTAGAAGACGCCCATGGGACCGGTCAGGGTCAGCTTGTCGCCGGTCTTGGCCTGACCCACCAGCCAGGAGCTCATCAGCCCACCCGGCACGTTGCGGATCAGGAAGCCGAGATCGCGGCTGCCTGGTTGCGAGCTGAAGGAATAGGCGCGGGTCTCGTCGGTGCCCGGCACCTGGATGTTGACGTACTGGCCGGGCAGGAAGCCGATGTCCTGGTCCGCGGTGACTTTCAGCTCGATGGCGGTGGGAGAAATCAGGTTTACCTCGGCCACGGTGCCGCCGATGTCGGCATTGCCGGTTTTGCACAGGGTGGATGCGGCGGGGATCTCCACCACGCAGTCGCTGGCAGGGATCATCTGGCAGGTCAGCACCTTGCCTTCGGCCACTTCCTCGTCGGTCAGGGCCTCGTCGATGTACTCTTCACCCAGGTCGAAATTGCCCTGGTGGCAGCTGCCCTTGCAGGTGCCGCACACGCCGTCGGAACAGTCCATCGGCAGGTTGATCTGGTTGCGGTAGGCCGCGTCCAGCACGGTTTCCCCTTCGTTGCAGCTGATGAAACGGGTGACGCCGTCTTCAAAGTTGAGCGCTATGTTATAGCTCATGATCCTCTCCCCACCCGTTATAGGTGATAGATATCAATCACCTGATTGATGTAGTCGTTGTTCAAGATGACTTTCTTTTCGGTAATCACCGGCTGCTCACCACTGGTGTCCAGGGTATAGAAGGAGGTGCCGAAAAAAGTGGCGGTACTGTTGTAGCGATGGCTGTTGGTCTGCCAGTTGAAGCGCAGTTTCACGGTGTTGCCTTCCCGTTCCAGTATTTCCAGGTTGCTGGTCAGGTGCGTGGTGCGCGGCTCGGGCAGGGAGCTGGCGCCGGAGCGCTCGGTCTTGATGCGGTACACGCGGTCTTCCAGACCTTTCCGGTTGGGGTAGTAGATCAGCGAGATCTCGGTTTGCGGATCCTCGGTCAGGGTGTCCTCGTCATCCCAGGCAGGCATCCAGTACACTACGTTTTCGCTGTAGCACTCTAGCCATTCGTCCCACTGACGATCGTCAAGCAGGCGGGCTTCGCGGAAGACAAAGGCCTGGATCTGTTCAAAGCTCATGCTCATGCGGAAGCCCCCTGTTCTTTGATGGAAATCAGCTGGGCGCGCTCGGTTTCGACCGCCTGCAGCATTTCTTTTACCCAGTGCTGGTGGTGAGTGACGTACAGGCCTTCATCTTCCGGCTTGGCGCCGCTCAGGGTAGGCTTGAGGCCGATGGCATCGGCGCCCGCATCCGGACCTTCGATCCAGTGGGCCGCACCCCGGCTCATGTCGTTCCACTTCAGGCCGCTGGCCTGGTAGCCGTTCTGGCAGGCGCGAAATTCTTCCAGGTCGTCCGGGGTTCCCATGCCGCTGACGTTGAAGAAGTCTTCGTACTGGCGCAGACGCTTGGCGCGATCCGCCGCCGGCTCGTTCTTCGGCGCCCAGCAGTAGATGGTGATTTCGGTCTTGTTGACGGAAATCGGGCGCAGCACCCGGATCTGGGTGGAGAACTGATCCATCAGGTACACGTTGGGGTACAGGCACAGGTTCTTGGTGGTGTTGACGATGGCGTCGGCACGGGCCGCGCCCAGCTGCTCTTCCAGCCGCTGCAGATGACTGTAAACCGGCCGTACCTGAGGGTTGGTGAGTCGGGTCCACAGCATCATATGGCCCTGCTCGAAGGAGTAGAAGCCGCCTTCGCTGGACCAGCTTTTGGCGTCCACCGCTTCGGTGCCGCCCTTGTCGTAGTTGCGCTGGCTCATGGTGGACAGGTAGTTCCAGTGCACCGTGCCCACGTGGTAGCCGTCAGCGCCGTTTTCGGCGGTCAGCTTCCAGTTGCCTTCATAGGTATAGGTAGAGCTGCCGCGCAGTACTTCCAGGCCGTCTTCCGCCTGATCGACCATGTTGTCGATGATCTTGGTGGTTTCACCCAGGTATTCTTCCAGGGGCAGTACGTCGGCGTTGAGGCTGCCGAACAGGAAACCGCGGTAGGACTGAAATTTCGGCAGTTGCTTCAGATCGTGAGAGCCGTCGGTGCTGAAGCTGTCGGGGTAGCCCCCCTTTTTCTGGTCCCGGGCCTTCAGCAGCTTGCCGTCGTTCTTGAAGGTCCAGCCGTGGAAGGGACAGGTAAAGGAGGCCTTGTTGCCACGCTTCTTGCGGCACAGGGTGGCTCCCCGGTGGGAACAGGTATTCAGCAGGGCGCGCAGTTCACCATCCTTGGTGCGGGTGATCACCACCGGCTGGCGGCCAACGGTGGTGGTGTAGTAATCACCGGGGTTTTCCACCTGGCTCTCGTGGGCCAAATAGATCCAGTTGCCCTCAAAGATGTGCTTCATTTCCAGGTCAAACAGCGCCTGGTCGGTGAAGATGCCGCGATCACAGCGATAGTGGCCGGTTTGCGGATCGGCTTCCACCGCGGCCCGGATTTTCTGTTCGAGTTTGTCGAGTTGGCGAGTCATGTTTCGTCACTCCATGTGAGGTTGCTGCCCTGCTCGGGCGCGAGTTTGCCCGAGCCAGCCCGCTGGGGCTGGCTGTTATTAACAGGGTTCAGTTGAAGGCTTAGGCTTTTTCGTCTTCCAGGGCACGCTTGCGCTCGTGGCGCTGCTGGTGCTCGGGCTTGTCGGAGGCCACCAGCTGAATGTTGAATTCCACCCTGGTGAACGGCTTGTTCAGGCCATATTGCTCGGCGGCGGCACTGTCTTCGATGCGCACGGCGTCGCAGACCAGCTCTTCGCGGGTAGCAAAGGCGAAGTCGTCGTAGGTGTATTCGTCACCGGCCAGGTTGATCTGGGTGGTCAGGTGCTTGTAGCCCGGTTTGGACACAAAGTAGTGAATGTGCGCCGGACGGCGGCCGTGACGACCCAGCTGGTTCAGCAGCGCCTGGGTGGCGCCGTCGGGCGGGCAGCCGTAGCCTGACGGAATGATGCTGCGGGCAGTGTAGCGACCGTCGGCATCGGTCTTGATGCTGCGACGCAGGTTGTACTCGCTCTGGGACGGATCGAAGTAGGAGTAGCCACCCTTGAGGTCGGCGTGCCAGATTTCCACCAGGGTGTTGGGCAGGGGCTTGCCGCTCTCGTCAGTCACCACACCGGTCAGGATCATGGTTTCGCCATCCTGAGTGCCGTCGTCCATGCGGGCGAAGCCCTCGGATTCCGGGGCGCCAGCCACGTACAGGGGGCCTTCAATGGTGCGCGGGGTGCCGCCGGCCAGGCCGGCCTGCTCGTCTTCGGCATCCATGCGGATATCCAGGTATTTGTCCATACCCAGGCCCGGGGCCAGCAGGGCAGCTTCACCGTTCTTACCCAGGTCGTTGATGTAGTACACGGCGCTCCAGAACTCCTCCGGCGTGATGTCCAGATCTTCGATGATCTGGAATACGTCATGCATGACCCGGTGCACAATGGCCTTGACGCGCTCGCTGCCGCCTGCCTGATGGAGTCCGGCGACTTTTTCCAACAGCTCTCTGACTTCTTGAGTTTCCATGGTTTTGACTGACATTGCTCTGGCTCCTTGCATTATCTGTTTTGATTCTGTGGTGTAGGGCACTTCAAACGCTTAACGGCTAACGATTAACGGTCATCCTGATGAATGGAGGACGGGTGCCGGCACAGGGGCGCAACCGTAATGTCCATGTAGGGAAACAGCGGCAGACGGCTTATCAGATCCTGCAGCTCGGTGTTGTCGGCCACATCAAAAATGCTGACGTTGGCGTAGCTGCCGGCCACCCGCCACAGGTGGCGCCATTTGCCCTGAGACTGCAGCTCCTGGGCATAGACCTTCTCACGGGCCTTTATCTCGGCGGCCACCTCGGCCGGCATGTCGTGGGGCAGATTGACCTTCATCTCGACTTTAAACAGCATGCTATATCTCCTTGGGTATTCTGCAGTGCCTGCGGCAGGCTTACTGGCGGCGGTACTCGCCCAGCTTGTCTTCGTTGAGGGTGATGCCCAGGCCGGGGCCGTCGGGCAGGGTCACGCCGTTGTGATGGAAGTTCAGCGGCGTTTCCACTATGTCGTCCTTCATCAGTAGCGGGCCGAACATCTCGGTGCCCCAGTGCAGCTTGTCCAGGGTGGCCCAGGCGTGTAGCGAGGCGGCGGTGCCGATGGTGCCTTCCAACAGGGTGCCGCCATAGAGGCCGATGCCGGCGGCGCTGGCCACACTGGCCACCTTCAGGGCCTGCAGCGGGCCGCCGGCCTTGGCGATTTTGAGCGCCACCGAGCCGGCAAAACCGGCGGAGGCCAGGGTAAACATGTCGGTGGCGTCGGCCACGGCTTCATCCGCCAGAATGGGCAGGTGGAATTTCTCGGACAGCCGCACCAGGGCGGCGTGATCCTTCATGGGGGTGGGCTGCTCCACCAGGTCGATGCCGGCGGCCTGCAGCTCGGCCATGCCCTTGGCGGCGGTGCTTTCATCCCAGGCCTGGTTCACATCCACCCGCACGCTGGCGCTGTCGCCCACGGCGGCCTTGATGGCGGCCACGTGGCGCACATCGTCCATCAGCGCACGACTGCCGATTTTCAGCTTGAAGTCGCAGTGGCGCTGTTCGGCGATCAGCTTGTGGGCCTCGTCGATGTCTTTCTGGGTATCGCCGCTGGCCAGGGTCCAGAGCACCGGAATGTGCTGGTGCACGGCACCGCCCAGCAGCTGGTGCAGGGGCTGGTTCAGGCGCTTGCCCTGCAGGTCGAGCAGGGCGGTCTCGATGGCGGATTTGGCCAGGTTGTTGCCGCGGATTGCCCGGTTAAGCCTTACCCGTAAGGTATTGAAATTGTCTGCCGGCTGTTCCAGCAGCAGGGGTTTGAAATAGGTATCTATGGTCAACTTCACGCTTTCGGGGCTTTCCGGGCCATAGGCCAGGCCGCCGATGGTGGTGGCTTCACCCAGCCCCTCGAGACCGTCTGAGTCCTTAACCCTCACTATCACCATGGTCTGAACGCCCATGGTAGTCATGGAAAGCTTGTGGGGACGGATAGTCGGGATGTCGACCAGGATCGCTTCAATGGACTGAATGATTGCTGACATGTAACCTCTGAACCTCGAGTGATAACGCTCTGTTGCAGTGAAGTTACAGTTTCGGGGCTGGGCACACCAATATTGATTAAGTTACTACTAATACCCTGGAGGTATGGATGGAGCTGAGACACTTGCGGTATTTCATCGCCGTGGCGGAAGAACTGAACCTGACCCGGGCCGCCGAAAAGCTGTTTATCGCCCAGCCGCCCCTGACCCGGCAAATCAAGCAGCTGGAGGAGGAACTGGGGGTGCAGCTGTTCATCCGCAAGCCGCGGGGGCTGGAGCTGACCCAGGGGGGCTTGTATTTCCTGCAGCAGGCCAGAACCATCATGGACAAGCTGGATGCCAGCATCGAAGGCACGCGGCAGATAGCCCAGCTGCGCAAGACGGTATTTGCCATCGGGTTTGTACCTTCGGTGTTCTACGGCCAGTTGCCGTTGATGGTGCGGCGGCTGCGGCGCAACAAGAACCTGGAAATCATACTGCACGAGCTAAAAACCCAGGAGCAGGTCGAGGCGCTCAAGAGCGGCAAGATCGACATCGGTTTTGGCCGGGTGCACATCGAGGATCCGGATGTGGAACAGGAGGTACTGTTCAACGAGCCGTTGCTGATCGCCCTGCCGTCGTCCCACCCCCTGACCCGGCAGTCGCTCACCATGGCGGAACTGGCAGAAATTCCGATGATCGCCTTTCCCGCCGGTGCCGGTCCCAACTTCGCCGATATTGCCCTGGGGCTGTTCCATCGCAGAGGCTTGAAAGTACAGGTGATCCAGCAGGTCAACGACCTGCAGACGGCATTGTCGCTGGTGGCCTCGGATATGGGATTTACCTTTGTGCCCGAGCAGGTGCACAAACTGCATCGGGAGGGAGTGGAGTTCGTGCCGGTGGCGGATGACAAGCTCACCATACCGGTGATCGCTTCCCGCCGTCGGGGAGAAAATCCCAATGCGGCGATGCGGCTGGTCAACACCATACTGATGGAGCTGGTGGAAAACCGGCTGACCGGGCGTTATCCCTGATCGCTCAGCCCTGCAGGGTTTCCCGGATCAGTCGGGCCTTTTCCTGCAGTAGTGGCAGGAAGCGGCCGGTGAGGGTATCCATGTCCACCCGGGCGGCGTTGGTACTGATGTTGATGGCCCCCAGCAGTTGGCCCTGTTGGTCGAAGGCCGGCACCGCCAGTGAGCGCAGCCCTGAATCCAGCTCCTGATCGACGATGGCGTAGCCCTGTTGGCGTACCTGGTCGATGGCCCGGCGCAGTTCGTTGCTATCGGTGATGCTGTGGGCGGTGTGGGCCTGCAGGGACACGCGTTGCAGATAGGCTTCCAGCTGATCTTCCGGAAGTTGGGCCAGCAGCACCCGGCCCATGGAGGTGTAGGCGGCGGGCAACCGGGTCCCCACCGACAGGCGAATGGCCATCAGCCGGTGCTCGGCCGCGGAGCGGGCGATATAGACAACATCGTCACCGTCGAGAATGCCCAATGAGGTTGACTCGCCTATCTCCCGGGTTATTTCCTCAAGGTAGTGCTGGATCACTACCCGGTAGGGGTTGGCGGACAGGAAGGCATTACCCAGCTGCAGTACGCGGGGGGTCAGGGCGAAGTGGCGCTGTTGCTTGTTCAGGTAGCCCAGGGCATGCAGGGTCAGCAGAAAGCGCCGGGCCTTGGCTCTGTCCATGCCGGTCTTGGCTGCCACCTCGCTCAGCGTCATGAGCGGTTGCTGCTGATCGAAGGCCTGTAGTACCTCCAGCCCGCTGGCCAGGGCAGTGACGAAGTCCCTGTCTTCCGGGCTGAGCTTGTCGTCTGTGGTCATGGTTTCCCCTTGTGGCGGCATTGAGTGATGAGCTGTCGTCTATGGTATCAAAAGTTCGTATAACGAACACTCGTTAGTACCTCTTCATTGGCTGCTGCTCATGTTCAAAAAATAATCTCTTTCTTTTCAATTGGTTAATAATTTTTTCTACACAATGGCCGGGGGCGGGGTTTGCCATCCGCATGAAAAGGTGTAAGTATGTTCGCAATGCAAACTCAAGTTCGCAGTGCGAACTTTCCATCCACCCAGGGAGGCGATACCCATGGCCGAATTCATGAGCCTGCACGACGCGGTTGCTCGCTACCTCCAGGACGGTGCAACCGTCGCAATGGAGGGTTTTACCCACCTGATCCCCTTTGCAGCGGGACACGAAATCATTCGTCAGGAAAAGCGTGGTCTGACCTTGATCCGCATGACCCCCGACATCATCTATGACCAGCTGATCGGTGCCGGCTGTGCCGATCGCCTGATTTTCTCCTGGGGGGGCAACCCCGGCGTGGGCTCTCTGCACCGGCTGCGAGACGCGGTGGAGCGAGGCTGGCCTCACAAGCTGGAAATCTTTGAACACAGCCATGCGGCCATGGCCTGCGCCTATGAAGCCGGTGCCGCCGGCCTGCCGCTGGCGGTATTGCGCGGTTACATCGGCAGCGACTTGCCCAAGGTCAATCCGCAGATCCGCTTTATCGAGTGTCCCTTCACCGGCGAGCGGCTGGCTGCGGTGCCGGCGGTGCGGCCCGATGTCAGCATCGTCCATGCCCAACGTGCCGACCGTAAGGGCAATGTGCTGGTTTCCGGCATAGTAGGGGTACAGAAAGAGGCAGTGCTGGCGGCCAAATACAGCATAGTGACAGTGGAAGAAATCGTCGACGATCTGCAGGCTGAATCCAATGCCTGCGTAATCCCGGGCTGGGCCATCACCGCCATCGCCGAGGTGAAGGGGGGCGCCGCGCCTTCCTACGCCCACGGCTACTACGAGAGAAACAACAGTTTCTACAAGGAATGGGATGCTATCTCCCGCGATCGTGACACTTTCAACGACTGGCTGCAGCAGCACGTTTATAACGCAGGAGGGCAGGCATAATGACACTCGAATACACCTCTTCAGAAATGATGACGGTCACCGCCGCCCGTGCCCTCGGCAACGGCATGACCTGCTTTGTGGGCATAGGCCTGCCCAGCGAGGCGGCTAACCTGGCCCGCTTGACTCACGCCCCCGACGTGACCCTGATCTACGAATCCGGCACCCTGCAGACCAAGCCCGATATCCTGCCGCTGTCGATCGGTGACGGCGAGCTGTGCGAGCAGGCCCTGACTACAGTGGCCGTGCCCGAGATGTTCCGTTACTGGCTGCAGGGCGGTCACATCGACGTGGGTTTCCTGGGTACCGCCCAGATCGACCGCTACGCCAACCTTAACACCACCCTGATTGGTGATTACCAGTCACCCAAGGTACGCCTGCCCGGCGGCGGCGGCGCGCCCGAGATAGCCACCAACTCCAGGGAAGTGTTCATAACCCTGAAGCACTCGCCACGCGCCTTTGTGGAAGCGGTGGACTTCATCACCACCCTGGGCTACGGTCGCGACGGCAAGGGCCGTGACGGCGTGCCCAACATCGGCAAGGGCCCGACCAAGGTGATCACCGATCTGTGCGTGATGGCCCCGGATGCCGAGACCAGGGAGCTGACCGTGGTCTCCCTGCACCCTGGCGTGACCCGCGAGCAGGTGAGTGATGCCACCGGCTGGCCGGTACGCTTTGCCGACGAGCTGGCGCTGACTCCCGAGCCGAGCGCCGAGGAGCTGACCATTCTGCGTGACCTCAAGGCCAGAACCGCCGAGCACCATGCCAAGCCGATCTCCCGGGAGGCCGCCCAATGAAGCCGGTTTATCTGTGTCATCCCCGCCGTACCGCCATCGGCCGCTTCGGCGGCACCCTGGCGGCGGTGCGCCCCGACGACCTGGCCGCCCGCGTGTTTGAAGCCGTGCTGGCCCAGGTGCCGGATCTGGACCCGGCCGCCATTGACGAAGTCATCATGGGCTGCGCCAACCAGGCCGGTGAAGACAACCGCAACGTGGCGCGCATGTCGTCCCTGCTGGCCGGCCTGCCGGTGAGCGTGCCCGGCACCACCATCAACCGCCTGTGTGGTTCGGGCATGGATGCGGTGGGCACCGCCGTGCGTGCGGTCAAGGCCGGTGAGCTGGAGCTGGTGCTGGCCGGTGGCGTGGAATCCATGTCCCGCGCCCCCTTCGTCATGGGCAAGGCGGACACCGCCTTCAGCCGCACCCAGACCATTGAAGACACCACCATCGGTTGGCGTTTTATCAACCCGCTGATGAAGGCCCAGTACGGCGTGGACTCCATGCCGGAAACCGCCGAAAATGTGGCCGAGCAGTTCAATATCTCCCGGGAGGATCAAGACGCCTTTGCCGCCCGCTCCCAGGAGAAGGCCGCCGAGTCCCAGCGTAACGGCCGTTTCGCCGAAGAAATCGTGCCGGTGGAAATTCCCCGTCGCAAGCAGGAGCCGCTGATCTTCGCCGACGACGAGCACCTGCGCCCAAACACCAGGGTCGAGAAGCTGGCCAGGCTGCCCACTCCGTTCCGGGCCGGTGGCAGCGTGACCGCCGGTAACGCCTCCGGCGTGAATGATGGCGCTGCCGCCATGCTGATCGCCAGCGAAGACGCCGTGCAGCGTCATGGCCTCAAGCCGATGGCTCGGGTTCTGGGCATGGCCACCGGCGGCGTGGAGCCGCGGGTAATGGGCATTGGTCCTGTGCCAGCGGTACGCAAGCTGCTGGCCCAGCACAAGCTGACCATGGATGACATCGACCTGTTCGAGTTCAACGAGGCATTTGCCGCCCAGGCCTTGGCCTGCATGCGCGAGCTGGGACTGAAGGACGATGACCCCAGGGTCAACCCCAACGGTGGCGCCATCGCTTTGGGTCATCCGCTGGGTATGTCCGGTGCCCGCCTGCTGCAGACCGCTGCCCATGAGCTGCACCACCAGAACAAGCGTCTGGCCCTGTGCACCATGTGTGTGGGCGTGGGCCAGGGTATCGCCATCCTAATCGAGCGGGTTTAAGAGCTCAGGCCCAAGGCTGTGGCACTCCCAGTGCGAAGCAGCAGCGCGGTTGCGCTCTGCCGACACGCTGCAAGCCATCCATGGGCGCTCGATAAATGCCATCCCTGGCATTTGACGGTTGGCTACGGCAATCCCCGCTGCTGCTTCGTGATGTTGCTGTGCTGCCTGTCAGATACTGGCCGTCAACCCGGGGCGCAGGCCAAGGAGAGCAAAGCATGCCTGCTTTGCTGGCCCTCTGTGCCATGGCCGACGAAACTACAGGGTATGACAACCAACAAGAAATTGTGATTAGGATCCAGGGCCCAAGGCCCTAACTATTCGGAGGCTGAATGTCTTTTCTGGAAATCAACGGTCGCGTCGTCGGCTACCGCCTGCTGGGCGACGCTTCACTGCCGCTGGTGGTGCTGGCGCATCCGCTGGGCATGAGCCAGGCGGTGTGGGATGAGCTGTTGCCCGCCCTGTTGCCCCGTTATCGCGTGTTGACCTGGGATCTGCCCGGCCACGGCAGTAGTGCTGCCTGGCGCGGGGAGCAAATCACTCCCGCCAGCCTGGCGGCGGAAGTCCTGGCCCTGGCCGAGGCGGCCGGCGCCGAGCACTTCCACTTTGCCGGCACCTCCATCGGTGGCGTCATCGGCCAGCAACTGCTGAGCCGGCACGGCGACCGCCTGCTGTCGGCCACACTCACCAATACCGGTGCCGTGATCGGCACCCGCGACGCCTGGCAAACCCGGGCCGCAGCAGTGCGGGAGAAGGGCCTGGTGAGCATGGCCGTGGACATAGTGCCGCGCTGGTTCGGCCCGGCCGCCTGCCAGGCTCAGCCGGCACTGCTGCAGGGCTGGAATACCATAATGGGATGCGGTGATGCCAACAGCTACGCCCTGCTGTGCGAAATGCTGGGGCGTGCCGACTTCCGCGAGCAACTCGGTAACCACAAGGTGCCTTTGCTGCTGGTGGGCGGTAGCGACGATGTGGCCACTCCGCCCGAATCCCTGCGGGCCCTGGCCCAGTGCTGTGGCACCGGCGACCCGGTGATCCTGGACAAGGTGGGCCATGTGCCCTCGGTGGAATGCCCGGAACGTTTCAGCCGCTTGTTGCTGGCGCATCTTGGCTGATGGCGGTGAGACAAGCCCGCCGGTCATGCGGGTATAGATAAAAAGAAACCCCCTTCTGGTAAAGAAGGGGGTTTTCATTGTTCGCAAGAGCCTGCAATCGCAGGCCTTTTTACTATCAGGAAGCGGATTGCTCCGGCTTTTCCTGTTTTTCCGGCACCACTGATACCGCCGGTTTGGCGATCAGCGAGCGGGTTTCTTCCACCGCCTCGGTCAGGATCACCTGGGTGAATTGACCCAGTTCGAAAATCGGCTCCTTGTCCAGGTAGACACGGCCGTCATCCCAGCTGCACTCCAGTCGATCCCGATTGGCCAGGATCAGCGACGAAGGCATAAAGACCACGGCGCCGTTTTCCTGCAGGCGCAGCTTCACTCCACCGCGGCCGATATCGATGATCTCGGCCTCAAAGACCTTGGCTTCGGTGACCGCACCTTGCAGGTAACGCACATACAACCAGTCGGCGATATCCCGCTCGGCACGGCGATGCATGCGGCGTTGTTCGGACAGGTGGGTGGCCAGCTCGACAGTGGGGGCATGGCGGTCAACGGCCTGCTCGCTGAGGATGGCCTTGATTAGCCGGTGGTTGATGATGTCGCCGTATTTACGGATGGGTGAGGTCCAGGTGGCATAGGCGGTCAGTCCCAGACCGTAATGCGCGGCCGGGGTCACTCCCATGGCGGCGAACGACTGGTAGCGGCGGATACGGCTGTCCAGGTAGCTGGTTTCCCGGGCATCCAGCCAGCGGCGCAGGGCGCAGAAACCGTCCAGGGTTGCCAGGGTATCCGGGTCGAACGGGGCTTCATGAGCCTGCAGCAGCTCGATGAGTTGCTCCATTTTTTCACTGTCGAAGCCCGCATGCACATTAAAGATACCGGTGCCCGCATGTTCGGCCAGCCAGTTGCCGCACGCCAGGTTGGCGGCGATCATGGATTCTTCCACCATCTGGTTGGCGATGCGCCGCTGATCCACATGGATGGCCACCACATTGCTTGCCGTGTCCAGTTCGAAGCGATAATCGGGTCTGTCCTTGAACACGATGGCGTGTTCGGTGCGCCAGCGGCTGCGGGCCTCGGTGAAGGCGGCCAGTTCGCGCAGCTGCTCGGCAATGATCTCGGACTCGGGCTGCCAGTCTCCCTTTTGCTCCAGCCAGTCAGACACCTTGTCATAAGCCAGCTTGGCCTGGGAGCGGATGCGGGCGGCAAAGAACTCAACCTGCTCGGTGACCTGACCGTCGAAGGTGACATGCAGGCGGGCGCACAATGCCGGGCGTATTTCGCCGGCCTTGAGCGAACAGAGTTCGTCGGCCAGGGTACGCGGCAACATGGGGATATTGCGGCCGGGCAGGTAGACGGTGAAGGCGCGTTCGGCGGCAATCTTGTCCAGCTCGCTGTCATGGGCCACATAGGCGGTGGGATCGGCAATGGCCACGGTCAATTCCCAGCCGTTATCCAGCTTGCGGATGCCCAGGGCATCGTCCATATCCTGGGTGGATTCGCTGTCGATGGTGAACAGCGGCTGGTCGGTCAGATCCTGCCGGGGCAGGGTGTCTTCCAGTGTCTGCCACTGCTCCTGATCCTGGGGCGCCTGGTTGGCCAGGGCATTGCGTGCCAGCACCACCCACCAGGGGGCAATGGGATCGTCCACCCCGGCCACCAGTTCGACCACATCGGCAAAGAAGCCGTTGTCGTTCAGGGCGTGGCGCTTGAGCTCGGCGACTACCCAGTCACCGTCCTTGAGGCTTTTTTCGTCCAGCCCCTTCTTGGCACGGGCCTTGATGGCATCCTTGATCAGCGGATGATCGGGCACTATGTTGAGCCGGTCCCGGAACCATTTCACCCGGGCCACAAAACGGGTTATCCCCTGCTCGATCAGGCTGTCGGGTTCAGCCACTTCCTTTTCATTTTCGGTACGTACCAGGGCGGTGACCCGATCGCCGTGCAACACCTTCTTCATGTAGGGAGGCGGAATAAAGATGCTTTCTTTCTCGCTCACCTCGAGGAAACCAAAGCCTCTGGCGGTGGCCTTGATGGTCCCTTCCTTGGTGGGAATGGACTCGCGGATTTGTTGCTTGAGCTGAGCCAGCAGGGGGTTGTTTTGAAACATATGCGAAAACCTGTCGAAATATCGGCCTGACTATACGGATTTCATCCGCCAAAGCCAAGGAAACCTTGACCCGGTAGCGGTTGTCTTGTGGTCGATCCGGCATGCCTGCCAGGGCAGGAAGCGGGCGGTTGCCACCGATATGAAAGGGAGTTGTCGTCGGTATGGCGGGGGCGCTGAGCCTGGTGCGTCGAGTCATGGGGTCCTGCGGTGAGCACCGCAGGACCCGGCAGGTTTACAGCAATTCGGGCACCGACTGGCTCAGTTCCGCCGGCCATACGCCGCACTGTACCTGGCCGATGTGGGAAAGCTGCAGCAGTAACATGGCCAGGCGGGATTGGCCGATGCCGCCGCCGATGGTCTGGGGCAGGCGCCCGGCCAGCAGTTGCTGGTGCCATTCCTGGGTTGCCCTGTCTTCGCTGCCGGTCAGTGCCAGCTGGCGGGTCAGCGCCTGCTGATCGACCCGGATCCCCATGGAGGAAATTTCGAAGGCATCTTCCAGTACCGGGTTCCAGACCAGGATATCGCCGTTCAGGCCGGCCAGGCCGTCCTTGCCCTCGCTGGACCAGTCGTCGTAGTCGGGCGCACGCACGTCGTGGCGATCCCCGTGGCTGAGCTGACCACCAATACCCATCAGGAATACGGCACCCAATTCCTTGGTGATGGCACGTTCCCGGCCCTTGGCATCGAGCTCGGGGTAACGGGCCAGCAGCTCCTCTGCATGCAGGATATGGATCTGCTCGGGCAGGAAGGGCGTGAACGCGAATTCGGCGGCGGCGGCCTGTTCGGTACGTTTGATGGCGCCGTAAATACGCTGCACCGTCTGTACCAGGAAGTCGGCATGGCGTTCGGCGGGGGACATGACCTGCTCCCAGTCCCACTGATCTACGTAGACGGAGTGGATGGGACTGAGCCGGTCTTCATCCGGGCGCAGGGCCTTCATATGAGTGTAGATGCCTTCACCCGGCTCAAAGCCGAAGCGGCCCAGGGTATGGCGTTTCCACTTGGCCAGGGAATGTACCACTTCGAAGCTGGCTTCCGGCAACGCCTTGACCTTGACCTGTACCGCTTTTTCATGGCCGGACAGGTTGTCTTGCATGCCATCTCCCAGGCGGCTCAGGATCGGAGCCTGTACCTCGAGCAGATTGAGTTGCTGGGCCAACTGACCGGAAAAATACTCTTTTACAAAACGGATTTGACGCTGGCGCACAACATAACTTTGTTTCATCTGACTCACCTGGGTTGCTATATCTTTTGCAGGATAATCAGTTATGTCTGATGGGATTTCAATAATCATTGGCAGAAAAAGGGATTGTGTTTTATTTTCTATAAAAATTAGCCTTTATTTTAACGGATTGTTGAATTTAGATGGAAAAAACAGACTTTCATTATCGGATCGATAATCTCGATAAATCCATCCTGATGGCGCTGATGGATAATGCCCGGGTGCCCTATGCGGAACTGGCCAAACGTTTCGAGGTGAGTCCGGGCACCATTCATGTGCGGGTCGAGAAGATGAAACAGGCGGGGGTGATAGAAGGCACTCGGGTACAGGTCAACTCCAAGAAGCTGGGGTACGACGTTTGCTGTTTTATCGGCATCATCCTGAAAAGCGCGCGGGACTATCCACAGGCACTGGCCAAGCTGGAGCAGCTGGAAGAAGTGGTCGAGGCCTACTATACCACCGGGCACTACAACATCTTTATCAAGGTGATGACCCGCTCCATCGATGAGCTGCAACGGGTGTTGATCAACCGTTTACAGCCCATCGACGAGATCCAGTCCACCGAGACGCTGATCTCCCTGCAGCAGCCTATCGACCGGGATGTCACCCCCTGACCGGGCTTCAAGCCCCGCTTCAGTAGGCCATCAGGCAGGTTTTAAGCTGTTTGTTTAAAAAGCGCATGACCTGCTGACGGGTGACGATGCCGATGACCTTTTTACCCTGTACCACGGGATACAGCTTGGGTTTGGGGCCTCCCATCATGCGCGCCAGCTCAAATACATCGGTATCCGGGGTGACGGTCAGGGGAGTGGAGCGCATCAGATCACTGACCTTGGCGCGGTTGTCGCAGTAGTAATTGGCATTGATCAGTTTGGGGATGCAGTCCTGTTCCGACAGGAAGCCGACAATATGTCGCTGTACATCCACCACTGGCAAGCCGCTCAATCCCGACTCCAGCATTCGATCCAGGGCTTCCGATATGGACATATCCACTGTCAGCATGGGCAGGCTATGTCGCATGATTTCGTTTACTTGTGCCATTGCCATTCTCCTTAAATGCTTGATAAACCGAGTGTGGCAGTCTTTATATGCATTATCCAATAGGCCTTGCCTGCTGGATTGATAGCCTTCGCCTCGGCCTGTATTGAGCATAGAACATGGGGCCGCGACTGGAGCGCGACCTGGCTCATTTACGGCGGAGTGGGCCTGTGGAGACGGGCCGCTGGCCGAACGACTGTCTGTTTTTTGATACAGTTTAAGTGTTTGATTTTTAATGAAATTAAACCAGCCTCTGTTTTTTATGATACTCAACTGATACAGCTTGTATAAGTGTCATGTCAGCCTGTTTTATAAAGTATTGAAAATAATGGATAAAAAATATCGGTCCGGAATTTGCGTGTGTTATGGCTGTCTGATACTGCTTTAGCACCACTGAGCGGCTATCGGGCCCGTGCAAGGACGCACATTCTGTACTTTTTTAGACCGGTCTACCCCCGACCGGTTTTTTTTGTCCGATAGCCAGCCGCTTTGATATCCTGCCTGTCTGCCGGGTTGCTAAGTAGGTGTATGATGTCGAGAGCGGTGAGGGGCCTGGCTCCGCGTTCTTTATTGCAGTTGGTATTGATGGCCTTCCTGCTGGTGCTATTACCCTTGATCTTGCTGGTGTACCAGAACAGCCGCAGCCTGGAGCAGGTGATAGGACTGGCCCAGGACGGTATCGAAGGGGCGGTCAGGGATACCCGCCGGGCATCGGACATGAACGATCTGGCCCTGGATATGGAACGTACCATAAGACGATATGCTGTCCTGGAGGATCCGGAGCTGAGGCTGTCTTACCTGCGCCTACTCGAACGCTATCGCAGCGCCCTCGATGGCCAGCTGGTTGCCGTCGATGCGGGCACACTGACCACAAGTCTACCTCGGCTCCTGATTGAACTGGTTGACCTGGCTCAGGCCGATGGGGCACAAATCCGTCAACGGGCGGCGATATTTGATCAATTTAATGCCCTGACATTGCAACTTGATCAGCTGACCCGGGAGCAGGTGGATGTGCGCATCCAGCAGGTGCGTCAGCATGTGCTGCAGCTGCGTCGGCAATTATGGTGGTTAAGCACGGCACTGGGAGGCGCCAGCCTGTTGCTGGTACTGTTGTTTACCTACCTGATTATCCGGCCGGTGCGTCAGCTTGAACGCTGTATATTAAGCCTGGGGGCAGGAATTGAGCCTGATGACAGGCCGATCCGAGGGCCGGCCGAGTTGGTGGCCCTGGGAGAACGGTTGCAATGGTTACACCTGCGTTTACGCGAGTTGGAGGCTCAGAAACTGCAGTTTCTGCGCCATCTTTCCCACGAGTTGAAAACGCCCCTGGCCAGTTTGCGTGAGGGCGCGGATCTCCTGCTTGAACGGGTGACGGGTCCGCTCACCCCCGAACAGGAGGAAATTTGTGATTTGCTGGTTCATAACAGCTTCCGCCTGCAGGGCCTTATCGAGCAGCTGCTCGATTACAATCGGGTGCAGCAGGTTCAGGTGTTCAAGCAAAGGGTCGATGTGCGCCCCCTGCTGGAGCAAAGTCTGAATGCCCATCGCCTGACCATAGAAGGCAAGGGCATGCAGGTGCAACTGGAGGTGGAGGACGCCGAGCCGATCGCAGATGCGCACCGGCTTAAGCTGGTATTGGATAACCTTATCTCCAATGCGGTAAATTATGGTGACCGGGGGGGGCTGATCCAGATACGGGCGGTTCAGGCCGGCGACTCGTACACTTTGAGCGTTGCCAATAGCGGACAGCCGATCCCGGAACAGGATAAAGCGCGCATTTTCGAGCCTTTTGTACAGGGCAGCCAGGAACGTAAAGGGGTATTGAAAGGCTCGGGTATCGGCCTGAGTATTGCCAGGGAGGCGGCCATAAGTATGGCGGGAACACTCCGTCTCAATGATGACAGCGGGCTGGTCTGCTTCGAACTCAACCTGCCTGCAAGTACAGACATAGACAAGGACAAGATTGATGAATAAACACTGGCTTCTTTGCCTGTCGGCGCTGTTGCTGTCTGCCTGCTCATCTCCCGTCTGGAAGACAGCTCCTGACGCATCGGCCCCGGCCGCCGCCGGGGCATCGGCCATAACGCATGATGAATTGCTGAGCTGGCTAAGCTATGCCGACAAGGTGCTGCACAGTAACGACGCCGAGCGCAAGCGCAGCATTCAGAGCCTGCGACGGCAGGACAACAACAATGAACTGCAGCTGGCACTTTGGCTCAGTCATCCCAAGGCCGAGCCGGGCCAGCGCCAGCAGGCACAACAGTTGTTAAGCCGGAATATGCCGGTCATCAGCCCCAGCCTCAAACAGTTCTTTGCCGTTTATCAAGGATATAATCAAGAGATGTTGGCGTTGAATGAACTGGCCGAGCAGCGGCAGGCGCAGGTCGAGAGCCTGAGCAGCAAGCTGAAGGAACTGGCCACCATCGACGAACAAATCAGCGAGCGCAAATATCAGGGGCCTGGCCAGCCATGAAGCGTAAAGCCAAGGTACTGCTGGTGGATGACGACACCAGCCTGCTGAAACTGCTGGGTCTAAGGCTCAGGAGCGAGGGCTTTGAGGTGTACTCTGCCGAGTCGGGGCCGCTGGCGTTGGAGCAGCTGGAAAAAGACCGTCCGGATTTGGTGCTGAGTGATTTGAAGATGGACGGCATGGACGGCCTGGCCCTGTTCGATCGCATCCAGGCCCAGTATGTGGGCTTGCCGGTGATTATCATGACCGCCCATGGCTCTATTACCGATGCGGTCACCGCCACCCGCTCGGGGGTATTTGGTTTCCTGACCAAGCCTATCGACAAGGAATCCCTGCGCAAGACCATCAATGAAGCCCTGTCCGTGTCACTGCCAGCCCATGAGGCGGACTGGCAGACGCGGATCATGACCCGTAGCCCGCTCATGGAAGGGGTACTGGAGCAGGCCAGGCGTATCGCCCCGCTGGATATCAGTGTGCTGCTCACCGGACCTTCCGGGGCGGGCAAGAAGCTGATGGCCCAGGTTATCCATGATGCCAGCCCGAGGCGGGACTACCCCTTCATGGTCCTCAATTGTGCTGCCTTGACCGAACAATTGCTGGAATCCGAATTGTTCGGTCATGTTAAAGGGGCGTTCCATGGTGCAGTGTCCGACCATCCAGGCCTGTTCCAGTCGGCCCAGGGAGGCACCCTGTTGCTGGATGATATCGGCGATCTGCCCCCGGCGCTGCAGGTTAAGCTGTTGCGAACCCTGGAACAGCAGCAGGTGCGGCCGCTGGGCAGCCGCCGCGATGTCGCCATAGATGTGCGCATCCTATCGGCGGCCAGCCGGGATCTGGTCACCGCCATGGAGCAAGGTCGATTCCGGGAAGACCTGTTCTACCGCCTGAATGTATTCAATCTGCCAATGCCGGCACTCGAGGAACGGCCGGAGGATATTCCCCTGCTGGCCCGTCACTTCCTGGATCAAATCAGGCAGCGGCAGCCGGTTCAGGTGACCGGGTTCGCGCCGGAAGCGCTGGCATTGCTGGCCGCGGCGGCCTGGCCGGGCAATGTGCAGCAGCTGCGCAATACGGTAGAACAGGCGGTGGCCCTGGCCTCGGCGCCGGTGATCGGCCCCCAGCTGCTGGAGTCCATCCTGTCCGGTGGCGGGAACCATTTCCCTACCTTCAACGAAGCCAGGGCCGATTTCGAGCGGGTGTACCTCCACAAGGTGTTGCGGATGACCGACGGCAACGTAACCCAGGCCGCGGCGCTGGCCGGACGCAACCGGACCGACTTCTACAAGCTGCTCAACCGGCATGGCCTCGAGGCCAGCAGCTATAAAGATAAGCCCGAACAGTGAAAGATTTTTGGGTGTGCTGCGCTCTATAACAAGGAACCCCTACTTATGGATCCCGCATGCTGATAAAAATCTCCAAATCCTCCACCATCGGTGAGCATCAGGTCACCCCGGAAGCGGTCTATCAACAACGCCGGCAACTTATCAAGGGCCTGGGACTGGGCCTGGGGGCCGCGGCCCTGAGTGGTTCGGCAAACGCCAGCCTGTTTGGCCTGTTCGATGACAAAGACGACGCGGCCGGGCCGGCAACCACCAGGCCGCTCGAATTCAGTCGTCCCGCCGGTTACCGGCCGGAGTTACCCCTGACTACCGAAAAGGTAGCGACCAGTTACAACAATTTCTATGAGTTCGGCACCGACAAGTCGGATCCAGCCCGCCATGCCCAGCAATTTAAGTCCCGTCCCTGGACCCTGGCCATTGAGGGTGAAGTGAACAAACCCCAGACCCTGGATGTATGGGCCTGGCTTGAGCGGCAACAGCTGGAGGAGCGAATATACCGCCATCGCTGTGTTGAAGCCTGGTCCATGGTGATCCCCTGGCTGGGGGTACCACTGGCCGACATCATCAGGGCGGCCGAGCCGACCTCCAGGGCCAGATATGTGGCCTTTGAAACCCTCTATGATCCGGAACAGATGCGCGGCCAGGCTTCCCGCTATGTTGGCGGTGGCATCGATTATCCCTATGTGGAAGGTTTGCGCCTGGATGAGGCGCTGCATCCCCTGGCCTTGCTCACCGTGGGTATGTACGGCAAGACGCTGCCGCCGCAAAACGGCGCCCCCGTGCGCCTGGTATTGCCCTGGAAATACGGTTTCAAGGGTATCAAGTCGATAGTCCGTATCCGCCTGACCGAGCAGCAACCCCCGACGACCTGGAACCTGCTGGCCCGTCACGAGTATGGCTTTTATGCCAATGTTAATCCGACGGTGGATCACCCCAGATGGAGCCAGGCCAGCGAGCGGGTGATCGGCGAAGGCGGCCTGTTCGGCAGCGAGCGCCAGCCCACCCTGATGTTTAATGGCTATCAGCAAGAGGTCGCCGACCTGTATAGGGGTATGGATCTGAGGAAGTGGTTTTGATCCGGCTGACTTCGCGCCGGCTGCTCTGGCTGAAGGGCGTCCTGCACCTGCTGGCGGCCCTGCCGCTGCTCTGGCTGGTATGGGCCGTCAATGCCGGTCGCTTGAGTGCTGATCCCGTGCCCGAGCTGCTGCAGTTTCTTGGCCTGTGGGCGCTGCGCTTGCTGCTGCTGACCCTGTGTATCTCTCCCCTGGCGAAAATGCTGAAAAACGGCGCCCTGATCCGGGTCAGGCGATTGGTCGGACTCTGGTGTTTCGTCTACGCCAGCCTGCACCTGGGAGTCTGGCTGCTACTGGATCTGCAGCTGGCCTGGGGGTTGATCGGCGGGGAGATCCTCAAGCGTGGTTTTATCACCCTGGGGATGCTGTCATGGGTTGTCCTGCTGCTGCTGGCGGCCACCTCAACCCAGGGCTGGCAACGGCGTCTGGGTCGCCGCTGGCAGCGGCTGCATAACGGCATCTACCTGGTGGCTCTGCTGATCCCCATCCACTTCTGGTGGTCGGTCAAATCCGGCTGGATCGAACCGTTTCTGTACCTGGCCGTCAGCCTGGCGCTGCTGTGGTGGCGGCGGGATAAACTGCTGCGCCTGGTGCACGGTTTTTACAAAGCGCGTCCGGTTTAGGCTACACTGGCGTCCGTTGATTGAATCCGCCATGAGGACATTATGGACGACCAGCTGTGGGCCCTGTGCTATCTCGACGAGGGCGTGGCCCTTTCCGTTATCAGCCGTAAAGAAACCCGTTGTCAGTGGCTGAAGGGAGAAGACCAGGCCCGACAATATGTGCTGCAGGACTATCTGCATTATGTCGCCGAACTGGGCGAGCTGGAGCCGGAACAAACCGTCGCCGCCGGGGAGCGCTTCGCCCTGCTGATGGAGCAGTATCCGGAGCCGGAGGTGCTGGTGGAATACCTCAATGATCTCACCGCCGGCCTGACCCGCATCATCTGGTTCGGCCCCCTCTATGCCCTGGCCGAAGACTCCAGCGATTTCGCCCTGGCGCTGCGGGAGCATTACTGGCAGGAATACGGCGAGGGCGACGAAGACCCGGCCCTGCCGGTGCCGGAAGAGGACTGGCCCTACCTGGTGGAAGCCATGGACGAGTTCCTGCTGAACGGGGATTACTGATCCCGCACCCTCTTATGGCCTTACAAGCGATTCCATTTGCTAACAGGAGGGCAAGGGGCGGCGTTTCACCGACCGTCACATGCCAGGGAGGGCATGTGCCGAGCTCCACAAGGAGGTGCTTGCAGCGTGTCGGTGGAGCGCTTGCTTTGGCCGACGTGTATGACCCCTTCAGACGATTCAGGCCGCTGTCAGCATGATCCTCTATATCGCCGAAAAACCCAGCCTGGGCCGGGCCCTGGCCGATGTTCTGCCGAAACCGCACCAAAAGGGTGAGGGTTTTATCCGGGTCGCCAATGGTGACGTGGTCAGCTGGTGTATCGGCCACTTGCTCGAGCAGGCCCAGCCCGATGCCTACGATCCCGCCTATAAACAGTGGCGGCTGGAGCACCTGCCGATCAGCCCCCGGGAATGGAAGCTGGAGCCCAAGGCGAAGACCCGCGGCCAGCTGGGGGTGTTGCGCAAGCTGCTGAAAGAGGCGCAGCGCATTGTCCATGTGGGAGATCCGGACCGCGAGGGGCAGCTGCTGGTGGATGAAGTGATTAACTTCTGTGCTGTGCCGGCCGCCAAGCGGGAGCAGGTGCAGCGCTGCCTGATCAGTGACCTGAACCCCGGCGCGGTCAGCAAGGCCCTTAGCCGGCTGCGCAGCAACCGGGAATTTGCTCCCCTGTCGGTATCGGCCCTGGCCCGTTCCCGGGCCGACTGGCTGTATGGCATCAATATGAGCCGATTGTGCACCATTCAGGGGCAGAAAATGGGCTACCAGGGGGTGCTGTCGGTGGGGCGGGTGCAAACCCCTGTGCTGGGCCTGGTGGTGCGCCGCGATCTGGAGATCGAGTCGTTTCAGGCCAAGCCCTACTATGAGGTGGATGCCCTGTTGCAGACCGAGGGGGATGAGCAGTTCCGCGCCCGCTGGCAGCCGAGCGAAGCCTGTCAGCCCTGGCAGGATGAAGAGGGGCGGGTGCTGTCCCGGGCGCTGGCGGAAAATGTGCTCAAGCGTATTGCCGGCCAACCGGGTCGGGTACGGTCGCTTGCCAACAAGCGCAAGCAACAGGCGGCCCCGCTGCCTTACAACCTTTCGACATTGCAGATCGATGCCGCCCGCCGATACGGCCTGAGCGCCAAGCAGGTGTTGGACAGCTGCCAGAGCCTGTATGAACGGCACAAGCTGATCACCTACCCCCGCTCTGATTGCCGCTACCTGCCGGAAGAGCATTTCAGCCAGGCGCCGGCCGTGACTACTGCCATTGCCCGCGTGTGTCCGGCCCTGGCACCGGCGGTGGCTGACGCAGACCTCGCATTGCGCAGCAAGGCCTGGAACGACAACAAAGTCGAAGCCCATCACGCCATCATCCCGACCGGGAAAAAAACAGATAGCGGCCGGCTGTCGGCGACCGAACTCAATATCTATCAGCTGATCGCGCGCCAGTACCTGGCCCAGTTCTATCCGGCCTGGGAATACCAGGATCAACAGGTCGATGTGGAGATTGCCGGCGGCCTCTTTATCGCTCGGGCCCGGCAACAGCTCAACAAGGGCTGGAAGCGGTTATTTGAAAACCATGAGCGCGGCAAGCAGGAAGAAACACCGGAACTGCCCAGCCGGCTGCCCAGGCTGACCAAGGACGAAACCTTGCTGTGCCTGCGGGGGGAGTTACTGGACAAGCTGACCCAGGCTCCCAAGTATTTCACCGATGCCACCCTGCTGGCGGCCATGACCGGCATCGCCCGCTTTGTGCATGACCCCGAGGTCAAAAAAATCCTCAGGGATACGGATGGCCTGGGCACAGAAGCCACCCGCGCCGGTATTATCGAGCTGTTGTTCAAGCGCCAGTTTCTGCTTCGCCAAGGCAAACAGATCCGGGCCTCAGAGGCCGGAAAAAAGCTGATTGCCAGCCTGCCGGATGCGGCCACTACCCCGGATATGACCGCCCGCTGGGAGGCCCAGCTGGACGCCATCAGCCGTAAGCAGGCCAGCTACCAGGGCTTTATGACAGCTCTGGAAGACACCCTTCCCGAGTTGATGCGACAGGTGGATCCTGCCTCCTTCCGTGGTCTGCAGGGGGGCGTCAAACCCAAGGCATTTCGTAAACGCAGGACGCGCAAAGCCGTTGCCGGGCCCAAATAACGGCCATCGGGGTCGTCAGGCCGTGACAGGTCCGGCTCGTTACCCCGACGGCAATGCTATGCTTAGGCTTTGATTCGAGTGAATCACCCCCTCTTATTCAGCGCAGCGGATGGATATCGGCCATGGACAAGATTCGACTGTTGTTCGCCCTCTTTTCCATGTTCCTTGGCGGCTGCAACCTGACCAGCGATGCCCAGTACCAGACCGCCTATGAGGCCGAACTTCAGGGCGATGATACCAGGGCGTTTCGTTATTATCTCAGGGCGGCCGAGAACAACGGCTACCCGGAGGCCCAGTATTCCGTTGCCAATATGTATCTCGAGGGCAGGGGAACCCGGCAGGATACGGGGCAGGCAATCAGCTGGTTCAAGCGGGTGGCGGATGGCGGGGATCCGGTCTGGAGCCCGCTGGGTCACCTGCAGCTGGGCAGCATCTATCGTGGGGACTACGGTGAACGGTACCGGGACCGTGAGCAGGCGGCAGAGCACTATCGGGCCTGTGCCGAGCAGGGGGATGAAGAGTGTGCCCGGTTACTGACCTTGCTGGGCCGCCCGCCCTCGTTGTCCCCCCCCGCCGTATCGCCGGCCATTCCTGCCCTCGGAGGTGAGCCTCCTGCCGGTTCGGAAGCCGTTGAACTGTACGCCCGTCGTGAACCCAGCGTGTACAAGATAGTGGTCTACGAGCGGCTCGGCGCCGGCCTTGAGCCCATCAGCCTGGGCTCTGCCATTGCCATCGATCCCTACCGCGCAGTCACCAACTACCACCTGGTCAAGGCCGGAGGGGTCCCCGTCAGTATCAATACCCGGGGTGAATACGTCCGGGAAGGGGACGTGCTGGTATGGCGGGTGGTCAAGACGGATCCCAGGCGCGACCTCGCCCTGCTGGAACTGATAGAGTCCAACCGGCAGCTGGAGTTCACCGATGCCATCAAGCCGTTCAGCCAGGTTAGGGTCGGCGAGAAGGTGTTTGCCATCGGTTCCCCGGCAGGGCTTGAGAAAACCCTGACCGAAGGCATTGTCTCCGCGTTGAGGAATGAGCGCGGGGTTCGGCTGATCCAGACCACGGCCCCCATTACCTATGGCTCATCGGGTGGCGCCCTGTTCGATGCCGAGGGGCAGCTGATCGGCGTCACCACCAAGGGAATACAGGCGGGGGGCAACTTTAACTTCGCCATTGCGGTGGACGAGGTGCAGGCGTTCCTGGCGGAGTAGGTGATATCAATCTGATAACTGTCCCGGCAGATTGCCAATTCTCGCTACAGAGTATAAATCGGCCAAAGGGCCCGCGCACCGACTCGCTATGGATACATCCATATACGCTCTCTGTTTCGTCCCTGAAACAGAAGGTCGGTGGAGCAGATCGCTTCGTCCTCCTTGATGTACCGATATTGCCTGTTTGTGCTATCCACAGCCAAATCAGGTGTTAACAAGAGGCAACAGGGATTGTTTCTAGCGACCGCCAGATATGGCGAGATGCTTAATTAGGTGGTCTCAAACCGCAGCTGCCCGTCCCAGTCCCTGTGGTTGAACACCTGACCCTTGGCCCTGACTTCGGCCAGGGCGTCCAGATCCAGTTCGGCCACCACCCACTGGGCTTGTTCGGGCTCGCCCATGGTCAGCACGCCGTCGTCCGGATAGCCGTAGTCCACCGGGGTATAGATGGCGGCCCGACCGGTATTGACGTCCACCGCTTCCGACCAGGGGGCCGTCCCTATGGTCGGAGACTGGGCCACGAAACATTGGTTTTCCAGTGCCCTGGCCTGGCAACCGATACGTACCCGGTTGAAGCCTGCCTGGGTGTCGGTACAGCTCGGCACCAGGATCAGGTTGGCGCCGGCCTCGACCTGGCGGCGGGCCAGCAGGGGAAATTCGCTGTCATAGCAGATGGCCACGCCTACCTTGCCGAAGGCGGTATCCAGCACCTTGAGCTCGGTACCCGCGTCGATCTGCCATTGTTCGTTCTCGAAGCGCGTCATCTGCAGCTTGTCCTGCCAGTCGTCACTGCCGTCGGGACGGAACAGGTAGGCACGGTTGCGGTAGCTCTGGTCTGGCTGGCGAACCGGGAAGGTACCGGCCAGTATGTGCAGCTTGTATTGCCGGGCAAGGGCGCCGAACAGGGTCTTGAAATCAGCCAGCAGGTCCTGCATGGCCTCCAGCTGGCCATGGAGTGAGCGGTAGACCGGTTCTTCAAACAGGGAAGCCAGTTCCATGCTGAAGTATTCCGGAAACAGCAGGAAGTTGGCGTCCCGCTCGACCGCCTCCGCCACCAGGCGGCGGATCTTGCGTTCATAGGCGGTCCAGTCCGGCAGGAAATCGATCTGGTACTGGGCACAGGCCAGACGAAGGGGAGGAGTCATGATGCGGTGTCCAGTCGTTTAAGATAAAACTGCATGGCCTTGTCGGTCTCTGACGGCTGATCGATATCCTTCCAGCCGAAGTGGGTGCTGAGGCCGGGTTCGGGCCGATAACCGAAGTGCCGCCAGATCGGCTCCAGGGGTTGGTAGCCGGCGGGGCGTAACGGGTGGTCGGCCGACCGCTCAACGGCGCAGAATGCCGAGTAAGCAAGGCCGCCCAGCCGGCGGGCGTGGGCCTCGCGTCCGTCGAAGAAAGCCCGGTAGATGCCCTGACCCCGATAGGCGGCCAACAGCACGGACTCTGCGCAGTAGAAGACGCGCTCGACCGCCATTCCCTGCGCGATAAAGGGACGCTGAAAGGCCTCCATCTCATGACACAGCGGCAGCCCGGTAGAGGCCCCGACCAGTTGCTCGCCATCGAGCGCCAGCACGCAGACGCTGGTCTCGGTGCGGGTATAGGTGCTCAGGTACTCGGCTTCGTAGTCCAGGCTACCGTCATAGAGGTAGGGAAAGTCGCGGAACACCCGGATACGCAGCCCGGCCAGCCGTTCCAGCCAGGGCGTCAGACCCTGGCCGGTAACCGTAAGGAGTTGTACGGAGCTGCTCATCAGGCGCTGACCTGGGCTACCCAGTCGTTGAGATTGTAGTAGTTGCTGATACGGGCAACCTTGTTGTCGCGCAGCTCGAAGAAGGCACCGGCAGGCAGTCGGTATTGCTGGCCGCGTGCCTCGGGCAGGCCTTCATCGGTCACCAGGTATTCGCCCAGAACCACAAATTCGGCGGCGGCCCGGGTGCCATCCGCATTGGCCATGATCTGGATGTCGACCAGGCGCTCCCGGTAGTTGCGGTTCATGCGTTCCATAAAGGCCGCGAAGGCGGCCTTGCCGACCTCTCGTCCACCCTGGTTGATGTCGTGCTGCACATCATCGGTCAGCAGATTGAGAAAGGTATCCATGTCGCCGTCGTTAAAGGCCTGGTAATAGTCGGCGATCAGCCGTTCGGTGTCTGCTCTGCTCATGGTGTTGTTTTCCTGGTCCTGAATCAGGGGATAATCTCGGCGAAACCACCGGAGTGGTCAAGCTGGTCTGTCTGCCCCGACCGGCAAATCACTTTTACACCCCGGCAAAAATAGGTGCGCCCGGAAGGTGCACGCCGCCAAGGGATGACTTAACCCGACCCGGCACTTGGGGTACACTGACGCGGCGTTTATTCAGGATACTCCATCATGTTGCTCACTCAGGCATCCCTTGCCCCCTACAATACCTTTGGTCTGACCCAAACCGCCGACAGGCTGGTGGTGGTGGAGCAAAGGGAACAATTATTCAGCCTGTGGCAAGCGCGACAGGATGAACCCTTGTTGATCCTGGGGGAGGGCTCCAATCTGCTGCTTACCGCGCCATTCCATGGCCTGGTGCTGGTCAACCGGCTCAAGGGCATAGCGGTGACGGAAACGAACGATGCCTGGCTGCTCAAGGTTGAAGGGGGAGAAATTTGGCACCAGCTGGTGTGCTGGACCCTGGAGCAGCAGATGCCCGGACTGGAAAACCTGGCATTGATCCCCGGTACCGTCGGCGCTTCACCGATCCAGAACATTGGTGCCTATGGTGTCGAGTTGGCCCAGTACTGCGAGCAGGTAGAGAGCCTTGACTGGCATACGGGGGAGCTGGTGCACTGGTCCGCCGCCGATTGTGTGTTTGGCTACCGGGACAGCGTATTCAAGCACCAGGCCAAACACCATCTGATCCTGAGCGTGACCCTGCGGCTGCCCAAGAACTGGCAGCCCCGCACCGGCTATGGTCCGCTCGCGGAGCTGGGTGAGCAGGCCGCCCCCCGGCAGATTTTCGAACAAGTATGCGCGACCCGTAGGTCCAAGTTGCCTGACCCCAAGGTGCTGGGCAATGCCGGCAGCTTTTTCAAAAACCCCAAGGTCAGCCTGGCTCAGGCGCACGCCTTGCAGGCCGCCTGGCCCGGTATGCCGGTGTTTCCGGCCGAGCCCGGCCTGGCCAAGCTGGCCGCCGGTTGGCTGATCGACAAGGCCGGGCTGAAAGGCACTCGGGTGGGGAGTGCAGGTGTCCACAGCCAACAGGCGCTGGTACTGGTCAACCATGGCGGCGCCACCGCCGAGCAGTTGATCCGTCTGGCCGAGCTGGTGCGCGAGCGGGTCGAGCAGCAGTTCGGCGTGCGTCTGGAGCCGGAAGTGCGCATCCTGGATGATAAGGGGGAAACCAACCTGGACGAGGTACTGTCATGTCTGTCCTGACCCCGCTGCGGGAAGCGCTGCTCAGCCAACTGGCCGACGGCCAGTTTCATTCCGGAGAGCAGCTGGGCGAACGGCTTGCCATCAGTCGGGCTGCGGTCAGCAAGCATGTACAGGCGCTGAAGGCGCTGGGCCTGGATATCTACAGTGTTAGCGGCAGGGGCTATCGGCTGTCGGTACCACTGCAGTTACTGGATCCCGAACGCCTGGCCCGGGCACTGGCGCCGGGTCGGGTGGAATGTGTCCCGGTGATCGGTTCGACCAATCAGTACTGGATGGAGTCAATCGAGCGTCTCGACAAGGGTGATGTCTGCCTGGCCGAATGCCAGACCGCCGGGCGTGGCCGGAGAGGCCGCACCTGGATATCCCCCTTTGGCGGCCAGCTGATCATGAGCATGTACTGGCGCATGGATCAGGGCATGGCGGCAGCCATGGGCCTGAGCCTGGTGGTGGGTATCGCCGTGGTCGAGGCCCTGGCGGCGGAAGGCTTTACCGGTGTGCAGCTAAAGTGGCCCAATGATTTATATCTGAACGGACGCAAACTGGCGGGCATACTGGTGGAAATGTCCGGGACCGCCGGTGGTCCCTGCCATCTGGTGATCGGCATGGGGCTCAATCTGGTGCTGCCCCGTGAGCAGCAGCAACGCATCGATCAGCCCTGGGCCGAACTGGCCGAGCTGGCCCCGGTGACCGATCGTAACCGCCTGGTGGTGACCCTGGTCCGCTATTTACAGGAGTATCTGACCCGTTTCGAGGCCAACGGCATAGCGGACTTTCGGGAGCAGTGGAACCGGCTGGACTATTTCAACGGCAAACCGGTGCGGGTATTGATGGGCGAGCAGGAAATTCATGGTATCGCCAGGGGTATCGAGGAGCAGGGAGCCCTGTTGCTGGAATTGGAGAGCGGGGAAATCAGACGTTTCCTGGGAGGGGAAATCTCACTGCGCGGCAACACTGGGGATTTGTGACTCGGGATTCGGGACTGGGTCAGTCCCGAATCCCCCATCCCGGATTTACTTCTTCAGCCAGATCTTTTCCACCCCATGGTCCCGGCCCTTGGTCAGGATTAGCTCGGCCCTGTCTTTGGTGGGTAAAATATTTTGTTTCAGGTTCTTGTAGTTGATTTCCTGCCAGATACGGCTGCCGACGGCCACCGCTTCTTCCTCGGACAGCTGGGCGTAGTGCTTGAAGTAGGAATCGGGATCGGTAAAGGCCCCGGAGCGCAGCTTGAGGAAGCGCTCCACGTACCAGGTTTTCAACAGCCGTTCATCTGCATCCACGAAGATTGAAAAATCAACAAAGTCAGAGACGAATACCCGGTGGGGCTCATGGGGATAATCCATGCCGCTCTGCAGCACGTTCAGCCCCTCGATAATCACGATATCCGGTAGCTCCACCACGGTTTCCCGATCCGGCACTATGTCGTAGAACAGGTGGGAATAGACGGGAGCCGTCACCCTTGGCTTGCCGGATTTGATCTCGGACACGAACTGGACCAGGCGGCGAATATCATAGGACTGGGGGAACCCCTTCTTCTGCATTAGTCCCCGTTGCTCCAGTACCGCATTGGGATAGAGGAAGCCGTCTGTGGTCACCAGGGCAACCTTGGGGTGCTGTGGCCAGCGCTCAAGCAAGGCCTGCAGAATACGCGCCGTGGTACTCTTGCCCACGGCCACCGAGCCGGCGATGCTGATTACATAGGGGACATGATGGGGATCTTTGCCCAGGAATTGATCCAGTACCCTGTTACGCCTTTGTTTGGCCTTGATATAGAGGTTCAGCAGGCGGGAGAGGGGCAGATAAATGTCCCTGACTTCATCCAGTGATACTTTATCGTTCATGCCCTGCAGGCGTTTGAGCTCAATTTCCGTCAATGGTAATTGCACCGCATCACGCAGCTCTGACCAGGTTTCACGGGAAAAGGCCAGATAGGGCGAGTTGTTATCTATCTTCATGGGCGAGTCCTGTATTAGCCCGAGGACGATACACCATGGTTGAATGATGAACAAGACAGGCTTGTCGGCACCTTAATGAATTTTTGAGGATTTACGGTCACAACAACAGTGCCGTGCGTTTGAGACGGGGGACATATGGCCCGGCGAACTATCCGGAGTGACCGTTATTGGCGGTTTTTTGCACGAACAGGCCGGCGAAATAAAAAACTTGAACCAAAGGTGTTGCATCCACCCAAGTCCTTGCCCTAGAATTCGCCTCGCTCTTGTGCCGGCATAGCTCAGTTGGTAGAGCAACTGACTTGTAATCAGTAGGTCGAGGGTTCGACTCCTTCTGCCGGCACCATGAAAATTTGGAGGGGTTCCCGAGTGGCCAAAGGGATCAGACTGTAAATCTGACGGCTCAGCCTTCGCTGGTTCGAATCCAGCTCCCTCCACCAAATTTACAGGCAGGTTATCTGACCTTCCTGGAATAAAGCGGTTTGACGGTTGTTCAAAGTAAAGAGTTTTGCGGGCATCGTATAATGGCTATTACCTCAGCCTTCCAAGCTGATGATGCGGGTTCGATTCCCGCTGCCCGCTCCAGATGCTGATATAGCTCAGTCGGTAGAGCGCACCCTTGGTAAGGGTGAGGTCCCCAGTTCGAATCTGGGTATCAGCACCACTTCTTTACCCCGGCACCCTCAAGCCTTTTTTGTTATATACTTCCTACTTGCGATTCGCGTGGTATAGCTCACCACCAAACCAGTTAGAGGGACGAGCATGTCTAAAGAAAAATTTGAACGTAACAAACCGCACGTTAACGTTGGTACCATCGGCCACGTTGACCACGGTAAGACGACACTGACCGCTGCCATCACCAACGTCCTGGCTAAGCAGTTTGGTGGCGCCGCCCGCGCTTTCGACCAGATCGACAACGCCCCTGAAGAAAAGGCCCGTGGTATCACCATCGCCGCTTCTCACGTTGAGTACGACACCGAAACCCGTCACTACGCTCACGTTGACTGCCCTGGCCACGCCGACTATGTGAAAAACATGATCACCGGTGCTGCCCAGATGGATGGTGCCATCCTGGTTGTTGCCGCTACCGACGGCCCCATGCCGCAAACCCGTGAGCACATCCTGCTGGCCCGCCAGGTAGGTGTACCTTACATCGTTGTGTTCATGAACAAGTGTGACATGGTTGACGATGAAGAGCTGCTCGAGCTGGTTGAGATGGAAGTGCGCGAACTGCTGTCCGAGTACGACTTCCCGGGCGACGACATCCCTGTTATCCAGGGTTCCGCGCTGAAAGGCCTGGAAGGCGATCCCGAGTGGGAGCCGAAGATCATTGAGCTGGCTGCAGCCCTGGACTCCTACATCCCTGAGCCCGAGCGTGCCGTTGACGGTGCCTTCCTGCTGCCTATCGAAGACGTGTTCTCCATCCAGGGCCGTGGTACCGTTGTTACCGGTCGTGTTGAGCGCGGTATCATCAAGGTAGGTGAAGAAGTTGCCATCGTGGGCATCAAAGAAACCACCAAGACCACCTGTACCGGTGTTGAAATGTTCCGCAAGCTGCTGGACGAAGGTCGTGCCGGTGAGAACGTAGGTGTTCTGCTGCGTGGTACCAAGCGTGAAGACGTTGAGCGTGGTCAGGTTCTGGCCAAGCCGGGTTCCATCACCCCGCACACCGGTTTCGAATCCGAAGTATACGTACTGTCCAAGGAAGAAGGCGGCCGTCATACTCCGTTCTTCAAAGGCTACCGTCCTCAGTTCTACTTCCGTACCACTGACGTGACCGGTACCATCGAACTGCCGGAAGGCGTTGAAATGGTTATGCCTGGCGACAACATCAAGATGGTGGTCAACCTGATTGCTCCCATCGCGATGGAAGAAGGTCTGCGCTTCGCTATCCGTGAAGGTGGCCGTACCGTTGGTGCCGGCGTAGTAGCCAAAATCATCGACTAATTGCGCTTACAATCGCATCAGAAAGCCCCTATAATAGGGGCTTTCTTGTATTAGGGGCGTAGTTCCAATTGGTAGAACGGCGGTCTCCAAAACCGACGGTTGGGGGTTCGAGTCCCTCCGCCCCTGCCATCCACCTCGCCAACAGCGGGGCTTTTGCGTCTGTAACAGACTTAAGTTTTTAAACAGGTAGCTTATGAGTGCAAACACCGAGAGCCAGGGCGGGGCCAAAGATTCCCTGTTATGGGGTCTGGTTTTCATTGTTCTGGCCGCAGCCGTGGTAGCCAATTATCTTTACAGTGATCTCGCCGTCTTTATCCGTGCTGCTGGGGTAGTGGTGGCGGTTGCCGTTGCAGGCTTCCTTGCCTATCAAACCCAAAAAGGCAAAAGCTCTTTCGCCTTTGCCCGTGAATCCCGCATGGAAATGCGCAAGGTGGTCTGGCCGACCCGACAGGAAGCCATTCAAACTACCCTGATCGTGCTGGCTGTCACCGCGTTGGTGGGCCTGTTCCTGTTTTTGCTGGATGGCCTGCTGGTATGGCTGGTCAATCTGGTTACTGGAGTATAAGGATAAACCATGTCTGAACAAAGAATGCGTTGGTATGTGGTCCAGGCGT
Organism: Zobellella maritima; assembly: GCF_003075035.1. GTDB lineage: Bacteria > Pseudomonadota > Gammaproteobacteria > Enterobacterales > Aeromonadaceae > Oceanimonas > Oceanimonas maritima. Next base: position 67,002 of record NZ_QCZE01000007.1, on the reverse strand, counting down.
TTTCCGGTTATGAGTCCCGCGTAGCCAAGTCCCTGCGCGAGCATATCAAGATGCACGGCATGGAAGATCAGTTTGGCGAAGTGCTGGTACCCACCGAAGAAGTGGTGGAAATGCGTGCCGGACAAAAACGCAAGAGCGAACGCAAGTTTTTCCCCGGCTACGTGCTGGTGCAGATGCTGATGAACGATGACACCTGGCATCTGGTCCGCAGCATCCCCCGGGTAATGGGCTTTATCGGCGGTACCTCCGACCGTCCGGCACCCATTTCCGATAAAGAAGCCGATGCTATCCTCAATCGCTTGCAAGATGCGGTCGACAAGCCGAAACCCAAGACCCTGTTCGAGCCGGGTGAGGTGGTGCGGGTCTCTGATGGGCCCTTTGCCGACTTCAACGGCGTGGTTGAAGAGGTGGACTACGAGAAGAGCCGGGTCAAGGTATCCGTGCTGATCTTCGGTCGTTCCACCCCGGTCGAGCTGGAGTTTGGACAGGTAGAAAAGAGCTGAGCGAATTTCACTCATCATCTCTTGCGAAGGGCGGCAAAAATCACTACAATTTGCCGCCCTTTTAACTTTGGGGAGCCGATAAGGAGCAAGACTCCGAGGCGCTATCACCCATTCACGAGGTATTTTTCAAATGGCCAAGAAAGTACAAGCCTACATCAAGCTGCAGGTTGCAGCCGGTGCAGCTAACCCGAGTCCGCCCGTTGGTCCGGCTCTGGGTCAGCACGGTGTCAACATCATGGAATTCTGTAAGGCGTTCAACGCCCGTACAGAAAGCCTGGAAAAAGGTTCACCGACTCCGGTTATCATTACCGTCTACAGTGACCGCTCCTTCACCTTCGAAACCAAGACTCCGCCTGCGGCCTACCTGCTGCGTAAAGCGGCTGGCATCAAGTCCGGTTCCGGTAAACCCAACAAAGAGAAGGTGGGTACCATTACCCGCGCTCAGTTGGAAGAAATCGCAACTGTGAAACTGCAGGACATGACCGGTGCCGATCTGGACGCCCGTGTTCGTTGTATCGAAGGTACTGCCCGGTCCATGGGCCTGGTAGTGGAGGGCTAAGACGATGGCTAAACTGACCAAACGCATGCGTACCATCCGTGAGCGCGTTAATGCATCACAAGAGTACCAAATCAATGAAGCCGTTGCCCTGCTGAAAGAGCTGGCGACCGCTAAATTCGTAGAAAGCATCGACGTTGCCGTCAACCTGGGCATCGATGCACGTAAATCCGACCAGAACGTGCGTGGCGCCACCGTGCTGCCACACGGTACCGGTCGTGACGTGCGCGTTGCCGTATTCACTCAGGGTGCCAACGCCGAAGCCGCCAAGGCTGCCGGTGCCGAGCTGGTCGGTATGGATGACCTGGCCGAGCAGGTCAAGAAAGGCGAAATGAACTTTGACGTTGTTATCGCCTCTCCCGACGCCATGCGCGTTGTCGGCCAGCTGGGTCAGATCCTGGGCCCGCGCGGCCTGATGCCGAACCCGAAAGTTGGCACCGTGACCCCGAACGTTGCCGAAGCGGTACAAAACGCCAAGGCCGGTCAGGTGCGCTACCGTAACGACAAGAACGGTATCATCCATACCACCATCGGTAAGGTTGATTTCGACGCAGAAAAGCTGAAAGGCAACCTGGAAGCCCTGCTGGGTGCGCTGAAGCGTGCCAAGCCGGCTTCCTCCAAAGGCCAGTACATCAAGAAAGTCAGCCTGTCCACCACCATGGGCGCCGGCGTGACTATCGAGCAAGCTAGCCTGGATGTTGCTTAATTAAGCATTTACAAGGCGCAGCTTTTCTCTTAGAATTTTGCGCCTTGTAATTTGGTTGGGGGCTTCGACTCCCGTCCAAGACCGCTGGAGACTTTGATGTCTTAATTTTCCAGCGTAGATGGTGCCGGGACCCAGTTAGAAAGATTTCCTTTCTTCTGGAATCTGCCACCTTGGTGCCTCTGATAAAGAGGCGTGTGTTTAATCTGGGAATTTCCCAGGTGGAATCCAGGAGTTTAGCCAATGGCATTAAGACTCGACGACAAAAAAGCAATTGTTGCTGAAGTCAACGAAGCTGCCAAGGGCGCCCTGTCTGCAGTTGTTGCCGATTCTCGCGGCGTGACTGTAGCTGCCATGACCACCCTGCGCAAGCAAGCCCGTGAAAACGGTATCTACCTCAAGGTAGTCCGTAACACCCTGGCTCGCCTGGCAGTGGAAGAGACCAACTACGAATGCCTGAAAGAGGTATTTGTTGGTCCTACCCTGATCGCGTTTTCCAACGAGCACCCGGGCGCAGCTGCCCGTCTGTTCAAGGATTTTGCCAAAGAGCAGAAAGCGTTTGAGGTGAAGGGTCTGGCATACGAGGGCGAGTTTATCCCCGCAGCCGATATTGACCGTCTCGCAAAACTGCCGACTTACGACGAAGCAATTGCGAAGCTGATGGCGACTATGAAAGAAGCCTCCGCTGGCAAGCTGGTTCGTACCATCGCTGCCCTGCGCGACAAGAAAGAAGCCGAAGCCGCCTAAGCTGTTTCTGGCTGCTTGATTACCGAATACTTCAGAACATTAGGAATTTGAGTCATGTCTATCACTAAAGACCAAATCATTGAAGCCGTTGCAGAAATGTCTGTAATGCAAGTTGTTGAACTGATCGAAGCAATGGAAGAGAAGTTCGGCGTTTCTGCCGCTGCTGCTGTTGCCGTTGCTGGCGATGCCGGTGCTGCCGTTGAAGAGCAGACCGAGTTCGACGTGATCCTGACCGGTGCTGGCGCCAACAAAGTTGCCGTTATCAAGGCCGTTCGTGGCGCTACCGGCCTGGGCCTGAAAGAAGCCAAAGGCCTGGTTGAGTCCGCTCCTGCCGCTGTTAAAGAGCAGCTGAGCAAAGGCGAAGCCGAAGCACTGAAGAAAGAACTCGAAGAAGCCGGTGCTTCTGTTGAGCTCAAATAAGCTACACTATAGCTTTGCGGCCTGAGTAATCGGGCTAGGGCTGGTGAATCTTTATTCACCGGCCCTTTTGCGCTGTGGGACGAGGGGAATTTTCACATCGTTTGATCCTCTTGTCGTACCAGCCATCGGGTTTTGTCGAGAGACCCGTGTCTTACAAAAAACGGTGTTTTTAGAGCTGTCCCATTTGGACAGAGTGGGTCACTTATCAGCGAGCTGAGGAACCCTATGGTTTACTCTTACACAGAGAAAAAACGCATTCGTAAGGACTTCGGTAAGCGTGACCAGGTCTTGGACACGCCTTACCTGCTGTCAATCCAGCTTGACTCCTTCAAACAGTTTATTGATGCAGATCCGCAAGGCGAGTACGGTCTGGAAGCGGCTTTCCGTAGCGTTTTCCCTATCACCAGTTATTCTGGCTCTGCCGAGTTGCAGTATGTCAGCTATCGTCTGGGTGAGCCCGTATTTGACGTACAGGAATGTCAAATCCGTGGTGTGACTTACTCGGCGCCCCTGCGCGTCAAGTTGCGTATGGTGTTGTATGACAGAGAAGCTGCGGCCGGTACTGTCAAGGACATCAAAGAGCAAGAAGTCTACATGGGCGAAATCCCGCTCATGACTGAAAACGGTACCTTCGTGATCAATGGTACCGAGCGGGTAATTGTTTCCCAGCTGCACCGCAGCCCGGGTGTGTTTTTCGATCACGACCGTGGCAAGACCCATTCCTCCGGGAAGGTGCTCTATAACGCCCGGGTGATCCCTTACCGTGGTTCCTGGCTCGATTTTGAATTCGATGCGAAAGACAACCTGTTTGTCCGTATCGACCGTCGTCGCAAGCTGCCCGCATCCATTATCCTGCGCGCGCTCGACTTCACCACCGAAGACATCCTGGCCACCTTCTTCGAGACCACCAAATTCGAAGTGATCGATGGCAAGTTGATGATGGAGCTCAAGCCCGAGCGCCTGCGCGGTGACACCGCCTCATTCGATATCGTCGTCGAGGGTGAAACCGTGGTGGAAACCGGTCGCCGTATCACCGCACGCCATATCCGTCAGCTGGAAAAGGCCGGTGTCGAGCAGATCGAAGTGCCGGTGGAATATGCCGTCGGCAAGGTGTCGGCCAAGGATTATATCAACGCCGATACCGGTGAAGTGATCGTTGCCGCCAACAGCGAGTTGAGCCTGGAAAACCTGGCCAACCTGTCCGTGGCCGGTTTCAAGCAGTTCGAAACCCTGTTTACCAACGAGCTGGATCACGGCGCCTACATGTCCGAGACCCTGCGTATCGATTCCTCTACCAGCCGGCTCGAGGCCCTGGTGGAAATCTATCGCATGATGCGTCCGGGCGAGCCGCCTACCCGTGATGCGGCCGAGACCCTGTTTGAAAACCTGTTCTTCTCTGAAGACAGGTACGACTTGTCTACCGTCGGACGGATGAAGTTCAACCGTCGTCTGCTGCGTGATGACTCGAATGGATCTGGTACTCTGACCAAGTCCGATGTCGTCGACGTGATGAAACAGCTGATTGCCATCCGTAACGGCAATGACGAGGTGGACGATATCGACCACCTGGGTAACCGTCGTATCCGTTCCGTCGGCGAAATGGCCGAGAACCAGTTCCGCGTTGGCCTGGTCCGTGTTGAGCGGGCGGTCAAAGAGCGTCTGTCGCTGGGCGACCTGGATACTCTGATGCCACAGGATCTGATCAACGCCAAGCCAATTTCGGCTGCCGTTAAGGAATTCTTCGGCTCCAGTCAGCTGTCCCAGTTTATGGATCAGAACAACCCGCTGTCGGAAGTGACCCACAAGCGCCGTATTTCGGCCCTGGGCCCGGGCGGTCTGACCCGTGAGCGTGCCGGCTTCGAGGTGCGAGACGTACACCCGACCCACTATGGTCGCCTGTGTCCTATCGAAACGCCCGAAGGTCCGAACATCGGTCTGATCAACTCGCTGGCCTGCTATTCGCGCACCAATGAATACGGTTTCCTCGAGACCCCTTACCGCAAGGTAATAGACAGCCAGATCACCGACGAGGTGGATTACCTGTCCGCCATCGAGGAAGGTCACTTCGTGATCGCCCAGGCCAACGCCGCCGTCGATGAGCAGGGTCGCCTGCTGGAAGACCTGGTACCTTGTCGCCACAAGGGTGAAGCCACCTATATGAACGCGGATCAGATCCAGTACATGGATGTGAGCCCGCAGCAGATCGTATCGGTCGCGGCCTCATTGATCCCCTTCCTCGAGCACGATGATGCCAACCGGGCCTTGATGGGTTCGAACATGCAACGTCAGGCGGTGCCGACCCTGCGTGCCGACAAGCCGCTGGTGGGAACCGGTATCGAGCGTGCCGTGGCGGTGGACTCGGGTGTGACCGCAGTGGCCAAGCGTGGTGGTATCGTCGATTATGTCGATGCATCCCGTATTGTGGTCAAGGTCAATGAAGAAGAGATGTTGCCGGGCGAAGCCGGTATCGACATCTACAACCTGACCAAGTATACCCGTTCCAACCAGAACACCTGTATCAACCAGCGTCCCTGTGTGATGCCGGGCGAGCGAGTACTGGGCGGTGATGTACTGGCCGACGGCCCGTCCACCGACCTGGGTGAACTGGCCCTGGGTCAGAACCTGCGCGTCGCCTTCATGCCCTGGAACGGTTACAACTTCGAAGACTCCATCCTGCTGAGTGAGCGGGTGGTGCAGGAAGACCGCCTGACCTCCATCCACATCCAGGAGCTGTCGAGCATCTCCCGTGACACCAAGCTGGGTCCGGAAGAGATCACCGCCGATATCCCCAACGTGGGTGAAGCCGCGCTCTCCAAGCTGGATGAGTCCGGTATCGTGTATGTGGGTGCCGAAGTCAAGCCGGGCGATATCCTGGTGGGCAAGGTAACACCGAAAGGTGAAACCCAGCTGACGCCGGAAGAGAAGCTGCTGCGTGCCATCTTCGGTGAGAAGGCCTCCGACGTGAAGGACTCTTCGCTGCGGGTGCCGAACTCCGTATACGGTACCGTGATCGACGTGCAGGTCTTTACCCGCGATGGTGTGGAAAAAGACAAGCGCGCCCAGGACATCGAGCAGATGCAGCTCAAGCAGGCCAAGAAGGACCTGACCGAAGAGTTCAGCATCCTCGAGGACGGCATTTATGCCCGTGCCCGTTCCGTGCTGATTGCCGCCGGCATGAGCGCCGAGAAGGTCGACAAGATCGCTCGCGTCAAATTGCTGGAGCAGGCGCTGGACGACGAAGCCAAGCAGGTCGAGCTGGAGCAGATCGCCGAGCAGTATGCCGAGTTGAAGGCGGACTTCGACAAGAAGTTTGAGAACAAGCGTCGCAAGATCACCCAGGGTGATGATCTGGCGCCGGGCGTGCTCAAGATCGTCAAGGTTTACCTGGCGGTCAAGCGTCGCATCCAGCCTGGTGACAAGATGGCCGGTCGTCACGGTAACAAGGGTGTGGTTTCTACTATAGTACCGATAGAAGATATGCCGCACGACGAGCATGGCCGTCCGGTCGATATCGTGCTGAACCCGCTGGGTGTACCCTCGCGGATGAACATCGGTCAGATCCTCGAAACCCATATGGGCCTTGCTGCCCGGGGCATCGGCGAGAAGATCGATCGCATGATCAAGGAACAGCAGGAGCTGGCCCGGTTGCGCGAATTCCTCCAGGAAGTCTATAACCTGGGTGACGGTGTTCAGCAGAAGATCGATATCAGCAGCTTCTCCGATGCGGAGGTCAAGGTGCTGGCAGAAAACCTGCGCAAGGGTCTGCCTATCGCCACGCCGGCGTTTGACGGTGCCCGTGAGCACGAGATCAAGCGTCTGCTGACACTGGCCGATCTGCCGGAGTCCGGCCAGATCACCCTGTATGACGGCCGTACCGGCAATGCCTTCGAGCGTGCGGTCACCGTGGGCTATATGTACATGCTGAAGTTGAACCACCTGGTGGATGACAAGATGCATGCCCGTTCTACCGGCTCTTACAGTCTGGTTACCCAGCAGCCGCTGGGCGGTAAAGCCCAGTTCGGTGGTCAGCGTTTCGGGGAGATGGAAGTGTGGGCACTGGAAGCATACGGTGCCGCCTATACCCTGCAGGAAATGCTGACCGTCAAGTCGGACGATGTGAACGGCCGGACCAAGATGTACAAGAACATCGTGGACGGCGATCACCGCATGGAGCCGGGCATGCCCGAGTCCTTCAACGTACTGTTGAAGGAAATCCGCTCCCTCGGTATCAACATCGAGCTGGAAGAAAATTAAGGCGAGAGACTGCCTCGAAATAACGGCGCCCCTCTTTCTTTGGGAACTGGGGCGCCCAGGTAGAACTCCTCACAGGAGACTAACGTGAAAGACTTGCTTAAGTTTTTGAAAGCGCAGAGTAAGACTGAAGAGTTTGACGGTATCAAAATCGGTCTGGCTTCTCCGGACATGATCCGCTCTTGGTCCTATGGCGAAGTCAAAAAGCCGGAGACCATCAACTACCGTACCTTCAAGCCGGAGCGTGACGGCCTTTTCTGTGCCCGGATCTTCGGACCGGTCAAGGACTATGAGTGTCTGTGCGGTAAATACAAGCGCCTCAAGCATCGCGGTGTGATCTGTGAGAAATGTGGCGTTGAAGTTACCCAGACCAAGGTGCGCCGTGAGCGCATGGGGCACATAGAGCTGGCCAGCCCGGTTGCCCATATCTGGTTTTTGAAGTCCCTGCCGAGCCGCATCGGCTTGCTGATGGACATGACCCTGCGCGATATCGAGCGGGTGCTGTACTTCGAATCCTACGTGGTAATCGAGCCGGGTATGACCAACCTGGAACGCAGCCAGATGCTCTCCGAAGAGCAATACCTGGATGCGCTCGAAGAGTGGGGTGACGAATTCGATGCCAAGATGGGCGCCGAGGCGGTATTGTCCCTGCTGCGTGCCATCGAGCTGGAAAATGAAATCAAGACCATGCGCGAGGAGCTGGATCAGACCAACTCCGAAACCAAGCGCAAGAAGATCACCAAGCGCCTCAAGCTGATGGAAGCCTTCCATTTCTCCGGCAACAAGCCCGAGTGGATGGTAATGACAGTGCTGCCCGTGTTGCCGCCGGACCTGCGTCCGCTGGTACCGCTGGACGGCGGACGCTTCGCGACCTCGGATCTGAACGATCTGTATCGCCGGGTGATCAACCGTAATAACCGTCTCAAGCGTCTGCTGGATCTGGCCGCGCCCGATATTATCGTGCGCAACGAAAAGCGTATGCTGCAGGAGTCTGTTGACGCTCTGCTGGACAACGGCCGCCGTGGCCGTGCCATCACCGGCTCCAACAAGCGCCCGCTGAAGTCCCTGGCCGACATGATCAAGGGTAAGCAGGGACGTTTCCGTCAGAACCTGCTGGGTAAGCGGGTCGACTATTCCGGTCGTTCCGTTATTACCGTGGGTCCGACCCTGCGCCTGCATCAGTGCGGTCTGCCCAAGAAGATGGCGCTCGAGCTGTTCAAGCCCTTCATCTACGGCAAGCTGGAAGCACGTGGCCTGGCGACCACCATCAAGGCCGCCAAGAAGATGGTCGAGCGTGAGGAAGCCGTGGTCTGGGATATCCTGGACGACGTGATCCGCGAACATCCGGTATTGCTGAACCGGGCACCGACCCTGCACCGTCTGGGTATCCAGGCGTTCGAGCCGGTGCTGATCGAAGGCAAGGCCATCCAGCTGCACCCGCTGGTGTGTGCGGCCTATAACGCCGACTTCGACGGTGACCAGATGGCGGTACACGTACCGCTGACCCTGGAAGCCCAGCTCGAAGCCCGTGCGTTGATGATGTCGACCAACAACATTCTGTCTCCCGCCAACGGCGAGCCGATTATTGTCCCGTCTCAGGACGTGGTACTGGGTCTGTATTACATGACCCGGGACAAGGTCAACGGCAAGGGCGAAGGCATGTTGCTGACCAGCCCGAAAGAGGCCGAGAAGGTCTATCGTGCCGGCCATGCCGAACTGCATGCCCGGGTCAAGGTGCGTATCACCGACTTCGAGAAAATGGAAGACGGCGAAATGGTTGAGCGTACCGCCATTCGCGACACCACCATAGGCCGGGCCATCCTGAGCCTGATCGTGCCGAAGGGCTTGCCCTTCGAGATGATCGATCAGGCGATGGGCAAGAAGCAGATCTCCAAGCTGCTGAACGGTTGTTACCGTCGTCTGGGTCTGAAAGATTCGGTTATCTTTGCCGACCAGCTGATGTATACCGGTTTCCATTACGCCACCCTGTCTGGTGTTTCCGTGGGCATCAACGACATGGTGATCCCGGATGCCAAGAAAGACATCATCGGTGAAGCCGAAGCGGAAGTAACCGAGATCCAGGATCAGTTCCAGTCCGGTCTGGTGACCGCGGGTGAGCGCTACAACAAGGTTATCGATATCTGGGCCAGTGCCAACGAGCGGGTGTCCAAGGCGATGATGGATAACCTGTCGAAGGACAAGGTTATCAACCGCGACGGTGAGGAAGAGCTGCAATCCTCTTTCAACAGCATCTTTATGATGGCCGATTCCGGCGCCCGGGGTAGTGCCGCCCAGATCCGTCAGTTGGCGGGTATGCGTGGTCTGATGGCCAAGCCGGATGGCTCCATCATCGAAACGCCGATTATCGCGAACTTCCGTGAAGGTCTGAACGTACTGCAGTACTTTATCTCGACCCACGGTGCCCGTAAGGGTCTGGCCGATACGGCACTGAAGACCGCGAACTCCGGTTACCTGACCCGTCGTCTGGTCGACGTAGCCCAGGATCTGGTGATCACTTCCGACGACTGCGGCACCTTCGAGGGGCTGTGGATGACACCGCTGATCGAAGGCGGTGACGTGGTCGAGCCACTGCGTGAGCGGGTGCTGGGCCGGGTGGTGGCCGAAGATGTGGTGCGTCCGGGTACCGAAGAGGAAATACTGGTTGCCCGTAACACCCTGCTCGACGAGAAGTGGTGTGACGAGCTGGAAGCCAACTCCGTCGATCGGGTCAAGGTGCGCTCCGTTATCACCTGTGATAACGACCACGGCGTCTGTTCCCACTGTTACGGTCGTGATCTGGCCCGTGGCCACCTGGTCAACCAGGGTGAAGCGGTCGGTGTTATCGCCGCCCAGTCCATCGGTGAACCGGGTACCCAGCTGACCATGCGGACCTTCCACATCGGTGGTGCGGCCTCGCGGGCGGCAGCGGAAAACAGTATTCAGGTGAAAAATGCCGGTACCGTCAAGCTGCAGAACGCCAAGTTCGTTACCAACAGCGATGGCAAGACGGTGATCGTGTCCCGTTCTTCCGAGCTGACCATTATCGACGAGATGGGTCAGACCCGGGAAAACCACAAGCTGCCCTACGGTGCGCTGCTGGAGAAAGCCGACGGTGAAGCCGTGCAGGCCGGTCAGGTGGTGGCCAACTGGGATCCGCATACCCATCCGATCGTGACCGAGGTGGCTGGTCGTATCAAGTTTATCGATATGATCGATGGTGTGACCATCAGCCGTCAGACCGACGAGCTGACCGGTCTGTCCAGCATTGTGGTGATGGACGTCAACGAGCGTCCGAGCGCCGGTAAGGAATTGCGCCCGACCGTGAAACTGGTGGATGAGGCCGGCAAAGACGTCTTTATCCCGGGGACCGATCTGGCCGCGCTGTACTTCCTGCCCGGTCGCGCGATCGTCAGCCTGGAAGATGGCGCCCAGCTTAACGTGGGTGATGCCCTGGCCCGTATTCCCCAGGAATCCGGCGGTACCAAGGATATTACCGGTGGTCTGCCACGGGTTGCCGATCTGTTCGAAGCCCGTCAGCCGAAAGAACCGGCTATCCTGGCCGAGATCTCGGGCACCATTTCCTTCGGTAAAGAGACCAAGGGCAAGCGTCGCCTGGTGATCACTCCGATCGAAGGCGGCGACGCCTACGAAGAGATGATCCCCAAGTGGCGTCACCTCAACGTGTTCGAAGGTGAAAAGGTCGAGAAGGGCGAAGTGCTGGCCGATGGCCCAGAGTCACCCCACGATATCCTGCGCTTGCGCGGCATCAGCCCGGTGGCGAACTATATCGCCAACGAGGTGCAGGAGGTTTATCGCCTCCAGGGTGTTAAGATCAACGACAAGCACATCGAGACCATAGTGCGTCAGATGCTGCGTCGTGCCGAGATCCTGGATGCCGGTGATTCCGACTTTATCAACGGCGAACAGGGCGAAGTGGTGCGTATCCGTCAGGCCAACCGTGTGCTGGAAGCCGAGGGCAAGCGTCCTATCATCTACCGCCATGTGCTGATGGGGATCACCAAGGCATCCCTGAGCACCGAGTCCTTTATCTCGGCGGCTTCCTTCCAGGAAACCACCCGGGTACTGACCGAAGCGGCCGTCTCCGGCAAGGTAGACGATCTGCGTGGCCTGAAAGAGAACGTGATCGTGGGCCGTCTGGTACCTGCCGGTACCGGTTTTGCCTACCATCAGGGCCGTCAGGCCAAACGTCAGCCGGAGCAGCCGGTACAGATTTCGGCGGATGAAGCCGAACAGAGTCTGGCCGACCTGCTGAACGCTGCCGGTAGCAATGAAGAATAAGTAATATCTCGACTCGCTGATAAGACAAGGGCTCCCGCAAGGGGGCCCTTTTTTATGGTGCGCCAGGCATGGCGCGTAGTGTCTTAACAGACGCTGTTCCGGTACGCATGGTGCTGGCCGGATAACTTGGAGGTGCAAGTCCTCTGTGAGCCCGGTAAGGTAAGGGGAATCATTAGCCGAACGGCAAGGGTGTCCATCGTGAGGTAGGATCTGAAGGAAGCCGAAGGCAAAGCACTGGCCTGACGAACGGAAATTGCATACGAGGTGTTGATGGTGGGTTAGGTAGCCATTACTGCTAAAGTCCCATACTTACACGGAAGCCATCGGCGTATATGCGGCAGGCATAAGTGTGAAGGTCACGCGCATTAGCCTGGGAGGTCTGTTTCCCTGCCAATTTGAATAAAGATCTGATCATATTTAAGCCTGAGTTTCAGAGGCAACACAGTTACCTCCCACGACCGTGAAATGCCATCCATGGCATTTCACGGTCGTGGGAGGCCATCTCTGTTACCTCTTTCTGAACACCGAGTTGTCCGCAGCCGGCGCCAATAGGCGAATCAGGAGCACAAAGGGATCTGCTCCGCCGACCATCACATGACAGGGACGTCATGTGCTGAGCGTCACAGGGATGTGCTCGAAGCGGGTCGTCGGAGCGGGCCCCTTGTCCGACCTTTACAGAGCGACAACATAGATCAGTTATTTAATCTGTTTGGTATTACCTGCCATAAGCTCTGCTGGTCATGCGCGTCGATATCTCCTGCAAGGTGAAGCATCAACAGGGCTGCCACCGAGCTACCGCATAACATGACAGTTACCAGTGAACCCAGCAGCGAACATTTATGAATGTTCGCCCTGGCTGCGCTGCTTCGTCACTGCGGGCATCAGGGTCATGGTGAACATAATTATGGTCATCATGAAGCGTCCGGTTATGGACACTCACATGGGGCTTATCAGGCTGGGGGAGCAGGCCTGCACAGGGAAGTCAGGCCACATGCCTTCAGGTCGGGACAATCCAGGGGGCGGACTCAGGCGTAGTTGACTGCGGCCTGATGGGCATCCTCGGCCTTGAACCAGGCAAGAGAGTCGGCCAGGGTCGTGACTTCTCCAATCACGATCAGCGCCGGGCTTTCTACCCGGGTAGCCAGTTCGGCCAGTTGCTCCAGGCGCCCGCGTATTACCCGCTGGTCCTGGGTGGTGCCCCGTTCAATCAGGGCGATGGGCGTAGCCCCGGCACGGCCATGCTCAACCAGCCGTTGCTGGATATGAGCCGAGCGCATCAGGCCCATATAAATGACCAGGGTCTGGTTGCCACTCGCCAGTGAGGCCCAGTCCGGCTCGATGCCGTCTTTCTTGCAGTGGCCGGTGATAAACACCGCGCTCTGGGCATGATCCCTGTGGGTCAGGGGAATACCCGCATAGGCGGTGGCTCCGGCAGCAGCGGTGATACCGGGTACCACCTGGTAGCGGATCCCGGCCTCGCGCAGGGTTTGCAGTTCTTCGGCACCGCGGCCGAACATGAAGGGATCGCCGCCCTTCAGACGCACCACCCGTTTACCGGCTTGCGCATGGCTGACCAGCAAGTCATTGATCTGTTCCTGGGGCACACTGTGATGACCGGCCTTCTTGCCCACCGAAATCCGTTCCGCTTCGGGCCTGATCAGGGCCAGGATCTCGTCGGAGACCAGCTGATCAAACAGCACCACATCGGCCTTTTGCAGCTCGTTTAATGCCTTGATGGTCAGCAGGTCGGGATCACCCGGGCCCGCACCCACCAGTATGACCTCACCGGTCTGCGGTGCCTGCATTTCCTGCTGCAGCCAGATTTCGGCGGCCGCCAGATTGCCTTGTTTCAGCAGGGCATTCAGGGTCTGATCGTCCTGGGTGCGGGCCCAGAACCGACGCCGCTGCTCACTGTCGGCAAAGCACTGTTTTACCGCCTGCCGCAGACGGCCCGAGAGGGTGGCCAGCTCACCGAAGTGCCTGGGTAACAGGGCATCCAGGCGGGCTCGCAACAACCGGGCCAGCGAGGGGGAACCACCGCCAGTGCTGAAGGCGACCTGTATCGGTGGCCGTTCGACGATGGAGGGGAAAATCACGGCAGAACGTTTGCTGTCATCGGCCTTGTTGACCAGCAGGCCCCGCTGATTGGCCAGCTGATAGACCCGGGCATTGACTTCCAGGTTGTCGGTGGCGGCGATCACCAGAAACTGACCATCCAGATGGGCTTCATCAAAGGGTTGGGCCAGCCAGGTGAACTGCTCCCGAATGGCCTGCAGCTCGTCGGCAAGGGTGGGGGCGACCAGGGTGATCCGGGCTCCCCGCGCCAGCAGCAGCCTGACTTTGCGGGCCGCCACCGAGCCACCACCAACCACCAGGCAAGGGCGCTGTTCTATTTTGATAAAAAGAGGTAGATGTGCCATGACTGGTCCTGCCGATTAATAAGATAACTAGACTATAGGCAGAAATGCTTATCCCTCAAAATACTAAAAAATAATTTTTTATTCTTTTTGGGTATTTGAAAGCGGTTTGTGGCCGACGGGAGTAAGCTGGGTTATTGCCGCCTTTCTGCAGCCAACCCGACGAGCTGGAGGGGAGCTCGGCCCCGAGGGCGGCGTAGCCGTCCTCGGGGCCGAGGCATACATTGCAAGGGGAAGGTCGGGACGGGCGCGTTAAATACCGCTGCCGTCTAGCTCCTCCTGCTCATGCAGGCCGCACTCGCGCTTCATGCCGTGGAAGCGGGTATCGGCTTCGCTCATGCCCGGCTCCCACTTGACGGTGGTGTGTACATCGCCCACCGAGACATAGCCCTGTTCCCATAGGGGGTGGTAGGGGAGCCCATGTTCCTGCAGGTAGTAATGGACGTCCTTGTTGCTCCAGTCGATCACCGGCAGGAATTTGAACAGGCCGTTTTGCAGTCCCAGTACCTGCAGCCCTTCACGGGTGTCGGACTGACTACGGCGCAAGCCGGAGAACCAGGTACCGGCGTTCAGCTCGCGCAGGGCGCGTTGCATGGGTTCGACCTTGTTCAGCTGATTGTAACGGGTGATACCCTCTACCCCTTGTTCCCACAGCTTGCCGTAGCGGGCTTCCTGCCAGGCAGGCGATGTATGCGCCCGGTAGACCTTGAGGTTCAGGTCGAGCCGCTCGCTTAACTCATCGATGAAGCGGTAGGTTTCCGGGAACAGGTAGCCGGTGTCGGTGAGGATCACCGGAATACCCGGCTGCTCCCGGGTTACCAGGTGCAGCATCAGGGCTCCCTGGATACCGAAGCTGGAGGAGAGCACCGGCTCTCCTTCCAGGTTCTCCAGAGCCCAGCGTACCCGCTCGGCGGCCGTCATGGCCGCCAGTTGCTGGTTCAGGGGTTTCAGGGCCTGTTGCTGTTCCACCCGGGGCAGGCTGTTCAGCTCATCAAGGCTGGGCAGCAGGCTAGATGTCATAGTAGCTAGCATAAAAGTCCCTCGCTGAGTCCACGACCGGGGCAATGACCTTGGCGCGGATAACAAAATCGCCGAACCCTTCGCCCGACTCACGCTCGGTCGCCCAGCGGCCGATCAGTGTATCTATTTCTTCCAGGATTTGGGCCTCGGTGATGTTTTCCCGGTACATGCGCGGAATACGCGTGCCTTCCCGGTTGCCGCCCAGGTGCAGGTTGTAGCGGCCGGGCGCCTTGCCCACCAGGCCTATCTCGGCCAGCATGGCACGGCCACAGCCGTTGGGGCAGCCGGTCACCCGGAAGATGATGGCGTCGTCGGCCACCTGATGCTTGGCTAGCAGTCCTTCGATGTCGGTGACAAAGGCCGGCAGCATGCGCTCCGCCTCGGCCATCGCCAGCGGGCAGGTGGGCAGGGCGACACAGGCCATGGAGTTCTTGCGCTGCTCGGAGACACTGTCTTCCAGCAGGCCGTGGGCGCGCGCCAGCTTCTCGATCCTGGCCTTGTCCTTGGCGGCGACACCGGCGATGATCAGGTTCTGGTTGGCGGTCAGACGGAAATCACCCTTGTGCACCTTGGCAATTTCGCGCATGCCGGTTTTCAGCGGCTTGCCCGGATAGTCGAGCAGGCGTCCGTTCTCGATAAACAGGGTCAGGTGATGCTTGCCGTCTATGCCCTCTACCCAGCCAAAGCGATCGCCGCGGCCGGTAAATTCATAGGGGCGGCTGTCGGCAAACTGGATGCCGGCCCGTTTCTCGACCTCGGCCTTGAACACCTCGATACCGACCCGCTCCAGGGTGTACTTGGTCTTGGCGTTCTTGCGCTCGGAACGGTTACCCATGTCCCGCTGGGTGGTGACCACGGCGGCGGCCACCTCCAGGGTATGGGACAGGGGAATAAAGCCAAAGTCGGTGGCCTTGCGTGGATAGGTGGCGGTGTCGCCATGGGTCATGGCCAGGCCACCCCCTACCAGCACATTGAAGCCCACCAGCTTGCCGTTATCGGCAATGGCTATGAAGTTCAGATCATTGGCATGCACATCCACATCGTTCTGCGGCGGGATCACGACCGTGGTCTTGAATTTGCGTGGCAGATAGGTGGAGCCCAGGATCGGTTCTTCGTCAGGGGTGTCCAGCCGCTCACCGTCCAGCCAGATTTCCGTGTAGGCGCGGGTCTTGGGCAGCAGGTGCTCGGAGATCTTCTTGGCCCATTCGTAGGCCTCCTGATGCAGTTCGGACTCGACCGGGTTGCTGGTGCACAGCACGTTGCGGTTGACGTCGCCGGCGGTGGCGATGGAGTCGATGCCGGTGCTGTTCAGTACCTGGTGCATGTGCTTGATGTCACGCTTGAGCACGCCGTGGAACTGGAAGGTCTGGCGGGTGGTCAGACGGATGCTGCCGTAGATGGAGCTTTCTTCGGCAAACTTGTCGATAACCAGCCACTGCTCAGGGGTAATGATGCCGCCGGGCAGGCGAGCGCGCAGCATGACATTGTGCAGTGGCTCCAGCTTCTGGGCGGTACGCTCGTTGCGGATATCGCGGTCATCCTGCTGATACATACCGTGGAAACGGATCAGCTGGAAGTTGTCGCCGTTGAAGCCGCCGGTAAGCGGATCCTGCAGATCCTGCTCTATGGTGCCGCGCAGGAAGTTGCTTTCGCGCTTGAGGCGCTCGTTGTCGGACAGTTTTTGTTCGCTCATCAGTAAACATCCCTTTGGTAACGCTTGGCGCTGCGCAGCGCATCGACATATTCTTCGGCCTGTTCGCGGTTCTTGCCGCCGTGCTCGGCCACCAGCTCGATCAGGGCTTCATGCACGTCTTTGGCCATCTGGTTGGCATCACCGCATACATAGAAGTGGGCACCCTGTTCCAGCCAGGCATAGACTTCGGCGCCCTGCTGGCGGAGTTTATGCTGGACATAGACTTTCTCGGCCTGATCCCGGCTGAAGGCCAGGGAGATCTTGTTCAGCAGGCCGGACTTGACGTAGCGCTGCCATTCGATCTGGTAGAGAAAATCCTGGGTGAAATGGGGGTTGCCGAAGAACAGCCAGTTCTGGCCGCCTGCATCCTGGGCTTCCCGCTCCTGCATAAAGGCCCGGAAGGGGGCGATGCCGGTACCCGGGCCCACCATGATCACCGGCGTGTCACCGTTGGCCGGCAGGCGGAAGTTGTCATTGTGTTCGACAAACACCCGTACCTGGCCGCCTTCGGCCACCCGATCGGCCAGGAAGGAAGAGGCACCGCCGCTGCGCTCTTCACCTTTCTGCTCGAAGCGTACCACGCCCAGGGTCAGGTGGACTTCTTCTTCCACTTCCGCCTGGGAGGAGGCGATGGAGTACAGCCGCGGCGTCAGGCGGCGCAGGGCGCCCTGCAGCTGTTCGGCCGTCAGCTTGGTTTTCTTCTCCCGGGCGATATCCAGGATCTGGTGTTCGGCACAGTATTCGCGCAACGCGGCCTTGTCTTCCACCAGCTTCAACAGTTTCTTGGCACCGGACAGTTCGGCATAGGCTTGCACGAAGCTGGCATAGCCCTGGGTCAGCTCGTAATGACGGATCAGGGCCTCGCGTATGTCCAGCACCTCGTCATCCACCTTGACCTTGGTATCGGCGGCCACACCGACCTGGGCCAGCAGCGCGTCTACCAGGGCTGGATCGTTATCGAACCAGACACCCAGGGCATCGCCGGGCTGATAACTCAGGCCTGAGTCTTCCAGGGAGATTTCGATGTGGCGGATATCCTTGTCGGAATCCCGACCGGTAATCTTTTGGTTGGTGATCAGCTCGGCCTGGTAAGGATTTTTCTTGGTATAGACACCGGCGGTCTTGGGCAGACTGACCACGGCGCCGTTGGCGGCGGCTTGCTCGACCTTGAGGGCATCCTCCAGCAGGCTGATGGCCGACTTGCTCCAGGACTCGGCCGCAGCGTCGTAATCCACATCGCAATCGATCCGGTCCAGCAGGCGTTTGCCGCCGGCATTGGCCAGGTATTCGTCAAAGTCCTTGGCGGTCTGGCAGAAAAACTCGTAGGAAGAATCCCCCAGCCCCAGCACGGCATAGTGCAGGCCGTCGAGCTTGCCGACCTTGCCGGCTTTCAGTTGCTTATGGAACTCGATGGCGTCATCGGGCGGCTCGCCCTCGCCATTGGTGCTGGTGACGATCAGCAGATGGGTTTCTTTCTTCAGCTGCTTGATCTTGAAGTCGGCCACATTGAACAGCCCGGCCTGAATGCCGGCGGCATCGGCCTGTGCCTTGAGCGCTTCTGCCACGCCTTTGGCGTTGCCGGTTTGTGATGCATAGAGGATGGTCAGCGTGGCGGCGGGCTGGGCGCTGGCCGCCGGCGCCACTGTCAGCCCCTGGGCCTGCTGGCTGATACCGTAAAAATAGCCGCTGACCCAGGCCAGCTGGGTGGCACTCAGTTCGGCAGCCACCTGAGTGAGCTTGTGTACTTGTTGTTCGTTGAGCGGGCTGGCTGCCGCCGCGAGTTCCTTTAAAAGCATGACTGTGCCTTCCACTTTTCCAGATAGCGGACAGCTTAAGCCAGGTCAACGGAAAACAATAAAGAATAAAAGATGATTTTTTATTCCATCAAAGAATATGAAAGCATTTGTCGCGACGGTTCTATGGCCGGGGGTATACAGGGACGGGGCGAGCGGAACCGGATCAGTAAAAACAGCAACATTTTCGGCTGTTTCGAACGCCGACCAATTGTTAATCATGTTTCATTGGTGTTAAAATGCGCAACCAAATTCACAACAGGAGCACCGGATGCAAAAAAGTAAGCCCAGAATGATCTGGTTGCTTCTCTTTGTCGGTTATATCTCGAGCCTCGGGATACTGGCCACCATGATAAAGTAACCCTATACCTCCGGGCGGCTTGTTCCGGACCGGGTGTTTGTGGGGCGGTCATCATCATAGACATAAAAAAAGAGCACACAGTGCTCTTTTTTAGTTTGGTTCAGGTACCTGAACTCAGGCTTGTTGGTAACGCTCGGCAGAGGCCAGAATTTCGGCTTCAGCGGCGGCCTTGTCTTCCCAGCCTTCTACCTTCACCCACTTACCGGCTTCCAGTTCCTTGTAACGCTCGAAGAAGTGCTTGATTTGGGCCTTCAGCAGCTCGGGCAGGTCGTTGACATCCTGGATATGGTCGTATTCCTTGGTCAGCTTGCTGTGGGGAACCGCTACTACCTTGGCGTCTTCACCGGACTCGTCGGTCATCTTCAGCACGCCAACCGGACGGCAGCGAATGACGGAACCGGGTACCAGGGGGTGGGGAGTCGGCACCAGCACGTCCACGGGGTCGCCGTCCAGGGACAGGGTCTGGTTTACATAACCGTAGTTGCAGGGATAGAACATGGGGGTAGACATGAAGCGATCGACAAAAATTGCCCCTGTGTCTTTGTCGACTTCATATTTAATGGGATCGGCATTCTGGGGGATTTCGATCACTACATAGATATCTTCGGGCAGGCTCTTTCCGGCGGGTACCTGGTTCAGGCTCATGACGTTTCCTTCAGTGTTGTCCGTGATTGGCTCAATGGCCGAGTTTATCACCGTTACCGGACGGCATCTGTTATACGAATGGGTAACGGTTACATAGGCGCCACATTATAACCGCTGTCGCACAGATCGCCAGACGGCTGCCCAAAGTGGTGAGGGATTGTTAGAATGTGCGCAATACAGCATCAAGGGCACTCTATGCATATTCATATACTGGGCATCTGCGGCACCTTCATGGGCGGCCTGGCGGTACTGGCGAAACAATTGGGCTATCGGGTTACCGGCAGTGACGCCAATGTCTATCCGCCGATGAGCACACAGCTGCAGCAGCAGGGTATCGAGCTTATCGAGGGGTATGATCCGGACCAGCTCGAGCCGATGCCGGATCTGGTGGTGGTCGGTAATGCCATGAGCCGGGGCAACCCCTGTGTAGAGGCGATGCTCAATCGCCGCATCCCATATACCTCGGGGCCCCAGTGGCTGCTGGAACATGTGTTGCAGGATCGCTGGGTGCTGGCGGTAGCCGGTACCCACGGCAAGACCAGCACCGCCAGCATGCTGGCCTGGATCCTCGAAGATTGCGGTCTCAGGCCTGGTTTCCTGATCGGCGGCGTGCCCGGCAACTTCGAGGTGTCCGCCCGCCTGGGTGATGCGCCTTTCTTCGTGATTGAGGCCGACGAATACGACAGCGCCTTTTTCGACAAGCGCTCCAAGTTTGTCCACTACCGGCCCAGCACCCTGATCCTCAACAATCTTGAGTTTGATCATGCGGATATTTTCTCAGACCTGGCGGCGATACAGCGGCAATTCCATCACCTGGTGCGGATGGTGCCGGGCCATGGCCGTATTCTGCTGCCCACTCACACCGAGTCCCTGGAAACGGTAAAATCCATGGGGTGCTGGAGTGAACTGGAATATGTGGGAGCCGATGGCAAGTGGCAGGCCGAGCTGTTGGGGCAGGATGGCAGCCGCTTTGCGGTCTGGCTGGACGGCAACCGAATTGGCGAGGTGAACTGGTCCTGTATCGGCCTGCACAATGTCCATAACGGCCTGATGGCGCTGGCGGCAGCGCGTCATGCGGGGGTGCCGGTGGCTGAGGCCATCGCCGCCCTCAACCTGTTCCGCTCACCGAAGCGGCGCATGGAGCTAAAAGGCGAGGTGGCCGGCATTCGGCTATGGGACGACTTCGCCCATCATCCGACCGCCATCGCCACCACCCTGGCCGGGCTGAAAGCCAGTATGGCCAACGGCCGCATCCTGGCCGTGCTGGAGCCCAGATCCAACACCATGAAACTGGGAATACACCAGCAGGAGCTGGTGGACTCCCTGGCCCAGGCGGATCAGACCTATCTGTTCCAGCCGCCCGGGCTGGGATGGGATCTGGCGGCGGCGGCGGCGGCCTGCCCCGAGGGCCGAATGTTCCGGCAGCTGGATGAGCTGATCGCCGTGCTGGTCGATGCGGCACGGGCCGGAGACCAGATACTGATCATGAGCAATGGCGGTTTTGGCGGCATCCACGAACGCCTGTTGCAGGCATTGAGGGCAAACCATGTACCCGCGTGAACAGCAAATTACCCTGGCGCTGAGCGGTGCGTCCGGCGCCCCCTATGCCCTGGCCCTGCTGCGCCAGCTGTTGGCGGCCGGCATGCAGGTGCACCTGCTGGTATCCAGTGCCGCTCGTGTGGTCCTGGCGACCGAGCAGGGAGAGCAATGGCCGGCCAAGCCGGAGCAGCTGTCCGCTTATTTGTGTGAACGCTACGGCGCCGCACCTGGCCAGGTACGGGCCTATGGCAAGGAGGAATGGTTCTCGCCGGTGGCCTCGGGCTCGGGCGCCCCCCGGCGCATGGTGATCTGTCCCTGTTCCATGGGCACGGTGGCCTCCATTGCCAGCGGCGCCTCCGA
Source organism: Zobellella maritima (assembly GCF_003075035.1). GTDB lineage: Bacteria > Pseudomonadota > Gammaproteobacteria > Enterobacterales > Aeromonadaceae > Oceanimonas > Oceanimonas maritima. The sequence continues at coordinate 45,695 of NZ_QCZE01000007.1, read as the reverse complement.
GAACCTGATCGAGCGCGCCGCCGACGTGGTGATCAAGGAAAAAGGTCAGCTGATCCTGGTGCCCCGGGAATCGCCGCTATCCGAGATCCACCTGGAAAATCTGCTAAAACTGGCTCGCATGGGGGTGACCATTATGCCGGCGGCCCCGGGCTTTTATCACCAGCCAGAGGGCATCGAGGATCTGGTGGATTTCATGGTGGCGCGGATCCTGGATCATCTGGGTCTGGATCAGGATCTGGTGGTACGCTGGGGTTATGGCCAGAAAAACCAAAGCTTGAAGCCGGACTCTTAGTCACAAGTTCTTGCTGATTCCAGTCCCGCGCATTTTCGTCAGGCAAAGCGCACAGCTTCTTCGGCACGCCGTGAACACCTATAGTGCCCAGCGCCCCATGGAGGGGCTTGAAGCGTGTCGGCGGAGCGCAACCTCGCTGCCGCTTCGCATGGTGCATCCGCGTTTGTGCACAGATGGGGGAATTCCGCTAAAATACCGCTTTAATCACAGCCGGGTGTTATTTACCCGAACGGAGCAGTAATAATGAAACACCGAGTGGATGTGCTGATCGGCACCGATGAGGTCAATGCCAGAACTCAGGCCCTGGGCGAACAGATTAACACCCACTATCAGGGCGTCGACGAAGTGGTCATGGTGGGCCTGCTGCGGGGCTCCTGCATCTTTATGGCCGATCTGTGCCGCCAGCTCACCGTGCCGGTACGGCTCGATTTCATGACCGCCTCCAGCTACGGCAGCAGCATGGAGAGCAACCGGGACGTGCGTATCCTCAAAGACCTGGATGATGATATTCAGGGCAAGCATGTGTTGATCGTGGAAGACATCATTGATACCGGCAATACCCTCAGCAAGGTAAAGGAAATCCTGTCTTTGCGCGGCCCGGCCTCGCTGACCATCTGTACCTTGCTCGACAAGCCGGAGCGACGGGAAGCCGAGGTACCGGTCGACTGGGTCGGTTTCACCATACCCGACGAATTCGTGGTGGGTTACGGCATAGATTACGCCCAGCGCTATCGCAACCTGCCCTATATCGGCAAGGTGATCCCCCTGGAGTAAGCGCGCTCCCTATTAATATGAATGAATCCGATGCCTTGCATCCGGACCCCTGTCTTGTGCCCGGGCATTCCCCTGGGCATTTGTTTTTATTTCATGGAGCCAATCATGACCAAAGCACTGGAGATCGATGGCCTGCGCAAGACCTACGCCGGCGGTGTAGAAGCTTTGAAAGGGATAGATCTGGCAGTCAATCAAGGTGATTTCTATGCCCTGCTCGGTCCCAACGGGGCGGGGAAATCCACCACCATAGGGATTATTTCCTCCCTGGTGAACAAAACGGCCGGCAAGGTAAGGGTATTCGGCTTCGATATCGATACCCAGCTGGAACAGGCGAAGACCCAGATCGGCCTGGTCCCCCAGGAGTTCAATTTCAACCAGTTTGAAAAAGTGGGCCAGATTGTGATTAATCAGGCCGGCCTGTATGGGGTCGAGCGTAAAGAGGCCAAGGTCCGTGCCGAGCGCTACCTGAAGCAGCTGGATTTGTGGGAAAAGCGGGATATGCCCGCCCGCACCCTGTCCGGCGGTATGAAGCGCCGGCTGATGATCGCCCGGGCGCTGATGCACGAGCCCAGGCTGCTGATCCTGGATGAACCTACCGCCGGGGTGGATATCGAAATCCGCCGGGCCATGTGGGATTTTCTCAAGGAGATCAACGAGCAGGGTATCACCATTATCTTGACCACCCACTACCTTGAGGAGGCCGAGATGCTGTGTCGCAATATCGGTATCATCGACAAGGGGCGTTTGGTGGAAAATACCAGCATGAAAGGCCTGCTCGGCAAGCTGAATGTGGAAACCTTTATCCTGGACTTGGCAACCGATAGCCGCGAACCCTTCCTGTCCGGCTTTAACTGGCAGCTATTGGATGGCCATACCCTGGAGGTCGAGGTGAAGAAAGAGCAGGGGCTGAACGGTGTCTTTGCCCAGCTCAACGATCAGGGGATTCGGGTACTGAGCATGCGTAACAAGGCCAATCGCCTCGAAGAGTTATTCGTTACACTGGTGGAACAGGGGAGAGCGACAGCATGAGTGCGCAACGTTATTACATCGCCTTCAACAGCATACTGCACCGGGAAATTGTGCGCTTTACCCGTATTTGGGTGCAGACCCTGGTGCCACCCGCGATCACCATGACCCTGTATTTTGTGATCTTCGGCAGTCTGATAGGTTCACGGATCGGCGAGATGGGCGGTTATTCCTATATGGCCTTTATCGTGCCCGGCCTGATCATGATGTCGGTGATCACCAATTCCTACTCCAATGTGGCCTCTTCCTTCTTCAGCAGCAAGTTTCAGCGCAATGTGGAAGAGCTGCTGGTGGCCCCCGTGCCCACCTATGTGATCATTGCCGGCTATGTGGGCGGCGGTGTGGTGCGGGGTCTGCTGGTGGGGTTGATCGTCAGCCTGGTATCGCTGTTTTTTGTGGATCTGCAGATCAGCCACCTGTTCAGCGTGGTGTTCACCGTTTTTCTGACCGCAGTGTTGTTTTCGCTGGCCGGGCTGCTCAATGCCATTTTTGCCCGTACCTTCGACGATATCAGCATCATCCCCACCTTTGTGCTGACGCCGCTGACCTATCTGGGCGGGGTCTTCTACTCCATCAACCTGTTACCCGGATTCTGGCAGACGGTATCCCATGCCAATCCGGTGCTCTACATGGTGAATGCCTTCCGCTACGGTTTCCTGGGTATCAGCGACGTCCCCCTGACCGTCGCCTACGGTATCATCATCGGCTTTATCGCCCTGTTTTACGGTGCTGCCTGGTACCTGATCCATACCGGCTGGGGATTGCGCCACTAAGTAAAAAGGCAGCCAACCGGCTGCCTTTTTACTGTTCAGTGCGGCTGCTCGGGGGTCAAGCCAGCTGCAGGGGGATATCCTTGCTGGTGCGCACTATGTTGTTGTCCGCGTCCAGGTACACCAGGCTCGGCTTGTAGCCTTCAATCTGCTGCTCTGTCATGGGAGCGTAGGCGCAGATGATGATGCGATCGCCGACGGCGGCCTTGCGGGCGGCGGCGCCATTCAAGGAGATCATCTTGGAGCCCCGCTCACCGACGATGGCGTAGGTATGGAAACGTTCGCCGTTCTCGATGTTATAGATGTCGATCTGCTCGTATTCCTTGATGTTGGCCGCGTCCAGCAGATCCTGATCGATGGCGCATGAGCCTTCGTAGTTCAGTTCTGCGTGAGTTACGCGGGCCTGATGCAGCTTGCCCCTGAGCATAATGCGTTGCATATCCATCTTACTTCTCCGTATTGCAAAAGCCCTTATAGGGGCACTACCTGATTATCTATCAGTCTGGCCTTGCCCAGATAGGCGGCCATCAAAATCACCACGGCCCGGCTTTGCTCCGTGATGGGGTTCAGGGTATCCGCGTCGACGATGTCTATGCCGTCGGTGCGAAAACCCGACTGATCCAAATGTTGGCTGGCGGTCGCTATCAGGGACGGAAAATCCCGTTCGCCTGACCGAATCCGCTCAGCCAGCCGACCCATGGTGGCGGCCAGCTCGGGCGCCTGGCTCCGCTCCTGCTCGCTCAGGTAACCGTTACGCGAACTCAGGGCCAGGCCATCTTCGGCCCTGACCGTGGGGACCCCGAGGATCTCCAGCGGCAGATTCAGATCTGCGGTCATTTTACGGATCAAGGCCAGCTGCTGGTAGTCTTTTTCGCCAAAACAGGCCAGATCCGGCTGTACCAGGTTGAACAGCTTGCAGACCACGGTCGCCACGCCCCTGAAATGCCCGGGACGCAATGCGCCTTCCAGCACATCGGCAATACCGGGAACATCCACGGTTGTCTGCTGTGCCTGGCCCCGGGGGTACATGAGTTCGGGAGTCGGGGTGAACACCAGGTCTGCCAGCCCGACAAGCCGCTGACAATCCTGCTCCAGGGTACGGGGGTAGGCGGCCAGATCGGCGGCCCGATCAAACTGCAGCGGATTGACAAAAATACTGACCACCACCCGCTCGCAGCGGGCGCGCGCCTGATTGACCAGCTCGATATGTCCCTGGTGCAGATTGCCCATGGTAGGCACAAAGCCGATGCGTTCACCGCTGCGGCGGTATTGGCCGATGGTTTGTCTTAACTCGTTGAGGGTGCTGACCAGCTGCATCTTGGCTCCTTAACTAAAGCTGTGCTCGGGGCCCGGAAAACGGCCGTCGGCCACCTCGGCCACGTAGGTTTCAATCGCCGCCTTGACATTGCCGCCCTCGGCCAGAAAGTTTTTGGTGAATTTTGGCACATAGCCGGAGGTGAGTCCGAGAGCATCCTGCATCACCAGTACCTGGCCGTCGGTAGCGGGGCCGGCGCCGATGCCGATTACCGGAATATGCAACAGCCGGCTGACCTCGGCGGCGAGAGCGCTTGGCACGCATTCCAGCACCAGCAGCTGGATGCCGGCCGCTTCCAGAGCCAGGGCTTGTTGCTTGATCTGCTCGGCTTGTTCCGTCTTGCGTCCCTGCAGCTTGAAGCCGCCGAACACGTGCACCGACTGGGGCGTCAGGCCCAGATGGCCGCAGACGGGAATGCCCTGCCGGGTCAGCTGGGTGACGGTGTCAGCCAGCCATTCTCCGCCTTCGAGCTTGACCATCTGGGCGCCGGCGCGCATCAGGGTGGCCGCACCGGCGCAGGCCTGCTCCGGGGTGCTATAGCTCATAAACGGCATATCAGCGACGATAAATGTCTTTTCAACACCATTGGCAACACAGCGCGTATGGTAGGCCATGTCTTCGAGCGTTACCTTGAGGGTGCTGTCTTCGCCCTGCAACACCATGCCGAGGGAGTCGCCGATCAGGATGGCATGGGCGCCGGCCTGCTCGAATAACCTGGCAAAGGTTGCATCATAGGCGGTGATCATGGCGATTTTCTGCCCGGCCTGTTTCATGTCCAGCAGCCGGGCTGTGGTTATCTTGCTCATCTTGCGTTCCTGTTACTGCCCTGGCAGGCGGGTCATACCATTGGCTGGGCAAGTCACTAATAATTGGCTCAGGGCGGTCCCGCAGGGCAGTACCAAATCCGGGGCCAGATCGGCCAGGGGATAGAGCACGAACTCCCGGCTTTTCATGCCGTAATGAGGCAGTGTCAGGCGCTCGTCGGTCAGCACCAGATCGCCGTACAGCAGGATATCCAGATCCAGGGTACGGGGACCCCAGCGTTCGTCCTTGCGTTCGCGGCCATATGCCAACTCAATGTCCTGCAGGGCATCAAGCAGCCGGTGGGGAGCCAGGCGGCAGTCGAAGCTCGAGACGCCGTTGATATAGGGTGGCTGATCCTGCGGCCCCATTGGGCGGCTTTGATACAGGGGCGAGTGGTGCAGGGTGCCGGGTTCGGCCAGCGACGTCAGTGCCGACTGTGCCGCCCTTATCTGGGCCAGTGGATCGCCGAGATTGGCACCCAGGGCCACGAACACCCGGGTCATGTTTCTTTTCTCCGGCGCGGATGACGGCGGGGGCGGCGGCGCTTGGGTTTGGGCTTGCCCGCATCATGATCGGACGCCGGCTGATGACCGGGCTGATCCGCATGCCGTGGCTGGGGTTTGACCGGGTTGGCTTGCTGAAAGTCGGTCCACCATTCGGCCAGCTCGCTCAGCCGCGGGTCGAGTTGGGCCCTCAGCAACAGGAAATCGTAGCCGGCGCGGAACTTGGGATGTTCCAGCAAACGGTAGGGACGCTTGCCGGCCCGTTTGGGCAGGCGCTCCTGCAATTGCCAGATATCCCGTACCACGGAGCTGAAGCGCCTGGGGATGGCGATGGTCTTGACCTGGCGGCCGATGACGTCATCACAGGCCAGCATGAAGGCATCGTAGTAACCCAGACCACCGTCGTTGACGAACTCCTGGGTTCTGGTCTCGACCGGGCCCCATAACAGGGCGGCATACAGGAATGCGGGCGTGACCCGCAGATCCTGGGCGATACGCTCGTCGGTATTGGCCAACGCCAGTTCGATAAAGTGGCCATAACGGTTGTTGCCCTGGCCCATGACTTCGGCGGTTTCCGGGAACAGGGGGGCAAACAGGCCGTACTGGTGCAACAGCTTGTAGGTTTCCAGGCCCTGACCCGCGAGGAACAGCTTGAGGGTTTCTTCAAACAGGCGGGCCGGAGGAATATCGGCCAGCAGGGGCGCAAGGCTCTTGATCGGTGCCGCCGTGCGCGGGCTGATAGTGAGGTCGAGCTTGGCGGAGAATCGCACGGCCCTGATCATCCGCACCGGGTCTTCCCGGTAGCGGGTCTCGGGGTCGCCGATCAGTTCAAGCTTGCGGGCATCAAGGTCTTGCAGGCCGCCGGCAAAGCCGAGCACGCTGAAATCGGCGATGTTGTAATAGAGGGCATTGACGGTAAAGTCACGCCGTTCGGCATCTTCCTCTATGGTGCCGTAGACATTATCGCGCAGCAGCATGCCTTCTGCAGACTGGGCCGAGATATGCTTATTGGTATTGACCTGATGGTGATGACCGCGAAAGGTGGCGACTTCAATCACCTCCCGGCCGAACAGCACGTGGGCCAGGCGAAAGCGGCGTCCTACCAGACGGCAGTTGCTGAATAAGTGCTTGACCTGCTCGGGGGTGGCGCTGGTGGCGATATCGAAGTCCTTGGGCGACCGGCCCAGCAGCAGGTCACGCACACCGCCCCCCACCAGATAGGCGTCGTAACCGGCCTTGTTCAGGCGATAGAGTACCTTGAGGGCGTTTTCACTGATTTGTTGGCGCGAAATATTATGTTCGGCGCGCGTCAGTACCACGGGTTGCAAAGGCAACGCCTCCTCTTGTCGGGTCAGCAGCTTCTTACAAAAGCTGGCAATCTGGGAAAAAATAGGACACCTCGCAAGGCCTTAAGCTAAAAAATCGGCGCTCTATGATAGCGCAGGGCGTTAAAAATGAGAAACATCCGCACGATCCAGTTCTATCTTGGCATGGGCCGGGATGGAAGAGAGACTCCAGTGAGCCTGTCCCCAGGCAAGCAGGACGCCGGGTTCGGCCCCCCTGAGCTCGGCCGGCGGCCGCTGGCCAAGAAAATCCAGCGCCAACCACAACAGGGCTCCCGCACGGCGGCTATCCAGCCCGGGCGCATGATTCTGTTTGGACAGTTTGTGGCCGGCGTGCACCGCCAGCGGCAGGTGCACCCAGCCGGGTTCGGGGGCCTGCAATAGCCGATAAAGGGCTATCTGGCGCACCGTGGGCTCCAGCAGATCGGCGCCGCGTACCACTTCGGTGATGCCCGCATCCCGGTCGTCGATCACCACCGCCAGGTTATAGGCATATAAACCATCCCGGCGGCGAACGGTGAAGTCTTCTTCTGCCAGCGGTGCGGGTACCTGGATATGCCCCTGCAGCCGATCATCGAAGTCATAGACGGGGGAGTCCATCTTCAGGCGAATCGCGGCGCCCTTGGGTGGGCGATGGCGGGTTCGGCAATGGCCCGGATAGAAGCCCCCCGCCTCGCTGATCGATTTGCGGCTGCAGTGGCAGCAATAGGTCAATCCCCGCCTGGCCCAGTCATCCAGAACCGCCTGGTAATAGGGATAGCGGTGGCTTTGATAGACAGGGGACCCATCCCAGTGGAGGCCGAAGTCGTCAAGGGTGCGCAGTATGGCATCGGCAGCTCCCGCTACCTCTCGCGGCGGGTCCAGATCTTCGATACGCAGCAGCCATAGCCCCCGGTGGGCCTTGGCCTGCAGATAACTGCCGAGGGCTGCAACCAGGGAGCCAAAGTGGAGGGGACCGCTAGGAGAGGGAGCAAAACGCCCTATATAGCGGTCGGGCGTGGATGCGGTCATGGTTGGATCAGGCCGGCTTAGTAGCCGGCCATCTGTTTTTCCTTGATTTCGGCCAGGGTTTTGCAATCGATGCACAGATCGGCAGTCGGCCTGGCTTCCAGGCGACGAATACCGATTTCCACGCCGCAATGCTCACAGAAACCAAAATCGTCGTCGTCGATCTTCTGCAGGGTTTTCTCGATCTTTTTGATCAGTTTACGTTCCCGGTCCCGGGCCCGCAGTTCAAGGGCGAATTCTTCTTCCTGGGCAGCTCGGTCAACCGGATCGGGGAAATTGGCGGCCTCATCCTTCATATGGCCAACGGTGCGATCAACCTCTTCACGCAGCTGATTGCGCCAGGCACCCAGAATTTTACGGAAGTGCGTTTTCTGCACCTCGTTCATGTATTCTTCGTCGGGCTTGGGCTGATAAGGCTCGACGCCGGCGATCGCCAGAATACCCAGAGATTTTTTGGTTTCGACTACTGGCATTCCGTATCTCCTAACTATGCAATGTTGCGCCAACCAAATTTAAGAAGCGGCTATCTATACCAGAAAGCACGTTGACAAGGCAATTTTGCAATGTGATTTCTGTTGTCGGCCGTCGTTAAATACGACATTTTCCGCTTCCCGGGTCCGGAACCTGATGCCGATACCCTGGCACTTTTTAGTAAGACCTCCATATGGGGGCGACGGTTTCGCCTTTCAAGCACTGGTCGCCATGAATAAATGCTGGTTACCATGGCAGCTTATTAATGAACTATAGGTACAATCGTGCAGTTTTCCTCTTCTTTACAGCCAGCCCGGCTGATCCACCGATATAAACGCTTCCTGGCCGACGTGACCGTGCAGGGAAAGACCCTGACCCTGCATTGCCCCAATACCGGGAGAATGACCGGTTGTGCCGAACCGGACAGCCTGATTTACTTCTCTACCTCGAATAATGCCAAGCGTAAATATGCCCATACCTGGGAGCTCACCAGGACGGCGGCGGGAGATTTCATCTGTGTCAATACCGCTCGGGCCAATGAGCTGGTGGCGGAAGCCCTGGCCGGCGAGGATATCCCCGAGTTTGCCGGCTACCATCAGGTCCGGCCGGAAGTGCGTTACGGCCAGGAAGGGAGCCGCATTGATTTCTTGCTGTCGGCCGGGGACAAGCCCGATTGCTATATAGAAGTGAAAAGCGTGACCCTGCTGGAAGGGCAGGGCCAGGGTTATTTTCCCGATACCGTGAGTGTGCGGGCGCAGAAACATGTGCGGGAGCTGATTGCCTGCCGGCAGGAGGGATATCGGGCGGCGATCCTGTTTTGCGTACTGCACACCGGGATAGAGCGGGTCAGTCCGGCGGACCATCTGGATCCGGACTATGCCGCCTTGCTGGCCCTGGCGGTGGCGGCCGGGGTGGAATGTCTGGCCTGGCAGGCGGAGATTGGCCCGGAGGGTATGCGTCTGGTGCGCTCCTTACCCGTGTTGCTTTAGCCTGAAGTCAGGGGCCAGCTGCGTTCACATTCATAAACCGGCCCTTTGCTGGTGGGTCGGGACGCATAGAGTGTCAGTCGATCCGGTTGGTAATGGATGGGAGATATACTAGGCAGTCCGCCGGCCGAAGTATGACGGAACAGGCTGATGTGGGGATGAAAGCCGGGACGCGAGGCGGGCAGCCCCAGTTCCTGAATACCCAGCTCCGTCTGCCCGGCGAGGGTAATCAGAGGCTCGGGGATCTGGGTGGGGCCGAGCCAGAGCACCCTGGCCCGACCAAAGCAGCCCAGTTTGTCCAGTTCCAGCCTGAAGGCCACCAGGGGCAGACGGTCTACCATCTGCTCCACCTGTGCCTGCTGTACGGCGTCCAGTTCACCCAGGAAGCGAAGGGTCAGGTGGAACTGTTCGGGCGGGATGCGACGTCCGGACAGGGCCAGACGATCCTGCAATCGGAGCAGAGGCCGCGTCAGCTGGCCCGCCGGGAAAGCCAGAAACAGGCGTTGAGTAGATTTCGGCATCCGGATAGTCCTTTGGCGGTGCTTTTGGCACAATATAGGCGTCTTTACCCATTCAGGTAACCTTGTGAGTCAGCTACCCATTATCGCCGCCCTGCCCCAGCTGGAGAAAGCCCTGGCGGCATCCCAAATCATAGTCGAAGCCCCGCCCGGTGCCGGTAAGTCCACCTGGCTGCCGCTCTGGCTGCTGGAGCGAGAGGAGTTTGAAGGCCGGATTATCATGCTGGAGCCCAGGCGGCTGGCGGCACGCAGCATAGCCCATTACCTCGCCGCCCAGCTGGGCGAAGAGGTGGGTCAGCGTATTGGTTACCGAATGCGGGGTGAAAGCCGCTGCAGTGCCCAGACCCGGCTGGAGGTGGTTACCGAAGGGGTGATGACCCGCATGTTGCAGACGGATCCCGAGCTGACCGGGGTAGCCATGCTTATCTTCGATGAATTCCATGAGCGCAGCCTGCAGGCGGATCTGGCCCTGGCCTTTGCCCTGGAGTGTCAGGCGCTGCGGGATGACCTGAAAATCATGGTGATGTCCGCCACCCTCGATGGTCTGGCCCTGGAGCGTCTGTTGCCCGACGCCCGGCTGGTGGTCAGCGAAGGCCGCAGTTTTCCGGTCGATTATCTGTATTTGCCCCGCAACCAGCACTCCCCGCTGGCCGAAAGCATGGGGCGGGCCATCCTCACCGCCTTGGAACAGCATGACGGCAGCCTGCTGGCATTTTTGCCCGGCGAGCGGGAGATCCGCGACTGTGAGCAGTGGCTGGCCCTGCGGATCGCCGATCCGATTGAACTTAGGCCCCTGTTCGGACGTCTGACCCTGTCCGAACAGCAGGCGGCGATAGCGCCGGCGGCGGCCGGCCGGCGCAAGGTGGTGCTGGCGACCAATGTGGCGGAAACGTCGCTTACCATCGAAGGCATCAGCCTGGTGGTGGACTCGGGCCTGGAGCGCAGGGCTCAGTTCGACCCTCAAAGCGGGGTGAGCCGCTTGTTGAGCCGGCAAATCGGTCAGGCATCGGCAACCCAGAGGGCCGGGCGGGCGGGCCGGCTAAGGGCGGGGGTCTGCCTGCGGTTATGGAGTCAGGAGCAACAGGCGCGGCTGTCATCCCGGCGTCCGGCGGAAATCGAGCAGGCCGATCTGTGTGGTTTTTTACTGGAATGCATCGCCTGGGGAGCCGAGCCCGAGACTTTACCCCTGCTGACGCCGGCGCCGGAGCCCCTACTGGCGGCGGCCAGACACCAGCTGACGGCCCTGGCGCTGATCACCGAGCAGGGTCAGCTGACGGCGCTCGGGCGCCAGGTCTGGCAGTTGGGGGCAGAGCCCTGGCTGGGGCATTTGTTGCTGTGCGCCCGGCAATGGCAGCAGCAGGGGCGGGACGGTGCCCTGGCCGATGGGGTTTACCTGGCCTGCCTGCTGGAAGAAGGCAGGCTGCAGCCAGGCCCGCTTTCGGGGCAGGTATTGGCCCGGCAGGAAGCGCTGAAGGGCGCGGCCCAGCGCTGGTTTAAACGTTTACAGGTAGCGCCCGGGCGGCCCAGCGGCCAGTATATGGGGCTGCTGCTGGCCAGTGCCAGACCCGACTGGATTGCCAGGGCGCGCCAGGACCGGCGCTACCAGTTGGCCGGCGGTCTGAGTGCCGACCTGCCCCTGGACAGCGCCTTGCAGGGTAAGCCCATGCTGGCGGTGGCGGCCCTCAGCCAGTCATCCCGGGGGCTGTTTATCCAGGGAGCCGAGCCGGTCGAGTTGGCGGCGATGCAGCATGGTCTGCCGGAGCATTTTTCCACCCGGGAGGCACTGCATTGGGATGCGGAGGCAAACCGGGTGAGGGCCGAACGGCAGTGGTGTCTGGGGCAGTTGATCCTGCAACGCACCCCGCTGGCGGATATCAGCCCAGAGCAGAAAGCCGAGTGCCTGCTGAATGAAGTCCGCAGGCGCGGCTGGCAGGGCCTGCCGCTGGATGAGACAGCCCGGCAAGTCTGGCTCAGATTGAAGCTGGCCGGACAGAAATTGGCCGACCAAGGCTTCGCGCCCTGTGATGAAGATGCCTGGCTGGCCGATGCCGAACGCTGGCTACAGCCTTATCTGCAGGGCCTGAGCCGCTGGGATGAGCTGGCTCGGCTGGATTGGGCCAGGATCTTTAAAAGCCGGCTGGACTGGTCACAACAGCAATTGCTGGATACTCTGCTACCCAGTCACCTTAGCCTGGCGACGGGAACCCGGGCCGAAATCCGTTATCGGGAACAGGATGAGCCGGTATTACCGGTACGGCTACAGGAGATGTTTGGCCAGACCCACACCCCCGAGCTGGCCAGGGGACGAGTGGGGCTGGTGCTGGAGCTGTTGTCTCCGGCCCGCCGGCCGTTACAGATAACCCGGGATCTGGCCGCCTTTTGGGCCGGCTCCTATCGTGAAGTTCAGAAAGAAATGAAGGGGCGCTATCCCAAGCATGTATGGCCAGATGATCCGGCCAATACCGCCCCGACCCGGCACACCAAGAGACAGATGAAACACTGATTATGGCAAAACAGAGCAGAACCAAAAAATCAACCAAGAAGCCGGTAGCGAAACGGCGCTCCTGGTGGGGATTATTCATCAAACTCGGCCTGGTAGGGGCGGTGCTGATGGGCGTGTTCGGGATTTATCTGGACGGCAAGGTCAAGAGCCGCTTCGAAGGCCAGAAATGGGCCCTGCCGGCCTTGGTATACAGCCGGCCACTGGAATTGTTTCCCGGGCAAAAGCTGTCTTACCAGCAGATGCAGCGTGAGCTGCAGTTGCTGAATTACCGCAAAGTGAGCGATCCGGCCAGGCCCGGGGAATATTCGGCCGGCAACAACCGCATCGAAGTCTATCGACGCCCGTTCAACTTTGCCGATGGTCCGGAAGAAGCGCGTCCGATGACATTGACCTTTGACGGCCAGCGTCTGAAGCGGATGCAGAATGCGGATAATGGTCGCGAGCTGGGGTATGCCCGCATGGATCCCGTGCTGCTCGACCGTTTGAATGTAGAAAAAAGGGAAGATCGTCTGCTGGTACGGCTGGAGCAGGTGCCGCCCCTGCTGATCACCACCCTGCTGACGGTCGAGGACAAGGACTTCTATCAACATGACGGGGTATCACCACTGGCCATACTGCGGGCCCTGGTGGTGAACATCAAGGCGGGGCGCACGGTACAGGGCGGCAGCACCCTGACTCAGCAGCTGGCCAAGAACTTTTTCCTGACCCAGGACCGCAGCATCTGGCGCAAGATTCAGGAAGCCTATATGGCGGTGATCATCGATTTTCGTTACAGCAAGGATGAGATCCTCGAAGCCTATCTGAACGAAGTCTATTTGGGACAAAATGGCAGCCAGGGTGTCTATGGTTTTGGCCTTGCCAGTTATTTCTACTTCGGCCTGCCGTTGAGCGAACTGACCGCCGACCAGATGGCGCTGATGGTGGCCCTGGTCAAGGGACCCTCTTTCTACGATCCCTGGCGCAACCCGGAGCGGGCCAAGGATCGTCGTGATCTGGTACTGCGTCTGCTGGCCAACGAGGGCCATATTGACCGTGACACTTATGAGAAGGCCAGCAATGCGGCCTTGCAGCCGATCGAGCGGGGCCGCATGGGCTATGGCCGGACCCCTGCGTTTATGGGACTGCTGCGCGAGGAATTGCGAAAGCGTTTCGGTGACGAGTTTCTCAGCCAGTCGGGAATAAAAATATTCAGCAGCCTGGACCCCATTGCCCAGCATGCGGCGGAGCAGGCGGTGCAGGAGGAGGTCAAGCGGCTGAAGGCCAACACCAGGCGTGACGATCTGGAAGCGGCGATGGTGGTGTCCAACTGGCGCAAGGGGGAAATCAATGCCCTGGTCGGTGGAGCCGATCCCAGCTTTGCCGGTTTTAACCGGGCGCTGGCGGCGCGGCGGCCGATTGGCTCGTTGATCAAGCCGGCGGTCTATGCGGAGGCATTGGCCAATGGCTATACCCTGGCCAGCCCAATCAAGGACGAGCCCATTACCCTGCGCAGCGATGGTGGCCAGGTATGGAAACCCAATAACTATGATCGCAAGTTCCGTGGTCAGGTGATGCTGATCGATGCCCTGGCCAAGTCCCTGAACGTGCCGACGGTGAACCTGGGTATGTCCATCGGGCTGGACAAGGTGGTTGATAACCTCAAGCGGCTGGGGATAGAGCAGCCGATCAACGCCTATCCTTCCCTGTTGTTGGGAACCCTGGAGCTGACGCCCTATGAGGTCAATCAGATGTATCTGACCCTGGCCAACCAGGGGTTGTATCAGCCGTTGACCTCCATTAGAGCGATACAGGACGAGCAGGGTACGCTTATCTATCAGCATGCCCCTACCGCTACCCAGGTAATGGCTCCGGAAGCCGGTTACCTGGCCCTCTATGGCATGACCAAGGTGGTCTCCAACGGCACTGCCCGCCACCTGGCGGCCCGTTTCCCCAACCGGGTGATGGCGGGCAAGACAGGGACCACCAATGATCTGCGTGATACCTGGTATGCGGGGCTCGACAATGAAGAGCTGGTGACCAGCTGGATAGGCCGGGACAATAACGGGGTCACCGGGCTCACCGGCTCCAGTGGCGCCCTGCGGGTGTACAGTCGTTACCTGGACGAACGGGGCGTTGATTCGCTCGAGCTGGCGGTGCCGGCGGGCATCGATCAGGTTAATTTCGCGGTGCAGGATGGGGTGCCGGCGGATCCCCGCTGCGAACAGACCCGCTTGTTACCGGCCGAAGCGGCGCGACTGTCGGGAGTACGGGATTGCTACCAGCAGAACCCCCTGCAACAGGAGACATTCGAGCAGCCGGTCAGCGACTGGTTAAGGGATATCTTTAATTTCGCCCGTTGATCGCGCTTTGTCACGCCCTTCGGATTGGTATGAGACCACCGACGGGCGTGGTGATCCTTTCCCGGCAGCTCTTCTCCGCCGGCCTCCGGGTACCGGCTGGATCCCGGCTGCAAGATCCCTTTGTGTCCCGCCCTCTGCCGTTCGTTCCCTTTATCCACCCAATCGAGGTTAAATCGCCAAACTCTGTATATGCTGATGAATAGGAACATGGAGGATGTGTCATGTTTTACTTTCATCATGTGACCCTGAGTGTGCGCGATTTGTCGGTTGCCGAAGGGTTTTACAAGGGGTTGGGCTTTGAGCCGGTATACCGCTGGCAGGACGAGGCCGGCAGCCTGCAAATTTGCCACCTGCGTCTGGGACAGGCCTTGCTGGAGTTGTATTGTTTCCGGCCCGAAGACGAGCCCGAGCTGTCGGTTCCCCCCTGGGCCAGCGGCTTTCGGTTGGGGTTGCGACATTTTGCCTTGCAGGTGGATGATCTGGACAAGGCGCTGGACGCCCTGCACGGGACAGGCATGTTGATCGACAAGCCGTCGCCGGTCAATGGGCAGACCTGCAGCCGCTATGTGTTTATTCTGGATCCGGACGGTAACAGCGTTGAGTTGCTGGAAGGGCCACTGGTGGAGATCCAGCAGCCCGAGTAAGCCCGGGGTGTGTTCCGATACCGTGCGGAATCAGGCTCGGTATCGGAGTCCCCGTTAGCCCTTCAGGGCTGCAAAGGCCTGATCGGCGGCGGCCAGGGTGTGAGCGATTTCCTGCTCGCCATGGGCAAGGGACATGAAACCGGCCTCAAAGGCACTGGGTGCCAGATAAACGCCTTGCTCCAGCATCAGATGGAAGAAACGCTTGAATGCATCCAGATCACAGCGGGTGACCTGCTCGTAGCGGCTGATATTTTTCTCCTCGGTGAAGAAAAAGCCGAACATGGCCCCGACCCGGTTGGTGGTGAAGGGGATGCCGTGCTTGTCGGCGGCGGCCTGTAAGCCGTCTACCAGCGCCTGAGTCTTGGCATTAAGCGCTTCATATACCCCCGGTTTGGTGATTTCGGTCAGGGTGGCAAGGCCGGCGGCCATGGCAACCGGATTGCCCGACAGGGTACCAGCCTGGTAAACGGGACCGGTCGGCGCCATATGTTCCATCACCTCTTTACGTCCACCGAAGGCCCCGACTGGCATGCCTCCGCCAATCACCTTGCCGAGGGTCGTCAGATCCGGCCTGATGCCGTAGTGAGCCTGGGCCCCTCCCAGGGATGCGCGAAAACCACACATCACCTCATCGAAAATCAGCAGGGCGCCGTATTGATCGCAGATCTCGCGCAGGCCTTGCAGGAAGCCGGGTTCTGGTGGAATACAGTTCATATTGCCGGCCACCGGCTCGACGATGATACAGGCAATCTCCTGGGGGGCGGCGGCGAAGGCGGCCCGGACCGAACTCAGATCGTTAAAGGTACAGGTTAGGGTGTGTTTGGCGAAATCGGCGGGCACCCCGGGAGAGTTGGGCTGGCCCAGGGTAAGGGCCCCGGATCCGGCTTTGACCAGCAGGCAATCCGCATGGCCGTGGTAACAGCCCTCGAACTTGACTATCTTGTCGCGTCCGGTAAAGCCGCGGGCCAGGCGGATGGCGCTCATGGTGGCTTCTGTACCCGAGTTGACCATGCGTAGTTGTTCCATCGAAGGCACCAGGCGTGATACCAGCTCGGCCATGTCCACCTCAACGCCGGTCGGGGCGCCATAGCTCAGGCCGCGCTTTGCGGCATCGATGACCGCCTGGCGAACCACAGGGCTGTTATGGCCAAGGATCATGGGGCCCCAGGAGCCTACGTAGTCGACATAAGACTGGCCGTCCACATCATATAGGTAGGCGCCGTCCGCCCGCTCGATGAAACGGGGGGTACCACCGACGCCGCTAAAGGCGCGAACCGGTGAGTTTACACCACCGGGGATCAGCTGCTGTGCTTTGACAAACAAATCGTCAGACTTGGACATTTAAAGACATCCTTTCAGTAGGGTACAGACGGGAGGCAGGTCAGCTGCCAGGTGACAGGACTATAACAAAAAGCGACACATACTAGAATCCGACCATCGGGCTGGTGGTGGTCATAACTAATTTGGCACAATGCGCTGCACATGAAGGAGTCGCTTGATGAAAAAAGATTCGGTGGCCAGGTGGTTGACCTGTTCATTGTTGGCGAACCTGTTGTTGGCCACAGCAACAGGTTACCTCTGGTTGCGCTATCAGGATCGGGGAGAGACCCTGCAGGCGGTACAAAAGCAGGAGGCCGGCACCCGGCAGGCGTTGTTGCAGGGGCAGCTCGAATATCAGGCCTTGCTGAGCGCTCGGGATAGCCTGCAAACCCGGCTGCTTGAGCAGGACAAACGGCTCGCCGAACAGGCCCAGCAGCTGGTGTTGTACAGACAGGTGCTGGCGCCGGACGGGGCAAAGGAGCTGATGCTGACCGAGGGGGAGATAACGCCGTTGCCTGAGGAAGGCAAGTTCAAGTTCCGCCTGGTGCTGCTGCAGCCGGAGGGGCAGGGGACCAGGATTACCGGCCAGGCCAGGATAAGGGTGCAAGTGAGGCAGCAAGGTGAGATAGTGTCCCTGAGTGAACAGGAACTGGGCCTGGCGCCGCTGTTGCTGGACTTCCAGCATTTTCAGATCCTGGCGGGGAGCGGGCAATTGCCGGTCGGAGCCGAGGGACGGCAGCTAGAGCTGTTGCTGGAGCTGGGAGGCCGGAGTGATAAAACATTCAGGCTGGCATGGCCATTGCCGGGCAATACTTGAACTGATTACTCGGGTATTAGATAATTTTGGCCGACACCATACAAACGAGGTAGTGATGAGCGACGCAGTACCCATGCCGATCCAGATGAGCGATGCGGCAGCAAACAAGGTCAAGGCCCTTATCCTTGAGGAAGAGAACCCCGAACTCAAGCTCAGGGTCTATATTACCGGGGGCGGTTGTTCCGGTTTCCAGTATGGCTTCACTTTTGATGAAAAAACCAATGACGGCGATACCGAAATTGAAAAGAACGGTGTCACCATGGTGGTGGATGCCATGAGCCTGCAGTACCTGGTGGGGGGGACCGTCGATTATATCGAAGGACTGGAGGGGTCCCGCTTCCTGGTGACCAACCCCAACGCGACCAGCACCTGCGGTTGCGGTTCCTCTTTCTCTGTCTGAGGCGGCTTATGTCTGTGTTCGATTGGTTCAAGAACGATGGCAAGACCGACGGCACCCTGCCTCAGGTCGCCGGTGCCGGGCAACTGGCCCTGTATCAAAAACCCTGGTGTCCTTATTGTCAGCGGGTTAAGGCGGTGATGGCCGACCTGGGTCTTGAGTTGCAGGAGTTTGATACCAACGAGCCTGAGCATCTGCAGGCCTTGCTGGCCGGTGGCGGTCAGCGAATGGTACCCTGCCTGCGAGTAGAGGATGAACAGGGCAACTATCACTGGTTGTATGAGTCGATGGATATTATCGCCTATCTGAACACCCGCTTCGGAGCCTGAGCCCCATGACCGAGTTTGTGCTGCATCCGCAATTGCTGGCCGATACCCAGCGGTTGGGCGATCTGCCGTTAAGCCGGGTGCTGCTGGCGAAGGACAGTCGCTATCCCTGGCTGATCCTGGTGCCCAGGCGGGCTGACATACAAGAGATCCACTGGTTGACGGCGGCAGAGCAGGTTCAGCTGATCCAGGAGTCCAGTGCCCTTGGCCGGTTGATGGAGCAATGGCTTGCCCCGGATAAAATCAATGTCGCGGCCCTGGGCAACATGGTACCTCAGCTGCATCTACATCATATCGCCCGTTTTCGCTCGGATGCGGCCTGGCCCGGACCGATCTGGGGCAAGCACCAGGCCCTGCCTTATACCGATGCCGAGCTGGTGCAGGTCACCCTCCAGTGGCAAGAGCGGCTGGCCGAGCTACCTGATTTTCTTCCTGGCTAACCGCCAGTCTCATCCTGATGGTTATGAGCGTCCGTCTGTCATTCGGGCTGTGCCCTGTTGCTGACCAGCATGGTGCTGCTTTCCCGGGTTAGCATGGCCAGTAACCGCTGGGCTTGTGGCTTGAATTTTGCCAGCTCGGCGCCGGGCAGTACGGGGGCGTGGGGCAGGATCACGGTTTTGGGATCCTTGTGTACCCCGTTTACCAGAAACTCGTAGTGCAAATGAGGGCCGGTCACTCGACCGGTCGCACCGACCGTGCCAATCTGTTCTTCCTGCTTCACCCGCTGACCTCTTTTTACCATGCGTTTGTGCAGATGCAGGTATTTGGTCAGGTAGGTGCCGTCATGGCGGATCACCACATAGTTGCCGTTAAACTGGTTGTAGCCGGAGTCCACCACCACGCCGTTGCCGGCCGCCATCACGGGGGTACCGGTACGGGCCGCATAGTCGATGCCGTTGTGGGCACGAATCTGTCCGGTGACCGGGTGCAGGCGGCGGGGATTGAAGTTGGAGCTGATATGGGTAAAGTTGACCGGCGCCCGCAAGAAGCTTTTGCGCATGGCGCGCCCTTCGGGTGAGTAGTAGTTGCCGTCCGTATGGCGAACCGCCTGGTAAACTCGCTCCTGATTAACAAATTCGGCGGCGAGGATATGGCCATCGGCGACCGGCTCGCCCTCTTTGTAGCTCCGCTCAAAGAGCACGGCAAAACGGTCGCCGGCCCGGATATCCAGGGCAAAATCCAGATCCCAGGCAAACATGGCCGCTAGATGCAGTATCTGGGTTGGGCTCAGGCCAGCACCGGCGGCGGCATTCCAGAAGTTCGAGCTGACTTCGGCCTGGGCATGCTGAATGCGTTGTTCCAGCTCACTGGTCAGAATATTGCTCTGCAGTCCCTGGGGAGTCTGGCGTATCTCCAGGGTCTGGGCGACATCAACCGGATAGAGCAGTGCGGAAAACCGATCATCGGCATCATACACCAGGGTGATCTGTTCGCCGGGGTGGATCTTTTTCAGGCTGTCGGCAGGCTCGCCCAGCAGATCCATTTCATGCAACAGGCTCGAAGGCAGCCCCAGACGGGAAAAAATAGTCGAAAGGCTATCGCCCGACGCAACGGTGATCGAGACTTCGCGGGTGTTTGCCGGCATCTGCTCTTGCTCTACCCGGGAAGCAGGCGCGGCGGCCGGCTGCTCAGCCTGGGGGGCCCTGCTTGCCTGGCTGGTGTGTTTTGCCTCGTCTGGGAGCAGCAGCAGGAGCCCCATCAGGCCACCGACGATGCCGATCGCTATCTTGTGTCGTCGGGGCAGTAATTGTAATAGTTTGGTCACAGCCACTGAGAATGCTTCCCTGAATCTTGCTGGAAGTTTACAGGCTTTCCAATTTATCTGCCATTCCAGTAATATGCCTCTTCGATTTGCCCAATTTTTAGCATAGGAGTAAAACCGTCATGTCCCAGCTGGCAGCGGCATTAGCGGAAATCAAACGTGGTGCCGAAGAGATACTGGTCGAAGAAGAGCTGATTGCCAAACTGAAGGAAGGCCGCCCGTTACGGATCAAGCTGGGCATGGATCCCACGGCACCGGATATTCACCTGGGTCATACGGTCATCCTCAACAAGCTGCGCCAGTTCCAAGATCTGGGTCATGACGTGTTGCTGCTGATCGGGGACTTCACTGCCCAGGTGGGTGACCCGTCCGGCAAAAACAGCACCCGCCCGCCACTGACTGCCGAACAGGTGGCCGACAATGCCAAGACCTATGCTGAGCAGGCCTTTAAAGTGCTGGATCCGGAAAAAACCCAGATTGTCTATAATTCCAGCTGGCTGGGTGAGCTGGGGGCTTCCGGCATGATCAAGCTGGCCTCCAAGCTGACGGTTGCCCGCATGCTGGAGCGGGATGACTTTAAAAAGCGTTATGCTTCCGGTCATGCCATCGCCATTCACGAATTTATGTACCCCTTGCTGCAGGGCTATGATTCGGTGGCCTTGAAAGCGGATGTCGAGCTGGGTGGCACGGATCAGAAGTTCAACCTGCTGATGGGCCGGGAACTGCAGAAGGATGCGGGTCAACCGGCTCAGGTGGTATTGACCATGCCGCTGCTGGAAGGTCTGGACGGAGTGAAGAAGATGTCCAAGTCCGCCGGTAACTATATCGGCGTAGACGAGGCTCCGGATCAGATGTTCGGCAAAATCATGTCCCTGTCCGATGAGCTGATGTGGCGCTACTTCGAGCTGCTTTCCCGCCGTAGCCTGGACGAACTGGCCAGCCTGCGGGATCAGGTGGCCGAGGGTGCCAATCCGCGAGATATCAAGATCCTGCTGGCCAAGGAAATCATCAGCCGTTATCACGATGAGGATGCTGCCGAACAGGCCCATCAGGATTTTGTGCTGCGTTTCCAGAAAAACGCCATTCCCGAAGATATTGCCGAAGTGACCCTGACGGCCGGCGAGGAAGGTATTGCCATTGCCAACCTGCTGAAGGATGCGGGGCTGGTGGGCTCGACGTCCGAGGCCCTGCGTATGATCAAGCAGGGAGCGGTCAAGCTGGACGGCGAAAAACTGGAAGATGGCAAGCTGGTGGTGAGCGCCGGCCAGGCGGTCTATCAGGTGGGTAAGCGCAAGTTTGCCCGGGTCACCGTGGCCTGAGCCTGACGCTTGAACCTGTAAAAGGGCAACTCGAAGGAGTTGCCCTTTTTGTTCTGCCTGTCAAGTCATGCAAGATCGTCGGCCAAAGTGCACTGCTTCTTCGGCACGCCGCAAACCCTTTCCTAGGGGCTTAATCGCGCCACCCATGGCGTGAAGGGCCGTCGAAGCAGACATCCTTTGTCTTCCTTGTTCAACACCGAGCTGTCAGGCAGTATTCGTTGGCAAATCAGGAGTTTCATGAAGCAGCTGGTATTACCGGGGACGCCCGTCAAATGCCATGGATGGCATTTGACGGGCGTCCCATGGATTGGCTTGACGCGTGTCGACGAAAGTAACCCTGCTGATGCCTCACATGAAAATATTTCGGCCGTTGCATCCTATCGCGTCAGCGAAAAGGCCGGCAGGGACAGGTGCCAGCGAATGGCTGCCGTCCGCAACGCGAAGGTGCCGAGCATGCCCGCCAGGGTGGCCAGCAGCGGCGGCAGATCCAGGGCCAGGGCCCCGGTATAGAGGATGCCGCCGAGAATAGAGGCGGTAGCATAGATTTCCCGCTGCAGCACCATGGGGACTTCCCGTGCCAGCATATCGCGGATCATGCCGCCGGCGACCCCGGTCATGACGCCCATCACCACCGCCACCATTTCCGAGGTGCCGTGGGACAGGGCTTTTTCGGTCCCGATAATGGTAAACAGCGCCAGGCCAAAGGCATCGGCCAGGGGGAGCAGGTACCAGGGCAGGCGTCGGGGCAGGCGGGCGATATACTGTCCCAGCAGGGCGGTAACCAGTATCACCCAGAGGTAGACGGCGTCGGCCACCCAGAATACCTGCTCGGCACCGATAATCAGATCCCTGATGGTGCCGCCGCCGATGGCGGTGACCGCCGCCAGCACTATTACCCCAAAGCCATCCATGCGTAGCCGCCCGGCCACCAGCACGCCCGAGAAGGCGAACACGGCGGTGCCGAATAAATCACTCCAGAAAAACACAGCATCAACCAGCGGTGGCAATTGTCTTTACCTCAAAAATAGGGGGCATGGCATCCGGGTGCGATTCGTCATGCTTATGGCGCCGAGGCGAAGCCTTGTCTTGCCGTTTCGAGCGTTTCGCACAAGTCACGGATGCCTGCCGGCGTGCGCGGGGTAAAGCGGTGCAGGCGCACCGTATCCACCGGCCACAGCTGACCATGGCGTACCGCCCGCAGTTCCGGCCATTGTTGCCACAGGCTCAGCAACTGGCCGGTCGTTTCCCCCAATATCACCTGGGGATCCTGCATCAGCACGAATTCGGTACCGACCTGGGGATAGGGGATGGGGCTATCAGCCAGGATATTGGTTCCGCCGCAAAGCCTCACCGCCTGGCCCATCCAGGTGTGGTCATTCACCGACATCAGGGGAGGATAGCCGAGCTGGTAAAAGACGGTTACCGGCGTCTTATGGCTATACTCGGCTTCAAGTTGTGTCAGCTGTTGACGGTAGTCCTGGGCCACTGCCCGAGCCTGCTCCCGGTGGCCGGTCAGTTCGCCCAGATATTCCAGTTCATCGGCCAGGCTCTGCAGGGTTTTCGGCTCGGAGAAGGCGACGGGAATGCCCAGATTTTCCAGCGGCTGAACCTGTAGTGCCTGAGCGCTGCGCCAGGCAATCACCAGATCCGGCTGTAAGGCCAGGATCTGTTCCAGGTGCAGGGAGCGAAAGTTGGCAACCTTGGGCAGGGCCCGGGCCTCGGCCGGATAGTCGCTGGCTGCGTCGGTTGCCACTATCTGCTCGCCGGCTCCTATCGCATAGAGCATCTCGGTAATATGGGGGGTCAGGCTGATAATGCGCCTGGCCTCATCCGCGGTCACCGGCTGGGCGAGCAGCAGCAACAACCCGGCAGACGGCAGCCAGCTGGCGGCCTTTGGTGTGACCGGACGCATCGGGTTCAGTCATCCAGCCTGGTCAGCATGGCCAGCACCATTTTTGATGAGTGGCGGGCGGCCACCTCCAAAAAGGCTTCGAAGGATTCGGCCTGCTCCTTGCCGGCGATGTCCGACAGGGCGCGTACCACTACGAATGGCACATTGAATTGATGGCAGACCTGGGCGATGGCGGCAGCCTCCATTTCGCAGGCTTTCATGGCGGGGAACAGGGTAACCGCCTTCTGCAGTTGATCTTCCCGGTGCATAAACTGATCCCCGGTGCAGATAAGGCCCACCGCCGAGTTGATCTCCGCCTGTTCTGCCAGGCACTGCTCCGCCAGCTCGATCAGCGCAGGATCGGCGATAAAGGCGGCAGGTTGCTGGGCCATCTGTCCGGCTTCATAACCAAAGGCGGTGACGTCTACATCATGGAAGCGGACTTCGCTGGACACGACTACGTCGCCCACATGGAGGACGGGATCGAATCCGCCGGCAGAGCCGGTATTGATTACGCAGTCGGGCTGAAACCGTTCCAACAGCAGGGTGCTGGCCATGCTGGCGGCTACCTTGCCGATGCCGGAACGGGTTATTACCACTTCTTTGCCTGCCAGGCTGCCCTGGTAAAACTCGCAGCCGGCGACGGTGACGGTATTGGGGTTGTCCAGCTGGGATCTCAGTTCGGCCACTTCCTGTTCCATGGCGCCAATAATGCCGATTTTCATAGAGTTATCTCGCGTAACGGAATAATGTCCGGATCTTATCATCAGAAAGGCAAAAGGCCGATCCGGAATTATCCGCCGTGTCTGTTAATGAATCGGCCGAAGTACATGCGTCACACATCAGGGATGTAGCGAGGATGCTGCAAGGCGGGTGCTCGCGTCAGGGGGGCGGGTGTGCAGGGGGCACCCCCGGCTCGCTGTAAACTCCTCGTTTCCAGGCACTTCGCAATGGACTGCCCACGGTAAATAAAAAGGCCGCTCCAAGAGCGGCCTTTGCGACGGAGGTGAAACCTGCCTACACCCCGATAAAGTCCATGATGCCTTCGGCGGCCTTACGGCCTTCGGCGATGGCGGTGACCACCAGATCCGAACCGCGCACGGCGTCGCCGCCGGCAAAGATTTTCGGATTGCTGGTCTGATAGGCGAAGTCGGCCTGCTCGGGAGCAACGATACGACCGGAACTGTCTGCCTGGATATCATGGTCCTTGAGCCAGGGCTGGTCATGGGGCTGGAAACCAAACGCCATGATCACCGCATCGGCGGGCAGCACCTGTTCGGAGCCGGCGACCGGTTCGGGACGACGGCGGCCGTTGGCATCGGGCTCACCCAGCTGGGTGGTGACCACTTCCACACCCGTGACCTTGCCGTTGGCATCAACCTGAATGCCGGTGGGCTGCAGGTTGAACATGAACTTCACCCCTTCTTCCCGGGCATTCTGCACTTCACGACGTGAACCGGGCATGTTGGCCTCGTCCCGACGATAGGCACAGACCACGTTGGCCGCATTCTGGCGGATAGAGGTGCGTACACAGTCCATGGCGGTGTCACCACCACCCAGTACCACCACCCGCTTGCCGCTCATATCAATATAGTCGGATGCCTGTTTCTCGAAACCCAACACCCGGTTGGCGTTGGAGATCAGGAACGGCAAGGCATCGAAGACGCCGTTCGCATCCTCGTTGGCCAGGCCAGCCCTCATGTACTTATAGGTGCCCACGCCCAGGAACACGGCATCATAGTCGTCCAGCAGCGATTGGAAGCTGACATCCTTGCCGATTTCGGTTTCCAGGCGGAATTCTATGCCCATTTCCTCGAAGATTTCCCGACGACGGGACATCACCGATTTCTCCAGCTTGAAGGACGGAATACCGAAGGTCAGCAGGCCACCGATTTCCGGGTAGCGATCGAACACCACAGGGGTGACGCCGTTGCGTACCAGGATATCGGCACAGGCCAGGCCGGCCGGCCCGGCGCCGATCACCGCGACTTTCTTGTCATTCTTCACCACATGGGACATGTCCGGTCGCCAGCCCATTTCGAACGCCTTGTCGGTAATATATTTTTCGATATTACCTATGGTCACGGCGCCGAACTGATCATTGAGGGTACAGGAGCCCTCACACAGCCGATCCTGAGGGCAGACCCGGCCGCAGACCTCGGGCAGGCTGTTGGTCTGGTGGCACAGATCCGCCGCCTCGAAGATACGTCCCTCGTTGGCCAGCTTCAGCCAGTTGGGAATGTAGTTATGTACCGGACATTTCCATTCGCAGTAAGGGTTCCCGCAATCCAGGCAGCGATCGGCCTGCATCTGGGCCTGGCTGTCGGAAAAGGGTTCGTAGATCTCTACGAACTCGATTTTACGGGTGCCGATTGCCTTCTTGGGCGGGTCGACACGTTGTACATCTATAAATTGAAATACGTTCTGGCTCATCACTAATTTCCTTTACTGCGCATGGACCCGCAGCTCTGCGGTAGAACGGCTCTGGTGGCCCAACAGGGATTTAACATCGCTGGATTTAGGCTTCACCAGCTTGAACTTGGGCAGGTATTGGTCAAATTTGGCCAGGATCTGCTGTGCCCGTTCGCTGCCTGTTTCCTGCAGATGTTGGGTGATGATACCGCGCAGGTGCTCCTGATGGATCACCAGTTCGTCGAGACCCAGCAACTCGACCAGCTCGTAGTTGGTCCTGAGGTGGAAGTCATCGTCTTCATCCAGTACATAGGCAAAACCGCCCGTCATACCGGCGGCAAAGTTCACCCCGGTACGGCCCAGCACGGTGACTATGCCGCTGGTCATGTATTCACAACCGTTATCGCCCAGCCCTTCGACCACAGCGATGGCGCCAGAGTTGCGGACCGCGAAACGCTCGCCGGCACGACCCGCCACATACAGGTGACCACCGGTGGCGCCGTACAGGCAGGTATTACCGACCAGGGTGGCTTCATGGGAACGGAAAGACACGCCCACATGTGATCTGACCACCAGCTTGCCACCGGTCATCCCCTTGCCTACATAGTCATTGGCGTCACCGGTCAGGATCAGCTCCAGGCCACCGGCGTTCCATACCCCGAAGCTCTGGCCGGCGGTACCGTCCAGGTGGATGCGTATCGGATCGGCGGCCATGCCCTGATTACCGTGGCGCTTGGCGATTTCACCGGATAGGCGGGCACCCACGGAGCGGTCTGTGTTACGGATGGTGTAATAGTAATCACCACCGGCGCTGTTCTCGACTGCGTTCAGGGTATCTTCGACGATCTTGAGGTTGAGCGGGCCCTTATCGAAGCCGGGGTTACCTTCCTGGCAGAACACACCCAGGCCTGGTTTCGGCTCGGGTTTGACAATGATGCCGGACAGATCCAGCTTCTGCTGCTTGGCGGTGAGGCCGGGCATGACGTCGAGCAGATCGGTTCGGCCAATCAGATCGGTCAGCTTGGCAACGCCAAGCGCCGCCATCAACTCACGGGTTTCCTCGGCGATAAACCTGAAGTAGTTCTCCACCATTTCAGGCAGACCCAGGAAATGTTCCTTACGCAGCTTGTCATCCTGAGTGGCTACGCCGGTGGCGCAGTTGTTCAGGTGGCAGATACGCAGGTATTTACAGCCCAGGGCCACCATGGGGCCGGTACCGAAGCCGAAGCTCTCGGCACCGAGGATCGCGGCTTTGACGATATCCAGGCCGGTTTTCAGGCCACCGTCGACTTGCAGCCGAACCTTGTGGCGCAGGCCGTTGGCAACCAGCGCCTGTTGGGTCTCGGCCAGACCCAGTTCCCAGGGCGAACCGGCGTATTTCACCGACGACAGGGGACTGGCACCGGTACCGCCGTCATAGCCGGAGATGGTGATCAGGTCCGCATAGGCCTTCGCTACACCGGTGGCGATGGTGCCGACACCGGGCTCGGAAACCAGCTTGACCGACACCAGACAGCTGGGGTTGATCTGCTTGATATCGAAGATCAGCTGAGCCAGATCCTCGATGGAGTAAATATCATGGTGCGGCGGCGGTGAAATCAGGGTCACGCCGGGCACGGCATAACGCAGCTTGGCGATTTCCGCGGTCACCTTGTGGCCGGGCAACTGGCCGCCCTCACCCGGTTTGGCGCCCTGGGCCACCTTGATCTGAATGACTTCAGCATTCATCAGATAATGGGGGGTGACGCCGAAGCGACCGGAGGCGACCTGCTTGATTTTGGAGTTTCTCAGGCTGTTGAAGCGGCGGGGATCCTCGCCACCCTCACCCGAGTTGCTCTGACCGCCGAGGCGGTTCATGGCAATCGCCAGGGATTCGTGTGCTTCCGGACCGAGGGCGCCGATGGACATGGCGGCGCTATCGAAGCGGGGGAACAGGGCCGATGCCGGCTCGACCTGATCAAGCGGCAGGTTGGCCTGGCCACCGGTTTTTACCTGCAGCAAGTCGCGCAGCATGGCCACAGGACGCTCGTTCACCAGCTTGGCGTAAGTCTGGTAATCCTCGTAGCTGCCGGAGCGCACCGCCTGTTGCAGGCTGTTGACCACATCCGGGTTATAGCTGTGGTATTCACCGTCATGCACATACTTGAGCAGGCCACCCTGGTTGAGAGATTTGCGGGCAATCCAGGCGACGCGGCTCAGGTTGAACAGGTCCTGTTGGAAATCTTCGAAGCTGGCACCCTGCACCCGGCTGGAAACGCCATTGAAACACAGCTCGACCACATCCTGATGCAGGCCGATGGCTTCGAACAGCTGAGAACAACGGTAGGAGGCGACGGTGCTGATGCCCATCTTGGACATCACCTTGTACAGGCCCTTGTTGATGCTGTTACGGAAATTCAGCAATGCCTCGCGCAGCGGCATTTTGAGCACGCCATCGGCGACCATGCGGCCCAGGGTTTCGTAGGCCAGATAGGGGTAGATGGCAGTAGCGCCAAAACCGAGCAGCACGGCAAACTGATGCGGATCCCGGGTACTGGCGGTTTCGACGATAATGTTGGAATCACAACGTAAATCGTTGTCCACCAGGGTACGTTGTACGGCACCTACCGCCATGGCTGCGGGAATAGGCAGTTTATCCTTGGCGATGTGGCGATCGGACAGGACCAGCAGTACGGTACCGTCACGCACTGCGGCGACGGCTTCATTACACAGGCGACGAATGGCAGCTTCCAGCCCTTCTTCGGCCGCATAGTTCAGATCGAGTACGCTGTGTTTGTAATGAGTCTGTTCCAGTCCCAGCAGCTGATGGAAATCGGAGTACAGCAGTATGGGAGAGTCGAACTGCACCCGATGGGCGTGGCCATGGGTCTCGTTGAATACGTTCTGCTCGCGACCGATCATGGTGGCCAGCGACATGACGTGATTTTCCCGCAGCGGATCGATGGGCGGGTTGGTCACCTGGGCAAACATCTGCCGGAAATAGTCATAGACGGAGCGGGCTCGGCTGGAGAGCACGGCCATGGGGGCATCGTCACCCATGGAGCCGACCGCTTCCTGGCCGTTTTCACCCATTACCCGGATTACCTGATCCAGCTCTTCCATCGAATAGCCGAACAGCTTCTGATAGGTACGCAGGGTGACGTCATCCAGATCCACCTGGCCGGCTTCGTCGTCGGGCAGATCTTCGAAGCGGGTCAGGCGGCGTTTGTGCTTGGTCATCCACTCTTTATAGGGATGCCGAGTCTTGAGATCGTCGTCGATCTCGAAGCTGGTCCAGGTCTTTCCGGATGTGGTATCGACAACAAACAGTTCACCCGGACCGACCCGGCCTTTTTCCAGTACTTCGTCGGGCGTGTAATCCCAGATGCCGATTTCCGAGGCCAGGGTAATAAAGCCGTCCTTGGTGCGCACGAAGCGGGCCGGACGCAGGCCATTACGATCCAGGGCACAGGCGGCGAAACGGCCGTCGGACATGACGATGCCGGCGGGGCCGTCCCAAGGCTCCATATGCATGGAGTTGAAGTCGTAGAAGGCGCGCAGATCTTCGTCCATCGACGGATTTTTCTGCCAGGCAGGCGGGATCAGCAGGCGCATGGCGCGGAACAGGTCCATACCGCCGGCCAGGAACAGCTCCAGCATGTTATCCAGGCTGGAGGAGTCGGAGCCCTGAGTGTTGACATAGGGCGCCGCTTCTTTCAGATCCGGCAGCAGGGGGGACACAAACTTGTAGGAGCGTGCCTGGGCCCACTGGCGGTTACCGCCGATGGTGTTGATTTCACCATTATGGGCCAGGAAGCGGAACGGCTGCGCCAAGGGCCAGCGTGGCTGGGTGTTGGTCGAGAAGCGTTGGTGGAACACACAGATGGCCGATTGCATGCGGATATCCGCCAGATCCAGATAGAATCTGGGCAGGTCGGCGGGCATACACAGGCCCTTGTAGGTCATCACCAGGTTGGACAGGCTGACCACATAGAAGTATTCATCGTTGACCCGCTTTTCGATACGGCGGCGTACTATATAGAGACGGCGCTCCAGATCATTGCTCGACCAGCCGGTCGGGGCATTGACGAACACCTGCTCGATACGCGGCAGAGAGGCCTTGGCGATTTCACCCAGCACATTGGGATTGACCGGTACTTCCCGCCAGCCGACCAGGCTCAGGGTTTCTTTCTCCAGCTCTTCATTGGTGATCTGGCGGATCTGTTCGGCAATAATTGGGTCCGGATTCAGGAACAACATGCCCACGGCATACTGGCGGCCAAGGTTCCATCCTTTATCTTCCGCGACGGCGCGAAAAAAACTATCTGGCTTTTGCATCAACAAGCCGCAACCGTCACCGGTCTTGCCATCGGCGGCAATCCCGCCTCTGTGCTGCATGCGATCCAACGCCGAAATCGCGAGTCGGACAAGCTTGTGACTGGTTTCGCCTTCTGTGTGGGCGATTAGACCGAATCCACAGTTATCCTTCTCCAGCTTTGGGTCATAAAGAGACATTGCATTCCTCCATTGCTCTAGCCTTGAGACTGAGCGACTACTTTTGTCAGCACGATATGCTCTGAAGCGTCCGTTGCCACTGGTGGCTAATTTACCAAAATATAGAGATTTTTTTGTGACGTCAATTAAAGAAACTAATGTGTGATGGTCTGTTTTTTAACGTCAGGAGTAGAATATTTCAATGAAAAACCGTTTCGTTTGGTTATAAATCTTACTTTTTGGTTTTTATTTGGTCAATTATTTTAATTTTTATGAAAATTTAGCAGATCGTAAATTTGGCGGTTTATTGTTGTAAAGTTACAACATTTTATGCATGAGGTTTAGAGTCATCTCCCACTTTTTCGCATTGCGGTTGCACCCCTTTGGTGCAATCGCGAGGAAAGGACCCTAGCCATCATATGATTACAAATGCATTATAACTGCATATCTTCTCTTTTCTAGCCTTTTTTGAGTGCGGCTCTATACGCTGATACAAAGTTACACTTATTGCTGTCAAGCCGGTATTTCATGCTGCCATTCTCGACCTTGCCTGCGTCATCAGCATGACAGCCCGGAGTGGAGCCGGTATGCTGCCCTCATGCCCTTTAAGACAGGATTGCTCGATGAAACCCATTAAAACCTGGGCCCAATATTATGTTGATTTAATGACCAAGCTCGGCCTTGTACGCTTCAGCATATTGCTGGCTGCCTGCATCATATTACTGGCGGTCTTTATCCAGGTTGCTGTCACCCTGTTTCTTAAAGGCGCTGTCGAGAGTGTGGACCTGGTCCGCTCCATTTTCTTTGGACTCCTGGTGACCCCCTGGGCCGTCTACTTCCTGTCGGTGGTGGTGGACCAGCTGGAAGACTCCCGGCAGCGTCTCAGCCGCCTGGTTCAGCGGCTGCAGCAGATGCGGGAACGGGATCTGGACCTGAACAATGAACTGCAGGAAAAGATCCTGTTGCTCAACCGTCAGATTGAGGAAACCAACAAGGCCGAAGCCGCCCGGCAACAGGCCATTGAGGACATGGAGAATGAGGTGTATCAAAGGGAAAGGGCTCAGGTTGAGCTGCAGGAACGTTCGGCATTGCTGCGTTCCTTTATCGACACCTCGCCGGATCTGGTTTACTACCGCAATGAACAGGAGGAGTTTTCCGGTTGCAACCGGGCCATGGAGAATCTACTGGGGCGGGAAGAGCGGGAGCTAATCGGTCTTACCCCCTATGATGTATATCCGGAGGACGTCGCCAAGAAGGTGGTGGAAACCGATAAGCTAATCTTTGCCCGCAACGAGAGTCAAACCTATGAGCAATGGCTGGTGTACCCGGACGGTCGTCCCGCCTGTTTTGAATTGCGCAAGGTACCTTTTTTTGACCGCAGCGGTAACCGGCTGGGGTTGCTGGGGTTTGGCCGGGATATTACCGAGCGTAAGCAGTACCAGGAAGAGCTGGAAAAAGCCAGCCGGGATAAGACCACCTTCATTTCCACCATCAGCCACGAGTTGCGTACCCCACTCAACGGCATCGTCGGCCTGAGTCGAATCCTGCTGGGCTCCAAGCTCACCCAGGAGCAGAGACAACATCTCAAGACCATCCACTTCAGCGCCGTCACCCTGGGCAATATCTTCAACGATATTATTGATATGGATAAGCTGGATCGCAGCCGGCTGGAACTGGCGCCCGAGCCCATGGATTTCCCCGGCTTCCTCGATGACCTGGAAAGCCTGGCCCGCCTGCAGGCTGAACAAAAAGGCCTGTATTTACATTTTGATCGGGATGGTGATATGCCCGAGTGGATACTGGCGGACGGTACCCGATTGCGTCAGGTGTTGTGGAACCTGGTCGGCAATGCGGTGAAATTCACCGATGAAGGCGGGGTGACTATCCGCTGCATGGCCGACGAACTGGAGCCGGGAGAAGTCACCCTGCGTTTCGATATCGAGGATACCGGCATCGGGATTCCCGTTGAGTTGCAGCAGAAGATCTTTGGCCTGTATTTTCAGGTGGAGGGCAAGAAGCATGCAACCGGAACCGGCATTGGCCTGGCTGTCTCCCAGCAGTTGGTCGAGGCCATGCATGGCACCATAGAGCTGGATAGTGAGCCGGATGAGGGCTCCTGTTTCAGCGTGACTATCAGTGTGCCACTGGCTAAGGCGCCGGTGGACGATCCTTGCCTGGCCGGAATTCCTTCGCTCTCGGTCCTACTGGTGGAGGATGTGGAATTGAATATTACTGTCGCCTGCGCCCTGCTGGAGAAGTTGGGCCATAGGGTGACCGTGGCCCGGGATGGCGCCGAAGCCTTTACCTTGCTGGCGGGGCAGCGTTTTGACCTGATTTTCCTCGATATTCAGTTACCGGACATGACCGGCTTTGACATAGCGGCCCGCCTCAGGAGTGAAGCGAGCGAGGCCCTGCCGCCGGTAGTGGCGCTGACCGCCAATGTGATCAGCGATAAGGGCGAGTACCTGGCCAAGGGCATGGATGATGCGATCAGCAAGCCCCTTTCTTCCAAGGCTCTGAAGGCCTGCCTGGCACGTTTTTTTGGCCAAAGACAGCAGCTGGCTCCCGTTGTCATCGAGGCGGACGACGGCGAGGTTCTGGATCTGGCCTTCCTCAATGATTATGCCGATACCGTGGGGGCCGGCGTGTTGTTGTCCAGCGTGACCCTGTTTGAGCAGATGTCGGGCGATTACCTGGACAGGCTGGATGCCTGCATGGCCGAACGGGATCAGGCCGGCATCGTCGATGAAGCCCATAAGATTAAAGGTGCGGCGGGCTCCATCGGCCTGAGGCGGATACAACAGCTGGCACAGCAGATTCAGAGTCCGGAACTGCCGGCCTGGTGGGAGCAGGTCGAGGGCTGGATTCAGGACATGAAGGCTCACCTAAAGCCTGATTTGCTGGCGTTGCGGCGATGGCTGGAGACGAAAGAATGAATCCATATCACAGTCTGATCCTGGCCGAACGTTTCCATGGCGAGGATGGTGCGGCCTGTGCGGCGCTGGCGGCCATCGAGGAGGATCGCAGCCGTATAGTACAGTGTTCGCCGGTACGGCGCCTGCAGCAAAAAACCCAGGTCTTTCCCCTGGATGTCAAGGCCTCGGTACGCAGCCGGCTGACCCACTCCCTGGAGGTGAAAGAAACCGGCCGGCAGCTGGCCCGGCAGGTATTGCCGGAATTATCCGACGAGGTCGACCGGGAGGCTTTTATCAGCCTGGTGGAAATGGCTTGTCTGCTGCATGATGTGGGTAATCCGCCGTTCGGTCATTTCGGCGAGTCGGTGATCATCGACTGGCTGGGTAGCCAACTGCCTTCCTTGTTTCAACAGGCGGTGGGATCTGCCTCGCCGCAGTGGCCGGCCTTGCTGGCCGATCTATGTCATTTCGAGGGCAATGCCCAGAGCCTGCGCCTGTTGCACAGCCTGCAGGGACTCAATCTCACACTGAGCCAGCTGGCCGCATTGCAAAAATACGTACGTGGGGCCTATCAGCCCAGGATGGGAGGCCCCTGGCAGCAGAAGCCCGGGCATTTTTTCAGTGAACAGCCACTGGTCCACAGACTGCACCAGTTATTTCCATCCACGGCCGGAGGGCGCTTCCCCCTGACCTATCTGATGGAAGCCGCCGACGATATGGCCTATGGTATCGCCGATCTGGAGGATGCAGTGGACCGTGGGGTGCTCAGCCTGGCCGAGCTGGAACTGGCTCTCAACAGGGAGGGCAATGCCTACCTGATGCGTCAATGGCAGCAGGCGAGGGTGGGTGAGCCTGGCTTCTTCAGTCGTTTCCGCCATGCTATCAACCGCGATTTGTTGCCCCTGGTGAGTGAACAGTATCTGCTGCATCATCGGGCGATCCTGCAGGGCATACATGACCAACCGCTGCTGGCCGTCGAGCAGCCGGCAGCTGAAGCACTGCACTGGTTGAAGGACTTTGCCCATCGGCGGGTATTCAACCGGCGGGAGGTCGAAGCCCTGGAGCTGGCCGGGTTTGCGGCACTGAAGGGGGTGCTGAATGCCTTTGCGCCCCTGTTGGCACTGTCGGCTGACGAATTTATCAGTCTGGAGCGGCGTCAGGATGCCAAGGGGCTGGTATTCCGACGGCTCTACCACAGGTTGCCCCCCCGCCATCTGGCCGCCTACCGGCGGGATGCCGGGCAGGCGGCGGGCTTCGCTAATGAGCAGGAGCGAGAGTGGTATTTTCGGGTCAGGCTGTTGCTGGATTTCGTTAGCGGCATGACCGACACTTATGTTTTGGAAGAATATCGGCTGCTGTGTGGCTTGCAGGGATAGCGGGTGCCGCAGCAGCCTGATCGGGTGAAGCCCATTCTAGGACACAAGCACATGCGATGTATCCTCTTTGCATTGTCGCTGTTGGCGAGCCAACCGCTCTGTTCGAGCGAGCCCCCGGTGGTGATGTATCAGGTGGTTGAGGGTGATGACTGGCCCCTGCTGGCCGAGCGTTACAGGCTGACCGAACGGCAGCTGCGTGATGGTTATAATGCGGAACGAAAATCGCCTGAACTGCATCCGGGAGACTGGATCCGGGTTCCGGACCCGGGCCGGGTGGTGGCATCCCCCGCTCTTTTTCCTGCCCTTGACTCCCTCTCCATTTCCGAGGAGCCGACAAACAAAAAAATGGTGCTGACCCTGGCCGGGGCCATGAAAGCCGCCGCCGAAGATCGGCTGGACATGTTCGTGGAGCGCCAGACCAGCAGTCTGACCGATGAAACCCTGCTGTTCGGTAGCCGTCAGTTGTCGACCCTGCCATGGGTCTCGCCCGAATTTTTGGGCTGGGATTACCAGTTGCCCTTGTTCGATAAAGAGCTCCGTTTTAACAGCAGGATGGCACTGCCGTTGTCACGCCGTTGGAAAGGTGAGCTGGGGGTGGATTACCGGCTACAGCGGCTGACCTATCAGCTGGGGCTGAATTACCGGCAGCCGTTGTTCGGGAGCTGGCATGCCCAGCTTGCCCCTGTGCTGGACTATCAGGATGACCATGCACACCGACGGGCAGGCCTCACCCTGACAGTGGGTCATCCGGACTGGCGTATGGGGATCAGCCGTTACCGGCGCCTTTCCGGCTGGCGCTATGGCCCGGACGGGTGGGAGAGGCCGGCGTCCGGGGTACTCTGGTTTGGGGAAGGGCGGATGCCGTTTGTACCAGGGGTGACAGTGGCGGTCAGTCGCTACCGATGGCAGGGCAACCGCCTCAGCCTGCAAGGCAGTGGCGACAATGACCAGGCGAGTGCGGCGCATCAGTGGTCGTTGAGCTATTCCCCCTGGCAACTGTTCCGGATTCAGACCGACTTTAGGGGTAACAACCAACGGCAATATGAGTCTCGGGTCAAGCTGGGGATCGAATTGCCCCTGAACCTCTCCGGTGGCTGGTTCTGGCCGCGGCGGCCGGACCTCGGCTTGCTGAATTACCAGCCCCTGCGCCATCACAGTGTGATGGCACTGGAACAGGCGGACTACAGTGCCTGGTAGTCGGTATTGGCAATGCTGGCCTTGGTTTCCTTGTGTAACAGAGTCAGCAAGAGGATGGCGCGCTGTTCGCCGTCGGGTTCCTGGTAGATGGCCTCAAGGCCGGTAAAGGGCCCCTGGTTTATCACCACCTTGTCGCCTGTTTTTGGCAGGTCGGACATCAGTCCCCGCAGCTCGTCACTGTCGGCCCGGGCCATCAGTTCATATACCAGCTGGCCGGGCACCTCGCAGGGGTAGGCACCGAATCGCACCAGGCTGCGAATCCCACGGGTCGAACGGATGGTGGCGGCGCTGGTGACGCCCAGATCGGCACGGAGAAAAATATAGCCGGGGAACAGGGCTTCTATCCGCTTTACCCGCTTTCCTCGTACCAGTTTTTCGACTTCCACATGAGGGTAGTAGGCTTCAATATCCTGATTGCTCAGATGTTGCTGTGCCCTTTCTTCTTCCCGGGGCCGGCAATGGGCCAGATACCACTTTTCCATAGAATTTCCTGGCTGGCAGATTAAACGGTAATTATGGCAGTAGAAACAAAAAAGGCCACGGCTTGCCGTGACCTTGCTGCAATAGTGTTCGCTGGCGTTGGCCACTGCTGTTTGAGTGACCTTGCTGCGCTGCGGGGGCTTACCAGCCCTTGACTACGCCGCCCTTAAAGAGTTCCAGCGCTCCCTGATAGACTTCTTCGCTCTGATAGGCCTTGACGAAGGTCTTGATGCGTTCGTCATCCTGGTTGTCTACCCGGGAAACGATCAGGTTGACGTAGGGGGATTCCTTGTCTTCCACAAACAGGCTGTCGCGACCGGGCAGCAGATCGATCTGTGAAGCGTAGGTGGTGTTGATCACCGCCAGGGCGACATCTTCCAGCGAACGGGGCAGCTGAGGGGCTTCCAGTTCGATGATCTGCAGGTTTTTGGGATTGGCGGTGATGTCCAGGGTGGTGGCTTCCAGCCCGGCTTCGTCACGTACCTCGATCAGGCCCTGTTGCTCCAGTAACAGCAGGGTGCGGCCCAGGTTGGTCGGATCGTTGGGCACAGCGATTTTGGCGTCGTCTTCCAACTCATCCAGCGACTCGATCTGCTTTGAGTAGCCTGCGATGGGGTAAACAAAGGTGTTGCCCACCGGTACCAGGGTATAGCCCCGATCGGCAATCTGCTTGTCCAGGTAAGGTTTGTGCTGGAAGGCATTAATATCCAGGTTGCCGTCGTTCAAAGCCACATTGGGGGTGACGTAGTCGCTGAAAGAGACCAATTCGACATCCAGGTTGTATTGTTCCTTTGCTACGCGGGCAGCGATCTCGGCCACCTGCTCTTCGGAGCCGGCAATGACGCCGAGGCGTAGCGGCTTGATTGTTTCTTCCTTGGCGGTTTCCTTGGCTTCTTCTCCACAGCCGACGAGGGCCAGGGCGGAGGCCAGTACACCGGCGGTGGCTAATGATTTAAATCCCAACTTCATGACAGAGCTCCTTAACATGATTCAGCGATGATCGACATGGGCGACCAGTCGTTCGCCGATACTTTGAATGATTTGTACCAGAACCACCAGCATCACCACAGTGATCAGCATGATTTGCGGGTCGAAGCGCTGGTAACCGTAGCGGATGCCCACATCCCCCAGGCCGCCCCCGCCGATGGCTCCGGCCATGGCAGAGTAGTTGACCAGGGTGACCAGGGTGATGATGATACCGTTGAGCATGCCTGGCAGGGCCTCGGCCAGCAATACCTTGGTGATAATCTGACTGCGTTTGGCACCCATTGCCTGAGCCGCCTCGATCAGGCCGTTAGGCACCTCCATCAGCGCACCTTCCACCAGGCGAGCGACGAAGGGAATGGCGGCGACCGTCAGCGGCACAATGGCGGCGACCGTGCCTATGCTGGTGCCGACCACCAGCCGGGTAAAGGGAATGATGGCCACCAGCAGTATGATAAAGGGGATGGAACGGCCGATGTTGATGACGGTACCCAGCACCTTGTTGAGGGCCTTGTTTTCCCAGATTTGTCCATCCTTGGTGACGTGCAGGGCGATACCCAGGGGAATGCCCAGTACACAGGCGATAGCGCCCGAGCCAAAGGTCATGATCAGGGTTTCCCACAGGGCAGACAACAGCAAATTAATCATGGCATCGGACATAACCGAGTAACTCCACCTGAATTTTATGTTCTTGAAGGTAAGCGATAGCCGCCTGGGTCTGTTCCGCCTCGCCGGCCAGCTCGGCCAGCATAAAGCCGAACTTGACCCCACCGGCATATTCGATATCGGCGCTGAGGATGGTCACATCCACCTCGAAGCTGCGGCTTAGTATGGAAATCAGCGGAGAGTCGACGGTTTCACCGGTGAAGCCCAATCGCACCAGGGGCAGGGCGTTTGCTTCCTGTTCTGGTGTCAGCCGCTGCTGATATTCATCGGGGATTTCCAAATGGATAGTGGAGGCGATGAAGCGCCGGGCCAGCTCGGTTTTGGCATTGGCAAAAAACCAGGATACCTCTCCTTGCTCGATAAGCTCTCCATCATTGATGATGGCGACCCGGTCACAGATACTTTTGACCACCTGCATTTCGTGGGTGATCAGCAAGATGGTCAGGCCCAGCTTGCGGTTGATGTCCTTGAGCAGGGTCAGGATCGATTGGGTGGTCTGCGGATCCAGCGCCGAGGTGGCTTCGTCACAGAGCAATACCTTGGGTTCGGGGGCCAGGGCCCGAGCGATCGCCACCCGTTGTTTCTGGCCACCGGACAGGGCGTTGGGATAGGCATTGGCCCTGTGGCTCAGGCCGACCAGCTCCAGCAATTCATCCACCCGCTGTTTGATGGCCGCCTTGTTCATACCGGCCAGTTCCAGGGGAAGGGCTACGTTGGCGAACACGGTGCGCGAGGACAACAGGTTGAAATGCTGGAATATCATGCCTATCTTGCGACGGGTCCGGGTCAGGGCACGGTTGTCCATGCCGGTCAGTTCCTGGCCATCGACCACCACAGCGCCCTGGGTCGGACGCTCCAGCATATTGACGCAGCGGATCAGGGTGCTTTTGCCTGCTCCCGATTCACCGATCACGCCCATGATCTGGCCGGCTTCGATCTCCAGATCGACCGCTTTCAGGGCATAGACGGCCTTGTCACCGTCACCATACTTTTTACTGATACCGCTTAGTTTTATCATCGGAGGTAAACCCTTCCGGCCTTGTTATTCACTGCTATAACAGATGAGAGTAGAGACACGTCATGCAAGCATAACGAATAGCAGCGGATGCTAAGCCGTCTGGACGTCTGAGTCAATGTAAATTTCCTAACCCGGCATCCGGCATATCGGGCTGGTGCGTATCTTGCTATCTTTATTCCTAATGAGATAGGGTAGGCTTGAGTCTCCAGGTTCGGCGGGTAGCCTGAGGTTGCGGCTTGTCCAGAGCCCGGGCGCGCGTTATCGGCTCGGGTTGTCTCGAGAGGAGCGTCAGGTCCGCAGCCTGCTGTCATGGATGTTTTCGGCATATAAGGATACCTATGGGCCAGTACTTTCTGCGCCGGTTGTTGTTACTGATACCTACCTTTATTGGCATTACCCTGGTGGTGTTCGCCATCACCCGCTTTGTCCCCGGTGGCCCGGTCGAACGCATGCTGATGCAGTCACAATTGGCGGGCGGTGAAACCAGCCAGTACTCTTCCAGCCGTGGCGGACAAGTGTTGTCGGAAGAGCAAATTGAAGAGCTCAAGGAATTTTACGGCCTGGACAAGCCGGTATTCGAGTCTTATTGGGAATGGCTCAACAAGCTGGTGCGGCTCGATCTGGGCCATTCGACCCGCTACTATGACCCGGTATGGGAGCTGATCAAGGAACGGCTGCCGGTGTCGGCCTTCTTCGGGATCAGCACCTTTATCCTCAGCTATCTGGTGTCCATCCCGCTGGGTATTCTCAAGGCTCTCAAACATAATAGCCGTTTCGACAGTATCAGCTCCATGCTGATCTACGCCGGTTATGCCCTTCCAGCCTATGTGGTGGGCATCTTCCTGCTGACGGTGTTTGCCTTCCAGCTGGGATGGTTTCCTATGGGGGGCTTTGTCGGAGATGACTTTGAGTATCTGGAAGGCTTCTGGCCCAAGACCTTCAACCTGTTCCATCATGCCCTGTTGCCGTTGATCGCCTATGCCATCGGTGACTTTGCCGTGCTCACCATGACCATGAAGAACAGTCTGCTGGAAAACCTGTCCGCCGATTATGTACGCACCGCCGTGGCCAAGGGCCTGCCGTTTCACAAGGCGGTTACCGGTCATGCCCTGCGCAACAGCCTGATCCCCATCGCCAGTCATTTCGGCAATGTGATCTCGGTATTTTTTGCCGGCTCTTTCCTGATCGAGGTGATCTTCAATATCGATGGTCTGGGCCTGCTTGGCTACGAAGCCGTGGTCGAACGGGACTATCCGGTGGTGATGGGCATACTGGCGATCACCTCGCTGCTGATGCTGGTAGGCAATATCCTGTCGGATATGTGTGTGGCGCTGGTGGATCCGAGGGTGCGCTTCGATGGCTAGCCTGATATCGGAATTGACCCGCAAGAAGTTGCGCCGCTTTCGGGCCATCAAACGGGGCTATTATGCGTTTTGTCTGTTTGCCTTTATGGTGCTGCTGGCGCTCTGTGCCGAATTATGGGCCAATAACAGGGCGCTGCTGGTCAAGTATGAAGGCCGGCTCTATTTCCCCACCTATGGCGCGGTGATCCCCGGCGATACCTTTGGCCTGGGTTACCGCTACGAAACCAACTACCGGGAGCTGAAAACGGCGCTGGCCGAACGGCCCGATGACTGGGTGCTGCTGCCTCCGGTTCCCTGGAGCCCCTATGAGCAGGACTACAGCGCTGGCAGTTTCCCGCCCAATGCCCCCAGCCTGGAGAGCCGACACTTTCTCGGCACCGACAGCTCGGGCAGAGACATACTCGCCCGGCTGGTCTACGGTTTTCGTACTGCGGTGGGCTTTGCCTTTATCGCCCTGACCGCCAGCTATACCATAGGGGTGATCATCGGTTGCCTAATGGGGTTCTGGGGTGGGAAATTTGACATTATATTTCAACGTTTTATCGAAATATGGTCGCAGGTTCCCTTTTTATACGTGATCATGATACTGGTGTCCCTGACCCAGCCTAATTTCACCCTGTTTGTGGCCATCAACGTACTGTTCGGCTGGATGGGTATCACCTGGTATATGCGTACCCTGACCTACAAGGAAAAAGCCCGGGACTATATCCTCGCCGCCCGGGCCCAGGGGGCCGGTCTGTTCCGTATTATCATCCACCATATCCTGCCCAACACCCTGGTGATGATAGTCACCCTGGCGCCCTTTACCGTGGTGGCCAATATTTCTTTGCTGACGGCGTTGGACTATCTGGGCTTTGGCCTGGCGCCGCCGACCCCCAGCTGGGGAGAGTTACTGCGCCAGGGGGTGAATAACCTGGATGCCCCCTGGATAGTGGCCTCTGTGGTGACCGCCGTGTCTTTGGTATTGATTACCGTGTCTTTTATCGGGGAGGCTATTCGGGAAGCCTTCGACCCCAAACACTTTTCTCGCTATGAATAGGCAGGGACGATGATGAAAAAACTCATGTCGATGATTACAGTGTGGTGCTGTGCCCTTGTTCTGCAGGCCGCCGAATTGCCGGCCGGGCTGCACTGGGAAACCAACAACGAAGACCCCATCTTTGCCTCGCCCGACGCCCGACGCGGGGGTGTGTTCAACATGATGATGACCAGCTTCCCACTGACTTTCCGCACTGTCGGACCCGATTCAAATGGCGGCTTTCGCTCCTTTGTGCTGGAAAACCAGCTGGGCTTGTACAGCATGCATCCGGACACCGACAGGCCGATTCCGGCGCTGGCTACCCATTGGGCCTTCGGCGATGATCACAAAACCATGTATTTCAAGCTGCACCCCGGGGCGCGCTGGTCCGATGGTCAGCCGGTGACTGCCGATGATTTTCTGTTTGCCCTGGAATTCATGCGCTCGGAGGTGATCCGGGCCCCCTGGTATAACAACTATTACACCGAAGAGATCGTCGATATCACCAAATATGATGATCACACTATTTCGGTGACAGCTGGCTCACCCAAGAGCCGGCAGGAGCTGCTCAATACTCTCGGCCTCAACCCTCAGCCCCGGCATTTTTATGAAATGACAGACGACTGGGTACGCAAGTACAACTGGGCTGTGGTGCCGGTTACCGGCGCCTATGTCATCGAGGAGGTCAAACGCGGCCGTTCGATCAGCTTCAAGCGCCTGGATGACTGGTGGGGCAATGATCTCACCTACTATAAGCACCGCTTCAATGTTGATGAGATCCGCCTGACCGTGGTGCGGGATCTCAATATTGCGTATCGGCACTTCCTGCGTGGCGAGGTGGATACCTTTGGTCTGATCCTGCCCGAATGGTGGCACGACAAGACCGACACGCCAGAGTATCGTAACGGTCTAATCAACCGAATCTGGTTTTATAATGACAATCAGCAAGGTCCCCAGGGCATTCACCTGAATACCGCCCATCCCCGGCTGCAGGATATCCGGGTGCGACAAGGCATTGCCCATGCCATCAATATGCAGCGTATGCTGGACACCATATTACGGGGTGACTACGAGCGCATGCATACCTTCGGCACCGGCTACGGGAATTTTACCGACTATGATATTCGTGCCCGGGAATTTGATATCACCAAGGCCCGTGCGCTGTTTGCCGAAGCCGGCTACAACCAACAGGGGCCCGGTGGCATCCTGATGAATACCCAGGGTGACCGGCTGACCCTTGCCCTGACCTATACCACCCAGGAACACACTTCCCGGTTGGCCATCCTGCGGGAAGAGGCGCGCAAGGCGGGTCTGGATCTGCAACTGAACCTGGTGGAGGGGGCCACCGGATTCAAGGTGATGCTGGAGAAAAACCACGAAGCGGCCTGGCTGGGCTGGGGCGGTGGCGGCCTTTACCCCCAATACTGGGAATTTTTCCACTCGGTCAATGCCGACAAGCCCCAGACCAATAATTTGTTCAATATCAGTGATGAGCAGCTGGATCAGCTTGTCGAGACCTACAGGGATACTTTCGAACTGCAG
Organism: Zobellella maritima; assembly: GCF_003075035.1. Classification (GTDB taxonomy): domain Bacteria; phylum Pseudomonadota; class Gammaproteobacteria; order Enterobacterales; family Aeromonadaceae; genus Oceanimonas; species Oceanimonas maritima. Next base: position 3,122 of record NZ_QCZE01000007.1, on the reverse strand, counting down.
GATAAAGCCAGAATTTCCCGGCAAATCCAGCAACGGGTTGATGAGCTGGCAATTTTTATTCCCGGCTATCAGGTGCCTTATACCCGTGAAGCCTATTGGCGCTATATCAAGCTGCCCGAATCAAAAGGAACCAAGCAATCTCCCTCCCTGTTCTGGCCGATGGAAGGCTATCCCTATAGCACCGGTGGATTGTTCTGGATAGACAGCGAGCTGAAAGCTGAGGTCAAGGCTGGCGGCAGGAAATATGAGCCTGTGTTGGAAGTGGTAGAAACCTGGCGGCGCAAGGAACCCTGATGGCCCCATTGTTGACGGTTGAAAACCTGGCGGTCAGCTTTACCACCGAAGAAGGCACTTTCCGGGTGGTGGATGATGTCAGCTTCTCGGTGTTGCCGGGGCAGACCCTGGGGCTGGTGGGAGAGTCCGGTTGTGGCAAGAGCGTGACCGCCCTCAGCCTACTGGGGCTGTTGCCCAAGCCGGCGGGGCAGGTAGTGGCCGGACGTGCTTGCTTCCAGGGCCAGGATCTGCTGGCGCTGAGTGCCGAGCAGCGTTATCACATCCGCGGTAACAAGATAGCGATGATCTTCCAGGAACCGATGACGGCGCTGAACCCGGTGCATACGGTGGGTCGCCAGCTGATGGAAGTGTATCGATTGCACAGGCCGGAGTTGAGCAAGTCGGCCCAGAAACAGGCGGCACTGGCGATGCTGCGGAAGGTGGGGCTGCCGGAAGCCGAGGCCAGGCTGAAATCCTATCCTCACCAGTTGTCCGGGGGAATGCGTCAACGGGTGATGATTGCCATGGCTCTTGCCTGTGAGCCTGACTTGCTGATTTGTGATGAACCGACCACAGCGCTGGATGTCACCATACAGGCACAGATCCTTCATCTCATTAAAGCATTGCAGGAAAAAACCGGCATGGCGGTGATCTTTATTACCCATGATCTGGGGGTGGTGGCCCAGGTTTGCGACCAGGTCCTGGTGATGTATGCCGGGCGCAGTGCCGAGCAGGCCGGTGTCTATGATATTTTTGAGCGGCCTCTGCATCCCTATACCCGAGGCCTGCTGGCGGCCATCCCTCGTTTGAGCCACCCGAACAAGGCCATACTGCCTACCATCAAGGGCCAGGTTCCCTCTATCGAGGAGCAGGTGAGCGGGTGTCGTTTTGCCAACCGTTGTCCCCATGCCACCGGCAAATGCGAAATCCAGCCGAGGATGGAGCTGGATGGTAAAAACCACAGTGTCTGGTGCCATCACTGGCGGGAGTGGGGCGAATGAGTACCTTATTGCAGGTTGAGGGTCTGAAACAATACTTTACCCTGGGGGGAGGCTTGTTGAGCAGGGGGAGGACCCTCTATGCAGTGGATGGGGTCAGTTTTGAGCTGGAGGCAGGCAAAACCCTGGGGCTGGTGGGGGAGTCGGGCTGCGGCAAGTCGACGCTGGCGCGCGCATTGCTCAAACTGGAGGAGCCAACAGACGGACGCATACTGTTCGAGGGGCAGGACATTACCCATTTCTCCCATTCCCAAATGCGGCCCTTACGACAAAAGATGCAGATGGTATTCCAGGATCCACAAGAATCCCTCAACAGCCGACATACCATAGGTACTGTGTTACAGGAGCCTTTTGTTATTCATGGCTTGGGCAATGCCAGGGAGCGGCGGCAGTGGGCCCAAGACTTGATCCGCCGGGTCGGGCTACCGGTGTCGGCCTTCGATCGCTATCCCCATGAGTTTTCCGGTGGTCAGCGGCAGCGGATCGGCATTGCCCGGGCCATGGCCCTGCAACCAAGCCTGCTGATATGTGATGAGGCGGTGTCTGCCCTGGATGTGTCGGTGCAGTCGCAGATATTGAACTTGCTGTTGTCTCTGCAGCAGGAACATGGCCTGGCCATGTTGTTCATCGCCCACGACCTGTCGGTAGTGAAGCATATCTCCGATCAGATTGCGGTCATGTACCTGGGACGTATTGTTGAGCTGGCCCCGGCCGAGGCGCTCTATCATTCACCGAAGCACCCTTATACCCAGGCATTGATTGCTGCGATCCCGGAACCGGATCCCAGGGCCCGCAAGGCACCCATTATGCTCAGTGGTGAGTTGCCCTCACCGGCGGCCCCGCCTTCCGGCTGCCATTTTCGTACCCGCTGTCCCTATGCCGGCGAACGTTGTCGCCGGGAGGTACCCTTGCTGGAAGGGGGGGAGCACAGGGTTGCCTGTCATTACCACAAGGAAATAGCAACCGGAAAACGTCCGCCAAAACCTCAGGCCATATGTCATACTGTGACCCCGAACGAGCAGGCATAACCTAAGGATTATCGAGTGACTAAACCGGCAATTTTTCTCGACCGCGACGGTGTGATCAACCAGGACACCGGCTATGTATCCCATTCCGACGACTTTATCTTTATCGATGGTGTGATTGATGCGTTGAAGCTCTTGAAGCAAAAAGGTTATCTGCTGGTGGTGGTCACCAACCAATCCGGCATTGCCCGAGGTTTATTTACCGAAGCCGATTTCATGGCCCTGACAGAATGGATGGACTGGTCGCTGGCGGATCGAGGGGTGGATCTGGACGGTATTTATTTCTGTCCCCATCATCCGACCGAAGGCAAGGGCCCGAACACCCAGTCCTGTGATTGTCGCAAGCCGGCACCGGGCATGTTATTGGACGCCGCCAACGAACTGAACATCGATCTCGATGCTTCCTATATGGTGGGTGATAAGCTTTCCGACTTGAAAGCGGCAGAGGCGGCCGGGGTGAAAACAAAAGTCCTGGTCAGAACCGGCAAGACAATTACCCCGGAAGCGGAAGTCATGGCCGATCATATCTATCCGTCCCTGGTGGAATTTGCACAGAAAGTCGTCAGTCTGGGGTAATTAATAGCGATTAGATTAAAAGATGAGCGGTTGGTTTTTTCTTTTTAAAAAGCCCTTGCGCAAAATCCGCCGGTCCCTATAATGCGCATCCACTGACACGGGGCAAGGCGCTCACGGTCACAGGGGTTGAAAACGAACGACATTAAGTTTGATTCAACGCTTGACGAACACCAAGGATTGCGTAGAATACGCAGCCCTGACCAGCGAAAGCGGTCAACGCTCTTTAACAACTTATCAAGCAAACTGTGTG
>NZ_QCZE01000006.1:109302-143689 GCF_003075035.1 Zobellella maritima | reverse complement strand
CTCGACTTGCATGTGTTAGGCCTGCCGCCAGCGTTCAATCTGAGCCATGATCAAACTCTTCAATTAAAGATTTGATACTCAATGAATTGCTGAAGTGTTTGTGCACTTCGACAGTCATTGAAAAACACTATTTTTTTGTTTCTCAACCCTGCGAGTGCCCACACAGTTTGCTTGATAAGTTGTTAAAGAGCATTGACCGCTTTCGCTGGTCAGGGCTGCGTATTCTACGCAATCCTTGGTGTTCGTCAAGCGCTGAATCAAACTTAATGCCGTTCGTTTTCAACCCTTGTGACCGTGAGCGCCTTGCCCCGTGTCAGTGGATGCGCATTATAGGGACCGGCGGATTTTGCGCAAGGGATTTTTGCAAAGAAAAAAACCGTTCGCTCGGTTTTTAACCAATTGGTATTTTTGCACCCTTACTGACGCCATTTTTATCTAGGCTATAGAGGGTTGTTCATCCGGGAAGCAATCATTTACCGATGCCACCGATTGCCGGATGCAGGCTAGAGTACCTTAGGGTAAGATAGCGCCCCTTTTTTATCCCCCCTCTGCAGCTTGGAGAATTGAATGCCTTTTGCCCTCGGCCAGCGCTGGATTAGCGATACAGAAACCGATCTGGGGCTGGGAACCATAGTCGCCATCGATGTGCGCATGGTTACCATGCTATTTCCTGCCTGCGGTGAAAACCGCATGTACGCCAAGGATGATGCCCCCGTGACTCGGGTAATGTTTAATCCGGGTGATACCATCAGCAGCCATGAGGACTGGGAGCTGCAGGTTGAGTCGATAACAGAAGATAACGGCTTGCTGACCTACCATGGCATACGCCTGGATACCGAAGAGCCCTGTGCACTAAAAGAAACCTTTCTCAATCACTTTATCAAGCTGAACAAACCGCAGGAACGTCTGTTTGCTGGTCAGATAGATAAAATCGGCCGCTTTAACCTGCGCTACCAGGCCCTTACGCATCAGTTTGAGCAGCGCCGTTCGCCCCTGAGGGGCCTGGCCAGTGGCCGGATCAGCCTGATCCCCCACCAGCTGCATATAGCCAAGGAAGTGGGTAGCCGTTATGCCCCCCGGGTGTTGCTGGCCGACGAAGTCGGTCTGGGCAAGACCATAGAGGCCGGCATGATTATCCAGCAACAATGGCTGTCTGGTCGCGCCGCCCGTATCCTGATCCTGGTACCCGATGCACTTATCCACCAGTGGCTGGTGGAAATGCTGCGCCGTTTTAACCTGCATTTCTCGCTGTTCGACGAGGAGCGTTGTATCGAGGCGTTTGCCGACGCGGAAAACCCTTTCGATACCGAGCAGCTGATCCTGTGTAGCCTGGACTTTATTACCAAAAAGCGTAAACGCTTCGAGCAACTGCTGGACAGCGACTGGGATCTGCTGGTGGTCGATGAGGCTCACCATCTGGTGTGGGATCAGGACAAGCCCAGCCGTGCCTATGAAGTGGTCGAAGCCCTGGCCGAGCGAGTCCCCGGGGTATTGCTGTTGACCGCTACCCCAGACCAGCAGGGCCATGAAAGCCACTTTGCCCGCCTGCGCCTGCTCGATCAGGAACGCTTTTACGACTACCAAGCCTTTCTGACGGAAGAAGAATCCTATCAGCCCCTGGCGCGCGCCGCCGAAGACCTGCTGGCAGATCAACCGCTCGACAAGGAAGCGCTGGCCCGCCTGGCTCCTTTTATCGAAGAGCTGGAACAGGTGGATCTGAACAGCACCCAAGGCAAGCACGCCCTGCTCAGCCGCTTGCTGGACCGTCACGGTACCGGCCGCCTGCTGTTTCGTAACACCCGCCATGTGATCAAGGGGTTTCCGTCCCGCCAGCTGCACCTGTACAGCCTGCCGCTGCCGTCCCAATACCAGACTGCCATCCGGGTGGCCAACCTGATGGGCAACCATCAGGATATCGCTGCCCAGGCACTGCAGGCCCTGTATCCGGAAGAGATTTACCGCCAGTTTGAAGGTGGTGACAGCTCCTGGACCCAGTTCGACAGCCGGGTAGAGTGGTTGCTGGAGTTTACCAAGGCCAAGCGCAACGACAAGATCCTGGTGATTACCGCCAAGGCCGGCGTAGCCCTGGCGCTGGAGGATATTCTGCGCACCAAAGAAGGCATTCGGGGGACCGTGTTCCACGAAGGCATGTCGCTGCTGGAGCGGGACAAGGCCGCCGCCTACTTTGCCCAGATGGAAGGGGGTGCCCAGGTAATGATCTGCTCCGAAATCGGTTCGGAAGGACGCAATTTCCAGTTTGCCCACCAGCTGGTGCTGTTCGATTTGCCCTTGAACCCGGATCTGCTGGAACAGCGTATCGGCCGACTCGATCGCATCGGCCAGCAGCATAATATCGATATTCATGTTCCCTACCTGGAGGGCACTGCGCAACAGGCGCTGACGCTCTGGTATCACCAGGGCATGGACGCCTTCAGCAAACCCAATGCCGTCGGTCAGCCCGTGTATCAGCAGGTATCCGAGCAATTGTTATCCCTGCTGGCCGGCCATGGCCAGGATCAGGAGGCACTCGCGGCCCTGATTGCCGACACCCGTATGCTGGCCGAACAACTGAACAGTCAGATGGAACAGGGCCGGGACCGCCTGCTGGAACTGAATTCCAGTGGCGAGCTCCACAACCGGGACCTGGCCGCCAGCCTGGCGGAAGTGGATGAAGATCCCACGCTGGCCATCTTTGCTATCAAGCTGTTCGATGAAGTAGGTGTTCATCAGGACGACAGGGGTGAGAATGCGATCGTACTGCGCCCCACCGAGCAAATGCTGGTTTCCCACTTCCCGGGCTTGCCCGATGACGGCACCAGTATCACCTTTGACAGGAATACCGCCCTGAGCCGGGATGACCTGCAGTTTGTCAGCTGGGATCACCCGATGATCCGTGGCGGCATTGATCTGGTACTGGGCTCGGAAATCGGATCCACCTCGGTGGCGATTCTGAAAAACAAGGCGCTGCCGGTGGGAACCCAGTTCGTCGAGTTGATCTATGTGGCGGAGTCGGCACACCATGCCCAGCTCTACCGTTTTCTGCCCCCCGCCCCTATCCGTCTGCTGTTGGACAAAAACGGCAACGATCTGGCGGACAAGGTAGCCTTTGAATCCTTCGACCGCCAGCTCAGTGCGGTCAATCGCCACCTCGCCAGCAAGCTGGTCAATGCCTCCCAGACGGTAATCCATGGTCTGTTGCAGGCCGCCATTCCCATGGCCGAGCAACAAATGCAGGTGCTGGTGGAACAGGCACGGGCTCAGATGCAGGCATCCATCGGTGAGGAACTGGCCCGTTTGCAGGAACTCAGCCGGGTCAACCCCAATGTCCGAGAAAGCGAGCTGGTTCATCTGCAGGAGTTGCAAACCGAACTCGACAACCTGTTGAGCCATACCCGCTTAAAACTGGATGCCATCCGTTTTATCGTAGTCAGTCACCAGTAACCAGGGATCCGGCAGCATTATGGCTTTACTCCGTTATGATCCGCCCATGGATCCCCAGTTCGAGATCCTGTATCAGGACAACAGTATCATCGTACTCAACAAGCCCAGCGGCTTGCTGACGGTCCCGGGCCGCGAACGGGTGCATTGGGACAGCCTGTCGTTGCGGGTGCAAAGGGTGTTTCCTACCCTGCAGGTGGTCCACCGCCTGGATATGGCTACCTCGGGTGTGCTCGTCATGACGCTGCACCCCAAGGCCCACCGGGAACTGAGTCGCCAGTTTCGCGAGCGGGAAACCGCCAAGCGCTATTATGCCTGGGTCTATGGTCAGCCCGAACAGGACAGCGGCAGTGTCGATTTGCCACTGTCCTGTGACTGGCCAAACCGGCCCCGTCATATGGTCAACCTGGAGCAGGGCAAGCCAGCCCTGACCCACTGGCGCTGCCTGCGCAGGCTGCCCGAACGCAGCCTGCTCGAGCTGACGCCCATTACCGGCCGCTCCCATCAGTTGCGGGTACATATGCTGAGTATGGGACACCCGATCCTGGGCGATAATCTGTACGCTGAGGGTGCCGCCCTGGAGATGGCACCTCACCTGCAGCTGCATGCTGCCGAGCTGGGCTTCAAGCACCCCAGAACCAAGCAGTGGCTGCAGTTCAGTGCCCCGGCTCCCTTTACCCTGGAAGCCTGATGGCTGAATAACCGAAGGAACAGAGGATGAAACTGGCTTTTCTCGACACCGACACCCTGGCCCCGGGCATCCAGTTACGGCCGCCCGGCTTCGATCATCGGTGGCAGGGGTATGGGCATACCCCACCCGAGCAGGTACAGCAACGACTGGCAGATGTGGATATCGCCATCGTCAACAAGGTCAAGTTGAACCGGGAAACCCTGAGCGCCCTGCCCCGGCTCAGGCTGGTTGCCATCGCCGCCACCGGCAGTGACAATGTGGATCTGGCGGCCTGCCGTGAACTGGGGATCGCGGTCTGTAATATCCGCGACTACGCCAGGAACTCGGTCCCCGAGCATGTGCTGGCGCTGATCATGGCGCTTGGCCGTAACCTGTTGGCCTACCACAGCTCGGTGCAGGCCGGTCGCTGGCAGGAATCGGGACAGTTCTGCTACTTCGATTACCCGATCCGGGACCTGGCCGGGCAAACCCTGGGATTAATCGGCTACGGCACCATAGCCCGAGATGTGGAAAAGCTGGCCAGGGCCCTGGGAATGCAGGTCATGGTCGCGGCCCGTAAAGGGCAGGTCGCCGGCGCGGGCCGGGTTGAGTTCGATGAAGTCTTGGCCCGGGCGGACATCATCAGCCTGCATTGTCCGCTGAACGCCGATACCCGCCATCTGATAAGTACCCGTGAGTTTGAACTGATGCAGTCCCACACCCTGCTGATCAATGCCGGTCGCGGCGGCCTGGTGGATGAAGACGCCCTGCTCACCGCCCTCGACCAGCAACAGATAGGCGGAGCCGGCTTCGATGTGGTCAGTGAGGAGCCGCCGTCACCGACTCACCCGCTAATGAAGGCCGCCCGCCAATATTCCAACTTTATTCTCACTCCCCATGTGGCCTGGGCCAGCCAGGCTGCCATGCAGCGCCTGGCCGACCAGCTGATCGACAACATAGAGGCCTTTGTGGCCGGACGGGAGCAGAACCGGCTGGTTTAACGGCAGCTGGAAGCTGGAAGCTGGAAGCTGGAAGCTGGAAGCTGGAAGCCATAAAACGACAAACGCGGCTGTGAACACAACGCCGCGTTTGTCGTTCTTGCGCCATATGCTCGCTGTGCACACTTCTCACCGCAGCATCACCCATTAAACCGCCCATTCGGGCTAACACTGTTTCAGTTAAGGTGAGTCATCATCTACAAAGCCGACTGTTGGCATTATGGATGACACCACCGCCCCCCCAGGGATGGGTTTCGGCGTGTGGAGGAGGACTCTCTTTTTTTGCTTAAGTGAACAGTGTTACCCATGCGGGCTGCCTTCGGCTGCCAGCTGCAGGCTTGGCGCCTTGGTTCAGCGGATATTGCGTACCGTCTTGATGGTTTCCCATGCCTGCTGGATTTCCTGGGCCTTTTCCTTGGCCATTTCCATCATCTCTTTGGGCAGCCCCTGGGATACCAGTTTGTCCGGGTGATGCTTGGACATCTGCCGGCGATAGGCGCGCTTGACGGTATTATCGTCGGCCCCTGCTTCTACCTCCAGGATACGATAGGCATCCCGCAGCCGGTCTTCCGGTGCCTGGGTGTAGGCACCGGCCCCCGCTTGACCGCGCCCCTGGCGAAACATGTGCAGCTGCGCCTCGGCAAAGGCCAGCAAGCGTTCCAGCTCGGCAACGGAAAAGCCCAGTTCAGCGGCGATGGTATGCAGGATCTGTCGTTCGGCCGGATGCAGCTCGCCATCGGCAAACGCCAGCTGCAGCTGGACCTCCAGGAAAAAACGCAGCAGGTTCCGGCTGTTTCTCACCTGTCGGCGAAAACGGCGCAGGGTGTCATGCAGCGGAAAGTCCGCCGCCTTGCCTTCACGAAACGCCTGCTGCGCCTGAACTTTTTGCTCGCCCTGCAGGCGCATTTGTGCCATCAGGTGTTCTGCCAGCCGAATTTCCTGGCTCGACACCTGGCCGCTGGACTTGGCAATATGCCCCATGGTGGCAAAGGTGGCATACAAGAATTCGGTTTGGGCCCCCTGCCGACCCTGCCAGGCATTGGCCAGCTTTTTATCCACCAGATGACCCAGCCATAACCCCAGCAAGGCACCGGGAATATTGCCGATCAACAAACCGAACAGAAAACCAATCAACTTGCCTTTAATATGCGCCAACATCGAGTTATCCCATCATTGCATTTCAGTCGTCATGCCGCTGCCCGCGCAGCCCCATGCTGGCGCCGCGCAGGAAAGCCGAAACCGGCGGAAAACGCGTCATTCATGAACAGGATCCGCTTTAGAAAACGGCAGCAAGGCTGGGTCATAGTGCTGACGGCAAGAATGCATTATCATAGCCAGCTACCATAAAGTAATGACACCAAAAGCTCAACCAAGCTGAGCCCCGGAACACAGACCGGTGTCGCCAAGACCAGTGGATGCGAGCGCTAACAAATGAAAATACGGATTATCGGCTTTCCCCTTGTGTTATTTACCGGCCTGACTCCCGCGTTAACCCAGGCGCAGACACCAGAAGATGAGACACCCTTTTCATTCAGCCGCTGTTTCGGTCATGTGCCTCAGCGTATCGATGCCCCCGCCAATGCCAACCAGGCCCCCATCGAAGTAACAGCAGATAACCTGGAAGCTACCCGGGACGGCAAAATCAGGTACCGGGGTGAGGTAAATGTTACACAGGCCCATCGTACCTTTCGGGCCGATTACGCCGAGCTCGACCAGCAAAGCCGGGATGTGCAGGCCGAAGGTAACATTCGTTATTCCGACGGCAGCATTACCGTGCGCAGCGACCAGACCCTGACCTCCAACCTGGACAACAAGGACACAACCCTGGAACAGGCCCGCTACCAGCTGCATGGCAATCCGGGACGGGGTGGCGCCGAGCAGGTACGGATGACGAATAATACCAATAAGGTAGCACTCGATGGCGCCAGCTATACCACCTGTCCCCCGGGGGAAGAGGTCTGGGAATTGCGCGCAAGCGAAGTCAGGGTGGAACAGGACCAGGTATTCGGCGAAGCCTGGAATACGGTGCTGTGGGTCAAGGAAGTGCCGGTTTTCTACTTTCCCTACTTCAAGTTCCCGGTGAAAGACCAGCGGCAAAGTGGCTTCCTGTACCCGACCCTGGACATCAGCAGCGATAACGGCACCGATGTCAGCCTGCCTTACTACTGGAACATAGCCCCCAACTACGATGCCACCTATACCCCGCGCTACATGAGCGAACGGGGCCTGATGAGCCAGCTGGAATTACGCTATATGCCCGTAAAGGGACAGACTGGCGCCTTGTATGGCGAGTATCTGGGCAGCGATGACAGCCTGGTCAACACCGAGCTGGAAGATACCTCACGCTGGTTGTTCAACTGGCAACACAATGCTCGTTTCGATGCCGAGAGCCATTGGCGCGCCAGCGTTGACTATACCAAAGTCGCCGGCGGTGACTTCAACTATCTGGACGACTTTACCCCGCCGGTCGGGGTACTGGTCGATGACCAGCTGCTGCAATCCTTCCAGGGCGGCTATTACGACAGGGCCTGGCAACTGACGGCGGAAGTGCGCGATTACCAGGTGCTTAAACCCGATACCCTGGCCCCCTTTCAGCTGGTACCCAGCCTCGACCTGACCGGCTATCGGGGCTACGGCTGGTATGATCTCAGCCTGAACTCGGAACTGTCCCAGTTCAACAATGATCAGGCTGATGTATTTGAGGCCAGTCGCCTGCATATAGAACCCAGCGTTATCGTCTCCCTGATTGAAAAACCCGGTGGCCTGCTGACCGCCGAGGCCGGTGCCTACTACACCCACTTTGAACAGGACGTACCCGATACCCTGGCCCCCTATTATCAGGAACGAGGTTTCGTCAGCGACCGGCTCGATACCAGTGTCGACCGCCTGCTGCCCAAGCTCCGGGTCAGGGGCAACCTGGTATTCGATCGTGAAGCACAATGGTTCGAACAGGCATTCACTCAGACCCTGGAGCCCCAGCTCCAGTACCTGTATGTGCCCTACACCGACCAGGACAATATCGGCCTGTATGACACCACCGATATGAGCCAGGATTACTACCAGCTGTTCAGCGAACGACGCTTTGCCGGCCTGGACAGGATAAGCGATGCCAATCAGGTGACAGCCGGTTTTACCAGCCGCATCTATGACCCGCTCGGTACCGAGCGGCTGCGACTGGCCCTGGCCCAGACCTATAACTTTGTCTCCCCCCGGGTCGGACTGCTGCCCACCGATACCCCCGGCGAGGTCAAGCGCTCTTTCCTGACCTTCGAGGGCGATGCCAATCTGGACGGCAACTGGTTTGTCCATGCCTCGGCCCAACAGGATACCAGCGAACAACAACTGGCCTCGGGCAACATTACCCTGGAATACAACGAGCTGGGCAAGCTGGCCCAGATAGGTTTCCGTCACCTGAATCAGGAATATTTTCAGGATACCAGCCTGGAAAACGATCTGAACCAACTGGGCGGCACTTTTTCCTGGCCACTGGATCCCCAGTGGCGCATGATCGGCGGCTATTACCGGGATATTGAACTCAATCGCAATATCGATACTCTGATAGGACTGCGCTATGACTCCTGCTGCTGGGCTGTCAGCCTGACCTGGGAGCAATGGCAAAAAACGGACAAGCTGGTCAACCAGGTAAACCAGGAAACCAGCATCGGCCTGCGCTTTGAACTGAAAGGCCTGAGCTCCCTCGGCGCCGGCAACGGTGACTTCGGACCAGGCTCCCAGTTACTGCCCTACTATCGTCCGTTTAACCTTAATAACTAATTCATACTGTGCACAGGACCTGTCATGAAGAAAAGATGTAAACAACTGCTCATCGCCGCCGGGCTGGGTCTGGCCACCCTAACCAGTCAGGCGGTCGAGCTGCTGGACAAGGTAGTGGCCGTGGTCAACCAGGACGTGGTACTGGAAAGCGAGTTGACCAAGCTGGTCGACCAGGTCAAGCGTAGTGCCGTCACCGCCGGCCAGCCTCTACCCGATGATCACAAGTTGCGTAAACAGGCCCTCGATCGACTGATTATGGAAAGCCTGCAGCTGCAGCAGGCCGAGCTGCTCGGACTTCGCATTTCCGATACCCAGCTGGAACAAGCCATCGGCAATATTGCCAAGGGAGAAGGCAAAACTCTCACCCAGTTTCGCAACGATCTGGCCCGCCAGGGCCTTTCCTATGCCCAGTTCCGCACCCAGGTACGCAATGAAATCCTGATGAGCGAACTGGCCCGCAACCAGGTACGCCGCCGGATCAATGTTTCCGATCAGGAAGTCAAACAGGTAGTGCGAATGCTCAAGGAACAGGGCCAAAGCAACACCCGCTACCGGGTCGGCAATATACTGCTGTCCCTGCCAACCGACCCCTCGAGTGAGCAGCTGCGTACCGCCAGTGCCCAGGCCGAAAAGCTGATAGCCCAGCTACGTCAGGGTGCCGACTTCCGCCAGCTGGCTATCAGCCACAGTACCGGCCCCAAGGCCTTGGAAGGGGGAGACTGGGGCATGATGACCATCAATGAAATGCCCTCCCTGTTCAGCGAGGCCGTGAAGAGCCACGACAAGGGTGATATCATTGGTCCCATGCGCTCCGGCGCCGGGCTGCACATATTGACCATCTTTGACCTCGAAAGAGACGACAGCCAAAAGATACAGGCGGTGGAGGTCAAGGCCCGGCATATTCTGATCAAACCGTCGATCATCATGAGTGAAGAAAAGGCCCAGTCCATGCTGGCCGGCTTTGCCGAGTCCATTCGGAGCGGGCAAGCCACCATGGCCAGCCTGGCCGAGCAATATTCTGAAGATCCCGGCTCGGCGATAAACGGTGGTGATCTCGGCTGGGCAGCCCCGGAAATGTATGTCAGCACGTTCCGCGACACCGTCAATCAGCTTGAAGTAGGACAATTGAGCGAGCCATTCCGCTCAGAGCATGGTTGGCACCTGGTGCGGCTTGACGACAGGCGAGTCCTGGATGCAACTGAACAAGCCACCGAGCAAAGGGCATACCAGTTAATTTTCAATCGTCGCTTTAACGAAGAGGTGCAGACCTGGCTGGATGAGCTGAGGGATGAGGCCTATATACGTATTGTCGACGCCAACTTATCTAACGGTGAACTGTGATTTGTAGACGCATAGCGATAACACCCGGCGAACCCGCCGGCATCGGCCCCGAGCTGATGCTGGCCCTCGCCGAACAAAGCTGGCCCGTTGAGCTGGTGGTAATTGCCGATCCCGAGCTGTTACAGAGCCGGGCCCAGGCCCTGGGCAAGTCCTTGGTCTTGCTGCCCTATAACCCGGAACAGGAACCCAGGCCCCAGGCCGCCGGTACCCTGACCATAGCCCCGGTCCGCCTGGCCAGGGCTTCCATCCCCGGACAGCTGGACGAGGCCAATGGCCTCTATGTTCTGGAAACCCTGAAGCGGGCCTCCGACGGCAATATGTCCGGCGAATTTGATGCCGTGGTTACCGGTCCGGTCAACAAGGGCATCATCAACAAGGCCGGGGTTTCCTTCAGCGGGCACACCGAGTTCTTTGCCCACGAAGCCAACGTCCCGGATGTGGTCATGTTGCTGGCCACCCCCGGCCTGCGGGTGGCTCAGGTCACCACCCATATTCCATTGGCCTATGTGGCCAAAGCCATTACCCCGGATCGCCTGATCAAGATCACCCGGATCCTGCACAGCGAGCTGCAGAGCAAATTCGCCATTCCCAAGCCCCGTATCTATGTGTGCGGCCTCAACCCCCATGCGGGAGAAGACGGTCACCTGGGCCGGGAAGAGCTGGATATCATCATCCCAACCCTGGATGAGCTGCGCGCCGAGGGGATGGATCTGATCGGCCCGCTGTCATCCGATACCCTGTTCCAGGAAAAATACATGAAGGACGCCGATGCCTTCCTGGCCATGTACCATGACCAGGGGCTGCCGGTATTGAAATATATGGGCTTTGGCAAGGCGGTCAATATCACCCTGGGGCTGCCTTTTATCCGCACCTCGGTGGATCACGGCACAGCGCTTGAACTGGCCGGAACCGATAAAATCGATGCGGGCAGCATGCTGTGCGCCGTCAATCAAGCCATTGAGATGATAGAAAAACGCGATGAATAGTAAAGTTCACCAGGGGCACAAGGCCCGCAAGCGATTCGGACAGAATTTCCTGCACGACGACTACATTATCGATCAGATAGTCGGTGCCATTGCTCCCAGCGATGACTACACCATGGTCGAAATAGGCCCGGGCCTCGGCGCCCTGACCGGCCCGGTGTGCGACCGACTGAATAAGCTCAATGTCGTCGAGCTGGACCGTGATCTGGCAGCCCGTCTGGCAGCCAACCCCTTCCTGCAGGACAAGCTTAATATACATCAGGCCGATGCCATGAAGTTTGATTTTGCCAGCCTGCTCGAGCCCGGCAAAAAGCTGAAGGTGTTTGGCAACCTGCCCTACAACATCTCCACCCAGCTGATGTTCCACCTGTTTGAATTCGCGCCGGTCATCGCCGATATGCACTTTATGCTGCAAAAAGAAGTGGTCAAGCGACTGTCGGCCGGACCCGGCAGCAAGGCATACGGTCGTCTGAGCGTGATGGCACAATACTACTGTGAAGTGGTGCCGGTGCTGGAAGTCGGACCCGAAGCCTTCAAGCCGGCTCCCAAGGTGGATTCCGCCGTGGTGAAATTGCTGCCCTATGAACAGCCGCCGTTCCCCGCAAAGCGCATCGATTGCCTGTCGCGGGTCACCGCCGATGCCTTCGGCCAGCGTCGCAAGACCATCCGCAACAGCCTTCAGCACCTGTTCAGTCCGGAGCAATTGACCGCACTGGGTCTGGATCCCTCACTCCGCCCGGAAAACCTGAGTGTCGCCCAATACGTAGCCATGGCCAATGCCCTGGCCCAGCAGAAGGAATAACCATGGAGCCCACCGCCATCCAGATTACCACGGTTCCCCATTACCTGGCCGAACGCTCCGCGCCCGATGAACAGCACTATGTGTTTGCCTATACCATTACCGTCAAGAATACCGGTCCACAAAGGGTTCAGTTGATGGGACGTCGCTGGGTGATCACCGATGGCAATGGCAAGATCATGGAAGTGGAAGGCAGTGGGGTCGTGGGTGAACAACCGCTGATCCCGCCAGGCTCTCAATACACCTATACCAGCGGTGTCAGCCTGGAAACCCCCTTCGGCGTGATGGAAGGCAGTTACACCATGCTCCTGGACGATGGCCGCGAGTTCCAGGCGCCGATAGATCCCTTCCGGCTGGCCTTGCCCAATATCATCAACTGATGGCCACCTATATTGTCGGTGATCTGCAGGGTTGCCTGAGAGAACTCGAGATGTTGTTGGCCCAGGTCGCCTTCAACCCCAGCCGGGATCAACTCTGGCTGACCGGGGATCTGGTGGCTCGTGGCCCCGACTCCCTGGGGTGTTTACGGCGGGTGATGGCCCTCGGCAATGCGGCGGTGACTGTGCTTGGTAATCATGACCTGCACCTGCTGGCCATTGCCCACGGCATAGGCAAACCCAAGCCCAGTGATAAGATTACCGCCATCCTCCATGCCGCCGACCGGGCCGACTTGCTTGACTGGCTCAGGCATCAGCCCCTGCTGGCCGAGCACGAATACCATGGCTTTGTGATGACCCATGCCGGCATTCCTCCCCAGTGGGACCTGGACCAGGCCAGGGCTTCGGCCCGCATGGCCGAAGCCGAGTTGCAGTCTCCCCGGTACAGACAGCGACTACAGCAGATGTATGGCAACCAGCCCGATCTGTGGCGGCAGGACCTGCCCGCCACGGAGCAGCTGCGTTACAGCATCAATGCCTTTACCCGCATGCGCCTCTGCTATCCCGACGGCCGGCTGGACTTTGAAAACAAGGCAACCCTGGCCTCGGCACCGCAGCAGCTGCGCCCCTGGTTCGAGCTCAGGACAGGCTATCAGGATCCCCCTCTGGTATTTGGCCACTGGGCGGCGCTGGAAGGCCGTTGTGACACAGCCGGTATCCATGCCCTGGATACCGGCTGTGTCTGGGGAGGGAGCTTGACCCTGTTGTGCTGGGAAACCGGGGAGCGCCTGGTTAGCCCCTGCCCGGTTTATGCCGGCTGACGCTCCAATACCTGAAAGCGGCATTCATACTGATTGCGTTCATCGGCCGGCTGCACCTGCTCCGCGGTTAACCGCCATTCATCCCCGACCGGCGGGAAGTAGGTATCGCCATCCACACTGGCTGAGATACGGGTCAGATACAGACGCCGGGCCAGGGGCATAAACGCCCGGTAGAGCTGCCCTCCCCCGATGACCATCACCTCCGGCTCGCCGTCCAGCAAGGCCAGCGCGGCAGACGGCGACGACACCAGCTCGGTGCCCGCCGGCGCCTCGTGCAGGCTACTGCTGACTATGATATTGCGCCGCCCGGGCAGCGGCCTGCCGATGGAGGCAAAGGTATTGCGCCCCATCACCACCGGCTTGCCCATGGTGACTCGTTTAAAATAGGCCAAATCGGCGGGCAGGTGCCAGGGCATGGCGTTGTCCTTGCCAATCACATTGTCCCGGGTCATGGCCACGATTAACGACACTGACATGGCTTACTCCCGGGTGTAGATGACGTGGCCGTCGTCTTCTTCGTCGTCCCAGTCGTCATCGTCGTCATCCAGCTCGTCAGCATCGACCTCGGACAGCTTGGCCTGATGGTATTCGTCCCATTTGAAATTGACCGGCTCCTGCGCTTCCTGCAGCTCCTGCTCGGTACGGGGATGCTCTTCCAGAAAAGCCATCAGTTCCTGGGTCAAGGCCTTGGTCCCTTCTTTACTCAGGGCACAAATCTTGTGCACCGGCCCTTGCCAATCCAGGGCGGTCACGACCCGCTCGATAATCTCGTCGATTTCTTCTTCCAGCACCAGATCCAGCTTGTTGAACACCAGCCACCTGGGCTTGTCCGCCAGCGTTTCACTGTAATTTTCCAGTTCATTGATGATGATCTGGGCATTATCGGCCGGGTCCGAGCCGTCTATCGGCAGGACATCCACCAGATGCAGCAACACCCGGCAACGTTCCAGGTGCTTGAGGAAACGGATCCCCAGGCCGGCGCCATCGGCGGCCCCTTCAATCAACCCCGGGATATCGGCAACCACAAAGCTCTGCTGGCCATCGCAACGCACTACGCCCAGGTTGGGAACCAGGGTGGTAAAGGGATAGTCGGCAACCTTGGGTTTGGCCGCGGACACAGAGCGAATGAATGTGGATTTACCCGCATTGGGCAGGCCCAGCAGCCCCACATCCGCCAGCAGCATCAGCTCCAGTATCAGGTTGCGCACCTCTCCGGGCGTGCCGTTGGTTTTCTTGCGCGGCGCCCGGTTTACCGAAGTCTTGAAGCGGGTATTGCCCAGGCCATGAAAACCGCCCTTGGCGACCAGCAGCTTCTGACCGTGACGGGTCAGATCGCCCAGGATTTCACCGGTCATTTCATCACGAACCCGTGTACCGACCGGCACGGTCAGCACCTTGTCTTTGCCCCGCCTGCCGGTGCAGTTAGCCCCCCGACCATTTTCACCCCGCTCAGCCTGGTGAAAACGCTCAAAGTGGTAATCGATCAAGGTATTCTGGTTCTCGTCGGCCAGCAGGTACAGATCGCCGCCATCACCGCCATCACCGCCATCGGGCCCCCCATTGGGAATATATTTTTCACGGCGGAAGCCGATACAACCGTTACCACCATCACCGGCCTGAACCTTGATCTCTGCTTCATCGACAAACTTCATTTCGAGCTTTCTCCCGTTTACATTCTGATCCTAGTATAACCAACCAGAATCACGGCTTTACATAAAGCAAAAGCCCCGCCAATGGCGGGGCTTTTGTAACGTGCTGCTTGTAACTTACTCGGCTACAATGCTGACGTATTTGCGGTTTTTGGGGCCTTTCACCTCAAACTTCACCTTGCCTTCGGCTTTGGCGAACAGGGTGTGATCTTTACCCAAACCTACGTTGTCACCGGCGTGGAACTTGGTGCCGCGCTGACGAACGATGATGTTGCCCGCCAGGACAGACTCACCGCCGAAGCGCTTGACGCCGAGACGTTTACTTTCTGAATCGCGACCGTTACGAGTTGAACCGCCTGCTTTTTTATGTGCCATGGAACTAAACTCCCCTCTTAGGCGCTGATACCAGTGATTTTCACTTCAGTGAACCACTGACGGTGACCCTGCTGTTTGCGAGAGTGCTTACGACGACGGAACTTGACAATCTTGACTTTCTTGCCACGACCGTGGTTAACGACTTCGGCCGTTACCTTGCCGCCATCAACGTAAGGGACACCTACTGTTACGTTTTCACCTTGGGCAACCATCAGCACCTTGTCAAATTCGACAGAGGCGCCGGTTTCTACGTCCAGTTTCTCCAGACGAATAACTTGGCCTTCGGCTACACGGTGCTGTTTTCCGCCGCTTTGGATTACCGCGTACATGTTTTTAACTCCGAAATATGGCACTAAACTCCCCCTTGGGGATGTGCACTAAAACTGTTCTACAATGGCCGCGAATTGTACGCAAATTGATCCCCTTAGACAAGGGTAGAATCGGAAAAATATCATCCTCTTCCGCTTTCTGTTGACCACAGTGCTATGCGCGTTTAACCCTTTGCCAAATCGTGTAAAATCCTATCACTAATCGCTTTGGACTGCATCGCCCGGCTTTACCTTTATGATAGATATCAATGCAATAAAAAAACTGACCGACCTGGATATGCAGTCGGTCAACAGCCTCATCATGTCTCGCCTGCAATCTGACGTGGCGTTAATCAATCAACTGGGCTATTACATCGTCAGTGCGGGGGGCAAGCGTATGCGCCCCATGTTGACCGTGCTGGCTGCCCGGGCACTGGGCTATGAGGGCGAAGACCACATCAAGCTGGCAGCCCTGCTCGAGTTTATTCATACCTCGACCCTGTTACATGACGATGTGGTGGACGAGTCGGATTTGCGCCGGGGCCGGGATACCGCCAACGCCCTGTTCGGCAATGCCGCCAGTGTGCTGGTCGGCGACTTTCTCTATACCCGCTCCTTCCAGATGATGACCGAACTCAACAGCATGCGCATCATGCAGCTGCTCAGCGAAGCCACCAATATCATCGCCGAAGGTGAGGTCCTGCAGCTAATGAACTGTAACGACCCGGACACCACCGAAGACAGCTATATGCAGGTAATCTACTGCAAGACCGCCAAGCTGTTCGAAGCGGCAACCCGCCTGGCGGCAGTGCTGACCCACCAACCACCGGAAGTGGAACAGGCCATGCTGGACTATGGCAAGTACCTGGGCACCGCCTTCCAGCTGGTGGATGACATCATGGATTACAGTTCGGATGCCGGTGATATGGGCAAGAATGTGGGTGATGATCTGGCCGAAGGCAAACCCACCCTGCCGCTGTTACGGGCCATGGCAGTCGGCACCCCGTCCCAGCGGGACCGTATCCGTGATGCCATCGCCAACCGGACCGGCATGGATCACCTGACAGAGATCATGGAGATCCTGAGCGACACCCGCGCCCTGGAATACTGTGAACAGCGAGCGCGGGCCGAAGCCGACAAGGCGATCGCCAGCCTGGCCATACTCCCCGATTCCGAACACAAGAGCGCGCTGACGGCCCTTGCCCACATGGCGGTCGAGCGGACCAGCTAGGTAACGGAACAGCGCCCGTCCAGGCGCTGTGCGCCAGGTCTGGCGCACAAACAAAAATGCCAGTCGAACGACTGGCATTTTTTATCCGTTAAGCCGGGATCAGACTTCGAACGGATGGCGCAGTATCATGGTCTCGCCACGATCCGGGCCGGTAGAGATAATATCAACCGGGATCCCGGTCACTTCTTCCAGGCGCTTGATATAGTTACGGGCCGCCTGGGGCAGGCCTTCGACCGTGGTAACACCGAAGGTGTTATCGCTCCAACCGGGCATGGACTCATATACCGGCGTGACGGTTTCGTAACCTTCCGCCGCCATCGGCGGTACATCACGTACCGTACCGTCGGGCATCTGGTAGCCAATGCAGATCTTCACTTCTTCCAGGCCGTCCAGTACATCCAGTTTGGTCAGGCAGAAACCGGAAATGGAGTTGACCTGGATGGCGCGTTTCATCGCTACCGCATCAAACCAGCCGGTACGACGTTTACGGCCGGTAGTGGCACCAAACTCGTTGCCTTTCACGCCCAGGTGTTCGCCCACACCATCAAATAGCTCGGTGGGGAAAGGACCCGAGCCAACACGGGTGGTATAGGCCTTGACGATACCCAGCACATAATCCAGGTAGCAGGGACCAAAGCCGGAGCCGGTCGCCACGCCACCGGCGGTGGTGTTGGATGAGGTCACATAGGGATAGGTACCATGATCGATGTCCAGCAAGGTGCCCTGGGCTCCTTCAAACATGATCTTTTCACCCCGGATACGAGCCTGGTCCAGCATATCTGTGACATCGACCACCATACTGGTAAGCAGTTCGGCATAGCCCCGGGCCTGCTCCAGCACCTCGTCGTAGGAAACCGCTTCAGCGCCATAAAAACCGGTCAGCTGGAAGTTGTAGTACTCCACCACTTCTTTCAGTTTTTCGGCAAAGCTGGTCATGTTGAACAGATCCCCGACACGCAGACCGCGACGGGCAACCTTGTCTTCATAGGCGGGGCCTATGCCACGGCCCGTGGTACCGATGGCTTTCGCGCCACGGGCTTTTTCCCTGGCGACATCCATGGCCACATGGTAGGGCAGGATCAGGGGGCAGGCTTCGCTCAATACCAGGCGCTCCTTGACAGGAACCCCATTGGCTTCGAGTCCGGCCATTTCCTTCAACAGGGCATCCGGAGACAGTACTACACCGTTGGCGATGATGCAGGTGCAGTTATCACGCAGTATGCCTGAGGGGATCAGATGCAGAACCGTCTTCTTACCATCAATCACCAGGGTATGACCGGCATTGTGGCCTCCCTGATAGCGTACGACATAACGGGCTTTGTCAGTCAGCAGATCGACGACCTTGCCCTTGCCTTCATCACCCCATTGGGTGCCTAGTACAACAACGTTTTGTCCCATTTTCACTAACTGTTAGGTTGTTAAAAATGGAGTCTAACAAATTTTGACCAAGGTCGGAATAAACGAAACGGGCTCTTTAGCGGAAAAAATAAAATATAGTGCCGCCGGCCACTACCAGGGCTCCGCCGATACGGCGCAGCAACGCCGGCTCGGTACTGGCCAGTTGGCTCAGCCAGCGACGCCAGGCCTGGGGGAAAAGCAAGGGGCCCAGCCCTTCGATAATCAATACCAGCCCGAGGGCCAACATAATTGGCTGCATGTTTCCGGCTCCAGAAACAAAAAAGGCCTGGTTAACCAGGCCTTGTAAACTGACGGGTTACTCCCCCGAGGGGTCTTTCAGGAAACGGAAGAAATCGCCGTCCGGCTTCAATATCATCATGTCACCGCCCTGTTCGAAGCTCTTGCGGTAGGCTTCCAGGCTGCGCACGAAACTGAAAAACTCGGGATCGGCACTGTAGGCATCCGCATAGATCTTGGCGGCCAGGGCATCACCCTCACCACGCAGGGTGCGGGAGTTACGCTGGGCTTCGGCGATCATCACGGTCACCCGGCGGTCGGCCTCGGCCTTGATGATCTCGGCCTGCTCTCGACCCTCGGATCTGTGCTCCCGGGCAACCGCAGTCCGCTCGGCGCGCATCCGCTGATAGATGGAGTTGGATACCTCGGTGGGCAGGTTGATCTGCTTGATCCGTACATCCACCACCTTGATACCCAGCTCGGAGGAAGACTCAAGCAATCCTTTCAGCGCACTTTCCATGACATCGCCCCGCTCGCCGGAAACGATATCCCGTATGGTACGGGTACCGATTTCGGAACGCAGGCTGTTGTTGATCCGACGCCGCAGCAGACCTTCCGCCTGCAGGCGGTTACCGCCACCGGTAGACAGGTAGTACTGGGCGAAATCATCGATACGCCACTTCACGTAGGAGTCGATGATCAGATCCTTTTTCTCGGAGGTCACAAAACGATCCACCTGATCGCCCAGGGTCTGTACCCGGGCATCCAGCTTGCGAACCTGATCGATCATCGGCACCTTGAAGTGCAGGCCCGGCTGATAGACGGTTGGCAGCTCGGAGTCGGCTTCACGCTTCACCTTGCCGAATTGCAGGACTATGCCCCGCTCACCTTCGGACACCACAAAAATAGAGGAGTAAACCACCATGGCAACCAAGGCCAGAACGACGATTAATGCTCTTTTCATCGTTTAGTTTCTCCCTGAAGTCGGACGGATGTTGCTGCGATCGGAGGTCGGTCTAATCTGACCACTGTCCTGACCCGCATGTACGTTACCATTCAGGTAATCGGAGGTAATCTTGTTCGGATCCGGACGTTCGGCACGTTGGCCCTGCTGCTCCATCAGCTTGTCCAGCGGCAGGTAGATCAGGCTGTTGCTGCCTTCCGGCGTATCCACAATCACCTTGTTCACCTTGCTGTAGATTTCTTCCATGGTTTCCAGATAGATGCGCTGACGCGCCAGCTCGGGCTCACGCTGGTACTGGGGCAGCAGTTCCCGGAAGCGGGCGACTTCACCCTCGGCCCGGAAGGCAATCTGCTCCTTGTAGGCCTCGGCTTCCTGTAACAGGCGCTGGGCCTGGCCCCGCGCCTTGGGCTCTATTTCCCGGGCATAGGCTTCGGCTTCACGGATAAAGCGCTGTTCGTCTTCCTGAGCCGCAATGGCGTCATCGAAGGCATCCTTCACTTCTTCCGGCGGACGCGCCGGCAGGAAGTTCAGATCCAGGATCATCAGCCCCAGGTTATAAGGGTCGATCGTCCGCTCGAGCAGCTCGCGGGTTTCCTGACGGACTCGCTCACGACCCACCGTCAGCACATCGTCCATGGTGCTGTGTCCGACCACATAGCGCAGGGCGCTGTCCAGTGCCTGATGCAGGCTGTCGTCGGCATTGGTGACGTTGAACAGATAGGCCCGCGGATCGATAATCCGGTACTGGACATCCATCTCTACCCGCACCAGGTTTTCATCCTTGGTCAGCATAAAGCCGGATGCCGGCTGGGAGCGCACGGTTTCCACATCCACCGGATATACCCGATCGACAAAGGTCGCCTTCCAACTCAGGCCCGGATCGACCATCTGATAAAATTTACCGAAACGCAGCACCACGCCGCGCTGGGCCTCGCCGATGGTGTAGAAACCGCTAACTACCCACACGACCAGGGCGATGACCAGGGCGACCACCACCCCGAACGAGCCGATGCCCCCACCGCCGCTCCCCGGTACGCGACCGCCGAGCAAGCCACCTAATTTATTACTCAGATTACGTATAACCTGATCCAGATCTGGCGGACCCTGATGTTTACCGTTGTTCCCCCAAGGGTCACGGTCTTTGCCACCATTTCCAGGCTCATTCCAAGCCATTTGTATCTCCGTCTTTCTGGTTTGTGGACGTAACTTTACCAAGCAATCAGTCGCTTATAAAGCGCTCTAGCTGCTCACCTTCTTGTTTTATCAGTCGTTGCCAGTCGGCTTTCTGCAGGCGGATATCCACCACATACTCCCCGGCCTCGCCAAACGCTTCACTCACTATGCCGTTCATGGCATACAAACGGCTACGCAATCTCGCCGCCGACGGCGGCAGCGTCAGCCGGTGTTCTACCAGAGCCCCCGCCAAGCGCTGGCTCAGGGCCTCGAACAGACATTCAACGCCCTGACCACTCTGAGCCGACAGCCAGACGGCCCGCGGCATATTTTCATCATCATATTCGATGCGTCCCGCCGCCTGCTCCAGCTTGTCTATCTTGTTGTAGACCATGAGCACCGGCACCTGGCCTGCATCTATTTGTTCAAGAACCGCGTCGACCTCCCGGATATTGTCCTGCATTTCTTCGTCGGCACAATCCACCACATGCAGCAGCAGGTCCGCATCCCGGGTCTCCTGCAGGGTTGCCTTGAAGGCGGCGACCAGATCATGGGGCAAATGACGAATAAAGCCGACCGTGTCGGCCAGGATCGCCGGGCCGACATCGGCCAGCTCGATCCTGCGCAGGGTCGGATCCAGGGTCGCAAACAGCTGATCCGCAACATAGACGCCAGCCTCGGTCAGGCGGTTGAACAGGGTCGACTTACCGGCGTTGGTATAGCCGACCAAAGACAGCGTAGGCACCTCATTGCGCAGCCGGGCCCGACGGCCCTGCTCCCGCTGCCGGGACACCTTCTCCAGCCGTTTCTGAATATACTTGATCCGCTCGCGCAACAACCGGCGGTCTGTCTCCAGCTGGGTTTCCCCCGGGCCGCGCAGGCCGATACCGCCTTTTTGTCTTTCCAGGTGCGTCCAGCCTCGCACCAAGCGGGTAGAAAGATGACGCAACTGGGCCAGTTCAACCTGCAGCTTGCCCTCATGGGTGCGGGCCCGCTGGGCAAAAATATCCAGGATCAGCCCGGTGCGATCCAGTACCCGGCAGCGGACTTCCCGCTCCAGGTTACGCTCCTGAGCCGGACTCAGGCTGTGATTGAAGATCACCACATCGGCCTGATGCATCTGCACCAAACCGGCCAGCTCTTCCACCTTACCGCTGCCGATGAAAAACTTGGACTGTGGGGCCCCGCGACTGGACGTGACTACGGCACAGGTAGCCACGCCGGCAGAATCCGCCAGCAACTCCAGTTCGTCCAGGGCTTCACGCTCACTGTCATCGGTGAAATTGATATGAACCAAAATGGCAGACTCGCCACCTTGATAGCGTTCAAACAAGGGATTTCCTCCATGTTGCGGGCACTAAAAAAGCGGCCGCCAAGCGGTACTCAAGCAAACAGGTGGGGGAGCTCAAGCTCAATCCTGATCCGGCTCTTGTGCTGACGACTCGGGCGCTTCGGGGGCCGCCGGGGGCTGATGATGTACCGGCCGGGCAGGTACCACGGTAGAAATCGCATGCTTGTACACCATCTGGCTGACAGTGTTTTTCAGCAGGATCACAAATTGATCAAACGACTCGACCTGTCCTTGCAGCTTGATGCCATTCACCAGGTAAATAGAGACAGGGATCCGTTCACGCCGCAACGCATTTAGAAACGGATCTTGTAAGGATTGTCCCTTAGCCATCTTGTTATCCTTATTTTTTGTAATAGTGGAAACTTTTTATTGTTTTATTTCATTATGTGCCTGCCTGACCTTCTCGACCAGCGCCTGACAAGCATCTTCATTATCGGTATCCAGCCAGTGCAGCTCCGGCCAGCTTCTCAACCAGGTCAGTTGCCGTTTGGCCAACTGGCGGGTGGCGGCAATACCACGCGCCACCATTTCATCATAGCCTACTGTACCCGCCAGATAATCCCACATTTGCCGATAACCCACACACCGTATCGACGGCAAATCCGGATGCAGATCACCCCTTTGGTAGAGAGACCTCACCTCGTCTTCAAAGCCGGCAGCCAGCATCTGCTGAAAACGGATGGCAATGCGCCGGTGCAGTACGGCCCGTTCCCGAGGCGCAACGGCAAACTGTAACACTTTGTAAGGTAAGGGATCACCCTTGCGTTGTGTCAATTCTGTCAGGGTTTTGCCGGAAATGCGATATACCTCCAATGCCCGGGAAAGACGCTGGGGATCATTGGGATGGATACGCGCCGCGGCAATCGGATCTATACCGGCCAGCTGCCGATGTAAAGCCTCCCAGCCATGTTGTCGGGCCTCGGCCTCAATCCCGGCCCGGATCTCGGGATCGGCACTGGGCAGGGGAGACAAGCCCTCCAGCAAGGCCTTGAAATAGAGCATGGTGCCCCCCACCAGCAGGGGAATGCGCCCGGTTGCGGTTATCTCGGCCATTGCCGCCAGGGCATCTCGACGAAAATCTGCGGCAGAGTATGCCTGACGGGGATCGATCAGATCGATCAGCCGATGAGGCGCCAGGGCCTGCTCCTCGGCACTGGGTTTGGCGGTACCGATATTCATGCCTTTGTAGATCAGGGCCGAGTCCACGCTTACCAGCTCGCAGGGCAAGGCCCGCACAGCCGCCATGGCCAGATTGGTCTTGCCCGATGCCGTCGGCCCCATTAAAAATACCGCCAGGGGTTTATTCCCCATGTAACCACCTATCAATTTGCTGTTCTATGGCCAGGGCCTGTACGCAGGCCAGGTCGGCCACGTCGCCGTTATGTAGCTGTAACAAGCGCTGCCACTGAGTCCGTGCTTCCGCCAATGACCAGTCGCTCCTGTCATGCTGCCCCTGCTCGGCCAGCCAGATGCACAATGCCTGCGGATCGGCCGCCAGGCCCTCGGTCAGCTGCTCCAGCAAACAGGGGATCAGACGGGCCAAATCCGCATGGCGCAACGGTTGTGGCACCCGGGTCAGGATAATGGTGCCTTTGGATCCTGATTTCAACTCCAGTCCCAGCTTTTGCAACAGTTCGCCTTGCTCGCCAATGGCGGCCTGTTGTTCCGGTGAGACAGGGACCGATACCGGCAGCAACAGCGGCTGCGGTACCAGACCCTGTTGCCAGACCGCATGCAGCTTAAAGCCGTCATCATAGGCGCGGGCTCGATTCAGATCACACAACCATAGCGCCTGCCGGTATACGGCCACCAAATAGCAGCCCCGGACTACCAGCAGGGCGCGATCTTCTTCTCCACCCGGCACTGGCGCCGCAGTCTCCGTATCGGTCGGTACCGTGGTCAGCAGGGCATCCAGCCCCTGCCAGGTCTGCCGACTCAGGCCACTGGCCTGCTCCCGCCGCGCGGGTTGCCGGCCCCCCTGTCCGCCGGCATAGGCGTAGCCATGGGCCGGGGAACTGAACGCCAGCGTCCGACTGCGGTCGTCGTCTGGCCGAATCGTCTCTTCTTCAACCCGGGGCGCAGCCGTGGCTTCGGGAGAGGCAGGCTCCTGCTCCAGCGCCTGTACCAGCACCTGGTAGATAAAATCATGCACCAGCCGGGCCTGATGGAAACGCACTTCATGCTTGGCCGGATGCACATTGACATCCACCTGTCCGGGATCCAGTTCCAGATAAAGCACGAACGCCGGACTGGTGTCGGCCGCCAGCCGTTCCCCATAGGCCTGACGAATGGCATGATTGAGCAGCTTGTCACGCATCATGCGGCCGTTGACATAGGTATATTGCAGATCTGCCTGGCTTCGGGCTGCATCGGCCGGGCTTAGCCAACCCCACAGACGCAGCCCATGGTGCTCGCTGTCGAGTCGTAGCGCCGAGGCAGCAAAGGTGGGGCCACAGACGGCGGCCAGACGTTTCGCCTGCTGGGAAGCCAGTTTCGCGGCCCGGTACTGGCGAACCGGCTTACCGTTATGTTTCAGGCTCAGGTTGATATCGAAACGGCTCAGCGCAATACGGCGTATGAGCTCATCGATATGGGCAAACTCGGTCTTCTCGGTGCGCAGGAACTTGCGGCGGGCCGGGGTATTAAAGAACAGATCGCTCACCTCGACCGTGGAACCCTGGGGATGGGAAGCGGGCTGTACCTTTACCGCCATGTCCCGGCCTTCCGCCATCGCCTGCCAGGCCTCTGACTGAGCGGCCGGCCTGGAAGTCAGCGTCAGCCGGGAAACCGAGCTGATGGAAGCCAGCGCCTCGCCACGAAAGCCCAGGCTGAGGATCTGCTCCAGATCCTCCAGGGTACTGACCTTGGAGGTCGCATGGCGAGACAGCGCCAGGGTGAGCTCGTCCCGGGCGATACCGGCGCCATTATCACGGATGCGAATAAGCTTGGCCCCGCCTCTTTCGATGTCTACCTCGATGCGATCGGCTCCGGCGTCCAGGCTGTTTTCCACCAGTTCCTTGACAACGGAGGCGGGACGCTCGACCACTTCACCGGCTGCTATCTGGTTGGCCAGCCGAGCTGGCAGTATCTGAATCGGCATGATCAGCTACTTGGAATATCCAGGATCTGGCCGACCCTGACCACATCGGACTGCAGCCGGTTGTGGCCCTTTAGCCGACCGACCGACACCCCGTAACGCTGGGCGATCACCGACAGACTTTCACCTGTCTTGACCGTATGTTTACGTGTGCTCAAGGCCGTTTGCCCCCCTGCCTGGGAAGCCTGTCCGGCCATCATGGTCCGACTCGGCGGATTTTCCCGATAATAGGATTTAATGCCGTTAAACACCGCCTGCGCCACTTTCTGCTGATGGTCGGCACTGAGCAACAGGCTTTCTTCCTGAGGATTAGAAATAAAGCCGGCTTCGATCAGCAGCGAGGGGATATCCGGCGATTTCAGCACCGCCAGGCTGGCATGCTCCGGCTTGCGTTTGTGCAGGCGCACCACCTTGCCCATGGCCGCCAGGATGTGCTCGCTGATGGCATAGCTGTCTGCCCGCGACTTGTCCATGGACAGGTCGAGGAAGGTGCGGGTCAGATAGGGGTTGTCATCGGTCTGGGAAATCACCTCGCCTACCCCGCCCAAGAGTTCGGACTGGCGCTCCTGTTTCTCCAGCCAGCCGGCCATTTCCCGGTTGGCTCGGTTTGAGGACAACACCCATACCGACGCCCCCCGGGGGCCTGAATTGGCCACACTGTCCGCATGGATCGACAGCAACAGATCGGCCCTGGCCTTGCGGGCGATTTCCGAACGTTTGTTGAGGTTGACATAGTAGTCACCGGTACGGGTCAGTACCGCACGCATCCCTGGCTCCTTGTTGATGAGATCGGCCAGCCGTCGCGATACCGACAGGGTGATGTGCTTTTCCCGGTTCTTCCTCGGCCCAATGGCTCCGGGGTCTTCGCCGCCATGACCCGGATCGATGGCGATGACGATGGAGCCCTTGCCCGACGCCGTGTTTCTGAGCGCCGGCTGGCTGGCCCGGCTTTTATCGTCATAAGGCAGATCGATCACCAGCCGATGACCGTAGTCACCCGCCGGCGTCAACGGAAACACCACCGGCTTGACACCGGCTCTAAGCTCGAACACCAACCGATAGCTGCCCGCGTTAGGTGCCTTGCTGCTCCTCACCCGGGTTATCAGTTCGCTGTTGTTTTGCACCTCGTTGAAACGCACCCGATTCTGGGTCTGCTCCAGATCCACCACCAACCGGTGAGGATTGCGCAGGGTAAAATAGTGATACTTGGGCGCGGCTCCCATATCCAGCACGATACGGGTGTTGTCCGGCGATGGCCAGATGCGAATGCTTTCTAGCTGATTGGCCCAGGCCCCCAGGCTGAACAAGATGCTGAGCAATGCGACTATCGACTTCACGCTATTATTTTCTCCAACAAAGCCTGTCCTGCGGCACTGGCCGGCAAGAGCGTCGCCAGCCGCCGTTGCTCATGATAATTCAGGGTTATTTCCAGATCGGCCGCAGGTAACATCCCTTCGCCCTGCTCCGGCCATTCCACCAGACACAGGCTGTCCGGGGTAAAATAATCACGGATCCCCATGAATTCCAGCTCTTCGGGATCCGCCAGCCGGTAAAGATCGAAGTGATAAACCTGCCAATCGCCGACTCGATAGGGTTCTACCAGGGTGTAAGTCGGGCTTTTCACCTTGCCCTGATGACCCAGGGCGGTAACAAAGCCGCGGCTCAGGGTCGTTTTTCCCGCCCCCAGGCTGCCATGCAGGTAAATCACCATGGCCTGGGTGCAGGCCTGCGCCAGTTGCCGGCCCAATGCCAGGGTCGCGGCCTCATCGGCCAGTTCAATGGTCCACTGTTTTGTTGTCATCTTCTTCTACTTGGTTAATAAGACGCCTGATACCCGGCAGCAGATCGGAAGCCAGCATACCGACCATTCCATGGGTACTCGCCAGATCACCGGCCCGCCCATGGAGACATACCCCCAGGCGCGCGGCCTGTCCCGCAGCCATTCCCTGGGCCAGCAGGGCACCGATTATACCAGATAACAGGTCGCCCATACCTCCGGATGCCATTCCCGGATTGCCATAATGACACAGGCTGACACCAGACTCATCAGCCACCAGAGTCCCCGCCCCCTTGAGGACCACAACCGCGCCATATTGTTCCCGCAACCGGTTCACCGCTGTCAGCCGGTCGGCTTCTATCTCGGCTACCGAGCAGCCCAGTAGGCTGGCCGCCTCCCCGGGATGGGGAGTCAGCACCCAGCAACCACGCTCTTCCGACCCGCCCCCTGTATGTGCCAGCAGGTGCAGGCCATCGGCATCAACCACCCGGGGGCCGCTATATGTGAGAGAAGCCTGCCACAGGGACCGGCCCCATGCATCCTGGCCCATGCCCGGCCCTATCACCAGGGCATGGGCCCAGGTCCAGTGATCAAAGTCCGGATACCAGGCGGTCATGAGTTCAGGGCGGGTCATATTCAGCAACCGATAGTGTTGCCGATGGCTCACCAGCCGCACCAGACCGGTGCCGCAGCGCAGTGCCGCCTCTCCCGCCAGACGGATGGCACCACTCATGCCCCGATTTCCCCCCAGCACCAGCAGACGACCCACCTGGCCTTTGTGAGCACTGACCCGACGTCGGGGCAATCGCTGCCGCCATTCATCCCACTGTAATAAATCAGCCACCGGAACTTGCCCCAGGTGAGACTGAATACCCAGATCAGCCAGTAAAATATCGCCGCAAACATCCCTGCCCTGGCCGGTTAGCAAACCCGGCTTGAGGCCAACAAAAGTCAGGGTCAGGCTGGCACTCACCGCCCCGCCCAACAATCGGCCGGTATCGGCACAGAGACCGGAGGGCAGATCGACCGCCAGCACCGGTGCCCCGAGCCGATTGATCTGATGAATGATCCCTTTGGCTTCTTGGCGCAACTCGCCTTTCAAACCGATACCCAGCAAGGCATCGATCACCAGATCCGGCTGACCCTGCAGGGCACCGACGCTTTCGATGGCACCGCCATCGGCCCGGTATTGATCCCGGGCCCGGGCCGCGTCACCGCGCAAGGCTTCGGCATCGCCCTGCTGTACCAGTTGCACCCGGATGCCGGCGGCTCGGGCAAGCCGTGCCACCACATAGCCGTCTCCGCCATTATTGCCGCCACCGACAAAGATCCACCAATGCTGCGCCTCTGGCCAACGGTTCCGGGCCAGCTCGAACACCGCCAGCCCCGCCCGGCACATCAGTTCGTACATCTGGATCCCGGCCGCCCCCGCTGCCTGTCGCTCACCGATCCGGATCTGCTCCGAGCGCCAGAGGGAATGTGTTAAACTATGCCCATTTTCCAGACCGATGGCGCCCATGACTGCTCCCGAATTACATGCTTTGGCCAACGATATCAAGCTCTGGGGAACAGAGCTAGGTTTTGACCAGGTTGGTATCTGTGATCCCGACTTAACCGATCACGAGCCCCTGCTGACCGACTGGCTGGCCAAAGGCTACCAGGGAAAAATGGAGTATATGGCACGTCATGGCATGATGCGGGCCCGTCCCCAGGAATTGCTGCCCGGCACCCTGCGGGTGATATCGGTACGTATGAACTATCTGCCCGAACAGGCCGCCATCGCCCGGGTATTGAGCGACCCCGATAAGGGATATATCAGCCGCTATGCCTTAGGCCGGGACTACCACAAGGTATTGCGCCAGCGACTCAAACAACTGTCCGATAAGATCAGTCTGGCCTTCAGTGAACTCAGCGCCCGCCCCTTTGTCGACTCGGCGCCCATACTTGAACGCCCCCTGGCGGCCAAGGCCGGCCTGGGCTGGGTGGGCAAGCATTCGCTGCTACTCAACCGCGAACAGGGCTCTTTCTTCTTTCTGGGTGAGCTGTTGGTCAATCTACCTCTGCCGGTAGACGAACCGGTGGCAGAGGGCTGCGGCAAATGTGTCGCCTGTATCACCACCTGCCCGACCGGCGCCATAGTGGCTCCCTATGTGGTCGATGCCCGTCGTTGCATTTCTTATCTCACCATAGAGCTGGACGGCCCCATTCCGGAAGAGTTCCGGCCATTGATGGGTAACCGTATCTATGGCTGCGATGATTGCCAGTTGATCTGTCCCTGGAATCGTTTTGCCGATGCCAGCAAGGAACCGGACTTTGCCGCCCGGGAGCAGCTGCATGCTCCCCAGCTACTCACCCTGTTTGCCTGGACCGAAGCGCAGTTTTTGAAGCGCACCGAAGGCAGCCCCATTCGCCGTATCGGCTACCGGCGCTGGTTGCGTAATATCGCCGTGGCGCTGGGTAATGCCCCCGCCAGCCCTGCAGTGGTGTTTGCCCTGGAGCAAAAGCGCGACGAGCTGGATGAGATGGTGCAAGAGCACATTGATTGGGCCCTGGCCCGACAGGGTGAAAAGCTGGCCCAGCAGGACCGCAAGACAGCAAGGCTTATCCGCGCCGTAGACAAGGGCATGCCCAAGCATGCCCGATAAAAAATAACCGGCGGCTCGGGCTAACAAAACGCCTCTCGCCCGTTGTTTGTCCTGTCTGCCGGGGGGAAGTATCTACCGGCTGGTAAGCTGACTCAGCAACGCCTGCAGCGGATGCGGAACACGCTGCGCATCGAAACGCTTGATCTGGCTGCGACACGAATAGCCCGTCGCCACCAGCTTGCCCCGGTTGTCGGCGGCGTTGACCGGTTCACGCCAGCTCAGATCGTAGATGCGGCGCGAGTTCTGGTAGTTGGCGGTTTCGTGGCCATAGGTGCCGGCCATGCCGCAGCATCCTGTCGGGATCACCTCCAGTTGCTGCCCGAGCGCCGCGAAAAGCTCCTGCCAGCTGCGGATCGATGGTGCCGCCGAGGTTTTCTCGGTGCAGTGAGCCAGCATCCGGAACTCACCCGCCGGCAGGGTGTCCGCCTGCGCCGCGAGGGCGTCCCGCTGCTCCATAAGCCACTCCTGTACCAGCTTCACCTCCGGTAACTCGGCTTCAGGTAATGCGTAGATGTATTCCTGGCGGTAGGTCAGCGTCATCGAGGGGTCTATGCCCACCAGCGGCAGGCCGCTGTCGTTGATCGCCTTCAGCATGCGGGCGTTGTGGCGCGCGGTCTTCTCGAACAGCGCCATGAAACCGTGCACCTGCAGCGGTTTGCCGTTGGGCTTGAAGGGAGCCACCAGCACATGGAAGCCGAGCCGACCCAACAGGTCGACGACATCAAGCACCACCTCGCTCTCGAAGTAACTGGTAAAGGTGTCCTGCACGATCACGACCGCCTTGGCGCGCTGCGCCTCTGACAGCTGTGCGATATTCTCCGGTGTTGCTAGTTTGACACCATGGCGGCGCAGTCCCTGCTGCAGGTTGTGGCGACTGATCTCAGGACTGTCGACCATGCCAATTTGGCGCTGGAAGAAGCCCTTCAGCACCGAATTACGCATCACCCAGTTATAGGGAGCCGGAAATTTTGCCAGCGTCGGGATGATGAACTCCAGGCTGCCGACCACATAGTCCTTCACCGGCCGCAGGTAACGGCCGTAATAGACCTCGAGGAAGCGGGCGCGAAAATCCGGCACATTGACCTTGATCGGGCATTGACCGACGCAGGACTTGCACGCCAGGCAGCCCATCATGGAGTGGTGCACCTCATTGGAGAAGTCGTACTCGCCTCGGCGCTTGCGCAGGCTGTTGCTCACCCGCCGCGGCAGGCCGGTGATGAACGACGCCGCCTTGACCTCGCGGCTGGCGTCGTTGAGGTCAACACCCTGGTTGGCCATCAGCCGCAGCCACTCACGCACCAGGGAGGCACGCCCCTTGGGCGAGTGGATGCGCTCACGGGTGCCCTTCCAGGACGGACACATTGCGTCGTTGGGATCGTAGTTGAAGCAAGCGCCGTTGCCGTTGCAGTTCATCGCCGACTCATAGCTCTGACGCACCGCGATATTGATCTGCCGGTCGTGCTGGCCGCGGGTCGGTACCTGATCGATCTTCAGCAGTTCGGCGCCGTCGTTCGGCGGCGTGGCGATCTTGCCCGGATTGAGCTGGTTGTGCGGATCGAAGGCGCCCTTGATGCGCTGGAGCTCCGGATAAAGGTCGCCGAAGAATGCCGGCGCATATTCCGAGCGCACGCCCTTGCCGTGCTCGCCCCAGAGCAGGCCGTGGTATTTCTGCGTCAGCCGTACCACCTGGTCGGTGATATCGCGGATCAGACCTTCCTCCGCCGGATCCTTCATGTCGATTGCCGGGCGCACATGCAGCACGCCGGCGTCGACATGACCGAACATGCCGTACTGCAGGCCGCGCGCGTCCAGCACCGCGCGGAACTCCATGATAAAGTCAGCCAGGTTTTCCGGCGGCACAGCGGTATCCTCGACAAACGGCAGCGGCCGGCGCTCGCCCTGGGCGTTGCCCAGCAGCCCCACCGATTTCTTGCGCATGCCCCAGATCTTGTTGATCTCGGCGGTGCCGTAAGCCACGGTATGACCGAAGCTGCGCCCCGGCTGGCCGCTGACCGCTGCCAGGTGCGCCAGCAGCTTGTCGACGTCGGCCTTGAGCTGCGCGGCATCGTCGCCGGTATATTCCACCAGGTTGATGCCGGCAATCTCCGGTTCGCCCTCACCATGCGGGAAGTAGTCGCGCACCGAGTCCCAGACGATGTCGCCCATGGCCAGGTTCAGCACCTTGGAATCGACCGTCTCGATAGAGGTCGGCCCCCAGGCCATCAACGCCTTGGCGTCGCGCAACGAAGCCTCGAAGCTGTCGTACTTGATGTTGACCAGCGCGGAATACTTGGGGATCGGCAGCACGTTGAGCTTGGCTTCGGCGATAAAGGCCAGCGAGCCCTCGGCGCCGCACAGTACCGAGTTGAGGTTGAAACGGCCCTGGTCGTCGCGGATGTGCGCCAGATCGTAGCCGGTCAGGCAGCGGTTAAGCCTGGGGAACCGGGCTGCGATGTCGTCATGGCGGGTACGGTAGATATCGTCGACCAGCCGGTGCACTTCGCCGACACGGTCGTCCCGCCCCTTGATGATCTCCAGTTCTGCATCATCGAGAGGCCCGGACTCCCAGACCGTACCGTCAAGCAGCACCGAGCGCAGCGCCAGCACATGATCGCGGGTCTTGCCGTAGAGGCAGGAACCCTGGCCGCTGGCGTCGGTGTTGATCATGCCGCCGATGGTGGCACGGTTGCTGGTCGACAACTCGGGTGCGAAGAACAGGCCATGGGGCTTGAGTGCCGCATTGAGCTGATCCTTGACCACTCCGCACTGTACCCGCACCCAGCGTTGCTCGACGTTGATCTCGAGGATCCGGTTCATATGCCTGGAGCAGTCGACGATCAGCCCATCGGTCAGCGACTGACCGTTGGTCCCGGTACCGCCGCCGCGCGGGCTCAGGCCGATGCGCTTAAAGCGCGGTTCGCTCGACAGCCGGGCGATCAGCGTCAGGTCCTCGGTGCTGGCCGGATAGAGCACCCCTTGGGGCAACAGCTGATAAATGCTGTTGTCGGTCGACTGCACCACGCGATTGGCGTAGTCCGGGCTGATGTCACCGCTGAATCCCTGCTGTTTGAGCCCCTCGATAAACTCGAGATAAAGCGGCTGGGTAGTCTCGGTATGGGCGATGCGTGGGATCATGTCGTAGTTAACCTCGTTTCCGTCAAGCCGGTCCCGGTGAGGCCCGACGTAATTGGCATTGTCTGTCTAGAACAGATGATGCAGAATCTACATTTATCACTCAAACGATAAAATTTTATTAATTAATTGATGATAACGAATAATCTATCCATCCGGCACCTGAGGGCTTTTGTTTCCGTTGCACACCACGGCAGCTTTACCCGGGCTGCGGAGCATCTGCATCTGACCCAGTCATCGCTCACCGCCACCATCAAGCAACTGGAACAGCAAACCGGCTTGATCCTGCTCGATCGCACCACTCGCCGGGTACTGCTTAACCACGAGGGTGAGCGATTCCTGCCGATAGCCGAACGGCTGCTATCCGATTTCGATACCGCAGTTGCCGATTTGCAGGCAGTGGCTGAACACCAGCATGGCAAGGTTGGGGTTGCCGCTTCGCCGTCGACTCTCGCCCGCTTGCTTCCCCCCGTCGTCAAGGAGTTTCACCTGCACTATCCACATATCGGGCTGTTGCTGCGCGACAACAGCGCCGCTGGCATCGAGCAGCATGTGCTGGCCAACGAGGTCGATTTTGGCATCGGAGGCAATCATTCCAATCACCCGGAACTCAGCTACACCCCGGTACTACGTGACCGTTTCGGGGCTGTGCTCTCCCCCGGGCATCCACTTGCCAAAGGCAAGCAAGCGCTCGACTGGAAGGAGCTGGAACGGGAAGAACTGCTGATGCTCTCAACTGACACCGGCATCCGTGCCCAGCTGACGCAGGAGCCTTTTTATCACGGCAGTGAGTTTCGTTTGGATCGCTCAACAATAGAGGTATCAAACCCGGCCAGCCTCGCCGCCCTGGTCGAGGCCGGCCTGGGGCTGTCCATTTTACCGGCGCTGGCGGCCGGCACCCGCTCATTCGAACGCCTACTGTTCCGCCCCCTGGCCAATCCCGCCATCTATCGTGATCTCCATATCATTCATCGCCGGGGACGCTCCCTCAGCCCGGCCGCCGATACCCTGTTGCAGCTGGTGCGCCAGCGCTTCGCGATCATGCCGCTGCCTCCCTATGTGGAGCCGGTTGATGAGTCAGCCTAGGTTGAACAGAGAACAAGACGGTCCCTGTGGGCTTGGGAATGCCCTCTGACCGCCAGGGATGGCGGTCAGATATCATGTGCTGAGCGTACAAGAAGGTGTCGGCGGAGTAGGCCCTTTGCCTGGAATTGGTATAACAATCAAAAAGATCGAGTATTCAATGTGATAGCTATAAAAGAAGGGAGTCTCTTCGAATTGGAGCGGAGAACGGAACTCAGGAAACCACGCATAAAAAAACCGACCCTGAGGTCGGTTTTTTTGTTTGGAGCGGGAAACGAGATTCGAACTCGCGACCCCAACCTTGGCAAGGTTGTGCTCTACCAGCTGAGCTATTCCCGCGTAAAATTTTTAACTTGTGCATGGGGCCGCCGCGCGACCCTCATCGACTTCAGCAAGGTCAAGCTCTTATCAACTGAGCTATTCCCGCAATAATCTGTAAACTCTTTCTTTGGGGCCGCGCTGCGACCCTCTTCAACTTCAGCAAGGTTGGCAAGGTTGGCAAGGTTGTGCTCTACCAGCTGAGCTATTCCCGCGTAAAATTTTTAACTTGTGCATGGGGCCGCGGTGCGACCCTCATCGACTTCAGCAAGGTCAAACTCTTATCAACTGAGCTATTCCCGCAATAATCTGTAAACTCTCTCTTTGGGGCCGCGCTGCGACCCTCTATTTCAGATACCGCTCTGGTAAGCCATATCCTTTCAATTTGGAGCGGGAAACGAGATTCGAACTCGCGACCCCAACCTTGGCAAGGTTGTGCTCTACCAGC
>NZ_QCZE01000006.1:0-109292 GCF_003075035.1 Zobellella maritima | reverse complement strand
TCTTTGGGGCCGCGCTGCGACCCTCTATTTCAGATACCGCTCTGGTAAGCCATATCCTTTCAATTTGGAGCGGGAAACGAGATTCGAACTCGCGACCCCAACCTTGGCAAGGTTGTGCTCTACCAGCTGAGCTATTCCCGCAAATATTGCTATGGCAGACGGCGGCGGTGATACGATTTGCTGCTGTCTACGGGAGGCGAATTATACGAGCCGAATGAATGAATGCAAGATTTTTTTCAGCCTCCAGAACCGGTTGCCGAATTTAACAGCAACCGTCTCCAGCAACATCAAATTTTGAACACCTGCGCCCGATAAAACCTCAGTTCGTCGATGGATTCGCGAATGTCATCCAGTGCCTGGTGGCTGCCCTTCTTGGTGAATTGCTCCAGCAACGCCGGCTGCCAGCGGCGCACCAGCTCCTTGACCGTGCTCACATCGATATTGCGGTAATGGAAAAACGCCTCCAGTTCGGGCATGTGTTTGACCATGAATCGTCTGTCCTGGCCGATGGAGTTGCCACACATGGGCGATACCCCTTCCGGTACCCACTGCCGCAGGAACGCCAGGGTCTGCTCCACTGCCAGGGCCTCGTCGACCTTGCTGCTTCTAACCCGCTCCACCAGACCCGACCCGGTATGGGTACGCACATTCCATTCGTCCATCTTGGCCAGTTCGGCCTCGCTCTGGTGAATGGCCAGCACAGGCCCTTCGGCCAGCACGTTCAGCTCCTTGTCGGTCACTATGCTGGCGATTTCGATGATCCTGTTTTCTTCCGGATCCAGCCCGGTCATTTCCAAATCAACCCAAATCAGATTCTCGGCATTCTGGCTCATATCGCTACTCTTTGATCGGCAATGGGGACAAGCTTTAAGGGGAAAGTGTATCATAGCCAGGTATCAGTGCTGGTCTGAGGAAGTCCGTGACAAAGAAAAAACACCTGAACAAGGGGCAGAAGCGCAGGGTTAGTGATAACCACAGCCGCCGCCTGCGCCAAAAAAATGACGTGCAGATCGATGACAGCCTGTTGGGTTCGCCCCAGGATGGCATTGTGATCAGCCGCTTTGGCCAACATGCGGATATCGAAGATGCCCAGGGTGCGATTCATCGCTGTAATATGAGACGCACACTGGACTCCCTGGTCACCGGCGATCGTGTGGTCTGGCGACCCGGCGCCGACAATATGCAGGGGATCAGCGGCGTGGTAGAAGCGGTTTATCCTCGCCAAACCGTGCTCACCCGTCCCGACTACTATGACGGTATCAAGCCTGTTGCCGCCAATATCGATCAGATAGTGGTGGTGTCATCCGTGTTGCCCGAACTCAGCTGCCATATTATCGACCGTTATCTGGTCGCCGCCGAAGATGTGGGCATGCCACCTATCATCGCCTTGAATAAGGTCGACTTGCTCACCCCGGAACAACGCCAGCAAGCCGAGCAGGCCCTGCAGCGTTATCGGGATATCGGCTATCAGTTGCTGATGGTCAGCTGCGAAAGCGGAGAAGGCCTGTCCGAACTCAAGCAGGCGCTGAGTGATAAAACCAGCATCTTTGTCGGCCAGTCCGGGGTAGGGAAATCGTCTCTGGTCAACGCTGTGATGCCCCACGTCGAGGCCATCACCGGGGCTGTATCCGATAACTCGGGGCTGGGACAGCACACCACTACCACAGCGCGTCTGTATCATTTTCCCTCTGGGGGCTCCCTGATCGACTCACCCGGTATTCGCGAGTTTTCACTCTGGCACCTGGAACCCGAACGGGTCGCCTGGTGCTTCCGGGAGTTCCGGGATTACCTGGGGGGCTGCCGTTTCCGCGATTGTACTCACGGTGCCGATCCGGGTTGCCTGTTGCAGCAAGCCAAGGAGCAAGGAGATATTCATCCCGAGCGGATGGAGAGCTATCACCGTATTATCGACGCCATGGCCGATCGCCCCACCCGACATCTGCCCAAAAATGCCTGAAGTCACAATTTTGCCACTCATCACCCAACTCTGCTTTTCGGTAACAACATGATCGATCACCTGAAAATTCTGCTGCAGTACCTCTTGCCCAAACACCTGCTGTCCCGCCTGGTTGGCCGCCTAGCCGCCATGGAAGGCGGTAACCTGACCCAATATCTGATACGCCTGTTTATTCGTCGCTATCAGGTAAATATGAGCGAAGCGCTGCACCCGGATCCAGCCCACTATGCCAGCTTCAACGACTTTTTCACCCGACCATTAAGCCCGGATGCCCGCCCCTTGGTGACCGCGCCCGAGACGCTCGCCATGCCGGTCGATGGCGCCATCAGCCAACTGGCTCCCATCCAGCAGGGCCGCATCATCCAGGCCAAGGGGCATGACTACAGCGCACGCACCCTGCTGGGGGGAGACAAGACCCTGGCCGCGCCTTTTATGGGCGGTGACTTTGCCACCATCTATCTGGCCCCCAAAGACTACCACCGCATCCATATGCCCCTCGACGGAACACTGAGGACCATGGTGTATGTGCCCGGCGAGCTGTTCTCGGTCAACCCCCTTACCGCATCCCGGGTACCCGGCCTGTTCGCCCGCAACGAACGGGTGGTGTGTATCTTCGATACCCAGGTCGGCCCCATGGCCCTGGTACTGGTGGGCGCCACCATCGTTGCCAGCATAGAAACCACCTGGGCGGGGACCATCACACCGCCGGTCGGCAAACGGATCCAGCGCTGGGATTATGCGCCCGAGACGGCCCCCCGCCTCAACAAGGGGGACGAAATGGGTCGCTTTAAACTGGGCAGTACCGTCGTGTGTCTGTTTGCTCCGGACAGGGTTACACTGTCTGCCGAGCTGACTCCCGGTACCCCGACCCGGATGGGCACGGAGTTTGGTCGAATCAATCCGCAGTAACAGGGAACAGTCGGAAAGGAACCAAGGGATTGCTTTATAGACTAACCAGGCTCATCACCTGGTTAGAAACAATCAGCTAATCATTATTGTCGAGAGTGTCGCGTGCTTGCCCCTATCCTGCTGTTGCTGAGCCTGTTGTTTATACCTGCCACTGTCCAGGCCGATCAGACGACGGCCGATATCGAGGCCTTGCTGGCGGAGGTTCCCAAAGGAGACAAACCGGAACTGCAGCGACTCCGTGACAGCTATGGACAGGCCCTGCAACTGGTACGGGAAGGCGAGCGCTATCAGCAACAAGCCATCGAGCTGAAGGAGTTTATGGACAGCTATCCGGCCAAGTCCAAAAAACTCGAACAACAGCTGAAAAATTTCAAGCCCACCAACACCGCTGGCATCGCGAACATGACCGAAGAGGCGGCCCAGCTCGCCCTGGTCAGTGCCCAGACCCGCCGCCTGAAACTCAGCCAGCAACGGGAAGAGCTGAACAATGCCCTGAACCTGCTTGAGCTGAGCGACAGCGGCCTTCTCGACCTGCTCAACGACTTGCGTCAGCGTCTGCTCAAGACCCAGAAAAGTCTCGATGACATGCAGCTCGATGAGAGTCAAGGGCGCCAGCAGGCCGCCAACCGGATCCTCGCCCTGGCACGCGAGCAGGCGCTGCAGAAACGTATTCAGGCCGTTGAACTGGAACAGCTTTCATCCGCCAACAGAAACCGCATGGATAGGCTGACCCTGGAGCTCTTGCAAAAGCAGATAGCCGATCTGGACAGCCGGATAGAAGCCTTGCAGGGCCGGCAAAACGAACTCCGGAGAGAAACCACCGAAGCCACCATCGCCGAAAGCGATCGTTTGCTCGGTGAGGTCATGTCAGACGCTCCCCTGCTGGCCAAGCAACAGGAACTCAATCAACGACTGTCCACCCAGCTCAGCGACAGGAGCCGGGCCATAGAAGCCCTGCAGCAGGAGTATCAGGCGGTCGAGCAATCAGCCGGCGAGCTGGCCACCATGCAGGCCAACCTCAAGGAGCAGCTGGAGTGGCTGCAGGTAAGCCGGGGCTTCGGGGAAAACCTGCGCAACCGGCTCAATGATCTGCCGGCCCCCTATCCGCTGCCCCAGCTGGAAGCCCGCATTGTGGAAAGCCGGGTCGACAAGTACAGCTTCCAGGAGGCGCTCGATAACCTGCAAACCAATGGTTACAGCGAAAACCTGCGACTGGCTCAACTGGATCCGGAACTGGACGCGGAGCAGCTGGCTCAGTTGGAAGAACTGCTGAGTACCCAGCAACGCCTGTTGGAAAGGCTGATTGTCGCCACCGAGAACTATATTCATGAACAAACCCGGCTTAAGGTGGCCTATAGCCGCCAAAACAACCAGTTGGCGGAGATCAAGGCCCTCACCGACGAACGCCTGTTCTGGCTGCCGGATCTACGGCCGCTGGACGGCCATTTTCCTCAGGCCCTGGCTGAAACCCTGGGCTGGCTGCTTAAGGCCAAAACCTGGACGGCCCTGCCCCAGTCTCTGTTGCAGCAGGGAACAGCCAACCTGACCCTCTATGGCCTGGGCAGCCTGGTGGTGCTGTATCTGTGGTACCTGAGTCGACGCAGCCTGAAAGACTACCTGGCCGACATCAGCACCCGCATCGGCAAGGTCACCCTGGACAAGTACCAGTACACCTTCAATACCCTGCTGCTCAGCCTGCTATCCGCCCTGCCGCTCCCCGCCCTGTTGTCCCTGCTGGGCAACGCCATCGACTCAACCTGGGCACCGCCCATCGTTGCGGCCCTGGCACACGGCCTCAGGGAGCTGATGGCGCCGGTCTTTATCCTGCTGGTGGTCACCAACCTGATGCGTGGCAACGGCCTGCTGGTGGTGCATTTCAATCTGCCTCGGCAAAAGGTCCAGCGGATCCGCCGCCAGTTTCAGACCCTGATGCTGATGTTGCTGCCCGCCCTGCTGCTGTTCTATGTATCCCAGGAGTTTCGTGAGTATTCCTTGTACGACACCCAGGGCCGGCTCAGCTTTATGTTCGGTTGCGTGCTGATCAGCTTATTTTCCTGGCGCATGTACCGGGAAGGCCTGCCATTGCTGATCACCACCCCCAAAAGGGAACATCTGACCTACGTCAACCACCTGCTCTGGGCCGTGCTGATCATCTCGCCGCTGGCCGCCATGGTTGCCGCCATGATGGGTTATCTGTTCACCGCCTACACCCTGTTGCGCCAGCTTGAGGTGTCGGTGCTGGTCGGGGTCAGCTTCCTGCTGTTCTACTACCTGGTGAGCCGCTGGATGCTGTTACAGAGGCGCCGTCTGGCTTTTGAGCGGGCCAAGAGCAAACGGGCCGAGATGCTGGCACAAAGAGGCAAGGAACGGGTAAAACAGAAAGAAGAGGGTGCCGAACCGCAGGCCAGCAGCGAGATGGAAATGACCGAAGAGCCGGAAGTGGATCTGAACACCATCAGTTCCCAGTCCCTGGGCTTGCTGCGTTCGGCACTGATGTTTGGCTATGTGCTGGGGCTGATGCTGCTCTGGTCCGAGCTCAATACCGCCTTCAGCTTTCTCGACACCATCGAAGTGTGGCAGGTCAGCAGCACCCTCGCCGGCGAAGACAGCCTGGTGCCCATCTCCCTGAAGGATCTGGTGATCGCCGTATTCGTGGTGGTGCTGACCCTGGTCACTGCTCGCAACCTGCCCGGATTGATGGAGCTGAGCCTGTTACAGCGCCTGGATCTGTCACCCGGTACCGGCTTCGCCATTACCACCATATCCAAATATGTGGTGCTGATCGTCGGCTCCTTTACCACCTTCGCCATGCTCGGCATCGACTGGTCCAAAACCCAATGGCTGGTCGCCGCCCTGTCGGTCGGCCTGGGATTCGGACTACAGGAGATTTTTGCCAACTTCGTATCCGGCCTGATCATCCTGTTCGAAAAACCCATCCGGATCGGTGATACCGTTACCATACGGGAGTTGACCGGCACCATATCCAAAATCAAGACCCGGGCAACCACCATAGTGGATTGGGACAGGCGGGAAATCATAGTGCCCAACAAGGCCTTTATTACCGAGCAGTTTATCAACTGGTCGTTGTCCGATGCCATTACCCGGGTGAAGCTGTTGATCCGGGTGCGCCTGGATGCGGATATCGAGCTGGTACAGGCCCTCACCCACGAGGCCATCGGTGAATGCAGCCTGATCCTGGATTCCCCCATCCCGGAGGTTTTCCTCGTGGAAATGACCGATTCGGCCCTGGTCTATGAAGTACGGGTATATGTCAACGATATGTCCCATCGCATGCCGATGACCCATGAACTGCACAACCTGCTACTGGAGCGATTGCGCCGGTACGATATCAAGATCCCCCATCAGCAGATCGATATTCGCCTGATTGGCGAGCAGCCGATCAGGACAATCGATGCCGGCAGAGGCTGACCCCGAGATGAACTTCACCCTAAAACAGCTCAGGTTATTCGTCACCGTGGCCGAACGTGGCAGCCTGAGCCAGGCCGCCGAACTGATGGCCATGACCCAGTCAGCCGCCACCATGGCGTTACAGGAGCTGGAGCGCCAGCTTAATCATCCCTTGTTTGATCGGGTCGGTCGCCGCCTTAAACTCAATGCCTGGGGCCAATGGCTGCTGCCCCGGGCCCAAAAGATGATGGCCGAAAGCTATTTGATTGAACAGGGCTTCAAGGGCCAGAGCCCCATCGCCGGCCGCCTCAAGCTGGGTGCCAGTCGCACCATCGCCGACTACTGGATACCCGAGCTGATTGAGTACAGCTCCCGCCGTTACCCCCAACTGGATATTAGCCTGGTGGTCGATAACACCCACAGCCTGTTGAACCAGCTGTACCTGGGCAAGCTGGAACTGGCACTGATTGAAGCGCAGGCACAGGAAAAGTGGCTCAAACTGGAACCCTGGACTCAAGATGAACTGGTAATCGTCTGCCACCCCCAGCACCCCCTGGCACAATGCCAACGGGTCGGCCTGGAGCAGTTGAGCAAAAGCGAATGGATTTTACGCGAACCCGGCTCCGGTACCCGGGATACCTTCGAACAGGCACTGCAAGGCAAGATGGGGCCGCTGAAGATCCGTCAGGAATACCCCCATCTGCCGACCATCAAGCGCCTGCTGCAGTGCCGGCCCTGGCTCAGCTGCGTCTCCCGCCTGAGCGTGGCCGAAGAACTGGCAGCCGGTACCCTGGTGGCATTGCCGGTCCCGGAGC
Source organism: Zobellella maritima (assembly GCF_003075035.1). Classification (GTDB taxonomy): domain Bacteria; phylum Pseudomonadota; class Gammaproteobacteria; order Enterobacterales; family Aeromonadaceae; genus Oceanimonas; species Oceanimonas maritima. Next base: position 102,203 of record NZ_QCZE01000006.1, on the reverse strand, counting down.
TGTCTCTGAAACGCTTCTTCCACTTTGCCTGGCACAAGGACAGGGGCGATCACCCGGCCCGTGCGGCATTGCTGGAACTAGCCAGGGAAATTTTGCACTGAGCGGCCATACTCAAGGTATATGTCGGAGGCATTATGGTGAGAATCTTCCTGTTTTGTCTGCTGCTTGCCGGTTGCGCCTCACCTTACGACTATGATGAAGACGTCAACTTCGACCAGTACGACAGCATAGCCCTCTCCCCCGAGGGCGATTTCCAGTCCCTGGACGGGGCCAGGATAGGCGAATATTCCCTGCAGTTACTGGCGGAGAAAGGACTGACGCCCAAACCGGCCGACCAGGCGGCGCTCTGGCTGAATTACCGCCTCACCACCGAAACCCGGCTGCTGACCACCATGCCACGTATGCTGCCAAGAGGACGTTATCACCGCGGGTCCGGCTGGTATGATGAAGAGCGGGTATATGGTTCGGTACAGGAGCAGAAGCTGACCCTGATGCTGACCGATGCCCGCACCCGCAAGATGGTCTGGCAGAGCAAGGCCAGGCAGGCCTTTCCCGCGCAATACCGGGGCGCAGAGCGCAGTGTGCGGGTAGAGGAGCTGGTACGGCACCTGCTGGAAAATTATCCGCCCCGACGGTGAGAAAGTCCGCCGGAAACGTAAAGCTGAAAGCTTGAAGAAAGACAGCCGGCCTCTGATTGTCGCATGACACGCCGTAGCCCCATCCATAGGGACTCAACCGCGCAGCTGACCACCCGGGATGCCGGTCAGATGGCATTTGCCTGCAACACAATGAGCCTGAAGCGTGCCTGAGCAGCCCCCCAGTTGATACCTGGCTTCGCAGGCGGTACTGACAACTTGTGACCAAGAGTCAGGCCTACAGCTTAAAACTCACATTCAGGCCCGATCCACGGGAAAGGCGATCACCTGCTCCAGCCGTTCGGCTTCAAGCGCCAGCATCACCAACCGATCGATACCCAGCGCCACCCCGGCACAATCAGGCAGGCCGGCATGCAGGGCCGCAAGCAGGTATTCATCTATAGGCTTGGGAGCAAGGCCACGGGCGACACGCAGCCGGTTGTCCTGTTCGAAGCGCCGCCGCTGCTCATCCGCATCGCTCAGCTCATGGAATCCATTGGCCAACTCTATACCCTTGAAGTACACCTCGAAACGCTCGGCCACCCGCGGGTCATCCGGGCTGACCCGGGCCAAGGCCGCCTGGCTGGCAGGAAAATCATGGATAAAACAGGGTACCCGTTGTCCAATGACGGGCTCCACTCCCAAGGCGAACATCAGCTGCAACAGGGTATCCCTGTCCTCTTCCCCGGCGACCAGCTCATCGGCCCCCAGGCCCAGTGCCGCCGCCTTCAGCTCATCCAGGCTGGCCGTTAACGGACAGACCCCCAGCTGCTGCCGGACCGCAGCCTGATAGCTCAGCCGCTCGGGCTCGCCACAGCTCAATACCAGCATCAACAACTCGGCCATCTCGTCCATCAGCCGATGATGATCGAAGCCGGTCCGGTACCACTCCAGCATGGTAAATTCAGGGTTGTGCAGGCGCCCGGACTCTTCGTTACGGTAGGACTTGCATATCTGGTAGACAGGCCCGCTGCCCGCCACCAGCAAGCGTTTCATATGGAATTCAGGCGACGTCTGCAGATACAGATCCTGCCCTCGAGCCATGCCCGGTCCGACAAAGCGGGTGACAAAGTTTTCCAGGTGCAGATCCGTCACCCCCGCCTGGGCCAGGGTCGGGGTATCCACCTCCAGCACACCACGCTGGCTGAAAAAATCGCGGATAAGGGCCAGTATACTGGCCCTTTGCTGTAACAGGGCAAGGGAGGCCGAAGGCCGCCAGTCGACAGGCTGAGACATAAGGTTTTCCGGCAAAAAAGGCGATTTTACCCTTGCCCTGCCGCTTTACCAGCCTCGGGTGGACCTTTTAGCTCCAGTTGATTACCTTCCGGATCAAACAGGTAGATAGACAAGCCCTCGCCTTCGGCGCCATAACGCATCACCGGCGACTCACAAATCACCCCGGCCTGACTGAAGTAGGTCAGCAGCCGGTCGGCGTCGAACGGCGTAATGCGCAGGCAGAAATGATCCAGGTTGGCCCTGCACTGATCAGCCTCCAGACCATCACCGCCCAGCGGGCCTCGGATATCCACCAGATCGATCAGGCTGTTTCCGGCTCTCAGTTGATACAGGCCGATATCGGTTTTCTCCCGCTCCAGCTGACACCCCAGAATACGGCAGTAAAAGTCAATCATGCGTTCCGGGTGCCGGACCCTCAGTACCAGATGATCAATTCCCAGGATCTGAAACATACAAGCACCCTCTTTTGCTTAGGCTGCTATGAGAATGGCGTAAAATTAATCGGATTAAAAGGGTAAACTGAGATCCGTCTGCCTCGTTAAAGACAACGCTGCCCGGGTCAGAAGTCTCTGCGTACCCATGTGATGACATCAAAGAGTTGCAATGGCTGCGACGATGAATAGGATCGGTTCCCTTGCATGAACGCATGTCTTCCCCCTTGGCAGGCCAGGCATGTTGAAATACCCGTGGCCCGTGTCTGGGGTATTCGGTGCCGCCTCTTGCTATGTGTTTCACTTTTTAAGGATCTACCTATGGATATTCAGCGTATCAACCCGGCTCCCCGCTGGTCGGATGCCACCATTTATAACGGACTGGTGCATGTTGTGGAAATTCCCGAAGATGCGGATGCGTCTACCGGTATCAGGGAGCAGGCACGTCAGATCTTTGCCCAGGCCGAGGCATCCCTGGCGCAAGCGGGCAGCGATAAGTCCCGAATCTTGTCGGTCACCATCTACATCACCGACAGAAACAATGTCGCTGCCTTCAATGAAGAATGGGAAGCCTGGCTGCCGGCCGGTTGCGCCCCCTCCCGTGCCTGCCTGAAGGTCGAGCTGCTCAACCCGGATCTGCTGGTGGAAATTGCCTTTGTGGCCGCCAGGGCCGACGCCTGAACAGAAAAAGACAGCAACAGTAAAAATAATAATACCAGGGCAAAAAAAAACGGCGCCGAAGCGCCGTTTTTCAGAGGCAGGACGAGTAGATTATTTCACTCGAGAGACATATTCCCCGGAACGGGTGTCGATTTTCAGCACCTCACCGATCTGAATAAACAGCGGAACCCGTACCACGGCGCCTGTGCTCAGGGTGGCCGGCTTGCCACCGGTACCGGCGGTATCACCTTTCAGACCCGGATCGGTTTCCACCACTTCCAGTTCAACGAAATTGGGCGGGGTCACCGAGATAGGGGCGCCGTTCCACAGGGTCAGTACGCACACATCCTGCTCTTTCAGCCACAGCTTGGCATCACCCACGGCCTTGTCGTCGGCAGCCAGCTGTTCGAAGGTGTCGTTGTTCATGAAATGATAGAACTCACCATCGTTGTACAGATAGGCCAGTTCCATATCCATGACGTCCGCCGCTTCCACACTGTCGCCGGACTTGAAGGTCTTTTCCAGCACCTTGCCGTTAAGCAGGCGACGGATCTTTACCCGGTTGAATGCCTGGCCCTTGCCCGGCTTGACGAATTCGTTTTCGATAATGGCACAAGGCTCGCCATCCAGCATAATCTTTAGGCCGGATCGGAATTCATTGGTACTATAAGAGGCCATTTTACCCTCGAGAATGTCACAGAGTTGCAGAAAATGCCGGCAATGATACCCCTAAACGGTGAAGATTTACATATTAACTGGCAAAAAGAGCTTGCCCAGGCCTTCACCACCCCTGAACAACTGCTGGCTTACCTGGATCTGGACCCGGCTCCCTGGCAGGCCGGACTGGCCGCCCGTCGTCTGTTCCCCATGCGGGTTCCCCGTCCCTTTGCCGACAAGATGGAAAAAGGCAATGCCCGGGATCCCCTGCTGCGCCAGGTGCTGCCCCTGGCCGAAGAATTTCGGCAGGTTCCCGGATATGTCCGGGATCCGCTGGCAGAACACGACAGCGCCCTGCCCGGCCTGTTGCACAAATACCGCTCGCGGGTACTATTGGTGCTGCGCGGCGGTTGTGCCGTCAATTGCCGTTACTGTTTCCGCCGCCATTTTCCCTATGGCGACAACAGCCCCGACAGGGCCGGCCGGCAACAGGCCTTGGACTATATCCGCCACGATCCCGAGATCAACGAGGTGATCCTCTCCGGCGGCGATCCGCTGATGGCCAACGATCGGCAGCTGTCCGTCTTGCTCGACGAGCTGGAAGCCATTCCCCACATCAAGCGGCTGCGAATTCATACCCGGCTGCCGGTGGTGATTCCGAGCCGCCTGACCGACACGTTAAGGGCTCGCCTGGCCAATAGCCGGCTGCAAGCCGTCATGGTGCTGCATATCAACCATGCCAGGGAAATAGATGAAAAACTGGCAGCCCTGTGCCGGGACTGGCGCCACGCCGGCATTACCCTGCTCAACCAGAGTGTATTGCTGGCCGGCGTCAATGATGATGCAGACATTCTGGTCCAGCTGTCTGAACGATTGTTTGAAGCCGGCGTTTTACCTTATTATTTGCATCAACTGGACAAGGTCGAAGGCGCCGCCCATTTTGCCGTCGACGACAAACAGGCCAAACACCTCATGGCCTTGCTGTTGGCACGCCTGCCTGGTTTCCTGATGCCCAGGCTGGTGCGGGAAATCGGTGGGGAAAACAGTAAAACACCCATCGATCTCGGCCTCGAACCCCGTTAAGGAGCACCAATGCACGATTCTGTCACCGCCAAGTTGCATGACACCATTAAAGAGTTGTACCACCAGGCCATAGACGCAGATAAGAAATTGCAGGCCCTGCGAGACAAGGGTCAGGCCAAATTCAATGCGGTGTTGCGGGAGGACAGCCAGTTTATCTGCCACGCGGATCATTTTATGCCCTACGTGGCGGAGCTGGCAGAAGAGCTGGAACTGCTGGAAATGGCTGATCAGGAAGAATATGCCAAACTGCTGGCCCGCATGGTCAGCAAGATCCAGTTGCTGGCCGCGACCCTGAACCAGTTTGTCCGCCTGTCCTGATCGGGGCCGCTCGCCCCTGGCGATTTAGGCGGGTGTCGCTGCCCTCAGGCCACCGCCTGGCGCTGTGCCATGCTTTTTCAGCCAGGCCTGAACCTCCAGTGCCGGCAGGGGGCGAGTGACCAGCTCCCCCTGTATCATTAACTCCCGGCTAAGCTCGCCGAGCACCTGCCGCTGATGCTCCGACACCACGCCATCACAAATCAACGGCAGGTTCAGTACCTGCCCGATGGCAATCAAATTACCCAGCTGATGACGGGCCGGACCCGGATGTTCGATGCCAGACATAAAACCGGTATCAATCTTTAACCAGTCGAAGGGTGCGCGGGATAGCTGCCCCAGGGAAGAGAGGCCGCTGCCGAAGCCATCCAGGATCAGGCGGATGCCGTGCCGGGCAAAAGTATCCATTAACACCATCGTGCCCGGAATATCCTGCGCCAGGGTCTCCTCGGTCACTTCCAGCACCAGATCCTGCGGTTTCAAGCCGGCCTGCTTCAACTCGTCCCGGATCGCCGCCAACAGTTCCTGGCGAAACACCGACGGGGGGATCTTCAAGACCAAAGTCAGCTGTCGATATCCCTGCTGGTGCCAGTTGCACAGATACCGGCAGGAAAGCCGCAAGACCCAGTTGACCAGGCGTTCCGACAATTGAAACTGTTCGGCCACCCGTAGCAGCTCCGGCTGGGTAATCACCCCAAATTCGGGGTGGTGCCAGTGACACAGGGCCTCCAGCCCTGTGCACCGGCCCGATCCCAGCTCGATCACAGGTTGATAGCTCAGTGTCAGGCTGTGGTTTTCCATGGCGACGATCAGATCGGTGGCCAGCTGCCGGGTACGGGTGATTTCTTTCAGCAGGGAGGGGTCAAAAAAGACATACGGTGCCTGCTGCCGACGGCACAAATCCAACGCGATTTCCGCGTGGGAGACCAGCTCGACCGCGGTACCCGCATCCGAGGGGTACAGGGCAACCCCGATCATGGGCTGCAGGTAAAAATCATGCTCCATAATACTCTGTCGACGGCCGATGGCTTCGCGGATCCGGGAAACCTGGGCCCTGACCTCTTCCAGTTCAACCAGTCCCTCGGCTACCAGCAGGAACTCATCCCGCTCCAGGCGGGCAAGGTACTCATTGGCGGACAAAGATTCTGACACCCGGCAGGCCACCGCCTGTAACAGCTCGTCACCGAATTCAAAACCGAATTTACGATTGATATCACCAAATTGCCGTATTTTTATCAGGGTCACACTAAAGGGCACCGCCCGTCCGATCAGCAGGTTCAGCCGCCGCTGGGCTGCTGCCCTGTTGGCCAGCTGGGTCAGCGGATCTTTCAGCTGCTGCTGCTGGTGACGGAGGTGTTCTCGCAACAGCAGCAGCAGCAGCAGGATCACGCTGACGAACAGACTGGCCACCTGGATATTGAGCCGCTGGCTCAGGGCCCGATAGGCCTGATCATACTCGTTATAAAACCGCACATTGTTCTGCATGGTCGCGGTTACCGTCTGAGACAAAGGCTCGAAATAGGGAATCAGCTCGATCAGGATGGTCTGATAGTCGGAACTGTTGGGCAACAGCTTTACCACTTGTGGCTCCAGCCCCTGGACCCGGTTTTCAATCTGTTGCACCAATTGCAGCAGGTCCGGCCTTCTATCCAACACCTCCGTGAGTTTACCACTCAGCAATACCGGGGTACGACTCCAGAGAATATCGTAACGCAGCATCAGTTCATCATGGGTCACTGCCCCGTAGTGCCGTAACCGTACCGCATCGATAAAGCGTCCCATTTCCAGCTGCAATTGCATCAGCGACCAGGGGACGTCATAGGCTCTCTGCTCCAGCAGGCTGTTATGATCGCGTATCTTGACCAGGGTATGGGTGGCGCCGACGGCAAACAGTATCATGATGCCCAGCAGCAGCAGGGTCGCGCCTGTCTTCAGATAATTAAGAGTGACCTGATTGCTCTTGAACCAGTATACCAGCGGGATCTGCACGCCTAGTTAATCTCCGTTTGGACTTTGATATGACGCAGCTGCCAAACCATCAAGTGGGTAAATTCGGCCTGCTGCAACACGGGCACCTGATCAAAGGGCAACATCAACCACAGGGGCCCCTTGTTTCTGCGGCTCATTGCCTGGCCATTATCCTGCCAGGCCAGAATGGGGTCGTAAGGTACCACCTTCGACCAGTCAACCGCGATGCTGTAGCCGTTTAATCCGCCGAGTGTCAGGGTTTTTATGGTGGTATGGGCAAACAAGGGGGCCAGCAACTGCTGCAACGCCGGTCCGGTATAGGTATGAGGCTGCCGCGTCCAGACATGACTGGTCGTGATATTATCCTGCGGAAATGCCTGCAACTGGCGCAGGGTATAATCCACCCGATCCAGGTGTTGACCATGCTCGATAATCGGACCCGAAATACTCAATACCACCGGCTCCATTGCCTCCTGTGCCTGCAACTGCCATCCCAGCAGTATCAGCACCAAGCCAATCACTTTCATTGCCGCTCCTCCCTGCTTTTATTTGTCTTATTGCCAATGACAAATAAACAACCGCGCCTGAAAAATAACACTCAAACGAGTCAGTATCGCATAGATCCATATGAATCTTAATTCCATCATCGCAATCCAATGATAGTCGCGAGCAGGCCGATATAATCAATACTCAGATCCGGAGAAAGTATCAATAAAAAAATCCGGGCCACCAGGGCCCGGATTAGGATGTTCCCGACAGTCAAACGCCGGGAAAAGGGGAGATGAGACGGATTACATCATGCCGCCCATGCCACCCATGCCACCCATACCGCCCATATCAGGCATGGCAGCGGCTTCGTCTTTCGGCAGGTCGGTAACCATGGCTTCGGTGGTGATCATCAGACCGGCCACGGAAGCGGCGAACTGCAGGGCAGAGCGAGTGACCTTGGTCGGATCCAGGATACCCATTTCCAGCATGTCGCCGTAGCTGTCGTTACCGGCGTTGTAACCGTAGTTACCTTCGCTGGCCTTGACCTTGGATACCACTACAGAGGCTTCTTCACCGGCGTTGGTGACGATCTGACGCAGCGGGGCTTCCATGGCGCGCAGGGCAACCTTGATACCCACGTTCTGATCTTCGTTGTCACCGAGCAGGCCGACCAGCTTGCTGGCAACGCGTACCAGCGCCACACCGCCGCCAGGCACCACACCTTCTTCAACCGCGGCGCGAGTGGCGTGCAGAGCATCGTCAACGCGGGCTTTTTTCTCTTTCATTTCCATCTCGGTGGCAGCACCCACCTTGATCACGGCAACACCGCCAGCCAGCTTGGCCACACGCTCCTGCAGCTTCTCCTTGTCGTAATCGGAAGAAGACTCTTCGATTTGCTGACGGATCTGTGCAACACGGGCATTGATGGCGTCAACCTCACCCACGCCATCGATGATGGTGGTGTTGTCTTTGGTAACCACCACGCGCTTGGCACGGCCCAGATCTTCCAGGGTCGCCTTCTCCAGCTCCATGCCCACTTCTTCGGAGATCACGGTACCACCGGTCAGGATAGCGATATCCTGCAGCATGGCCTTGCGACGGTCGCCGAAGCCCGGCGCCTTGACGCCGGCCACTTTCACGATACCGCGCATGTTGTTGACAACCAGGGTGGCCAGGGCTTCGCCTTCCACGTCTTCGGCTACCAGCAGCAGCGGCTTGGATTGCTTGGCCACACCTTCCAGTACCGGCAACAGTTCGCGGATGTTGGATACTTTCTTGTCAACCAGCAGGATGAAGGGATCGTCCAGCTCGACGGTGCCGTTTTCCTGCTTGTTGATGAAGTAGGGAGACAGGTAGCCACGGTCGAACTGCATGCCTTCTACCACATCCAGCTCGTCCTGCAGGGCCTGGCCTTCTTCCACGGTGATGACACCGTCGGTGCCGACTTTTTCCATGGCTTCGGCGATCAGCGCGCCCACTGTCTCGTCGGAGTTGGCGGAAATGGTACCTACCTGGGCAATGGCGGTGGTGTCTTTACAGGGAACAGACAGGCCCTTCAGTTCTTCAACAGCCTGGATCACGGCCTTGTCGATACCGCGCTTCAGATCCATCGGGTTCATACCGGCGGCAACCGCTTTCAGACCTTCGTTGACGATGGACTGAGCCAGTACGGTGGCAGTAGTGGTACCGTCACCCGCTTCATCGTTGGCCTTGGAAGCAACTTCCTTCACCATCTGGGCGCCCATGTTCTCGAACTTGTCTTCCAGCTCGATTTCCTTGGCTACGGACACGCCGTCTTTGGTGATGTTGGGGGCACCGAAGGACTTGTCCAGTACCACGTTGCGGCCTTTGGGGCCCAGGGTCACTTTCACGGCGTCGGCCAGGATGTTTACACCCTTGAGCATTTTAACGCGGGCATCGTTACCAAATTTTACGTCTTTAGCTGCCATTGTTCTTTCTTCCTTTAAGCTGAATGAAAATTAGGCTTCGACAATAGCCAGGATATCGTTCTCAGACAGGATCAGCACTTCTTGGCCGTCCAGCTTCTCGGTCTTGACACCAAAACCTTCATTGAAAATAACCTGGTCGCCAACCTTGACGGACATAGGCTTCACTTCACCGCTATCCAGGGTCCGGCCATTACCGACCGCCAGGACTTCACCACGGGTAGATTTCTCGGCGGCGGAGCCGGTCAGTACGATACCACCGGCAGATTTGGATTCGGCTTCAATACGCTTGATAATGACACGATCGTGCAATGGACGAATGTTCATCGATAACTCTCCTGATGAGTGTTGTTACCTTGTGAGATAAACGGCCCAAGGCCGCAAACTGTTCCGTTGACCCTTTATATGGGAGCGCTTTTTTCCCCTTCAAGGGGTAGAACCCAAAATTTTTTAAATTTTGCTCCAGCGGGGCGTTATCATAGCCGCCACCCTTACGCGGCCATGACCCGCGTTCAATCAAGAGAGTCCGAGTGGCACGACAAAACTCCCTGCTTACCGCGCCCATAGGCCCGCAGCTGGCCAGGATGACAGGACCCATGGCGCTGGGCATCGTCGCCATCCTGGCGTTCAACCTGGTCGACACCTTCTTTATCGGGCTGCTGGGTACAGAGGCACTGGCGGCGGTGAGCTTCACCTTTCCGGTCACCTTTGTAGTGACATCGCTGGCGATGGGCCTGGGGGCGGGCCTGTCTGCCAACCTGGGGCAGGCGCTGGGTGCCGGCAACCAGCGCCAGGCGGCCCAATTCACCAGCCACAGCCTGCTGTTGTCGGTGTTGCTGGTCAGCCTGCTGGCATTCGCCGGCGCCGGCACCATAGATCCCCTGTTCCGCGCCTTGGGTGCCGGAGCCTCACTGATCGGGCTTATCCATGAATATATGCTGATCTGGTATCTGGCGGTGCCCATGCTGATCCTGCCGATGGTCGGCAATGCGGCGATTCGGGCCACCGGCGATACCCGCACTCCCAGCCTGGTGATGACGGTGGCCGGACTGGTCAACGGCCTGCTCGACCCCCTGCTAATCTTCGGGCTGGGCCCCTTTCCCGAACTGGGTATTCGCGGCGCGGCCATTGCCTCAGCCTGCTCCTGGCTGATGGCCATGCTGGTGGGCATGTATCTGCTGCAGACCCGTGAACGCCTGCTGATCTGGCGCCTGTCTCCCCTGCCGGTACTGCTTGCCCATTGGCGTCAGCTGTTGCATGTGGCCATCCCCGCCTCTTTTACCAACATGCTCAATCCCATCGCCACCGCCCTGCTGATGACGGTACTGGCCGGTCTGGGAACGGAGGTGGTGGCCGCCTATGGTGCCGCCTCCCGGGTGGAGGCCTTGGTATTGATCGTGATGATGGCGCTCAGCTCGGTCCTCGCGCCCTTTATCTCACAGAATACCGGAGCCGGCCTGCACGAGCGCAGTCGCACCGCCCTGCTGATGAGCATGCGTTTCGCCCTGGGCTTTCAAATGCTGGTATTTGCCTTGCTGTGGTTGCTGGCGCCTCTGATTGCCAGGGCCTTTACCGACAGCGACGTGGTGGCCCGACATATCACCCTGTATCTGCGGCTGGTACCGCTCGGCTACGGCCTGCAGGGCTGTTTTATGTTGCTGTCCTCGGCCCTGAACGGTCTGCGGGTATCGGTGATTTCGCTGATGCTGAACGGCCTGCGACTATTTGGCCTGTTGCTGCCCCTGGCCTGGCTGGGTGCCGGCTGGAGTGGCGAACCAGGCATTTTTACGGGCATACTGCTGGCGAACATGCTGGCGGGACTGATTGCCTGTCTGTTCGCCTGGCAGCGCTTTCCCTGGCAGATCAAGCACCCGCTGGCCTGAGGCTTGCCAATACAGGATTAGTCGTCCTTGCGCTGGTAGTCGCCTTCAAAGGTAGAGCCTTGATCCTGAGGATGACGTTTGATGCCGGGGCGCTCAACCCCTTGTTCGGTGTAATGGTACTCCGCATGGGTAAAGGTCCGCCCCTGACGCATATGAACCTGGGCATTCCCTATCAATCGGGTTGCCAGCCGCTCACGCACCGGAGGCAGCAACAGCGCCAGACCGACGAGGTCGGAAACAAACCCCGGGATCAGCAGCAAGAGTCCGCTGACCCCCAGCATCAGGCCAGACAACATTTCCTGTGCCGGCGCCTCCCCCCGGTTCATCTTTTGTTGGGCATCCATCATGGTTTTCAGCCCCTGATGACGCACCAGGTTAATACCCGCCAGGGCGGTCAGGATGATCAAGGCGATGGTGGTCCAGGCGCCGATGGCCGAGCCTACCTGGATAAATACAAAAATTTCCAGCAAGGTCATGCCGACAAATAACAAAAACACTTTACCCACTCGTTACCTCATCACGCCGGTTTCGGCTTTATTCGGGTTAAGGGTAATAAAATGGGGGCAAAGCGCACCACTTTCAAGCAAAAATCTCTCCCACTGGTATGCGCCCCGGCCAATGCCGACGAGTGATCTTGTTTGCTTCCCGGGGTATATTAGGGTGCGTCCCGTTACTGTTCATGATTTTGCCGCCATCCCAACAGGGTGCGACCAAGCTTGGGCTGGCTCCCGCAATGCCGCTGTTGATCAACTCCTCCAGCTTTCATGAGCCCAGTCAATGCAGCAGACAACTGCATAGCTATGATAAATCCAAGATACTGGTGCCAAGCGAGCGGTCAACGTAATGCCAGGTGGATATCCGATGTTACACAGAATTCATATTCTTTTAGTCTGTTGCTTGTTGGCCAGTCCCGCCAGCGCCGGTCTGCTGGAGCGGCTTGCCGCGGGCAACAGTGCCCCGGTGCAAGACGCCTTCCTGCGGGTGGAGCAGGCGTTCAGGGTCGACAGCTGGCAACAGAACGGCCAGCTGGTTATCCATGTTGATATTGAACCCGATTATTATCTCTATCGCCACAGTATTTCACTGAGTACGGAAGGGGCCGAGCTGGGTCAGTGGCTGCTGCCGGAAGGCACCCCCCACGAGGATGAATACTTTGGCAAGAGCCAGGTCTATTACCAGAACCTGCAGCTCCGCTTGCCGCTGGAAAATGTTGATGCCGAGGCCAGGGTCAGCTTCGCTTATCAGGGATGTACTACGGGTCTCTGCTACCCACCTGAACGACTCGACATAGCACTTGATGCCGTTGCCGACGGGAACCGAGCCATTCCCACGGCCGCCGGTAAAGGCTCACCGGTCGATACCCGCTTCGATGCCAGCGAACAAGGCCTGCTCGCCGCCACCCTGAGCAGCCAGGGTGTCTGGCTCAACATGGGTGTCTTCCTGTTACTGGGAATCGGTCTGGCCTTTACCCCTTGCGTCTTTCCCATGTATCCGATACTCACCGGTATTATCGCCGGCAGCGGTCGGCTAAGCACTGCTCGGGCATTGTGGCTGTCCTTCGTGTATGTACAGGGCATGGCCCTGACCTACACCCTGCTCGGCCTGGTAGTCGCCTCCATCGGCCTGCAGGCCCAGGCAGCATTTCAGCATCCCCTGGTGCTGGTGATCCTGGCGCTGCTGTTTGGCATGCTGGCGCTGTCTATGTTCGGACTCTATGAACTGCGTCTGCCCAACCACCTGCAAACCCGGCTAGCCGGGCTGGCCAATCGCCAGCGCGGCGGCTCCACGCCGGGCGTCGCCGCCATGGGCATGATCTCTGGGCTGGTCTGCTCCCCCTGCACCACGGCGCCGCTCTCCGGTGCCCTGCTCTATGTCGCCCATAGCGGCGATCTGGTACTCGGCGGCCTGGTGCTGTATGCCCTCAGCCTCGGCATGGGGGTGCCGCTGCTCATCCTCGGCACCAGTGGCGGCAAGCTGTTGCCCAGGGCCGGCGCCTGGATGCACCAGGTCAAGGCCCTGTTTGGCTTTGGCTTGCTGGCGGTGGCCATTCTCCTGCTGGCCCGGCTGCTGTCCGACTCGCTAATTGTCTGGCTCTGGCTGGCGCTGGCGCTGATGCTGATTGGCTACCTCTATCATCAGAACCGGCGCCGCGCCCTGTCGGCACTGCGTTCCGCCATCACGCTCGGACTGACTGCCGGCCTTGCCCTGACCCTATTGTCTGGCTGGCAGCAACTGCAAAAGCCGGAGCCCGCCGGCCAGCCGGTCGGCTTTACCCGCATCAAGACCGTCGACGATCTGGCCCTGCAGCTGGCTTTTGCCCGGGAGCAGGGTAAAACGGTGATGGTTGACCTGTATGCCGACTGGTGCGTGGCCTGCAAGGACTTTGAGCACAAGACCTTCAGTCAGCCGGGAGTACAGCAACGCCTACAGCAGATGCATCTGCTGCAGGCGGACGTGACCGGGAATGACACGGATGACATCGAGCTGCTCAATGAACTCAAGGTGCTGGGTCTGCCGACCCTGGTGTTCTTCGACAAGCATGGAGAAGAACCGGCGGGCAGCCGGATAACCGGCTTTATGGGGGCGGACGCCTTTGCCGAGCACCTTGCCCGCCATCGCATGGCCGACGGCTGAGACGGCGCTATTCCAGACGATACCACCTGCAGCTGTTTTCGCTCCGGGATATAGCTGTCAAGATAGGACACGGCGAAGTAACCTTGCTGGACGGAGCGAATGGCATCGGCACAATAGCATTGCGCCGCCCGTCGCTCACCATAGTTGTCTACCCATGATCGCTAACCGCCGGCGCCGTCCCATTGATCTCCTGCAGGCTGAATCCCGCCTGCGTCAAGAAAGCAGGGATTGTATGCCGCTCCTTATCGAGCGCCTCGTATAACGGCATTAATCCCAGTAAACAATTGCTCTATTTCATCCCTTCGTAATGTCGGACAAAGCGTCTCAGTAACCCTGTCAAAGATGATCAGAGCTTTACTGGGATTGGTATAACTCGGTCAGGGTGTCTGCCGTGACCGAAAAGCCAAGCGACCATAAGGCCAGAGCCACCTGAACTTCCCGTTCGGCCAGCCCCGGTGCAATAAGAGAACCCGGCACCAGGGCTGCATCGCTATCGTTTCTATTCATTCTGGAACCCGGTATTATCCGTCTTATCAACCTTTTGATTATAAACGGCTAAATGAACTCAGTCCCGGATGAGCACTGCCAAAACTGGTTTATTTATCTGTTGCGCTGCCGGGACGGCAGCCTGTATGCGGGTATCACCCTGGATCCACAACGACGGTGCCGGGAGCATAATCGTGATGCACGCCGGGCATCACGCTATGTCTGGTCACGCCGTCCGGCGGTACTGGTATGGCAACAGCCCCTCACCGACAAATCGCAGGCTCTGCGCCTGGAGCGCCGCCTCAAACGCCTGCCGAAAGCACACAAGGAAGCCCTGCTCGCGGCCCCCGAGCACTGGCAGGGCTGGTTGATCGGCTGCGAAGCAGAATAAAAAAGGCGCCGAATGGCGCCTTTTTTTTCGATTAACCGGTCGTTAATCTTCGCTTGCCACTTCCTCGGCCTGGGCAATTTCCAGCAGCTCAACCTCAAAGATCAGCACTGAATTACCGGGAATGGTACCGGCACCTGTCTCACCGTAACCAAGCTCGGCGGGAATAAAGAACTTGTACTTGGCACCAACCGGCATCAGCTGCACGCCTTCGGTCCATCCCGGTATCACCTGATTCAGCGGGAAGCTGGCGGGCTCGCCACGCTCAACCGAACTGTCGAACTGGGTGCCGTCGATCAGGGTCCCGGTATAGTGAACTGTCACCACATCTTCGGCCTTTGGCTTGTTGCCTTCTGCTGCCGTCAGCACTTCATACTGCAGGCCGGAGTCGGTGACCTGGACACCGTCACGCTTGGCATTTTCTGCCAGGAATTCCTGGCCCTTGGCCTGGTTGGCCGCCGCCTTTTCCTCTGCCTGTTGCTCTATCAGGGTATTGATGCGTTCGTCATAGGCAGTCAGGGCACCCTGCACTTCCTCGTCAGACATCTGTCCCTGATCGGCAAACCCGTCCTTTACCCCCTGCAAGATAACCTCGTCATCAAGGTCAACGCCCAGTTCCTGTTGTTTTTCCAGGGTCGAGCCAATGTAGCGGCCCATGGATAAACCAATGGCATAGGCCGACTTCTGCTCAAAGCTGGTCAGCTCCACACCGGAATCGGTGGTTGCCGCCGGCGCAGTTTCCGCCACTTTGTCATCTTTACAGCCACTCAACCCCACCAGCACAGCAGATGCCAACAAACTTACTTGCAACAGTTTTTTCATTATCTACTCCAAACTGGGGCGCAACCCCATGGAAAATAAAGTACTTATCACTCACGCCCTATACTACCGTCTCAGCTTGTCCATGCGAAAGCCCAAGCACGTAAAAATATCCACAGGCCTGTAGGCTACGCCATCTTTCGTCAGCCCCGCGTAAAACCAGTGCCGATAAGCAACCGGCCCATGGCAAAGTAACTGGTTTCGGCCGGCGGCTTCGGTGACAATAACCCGGTCATCACCCCATCGCCCAGCTCATCACCCAAGCCCGGCAATCGACAAGAGGTCAGCATGAATCAGGATGCCCGCATCGAACAACTGGAAACCCGCCTGGCATTTCAGGACGACACCATAGAGCAGCTCCACCGGGAAATCACCGCCCAGGGTGCCGAGCTCGCCAAACTTAAGACTCAGCTCACCCTGATGGGTTCAAAATTAAAGGAAATACAGGGCGGGCAGATTGCCAGCCAGTCGGAAGAAACGCCGCCGCCTCATTACTGATGGCAAGGGCAGCCGCCTTTCAGTCGATGACCGGCATGAGGTAACCGGGCGGCACCACAGATTAAAAAGGGCGCCGCAGCGCCCTTTTTAATCATTTTCGATCAGTGCTTATGACCGCAGCAGCCGCCGGAGTGGTCATGATCATGGTCGTCATGGCCGTGCTCACCATGCACATGGCCGTGGGCCAGCTCTTCTTCGGTAGCGGCACGCACTTCACGCACCAGCCCCTTGAACACCAGGGTCATGCCCGCCAACGGGTGATTGCCGTCGACTTTTACATACTCTTCGGCCACTTCCACTATGGTCACCGGACGGTGGCCGTCGTCGGTCTCGGCCACAAAGGTATCGCCTTCCGACACTTCCATGCCGTCAAACAGCTCGCCGGGTACCGACTGTACCAGGGTCTCGTCGTATTCGCCGTAAGCCTGTTCCGGCGACAAGGTAACTTCGAAGTCTTCGCCGGCCAGCTTATCGATCAGGGCGGCTTCCAGGCCGGCTACCAGATAACCCGTGCCGTGCAGGTATTGCAGCGGCTGCTTGCCTTCGGTGGAGTCGAGCACTTCGCCGTCGGCCTTGGATACGGTGTAATCGAGGGTAACTACACTGTCTTGAGATACTTTCATTGGTTCTACCCTGGTCGTGAATATGCGCATAGGATACATGATGGCCAGGTGGGATGAAATGCGCGCCGCCTGGAAGAAATGAAGCTGACAAAAAATGGCCCCATAATGGGGCCATCATGGCAGAAAACCAGCTTACACAGGGAATATGATTGCCTCGATCTGCCGGCTCCTATTCTAGCCCACTATCTCCACTCTTGAAACAGGGTTACTGCGGCTTGAACAGGCCTATCACATCTCCACCGCCGGCTTCGCTCACCTTGGTATCCGTCTGGCTCTGGCTATGACCACAGGCGACACAGTCAACCTTCTCGACACCGTGCTCCATATACAGCATCATGGTATCCATAGCACGACATTTAGGGCAGGTGGCGCCGGCAATAAAGCGTTTCTTGCGGCGAGTCTCCATGGCTACATCCTCTGAGTGACAACTAACCCGAATTTTCCGCCAAAATCGAACCAACTACAATGACCTCACGCCAGCATTACAGCATTAGTTATCTTTTTCACGCCTCGACCAAATTGACCCCCGGCAAGCGCCGGCGCCACCCCAAGGGTCAGCTGTTGCTGGTCCATCAAGGCTCGGGGCTGTTGCAACTCGGCCGCCACCATTACCCGCTGGTCGCGGGACAGGCCGTCTATCTGGCCGCCGACACCCTGTTTGCCTGGCATGCCTTTGCCGGTGCCAGGGTCAGCACCCTGCTGCTGTCTCCTCGTCTGACACAACCGCTGGACAGTGGCCGCCTACCGGCTTCCGCTCTGTTACCCGCCCTGCTCGACAAGCTGGCCCACTGGCAGCAACCCAAGGATTGGCAGGGTCCCTACGGGCGCCTGTGCCGGGCCGCCTATGATGAATTGCTCGCGCTGTCCTTTAGTCCTGTAGAGAGCCAACCGCCGCTGCTGACCAGGATCACTCAGGCTCCGACCGAATTCAGGCTAGATAGCCAGGAACAGCCCGACTTTCGCCGCCAGTTCGATACCGATGCCGACAGCTGGCGCCTGCAGGCCAAGTTGCTGTTTGCGCTGCGCGATCTCGGGCAGGGCCTGGGCCTGGAACAGCTGGCCGAACGCTATGGTTTCGCCGGTGTGCCCCAGTTCGAGCAAGATTGCCGTCAATGGCTGGGCACCCCCTGTCATCAGAGGGGGAAAACCGGCTAAAATGGCGTTTTTCGCCACGAGTTTGCCCACGCCATGATTATCGCCAGTCAGATTGAGTTACTCCGGGGGGGCCGCCCCCTGCTTAAAGACACCAGTGCCACTATCCATGGCGGGCAGAGAGTCGGCCTGGTCGGTCAGAACGGCAGTGGCAAGTCCAGCCTGTTTGCCCTGCTCAAGGGAGAACTCGGCCTGGATAGTGGCCAACTGAGCCTACCCGCCGACTGGCAGATAGCCAGCGTGGCCCAGGAAACCCCGGGGCTGGACTGCTCGGCGCTGGACTATGTAATCGATGGCGATCGGGAATACCGCCGACTCTGCCGGTTACTGAGCGAGGCCGAAGCGGCCCACGATGGCCTGGCCATCGCCGAGTTGCACGGCAAGCTGGACACCCACGGCGGTTATCATATCCATGCCAGGGCGGCGGAACTGCTCCATGGTTTGGGCTTTGCCGCCGATGCCCAGGCCCGCCCGGTCAAGGATTTTTCCGGTGGCTGGCGAATGCGCCTGAACCTGGCCCAGGCGCTGATTTGCCGCTCCGATCTGCTGTTGCTGGATGAACCCACCAACCACCTGGATCTGGACGCGGTGATCTGGCTGGAACGCTGGCTGAACAGCTACCCGGGCACCCTTATCCTGATCTCCCACGACCGGGATTTTCTCGATGCGGTGGTGAATCGCATCATCCATATCGAAAACGCCAAACTCAACGAATATACCGGCAACTACTCGGATTTCGAGCGGATGCGCTGCGAACAGCTGGCACTGCAGCAGGCCATGTACGACAAGCAGCAGCGGGCCCTGAGCCATATGCAGAGCTATGTGGATCGCTTTCGCTACAAGGCCAGCAAGGCCAAGCAGGCTCAGAGCCGGCTCAAGGCCATGGAACGGATGGAGCTGATCCTGCCGGCCCATGTGGACTCGCCATTCAGCTTCAGCTTCCGTCCCCCGGCCAGCCTGCCGACTCCCCTGCTGGTCATGGAGAAACTGTCGGCGGGATACCAGGGCAAGGCGGTGCTGTCGAATATCCAGCTCAACCTGGTGCCCGGCTCGCGCATCGGACTGCTGGGGCGAAATGGCGCCGGCAAATCGACCTTTATCAAGCTACTGGCCGGTGAGCTGTCGCCGATGTCCGGCAAGATTGAAGCCAGCAAGGGCATCAGCCTGGGCTATTTCGCCCAGCATCAGCTCGAAAGCCTGCACCCGGCGGAGTCACCGCTCACCCATATCGCCCGGCTCGACCCCAAGGCCAGCGAGCAGAGCCTGCGGGATTACCTGGGCGGCTTCGACTTCCGGGGCGACAAGGTCAAGGAACCGGTCGGCCCCTTCTCCGGCGGAGAAAAGGCCCGCCTGGTACTGGCGCTAATCGTCTATCAGAAGCCCAACCTGCTGCTGCTGGATGAACCCACCAACCACCTGGATCTGGATATGCGCGAGGCGCTGACCCTGGCACTGCAGGCATTCGAGGGCGCCATGGTGATCGTCTCCCACGATCGCCACCTGCTCAGGGCCACCACGGACGAACTGTATCTGGTGGACAGTGGCCGGGTCTCGCCCTTCGACGGTGATCTGGAGGATTATCACAGATGGCTGCTGGAACGGGAAAAAGCCGTGCAGCCGGCCGCCACCGGCGCGGGAGAAAACTCGGCCCAGGCCCGCAAAAACGAAAAACGCCGCCAGGCCGAGCTGCGCCAGCAAAGCCAGCCCCTGCGCAAGGCGATCGGTAAACTGGAAGGAAAAATGGAGGAGATCGCCGATAAACTGGCCGCCATCGAGACCGAAATGGCCGATCCCGAGCTGTACCAGGCCGAGCACAAGACACGCCTGCAGCAGCTGCTGCAGGCCCAATCGCCCCTGCAACAGCAACTGGCAGACACCGAAGCCGAATGGCTGGAACTGCAGGAGCAACTGGAACAGCTGGAACAGGAAGTCAACTGATGGCCATCACCCCGACCGCCTTCTGGCAGTTCAGCCTCCGTCATTACGGCAAACCCGGCGTTGCCCGGGCCTGCCTGGGGCTGCAGGATGACCATGGTGCCAATATCAACCTGCTGCTGCTGTTGCTGATGCTCGAGCAACAGGGGCTGACGGTGTCCCTGGCGCCTTTTAACACCCAGGTATCGTTGCGGGCCCCCCTGTTCGACCGGTGGCGCGACCTGAGAAAAAACCTCAAGCACGACCTTCCCAGCGAGCAGTACCAGCACTTGCTGCAACACGAGCTGGAGCTGGAGCGCTGGCAACAGGCCGAGCTGTTGCAGGTACTGGCCGAGCACCCCGCCATCCCCGGTACCGGTGCCCTGCTCGCCTACCTCATTCAATCCGGCGTAGCCGATGCCCCCCAGTGGCAAGCCCGACTTGCCGGTACCCTACAGGAATAATCATGCTGAGTTATCGTCACGCCTTTCACGCCGGCAACCACGCCGACGTGCTGAAACACGCTGTGCAATGCCTTATCCTCGAAGCCCTGTGCGCCAAGGACAAGGGCTTCAGCTACATAGACACCCATGCCGGTGCCGGTGGCTATGCCCTGGATCATGAGTGGACCCAGAAGCGGGCCGAATACCGGGACGGCATTGCCAAGCTGTGGCAACAGCAGGACCAATGGCCCGAGCTGCGCACCTATCTGGATGCCGTCCAGGCCTTGAACGAAAATGGCGAACTGGCCTGTTATCCGGGCTCCCCCCAGGTGGCGCGCCACTTCAAGCGCCCTCAGGACAGGCTGGCGCTGATGGAGCTGCACAACAATGAGATCGACATACTGCGCGCTCAACTCAAGCAGGAGGGCATCGCCATTCACCACAGGGACGGCTTCGAAGGCCTGGTGGGCCTGCTGCCGCCCACACCCAAGCGGGGCCTGGTGCTGATCGATCCGCCCTACGAACTGAAGGAAGACTACCAACGGGTCGCCACTACCCTCGCCAAGGCCCATCAACGCTGGCCCATCGGCATCTATGCGGTCTGGTATCCTTTGCTGGCGAAGCAGGTGGATCGCAGCACCGGCCTGAAACAGGCCTTAGCCCGCTGCGGCTTCGAACAGGTATTGTGTGCCGAACTGATGGTGGAGCAGCAGGCCGATGACTTCGGCATGTACGGCTCGGGCATGATAGTGCTCAACCCTCCCTGGCAGCTCGACAACAAGCTGGCCGGGCTGCTGCCCCGCCTAGGCCAGGCCCTGGCGCTGGACAGCCAGGCCGGCTGGCGGCTGGAGTGGCTAAAACAGGCAGAAGCGGGAAGCTAGCAGAGCACCTGTTTCACCCAGCCGACGTTGCGCTGTCCGCTTCCTCGCGGAGCCACTGGCAAAAGGCCCGGATCCACGCCAGCTTGGGCGAGTCAGGGCGCCACACCATATAGTACTGATGCAGGGGCGCCAGCTGTTCGGCGAAGGGCCGGCACACCCGGCCCTCTCGCAGCAGCTCGGCCACCAGCACAGAGCGGCTCAAGGCCACGCCCTGACCCGCCAGTACCATATCCAGCGCCAGGCTGCCATCATCCACCGTCACACTCCGGCAATGCGCCAGCAGGGACTGCCGGCCCGTGAGCGCCAGCCAGCTCTGCCAGCTGACGCCGGCATACTCGGGGGCCGCCACCAGCATCACCTGTTCAAGATCGCTGACCCGATGCAGCCGGGCCGCCAGGGCCGGACTGCAGACCGGGTAGGCCATGTCCTTCATCAACAATTCGCTGTGCAATCCGGGGTAGTGACCCTGGCCGTAGCGAATGGCCAGATCCACCCGATCCCGGGACAGGTCCGCCAGCTGCTGGCTGGGCAGCAGACGGATCTCTATGGTGGGGTAGGCACTGGTAAAACGCCACAACCGCGGCACCAGCCAGCGTGCCGCCAGCGAGGGCAGCACGCTGATCACCAGTGGGCCTTCCAGAGTGGGTTCGGCAAGCCGGGCCAGGCCTTGTTGCAGCAGGGCCAGGCCCTGCTCCACCAGCGGCTGCAACTGTTCACCCTGTTCGGTCAGCAGCATCTGCGTCCCCTGACGGCGAAACAGCCGGCAGTTCAGGCTCTGCTCCAGGTTACGGATCTGCTGGCTGACGGCAGCCTGGGTGACATGCAGCTCAGCGGCGGCGGCGGAATAACTGTGCAGCCTTGCGGCCACGGCAAAGACCCGCAGCCCGCTTAACTGACTGGCCGTTATTTCTTGAGCCACCGGCCTGCCTCCGTTAAGCCTGCCCTTTGTTGGCGACCGGCCTGGCGTACATGGACAGCACCAGCTCCCGCAGATCCTGGGGCATCTGCGCCATATGCTGTTCAAACACTTCGATGGCCTTGGGGTCGATATGGGCCGTTTGGCCCGCCGCCAGATAGTTGCTGGGGAACAGGTGGTAGTTGGCGTGAATTTCCCGATCGATGGCCTGGGCCAACTGCTCGGGACCATCAAACTCACCGCTGACCGGCTGACCGAAGGTAACATGCACCCGGCCCTTCTGGCCGACAATCCCCTGTACTATGCTCTGAATGTCCTCGAACTCACTCTTTTCATAGGAGCCATGGCGGGCCTTGGCGTACAGCTCGCGGGCCTTGGCCAGGTCGCCCGGATCGTATTCATAGGCAATGGATACGGGTACCAGATTCAGGCTTTTAATGTAGTCGTTGAAGGGGATTTTCTGCCTTTTCCCTTCCATATAGAACATTTTCAGGATGGCCGGATCTGTCCTGTCGTCTCCGTCCTTGGCCCGCCCTTCTTTCTGGGCGATCCAGATGGACTGACCCTCGTCGATGGAATGGCGCAGATAGGCGGACAATTCGCTGAAGGCTTTCATCATCTCCCGCGGCCCCTTGGCCGAGCGCTTGACAATAAAGCTCTTGTTCAGTTTCATCAGCTCGGTGGCGCAGGGTTTGCGCAGCAGGTTATCACCGATGGCAATACGCACCGTATCCAGGCCATTGCTGTGCAGGCCCCAGTTGACGAAGGCCGGATCCAGGGCGATATCCCTGTGATTGGAGATAAACAGATAGCCGACACCCGGCTGCAGCTGTTCCATGCCGGAATAACTCACACCGTCGGTGGTATTGGCTATCATTTTTTCCATATAGCCCGCCACTTCCAGCTGAACCTGGCGAATGCTGGTGAGTTTGCGCCACCGCCAGCCCAGGTAGAGCCGGATAGCGACTTTCAACAGGGGGCCACCCCATTGGGAAAAAGCGGGAAAACGATATTTGGCGATGGCGCCTATGAATTCATCATCCCGGATCAGGCGCTCGGTCGCCGCGGCCACCTCGTCATCTCGATAGGGACGAATTTCTTTAAATGTATCAGTGTCTGAAACCATGACTGCCTTGGTCTAAATAATTGTTCCAAATGGCACCATTTCGGTAAGTTCCGCACCTCGCCGCAGTCCTGTCGACGACGAAAGGTAACAGATAAACGGCCATCCAGAGGGCAAAATGCGCCCAAATTCTACACCCTTTGACCATAATCGCTAATCAATTAACAAAAAAAACGGCTCACCACCAAATCATCAGCACACTGGCCGCGGTCAGACTTGCCATCAGCAGATTAAAGCATCGCCAATCCAGCGGCGTATGCAGCCAGCGCCGCACATGCATGCCGAACAGGGCCCAGACATGGCCAGTCAGTAGCCCGAAAAACAGGAATACCGACAGTACCCAGAAGGTCGATGGCCAGTAAGCCTCACCGGCCAGGGTAAAGCCGCTGATGGCGGAAATGGCCATCAGCCAGGACTTGGGATTCAGAAACTGGAACAGGGCCCCCTGATGCCAGCGCATGCCTGTATCGTCGTGCCGCCGATCCGGAGGGGGAGCACTGGCTATTTTAAAGGCCAGCCAGAGCAGGTACAGACTGCCGGCAATTTTCAACGCCCACTGCAACACCGGCCACAGCAGGAAGAGCTGCCCCAGCCCCAGGGCGGTCAGCAGCATCAGGGACTGCAGCCCGAGCATGATCCCCAGCAATAACTTCAGGGTAGGCCGATAGCCAGAACGGGTGCCCGAGCTGGTGAGCAGCATGTTATTGGGCCCAGGCGTGCCGCAGGCGGCCAGGGCAAACCCGGCGACCGGGCCGATAAATGCAAGATCCATCAACATCAACCGAAAGGAATAAAAGCATGTTCTACTCGATTTTATCGCTGCCGCCCAGTATTTTATGAGGAAGTTCCCAAACAGGCAGTAGCCCTGCCCACATCAACCAGATATATCAGCTTCTTGTAGGTTCAGATGAATCAACCCGGGCCCTTTACTCCTCCCTGGTGGGCGCGCAACGGCCATGTGCAAACCATCTTCGCCAAATACCTGCAGCGGGCCCGCATCGCCTATTGGAGCCAACGCCTGGAGCTGCCCGACGGCGACTTCGTGGACTTGGCCTGGGGCAAGCCCCGGCTGCCCGACGCCCGTCCCCTGGTGGTACTGTTTCATGGCCTGGAGGGCTGTGTCGAGTCCCATTATGCCCGAGGCATGATGGCCGCCATCCATGCCCGGGGTTGGCAGCCGCTGCTGATGCATTTCCGCGGCTGCAGCGGGGTACCCAACCGATCCCTGAGGGCCTATCATTCAGGCGCCATTGAAGACCCCCATTATCTGTTGCAACGGCTGGCCGGAGACTTTCCCGGCCGCCCCCTGGCCGCCATCGGCTATTCCCTGGGCGGCAACATGCTGGTCAATTACCTGGCACAACACAGGGACAACCCCCTGTGCAGCGCCGCCGTGATCTCGGCCCCCCTGCATCTGGCCGACTGTGCCGAGCGTATCGACCAGGGATTTTCCCGGGTCTACCAGCATTACCTGCTGAATCGCATGAAACACAACTGGCAACAGCGGCTGGTCCGGCACCCGGGACAGGCCTGGCCCGACCGAATGGAACAGATCCACAGCCTGAAACAGTTTGATGATAGGATCACCGCCCCCGTGCATGGCTTCAAGGATGCCGACGACTACTACCGGCGTTGCTCCGGCCTGTTCAAACTGCAGGCCATTACCACCCCGACCCTGGTGATCCACGCGGCAGACGATCCTTTTATGTCGGAGGCGGTTATCCCGGACCCGGCATCCCTGTCACCGGCCGTTCATTATGAATTAAGCCAGGCCGGCGGCCATGTAGGCTTTATGCAGGGCCCACCCTGGCGCCCCCGTTTCTGGCTGGAACAGCGTATACCCGGCTGGTTGGCTAGCCACTGGCCTACATCATGAGGAACATAGCTTGATCATTCCCTATACAGAACTTGCCGAAAACACCCTGAACAACCTGATTGAACATTTCGTGCTGCGGGAGGGCACCGATTACGGCGAACAGGAAACCGGGCTGGCAGACAAGGTGCGACAGGTCAAACAGCAGCTGAAACAGGGCGAAGCAGTCATCGTCTACAGCGAGCTGCATGACAGCATCAACATAGTGCCGGCGACCCAGCTGGCTCACAAACCTTGACCTGCCCCCGGCCGACTGCGTATAAACATCCACAGTCACTGAATAAATAGAGCCCATTATGTCAGCCAAATACCCCGTTATTGCGGTTACAGGTTCATCCGGTGCGGGCACATCCACCTCCACCGACGTCTTTCAATCCATGTTCGCCCAGCTGGGCGTCAAGGCGGCGGTAGTCGAGGGCGACAGTTTCCACCGCTATACCCGCCCGGAGATGGATGTGGCCATTCGTCGGGCCCGGGAGCAGGGCCGACATATCAGCTATTTCGGGCCCGAAGCCAACGACTTCGATCTGCTCGAACAGTTTTTCAAGGAATACGGCAATACCGGCACCGGCCAGTTCCGTCGTTATCTGCATACCTTCGATGAAGCCGTGCCCTTTAACCAGATGCCGGGCACCTTCACGCCCTGGCAGCAGCTGGCCAACGACACCGATCTGCTGTTTTACGAAGGCCTGCATGGGGGGGTGGTGACCGATGAACAGAACGTCGCCCAGCATGTGGATCTGCTGGTGGGCATGGTGCCTATCGTCAACCTGGAGTGGATTCAGAAACTGATCCGCGATACCGCCGAGCGGGGCCATTCACGGGAAGCGGTGACCGATTCCATCGTCCGCTCGATGGAGGATTATATTAACTTCATCACCCCCCAGTTTTCGCGCACCCATATCAATTTCCAGCGGGTACCGACGGTAGACACCTCCAACCCCTTCAGTGCCAAGACCATCCCCACCCTGGATGAGAGCATGATGGTCATTCGTTTCCGGGGGATCAGAAATGTCGACTTCCCCTACCTGCTGGCGATGATCGACGGCTCTTTCATGTCCCGTCGCAACACCCTGGTGGTCCCCGGCGGCAAGATGGGCTTTGCCATGGAGCTGATCTTACGCCCTATGCTGGAGCAGTTGCTGGAGACCGGGAAAATCCGCTAAATAACGGCCCCGCCCGGGCGGAACCGTATCGGCATCAGGCGGTGTGGATCTCGAAGGAATGGGATACCTTGACTGCCTTTTCCAGCATCATCATGACCGAGCAGTATTTTTCCATCGACATTTGAACGGCCCGCGCCACCTGCTTGTCGGCCAGCTCGGGGCCGCTCACCACAAAGTGCAGATGAATGTCGGTAAACACCCTGGGTGGCTGTTCGGCCCGTTCGGCACTGAGTTCCACCTCGCAACCGGTAACCGTATGGCGGCCCTTCTCCAGGATCATCACCACATCGATGGCACTGCAACCACCCGCTCCCAGCAACACCGCTTCCATCGGACTTGGTCCCTTGCCCGGATTGGTACCATCCAGGATGATCTTGTGGCCGGATTCGGAGGTTGCCTCGAAACACAGATCCTGCAGCCAGTTCACCTTCGCTTTCATATCGCCTCCCGCATAGACAAAAGAGGCATATTAGCCCATTGCCCGCATCCCGACGAGTGGATAAAAGCCCACAGGCTCTTGATGGCGGGGTCCAAGCCTTTTATGCTAGCGACTATCCACGAGGCAAGGCAGCCTGGTTGCCTGGGTATTGCGCCCGAGTTAATTAAGAGGAAAGTCCATGGTTATTGGCAAGCCCCAAAGTGATCCTACCCTGGAATGGTTTTTGTCACATTGCCATATACACAAGTATCCGGCAAAAAGCTCCCTGATCCATGCGGGTGAAAAGGCCGAAACCCTCTACTACATAGTGAAAGGCTCGGTGGCGGTACTGATCAAGGATGAAGACGGCAAGGAAATGATCCTGTCTTATCTGAATCAGGGCGACTTTATCGGTGAGCTGGGCATGTTTGAGGAAATCGAAAGCCCGGTGCGCTCCGCCTGGGTACGAGCCAAGACCCCCTGTGAAGTGGCAGAAATTTCCTACAAGAAATTCCGTCAGCTTATCCAGGTGAATCCGGAAATCCTGATCCGCCTGTCCGGCCAGATGGCCAAGCGGCTGCAGAGCACCAGCCAGAAGGTGGGCGATCTGGCGTTCCTGGATGTTACCGGCCGCATCGCCGAGACCCTGCTCAACCTGGCCCGCCAGCCCGATGCCATGACCCACCCGGACGGCATGCAAATCAAGATCACCCGCCAGGAAATCGGCCAGATCGTCGGCTGTTCCCGGGAAACCGTGGGTCGTATCCTCAAGATGCTGGAAGAACAGAACCTGATCTCTGCCCACGGCAAGACCATAGTGGTGTTCGGTACCCGCTGACGGCCACCGCCGCTTATTGCAACGCCACCAACTGCGGTGGCGTTTTTGTTTTTTATGATGAGGAATAAACCATGTCGAGCCGAGTCTATTGTATCGCCGCCTTCCAACCGAAACCGGGCAAGGAGCAGGAACTGTTTCGCGTGTTGCAGGCGCTGGAAGCCGATACCCTGCGCGAGGATGGCTGCATTCAGTACAGAGTGACCCGCCATATTGCCAGCCCCTTTGCCGGCGGTCACAGCTATCCGCTGGTGTTCAACGAGATCTGGGCCGATACGGCCAGCTTTGAGGCCCATTGCCGGCGCAGCGGCATTCAGGCGTTTTTTGAAACCCACTGCGTCAGCCCCGATGGCCTGGTGGCCGAGCACAACGTCTGTATCTACACGGACGAGCCGGAAGACTACGACGCGCCCAAACTCGGCTGAGCTGGCTCCATAATCCAATAAAAATGCCGGGTAAACCCGGCATTTTTATTGGAAACAACCGTCCGAGAGTCCAACGAAAGTCGCCCAAAGGACAGACCGGCGCGGGCGTTCAGACTGCTCGATTCGGCTTAGTCCACCAGCCCGTACTGGTCACGCAGGATATTGATGATATCCGCCTTCGGGTTGTCGGACAGCACCAGCTTTTCACCGGTGATTTTCTCGGCAATCCCCACATAGGTGCGGGAGATATCCATCAGTACCTCGGTCGGCAACGCATTGTCCCTTGCCAGTGCCTCCCGTTCGGCCATGCGCTCCTTATTGAGCAGGATATCCGGGTCGGGGAAGTGGTTGAGCAGCAGCTGGCGGAAACCTTCCTTGGAATTCTCCACGATGCGTCCTTCCCGGTAGGAGGGGCCGTCCCAGATACGGGAAGAGTCGGGCGTCCCCACCTCGTCCATGTAGATCAGCTTTTCGTTGCCATCGGCATCGGCAACATAGCCAAACTCGAACTTGGTATCGACGAAGATCTGATCGAGCCCGGCCAACTCACGGCTTATCACCTCGAAGCCTTCTTTCAGCAACTTTTCGTAGTGGGTGATATCCTCCCGGCTGCTGAAGTTGAAGGCGGCGAAGTTGTCCTCGATATTCTGGCGGGTGATGTTGACATCGTCCGCCTCCGGCACCCCGGGGATGCCCTTGAGAATGCCCTTGGTAGAAGGCGTCATCAGCAGCTCTGGCAGCTTCTGATCTTTCTGCAGGCCGTCGGGCAGGCGAATACCGCAGAATTCCCGCTCCCCCTTGGCATAGCTGCGCCACATGGAACCGGTAATATACTGACGGCAGATGGCCTCGATCTTTACCGGTTTGGCTTTTTGCACTATCCACACGAAGGGATGGGGGATATCCAGAATATGGCTGTCGGCCAGGCCCTGCTCGCGGAACAGCCTGAACCAGTGGTTGGAGATGGCATTCAGTGCCGCCCCCTTGCCCGGCACCCCGTAGATACCGCCCTCACCATGCCAGATGCAGTCAAAGGCCGAGATACGATCGCTGATCACCATGATCGCCAAGGGCGCGTCGGCGGCCACGTTATAACCCTTTTCGGCGATCAGCCGGCGGCTGTCCGCTTCGGTCAGCCAGTAGACAGAGCGCACCTTGCCGCTGTGAACCGGCTGCTGGGTACGGATGGGAAGGTCGTTGTTGACGGCTAAAACCTTGTCGGCAAGACTCATTGCAGGTGTCCTGTATGAAATGTTCAACGTTGGGTGGTCTGGAAACTCTCCGCGGATATTATTATGTCATGCCCGTTTGGGGAGGCGGTTCGGGGCTTTCCAGTGGCGCTATGATAGCAGAACTTGCCCGGCCGCCTAACCTCCCGCGTCGCTTTTATGGCCGCCCTTGCTCCGCCCGGTTCCGACATTGGGCTTGATGCCGGTAACACCGGCGGTCAGGGTAAAACGCATGGCTTCTTCCAGGCTCATGTCCAAGGGGCGCACCGCACTGCTCGGCATCAATACCGCGTAACCGCCGATCATATAGCTGAGGGGCAGATAGACCAGTACATAGCCCGCCTGGCGGAGCCCGGGCGGCAGCCGTTCCTGCCTGGCCTGGGTGACAAAGCCAATCAGCTCCATCTCGCTCTCCCCCAGCCTGACCGCCACCACCTGCTCGAATTCCTTACGGGTTTCCGGCGAAAAGTAATCGAAGAAGTCGCGTATGGCCCGATAGACCGATTTGATCACCGGCATACGGTAGAGCAGCTGCTCCCCCCTGGCAAACAGGCTCTGCACCACATAAGCATGCATCAACAGGCCCACCAAGAAGGCCACCCCGCACGCAGCCAGCAGCCCCATACCCGGCTGATACCAGCCGTCGGGCAGCAGGCCACGAAGCAAGCCCCCCAGGGCGGTTTCAATGGAAATGAGGATCCAGTAGAGCAGATACAGGGTGAGTACCACCGGCAATAGGGTGATCAGGCCGGTCAGGATATTTTTGCTGATAAACTTTACCATCAGGAGCTACTCCCTGCGGGTATGAAACAGGCCCGGACCCGCAACGAGACAGGACTCTGCTGTTAGGGTGCGTCCCGTCACGGGACACCCCCTAAGTCTCAACGCAAATACAGATTCGGGCCAGTCGACGAATCTGGCAGCGGTTAAAATCCACCCATCAGCAGTGTCCCCCCCTGCCGCACCCACTCGCTCAGCCCCTGTAGGGAGTGCATCACACCGCTACCGGCAGCCCAGGGCCAGAGTTGGTGGTGCTGTAATACCAGTTGCCAGTCCTGCGGGCTGGGCGCCAGCCACCAGCAGGCAGCCACCTGCAACACCAGCAACAGGCTCCAGCCCGGTTCCGACCAGTCGGTCAACTTCAACGCCGTGCCGAATGACTGCTTGATACGCATGCCGGCCAGATCCACGCTGTACAGCTCGTCCAGCAATAAATGAATGGTGGCACCGATAAACACAAAACCGCCAATCCCCCAGGCAACCTTGGCACTCAGCTGAAAGAGGTGATAGGCCAGTACCACGGCAACCAGGGTA
Source organism: Zobellella maritima (assembly GCF_003075035.1). GTDB lineage: Bacteria > Pseudomonadota > Gammaproteobacteria > Enterobacterales > Aeromonadaceae > Oceanimonas > Oceanimonas maritima. The sequence goes on along the minus strand of NZ_QCZE01000006.1, from coordinate 71,763 downwards.
AACAGCAGGTTGGCCAGCAATGAATGAAGCACGCCTCTGTGCACGCTGAAGTGGGCAAACAGCTGACACAGCAGATAACGCACCAGCAGGTAGGCACTCATGCTCAGGCCCAGTACCGCCGACATCGGCCACAAGGGCATGGCCGTGATAAAGCTCAGGGTGGCCGCCATCACTCCCAGGCAGCGGAACACGATGCGTAGTGCCCTTGAGCTGTCGGAGTCGATATCCGGCAGTATGCCGCCCAGGGTACCGGCCGCCCAGTAGAACAGGGCTTCCGGCAGGGAAGCCAGCCCGGAAAACAGGGCCAGCCCGGCCAGGCCGCCGCTGAGCACGGCGGCAACCTGGGTATGAGTTCTGAAATCAGCCATAAGATCGAGGGGCTCCCGAAAACCGGGCAAACAGTAATGCCCGTACCACAAAGGGCCGAGAGTCTAGCATGGGGAAACAACTGGATAAATATCCATAAGTGTCGACCGTTGGCGGTGCGGTAGCGACGCTCCCTTGCCGGAAGGCCGAAGAAATAAAAAGGCCGCCCGAGAACGGGCGGCCGATAGGCGGATATCGTGACAGAGTCCACCCGCCAACACGCAGCAATGGATGAAACTCGCAGTTTCCACCTGCTGCGAACATGCACTGGATGTTCGGTCAGGCTGAAACAGCTCATCTCGGCGAGCAAGCTCGCCCCATCTATGCTCGACGACGGCATCCCTGCCGCCAATAGTTGGCTCAGAGGCCCACCTGTCCCTCTTGCAGAACGGCGTCTGACGCGTTAGAAGTTCAGCTGGCCTTCCAGCATATAGGTGCGTCCCGGTGCCGGCAGGCGGCCGACCGGACTCACGTCCACACCACGGAAGTAATAGTCTTCATCCAGCAGGTTGTTCACGCCCAGGCCCACATTCAGGGACATGTCGTTACCCAGGGGAATATCCCGGCCCAAGCGGGCATTGACCAGGGTGTAGGCCGGCAGTTCGCCAGCTTCACCTGCGGCACGCATTTCGTCAGGAGCAACAGACTCCTCATTTTCGATCACCGTATTGGCGGCATCGCTGAAGCTCTCGGACACATAGAGCGCATTGGCGCTGGCGGTCCACAGGCCCATCTTGTAGGTGGCATCGGCGCTGACATGGTGGCGCGGTGCATTGGGCAGTTCATTGCCAGCAAAGCTGGAAGAACTGTCGTTCAGCTGCTCGGTATCCAGGAAGGTATAGCTCAGGCCCAGCTCGAACGCATCGCTCGGCGTCCAGCGGCCTTCCAGCTCGATGCCCTGCTGGCGGGTCTCGCCCAGGTTCTCGAAACGATCAGTATTCCTGTTATGCTGAATTTGATCTTCGTAGTCGATACGGAACAGGGTGGCGGAAGCTTGCAGGCCGTCGGTCAGCTGCCAGCGGCTGCCCAGCTCGTAGTTCCAGGCGGTTTCATTGGCAAACTCACCGTCCTTGGTCACCTGGGCGGTCTGCACCGGTACCAGGGAGCGCTGGGCATTGGCGAACAGGAAGACGTCATCGGTCGCCTGCAGGCCGATGGTCAGGCCGGGCAACCAGGCGCTAACGTTATTGCTATCGGTTTTATTACTTCCCGGTTTTTCATCCACCCAGTCGGTGCGTACTTCCTCATAGCGGATGCCCGGGGTGACGGCCAGGCGATCATCCATAAAGCGCACCGTATCGCTCAGATAGGCGGCATAGGCGTTGGTGGTAAAGTCCCAGTCCCGCACATGATCGTTGTAGCTGCCATCGGCCAGGGTCAGGCGGTTGACGTCAAACTCCACCTCTTCCCGTACATAGCGGCCGCCCAGCATCAGGGTGTGGTTGGCCAGCTGCTTGGTTACCCGCGGCTCGGTGCCGTAGACGTTAAAGAGTCGGGGCGAGTCTGCCACATGACTGCTTTCCCTACTGGGATCAGCCCAATGTGTCTCGCGTGGCAGGTCCTGTCCAAAGAAAAAGGTCCTATCCGCCCGGTGGGCGAAGTTGCGCCACTGGAATTCCAGGTCGTCGCTGGGGGTGTGGATCCAGGCCAGGGTGCCCCGCCACATATCCGCATCATAGGCATCAAAGGGCCGCTGGGACTGGGTACGGTCGGCCTCATAGGCGGTCGGGCTCAGGGCGCCGGGCAGGTCGGCGGTCACATCATAGTACTGCAGCTGGGCCTGGAGCTCGTTGATATCATCCAGGAAGTAGTCGACATCGAAAATATAGTTCTGTACTTCGGTGTCGGAGTGATCGCGGAAGCCGTTGCCCTTCTGCAGGTTGGCCTGGAATTGCAGGCCCAGGCTGTCGGTCACGAAACCGCCCACCCGGTAGTAGGTATCGGTCATCACATGGCCGGTGCCGTCGGCGATCAGCAACCGCTCACGCAGAGTCTGTTCCACCTCGTTGGGAATCGGCTTGGTGACCAGGTTGAGCACACCGCCCACGTTATTGGGACCATAGTGTACGGCGGCCCCGCCACGCACGATATCCACCGCCTCCAGGCTGGGCAGAGTTACCGGAAACAGCGAGACACCCACATTGGTATAGGGGCCGATGGCGATCGGATAACCGTCCACCAACATCTGCACCCGCTCGCTGCGCAGCGGGTTCAGGCCTCGCACCCCTATGTTGGGTAATATACCGGTACCGGTTTCGTCCAGTACCTGGATGCCAGGCACCTGGCGCAGGGCATCTTCCAGGTTGAGGGCGCCGCGCTCGTGCAACTCCTCGCTTTCCACCACGTTACGCGCCCCGGTATAGGTCTTGACGTTCTCCTTGGTCGGGGTACCCAACCAGTCACCTTCGACCACCACCTGCTCCAGCTGGCTGGTGGCAACCTCCTCGGCGGCGATCGACGGCATGGCCGGCACCAGCGCCAGGCTGACCAGGACACTCAAGGGGCGACGACGGAAACCGGCGGCCGTGTTATTCACTTTCCCTGCAAAAGACATAAAGAAACAAACCCAAATGATAATGATTAGTATTTGGTGATTATTTTACATTATTGTTTTAATTTCAATTATAAATTGAACTTTTTATTGGTTTTGCTGACGCTAACCTCATACAGCGTCAGAGCTTAAAAGAGGCAACAGGGAATGCCTCCGCCGACCGGTACATGCCAGGGAAGGCATGTACCGAGCGTCACAGGGATGCGCTTGAAGCGTGTCGGTGGAGGTGGACCTGTTGTCTCTTCGCTGGGTCGTAACCAGCAGCTTAGCGAAGATCATAAACAGGTTCTGACATGTACATGGCAATAATAAGGGATAGGCTGGTTAGCAATGGGTATTATTTGGCCGTGCCCCGCGCCAGGGCATAATGATAGCCTTCCTCGTCGCGGGTGATGGTGGCATCGACGCCGAACACCCCAGCGATCAGCTCCCGTTTCAGCACCTGCTCCGGGCTGCCCTGGCAGGCCAGCCTTCCCTCCCGCATCACCACCAGCTGGTCTGCATAGCGGGCCGCCTGGTTCAGTTCATGCAGCGACATCAGCACCGACAGTCCCTGCTCGCTGTGCAGCTCCCTGAGCAATTCCAGGGTTTCCAGCTGATAGCCCCAGTCCAGATAGGTGGTCGGCTCATCCAGCAACAGCAGGCCGGCCTGCTGGGCCAGGGCCATGGCGATCCAGACCCGTTGTTGCTGGCCGCCGGACAGGCTGCGCAGCTGCCGTTCGGCCAGTTGAGCGACCCCGGTCAGCCTCATCGCCCAGCCCACCCGGTCATGATCCTCCTGACCCGGGCGACGCCACAGCCCCAGGTGCGGGTAGCGGCCCAGCATCACCAGCTGGTTCACCCGGATCTCGTCCGGCGCCGTCGGCTGCTGGGGCATAAATGCCAGCTGGCGTGCCAGCTCCCGTCTCGGCCACTGGCCGATCGCCCTGCCCTGCAGGCGAATTTCCCCCGTCTCGGGGGCCAGCAGGCCGGCCAGCCCCTTGAGCAGGGTGCTCTTGCCACAACCGTTGGGGCCGAGCAAGGCGCAGATCCCCGCGTCCAGCCTGAGGCTGATGCCGTTGACAATCCGTTGCTCGCCATAGCCCAGGCTCAGCTTGTCGATTTCCAGCATGTTCACACCTTGCGATTGAGTAGATAGAGGAAGAAGGGGCAGCCGACCAGGGCGGTGACCACGCCGACCGGCAGCTCAAACGGACTCATCAATACACGCCCCAGGGTATCGCCAACCACCACCAGCAAGCCGCCCAGCCAGATGCAGGCCCACAGCTGACTGCGGACGCTCCGGGGGCAGAGCCGGCGAGCCAGGTAGGGCACCAATATGCCGACAAAGCCAACCGGTCCGCTCATGGCCACGGCGCTGGCGGCCAGTGCCACCGCCAGCCCCAGCATCAGGCCGTTCCACAGGGTAATGTTAAAGCCGAGGGTCTGGGCCTTCTGCCGGTCCAGGCTGAGCAGCATCATGGGTCGGGCCAGACCGGTGACCAGCGGCAGCAACACCAGGCTCCAGGGCAGCAACGCCCAGACCCGCTCCCAACCGGCGCCATAGAGGGTTCCCGCCAGCCAGAGGATGATCACGTCACTGGTCGCCTGGCCCCAGACCACCAGCGCGCCCATCAGCAGGGCGGAAAAGATGGCGGCGCAGGTGGCGCCGACCACTGCCAGCCGCACCGGGCTCAGCCCGGTGCTGCGCCATAGTGCCCACAGCAGCCAACCCGCCAGCAGGCCGCCGGCCAGGGTCAGCCAGGGCAGCAACGACAGGGTGACCGGCACCAGCTGGTAAGAGGCATCATGACCCAGTAGCCGGGTCATGATCACAAACACCGTGACCGCCGCCAGCCCGCTGCCGGAAGAAATGCCCAGCACTCCGGCATCGGCCAGGGGGTTGCGGGTGATCAACTGCAGCAGGTAACCGGCCAGGGCGAAATGGGCGCCCACCAGTACGCCCAGCAACACCCTGGGCATGCGATAGTCCAGTACCACCCGCCGGATATGCTCCCCGGCCTCGCCGGCCGTCAGTTCCACCAGGTTGGCCAGCTGCACATTGGCCGCCCCCTGTATCAGGGCAATAAAGGCCGCCAGGACCAGCAACAGGGGCAAGCCCAGGGAAGGCAACAGTCGCCTCATACCTTCTCCTTTACCATCAGCCGCAGCAACAAGGGACCGCCCAGCAGCGCGGTCATCACCCCCAGCGGGATCTCCTGGGCGGTTCCGGGCAGCCTGGCCAACAGGTCGGCGCTCATCAGCAAGACCCCGCCCAGCAAAAGGCTCAGGCCCATGGGCAGGCGCCGCCCCGGCCAGCAGAAACGCACCATATGGGGCGCCAGCAGACCGACAAAACCGATGGGGCCGGCCACCGCCACCGTCGACGCCGCCAGTACGGTGGCCAACACCAGGTACCAGGCCCGCCAGCGCGCCGGTTTCAGCCCCAGGCTCAATGCCATTTCGTCACCACCGCTGAGCAGCTCCAGGTTGCGCCGGGTTAGCCACAAGGCCAGCAGTGGCGGCGCCATGCAGCACAGCAATAACACCAGCTGCGGCCAGCTACGACCGGCCACGCCGCCCGCCATCCAGAACAGAAATTCGCCGGCATCCGCCTCTGCCCGCAGCAGCAGCGTGGTGGTCAGGCCGCCGCACAAGGCGGTGACCGCCACCCCGGCGAGCACGATACGGGTCGGCTGCAATTGCCGGCCGCCGGCCAGCAGCAGGGTCAGCAGGCCAGCACACAGGCCGCCGGCGATCGCCAGCCAGGGGGTCAGGTTAACGCCGGTATTCAGCAACAGGATACCGGCGACCACCGCCAGGGCGGCACCGGCGGACACCCCGGTCAGCCCGGGGGATGCCAACGGATTACGACTCACCCGCTGCATGACCAGCCCCGACAAAGCCAGGCTGGCGCCCACCAAAAAAGCCAGCAGGGCCCGCGGCAGACGCAGCTCCCATACCACCACCTGGGCCAGGACCTCGCCCTGCCCCAGCAACGCCGCCCATATCTGGGCCGGGGACAGCGGCAGACGGCCCAGCGCCAGCCCGCTCCAGAGCAGCACCGGCACCATGATCAGCACCAAGCTCAGCGTCCTCATCGGAAGGAATGCAATTCCAGCTCGGCCGGCAGATCGGCGGGTGAGTCAAACAGATCCGGATAGGCCAGGTGCCCCAGCTGACGCAGGATCAGTGCCCGGGCGACAGGTCCTCCCCCTTCCTTCCAGTGCTGGCCCACCAGGTATACCCGCTGATTTTTCACCGCCTTGAGGTGCTTCCACAGGGGATTCTTGACAAAGGCCCTGGGCTGGGCGCTGGGAAACAGCACCAGAATATCCGGGTCGGCGGCGAGTAATTGCTCCAGCGGCATGCGGAAACCAAAGGGCAGTTTTCCCGGCCAGTCGGGATTGGCACCGGCCACATTGTTCAGGCCCAGGGCCGTCGCCAGTTCCACCGGCAGGAAATGATCGTAATAGACGAAGGGCTCTTCGCTGGCGGTGACCAGCAGGGCGATGCGCTGCCCGGCCCGCTCCCCAACCTGCCCGGCCATCTGCTCCAGGGTCTGTTGAAATTCCAGGTTAAGCCGCTCGGCCTGCTCCGGCCTGCCGACCAGGGTGCCGATGTCGGACACCGCCTTCAGGCTGTCCGCCAGAGTCAGATCATCGAACGCCACATAGGGGGCGATGGCGTCGAGACGTTCAGCGATGGTCTCGGTATAGCGACGCACCGCCAGCACCGTATCCGGTGCCAGTTCAGACAAAAGTTCGAGATTAGGCTGTCCACGCGTGCCCAGGCTGACCGCCTCGTTAACCGCATCTCCCAGGTAGACGGGCCTGTCCTGTTCATCGAACTGGGTCACGGCCACCGGCGGAACGCCCAGCGCCGCCAGGGTATCTGCGGCAAAAGTGGAAATCGCCGCCGGCCGGCTGGCCGGCTGGGACAAGGTTATCTCCATTCCCCTGTCATCCGTGACCTGGATCCCGGCCGTCACCCTAAAGGCCAATGCCGCCAGCAGGGCGGCAGCTAGAGTCAATCTCATCTGAAACCTCTCCATCTTGGAATGGCTGACGAGTCTAAATCAAATAAGAATCAAAATCAGTTGCTTTTTGTTACCTCGAATTGATTCACCCATAAAATTCATGGTTGAATTCAAATGATAATGGGAATAGTTTACATTTAATCAAAAACAACAACGCCATCCTATGTTGACCATCAACCCCTTAAAAACCAGCCTGCGCCAGGGCAGCCCCGTATACGGCCTGCTCAATTCCGTGCCCGGCCCCTGGCTGGCAGAAATGATCGGCCGCGCCGGTTATGACTTTGTGATCCTCGATATGGAGCACCTGCTGGTGTCGGAAGAAACCCTGCGTCACAGCTTGCAGGCCGTGCTCGGCACCGGCTGCACTCCCTTGGTGCGGGTACCCGCAGCGGACGCCAAACTGATCGGCCGGCTACTGGATGCCGGTGCCCGCGGCATAGTACTGCCCCAGGTAGAGAGTGCCGCCACCGTCGCCCGGGCCATCGCCGCCTGCCGCTTCCCGCCCCAGGGCTTGCGCGGCATCACCGGCGGCCCCATCACCGGTTTCGGTACCCTCAAGCTCGATGACTATATTCGGCTCGCCAACGACAACATCATGGTGGTGCCCATGATCGAATCACGGGCCGGTATTGACGCCTTGCCCGAGATATTGGCGCTGGACGGTGTCGACATGGTGCTGGAAGGCGCCCTGGATCTGGCGCTGGATATGGGGATCGGCCCCCTGCCCCAGGATCCGCGGGTAGAAGCCGCCATAGGCCGGCTGGCAGCCCTGTGCCACGATGCCGGTGTGCCTTTCTGCGCCAACCCGCGCAGCCCGGAGCAGGCCGGGCGCTGGCGACAGGCCGGCATCACCGCCTGGCTGGCGGGAGAAGACAGGGGCTATCTGTGCCGGGCCCTGCGCAACCGGCTGACCGAGCTCCGCCAGGATAATTGAACGCCTAATCTGATGCCGAGCCGTTAACGGGATTGGCCGGCTTTCGATTGGCCTTCTGCATTAGCACTCGTGACCCGTTTTTCAGAACGTTAAGGACAGTTATGTCATCACCCATCGTGATCCTGACCCATGTGGTTAACAGTGCCGTCATCGACGGCTTTATTCCCGCCGCCCGACAACTGGGCCATGAGGTGGTGCTGGTCACCGACCAGGGGCTGGCGCATCGGGAATGCCTGGCAGAGGTGCGCATCCTCGAATGCGACGTCTTCAATCCCCTGGCGATACTGGACCTGCTGACCGAGCAGGCCATCCGTCCCGCCGCCCTGTTCTCCAACAGCGATCATCTGCAGACCGCCGCCGCCATCGCCGCCCGAGCCCTGGATTTGCCGGCCAAGGACTGGCAGGTCTGCTACCGGGCCAAGGACAAGCTGCGCATGCGGGAACGTCTGGCCGAGTTGGGCCTGCCCAGCGTCTGGTCTCGCCAGCTGCAGCCCGGCGAGGTACCGGAGCACGACTGGCCCTACCCGCTGGTGGTCAAACCCAGCCAGGGCGTGGCCTCCCTGGACGTGTGCCGGGTCGACAGCCAGCCTCAGCTGGTCGCCTTGCTGGCAGATCGAGTCCAATCGGCCCCTCTGCTGCTGGAACAATATATGGAAGGCCCGCTGTTCACCCTGGAAACCCTGGGCGACGGCCGGGAGCTGGTGGCCGTCGGCGGCTTCGATGTCGAGCTCTCCGCTCCCCCCCATTTCATCGAGACCCGGGCCCGCTGGCAGGGATCGATCGGCCGGGAGTGGCAGACCCGGGCCCTGGAGCAGGTTCGTCGCTTCGGCGTCGGCCTCGGGGTGTGCCACAGCGAATTTATCCTCACCCGGGACGGCCCCGTACTGGTCGAGATCAACTACCGCAGCATAGGCGACGGCCGTGAGTTCCTGCTGGACCAGTTGCTGCCGGGCGGCTGGTTTGCTCCCATCTTGCGGCTGCATCAGGGCAACCCCCTGCCGGCCATTAGCCCCTCGACACAACAGGCGCTGATCCAGTATCTGGTGGCCGAGTCCAGCGGCCGGCTGGTCCAGGCCCCACAGCCTCCGACCCGGCCCGGCCTAAGCTACAAATCCCTCCGCCAGGCGGGCGACAGCCTGTTGCTGAGCCACTCCAACAAGGATTATCTGGGCGTGCTCTATCTGCAGGCCGAGTCGGCCGGGGAGCTGGAGCAGCTGCACGAAGACGCCATGGCCGCCATCCACTGGGAGATCAACTGATGACAGAACAACAACGCATCTGCCGGCGCATCATGGACACCTGCCTGCGGGAGGATGTACGCCAGATCCTCAGCCGCGGCCGGCGCATCGAGCAGGACGGCCAACTCTGGCTTGAGCTCGACCATCTGGGAACGCCCCTGCGCCTGCCGGTGACAAACTGCGATTACATGCAGCCCCTGCGCACCACGGCCAGCCACTGGTTTTACCGGGCGGGCGACCAGTGGCGCCAGGAGTCCGGCCACCGCGCCTGGCTCGGCCGGCTGATGACCGGTCTGGAGCCGGCGGAGCAGGCACTCTATCTGTCCTATATGGATGAGGCCGACGCCGCGGTCGAGCAGGGCGAGCTTTGTCGCCGGGCCTTCGCCGAACAGGCCGGGCAACTGGCCCGCTTCGGAGGGGACTGGGGAGCGCGGCTGCTGCATGCAGATCAGCTGGCCAGCTTCCTCGATCACCCCTATTACCCCACGGCCCGGGCCAAGTTCGGCTTCAGCCCCGAGCAACTCAGGGCCTATGCGCCCGAGTTCGCCCCGGTATTCGAGCTGCACTGGCTGGCGCTGCCCGCCGGCCGGGTGACCCTGACCGGCCCCCTGCCGGACTGGTGGCCCGGCTTCGCCCAGGTGGGCCTGTCCGCGAGCCTGGCCCACAGCCATGTACTGCTGCCGGTGCACCCGCTCACCTGGCAGCAGCTCGGCCCCCTGCCCGCCGACGCCCTGCCGGCACCCAAGACCTGTCTGCCGGTGGTCCCCACCCTGTCGGTGCGCACCCTGGCCCTGAAGGACAGGCCCGGCGATCATCTCAAGGTGCCGCTGGCCATGGCCACCCTGGGCCAGAAAAACATCCGCCTGATCAAGCCCAGCACCCTGTATGACGGCCACTGGTTCGCCCGCTGCCTGACGACCCTGGAGCATCACGATGCCCGGCTGCAGGGCCATTATCGCCATGTGGACGAATCGGTGGCCGGCCATCTGGGCGATGACAAGCTCCATGCCTTCCTGCTGCGCCGCTACCCCGAGCCCAAAGCCGGCGAAACCCTGGTGCCGGTGGCCGCCCTGTGCAGCCCCCTGCCCGACGGCCGCCCCTATATTGCCGCGCTGCTGGAACAGCAGGGCGGACCCGGACTCGAGCACTGGTGGCAAGAATACTGTGCCCTGATGGCCAGGGTGCATCTGCGGCTGTGGCTGAAATACGGCATTGCCCTGGAATCCAACCAGCAAAATGCCGTGCTGTCCCTCGTACCCGGTCATCCCCTGAGCCTGGTAATGAAAGACAATGACGCCGCCCGGCTGTGGCCGCCCCGCTTCAGCCAGGCCTGTCCGGGACTGGCCGGTAGCCTCGACGAGCTGCGCGATGCCCGTATCCTGGTGGACGACGAGCTGGCCCTGGCGCAGATGTTCACCACCATCACCCTGCAGCTGGATCTCGCCGCCGTGCTCGAGGGCCTAGCCGAACAGGGCTGCCTGGACCGGGAGTGGGGCTACCGGGTGTTGCGCCTGAGCCTGCGGGGCGAGCTGGATGCCCTGCAGCTGGAGGGGCTGGATACCCGGCTGGCCGAAGAACTGCTGTTCGGTGCCGAGCGCCAGTACGTCAAGTACCTGCTGCAAAGCGGCAGCCTGCTCAGCAAGCAACACTCGGGGGCGGCCGACATCAACAAGTTCTACGGGCTGTCGGGCCCCAACTTCCTGCGGGCGGCCCCATGATCAACGTGCTTCCCGCCGTGCTGGCCTGTCATTTCCTGGCGGCCTTTACCGTGCTCGGCATGCCGCTGTTTATGCCCCGCCTGGTGGCCGAATTCGGTCTGGCGCAGACCAGCCCCTGGGTCGGCCTGTTGTACAGCCTGCCCGCCGTGCTCACGGCCATGTCCGCCCCCTGGTGGGGGCGGTTTGCCGATCGCTTCGGCCGCAAGGCCTCGCTGTTGCGGGCCCTGGCTGGACTGAGCCTGGCCTTCCTGCTGGCCGGACTGGCGCCCAGCCTGAACTGGTTCATCCTGGCGCTGGCGCTGCAGGGGCTGTTCGGTGGCACCCTGGCCGCCGCCAACGGATACCTGGCCGTCAGCCTGGGCCGGGAACAGCTCGCCCGCGCCCTGAACTGGACCCAGTTCACCGCCCGCCTGGCGCTGGTCTGTGCACCCATCGGGCTGGGGTTGCTGGCCGCCGCCTTTTCGGTACGCCAGCTCTACCTCTGGCTGGCGCTGTTGCCGCTGCTGGCGCTGGGGTTGGGGTTGGCCCTGCCCGGTGAAGGCAAGGCCGGCACCAAACAAGCGCCCGAAGCCGGTGATGCCGCCCTGCCCGGCCACTGGCTGTGGATGGCCATGGCGCTGCAGTTCCTATTCTTCTTTGCCATGGTGGCGACCTTTCCCTATTTCCTGCCCTATGCCGAGCGGCTGGTCGCCGAGCCGGCACTGATCGGCCTGCTCTACAGCCTGCCGCACCTGGTGTACCTGCTTGTGCAACCCTTTGCGCACCGTTGGCAACTGCCCTGGCGCGCGGCACTGCTGTGGGGGCTGTCGCTGCAACTGCTGGCCTGCCTCTGGCAGTTTCAGCTGCACAGCCTCCCCGCCCTGCTGGCGGCCCGCCTGCTGTTCGGTCTGGGCGTCTGGCTCGGCTTCCAGGGCCTGAACCAGCTGATCGGCCAGCTGACCCAAAGCCACAACGCCGGCAGCTGGTTCGGCAAACTCGACGCAGTGGGCAAGGGCGCCGGGGTGCTGGCCGGTCTGGTGGCCGCCTGGCTCAGCGCCGGTCCGGGCGTGCAAGCCCCCTTTGTCGCCGCCGCCCTGGCCTGTGCCGGTGGCCTGCTGTTACTCGCTTTTTTCACTATGGAGACCCACACAGATGGAAGCCCAGCTCATCTCGACCGCACCGTTAAGTGATCCGCTGCAGGGCCTGGCCGAACATCAGGCCATCGGCTGCCTGTTGAACTGTTACCTGCGGGAATTCGCCCTGCCCGCCGGCCAGGTGGAGTGGCGGGCCGATGGCGATCTGCCCAAGGCCCTAACCAGCACCCTGCTCGCCGGCGAAGCGCTGCGCCTGAGCCTGCCCGAAAGCGGCGTCAAACTGGCGCTGAAGGCGGACCGCGTCAGCCTGTTGGGCCGGGCCCGCTTCAGTTCGGCGCCCTTCATCAAGCGCTTCGGCCAGCCCTGGCGACCGCTGTCGGCCCTGGATGCCCGCCGCCTGCTGCTGCAGGAGATGGCGCTGCAGACCCGTACCCCCTATAACCGGGAGCTGGCGGACCAGTTGGACAACAGCATCGGCATCACCCGCGCCTTCCTGGCCCATGCCCGTCCCGTCCAGGCCGACCGCCTGCTGGAAAGCGAGCAGGCCCTGCTCTGGGGGCATCCCATGCACCCCAGCCCCAAGAGCCGTCACGGCGTGCCCATGGACGCACTGCTGGCCTGTTCACCCGAGGTCGGCGCCCGCTTTCCGCTTTGCTGGTTCCGGGTCGATGACGCCCTGTGGCAACACAGGGGCGAGCCGGCGGTGCTCGCCATGCTGGAACAGCTGGCCGGCGCCCCCGGCCTCTATCCCTGCCACCCCTGGGAGGTCCGCCATATCCTAGACTCCTCGCTCTACCGTCGGGCCGAGCAACGGGGGCTGATCGAATACCTGGGTCCCCGGGGGCTGGCCATGTGGCCCACTTCCTCGGTGCGCACCCTGTATCGCGCGGATCTGCCCTATTTTCTCAAGTGTTCCATCCATGTGCGGCTGACCAACTGCGTGCGCAAGAATGCCTGGTACGAACTGGAAAGCGCGGTCTTTATGAGCGAATGCCTGGCCCCGGTGCTGGAACAGCTGGAGCGGACCAATCCGGGCTTTGTGCTGATGCGGGAGCCCGCCGCCACCAGCTTGGACTTTTCGTCCCTGGCCGGGCCGGCAGAACAGGCGGACGTTCAACACCTGCAGGAATGCTTCGGCCTGCTCTACCGCGACAACCTGGCGCCAAACGCTCAGCAGGCCTGCGAGCCGACCCTGGCCGGTGCCCTGTTCGCCTGGGATCGCTTCGGCCAGAGCCAGCTGGTGCCACGACTAACCGGTCTGGCCCGGGAGCGGGGCTGGTGCTACCGGGACGCCGCCCTGAACTGGTTCGACGCCTACCTGCGCGCCCTGGTGCCCGGGGTGCTGGATGCCTTCTTCAACCATGGGGTGGTGTTCGAGCCCCACCTGCAGAATACCCTGATAGGCTTCGATAACGGCCTGCCGAGCCGGGTCTGGATCCGGGATCTGGAAGGCACCAAGCTGCTCCCGGAGCTGTGGCCGGAGCAGCGCCTACAGGGCCTGTCGGAGCGGGCCCGAGCCTCGGTTTACTATCCCAGGGCCCAGGGCTGGAACCGTATCGGCTATTGCCTGCTGGTCAACAACCTGTCGGAAGCCATCTTCCATCTGGCCGACGGCAGCGCAGAGCTGGAACAGGCCGCCTGGCAGCGGCTGTCGTCTGTCCTGCGGGCCTGGGCCGACGCCAACGGCCGCCCGGAGGAAATCGCCGATCTGCTGGCCGGCGGCCCCCTGCCATCCAAGAACAACCTGAAGACCCGGCTGCTGCAAAAGGCCGACCGTCAGGCCGATTACACCCTGCTTGCCCACCCGATGAGAGCATCCGCATGACCCCCTTGATTGAACAACAACTGCGCCACCTGCAACAGACCGCCGGCGAACCTTTCTGCGCCTATCTCTACGACCTGGACGCGCTGGCCGCCCACGCTAGACAGATGCGCGAGGCCCTGCCCGCCAACTGCGAGCTGTTCTATGCCGCCAAGGCCAACCCCATGGGACCCATCCTGGATACCCTGGCTCCCATCGTGGACGGCTTCGAGGCTGCCTCGGGCGGCGAACTGGCCTGGCTGGCGGAACGGCACCCGCAACAACGACTGCTGTTCGGCGGCCCCGGCAAGCTGAACGCAGAGCTGGAAACCGCCCTGCAATTGGGCGTGGAATGCATCCATGTGGAAAGCCTGACCGAACTGGAGCGGCTAGCTGGCCTCTGTACCGGGCTCGGCTGCACAGCAGGCATCATGCTGCGCATGAACATCCCGCTCGACGGCCTGCCCAGCACCAAGCTCGCCATGGGCGGCAAGCCCACCCCCTTCGGCTTGGACCCGGACGATCTGCCCGAGGCCCTGGCGCTGGTTGCCGAGCATCCCTGTCTTGAGTTACAGGGCTTCCACTTTCACCTGATGTCCCACCAGCTGGATGCTCAGGCCCACCTGGCGTTGATACGGCTCTATTTCCGTACCGTCAAGGGCTGGCAGGCCCAATACGGGCTGGAGACAAAGGTACTGAATGTGGGCGGCGGTATCGGCATCGACTACCAGCAGCCGGATCGGCTATTTGACTGGCCCGCCTTCTGCCGGGATCTGCAGGCGCTGATCATTGACGAACAGATGACCGACACCCGGCTACGCTTCGAATGCGGACGCTTCATCAGCGCCCGCTGCGGCTACTATGTGATGGAGGTGCTAGACATCAAGCGCAACCACGGGGAATGGTTTGCCATCGCCCGCGGCGGCACCCATCATTTCCGCACCCCGGCGGCCCAGGGCCACGATCATCCCTTTTATGTACTGCGCGGCCTGCATCCTGCCCGGCTGCGGGACACTCATGTCACTCTGGTAGGCCAGTTGTGCACCCCCAAGGATGTGCTGGCGCGCCGCCAGCCCATTGCCGAGCTGGCCATCGGCGACTGGCTGGTGTTCCGCCATGCGGGTGCCTATGCCTGGAATATCTCCCACCAGCATTTCCTGATGCACCCGGCACCGGAGCAGCTCTTCCTGAGCGAGAAACACCCGAACAATGGAAGTCACCAAACCATCACGACAGGCTGATCAGGCTGATATTGGTAACGCCATCAGGTGGCTCTGCCGCCATAAACAAGCCAAAGGTAGCAGCCCTATTGCTGACGCTTGATCACAGCGCCCTGCTGTAACCATGAATAAGCAGCAACAGGGCCCGGTAAGTACGCCTGCCATTCAGGCATTCCCGCCACCCATGATGCTCTCCATAAAAAAAGGGGGTTGCCCAAAGCAACCCCCAAATGCCCTGTCAGCTCACTCGTGCTCAGTGGCTAGGCAAAAGATCAGGTTGAACCAGACGGCTCAGGCAACCGGCCTTGAGCAGGCCATCGGCCTGTTCGATATCCGGCGCGAAGAAGCGGTCCTTGTCGTAGTAGCCGACCTTTTCACGCAGGGTTTGACGGGCCAGCTCCAGGGTCGGAGTGGTCTTCAGGCCACCACGGAAGTCCAGGCCCTGACAGGCCGCCAACAGCTCGATAGCCAGCACGCCGCGGCTGTTTTCCACCATGGGCCACAGGCGACGGCCGCCGTTGGGGGCCATGGACACATGGTCTTCCTGGTTGGCGGACGTCGGCAGCGAGTCGACCGAATGCGGGTGCGCCAGCGCCTTGTTGTCGGAGGCCAGTGCCGCCGCCGTCACCTGGGCAATCATAAAGCCGGAGTTGACTCCGCCGTTTTCCACCAGGAAAGGCGGCAGGCCGGACATATGGGTATCCATCATCAGCGATACCCGGCGCTCGCTCAGGGAGCCGATTTCGGCAATCGCCAGGGCGATATTGTCCGCCGCCATGGCCACCGGCTCGGCGTGGAAGTTGCCGCCGGAGATGACGTCATTGTCTTCGGCGAACACCAGCGGGTTGTCGGATACCGCATTGCCTTCGATCAGCAGCACCTCGGCGGCTTGCCGCAACTGGGTCAGGCAGGCCCCCATCACCTGGGGCTGGCAGCGCAGGGAGTAGGGATCCTGTACCTTGGCACAGTTTGCATGAGACTTGCTGAGGTCGCTGGATTCGCCCAGTACATGGCGATAGGCGGCGGCAGCGTCGATCTGCCCCTGCTGGCCACGCACCGCGTGGATGCGGGGATCGAAGGGCCGGCGGGAGCTGAGGGTTGCTTCCACGGTCAGGCCGCCGACCACGATGGCGCTGGCGAACAGATCTTCGGTTTCGAACAGGCCGCGCAGGGCAAAGGCGGTGGACACCTGGGTACCGTTGAGCAGCGCCAGGCCTTCTTTCGGCGCCAGGGCCATCGGCTTGAGCCCGGCAATTTCCAGCGCCTGGCCGGCACTGATCACTTCACCCTGGTAACGGGCCTGGCCTTCGCCCAGCAGTACACAGCTCATGTGCGCCAGCGGCGCCAGGTCGCCAGAGGCGCCCACCGATCCCTTGGCGGGAATGCAGGGATACACCTCATGGTTGACCAGCGCCATCAGCGCATCCAGCACCTTAAGGCGGATGCCGGAAAAGCCCCGGGCCAGGCCGTTGATCTTGAGTACCATGATCAGCCGCACCAGCTCGTCGCTTACCAGTTCACCCAGGCCAGTGGCGTGGGACAGCACCAGCGACCGCTGCAGGGTTTCCAGGTCTTCCGGCTTGATACGGGTATTGGCCAGCAGGCCGAAGCCGGTGTTGATGCCGTATACGGTTCTGTCCTCGGCGACCATGCGGTTGACACAGTCGACCGAGGCTTGAATGGTGCCGTGGGTGCTCGGGTCCAGGCTCAGCTTGACCGGCTGCTCATAGGCTTGGCGCATCTGCGCCAGGGTCATTTTGCCGGGGATGATTTCCAAATTTGACATAGTTCGATTACCTCAGGAATCCAGTTGAGGGCATAATTGGCATAATGCCTGTAACGATGTTTCATCGCGCAACCACTCACAGGTCGCACGAATATCCAGGTGGAGCGAGTGTTCTTCTTCATAGAAGGCTACTCGTTCTCTCAGCTGCCGCCAGGCTAATCCGGTGCCGCGGCCAAATAATGGTTGCTCAATAAAATCAAAAGCCTGAGCTGCCAGAAGATACTCGATAGCCAAGACATGGAAGGCATTGTCCAACGCCTTGTCGAGCTTCAATGCACTGCTTTCCCCCAGGCTCAGGTGGTCTTCCTGCAATCCCGAGGTCAGGTAGTTGTCGGTCACCGCCGGCTGTGCCAGGCGCTTGTTGTCGGCCACCAGCGATGCGGCCGAGTACTGCGCTATCATCATGCCGGACTTGACCCCGCTGCCATGAGTCAGAAACGGCGGCAGTTTGTTGGCTTGGGGCGTCACCAGTCGGAAGCTGCGCCGTTCGGAAATCGAACTCCACTCACAGACGGCGATCGCCAGCAGATCGCAGGCCATGGCTACGGATTCGCCATGGGGGTTGGCCTGGGAGATGACGCGATAGCCTGCCTCTTCCTTTATAACCATTGGGTTATCGGTAGCCGAATTAAGTTCAGCGTTAACCTGACCGGCGGCATGTGCGAACTGATCTCGGCAGGCGCCATGCACCTGAGGGATAGACCTCAGGCTGAGCGCATCCTGCAGGTGTTCGCCCTGGCAACGGGCCAACACCTGACTGTCCTGGAGCAGCTGGCGTAAATTATCTCCACTTTGCTGCACGCCCCTGTGCGTCTTACGCCGGGTCACCAATGGCGAAAGCGCATCAAGCTGGCCACGCAGGGCCTCAAAACTCATGGCACCGATAACATCTGCCCAGGAGGCCAGCCGGGCGGCGTCGGCGAGCGTCAGGCAGGCCAGGCCGGTCATGGCCGGAGTACCGTTGACCAGACAGAGTCCATCCTTGGGTCCGAGCTCCACCGGCGCCATGCCGATGGTATCCAGCGCCTGGCGGGCCGGCACCAGCTGCCCGCGGAATTCAACTTCACCTTCGCCCAGCAGGGCCAGGCCAATATGCGCCATATGGCTCAGATAACCGACGGAGCCCTGCGCCGGCACTCGGGGCACAATGTCCTCGTTGAGCAGGTGCAGCAGTCCCTCAACGACCGCAAGGCTGACCCCGGAACAACCATGGCTGTAGTTAATCACCGCCGAGCAGATAATGGCCCGGACCTGCTCGCGCCTGAGCGGCTCGCCGATCCCACAGGAATGGCTCATCAGGGTATGCCAGGAGAGCTTCTGCAGCTGGTTCCGTTCGAGCACCACATCACACAGGGCGCCCAAGCCGGTATTGATGCCGTAGTAGGGACGGCCCGAATCGGCAAATGCCTCTACCGCCTGACGGGCCGCGCCAACCCGCTCCCAGATGCCGGACGACAACGATAGCGGGGCGTTCAAGCGAGCAACCCGTACCACCTCCTGCCAGCTTATTTCCTGACCGGAGATAATGACCGGAGCTTGCTGATTATTCATAGGCGGCTCCTGTCTTCAGGCTCACGTCGGACTGTTCGCTGCCGTGCGCTTCCTTCTTGGTGATGAACACCCTGATACTGGACGCCACAATCAGCACGAACAGGAACAATACGGTAAAGCCACCGGCCGCGGCCAGATACTTGATGCCATCGACACCCTGGGCACCGCCACCGAACGCCACCATGATGTAGGCGATCACGCTGATCGACACACCCCAGATGATTTTCTGGGTCTTGGGTGACTCTTCGTCGGCATTGATGTTTTTGGTGCAGATGGTCGCGATGGTCGACGACATGGAGTCGGCCGCGGTGGCAAAGGAAATAATCAGGGTGAAAATCGCCAGGGGAACCAGCACACCGGAAAACGGCAGGTGCTGCAGGAAGCCCCAAAGACCCGAAACAGCCCCGTTATCAGTCACTACCTTCACCAGATCCAGGGTGCCGTCCAGCTGCCACTTGAGGGCGGATCCGCCCCAGATGGCAAACCAGACAATGCCGAACAGCGAAGGCAGGATCCAGTTGATGATCAGGAATTCACGCAGGGTACGTCCGTAGGAGATACGCGCCAGGAACAGACCCATCAGGGGTGCATAGGCAATCCAGATTGACCAGTCATACATGGTCCACCAGGTGACCAGCGCTTCACCACCTGATTCCTTGGTGTCGAATGCCCACAGGAAGAAGTTGTCCAGCCAGTAACCCAGGCTGGTGACCGACAGGCTGAAGATATAGCTCACCGGACCGACCAGCAACAATATGACCACAAACGCATAGAATATATAGGCATTGATCGACGAGAGGAATTTGATGCCCCGTTTCAGTCCGGACAGCGCCGAGGTGATAAAGATGGCGGAGATGATCAGGGTCAGCACCAGCCAGGTGGTCGGGTTCGACTCGATGCCGTATTCGGCTTGGATCCCCGAGCTGATTAGAGCCAGACCGGCGCCCAACGAAGAGGCCAGACCCAACGCAATTGCCAGTACCGAGATGATATCGATCAGGGAGCGCACTGCCGGTTTGCTGTCATTGCTGCCGATCACCGGAGAGATGGTCGAGGCAATGGAGAAGTCTTTCTTGCGGTTATAGTGCATATAGCCGATCATCAGACCGACAATGGAATAGATGGCATAGGGAATGAAGCTCCAGTTATGGAAGCTTCTGGCGATCGCGAAGATCGCGGCCTCGGAGGTATTGGCGGCAATCGACTGGTTGCTGATTTCCCCGTAGATATTGCCCATATAGATGATGGGTTCGTTGACCGAGTAAGTCACAACCCCGGTCGCGATACCACCGGTCAGCGCCATGGCAAAATTGGATGCCATCGAGAACTTCGGCTTGGCATTGGCGCCACCCAGGCGGATATTGCCGGCCTTGGAGAAGAAAATATATCCCACCACTCCCAGTGCCGACACCGCCAGCAGCTGATACAGCCAGGCAAAGTCAGATAACGAGAAGTAGAAAACATTCTTGGCTACTTTTACCAACAATTCGTTATTGATCAGCCCCACGGCCACCGCGATCAGCACGATCGCGAAGGCCGGGACGAACACACCGACATTCAGGCTTTTCTTTCCGTTCACAGACATGATGTCTTCCTTGTGCATATTGCATCGAAAACCGGAACGGAAGCCGGCGCAACGAGCCGGCTTCCTCTTACTACAAGCTAAGATCTATCACTGCGTACTCAGCGAATATTCACCATCGGCAGGTCCAATCCCTGCTCACGGGCACAATCGATAGCGATATCGTACCCGGCGTCGGCGTGACGCATCACACCGGTGCCCGGGTCATTACGCAGCACACGGCCCAGGCGGGCAGCGGCGGCGTCGGTACCGTCGGCCACGATAACCACACCGGCGTGCTGACTGAAGCCCATGCCGACACCACCACCGTGGTGCAGGGAAACCCAGGTAGCGCCGCCTGCGGTGTTCAGCAGCGCGTTAAGCAGCGACCAGTCGGAAATGGCATCAGAGCCGTCTTTCATGGCTTCGGTTTCGCGGTTGGGGCTGGTGACGGAGCCGGAGTCCAGATGGTCACGACCGATCACGATCGGTGCCTTCAGCTCGCCGTTCTTGACCATTTCGTTAAAGGCCAGCGCCAGGCGGGCGCGGTCTTTCAGGCCGACCCAGCAGATACGGGCGGGTAGGCCCTGGAAAGCGATGCGCTCGCGGGCCATGTCCAGCCAGTTGTGCAAGTGCGGGTCGTCGGGGATCAGCTCCTTCACCTTGGCGTCGGTCTTGTAGATATCTTCCGGATCGCCGCTCAGTGCAACCCAGCGGAACGGACCTATGCCTTCGCAGAACAGCGGACGGATATAGGCCGGTACGAAACCGGGGAAGTCAAAGGCGTTCTCGACCCCCTTCTCTTTTGCCATCTGGCGGATGTTGTTGCCATAGTCGGTGGTCGCAGCGCCGCGGCTCTGCAGGGTCAGCATGGCCCGCACCTGGATGGCCATGGATTCCTTGGCGGCATCGACGACGGCCGCCTCGTCCTTCTGGCGCATTTCGGCGGCGTATTCCATGGTCCAGCCCTTAGGCAGGTAGCCATTCAGCGGATCATGGGCGCTGGTCTGGTCGGTCACCACGTCCGGCACTATGCCGCGCTCGACGATTTCCGGGAAGATATCGGCGCAGTTGCCCAGCAAACCGACGGAAACGGCTTCACCCTTGGCCTTGGCTTCTTCGATCATCGCCAGTGCTTCATCCAGGCTGTAGGCCTTCTTGTCGACATAACGGGTACGCAGACGGAAATCGATACGGGTTTCATCGCATTCAACCGTGATACAGGAGAAACCGGCCATGGTGGCGGCCAGCGGCTGGGCGCCACCCATGCCCCCCAGACCACCGGTCAGCACCCAGCGGCCCTGAGCCACACCGTCGAAGTGCTGCTTGGCCATGGCGGCGAAAGTTTCATAAGTGCCCTGGACGATGCCCTGGGAGCCGATGTAGATCCAGGAGCCGGCGGTCATCTGGCCGTACATCATCAGACCTTTCTTATCCAGCTCGTTGAAATGTTCCCAGTTGGCCCAGTGGGGTACCAGGTTGGAGTTGGCGATCAGCACCCGTGGCGCGTCGGCATGGGTCTTGAACACCCCCACCGGCTTGCCGGATTGGATCAGCAGGGATTCATCGTCTTCGAGGCGCTGCAGCACTTCGATGATCTTGTCATAACAATCCCAGTTGCGGGCGGCACGACCGATACCACCGTAAACCACCAGATCCTCGGGCCGCTCGGCAACATCGGGATGCAGGTTGTTCATCAGCATGCGCATCGCAGCTTCAGTCAGCCAGCTTTTACATATTTTATTGACGCCGGTCGGGGCCTTGATGACGCGGCTGGGATCATGACGATTATTTTGTTGTGACATGGGGTGTCCCTCTTACAGTGTCAAAGTATGAATTAACCGAGCCGCTAACCGAGCCGTATGGCCATCAACGTCGTACTCGGGGTTGAGTTCTGCCAGATCGGCAATCCGTAACTTGCCGCTGGCCTTAATCTGTTCAATCAAAGGTTCAATCACATCCAGTGCGACTCCCCGGGGGGCCGGTGCACTGACGCCGGGCGCCTGGGCTGCGGGAAACACATCGATATCTATGGTCAGGTACAGGTGGTCACAGCCGCCGATAAAGGCATCCAGGCCAGCCTGCAGCTCCGACAAGCGGGACTGGGTCATGGCCCTGTCTTCCCATACCAGTACCTTCAGCTGTTCGGCTCGCTCGAACAGCGCCCGGGTATTGGAGGCACGACTCACGCCCAGGCAGGCGTACTGGAAGGGCCAGCCTTGACGCTCACAGGCCTGTGCTATCTGGGCAAAAGGCGTACCGGAGGACACCACGAAACCGGGAGCGCGCAGATCGAAGTGGGCATCGAAATTGATGATGCCGATGCGGGGGCTCTGCTCCTGTCTCGCCAGGTAATCAGCCAGGCCGCTCCAGGAACCGAAGGCCACCTCGTGGCCGCCCCCCATCACAATGGGCAGCTGCCGGTGCGCCAGGCACTCGGCTACCTGCCCGGCCAGTGCAGCGTGGGCCTGCTCCAGGGCTTCGCCTTTGCAGACAACATCACCCGCATCATGAACAGGGGCCGACTGGTGCCAGGCCAAGCTCGCCAGCGCCTTGCGCATGGCGGCAGGTCCCTTGGCGGCCCCGACTCGTCCCTTGTTGCGGCGCACGCCTTCATCGCTGCAAAAACCAATCAGGGTATAACCCGGCTCGGCCGTTTGGCTGAACGGTTGTACCTGCTGGTGCCAACGGGCGGTATTGGGCTCGGGATCGACTCGGCCGTTCCAGGCGTTCATTTCCGGCTTCATGCCTTCACTCCTGCAAAAATACGTTGGGTTAACCGGGGTAGGCCCACGCTATAGGCCAGCTCGGCAGGGTTCTGGGTATCCCACAGACAGAAATCCGCCTGCAGGCCGGGGGCGAGCCGGCCCACTTGCTGCTGCAGCCCCAGCGCCCGAGCACCATGGGCGGTGACGCCGCGCAGGGCCTCAAGCGGGGTCAGGCGGAACAGGGTGCAGGCCATGTTCAACATCAGTTTCAGGCTGAAGATGGGCGAACTGCCCGGGTTGGCATCGGTGGCCAGCGCCATGGGCACCCCATGTCGACGCAACAACTCGATAGGTGGCAACTGGGTTTCGCGCAGCATATAAAAAGCACCGGGCAGCAGGGTGGCAACCGTACCGGCCTCGGCCAGGGCCTTGACCCCCGCTTCATCCAGGTATTCGATATGATCCACCGAAGCCGCGCCGGCCCGGGCGGCGGCGGCGCTGCCCCCCAGGTTGGAAAGCTGCTCTGTGTGGCCCTTGATAGCCAAGCCATGTGCCTTGGCGGCGGCATAGACCCGTTCGCACTGCTCGACCGAGAAGGCGATGCTTTCACAGAACACATCCACCGCATCGGCCAGGCCCTCGGCGGCAGCCGCCGGGATCATTTCCTCGCATACCAGCCGGATATAGCCATCGGCGTCGTCTTTATACTCAGGCGGCAGCGCATGGGCGCCGAGCAGGGTAGTCACCACCCGAACCCTGAGCTCTCGCCCGAGGCGGCGCGCCACCCGCAGCATCTTTAGTTCGCTTTCCAGGCTCAGACCGTAGCCGGACTTGATTTCGACCGTGGTCGCCCCGTCCGCCATCAACGCCTGCAGGCGGGGCTTGGCGGCCTCGAACAAAGCCTCCTCGCCCGCCGCCCGGGTTGCCTTGACGGTACTGATGATGCCGCCGCCGGCACGGGCGATTTCTTCGTAGCTCTTGCCTTCCAGACGGGCTTCGAACTCGCCGGCCCGGTTGCCGCCAAACACCAGATGGGTATGGCAGTCGACCAGTCCCGGCGTCACCAGGGCCCCCTCCACATCAATACACTCGAAGCCGGACCGATCACCGGTATTCAGCTCGGCCATCGGCTTGAGCCAGGCAATCTGCCCGTCTGTTACCGCCATGGCCATACGCTGCTCCCGGGTGTTCAAGCCATCAAACAGGGTTGCATTAAGCCAGAGTGTATTGTCGGTGCCGTGGTTCATGGTTTAGCTCCTTGTCTATTTGTATATACATTCAAACATAAAACGCGGATAGGCAAGCGAAACATCAAATAAACTTACCTAAAAGTGATCTGAATCACACCTAAACGCAATACACCATTAACAAACCCTGACTATTTGTATATACATTAAGGCGTCCAAATATTTAATCTTTAAGGAGGGACCGCAATGAATCAGGTAACGGAGCAGGCTTGCCCCACAGGCAAAGCCATGGGCCGGCTGATAGGCCTGAGCGCCATTGGCATATTTATATTCTTCATTCCCATCAGCCTGCAGGGTAAGCAAAGCATCCCCCTGGATCATATGGTGAGCTGGCTGCGCGGCGCCCTGGGCGACGCCGGTGCCGCCTGGTACGCCATGGGGATGATACTGGCCGGCGCCGTTCATCCGCTGGTCACCGGCCGCTGGCGGGAAAGTATCACCGACAAGGTGTTCCTGCTGCTGAAATGGTTGGGGCTGGCCGCCGGCATCATGGCGGTCACGGGGGCCGGGCCCGCGATACTGCAGGCGCCGGACATGCTGCCCTTTCTGTTCAACAAGCTGGTGATTTCGGTCGGCCTGATCGTCCCCCTCGGCTCGGTGTTTCTGGCCTTCCTGGTGGGCTATGGCCTGCTGGAAGCGATCGGCATACTGGTTCAGAAACTGATGCAACCCATCTGGCGTACACCGGGTCGTTCGGCCATCGATGCGGTAGCCTCCTTTGTCGGCAGCTATTCCATCGGTCTGCTGATCACTAACCGGGTATACAGCTCCGGTCATTATTCGGCCCGAGAGGCCGCCATCATCGCCACCGGGTTTTCCACCGTCTCGGCGACCTTTATGATCATCGTCGCCAAGACCCTGGATCTGATGGATATCTGGAACCAGTATTTCTGGCTCACCCTGTTGATCACCTTTATCGTCACCGCCATCACGGTTCGGCTACCGCCGCTGTCTACCATGGACAACCATGCCCGGCACCGGGAGCCGGAATGCAACGCGGGTAACCGTCTGGGCGTCGCCTGGCAGAATGGCCTGGAAGTTGCCGAACAGGCCCCCGGCCTGGGCAAGAGCATCATCGACAACTTCAAGGATGGCCTGGTGATGACTATCAGCATACTGCCGTCCATCATGTCGGTCGGCCTGCTGGGCCTGTTGATCGCCAAATTTACGCCGGTATTCGACTGGCTGGGTTACCTGTTTTACCCGGTCACCTGGCTGTGGGGAATGGAGGACGGCATGGCCTTGTCCCGCGCCACCGCCGCCGGACTGGCGGAAATGTTTCTGCCGGCGCTATTGATGGGCGAAGCCGACTTCATCGCCCGCTTCGCCGCCGGAGTGGTATGCGTATCATCGGTGCTGTTTTTCTCGGCCTCCATCCCCTGCATACTGGCTACCCGCATCCCGCTGAAGGTCGGTACCCTGGTGGTGGTCTGGTTTATCCGCGCACTGTTGAGCTTGCTGCTGGCCATCCCCACCGCCATGCTGGTGGCAAGCTGGCAATAAGTGAAGGAGCGGCGCCTCACCGGGGCGCCGCTCCTGGTATCTACCGCTCGCCCTAGTTCTTCAGGATAAAATTCGACCAATTAAACGCCAGGCAGGGAACGCAGATAACAAAGGCCGAGGCTGAGGCTGGTTCCCGTCCCTGCTTGCCGCTAAGATAGTGTTTTTTATAAGAGAAACCGTCATGGCACTGAACGCCACCCTGCACAAGGTCCGCATGAATATCAGCGACCTGCATCGTCACTATTACCAGGAACACAGCCTGACCGTTGCCAGACACCCCTCCGAGACCGAAACCCGACTGATGGTACGGCTGCTGGCCTTTATGCGCCATGGCCATGAAGATTTGAGCTTCACCAAGGGATTATCGACCGACGATGAACCCGAGCTGTGGCAGAAGTCACCCGATGGGCGTACCCTGCTGTGGGTCGAGCTGGGTGAGCCCAGCGTCAAGCGCATCAAACAGGCCCTGTCCCGGGCCGAGCAGGTGGTGATCTACAGCTATGGTGGACGCAGCGCCCTGGAATGGTGGAACAAGCACCAGACCGAGCTGGGCCAGCTGCCCCGATTACAGATTTTTCATCTGGCCGATCCCCAACCCACTCAGCTGGCGGAGTTGTGTACCCGCTCGATGGATCTCTACGCCACCCTGCAGGAGTACGAGGTACAGCTGACCGATGGCGAGCACAGCCTGGATCTGCAGCTGACCCAGTGGCGCTAAGGTTTAACCCAGCTTAAGCGTCGATCTGAGTTTGTAGCGATCCCCCGGATGCCAGAGGCGGGCAAAACTGACCAGCTGGTGCAGTGACCAGGTCCGCCGGCTGACCAGTAGGCAGGGGGTATCCGGCTTGACCTTCAGCCACTCGCCGATCAGAGGCGGTGCTACCCTGGCCTCCACTATGTGTTCCAGATCGGACAACGGGCAATTCTGCACCAGAAAAGCATTAGGCGTCATCTGGCTAAAATCGCAAGACAGATAATCGGGCACCAGCACCGGATTAACAAAACGCTCCTCGACCTGGATGGGTACCCCGTTCTCCTTATGCACTATCACCGAATGATAGACATTGGCATTGAGCCGCATACCCATCTGCAGGGCAATCTCTTCATCCGCCCGACGATTTTCCAGCAGGATCACGCTGTTGCTGTAGCTATGGCCTCGGCTGCGCACTTCGTCGGCAATATTGTTGATATCGGCCAGGGGGGATTCGGCCTTGGGCTCGGTAACAAAGGTCCCCAATCCCGCCCGACGAACCAGGTAACCTTCCTGCACCAGATCCCGGATCGCCTTGTGGGCCGTCATCCGGCTGACAGAAAACTGTTCAGCCAGCGTCTGCTCGGGTGGGATCTGCTGATACAGCGGATATTCACCGGAATGGATGCGGGATAGGATATGTTGCTTGATTTGCTGATAAAGTGGGGTTGATTGGGTCACTTGGCCTCCTGTTGCTGACTCAATTGTACATACAATCAAAATCGAGTCATACAACAAGGCGAAAAAGGCGTGATACCGGCCCAATGGCCGTAGGGCAAAGGCCGGCTAGATGGCTGGCAGCCGCCGTTGGTCGGGCGTGCAGGGGAAGGTAACAAGCAAGGCTTTCAACCCTGGGAAATTTAAGATAAGGTGCCGCCCATCAAGCAAGCAGCACCATCGGCAGGATGACCTTGGAAAAACACGAAGAAATTCTAGTAGCGTTGCGCCAGATTATCCGGGCCATCGATATCCACTCCCGCAAGCTCAGCAAAGAGTCGGGTCTGACCGGACCCCAGCTGCTGTTGATGCAGGCGATCCAGGATATGGGCGATATCACCATGCGCGAGTTGGCTCAGAGTACCAATATGAGCCAGGCCACTGCGACCACCATTATCGATCGGCTCGAGCAAAAAAACCTGGTACGGCGGGTACGTAGCCAAACCGACAAACGCAAGGTCCATGCGGTATTAACCGACGAGGGCGTGGCCAAGTTAAAAACGGCCCCCCGCCCCCTGCAAGAGAGCTTCATCAAACGCTTTCAGGCGTTGGATGCCTGGGAGCAAAATCTGCTGTTATCATCGTTGCAGCGGGTATCGACCATGATGAACGCCAGCGATCTGGATGTCGCTCCCCTGCTGCAGGTAGGCAGCCTGCTCCACGAATAACCGGCTTATTCCTCCAGGCTGATGCCCAGATTGGAAATCCCGTCCTGGCCTGAAAAGTCCCGGATGGCCAGGATGGTCTGGGCCTCCCTGGGCTGGGCAACCCGTTCCAGCAAGGCCACCTGGAACTCCATCTCGGCCTCGATCAGCTCATTTTCGTACAACTCATCATCGCTGAGATCCCGCTCGGCCAACAGCTCGACAAAGCCGGCCACCGAACCCAACGAGGCGTGACTGGCCTCAGTGGCTTCTTCACCGATACGGCAAATGACCGAATTATAGGCCGCACCCAGGGCCACGCAGGCGTCCAGTGCCGGATAGGCCCCATAGGACTCAAAACGAGCGGGATCCGGAATCATCTTTTCAAACTCTTCCAGTTCGGCGGACAAGTCCACCCGGGAGCCCTTGACCGTCAGATAGGTCCATAATACATCCAGGGTATGACGAAAACGTTCCCCGTCACCAAATCCCGAGGTCTCGGCAAACAACCGATAATTGGGGTACATACGTTCGGCCAGGCTAAGCGCAAATACCGTTTGTTGCCAGGGCATCAACTTGTTTATTTTTTTATAAAATTTGTCACCAAACACGCGGGAGTCCTTGTTGTCTCGGCTGCCCCTGGCGTCAAGCGTCGCCATCCTGACCTTTTACGGCCGTGGCTCACACTTTGCGCGGGAAACCCTGGTATAAGTCTGTGCGTGTGCCATTGTCTCACAAAAAGGTCTTACAAGAAGCATATTGAGGAGATTAAGGTATGTCCGCTCATACCCTGCTACTGCTCAGTCAGGACAACGAACAATACCACGCCCTGCTAAAGCAGGCCTATCTGCCCGGCCTGACCATCGTCGCTCCCACGCTGCAGGGGGAAATCCAGGCCGCCCTGCCCATTGCGGATATCCTGCTGGGCGAACCGGCCCGCCTCAAACCCTGGCTGAAAGAAGCCCGCGCCCTGAAGTGGGCCCAATCCACCTACGCCGGGGTCGATACCTTGCTGACCCCCGGTTGCCGTCATGATTACCGGCTGACCAATGTGCGGGACATTTTCGGTCCCCTGATCAGCGAATATATCTTTGCCCACCTGTTGTCGGTCACCCGCCACCTGCGGCATTACCGCGAACAACAGCGGCATCATAACTGGCAACCCATCCCCTATCAGAGCCTGCAGGGCAAGACCATGCTGATCGTGGGCACCGGCAGCATTGGTCAGCATATCGCCAATACCGCCAGACAATTCGGCATCACTGTGCTCGGCGTCAGCCGCTCCGGACGGGAGGCACCGGGATTTGAACGCACCTACCAGGTCCAGGCCCTGAACAAGGTACTGCCCAAGGCCGATATCCTGGTCAGCGTGCTGCCGTCGACCCCCGAGACCCGTAATCTGTTCGATGGCGAGCGACTCAATCATATCAAGCCGGGGGTGATCTTCTTTAATATCGGCCGGGGTGATGCAGTGGATGAAGCCGCCCTGATCCAGGCCCTGCGCAATGGCCGCATCGGCGCCGCCATCCTGGATGTGTTTGCCACCGAGCCGCTGCCGGCAGACAGCCTGTTATGGGATATGCCCAATGTCATCGTTACCCCCCATAACGCCGGCTACAGCTTTCCCGACCAGGTAGTCGGCCGCTTCTGCCGCAATTACCTGAAGTTTATCGAGGGTAAGCCAATGGAAGGCCTGGTGAACTTCGATCTGGGGTATTGATGGAGCCGGGGGATAACATGGCCGAGCCATTGGACAAGCTGTTGGTGCGGGTACGCAATTGCCAGATCTGCGCCGCCAGCCTGCCCCTGGGTCCCCGACCCGTGGTGCAGATAGCTCGCCAGGCACGCATCATGATTATCGGTCAGGCGCCAGGTCTCAGGGTGCATAAAACCGGCCTGCCCTGGAACGACGCCTCGGGCGATAACCTGAGGAACTGGCTGGGGGTCAGCCGGGAGCAGTTTTACAATCCGTCGCTGTTCGCCATCATGCCCATGGGCTTTTGTTACCCGGGCAAGAGCACGTCCGGGGACTTACCTCCCCGCCCCGAGTGTGCACCCGCCTGGCACCACCAATTATGGGAACTACTGCCCAATATCGAACTGACCCTGTTGATCGGGCGCTATGCCCAGCGCTACTACCTCATCGGGGAAGCCTACGCCACCCTGACCGAAACGGTACGGCACTGGCAGCAGTATGCCCCTACCCGCATCCCCCTGCCCCATCCCTCCCCCCGCAACCGACGCTGGCTGAGCCAGAACCCCTGGTTTGAGCAAGAAGAACTGCCGGCGCTGCGGGCACGGGTACATGAGGTGTTGGGGGACACACAGAGGTAGGTTGAGATGCGGTACGAATCCCAACATGCATGCGACCAACTGCTGAAATGTTGGGACTCATGCTTCGTCCCAACCTACGGCCTCACGCACATCCATGCTTCATATTGCACATCAGCCCCGTTTCGGTACCAACTGCGACAGCAGAAACAGCGAAGCGGCGGAGACCACCACCGAAGGACCGGCCGGCGTGTCGTGACTGATAGACAACTGCAGTCCGCCCAGTACCGACAACACCCCCAAACCGATGGCATAGAGGGCCATCTGCTCCGGGGTACGACTGAAGCGCCGGGCGGTGGCGGCCGGAATGATCAATAGCGAAGTGATAATCAGGGCACCGACAAACTTCATCGCCACCGCGATCAGCACGCTGATCATCATCAACAGCAGCAGTTTCAGCGCCTCGACCCGGACCCCTTCAACCCGGGCCAGCTCTTCGCTGACGGTGATCGACAGCAACTGGCTCCAGTAATGGCGCAGCACCAGCAGCAACAGCAAACCGCCCCCATAGATCCAGTACAGATCCGCCGGCTGGATTGCCAGCAGATCACCGAACAGGTAGGACATCAGATCGACCCGCACATTGTCCATGAAGGCCAGGGCCACCAGGCCCAGAGAGAGGGCGGTATGGGCCAGGATGCCGAGCAGGGTGTCATTGGCCAGCCAGCTGGATCTCTGTAGCGCGGCCAGCATCACCCCCAGTACCAGGCAGGCCACCAGCACCGCCAGGGTAAGATCTATCTGTAACAGCAACCCCAACGCGATCCCCAGCAAGGAGGAATGGGCCAGAGTATCACCAAAATAGGCCATCCGCCGCCACACCACGAAACTGCCCAGGGGGCCCGCCAGCACGGCGATCCCTACCCCGGCCAGCAGGCCATACAGCAAAAAACTATCCCACATGGCGTACATCTCCATGGTGTTCATCATCACAATGGTGGTGATGGGTATAAACGGCCAGCTGGGCCAGCTCGGGACGGCCGAACAGGCGGGCAAACTCCGGATGACGGGCTACATGCTCCGGCTCACCATGACAGCAGATATGCTGGTTAAGGCAGATCACCTGATGAGTACTGGCCATCACCAGATGCAAATCATGGGATACCATAAGCACACCGCAGTTGAGCTGGTCGCTGATCTGCTTGATCAGCGCGTACAGTTCGGTCTGGCCATGAACATCCACTCCCTGGGCCGGCTCATCCAGGATCAACAATTCCGGCTCCATCATCAGCGCCCGGGCCAGCAGCACCCGCTGCATTTCTCCCCCCGACAGCGCCTGCATGGCCCGTTCGGCCAGCCGCTCGGCCCCTACCATCGCCAACGCCCGGGCAACCGTAATGCGCCGGCCGTGGGCCAGACTCAGGAAGCGGGCCACCGTTAGCGGCAACACCGGATCCAGATGCAGTTTTTGTGGCACATAACCGATCCGCAACCCCGATTTTCGCCACAGGGCTCCTGTCGTGGCCTCTTTCAGTTTCAGAACCAGTTTGACCAGAGAACTCTTCCCGGCGCCATTCGGCCCCACCAGCGTGAGGATTTCCCCCCGGCGCAAGACAAAGGAAATCCGCTCCAGGATCACTGTGTTGTCGGCCGTCAGACCCACATCGGTCAACTCCAGCAGCTTTGTCATTGGCTCCTGCCTTTACAAAAATGTTTGTTATATTATAACATTGCTAGTTAACCTAACTCCACCATCAATCGAGCGGATCCCGTCAATGAAATTGTTATCTGCCCTGGGACTGGGGCTGGTGCTGAGCACCCCGGCAACGGCCGTAGAAGTACTCACCAGCGTCAAACCCCTGCAATTGATCGCCACCGCCATCACCGACGGGGCCGCAACGACAGAATTGCTGCTCAAGCCGGGTACCTCACCCCATGATTATGCCCTGCGACCATCCGATCTCAGGCGCATCGATCAGGCGGAGCTGGTGGTATGGGTGGGGCCCGAATTGGAGTCGTTTTTAACACCGTTGTTGAGCGACCAGCCCAACAGCCTGCCGCTGCTGGAAAGGTTGCTGCCCCATGAAGCCCACGCTGAGTCCGGTGTCCATGAGGAGCATGCGGACCATGCAGAACATGCGGACCATGCAGACCATGCAGACCATGCAGACCATGCAGACCATGCGGACCATGCGGACCATGCAGACCATGCAGACCATGCAGACCATGCAGACCATGCAGACCATGCAGACCATGCAGACCATGCAGACCATCATAATACGGCCTTGGTCATCGACGAACACGCCGATTCACACCATGACCATAATCACGGCAACCGGGACTCCCATGTCTGGCTGGATCCTAATTATGCCCAACAGATAGCCGAATTGCTGGCCGAGCGGCTAACCGTGCTGGATCCGGCCAATGCCGCCCGCTATCGAGACAATTTGGAACAATTCAAGACAGGCCTTGCTCAAGTCGACCGGGAAATCATGCAGCAACTGGCTCCTGCCAGACACCAGGGTTATTTCGTGTTTCACGACGCCTATGGCTATTGGGAACGCCATTATCAGATCCCCTCCCTCGGCCATTTCACCATCAACCCGGAGCGCTCGCCCGGCGCCAAGACGGTGAGCCGTATCCATAAGGCGCTGAGCGAAGCCAAGGCCCAATGCGTCTTTGCCGAGCCCCAGTTCAGGCCTGCGGTACTGCAGGCGGTGGTGCGCAATACTCCCGCCAGGATAGGCATCCTGGACCCCCTGGCCACCGATATCCAGGTTGACTCTCAAGGGTATTTTTCCTTTATGCGGCAACTGGCCAACAACATGACCGATTGTTTGCTCACTAAATAATAAAAAAAACGGTATACTGGGGAACTCTTTTGGGACTGCCCCAAACTAATCCCAGTCGAGTCGCACTGCGAGTCTACTTCGTTATAAAAAATTGCCGTTTTATCACCTCCAGAAATAGTCAGGAGCATAAAGCAGTTTTTGCATTCATTGTTTAAGACCTACAGGCACAGGTAACCCGGATGAATCCACTCCGACCAATACAGACATTACTGCAGGAAATACCCACCCAATTACCTAAGCGGCACAAGTATGGCCTGGTCTTGTTGAGCGGTTTGACCCTGTCGACGGCGATCATGATGCCCACGCCCAGTGACCTGATCGATCACCCCATCAAGATCAGCCTTCCGGTCAGCCTGAACCTTCCCAAAGAAGCAAAAACCCAGGTCAACAACACCGAATTCTATACCCTCACCCATGATGAAATCGGGCCTGTGGAACCGGTAGACGCGCTTGATACTATAGCGTCAGATGAACCCGAGTGGCAGGAGTACATTGTTCAACCCGGCGATACCCTGAGCAGCATCTTTAACGGTTTGGGGCTGCCCCTGTCGACCATGTACACCCTGCTGGAAGCCGACAAGGCCCGTTCGCTTAACGGTATCAACCCGGGCCAGACCCTGTCTCTGCTGATCGATGGCAACAATCAGTTACAAGAACTGAAAATCAAGCGGGATCTGCTGCATACCCGCATCTTCTCCCTGGTGGGAGACCATTTTGAAAGCACCCTGGAAACCGAAGAAAGCAACTGGGAATCCCGCAGCCTGAGCGGCGTGATCAACGGCAGTTTTTATATCAGCGGCCGTAACGCCGGCCTGTCGGCCACCCAAATCCAGCGGATCGCCAACCTGTTCCAATGGCAGATGAACTTTTCCCGCGACCTGAAACAGGGGGATACCTTCAAGGTGGTGGTTGAACGGGAGTTTGTAAATGGCCAGCGTACCGGCAAATCAGAACTCAAGGCCGCCCAGATCACCAACCAGGGGAAAACCCTGATGGCGTTTCGTCATGAAGACGGTAAATTCTACAATGAAAAGGGTGAAAGCCTGGAACGCGGCTTTCTCCGCACCCCACTGGAGCGCAATGCCAGGATCAGTTCCAATTTCAACCTGACCCGCAAGCACCCGGTCACCGGCCGGGTTCAGCCCCATAACGGCACCGATTTTGCCGTACCGGTCGGCACTCCCGTGATTGCCACCAGTGACGGTGTCGTGGTCAAGGCCACCCGTCATCGCGCGGCGGGTATCTACCTGGTTATCCGCCATGGCCGCCAGTACACCACCCGCTATCTGCATCTGAGCCGCCTGCTGGTCAAAAAAGGCGACAAGGTCAGCCGTGGGCAGCGCATCGCCCTGTCGGGTAACACCGGGCGTTCAACCGGGCCGCACCTGCATTACGAGTTTCATGTCAACAATCGCCCGGTCGATCCCCGTCAGGTCAAGCTGCCGATGGCCGAAGGCCTGAGCGGTAGCGAACGGCAGCAATTCCTGAGTCGGGTCGAGCAGTATAAACGCAGCTTTTCCGGTTAGACGGACACCATGAACCTAAAAAAAGCGCCTCGCGGCGCTTTTTTTATGGTTTGATGTTATGCCTGATGGTATGGCCGGGACAGACGCTGCACCGCCTCGATAAAGGCGCCGGCGTGCTCCGGGTTCACATCCGGGTGAATGCCATGACCCAGGTTAAACACATGGCCCGCCCCCTTGCCGAAACCATCCAGTATACCAGCCACTTCCTGCTCGATGCGGGGGATCGGCGCATAGAGCATGGACGGATCCATATTACCCTGCAGCGCCACCCTGTCACCGACCCGCCGCTTGGCGTCGGCAATATTGATGGTCCAGTCCAGCCCGACGGCATCACAGCCGGTGGCCGCGATGGCCTCCAGCCACTGGCCGCCATTCTTGGTAAACAGGGTTACCGGTACCCGGCGACCTTCATTTTCCCGTACCAGGCCATCGACGATTTTGGCCATATATTGCAGCGAGAAATCCTGGTAGTCGCGGGGGGTCAGCACGCCGCCCCAGGTATCAAACACCATCAACGACTGGGCACCGGCGGCCACCTGGGCATTGAGATAGGCAATCACGCTGTCGGCCAGCTTGTCGAGCAGCAAGTGCAGGGCTGCCGGCTCCGCATACATCATCTTCTTGATCCTGGTAAATGCCTTGCTGCTGCCGCCTTCCACCATGTAGGTCGCCAGGGTCCAGGGACTGCCGGAGAAACCGATCAGCGGCACTTCGCCCTGCAATTCCCGGCGTATGGTACGCACCGCATTCATCACATAAGCCAGTTCACCTTCCGGATCCGGCACCCCCAGCTTCTGCACGTCCGCCATGGAGCTGATCGGCCGTTCGAAGCGGGGACCCTCGCCGGTTTCAAAATACAGCCCCAGGCCCATGGCATCGGGGATAGTCAGGATATCGGAAAACAGGATGGCTGCATCCAGGGGAAAACGACGCAGCGGCTGCAGGGTCACCTCACAGGCCAGCTCGGCATTTTTGCACAAGGACATAAAGTCGCCGGCCTGAGCCCGGGTCGCCTTGTATTCAGGCAGATAACGTCCCGCCTGGCGCATCATCCATACCGGCGTCTGATCCACCGGCTGACGTAAAAGGGCTCGTAGATAGCGATCGTTTTTTAATGTATTCATCCTGTCTTCCCGGATCAGGTGGCAAATTGGCGTTATTCTATCACCAGAGCCCGATGATATGAAAAACTAAACCAGAAAACAGGATACCAGTTATCAGTAACATAAAAGCAACAAATAATAGCGAATTGACTCCCAACTTGTGAGTCTGGCTATTGACCAGGGAGGAAGTTTTCTTTACTTATAATATCTATATCGCTGTGCTTCGTCCGGGCAGCTCATGGAGGAAATCATGCTAAGGAAAATAGAAAAAACAAGAGAGCAGTGGGCGGGTAAACATCAGGCCCTGGACTCTTTTCTGAATGCGCGCCAGAACCTGTTGGTCGACTATATTCACCTTTCTGACAGGCACAAAAGCCTCCCCTCCCAGGAAGAGCTGCAGGAGTTCTGTGGTCAGTTGGTTGACTATGTCTCTGCCGGCCATTTCGAAATTTACGATTATGTGCTCGCCGCCTACGAGGCCGCCCAGGGAGACGCGCGGCTGATAGCCGAACGCATCTATCCCAGCATCAAGGAAAACACCGAAGAAGCGCTGTATTTCCACGACAAATATGCCGAAGCCGCCGATGATGAAACGCTTATGGAGCTGGATCAGGATCTGAACCGGCTGGGCGAGGTGCTGGAAGAACGGTTCGAGCTGGAAGACAAGATGGTGTCGGCGCTGAACCTGCTGGCCAGGCTGGATAACCAGCAACCGGCCTGAACATTGGGGGGACCCCCACTATTTACAAGGCAGCCAGGGCCTCGTCCAGCTTCTTCACCGCAATCACCTCCATTCCTTCCGGGGGATGCTTGGGCCTGTTGGCCCAGGGCACGATGGCACGGGTAAAGCCGTGCTTGGCCGCTTCCATCAACCGCTCCTGGCCCGAGGCCACCGGCCGGATTTCACCGGACAGCCCCACCTCGCCGAACACCACCAGTTCCTTGGGCAGTGGCTTGTCACGGAAGCTGGAAACCAGAGACAGCAGCAGCGCCAGATCCGCGCCCGTGTCTTCCACCCGGACCCCGCCCACCACATTGACAAACACATCCTGATCCGCCATCTGCAAGCCGCCATGCCGATGCAGCACCGCCAGCAGCAACGCCAGCCGGTTATGCTCCAACCCCACCGTTACCCGCCTGGGGTTGGCCAGCTGGGAATAATCCACCAGCGCCTGCAGCTCAACCAGCAGCGGCCGGGTGCCTTCCCAGATCACCATCACCACCGAGCCCGTGCCCTGCTCCTCGCCCCGGCTGAGGAAGATGGCCGAAGGATTGCTGACCTCTTTCATCCCCGCTTCAGTCATGGCGAATACCCCCAGCTCGTTGACCGCACCGAAGCGATTTTTGTGGCTGCGCAGGGTACGAAACCGGCTGTCATTACCGCCATCGAGCAGCACCGAGCAGTCGATGCAGTGTTCCAGCACCTTGGGTCCCGCCAGGGAGCCGTCCTTGGTGACATGGCCGACCATCAGGATCACCACGCCCTGCTGTTTGGCAAAACGGGTCAGCTGGGCTGCGGCTTCCCGCACCTGGGACACAGAGCCCGGCGCCGACTGCACGTCACTTACATGCATTACCTGAATTGAGTCTATCACCATCACCGCCGGCCGCTCTTCACGCGCGATATGGCAGATTTGCTCGACACTGGTTTCCGACAGCATGCGCAGCTGATCATTGGGCAGCCCCAGGCGCTGGGCGCGCATGGCCACCTGCTGCAGCGACTCTTCGCCGGTGACATAGAGGGTTTTCATGCGGCGAGCCAGGCCGCACATCACCTGCAACAGCAGGGTACTCTTGCCCGCCCCCGGATTGCCCCCGATCAGGATTGCCGAGCCGGGCACCAGTCCTCCGCCCAGCACCCGATCCAGTTCCTTGAAACCGCTGGGAAGCCGGGGAATGTCGGTCAGGGCTATCTCGCTGAGCACCTGAACCTGATTGTCCTGTGCCCCCGCGTAACCGGAAAAACGGCTGTTGCGGGGACCGGTGGCCGGTGCCAGGCGAATTTCACTGATGGTGTTCCATTCCTTGCATTCGGCGCATTGCCCCTGCCAGCGGGGAAACTCGGCGCCGCATTCATTGCAGACGTAGGCGGTTTTGGTCTTGGCCATAGCGTAATCGGTATCCGGTTATAAATAGTATGCCTGACAGGCAAATAACTGGGTTTAAGCATGCTACAGCGGTCAGGTCCGAGTACAGACACGCCCTAGCCCCTCTCCGCCACGGCACTGACCGCTGTATCTAGTGGTGCACTATTGATGTCGGTTATTTAAGGAAGGCGTTGGCCTGCAGCAGGCACAAGACTCCTTCCAGGCTCAGGTGGTTGAGGCACACAGGTGCCTTTTCCCGTACCAGCGGCTTGGCGTGCAGAGCCACCCCCAGCCCTGCATGGCCGAGCATAGCCAGATCATTGGCACCGTCGCCGATCGCTACCGTCTGGCTCATGGGCAGGCCATACTCATGGGCCAGATCCACCAGGATATTAGCCTTGGCATCTGCGTCCACTATGGCCCCCAGCACCTCGCCGGTCAGCTTGCCATCGCGCACCTCCAGGGTGTTGGCGAACACGGCGTCAAGTCCCAGCCGTTGCTGCAGATGGCAGGCAAAAGCGGTAAAACCTCCGGAGGCGATAGCCACCTTCCAGCCCATCTCCTGCAGGCCGGTCACCAGGGTAGTCAGCCCTGGCATCAGCGGCATATCAGCGATAACCTGTTCGATAATACTCGCATCGGCACCGGCCAACGCCTTGACCCGTCGGCGCAGGCTTTCGGAAAACGGCAGGGAGCCTTCCATCGCCGCGCGGGTGATGGCGGCCACCTGCTCACCAACCCCGGCCAGCTTGGCGATTTCATCGATGCATTCAATTTGAATGGCGGTGGAATCCATGTCCATCAGCACCAGCCCGGGCTGATGGCTGTCCGGCAGGGTCGGCAGGCAGGCCAGGTCCCATTCGCCGGCCACCGCCTCCAGCTCGAACTTGAGTCCGGGATGCCAATGGGACAGGCGCAGGCTGACCAGCTCCCGCTCCGCCACCCGCTTGATGCCGACCAGCTCTGCTTCTATCTCCAGCCCATCCAGGATCTCCAGGCTGGCGTGCAGCGCTGTCTTGGTCAATCGCTCGGCCAGCAACACCAGCATGGCTTCGCTCTGCTCCAGCCGCCCCAGGCTCAGGTGCTGGGGGTGGCACAAATAGTGGCCGTCATTGAGGATAAGAGGCCAATCCAGGAGCCGTTCGGGTAATGTATCCATTGGCAACGCCACGTGTATGTCCTTCGTTTATGCAAATCGGGGGCATCAGGGTAGCGTATTGCTTTTTCTCCAGGCAAGGGACAATATGGGCCCTCTTCATCAAAAAACACCCGTTATGCCTCGCTACCTGCTTATCCTTTTGTTATCACTGGCCATTGTGCTGTCTGCCGGCTGGCATCTGACGCGCTTGTCTGAAACGAGACAAGCCTGGCTATTGCAGCCCCAGCGCCAACTGGCCGATACCCTCACCGACTATGCGCAAGCCCAGGCAATTCGCGCGCTGCAAGCCGAAGACAGTGAACTACAGCAACAACTGGTGGACGAGTTGGTGACGGCCCGGCTGATCCTGGCGGCCCGGCTGTATGACGGTCAGGGTCGGGTATTGGCCCAGGCCGATACCCGACACATCCGGGACGAGGAAGACGGGGAAGAAGGCAGCGCCTATGTTCGTCCCCTTTATCTGGAAGACAGGCCGCTGGGATTTTTGCGCTTGACCCTGGCCAGACAACATATCCTCCGGCAGCATCAGCAATTATTGCAGCAGCTGGAGCTGAGCCTGCGCTGGCTGCTGCCGCTCACTACCGCCGCCGGCGCCCTGCTCTGGATCCTGCTGAGCAGATTGCGCCGACGGGCAGCGACTTAGTCGCCCAGCAACACCGACTCCAGCGCCACTGTTATCATGTCGTTGAAGCTGGTCTGGCGTTCATCGGCACTCAGTGCTTCGTGACGCAGTATATGATCGGAAACGGTGCAGATGGTCAGGGCGCGGGCCCCGAACTCCGCCGCCACTCCGTACAGACCGGCAGCTTCCATCTCCACACCCAAGATGCCGTACTGTTTCATCAGCTGAAACAACTCGGGTTGGGGTGAGTAAAACAGGTCGGCGGAGAACAGGTTGCCGACCTTGAGCGCCACCCCTTTGGCCTTGGCAGCGGTCACCGCGTTGGCAACCAGCCCGAAGTCGGCGATGGCGGCAAAATCATGGTCCTTGAACCGGCTGCGATTGACCTTGGAATCGGTGCTGGCACCCATGCCGATCACCACATCCATCAAGTTGACGTCATCACGCACCGCACCGCAGGAGCCGACCCGGATCAGGGTGTTTACACCGAACTCGGTGATCAGCTCCTTGGCATAGATGGACACCGAGGGGATGCCCATGCCGTGGCCCATCACCGAGACTGCCCGCCCCTGGTAGTTGCCGGTAAAGCCCAGCATATTGCGCACCTTGTTGACTTCCCTGACATCAGTCAGAAA
This sequence comes from Zobellella maritima, assembly GCF_003075035.1. Lineage (GTDB taxonomy): Bacteria > Pseudomonadota > Gammaproteobacteria > Enterobacterales > Aeromonadaceae > Oceanimonas > Oceanimonas maritima. The sequence goes on along the minus strand of NZ_QCZE01000006.1, from coordinate 32,121 downwards.
ATTATCGGCAATATATTGGGCCCTCAGCGGATCGCCGGGCATGATGACGGTATCGGCGAAATCGCCGCGGGCGGCATTGATATGGGGTGTAGCCATAAAATTCCTCGTTAATCTTTTATAAAATAGTTAGATAGACCGGCAGGGGCTGAGCTCCAGAGGCTGGTCAGCCACCATCCATGCTTACAAAAACGACGTGCCGTAATCCATCGGACTGGTACCAAAATAGGCGGCCAGGGTCTGGCCGATGTCGGCGAAGGTGTCACGTCCGCCCAGCGATCCGGGCTTGAGGCCGCCGCCGATGCAAATCACCGGGATATGCTCACGGGTATGATCGGTGCCGGTCCAGCTGGGGTCACAACCGTGATCGGCGGTCATGATCAGCAAATCATCCGGCTGCATGATTGCCAGCAGCTCGGGCAAGCGGCGGTCGAAGGCTTCAAGTTCGGCGGCATAGCCGGTGATGTTGCGGCGATGGCCGTAGCTGGAGTCGAAGTCAACGAAGTTGGTCATCACCAGGGTATCATCCCCCGCCCGCTTGACTTCATCCAGGGTGGCATCGAACAAGGCGTCCATTCCCGTGGCCTTGACCTTGCGGGTAATGCCAAGGTGGGCATAGATGTCGGCAATTTTACCGATGGACACCACATCGCCGCCTTTTTCATCCACCAGCTTCTGCAACAAGGTTGGTGCCGGCGGTGCTATGCTGTAATCGCGCCGGTTGCCGGTGCGTTCGAAATCGGCGGCGCTCTCCCCCGTAAAGGGTCGGGCGATCACCCGGCCTATGTTATAGGGCATCAGGGCTTCCCGGGCTACCTCACACAACTGGTACAGACGCTCCAGGCCGTAGCTCTGTTCATGGCAGGCAATCTGAAACACCGAGTCGGCCGACGTGTAGCAAATCGGTTTGCCGGTTTTGATATGCTCTTCGCCCAGCTGTTCGAGTATGGTGGTACCGGAGGCATGGCAGTTACCCAGTATGCCCGGTAACCGGGCGCGGTCGATCAACTCCTCGAGCAAGGCCGGCGGGAAGCTGTCGCGTTCATCCTGGAAATAGCCCCAGTCAAACAATACGGGCACACCGGCGATCTCCCAATGGCCGGACGGGGTATCCTTGCCGGAAGAAAGCTCACGGGCATAACCGTAGCTGCCGGTTATCCGTTCCGGCAGGGTGACCCCTTCGGCAAACCGGCCGGTGCTTTCCCGGTGGGCATGGAATAGCCCCAGCCGACCCAGGTTGGGCAGCTGGAGCGGTCCCCGACGGCCGTTATCGGCCTGGCCGCGGGCACAGGCTTCGGCGATATGCCCCAGGGTATCGGCCCCCTCGTCGCCGAATTTGGCGGCGTCGGCAGCGGCGCCGATGCCGAAAGAGTCAAGCACCAATACGATTGCGCGTTTCATTTTTCCCCCTTGGGTCGGATCACATCGTAGATCATCCTGGGGGCATCTTCTTTTTCCCCCACTGTGATGGCGGCACGCAGCTGCCGGGCGGCAACCTCATAATCCTCTGCGCTGCGGGCATGAATAAAGGCCAGCGGGGTCTGGGTATCGAGCCGGTCACCTATACCAACTACTCGTGTGAGACCCACACTGTGATCGATTTTATCCTCGGGCCGGCGGCGCCCACCGCCCAGCTCAACGACAGCCATGCCGACGGCGCGTGTATCCATGTCGGATACATAACCTTCCCGCTCCGGATACACGGGGCGGATAACTGCCGCCTCGGGCAGATAGCGGTCGGCATTGTCGAGGATGTCGCTCGGCCCCCCCAGGCTGGCGACCATCCGCTCAAAGCGTTCCGCCGCCTGGCCCGAACTCAGGGCACCGTAGAGCTTGCCTCTGGCCTCCTGCTCGTCTCCGGCCAGTTTGCCCGCCAACAGCATTTCTATCGCCAGGGCCTCGGACACCTCAAACAATCGGCCGGTGCGGATGTCACCCTTGAGCATGGCGATGGCTTCGACCACTTCCACCGCGTTACCGGCACTGGTGGCCAGTACCTGGTTCATGTCGGTGAGCAGTGCCCGGGTCGGAGTGCCGGCACCATTGGCTACCGTGACTATGGCCTCGGCCAGCTCCCTGGAAGCAGAGGCATTGGGCATAAAGGCACCCGACCCCAGCTTCACGTCCATCACCAGGGCATCCAGGCCACAAGCCAATTTCTTGCCGAGGATGGAGGCGACGATCAGCGGGATGGATTCGATGGTAGCGGTTACGTCGCGCACGCTGTACAACCGTTTGTCGGCGGTCGCCAGGCTGCCGGTCTGGCCGATGATGGCCACGCCCACCTCCTTGACCAGGCGGCGGAAATCGGCATTGGACGGGGTGATATTATAGCCGGGAATCGCCTCGAGCTTGTCCAGGGTGCCCCCGGTATGTCCCAGGCCTCGTCCGGAAATCATCGGCACATGGGCACCACAGGCAGCGACCCAGGGGCCCAGTACCAGCGATACCAGGTCCCCCACTCCGCCGGTGGAGTGCTTGTCGAGCACGGGGCCGTGCAGGTCCATCTCGGACCAATTCAGCACATCGCCCGAGTCCCGTATGGCCAGGGTCAGGGCGATACGCTCCCGATCCCGCATATCGTTCAGGTACACCGCCATGGCAAAGGCGGCTATCTGGCCTTCGCTGATACTGCCGTCACCGATACCCTGGACGAAGCAGGCAATCTCTTCCGGGCTGAGCTCCAGGCCGTCTCGCTTGTGACGGATAATTTCCTGGGGCAGCATCAGTACCCTCCCTCCGACGCGTTCTTGTCGCCAACGCCCAGGGTATGCAACAGGCTGGCCAGTAGGCTGGAGGCACCGAAGCGAAAGTGCCGGGAGTTCGCCCAGCCAGCCCCCATGATCTGTTCGGCCAGCCGCAGATAGTCCTGCGCCTCTTCGGCACTACGCACACCGCCGGCGGGCTTGAAACCTATGTCTCTGCCCGCATCACGGATCACCCGCAGCATGATGTCGGCGGCTTCCAGGGTGGCATTGACCGGCACCTTGCCGGTGGAGGTCTTGATAAAATCGGCGCCCCCCTCGATAGCCAGCTCGGAGGCGCGCTTGATAAGCGCCGGCGTCTTCAGCTCACCGCTCTCGATAATCACCTTCAGCAATGCCTCGCCGCAGGCGGCCTTGCAGGCCCTGACCAGCTCAGCGCCCACGCCCTCGTTACCGGCCAGCAACGCATGATAGGGAAATACCACGTCGACCTCATCGGCGCCGCAGGCCACGGCGGCACGGGTTTCGGCCACGGCTGATTCGATATCATCGTTGCCGTGGGGAAAGTTGGTCACGGTGGCGATCCTTACTTCGCCTTCCACCCCCAGCTCACGCAGGGCCTGGCGGGCAACGGGAATAAAACGCGGGTAGATACAGATGGCGGCGGTGTTGCCGACGGGCGTCACCGCCTGCCGGCACAGCTCAACAACCCGGGCATCGGTGTCGTTGTCGTTGAGGGTGGTCAGATCCATCAGGCCCAGGGCCTGGCGGGCGACGGCTTGTATATCTGTCATATGTTTCTCCAGTCTTCACTATCAGGTTATCAGCGAACGGACTTGGTTCCTTGAAGAGATGATTAATTCCATTTAACCGCAAATGTAGGCGTATATACTGCCAATGGCAGCTTACCGACGCATACCCAGGAGTACTTGAATCAACGCCGGTAATAAGGAGCTGTGATAGGGATTAGCTCAATCGACCCGCTGCGCCAGGGCCGGAAAATGCTCCAGCCGTTCCGGCATTCCCGCCATTCATGGCAGACAGTGGCGCAGCGGAGCCCCCATGGGGCAGCTTGCTACCTGCACCGAGCAGAGTGACGGACCGAACATCCGGTGAATGTTCGCAGCTGTCAACCTGCGAAGGCGGCCTTAGACCATGACGTGTCGAAGGGGCTAACCCGTTTACTGCTCATCAACCTGCATGAACAAGTCACTCTTTCAGTTTACAGGGCCCCCAGCGCCAGGAAGAAACCGGCGATGGTGGCGGACATCAGGTTGGACAGGGTGCCGGCCAGCACCGCCTTCAGGCCGAAACGGGCGATATCGTGACGGCGATTCGGCGCCATGCCGCCCAGGCCGCCGAGCAGGATGGCCACCGATGACAGGTTGGCGAAACCGCACAGGGCAAAGGAGATAATCGCCTTGGTGTGATCGGACATGGCCAAACCTGTGCCTTCGATTAGCAATTCGTCGGTCAGGTAAGGCGCGAAGTTGATATAGGCGACGAACTCGTTGACCACCAGCTTCTGGCCGATAAAGGAGCCGGCGATGGTGGCCTCTTCCCATGGCACTCCCAGCAGGAAGGCCAGCGGCGCAAACAACCAGCCGAGCAGCAGCTCCAGGCTCAGGTTGTCCATGCCGAACCAGTCGCCCACTCCGCCCAGCATGCCGTTGATCAGTGCAATCAGGCCGATAAAGGCCAACAGCATGGCGCCCACATTCAGCGCCAACATCATTCCGGAGGTGGCGCCGGCAGCAGCGGCATCGATCACATTGGCGGGACGTTCTTCGGCCGGGATATCCGCGTTGATATTCACTTCATCCACATCGACACTTTCGGTTTCCGGCATGATCAGCTTGGCAAACAGCAGGCCGCCTGGCGCAGCCATGAAGGAGGCCGCGATCAGGTATTCCATGGGCACCCCCAACGAGGCATAACCGGCCAGTACGGAACCGGCGACCGAGGCCAGACCGCCACACATCACCGCGAACAGCTCGGAGTTGGTCATCCTGCCGATAAAGGGCCTAACCACCAGCGGCGCCTCTGTCTGGCCCACAAAGATATTGGCGGTTGCCGACATGGACTCAGTGCGTGAGGTGCCCAGCACTTTCTGCAAGGCGCCCCCGAGGATACGGATGATCCACTGCATGATGCCCAGGTAGTAAAGCACGGCGATCAGGGAAGAGAAGAACACTATGATGGGCAATACCTTGAGGGCGAAAATAAAGCCCAGGCCGCTCGCAAAGGCCGCATCGCCGACCAGCCCACCAAACAGGAAGCCCATGCCGTCCTGGGCATAGGCGATGACCTGGGACACGCCACCGGAGATGGCCTGCAGTATGTCTTTACCCACAGGGACATAGAGTACGAAGGCACCCAGCCCCGCCTGGATGGCAAAGGCCCCCCCCACGGTTCGCAAGCGGATGGCCCTGCGATTGTTGGAGAACAATACGGCGATTAGCACAAGCGTCGCCATCCCGACCAGACTCATGATCAATGTCATCTGATTCCTTCCTCTTGTAATGAGCGGTTACGGAACAGGCGGACAGCCTGCCATCAAGGTTGGGCATTATACGTATTGCCTTACCACTGAGTAGTAAGCATGCGGCAATCGGCGCTGATTTTGCGGAGAAAATATCAAATATTAGAACGAAAACGTTTTTATAACAGGCGCTATCAGGCCGGCAAGGCGAACAGCCTGCTGACATTTTCCTCTGTTGCTGCTCCGATCGAATCCTCACACTCGCCCCTGAGTATAGCCAGGGTTGCGAGGATGTTGGTCACCCGTTCGGGTTCATTGCGTTGGCCCTGGAAGCCGTACAGGGGCATGTCCGGGGCATCGGTTTCCAGCACCAGGGCGTCGAGCGGCACCCGGGCCATTACCTGGCGGGTCTTGGCAGCCCGCTCATAGGTGATCACGCCACTGACCCCCAGCTTGAAGCCCAACGCGATATAAGCCTCGGCCTGCTGCAGTGAACCTGAAAAGCTATGGATAACGCCACCAGGGGGACGGAAACGACGCAGCTGCTTGAGAATGGGCTCATGGGTCTGGCGGGCATGGAGGATCACCGGCAGCCCATGGTCCGCAGCCAGGCGCAGTTGATCCTGGAAAAAATCCTGCTGTTGGGTCATCGGCAGATCGACGGCGGCATCCAGGCCGATTTCCCCCACCGCCACCAGCTTGGCCGGCCGCTGCTCAAGCCGCTCCGCCAGCTGTTGCCGCCAGTCGGCCGGCTCGTCGTGGAGAAACCAGGGATGAACGCCGACGGCATAGAAGATGCCGGGATAGAGGCTCGCCAGGGCGTGCAGCTTGGGCCAGCGATGGGATTCGGTACCCGGAATGACAATCCGCTGCACGCCTTTGGCGGCCGCGTTCCGGATCACCCTATCCCGATCCGGGTCGAAGCGATCAAAATCCAGGTGGCAGTGGCTGTCGGTCAGTATCATTCGGGCTCCTTTCGGCGCGGAGTACAGGCACGCTGGTATTCCGGCAGCAGGCCCCACTCCCGGCACCAGGCATCATAACGAGCCAACCAACGGCGGATCCATTTCATCGGTACCTCCTCCCTCAGTGTAATAGCGATGATGCCCATTAGGGGCACAACGCTGGCTTTCAGGCACAAAAAAGCCGCCTGCTGGCGGCCTCGGCTTAGTGCTCGCGGGTCTTGCTGAACTCGATATCCGGATAGCGTTCCCGGGTCAGATTCAGGTTGACCATGGTCGGGGCTATGTAGGTGAGGTTGTCCCCGCCGTCGAGCGCCAGGTTGACCGACATCTTGCGCTGGAACTCGTCCAGTTTCTTGGCATCCTTGCCATAGACCCAGCGGGCGGTGGAGACGTTTACCGCCTCGTACATGGCGTCCACGTTATATTCGGATTTCAGGCGGGCCACCACCACGTCAAACTGCAGCACGCCGACGGCGCCCACGATCAGGTCGTTGTTGTCGAGCGGGCGAAACACCTGTACCGCGCCTTCTTCCGACAGCTGGACCAGGCCCTTGAGCAACTGCTTCTGCTTGAGCGGATCACGCAGGCGGATACGGCGGAACAGTTCGGGGGCGAAATTGGGGATGCCGGAAAACTTCAGCTCCTCACCCTGAGTGAAGGTATCACCAATCTGGATGGTCCCATGGTTATGCAGGCCGATGATATCGCCGGCAAAGGCTTCTTCCGCCCGCTCCCGGTCGCCGGCCATAAAGGTCACAGCGTCGGAAATGCTGACCGTCTTGCCGAGGCGCACGTGCTTCATCTTCATGCCCTGACTGTATTTGCCGGAAACGATGCGCATGAAGGCGATGCGGTCCCGGTGCTTGGGATCCATATTGGCCTGTATTTTGAACACGAAGCCGGAGAACTTCTCTTCGCCCGCTTCCACCTCGCGCTCATGGGTCTGTCGCGGCATCGGCGCCGGCGCCCAGGACGTCAGGCCGTCGAGCATATGATCGACCCCAAAGTTGCCGAGCGCAGTACCGAAGAACACAGGGGTCAGCTCACCGGACAGGAATAGCTCCTTGTCGAATTCGTGGGAGGCGCCCATCACCAGCTCAAGCTCTTCCCGCAGTTGCTCGGCCAGATCGCTGCCCACCGCCTCATCCAGCTCGGGGTTGTCCACGCCCTTGACGATGCGTACATCCTGAATTGCATGGCCCTGACCGGTCCTGTAGAGGATGGTTTCATCCCGGTGCAGGTGGTATACCCCCTTGAACAGCTTGCCGCTGCCGATGGGCCAGGTAATGGGGGCACACATGATCTTGAGCTCGTTTTCCACTTCATCCAGCAGTTCCATGGGATCGCGGATGTCGCGGTCGAGCTTGTTCATAAAGGTGACGATGGGGGTATCGCGCAGCCGGGTCACCTCCATCAACTTGCGGGTTCTGTCCTCGACGCCCTTGGCCGCATCGATCACCATCAGGCAGGAGTCCACCGCAGTCAGGGTGCGATAGGTGTCTTCCGAGAAATCCTCATGACCGGGGGTATCGAGCAGGTTGACCAGGCTGTCATTGTAGGGGAACTGCATCACCGAGGTGGTCACCGAGATCCCCCGCTCTTTTTCCATTTCCATCCAGTCGGACTTGGCATGCTGGCTGGACCCCCGTCCCTTGACGGTACCGGCGGTCTGAATCGCACGCCCGTGCAGCAACACCTTTTCGGTAATGGTGGTTTTACCCGCATCCGGGTGCGAAATGATGGCGAAAGTACGGCGTTTGGCGACTTCGTGCAAAAATTGCGGTGATGACATGGTCGACGATCTTCTACTTTGATGATGGAGCCAAGGCGGCAGGGCACGCCTCACTCGATGAACGACAGATAAACTGCACCTATTGTCTCTGATCCGCAGCGGATCCTCAATCAACAGATCGCACCACCGCAATGGCACCTGTCGGCCACCACCGACTCGCTTTGCCCCGGGCTTCCGGCTCGCTCGGGGTTCCCCCTTCTCCGACATGCCGTTATCATGGCGCTTTCAACAGATAAGCCTTGTGAACCATGCCCCGTCCCTATTGCCATGGCTGTCAGTTGCCACTGAACGCCTGTCTGTGCCACCACCTTGTTCGCCAGCCCTGTCCTCTCCCCGTGCTGATACTTCAGCATCCGCTGGAAGCGAAGCATGCCAAAAGCACCGTGCCCCTGTTGCGACTTGCCATGCCCGAGCTGCAGGTCCTGGTGGCGGAAACGCTGGATCCCTTGCCTGAGCCGGCAACCGGCCGCTGGTGGTTGCTGTATCCGGACACCCAGGCGCTGGATGTGGATCGGACAGAGCCGGCCCTGCCCCGGGTCGATATAGGCGGGCTGGTGGTACTGGATGGCACCTGGCGAAAAACCCGTCGCCTGCTGCATCTCAATCCCTGGCTGCGGGAACTGCCCGCCCTAAGCTTCAGCCAGGCTCCTACCGGCGCCTATGCGATACGCAAGGGCCCGGGCGGCCAAGCCCTGTCCACCCTGGAAAGCCTGGCTCATGTGCTGCATCGCCTGTCTCCCGAGTTTGCTCCGGAGCCCCTTTATCGGTTGCTGGCAGCCAGGGTCGGATTATTTCAGACACACCAGGGTGCCAGGGACGACGGAGGCTAAGCCAGCCCGGCTTTCCAACCCGCACATCTGTATACAAGAGAACCAATATCAAAGCGAATACGTTATCGCCCTTTTTTGTATTCGCTGACTTCCAACATCCGCTATCATGATGTCATTAAGCGCAGAACAAGACAAAATACCTTCACGTAAAGCCACTTTGACCCGCCTCGAGAAAAAAATTGCAAGCACCTGATAAAATTGACTTTTAAACACATAATGACGACATATCTCAGGTTTTTTTGACCTCCGGGATAAATTCATTGTTAAATAACATTGACATCCGTCATATAATTGAAAAAAATTCAGATTCAAATTGTCAACATTAACTCACTTAAAGGGTATACAGTTTGAATCAATGGCAGCGTATGTGGTCTCAGCACCCAGCTCAACGCAAGCTGGGCATCTGTTTCGATGCGCTAAGGTCCAAGTAATACATATGAAACAGAGAAGGTAATACCATGGAAGCGTATCTGCTGGAATTTGGTAACTTGTTGCTGAGATGGCTGCACGTCATCGCCGCTATCGCCTGGGTAGGCGAATCCATCTATTTTGTCATGCTCGATAATGGCCTGAAGCCGCCCAAGTCAGAGGCCTGCAAGAAGAAGGGGGTATTTGGCGAAATGTGGGCGGTGCACGGGGGCGGCTTCTACCACAATCAAAAATATGCCAGCAGCCCGGAAGAGCTGCCGGAAGACCTGCACTGGTCGTTCTGGAAATCCTACACTACCTGGCTGTCGGGTTTCGGCCTGTTTGCCCTGCTCTACCTGACCAAGCCCAGTTTTTACCTGGTTAATCCCAACAGCCCCTGGGAATGGGCTGCCAACATGGTCGGCTGGCAGGCCAATATCGCCGCCCTGGCCTTCCTGTTGCTGGGCTGGGTGGTCTATAACGAACTCTGCAAGCGCATCAGTCCGAACATGGAGCGGGACGGTGTCCTGAGTGTTGCCGTCGCCGTGATGATGGTCGGGGTCGCCTACCTGAGCACCCATATCTTCTCCGGTCGAGCCGCCTTCCTGCTGACCGGAGCCGTCATGGCAACTGCCATGTCCGCCAACGTATTCTTCTGGATTATTCCAGGCCAGCGTCGCATGGTGAACGCCATGAAGGCCGGCGAGACACCAAACCCCATCGACGGCAAACGCGGCAAGCAGCGTTCGGTGCATAACACCTACTTCACCTTGCCGGTGGTATTGCTGATGCTCAGCAACCACTACTCCTTCACCTATACCCATGCCGATGCCTGGGTAATTATGTCACTGTTCATCTTTGCCGGTGCCCTTATCCGCCAGTACTTCGTGCTGATGCATGCCGGCAAGCACCAGCCGGCCTACCCGGTTGCCGGCGTGGCGCTGATCCTGGTGGTGGTCTGGCTGGGTGCCCCCACCGGCGCCAAGACCCCCTCCGTCGGCTCGCCCGCCGGCCAGTCGCAGGATGTTTCAGCTACATCCGCCGTGGTAGACGAAGAAGCCATTGGGGCCAGCCTGACCCGGGTACAGGAGATCATGGAAAACCGTTGTGTTCAGTGCCATGCGGCGCAGCCGACCCAGCCGGGCTTTGCCTCTGCCCCCTTGGGCGTACTGCTGGACTCGCCTGAACATCTGACACTGCAGGCCGAGAGCATCAAGCAGGTCACGGCAAGCAAATATATGCCATTGGGTAACATTACCGGGATGACAGACGACGAGCGCGCCGTCATCGCCGCCTGGGATGGCAACTGAGCCCAGGTTAATGCTTTTGCTCCTTTCAGGCTCGCTTCGGCGGGCCTGATTTATTTGTGCCGCCAGCCAGGTTGATACAACAACGGTTCGTAGCCTGCCAATGACACCACCAGCCCCGGTATCGTCCGGTTAACGGGACTGTCCCCCATGCCAATCAATGCACCAGCCCAGAGATAGAGCTATGGGTAACCCCCGGAGATGATGAGCTCTCGATCCCCTGTGATAAGAAACCCTTGTCCGATAAATGCCGCCGCGCTGTTTCAACCTGTAGGTGGCCCAGGCGCCGACGAGCCGAGTCCTCTCCGAGCCCACAGACAAAGACACCGCGTATCTTTCGATACGCGGTGTCGGGACTGCGCAATGTCAGGCCATTATCGAAACATCAGAACAGCTTGATATAGGCCAGGATCAACAGGGCGATAAACAGGGTTTCCAACACTACCAGCAATACCGGCTTCCAGCCCACCGACAGTATGTCTTTCAACTGGGTGCGCACTCCCAGGGCGGCGATCGCCGTCAGCAACAACCAGGAAGAGCTGTCGGCCAGTGGATCGCGAACCTGAGCCGGGATCCAGCCCAGGCTGTTAAGGGTGAAGAGGGCAACAAAGCCCAGCAGGAAGCCCGGTATGGCCACGCCCTTGCCACTGCTCTCACCGCTGTTGCGTGCGGCTCGGCGGATCACCAACCCAATGGTCATCACGATAGGCACCAGCATGGCCACCCGCAGCAGCTTGACGAAGGTACTCAGGTCACCCACCTCACTGGACATGCTGTAACCGGCACCGACCACCTGGGCAACATCATGGATGGTGGCACCGATAAACAGGCCGGACTCCTGGGGGGTAAAGCCCAAGGCGGTACTGATCATGGGGTAGAAAATCATCGCCAGGGTGCTGAGGGTCGTGACGCTGATCACGGTAAATAGGGTATTCCGCTTGGCCTGCTCATCATTAGGCAGCACACTGCTGATCGCCATCGCCGCAGAGGCCCCGCAGATGGCGACGGAACCGCCGGTCAGGGTTCCGAACGACGAAGAAAAGCCCAGCATGCGCGCCATCAGGATGCCGAAACCTATGGTGAGCACCACGGCGGAACATACCATCAGCATCGGCGCCCATCCCAGGGTCAGCACATCTCCGAAGGTAATGCGCAGGCCCAGCAGGGCGACCCCCAGACGCAGCAGGGTCTTGGCCGAGAGTTCCAACCCCGGCAAACAGTTCGGCTCCTGGCTCAGGAAGTTGAAAGCCAACCCCAACAGCAGGGCCATCAGCATGGCCGGCGCCCCATAGTGTTGCGACAAAAAGCTGGCCGCGATCCCTATGGTCACAGAAACACACACTCCGGGAAAATAACGCTTTCTTAGTTCTTCGAGTCTGCGCACTGGGCCTACCGCCTGATTTGTGGTGTCAACTGCCATGTTTACCGCCTTTGCTAAGCTTAGTTCCAGACAACAACAGGGCAAGAACAATCGAGTCTCTTTCCCGCCACGCTGCCATACCTGTTCGTTTCCGTTTTATCGTTATCGGGTAACAGTCACGACAACATGTTAGGAAGGCGGGGTCTGCTAATCCAATGCCTTTTTCTAGGGACATAGTTACTTTTCGGCATACAATGCCTTATCACTCCGTTAACAGGCCTAAGTAATGGAAACCAAGTGGCTACACGACTTTGTCGTCCTGGTCGAACAGGGCAACTTCTCCAAGGCGGCGGAAGCCCGTAATGTGACCCAGCCAGCCTTTAGTCGGCGGATCCGCTCCCTGGAAAACTGGCTGGGTGTGCCATTGGTCAACCGCCATCGCTACCCCATGACACTGACCAAGGCAGGTGACGCTTTTGTCGATCAGGCCAGGATCCTGCTGAGTCAGATCTACGGCATTAAAGATCAGCTGAGACAGACCAGCAACGCATACCAAAGCCTGCGCTTTATTGCCCAGCCTTCGCTCGCGGTCTCGTTTTTCCCCGCCTGGCTGCATGGCCTACGCCCCCGGTTCGGCGACTGCATGGTGAGCCTGAATACCGGCCACTACCATGATGCGGTAGAGCAATTTCTGGCCGGCTCGGTGGATTTCCTGCTGTGCTTCTGCGGCCCAGGGACCGACAGCCCCCTCTCACGCCAGGAGATAGAGCGTATACATGTGGGTCAGGACAGGCTGGTGCCGGTATCCATGCCGGACTCGGAAGGCCGGCCGCGCCATGCCCCGAACCGGGACACGCCGTTGAAATTACTGACCTACCCCAAGGACGCCTATCTGGGTGAGCTGATCCAGCGGGAGTGTCTGAACAGCCTGGGAGAACAGAATTACCAGCCGGTCTGCGAGAATGCCCTGGGAGAAGGACTGAAGGCCCAGGCCCTGCAGGGAGACGGTGCCGCCTGGCTGCCGGCCGGCCTGGTACAACGGGAGATTGAACAGGGCCAGCTGGTGATACTGCCCACACTGCCAGCACCTGTTCTCGATATCACACTCTACCGCATGCACCCGCCCCGCTCCGAAGAAGCCGGACAATTCTGGCACTATGTGCTGGAACAGGTATCTGATACCACAGGATAATGCCGGCACGCCTTGCCCACGCTCGATAAAGAGTCATGACTGCCTGGTTCCTCCGTATTTACCGCCGCATATCCCCTGACAGCACCAGGATAAAAACCGAACGAGTCCATGAATAATGATGTCGATGGCGGCCATTGCGGCCCGCCGGATCGACACGAAATTTTGCAGCGCACTAGCAATTATTAATCAAATAGAAATAAATTTTTATTACATAAAACAAAAAATATATTGCATTGCAAAATAGGGGCTATGCTTTGCGTTGATATATGCAAACCATGATGCCAACAATAACAGGAAACGAACATGAACAAGCTGACTCAAGAGATGTACGGCAAGGTGTGTGTGGTTACCGGTGCCGCCCGTGGCCTGGGCCGAGCCATCAGTGAGCGACTGGCCGAGGCCGGGGCGAAGCAGGTCTATGTGTGTGATATCGACCTCGCGCCGGCCCGTGACTGGCTCGATCAATTTTCCAATGCCACCGGCGTAGAGCTGGATGTCTGCGATCCAGCGGCGTTGACACAACTGAGTACGAGAATCATGGCCGAGCATGGCCGGGTGGACGTGCTGGTCAACAATGCCGGCATCACCCGGGACGCCCTGCTCGACAAGATGACCGAATCCGACTGGGACCTGGTGCTGAACGTCAACCTCAAGGGCGTGTTTCTGGTGACCCAGGCCATGTATACGCTGATGAAGGTACAGAGGCAGGGCGCCATCGTCACCATTTCCTCCATCGTTGGCACCGATGGCAATATTGGCCAGAGCAACTACGCAGCCAGCAAGGGCGGGGTGATCGCCATGACCAAGGGTTGGGCCAGGGAGTTTTCCCGCAATGCTGCCCAGATCCGGGCCAATTGCATCGCCCCCGGCTTTATCAATACCGAGATGACCCGGGCAGTGCCGGAAAAAGTGCTGGAAAAAATGACCACTCGCATCCCGCTGGGAGCACTGGGCGAGCCCCGGGACATTGCCGAGGGCGTGCTATTTCTGGCCAGCGACCGGGCCCGCTATATCACCGGCCAGGTCCTGAAAATCGACGGCGGCCTGGTGTTGTAAACCTGCCTTTGGTGCAACAGTGGCCTGCCGCCCCCCATGGCGGTCGGATGGCGCAGCGGAGTCCCAGGGAGGGGTAGGCGAGGCTGTGCCCGTTGGCTGACGTGCGGCACTACAAGCAGACAAAACAGCCCTACAACACTTCCGCCTGGCTGTTCAGGTGCAGGCGCCGCCGTAGCCGTCGGGCCAGGGCATCTACCAGTACGTTGAGTCCGGCACATACCAGCAGCAGCACCATGGCCCGGTCGAAGCGGAACTCGCTGAACGCAGAATCGATAAAAAACCCCAAGGTAGGAATGCCCAGCATGCCCAGTATCGCCGTTTCCCGGATCAGGTTCTCGAAACGGTACAGGCTGTAGGCCATAAAGGCCCGATACAGCCGCGGCAACGCCTCGAAGCAATACAGGTTTACCCCGCGGACTGCATCCTCCCGTAACACCAGGGTATTAAGGTGATGGCCCAGCAAATGGGCGATGATTGCGCCGTTGTGCAGGCTGAGCGCCAATATCGCCGGCAGCATACCGGGACCAAGCAGCAACATGCCGATAAAGGCCAGCAGGTACTCGGGCAGCGAGCGCATCAGCACCAGCCAGCCGTGGCTCATGATGCGGGTAAGCGGGTTACCGAAGCGGTGGGAAATGGCCGGGAACCACAGCAAGGCCAGCAGAGCGGTGACCATCAGTGCCAGCAGGGCCAGTACCAGGGTATTGAGCAGGCCGGGAACAATTTGTCCATGCCACAGCCCCAGCAGCCAGGGCCAGAGCCCGGCCCAGTCACCAGCACGCAAGGGGGCGGGGATAATGTCTTCGGTGAAGAAGCGCACCATCAATGTCCAGTTCAGGCCGGCCAGCGGCGGTAGCCAGAGTAAGGCCGACAGCAGATAGAGCGGCACCAGGTGGGGCTTTAGCCACCACTTGATGGTGGCGATAATCAGCACCAGGGCGTAGAAATAGCTCGCCGCCTCGCTATAGAAGCCTTGTCGCAGCAAGGATTCCAGGTGGTAGCCCAGGGTCGGCAGCCCGATAAAGCCCAGCACCGCCGAGCTGCGGATGCCGCATTCCAGGCGGTAGCCGGTATAGGTGGCCATTTGACGCCAGCACAGAGGCAACTGGAGATACAGCAACCGAGACCAATGGCCCAGGTCGGGAGCCAGCGCCTGCTCCGGTGCCGGATCCGCCTCCTCGAATAATTCGCCGTAGATCTTGGCGAAGGTACCGGCATAGGGTAACGCGATGGCAAGCACACCGGCCGGCGCCGTCAAGCCCAACAACTGGATAAAGAGCAGCGCCCAGAACAGCTCATGCACCGCCCTGAGCGCCGCTGCCAGCCTGCGAATAGCGGCACTGCGGTAACCGGCCGCCAGCAGTAATCCCAACACGGCGCCCAGGGCCACCCCTTGCAAGGCGAAGGCCAGAGTATTGACGGTGGCAACAAACAGGGTACTGGCCTGGGGCAGGGTCGGCAGCAAAAGGCCTGCCCCCAGGCGGGCCAGCTCACGCCAGGGATCCAGGACGGTAATACTCAGCTCCGCCCAAGGCAGGCACAACAGCGCCAGCAGCACAAACAGCAGGCTGCTACGCACCATGGCCCGTGCTGGTTGGGGGCGGGCCATCAGCCGCGTCGGTACAGGGTGCGCAGCTGGGCCGGAGCCAGCTCGGCAACGGCGCCATCCAGCACTACCCGGCCCTGTCGCAGGCCCACGATGCGGGTGCAGTGCTTCAACGCCTGCTCCACATTATGCAGCGCCAGCACCACCGTCGAGTGGCGGGCACAGACCAGACTCAACAGCTGGCCGGCCTGCCGTTCGTCCAGCGCCGACACCGGCTCGTCACCGATAAAGATGGGCTTTTGCTGATACAGAGCCCGCCCGAGGCTGACCCGGCTCTGCTGCCCCCCGGAAAGCTGTTCGGCGGCTGTCCACAACCGGCCGGCAAGCCCCAGGCTATCCGCCAGCTCGCGGATCTCAGAACGAGGCCCGGCCAGGGGACGTACCAGGTTGGCTAGGTTGTACCACCACGGATTGCGATCAAGCCGTCCCATATAGATATTGTGAAAGGCCGACAACATGGGCACCAGCCCCGGCTGCTGCGGACA
This sequence comes from Zobellella maritima, assembly GCF_003075035.1. Taxonomy (GTDB): domain Bacteria; phylum Pseudomonadota; class Gammaproteobacteria; order Enterobacterales; family Aeromonadaceae; genus Oceanimonas; species Oceanimonas maritima. The sequence goes on along the minus strand of NZ_QCZE01000006.1, from coordinate 15,936 downwards.
CCAGGCCACCTCATGGGGCCTCATCTCGCGCAACCGGCGCAGCAGGGTGCTTTTGCCGGCCCCCGACTCGCCGAGCAGGGCAACCTTGTCACCCTGCTTTACCTCAAGCGATAGCTCACTCAATACCGGGGCATCGGCATAGCCCAGGGTGGCCTGGTGGAAGTGGAACAGGCTGGCGCCGTTTTCCATTACTGCTCTGGATCCATGATGCCGATCGACACGGCAGTATCGCGGATGGGGGCATAGTCATCGTTGCTGGCGGTAATAAAGCCGGAGCGCGGGAAGGCCGCCAGCAGCTCGGGCTCCTTCATCTCCAGCAACGCCTGTTGCACCCGCCCCTTGAAGCCTTCACCGAAGCGGGCATCCACATCGCCGCGAATGCTCCACTGGTAATCCGGATAGGCGGGGGTAGCCCAGATCACCCGGACCTTGTGCTCATCGATATTTCCCTTGGCTTTTTCCGCCTCCCACACCGCGTAATTCACCGCTCCCAGCTCGAAGGCGCCGGACTGCACCAGGCTGATGGTGCGGTTATGATCACCGGAAAAACCCACCCGGGAGAACAGCCGCTGCGGAGCCTGGCCGAATTGCTCACGCAGGTAAAACTCGGGCATTAGCCGGCCGGAGGTGGAGCCCTTGTCCCCGAAGGTAAAACGCCTGCCGGCAATCGTCCCGGGCAGTTGCTCCGCGGCTTGCAGGCCGGTGCTGGCATGGGCAATGAAATAGCTGACAAACGCCGTGTCTTCTACCCCCTGGGCGATGGCCTCGCTGCCGGGTACCAACTCGCGGGCCTGCACCCCGGTCAGACCGCCGAACCAGGCCAGCTGCACCTGATCGTTACGAAAGGCGCTCACCGCCGCCGGATAGCTTTTCACCGGAACATATTGCACTGCGACGCCCAGTCGTGCACTCAGGTAGTCGGCAATCTTGCCGAAGCGCTCGGTCAGGTGGCGTTCATCCTGATCCGGGATGGCGGTAAATACAAAGGGTTCGGCCTGAACCAGGCTGCTCAGACACAGGGCTGCCAGCCCCAGCAGGCGAATGCGCAGGGAATCAGTCATGATCAATTCCATTTGATGAGAAGGGCGGCAATTATAGCCTAAAGCCGACCGGGTTCAGAGCCCCAGCCAGCCGTTCATCAGCGTCATATACACCAGGGTGCCGGTCAGGATGCTGAGCAACGCCTGCCGCTGCCACAACTGCAGCACAGCCACCACCCACACGGCAATGAGCTGCGCCTGACCAGCGGCCGGTGTTTCCCAGCGATGTACGCCCATGGCATACAGGGTCAACAGCACCATCATCGCCACCGGCAGCCGCCGTCCCAGCACCTGAATGCGCCTGTGGTGGGCGATAAAGCCCCGCGCCACAAAAGGAAAAGCACGCAGGCCGAAGGTAACTCCCCCCATGATCAGCGCCGCAAGCAGGTAATCCAGATCAGCCATGGGCCACCTCCCCCTTGGGCTCAGGCCAGGCCAGCAACACCAGCACCAGCATCAGGGAAGCCGCCAACAGGAAGTACTCGCTTATCCAGATGCCGGCCACCGCAGCGGCCACCAGCCCCAGAACCACAGCTCCCCAGTCTTTCCTGGCACGGATCTGCTCCACCGCCAGCACGGTAAAGAGCGCGGTCAGAGCAAAGTCCAATCCCTGCAGGCCGGGCGGCAGACCACGTGCCAGCAGCATGCCGATGACGGTGCCCATCACCCAGTAGCTCTGGTTGAACAATACCACCAGCAGCGCTGTCCTGCTGTCTTTTACCTGACCGGATGCGCTGAGCAGTGAATAGGTCTCGTCGGTGATGCCGAAGATAAAATACTGGTGTCCGACGGCGCCCCTCGGGAGCAGATGATAGAGCGACAGCCCGTAGAACAGGTGGCGGAAATTCACCAGCAGCGCCGCCACTGCAAGATCGAGCCAGCCGATGCCGGCCGCCAGCATGCCCACCGCCAGGTATTGCAGGGCACCGGCGTAGACGATGATGCTCATCAAGGGCGCCCAGTACCAGCTCAGGCCCGCATCCACCCACAGTACACCAAACACCGCCCCCAGGGGCAGATAGCCCATCATCACCGGCAGGGTGAGCGGCACCACGCCGCGCCAGCTATTCATGCTCATTACCCCGTAACCTAATAAAACCCCAAACGTTAAGAGATCGGTGGGAACTTATCAAGAACATGGGCCGGTTTGGCAGCATATAAACCGGCTTTTAATGAAACTAGCCTTTTACACAGAGCACCTGCTTTAAGGTATGGACCACCTCGACCAGGTCGTTCTGGTTGGCCATGACGGTGTTGATATCTTTATAGGCAGCGGGAATTTCATCAATCACATGTTTGTCTTTGCGACATTCCACGCCTTGGGTCTGTTGCCTTAACTCACTGACACTAAAACGCTTACGGGCCGCCTTACGGCTCATGCTACGGCCGGCGCCATGGGAGCAGGAACAAAACGAATCCAGGTTACCCTTGCCCCGGACAATATAAGAGCACCCCCCCATACTACCGGGGATAATACCCAGCTGGCCCTTACGCGCGCTGATCGCTCCCTTGCGAGTCACATAGAGCTCGGCGTTAAAATGCTGCTCTTTTGCTACGTAATTATGATGGCAGTTGATGGCCTCTTCGGTTACCTCAAAGGCCGGCAACAAGGGGCGAATGGCTCCGATGATTAATTCCATCATCTGCTGACGATTTATCCAGGCGTAGCGTTGTGCCCAGTCCACCGCCAGGAAATAGTCGTCAAAATAGCGGCTGCCTTCGCGTAGATAGGCCAGGTCCTTGTCGGGTAGCCGGATGTGATGGCGTTGCATTTCCTGGCGCGCCAGTGCGATAAAATAGCGCCCGAGGGCATTGCCAATACCGCGGCTGCCGGAGTGCAGCATAATCCAGACGTTATCGGCTTCATCCAGACATAGTTCAATAAAATGATTGCCTCCACCCAGGGTGCCAATCTGTTGAATCCAGGTTTGCTCGGGCCTGTGCATCATCCTCAACAGGCCGTTGTGCCTGTCGAAAAGCCGGTCTATTTCGGTTTTAAGGGGATGCCAGATCTGCGGGCTTGCCGAGGGCCCTTGATGCTTTTCAGTACCAACCGGTACAGCGTCTTCAATCACACTGCGTACGGGGCGCAGATGATCGGGCAGCTGCGCCGCCGTCAGCGACAGCCTGACGGCGTTCATACCGCAACCGATATCAACGCCCACGGCCGCCGGGATAATGGCGGTGCGCGTCGGAATGACGGTGCCAATGGTGGTACCAATACCCGCATGGATGTCGGGCATGGCGGCAATATGGGGATAAACGATATCCAGCTGTGCCAGCTTTTTAAGCTGCTCCAGGGCCGAGCGCTCCACCTCACCGGTAAAGATCTTCACCGGTCTCAAACCAGAGTGCGGATCTGTGTTCAACTCCAGCTTTATCGGCATACCTCTACCTCATAAGGGGTCAGAAACCCCAGCTAGAGACTGCCCGACTCACTTCCCGATAACGACGCCCGGTTCTTCCCCAATACCGTCTACCACCTGGAAAAATGAAAGGGCACTAGATATTTGACCGCCGCTTCGGTGCCAATATTCCTACAAACCAGCGCGGTCAAATGACCGACGCCTTTTAACCCTGGTTAAAACGGGGCAATCGCCAAGCTTTCTCCGGGATCCCCATAAATAAAAAGGGAGCCGAAGCTCCCTTTGGTTGACCGATTGATGCGGCTTACAGCGCTTTCAGGATATTATCCACGCTATCTTTGGCATCGCCGAACAACATGACGCTGTTTTCGCGGAAGAATAGCGGGTTCTGTACGCCGGCATAGCCGGTGTTCATGGAGCGCTTGAATACCACCACCTGCTGAGCCTTCCACACTTCCAGTACCGGCATGCCGGCGATGGGACTGGCGGGATCTTCCGAGGCCGCCGGGTTGACGGTATCGTTGGCGCCGATCACCAGTACGGTATCGGTATCGTCAAAGTCCTCGTTGATTTCGTCCATTTCCAGCACCACATCGTAAGGCACCTTGGCTTCCGCCAGCAGCACATTCATGTGGCCTGGCAGACGACCGGCAACCGGATGGATACCGAAACGCACGTTGACACCGGCCGCACGCAGCTTGGACACCAGCTCCGCTACCGGATACTGGGCCTGGGCCACCGCCATACCGTAACCCGGGGTGATGATCACCGAGCTGGAGTTTTTCAGGACTTCGGCCACATCTTCAGCATTCACTTCGGTGTACTCGCCGTCTTCCTCTTCACCGCTGGACGCGCTGACACCATCGGTGCCAAAGCCGCCGGCAATGACCGAGATGAAGGAGCGGTTCATCGCCTTACACATGATGTAGGACAGAATCGCACCGCTTGAACCCACCAGCGCACCGGTCACGATCAGCAGGTCATTGGACAGCATAAAACCCGCCGCTGCTGCCGCCCAGCCCGAGTAGGAGTTGAGCATGGAGATAACCACCGGCATATCGGCACCGCCGATGCTGGCCACCAGATGCCAGCCGAAGGCCAGGGCGATCAGGGTCATCACCAGCAGGGCGAAGGTGGAGCCTTCCACCTGCACGAACCAGATCAACAGCAGCGCAGACACCACCAGTGCCGCCAGGTTCAGCTTATGACGATGCGGCAGGGTCAGCGGCTTGGAGGAGATCAGGCCACGCAGCTTGCCGAAGGCAACCACAGAACCGGTGCAGGTCACAGCACCGATAAACACACCGAGGAAAACTTCGGTATTGTGGATGTTGAGGATGGCGCCGGACATATCACCATGATCGATATAGGTGTTGTAACCCACGAACACGGCGGCCAGACCCACGAAGCTGTGCAGCACGGCTATCAGCTCCGGCATTTCGGTCATTTCAACCTTGAGCGCGAAGCGCACACCAATGGCACCACCGATGATCATCGCCAGCAGGATCCAGCCCAGGCCAGTGACCTCGGGGTTGAAGATGGTCGCCAACAGCGCAATGGTCATACCGGCAACGCCAAACCAGTTACCGGCCTTGGCCGACTCCTGCTTGGACAGTCCCGCCAGACTCATGATAAAGAGCACGGCGGCAACGATATAAGATGCAGTAACAAGTCCTTGTGACATTCAATTAGCCCCTTCTAAACATCTTGAGCATACGGTGGGTGACGGTAAAACCGCCAAAGACGTTGATCGAGGCGATCAATACGGCAATAAAGGCGAGGAAGGTGACAAAACCACCTCCTCCCACCTGGGACAGGGCCCCGACCACGATAATGCCGGAAATGGCGTTGGTGACCGACATCAGCGGCGTATGCAGTGAGTGGGACACATTCCAGATCACGTAGTAACCCACGATACAGGCCAGTACGAATACGGTGAAATGGGACAGGAATGCTACCGGCGCCGCAGTGGCCAGCCAGCCGAACAGCACCACGCCGGCTCCACCCAGATAATACTTGAGGTTGCTTGGCTGCTTGGCATGGGGCTCGGCTGCAGCCTGAGGCTTGGCCGCGGCCTTGGGGGCGGCAGATACGCTGATGGCGGGCGGCGGGAAAGTCACTTCACCGTCTTTTACCACCGTCATGTTGCGCAGCACCACGTCGTCGAAATCGACCTTGATATTGCCGTCTTTTTCCTTGCTCAGCAGCTTGGCCAGGTTGACCAGGTTGTTGGCATACAGGGTTGAAGACTGGGTCGGCAGGCGGCCGTTCAGATCCGTATAGCCGATAATCTTGACGCCGTTGTCGGACACAAACAGCTCACCGGGCTTGGTCAGCTCACAGTTACCGCCGTTTTGCGCCGCCAGGTCGACCACGACCGAGCCCGGGGCCATGTTGGCGACCATCTCGGCGGTGATCAGCTTGGGTGCAGGCTTGCCCGGGATCAGGGCGGTGGTGATGATGATATCCACTTCCTTGGCCTGGGCCATGAACAGTGCCATTTCGGCCTCGATAAAGGCCTTGCTCATCTCCTTGGCGTAACCGTCGGAAGAATCTGATTCTTCTTCATAATCGAGTTCCAGGAACTCGGCGCCCATGGAGTTGATCTGCTCTTTTACCTCAGGGCGGGTATCGAAGGCACGCACGATGGCACCCAGGGAGCCGGCGGCGCCGATGGCGGCCAGACCGGCCACACCGGCACCAATCACCAGCACCTTGGCAGGCGGTACCTTGCCGGCGGCGGTGATTTGGCCGGTAAAGAAGCGGCCGAATTCATGGGCGGCTTCCACCACGGCACGATAGCCGGCGATGTTGGCCATGGAGGACAGGGCATCGAGTGACTGGGCACGGGATATACGCGGCACCATGTCCATTGCCATGACGGTGACGCCCTTGGCTTTCAGTTTTTCGACCAGCTCGGGGTTCTGGGCCGGCCAGATAAAGCTCACCAGCGTGGTGCCGGCAACCAGCTTTTCCACTTCCTCGGCGTTAGGGGCATTCACCTTGTAGATAAGGCCGGCCTGCCAGACTTCATCTGAACTTGCCAGGGTGGCACCGACGGCCTGATAGGCGGCGTCGTCGAAACTGGCCTTCAGACCCGCGCCCTGCTCAACACATACATCAAAGCCAAGTTTGCGCAGCTGTTCGACCGACTTGGGGGTCGCCGCCACCCGCGTCTCGCCGTTCAGCGTTTCTCTTGGGATTCCGATTAGCATAATAATTCCCTGATTGATGTTGATATCTCACCGGTACCCCGCAATGCGGGTTACCGGTGACAGGACAGGCTGATCCTTCAACTCTGCCGGGCCAGCCAGCCCTTCCTTACTCCAGCCATTAATAAAGCTTCATTACATCCGCACCATTTCTTTTACATAATAGAAACGAATATTTATTTTTTTAACCTGCATAATGCCAATACTCGTATTCAGGAACATGAAAACAGATCCCGATTAAAGAGTGAATAACGCAGGAAAGAAACAGTGCCGGACGACACTATACTGATTATGGAAGTAAAAGATAAATTGGTCTTTCCTCGGTTCTTAATCGGTAATAACTTTCAATCCTACAAAATCTCGGTATTCACGGCCAGTTTAGAGAGCCGGGTCACAGAAAAAGCGCCATCAATAAAAAAAGGGCCTGACGCCCAGCTTTTTCGGCATAGCTTATATCTTAATAAACGGGTTTTTATTGTGCTCCGGCAGCACAAGTTCGATTACACACCCTATTGTGAGGGCCATAGTTCCGGCCCCACCCGGGGGCCCCGCTTAATAGGAACTGACCACGACCAGAAATATCTACGTCAAGGGTATAAATAATCGATACAAATACCGCCACATGTGGAGATGGAGAGCAGAAACCCTATAAGCATGCTCTCCGCGCCAGGGTCGGACATGCTCCTGCCGTTCCGCCATTCCTGGCGGTCAGGTGCGCGGCTGAGCCCCCATGGGGCAGCCTGCACACCCAGTCGTGCCACGACAACATCATGAGCATATCGGAATACCCCTGGACTACGGCGAGTCTGCCCTCAGACCAGCACTCCCCAGCACAAGTCAGGAGCCGTTATCTTACAAATAGATACCAATAACCGAATAACAGGTTAAAGCCGGCAAAAAACAGGATGCCCGCCCAGCACAATGCCACCATCGCAGGTCCGAGCCGGTACTGTTGTGGTACATTGCTCAGCTTCATCAGCCGGTAATTCAGCCAGGAAAAGACCAGGGCGCTGATAAAGGCGGAAACCATGGCAAACTCCAGCATCGCCAGCAAGGCTCCCTTGAAGAACATGATAATCAGCGCACCAACCAGTCCCATTGCTATCATCAGGGGGTAGGTATATCGGCTGCCATGGCCGGTCGGCCGGCTGCCTCTGGGCTGGCCGAATTGCACAAAACATTCACTCAGGGCACGACTATAACCGTCAAGCACGGTCACCGTGGTCGAAAACATGCACATGAAGGCGATCAGGGCGATCAGCCAGCGACTCCATTCCCCCATCACGCTGGCGTAAACATCGACCAACTGATGGGCGAACGCCAGTCCGGAGGTCGCCAGGGGCCGGTCACTGCCATGCAGCACCAGGGCGCCTAGCGCCACAAAGGCGATGGCCAGTATCGTGGAGGTAATATAACCGACGTTAAAATCGATCAGTGCATCTTTGTAACCCAGTTCATCACCCAATGCCTTTTTCTTCTGCCGCAGCCAGACACTGTTCCAGGAAGACAGCTCGATCGGTGCCGGCATCCAGCCCATCAGCGCTACCAAGAAGCCAACAGCCGCCAGGTTCCAGGGACTGGGAGAGACGAACTCGGGCGGAGCTACACCGCCTTTGTTGAGGGCAATAAACACGGCGGTAACAGTGGCGATGGCCAGACCGACGATGATCCACTTGGTGACCCTGTCCAGCACCTTGTAATGGCCGGTGATCAAGAACACCAGCGAGCCAGCCAGCACTATCATACTGAGCTGGGTCACATTCAGGCTGTCTCCCACAAACAGCCCCAGGATACTGCCGCAGAGCATGGCCACCCCGGCGGTACTGACCACGGCGGCGAAGATATTCAGCAGGGTAAACAGATACAGGTAGCCCCGACCAACCCGATCATATCCCTGGATCAGGGTTTCGTCGGCCGCCATGGTGTAGCGGGCGCCAATCTGGAAGAAAGGGTATTTCAGCAGGTTAACAAGGATTATCAGGCCAACCAGTTGCCAGCCGTAGATGGCCCCGGCCTGGGTAGAGGCCACCAGGTGTGAACCACCAATGGCCGCGGCGGCAGCCAGGATGCCCGGCCCCAACACCCGCAGATAGTGGCTTATGCTACGTGGCTTGCTCTCGGCCACCTCGACTGACTCTACCATCTTACTTTCCCGCCTTTTTGGTTTTACTTTCATCTAAAAAGAAGGGTAAAAAGCCATAAGCCACAGGTGAAAGCAACTGCTTTTTTCAGACGGCAGGCAGACAAAAAAGAATAAACAACCGCATATTAAATAAAATTAAATATTAAACTCCACTTTATAAATCATTACCTTTCCTCATGCTTTATAATCTATAAAAAGCAATATTTAATGCCACCCGAAGATTGTAAAAGGCGAGGCAAAACTCAGCGGCCTGTGTGGTGAACAAATCAACCGGTTTTACTCCCTGGCCAGCAACCAGTTGCCGGGTTCGGGATGGCGTCCTTCCAGCGTAAAGGGGATGGACTCCAGCCCCTTGCCATTGTTGATTTGCAGGGCGAAATGCAGGTGCGGGCCCGAACTGTAGCCGGTATTTCCCGAGGCAGCCACCCGCTCACCGGCACGTACCCTGGCGCCTTCCGGCACCAGGATGGAGCCGGTCTGAATATGGGCATACAGACTCATGGTTCCGTCGTCGTGCAGCAGGCGCAGATAGTTGGTACGCCGCCGATACTCGGCTTTCAAGCCACCGCCCACATGATGGTCCACCGCATCCATCACTATGCCATCCTTGGTGGCCACCAGGGGCGTTCCCACGGGCAGAGCGATATCCAGCGCATAGCGATTGGCGGTTCTGTGGTGACTGTAGTCACCGTTAAAACCCTGGGTGATACGGTAACGCCCGATAAAGGGCATCCCTATATCCCTGGCCCCAGCCGGAGCTCGCAGCTCAGGCGCCTGACGCATCGGCTCTCTGGTCAGCCCGCGAATGATTTCCGGCCTGGGCCTGACCCTGTTTTCATCCAGGCGGCTGTCAAACGACGCCATCAGCATCCGTTTCCCCGGCATATAGGCAAAACCATAGTCATAACGCCAGTGACCTGGCTGAAGTGGTGTCAGCTTGCCGATAAACTTTTCTTCCCGGGGAGCCAGGCGGATGGCCTGCAACAGGCGCTCGGGGATCTGCACATTTTCCTGGCGTGGAAAACTCAAGGTCAGCTTGGCAGGACCGAATAATCGGTTGAGGGCAAAAAAGTAGTGGCCATCGGGCTTTTCCAGCACCCGAATCAGCACCCCATCTTCGTTGATTTCATCTTCCAGCCAGAGATCCGGCTCAAAATCGACCGAACTCAGATAGCTGTCGGTGTAATGGATCACCCCAGAGGCGTCCTGGTAACGGTAGATGTTGGCGTTGATGCTCATCGGCAGCAACAACAGCCAGCTCCAGAGAAAAAGCGGTAAGCCACTCATTTGGCATCCTTGCTCGAGTGTTTGACCTTAAGTATAGGTAAGCTACAGCGCTTTTTGCATGATAACAGCGTCTTCCCGGCCCTGGGCCGAGCTGTAGTACGCCTTGCGTCTTCCCTGCTCTACAAAACCGACCGACAGATACAGTCGCCGGGCGGCTTGGTTGGATTCCCGTACTTCCAGCCACAGCTGGGACACCTGCCGAGCCATCGCAGATTCGATATACAAGGTCATCAGCCGGCGGCCCAGCCCCCTGCCCTGGCAAGGAGGTGTCACGCAGACATTCATCAGGGTGCTTTCATCCAATACCTGATCGGCGATATAGAAGCCCAGCAGGGTTTGTCCCTGCCACAGGGAGCCGGAGAAATAACGCTCGGAAAAACAGCTGGCCAGCAGCTGGCGACTCCAGGGAGTGGAGTGAGCCGCCTGCTCCAACGCCAGCATTGCATCCAGGCAATCGGGGGTCAGCGGTCGATAGTCAGGCTGCACAGGCAACTCCATAACCGACGCTTGTGTTCAACCGTCAGCGGCAGGGCGCCGGACCAGGTCAAGTCACCACTGTCTTCCAGGTTAAACCCCAGTGTCGCCGGCGCCACTGGGCACCCGGCTTTCCTCCAGTCCCGTTCACTCAACTGCTGCACCTGCCCAGGCTCCAGCATCAGCGCCCTGAGCAGATCGGCAAGCAGTTGTTCGGGAAGCCGCTCCCCTTCCCCCACCACCAATAGCAGCTGTGCCGGTGCGGCGACCGGCTGTGGCGCATAAGGCAGCCGTTCGGGATGGGTACATTGCCAGAGCGGCAAGCCCAGACTTGTTAGTAATTGTGTTTGCAATGGCGTCATCGGGCCACTCTATAACGTCCATAACGCAAAAAGCCAGCATTAAGCTGGCTTTTTGATTGTGATTTGGCAGGGGCGGAGGGATTCGAACCCCCAACCGTCGGTTTTGGAGACCGCTGTTCTACCAATTGGAACTACGCCCCTGCAACACGAGGCGAATTATAGCGAGACACGATCAAAGGTAAAGCGCTTTTTCGCACCTTTCGACGCGTTCGCTCAGCTTTTCGCCTATTCTCCTTTAAAAAACAGCCAGTGTTTTGATTTGACGGTGTAATTCTCTATAATCTGCACGACTTGCAGCCGCCCGGAGCCTTTGATGTCCCCTTCCTTTTTCCTGCACCAGGCCAACACACAGCTCGTGCCGAACGGGATGCTCTGCGATTGCAATCGATTAGCTCTAATGGCCCCGCTCCGGGGCTTTTTTACGGTCACAACTTCACCTAAAGAGCCTTGCTGATGGCAAACCCCCTATTTCAAAAGCATGTTATCTCTATCTCCGACTTTACCCGAGCCGAGCTGGAACTGGTGATCGATACGGCGGTCAAGCTCAAGTCCCACCCGAGGCCCGAACTACTCAGACACAAAGTGGTCGCCAGTTGCTTCTTCGAGGCCTCCACCCGTACCCGGCTGTCGTTCGAAACGGCTGTGCACCGGCTCGGCGGCGCCGTGATCGGCTTCTCGGACAGCGGCAGCACCTCGCTGGCCAAGAAAGGCGAAACCCTGGCCGATTCGGTGAAAATCATCAGCTCCTATAGTGACGCCTTTGTGATGCGTCATCCCCAGGAAGGTGCAGCCCGGCTGGCCGCCGAGTTTTCCTCGGTACCGGTGATCAATGCCGGTGACGGCTCCAACCAACATCCCACCCAGACCCTGCTGGATCTGTTCACCATCTACGAAACCCAGGGCACACTGCAGGGGCTGACCGTCGCCTTTGTGGGAGATTTAAAGTACGGCCGCACAGTGCACTCCCTGACCCAGGCACTGAGCCTGTTCGGCTGCAAATTCTATTTTATCGCCCCCCAGGCACTGGCCATGCCCGATTACCTGTGTGACGAGCTGACCGAGAAAGGCATTAATTTCGAGTTCCGGGACAGCATGGAAGAGGTAATGGACGAGCTGGACATCCTCTATATGACCCGAGTGCAGAAAGAGCGCTTCGACGAAACCGAGTACATGCATGTGGCATCCAAATATGTACTGAACCCGGAAGTGCTGGACAATGCCAAAGACAGCCTCAAGGTGCTGCATCCCCTGCCCCGCGTCGACGAAATCACCGCCGAGGTGGATGACACCCCCTACGCCTATTATTTCGAGCAGGCAGAAAACGGCGTTTACGCCCGTCAGGCCCTGCTCGCCCTGGTGCTGAACGAGAGCCTGTGAGAGCCATGATGAACAAAAACCAACTGCAAGTTGAAGCCATCAACAACGGCACCGTCATCGACCATATACCGGCGGGGCAAGGTATCAAGATACTGCAACTGTTCGGGCTTGCCGATACCCATGAGAAGATCACCGTCGGCCTGAACCTGCCCTCCAAGGCATTCGGCGCCAAGGATATCATCAAGGTGGAAAACACCCGCCTGTCCGCCGTCCAGGCCAATCAGCTGGCATTGTTCGCTCCCCATGCCACCGTGAATCTGATCGAGGATTTTGAAGTGGTGGAAAAGCTGCAGCTGCAATTACCGGAAAAGGTGGAAGGTGTTTTCTCCTGTCCCAACTCCAACTGCATCAGCCACAACGAGCCGGTTACCAGCAAGTTCAAGGTGCGGGCAGTGGACGGTCAAGTGCGCTTTCGCTGTCGCTACTGCGAGAAATCCTTCCATCGCGACATGATGGTGGTGTAAATACCAAGGGCCCGGCAATACCGGGCCCTTGGTGTTTCAGGGCAGGTCGAACACCAGCGCCCGAATCGGCTGGATAGCGGTAAACGTCAGCAGATCTTCGTCACTAAGGGCAGCGCCATCACCGGGTTGCAGCCGTGTGCCGTTCACCTCAAGCTCTCCGTCGATCAACTGCACCCAAGCCTTACGACCGGGATTCAGCCTCAGCTCGTGACTCTCGCCCGTTACCAGCAGCAGCTGATAGAGTCGCATATCCTGTTTGATGACCAACGATCCCTCGGTGCCGTCCGGGCTGACCACCAGGGTCAGCCCAGGGACCCGGCCGAAGTTGTTCTGCTGGTAGCCGGGAGCGCCGCCGCTGGCGTTGGGCTCTATCCAGATCTGCAGGAACGTCAGTGGCTCGGTTGACGAAGGATTGAACTCGCTGTGCAAGATACCGCTGCCGGCGGACATCAGCTGGAATTCCCCCGCACTCAATATTTCTTCGTTTCCGGAGCTGTCCCTATGGGCTATCTTCCCCTGCAGCACATAGCTGATGATCTCCATGTCTTTGTGGCCATGGGTATCGAATCCCGTTCCCGGCGCCACCCTGTCGTCGTTGATCACCCGCAGCCGGGAGAAGCCCAGCTGCGCCGGATGGTAGTAGCTGCCGAAGGAGAATGTGTGCCGGCTTTGGAGCCAACCAAAGTTGACCCTGCCGCGTTCATCCGCTTTCCTGATGCTGATCATCATGCCCCCTTATGCCAAACGCCTGTGCAACAGCTCATCCAGACCCAGCCTGCCGGCCCCCGAGAACAACAGGGAAACAGACGCCGCCAGCAGCGCCAGGCCGAACTCGTAGCCGCCGTTGCTCATAAACAGGCCATTCTCTAGGTGCACCGCCAAGATGGCCACCAGCATGGTCGCCGCCAGGCTCAGAGCCGCCGCTCTAGTGAGCAACCCGAGCAGGATAAAAAGACCACCGAAAAACTCTCCCGCCCCGGCCATAAAGGCCATCAGCATGCCCGGTTCCAGCCCGATTGAGGCCATGAACTGGCCGGTGCCTTCAAGGCCATAGCCGCCGAACCAGCCGAACAGCTTCTGGGCGCCGTGGGCCATGAAGATGATGCCCACCGGCAGCCGCAACGCCAGCGCGCTCCAACCGGCCTGAGACTGGAGTACGGAGATCAGGAAAGACTTGTTCATGATTTACCTCTTCATAAAATTTGAAAAAAACTGGTGAGATTAAAGCGTACTCAAGTAGTAATCTATTGAGATTGAGAGCAGTTTAACGAAGAGGTTGGCAGTAAAAAACCGGAATGATTTGGCGATATTATTGAACAAATTTGAATAACATCACCGAGCTCACCCGAATCTAGCGGGCTCGGCAACATGGGGCAGATAAGCCAGACTCCTGCCCACTATTGCAGGAGCCTGATGTTTCAAGGCTGCAATGCCCGACCAATCAGGGCCTGTGTCGTCGGGCTGAAAGGGATCTGCAGCGCGGCGGCATGCCCTTGCTCCGACATCTTGAGCCAGGTTTTGTGGATGATACCGATCAACTTTTCATCATCGTGTTTGGCGGCAAATTCGTCCAAATAAAATCGCATAAATACCAGGCAGGCCACGTCTTCCAGGGTTTGGGCTTCTGCATCGCGCTTCAGCTGCTTTTTCAGCAACAGGCTGGACACTCGGGACTGATCCTCTTCACCATAGCCGGCAGCCGCCATCAACTTAGCGGTCAACTCTGCGTGAAATCGGGCCAAATCGGTACGCCAATGCTTGTAACCCGCCCTGTCCATGGGGTAATTGGTGCGGGGGATGGTCCAGCGTTTGATATGCTGCGCCCGACAGGCAATTTGCAGATGTTCGGAGGCATCCGGTTGCAGGCTGCTCAACTGTTCGCTCATGCGCAGGCCATAGAGATATTCACCGGCATAGCTTTGACCATCAAGGGTAACCTGATGGGGGTCCTGGCAGTTTTCCGTATCGATTGCGGATAAGACCTGTTGTAAGGGTGTCAATTGACTCATGGCATCACTTCCTGTTCTCGGCAAATACCCTATTCTCTGGTGTTTTCAAATAGTTGGAAAGTGTTATTCGAAACCTTAATCAGGTAACAACCAAAGCCCCGTCCAAATGGACGGGGCCGGTAAAAATAGGGTGTTCACAGGATGAAGCAACATTTGCCTAATAAGGCTTGATTCGCAGTTACAGATCGGTCATCAGTTCTTCATATTCCTCGATGGCATCATCGATGATCTCACAGAGCTCAAGCGCGTCTTTACGTGAAAGCGTCAAACTGAGCTCTTTGTGGGTTACACTGTCACCCTCTTCACAAATTAGCTGTACTCCCTGACGGCTCTCCTTGAAATGAACATGCTCAAACTCACTGGATAGGTGTTGGTTTTTTTCAGGAATATCAATTTCCAGCATGCCTGTGGGGTTCACCACAATATTGGCATGAAGAGGCTCAGTACTTTGTAAGGTATAGCAACGCTGCCTGGCTAACATCTCTATCTCCTTTACAGTTTCAAACCCACGAACATAGTAGAACAAAAAACAACCAACTTAAAAGACAACCCACCATGCGTTGTAAAAAATTCTTAGCATGGCGTTTTAATACTCTTGGAGTATTAGCTGAATACTCTCTATCTCGTAAATAAATGAAATATCAAAGAGTTGGCTATCTCATCGGTCAGTGTCTTCAAACGCTAATCATAGCGATCACCCACCCAGCAGACGCCGCCATGGCAAATGAGCCAAATAAAGATAGCTCAAACACCACAAGCTGCAAGTCGTCGATATCCCGGACTCAGCCAGAGATAGCAAGACGATCCTGACCGTTAGTTCCAGACTTTGATGTAATGGTGGAGTGGCAAACGCAGCGCGTTTGAGGGCCGAGCGGTACGACACCGACCTCATCCAGCCGGTCCGGTGCAGCCGGAAATGAAAAAGCCCTGACCGTTAGGTCAGGGCTTTTAAATGATGACGGAGTGGCAAACGCACCGCGTTTGAAGGCGAAGGTGCGCAGCACCGACATCATCCAGCAAGTCCGGCGTAGCCAATACGAAAAAACCCCAGCCAATCGGCTGGGGTTTTGAGTAATGGCGGAGCGGACGGGACTCGAACCCGCGACCCCCGGCGTGACAGGCCGGTATTCTAACCAACTGAACTACCGCTCCGCAAAAGCTGTGTAGTACGGGGACTAAATTGGGTGCCTGGCAGTGACCTA
>NZ_QCZE01000005.1 GCF_003075035.1 Zobellella maritima | reverse complement strand
CTCGACTTGCATGTGTTAGGCCTGCCGCCAGCGTTCAATCTGAGCCATGATCAAACTCTTCAATTAAAGATTTGATACTCAATGAATTGCTGAAGTGTTTGTGCACTTCGACAGTCATTGAAAAACAATATTTTTTTGTTTCCCAACCCTGCGAGTGCCCACACAGTTTGCTTGATAAGTTGTTAAAGAGCGTTGACCGCTTTCGCTGGTCAGGGCTGCGTATTCTACGCAACCCTTGGTGTTCGTCAAGCGCTGAATCAAACTTAATGTCGTTCGTTTTCAACCCTTGTGACCGTGAGCGCCTTGCCCCGTGTCAGTGGATGCGCATTATAGGGACCGGCGGATTTTGCGCAAGGGCTTTTTTGATATTTTTATTAAAAAAAGCTGCCTTGAGCAAAAAAACAACCGAAAGCTTCTTTTTTATACTTTTACTGCCATTCCTAAGCCTTGCTGCCGATAAATTTCCGGGCAAAGTCTTTTACGTTATCCCAGTCGGTGAACTCAAGATCTCGGCTGGTATCTGTGCTGCCACCGGTCAATTTCATGATCAGCTGGATAATGCGGGTCTGCCACCAGTTGTACTCACTGTATTTAAGCGCGCCAGCAAAGACCCCGATAGACTTTGGCCGCCAGGGAGATTTGGCAAGGAACTTCTTCACATAAGCATTGTTCCTGGGATCAGCCTTTTCAGGCTTCCTGGCCGTCAGGCAAACACAGAAGAAGCCGGCATCAGCAACTTCCAGCTGTTCACTGTGTGCGTGGATAAAACTGTATACGCTATGATGGAAGTGCCCGTAACGAATCGAAGCACCAAGCAGTACCTTGTCGTACTTGCTTAAGTTTTTACGCGGCAGGGTATGCAGGTCCACCATGTCGACCTCGTATCCGGCAAATTCTTCAGCCATGGCCGCTATAACTTTTTTAGTCTGGCCATCGCGGGATGAATAAAGTACCAACAGTTTTCCCATAGACTCCTCTTAGCTGCGCCAGAAGGCCGGCGTAAACAGCACCAACAAGGTAAAAATTTCAAGACGACCAAAGAGCATGGCCAATATCATTATCCATTTGGCGGCATCTGTTGTGGAACCGAAATTAGCGGCAACCTCACCCAGACCCGGCCCCAGATTATTGAGTGTAGCAACCACGGCGGTAAAGGCCGTCAGCTCTTCCATGCCGGTTGCCAGCAAGGCAACCATGCACACCACAAAGACCAGGGCATAGGCGGCAAAAAAGCCCCATACGGCTTCAACTACTCTATCAGCCAGCGCCTTATTGCCAAGCTTTATTCGATAGACGGCCCTGGGGTGCACAAGCCGCTTCAGTTCCCGCATTCCCTGCAGGTTCAGCAGCATGATCCGGACCACCTTGATACCCCCGCCGGTGCTGCCTGCACAGCCTCCGATACAGGAAGCAAGCATCAGCAGTACGGGTAAAAACAACGGCCACTCGGCAAACCCCGTGGTGCTGAAACCCGCCGTGGTAGAAATGGACACGGCCTGAAACAGGGCCTGATCCAGTGCCTGCAGGGGATCCTGATATACCCGGTAGGCCAGCAGCACCCCCATGCATATCAGCGCCAACACCAGCTGCACCCCGATAAACACCTTTACCTCGGGATCCAGTCGATAGACGGACAGTCGCAGCCCCCGGTTGGCGAAAGCGGCGAAATGCAGGCTGAAATTCACCCCCGCTATCATCAGAAACACCACGATAATCAGGTTGATCAGCGGACTGCTGAAATGCCCTATGCTGGCGTCGTAGGTGGAAAAGCCGCCGATGGCGATGGTGGAGAAAGCGTGGCAAATGGCATCAAACAGATTCATGCCCGCCAGCCACAGCAGGATGGCGCAGACGATAGTCAGCACCAGATAGATATACCAGAGGGTTTTTGCGGTTTCGGCAATTCTGGGCGCGACCTTGTTATCCTTGACCGGTCCCGGGATCTCAGCCCGATATAGCTGCATGCCCCCTATGCCCAGGATAGGCAGTATGGCGACGGCCAGTACTATGATCCCCATGCCGCCCAGCCACTGCAGCATCTGTCGATAGAAGAGGATCGCCTTGGGCAGGGTGTCCAGCCCGCTGATCACGGTCGCCCCCGTGGTGGTCAGCCCGGAAAACGACTCAAAAAACGCTTCCGCCACCGTCAGCGCGGGCTCGGCACTGAGCATAAGTGGGATCGCGCCCACACTGCCCAGCACCGTCCAGAACAGCACCACGATTAGGAAGCCTTCTTTGGCCCTCAACTCCTTGCTGTGAGAGCGATTGGGGAACCAGAGGCCCACCCCAAGGATAAGACAAATGACAAATGCACTGAAGAATTCCAGGCCGCCACCGTCACGGTAGATGTAAGCTACCAGAGCCGGGGCCAGCATGGTCACACTGAACAGCGCGACCAGAATGCCGACGATGCGAATTATTGAACGTATATGCATGAGCTTCCTAGCGTGCGCCTACTGCCTGCTTTAAAGGGTTGAATCTAATATCCTGGCTTGCACCCGGCCCTGGGTACGATCACTGAGCTGACGGCAGAAAGTCGAGATTTCCCGTGCATCGACCAGCACCTCGCCCGACACCTGGAAGCCATAATCCAGCCGCAGCCACTCCCCCGCATACTGGGTCAGCAGGTTTTCCAGCACGGTGATGTCGCCATACTCAGCAACCAGGGAGGCCCGGCTCATAATACGGCGCTCCCGGGTCTCCAGCAGCCTGAGCGCCGCCGCTACGGTACCGCCATAGGCCCGGACCAGGCCACCGGTACCCAGTTTGATACCACCGAAGTAACGACTGACTACCGCTGTGACCTCGCCCAGTCCAGATCCTTGCAGTTGCGCCAGCATCGGCTTTCCCGCCGTACCCGAGGGCTCGCCATCATCGCTGAAACCCAATACCTGGGTGTCAGTCGGCGCCCCGGCGACAAAGGCCCAGCAGCGATGGCCCGCATTCTGATCGGTTCGTCGCACACTTTCAATAAATGCCCTGGCATCCGCTGGCGTCGGTGTATGCGCAATATGGGCGATAAAGCGGCTTTTCTTTATTTCCTGTTCCCATACCAGAGCAGCAGCAGGGACAGGATAGGGTGACGACGCCATAAAACCTCACCTGTAAACGTCCGACAGACCCAAGATCCGCAATCGGCATTATCCTGATACAAAGGCTACGCATCATAGCATAGTCGGCAAAAAGACAGCGGAGCCAAGCGTGTTAACAGCCACAGAAAAATTTCAAACAATTGTTTTAAATTCCGTTGAAAATTGCTTTTTTTCTGTTCATAGTGACCTCAGTCCTGTCCGGGTAAAGTCGGAGCAGTCCAAGGGAAAAGGAGACATTAGGATGATCTACCAAGGCGAAGTCCTCTCTGTACAGCTATTGCAAGAAGGTATTGCTGAACTCCGTTTTGAAGCCAAAGGCTCGGTAAACAAGCTTGACCAGGCCACCCTGTCGTCACTTGAGCAGGCCATCACCGCCCTGGAGCAGACCCAGGATATCAGGGGGCTGATGCTGACCAGCCAGAAAGACAGCTTTATTGTCGGTGCCGATATCACCGAGTTTCTGGATATGTTCGCACTGCCCGCCGCAGAGTTGGGTCACTGGCTGGCCAAAGCCAACCGTTTGTTCAATCGCATCGAGGACCTGCCCTTTCCGACAATCAGCGTGATCAGGGGATACGCACTCGGCGGTGGTTGTGAGTGCATACTATCCACCGACTATCGCATCGGTGATAGCAGCGCCCGTATCGGCCTGCCCGAAACCAAGCTCGGCATCATGCCCGGCTTCGGTGGCACGGTACGGCTGCCGCGACTGATCGGTGCCGACAACGCCATGGAATGGATAACCACCGGCCAGGACAACAAGGCCGATGCCTGCCTGGCGGTAGGCATGCTCGATGCCGTGGTGGACACCGAACGGTTGACAGCGGCTGCCATACAGCTGTTGCAAGACGCCGCCCTCGGCAGGCAGGACTGGCAGGCAAGGCGAGCACGCAAGTGCTCGCCCCTGAGCCTGGACAAGCTGGAAGCCATGATGAGCTTCACCACCGCCAAGGGCATGGTCGCCGCCAAGGCCGGTCCCCATTACCCGGCACCGCTCACCGCAGTCAAGACCATAGAATCGGCCTCGCCCCTGGGCCGTGAGCAGGCCCTGCGTATCGAGCAGGACAACTTCGTCAAACTGGCCCATACACCGGTGGCCCGCGCCCTGGTCGGTATCTTCCTGAACGATCAATATATCAAGGGCAAGGCCAAGCAGGCCGTCAAGTCGGCCCGGGCCACCCGCAAGGCGGCAGTGCTCGGTGCCGGCATCATGGGCGGCGGCATCGCCTATCAATCGGCGGCCAAGGGCATTCCGGTGGTGATGAAGGACATCAATGACCAGGCCCTGACGCTCGGCATGGACGAAGCCGGCAAGCTGCTCAACAAGCAACTGGAACGAGGCAAGATCGACGGCTACAAGCTGGCCAGGGTGCTGTCCGACATTACTCCCACTCTCAGCTACGACGGCTTGCAGGGTGTGGACCTGGTGGTCGAAGCTGTGGTCGAAAACCCCAAGATCAAGGCCCAGGTGTTGGCCGAGGTGGAAGCCAGGGTCGCCGACGACACCGTCCTCACCTCCAATACCTCCACCATTCCCATCTCGCTACTGGCCAAGGGCCTGCAACGCCCGGACAAGTTCTGTGGCATGCACTTCTTCAATCCGGTACACCGCATGCCGCTGGTGGAAATCATCCGTGGTGAGCAGACCAGCGAGGACACCCTCGACCGAGTGGTGGCCTATGCCGCCTCGATGGGCAAGACCCCCGTGGTGGTCAACGACTGCCCTGGATTCTTCGTCAACCGGGTGCTGTTCCCCTACTTCTTCGGCTTCAGCCAGCTGATCGCCGACGGCGCCGACTTCGCGCAGGTCGACCAGGTAATGGAACGGGTATTCGGCTGGCCCATGGGGCCCGCCTATCTGCTGGACGTGGTCGGCATCGATACCGGTCATCATGCTGCTTCCGTGATGGCAGAGGGTTTCCCGGCACGGATGAGTAAAACCGGCAAGGATGCCATCGACGCCATGTATGAGCGACAGCGTTTCGGCCAGAAAAATGGCAAGGGCTTCTACGCCTACAGCCAGGACAAGAAAGGCAAACCCGGGAAGAAAGCAGACCCGGCCAGCTATGAGCTGCTGAAAGAGGTGGTCAAAGCGCGGCTCAGCCTGGAGCAGGACGACATCATCGCACGCATGATGATCCCCATGATCAACGAAGTGGTGCTGTGCCTGGAGGAAGGGATCATCGGATCCCCGGCCGAAGCGGATCTGGCGCTGGTCTATGGCCTGGGGTTCCCGCCGTTCCGCGGCGGACCATTACGCTACCTGGATACCCTGGGACTGGATACCTATGTGGCCATGGCCGACAAATATGCCCACCTGGGGCCCCTCTACCAGGTCAGCTCCGGCCTGCGCCGGATGGCCGACGACGGCAAGACCTTTTACTGATCCACGGCAGGAGATGACAGCATGAAAGACGTACTGACAGACGCGGTGATTGTCGATTGTATTCGCACCCCCATGGGGCGCTCCAAGGGCGGCGCCTTCCGCCATGTCCGCGCCGAGGACCTGTCCGCCCACCTGATGAAAGGCCTGCTGCTGCGTAATCCGGCGCTGGCCGCCACCGAGGTTGAAGATGTGTACTGGGGCTGTGTGCAACAAACCCTGGAACAGGGCTTCAACGTGGCGCGCAACGCCGCCTTGCTCGCCGGCCTGCCCAAGCAGGTCGGCGCCGTTACCGTCAACCGGCTGTGCGGCTCTTCCATGCAGGCCCTGCACGATGCCACCCGAGCCATCATGGTCGGCGACGGTGACGTGTTCATTATCGGCGGGGTCGAGCATATGGGCCATGTACCCATGAGCCACGGGGTCGACTTTCACCCGGGGCTGGCACTGAATGTCGCCAAAGCCGCCGGCATGATGGGGCTGACCGCCGAAATGCTGGGGCGAATGCATCACATCAGCCGGGAGCAACAGGACGCCTTTGCGGTACGCTCCCACCAACGTGCCCACCTGGCCACCCGGGAAGGCCGTTTCGCCCGCGAGATCCTGCCCATCAACGGCCATGGTGCCGACGGCAGTTTGCAGCTGATTGAAACCGACGAAGTGATCCGTCCGGAGACCAGCCTGGAATCCCTGGCCCAGCTGCGCCCGGTATTTGATCCGGTGAACGGCACCGTCACCGCCGGCACGTCTTCGGCGCTGTCCGATGGCGCCGCCGCCATGCTGGTGATGTCCGCCGACAAGGCCGCCGCCCTGGGACTCAGCCCCAGGGCCCGCATCAAGTCGATGGCGGTTGCCGGTTGCGACCCCTCGATCATGGGCTATGGCCCCGTGCCCGCGGTGCACAAGGCACTGAAGCGGGCCGGGCTCGGTATCCAGGATATAGATCTGTTCGAACTAAACGAAGCCTTCGCTGCCCAGTCACTACCGGTGCTCAAGGAGCTGGGACTGCTGGATGTGATGGACGACAAGGTAAACCTGAACGGCGGCGCCATCGCCCTCGGCCACCCGCTGGGCTGCTCCGGCGCCCGTATCGCCACCACCCTGCTCCACCTGATGGAAGACAGGGATGTCCACCTGGGCGTGGCCACCATGTGCATCGGTATGGGTCAGGGGATTGCCACCGTGTTTGAACGACTTTAACGGATTCGCATACCCTGGCCGGCAAAGCGGGGCTATCTGCCCTAATGCTGTTCAGTTAAGGGGAGCCCTCATCTACCAAGCCGACCGTTGGCGTCATGGATGACGCCGCCGAGCCCCCAGGGATGGGATTTCGGCGAGTCGGCGTGTGGAGGAGGACTCCCCTTTTCATCTTAATTGAGCGGCATTGGGGCTATCTGCCCTGCTTTTTTACGGCTCCGGGTTGACCATAAATTCAACAGCGCTAAGATAGTCGGGTTTATTTCAAGGTAGTGAATGTAATGACGATCTCTCTTTCCGACGCCCATCATATCCTGGACGCCACCGGACTGCGCTGCCCCGAGCCGGTGATGATGGTGCGCAAACAGGTACGCGCCATGGTATCGGGCGAAACCCTGCTGATCACCGCGGACGACCCCTCCACCACCCGGGATATCCCCAGCTTCTGCCAATTCATGGACCATACCCTGCTGTCCAGCCAGGTAGAGCAATTGCCCTATCAGTTCCTGATCCGGAAAGGTGCCTGAGCACCTTTCTTACTTGCCATAACCGATCCGCTCAAGGGCGTATGTGCTCCCCGACACAAGGCTGCTAAGCTGGCATTCCCCTCTCCCTGAATACCAGAAGGATTGTCCATGCTCGCCGTCAGCCATGCCCTTGGCCCCCTGTTTCTGCTGATCCTGACCGGAGTGCTGCTCAGACGACTGCGGTTTCCCGGAGAGCACTTCTGGGGGGAGGCCGAGCGCTTTATCTATTTCCTGTTGTTTCCCGCCATGCTGATCAGCACCCTGGCCACCGCCGATTTCAGCCAGGTGGCCTTTGCCGGCATGGTCGGCCTGCTGGCCGTCCTGCTTACCCTGCTTGCCCTTGGCCTGTGGCTGAGCCGTCATCGCCTGGGAATGAACATGCCCGCCTTTACCTCTGTATTCCAGGGGGCATTGCGATTCAATACCTATGTGGGAGTAGCCGGGGCCGCCGCCCTCTACGGTGATGCCGGCCTGACCGCCGCCGCCGTGGCCATCGCCATCATGGTGCCGCTGGTTAACATATTATGCGTGCTTACCTTTGTGGCCAGCGGCAGCTACGGCCAGGCGGGCATATGGGGGGCCTTCAAGGCGCTGGCCAGAAACCCCCTGCTGCTGGCCTGTCTGACAGGCATAACCCTCAATATCACCGGCATTGGCCTGCCCGGCTGGAGCCAGGACACCCTGGCGCTGGCCGGGCAGGCAGCCTTGCCGCTGGGGCTGATTGCGGTGGGGGTCGCCCTGCAACTCACCGCCCTGAAAGGGACGGGCCCCGCCTTCTGGCAGTCCTGCGCCATCAAGTTCGGCCTTTTTCCATTGCTGGCACTGGGGATCGGCTGGGCGATAAACCTGGCCCCTGTGGAGTTGGGTGTTGTGGTGTTGTTTGCCGCACTGCCCACCGCCACCTCGGCGTATATCCTGGCCCGGCAGATGGGGGGCAACGCACCCCTGATGGCGGCCATCATTACCGGCCAGACCCTGCTGGCCATGGTGTTGCTGCCGGTATGGATGTCACTGCTGGCCTGGTTTGTCTAAACCATGGAAAGCAAAACGCCCCTCATGAGGGGCGTTTGAAACTCAAAAAGCCGAAACCATCAGGACATGGGGCTCAGGGTGATCTCTACCCGACGGTTTTGGGCACGGCCCGACTCGGTATCGTTGCTGGCGATCGGCTGATTAAAGCCCACACCGCGGATATTGAAACGGTTGGCGGCGGCACCCTGGCTGATCAGGAACTGGCCAACAGCCGCGGCACGACGCTCGGACAATGCCTGGTTATGGCTGGCAGAACCTGTGCTGTCGGTGTGGCCGACTACATTGACCCAGGTCTTGTCGTACTCTTTCAGCACCATGGCCACCCCGCTCAGGGTGTTGAAGAAGTTGGGGGACAGATCGGCGCTGTCCACCGCAAAGGTGATCGAGCTTGGCATATTCAGGATAACACTGTCGCCGTTACGGGTGACGCTAACGCCGGTACCCTGCATCTGGTCACGCAGCTTGGCTTCCTGCACATCCATATAGTAGCCGGCTCCACCGCCCAGGGCGGCACCGCTGGCGGCACCGATCAGGATGCCTTTCTTGCGATCGCTGGAACTGGCAGACGCGCCGCCGATCACGGCCCCCGCAAGTGCTCCGATGCCACTGCCGATGGCGGCTTTGGAGGTCTGTCGCTCACCGGTATAGGGGTTGGTGGTACAGGCAGTCAACGTCAGAGCGGCTATCACACCCAGGCAGACTTTTTTCATAGTGTTATCCATTTATAAAACAGAAGTAGAGAACAATATAACCGTACAGTATAAATTCGACAAACCTTGGCCTGACAATAAGTGTCAGCAGCTGACGTTGTCGGGATGACAGGGACAGGTAAGCAGATGGTCGTTAACCATGCCCACCGCCTGCATAAAGGCATAACAGATAGTGCCGCCCACGAAGGAGAAACCCTGCTTCTTCAGGGCCCGGGCCATGGCCTCGGATGCCGGGGTGGTGGCCGGCACCTGGTCGAGGCTCTGCCAACGGTTAAGCACCGGCTCACCGCCGACAAAGTCCCACAGCCAGCGGCTGAAGTCGATGCCTTGCTGCTCCATCGCCAGATAGGCCCTGGCATTCCTGATCACAGACTGGATCTTGAGCCGATTGCGGACAATGCCCGGATTTTGCAACAGCCGCACTACATCCTGTTCTCCGAAACGGGCAATCTGTTCCGGATCAAAACCGGCGAAGGCCGCCCGGTAGGCGGGGATCTTGCACAAGATAATGTACCAACTGAGTCCGGCCTGTTGGCCGTCGAGGCACAGCTTTTCAAACAGTGCCCGGCTGTCATATTCGGGCACCCCCCATTCTTCGTCGTGATAGCGGATATATTCCGCGTCCCCGTTCACCCAGCCACAACGCGCCAGCATAATCTCTCCTCGAATTCGGCATTTGCTCGCAACGGGGCAACCTGGCCACCGCTCGAATTCAGCCTATATTCACATCGGGTCAGAAGGTATACTCTTTGGTTTAGTTTCACACCGCTAATGCACCTATATCAAGGCGCGAACATGATGCAAAAATTTGACGTTAATACTTTTCAGGGCCTGATCCTGACCCTGCAGGATTACTGGGCCCGGCAAGGCTGTACCATAGTACAGCCGCTGGATATGGAAGTGGGGGCCGGTACCTCCCACCCCATGACCTGTCTGCGCGCCATCGGTCCCGAGCCGATCGCCACCGCCTATGTACAGCCTTCTCGCCGGCCTACCGACGGCCGCTATGGTGAAAACCCCAACCGGTTGCAACACTATTATCAGTTTCAGGTGATGATCAAGCCTTCGCCGGACAACCTGCAGGAGCTGTACCTGGGTTCGCTCCAGGAGCTGGGCCTGGATCCGCTGGTACATGATATCCGCTTCGTGGAAGACAACTGGGAAAATCCCACCCTCGGTGCCTGGGGTCTGGGCTGGGAAGTCTGGCTGAATGGCATGGAAGTAACCCAGTTCACCTACTTCCAGCAGGTCGGCGGCCTGGAATGCAAGCCGGTCACCGGCGAAATCACCTACGGCCTGGAACGCCTGGCCATGTATATCCAGGGTGTGGACTCGGTCTACGATCTGGTGTGGTGCGACGGGCCCCTGGGCAAGACCAGCTACGGCGATATCTTCCATCAGAATGAAGTGGAGCAGTCCACCTATAACTTCGAGCATGCGGATGTGGACTTCCTGTTCGGCTTCTTCGAACAGTGCGAGAAAGAATGCCGGCACCTGCTGGAACTGGAAACACCGCTGCCCCTGCCCGCCTATGAGCGCATCCTCAAGGCGGGCCATGCCTTTAACCTGCTCGATGCCCGCAAGGCCATTTCGGTGACCGAGCGTCAGCGCTATATCCTGCGCATCCGTACCCTCACCAAGGGGGTTGCCGAAGCCTATTATGCCTCCCGCGAGGCCCTGGGTTTCCCCATGTGTAAGAAAGAAGGATAAGGGACAAGCATGGCTGAACAGAATTTCCTGGTCGAGATAGGCACCGAAGAATTGCCGCCCAAGGCGCTACGCAGCCTGGGCGAGGCCTTTGCCGACAACCTGAAGAACGAACTGAACGCCGCCGAACTGTCTTATGACGCCGTGCACTGGTATGCGGCACCGCGCCGACTGGCAGTCAAGGTGGATGGTCTGGCCACCGCCCAGGCCGACAAAAAGGTAGAGAAGCGAGGTCCGGCGCTGCAGGCCGCCTTCGATGCCGACGGCAACCCGACCAAGGCCGCCATGGGCTGGGCCCGTGGCAACGGTATCGAGGTCAGCCAGGCCGAACGGCTGAAAACCGACAAGGGCGAATGGCTGCTGCATATCGCCGAGGTCAAGGGCAAACCGACCGCCGAGCTGCTGCCGGGGCTGGTTGATCAGGCCCTGAGCCGACTGCCTATCCCCAAGGCCATGCGCTGGGGTGATTACGCCACCCAGTTCATCCGCCCGGTACATACCGTCACCCTGCTGCTGGGTGACCAGCTGCTGTCCGGTCATATCCTGGGCATCGATTCGGCCCGCACCGTACGCGGCCACCGCTTTATGGGAGAAGCCGAATTCCAACTTGCTCATGCCGACGACTACCTGACGCAGCTTGAGCAGCAAGGCAAGGTGCTGGCCGATTTCGAACAGCGCAAGGCAATCATCAAGGACGGCGTAGAACAGGCGGCTCAAGCCGTGGGCGGCAGTGCCGATATCGAAGAGGAACTGCTGGAAGAGGTCACCGCACTGGTGGAATGGCCCGTGGTGCTGACCGCTTCCTTCGAGGAAGCCTTCCTCAAGGTGCCGGCCGAAGCCCTGGTGTACACCATGAAAGGCGACCAGAAATACTTCCCGGTCTATGACGCCGAAGGTCAGCTGCTGCCGAAATTTATCTTCGTCACCAACATAGAATCGAAAGACCCGTCACAGATCATCAGCGGTAACGAGAAGGTGGTCCGCCCCCGCCTGGCCGATGCGGAGTTCTTCTTTAACAATGACCGCAAGGCCCCGCTTATCGACCGCCTGGATCAGCTCGAGCATGTGCTGTTCCAGCAGCAGCTGGGCACGGTCAAGGAAAAATCCGTGCGCATCAGCGCCCTGTCCGGCTTTGTTGCCGCCACCATGGGAGCCGATCCAACCCTGGCCGAGCGTGCCGGCCTGCTGTCCAAGTGCGACCTGATGACCAATATGGTGTTCGAATTCACCGACACCCAGGGCGTGATGGGCATGCACTACGCACGCCACGACGGCGAGCCGGAAGCTGTGGCCCTGGCCCTGAAAGAGCAGTATCAGCCCCGCTTTGCCGGCGATGCACTGCCCAGCCAGGATATTTCCGCCGCCGTGGCCCTGGCCGACAAACTGGATACCCTGGTAGGTATCTTCGGCATCGGCCAGGCGCCCAAAGGCGACAAGGATCCTTTCGCCCTGCGCCGCGCCGCCCTCGGCACCCTGCGCATCCTGGTGGAAAAAGGCTACCAGCTCGATCTGCTACCGCTTATCGAGCAGGCCAGGCTGCTGTATGGCGACAAGCTGAGCAATGTCCAGGTAGCGGAAGAAGTGCTGGACTTTATGCTGGGCCGCTTCCGCGCCTGGTATCAGGATCTCGGCTACCAGATCGATGTTATCCAGGCGGTACTTGCTCGCCGCCCCACCCGTCCGGCAGACTTTGATGCCCGGGTCAAGGCGGTCAGCCAGTTCCGTACCCTGGATGCCTCCTCGGCCCTGGCTGCCGCCAACAAACGGGTCGGTAACATACTGGCCAAGTTCGAAGGTAACATCCCCGCCGACATCAACCCGGCCCTGCTGCAGGATGAGGCCGAAAAAGCCCTGGCCGAACAGCTGACGGAGCTTACCGACAAACTGGCTCCACTGTTTGAGCAGGGTGACTACAGCAACGCCCTGACCGAGTTGGCCAGCCTGCGTGAAGTGGTGGATACCTTCTTCGATCAGGTGATGGTGATGGCCGACGACGAAGCCATCCGACTCAATCGTCTGGCGCTGCTCAACCAGCTGCGTAACCTGTTCCTGCGGGTGGCGGATATCTCACTGCTTCAGTAATCATCCCCTTTGCCCGATACCAGGCCCCGCTTTTTAGCGGGGCTTTTTTATGCATTTGGCCTTAGCCAGACGTTAACCAATATGTTACAAATTAACTATGGGTCTGCGGCTCCATATTCATCTCGATACAGATTCAGACCCGAGCAACAGCAATCGTGAAGTAAGGGGATAACAATGATAAAAGTAATAATTGAGCGCCATATCGCCGAAGGACTCGAAGATGCCTATCAGGAAACCATTCGTAACCTGATGATGACCATCACCGACCGGCCCGGCTTCCTGAAGGGCGATGCCTATCGGGATGTTCACCACCCCAACCATTTCTACGTGATATCCAACTGGGAAAATATCGGCTGTTGGGAAAGGTGGTGCAATTCGCCGGAGCGCCAGCATCTGCTCCACGAACTGGCCCCTTTCCTGGAAAATGACGAGAAGTACACAGTGCTGGCGCTCAAGGTCAGCTACGAAGCCGAGCCGACCAAATACGCCAGACCGACCCAGACCTACTCTTACTGATTACATCGGATTTTCACTCATTGTTTCATGTGAAACATGCCACCGCTCCCGGTCGACAGGCCGGGAAATATCAGATACCGTGAAGCTTTCTGCAACACACTCTGCTTTGGTAGTTCTCCTATGGAATTTTCAGTATTCGGTCAGAAGTTTACCCGTCATTCCGGTATCACCCAGCTGATGGATGATCTTAACCAGGGTCTTTCCACCCCCAATACCATCATGCTGGGGGGCGGCAACCCGGCGGCCATTCCCGAAGTACTGGCCTATATGGATCGCCAAGCCGGAGAACTGCTGAAGACGGGGGCACTGATCAAGGCCATGGCCAACTACGATGGCCCCCAGGGCAAGGACAGCTTTAACCGTGCCCTGGCCAACCTGTTGTCCAGAGAACTGGGCTGGCCAATCGGTCCCGAGAACATCGCCCTGACCAACGGCAGCCAGAATGCCTTCTTCTATTTATTCAACCTGCTGGCGGGCGAATTCACCGGCGGGCGCAAGAAAAAGGTACTGTTCCCGCTGGCACCGGAATATATCGGCTATGGTGACGCGGCCCTGGACGAAGGCCACTTTATTGCCTGCAAACCAGCCATCAGCCGGCTGGACAATGGGTTGTTCAAGTATCATGTGGATTTTGAGCGACTGGAGGTCGGCGATGATATCGGCCTGATCTGCGTGTCCCGCCCCACCAACCCCACCGGCAATGTACTGACCGATGAAGAAATCGAGCACCTGGACCAGATAGCCCGTGAAAAGGGTATCCCGCTGCTGATCGACAATGCCTACGGCACCCCCTTCCCCAATATCATCTTTACCGATGCCAAGCCGTTCTGGAATGACAACACCATATTGTGCATGAGCCTGTCCAAGCTGGGGCTGCCCGGCGCCCGCTGCGGCATCGTCATCGCCGAGCCCAGGATCATCAAGGCGATTACCAACCTGAGCGGCATCATCAACCTGGCGCCCGGCAGCCTGGGGCCGGCACTGACCCTGCCGATGATTGAAAGCGGCGACATCATCCGACTGAGCGATCAGGTCATTCGCCCCTTCTATGAACAGAAGGCGCAGCAGGCGGTGACCTGGCTGCAGCAGGCCATTCCCCTGCCCCAGTTTCATATTCACAAGCCCGAAGGCGCCCTCTTCCTCTGGCTCTGGTTTGAGGACCTGCCGATCCACAGCCAGGAGTTGTATGAACGCCTGAAGCAGAAAGGCCTGCTGGTCGTACCCGGGCACTATTTCTTCCCGGGCATAGAAGACGAGGACTGGCCCCACAGCAAGGAATGCATCCGCCTGAACTATGCCCAGTCGGAGGCCGATGTACAGGCTGGTATCGCCATCCTGGCCGAAGAGATCATGAATATTTATCAGCAGTAAGCCGGTCACGAGCGGGATGCGGTAAAAGAGAAGGCGCCTGATCGGCGCCTTTTATCAATGATTATCCGACTTTTCTGTCGGCCTGTGCTCCAGCACCGGAGCCTGACCGATCTCAATGCGTCTGGGTTTGAGTGCCTCGGGTATTTCCCGCTTCAGGTCTATGGTCAACAGGCCGTTGTTCAGCCCGGCGCCTTCCACCTGTACATGGTCGGCCAGACGGAATTTCAGCTCGAAGTCCTGCTCGCTGATCCCCTGGTAAAGGAAGCGACTGTTATCGCCGGCCTTGGCCTTCTTGCCCTTGACCAGCAACAGGTTCTGCTCGACCGACAGGCTCAGCTCTGCCTCCTCGAAGCCGGCCACGGCCAGGGTTATCCGATAGCTGTCCTGGCCTTTCTTCTCGATATTATAGGGTGGATAACTGTCGGCCTTGTTTTGGAACAGGTTCTCAACATCGTTGAACATGCGATCAAAACCGATAGCACTGCGATACAGGGGAGTAAAATCAAAGGTGCGCATCTTCCTATCCTCCATTCAGCAATAGGGTTAACTGCAGGCCAAGCCGCCCGGCTTGCACCTGCATCTAATGGACTCTGATTACTGGCTGTTACCGATGGCAATGGTCCTGGGTTTGGCGGCTTCCGGCACTTCACGCACCAGATCGATATGCAGCAACCCATTGACCAGATCAGCCCCCGTTACCTTGATATGGTCGGCCAGCTGGAAACGGCGTTCGAAGCCGCGCTCGGCAATGCCCTGATAGAGAAAGTTCTTCTGAGGCTGCTCGGCCTGTTCTTTGCTGCCCTTGACGATCAGGGTGTTTTCATGGCTGGTAATATCCAGTTCTTCCCGGGCAAAGCCGGCCACCGCCATGGAAATACGGTACTGGTTCTCGCTCAGCAGCTCTATGTTGTAAGGCGGGTAACCATTGCTGGTGCTGCCGCTGTTGGCGGCGTTTTCCATCAGGGATGCCAGACGATCAAAACCGATGGCGGAGCGGTACAGGGGGGAAAAATCGAAACGTGACATAATCATATCCTCCAATGAGCGATAATGGATGTGCCCTCCAGTGGGACGGGCGGTGCGGGCCCTCAACCGAGCGACCCGCTTGTTCTAATCAAGATATAGGGATACCGAAATCGGCTTTCAAGGGCAGAAATGCAGATTTTTTACCCTACCTCAATTCCCGTCATCGAGGGCATCGGTCACGGCGCCCTCGGAAGCCGAACTGACGGTATGGGCATATTTGGCCAACACCCCCCGCCGGTAGCGCGGCGGCGGCGCCTGCCAGCGTGCCAGCCTAGCGGCTATCTCGGCGTCGGAGAGCTGCAGCTCGAGTCGATTATGCTCGGCGTCTATGGTGATGATATCGCCGTTCTCTATGATGGCAATCGGCCCCCCCTGCTGGGCCTCGGGGGTGATATGGCCGACCACGAAGCCATGACTGCCGCCTGAGAAGCGGCCGTCGGTGATCAGGGCAACCGCCTTGCCCAATCCCTTACCCATAATGGCGGAAGTCGGACTGAGCATTTCCCGCATGCCGGGCCCGCCTTTCGGGCCTTCGTAACGGATCACCAGCACCTCGCCCGCCTGTACTGTGCCGTCCAGGATCCGCTCCAGGGTTTCTTCCTCGGAGCCGAATACCCGGGCCGGGCCGCTGAAGGTCAGCCCCTCCTTGCCGGTGATCTTGGCAACCGAGCCTTGGGGCGCCAGGTTACCGTAGAGGATACGCAGGTGGCTGTCAGCCTTGATGGGGTTGTCCAGCGGCCGGATGATCTGCTGACCATCCGGGTAGGGTGCCACCGAGCCCAGGTTTTCAGCCAAGGTCTTGCCGGTTACCGTCAGGCAGTCGCCGTTCAGCAGGCCGGCGTCGAGCAGGCTCTTCATCAGCGGCAGTATGCCGCCGATAGCCACCAGTTCAGACATCATGTAATGCCCGCTGGGCCGCAGATCGGCCAGCACCGGCACCCGTTTGCCGATGCGCACGAAGTCATCAAGGCTCAGCTCGACCCCGACGGCGTGGGCCATCGCCAGCAGGTGCAGTACCGCATTGGTCGAGCCGCCCAGGGCTATGACCAGGGTGATGGCATTCTCGAATGCCGCCCTGGTCATGATATCCGAGGGCTTGATATCCCGCGCCAGCAGCTGCAGCACGGCGGCGCCGGCGCTGTGACAATCCTGCAGCTTGCTGTCGGAGACTGCATCCTGGGCCGAGCTGCCCGGCAGGCTCATGCCCATGGCCTCGATGGCCGAGGCCATGGTATTGGCGGTATACATGCCTCCGCAGGCACCCGGACCGGGAATGGCGGTTTCTTCGATCTGCTTCACCTCGATCAGCGACTTGTCCCCCTTGGCATGGGCGCCCACCGCCTCGAACACCGAGATGATATCGGTATGATTGGCACCCGGCGCTATGGTGCCGCCATAGACGAATACCGCCGGTCGGTTGAGCCGCGCCAGGCCGATCAGGCAGCCGGGCATGTTCTTGTCGCAGCCGCCGATGGCCACCAGGCCGTCAAACCCCTCGCAACCGGCCACGGTTTCGATGGAGTCGGCGATCACTTCCCGGGACACCAGCGAGTATTTCATGCCGATGGTGCCGTTGGCGATGCCGTCGGAAATGGTAATGGTATTGAAGATGATGCTCTTGCCGCCGGCGACATCGGCGCCACGGGCCGCCTCTTCGGCCAGGCCATTGATATGCATGTTACAGGGGGTAAGATTGCTCCAGGTAGAGGCGATGCCCACCTGAGGCTTGTTGAAATCGTCATCCTCGAAGCCGACCGCGCGCAGCATGGCCCGGGCCGGCGCCTTGGTGGGCCCGTCCACCACCTGGCTGGAATATCGACGGGATTGATCCTTGGCCATGGGAGTTATCCTGGCTGTCTGTGAACCGTATAGCTAGTGTAGCTGGTCAGGCAGGATACATGGCGGCAGCATTATTAATGCCGGTAGCTAGTCACCCCTAGCGTATCCCCTCCCGGCCACCGATGGCTTCTCCCACCAGCCAGGTGCGGAAAATTTCCGCATGGGGATGCAAGTACTGATGGGCGGGATAGACCAGATGAAAGGCTTCGGAAGTCGCAACCCGCTGGGAAAAGGGAGCGACAAGCCGGCCGCTGGCAATCATGTCCTCGACCAGCGAAGTCCTGCCCAATGCAAACCCCTGGCCTTGTGCCGCCATTTCCAGCGCAGAGATCAGGGTATCGAATTGCAGTCCCTGGGAGGTATCAAGATGACTGTAACCGGTGCTGTTCAACCAATATCCCCAGCCTTCTTCATAGCCAATAACATGAAGCAAGGTATGCCGTGCCAGCGCCTCAAGGGATTCTAATGGATAAGCCTTGTCGACCAGGGCCGGGCTGCACACGGGAAACAGTTCGTCCCAGGTCAACCGATCGGATTTCAACCCCGGCCAGGTACCCTTGCCGTAGCGGATCTCCATATCCGCTTCCTTGTCGCTCTCGCCGACCCAGATATTGCTGGTGAAGCGCAGGCCGATATCCGGATGCATTTCTCGGAACCGTCCGAGCCGGGGAGCCAGCCAGGAAGTAAAGAAAACCAGGTTGACTCTGAGGGTTAGCAGCCGGGAGCGCCCCTGACCGAAAATTTCATCGGTGGCCACCGATAGCCGCTGAATAGCCTCATGGATCGCGGGCAGGTAGGCCAGCCCGGCATCGGTCAGTTCCAGTCCGCGGGGCAGTCGCTTGAACAGGGAGGCGCCTAACTGGGATTCCAGTCCCTTGACCTGCTGGCTGACCGCGGCCTGGGTCAGGTTCAGCTCGGTGGCCGCCTGGGTAAAACTCAGGTAACGTGCCGCGGCTTCGAACGAGCGTAGCCAATTCAGGGGGGGAAGCCTTTTCTTCATAATATCCTTCTATGAATACTGCCTGTTACGGATAGCAGGCCGCCAACACGTCCACGGCCCTCAACTTCCACCAAAGTAAAGAGCCGCACCTCCCCGGGAGTTGCGGCTCAGGACACTCAGTATATAAATAGAAATTTTCTCTGCTGTGACTTATTTCATGGTTGGCATCGAAAACTCGGCACCTTCGCGGAGCCCGGCCGATGGCCAGCGCTGGGTCACCGTCTTGCGCTTGGTATAGAAACGGACCGCGTCCGGGCCATAGGCATGCAGATCTCCGAACAGGGAGCGCTTCCAGCCGCCGAAGCTGTGGTAGGCAACAGGTACCGGAAGCGGAATATTGATGCCGACCATCCCCACCTGGATGTTGTCGGAGAAATAGCGCGCCGCCTCGCCATCGCGGGTAAAGATACAGGTACCGTTGCCATATTCATGGGCGTCAATCAAATCCATGGCCTGCTGCATGCTGTTGACCCGCATTACCTGCAACACGGGCCCGAAAATCTCCTCCTGGTAGCTGATCATCTCGGGGGTGACATTGTCGAGCAGGGTCCCGCCCACAAAAAAGCCCTGCTCATGGCCGGCAACCCGAGGCTGGCGGCCATCCACGACGACGGTGGCGCCCTGCTGTTCGGCACTGTTGATATAAGCCACTACCTTTTCCTGGTGCTGCCGGGTGATCACCGGGCCGAAGTCGTTGCTGCTGTCGGTGTAGGGGCCGACCTTCAGCGTTTGCATCGCCGCTTGCATCTTGGCGACCAAAGCATCACCGGCGGCATCGCCGACCGCAACCGCAACCGACAACGCCATGCAACGCTCACCGGAAGAACCGAAGGCGGCACCGAGCAGCTGGTTGACCGCATTGTCCATATCCGCATCGGGCATGACGATGGCGTGGTTCTTGGCGCCCCCCAAGGCCTGGCAGCGCTTGCCGTTGGCGGTGGCGGTACTGTAGATGTACTCGGCAATCGGGGTGGATCCGACAAAGCTGACCGCCTTGACCCGCTCGTCATGCAACAGGGTATCGACCGCTTCCTTGTCACCGTTGACCACGTTCATCACCCCGTCGGGCAGACCCGCCTCCTGCAACAGCTGGGCGATATACAGTGTGGACGAAGGATCCCGCTCGGAAGGCTTGAGCACAAAGCAGTTGCCGCAGACGATGGCCATGGGAAACATCCACAGCGGCACCATCACCGGAAAGTTGAACGGGGTGATCCCAGCCACGACTCCCAGGGGCTGGAATTCGCTCCAGGAGTCAATATTGGGGCCGACATTCTTGCTGTGCTCGCCCTTGAGCAGCTCGGGGGCGCCACAGGCGTATTCGACATTTTCGATGCCCCGCTGCAGCTCGCCCATGGCGTCGTGGGAGATCTTGCCGTGCTCCTCGCCGATCAGCTGGCAGATCCGGTCGGCATGCTGTTCCAGCAACTCCTTGAAGCGGAACATGACGCGAGCCCGCTTGAGCGGGGGCGTGTTGCGCCAGGCCGGGTAGGCGGCCTGGGCGGCGGCAATCGCCTGCTCAACGGTCTGCGTCGATGCCAGATCCAGCTGCTTGCCGGCTTCACCGGTGGCGGGGTTGAACACATGCTGGCTTCGGGTGCCTTCGGTAACCAGCTGGCCGTTGATCAGATGTCCTATGGTGGTCATATCGTTTTCCTTGTTTCAAGATATGGCGGCCCGGGGCTGCCTTAAATGGTTACGGGTAATAAAACTATGGCTACCAGAGCTGGCGATAGATCTCGATGATCTCGTCGGTGCCGGGTACCCTGGGGTTGTTACCGGGAGAGCCGGAGGCCAGAGCCTGCGCGGCCATGGCCGGCATCAGCTCGAAGAACGCCTGACGCTCAATGCCGAACTGGGCCGGCGTCGGCACCTGCAGCTCGTCATTGAGTGCATGCAGCTCTTTCAACAGCTTGTCATTGGCCAGCTCGACACTGTCCAGTGCATCGGCTACCCCCATGGCCCGAGCGCAATCCGCGTAACGCTGCGGAGCGGCAGGAATGGAATAGCGGGTGACGCTGGGCAGCAACATGGCGTTGGACAGCCCATGAGGCACATGGAAGGCGGCGCCGATAGGCCGGCTCATACCATGGACCAGGGCCACCGAGGCATTTGAGAAGGCCACCCCGGCCAGGGTCGAACCCAGCATCATCGCCTCGCGGGCCTCCTTATCACCCCCATCGTGATAGGCGCGACGCAGGTTGGGGGCCAGCAGGCGTATCGCAGACAGCGCCTGGCTGTCGCTGTAAAGGTTGGCCTTCTTGCTGACGTAGGCTTCAATGGCATGGGTCAAGGCATCGATGCCCGTGTCGGCGGTGATCCGCGGCGGCAGGCTCAGGGTCAGGCTGAAGTCCACCAGGGCGGCAACCGGCATAAAGCCGATGCCCACACAGAGCATTTTCTCGTCGGTCGTTTCATCGGTAATGATGGTGAATCGGGTGACTTCGGAGCCGGTGCCGGCGGTGGTCGGCACCGCGATGATCGGCAGCCCGGCTTCGATGACCATGCGGGGGAACTTGTAGTCGCGCATGGCACCGCCGTGCTTGCCCAGGATGGCGATAGCCTTGGCGCTGTCTATAGGGCTGCCGCCGCCCAGGGCGATGATGCTGTCGTAATCGCCATCACGCACCCTGTTGACCCCGGCCTGGATCGAACCGACGGTCGGCTCGGGTACAGTATCGGCGAACACCTCGCAGGCTATCTGATGGCGGGACAGGCACGCCTGTATACGACCGGCATAGCCCAGCTCCACCATCATGTTGTCGGTGATGATCAGCGGCCGCTTGCAGCCGAGGCTGGCCAGCACAGTGGGTATCTCGTTGCTGGCGCCTTCACCAACCTGCATGATACGTGGAAGAATGACTTGTGTTGACATAGGGAACTCCAGTCTTGCTGAACAATCGTTAAGCGGTAAGCGTGGCTTGGATCTGCCCTCACCCTATCCGGTCCGGGACGTGCCCGGTTAACATCAGACGCCGCTGGGCACCTTCTCGGCAGTCTCTTCGACCGGCATACGTACATGCTGACGGTCCGCCCTGAGTGCCTTGCAGAGGCCGTAGATGGCCATAATCACCACCACAGAGAAAGGCAGGGCGGCAACAATCGAGGCGGTTTGCAGGGCCTTCAGTCCGCCGGCAAACAGCAGTACCGCCGATACCCCGCCAATGGCCGCACCCCAGAACACCCGATAACGGGCCGGCGGATGATCGTGCCCCATGGAGACTAGGGTGCAGATAACCAGGGTGGCGGAGTCGGCCGAGGTTACGAAATAGGTCACCAGCATGATGGTGCAGATGACGGCAAACAGCAGGGTCAGCACCTGCCCCATACCCAACAGCTCTATGGTCTTGAACAGTGCCATGGTGATATCTTCATTGACCGCCGCCGTCACGCCGCCATTGCCGAACAACTCCATAAACAGGGCGCTGTTGCCAAAGATGGTGATCCAGAAGGCGCCGAGCAGGGTAGGGGCTATCAGCACCCCCAGTACGAACTCCCGAATGGTGCGTCCCCTGGAGATACGGGCAATAAACATGCCGACAAAGGGCGCCCAGGCGATCCACCAGCCCCAGTAAAAGATGGTCCACCATCCCTGCCAGAGACTCTCGGGATCCGGATTGACCCAGAAGCCCAGCTCCACTGCATGAAACAGGTAGTCGCCCATATTGGTAACGAAGGCACCCAGCAGATAGGCGGTGGGGCCGAAGACGATAAACAGGGCCAGGATCAGCACTGTCAGGTGCATATTCAGCTCACTGAGAATACGGATGCCCTTGTCGACACCGGTCAACGCCGAGATGGTGGCGATAACGGAAATAATGGTGATCAGGATGGCCTGGTTGCCGCTCGATACTTCAATGCCTGCCAGGTACTGCAGTCCCGCATTGATCTGCTGCGCCCCCAACCCCAAGGAGGTCGCTATGCCGAAGACGGTGCCGAACACCGCCAGCAGATCCGCCGCATGGCCGACGGGACCATAGATACGCTCGCCGAAGATCGGATAGAGGCTGGAGCGGATCGACAACGGCAGCCCCTTGCGATAGGCAAAATAGGCCAGCACCAGGCCGATCACCGCAAACAGACCCCAGCCATGCAGGCCCCAGTGGAAGATGGAAATCCGCATGGCGACCTGGGCCGCCTCCACCGTCAGCTGCTGACTTTCGGCAATAAAGGGATTGCTCTGAAAATGGTAGATGGGCTCGGCAATACTCCAGAACAATATGCCTATCCCTATGCCGGCACCAAATAACATGGAAAACCAGGAGAAATTGCTGAACTCGGGCTTTTCATTGTCCTTTCCCAGCCGAATGCCGCCATAACGACTGAAGATCAACCAGATAGAAAAGAACAGGGTAAAACTCATCAAGCCTATGTAATACCAGGCCAGATCCGTCGCGATAAAGTTTTTGGCCGCCCCATAGATGGCATCGGCCTGTTCCGGGTTTGCCACGGTAAACAGCACAAAAGCGATAACCAGCATAGCCGACCCCATCACCATGACCGGATGGCCCCCTGATAATAGTCCCTTATCTTCTTTCAAAATGAAGTCCTCTCATTGGCTCACTATGATCATCACCGGACACTCCGAGCGTCATGGGGATGAGCTGTGTCGCTTCACATTCATCGCCACTCCCCTGTCAGGGCAAAGCGTTCACCCCTGTTCAGGTACCGGAGGGATTGAAGCGGAATTGATTGTTGTGAAATTGTGAAGGGAATAAAAGCAATAAAAAAACGGCCTGAGGCCATAAAATATTTATGGGTGGATTAATTAACTTTCAGCTGGAAAAGAAAGTGAACCGAGAGAAAACTTGGCACACTCATCTAGTGGCAATTTCATATTTGCGTTATTTAATCTTTAACATTCAAATTTTCACATCAGATCTCATCAGCCTCGTTACGACCCAAAAAGATTATCGACCAATAAATAAAATGATGACTCAGGGTCATTTTTTATTGCTGGTTTCCGTTTTTTTTCAATCCTAGTATCGCCCTTGCCAAGCAGGCATAAACAATCTCCACACCCACAATGCCGGCTCCGATGCATTGGCAGCTCCAATGAACGGCAGGGTTTTCGGCAAGCTGAATTTAAAAGGATGAATGGTCATGGAAAATAGAAGTCAATTGCCTTTGTCAGGTGTCCGCGTCGTTGATTTCGGCCAGCAAATTGCCGGTCCGGCTGTTGCTATGATACTTGCCGATCTCGGGGCCACCGTCATCCATATCGATCCCCCCACAGGACCGCAATGGGACCACCCGGCCAACGCCGTCCTCAACCGGAACAAAAGCTGCCTGCGCCTGGATCTGAAGACCCCCGCCGGGCTGGTCAAGGCATTTTCCCTGATCGAGCAGGCGGACGTGGTGATCGAAAGCTTCCGGCCCGGCGTGATGAACAAGCTGGGGGTAAACTTCGCCCAGCTGCGCGCGGAACGTCCCGAGTTGATTACCCTGTCGATCCCGGGATTTGCCAGCAATGACCAATTGCGCCGGGAATGGAAAGCCACCGAGGCGGTGGTGGCCGCCACCTCCGGTGCCTTTACCGACATGGGCTTCAACCGGGTTCTGATGGGACTCAACCCCAGCTTCTCCCCGCTGCCCCTGGGCTCGGCCTATGCCACCACCCTGGCGGCCAGCTCGGTGGTGATGGCGCTGCTGGCACGTGAAAAATCGGGCCGCGGCGATAGCATCGAAGTGCCTATTGCCGCCGCGTTAATGGAAGGCTTGTCCTACAACTCCATCGTCATCGAGGGCATGCCGGATCGCTACAAGACCATGCGCGAGGAAGAAATCGAACGCCGGAAAGCGGCCAACCTGCCGATGGACGTGAGCTACGAGGCTCTGCAGGAATATCTCGACCCCTTCTACCGCACCTATGAATGCGCCGACGGCCGCATGTTCTATGTGGTGTGCCCGTCGCACCGCAACCATGCCAAGCGCTGCCTGCAGGCCCTGGGCTTATATGAACAACTGCTCGCCGACGGCCTTCCGGATGTGGAAGACCTGTATCTGCCGATTGCCGAATGGGATGGCGAAACTTCCATCGGCGTCTACCCCCTGCCGAAGAAATGGGCCGATCTGATCTCGGCCCGAATGAAGGCGGTCTTCCTGACCCGCACCTCGACCGAATGGGGCCGGGTGTTCGGCGAAGGTCAGATCCCCGGCGCGCCCCACAGGACCACCCGGGAGTGGGTCAATGACGAGCACACCAATGCCGCGGGCCTGATTGTAGAGGTCGAAGATCCCGAATTCGGCCTGATGAAGCAGCCGGGCCCCGTGGTCTGGCTCGAAGACTCGGCCGAACAGATGCTGGCGCCGCGCCCCAGGCAAGAGGTCGGTTTCGAGCAGGCCCTGAGCGAATTGTCGGCGGTGGCGCAACGGGAAACCATTACCCGTCCCCAGGGCACGGATATCAAAGCCGCCGGGCAGAATGGCTGGCTCGACGGCCTCAGGATACTGGATCTGACCAACGTGATCGCCGGCCCCCATTCCACCGCCTTCCTGGGCCGTTTCGGCGCCGAGGTCATCAAGCTGGACCCGGTCACCCCCTTTTATGATCCGCTGATCGGCACCCTGTTCAGCTTCCAGACCGGCATGGGCAAGAAAAGCGCCCTAGTGGATATCACCAGGGCAGAAGGAAGGGAAGCCTTCCACCGCCTGGTGCGCTCGGTCGACATGGTGGTGATCAACGCGCCGGAACGGCAGATGAAACCACTCGGGCTGGATCATGACAGCCTGCAGGCCATCAACCCGGGCGTGCTGTTCTGCCGTTTGGATTGTCTGGGCGGCCCCCGCCGCGGTCCCAAGACAGACTACATCGGCTATGACGATATCATCCAGGCCAACAGCGGTATCATGAGTCGCTTCGGCGGCCCGGCAACGCCCGAAGAACACGCCCACCTGGGTACCCTGGACGTGAACTGCGGCTTTGCCGGCGGCCTGGGCATGGCGGTGGCGCTGTACCACAAGCAGAAAACGGGGGCCATTACCCGAGCCAGGACCTCACTGTCGGCGATCACCAACCTGGCACAGGTCTCCTTTGCCTTTGATTATCAGGATCGTGCGCCCTTCAACGAGGCGTCGGGGCGGGCAGCGCTGGGCAACCATGCCCTGTCTCATTTTTATCAGACCGGTGATGGCTGGGTATTCCTCGATGCCAATCCCTCGGAGCTGGAAAAACTGGCCGCGGTCGAGGGCCTGGCGGGTATCCAGGAGGCGGAAAACACCGCCGAGTTTCTGGCGGCGGCCTTCAAGACAGCGACCACCGATTACTGGGTCGATGTCCTGCACGCCGCCGATATTGCAGCGGCCAGGCCGCTCAGCATCGAAGAACTGCGGGAGGCGTACAGCCGAGAGGCCGATGGTCAGGTGGGCACGGACAGGGGCAGCTATGCATTCTCTATCTACGAAAACCACCCCAGCGGCCATAGGGTGACCCAGATCGATCACTATGCGATTCGTCCCTGCGAGTCTTCGATCTTCGCCCTCACCCCGACCGAGCAGTTCGGCCACTCCACCCGGGCCATCCTTGCCGATATCGGTTACGGCACGGAGGAAATCGATACCATGCTGGAAACGGCTATCGCCGGTGAAGCCTGGGGACGCGAATACCTGCCTGGCTGATCCGCAAATACCTGACCGGTGCCGAAGCACCGGTCAGTGCCTACCCATACTGCCAATCCTGAATCACCCTCTCGATTGGCAGTATTTTATTGGCAGGCACCTGCTCGGCATTGGATCCGGCCTGACGGGGATGCGCTACCCCAACCGCATATTGTGGGTGTTCCGGCAGCGCCCCCTTCGGCGGCTACAAACAATCGGGCAATGGCCGGGAATGGGGCAAGGAGGCGCTGCATGAATATATCGAAACCAAGGCCATTATCTGTGGTTAAGTGCGCTATCCGCCAGGCATCCGCATATATGCGATAAGCCGGGCTCCCGCGGGGAGACAGCGGGCAACAAGCTGCCCGCGATCCCTCCCCTACTTGAACTCGGCATAGGGGGTCAGCGGTTGCGGCGGCAGCTCCAGGTCACCCTGCCAGCCGCCCAGCGAATAACGCAGATAGAGCAGGCCATGGCTGGGGGTAAAGTCCCTGGCCTGCTGGATATCGATGCCCGCCCCCAGGGTCCAGTGCGCGTTCAGCCGGCGTTCCACCAGGGCCCGCAGGGTATAGCCGAACCCGCTGCTGCTGTCGCCCCCTTCGATGGCATCCGCATCGGGCAGCCCCGCCGGGATCAGGCCCGGGTGCGGATAACGCGGCTGATCGTCGGTGACCGCGCGAGACCAGGAAACGGATCCCCCCAGTTCCCACGACCAATCGTCGGTACGCTCCCGGTAATTCACCGGCACCGCCAGCGACAGGTATTGCTGTGGGCTGTAGTAGCCGCCCTGCCCCAGGGAGTAGCCGCTCAGATCCTTCTGGTATTGCCACCACATGCTGTTCAGCCCCACGCTGACCCGCCGCTGAGGCTGATTGACCAGCTTGTAGTAGTAGCCCCCCATCAGCCGGGTGCGCCTGTTCTCCTCCACATTTTCACCGGTCAGCAAGCTGGCACCGATATCGCCCCACAAGCCATGGGCCCTGCCCTGATCGTAACTGCCGCTGAGGCTGACACCGGTGGCGCGCACCCCGCCCCAGCGGATGCCGGTATTGGGGTCCTGGGTACCGCCGAAGGACAGCAACGAGCTGGCCAGCGGCCGCCGGGAAGCGGTCAAGGTCCAGCCGATGTCCCGCCAGGCGCCGCTGTAGTCGAGGCCGCCGACCCAGTCCACCACCTCGAAACCGAGCGGTGTGGTACCGAGATCCCCTTGCCAGCGCTGGTCCCGCCAGCCGACACCGACGCTGGCGCCGGTGGCGGACTGGCGATGATCGTCACTGCAGCCCACTTCCCGGCAGGTGCCGAATGTCTCCTTATAGACGCCGTCGTCAAAACGGCCCGCATCCAGCCGAACCATGTCGGTGCGCAGGAATCCCCGCCCGCCAAACATGGGGGTCTCCAGCTCCAGCATGCCGGTATGGGCGCTCAGATCCGAATAGCCGCCGCTGCCGCCGGAGCGCAGGTAGTCATGATCGAAGGTGACGGTGGTATCCATCTGACGATAGAGATCCGCCGCATCGGCGCGGACACTGCGGGTCAGCCAGTCATCGTCGAGCTTGACCCGGGTCAGCCGGGTGAAGTCGTCATTCTCCGTCGGCGGCTGGTCCGTCAGGCCGCTGGCCGCCATCGCCTGGCCATAGTCGCCCAGCGCCTGTTGTGATTGCCCGAGCTGCCGGGCCAGCCTGGCCGAATCACGCAGCAACCAGGCGTTTTCCCCGGATGGCGGCAGTTGCTGCGCCTGCTGCCTGGCCTGCCGGAACAGCCGTTCGGCCTGCAGCTGCTCCCCCACCGCCGCCCAGGCGTTGGCAACCCGGCGACGGCTGTTCAGGGAAGGCGTCTGCTGCTCATTATCAGGCCGCCGCTTGAACAACTGCCGCCGGGCCTGATCCAGATTACCGTCGGCAATCAGCGCCTCTATCTTTCCCAGGCGGGCCTCGTCGTTTTCCGGCTCCCGCGCCAGCACCTGACGATAACCGGCCAGGGCACGGCCGGGATCGCCGTCTTCCAGGGCCCAGT
Organism: Zobellella maritima; assembly: GCF_003075035.1. Classification (GTDB taxonomy): domain Bacteria; phylum Pseudomonadota; class Gammaproteobacteria; order Enterobacterales; family Aeromonadaceae; genus Oceanimonas; species Oceanimonas maritima. The sequence continues at coordinate 117,620 of NZ_QCZE01000005.1, read as the reverse complement.
CCGCCAGGATAAGCGAGATGCGGGTGTCGGCGGGCTGTGCCTGCAGGATGGCCAGCGCACCGCCGTTATCACCCTGATCTCGCAAGCTGCGCGCCTCGGCCAGCATGCGATCCTGTTCCAGTCGCCGTGCCAGCTCGTCCATCTCGGTACTCCAGCGGGCCCGAGGCAGGGTATCCATATGGGCTAGAGCTGCCCGCTCCCGTCCGCCGGACGACAAGTAGAGGGCATGGGCATAGAGCTGCTCCGGATCATCGGGCCGGCGGGATGCCAACTCGGCAAAGGCCTTGTCGGCCAGCTCGGGCCGGCCCGCCTGTCGCCAGTTCGCCGCCAGCCGGTAGGTCAGCCAGACATCGTCCGGCGTCAGCTGCCGGGCCCGGACCAGAGTTTCAGCCGCCGCCCGCCATTGCCGTCCCTGCTCCAGGGTCTCCGCCCGCTGCTGCAACAGCTCGCTGCTCAGCCGGGGTTCTCCGTCACCCAGGGCCTGCCGCTGGCGACGGGGCAGCCGTTCCAGATAACCCAGGGCCTGGGCCGGTGACTGCTGGCGATAGAGGGCAAACAAGCCCCTCAGGGCGCCGCCGTTCACCGGATCCCGGCTCAGTGCCTGACGAAAATAGCGCTCCGCCTGGTCCGCCTGCCCCCTGGCCAGCGCCACCTCTCCCAATCCCAGCAGGGCATAGCTGTCTCCGTCATCCAGCTGCCTTGCCTGTTGGTAGTGCCGCCGGGCCGACACCAGCTGCCGGGCCTGCAACGCCTGATCCCCCTGCTGGATCAGCAACCAGTAACGGTTGCTCCGGAGCAGGCTCTGCCATTTGCTGCGCTCGCTGCTGTCCGGATCCGCCCTCAGGGCCCGCTCAAGCAACGGGATGGCCTGGCTGCGCTGGCCCTCACGGCCATAGGCCTGGCCCAGGGCACCCAGCAGGCCGGCATCATCTGGATAGCCGGCCAGGGCCCGTCGCAACCAGGGGATGGCGGCGGCGCCCTGCCCCTGCGCCACCAGTGCCAGTCCCCGGGTGCGAGCCTGGAAGGCCGGATCGGCCAGCAAGTCCTGCTGCTGCCGCAGCAGCTCCCCAGCCTGCCCCCCTGTATTGCCCTCGGAAAACTCGACCAGCTGCCGCAACTGGGCCAGGCTCTGCTCACCCACCGGCATCCGCCTGATGTGGTCCAGCCAGAGTTCGACGGCCTGGTCGCGGGTGGCCGGATCCCCGGCCATCTGCCGCAACAGGGCAAACCCCTGCCCGGGCCTCTCTGCATCGAACAACAGGCCGACCAGCACGCCGCGCAGGGTGCGGTTACCGGGGTAACTGTCGTCCAGTGCCTTCAGGCGGCTGATCGCCGGGCCGCGCTGGCCGGGCAGCCGCGCCACCAGCCGCCAGTATTCCACCGCCAGATCCAGGCTGGGAAAATCCTCGCCAAACAGCTCCAGATAGGCTTGCCGGGCGTCCGTCAGCCGCCCGGCCGCCGCCAGCAGCCGGGCCTGTTGCAGCTGCTGACGGCCCGCCTCTGTGGTCAGCAGCATGGCACCTTGCGCCTGGCGATATTCGGCGGAATCCGGCGCCACCCTGGCCAGCCGCTCCAGTTGATGCCGGGCCAGCTGCGGATCGTCCTGACGCAGTGCCAGCCGCAGCCGCGCCGCCATCACCTGGGGATGATCGGGAGCGATCAATGCCAGGCGATGCAGGGACTCCTCGACCAGGTTGTCACGGTAGCCTGCCTCGCCCAGCCGGATCTGTTCCAGCAGCCAGGACTCGGGCTCGACCGTCGCCAGGGCCGCCGGTGGCAAGGCCAGAACGAGCGGCAACCCCAGCAGGCTTAACGAGAACTTGTGCATGCATCACCCCGGTTCGGTAGCAGTTCACCCGCCCGATTGAAACCATAACGTCGCTGATCCCAGCCCTCGCCGAACAGGGTCAGCACCGCATCGTAATAGCCCCGCTCACCGGCTGGCCGTTCGGCCAGCCGCCGGCGCTGGACCTCGGCCGCGGCCGTGCCCTGCAGCAGGGGCAGCAGGGCGGCGGAAAAGCCGACGGGACCGCTTCCCGACGCTTCGCCGGTCAGCACGTCCACCCGCTCCGGCGGCATGCCCCGCGCCACCGTCAGCTCGACCATGGACTTCATATGAGAAAGTAGTTGTGCCTTGTCCGGATCGCCGTCGGCAAGCATGCCGACCCACAGATAGCTGCGTATCGCATCGTAGCTGCCGATACTGCCCGCCTTGGGATCCGGCAGCCAGCCCCGGGACGGCTGCCAGACCACCCAGTCGGGCACCAGCCCGACGGGGGCCGCTTCCAGCAACAGCCGCCGGTTGCCGCTTTGCATCGCCTGCCAGGGCCCGTCGAAACCGGCGAAGCGCGCCAGCAGCTGGGGCGGCAGATAGCTGGGGTTGAGGGTCCAGTCCTGTTCCCGGGCAAAACCGACCTTGCCGGGCAGCAACATGGGGCCCAGGCCGGGGATGTCCGCGACTTCTTCCCGCGCGATACGCTGCAACAGCAGGGTACCCAGGACCCGGTAGCGACGGTTCTGCCACAGGCGGCCGGCTTCCAGCAGGTCATAGGCCAGCCACAGATCGGAATCGGCGGCGGAATTGGGGTCGAGCACCGTCCATTGCTGCCGTTCGTTGCGGCCCCACAACCAGGCCGGCAGCCGCGCCGTCAGATCCCCGGCAGCCAGGTTGTCCTGGGTCCACCGCAGCAGCCGTTCGAAGGTGTCCCTATCGTCGGCCACCAGGGCGAAAAACATGCCGTAGCTCTGGCCTTCTGAGGTGGTGACATGACGATCCCCGGCGGGATCGATCACCCGCCCTTGCTCGCTGATGTAGTCCTGCCTGAACCGCTGCCAGGCGGGCCAGTCACAATCGGCCGAGACGGCACCCGGCCCCAACAGCAACAGGCTCATGACGCCTGCGTACAGCCAGCCCATGGGCTTAGACCCGCTCATCCGGCGACAGCCGGCGGCGGCTCAAGGTACGCAGTACCCGCCACAGCACCAGCACCATCAGCAGTACACTGAGGGACGTCAGGGCAGCCAGCACCAGCGGATGCGGGGCCAGCAAGAACCAGATCCGTTCCCACCAAGGCAGGTAACCCACATGGTAGGCATTGCCGACCCGCAGGCTGTTGATCCCCGATTCCCGGATCACCGCCACCGCACCGGACAAATCGGCCCGCCGGCCGCTGTCGTTGATCACCTCATTCAGCAACTGATAGCCCCGGTCACTGTCTGCCAGTAACGCCACCACGCTACGCTGCTCATAGAAGGGGGACTGGAAACCGATCACCGCCGCCATGGGCCCATCCGAGTCGATTCTGGCTTCACTTTCCGGTAGGTCATCCTCGCTATCCGGATCCAGCTCGGGCCGCGATGCCTGGCGGGCCGGCATCTTCACCCAGCTCCGGGTAGCCTCGAACAACAGGTGGATATTGCGATCATCGCGCAGTTCCGCCGGTATGGTGCCGAGCAACAGCACATCCAGATCCCGATCCTGTACCTGTTCCCAGTCGTCGCCGAGGCGTACCCCCAATGCCGGATAGCCGGTGTGCGCCCCGATCGCGCCCAGGATATTGAACAGGGCACCAAGCTGGGCCGGTTCCGGATCCTTGTTGACCAGCACCAGGGTCTGGGACAGATCGGCCAGCCGGCTGAACGGGAACCCGGAGTTGGCAAAGGCGCGTAGATCCGGCATAGCCATGAAGTGGCGGTAGCCGGAAAAGTCGATGGTGGAATCGCCGTCGATCACCACCTGGTTGGGGATAGGCCGATAGGTCTCGCACCGTTCGGGCGTCCCCCCGAGCACCGCATTGGCATACTCAAAGTTGAAGCTCAGCTGGTTGCTGGTGCCGAGCTTGAGGGCCGGTATGGTGAGCCGATTGTCTCCGGGCACATCCTGCAACATCAGCAGCTGCAGCAGCTTTTCGCCGCTTTGCTGTTCCGGCCTGAGGCTATAGGTGTGCAACAGTTGATCGTTGAGGCTGACCACCAGCCGCGAACCATCGTCCGTTTTTGGCGAGGTGTAACGGTATTTCAACTGCATGGGGATGCCCAGATCGCGGATCATGAACAGATCCGGCGGCAGATTCAGGGTCAGGGCCATCGGCGAGGGCTCCATGCCTCTCGCCTGCAGCTGTCCGGGATAGCGCTGCAGCTCGGCAAAGGCAACCGGCCGGTCGGTACGCACCCAGTTGGGCGCGTCATAGGGTTGACGCGGCGCCAGCGGCCTGACGCCGGCCACCGTCACGCTCTGGCCCCGAAACAGTATGCTGCCCTGGGCTACGCCCTGCACCGCCGTGACCAGATCCTGATCGTCGCGGCCGAGCACCAGCAGCAGCTTGACATAGGGGTCGTCGGGATGGCTGATCATCTCCACGGTCGGGGCGTCGACGGCAGGATAGTCCCGCAGAAAATCCGGACGCCGTTCATTGGTGGCAAATACGACCCCATGGCGATCGGGCAACCGGTTGAACAGCACCGGAAACTGCTGGCCGCGCCACTGGGCCCGGGCGCCGAACCAGGATGCCAGCACCGCCGCCGCCTTCTGCTGGGTCAACCCCGGAGAGGCGGCAAACACCATCGGCAGGGTCAGCGCCCGGGTATCCCGTTCATCGAAAAACGGCTCGGGAAAGTAGGACAGATCGTTTTTCAGCGGCAAGGCCTGATAGCGCAGCGACAGGCTACTGTCGCTGCCCACATCCAGCCACAGGGTACTGTGGGCGGGGTTTTCACAGATGCGTTGGTAGTGACCGACAAAGCCCAGTTTTATCCGGTTGAAGTCGCCGATATAACGGGGGTCCAGGGGCACCTGTACCCGGCTCTTGTTACCCAGCTGCTCACGCTCAACCGGCACTACCCCCATCATTTCATCGTTGAGGTACACCTTCACATGGGACTCGACCGGCAGCAGGGCCGGCGATGGAATAAAGGCCAGATTCAGGGTGGCGTGGGACACCACCTCATCGCTGCGCACCCCGAACTCGACCTGGCCCTCGGGGCTGGTGCCGCGCAAGGCCGGCATGTCCGGGGCCAGCTGCCCGAAGGCGAGCTCGACATCGCGGGTCGGGACCACTTCCGACCCGACAGCGACAGCCCCTGTCTCCGCCGGCACAGCCGCCCCCTGGGCCAGGACGCCGATACTCCACAGCATCAGGGTGAACAAGGCGATTATTTTTATCATTATTCCCTCATCATGGTTGAACTAAAGGCCGCCGTGGATAACGGCTTGTACCGCTCCGGAGTACGCGGGATAAAGGACAGCAGCCACGCCAGCAGCCGGCTCACTGCGGCAAACAGTCGCGCCAAGGGCGACGGCTGGTGATCGATCAGGCTCTTAAAACCGTTCCAGCCCAGCGTCAGCACGTCTTTCAGGCTGGCCACCGGCTGGTCACGGGCAAACTCATCCTGCCAGCGGGCCCAGGTGTCAGCGCGGGCGAAGGTACACTGGATAAACTCGATATGCTGCTCCCGGGTCAGGCCGCTCAAGCGCAGTCCTATCCGGGTCCCGGCCCGTCGCATTACGGCCGCCGGGAAGGCGAATTCCTGCTGGCCGCGCTTCAGCAGCAGGGTAAGCTGCTCGCCTTCCCACAGCAGATCGTGCCGGCACAATTCGATGCCCACGCCGCCGTCCGAGTAATCACGCAGGGTGCAGGGAAACAGGTGGCCATCCTGCCGTTTGATAGCAGCAGGCAGGTCAATATCCACCCGGTGCGCCTGACGCACCTGCCTGGCCTCCACCGCCACCGCGATGGCCCCGCCCAGGATCAGCAAATTGAACAGTACCCAGCCCATACTCAGGATCACCGTCGGGATTTCGTTCGCATCGCCGTATGCCAGCCGCCAGCCGCCGGCGACCAGCCCGCACAGGTTGAGCAGCACCAGCACCAGATAGGGACGGCTGATCTCCCAATCCACATGGGCCTGCTCGACCAGCCCGCCCTTGGCGGTGACATTGAAGGTGCCCTTGTGGGGGTTGAGCAGGGCCACAGTGGTCGGCCGGGCGATATACCAGGCCAGCACACTTTCGTAGACCTCACTCCAGAACGAATAGCGATACTTGCCCTGGATCCTGGAATTGGTCAGGTTCGCATGGATCATGTGCGGCAGCACGTAGAGCGCAATGGCCAGCGCCGGGGCGTAGATGATGTAGGCGTGCAACAGCAGGAATGCCAGCGGGGCGGTCAGGAAGATCAACCTGGGTATGCCCGACAGGAAGTGCAGCATGGCATTGGCGTAACAGAGCCGCTGGGTCAGTTTCAGCCCCTTGCCCAGCAGCGGATTGTCGAGCCGGAAGATCTGTACCATCCCCCTCGCCCAGCGGATGCGCTGGCCGATATGGGCAGACAGGCTTTCCGTGGCCAAGCCGGCGGCCTGGGGGATACGAATATAGGCGGAGGTGTAGCCCAGGCGGTGCAGCCGCAGCGAGGTATGGGCGTCTTCGGTCACGGTTTCCACCGCGATGCCGCCCGCCTCGTCCAGGGCGCTGCGGCGGATCACCGCACAGGAGCCACAGAAGAAGGTGGCGTCCCACATGTCATTGCCATCCTGCAGCAGGCCATAGAAGAGCGAGCCTTCGTTCGGGGTACGGCCGAAACGCCCCAGGTTGCGTTCAAACGGATCCGGCGAGAAAAAATGGTGCGGCGTCTGGAGCATGGCCAGTTTTTTATCCTTGAAGAACCAGCCCATGGTCAGTTGCAGGAAGGTGCGGGTCGGCACATGGTCACAGTCGAAGATGGCGACAAAGTCGCCGCCGGCCTGCTTCATCGCATAATTCAGGTTGCCCGCCTTGGCGTGCTCATGGGTGGGCCGGGCGATGTAGCGCACCCCCGCCTCCTCGGCGAATTCCCGGAACGAGGCCCGGTTACCGTCATCGAGCAGGTAGATGTTGAGCTTGTCCCTGGGCCAGTCGATGCCCAGGGCCGCATAGATGGTGGGCTTGACCACGCTCAGCGGCTCATTGTAGGTGGGCACCATGATATCGACAACGGGCCAGTCGGCCGGCGACGCCGTCAACGGGGTCGGCTGGCGATGCAGCGGCCAGAGTGACTGGAAATAGCCCAGCACCAGCACCAGCCAGGCGTAGGTCTCCGCGGCCAGCAGCAGCAGTCCGCAAAACAGGCTGAGCGGATCGTCCCAGTTCAGGGTCGAGGTATAGCGCCACCACAGGTAGCGGCAAGACACCAGCAGCGACAGCATGATCATCAGCAGGGCGGCAAACCGGCCCGGCAGCCGGCGCACCACCATGGCTATCGCCCACAACACCGCCACAAACACCAGCTGCGTTTGCAGATCAAGGGGTTGTGATACGCATACCAGGGCCAACAGTACCGCAGTCAGCCCCATCAGCCACCGCCCGACCCGGCGCCCCCCCCGGGACGAGGGCGCCGAATTGTTCTCCTGCCTGCCCGCCTCCCCCGCCGAACGTCGCCGCCGGCGCTCGCCAGTACGCAGCCGGGCAGCCCAGCCGCCCCATGGGAGCTCGCTTTGCCCTGGCGGGCGGATCAGCAACAGCCAGGCGCCCTGCAACAGGTAACGCAGGCCGTCGCCCAGCCGGGGCCGCTCCGGCGAAAGGTGGGGAAACCAGTAGCGGGCCTGGGTGCGCAATGCCTGCCAGCCGGGCGATTCCAGCCGGAACAGGGCCCAGGCCAGGATCAGACCGGCACAGCACAGGCCGGCGGCCGGCGCGGAGCTGCCCTGCCGGCGATATCCCCGATAGCGCCGTGCCAGTGTCTGCAACCCCCGGCTCAGCAACGGCCCCATCAGCCAGTTCATGGGTGCGACCCGGTCACATGGGCCAGACACCAGACGGCCAGGATATTGAGCTCGTCCGCCGCCAGGCTGACGGTACTGTATTCCCCCACCGGCTGCTTGGCGGCCAGGGCCTCGGCCATCGCCTCATCCTGGTGGATTGCCAACGGCAGCAGGGCATCCAGGTGTTGCCGCCAGTATTGATGCAGATCCTGCTGCAACCGGCTTTCGGCGGAAAACCGATTGAGCAGCAGCCGGGTCCCCGGCGGCAACGGCTGCTGATGCAGACGGATATGGCTGTTGGCATCGGCGTTCAGCACGCAAAACAGGGCATCGGCCGCCTCCTGCCACCCTTCGGTGCCGGGCATGCCGGCGGCGGGCAGATCCAGCAACAGCCAGTCATACTCACCGCTGTCCCGCAACTGGTTGAGATATTGAATCCAGCGTCCGGAAACCTGCTGATGCCGCGCCGACCAGCGCGGAAGCTCGTCTACCGACAGCCGCCCGAAAGGCAACAGATCCAGCCCCTCGCAATAGCGCAGCGCCTGCTGGTGCCAGGCAAGTCCATCCAGCTCCGCCCGGCCCCAGCCCGCGGTCAGTGAAAACGGGGTATTGAAGTGCAGGCACAGGTGATTGTCTGCCGAACAGTCGATGACCAGTACCCCTTTACCCAGCCGATGCAGGGCCCAGGCCAACCCCGCCGTGATCGAGGTGGCGCCCACACCGCCGCGGATCCCCTGCAAGGCGATTACCGGCATGGGTCCTCGGCATCCGACGCCAGGGATAGCTCGTCCAGCAAGGGCCAGCGCTCCACTATGGCGGCCAGCTGTTGCTGCCGGCCGATATCCTGGTAGCCCAGTGCCGGCAAGGACACCAGCCGGCTCAATGCACCCAGATCATCCTGGGTGCTTTCCGCCCGGTTCAGGCCATCATCATCAGGGTTTTCATGCTTCATGCTGCCACTCGCAATTCATTGATTCCAAGCCAGTATCATCGTGGATAAGGCACCCAGTCACCGCCGTTGAGGCGAATATAGCTGTCCCCCTGAAACGCCATCACCACCGCGTTGTCATTTTCCGAGACCGGCGCCGTTTGTGGCAGATCCCGAACCAGGGCCTGCCAATCTACGGTGCTCGCCTCGAACACCTTGCCATCCACCAGCCGGGCGATCAGTTCGGAGATGGCCAGATAGCTGCTCGGCGCCGTCATGTCGAGGGACGGCCCCCGATGCGGCGCCTGCATGCCAAACAGCTTGATACCGACCGGAACCCGGGTTACCGCCGGGCTGGGGATATCACGCAAGCCGGACAGCTGTACCTTGTCGCCGACCAGGGCGGCCCCGTGTTCGGGCACCACGACCACCATCAGCCTGCGGCCGGACTGCGCCAGTTGATCGAAGAAGGCATCGAGCTGATCGAACAGGGTACGGGCGCGGGCGGGATAGGGCGCGGTTTCGCTTTTCCCGGGCAGGCGATTGCCGTCATGCAGCGGGATCAGGTTGAAGAAGGTGGCGCTGCGGCCGTCTCCGCCGGCCTGTTGTTGTGTCAGCCAACGACTGAACAGTTGCGCATCGTCCAGTACCGGCTCCCCGTCGAACGAGACCAGTGCCTGGGACATGCCCTGTTGTGACATCAGCGGGGCCTGCAGCCTGCCGTGGCGGCGCAGCTCGGCCAGGTAGTTGCCGAAGGTGCCGGAATGATCCATGGCCAGACGGGTATCGAAACCTAGTTGTGCCAGGTTGTCGAACAGATAACAGCCGGGATCCGCCGGTTGATACAGCTCTTGCTGGCTGCCCTGGCCGCAACTGGCCCGCAGCAGGCGGATAGCGGCCGGGCCACTGTAGGAGGTGGCCGAATTAAAGTCCTGGAAGCGAATATCAAACCGCTGCCAGAGCGGATGCGAGGCCAGCTCGGCGGCCTCGAGATCCGACCAGGAAAGCGAGCAGATATTGATCACCAGCAGATCGAAGGGCACCGCATCGGCGGGGAGCGTCTCCGGAAACGCGGTCTGCCGGTGCCGCTCCTGCTGATAGAAGGCTTCAAGGTGGGCATTCAGATTCTGGTTGGTGGCCGGGAGCCGCACCGGCAGCGCCTTGGCGGAGTCAGGTTCCGGCGCGGCGGGCAGGGTACCCGCCGGAGGCTGTTCCACCGCCGGCCGCAGCGCCACCGCCGGTCCGGAAAGCTGCAGCACATTGAGCCAGCCCAGGGCCGCCACCACCAATACGGTAAAGCGGAGCCACTGGGCCAGGAACAGGTAGGCCACCCACAACACAAAGGCCGCCCCCAGCATCTGCCAGTTGATAAAGCGCTCTGCCAGCTCAAGCAGATAGGCTCCGCTCAATCCTGCCAGTTGATCTCCCTGGCTGAGCAGGCTGCCGACACCGGGTAGCCAGGTGTCGTGATAAAACAGCCCGGCCCCGAGTGGCAGCGCCAGCCAGTGGCGCAGGCGGTGCAACCGGATGCCGGGGACGGGAAACAGCAGGAAGGCGGCCAGCACCAGGTTGGCCAGCGGGTGAAAATTCAGATAGCCATACCACAACAGGCCGAATTTCAGCAGGAAATAATAGTTCCAGCCACCCAGGCCGCGCCAATGCTGCCCGGGGCCGCTCATCGGCTCGCCGTCCCCGGGTCGAAAATCAATCTTTTTGGTCATGTTCAGAGTCTGATGGGGTGGGCCCTTTGCGTTGCCAGATCCCTTCGGACTTCAGGTAACGCGGCGAAAACAACAGATGACGCAGCCACTGCCGGGTGGGTGGCAGCCACGCCCGCAGGAAGTAACCCAACGGCAGCATGATGACCGCACACAGCAGGAAAATGCCCGCGATATCGCCGATATACATGGCTATTCGTCCTCCTCGCGAAACACCGGTAACCGGATGCCCTGGGGAAGGGGTCGGGGGACCGGGGGCGCCGACGGCTGTATTTTCTGACCTGCTGAGCGCGGGGGCTCGGCCGGTGACCAGCCGGTCGGTTGCTGAGCCTGGAGCAGCCTTACCTGGTCCAGGATATGGCGATCCTGATGCCAGACCCTACGCCGCCCGAACAGCCCGGACACCGACAGCCGGAAGATATGGCCCAGGGCCACATCCACTTCATTGACTCGGCAGGCAAACAGAAAAACAAAGAGGTGATTGTCGACTGTCATGGCCAGGTCACCATCGCGATGCATCCGGCACAGGGTCAGCGCCTGCCCGGCCCGCAGTCCAGACACAGGTTGCAAGGCGACCAGCACCCCCTTGTCGTCTTCCGGCAACAGCGGATGGCTCATCAGACTGATCAGGGCACGGCAGAAGGACGCCTGGCCGAGCACCCCCTTGAGCCGGAGCGGTCGCGTGGCAGCGAACAGCTCGCCGATATCAGACGGGACATGGCGCCCGAAGGATTGCCCCTGGACGGCCTCCAGCAAGGACGGGACGCGGGACAGGGGGACATGGTGCGATGCGATCAGGTTGGCGCCGCAGGCCAGCAGCAGATGCTCATCGGTATGGCGCAGGCTGACCGACAGCTCCCGCACCACCAGTTTGATCCCCTTGCCCCGCAGCCGGCGCAGCTGGTGTATCTGCCGGGCCAGTTCTTCGACTTGCTCGCTGTGTCGCAATGCGAACACCAGGGTAGCCGCCTGCGCCTGCCGCCCCGCTTCGGCCAAGGCCCGGTTGCTGTCAAACAGCCGCCAATGCTCCGACAGCGCAGGCGCCCCCTCCAGCACATGGCGTTCGGCCAGCACCTGATGCTCATCATGGCGGAGCCGGGATGGCTGCGGCTCGTCTTCCCACAGCTGCCAGCCCCTTTCTCCCGGGAGCAACGCCAGCTGTTGCCCCGCGCTGACACCGTCATGGTTACACCAGAATGCCACCTGGTATTGGTGCTTATCCTGCAGCCAGCGCAGGCGGGATAACCCCTGTAGGGTACGATGACGAGACGACAGGGACGCATGCAGCGCATTCCCTCCCGGGCCGTGGCCGACGATCAACAGGGTACAGCCCTGCCGGCACAGCCAGCGACTCATCTGCGCCACCCAGTCCCATAAGGCACCCGGGTCAAGGGCCTGCCACAACCGGGCGGGGGCAAGCAACAGCAACAAACGGCCACGGGGCTTGAGCCCGCGCATCAGGTCTTCACTCAGGTGCGCGAGCGCCGGTCCGCTTTCCGGCAATGAAAACAGAGGCAGTTTCTGGGGGCCGCCGTACTCCAGCTCATCGACTACCTCTGCAGGCGCACCACCGGCGCAGATCAGCGCGGCCCGGGTATCGGCCGGCTGGCTGCCGATAACCTGCCGGCACAACAGGACGGCATCCTGCCGGCGATCGGCGTTCAGCCAGTACAGGCCGGGGGCCTGCATCAGCAGCAGTTCATCCCAGAGATGTCGGATACCGAGCGTGAACGATTGGGCCATGGCGGGACGGGTCTTGTTGAAGTGGAGCTATGCCGGGCAGTCGCCGGATAAGGAACGCCAGCATTGTAACACCATGTATATTGGCGAGAAAGCCGCCATCGCGCGATAGGTTCCTGGGAGCTTGCTGCTATTGGCGAATCAGGGTGGCAACCACAAAAAAGACTAATTAAGCCCTCAGTTGCTGGCGCTGGCCGGACGCCGCTCACCGAAACGCGCCAGCTGCATCTCTTGCAGCCGGCTCAGGGTACGCCGGAAAGGGAACGAGAGGTAGCCCTCGCCATAGAGCCGGTCAAGCGGCACCCGGGCCTCCAGATACAGGGGGATACCCCTGTCGTAGCATTCATCCACCAGGGCGATAAAGCGGCACACGCCGTCATCCTGTCGGGACAGCACCGGCAGTCGACGCTCACCGGCGGCCACCTGCTCGACGCCATCCTCGGTGCCGCGGGCGATATCCCGGCCCTTTGGCCCCTGACTCAGACAGGGCAGATCGCTCAGCAGTATATGGGCGTAACGGTCGCAGAGTTCGATAAAGTCCATGGCCGCCAGCGGCTGCTCGCACAATTGCTGGTAATGGCACCAGAGCACCCGTTCGCTGCGTCGCACCACGGATACGGCCCTATGCCCCAGTACAAGGGGGGCTCCGGTGTGAGCGCCACCGGCGCTGAGCCGGGTGAATTCCGCCGCCAGTGCACCCGGCTGGCCGCCGTCATTCACCCAGTAACGCGGCCGGGACTCGCCCGGATGCAACCGGTGATCCTGCCCGCCATCCACGGCGACCACCTGCATGGCCGCCTGCATCGCAACCACAGCAGGGACAAAACGATCCCGGTTGTAGCCGTCGGCATAGAGCTGCTCGGGGGGCTGATTGGAGGTGACCACCAGCACGGTGCCCTGTTCGAAGATCAGCCGCAGCAACCGGCCGAGGATCATGGCGTCGCCGATATCGCTGACAAACAGCTCATCCAGACACAATACCCGGACTTCCCGAGCCAGTTCCCGGGCCAGTGCCTGCAGCGGATCCGGGGTGCCGGTCAGCTGGAACAGGCGCTTATGCACCCAGCGCATAAAGTGATGGAAGTGCTGGCGGCGGCAAGGCAGGGTCAGGCCTTGATGGAAGCAGTCCATCAGCCAGGTCTTGCCCCGCCCAACCGGGCCCCAGAGATAGATGCCGGCGACCCATCCCCCGTCTGCTTCGGGTTGGTGCAGTTGCCGGTAACAGTGCTCCAGCGCCTCGACCGCCTGTTGCTGGCCGGGGTCGGGGCTGAATCCCAAATGGTTGACGGCCTGCTCCCAGGCCGCCTGCGGCGATAACATGATCATTGGGCTGATGGCCTGCTTCTACGACAATGGCCGAACAGGGTACCTGAAAGCGGCGTAAAAAAAAGCAGCTCCGGGAGCTGCTTTTATCTTCGACCTGATGCGATAAGCCCTAGATATCCAGGTTGGCCACTTTCAGGGCATTGGTCTCGATAAAGTCGCGACGCGGCTCCACATGGTCACCCATCAGGGTAGAGAACAGCTCGTCGGCGGCCACCGCATCCTCTATGGTCACCTGCAGCATGCGGCGGGTGCCGGGATCCATGGTGGTTTCCCACAACTGATCCGGGTTCATTTCACCCAACCCCTTGTAGCGCTGCACATAGAGGCCGCGCTTGCTTTCGGTCATCAGCCACTCCAGACCTTCGACAAAGCTGCCGATCGGCCTGGTCTTCTCGCCCCGCTTAACATAGCCGCCTTCCTCGATCAGGTTGGCGATGCCCTTGCCCAGCGCCACTATGCTGCGATACTCGCCGGAAGCGAAGAAGTCATAGCTGATCGGAAACTCCTTCTCGATACCGTGCTGGCGCACCCTGACCTTGGGCAGGTAGCAGTTGCGTTCTTCGAAGAAGCTGTAATCCAGGCGGTACTGGGTGCCGTTGCTGTTGTTTTCTTCCAGCGACCGGTTGATGGCCGCCACCCAGTCCTTGACCCGGGCCTCGTCGTTGAGCGCATCCAGGGTCAGCTCCGGCTGGTAGATCAGCTCATTGAGCACCAGTTCGGGCGCCCGACGAGACAGCCTGGAGATCAGCATCTGCACCTTGCGGTAATCGTTAACCAGCTTTTCCAAGTGCTCGCCACCAATGGCCGGCGCCGACTCGTTGACATGCAGGGTGGCACCGTCCAGCGCCAAGCTGGTCTGGTACTGCAGCATGGCCTCCTCGTCCTTCAGGTACTGCTCCTGCTTGCCCTTCTTCACCTTGTACAGGGGCGGCTGGGCGATATAGACATAGCCCCGCTCTATGATCTCCGGCATTTGCCGATAGAAGAAGGTCAGCAGCAGGGTACGGATATGGGCACCATCCACATCCGCATCGGTCATGATGATGATGTAGTGGTAGCGCATCTTGTCCGGATTGTATTCATCCCGGCCGATGCCGCAGCCCAGGGCGGTGATCAGGGTGGCCACCTCCTGGGACGACAGCATCTTGTCGAAGCGGGCCTTCTCCACATTGAGGATCTTGCCCTTGAGCGGCAATATCGCCTGGTTCTTGCGGTTGCGACCCTGCTTGGCGGAGCCGCCCGCCGAGTCGCCCTCCACTATGTAGAGTTCGGATAGGGCCGGGTCTTTTTCCTGGCAGTCGGCCAGCTTGCCGGGCAGGCCGGCCAGATCCAGGGCGCCCTTGCGACGAGTCATTTCCCGCGCCTTGCGGGCCGCTTCCCGGGCCCGGGCCGCGTCGATGATCTTGTTGACCACGATCTTGGCATCCCCCGGGTTTTCCAGCAGGAACTCGTTCAGCCGCTCGGCCATGGCCTGTTCGACGGCGGTTTTCACCTCGGACGACACCAGCTTGTCCTTGGTCTGGGACGAGAACTTGGGGTCCGGCACCTTAACCGAGATCACCGCGGTCAGTCCTTCCCGGGCATCGTCGCCGGAGGCCGAGGTCTTGGCCTTCTTGCTGTAGCCTTCCTTATCCATAAAGGTGTTCAGGGTACGGGTCAGGGCCGCGCGAAAACCGGCCAGGTGGGTCCCGCCGTCCCGCTGGGGAATGTTGTTGGTAAAGCAGAAGATGTTTTCCTGGTAGGAATCGTTCCACTGCATGGATACTTCCACCGCAATACCGTCTTCCCGCTCGCTGGCGAAATGAAACGCCTTGGGATGGATCGGGGTCTTGTTGCGGTTGAGATATTCAACAAACGCCTGGATGCCACCTTCGTACTGGAAGTGGGTTTCCTTGTTGTCCCGCTCGTCGATCAGCCGGATGGACACGCCCGAGTTCAGGAACGACAGTTCGCGCAGCCGCTTGGCCAGGATATCGTAATGGAAGTCGGTATCGGTAAAGGTTTCGTGGCTGGGCCAGAAGCGGATCAGGGTACCGGACTTGGTGGTTTCGCCCACCGCAGTCAGCGGCCCCTGGGGCTCGCCGTGACGATAGGTCTGTTCATGAACCTTGCCACTGCGCCAGACGGTCAGCTGCAGGGTTTCCGACAGGGCATTCACCACCGACACCCCCACCCCGTGCAGACCGCCGGATACCTTGTAGGAGTTGTCGTCAAACTTGCCGCCGGCATGCAGCACGGTCAGGATTACCTCGGCGGCGGAGCGGCCTTCTTCTTCGTGTATATCGACCGGAATACCCCGGCCGTCATCGGAAACGGAAACGGAGCCGTCGGCGTGAATGGTGACGATGATGTCCTTGCAATGGCCGGCGAGGGCTTCGTCGATCGAGTTGTCCACCACCTCAAACACCATATGGTGCAAGCCTGTGCCGTCATCCGTATCGCCTATGTACATGCCCGGACGTTTGCGGACTGCGTCCAGACCCTTTAATACTTTAATACTCGAAGAGTCATAAGTGTGTTCACTCATTGGCTTACTCGCACTCCTGGGTTTCGGTGATTTCACCCTGTTTCACATGAAACAGCTTACTGTTATCCCGTGTTATCATTTGGCTCAGCTGAGAAAGTTCGATGGCGGAAATAAATACCTGGGCGCCGAGCTCATTGAGGCGGTTGGCCAGCCGGTTGCGTTTCTCGTCATCAAGTTCAGAAGCAAAGTCATCTATCAGAAAAATGCAGTCTTTGTTCGACTGCTTCTTCAGGTACAGGCCCTGGGCCAGACGCATGGCACAGACCAGCAATTTCAACTGCCCGCGGGACAACAAATCCTGTACCGGCATGCCCCGGGCCTTGATCCTGAGTTCGGCCTTGTGTGGCCCCGTCTGTGTATATCCCGCGGCCAGATCCCGCTCCATGCCCTGTTCCAACAACCGGGCCAGGTCTCCCTGGCGATCCCAGCCGCGGAAAAAATCAAAGGAGAATTGGTATTCCGGCAGAAAATCCGCCGCTATCTCCATAATCAGCGGGCTGATGGCGGTACAATACTGCTGCCGCAACCGACTCAGCTGTTCCCCCTGCTGCACCAGCTGCTGATCCCAGAACGCCAGCTCCCGGTAGGGCCGGCCCTGTCGCAACAGGGCATTGCGCTGCTTCAGGATACGCCTAAACGCCCCCCATACCGGAAAAAACTCGGACGTCGAATAGAACAGCCCCCAATCCAGGTAGGCACGCCGCAACTTGGGACCGCCGGTGAGTAGATTATACCCTTCCGGATGGATCAACTGAATGGGCAGAATGTCGGCCAGCTCCGCCAGTCGTTCGGCCTTCCTGCCGCCGATCTTGAGCCGGGTATCACCGCCGCGGGTTTTGCTCAGGCCGACCGGCAGGCTGTCTGCCCCCAGCTGCAGGCGGGCAAACAGGGTAAAGGCCTGTTCCCCCTGACCGATCACCCGGCTGGTCAGATGGGTGCGGAAGGAACGGCCGAAGCCCAGATAGTGAATGGCTTCGAGGATGCTGCTCTTGCCGCTGCCGTTGGCCCCCACCAACAGGTTAAGGCCGGAGCATGGAGTCAAGCGGGCATGCTGGATATTGCGAAAATCCTTGAGCTGCAGGTTAACCAGGCTCATGCTTACCTACAGCCGCATCGGCATCACCACATAGAGCGCATCACCATTGTCTTCCGCCTCGATCAGGCCGCTGCTGCTGGCGTCCTTCAGGCTGATTTTCACCTGCTCCGACTTCAGGGTTCCCAGGATATCCAGCACATAGGAGACATTAAAGCCAATCTCCAGCTCGCTGCCCTGGTAGTCCACATCCAGCATTTCTTCCGCCTCTTCCTGCTCGGGGTTGTTGGCGGTGATCTTCAGGGTCTGATCCTGCAGATACAGGCGCACGCCGCGGAATTTTTCATTGGACAGGATCGCCGCTCGGGAAAATGCCTGCTTCAGTTCTTCCCGGCCACAGATCAGGGTCTTGTCGCTGTTGCGAGGCAATACCCGGCGGTAGTCGGGGAACCGGCCGTCAACCAGCTTGGAGGTGAAGATAAAGCCGGAGGTCACGGCACGCAGGTTGCTTTTACCGATCTGCAGGCGCACGTCCTGATCCTCCTGGTCGAGCAACTTGACCAGCTCCAGCACCCCCTTGCGCGGCACTATCACCTGCTGGGCGGGCAGCTCGTCTGCCAGCAACTGGCGCTGGCAGGTGGCCAGCCGGTGGCCGTCGGTGGCCACGGTACGCAGCCACTGACCTTCGGTCTCGAACAACATGCCGTTCAGATAGTAACGCACATCCTGGATCGCCATGGAAAACTGGGTGGATTCAATCAGCTTCTTCAGCACCTGCTGATTGATGTCGAATTCCAGATCCGAATTCCAGTCCTCGATATTGGGAAAATCTTCCGCCGGCAGGGTGGAGAGGTTGAAGCGGCTGCGTCCGGAACGCAGCAACAGCCGATCCGTATCCTGGGTGAAGGTCAGCTCGGCACCATCGGGCAGGCCCCTGCAGATATCCAGCAACTTGCGCGCCGGCACCGTGGTGCGGCCTTCGGTCACAGGGCCATCCAGGCCGACCAGGGCCACCATCTCCACCTCGGTATCGGTGCCGGTCAGTGACAGTGAGTCATTACTCACCTGCAATAGTATGTTGTTGAGAATGGGCAGATTGGGGCGACCACCCAGGGCACCGGATACCAGCTGCAGGGGACGCAGGAGCGCTTCACGACTGAGGGTAAACTGCATGGTGTTCTCCGAATCAGGAAGAAAGGGTACGGATGAGGTTAGAATAATCTTCCTTTATATCATGACTCTCTTCACGCAACTGCCCAATTTTCCGGCAGGCGTGCAGCACGGTCGTGTGGTCGCGACCGCCGAAGGCATCGCCGATCTCGGGCAGCGAATGGTTGGTCAGCTCCTTGGCCAGCGCCATCGCCAGCTGACGCGGACGCGCCACCGAGCGGGAACGGCGCTTGGACAGCAGATCCGCCACCTTGATTTTGTAATACTCGGCAACCGTCTTCTGGATATTGTCGATGGTCACCAGCTTTTCCTGCAAAGCCAGCAGATCACGCAATGCCTCACGCACGAAATCGATGTTGATGGCCCGGCCGGTGAAGTTGGCATTCGCTATCACCCGGTTCAGCGCCCCTTCCAGCTCACGCACATTGGAACGCAGCCGTTTGGCGATAAAGAAGGCCACCTCATCGGGCAGATGCATGTTGTTTTCCGCCGCCTTGCGCATCAGAATGGCGACCCGGGTTTCCAGCTCGGGCGGCTCTATCGCCACCGTCAGCCCCCAGCCGAAGCGGGACTTGAGCCGATCCTCCACCCCGTTGATCTCTTTAGGGTAACGGTCCGAGGTCAGGATGATCTGTTGGTTGCCTTCGAGCAGCGCATTGAAGGTGTGGAAGAACTCCTCCTGGGAACGCTCCTTGTTGGCGAAGAACTGAATATCGTCGATCAACAGGGCGTCGACACTACGGTAGTAGCGTTTGAACTCTTCGATGGCATTGTTCTGCAGCGCCTTCACCATATCCTGCACGAAGCGCTCGGAATGCATGTAGATAACCTTGGCGTTGGTCTTGCGAGCACGGATGCCGTTGCCGACCGCATGCAGCAAGTGCGTCTTGCCCAGACCGGTACCACCGTACAAAAACAGCGGATTGTAGGCGCCACCCGGATTGTCCGCCACCTGACGGGCCGCCGCCCGTGCCAGCTGGTTGGACTTACCCTCGACGAAATTATCGAAGGTATAGTTGGTGTTCATATTGCTCTTGTGGTTGATCTGCGGCTTGTCCTCGGCCTGGGTGATCCAGGAAGGCGCCATCTGCACCTTTTCCTGGGGCTTGCTGTTGGCCACCAGGTTCACCTGCGCCGGCTTGTTGCCCACATCGAACTTGAGCACGGGGCAGTTGCTGCCGCAAAACTCGCCCAGCAAACCGTTGATCCGCATTAGATACTTATCACGCACCCAATCCAGCACGAAGCGGTTGGGGGCAAACAGGGTCAGGGTATTGTCGCCCAACTCAGCCTGCAGTGGCCGGATCCACATACTGAATTCCGCCGAAGGCAATTCATCTTGTAGCCGGTCCAGGCACTGCTGCCAAAGCATAGCGCTCATCTAAACTCCTGCAATTAAGGGATCTGATCAAGGGGGGGTTATTCTACTTAGCCGAGGGGCCGATCTCTAGCCGGATCGTGCCGATCTTGGAAAATATGATCCTTGACTTATCCAGGATCATCACAACCTCATACACAGGATCCACTATTTTATAAACAAGCTACCCACACCCCGGGCTTGTCAGGATCCCGGGGACTGAAAAGGGATCCCGCCCCGTTCATGATCCAGCGGCATGACCCCATGTCCAGAAATTGATTGAGCGGATCCTCGCCACTCGCCAAACTCGCAGCATGTCATGCCGGGTTGTCGCAACAAGGGCTGTTTCCCACAGCCCGGCCACCCGAGGATCTATCAAACACCGTCACGGAGTGATGTTTATGTTGTCTACCAATCTGAGGCCCCTGGTATTCTGGCCCACCTTCCTGCTGCTGCTCGCCGCCCTGGTGACCAGCTACCTGGATCTGGATACCTTCCTCGCCACCACCAAAGCATTGAACAATGCCATCCTGCAGAATTTTTCCTGGCTGTTTAATATCGGCAGCCTCTATCTGCTGGTGCTGGCGGTGGTCGTTTATTTTTCCCCCCTGGGCAAGATCCGCATCGGCGGAGATAACGCCGAACCCCTGCTGTCCAAGCTTCGCTGGTTTTCCATCACCCTGTGCACCACCCTGGCGGTAGGGGTGTTGTTCTGGACCACGGCCGAGCCCCTCTATCATCTGTACGGACCGCCCGAAAGTGCCGGCCTCGAGCCCGGCTCTGCCGATGCCGCTCTGTTCTCGGTTTCGACCATGTTCCTGCACTGGTCTTTTACCCCCTACGCCATCTACACCATTCCCTCCCTGGTGTTTGCCCTGGCCTTCTATAATCAGCGCAAGCGCTTTTCCATCGGCAGCATGCTGGAACCCGTGCTGGGCGCCGGCAACACCCGCCGTTTCGGCGGCATGATTGACGCCATCGCCCTCTATGCCCTGGTGGCCGGCATGGCCTCATCCCTGGGCACCGGTGCCCTGACCCTGGCCGGCGGCATGGGCCAGTACTTGGGGGGAGACACCAGCCCACTGCGCCTCGGCGTCATCATCGCCGTCATCGTACTCACCTTCGTGCTGTCCGCCGCCAGCGGCCTGAAGAAGGGCATCGCCCGGTTGTCGGCACTCAATGCCTGGCTGCTGTTGTTCCTCGGCCTGTTCGTCTTTGCCTTCGGCCCCAGCGTCTTCATGATCTCCCTGGGGGCCGAGTCGTTCGGCCTGTATCTGGACAGCTTCTTCAGCCGCAGCCTGTTCAGCGGTTCCGCCGCCGGCGATCCCTGGCCCCAGTGGTGGACCATCTTCTACTGGGCGGTCTGGTTTGCCTGGGCACCCATCAGCGCCCTGTTCCTCGGCAAGATCGCCCGCGGCTATACGGTGCGCGAGTTCATCCGCATTAACTTGCTGTTCCCCTCCCTGTTCGCCATTGCCTGGATCTGTATCTTCTCCGGTGCCGCCATCTACCTGGAAATGCACCAGGCGGCGGGGCTGAACGAGGTGCTCAACAACCAGGGCGTGGAACATGTGCTGTACCGGTTGTTCGAGCAGCTGCCGGGCAGCCAGCTGATGATTGTGCTGCTGCTGTTTATCGCCTACGTCTCTTATGTGACCGCCGCCGACTCCAACACCGATGCCATCGGCAGCCTCTGCACCCGGGGCCTGACCGCAGACAGCGACCTCAACACCGGCCTGCCGATGAAAGTATTGTGGGGCTCCATTATCGGTGTGGTGTCCTGGATCATGGTGGCCTTTGTCGGCCTGGACGGCGTCAAGATGCTGTCCAACCTGGGTGGCCTGCCCGCCATGTTCATCATACTGCTGGCCAGTGCCTCACTGTGGCGATGGCTCTCCAATCCGGCCCTGCTGGAGCCGGACCACGCCACAACCCAGGTCGCCGACTCGCACACTCCCTCACACTCTTTTAAAGGAACGCAGGCCAATGCAAATCAAGCATGAGTTTCCCTACCAGGTACGCGAAATAGAACACCTGCTGATCCCCCTCAAGGATGGCACCCGCCTGGCTGCCCGCATCTGGCTGCCCGCCGATGCCGAGCAGAACCCGGTGCCCGCCATCCTGGAATATCTGCCCTACCGCAAGCTGGACGGCACCGCGGTGCGCGACGCCCTCACCCACCCTTATCTGGCGGGTCATGGTTATGCCTGCGTGCGGGTGGACATCCGCGGCAACGGCGAGTCCGACGGACTGATGCTGGATGAATATCTGCGGCAGGAACAGGACGATGCCCTCGAGGTAATCGACTGGCTCTGCCGGCAGCCCTGGTGCGACGGCAATATCGGCATGATGGGCATCTCCTGGGGCGGCTTTAACGGCCTGCAGGTGGCGGCACGCAAACCCAAAGCACTGAAGGCGATCATCACCCTCTGCTCCACCGACGATCGCTATGCGGACGATATCCATTACAAGGGCGGCAACCTGCTGCTGGAAAACCTGGGCTGGGCCGCGACCATGCTGAGCTTTTCCGCCGCCGTGCCGGATCCCCGGCTGGTGGGCGATGCCTGGCAGTCGATGTGGAAACACCGTCTGGATAACATGCCGCTGCTGGCCGAAAACTGGTTGCAGCACTCGCTCAGGGACGACTACTGGGCCCATGGCTCCATCTGTGAAGACTACGGGGATATCGAGGCTGCCGTGTACTGTGTGGGGGGATGGGGCGATGCCTATCGCAATACCCCGGTACGGATGATGGAACGGCTCAAGTGCCCGAAGAAGGCGCTGATCGGTCCCTGGATCCACAAGTATCCCCACTTCGCCATCCCGGATCCGGCCATCGGCTTCCTGCAGGAAGCCCTGCGCTGGTGGGATCACTGGCTGAAGGGCATGGACACCGGCATCATGGACGAGCCCGAATGTACCTTCTACCTGCAGGATGCCCAGCCGCCTTCCGCCATGAGCGCTCACCGGCCCGGCCACTGGGTGCGGACCGACGGCTGGCCCGGCAGCCAGGTTGAACGGCTGGACTTTAGCCTGGCCGACGGCGGACTCGAGCAAGGTGAGCACTCACTGACCCGGATCGCCACCGTCTGCTCTCCGCTCACCACCGGAGTCCATGGCGGCGAGTACTGTGCCATCTGGTTCGGTCCCGACTTTCCCACCGATCAGCGCCGTGACGATGCCCATTCCCTGTGTTTCGACAGCGCACCGCTGACCGCCCCCCTGGCCCTGCTGGGCAACCCCAGGGTCGCGCTCCGGGGCAAGGTCGATCAGGACTGCGGCCAGGTCACGGTGCGTCTGAATGATATAGCGCCGGACGGCCGCGCCACCCTGATAAGCTACGGCACCCTGAATCTGGCATTGCGCGATGATCCGGCCCGGCTTACCCCACCGATCCCCGGCGAGGAGATGGCATTCGAGGTGGAACTGGACAATATCGGTTACCGGGTGCCGGCCGGCCATCGGCTGCGCATCGCCATCGCCACCGCCCATTTCCCCCTGCTCTGGCCCAGCCCCAGGCTTACCACCCTGAGTCTGGTCCCGGGCCTGCAGCGCCTGGAACTGCCGGTATTCCAGGGCGGGACCATCGACAATCCCTTCCAGCCGCCGGAAGCGGCCCCTCCCGTGGCCATGGAATTCCTGCGCGAAGCCAGCCCCAGGCGAACCATCAGCGAGGACGTGGCCAGCGGCGAGGTCTGCGTGCGGATCGACGACGACATGGGCAGCTATCGGTTCCTGGACCACGGCCTCTGGGTGGAGCAGAAAGCCACCGAAGAATACCGTACCCGTCCTTATGATCCCGATGCCACCTGCGCCGATATCCATTGGCTGTACCGGGCCGGCCGGGACGAGTGGGAAGTAAGGGTGGAAAGTGAGCTGCAGTTGTCCTGTGACCGGGACCATTTCTACCTGAGTGGCAAGCAGCTTGCTTGGCTGAATGGGGAGCAGTGTCACGAAAAATGCTGGGATAGCCGTATTCCCAGGGTCGCGCAGTAGCCTTGGGCCACCCGCTGGGAGTAAGGTAGGGGTTTATCAGCACAGGACAGCCGCAGGAAGCTTCTATGTCCGAACGGATCAAGCCCTTACCTCCCCTTAACTGCCTGCAGGCCTTCGAAGCCGCGGCCCGCAGCCAGAGCTTCACCCACGCAGCCAATGAGCTCAGCCTGACCCAGAGCGCCATCAGCCGGCAAATAAAGCGCCTGGAGGAATCCCTGGGTCGCCCGCTGTTTCGACGGGATGCCCTGGGAGTCGAGCTGACTCCGGCGGGAGAAAGTTATTTCCGCCTGGTGCAACGCCTGCTGCGGGAACTGGCCAGCGGCACCGCCGCCCTGACCCGGCGTCAGGGCGCGCTGCAACTGACCCTGGCTTCCAGCCCGACGGTGGCATCCATGTGGCTGACCCGCAAGCTGCCCGAATTACATCAAGCCTGTCCCCAGCTGGATATCCGTATCCTGACCATGGAAGATCCCCGCCGCCTTGATCTGAGTGAATTCGATCTGGCGCTCTATTATCAGATCCCCGGTGAAATGGCGCCGGAGGGGGTCCATATCACTCCGCTCTTCGAACAGGAAGACGTGATCTGCGTGTGCAGCGCCGGTTATCTGCTGCAGGCCGGTCCGGTGCTCAGCCCGCAGCAGATGCTGCAACAGCACAGCATGCTGGTGGTGGAGGATTTCTATCATGACTGGCTGACCTGGGAAGACTGGTTTCAGGCGGTCGGAGAGCCTTATCAGGCGCCCAGACGCACCCTGAGGGCCAACAGCTACCAGTTGCTGATGCAGGCCGCCCTGGCCGGACAAGGCATCGCCCTCGGCTGGTCCAGGCTGCTGGCTCCCTACCTGAAAGAAGGCTCCCTGGTGCAGGCCCTGCCAGAACACATGGCCAGCAAGGGGTTTCTGTCCCTGATGGAGCCCAGTCACCGCCATACCTCGGCCGCGGCCCGCCAGTTCATCCGCTGGTTACTCAATGACGGGCGCGAACGACCCGGCCTCGCCCCCGCCCGGGAACATGCCCCACCGCCCCCGGACGCAACCGGCGAGCTATACTAGGTGCTGTATAATAATGCAACATTAGTTCAATAATGATGCACTTTACAAAAGATTATACTGGTCATTCGGGTTATGCTTTATAAAAAATACGTCTTTCACTTGCCGACCTGGTTCTTTAGGATCCGGCAGACATCATTTATTAGAGAGAATATTATGCGTCATCCACTGAAGAGCCTGGTTACCGCCCTTGTGCTGCTGACCACCCTGGCCAACGCCCCGGCCGCACTGGCCGATACCATCAAGGTCGGCATGTCCGGTCGCTACTTCCCCTTCACCTTCGTGAAGCAGGATGAACTGCAGGGTTTCGAAGTCGACGTCTGGAAAGAAATCGGCAAACGCGCCGGGCATGATGTGGAGTTTGTCACCGCCAACTTCTCCGGCCTGTTTGGCATGCTGGAAACCGGCCGCATCAACACCATTTCCAACCAGATCACCATTACTCCGGAACGCCTGGCCAAATACGACTTCGCCGACCCCTATGTCTATGATGGCGCCCAGATAGTGGTCCGGCAGGGCAACGACAGCATTCAGGGTCTGGCTGACCTCAAGGGCAAAAAGGTGGCGGTCAACCTGGGCTCCAACTTCGAACAGCTGATGCGCGCCCATGACGTGAACAATGAAATCAACATCATCACCTACGAAACTAATCTGGAACAGGACGTGGTACTGGGCCGCATCGATGCTTTCGTGATGGATCGCGTCGGTTCGGCCCAGCTGATCAAGGAATCCGGCCTGCCCCTGCAACTAGCCGGCGCCCCCTTCGATACCCTGGAGAACGCCTTCCCCTTCGTTAAGGGCCCCGAGCAGCAGGCGCTGCTGGCCGAAGTGAACGCTGCCCTGGCAGAGATGCGTGCCGACGGCACCCTGGCGAATATCTCTGAAAAATGGCTCGGCGTCGACGTCACCAGTAAGTAACGGCCATGCAATTCGACCTCGGCTATACCCTGTCGCTGTTTCCCATCCTGCTCGGGTACCTGGGCACCACCATGGAAATGGCGCTACTCGGGTTCCTGTTTGCCCTGATCATCGCCGTGCTGCTGGCGGTGATCAGGACCTTCGAGCTGCCACTGCTCAATGCCCTGGCCAAGCTGTTTATTTCCTTTTTCCGGGGCACGCCGCTGCTGGTGCAGCTGTTCCTGCTGTATTACGGCCTGCCGCAGATCATGCCGATATTTATCGGACTCAACGCCTTCAGTGCCGCGGTAATCGGTCTGACCCTACATTTCGCCGCCTATATGGCCGAGTCGATCCGCGCCTCCATCCTGGGTATCCACAAGAGCCAGATGGAAGCCTCGCTGAGTATCGGCATGACCCGCTGGCAGGCGATGCAACGCATTATCCTGCCTCAGGCAGCACGCATCGCCACCCCGTCGCTGATGAACTATTTTATCGACATGATCAAGAGCACCTCCCTCGCCTTTACCCTGGGCGTGGCCGAGATCATGGCCTCGGCCCAGAAAGAGGCGTCCAGCAGCTTCAAGTTTTTTGAAGCCTTTATCGCGGTGGCCATTATCTACTGGCTGGTGGTGATCTTCTTTACCCATATCCAGACCCGTCTGGAGCGTCGTATGAATTCAGCTTATTAGGGCCGCCATGATCAAACTTCACAATCTGACCAAGATCTACAACGGCCAGACCGTACTCAACAACATAGACCTGGAGATTAAAAAAGGCGAAATCGTGGTGATCCTGGGGCCTTCCGGTACCGGCAAGTCCACCCTGCTACGCTGCCTGAACCTGCTGGAAACGCCGGAAGAAG
This sequence comes from Zobellella maritima, assembly GCF_003075035.1. Classification (GTDB taxonomy): domain Bacteria; phylum Pseudomonadota; class Gammaproteobacteria; order Enterobacterales; family Aeromonadaceae; genus Oceanimonas; species Oceanimonas maritima. The sequence goes on along the minus strand of NZ_QCZE01000005.1, from coordinate 91,280 downwards.
GCACCCTGGATATCGACGATTTCTGGATTAACCTGGCCAGGCACACGGATAAAGAAGCCATAGCGCTGCGCAAACGTACTTCCTTCGTGTTCCAGAACTATGCCCTGTTCGCCAACAAGAGTGCCCGGGACAATATTGCCGAAGGCCTGATCACCGTCTGGAAGCGCCCCAAACAGGAAGCCAGGGAAGAAGCCCTGCGAATCCTCGCGGATATCGGCCTGGCGGACAAGGCCGACGCCTATCCCTCGTCCCTGTCCGGCGGCCAGCAGCAGCGGGTCGGCATCGGCCGGGCCATGGCCAGCCATGCCAAGGTGATGTTGTTTGACGAGCCGACCTCGGCACTGGATCCCGAGTGGGTGGAAGAAGTCCTGGGGCTGATGAAAAAGCTGGCACTGGCACATCAGACCATGGTGGTGGTTACCCATGAAATAGGCTTCGCCCGGGACGTGGCGGATCGGGTGATCTTCATGGATGGCGGCCGCATCGTGGAACAGGGGCCACCGGCCAGGCTGCTGACCAACCCGAGCGATCCACGCACCCGCGCCTTCCTGCGCAAGGTGCTGCCGGAGCAAACCGGCGGTGCCTGAACGGCCCCTGCCGGGATCCGGATCCCTGCGCTTTTAGTTGCACCTGTATCAGGGGGCTGTATAATCTCTGCCCCGCGATCCCCGAGGATCCCGGGATCGATCCTGGCCGGTGAAATACTTACCATCCGGGGTCATCAATCAACACCATGTCGATTGACGTTATATCCAGAACTGTTTAGAATTCGGCCTCTTTGGTGGGGCCGTCTCGGTGATGTTTATGCGTCTATCGGGTTCATGGTCAAACTGTACAGCAAACTGACACAGCGGTAATAACTACTATGAAACGCACTTTTCAACCTTCTAATTTGAAGCGCAAGCGCAGCCACGGTTTTCGTACTCGCATGGCTACCAAAAATGGCCGTAAAGTACTGGCTGCCCGTCGCGCCAAAGGTCGTGCCCGTCTGAGCGCCTAATGGCCAGGCACACCTTCCCACGGGAGTTACGCTTGTTAACTCCCGCACATTTCAAAAACGTCTTCGACAACCCCGTCAGAGCCGCATCTCCCCATCTCACACTGCTTGCCAAACCAAACGAACTGGGTCATCCCAGGCTGGGCCTTGCCGTACCCAAAAAAGCCTTGAAACGTGCTGTTTGGCGCAACCGGATCAAGCGTGTTGCCCGCGAAGCCTTCCGCCTCAAGCAACATCAGCTGCCCGCCGTTGATATTGTCGTGATCGCCAAGAAAGGCATAGGGGATGTGCCCAATGACGAATTGTTCGAGCTGGTGGATAGACTATGGCGTACCCTTTCTCGCCGTTGCAATGGCTCAGCATAGGCCTGATCCGCCTTTATCAGCTGGTCATCAGTCCCCTGCTTGGACCCAGGTGCCGCTTCACTCCCACCTGCTCTCAATACGCTATTGAAGCCATTCGGCTACAAGGTTTTTTAAAAGGCGGTTGGTTAACCGTCAAACGTCTATTAAAATGCCACCCTTTAGGTCCAAGCGGCCACGATCCGGTCCCGACAGAGCGAAGAAAATAAACTATGGAATCTCAACGCAATATACTTCTGATCGCACTGCTGCTGGTGAGTTTCCTCATCTGGCAACAGTGGCAAACGGATAAAGCGCCCAAGCCAGACCCGGTGCAGGCGAGCCAAACCAGCCCCGACAGCAGCGACTCGTTTGTTCCCGAGTCGGACCAGGCCGACAGCGATATCCCCGCCACCAACGGCCCCGTGTCCGCTACCCGCCGCCTGGTCACCATCACCACCGACTCCCTCAAGCTGTCTGTCGACACCCGGGGCGGTGATGTGGTGCATGCCGAACTGCTGGAGCACGACGACGAGCTGAACTCCGAGGACAAGTTCGTGCTGCTGCGTAATGGTGCGGATTTTGTGTATGTAGCCCAGAGCGGCCTGATTGGCCGTGACGGCCCCGACGCCCGTGCCGAGGGTCGCCCTGTATATCGGGCCGAACAGTCCTCCTATGAACTGGCCGCCGGCCAGGACAGCCTGACCGTGCCCATGAGCTTCACCAACGAAAGTGGCGTTGTCTTTACCAAGATCTTTACCCTGCATCGTAACCAGCACCTGGTCGAAGTGGGTTACCAGATAGACAACCGCAGTGCCGAACCGGTCCAGGCCCAGCTCTATGGTCAGCTGAAACAGAGCGAAGTGGACCCCGATGCCGAGGGCGGCAATGCGCTGATGGCGTCGGCCTATCGTGGCCCGGCCTACTCCACCGCAGACACCAAGTATGAAAAGTACGATTTCCAGGATGTGCGCGAAGCCAACCTGAACCAGACCACCGAAGGTGGCTGGGTCGGCATGCTGCAACACTACTTCGTGTCTGCCTGGATTGCCCCCGAACAGGAAACCAACCAGCTCTACAGCCGTGCCCGGACCAATAGCGGTGAGGCCATCATCGGCTTCAAGGCGCCGCTGGTGGAGGTCGCCCCCGGTGCCGAGCAGACCATCAGCGCCAAGCTGTGGCTGGGACCCAAGCTGCAGGATGAAATGGCCGCCGCCGCCGAAAACCTGGATCTGACCGTCGACTACGGCTGGCTGTGGTTTATCGCCCAGCCGCTGTTCAAGCTGCTGCAATTCCTGCAGAGCCTGGTTTCCAACTGGGGCTTGGCCATCGTGCTGACCACCTTCGCGGTACGCGGTATCATGTACCCGCTGACCAAGGCTCAGTACACCTCCATGGCCAAGATGCGCATGCTGCAACCCAAACTGGTTGCCCTGCGCGAGCGCTACGGTGACGACCGCCAGAAGATGTCCCAGGGCATGATGGAGCTGTACAAGAAAGAGAAGGTCAACCCACTCGGCGGCTGTTTGCCGATCCTGGTGCAGATGCCTATCTTCATTGCCCTTTACTGGGTACTGATGGAATCGGTCGAGCTGCGCCACGCTCCCTTCTTCCTGTGGATTGACGATCTGTCTGTCCGTGATCCCTACTTCGTGCTGCCTATCCTGATGGGCGCCAGCATGTTCGTGATCCAGAAGATGAGTCCGACCACGGTCACCGACCCCATGCAGCAAAAGGTGATGCAGTTCATGCCCATCATCTTTACCTTCTTCTTCCTGTGGTTCCCCGCCGGTCTGACCCTGTACTGGCTGGTGAGCAACGTGGTCACCATCACCCAGCAGTGGTTTATTTTCCGCCAGCTGGAGAAGAAAGGCCTGCACAGCAAGGCCGCCTCTTAAGGCCGCTGGCCGGTAGCGCCATAAATCAATACACTAAAGGCGGCCCCCCGGGTCGCCTTTTTTCTGCCCCCGAGGGCAAAGGAATACGCTTTGCCGGCATGCTGTGCATGTCTCGCTGTACGCTCTCCGCTTCATCCCTTAAACGGGAGATCGACCAGGCGCACTCCTTTACCCTCGCCAGCGTTATTTGTGGAGTAACAGAACAGATGTCGAACGATACCATAGTGGCCCAGGCCACCGCCCCCGGGCGGGGCGGCGTGGGCATAATCCGGGTCTCAGGCCCCCAGGCCGAGACCGTGGCCCAGGCCGTACTCGGCAAGGTGCCCAGGGTGCGCTATGCCGACTACCTGCCCTTTACCGACGAACAGGGGCTGGTGCTGGATCAGGGCATCGCCCTGCTGTTCAAGGGCCCCAACAGCTTCACCGGCGAAGACGTGCTCGAACTGCAGGGCCACGGCGGCCCGGTGGTACTGGACATGCTGGTGCGCCGGATCCTTATCCTGCCCGGACTGCGTCCGGCCCGGGCCGGTGAGTTCAGCGAGCGCGCCTTCCTCAACGACAAACTGGATCTGGCCCAGGCCGAGGCCATCGCCGACCTGATCGAGGCCTCCAGTGAGCAGGCGGCCCGCTCGGCACTGCAATCGCTGCAGGGCGAGTTTTCCAGCCATGTTCACGAGCTGGTGGAAGCACTCACTCACCTGCGAATCTATGTGGAGGCGGCCATCGACTTCCCCGAAGAGGAAGTCGACTTCCTGTCGGACGGCAAGATAGCCGGTGAGCTGTACGGCATCATGGATCGGCTGGCCGAAGTCCAGCGCCAGGCTCGCCAGGGCGCCATCATGCGCGAAGGCATGAAGGTGGTGATCGCCGGCCGGCCCAACGCCGGCAAGTCCAGCCTGCTCAACGCCCTGGCCGGCAAGGAGTCGGCCATCGTCACTGATATCGCCGGTACCACCCGGGACGTGCTGCGGGAATATATCCACCTGGACGGCATGCCGCTGCATGTCATCGACACCGCCGGCCTGCGCGAAGCCAGCGATGCGGTAGAGCGGATCGGCATAGAGCGGGCCTGGAGCGAGATCGAGCAGGCCGACCGCATCCTGTTTATGGTGGACGGCACCACCACCGACGCCTTGCATCCCAAGGATATCTGGCCCGATTTCGTCGATCGGCTGCCCGCCCATATCGGTCTGACCGTGGTGCGTAACAAGGCAGATCTGAGCGGCGAAGCAATGACAGTGGTCAGCGACGGCGAACACCCGGTTTACCCCATCTCCGCCAAGACCGGCATGGGTGTGGAGGCGCTCAAGGAGCATCTCAAGGCCTGCATGGGCTTTCAGGGCGGCGGCGAAGGCGGCTTCAGCGCCCGCCAGCGCCACCTGGACGCCCTGCACCACGCCGACCAGCACCTGATCATGGCCAAGGAACAGCTGGAGGTATACATGGCCGGCGAACTGGTGGCCGAGGAACTGCGCCTGGCCCAGGAACAACTGAGCCAGATCACCGGTGAATTCACCTCCGATGACCTGCTGGGCAGAATTTTCTCGAGTTTTTGTATCGGAAAGTAACCACTGTCTACTGATCCGCCCGTGTTCAGGCACGGGCATTGCGCTTCCTGGGTAAATGCCGGTATGGCACAGGCCTTTACCCTGACCGTCGCGAGATCACATCCCGGGCAATAATCCGGTCCCGCTATCGAATACTGTCATCCAGTTGCGCTACAGTCGTGCTCTCTACCATTAACCCCAGTGACCCAGAGAAACTTTCAGCCGTGAGCACACACAACCATTTCCGCCTGCTGGAACAGTACCAGCAATACCAGTCCGTCATCCACAGCCTGATGGAGTCGATCATGACCAGCCTGAACGGGCCGGAGCTGCAGCAGAGCAGTCAGGCCCAGCAGCAGAGCATCGACTACCTCAGCCGGGCTTACCCCTTCGTCGAACTGCTCTACAGCCTGGACAGCGACGGTATCCAGTTGATGGATTCGGCCTACAGCCCCACCATGAGTGAACGCAAGCGCCGCTCGCCGGGCAAGGGCAGCGACCGCAGCCGGCGGCCCTATATGCTGGCCGCGAAACAGAGTGCCAATGCCGTTGTGGTCACCAGCCCCTACCTGTCGAACGCCACCCACCAGCTGGCAATCTCGGTGGTGCGGCATCTGGTGGATGAACAGGGCCGTGATCTTGGTTATCTGGTGATCAACTTCAACCTGCGACGTCTGATTTCCTACCTCAACGGCGATGAGATGCGCTTTCGGTGCCACCACTATTTCCAGTGGATCTACGGGCTGATCGGTGGCCTGCTGATCCTGGTCGCGGCCCTGCTGCTGTACTCGGCATTCGAATCCCTGATGTCGGTGTTTGATGCCAACAGCAATATCGCGACCGGGGCCTTCGGTACCGTTATCCTGATCACCCTGGGGATGTCGATCTTCGACCTGGGCAAGACCATCCTCGAGGAAGAGGTGTTGGTAAACAAGGACATCCACCACCACGATTCGACCCGGCGCACCATCTCCCGCTTCATGGCGGCCATCATCATTGCGGTGTCTATCGAGGCCCTGCTGTTGATGTTCAAGTCGTTGCTCGACGGCAATGGCGGCGACCAGCTGATCAATGCGGTGTGGATGCTGATGGCGGCGGTGGCCATGCTCGGCGGCCTGGGGGTCTACCTCAAGCTGAGCCGGGACAACCAGACAGCAGACTAGGATATTATGGCCTTCGGTCATACCACCAGGCTGCTAGAATGGTAAGTGAGCGCACACTGTGAATAACACGGTTCCCCGGAGACCCTGATGCACACCTCACTGCGGAATTGCCTGCTCATCGCCCTGCTGGCGATGGCGCCGAACGGCGTGCAGGCCGGGCTGCTGGACGGCATGAGCTTTGTCGGCCTCAATGGCGAGGCAGGCAAGCCCCTTGATCCCGACGAACGCGAGGAAATCACCTTTAGGAACGGCCTGTTCACCTCGGTTTCCTGCGCCCCTTATAACTTCAAGAGCAGCGGGTACTCGGCCAATCGGGTGGACGACACCATTCACTTCAAGGCCGTCACCGAGAGTCCGACCCACGGCACCATCAGCTGGCAGGGAGTGATCGATGGCGACACCGCCGAGGTCAGTTTCGTCTGGACCAAGGAGCGCTGGTACTGGAATACCCGCCGTGAATACTGGTTCAGGGGCACTCTGAAACAATAAGGCAAGGCCAGGACTGCATATGAATGACTCACAGCACCATCCGGCCGACACTCCCAGACTGATCCGCTATCTCAGGCTGGCCCTGCTGATCGGCATCATCATAGCACTGAATATGGCCGGCAACTGGCTGTCCCGCCAGTTCAACCTGCAGCTGTTTCCCCGGCACGATGCCCTGCTCAGCATTATGGTGCTGACGGCGGCTTGCCTCTATATTCTGCTGATGGCCATTCCCTTTATGCCCGGCATAGAAATCGGTCTGGCGCTGATGATGATGCTGGGCAGCAAGGGCGCCCTGCTGGTCTACCTGTGCACCCTGGCTGCCTTGTCGCTCAGCTTCCTGATCGGGCGACTTATTCCTGCTCCCTTGATCCACCGCCTGCTGCACTGGCTGCGCCTGTACCGGGCCGCCGATCTGGTCAGCCGACTTGCGCCCCTGAATCGGCAGCAGCGGCTGGCCCTGCTCGGCGACAAGCTCCCCGCCGGCATAGCACCGCTGCTGCTGAAATACCGCTACCTGACCATTGCCGCCGCCCTCAACCTGCCGGGTAATACCCTGATTGGCGGCGGCGGCGGCATCGGCCTGGTGGTGGGCATGAGCAGGCTGATTCCCTTTTATGGTTTTATTATTCTGATTGCCCTGGCCGTGGCGCCAGTGCCGTTCTGGTTTTTCTTTTTCGGCGGATAGGCAGGTAATATGTCCCGCCACGGACAGGAGGCAAGATGTGGTTAATCGACAAGCTGGCCGAGCAGGCCATCGACAAGGCCCGCCGGGAAGGCCAGCTGGATAACCTGCCCGGGGAGGGCAAGCCGCAGCAGCTGGAGGACGACAGCCAGGTCCCCGAACAGCTGCGCGCCGGTTATCGATTGCTGAAGAACGGCGGCTTCCTGCCACCGGAGCTGGAAGCACGCAAGGAATACCTGGCGCTTCATGAATTGCTGGAAACGGTGGAAGCACCACAAAAGGCGGAACTGCAACGCCGGCTACGTCAGCTGGAACTGATCCTGGGCGACCGCTTCAGGCAGCTGCCGGCGGCAGTAAAACAGCAGGCGGCTGCCAGAAGTCGGGAATGAGCCATATCCGGTTGCGCAAGCGGTCGTGGCAATCGTTTTTTGACAGCCCACGAGTCTGATAAGCTGTCTTTCCCTGGAAGGCGGCGTGCCGTCCGGTCCGGCTCTACTAGGATAATGACCAACGCCTTATGAAACTTTCCCAGCTCAATGCCTTCAAAGCCATTGTTGAATGTCAGACGGTCACCGCCGCCGCCGAACGGCTAAACCTCAGCCAGCCGGCGGTCAGCCGGTTGTTGTCCTCGCTCGAGCAGCGGCTGGGGTTTCAGCTGTTTATCCGCAAGGGTAACCGGCTGCAGCTTAGCGATGATGGCGAGGCCTTTTACCTGGAGGTGGCCCGGGCCTTCGAAGCCGTTTCCGGGCTCGATCAGGCCGCTGCCTCCATTCGTGCCCATCGCTTCGGCCGCCTCAATATTGCCGCCATGCCGCTGCTCTCAAGCGTCTTCCTGCCGCGTACCCTGGCCCGCTTTCTGCGTCAGGCGCCGCAGATGAAGGTGGCACTGAAGACTTACCGTTCGGAGGAAGTCGTGCACAGGGTGCAGAGCCAGACCACCGACATCGGCTTTGCCTTTATCGATGAGCCACTGGCCGGGGTCAGGGCCCGGCGGGTGAAATGCGAGTCGGTGTGCCTGCTGCCCGCCTGTTCGCCGTTGTCAGAAAAGCCACATATCGATGTGGATGATCTGGCCGAGCTGCCGCTGATCCGCCACGAAAATGATGTTAGTCAGCGCTTGATCGACGCCCTGTTGCGTCGCTACCAGCTAAATATGACCGAACAGATAGAAGTCTCGTTGGCCACCACGGCGGCAACCCTGGTAGGCGAAGGGCTGGGTATGGCAATTACAGACCCCTTTACCGCCCGCCTTGCCAGCGAACATAGTGAGGTCATCGAACGGCCTCTGGCCTTTTCGCTGCCGTTCGAATTTGAAATTCTCTATCCGGCGCTGCGCCCACTCAATCGTCACGCCCAGCGCTTTATCGATCACTTTATCGAGTTGGCCGCAGACATGGACATAGTGCTGAATATGGGACCGATGCGGGATCTCTCCGAACCAAAGTGATACACATCACACTTCTTCTTTGACGGAAGCAGCAAGCATCATAAAGTTAACATCTTAATCATCAAACAATTACATACCGACACCCGCTGAAGTATGTCTTTTCTGCATGCTTTGAGAAGAGCTGTGCATTATTCTGCGCTCGCGGTTTTTCCTAGTCTGGCGCCATCAGTCATTCATCGCCAGAGGAAATACCATGTTATCTCGTGTCTCTGTTATCGGCTCAGGCAATGCCGGCCTGACCGCCGCCTATCATTTTTCCCTGCTGGGCACCCGGGTCTGTCTATATGGCGCTCCCGGCTTCGATCAACCACTGGACGACATTGCCCGGCACGGCGGTATTCAGGCGCTGGCGGAATATAATGGAGTGCCCCTGGAGTTCGCCGGCACCCAGGCCATCGATACCCTGAGTCGCGATCTGGCCGAGGCAGTAGCCTTCGCCGATGTGCTGGTGCTGCCGGTGCCTTCCTTCGCTCAGGAACCCTTGTTCAGGGCCATGCTGCCACACCTGCGCGATGGTCAGATCCTGCTGCTGATGCCGGGCAATTACGGCTCCCTGGTATTTAACCGCATCAGGCTGGAAGCTGGCTATCAGGCGCTGGATGTCACCCTGGTCGATGCCATTTCCATCCCTTGGGCTACCCGCATCGTCGGCCCGGCCCAACTGGCTATTCTCGGCATGAAACAGCAACTGCCGGTGGCCGCCTTGCCCGCCAGTCGAACCCAAGAAACCATTAACCGCTTGCAGCTGCTGATGCCATTGCCGCTGACCGCCCTGGACAACGTGATTGCCGCCGGTCTGGAAAACATCAATTTTGGCGGCCATCCGCTACTAACCACTCTCAACATGGGCCTGCTGGAAAACTTCGATGGTCAATTCAACTACTACAAAGATTGCTGTTCGCTCGCTACCGCCCGGGCTGCAGCGGTGATGGAACAGGAACGGCTGGCGGTGGGCCGAGCCCTGGGCCTGACCCTGAAGCCCGAACTGGAAGCCATGAACAGCCTGTATGGTCTGAGCGCCGACAGTGTCTATGAGCTGAACCGCACCTCGGAAACCCACGGCAAACTCAACAGCGCCCCCAAGTCGGCACAGGATCGCTATATCACCGAGGACGCAGCCTATCTGCTGGTGCCCTGCTTCGAGTTCGGCCGGCTCGCCGGAGTGAAAACAGCTCTGGTCGAATCCTGCCTGCATATCAACAACGCCTATAACGAAACCGACTATTTCTGCAGCGGGCGAACCCTGGAAAAAATGGGCCTGGCCGGGAAATCGGTGCAGGAGATCATGGAGCTGGTTGCCTGATACCGGGCCTCGGGGCCAGCCGCCTCGTCGCCGGTAACACAGCCGATACGCATAAGGACATACCAATGACCAGAATAAAATTCCCCTCCGCCTACACCATACTGTTCCTGCTGACCATGGTCATGGCGGCACTGACCTGGGTAATCCCCGCCGGTCAGTATCAAATGGAAAAAAACGAAGCCCTGGGACGACTGGTCCCCCTGGTGGGCTCCTATCACCCGGTTGATGCCAACCCACAGGGGGTCGTCGAGGTACTGATGGCGCCGGTGCAAGGGTTTTATGATCCGGCCAGCTATGTGGCCCGTGCCGCCGATGTGGCCCTGTTTGTACTGGTGATCGGCGGCTTTCTGGCGGTGGTGACCCGCACCGGGGCCATCGATGCCGGCATCAACGGCAGTATGGCCCGGCTCAAGGGCCGGGAAAAATGGATGATACCACTGCTGATGGGACTGTTTGCCCTGGGTGGTACCGTCTATGGCATGGCCGAGGAAACCATTCCCTTCTATGCGCTGCTGATCCCGGTAATGATCGCCGCCGGCTACGACACCGTAGTGGGTGTGGCCATTATCATGATCGGTGCCGGCATCGGCTGCCTCGGCTCTACTATCAATCCCTTCGCCACCGTGATTGCCTCCAATGCTGCCGAGATCAACTTTATGGACGGCTTCGGTCTGCGCCTGGCGATCCTGGTGTTGGGCTGGCTGGCCTGCGTGTTCTACGTGATGCGCTACGCAGAAAAGGTGAAACGGGATCCGTCCCGTTCGGTGGTCGCCCATCAGAGGGAAGCAAACGAGCGGCATTTTCTGCACGGCAAACAGCAGCAGGCTCCCGAGCTGACACCGACCCGCAAGCTGATTCTGACCATCTTCGCGCTGACCTTCGGAGTCATGATGTGGGGAGTATCCGCCGGTGGCTGGTGGATGGCGGAGTTGTCGGCGCTCTTTATCGGTGCCAGCATACTGGTAGGGCTGGTAGGCCGGCTATCGGAAACCGAGCTGACCGGCAGCTTTATCGACGGTGCCCGGGAGCTGCTGGGGGTGGCCTTGATCATCGCCATCGCCCGCGGCCTGGTGGTAGTGATGGATAACGGCAATATCACTCATACTATCCTCCACTATGCCGAAGAACTGCTGGCAGGAATGCACCAGATCGCCTTTATCAACGCTATTTACGGCATAGAAGCGGTGATGAGCCTGATCGTACCCTCTTCCTCCGGTCTGGCCGTGCTGTCTATGCCGATACTGGCGCCCCTGGCCGATTTCAGCGGCATTGGCCGTGAACTTGTGGTCACCGCCTTCCAGTCCGCCTCCGGCCTGCCCAATCTGGTGATGCCCACCTCCGGCATTGTCATGGGTGGCCTGGCGATAGGACGGGTGTCCTACGCAGCCTGGCTGAAGTTTATCGGTCCCCTGCTGGGCATACTGACTCTGATGATCATGGCCATGCTCAGCCTCGGGGTGCTGATGGGAAGTTAATCGATGACCGCGGGTTAACCGACAATAGAAGAAAAGAAAGGCCGGTTGGCGAATGCCAACCGGCCTTTTGCTTAACGGGAAATTCTCTTTTTGGCTCAGGCCTGGTCTTCGCCGGCCTGACAGGCGGCGGCGGTGAACAGCACGTCGGTGGAACTGTTCAGGGCCGTTTCGGCCGAATCCTGCAGTACGCCGATGATAAAACCCACGGCCACCACCTGCATGGCCACCTCGTTGGAAATGCCGAACAGGCTGCAAGCCAGGGGGATCAGCAGCAAGGAGCCACCGGCCACGCCTGAGGCACCACAGGCAGAGACCGCGGCCACCACGCTCAACAGCAGGGCGGTACCCATATCCACCTGGATACCCATGGTATGGACCGCAGCCAGGGTCAGCACGGTAATGGTGATGGCGGCGCCGGCCATATTGATGGTCGCCCCCAGGGGGATGGAGACCGAATAGGTATCCTCATGGAGATCCAGGCGCTTGCACAGATCCATGTTCACCGGGATATTGGCGGCGGAGCTGCGGGTAAAGAAGGCGGTTACGCCACTCTCGCGCAGGCACTTGAACACCAGCGGATAGGGGTTGCGCCTGGTCTTGAGGTAAACGATCAAGGGGTTCATCACCAGGGCGATAATCAACATGGAGCCGAGCAGCACGGACAGCAGCTGGCCGTAACCCCACAGGGCTTCGAAACCGGTTTCGGCAATGGTGCTGGCCACCAGGCCAAAGATTCCTATCGGAGCCAGGCGGATCACGCATTTAACTATGCTGGACACCCCGTTGGAAATATCGTTGAACACCGTCTTGGTAGACTCGGAGGCATGATGCAGCGCCAGCCCCAGGCCGATGGCCCAGGCCAGCACACCGATGAAGTTACCGGTCAGCAGGGCATTGATGGGGTTGTCTACCACCTTGAACAACAGGGTCTGCAGCACCTCGCCGATCCCCTCGGGCGGGGTGGCTTCGGCGCCATTGGTCACCAGCACCAGGTTGGTGGGAAAGGCAAAGCTCATCACCACGGCGGTCAGGGCTGCGGCAAAGGTCCCCAGCAGGTACAAGGACAGAATGGGGCGGATATTGGACTGATTGCCTTTCTTGTGATTGGCAATGGACGAAGCCACCAGCACGAACACCAGCACGGGCGCCACCGCCTTGAGGGCACTGACGAACAGGCTGCCCAACAGGCCGACGGAGCTGGCGGTCGCGGGGAACAGGCTGGCCAGCAGGACACCGGCGATAATGCCGATCAGGATTTGGGATACCAGGCTGCCGCTGTTGGCCACCCGCAGTAAGAGGGGTTGTGTTTGGTTCATAGTCATCCTTTATGGGTCAGAGTCCATCTCATACTCTAAAAACACCGCGACTCTATAGCAGAACTGGCTATAAAAAAACCAAACAAGTGGAATTTTGTAACGAACGGCACATTTATGCCTGTCATTAGTTATTTTTTCGACATATAAAGATGGTTTTACTGGCATATATGGTAATAAAAACCACCCTGTGGGGTCTACCCGGTCGACTCACCGGCCTCCATATCTGCGCCGGGTCACCGATGACGGTATCCGGTCATGGCTCGAAATGCGGAACCGACTCGCGGCCGGTTCCTCGAAAACAGCCCCAGCTAGGGGAGTAACCAGCGGGCAAGCCTGGCCTTGAAGTAGCCGAAGTCCGGCGTGGCGAGCTCAGGATCCTTCCCCTGGTCATCCAGCCGCCGCACCCGGATGGCCAGGTCCAGATAGGGACTGGCTTCCATCTCGCTTACCTCTTCCGCCGACATATCGCCGCCCTGCAGGGCCAGCGAGTCGATCGATGCCTGTGACAGCTGCGCCCGGTAACCCGGATCCACCGTCACCAGGTAGCGCTTGGCAGCTACATGCAGCCGGATGGGCTCGATGATATCGGCCGGAAAGAAGCCTGCCAGCCAGGCCGCGGCCGACTCCTGATGCCGGTTGTCGGTGCCCGACATCAGCACTTCCGGCGGCAGCTTGTTGGCATAGTGGCCCACATCGTGCAGCAAGGCTGCCAGCACCACGGCCTCACTCTCGCCCTGCTGCTCACCCAGCCAGGCGGCCTGCAGCATATGCTGGGCCATGGTCACCTCCTCACCCAGATAGGAATCGGCACCATGGAGGGTGAAGATGGCTTCAATCATGTCGATGATGTTGTTCCTGGTCGGGGCCTGGTTCAGCATGGGGCAGCTCCTAATTGGTAGAGGGAGGAATAGAGGCCATCCAGATCGCTGTAGGCGCCCTGCAGGTGACGGCGACCGCCATCGGTGAAGGCGGTGCGGGCGTGCATCACCCGGGTATTGTCAAACACCAGGCAGTCGCCGGGCTCCAGACGACAGGTGAGCGCCAGCTCCGGGGCGGACAGGGTTTCCGCCCAGAGCCGATAGGCCCGGTAGAAGGCGCGCTGCTCTTCAAAGGGCAGCATAAAGGGAGCAATGGAGCGATTGTTGTAACGCACCTTGAGCACCTTGCCGGCCTGGTCGGTTTCGATAAAGGGCACCCGGCTGCGCAGATCGGCCTGGCTGTCAGAGAATCGATAGGGCAATCGGATGCGAGTCAGCAACTCGAAGGCCTCGGGGTGTTCCGCCTGCAGGCGGGCGGCGGCCCGGAAACCATCGACCAGCAGGTTCTCGCCGCCGTCTACCTCGTTGGCCAGACAGTGGAGCAGCTGAATGCCGGGCACCGGATCCCGGTATGGGTTGTCGGTATGCGGGCCCAGGCCCAGGTTGCTGAACGCCAGGTTGCTGGGCGAAACGACCGTTTTCACGTCAAACAGGCGGCCGTAGTTGGTTTCCCGCACAAAGCCGAAGGTCTCAATCACCTTCAGTACCTGGCCGGGCTCGCAGGGCACGCCCCGCAGCAGCACCAGGCCGCTGTCGGCCACGGCGGCCAGGGCCTGGTGGCGGCAATCGTCACGGCCGATATAATCCTGCCAGTCGACGGCCGGCACCTGGAAGTCATCCCCTTGCCACAGGGTCTTGCCGGACCAGCACCGGTCGTCTTGCTGAGTCATCAGGCAGTCCTGGTTCAGCCGCGCCAGGGAATAGTGCAACTGGCGGCCATTGGTCAGCCAGATCACCAGCTCGGGTCCCTGCCGATCCACGGCATGGATCCCGGCCTGCCAGTCCAGATCCAGCACCGAGATCAGCCGCTGGCCGTTGTCGTGCCGTCCGGCAGGATCGTGATCCTGCAGCCAAAGTACATCCAGCCGGGTGACCCGGCCGTCATCCCAATTCAGGGTCAGACTGCCTTGCTCAAATTCGAAGTGGTTCAACATAAGTAGCTCCCGTTAACTGGGGCTACTCTAGCGCCCGGGTGCCACCGGCAACATCGATCATTTCTGCGGCTTGGTCTTAGAAATGCTGAAGCCCCTGTCATTAAACCGTCATCAACACAAGGTACCAAGGAGCAACCCGGACGCGGACGGCTGCTCGTGTCTTGTCAGTATCAGATGACCCAGGTTTGAAAGGCCATGCACTACAAAACCAACCGTTTACCGCCCCTCAATGCCCTGCTGGCCTTTGAAACCGCCGCCCGCTACCAGAGCCTGACCCGGGCTGCCGAGGAACTTTGCGTGACCCAGGGCGCCATCAGCCAGCGGGTCAAGCAGCTCGAGGACTTCCTCGAAGTAAAACTGTTTCTGCGCAGGGGCAGCCGCATCGAACTGACCGATGAGGCCCGCTCCTACCTACCCCTGCTCAGCTGGCTGTTCGAATCCCTGAAAAAGGGCACGGACGACCTGTTCCGGGGCGAACAGCAAACCCAGCTGACCTTGCGGGTGGCGCACAGCTTTGCCGAGCACTGGCTGATCCCCAGGCTGGCCCGCTTCCACCAGTCCTATCCGGGCATACAGCTGCGGCTACTGGCAACCAACCACGCCGTCCCGGACGAGCCGGGCGAGGTGGATGTGGAAATCATCAACGGCTACGGCAACTGGCCGGATCGGGAAGCGGAGCAGCTGACCGACGACAACTGGGTGGTGGTCGCCAGTCCGGCGCTGCTGGTGCACTACCCGGCCGATGCCCCCCTGCACCTGCTGTCTTCCTATCCGAAACTGGGATGCTACGGCTACCGGGAGGGATGGCGGGACTGGTTTCAGCAACAGGATCCCCAGCAAGGCTATACCCCGCCGCTGATGGAGTTCAGTACCTCCAGCCTGGCCATTGCCGCCGCCCTCCAGGGCCTGGGCCTGCTGCTGGTACGCTACCCCCTGGTCAGACAATTACTGGCCAGCCGAGAGCTTGTCCTGGCCCATCCCTACCGCATGGCCAGCCAGAGCAACCATTACCTGCTTATTCCCCCCCACAAGCGCGGCCTGGAAAAGATACGGCTATTCAGACACTGGCTGTTACAGGAGCTGGAACAGGAAAGCGCCGCCAAATAGGAGGTCGTTCGGGTCTTAACCCGGTTTTGCTAAGGCTCCCCCTTAGCAACCCTGATTGCAAACGCTCGAAACGGCCCGCTGCCATCAATAAACCGTCACGGCGCCCTGTTAATCTCACCGGCAATGACCCGATACTGTTAGCGAGTACTTAACCATGAACATGAAAAAACTCGGCCTGGCCGGACTGCTTTTTCTTTCCGGCACAACCCTGGCTCAGGCCGAAGTGCTAAAGACGCCATACTGGCTGGAATATAACGGCAAGGAATCGCTCGACCCCATATCCGCCACCCGTTACTACGATGCGGTTCAGGTGTTGTACAACCGGCTGGTGCGCCAGGGCGACCAGGGGCAGCCGGTCGCCTCCCTGGCCAGCAGCTGGAGCGCCAATGCCAGCGCCGATGTGTGGACCTTCACGCTGCGCCCGGACGTCAAGTTCCACAATGGCCAGACCATGACCACGGAAGATGTGGTCTACAGCTTCAACCGAATTCTGGATCCCCAGCGTGACGCCCCGGCCCGGGCGGCTCTGGCCATTATCGACCAGGTCACCGGCACGGACGACGGCAAGGTCATTTTCACGCTGAACCAGGCTCATGCCGATCTGCCCATCCTGTTAATGGACTATCGTGCCAAGATAGTGCCGGTTGGCTTTGATGAAGATCCCACCCTGATGGGCGTGGGGACCGGCCCCTTCAGGCTGACCAAATTCGATGCCAAGGGAACCACCACCTTCGACGCCTTTGCCGACTACTGGGAAGGCAAACCCAAGCTGGACGGCATTGAGCTGATTGCCATTGCCGATGAAAACGCCCGCACCCAAGCGCTGCTGGCAGGGCAGATCGACTGGGCCGGCTGGAACGGGGTAAACGGCCAGCAGCTACGCATGTTTGAAGGCAACAACAACTTCCATTACGACGCCATTCCCACCGGTGACTGGCGCGGCATCGTATTCCGCAACGATGACCCGGCACTGACTGATCCGAGGGTCAGGAAGGCACTGCGCATGGTCGTGGATCGCCAGGAAATGGTCCAGCTGCTGTTCGGCAGGGGGGGCGCTACCGTCACCTGTGACAACCCGGTCTGGGCCGGAGATCAGTACCGGCTGGAGCAGACCTGCGAGCAGGATATCGAGGGGGCCAGGGCACTGCTGAAAGAGGCCGGTTACCCGGATGGCCTGACCCTGGATCTCTATACCAGCACCGTCGATGGTTACTTTCGGCCGATGTCGGAAATCTACCAGCGCCAGGCGGCCCAGGCTGGGATTACCGTCAACATCCATACGGTGCCCGCTTCCGATTTCTGGAACACCACCTGGATGAAAAAATCCGTGTTCAACACCGCCTGGGGTCAGCGCCCCGCCGATCAGGTACTGAGTGAAGTGTTCGGCAGCTCGGCGCCCTGGAATGAATCCGCCTTCAACAACCCGGACTTCGATCAACTGCTGACCCAGGCCCGGCAGGAGCTGGACAAGGACAAGCGCGCCCGCCTCTATCAGGAGGCCCAGACCCTGCTGACCGAGCAAGGCGGCACCCTGATCCCCTTCCACCTGAACAACAACCGGGTGATGCGGGCCAATGTGTCCATTCCCGCCGTCGAGCACTTCGCCATTCGCTGGCACTTGGTCGACAAGTCCTGATCCCGTTTTCCCCATGCGCCCTGCGGGGCGCATTGCCGTTTTGGAGACGCTTATGTCCGGTAAATTGATTGTGGTGCTGCTCGATGGCGTGGGCGCCGACCTGTTTGCCCTGTATCGCCACCGCTTGCCCCACCTGCATGGCCTGGCCCAGGGGGGCACCCTGGTACAGCGGCTGGGAGCCGATGCCAACGCCAACTCCATGCCCGCTCGGGCCGGCATGCTGACCGGTGTGGACGCCACCCGGCACGGCATCTACGCCAATAACCTGTGGAATGGCCAGCATTTTTCGCCGGCCACTGCCGTCGACGTGCGGGTACCCACCCTGGCAAGGCTGGCCAGGTCACAGGGCAAAACCGTGGCATCCGTCGGCTTCGGCCTGGTCAGTGCCGACGATTGCGACTGGTATCTGTCCCCCTGGTGGGAAGACGGCTGCCAGCGGGCCAAGGCGCTGGACACTCCCGGCATACACCCACTGGCCGGCAGCACCGAGTCCCTGACGCGGGTCGCCGCCAATGATCACCGTCTGCTGCAACAAGCCTGGCAGCTTCTCGAACAACAGCACCCTGATCTGCTGCTGCTGGAGCTGAACAGCCCGGACTACTGCCAGCATGTGCTGGGTGACGACCGGGAGCTGGTGGCCTGGTCGCTGGAACTGGTCGACGCCCAGCTTGGCTGCCTGCTGACCCGCCTGCATGAAAGCGGGCTGGCCAGCCAGTACAACCTGGCCATTGTCAGTGACCATGGCCATGCCCTGGTGGAGACCACGCTGGTGATCGAACATATTATCCCGGGAGTGAATGCTCACTGTGACGGCGGCCTGCTGTTTGTCGCCTACCAGGGTGCCGCCGAGCTGGACGACATCGATACCAGGCTGTCTGCCCACGGCGTCACCAGGCTGGATAGTCTGCCGTACCTGCCAACGACGCACACCGATCGGCTGGCCGTCTTTGTCGCCCCGAAAAACACCAGCTTCGAACCCGCCAGCAAACATGCGGACAGCGCATCCACCGCCAAACCGAAATACATATCCACCCATGGCATGGGACCGGATCATGCGGAGGATGAACGCATCGCCATCTTTGCCGGGCCCGGGATACCGGTGCAACAGATCTCCCGGGCGGACTCGCTGGCCGTCACCCCGACCCTGGCCCGGCTGTTGGGCATCACTTACCAACCTGCAGAGAACCCCCATGTTGATGCTGTGCTTTAAACGGCTGGTTTACGCCATCTTCACCCTGGCGTTTGTCGCCTGCCTGGTATTTACCGTTACCGAGGCGCTGCCGGGGGATTTCTGCACCAGTTATCTGGGCCGCAATGCCACCGACAATAACCTGGCCCTGTGCCGGGATAACTTTGGCCTGAGTCAGCCAATGCTGGAACGCTTTCTCGCCTGGAGCAGCCATCTGGCGGAGGGCGACTTTGGCCTTTCGCTCTCCAGCGGCCGGCCGGTAAATGACGATCTGCTGCCCCGCCTCGCCAACACCGCGCTGCTGGGCGGCATCGCCGCCCTGCTGGCGATTCCGCTGGCCCTGCTGCTGGGCATGGTGACCGCCATCTGCCGGGACTCCTGGCTGGATAATCTGGTTTCCAGCGCAACCCTGCTGGCCATGACCATCCCCGAGTTTATCACCGCCACCCTGCTGACCCTGGCGTTTGCCATCTGGCTACCCTGGTTTCCGGCCATTACCCTGGCGGATGCCCATGCCGGCCTGGAAGAACTGCTGCCCAATGCCTGGCTGCCGGCACTGACCCTGGCGCTGATCAGCACGGCGCACATGATGCGCATGATGCGCAGCAGCACCATTGATGTGCTGTCGGCGGGCTTTATCCGCATGGCGCGGATCCGGCGCATCCCCACCGCCAGCCTGCTGCTGCGCCATGTATTGCCGGCCGCCGTGCTGCCGACCATCACCCTGTCGGCGATGACGGTTGCCTGGCTGCTGGGCGGGGTCGTCATCATCGAACAGGTATTCAACTACCCGGGTATCGGCACCCTGATGATCTCCGCCGTCTACGACAGGGATATTCCCGTGGTACAGGCCTGTGCCCTGACCCTCTCGGCGATTTATATCGCCTGCAACCTGCTCGCCGATCTCAGTGTCGCGCTGCTCAATCCGAGGTTGAGATAACCATGTCATTCACATCATTGCTGCCTGCCAGGCCGGCCTGCCCTGTCCTGCTGACTCGCCTGACCAGTACCCGGGCCGGCCAGATCGGCCTGCTGTTGCTGGCCATGCACCTGCTGGTCATGCTGCTTGCTCCCTGGCTGATCCCCTATGATTTTGCGGCGTCCGACAGCCTGGCGATTCTGCAGCCACCCAGTGCGGTGCACTGGTTCGGCACCGATCAAATGGGCCGGGATGTCCTGAGCCGGACCCTGATGGGGGGAAGGGAGGCCATGATCACTACCTTTCCTGCCGCCCTGCTGGCGGTCGCCTGGGGATCGCTGGCCGGCCTGTTTATCGCCATCCGCGGGGGGCTGATTGAAGAGTGGGCCCTGCGCCTGGTCGATGCCCTGCTGTCCATCCCCTGGCTGTTATTCATGCTGCTGATCATCAGCCTGGCCGGCCCCGGCCCCCTGGTTTTTATTGTTACCCTGGGTTTTTTCTACGGTATAGCCGTGATCCGGGTGGTGCTGACTGCCGCCAAGGAAGTGATCTGCCGGGACTTCGTCACCGCCGCCCGCCTGCGGGGAGACAGTCACTTCACCCTGCTCTGGCGGGAAGTCACCCCCAATGTAATAGACGTTATCCTGGTGGAAATTGCCATGCGCTGGTCCTGGATGCTGCTGGCATTCAGTTCCCTGTCCTTTCTCGGCTTCGGGGTGTCGCCACCGACACCGGACTGGGGCCTGATGATCGCCGACTCCCGGGGCTTTATGTCGATTGCTCCCTGGGCCGTCCTCGCTCCTATCGTCGCGCTCAGCAGCCTGATCATTGCCATCAACCTGACCTCTGATGCCCTGGCCAAGACCCTGGGGATTGATAAGTCTTCCGCTATCCATTAAGGAAATATCATGCCTGATCCATTATTGGCCATCGAAGATTTGAAGCTCGGTTACCGGGATAATAAAGGGGATTTCCGGGCTGTGTTGCGCGGCGTCAGCCTGACGTTGGCGCCGCGGGAAATCCTCGGCATTGTTGGCGAATCCGGCTGTGGCAAGAGCACCCTAGCCATGGCCATGCTGGGCATGCTGCGTAGCGGCAGCCAGGTGGCTTCTGGCTCGGTCAGGGTGAACGGTGCCCCGTTCACGCTCGGGGAGCATAAGCCGGACGCGCTGATCCACCAGCATGGCATCTGCCTGATCCCGCAGCAGGCAGGGCAGGCCCTGACCCCTCACCTGACCATCGGCTCCCAGTTGCAGGAAGTGCTGCGCCTGCACCTGGGCAGAGGCGAGCACAGGGCCGCCGCCATTACCTTGCTGGAGCAGGTCCGGCTGCCCGCCCCAGCCGCCTTGCTGGGCCGCTATCCTCACCAGCTCTCCGGCGGTCAGCAGCAACGGGTGGTGATCGCCATGGCCCTGGCGGCAAGGCCCCGGCTGTTGTTGATGGATGAGCCCACCACCGGGCTCGACGCCACCACCCAGGTTCACGTGCTGCATTTGCTGCAACAACTGCGGGACGAGCTGGACACCAGCATCGTCTTTATCAGCCACGATCTGGGCGCCGTTTCCAGCCTCTGCGATCGCGTCGCCGTCATGTACGCCGGCCATCTGGTTGAAATCGCCGACAAGACGGCGCTGATCGCCAACCCCCGGCATCCCTACACCCGGGCCCTGCTCGCCGCCTCCCCCGGGTATCGGGAACAGGGGCTGCCCCCAGAGCTCCCCGGCGCCCCGCCCGCCGTCGGCGGCCGGCTCGAGGGCTGTCCATTTGCGACCCGCTGCCCGGCAACACAACCGCTGTGCCGGCAACAGATGCCCCTGCTGTCGGCGCACGACGGCGTGGCCTGCCACTTCCCGGATCAGGCAAGTGATTTGCACAATAGCGGGGAAGAGCGCAAGCAGCAGGTTGCCATTCAGGATCCCCCCCTGCTGCAGGTCAGGAAGCTGGCGATCCGCTATCAGCAACCCGGCTGGCTGGACAGGTTACGTCGGCAAGCCACCATCAATACCGTGGACGATATCAGCTTCAGCCTGTACCGGGGACAGACCCTGGCCCTGATCGGCGAATCCGGCAGTGGCAAGTCCTCCATCCTGAAAGCCATCGCCGGCATTAACCCGACCCAGGCGGGACAGTGCCTGCTCAATGGCGAGGTACTCGGCGAACAGATCGACGCCCGGACGCCCGAGCAGAAGCGCAGCATGCAGCTGATTTTCCAGCACCCGGATGCCGCCCTGAATCCTCGACTAACCCTGTTTCAGAGCCTGGCTCCGGTACTGCAGACCTGGTTTGGACTGAGCGGAGACGCGTGCAGGGAGCGGGCCGCCCTGCTGCTGCAGGAGGTGAAGCTCAACCCCGACTACCTTGATCGCTTGCCGGGCCAGCTGTCGGGAGGGGAACAGCAACGAGCCGCCATTGCCCGGGCTCTGGCGGCCAGGCCCGGGCTGCTGTTGTGCGACGAGGTGACCTCGGCGCTGGACGTGTCGGTGCAGGCGGCCATATTGCGCCTGCTGGCCCGGCTGCAGCGAGACAGGAATATCGGCATCCTGTTCATCACCCATGATCTCAGCCTGGTCAGGCGCTTTGCCGACAGGGTCGCCGTGCTGTACAAGGGCCGGCTGATGCAGCTCTGCAGTACCCGGCAACTGCAGTCGGGCCCGCTACATCCCTATACCCGGTTGTTGCTGGACGCCACCCTGACTCCGGGCACGCCGCTGCCCGCCGCCGAAGCGGGTACCGGTCAGGAGCTCGGTCTGCCGGCCCGGGGCTGCGCTTTTCAAGGGCGCTGCCCCCATGCCATACCGGGCACCTGTGATCGTCAGTCGCCGCCGACCCAAGCCGGCGAAGGGAGCTGGCTGCGCTGCCATTTACCGCCGGAAACCCTGGCATCGTCCGGGACAACATCAAGAAATGCAGCTTGACTCCCGGCGGGGAAGTATCCAGAACTTGTCGCACACGGATAGCACCAATGTCCATATGAAGCCACATGTGGCGGCCCCTGCTACGCTTTATGAGCTTCCGGGAGTAAAACCGCCGGACTGATAAGGGTCTGCGCCGCCACCGCAGATCGGTGCCAAGAAGGGGATCCCATGCGCCGTATTGCCACATTCATCCTGTTCACGCTTATGCTGGCTTCGGCCAGTGCCCAGCCCCTGAATCCGGAGCAAGTGCCCACTCCGCTGCAACCCTGGGTAGACTGGGTACTCCACGGCGAGGAACAACGGCATTGCCCCTTTGTTTATAACCGGGGCCTGGACTACCGGTGCGCCTGGCCTACCCGGCTGAACCTGGACCTGAACAACTCAGGGGGACAGTTCAGCCAGCACTGGCGCCTGTACCGGGAAGGCTGGGTCCAGCTGCCCGGCGACGAGCGTCACTGGCCCCAGCAGATCACCATCAACGGCGAACCCGCTGTGGTCTCTGCCGACAGGGGCAGCCCCAGGATCAGGCTGGCCGCGGGCGACCACCGGGTCGAAGGGACATGGCGGTGGGAGCGGCTGCCGGAAAGCCTGACCATACCGACAACCACAGGTTTGCTGGCACTCACTGTCAACAACAACCCGGTGGCCAGGGCAAACCTGGACGACAATGGCCGGCTGTGGCTGGGGGAGGCTTCTCCCCAGGATCGGCAGCCCCAGGGCGATACCCTGACCCTGCAGGTGCATCGCAAGGTGGAGGATCGCATCCCCCTGCGGGTGATCACCCGGCTCGATCTGGAGGTGGCCGGTGCGCAGCGCGAGCTGGTGCTGGGCCCAGTGCTGCTCGACGAGCAGCTCCCCCTGCAACTGGACAGCCCCCTGCCCGCCCGACTCGAACCCGACGGCCGGCTAAGGGTGCAGGTTCGTCCCGGGCGCTGGAGCATCACCCTGACCAGCCGCCACCCCGGCCATATCACAGCCCTGGCCCTGCCCGAGGTGCCTGCTCCCTGGCCGGAACAGGAAATCTGGGCATTCCAGGCCTTCAATCAGTTGCGCCTGGTCGATATCGACAACCTGGTCGCCGTCGATCCCCGGCAGACCCGGCTGCCCGAGGCCTGGCAAACATTACCCGCCTACCTTCTTGCCCAGGGTGACCGCATGCAGTTCAGGGTTATCCGGCGCGGTGACCAGGAGCCAGAGCCCGACAAGCTCAGCCTGGATCGCCAGCTGTGGCTGGATTTCGACGGGGGCGGCTATACGGTGCAGGATACCATCAGCGGCAGCATGACCCGGGGCTGGCGGCTGGAGGCCACCCCCGAGCTGCAGCTGGGCCAGGTAACCCTCGACGGCGAACCCCGCTTCATTACCCGCCAGCCGGGTTCGGACAAGGTGGGGGTAGAAGTTCGCCGCGGCACGCTCGAACTGAACGCCGACAGCCGCTACGTGGGCCCCATCCATGCGCTGCCGGCGGCCGGCTGGGACACCGACCTGCAGCGCCTGCACACCCGCCTGCATCTGCCCCCGGGCTGGGCGCTATTTTCCGCTTCGGGCATGGACAATGCACCCCATACCTGGCTGCAGCGCTGGACCCTGCTGGACTTGTTTCTGGTGCTGATCGCCGCCGTAGCCGTGTACCGCCTGTGGGGCTGGCAATGGGGCGTGCTGGCCCTGCTCACCCTGGCCCTGAGCTGGCATGAATCCGCCGGGCTGGGCGCCCCGCGCTTCGTCTGGCTGCACCTGCTGGCGGCCACCGCCCTGCTGCGGGTGCTGCCCGGCGGACGCCTGCGGCAAACGGTGATCGGCTATCGTAATCTCAGCCTGCTGGTGCTGGTGCTGATCGCCATCCCCTTTATGGTGGCCGAAGTGCGCATCGCCATGTATCCGCAGCTGGCGCAGCCCGGTGTATTCACCTCGGCTCCGCCCGGGGCACCGACCCCGATGGCAGCCAGGGAAAGCGAGGATAGGGCACCGACGGCCTCTCCGCGGCAGCAGTTAACGGACATGGCTGTCAAGGAGATGGCCTCGCCCTCCTATTTCAGCCAGTCCCGACCACTGCCCCGAATCGACCCCGATGCCAGGGTGCAGACCGGCCCCGGGCTGCCGGGCTGGCAATGGCGCAGCATAGATCTGGGCTGGAACGGCCCGGTACAGCGTGATCAGCGCATCCATCTGGTATTGCTGTCGCCGGCCGCCAACCTGGTGCTGAACCTGCTCCGAGTACTGCTGGTCGGCCTGTTGGTGCTGCGCATGGCCGGATTCGGCTATTCCCGTGATCGCGGCCCTTATCTGCAGCAGGGCCTGTTCTCTGCCCTGCTGCCTGTGTCACTGCTGATCCCGCTGCTGCTCTCCCTGCCCGCCCCGGCCCGGGCGGAGCTGCCGGATGACCGGCTGCTCAGGGAGTTGAAAACCCGGCTGCTGGCGCCACCCGACTGCCTGCCGGACTGCGCCCAGGTGCCGCGCATGGACCTGGCCGCCGGCCCGCAGCGCCTCGAAATCCGACTTGAGATTCATACCCAGGAGGCCGTCGCCGTCCCCTTGCCGGCCGGAACCCGCCACTGGATGCCCAGCCAGGTACTGGTGGACGGCAATAGTGCCGAAGGTCTGCTGCGCGACCCGGGCGGCGAACTTTACCTGCGGCTGCCGGCGGGTATCCATCAGATCAGCCTGAGCGGCCCCCTGGCCGAACAGGACAGTGTACAGTTGCCCCTGACGCTGCGTCCCCGCCGGGTGGAGGCGCAGACCACCGGCTGGATCCTGGAAGGGGTGCATGAAAACGGGCTACCCGATGCCCAGCTGCAGCTGACCCGGATCCGGCCCGAAGCCAGCGGGGTCCAACCCGCCACACTGGAACCCGGCGCCCTGCCGGCCTTCGTGCGGGTAGAACGGGTACTTCGGCTCGAGCTGGACTGGCGGGTAGAGACCAGGGTGGTTCGCCTTTCTCCGGCAGGCCAGGCGGTGTTGCTGGAAATACCGCTGTTGAACGGTGAGTCGGTACTTACCGAGGGTGTCCGGGTGCAGGGCGACAAGGTGCTGCTCAACCTGCCCGCCAACCAGAAGCAGGCCTACTGGCAGTCCAGCCTGGAACAGGCCCCAAGCCTGACCCTGACCGCACCGGAAACCAGCAGCTGGACCGAGGTATGGCATGTCGATACCAGCCCGATCTGGCACCTGGAAAGCAGCGGCATTCCCGTGGTCCACCATCAGGATGCGGGCGGCAACTGGCTGCCGGAATGGCGTCCCTGGCCCGGGGAGAGGGTCGAGCTGAATATCAGTCGGCCCGAGGGGGTGGAGGGCCAAACCCTGACCATCGACAGCACCTGGCTGCAGGTGCGGCCCGGCAAACGCGCGGTTGATGCCAGCCTGCGACTCCATCTGCGCAGCAGCCAGGGCGGCCAGCACAGCCTGCAACTGCCCGACAAAGTCAGCCTGCAGACGGTCACCATCAACGGCAGGGTTCAGCCCATCCGCCTGCAGGGCCGCACCCTGACCTTTCCGCTGACCCCGGGCGCCCAGACCCTGGAGCTGGCCTGGCGCCATAACGACGGCATAGGGTCGTTGTTCACCACACCTCGGGTCGGACTCAACAGCGCCAGTGTCAACAACAGCATAGAGCTGGTGCTGGGCCGGGATCGCTGGGTGCTGTTTGCCATGGGACCCAGGCTGGGACCGGCGGTGCTGTTCTGGAGCCTGCTGGCCATCACCCTGCTGCTGGCCCTGGCCCTGAGCCGGTTGCCCTTCACCCCGCTGCGCTTCCATCACTGGCTGTTGCTGGGCATAGGGCTGACCCAGGTTCCCCTGTGGATGGCGCTGATGGTGGTGGCCTGGTTGCTGGCCCTTGGCCTGCGCGGGCGCTGGCAGCACGAGGACGCCGGCAGGCTGTTCAACCTGGTACAGATCGGCCTGGCGGCACTGACCCTGGTAGCGCTGAGCTATCTGTTCTATGCCATACAGCAGGGTCTGCTAGGGCTGCCGGACATGCAGATCAGCGGCAACCACTCCCATGCCGGCACCCTGCGCTGGTATCAGGATCGCAGCGAAGCTGCGCTGCCCACCGCCTGGGTTTTATCGGTGCCGCTGCTGGTCTACCGGCTGCTGATGCTGGCCTGGGCCCTGTGGCTGGCCTTCTCCCTGCTGAACTGGCTGCGCTGGGGCTGGGCCTGTTTCTCCAGTCGGGGGATCTGGCGTCCCTTCAAGATGCGCATAGCTCGCGGCAACAAGAAGGGCGGATCCGGTTAAGCCTGTAACATCAAGAGGCGAGAATACCGGTTAACGGTTTACCGGGAGACCAGCTTTGCATAGAGTAACCTATTCGTTCGGGACTCATTCTTCCAGACAAGGAACAACAATATGAACAAGTCGCTGGCTTCGGCCATTTTTACCCTGTCCATGGTGGTGGCTCAGCCGGGCGCTGCCGCAGAGCCCATAGTGGTGTCTTCCAAGATAGACACCGAGGGCGGCCTGCTGGGCAATGTTATCTATCTGGCCCTGGAAGATGCGGGCCTGGAGGTTGAGAACCGGGTTCAGCTGGGGGGCACCCCCATAGTGCGCAAGGCCATTACCGCCGGCGAAATCGATATCTACCCGGAATACACCGGTAACGCCGCCTTCTTCCACCAGCGGGAAGAAGACGCGGTATGGAAGGATTTCCAGCAGGGCTATGACCTGGCCAAGCAGCTGGACTATGACAATCACCAGCTTGTTTGGCTGGCCCCCGCCGACGCCAATAACACCTGGGCCATCGCGGTACGCCAGGAGATTGCCGATAGTAACCAGTTACATACCATGAGCGATTTCGGCCGGTATGTAGCCCAGGGGGGCGAGATCAAGCTGGCCGCCTCGGCCGAATTCGTGTCCAGCCCGGCCGTACTGCCCGCCTTCCAGCAGACCTACGGCTTTAGCCTGGCCGAAGATCAGCTGCTGGTGCTGGCCGGCGGCAACACCGCGGCCACCATCAAGGCGGCGGCCCTGCAGACCGATGACACCAATGCGGCCATGGTATACGGCACCGACGGCGCCATCGCCTCGGTCGGGCTGGTGGTGATGGAAGATGACAAGGGGGTGCAACCCGTGTACGCACCGGCGCCCATAGTGCGTGAGGAAACCCTGAAGGCTCATCCTGAAATCGCCGGTATCCTGGAGCCCATTTTCACCTCGCTGGATATCAAGACCCTGCAAGCTCTGAACAGCCGCATCGCCATCGGCGGCGAAAGTGCCCAGGCGGTCGCCAAAAGCTATCTGTCCGAGAAGGGCTTTTTGAAGGACTGATCAGCAGACAGGCGTATCGACCCTCGTAGGTAGAAGCCAGAGCCCGAAAGCAGGCCTTCCGCGGCTGGGTCTACATGGGGCAGCTTGCTGCCTGCATCGAATTTGGCGATGGATCGAATATCCAGTGAATATTCGCAGCCGTCGTCAAATAAAGATGACCTCCGCCTACGTCGTGTCTGCGTTCGGGGCTGGCTTCTGCCGTACCTCGAGAGCAACTGGTTACCCGTATTTTTAAGTCTGTGCCAGGAGTATTTTTGAACTCTTTTAACCTGGACAAGGTCGGCATCACAGTCTGCTGCGCCCTGCTGTTGTCCCTGTTCGCCCTGCCCTTTGTCAGCTTGCAGCCCAACCGCATCATGCCCGGCCAGAGCATGGGGCTGCTGGATTCAGCCGGCCTGTTCGAGCTGGCACCGCTGCTGCTGATGTTAGCACTCACCAGCCTGGTATCCCTTGTTAATGCAAGGCTGGAAATTCGGCTGGCGCTCGCTTTCCTGACCCTGCTGGCACTCGTCCATGGGGTCGGTGCCAGCGCATCGGCCCTGCTTGCCGATGCCGGTGCCCTGGCCCGGGTCTCATTAAACGGCGGTTTCTGGATGTCCATCCTCTGGTTGTCGCTGCTGATCACCGATGCCACCATCAGGCTGGGTTTGCGTCCCCTTGTGCGCCTGGTGTTGGTGGCCATACTGGCAGGCACCACTATCGCCATATTGGCTTCCGGTCACTGGGACGATCTGTCGCTGCTCAAGGAATACCGAAACCAGAGTGATTTCTGGCAGCAGGCGATCCGCCACCTGCAGCTCTCCCTGGGCAGTATTATCCCGGCGCTGCTGGTCGGCATTCCCCTGGGGGTCTGTTGCCATCGCTCTGCCCCCCTGCGCGCTTTGCTCTTCCCGCTGCTCAATCTGCTGCAGACCATCCCCAGTCTGGCCATGTTCGGCATGCTGATGATCCCGCTGAGTCTGCTGGCAGCCAGCTATCCCTTGTTGGCCGAGCTGGGCATCCGCGGCATCGGTGCCGCACCGGCGGTAATAGCGCTGTTTTTCTACTCGCTGCTGCCCATCGTCAGTAACACCACTATCGGCTTTGACAAGATAGATGCCAGTGTCCTGGAGGCAGCAACCGGCATGGGCATGAATGCCCGACAACGGCTCTACCAGGTGGAATTTCCTCTCGCCATGCCGGTGATCCTGACCGGCCTGCGGGTAGTCGTGACCATGAACATAGGCCTGGTCGCCGTGGCGGCGCTGGTGGGCGGCGGCGGCTTCGGCACCTATATCTTCCAGGGACTGGGACAAACGGCGGCCGATCTGGTGATCCTGGGCGCGGCACCGACACTGTTGCTGGCGTTCCTGTTTGCCATCATCATAGATACCCTGATCGCGCTACTGAGAGAGGGCAGACCATGATCGAAGTAAAAAACCTCTGCAAGCGGTTTGATAACCAGGCCGCCGTCAACAACCTCTCATTCAGGGTCGAGTCCGGCCAGTTCTGTATGCTGGTCGGTACTTCCGGCTGTGGTAAATCCACCACCTTGCGCATGGTAAACCGACTGATTGAACCCAGCAGCGGCCAGATCCTGATCAATGATCAGGATGTCATTTCGTTACCGCCGGAACAGCTCAGGCGACGTATTGGTTATGCCATCCAGGGGGTCGGCCTGTTCCCCCACAAGACCATCTATCAAAATATCGCCACGGTTCCCCGGCTGCTGGGCTGGCACAATCGGAAGATCAGAGACCGGGTAGAAGAACTGTTAACCCTGTTCCAGCTGGATGTAGACACCTTTTCCGGAAAATACCCGCACCAGCTGTCTGGCGGTGAACAGCAAAGAGTGGGAGTGGCGCGGGCGCTGGCCGCCAAACCGGAACTACTGTTGATGGATGAGCCCTTCGGCGCCCTGGATCCCCTGACACGGGAGCGCCTGCAGGATGAATTGTTGCGGGTGCAGAAGCTGCTCGGGATCACCATCATCATGGTCACCCACGACCTGGAGGAAGCGGTCAAGATGGCCGACGTCATCGCCGTGATGGACAAAGGCGAGATACTGCAGATGGACAGCCCAGAGGCATTATTGCGTCATCCCCGGGAGGGCTTTGTACAGCACCTGGTCGGCGGACTGGACAGGGCCCTGCGCCTGCTCACCATCCAACGGGTGAGCGAGGTGATGACCCCTCCGGACCCCACTTCCCTAACGCCATCGACACCCACCATCGGCCAGCTCACCAATTTGCGCGATGCCCTGTCATTACTAATCTGGGAGCATGTCGAGCGGCTTGCAGTGGTCAACGATGCCGGAGACATCATAGGTCAGGTGACGATGGCCGACATCCTGCACAAAGGGGCCAGAGCATGAAGGGCAAGGCCATCGGCGGCTGGCCGGGAGTCATGGTTCCGCTGCTGATGCTGCTCACCATGACCCTGCAGATGCCTTTGCTGGAGCCGCTGTTCAGCCGGCTGGTCGACAACCAGGCTCCTGCCATCTATACCCGCGACAGCTTTCTTAACCTGCTGTTCTGGCATCTGGCGGCTGTGTTTATCGCCATTGGCGCTGCCACCCTGGTTGCCCTCGGGGGCGGGGTATTGGTCACCCGCCCTGCCGGCCGGGAATTTCTCCCACTGGCCAGGGCCATCGCCAACCTGGGGCAGACCTTCCCCCCGGTGGCGGTATTGGCCCTGGCGGTGCCGGCGCTGGGCTTCGGGCTGACCCCCACCCTGGTGGCGCTGTTTCTCTATGGCGTGCTGCCCATCTATGAAAATACCGTCACCGGCCTGCAGCAAGTACCCAAAAACGTGACCGAAGCGGCGCGCGGCATGGGCATGAGCGCCCTGCAACAGCTGTTCACGGTAGAGCTGCCACTGGCGCTGCCGACCATTATCGCCGGCATACGGGTTTCACTGGTGATCAGCATAGGCACCGCCACCATAGGATCGACGGTGGCGGCCAAGGGCTTCGGCGAGGTCATCATTGCCGGACTACTGACCGACAATATGGCGTTTGTGCTGCAGGGCGGGGTCATGGTGGCCCTGGTCGCCATTGTCATCGATGGCTTGTTTCAGCGACTGGAACGGCGGCTGTCGCCGCCGGGCTGAAGCGTCAGCGTTTCAATAACGCCAGCAAGGCGCTGGCGGCCGGCTCGGAAGACGCCGGGTTCTGGCCGGTCACCAGCATGCCGTCGGTTTCCACATGAGGATGCCAGTCATGACTCCTGCGATAGTCGCCGCCATTCTGCCTGAGCATGTCTTCCACCAGAAAAGGCACTATGTCGGTCAGCTGTACCGCTTGCTCCTCGCTGTTGGCAAAGCCGGTGACACGCCTGCCGTCCACCAGGGTATTGCCGTTAGCGGATTTGACATGCCGCAACACCGCCGGTGCATGGCACACCGCCGCCACCGGTTTGTTGGCCGCCGCCATGGCCTCTATCAAGGCAATGGAGTCGGCATCCTCAGCCAGATCCCACAAGGGACCATGGCCGCCAGGATAAAACACCGCATCAAAATCAACCGCTGACAGCTCCCCCAGCTTGCGGGTATGGGCCAGCAGGTTCTGAGCCACCGGGTCTGCGCGGAAACGTTCGGTGGCCGCGGTCTGGGCATCGGGCGCGTCGCTTTTCGGATCCAGCGGCGGCTGTCCGCCCTTGGGTGAGGCCAGGGTGATGGCGGCGCCCGCATCCATGAACAGGTAATAGGGAGCGGCGAATTCCTCCAGCCAGAAGCCGGTCTTTTCACCGGTATCCCCCAGCCGGTCGTGGGAGGTCAGCACCATCAGAATACGCATATCGACTCCTTGAACCATTGCGCAAACATGCATATCAGGGTAGACGACGACACGACAAGATGACACTGCAGTCGACCCGTATCCCTGTAATAAAGGTGATGGTCGCTGAAGCAGACCCTTTGCCCTCCGCGATGTGCCAGAGTCGCCTGCTGGCACTGTCTTCAAACCATACAGTACACAAGCAGTGGCAACCCTGCCGATGTATGGCTTCGCAATCGATAGCGATGGCATTGTGACCAAGCAGCAGGCTGACGGCTCACAGCCGCCTTTATTTCCTCATTATTTGGTGAAACCCGTCGGGAAGTGGATAATGGAGACCTGGATGTAATGGATAACCCGCCGAGCCTACTATGACCACACTGACAATCACCCGCCCCGACGACTGGCACCTGCACCTGCGCGATGGCGAACAACTGAAAGACACAGTCCGCGATGCCAGCCGTTACCTGGGCCGTGCCCTGATCATGCCCAACCTGGTGCCACCGGCCACCACCACGGAGATGGCGCTGGCCTACCGAGATCGCATTCTGGCGGTACGCCCACAGGGCAGCAAATTCGAACCGCTGATGAGCCTGTACCTGACCGACAACACGGATCCGCAGGAAGTCCGCAAGGCCAGGGCCACCGGCAAGATAGTGGCATGCAAACTCTACCCGGCCGGCGCCACCACCAACTCCGACTCCGGCGTCACCGATGTGAAGAACATCTACCCGGTACTGGCAGCCATGCAGGAAACCGGCACCCTGCTGCTGGTACACGGTGAAGTCACCGACTCCCGCATCGATATTTTCGATCGTGAAAAAGCCTTCATCGACACCGTGCTGCCCGACGTGGTGCGCGACTTCCCCGATCTCAAAATCGTGCTGGAGCACATCACCACCGAGCATGCGGTGAACTTTGTAGAGCAGGCCAGCGACAAGGTGGCGGCCACCATCACCGCCCACCACCTGCTGTTCAACCGTAACCACATGCTGGCGGGCGGCATCCGGCCCCACTACTACTGCCTGCCCATTCTCAAGCGCAACACCCACCAGCAGGCGCTGGTGCGCGCCGCCACCAGCGGCAGCAAAAAATTCTTTATGGGCACCGACTCGGCCCCCCACTTCCAGCATCGCAAGGAAGCGGCCTGCGGCTGCGCCGGCGCCTATACCTCTCACGCCGCCGTAGAGCTGTATGCCGAGGCCTTCGAGGAAGCCGGCGCGCTGGACAAGCTGGAAGCCTTCACCAGCCACTACGGCCCCGACTTCTACGGCCTGCCCCGCAATACCGACACCATCACCCTGGTAAAGGAAAGCTGGACCGTGGGCGAAACCCTGCCCCTGGGCGGCGACAGGCTGGTGCCGATCCGCGCCGGTGAAGAAATTGGCTGGATGGTGAAATAACGGTTCGCTCTTGCAAAAAACGCGGCTTCGGCCGCGTTTTTGCCCCGTCATCGATAACGAATCATCGCCTCAGCGCTCTTTGGGCACGAAGATCACATAGTACTTCTTGGTGAATTCGAGGACCTGCCAGGTACCCTTGAAACCATAGGGGATCAGGAAGGCGTCGCCCTGGCGAAACTCCTTGCAGTTGCCCTGCTCGTCGGCGATGCGCACATGGCCCTCGAGGATATAGCAGAATTCGTTGCGCTCGCTCACCGCATGCCACTTGCCGGGCTCGCTTTCCCAGAAGCCGGCGTCCAGCTGATCGCTGCTATCGGTGAAGTAATTGGCCGTTCCCTGCCTCGGTGTGCCTTCAATCCGGCGTTCGGGGGGCGGCTTGCTGGCGGTGGGGGTCAGGGAATGATTCGAGAAGGCAACCACATCATCAATATTAACTGGCATCATATCTTCCTTATCCTGCGGGTAAATGCAGGCAACAGCTTCGAACCAAATGGCCTCCCTGATTAGCACCAGAAAGCCCGAAAAAATGGCACCAGCACCCGACTGCGCGCCTCACCCCGTCCTGGTCAGTGCCCTCCGGCAGGCTATAGTGCATACAGGGGAGCGGATGCACGGGACAAGACGCCACCCGGCGAACCTGTTACACTCGCGGCCCTTTGCGCCATCAAAGCCGCGCTTATTTAGCCACCATACCCTTGCATTACGCATAGTCGCGATGCTGGAGACCGCATGAAAATCATGATCCGGGGACTGTCCCGACTAACCACAGAAGACAAGGTACTGGCCCTGCTGGCCCCCTATGGCCTGGTGCACTACTTTCACCTGGTGAAAGACAGTAATACAGGTAACTCCAAAGGGTTCGGCTTTGCCTTTATGCCCAATCCATCCCAGGCCAAGGCCGCCATCAAGAGCCTGAACGGCATTGAAGTGGATGGCCAGAAGATCCGGGTGAAGAAGGCAGAAGCGAGCGAGGCGAAAAGCAGCGATGACCAATAACGATATCTTAAGGCGTATCCGTTATGCCCTGGATCTGCCCGACCAGCAAGCCGTCGAGCTGTTCCGGCTGGCCGGGATCGAACTCACCCAAGACCAGCTGCTGGCCCTGCTGGCCAAAGAAGAAGAACCCCATTACCACAGCTGCAGCGATGCGCAGATCCTGGGCTTCCTCGATGGCCTGATCCTGCAACGCCGCGGCCCGAAGGACGGTGATACCGCCCCCCGCCCGCCGGTCAGCGAACAAATTAACAACCTGATCTTCAAGAAACTGAGGGTGGCCCTGGAGCTGAAAGAAGAGGATATCCTGGGCATGCTGGCCCTGGCCGGCTTCAAGGTCAGCAAAACCGAGCTGACCGCCCTGTTCCGCAAGCCGGGACACAAGCACTACCAAGCCTGCGGCGATCAGTTCCTGCGTAATTTCCTGCAGGGCCTGGCCCTGCACTCGCGCCATTAATCCGCTTTCAGGGCAGCGCCGGTGCGCTGCCTGAAGCCTCAGATGGCTTCCCGGCCCAACACCGCCAGTATCCGATTCAGCTGCTCCTTGCCACCCAGCCGCTCGTAGTACTTGGGCCAGACCTGGTCGATGGCCCTGTCCATCCATTCCTGCTCGTTGGCCGGTTCGATGATCGCCATCCCCTGGCTGACCAGTTCGGCACGAATTTTATCTTCCTGCTCAACAAGATAACGGGCACTGAACGCAGTTGCCTCCTGCCCCGCAGCGCGTATCGCCTGTTGTAACTCGTCGCTCTGCGCCTGGTATATCTCTTCACTGACAATCAGCGGCTCTATCGAGAACAGGTAGCGAATATTGGTGATGTAATCCTGCACCTCGCTGAATTTCATCGCGTGGATAGTCATATAGGGGTTGTCCTGCCCGTCCACCACCCCCAGCTGCAACCCGGTAAAGGTTTCCGACCAGGCCATGGGGGTAGGGTTGATGCCCCAGGCACGATAGGTATCTATCATGATGTCATTGGCCGGTACCCGCACCTTCAGGCCGGTGAGATCGCTCAACCGGTGGACGGGCCGCCTGGCGTTGGTCAATACCCGAAAACCGGTATAGGTCCAGCCGATGATACGAATATTGGCATCCCGCACCGTATTGGCGATCAGCTGCCGTCCCACTTCCCCCTGGGTCAGGGTAATGGCATCGTCCAGGCTCTGCATCATATAGGGCAGAGTAAGTACTCCCACACTGGGAGAGAACGGCGTGACGTTGTTGATGGCAACCATGGTAAAGTCCACCAGCCCCATGGAGGCATCGTTGATAGTGCTCTGTTCATCCCCAAGCTGACCGTTAAGAAACATCAGGGTACCGTGCCGGCCACCGGTTTTCTGCTCCAGCAACTCGACAAACCGCTGCCCCATAACATGCTGGGGGCTGCCCGCACCATCACCCAGTGCCATCTTAAAAGGCTTGATCCGGGCTGCCGCCTCGGTACTTATCAGCGTTGCCAGACACAGTGTCGCCACTCCCCATGCCCTGAGGCCCTGCTTTAAACGCATCGTTATCTCCCGCTTACCACGGCTCGGCCGTCGTTATTGTTATGTCAGATACCCAATCGAGCAGCGATCATAAGGCAGTCCCGGTCATTTATTAGGACCATACACATCGCCGAAGTAGAACCAAATGAAAACCCCTTGTAAACCCCCGGGTGTTTTAATGGACCCGTTTCGTTGAGGAGCTCAAAAAACAACCAGCCAGCGACTAAAATGAAAGTTGTCCAGGGAGGATAGAATCATGCTTACAGACATGGATACGTTATTGGAGATGCTGTTCGGGCTGACCACCTTCGCCATCCCATTTGCCTTTTACTACCTGCTCAGTTCAGGGATCCTGAAATGGCTAATGAAGAAGCTGAGCGGCAATGAACAATCCGGCGTGAATATCGCCTACTTTGTCAGCGCCGCCCTGGCGGTGGTTACCTGCTACAGCTACTGGTCAACCTGATGGTAAAGGAGGGGCCGCCAGGCCCCGTCTTGAAATAAACACCGCTGACTGGCCCCAGCCTTGCCGCCCCCGGACCCAAAGTCGGTATGCCCTCGCTCGTAAAGGGACAAGTGGCGCTCAACAGAACCCCATATAAGTGAGTCCCCAGCTCCCTGAACACTCAGTAAGTCGTGGTACCTACCGGCAGTGT
Organism: Zobellella maritima; assembly: GCF_003075035.1. Classification (GTDB taxonomy): domain Bacteria; phylum Pseudomonadota; class Gammaproteobacteria; order Enterobacterales; family Aeromonadaceae; genus Oceanimonas; species Oceanimonas maritima. Next base: position 55,328 of record NZ_QCZE01000005.1, on the reverse strand, counting down.
CTTGCCCTGTTCCGAGCTTTGTATCGCCAGCTTGATGATATTCAACCCGTCCAGGGCATCCTGGATGGCGACAGGCACGGCTCCCTCGCCCCGAATGGCCCTGGCGGTGGCCTCGTAAAAATAACGATAGCCGCCAATCGCCGACGGGATCACCGCCGGCTCATCGTCGGAATAAAGCATGCCGTAGTCCGTCTCGGCTTCCTTAGCCAGGAAAGGCGAATCGGGCACTATGCCGTCGCGCAGCCGCTCTTCCTGGGGATCGAAGCCACGCTTGATGTAACAACCCAGCTCTCCCTGCAGCTTGAAACGCAGAGTCGGCCCGGGATGGTAAGGGCTGGAGTGCAGCAGTACTTCCTTATCGCTGTAATGCAGCTGCACATGGAAGTAATCAGTCACCCTTGATCCCGGACGCATCGCCAGGCAGCGACCGGTCACCGCCAGCGGCTTGCCGAACAGCACCAGCACCTGATCCACCAGATGGGCGCCCAGATCGAACCAGGACCCCACCCCTTCCCCGGGCCGTTCCCGCCAGCGCTGACCCGGGGTGGGACGGAATCGATCGAAATGGGATTCAAAGCCATGGATAGTGCCCAGACGCGCCTCGGCGATCAGCTTCTTGATAGTGAGGAAATCACTATCCCAGCGCCGGTTGTGAAACGGGATCAGGCACAGCTCTTTCTCCGCCGCCAGCTGCATCAGTTCTGCCCCCTGATTAAGCTGGGTAACCATGGGCTTTTCCATCACCACATGCATACCCAACTCCAGTGCCTGACGGCCCAGCTGATAATGCACCTCGTTCGGTGCCGTGATCACCACCAGCTCGGCGCCCGACTGAACGAGCATCTCGTCCACCCGCGTATATACCTTGATTTCCGGCCAGTCTCTGGCCACGCGCTCCGGTTTGGAGCTGCTGATGGCCACCAGCTCGAAGTCGGGCAGGGCATCGATAAAGGGCAGGTGAAAAATACTGGCCGACTGACCGTAACCAATCACAGCGGTTTTGATCATGTGAAAACCTCGTCGTGAAGTAATGCAGGATTCCCCAGGTAACGGGGCCAGTCCGATAACAACAGCACCATGACAGAGCAGCCCCAACACACGCTTTGTTGACAAAAAAGCAACAAAGGCATACCGGTTTATTCATTTTTAATCACCGGGCAGACGATAAAATGCTAGCACCATTCAACTGCGCACGGCACCACCACCTTGAAAAACACACAACTGGAACACACCATCAGCACCCGCCGCCAGCTGCACAGACACCCGGAACTGAAGTTCGAGGAGTTCGACACGGCCGCCCTGGTGGCCGAAAGGCTGCGGGCCCTCGGCTACCAGGTGACCACGGGAGTCGCCGTTACCGGCGTGGTCGGCCTCTTGGATACCGGCCGACCTGGCCCTGTTATTGGCCTGCGCGCCGACATGGACGCCCTGCCCATTACCGAAGCCAATGACTTCGAGCACAAGTCGCAACGACCCGGCTGCATGCACGCATGCGGGCACGACGGCCACACCGCAACCATGCTGTTGGCGGCAGAGCTGATCATGGAAGCCAGAGACAGCCTGTGCGGCATGGTCAAGATCCTGTTCCAGCCTGGTGAGGAAGGCGGCAACGGCGCCGAGGTGATGATCAAGGAAGGGGTGCTGGAAAATCCCAGGGTGGATGCCATCTTCGGCTACCATAACAGACCCGGGTTCGAGGCCGGCCTTGTCTTCGCCAAGGCGGGGCCCGCCATGGCCGGCAGCGACACCTATGCCGTCACCCTGATAGGCAAGTCCGGTCATGCGGCCATGCCCCATTTGGCGGTCGATCCCATCTACCTGGGGTCCTGTCTGGTACAGCAGCTGCAGGGCATCGCCGGACGGGTTAAATCACCACTGCAATCGGGGGTCATTACAGTATCCTCGTTCGAAGCCAGCTCCAGTGCCAACGTGATTCCCGGCGAAGCCCGATTGCTGCTCAATATTCGCAACGACAGGCCCGATACCCGCAACCAGCTGGTTGGCAGGCTCGATACGCTGATTGCCGGCATCTGTGCTCCCTACGACGCCGACTACCGGCTTGAGCACGTCCATCATGTGCCCCCCCTGGTCAACGACACCGGCTGGACCAGGCGGCTGATCGACGCCGCCCACAGGCACCAGGTCAGCGAGCAGATAGAACAAATTGACTATATGCCGACCATGGGATCAGAGGATTTCGCCTTCTACCTGGAGCAGGTACCGGGGTGTTTCTTCTTTGTCGGCAACGGCATGGATTCCGCTTACCTGCATAACTCACATTACGAATTCAACGACGACATCCTGGCCAGTGCAGCCAAGACCTTTCTGGCCATCACCAAAGAGATGCTCGCGTTCAATCAACCATAACCATTGAAGGAATAACCAATATGCAAAGGATACTGGGCTCCATTGAGCGGGCCGGTAACAAACTCCCTCACCCCTTCATCCTGTTCGTGACCCTGGGGATATTCATAGTGCTGTTGTCGGCACTGCTGGACGCCGCCGGCATCAGTGCGGTCAATCCCAAGACAAACGCCGTGGTCACGGTCAAAAGCCTGCTGTCGGATGAAGGCATAGTGTTCATGCTGACCAGCATGGTTTCCAACTTCGTCAACTTCCCGCCCCTCGGCCTGATCCTGGTGGTCATGTTTGGCATCGGCCTGGCCGACAAGGTAGGACTGATGTCCAGCCTGATGCAGGTCAGCGTGGCCAAGGCGCCTCCCGCCATGCTGACCTTAGTGGTCTTCCTGGCCGGTATCTGCGGCAGTGTAGCCTCCGATGCCAACTACCTGATCCTGATCCCGCTGGCCGCCATGGTTTTCCATTCGGTCGGCCGCCATCCCCTGGCTGGCGCCGCCGCCGCCTATGCCGCCGCCGGAGCCGGCTATGATGCCAGCCTGTTCGTGACCGTGGGCGACGCCCTGTTCTCCGGAATCACCACCGAGGCGGCCCGCACCCTGGACCCGCAAGCCTATATCTCGCCGCTCGATAATTACTACTTCGTCGCCAGCTCGGTGCTGGTGCTGGCCACGGTAGGTACGGTGATCATCGATCGCTTCGTCGAACCCTACCTGAACCGCACCCTGCCGATCTCCGGCCACAAGCGGATGTCCGGCCCCGTGCTGGTCGAGTTGAATGAAGGCGAAAAACGCGGTCTAAAGCGGGTCATGTGGGCCACCCTGCTGTACCTGGGTCTGGTGATACTGGTGGTCCTGCCGGAAACCTCGCCGCTGCGTAACCCGGAAGGCGGGCTAGTACCCTCACCCTTCCTGAAGTCTTTTGTACCCATTCTGTTCGGCTTCTTCGTGATCATAGGCCTGACCTACGGCATCAGCGTCGGTAAAATCCGCTCCAGCCGCGACGTTCCCGAGTTGATGGCGGAATCCACCAAGGAGCTGGCCACCACCCTGGTGCTGTTCTTCGCCATTGCCCAGTTTATCGCCTACTTCAAGTGGTCCGAGCTGGGGCAGTTCATCGCAATAGAAGGCTCCAACATCCTCGAAAGCACCGGCTTTACCGGCCTGCCGCTGGTGGTGTCCTTTATCCTGATGACCGCGGTGCTGAATATTTTCATGACCAGTGGTTCGGCCCAGTGGGCCCTGATGGCACCGGTATTCGTGCCCATGCTGATGCTGTCCGATTTCAACCCGGCCTTTGTACAGGCCATGTTCCGCATCGGAGATTCGACCACCAATATCATTTCACCGATGAGCCCCTACTTCTCGGTCGCCCTGGTATACATGCAGCGTTATGTACCGAATATGGGGCTGGGCACCCTGATCTCGACCATGCTGCCCCTGTCGATTGGCTTCCTGATCTGCTGGACCCTGTTCCTGCTGTTATGGCTGACCCTGGGGCTGCCACTGGGACCCGGCGTGTTCATGATGCAGTAACCGTCAGATCGGCGCCCTCGGGCGCCGATTTTGGTTAGCGCATACCGCTCATCAACTTCCACAGGTAGCGGGCTGCCGGGCTCAGGCTGCGGCCGGCACGACACACCAGATTGCCGTAGGTTTCTTCTGCCACCGGATGGGCAATGGGCACGGCCACCAGCTTACCGCTGTCGATCTCCCGCCGGGCCCCCCAGGCGGTCATAAAGCTGATACCTATACCGGCAGCCGCCATCAGCTTGGCCACCGAATGCAGGTTGCAGCGGTAGGTTGGCGTCACCGCCAAGCCGCTGTCACGCAAGATGGCACTCAAGCAGGACTGGGTACCCGACAGATCGGGCAGGAAGATCAGCTTGTGCTCGGCCAGCACCGCCGCCGACACGCTTTTGCGCCCGGCCAGGGGGTGTGCCGGATGCATCAGGGCACACAGAGGGCCCCGGCTGAAACTGCGCACCCGCAACCGGGGATCGGACACGGGCCCGTAGGTGATAGCGATGTCGACCTCATCCTCCAGCACCATTTCGTGGGGTTCACGCGGAAAGTACACCCCCGTCTTCAGTTCGATAAACACGTCCGGGTACTGCTGAGACACCCGCAACAGCACCGACTGGATAAAGCTCTCGATAAAGCCATCGCCGACCGACACGACCACGCTGCCGCCCTTCAGGGTCTTCATCCGCGACAGGGAGTCGGACAGTTCACTGTGCAGCCGTTGCTGGGCAGCATAGGTATCGACGATCATCCGACCGGCCTGGGTCAGGGAAACGTTGCGCCCCTTCCTTTCGAGCAGTGCAATCCCCGTTTCCAGCTCCAGCTGGCTGATGTGCCGGCTGACCACGGAAGCATTCACGCCCAGGGATTCGGCCGCAGCCCGTATGCCGCCGCAAAGGGCAATCTGATTAAGATAAAAGGCTTTCTTGCCCAGTAGTTCCATTCATTTAGCCTTGTTGCTAGTCCGCCGTCGCGGTTCAGAAATAGTGTTTAATATCCATGTAGCGAGTGCGGATATGTTCGATCAACAGCTTTATCTTGCGTGGCGGCTGGCGGCTGTAGGGATAGACCGCATAGATGCCCAGCACCTTGCCCACCTGTTTGGGCAGCAGCTCCACCAGGCGACCGGCCTGCAGATCCGGATACACCAGGCAGCGGGGCACATAGGCCAGGCCGTAACCGGCAATGGCCGCCTTGCGCAGGGCGGCGGCATTATCGGTGGAAAAGTTGCCGGCAACCCGCAGCGGATAAATCTCATCCTGGCGGCTGAACAGCCAGTCTCGGGCCCCGCTTTCCTGATAACTGTAAATCAGGCAGTTATGCTTGAGTAAATCCTCCGGCACCAGGGGCTTGCCACGCCGGCTGATATAGGCGGGAGCGGCACAGATGGTCCAGCGGGAGTCCAGTATATGACGGGCAATAAGGTTGGAATCATCCAGATGGCCGGTGCGGATCACCAGATCATAGCCCTCCCCGACCAGGTCGACGAAGCGATTCTCCAACGACATATCGATCGAAATAGCCGGATGCAGATCACAAAATTCGGCCACCGCCGCCGCCAGCAGCAGCTCGCCGGAAATGGTCGGCACCGATATCCGTATATGTCCCTCCAGCGCCTGGCTATAACCGGTTACGGCATCAAATGCCTCCTGTGCCGACTGGGCCACCAGACGGGCGCGCTGATACAGCACCCGCCCTGCATCACTCAGGGTCAGCCGCCGGGTGGAGCGGTGTATCAGGGTACTGCCCAGCTCTTCCTCCAGGCGAGCGATACGCTTGCTGACCACCGAATTGGTCAGGTCATTGGCTTCCGCCGCCTTGCTGAACGAGCCCAGCTCGATCACCTGGGCAAACAGGATGAGGTCATCGGTTCTCGGCATATTTATCCAGTTTTGGAAATAATGTGTTTCATTATCTCTATATATCTACAAATAGTAAGGCCTTAAGGTTACATCTCCTTAACACAAGGATGACGACTCATACCCTACAGTTAAATATGTGCCTGTGGGGACACTGGTTAAACAATGGAAGTGACCCTTATGATCGATACAACCTTACTGGCGTTGCTGGCATTTGCCCCCATAGTACTCGCCGCCATCCTGCTGGTCGGCCTGCAATGGCCGGCAAAGCGGGCCATGCCGCTGGCATTTGCCCTCACCGTGATCATCGCCCTCATGACCTGGGAGATGAGCCCGACCCGTGTGCTGGCCTCCAGCCTGCAGGGGTTCGCCATTTCCCTGTCGCTGCTGTGGATCATCTTCGGCGCCATACTGCTGCTCAATACCTTAAAGCATACCGGCGCCATTACCACCATCCGCAACGGCTTTACCGCCATTTCGCCCGACCGACGCATCCAGGCCATCATCGTCGCCTGGTGCTTCGGCTGCTTTATCGAAGGCGCCTCCGGCTTCGGCACCCCCGCCGCGGTCGCCGCACCGCTCATGGTGGCACTGGGCTTCCCGGCCCTCGCCGCCGTGGTAATGGGCATGATGATCCAGAGTACTCCGGTCTCTTTCGGCGCCGTGGGTACTCCCATCATAGTCGGCGTCACCACCGGCCTGGATAACGGCGCCATCGACCAGACCCTGAGTACAGCCGGCTCCGGCTGGGGTGCCTATCTGCAAACCGTCACCGGCAATGTGGCGGTGATCCACGGCCTGGTCGGCATCCTGATGCCGCTGTTTATGTGCATGATGCTGACCCGCTTCTTCGGCCGCAACAAATGCTGGAAGGAAGGTCTGGACATACTGCCGTTCGCCATCTTCGCCGGCCTGGCGTTCACCATTCCCTACGCCCTCACCGGCATCTTGCTGGGCCCCGAATTTCCTTCCCTGGTCGGTGGCCTGGTGGGTCTGGCCATAGTGGTTACCGCCGCCCGCAAGGGCTTCCTGGTGCCCAGGACCACCTTTGAATTCCCTGAAGAAAAAGACTGGCCGGCCGAGTGGCTGGGCTCGCTCGCCATCCACAAGGAAGACTTGCAGAAAAAGCCCATCAGCCTTGGCCTGGCTTGGTTCCCCTATCTGCTGCTGCCGGTGCTGCTGGTGCTGAGCCGGACCAGTGATGGCTTAAAAAGCCTGCTCACCGGCTGGAATATCGCCTTCAGCGATATCCTCGGCGAAGCCGGTATCAGCGCCGGCATCCAGCCCCTGTACCTGCCCGGCGGCATACTGGTGTTTGTTTCCTTGGTCGCGGTGCTGACCCAGACCCGCTCGCTCAAAGATTTTGTGCCGGCGGTGACGGAGTCCTCCCGGACCCTAATCGGCGCCGGCTTCGTGTTGATGTTTACCGTGCCCATGGTGCGTATTTTTATCAACTCCGGGGTGAACAGTGCCGATCTCGCCAGCATGCCGGTGATGGCCGCCAACTTTGCCGCCGACCTGGTGGGTGGGTTTTTCCCGGCCATCAGCGCAGTGATCGGTGCCCTGGGGGCCTTTATCGCCGGCTCCAACACCGTTTCCAACATGATGTTTTCCCAGTTCCAGTTTGAGGTGGCCCAGACCCTGAACGTGTCCACCGCGCTGATGGTGGCGCTGCAGGCGGTGGGCGCCGCCGCCGGCAACATGATCGCCATCCACAACGTGGTGGCCGCCTCCGCCACCGTCGGCCTGCTGGGCCGGGAAGGCACCACGCTGCGCAAGACGGCGCTGCCGACCCTCTATTACCTTGTCGCCACCGGCATTATCGGCATGGTCGCCATCTATGGCCTGGGGCTGTCGGATCCGCTGTTGCGCCTGGCTAATGGCTAACTAAATGATGAGCTGTCATCAAGCAACCAGGAGCTCAGGTGATGATAAGGGGCATTCGCTCGGCCGACCCTCTGCGCCATGGATGGCGCAGCGGAGCCTACAGGGAGGTATTGATGGCGTGTCGGCAGCGCGAATCCTCTTACCATCCTGCTCCATGCATCGGCATCCGCGTTCTGCCTGTGCTGATGTCTGAACCTGAATGAAAGCTGTTAATTAAAGGAATTGCCTTATGTCGTCCGCTATTCGCATCTATCCGGCCAAACCCGCCAAGGTGTATGTCTACGCCACCTGCCTGGTGGACATGTTTTCCCCCCAGAGCGGGCTGGACGCCATCCGCCTGTTGGAACTGGCCGGAGTCGAAGTCATCTATGTGCCCAAGCAGACCTGTTGCGGCCAGCCCGCCTACTCCTCCGGCTACGAAGATGATGCCAAGACCACGGCTCTGAGCCAGATGGCGCTATTTCCCGAGTCCTGGCCGGTGATCGTGCTGTCCGGCTCCTGCGGCGGCATGATGCATCACCACTATCGCCGGCTGTTTGCCGGCAGTAAACTGGAGCAGGACGTGAATCAATTCTGTGATCGGGTATTCGAACTGACCGAATTCCTGGTGCAGGTATGCCGCATCCGGCTGCAGGATCAGGGACCGGCCACCTCCGTGGTGCTGCATACCTCCTGCGCCGCGCGGCGGGAAATGAAGGTCCATGTCACCGCCCGCCAGCTGCTGGACCAGCTGGATCAGGTGGAACTGCGCGAGCAGGCCTACGAAAGTGAGTGCTGCGGCTTCGGCGGTACCTTCTCGGTACGCCATCCGGCGATCAGCGAAGCCATGGTGCAGGACAAGACCCAACACCTGAACGACACGGGTGCCTCGCAGCTGATAAGTGCCGACTGGGGTTGCCTGCTCAATATCAACGGCGCCCTAGAATTCCAGGGTAAAAACCTGCAAGGCACACACCTGGCCAGTTTCCTGCTCGGCCGACTGGAGGGCGATCATGCATAACCGACCCCAGCTGTTTCACCCCCAGGCCGAGGCGGCACTGGCCAATAAGGAACTGCGCGCCAACTTCCGCGGTGCCATGGACTACCTGCGCGACAAGCGCCAGGCCGCCTTCGCCGATCCGGACGAAGAAGCCGCCATCCGCGACCGGGCCGAGGCCATCCGCAGACGCTGCCTGAGCAAGCTGCCCACACTGCTGGAGCAGCTGGAAGCCAACTGCATCGCCAACGGCATCCGGGTGCACTGGGCAGAGGATGCGGCCCAGGCCAATGCCATTTTCACCGATATCATCCAGTCCCACGGCGGCACCCTGGCAGTCAAGGGCAAGTCCATGGTCAGCGAAGAAATCGAGCTCAACCATGAGCTGGCCAAGGAAGGCATCAGCTGCCTGGAAAGCGACATGGGCGAATATATCGTCCAGCTCGGCAACGAGACGCCGTCGCATATCATCATGCCCGCCATCCACAAGAACAAACGCCAGGTGGCGGATCTGTTCGCCGAGCATGTGCCCGGCTTCAGCCATACCCTGGATGTGGATACCCTGATCCAGACCGGCCGTAATGTGCTGCGCCAGAAATTCCGCGAGGCCCAGGTGGGCATATCCGGGGTCAATTTCGCGGTGGCCGAGACCGGTACCCTGTGCCTGGTTGAAAACGAAGGCAACGGCCGCATGTGCACCACAGTGCCCGAAGTGCATATCGCCGTCACCGGCATCGAAAAGGTGGTGGAGCTGCTGGCCGACGTACCACCGCTGTTCAGTGCCTTGACCCGCTCCGCCACCGGCCAGGCGATCACTACTTACTTCAATATGATAAACGGGCCGCGCAAGGACGATGAGCTAGACGGCCCGAAAGAGGTACACCTGGTGCTGCTCGACAACGGCCGCAGCCAGGCCTTTGTGGATGAAGAAATGCGCCAGACTCTGCAGTGCATCCGCTGCGGTGCCTGCATGAACCACTGCCCTGTCTATACCCGCATCGGTGGCCACGCCTACGGCACCGTCTACCCGGGCCCCATCGGCAAGATCATCTCGCCCCACCTGATGGGGCTGGAGGCCACCCAAGAGCTGCCTACCGCCTCCAGCCTGTGCGGGGCCTGCGGTGAGGTGTGCCCGGTGCGCATCCCCATCCCCAACCTGCTGCAGCGGCTGCGCCGCGAGGCCAAACAGGATCCCCGCCCCGGGGTGCCGGCCCTGCGCGGCCAAGGGGCGGCCAAGAACAGGCTGGAGGCCTTCGTCTGGCGCAGCTTCGGCCTGCTCACCAGCAAGCCAGCCCTGTACCGCATGCTGAGCTGGTGCGCGACCCGTTTCCGCGGGCTGATCCCCAACCGATTGGGCCCCTGGACCCGCTGCCGTACCGCCCCCAAACCCGCCGCCAGGACCCTGCGCGAGCAGATGGCCAAGAGGAACAAATAAGATGTCGACTGCCCGAAACGCCATTCTCAACCGGCTGCGCCAGGCCGGTGCCCAACCACTGCCGGTCAACAACCCGGACTATCCGCTCTGGCATCCGAGCAATCCGGACGAGTTGCTGGAGCGGCTGAGCGAGCTGCTGAGCCAGAATCATGCCGAGGTGATCAGGCTGAACCGTCGCGAATTGGTGGCGACCCTCAAGGACCATATCGAACAGGCCGGACTCAGGCGCATTGCCACCGGCACCGGTGGCGAATTTCTGGTGGAGATCACCCAGGCGCTGACCGGAAGCACCGAACAGGTACCCTTCACCCGCCCCCTGGAACAGTGGAAAGAGGAGCTGTTCAGCCAGGTCGACGCGGGCATCACCGGCTGTCACGGTGCCATCGCCGCCACCGGTAGTCTGGTACTCTGGCCGGATGCGAGTGAACCCCGTACCCTGTCACTGGTGCCACCCTGCCATATCGCCATCCTCAAGGCCTCTACCCTGTATGCTAACCTGCCAGCGATGATGGCCGACCAAGGCTGGGCCAGGGGCATGCCCACCAACCTGCTATTGGTGTCCGGCCCTTCCAAGACGGCGGATATCCAGCAGACCCTGGCCTATGGCGCCCACGGCCCGAAACAACTGCTGGTGCTGCTCCTGGAGGACGCCTGATGACCGCCCAGTTACCGCAGCGGGCCCTGGCCTGTGGCGCCCACGGCCCGAAACAACTGCTGGTGCTGATCCTGGAGGACGCCTGATGACCGCTCAGTTATCGCAGCGGGCCCTGGCCTGTGGCGCCCACGGCCCGAAAGATTTTTAGTATTGACCCTAGAGGACACCTGATGGAACAGAGTTACCGCCTGCTGGCCGATGAACTGGCGCAGTGTCTGCCCGCGGCACGCATCATTTCCGACCCCTCCCTGTGCCTGGCGTACGGCACCGATGCCAGCTTCTATCGCCTGCTGCCCAGGCTGGTATTGCGCCTGGCAAGCCTGGACGAGGTGGTTCGAGTGCTGCAGCTGTGCGGGAAACACGGTATTCACTGCACCTTCCGCGCCGCCGGTACCAGCCTGTCCGGCCAGGCCATCTCCGACTCGGTGCTGATCACCCTCACCGATGACTGGCGCCGGCATCAGATCCTGGACGACGGCCTCCTGATCAGCCTGCAACCCGGGGTGATCGGTGCCGACGCCAACCGCTACCTGGCGCCCTTCGGCCGCAAGATAGGTCCGGATCCGGCCTCTATCAACAGCTGCAAGATAGGCGGCATCGCCGCCAACAATGCCTCCGGCATGTGCTGCGGCACGGCCCAGAACTCCTACCGCACCCTGGCCGGCATGAGCCTGGTGCTCGCCGACGGCAGCCGGCTGGATACCCGGGATGCACAAAGCAGAGCCCGCTTTGCCGAGCAAAAACCGGAACTGTTGGCCGGGCTGGCGCAGCTGAGCGAACAGGTGAAGGCCAACCCCGAGCTGGCCGAGCGCATCCGCCATAAATACCGGCTGAAAAACACCACCGGCTACAGCCTGAATGCGCTGGTGGACTTCGAGGATCCCTTCGATATGCTCAGCCATCTGATGATAGGCTCGGAAGGTACCCTGGGGTTTATCGCCGAGGTGACCTATCACACAGTACCCGACCATGCCTTCAAGGCTTCCTGCCTGCTGGTCTACCCGGAGATAGAAAGCACCTGCCTGGCGGTCACCGCCCTGGCCAATACCCAGGTAGCGGCGGTGGAATTGATGGACGGCCGGGCCCTTCGCTCCATCGCCGACAAGCCGGAAATGCCGGATTTCATCAAAGGTCTGGATCTGGAAGCGGCCGCCCTACTGGTAGAAATACACGGCGACAGCGAAGCCGAGTTGTTGGCCCGCTGCGAGCAGGCCATGCAGGCGGTTTCCGGCTTCAGGCGACGCAACGAGGTGCCCTTTACCCAGGACAAGACCACCTGTGCCACCCTGTGGGCCATGCGCAAGGGGATGTTCCCGGCGGTAGGCGCGGTGCGCGAAACCGGCACCAGCGTAATCATCGAGGACGTGGCGTTCCCCGTGGAACAATTGGCACCGGCGGTGCGTCAACTCACCGAGCTCTTTGATCGGTTTGGCTATGACGAGGCCATCATCTTCGGCCATGCCCTGGCCGGCAACCTGCATTTCGTGTTTACCCAGGGTTTCGATTCCCAGGCGGAACTGGATCGCTACGGCGGTTTTATGGACGCGGTTGCCCGGCTGGTGGCGGTCGATTATCAGGGGTCGCTCAAGGCCGAGCACGGTACCGGCCGTAATATGGCCCCCTATGTGGAACTGGAGTGGGGCAAGGAGGGCTATGCCCTGATGCAACGCATCAAGGCGCTGTTCGATCCGCACAGCCTGCTCAACCCGGGGGTGATCCTCAATGACGACCATCAGGCCCACCTGAAAGATCTCAAACCCCTGCCCGCCGCCGACGACATCGTTGACAAGTGCATAGAGTGTGGCTTCTGCGAGGCGGTGTGCCCGTCCCGGGACCTGAGCCTGACCCCCCGCCAGCGCATCGTGCTCTATCGTGAACTACAACGGCGGGAGGCAGCCGGAGCCATCATCGACGACACCCTGCACCAGGTATTCCAGTATCAGGGGGTGGATACCTGCGCCGCCACCGGCCTGTGCGAGCAGCGCTGCCCGGTGGGCATCAACACTGGCACCCTGGTGCGCAAGCTGCGCACCCATCACTACCGGAAATTTCAGCCTATCGCGCGCTGGACCGCGGAGCACTTCGCCGCCACCACAGGCGCAGTCAGGCTGGGACTGGCCGCGAGCCGGCTGGCCGACAAGGTGTTAGGTGACAGGGTCATGAGTAGACTGAACAGCGGCCTGCGCACCCTCAGCCATAACAAGGTACCGCTGTGGCTGCCGGAAACCCCGACCGCCAACCGCCACCAGCCCCACGGCACGGCTCGGGGCAGGCCCAGGGTGGTGTATTTCCCTTCCTGCGCCAGCCGCACCATGGGCCAGTCGCCCCAGGCCAGCGACCAGCGCCCCTTGACCGAGGTGACCTTGTCGGTACTGGAAAAGGCCGGCTTCGATGTGATCATGCCCGGGACACTGACACAACTGTGTTGTGGCATGCCCTATCAGAGCAAAGGCATGGCGGAACTCGCCCGGGAAAAGGTCGACGAGCTGGAAGCCCGGCTATGGCAGGCCTCGGAACAAGGCAGATGGCCGGTGCTGATGGATACCAGTCCCTGTGCCCAGCACAGCCAGGAAGGCTTCAGCCTGCCGCTCAAGGTGTATGAGCCGGTGGCGTTTGTGCTGGAACAGGCCGCCGACCGGCTCGAACTGGAACCGGTTGATGAAACCCTGCTGCTGCATATCACCTGCAGCAGCCGGCGGATGGGGCTGGCCGACAAGATGCTGCAACTGGCTCGTCGCTGCGCTACCCGAGTGGTGGTACCCGAGCATATCGAATGCTGCGGCTTTGCCGGTGACAAGGGCTTCACCACCCCCGAACTGAATGCAGCGGCGCTGAGCCCGCTCAAGGCCCAGGTGCCGCCCGGCTGCCGCCGAGGTATCAGCAACAGCCGTACCTGTGAAATCGGCCTCAGCCACCACAGCGGCATCAACTACGAGTCGATCCTCTATCTGGTGGATGAAGCCAGCCGGTAATCGTCGGGCCAAGGCCCGGCAACCAGGGCCCTTATTCCAGCTCCACATCCGTTAGCGGCACGCAGCAGCAGGCCAGGATAACCCCGGCCTCCCGTTCAACCCTGGACAAGGCCGGCGCATCCGGCTGGACCACCTCGCCCGTTTTCAGGCTCTGCTTGCAACTGCCGCAGATTCCGGCCCGGCAGGACCAGGGCAGGTTGATGCCCTGTCCTTCCGCCTGAGTCAGCAGATCCTGCTGGTTATTGCCGGTAAACTCCTGTCGGCCCAGCCGTATCTTCACCGCCCGTGTTTCACGTGAAACATCCGATGCGACCAGGCCACCGAAACTCTCCCGGGCAATCTGCCGGGCAGGCACACCCAAGGCCTGCAGCCAGGCGCCGGCCTTATCCATGAAGTCTGCCGGTCCGCACTGATACACCTGTCTTTGCTGCAAGTCCGGGATGCCGACCAGGTGGCCCGGCTCAAGCCGGCCGGAAGGCCCGGACCAGTCCCGCCCCGGCCGGGTCAGGATAAAGATCAGGCGCAGGCCCGGATGAAGGGCGGCCAGCGCGGTCAGTTCTGCGCGTGCGGGAATATCCCGTTCCTCGCGGCAGACATGCATAAAGACCACATCCTGCAGCTGATCGAGATCCGCCATGGCCCGCACCATGGACAGCATGGGCGTGACGCCCGAGCCCGCCGACAACAGCAGGTAGCTGGTCGCCGGCTTTAAACAGAAGCTGCCCGCCGGCGCATGGGCCAGCAGTTGGGAGCCGGGCTGCAGGACGCGCCCCAGCCAGTTGGACACCAGACCATGCGGATGGCGCTTGACACTGATGCCGTAGCGACCTGGACGGGTCGGGCTGGAACTCAGGGTGTAATGGCGCAGATGCCGCTTGCCATCGATATCCAGGGCTACCGGAAGATGCTGACCCGGCTGGTAATCGGCCAGCGGCTTGCCGTCCAATGCTTCCAGCCAGTAGGTGTCCATATCCCGGGCCAGCGGCTCCCGTTCGACACAGAGCAAGGCACGCCGTTTGGGAGCCGCATCCGGATAGTCCGGTGCCGGGGCATACTCCAGCACTTCTACCTCATCCCCTGCCCGGATTTCGCCCTCGTTGAGCGCCACCAGGTTTTGGCCGAAATAGACCTCGCCGTCGTCACCTCGACGGTAGCGGGTCAGAGTGGCAAGCGGCTCTTTCATACGGTTGAAACGCCCACTGCCCGGCTCTATGGTGGTCATGATGCAGCGACTACAGGGCTTGGCTACCCGGAACTCCACCTCGCCGATACGGATCCGCCGCCAGCCGTCTTCTTCGAATGGTCGGGTACCCGCTACCACCAGGTTGGTGCGAAACTGGGACATCTGCTGCACGGCATCGGCCCGCAGGTTGAGATCCGCAAGCGAAGCCTGTGAGATCAGCAACAGCGGATAGCCATCGGCAAAGCCGACGCGGATACCCTGCTTTTCCCGATAGCGGCCGGACTGCTCTCCCACCCACAGCAGCTGCACCGGCTCACCGGCAACCCGACTGAACCAGGCGTCATAATCCGGGTGGGTGCTCCAGGCGCTAAAACTGTCGCTCCAGACCCTGGTGGCCACCGGCTGGCACTTGAAATCCGCCACCCGCACCTTCAATCCGGGCAGCCCGGGATACTCGACGCCGAGTCCGTCGGCGGCCCGGCTCACCAGTACCTGTTGTAACCGGGGATGGGTACGGGCGGTCACAAAAGTGCCGTCGGGTCTGGCCAGCATATAGCGGCGATCACCTTGCAACCCTTCTCGGGACACCCAGGCTTCGGACACACGGATGGCCGCCGCCGATTTGATGGGATACAGATACAGATCGCTGATCAACGCCATACTTTTCGCCTCGCTCACACAAAAAACAGTTCAGGCCGACAGCCTTTCCATAAGCTGCTAGGATATACCGCCATCTTTATCGCATAAAAGGAGTATTAATGACCATTACACGTCAGGAAGTCGGTCAGCGGATGAGCCGCATCGTCAAACACAATGGTACCATTTACCTCTGTGGTCAGGTCTGCAAAGACGCCACCCAGGATATTACCGAACAGACCCGCACCATGCTGGAAAAAGTGGATGAGCTGCTGACTCAGGCCGGTTCCAGCCGCGAGCATATGCTGTCCGCCACCATCTACCTGAACACCATGGCCGACTTCGCCGCCATGAACGCGGTTTGGGATGCCTGGGTACCCGAGGGTCATGCCCCGGCCCGCGCCTGTGTCGAGGCCGCCATGGCCCGTCCCGAGCTGCTGGTGGAAATTTCGGTGGTGGCCGCCGAACGATAGGCATCCACCCTGGCGCTGAAAAAAGTAAAGCCCGGAAAACCGGGCTTTTTCACATCATGACAGTGGCATGGGCTGAGCTTACACCACGCCCTGCTCTATCATGGCGTCGGCAACCCGACGGAAACCGGCGATGTTGGCGCCCAACACCAGGTTGTGGGGCTCACCGAACTCGGCTGCGGTTCCGCTGGCGCTCAGGAAGATGTTCTTCATGATCACCTTCAGCTTTTCGTCCACTTCCTCGAAACTCCAGCGCTGCATGCTGGCGTTCTGGGCCATTTCCAGCTGGCTGGTGGCCACACCGCCGGCGTTGGCGGCCTTGCCCGGGCCGTAGCAGATTTTGGCATCCAGGAACACTTCTACCGCATCCTGGGTGGACGGCATGTTGGCGCCTTCGGACACACCGATAACACCGTTGGCCACCAGGGCCTGGGCATCGGCTTCGGACAGCTCGTTCTGGGTGGCACAGGGGAAGGCCAGCTCGGCCGGTATACGCCATACCGCGTTGCCGTCTGCCGGGTAGTCGGCGGCGGGGATGAACTTGGCTTCCGGATGAGCGGTCACGTACTCGTTCAGACGCACCTTGCGTACTTCCTTGAGCTCTTTCAGGGTCTCCAGGTTAATACCTGTTTCGTGGTAGACAGTCCCGCTGGAGTCGGAGCAGGTCACCGGTCGGGCCCCCAGCTGATATAGCTTCTCGATGGTGTAGATGGCCACGTTGCCGGCACCGGATACCAGGCAGCGCTTGCCGGCCAGGGTGTCACCCTTGGCTTCCAGCATATACTGGGCGAAGTAGACGCAACCATAGCCGGTGGCTTCCTTGCGCACCAGGGAGCCTCCCCACAGCAGGCTCTTGCCGGTGAACACGCCGTCGTAGTTGCCGGTCAGACGCTTGTACTGGCCGAACATATAACCGATCTCGCGGGCTCCCACGCCGATATCACCGGCCGGCACGTCCGTGGTCGGGCCGATATGACGATACAGCTCATTGATAAATGACTGGCAGAAACGCATGATTTCGCCGTCAGATTTGCCCTTGGGATCGAAGTTAGCGCCCCCCTTGCCGCCGCCGATGGGCAGGCCGGTCAGGGCGTTTTTGAAGATCTGTTCAAAACCGAGAAACTTGATGATACCGGCGTTGACGCTGGGGTGAAAACGCAGGCCGCCCTTGTACGGGCCCAGGGCCGAGTTGAACTCGATGCGGTAACCCTTGTTCACCTGCACGTTGCCCTGATCATCGACCCAGGGTACCCGGAACATGATCTGCCGCTCGGGTTCGACTATGCGCTCGATAATGGCGTGTCGCTTGTATTGCTCGCTGGTTTCGAGGATAGGCTGCAATGAGTCCAATACTTCCTCTACTGCCTGATAGAATTCTGCTTGTGCCGGGCTGGTTTTTTGGAGTCTGACGATGGTGTCATGGATATAGGTCATCACCTGTCCTTGTTATTATGTTTTAAAAGTCCTATCTGAGACACAGATTGGGGCGCCCATTGAAATATGAAAACCGGGACGCCGTCAATGGTAACCATATAAATAAATATTCTTAAATTTAAAATATTTATACAGCACTCCCCATAATGTCTGACCCACCCTCCCCCTGTGCCAGGCCAAAGCCGTCTATGCTTTATCTGTATGCCCAGGGAGGGAGCAGTATGGACACGGGACAGCAGCCGTTAACAGGCCAGGAGTCGCTGGGACAGGCGCTGCTCAAGGCCGGACATATTACCGAAAAAGACCTGCTGCGTGTCGAGCGAATGCGCAACAGCCAGCCTGGCACAGCCCCGCTGACCTCACTGCTGCTTAACCTGGGCATGGTGTCCGAACGGGATTTGGCCAGGTGCCTGGCGGAGATAACCGCATTACCCCTGAGCCGGAGCGATGAATACCCCTTGTCATCGCCCATCGACACCCCCTTGTCCTACCGCTTCCTGAAAGAACACCAGCTGGTCCCCTTGCGCCAGGAACAAGACGCCCTGGTGGTGGCCATCGCCAATCCCCGGCATGACTTTGCCATCAAGGCCCTGACCATGGCTTGCCAGCAGCCGATCCGGCTGCAGGTAGGCGTCGGCTCGGAGATAGCGACGGCGATAGAAAAGTTCTACGGGGAGGGTCAGAGCCAGATGGGCGATATCATGTCGTCGGTGGATCAGCAGGACGAAGGGGAAGAAAGCATAGAGCAGCTGAAGGACATGGCCAGCGAGGCCCCGGTGATCCGCCTGGTGAACCTGATCATCCAGAAAGCGGTGGAACTGAGGGCCTCCGATATCCATGTCGAGCCCTTCGAAAACCGCCTCAAGATCCGCTATCGCATTGACGGGGTAATGCAGGAAAGCGAGGCGCCGCCGGTCAACATGACGCCGGCCATCATTTCCCGCATCAAGATCATGGCCCGGCTCAATATCGCCGAGCGACGGCTGCCCCAGGACGGCCGTATCGAGCTGAAAATCCAGGGGCAGGATCTGGATATCCGGGTCTCTACCGTGCCCACCATGCATGGCGAAAGCCTGGTGATGCGCTTGCTGAACCGGGAAAGCGTGGTGCTCGACTTCGACACCCTGGGCTTTGCCGATGACACCAAGACCAGGCTGCAAAAGGTGCTCAAAATCCCCCACGGCATGGTCATGGTCACTGGCCCCACCGGCAGCGGCAAAACCACCACCCTGTACACGGCGTTAAATCAGCTCAATACCATAGAGCGCAAGCTGATCACGGTGGAAGACCCTGTCGAGTATCAGCTGGAGGGGATCAACCAAATCCATGTCAAACCCGGTATCGGGCTGACCTTCGCCAGCGCCCTCAGATCCATAGTGCGCCAGGATCCGGATGTGATCATGGTAGGGGAAATGCGCGATCTTGAAACCGCCCGCATCTGCGTACAGTCGGCGCTCACCGGCCACCTGGTACTATCCACCTTGCACACCAATGATGCCGCCAGCAGCGTTACCCGGCTATTGGAAATGGGGGTGGAAGACTATCTGCTCACCTCCACCCTCAATGGGGTGATCGGTCAACGGCTGGTACGGGTGCTCTGCGCCCACTGCAAGGAAGAGTACAGCCCGCTACCTGAGCTGGTTAGCGAACTCAGGCTCACATCATCCAGGCCTGGCGGCAACATAAGGCTGTACCGGCCCACAGGCTGCAACCGGTGCGCCGGTACCGGCTACCACGGTCGGCTGGCCATTCAGGAGCTGCTCACCATGAATGACGACATTCGCAAGCTGGTTCTAAGCCACGCCGACGCCGGCAAGATCCAGCAGACCGCGATTAACAGCGGCATGCGAACCATGTACGGCGACGGCATTCAAAAGGCGTTGGCCGGGCTCACCAATGTGGAAGAGGTGATCCGCGTCACCCAGGAGTCCTGAGATGGCGCTCTATTACTTCAAGGCGGTCAATCAGCAGGGCGAGACCCAGGAAGGGCGGCTGGAAGGCAGCAATCAGCAGGCCATAGTGCACCTGCTGCAGCACAGGGGCCTGATCCCCCTTTCGGTAGAGCCGACGAATGGCCATCAGGGTAAACCGGCAGGCTTCAGCCTGCGACTGACAAAAAAGGCCGTGGGTGAACGCCAGATCCAGGTACTGACCCAGGACCTGGCCGCCCTGCTCAAGGCGGGTATCCCACTGGAGCGGGCCCTGGGCATCATGATGCAGGTACGCAACAATCCCGCCGATATCAAACTGCTCGGACAGATCCAGGAAGGGGTGCGCCGCGGCCAGTCCCTGTCCCATGTGCTGGCCGAGCAGGAGGCCGCCTTCTCCCATTTTTATCTCAACATGGTCAAGGCCGCCGAAGTGGCCGGTACCCTGGAGCAGGGGCTGACTGATCTCGCCATCTATATGGAGCGCAGCCGCCAGCTCAAGGAAAAGGCGCTATCGGCCCTGCTCTACCCGGCCATACTGCTGCTGGTCTCGGCCGCCTCCCTGCTGATCATCCTCACCTATGTCATCCCCCAGTTTCAACAACTGTTTGCCGATATGGGCCAGACCCTGCCACTGGCTACCCGGGTGGTGATCGGGGTCGCCGAATTCCTCAGGGATATGGGACTCTGGCTGCTGCTGGCGCTGTTGCTGATACTGATTGCCGGACAACGCCAGCTGCAGCGGCCCGAAAAACGGCTGGCCTGGGATGGCTTCCTGCTTCGGCTGCCGCTGGCGGGCGAACTGATCAGGCGGCTGGAAGTGGCCCGCTTCAGCCGCAGCCTGGGCACCCTGATGAAAGGTGGCGTGCCCCTTCTAAACGCCCTGAACATCGCCAGGGATACCCTGGTCAACAGCCAGATGACCAGGACCCTGGCCGCCGCGGCAGACAGCCTGAAGTCGGGCAAACGCCTGGCCGCCCCGCTGCTGGCATCGGGGCAGTTTCCCCCGCTGGCGATACAGATGATCCAGGTGGGGGAAGAAACCGGGCAACTGGAGGAGATGCTGCTCAAGGTGGCGGATACCTACGACCGGGAGGTGGAAAATGCCATTCACCGACTACTGACCATACTGGAGCCGCTGCTGATCGTCGGCCTGGGTATCATCATCGCCGGTATCATCATCTCCATCCTGGTGGCGATACTCAGCATCAGCGAACTGCCTGTATAGGGAGGTAACTGTGTATAACAGGATCCGTCATTTCTTGCTTGGTTTTACCCTGTTGGAACTGCTGGTGGTACTGGTGATCCTCGGCCTGCTGGCCAGCCTGGTCGGCCCCCAGGTATTCAAACAACTGGGGGGCTCCAAGACCAAAACCGCCAGCCTGCAGATTAAGGAGCTGGGTACGGCGCTCGATCTGTACCGGCTGGAAGTCGGCCGTTACCCCTCCTCCTCCGAGGGACTGGAGGCCCTGCTCACCCGACCCACCGACACCCGCGGCTGGAACGGCCCCTACCTCACCAAGAAAAATATCCCCCGGGATCCCTGGGGCAACGACTACCAGTACCGCAATCCGGGCCAGTATGGCGAATACGATCTGTTCAGCCTGGGTTCGGACAACCAGGAAGGCGGCGAGGGTGAAGCTCGGGATGTGGGCAGCTGGGAATAACGTGAAGCGCGGCTTTACCCTGCTGGAGCTCCTGGTGGTGCTGGTAATCGCCATGCTGGCACTGGCGGTGGTGACGCCCAGGTTTGCCGCCCTGCTGCCCGGCGTCGAGTTGAAAGTCTATAGCCGACAAACCGCAGCCCTGCTGCGGTTGGCGCGCAGCCAGGCCATCAGCCGGGGGGAAGAGGTGGCCCTGAACTTAGATGCAGAGGCACGGGAAACCCGGGTAGCCGACAATGTCTATCCCTGGCCGGATAATATCGGGCTGCAGCTGCAGCCGACAAACGACTCCCAGGCGGCACAGCCCCCATTGCTTGTTTTTTATCCGGACGGCAGCGCCAGTGGCGGCATGGTTATCGTCTCGTCCTCGTCCCGGCAATACCTTATCGAGGTCAACTGGCTGACCGGGAAGGTAAACGTACATGAATAAGGCCCGCGGTTTTTCCCTGCTGGAAGTACTGGTGGCATTCGCGGTGCTGACGGTCACCCTGGGCGTTTTGCTACAACTCTTCTCGCTTGCTACCCGTACCGCCCAGGTGGCCGGAGAACAACAAATGGCGCTGTTGCTGGCCGAGTCCAAGTTGGTGGAACTGGCCGCCGGCCGGACCCTGCAAGCGGGACGAGACCAGGGTCGCTTCGATGACAAATACTGGTGGCAAACACGAATCGAGCCATTCGATCTGCACCAGATGACCGACCAGGATACCCCCTTGGTGCCCTACCGGCTATCGGTAACCGTGGGCTGGGGAAGGGAACAGGCTCTCAGCCTGTCCACCCTGCGTCTGGTCAGGGAAGCCGGGCCATGAAGAAGCCACGCGGCTTTACCCTGCTGGAACTGATGGTGGCGCTGATGCTGCTGACCCTGCTGGCCGGCCTGATCTTCAGCGGTTTTCGCCTGGCGAGCAGGACCTGGGAAACCGTCAATACCCACAGTGTGACGATCAGTGAAGGAGTGCAGGTACAGCATTTCCTGCGCCGCCAGCTGGAACAGGCCATATCCATGGATATCTGGGATCCGGCAGACAACCAGCTGCTGTCTTTTCAGGGCACCGAAAGTGAACTGATCTTCCTGGCCCCCCTGCCGCAACAGCTGCTGACATCCCGGCCGTCAGCAAGCGTGGCACAAAATGCCTGGTTTTATCTGGCTCTGGACGAAACCGATCCACAGCGTCCACTACTGCAACTTAAAACCCAGCCCTTCGGTCAGAATGAGAATGAACAAAGTGTGGACTGGGCTTTGCTGCAGTCAGACTTCCGAACACAAGGGCTGATAGCACCGCTGCTGACCCTGTCCGTCGATGGCCTGACCCTGTCCTACCGGGCCAAGGAGACAGACACCCCGCCCGACTGGCAGCAGGAATGGCTGAATGAAGACAGGTTGCCGGAATTGATACTGCTGCAGATGGAGGACGACCGGGAGCAGGGTGTCTGGCCGGCGCTGATGGTTACCCCCAGGAACAATGTATATGAGACCAAAGATGACTTCTGACCGGCAGCGGGGCATAGCCCTGGTCAGCGTACTCTGGGTGCTGATGCTGCTGACCCTGCTCGCCACCAGCCTGTCACTGACCAGCCGAAGCCAGGGGCAACAGAGCAGCAATATCGTTGGTGCAGTACAGGCTCGCTACCTCGCCGAAGCAGGTATACAACTGGCGCTGGTCAATCAGGGAATGACCGAAGCACAAAGGCCCTGGCTGGCCGATGGCAGTCCCTATCTCGTGCCGATGGATGGCAACGAAATCTGGATCGCCATCTTCAACGAAAGCGGTCTCATCGATCTGAATACCGCCGGTCCGGCATTGCTGGATGGCCTGCTGAGGACCGCCGGAGTGGAAGACCACCAACGCGCCGAGCTGGTGGACGCCATCCAGGACTGGCGGGACAGGGATGACCTCAGGCGGCTCAACGGGGCAGAATATGACGACTATCGGACTGCCGCTCGGAATTATGGTCCCCGAGATGGTCCCTTTGAAACGGTAGAAGAGGTTCGCCAGGTATTGGGGATGACCCGGGAGATCTATCGGAATATCCGTCATAGCCTGACCGTCCGTAACCCCCGCAACGGCATCAATCCCCTGTATGCACCGCGCCAGGTGCTGCTGGCCCTGCCCGAGATAGATGAAACTCAGGTTGAGCAGTTTGTCGAAAACAGGCGTAGCAACCATGAGCAGGGTCTGCCCCCCCCAGCCCTCCATGTCCTTCCCCGGCAGTTCCTGTATGGTGGCCCTCCCAGCGTCAACTACACTATCTATACGGAAGTCCGAATGGATACAGGTAGTCGCTACCGCCTTTCCGCCTCCCTGCGCTGGCGGCATGGACAACCAGAGCTGGAACAAATAACAAGAGAAAAAGTACCGTTATTTGCCAAGCCCGACTCGTAATGGAGATTCCCTATGGATGGGGAAAAGTTAACGCATAGCCTGCAACACTGGGGCCAGCCCCTGCTCCAGACAGTATCCGGATGCTGGCACTGGTGGACTGGCCAGCTGTTTGCGTTGCTGCCAGCCCGGATGCGTAGCTGGCTGTTCAGGCACAAACAACAACTGATCGTCCACCTTGAGCAGGGCCGCTACCGGCTGGTGTCCGGTTCTCTCGATAGCCCGCTGGAGCTCGAAGGTCAACCAAGCAGGGAGCAAAAACAGTTACTGGCCCAGGCCGAACAAATCCAGCTCTACCTGCCCATCACCGAATTGCTGTATACCCGGCTCCGGCTCCCCGCCATCACCGCCGCCAAGCTGAGCAATGTGCTGACCTTCGAAATGGATAAACATACCCCTTTTCAGGCTCAACAGGTCTATTTTGGCTATCGCATACTGGAGTGGCAAAAAGACAACGCCTTGATCCTGGTCGGGCTATTGCTGATCCCCAAGGCACGGCTTGATCCCCGGCTGGCCGAACTCAGGGAGATGGGCATACAGCCCTCCGGACTGCAGGCCGCCGATCTGCCGGACTCCCCCGTCATTCCCCTTAACTCCCCGAAAAATGCCGGGCTTAGCAAGGTACAACGCCTGCGTGCCCTCAACGGCATGCTGATACTGGTGATGCTGTTGCTGGTGATCGCCATCCCCCTCTACCAGCGCCAGGCCAGAATTGAATCACTGTCGGCCGAGCTGGCGATACCCAAGAGCCGGGCTGAAAAGACGGCTCAACTCAAGCAACAGCTGGAGGCGTTGCAGGCAAACCGATTATTCCTGGTGAAAGAAAAAGCAAGCGCCCCTTCCGTGTTGATGCTGCTTGATGAACTGACCCGGCTACTGCCGGACCATACCTGGCTCAATCACTTCGAACTTAACAAGGACTCGCTGCAAATAAGAGGAGAGTCGGCCAGTGCCTCCGAACTGATCGGCCAGATAGAAGCATCGTCGCTGTTTTATGATGTGCGTTTCAGCTCTCCGGTAACCAACAATCCGGCCACCGGTAAAGACAGATTCATGATGGCCGCCCGTTTTGGGGAAGAGGCGGCGCCATGAGGCTCGGTGCCAGACAACAACAGCTGGCCGCCGTCGCCATCCTGGTCTGTGCCCTGCTGCTGGTATTCATCCTGCTTATCCATCCCCTGTTCAGCCTGTTTATCCAACAGGGCGCCACTCTGGACCGGCTAGAAAACCAGCTTAGCCACTACCGGCATTTGTCCGATGATCTGGAACAGACCGAACTGACCCTGCAGAGGCTGCAAAGAGAAAATCCCAGTGCCGAACTCTACCTGCCCGAAACCCGCCCCTCCCTGTCCTCCGCCTGGCTGCAACAGCACCTTAACCAACTGGTCAGCCACAGTGGTGGTCAGCTGGTCAGTATTCAAAACGTCGAACTCAAAACCATGACCCCGCTTCCTGGTATCGCCATCAGGGTGCATCTGAGGGGAGAGATAGGACAGCTGGTCCCCCTGTTCCATGCCCTGGAATCCGGCCGGCCCATGTTGTTTATCAACGACCTGGTGATCTCGGCCAGCCACAGACGCAGAAATATCAGGGTCATCCGTAATCTGCCGATCAACCGACGCCGGGATCCCAGCTACCAGAACATTCCCTCCCTGGATATCCGCTTCAATTTGCTTGGTTACAGCCAAAAGAGGGTGCCATGAACAGCCTGCTCGGTCGTCTGCTGATTATCACCTTGCCGGCATTGCTGGCCTTGCCGGCTGATGCCCAGCCGAACAGCGATAACGGAACGGGCCAGCCGGCCTACCCTCCCCTTGACAGTTTTCAGGAAATCATCGTCCGTCCCTTGTTCGACGACCGCCGCCGTCCCCGGCAAACCGAAGATAGCGATGACACCAGCGAAACGGCGGCGGCGCTAAAGGAAAAATGGCGGCTGACCGGGGTGGTATGGAAGGGCGAGCAACAACTGGCACTGCTTAGTCAACGCCGGGGCGAAGCTCGCCTCCGGCTTGAAGCCGGCATGTACCTGGATGGGGGCTGGCAGCTGGAAGAAATACAGGCCGAGGCCGTTATCCTGACGGATGGCGAGCAGCAGCTGCTGTTGGAGCTCCGGGAGCCCAGGCGGCTTCCGGAGCCGGAAAGCATAACCAAGCCAGATCCGCAGCAGGAAAAGCCGGAGCAACACGCAAACACCAAAGCGGCAACCGAAATAAATAATGACAACCAGGGATAACAGCGAGTGCCACTATGACAACTTCACACCAAACAAAATGGCTGTTTACCGCCCTCGCCAGTGTCGTGTTAATCGCCTGTACCACACCCACCGGGGACAGGAGTGCCATGGACAAACCCTGGAGTACACCCGGCTCCGCCGGTAACAGGGTTCAGGTACGAGAACCTCAGCAAAGCAGTCCTCGCCCTCCCCAGGTACAAATTCAGGCTGCAGAAAACCCGGTCGCCCGACAAAACCGATCCGAAATCTACCGGGGGTCAGGCAATTTCGTCAATCTGGGACAAGCCGGCCGGGTGGCGGCAGTTGAACCGGAGCCCGGCGATATCACACTTAACTTCCAGGGTTCGGATATTGCCGAGGTTGTCAAAACCATACTGGGCGACATACTACAGCTGAACTACAGCCTGGATGACAGGGTACGCGGTCAGGTATACCTGCAAACCAGCCGCCCTATCACG
The DNA here is from genome assembly GCF_003075035.1 of Zobellella maritima. GTDB lineage: Bacteria > Pseudomonadota > Gammaproteobacteria > Enterobacterales > Aeromonadaceae > Oceanimonas > Oceanimonas maritima. Next base: position 29,279 of record NZ_QCZE01000005.1, on the reverse strand, counting down.
CGGGAAGCCCTGCTGCCCACCCTGGAAAGCCTGTTACATACCCACGGCGCCGCCCTGACCCAGCGCAACAACCTGTTCGAGATAGTGCCCGCCACCGAAGTGCCTCCTGCTTCCCTGAACCCTCGCCTGGCACTGGCCGCCGAACGGGGCTACCAGATGCTGATCCTGCCCATGCGCTACATAGGCGCCCGGGAAATGGAAAAGATCCTAGAACCCATCAAACCCAGTCAGGGGGTACTGGTGGTAGACGACAGACGCAATATACTGACCCTGGTTGGCACCCGGGATGAACTGCAAAATATCCGCGATACGGTCGGCATTTTCGATGTGGATCAGCTGAGGGGCATGTCGGTCGGCCTGTTCCGGCTGCAGGCCACCAGCGCCGACATCATGGTCAACGAGCTGCAGGCCATATTTGGCGATCAGGCCGAAGGTCCGCTGGCCGGCATGGTCCGTTATCTGCCCATAGAGCGGCTCAATGCCCTGCTGGTGATCACCCCCCAGGAGCGCTACCTGACCGATGCCCGCATCTGGATAGAACGGCTTGATCGGGCGGAAAATCCCCGAGGCCTGAATATGTATGTATACCATGTGCAAAACGGCAGAGCCGACAACCTGGCCGAATTGCTGGATCAACTGTTTGAACATCAGCGCAGAAACAGCGTTAGCAACGACAGGGGTCGCCCTGAAGCCGCTTCCTTAAAAACCAAAACAACAGAGTCGTCATCACGGAGTCGTCCTGAGCCTTCATCTGCAAACACGACTGCTAACCTGGCTGGCCTTCAGGGGCCCAACCTGGGTGTGGGCGATGTCAGTATCATCGCCGATCTGGAGCGTAACGCCCTGGTGGTAATGGCCTCCAGCAACGATTATGAAAAGGTGGAGCAGGCCATCAAGCGTCTGGATATCCAGCCGTTACAAGTTCTGGTAGAAGCCACCATAGTGGAAGTCAGCCTGGAGGACGAACTTCGCTATGGCCTGCAGTGGTTCTTCAAGCACAACCTGGGAGGAGGCCGTACCGGGGTCGGCGCCGTCGGCAGCCTGCCCATTCCCTCCCCCTTCGATGGCGGCGTCGCGGCCTCGGCGACCTATGAAGTCTTCAATGCCAGCGGCACCCGTGCCCTGCTGACCGCCCTGGCCAGCGACTCCAAGCTCAATGTGGTGTCTTCACCCTCATTGATGGTGCTGGATAACCACACCGCCATAATACGGGTCGGCGACCAGGTACCGGTGCGTACCTCGGAAACCACCAACACCAGCAGCGACAATCTCAATATCACCAGCAATATCCAGTTCAAGGATACCGGGGTACTGCTCGAGGTAACCCCCAGGGTCAATGCCGGCGGCATGGTGGTGTTGGAAATAGCCCAGGAGGTCAACGATGTGGCAAAAACCACCACCTCGGGTATCGACTCCCCCACCATCACCCAGCGCAAGATAGACACCCGGGTAGCAATTCAGAGCGGAGAAACCCTGGTGCTGGGGGGGTTGATCCGGGAAAACAAGACTCAGGACAGCCAGGGAGTTCCCGGTCTCCGTCATGTACCGATCCTGGGCTGGTTATTCGGCAGCAGCGGCACCAATGTCAGACGCACCGAACTGGTGGTGCTGATTACCCCTACCGCAGTCACCAATCAGCAGGATGCCCGCTCTGTCACCCAGGAATACCGGAAAAAGCTGAAAGGAGTCACAATGTAGGTGTGCCAGGACACCAGCAGGTAAGGGTTTTTCGGCATCCCGGCAAGGGCATTCAGTAGCCAAGTTCTCGGTTTTTCATTAATGAATGAACAAAACGAATATTTATTAATAATGAAGTGCTGAATGGCAGGAGCATCATCTGCAGCCACCTAAAAATCATCTAATACGCACTTTGACTCAAATGAGAATTAGCCTAAATAAGCCGTCGCCTTTTATCTGAAAAACGCGGGAAGTATTCATCCCATAACACGATATATGGTGGCCAGCGCTCTTCAACGCAGCCCCCGAAATAGGGTACTTTATCACGTATAACCTGACTCCCATTTCCCGTTTTCCGTCGCATTACCTGTATTCGTACAACCTTATTCATTATCCTGTCGCAATCCAGCCGTTGACCATCTTAAACTAAAGGCAAAAACCACACCAAATAAGCAACTATCTGAAATTAAATATAAATAACAGGACGAGGATCGAGCCCCAAAAAAAGTGTTGCATGTAAGATACACTTATCCAGACCGTTCTTTGGAGGTTCCTCCTATCCCATATTTATCCATCAGCCGATATAGGGTCACCCGAGATATTCCCAGCATACGAGCTGCAGACGATACATTATTACCGGTATGAATAAGACTATGTTTGATGGCCGACACCTCGGCCTGCTCCCGTACCTGCTCCAGGGTCGGCAAGCACTGGCTGGCTTCGACCTCCTCCAGCCCCAAATCGGACGGGGTCAGCAAGCGATTTTCACTCATCACTATGGCCTTGCGCACCCGGTTGATCAGTTCACGGATATTTCCCGGCCAGTCATGATTGTTCATGGCGATAATGGCCTGGCGGCTAAAGCCCCTGATCCGGCAATGCTGATCCTGGGTGAATTTCCGAAAAAAGTAGTTGGCCAGCAGTTCGATGTCACCATCCCGCTCCTTGAGATCCGGCACATAGATGCTGAGTACATCCAGTCGATAGTAAAGATCTTCCCTGAACGCTCCATCCCGAACCGCCGCCTCAAGATCAACATGAGTCGCCGCTATCACCCGAGCATCGATATGCAGGCTCTCTGTCCCCCCCAACCGTTCTATGGTTTCTTCTTGCAAAAAGCGCAGCAGATTAACCTGTTGTTCCAGGGGGAGATCGCCGATTTCATCAAGAAACAGGGTACCCCCTGCGGCCGCTTCAATCCGTCCGGTTTTACGGCAGTGCGCCCCGGTAAAGGCACCTTTCTCATGACCGAATAATTCAGCCTGAACCAGGCTGCCGGGCAGGGCGCCACAGTTGATTGCGATAAATGGCCCCGATTGGCGGCGGGAGCGCTGGTGAATGGCGCGGGCGATCAGCTCCTTACCGGTGCCGCTGCTGCCGGTAAGCAGTACAGCAGCATCCACTCCGGCAACCTTACGGATCTGGCTGAACACCAGCATGATGGCCGGGCTGGCGCCCACCATCTGATATTCCTCCCGGTACTGGCGTTGCCGCCACTCATATTCCTTCAACAGTCCCAGGCCATAGGTATGTCCCAGGGTGGCAGACAGAAAATGGCCATCATCCGTTAGCGGCAAGGTGTAATAATCAAAGAAATACTCATAAACCAACCGACTGAGCTCGTCTTTCGGGATGCAGGATTCATCAATCAGAGCAATCCAGAACAGCGAGGGCATCTGTTCAAAAAAATGCTCCAGCTCTGCGCGTTCATCCTCTGCCAGCTTTCCCAGGCGAACAAGCCCCACATGAAACATATGCTTATTTAACACATCACTGGCCGCTTCTAATGAACTGACCTGGATCAGCTGCCATTCATCCAGTAATGCTGCCGGAGCCTGCTCTTGTGACTGGGATAGATTGACATATATTACTTTTCTGGGTTCCTGTTCTTGTTTAACTCTGCATCCTGCCTGTTGTTGTATCATCCTTGCGTCCTATCCTTTCCTGGAACAGACTATTCCCAGTTTAGTACATATGCACCTCCCCCTGTCTTTTTCCCACCAAGCCGCAAAAATCTGTCAATTCGAAAATATTGTTCACTCACTGGTATAAAGAACCTGACGGCATATAGCTAAAGCAGCGGGTGAGCTTCTATAGTTAACATGACGAGAGCACAGGGATGGTTATCATGTACGGCAACTATTTCGGCCTGAGCGAATTACCCTTTTCCATTGCACCGGATCCTCGCTACCTCTATCTCAGCCAGCAACACAGAGAAGCGCTTGCCCATCTGCATTATGGCCTGAACAGTGACGGTGGCTTCGTGCTGCTCACCGGTGAGGTGGGCACGGGCAAGACCACCGTCTGCCGTTGCCTGTTGGAACAGGTTCCTGCGCAAACCGATCTGGCTTTTATCCTGAACCCCAGATGTAACGCTCAGGAGTTACTGTCCGCCATCTGTGACGAACTGGAAATCCCGATTGAAGAAGGAGAACACAGGCTCAAACCACTGACCGATGCCATCAACACCCACTTGCTCCAGGCCCACGGCCAGGGGCGCCGTATCGTGCTGATCATCGACGAGGCGCAGAATCTGTCCACCGAGGTGCTGGAACAGATCCGGCTGCTAACCAACCTGGAAACCAATCAACATAAGCTGTTACAGATCATCCTGCTGGGCCAGCCCGAACTGCTGGAAAAGCTGAACCACCCCGAATTGCGCCAGCTGGCCCAACGCATTACCGCCCGTTATCACCTGGCTCCCCTCTGTTACAAGGAAATGCAGGCCTATATTGCCCACCGGCTGGCGGTGGCCGGCATCGAAGCTCCCCTGTTCCAACCCGCCAGCCTGAAAAAGCTCTATCGAATTACCCAGGGCATCCCCAGATTGGTCAATGTAATCTGCGACCGGGCCCTGCTCGGTGCCTATGTCCAGCGACAGCCCAGGGTAGAGCTGGCCACCCTCAATAAGGCGGCGTATGAAGTGTTGGGTAAACCAGACATCAGCAAATTCCGCCGTCCCCTCGCCTGGGCTGGTGGCCTGCTGCTGCTCGCTATCGGCCTGCTGGCCGGCAGCCAGCTAGACGGGCCACGCTTCTGGCCGACACCAGACATCCAACAGGTCGAATCCGGGCCAGTGGACAAGACCGCAACCGAACGGGTGGCATCTCTGAGCACGGGGCCGATAGACAGCGAGGATATCTGGCAATGGCCCCCTACCCTAACCACGGATTTCAGCCAGATCCTGGCCTACCAACGGCTGTTTTCCCTCTGGGGTATCGAATATCAGCCGGCGGATCATCCCGTGGTATGCCGCTTTGCCCGCAGCCGACAGCTGGATTGCTCCTTTCAGGAAGCCGGTCTCGGCACCTTGCGACAGCAGAACCACCCGGCCGTGTTCAAGTTGACCAGGCCGGACGGCGCAGCCGTTTATGCCACCCTTACCCATATTGATACCGAGCAGGATCGGGCCAGCCTGATCATTGGTGACCGAATGACATCCCTTTCCCTAGCAGAACTGGAAGATTACTGGCCCGGCAGCTATGTCCTGCTCTGGCGCCCGCCACCCGATTATCAGGATCCCCTCTACCCGGGCAGCCAGGGCAAGACAGTCACCTGGCTGGAGCAACAGCTGGCCCGCTGGCAGGGTCGCCCCCCGCGTCCGGCCGCGCGCTATGATGAGCAGCTAATGAAAGAGGTAAAGGCCTTTCAGCAGGCGCACGGCCTGAACCCGGACGGCATTTTCGGCCCCAATACCGGTATTTACCTTAACGCCAGTCTGGTGCAAGGCTTGCCGCTGCTCAGCCGGGAGGGAGGTTAGGTGTCGTATATCCTCGATGCGCTCAGGCAATCCGAACGCCAGCGTCGGCAGGCCCGGCCCCTGAATATTCATAACGTCCGTATGATGCCGGAGGCCGCCACGACAGAGCCAGCCGTCAGACGCTGGCGGGGCCCACTGGCCTTGATAATATTTATTTTGTCAGCCCTTGGGATAGGCTATGCACTGGGGATGGTGGGAGGAGACTGGCTGCAACAGGACCGTATTTCGTCCCGGTTGAAGGGTCAGCTCGAACAGCCCCCCCTCCTTCCGAGCACATCCATCATCGTCGCCCCCGAGGCGCCAACGGTTTCATCATCGCCTGAGCTGGCCCGATTGCAAATCCGCCTCGACAAGCCCCCTGTCAGCCAAATCACGATCGAGCCGTCGGCTCGGCCCAAGCCTGGCCTGGCACAGCAGACTCCAATTCCCCCCATAACGTCACCAGCTCCAGTACCCGAACGGCCCCAGGATCCCGGCGTCATCGATCTGCGGCAGCTGCCTTCCGCGCTCCAGTCCAGGTTGCCCACACTCAGCCTGTCGGTGCATATCTACTCGGACAATGCCGAACATCGCATGGTCAAGATCAATGATCGGATGTTGCGCGAAGGCCAAAACATATCACCAACGTTACGGTTAAAAAGCATCACCCCCCTGGGGGTAATACTCAACTTTGAAGGGCATGAGTTTCATATGAGATCCGTCGGCAGCTAGGATATCCGAGTTGCCCCGCCGTTATCGAACCGGGCAAAGCGGATGCTTTTTCCGGTGATAGGGGTAGAATGCCGAAAATTTCATCTGCAACAGGACACCATGAGTCATTTTACTCTACTGATCGGCACCACCCTGGGCAGCGCCGAAGATCTGGCCGATCATCTGGCCGAGAAGCTGCGGGATCTGGGTCATCAAACGGTTATTCACACTTCTCCCCAGCTTGATCACATCTTGATCAAACCGGAGCATTTTCTTCTACTGATTTGCTCGACTCACGGAGCCGGCGAGCTGCCCGATAATATAGAGGCCTTCTACCAGCAGCTGGTGCAGCGGCTTCCCGAGCTGGACGGCCTTCGCTTTGGCGCCATTGGCCTGGGTGATTCCAGCTACGACACCTTCTGTGCGGCCATCCAGAAGCTGGATCATCAACTGGTCAGGCTGGGCGCGGAACGGATCGGATCCCGGCTGGAAATCGATGTCAGCCAGGTGGATCCTCCCGAACAAACCGCCGAGATCTGGTTGGATCAGTGGCTCAATCAACGTTAGATCCCGCGAGTGCGGCCCAGATCCAGGGCCTGGCTATCAGAAGATCCCAGGCCCCGTCAATTTCTTTCCACCAAGTTATCAACAGATCCTGACGAATTAACAATTCATTAAAACCCGCCTCCTCCTCCACCTCTTGTTAATAACTACCCTATAAACCGGTTATAAACCTATAGTTATCCTATTAATTGTTTTAATACCAGCCACTGCCTGTTGATAACATGGCAGGTTAAACACCGGCTTTACCCGGGTACCCGGCCCTTTTTCCACATCAATTGATCGTTACTAACCGCATGATCTTGCTGATCAAAAATCGGTTATTAACAGATCTGGATGACACTAATAATAGATCCAACAGAAGATCGATCTAGAGATCTAAGATCTAATAGGATCGGGTGATCCTCTCTTGATCTCGTTTCCATCCTTGCCGCAAAACGGCTAAAATGATCCGCCCTTCGGGATCCAACAGACTGCACGTTTCAAGAGTATTTGTTATGCAATATGAAGAATGGTTTGACGTAATTGTGGTAGGTGGCGGACATGCCGGCACCGAAGCAGCGACCGCTGCTGCACGTATGGGTGCCAATACCCTTTTGCTGACCCATAACATAGATACCTTGGGGCAGATGTCATGCAATCCGGCAATAGGGGGCATCGGCAAGGGTCATCTGGTCAAGGAAATCGATGCCCTGGGTGGTGTCATGGCTATCGCCGCCGACCGTGCGGGTATTCAGTTCAGGACCCTCAATGCATCCAAGGGCCCGGCCGTCAGGGCAACCCGGGCCCAGGCGGATCGTCAGTTGTACAAAGCCGCTGTCAGAACCTTGTTGGAAAACCAACCCAATCTGAAAATCTTTCAGCAAGCCTGTGATGATCTCATGCTGGAAGGCGATACTGTGGTTGGCGTGATCACCCAGGCCGGACTCAGATTCCGGGCCAAGTCAGTGGTATTGACCGTCGGCACTTTCCTCAACGGCCGGATCCATATCGGCATGGATAACTTTCAGGGCGGGCGTGCCGGGGATCCTCCCTCGATAGCCCTGGCACAGCGATTACGCGAATTACCCTTGCGGATCGATCGACTGAAAACCGGAACCCCCCCGAGGATCGATGCCCGCAGTGTGGACTTCTCGGTGATGCAGCCGCAGCCGGGAGATGATCCGACACCGGTATTTTCGTTTATCGGCAGCCGGCAGGATCAACCCCGCCAGGTGCCCTGTTATATCACCCACACCAACGAACAAACCCATGAGGTGATCCGCCAGAATCTGGATCGTAGCCCCATGTATGCCGGGGTGATCGAAGGGATCGGCCCGCGCTATTGCCCGTCGATCGAAGATAAGATCATGCGTTTCGCCGACAAGATCTCTCACCAGATCTTTGTCGAGCCGGAAGGCCTGACCAGCAACGAGTTGTATCCGAACGGGATCTCAACCAGCTTGCCCTACGACGTGCAGGTGGCAGTTGTCCGCTCGATAAAGGGATTCGAGCAAGCCCATATTGTTCGCCCCGGTTATGCCATCGAATATGATTATTTCGATCCCCGGGATCTGAAGTCCAACATGGAAAACAAGTGCCTGCATAACCTGTTCTTCGCCGGGCAGATCAACGGTACCACCGGCTACGAGGAAGCCGGCGCCCAGGGGTTGCTGGCAGGCACCAACGCCGCCTTGCGCGCTTTCGACAAGGAGGCCTGGTCTCCCCGTCGAGATCAGGCCTATATGGGCGTGATGATGGACGATCTGTCTACCCTGGGTACCCAGGAGCCCTATCGCATGTTTACCAGCCGCGCTGAATACCGCTTGCTGCTTCGTGAAGACAATGCCGATCTGCGGCTGACCGAAGCAGGCCGCAAGCTGGGCCTGATCGACGATCGTCGCTGGACGCTGTTCAGTGACAAGCTGGAAAAGATCGAGCAGGAAAAACAGCGACTAAAGGAAACCTGGGTAAATCCAAGACATCTGGCAGCCGATGCCCTCAACGGTATTCTCAAGACCCCGCTTGGCCGGGAGCACAGCCTGGAAGAATTATTGCGTCGCCCCGAAGTGGATTATCGTCGGTTGATGGCTGTGTCCGAGCTGGGCCCGGGCCTGGCTCACGAACAGGCGGCCGAACAGGTGGAGATTCAGATAAAATATGCCGGTTACATCGAACGTCAGCGGGATGAAATTGAAAAGCAGCTGCGCAACGAACATACCCGACTGCCGCTTGATCTGGATTACAACGAAGTATCCGGCCTGTCCAACGAGGTGATCGCCAAGCTAAATCAGGCCAAACCCGAAACCCTGGGACAGGCCTCGCGCATCTCTGGCGTCACCCCGGCGGCCATCTCGCTGTTGCTGGTTAACCTGAAAAAACGCGGCTTGCTGCGCAAGTCGGCTTAAGGACTTATATGCTCGAACGATTGCTGCAGTTGCTGGCCCAGGCAGGGCTGCGGGTCAGCCAGGCTCAGGCTGAACAACTGGTTGAACTGGTTGCTTTGTTGAATAAATGGAACAAGGCCTATAATCTCACCTCGGTACGGGATCCGGATGCCATGCTGGTCCGCCATATTATGGACAGCCTGGTAGTGAGCCCTTACCTTCAGGGGCAGCGCTTTATCGATGTGGGGACCGGTCCCGGCCTGCCAGGTTTGCCGCTGGCGATCATCAACCCGGACAAACAGTTTGTGTTGCTCGACAGCCTGGGCAAACGCATCCGTTTTATCCGCATGGCAGTACATCACCTGGGCCTGGCCAATGTCGAGGCAGTGCAAAGCCGGGTGGAGGACTTTCATCCGGAGCAGAAATTCGACGGTGTTATCAGTCGAGCCTTTGCTTCCCTCGACGATATGCTCGGCTGGTGTGGTCATCTGCCGACGGCCGACGGTCGGTTCCTGGCGCTGAAGGGACAATATCCGGAGCAGGAACTGGCAACCTTGCCGGCTCACCTTGAATTGCAGCGGGTCTATCCGTTGACCGTACCCGAACAAGAAGGGGACCGCCACCTGGTGGTCATTAAACAAACCAGTCATTAGGGGTTTTCGGTGGGAAAAGTCATTGCCATTGCCAATCAGAAAGGCGGTGTAGGTAAAACTACAACCTGTATCAACCTGGCGGCATCCATGGCGGCCACCCAGCGCAAGGTGCTGGTCATCGACCTGGACCCCCAGGGCAATGCCACCATGGCCAGCGGTGTCGACAAATATCAGGTTGCCAGCACGGCTTACGATTTACTGGTGGACGAATTGCCGGTGGAACAGGTGCTGGAGCGGGAAACCAGTGGCGGCTATCACCTGATTGCCGCCAACGGTGATGTGACTGCCGCCGAAATCAGACTGATGGAGGTATTTGCTCGCGAAGTCCGCCTGCGGACCGCCCTGGCAACCGTACGGGATCAGTACGATTATATCTTTATCGATTGCCCTCCCTCGCTGAACCTGCTGACGGTCAATGCCATGTCGGCGGCAGATTCGGTGTTGGTCCCCATGCAGTGTGAATACTTTGCCCTCGAAGGGCTGACCGCCCTGGTGGATACCATCAGCAAACTGGCAGCTGTGGTTAATCCCAACCTGAAGATCGAAGGCATACTGCGTACCATGTTCGATCACCGCAACCGCCTGTCCAATGAGGTGTCCGATCAGCTAAAAGGGCATTTCGGCGACAAGGTTTATCGCACCGTTATCCCGCGTAATGTGCGCTTGGCCGAGGCGCCCAGCTTTGGTTCGCCTGCCATGTATTACGACAAGACTTCGTTGGGCGCGAAGGCCTATCTGGCTCTGGCGGGAGAAATGCTGAGACGGAGCGAGCATCAAGCAATAGCCACCGACAATGCGGAACATACAGTATGACCATTAAACGACGCGGCCTCGGCAAGGGGCTGGATGCCCTGCTTAGCACCAGCTCGGCAGCCAACCAGCGGCATCAGCAGGCCGAGATCCTCTCCCGGGATGGAGTGAGTGGGGACTTACTCAGCCTGGAGCTGGGCAAGCTCCAGCCGGGCAAATATCAGCCACGCAAGGACATGTCCCAACAGGCGCTGGAAGAGCTGGCTGCTTCCATCCGGCAACAGGGTATCATTCAGCCTATAGTGGTGCGCAGCCTGGAAAGCGGCGGCTACGAAATTCTGGCCGGCGAACGCCGTTGGCGGGCGGCCCGTCTGGCCGGACTGAGCAGGGTGCCTTGTTTGCTCAAGGACGCCGATGATACCCAGGCCATGGCTATTGGCCTTATCGAGAATATCCAGCGCGAAGATCTCAATGCCATCGAAGAAGCCCAGGCCCTGGCCCGGCTGATCGAGGAGTTTTCCTTTACCCATCAGACGGTGGCCGAGGCGGTGGGCAAAAGCCGCAGCACGGTCACCAATCTGCTGAGACTGAATCTGCTCAATGACGACGTCAAGCGATTGGTCGAGCACGGCGATCTGGAAATGGGCCATGCCCGTGCCCTGCTGGCGGTGGAAGGCGAGTTGCAGTCGGCGCTGGCGCTCAAGGTTGCCCAGCGCGGTTTGACCGTGCGGGAAACCGAAAAACTGGTCAAACAGACGATTACACCAAAAAATGCCCCGGTATCTCGGGCCAAGTCCCCGCTAATCAGCCAGATTGAGCAGGCTATTTTTGAAAAAATCGGTACAAAGGTTGAAATAAAATCAACAAACAAGAATAAGGGGAAGCTCGTTATATCCTATAACTCATTGAATGAGCTTGATAAAATAACAAGCATCCTCGGTGTGGATGACAAGTCCGCCACCTGATTTTGTAGTAATAATTTGATCACTTTCACTTATCTATCATAGTCAAAAAAATCACCGGAAACCGCGCAAAATAAGGATTTACTGCAATTGCATTTGCGCCATGCACGGGTATAATTTGACCTGCTTTTTTGGGGCTTATCTGGCTACTCTGTTTGGGCGTAGTCAGCGGGCCCCTAACTGTGTCAGGAGTTGTTGTGAAGCAGAAAAAGTGGCTCCTCAGCGAAAGGCAAGTGGCGCTGGCGATTCTGTTTTGGCAATTGCTCCTGGTGGTTGGTTCCGCCAGTCTGTTTTATTACCAGGCCGGCGAAGCTGCCGCTCGTTCCGCCCTGATTGGGGGCGGAATCTACTGGGTCCCCCAATGCCTGTTTAGTGTGCGGGTGCTGGCGTTCGGCGCCAAGGATCCCACGCCGCGTGGTGTTGTGGCGGACTTTTACAGCGGGGCAGGGATTAAGTTCGGCAGTACTATCCTGTTGTTCGTGATAGTGCTCAAGTACGTGGAGGTGTTACATGGCCCCCTGTACACGGCTTACGCCCTAGCATTGCTGATGCAGTGGATTCTTTCATTCACTCTCAACAACCGTTACTAGGAAAACACATGGCTGCAACAGGAGATGTCTTAACTTCCCAGGGTTATATCTCTCACCATCTGCAACACTTGCAGGTCGGTTCGGGGTTTTGGGCGTTAAATATCGATTCTTTGCTTGTTTCCGTTGTCCTGGGAATGCTGTTCTTGTGGGGCTTCAGTAAGGTTGCATCCCGTGCAACCAGTGGAGTTCCGGGAAAGTGGCAATGTGCCGTTGAGCTGTTGGTTGAATTCGTGGATAAATCCGTCAAGGACGTGTTCCATGGCAAGAGTGCGTTGATTGCGCCCCTGGCGCTGACCATTTTTGTCTGGGTCTTCCTGATGAACCTGATGGACCTTATCCCGGTCGACTATCTGCCTCATGGCGCCGCCCTGTTGGGTGTTCCCTACCTGAGGGTTGTTCCTTCCGCCGATGTTAACATCACCATGTCCATGGCGTTCGGTGTCTTCTTCTTGATCATTTTCTACAGCATCAAGATGAAGGGCGTGTCCGGCTTTGTCAAAGAGCTGACCATGCAACCGCTGAACCACTGGTCCATGATCCCTGTTAACTTGGTGCTTGAGACCGTGTCCCTGATCGCTAAGCCCATCTCTCTGGGTTTGCGACTGTTCGGTAACATGTACGCGGGTGAGATGATCTTTATCCTCATCGCCGGTTTGCTGCCGTGGTGGTCTCAATGGGTCCTTAATGTGCCTTGGGCGATTTTCCACATCCTGGTCATCACCCTGCAGGCTTTCATCTTCATGATCCTGACCGTCGTCTATATGTCGATGGCCTATGAAGAGCATTAATCAAAAAAGATAACAATACATTAACAAGCTGTCATTTTAACCACTAATAATTGGAGAAAAACAATGGAAATGATTTTTATCGCTGCCGCTCTTATGCTGGGTCTGGCTGCCATCGGTGGTGCTATCGGTATTTCTATGCTGGGTGGCAAATTCCTGGAAAGTGCGGCTCGCCAGCCGGACATGCTGCCTGCCCTGCGCGGTAACTTCTTTATCGTGGTTGGTCTGGTTGACGCCATCCCCATGATCACTGTTGGTATGGCCCTGTACCTGATCTTCGCCGTTGCCTAATGGCCCGGTATATCAATCAGTCTGCTAACCATTTTAAAGGAGAGTTGCGATGAACATGAACGCAACAATCCTCGGTCAAACGATCGCGTTTATCCTGTTCGTTTGGTTCTGCATGAAGTTTGTATGGCCGCCGATCATGGCTGCCATTGAAAGCCGCCAGAAAGAAATTGCCGAAGGCCTGTCCTCGGCTGAAAGAGCCAAGAAAGATCTGGCCCTGGCGCAAAACAATGCAACCGAACAGCTGAAGGAAGCCAAGCTGCAGTCCGCTCAAATTGTTGAGCAGGCCAACAAGCGTAAGGCCCAGATCATCGAGGATGCTACGCGTGAAGCCCAGGCCGAGCGTGAAAAGATTTTGGCACAAGCCCAGTCAGAAGTTGAAGCTGAGCGTAACCGTGTCAAAGAGGAACTGCGTAAGCAGATTGCTGCTCTTGCCCTGGTGGGTGCAGAGAAGATCCTCGAGCGTCAGATTGATGCCGCTGCCAACAGCGACATCGTTGAGAAAGTAGTAGCTGAACTGTAAGGGACATAGAGCCATGGAAATGAAAACCATTGCTCGCCCCTATGCCAAAGCAGCTTTCGATTTTGCCGTTGAGAATAAAGCGGTTGAGAACTGGTTGTCGATGTTGAGCTTTGCCGCCGAAGTGGCGAGCAACGAAGACATGACCCATGTGCTCAGCAGCGATCTGAACGCGGAAAAGATGGCCGAAGTGTTTTTGGTTGTCTGTGGCGAACAGCTCGATGAGCATGGCCAGAACCTGATAAAGGCGATGGCTGCAAACGGACGCTTGAGTGTGTTGCCGGCGGTGGTACAGGAATTCGTCGCGATGAAGACGGAGCTGGACCGGGAAGTGGAAGCCGATGTGGTCTCCGCAACCAAACTGACCAAGCAACAAGTGGCCAAGATTCAGGCCTCACTTGAAAAGCGCCTGGAGCGCAAGGTGAAGCTGAATTGCAGCGTTGATAAAGCCCTGATGGCCGGCATCATCATCAAAGCCGGTGACATGGTAATCGACGGAAGTGTTCGGGGCAGACTGTCCCGCTTGGCTGAAACGCTGCAATCTTGATTGGGGAATAGAGCATGCAACTGAATTCAACTGAAATTGCCGAGCTGATTAAACAGCGTATCGAGCAATTCAATGTTGTCAGTGAAGCACGAAACGAAGGTACCATCGTCTCTGTAAGCGATGGCATCATCCGTGTTCACGGCCTTGCTGACATCATGCAAGGTGAAATGATTGAACTGCCGGGCAATCGTTATGCCCTGGCGCTGAACCTGGAGCGCGACTCCGTCGGTGCCGTGGTCATGGGTCCTTATGCGGACCTGGCCGAAGGCATGAAGGTGCACTCCACCGGCCGTATCCTGGAAGTGCCGGTAGGCCGTAGCCTGCTGGGCCGTGTGGTCAACACCCTGGGTGAGCCGATCGACGGCAAGGGTGCCATCAACGCCGAATCATCTTCTCCGGTAGAAGTGATCGCGCCCGGCGTTATCGATCGTCAGTCGGTCGATCAGCCGGTACAAACCGGTTATAAAGCCGTTGATGCCATGATCCCCATCGGTCGCGGCCAGCGTGAGCTGATCATCGGTGACCGTCAGGTAGGTAAGACCGCCCTGGCCGTTGACGCCATCATCAACCAGAAAGACTCCGGTATTAAGTGTGTGTACGTGGCCATCGGCCAGAAGGCGTCCACCATTTCCAACGTGGTCCGCAAGCTGGAAGAGCACGGCGCCCTGGCCAACACCATTGTGGTTGTAGCGTCTGCCTCCGAGTCTGCCGCCCTGCAATACCTGGCGCCTTACTCCGGTTGTGCCATGGGTGAGTTCTTCCGCGACCGCGGTGAAGACGCCCTGATCGTATACGATGACCTGTCCAAGCAGGCCGTTGCCTACCGTCAGATCTCCCTGCTGCTGCGCCGTCCGCCAGGACGTGAAGCCTATCCCGGTGATGTCTTCTATCTGCACTCCCGTCTGCTGGAGCGCGCGTCCCGCGTATCCGCCGACTATGTAGAGAAGTTCACCAAGGGTGAAGTGAAAGGCAAGACCGGCTCTCTGACCGCGTTGCCGATCATCGAAACCCAGGCCGGCGACGTGTCCGCGTTCGTACCGACCAACGTGATCTCCATTACCGATGGCCAGATCTTCCTGACCACCGAACTGTTCAACTCCGGTATTCGCCCGGCAGTTGATCCGGGTATCTCCGTATCCCGGGTTGGTGGCGCGGCGCAGACCAAGATCGTCAAGAAGCTGTCCGGTGGTATCCGTACCGCTCTGGCCCAGTACCGCGAACTGGCGGCCTTTGCCCAGTTCTCTTCCGATCTGGACGAGTCTACCCGCAAGCAGCTGAGCCATGGTCAGAAAGTGACCGAGCTGATGAAACAGCAGCAATACCGTCCCATGTCCGTCGCCGAACAGGGTCTGGTGCTGTTCGCCGCCGAAAAAGGCTATCTGGACGATGTTGAGCTCAAGCTCATCACCACGTTCGAAGCCGCGCTGCTCGCTTATGCCGATTCAGAACACGCCGAGTTGATGGCTGAAATCAACAAGTCTGCCGACTACAACAACGACGTTGTAGCCAAGCTGACGGCGTTGCTGGATAGCTTCAAGGCTACCCAGTCCTGGTAACCATGTGGCAGCTCAGGCTGCCACCTGAATTGGAGAAGCGAGATGGCCGGCGCAAAAGAAATACGTAGCAAGATCGGGAGTGTCAAAAACACTCAGAAGATCACCGGCGCTATGGAGATGGTGGCCGCGTCGAAAATGCGCAAGGCGCAGGATCGCATGGCTCATAGCCGTCCATACGCTGAAACCATGCGCAAGGTGATCGGCCACGTCGCGCAGGGGAACTTGGAATACAAGCACCCCTATCTGGAAGACCGTGAGGTCAAGCGCGTCGGGTACATTATCATCTCTACCGATCGGGGCCTCTGTGGTGGTCTGAACATCAACCTGTTCAAGAAAGCCATCACCGACATGAAGGCATGGTCTGACAAGGGCGTGGGTATCGACCTGGGACTTATCGGCAGCAAGGCGATAGGTTTCTTCAACCGCTACGGCGGTAAGGTCATCGCCCAGGCCTCGGGGCTGGGTGACAGTCCGTCCCTGTCCGAGCTGATCGGCTCGGTCAATGTCATGCTGGAGGCGTACGACAAGGGTGAGATAGACAGGCTGTATCTGGTGTACAACAAGTTTGAAAACACCATGGTCCAGAAGCCCAAGGTCGATCAACTGTTGCCTTTGCCGCCGTCGGAAGAAAATGTGGCCAGTCACAGCTGGGATTATCTCTATGAGCCGGATCCCAAATCTTTGCTGGACAAGCTGCTGGTACGCTTTGTGGAATCACAGGTGTATCAGGGTGTGGTAGAGAATCTGGCCAGTGAACAGGCGGCGCGGATGGTCGCGATGAAGGCCGCCACCGACAATGCCGGCAACCTGATAGACGATCTGCAACTGGTGTATAACAAGGCCCGTCAGGCTGCGATTACCCAGGAGCTGAGTGAAATAGTTGCAGGTGCAGGTGCCGTATAAGGCAAAGGTATTCAAAGGTTTAGAGGATTTGACATGAGTAAGGGTATCATAGTCCAAATCATCGGCGCGGTAGTTGACGTAGAGTTTCCGCAAGATGCGGTTCCCCACGTTTATGACGCGCTGACGATCACGACTGAAGGCCAGGGCCAGGGTCTGGTTCTGGAAGTTCAGCAGCAAATCGGCGGCGGCGTTGTTCGCTGTATCGCCATGGGTTCCTCCGACGGCCTGCGTCGCGGCCTGGATGTTGAAAACACCAACAACCCCATCAAGGTACCGGTCGGTATTCAGACCCTGGGCCGGATCATGGATGTGCTGGGTAACCCTATCGATGAGAAGGGCCCCATCGGTGAAGAAGACCGCTGGTCCATCCACCGCGAAGCGCCCAGCTACGAAGAGCAGTCCAACAGCACCGAACTGCTGGAAACCGGCATCAAGGTTATCGACCTGGTATGTCCGTTCGCCAAGGGTGGTAAGGTCGGTCTGTTCGGTGGTGCCGGTGTAGGCAAGACCGTAAACATGATGGAACTGATCCGTAACATCGCCATCGAGCACAGCGGTTACTCCGTATTTGCCGGTGTAGGTGAGCGGACTCGTGAAGGTAACGACTTCTACCACGAAATGACCGACTCCAACGTTATCGACAAGGTATCGCTGGTATATGGTCAGATGAACGAGCCGCCCGGAAACCGTCTGCGTGTGGCGCTGACCGGCCTGACCATGGCCGAGAAGTTCCGTGACGAAGGTCGTGACGTACTGTTGTTTGTGGACAACATCTACCGTTACACCCTGGCCGGTACCGAAGTATCCGCACTGCTGGGCCGTATGCCTTCAGCGGTAGGTTATCAGCCGACCCTGGCCGAAGAGATGGGCGTTCTGCAGGAGCGTATCACCTCGACCAAGACTGGCTCCATCACCTCCGTACAGGCCGTTTACGTGCCCGCGGATGACTTGACCGATCCGTCTCCTGCCACCACCTTCGCCCACCTGGACGCGACCGTGGTACTGAGCCGTCAGATCGCCGCCCTGGGTATTTACCCGGCCGTTGACCCGCTGGACTCCACCAGCCGTCAGCTGGACCCGCTGGTAATCGGTCAGGAGCACTATGATGTAGCCCGTGGCGTGCAGTCCGTACTGCAGCGTTATAAAGAGCTGAAAGACATCATCGCCATCCTGGGTATGGACGAGCTGTCAGAAGACGACAAGCTGACCGTATCCCGCGCCCGTAAGATCGAGCGTTTCCTGTCCCAGCCTTTCTTCGTGGCCGAAGTATTTACCGGTTCTCCGGGCAAATACGTGTCCCTGAAAGATACCATCAGTGGTTTCAAAGGCATTCTGGACGGTGAATACGACGCGCTTCCCGAGCAGGCGTTCTACATGGTTGGCTCCATCGACGAAGTGGTCGAAAAAGCCAAGAAACTGTAAGCCTCGAAGGAGTACCTGATGGCTGAGTATAACTTTCACCTGGATATCGTCAGTGCCGAAGAGCGTTTGTACTCCGGCACTGTGACCGCGGTGACTGTGTCCGGCTCTGAGGGTGAATTGGGGATCCGTTACGGACATGCCCCCTTGTTGACGGCTATCCGTCCCGGCCTGGTGCAATATGTTACCAAGGCCGGTAAACAAGAAGTCCTGTATATTTCCGGCGGCATGCTGGAAGTGCAGGGCAGCAGTGTGATGGTTTTGGCCGACACTGCGATTCGCGCCGAAGATCTGGATAAAGCCAAGGCCGAAGAAGCCAGAAAAGCGGCAGAAGCCAAGCTGCAGAATTCCTCACATGATGTGGACTATGCAGAGGCGGCTGCCGAACTGGCCCGGGCTATGGCGAAACTGCGCGTGCTGCAGCTGCTGAAGCACAATGTGCGGTAACAGTTATATGGTGTAAAAAGCGACCTCAGGGTCGCTTTTTTTTTATAAAAAAATCAGAATAACGGCAGTTTTTTATCATGGCGCTTTTGCGGACGGGCTGCTCTTTTTTGTCGGGCACCATCGATATCTGCAGGGCGGAAGAAGGAAACAGTGAAGCCGACCGTGAAATGCCAGGGCTGAAAAATGCTTCTGCAATTTCGGCATTTCCGAGACCCCAGGAATGGGTTTAGGGCGTGTCTGCGTACTGTTCCTTCTCTCGCCCTGGCACAGAGTCCATATATTGCTTAAGCGAGCCGCTTTTTTATCAACGGGATCCTTAATTTTATGAACACACAGGCAGTTATTTTGGCGGCGGGCAAGGGGACCCGTATGCGTTCACCCTTGCCCAAGGTATTGCATCCGGTAGCGGGCAAGCCCATGGTCGGTCATGTTATCGAGGCTGCTCAAGCCTGCGAGGTGGACGGTATTCATCTGGTTTACGGCCATGGTGCCGAGCAGCTCAAGGCCCGTATCGACGAAGCGGGCCTGAACTGGGTGCATCAGGCCGAGCAGCTGGGGACCGGCCATGCGGTGGCTGTCGCCCTGCCGGACATTGCCGACAGCGACCGGGTGTTGGTGCTCTATGGCGATACCCCTCTGCTGCAGCCCGAGACCCTGCGTCGGCTACTGGCTGCCCAGCCGGCCGATGGTATCGGCCTGCTGACCGTCATGCTGGACAACCCTGCCGGCTATGGCCGTATCGTGCGAGAAAATAACCAGGTAGTGGGCATTATCGAGCAGAAGGATGCCAGCCCTGAGCAACTTGCCATCAATGAGGTGAATACCGGGGTGCTGGTCGCCGAGGCAGGCCAGCTCAAGCGTTGGCTGGCCAGGCTGAACAACAACAATGCCCAGGGCGAGTACTACCTGACCGATATCTTCGCCATGGCCCATGCCGACGGCTGCAAGATTGCCACAGTGCAACCCGAATCCACCGCCGAGGTGGAAGGTGCCAATGACAGGGTACAGCTGGCCGGCTTGGAGCGGGCCTATCAGTCCATGCAGGCCGACCGGCTGATGCGCAACGGCGTGACTCTGCTGGATCCGGCTCGCTTCGATCTGCGTGGTGAGCTTACCGTGGGAGAAGAGGTGACCATCGATGTGAACGTGATCATCGAAGGTCAGGTGAGCCTGGGCAATCATGTGAAAATCGGTGCCGGTTGTATCCTGAGAGACTGCACCATTGCCGATCATGCGGAGATCAAACCCTACAGCATCATCGAGGGGGCCGCGCTGGGTACCGCCAGTAGTGCCGGGCCCTTCGCCCGTCTGCGTCCCGGCGCCGTGCTGGCCGAGGATGCCCACGTAGGGAATTTTGTCGAGATGAAAAAGGCCCGGCTCGGGGTCGGCTCCAAGGCCGGGCACCTCAGCTACCTGGGGGATGCCCAGATTGGTGACAAGGTTAATATCGGCGCCGGTACCATCACCTGCAACTACGACGGGGTAAACAAGTTCCAGACGGTGATCGAGGATGGTGTCTTTGTCGGCTCCGATACCCAGCTTGTGGCGCCGGTGCGTATTGGCAGGAACGCCACTCTGGGCGCCGGCAGCACGGTTACCAAAGACGTGGCAGAGAACGAGCTGGTGATAACGAGGGTGCGTCAGCGTCATATCAAAGATTGGCCCCGGCCTGTGAAGAAGAAGCCGTAAGTCTGTTTCTTGGTCACAAATCCAGAGTGGGAGAACAGCTTGGCTTTTTAGCTCGATGTTTGCACATCGGCCAAAGGGCCAGCTCCGCCGACTCGTTGTGACCCCCTCCCTGGGGGCTCAGCCGCGCCGTCCCTGGCGCGAATGGTCGGCTGAGCAGATCTCTTTGTCCTCCTTGAAGCTCCGGTATCGTCTGTGGGTAATGCCAACAGCTAACTCGAGCGTCAAGAAGAGGTTGCCTCAGCCGACAGTCACCTGACAGGGATGTCATGGGCTGAGCGTTATATGGATGTACTTGGAGCGTGTCGGAGGAGGCAAAATTCTGTTGCCTCTTCATATCGAATCCCCAATCGCGAAACTATCGATTGATCCCTTATCTTTTGATCTGCTAGCATTAAATTTCAAATCGAAACTTATCTGAGTCATGTCGAAACGAAACACCCAACAACGCCGTCATACTATCGTCAGCCTGCTCAACGAGCAGGGCGAAGTGACCGTCGACGAGCTGTCGCAGCGTTTTGAAACCTCCGAAGTCACCATTCGCAAGGATCTGAGCGCCCTGGAAAAGAATGGCCTGCTGCTGCGACGCTATGGCGGGGCCGTGCCGGTGCCGAGTGAAATGGTAACGGAGAATGCGGGTGAGCCGGTTTCGAAACGAAAGCAGGCCATTGCCCATGCCGCAGCCGGACGGATCCGTGACCATAACCGCATCATCATCGACAGCGGCAGTACCACGGCGGCACTGCTGGGCGAGCTGGGACAAAGACACGGCCTGATCGTGATGACCAACTCGCTGAATATCGCCAATGCTCTGCGTGAGCTGGAACCGGAGCCGACCTTGCTGATGACGGGAGGTACCTGGGATGCCACGTCCGAGTCGTTTCAGGGCCAGGTAGCCGAGCAGGTATTGAGATCCTACGATTTCGATCAGCTGTTTATCGGTGCCGACGGTATCGATATCGGGCGGGGAACTACCACCTTCAACGAGTTGACCGGGCTGTCGCGGGTGATGGCGGAAGTAGCCCGAGAAGTGGTGGTGATGGTGGAGTCGGACAAGATAGGCCGCAAGATCCCCAATCTGGAGTTGCCCTGGGGTGTTATTCATACCCTGATAACCGACAACGGGCTGTCGGACGAATTTAAACATCAATTAGAGAAAAAGGGCATTAACCTGATTATTGCCCCCGAATCCTGAGGAACTCATTATGTGTGGAATTGTAGGGGCTGTGGCCCAGCGGGATGTGGCAGAAATACTGGTGGAAGGCCTGCGCCGCCTGGAATATCGGGGCTATGACTCCGCCGGTGTCGCCATTATCAATGGCACCGAACTGGGACGGGTGCGCCGTCTGGGCAAGGTGCAAGCGTTGGCTGATGCGCTTACCGAACAGCCCCTGGCTGGCGGCACAGGTATAGCCCACACCCGCTGGGCGACCCATGGCGAGCCTTCTGAGCGTAATGCTCATCCGCATGTGTCCGGCGACATTACCGTAGTGCACAACGGCATCATCGAAAACCATGAGGAACTGCGGACCGAGCTGCAGGCCAAAGGCTACGAATTTGTCTCCGATACCGATACCGAAGTGATTGCCCATCTGGTGCATTATTATCGTCAGACCAGTGACTCACTGCTGGCTGCCCTGCAAACGGCGGTAAAGGAGTTGCGAGGCGCTTATGGCACAGTGCTGATGGATACCCGGGAGCCGTCCCGGCTGGTGGTGGCCCGCTCCGGTTCGCCACTGGTGATCGGTCTGGGCCTGGGTGAAAACTTTATCGCCTCCGATCAGATGGCGCTGCTGCCGGTGACCCGTCGCTTTATGTTCCTGGAAGAAGGGGATGTGGCGGAAGTGACCCGTCGTGAGGTACGGGTATTTGATGTCAATGGTCAGCCGGTGAGTCGGGTGGAGCAGGAATCCGAAGTCTCTCACGATGCGGGTGACAAGGGCGAATATCGTCACTATATGCTCAAGGAGATCCATGAGCAGCCCAAGTCCATTACCGATACCCTGGAAGGACGGATCACGGATTCGGCCGTGGTAGTCGAGTCGTTTGGCAACGGCGCCCGGACCATCTTCGAAAAGGTCGAGCATATTCAGATCATCGCCTGTGGCACTTCCTATCATTCCGGTATGGTGGCCCGTTACTGGTTTGAGGCCCTGGCGGGCGTATCCTGTGATATCGAGATTGCCTCCGAGTTTCGTTACCGCAAATCGGTAGTCCGCCCCAACAGCCTGCTGATCACCCTGTCCCAGAGCGGTGAAACCGCCGATACCCTGGCGGCGCTACGTCTGGCCAAGGAGTCCGGCTTTATGAGTAGCCTGGCGATCTGCAACGTGCCAGGTTCTTCCCTGGTGCGGGAGTCGGATCTGGCCTTTATGACCCGGGCAGGTGCCGAAATTGGCGTGGCCTCGACCAAAGCCTTTACCACCCAGCTGGCCGGTCTGCTGATGCTGGTGGCGGCTGTCGGCCGTTGTCGGGGCAATATGGATGCCGACACCGAGACCAAACTGGTACAGGCATTGCGTACCGTTCCGGCCCACATCAGCGATACCCTGGCCCTGGCCAAGGATATCGAAGGGCTGGCGGAAGAATTTGCCGACAAGCAGCACAGCCTGTTCCTGGGGCGGGGCGATCAGTACCCCATCGCCATGGAAGGGGCGCTCAAGCTTAAGGAAATTTCCTATATCCATGCGGAAGCTTATGCCGCCGGCGAGCTAAAGCATGGCCCGCTGGCGCTGATCGATGCGGACATGCCGATTATCGTGGTGGCGCCCAATAATGATCTGCTGGAGAAGTTGAAGTCCAATGTGGAAGAGGTGCGGGCCCGGGGTGGCATCCTCTATGTGTTTGCCGACAAGGAGGCCGGTTTCCGTGGTGACGATACCATGCGGGTGATGCAGCTCAACCATGTAGACGAGGCGATTGCCCCCATTGTTTATACGGTGCCGATGCAGTTGCTGTCTTACTATGTGGCGCTGATCAAGGGTACGGACGTGGATCAGCCGCGCAACCTGGCCAAGTCGGTGACGGTCGAGTAGGCCTGGCCGCGTTCGCGGCAAATGTCTTGTCAATCAACCCGGCGCAACACAACCGCCGGGTTGGTTTTTTAACGGTGTTGAGCTATTCCGGTCAACGACTGACCACTTTCCCCTTTGAGCAGTCTGTCTATCCTGACGGCTGGCATCGGTTTGGCCAGCAGGTAGCCCTGTCCCTCGTCGCACCCCAGTTGGCGCAGATGCTGAAGTTGGGATTGATATTCAATTCCTTCGGCGATAACGGCGATGCCCATGTTGTGGGCCAGGCTGATGATGGAACTGACGATGGCCGCATCTCCGGTCTTGGTGGCTAGATCCTTGACGAAGGACTTGTCGATTTTGAGGCGGCGTACCGGAAAGTTTTTCAGATAGGCGAGGGAGGAATAGCCGGTCCCGAAGTCGTCTATGGCCAGATGCATGCCCAGACGGTTTAGCTCTGTCATGGTGGTGATGGCAATATCCATATCCTCCATCAGCATACTTTCGGTTATTTCCAGCTCCAGTAGGTCGGGATCCAGCGCCAGCTGTCTCAGTATGTCGGCGATGTCGCCGGCCAGGCTGAATTGTCTGAACTGAGGGGCCGATAGGTTGACGGCCATCCTGATGTTATAAAATCCGGATTGCTGCCAGAGGTGTAGCTGGCGACAGGCTGTCTCCAGTATCCATCGTCCCAGGGGAACTATGATCCCGCTCTGTTCGGCGAGAGGAATAAAATCTCCCGGATAGACCAGGCCTACCCCCGGTTTGTTCCAGCGAACCAGTGCCTCTACCCCGACCAGTCGGCCGTTCTTCAGGTTGAACTGAGGCTGGTAATGAAGCTCCAGCTGCCCCTGTTCCAGCGCGCATCGTAATTCATTTTCTATTTTCATCAAGGACATGGCCCGGGTATTCATTTCGGCGTCAAATAACTGTACCTGATTACGTCCCTTTTCTTTGGCCTGGTAGAGGGCAATGTCTGCGCTCTGCATCAATGTTGCTTCATCCATGCCGTGTTGTGGATAGAGAGCCAGTCCGATGCTGACACTGACATAGAGGCTTTGTCCTCGTATCTGCATGGGGGTGGCAAAGGTGTCGATGATGCGTTGAGCAGCCCCCCTGGCCTGTTGCGGGGATAGGGTGTTGGTGATTACCAGAATAAACTCATCCCCTCCAAACCGGCACAGTAAGTCCTCCTTTCGAGTATGGTGGCTGATTCGGCCGGCGGCCGCCTTCAGCAGATCATCTCCCGCCTGGTGGCCCAGGCTGTCATTGATCTGTTTAAATCTGTCCAGGTCGATAAACAACATGGCCAGGCTGCCACCCTGTTGTTCGGCCTGCTCAAGAAACTGGGCGAGCCGCTTGCTGAACAGGTTGCGGTTGGCCAGCCCGGTCAGCTGATCGTAATGGGCCATTTTTTGTAGCTGGCTCTGAGAGTCCTTGAGAATGGATATATCGGAAAAAACGGCGACATAGTGGCTTATTTCATCGTTATTGTTGCGGAGTGCCGTAATCGATAACCACAGTGGATAGCGCTTGCCACTTTTTCTGTATCCGGAGATTTCTCCCTGCCAGTATCCGGCCGCATTCACCGTTTGCCATAAGAGTTGCAGTTCTCGGGTCCGGTTTTCCAGGTGCAGAACGCTCGATGGCGACTTACCGGCCACTTCGGCCAGGGTATAGCCGGTAATTTTGGTATAGGCATGGTTCACATAGGTGGGTCTGAGTGTATGGTCGAAGATCACCACGGCCTCAAGAATATTTTTTAACACCAGCCCATTGAGATGCAATGATGCTTCGGCCTGCTTCAGGCGGGTGATGTCCTGTCCCTGGGCCTGGACGGCTGTGACCACCCCGTTTTCAAAAATCGGCGCCAGGGTCCAGAGCTGATGGCGGGGATGTTCCTGGGATGGCGTCAGTCGTGCTTCCACATCGCTTATTTTTTGCCCCCTTCGCACCTGGCTGATGGCTTGCTGCAGAGGATAAAGCTGTTCGCTGGTAAAATGCCGGGCAAGCTCGGTACCAATGACCCTATCACTGGCCTGCCCGAACAGGGGTATGGCGGCAGGGTTCATGGCCTGAATGCGTTCGTTGTCATCCAGGATGATGGTCGCGGAGTTTGCGGTGTTAAAGAGGTTGGCGAAATCCTGTTTTTTGCGTTGCAGGCCTTCGACCATCTGCTCCAGGTTTTGGCCGAGGAAGTTGAATTCCTTGATGCGGCCGGGCTTGAAGGCTGTCTGCCGGTCGTGGCTGACCCGCTCGGCAAAGTCGGTGAGTCTGGCGAGGGGAGAAGAAATCAGCTTAAGGGTGTAGAGAGCCAGGGCCAGGGCGGCCACCAACACCAGCAACAGCGCCAGCAGGGTATTGTTCCAGTAGGCTTGCTGCAGTTGCTGAAACGCCTTGTTGTCGGTAAGCAGCAAGACTTGCAATTGCTGCTGTTCATCATCAAAGCGTAAGGTATGTCGGCTGAAATAGTAGTCCTGGATCTGACCCGACGAGAGTCGGCTGGCCAAGGCCGATTCAAGCACGGTGGCGGGGAATTCACCCTTGTCATACCTGGGGCCCACCGGCTTGCCCTGCATGATCAGCTGAAAGCTGAAATTTTCGATACCCTGGCCCAGTAGATGCGACAGCGTCAGGTTGTCGTCAAGGACCAGGCCCCCGAGCAAGGAACCCACCACCTGACCCGACAGCGGCGACAGAACGGGATAGCTATGCACCAGTATGCTTAAGGGGGGCGTTGCTGCCTCCAGTTCGAGCCAGGACCAGCGGTTATGCATGGGGAAGGCGTCCGTCAGCTGGCCCAGGGGGTGTGTCAGGTCGTAGAAGGAAGAGTTGAGATCCGTCCAATATTTTCCTTGCCGGGTCAGCATCAGGATATCCAGATTCTCTCCGCCTTGTTTCTGTAGTGTGTCTTGCAGCAGCTGGTTGACTGAGGTGTCATCGTTAGCCGACATCAGGGAAGCCAGGCGAGGATGTTCAGCGGTGGTCGACAGCAGGGTGTTCAGTTCGTTCAGGTGGCCGTCGAGGTTGAGCTGCAGGCGGTTGCTGACCTGTTGGAATTGGCTCTGCATTCCTTCATCGATAACCCGGGAAGCGCTATGGTAGGTCAATATCAGCAAGGAGATAGCCAGCAAAAAGAAG
This sequence comes from Zobellella maritima, assembly GCF_003075035.1. Lineage (GTDB taxonomy): Bacteria > Pseudomonadota > Gammaproteobacteria > Enterobacterales > Aeromonadaceae > Oceanimonas > Oceanimonas maritima. The sequence goes on along the minus strand of NZ_QCZE01000005.1, from coordinate 2,967 downwards.
GCCGGGAGCAGGGCCAGCAGCATCAGCCTGATAAGTGGCCTGGCACGGGTACTATCTTGAGTAACGGAAGGCATAGGCTTGCAGTCGCTCCAGTTCGGCTGCGGGGGTATCCTGGTGGATGATAACAAAGTCCCCACTGTAAGCCTGGGGGATCTGGTCATTTTTCCCCTCTATATCAAGGCGAATCGCTTCCGCCATGGCGACGCCATTATCGTCATTCATGCGCATGACGGTCAGATCCAGGGAGCCCTGCTGCAGGGCCGCGAGCTCGGCACTGCCGCCGCCCCACCCGTTGATGATAACGTCATCTTCCCGGCCCAGTATTTTCAGGGCGTCGATGGCACCGATGGCGATATCCGTGGCACAGGCATAAATCAGGTTGATATCCGGCTCAGTTGCCAGGGCCTGAAGTACTGCCCGGGTTGCTTTTTTCCTGTTGATATCGGTGTAGAAGGTCTGGCGCAGGGCAAAGCCGGGTAGCTCAGAGGTTAGCCGGATGAACTCATCCCCCCTTGCCTGGCTGATATAACCACGGGTGCCATACAGCATCAGGTAATTGGCTTGTCCGCCGGTTTTTTCTTTTATGGCTTCGGTCAGTAACCGGGTACCGGTGGCATGATCGAACCCCACATAGAAAAAGGGCTGCCGCGCACTCCAGCGTTTCAGGGGGGTGGTGATATTCTGCAAGATAAGCTTGGGGCGGCCACGCGCCATGATTTTTTCTATCAATACCTGGTGTCGCTGAGCATCGAGGGTAAAGATGAGGTAGTCCGGATCACTTTTCAGGGCGGCGGCTATCTGCCGCTCCTGCTCTCTGAGCGCGGTGTCGGGTCGAAAAAAATGGCTCTCTAACGCATAGTGAATGCCTATTTCCTGCAGGCGGGCGGTAAAACTTTGCTGGCTGCGATACCAGTAATCCGAAACCTGCTCTCCGGGATAGATCATAGCGATATGCACCGGTCGCTCTCCCGGCGCTTCCCGGGGGAGGGCGGGGTTCCGAACCCGCACCGAGAAGGCATTGAACCTCTGCTGTTGTTCAGGAAAGGTCTGCAGGTACTCCTGGAATGACCAGTACTCGGGGCTTTCGGCCGAAACCTGTAAAGAGAGCAGCATGCCTGTCAGTAGCCAACCGGCAAGTAATCGGCTTATAAGCATTCTCATCCAGGTGCTATATGGATTAGGGATTCAGTGTAGTGCAAAAAAGCCTCATTTGAATATTAACTTTTTATGGTGAGTTGAGGCAGTAACAAGGCGGGTTATACCAATTTGAATAAATATCTGGTTATCTTTTAAACCTGAACTCATCGTCAACACAGCCGCCTCCTAAGGTCACCGGACGGAGGAAGTGACCTTGTTTGGTCTGTATGGCACAAATAGCCAGATTCTGTTAAATTTTATACAATTTTATAGCCTGCAGGCCCGCTTGTCCCGGCTTTATACTCTCCTTCTTCCTATTGTTATTGGTGTACATCACTATGAGCATGTTCGAGAATTTATTGGTGATCGCCTTGCTGGTGGCCATCAGTTCCTTCTTTTCTGTATCTGAAATTGCCCTGGCCGCAGCGAGAAAAATGAAGCTGCGTTTGATGGTCAGTGATGGTGATACCAATGCTGAAAAGGTACTCTGGCTGCAGGAACAGCCGGGCAACTTCTTTACCGTGGTGCAAATCGGCCTGAATGCGGTGGCGATCCTCGGCGGTATTTTGGGGGAGGCGGCCTTTACCCCCTTTTGCACCGAACTGCTGCGACTGTTTTTTGATGGTGCCTGGATCCCTCAGGCCGCCTTTATCGCTTCTTTCTTTATCGTTACATCACTGTTTATCCTGTTTGCCGATCTGATGCCCAAGCGCCTGGCCATGATAGCGCCAGAACGCATTGCCGTGGCCGTGGTTGGTCCCATGGGCTATTTCATCCTGCTGCTTAAGCCCCTGGTATGGTTCTTTAATGGTCTGGCTAACCTGTTCTTTCGTCTGTTCAAGGTGCCGACCATGCGCAAGGACGAGATTACCCCGGAAGATATCATTGCCATGATGGATGCCGGTGCCCAGGCGGGGGTGCTCCAGCAGCAGGAACATCATCTGATAGAAAATGTATTCGAGATGGAATCGCGTACCGTTACCTCGGCGATGACCGCACGAGAAAGCCTGATCTATTTCACTCTCAAGGAAAGTCAGGAAAATATCAAAGCCAAGATAGCGGAACACCCCCATGCCAAGTTTCTGGTATGTGAAGACAGTCTGGATAAGGTGGTGGGCTATGTAGACTCCCGGGATATCCTGATGCAGGTACTTCACCAGCAACCCATTTCATTGCAAAAAGAAGGGATTATCCGTACCCCACTGATCATCCCCGATACCCTGTCGATGTATGAGGTGCTGGAGCATTTCAAGACAGCGGGAGAGGATTTCGCCATCATCATGAATGAATATGCATTGGTGGTCGGCATCATTACCCTCAAGGATGTGATGAGCATAGTGATGGGCGAACTGGTGCAATCTCAGGAAGAGCAGATAGTGGCACGCAATGACAACTCCTGGCTGGTGGAAGGACTGACTCCCCTGGCCGATGTAATGCGCGTGCTGAGTATCGACAGTTTCCCCGACGACGAAAACTACGAGACCATTGCCGGCTTTATGATGTTCATGCTGCGCAAGATCCCCAAACGTACCGACTTTGTGCTGCACGCCGGCTATAAATTCGAGGTGGTCGATATCGACAGTTACAAGATCGATCAGCTGCTGGTGACTCGAGTGGGTCAGAGCGAGCGGGTTGTGGAGGAAGAAAAGCTCTAAAAAAAGCCACTTTGATGGAGTTTTAGACAAACTCACTAAAAGGTTATCTTTTTCACAAAAAAGCCCTTGCGCAAAATCCGCCGGTCCCTATAATGCGCATCCACTGACACGGGGCAAGGCGCTCACGGTCACAAGGGTTGAAAACGAACGACATTAAGTTTGATTCAACGCTTGA
>NZ_QCZE01000004.1 GCF_003075035.1 Zobellella maritima | reverse complement strand
CCAGTTTATGCCTGGCGGCGATAGCGTTGTGGTCCCACCTGATCCCATGCCGAACTCAGAAGTGAAACGCACCCGCGCCGATGATAGTGTGGCAGCTGCCATGTGAAAGTAGGTCACTGCCAGGCACCCAATAGAAAAGCCCGATACTGTTGTATCGGGCTTTTTTTCGTTTCGGCGGCCGGTATCTTGCACATGACAAAGGCCATGCCTTGAAAGCCGGCGAGCGAGCCGTTCCCGAGTCATGCCGGGCAGCCCATCGAACAGCCCTTCACCGATGTGAAGGGCTTTTTGCGTTTGGTACCTTTTTGACGCTTATCTGCCTACAATGGCGGCTCTTCTCTTTCTTTTCGTCGGGCGAACGGTATGCAAACCCTGCTATTTATTGGGATGGGCGGCGCCATGGGGGCCATCTTGCGTTTTAGTGTGACCGAGCTGATGGCCCGGCTGCTGGGGCGTGGGTTTCCGTATGGCACACTTACGGTCAATTTGACCGGATCACTGTTGATGGGAATCATGTTTGTGCTGGTACAGCACAGCATCGTCAGTCCTCACTCCTGGCGCCCCTTTGTGATGGTCGGCATGTTGGGGGCCCTGACCACTTTTTCTTCCTTCTCGATGGACACAGTATTGTTGCTGGAGCAGGGTAACCTGCTCAAGGCCCTGTTGAACGTTTCCCTTAATGTACTCTGTTGTATTATGTTTGCCTATTTGGGTATGCAGCTCACCAATAACATGCTGGCTTCCCGTTAGCCCCGCCTGGTGATTTGCAGTACACTAGCCCTTTCATTTTTCAGGTGTGGTAAGGCATGTCAGAGCAGCAAAAAGCGACCCACTTTGGCTATAAAACAGTGGATGCCGAGCAAAAAGAGCAGATGGTGGCCAGTGTATTTCATTCGGTGGCAGCCAAATACGATGTGATGAATGATCTGATGTCGTTCGGCATTCACCGGTTATGGAAACGCTTCACCATTGACTGCTCCGGTGTCCGCAAGGGCCAGAAGGTACTGGATCTGGCCGGCGGAACCGGTGATCTGACCGCCAAATTTTCCCGTATCGTGGGCGAGAGCGGGCAGGTGGTACTGGCCGATATTAATGATTCCATGCTTAAGGTCGGCCGGGACAAGCTGCGCAACAAGGGATTGGGCAACAATATCGCCTATGTACAGGCCAATGCCGAGCATCTGCCATTCCCCGACAACTACTTCGATGTGATCACCATTGCCTTTGGTCTGCGAAACGTAACCAACAAGGATCGGGCGCTGGCTTCCATGTTTCGGGTGCTGAAGCCTGGTGGGCGGCTGCTGGTGCTGGAGTTTTCCAAACCCCAGCACGAGGTGATGAGCAAGCTCTATGATTTCTACTCCTTCAACATATTGCCGAAGATGGGCTCCCTGGTTGTCAGCGACAGTGACAGCTATCAGTACCTGGCCGAATCCATCCGCATGCATCCGGATCAGGACACCCTGAAGGCCATGATGGAGGAGGTTGGTTTCGAGCAGACCGAATATTTCAACCTGACCGATGGTATAGTGGCACTGCATCGCGGGTTTAAATTCTGATGGCCAGCCTGCTGATTCCCGTGGTTACCGGAACCCTGGAAGCCGGTTTCAACCGCTTTTTGCAACTGGCTCCCGAGCGGCTGAAAAAAGTCCAGCCGTTGGCGGGCAAGGTGCTGCAATTGACGGTTACCAGTCTGGGTTCCTGTTACCTGCTGTTCTCCAAGGACAGGCTGGATGTCATGCAGAACTACGAAGGCCAGCCCGACAGCCACCTGACCTTGTCGCTCGACGCCCTGGGGCTACTCAAGGATAAGGGGTTATTGATGCAATACATCCGCGAGGGACGCATCGATTTGGAAGGCGACCCCCAGTTGTGGCAGGATTTTTCGACCTTGCTCAAGGATCCGCTACTCGATATGGAAGATATCCTGGCCGGCTATACCGGCGATGTGATGGCTCACTTGCTGTGCCGTCACGGGCGGGAGTTGTCTGTCGGTATGCACAACCGGTTGACGGCGGCGAGTCGGCATCTCGGTGACTATGTGCTGGAAGAAGCCAGGCTGGCGGTTGGCCCCCTGGAACTGGCCGACTTTTGTGATCAGGTGACCGAGCTGGATAAACAACTGTTGCGCCTGCAGGGACGCCTGGCGGCACTGACAGATAAGGTAGACCATTAATGAGAAAGCTGCGGGAGCTGCTGCGACTCTACAAGATCGGCAAAACCATCTTCACCTATGGCCTGGACGAGCTGATACCTACCCGGTTACAGGTATGGCCTGCCCGCTGGGCCCGTAAAAGTATCTTCTGGCTGAAAAACCAGCATCCTGACCTGTCCCGCGGTAAACGTATTCGGCTGGCGCTGGAGTCGTTGGGCCCGGTGTTTATCAAATTTGGCCAGATGCTGTCGACCCGCCGGGATCTGCTGCCGCCGGATATTGCCGAAGAACTGGCCCTGCTGCAGGACAGGGTGCCTTCGTTTGATGGCCGCCTGGCTCGCAAGCAGATCGAAAGCAGCCTGAACGCCAGGATAGAGACGCTATTCGATCAGTTTGACGAAGTGCCCCTGGCGTCGGCTTCCATTGCCCAGGTGCATACCGCCCGCCTCAAGACCGGTCAGGAAATCGTCATCAAGGTGATCCGACCGGGTATCGAGCGGGTGATCACGGCGGATGTCAGTCTGATGCATTCCATGGCCAGCCTGATTGCCCGGCTGGTGCCCGAGCGCAGCAGCCGCCTGCGGCCGGTGGAGGTGGTCGAGGAGTACCGCAAGACCTTGTTTGATGAGCTGAATCTGTTGCGGGAAGCGGCCAATGCCATTCAGCTCAGACGGAACTTCGAAGGGGCCCGGACCCTGTATGTGCCGGAAGTTTATCCCAGCTACTGTCATGAAAATGTACTGGTGATGGAGCGAATATATGGTATCCCGGTATCGGACATCGAGGCGCTTGAGGCCAACGGCACCGACATGAAGCTGCTGGCGGAGCGGGGGGTCGAGGTGTTCTTTACCCAGGTGTTCCGTGACAGTTTCTTCCACGCGGATATGCATCCGGGTAATATCTTTGTCTCCTATGAGCACCCGCAGGATCCCCAGTGGATTGGGATCGACTGCGGTATTGTCGGTACCCTCAACCGGGACGATAAACGCTATCTGGCGGAAAATTTCCTGGCTTTCTTCAACCGGGATTATCGCAAGGTGGCCGAGCTGCATGTGGAGTCGGGCTGGGTACCGGCGGATACCAAGGTGGAGGAATTCGAGTCGGCGATCCGCACCGTGCTGGAACCGATCTTTGAAAAGCCCTTGTCGGAAATTTCGTTCGGCCATGTATTGCTCAACCTGTTCAATACCGCCCGGCGATTCAATATGGCGGTGCAACCGCAGCTGGTGTTGCTGCAGAAGACGTTGCTCTATGTAGAGGGGGTCGGCCGCCAGCTGTATCCCCAGCTGGATTTGTGGAAAACCGCCAAGCCGTTCCTGGAAGACTGGATGCAGCAGCAGGTGGGCTACAAGGCAGTGATCAATGCGGTGCGGGGGAATGCGCCTTTCTGGGCCGAGAAGCTGCCGGATCTGCCGGAGCTGATATACGACTCCCTGCGTCAGGCGAAGCTGCATAATCGCCATCTGCAGGGTCTTTACGATCAGTTTTCCCGGCATAACAAGAACCAGGGGCAGGGCAACTTCCTGTTGGTGATGGGCGCCAGCCTGTTGCTTGGCAGCATACTGCTGCTGGGAATGGAGCAAACCTCCTGGGCGGTGACTGGTTTGGGGACCACTTTGGTAGTATGGTTGCTGGGATGGAGCCGGGTCAGCGCACGCTAGTTTGATCTGGTTCGGGGTTGTCTGTCGGCAGCCGGGTTAATGTATCTTGGTCATTCATTTTCTATATAGGATGAAGTTGTTATGGGTGGAATCAGTATTTGGCAATTGCTTATCGTCGTCCTGATCGTGGTGCTGCTGTTCGGTACCAAGAAGCTGCGGGGAATGGGAGCCGATCTGGGCTCGGCGGTAAAAGGCTTCAAGAAGGCGATGTCCGATGATGATCAGGGCAAGAAAGATGCTGATTTCGAGCAGCAACAGTTAGCCGATAAAAAAGAGCAGGGTGAGTCGCTGAATCAGAAAGAGCAGGATAAAGCCAAAGATAAAGATCAGGTGTAATCATGTTCGATATCGGTTTTTGGGAGCTGATCGTGATTGCCGTGATCGGGCTGCTGGTGCTTGGGCCCGAGCGTTTGCCGGTGGCCATCAGAACGGTATCTCGTTTGTTCAAAACGGTGCGTGATACCGCCAATGCGGTTAAAACCGAACTTGCCCAGGAACTAAAAGTGGAAGAGCTGCATCGGGACCTGAAAAAGGCCGAACAGCTGGGAATGAAGGATCTCAGCCCCGAGCTCCAGGAGTCCATCGATAAGCTGAAAGAAGCTGCCGAGTCGGTTAATCGGCCCTACGAAAAGCCAGCCGGCAGCGAACAGAGAATCAGTCCCCCTGCGAACGCATCGATCGAGCCTCAGGATAAGTCCTAAATGAGTCAAGCACAGCAACCCCTTATCAGCCATCTTGTCGAGCTGAGAAGCCGCCTATTACGTGCATTTGCCGCCATCCTGGCAGTGTTCCTGGCATTGGTTTATTTTGCCAATGACATCTATACCATACTGGCCGAACCGCTGCTGAGCCAGCTGCCGGAAGGGGCCAGCATGATCGCCACCGGGGTGGCGACCCCCTTCCTGACACCGCTCAAGCTGACGTTGATAGTGTCATTCTTCTTCGCGATTCCCTATGTCCTGTACCAGGTGTGGGCCTTTATTGCCCCGGGTCTCTATAAGCATGAAAAACGCCTGATCGCCCCTCTGGTATTTTCCAGTGCCCTGTTGTTTTATGCCGGGGCTGCATTTGCGTATTTCGTGGTGTTTCCGCTGGCCTTCGGATTTTTCACCAAGATGGCGCCGGAAGGAGTGACCATCGCCACGGATATTGCCAGCTACCTGGATTTTGTGTTGGGACTGTTCGTGGCCTTCGGCATCGCCTTTGAAATTCCCATTGCCACCATACTGCTGTGCTGGACAGGAGTGACGAGCCCCAAGGAGCTGTCCGGCAAACGCCCTTACGTGATCGTGGTGGTGTTTATTGTCGGCATGCTGCTGACGCCACCGGACGTGATTTCCCAGACCCTGCTGGCCATTCCCATGTGGTTGCTGTTCGAGGTAGGGGTGTTCTTTTCCCGCTTTTATGTACGCAAGGAAGACGCCGAAGCACAGCAGGATCAGGAGCCATGATCGATATCGGCGTCAACCTGACCAGCAGCCAGTTTGATAAAGACCGGGATGCGGTATTGGACCGTGCCAGGAATGCGGGGCTGGAGGCGCTGGTGCTGACCGGCACCAGCCTGCCTGAGAGCCGTGCGGTGGCGGAGCTGGCCGCGAAACAGCCGGGATTCTGCTACGCCACCGCCGGTATCCATCCCCATGATGCCAAACTATTTGATGAACACAGCCTGGCGGAGCTGACAGCCCTGGCCGGCCTGCCCCAGGTGGTGGCCATCGGTGAGTGCGGTCTCGACTACAACCGGGATTTTTCACCGCGCCCGCAGCAAGATGCGGTATTTGAGGCCCAGCTGGCATTGGCTGCCGAGCTTAATATGCCGGTGTTTATGCATTGCCGCGATGCCCACTCCCGCTTCCTTGAAATCCTGTCTCCCTGGCGAGACAAGTTGCCGGCTGCCGTACTGCACTGTTTCACCGGTACCGAGGCAGAGCTGGCCGACTGCCTGTCGCTGGATCTGCACATCGGCATTACCGGCTGGATTTGCGATGAGCGCCGTGGCCAGGATCTGCAGCGGCTGGTCGGGCGGATCCCCGCCGATCGGCTGATGATAGAAACAGACAGTCCGTACCTGATCCCCCGGGATCTCTCACCCAAGCCATCCTCACGGCGCAATGAGCCGGCCTATCTGGAGCATATCGCCCGGCGGGTGGCTGCCTGCCGTGGCGAGCAACCCGATGCCCTGATCGCCGCCGTGAGCGTGACCAGCCGCGCCTTTTTTGGACTTTAGGAGGAATAATGACCCAGCAAGTATTTGGTGGCTTTCCCGGACGTCGCCTGCGCCGTCTGCGCAGAGATGACTTCAGCCGTCGCCTGGTTCGGGAGAACAACCTGACCGTCGACGACTTGATTTATCCGGTGTTTGTGCTGCCGGGCAATCAGCGTCGCGAGGCGGTGCCGTCCATGCCGGGGGTCGAGCGACTGTCGATCGATCTGCTGCTGGAAGAGGCTGCCCAGCTGGTCAAGCTGGGTGTGCCTTTGCTCGCCCTGTTCCCCGTGGTGCCGTCCGAACAGAAATCACTGATGGCGGAAGAAGCCTACAATTCGGATGGTCTGGCCCAGGAAGCGGTGCGCGCCCTGAAAGAACAGTTTCCCGAACTGGGCGTGATGACCGATGTGGCGCTGGATCCCTTTACCACCCACGGCCAGGACGGCATTATCGACGAAGACGGCTATGTGCTGAACGACATTACCACAGAAGTGCTGGTCAAGCAGGCGCTCAGCCATGCGCAGGCAGGTGCCGATATAGTGGCCCCTTCGGACATGATGGATGGCCGCATCGGTGCCATTCGCCGGGCGCTGGAAGAGGCGGGCCATATCAACACCCAGATCATGGCCTATTCCGCCAAGTATGCCTCCAATTATTATGGGCCGTTCCGGGACGCGGTCGGTTCAGCCGGCAACCTGAAGGGTGGCAACAAGGCGACCTATCAGATGGATCCGGCCAACGGTGACGAGGCCCTTCAGGAAGTGGCGCTGGATATCCAGGAAGGAGCCGACAGTGTCATGGTCAAGCCGGGTATGCCTTATCTGGACGTGGTGCGCCGGGTCAAGCAACAGTTCGGAGTGCCGACCTTTGCCTATCAGGTGAGTGGTGAATACGCCATGCATATGGCGGCGATTCAGAACGGCTGGCTGAAAGAGCGGGAAACCGTGATGGAGTCCCTGTTGTGCTTCAAGCGCGCCGGTGCCGATGGCATCCTTACCTATTTCGCCAAGCAAGTCGCCATCTGGCTGAACGAAGACAAGAAGTAAAAAAGGCGCCGCGGCGCCTTTTTTATTGCTGTTCCCGGATAACCAGCGGCCAGCCCAGTTCGGTCTGGCGACGAGCTTCCTGAGCCAGCTCACTGGCCCGCAGGTGGTGATGCCGGTTCCAGCTGGCGGGCAGGCTGAGGGTCAGCGTCTTGCCGTTGGTGGTGAGCTGAAATGCGGGCACGGTGCCGCGGGTGCGGCGCAGGCAGAGGATAATGGCCAGCCGCAGCAGGCGGGCCAGCTGTAATGCCTGCTCAAACCCGAGGGCGCTTTGTTGTCGCAGCGGCTCCAGCTTGAACTCATCCCGTTGATTGAGCAGCAGGGCCGCCAGCAGCTGTTTCTGGGCATGGGTAAAACCGGGCAAGTCGATGTGACTTATGATATAGGCGGCATGGGCCGGTGCCTGTTTATATTCGATGCACAAGCCCAGCTCGTAGAGCATGGCTGCCCAGCGGAGTATGGGATTGGCAGTCACCGGATCCAGTGCCAGCGGTTGTGCTACCTGCTGCAACGCCCGTAGTGCCGTGTTTCTGACCCTTTCAGCCTGCTCCCGATCCAGTTGGTAGCGGGCGATCAGGCTGTCGGCGGTGCGTTCCTGGGCATCGCATTCCTGCCGCTTGCCCAACATGCCATAGATCAGGCCTTCCCGCAGGGCGCCACCGGCCAGCACCATGGATTCGATCGCCAGGGTATCAAACAGGGCGATTAAAATAGCCAGGCCGGAGGGAAATACCGGGATGCGCTCGGGCTGTAAGCCGGGCAGCTGCAGTCGTTCCATGCTGCCGCAGGCGATGGCCTGTCGTTGCAGATGTCGCAGCTTGTCGAGGGTGATACATTCATTCTCGCCCTGGCCGATCATGATTTCCTGAATCGCCTGCACGGTACCGGAAGCACCGATACAGCCCTGCCAGCCCAGCTTGAGATAGGCGGCGGCGACCGGGGCCAGTTCCCGCTGGGCGGCGCCGATCGCCTGATTAAAGTTGTGTTCGTTGAGCCTGTTATCGGAAAAATGCCGGTTCAGCCAGGTGACACAGCCCATATGCAGGCTGTTCAGCAGCTGAGGGCAGGCGTCCTGGCCAATAATCAGCTCGGTGCTGGCGCCGCCGATGTCGATTACCAGCCGTTTACCCAGGCCGGACGAGGTCCAGGCAACGCCCTCATAGATGGTGGCGGCTTCTTCTTCACCGGAAATGATCTGGATGGGATGGCCCAGGATGGCCTGAGCCCGCTCGAGAAAGATGTCTATGTTGGTGGCCAGGCGCAGGGTGGCGGTACCGACGATGCGGATATTGTTGGTCGGTACATCCTGTAGTTGCTCCGCGAACAGTCGCAGGCAGTCCCATCCTCGCTCCATGGCTGGCCGATCCAGGCTGCCATCCGGGTTCAGACCGGCAGCCAGGCGCACCTTGCGTTTGACCTTGGCCAGGGTGCGGCAGGCCCCCGCAACTTCCTGTACCACCAACATATGAAAGCTGTTCGAGCCCAGATCGATGGCCGCATACAGGGCGGAGGTCGTCACTTTGCTTAACCTCGGTTTTGCGGACGACGACGGCGATTGTTGCTGCCGCGACGGGGTGCACCGCCTTGTCCCTGTCGTTCACGGGAGCCCCGGTTCATCGCAGCCCTGTGATGATGAATGCGTTTGGGCGGGGTAACATCATCCAGTAGGGCATTGCTGTCATACTTGCTGACCGGTATCTCGTGCTCGATGTAGGCTTCGACGGCCGGCAGGTTGAACACATATTCCTCACAGGCGAAGCTGATGGAATGACCACTGGCACCGGCACGACCGGTTCGGCCGATACGGTGTACATAGTCTTCCGCGTCGTCGGGGAGATCGTAGTTGAAGACATGGGTGACATCGGGGATATGCAGGCCGCGGGCCGCCACATCGGTGGCCACCAGTATGTCGAGGGCGCCACTGGTGAAGTCTTCCAGGATCTTCAGCCGCTTCTTCTGGGGCACATCGCCGGTCAGCAGGCCGACCCTGTGATTGTCGTGGTGCAGCCAGGCGTAGACTTCTTCACAGCTGTGCTTGGTGTTGGCAAAAACAATGGCTTTATCGGGCCACTCTTCTTCCATCAGGGTCAGCAACAGCAGCATCTTGTCTTCTTGCGACGGATAGAACAGTTCTTCCTGGATGCGGATGCCGGTCTTGCGTTCCGGTTCTATCTGCACATGCTCGGGACTGTTCATATGCTCATAGGCCAGCTCCTGTACCCGCAGTGACAGGGTGGCGGAAAACAGCATGTTCTGGCGGTGTTCGGCACTTGGCATACGGCGGAACAGAAAGCGGATGTCCTTGATAAAGCCCAGATCGAACATGCGATCCGCTTCATCCAGCACCACCACCTGGATGGCATCCAGGCTGAACACCTTCTGCTTGAAGAAGTCGATGATGCGGCCCGTGGTGCCGATCAGGATATCCACCCCGGCTTCGAGTACCTGCACCTGTTTTTCGTAGCCTTCGCCACCGTAGGCCAGGCCCAGCTTCAGGCCTGTGCTGGCGCTGAGGGTGTCGGCATCGTTATAGATCTGCACCGCCAGCTCTCGGGTCGGCGCCATGATGATGGCCCTGGGTTGATTGATCTGGCGTTGTTCGGGAGCCGGGGTAAGCAACAGACGGTTAAAGGTGGCGGCGAGAAAGGCGATGGTTTTGCCTGTGCCGGTCTGGGCCTGCCCGGCAATGTCCTTGCCCGCGAGTAGATGAGGGAGTGCAAGCGCCTGAATAGGCGTGCAGTGATGAAATCCTTTTGCCTCCAGTCCGGCCTGAACACGCGGGTCCAGGTCAAGCTGGGCAAATTTTACGTCGGTTAGGTGTGTTTTGCTCATAGCGGTCAGAATATCAGGTTAGACTTGCAATAATAAACAGGATCATTTGAAATAGGGCAACTAAATTGCCCTGACGTTTTGTGTCCGGGGTCAAACTACTGACTGGAGTTGGAGATGAGTGACAAAATTGTTCAGCTGACCGATGCCAGCTTCGACGCTGATGTAGTCAAAGCAGATGGTCCGGTTCTGGTGGATTTCTGGGCTGAATGGTGTGGTCCTTGCAAGATGATCGCCCCTATCCTGGACGAAGTGGCTAATGAGTACCAAGGCAAGGTGACCGTAGCCAAGCTGAATATCGACCAGAATGCAGACACTCCGCCCAAATTCGGTATCCGTGGTATTCCCACCCTGTTGCTGTTTAAGAATGGTGAAGTGGCTGCTACCAAGGTTGGCGCCCTGTCCAAGACCCAACTGAAAGAGTTCCTGGACGCGAACCTGTAATACATACAAGGGGTGCGCAAAGCACCCCTTGTGGTTTTTTTTGCTAGACGCTCCTCTCTTTTGGTGCTAGCTTATTGGTCGTTTGCTAGCCTGTTTGTGCCCCAGGGCTCTCCTAATTCAAGAATCTATTTCAAGAATCAATCCAGCAGATTTTTCTGTCCGTTTAACATCCTGGTTGATAGAAACTCACCACTATGAATCTTACTGAACTCAAGAATACCCCCGTATCTGAGCTGATAAAGCTTGGGGAAAACATGGGCCTGGAAAACCTTGCCCGTCTGCGTAAGCAAGACATCATCTTTGCTATCCTCAAAGCCCATGCCAAAAGTGGTGAAGATATCTTCGGTGATGGCGTGCTGGAAATTTTGCAGGACGGCTTCGGCTTTCTGCGCAGCGCTGATTCATCTTATCTGGCCGGTCCCGACGATATCTATGTTTCTCCCAGCCAGATCCGCCGTTTCAACCTGCGCACCGGCGATACCATTTCCGGCAAGATCCGCCCGCCGAAAGAAGGTGAGCGTTATTTTGCCCTGCTGAAGATCAGCGAGGTGAATTACGATCGCCCGGAAAACTCCCGCAACAAGATACTGTTCGAAAACCTGACGCCGTTGCATGCCAACGAGCGGATGAAGATGGAGCGGGGTAACGGCTCTACCGAAGACATTACCGCCCGGGTGCTGGATCTGGCCTCGCCCATCGGCAAGGGCCAGCGGGGACTTATCGTGGCGCCGCCAAAGGCGGGTAAAACCATGCTGTTGCAGAACATCGCCCAGAGCATCGCCTATAACCACCCTGAATGTGTGCTGATCGTGCTGTTGATCGACGAGCGTCCGGAAGAAGTTACCGAGATGCAGCGTATGGTCAAGGGAGAAGTCATTGCCTCAACCTTCGACGAACCGGCCGCCCGCCACGTACAGGTCGCCGATATGGTCATCGAGAAGGCCAAGCGTCTGGTAGAACACAAGAAAGACGTGGTGATCCTGCTCGACTCCATCACCCGTCTGGCTCGCGCCTACAACACGGTAGTGCCGTCTTCCGGCAAGGTGCTGACCGGTGGTGTGGATGCCAACGCCCTGCACAGACCCAAGCGCTTCTTTGGTGCGGCCCGTAATGTAGAGGAAGGCGGCAGCCTGAGCATCATTGCCACCGCCCTGGTGGAAACCGGCTCCAAGATGGATGACGTTATCTACGAAGAGTTCAAGGGTACCGGCAACATGGAACTGCACCTGTCGCGCAAGATCGCCGAGAAGCGGGTCTATCCGGCCATCGATATCCCCCGTTCAGGCACCCGTCGGGAAGAGTTGCTCACCACCCCGGACGAACTGCAGAAAATGTGGATACTGCGCAAGATAGTGCACCCCATGGGTGAGATCGACGGCATCGAGTTCCTGATCGACAAGCTGGCGATGAGCAAGACCAATGACGAGTTCTTCGACGCCATGAAGCGGCAACAGAAGTAATCGTCAGCAACTGAAAAAACCGCGGCTCGTCCGCGGTTTTTTGTGGGCGATACAAGCCTTCCCGAACCGGGTATAATCTCCACGCCACTCGATACACCTCGGAACAACCCAATGAAATATAAGGATTTACGAGATTTTATCGCGCAACTGGAAGCCCAGGGCGAGTTAAAGCGCATCCGCCATGAAATCGATCCCTATCTGGAAATGACCGAGATCTGCGATCGGACCCTCAAGGCCGGCGGCCCTGCGCTGCTGTTTGAAAACCCCAAGGGATTCGACATGCCGGTGCTGGGCAACCTGTTTGGCACCCCCCGGCGAGTGGCCATGGGCATGGGCCAGCAGGATGTGGAGGCGTTGCGCGAAGTGGGTCGCTGGCTTTCCTACCTTAAAGAGCCGGAACCGCCCAAGGGCCTGAAAGAGTTGATGGAAAAACTGCCTATCTTCAAGCAGGTGCTCAATATGCCGGTCAAGCGGCTGAAGAAGGCGCCCTGTCAGGAGGTGATCCTGGAAGGCGAGCAGGTCGACCTGACTCGGATCCCGATCCAGCACTGTTGGCCCGGCGATGCGGCACCGCTGATCACCTGGGGTCTGACCATCACCCGCGGGCCTTACAAGAAGCGCCAGAACCTGGGCATCTACCGTCAGCAGCTGCTGGGCAGGAACAAGGTCATTATGCGCTGGCTCAGCCACAGGGGCGGCGCCCTCGACCTGCGCGAATGGCAGGAGGCCCACCCCGGTGAACCCTTCCCGGTGACGGTGGCGCTGGGCGCGGATCCGGCCACTATCCTGGGAGCGGTAACGCCGGTGCCGGACACCTTGTCTGAGTACGCCTTCGCCGGCCTGCTACGCGGCAGCCGCACCGAAGTGGTCAAGTGTATCGGCAACGAGCTTGAGGTGCCGGCCAGTGCCGAAATCGTGCTGGAAGGCCATATCTATCCCGGCGAGATGGCGCCGGAAGGTCCCTATGGCGATCATACCGGCTATTACAACGAGATCGATGAATTCCCGGTATTTACCGTGGAACGTATTACCCGTCGTCATGATGCCATCTATCATTCTACTTATACGGGCCGTCCGCCCGATGAGCCGGCGGTGCTGGGTGTGGCTCTGAACGAAGTGTTCGTGCCCATATTGCAGAAGCAGTTTCCCGAGATAGTCGACTTCTACCTGCCGCCCGAGGGATGCTCCTATCGGATGGCGGTGGTGACCATCAAAAAACGCTATCCGGGTCATGCCAAACGTGTCATGCTGGGCGTTTGGTCGTTTTTACGGCAGTTTATGTATACCAAGTTTGTCATTGTGTGTGACGATGATATCAATGCCAGAGACTGGAAAGATGTGATCTGGGCCATTACGACCCGAATGGACCCGGCACGCGATACCACATTGATCGAAAACACACCCATAGACTATCTGGATTTTGCCTCGCCGGTCTCCGGCCTGGGTTCCAAGATGGGACTGGACGCCACCAATAAATGGCCGGGAGAAACCGACCGGGAGTGGGGGCTGCCGATCACGATGACGGATGCGGTCAAACAAAGGGTCGATGCGCTCTGGGATAAACTGGATATCCTGAGCGACGGTGCTGAACAGAGTGAAATCAAAGGATAGTCATGCAGAAAGTGAATTGTAATCTGGAAGCCTTGGAAGAACTGGCGGATTCCATCTGGTATGTGCGCCTGAAACCGGCACAGCAGGTGGACTTTTATCCTGGACAGTATCTGCTGGTGGTAATGGCCGATGATGACAAGCGGCCGTTTTCCATCGCCAATATGCCTAATGGTGACGGCACCATAGAAATGCATATCGGTGCCACCCCCGATAACAGCTATGCCATGCAGGTACTCAACCGCATCCGGGACCAGGGCCATATCGATTTGCAGCTGCCCGCCGGCAAGGCCTATTTACGCGCCAAGTCCCGCCACCCGGTGATCCTGATGGCCGGCGGTACCGGCTACGCCTACACCCGTTCCATACTGCAGCAGATGCTGGCCGACGGCCTGCACAGGCCGGTGTTTCTATACTGGGGTGTGCGTTTTGAAGAGCAGTTGTATGCGGACAAGGAACTCCAGCACTGGGTGGCCGAGCATAAAGAACTGACCTATGTGCCCGTGGTGCAGAATGCCGGTGATCAATGGCAGGGACAGACCGGTCTGGTGCATGAGGCGATCATGGCCGATTTCCCCAGCCTGACCGGCTATGATATCTATGTGGCGGGTCGTTTTGAGATGGCCGGTGTGGCGCGGGAGGCCTTTAAAGAGAAAGGGGTCGAAGCCGACCACCTGTTTGGTGACGCCTACGAGTTTATTTAAACCAGGCCAGGAATAGGGCATGGGTGTTCCCTATTCCTGTTCTCCCGCCTGGTTGGGCAGCCGGTTCAGATCCAGGGTGCGGACGGCATCCATGGCCAGTTCGAAGCGGCCTTGTTGGCACAGGCCCAGCAGGCCTCCCTCTTCATAGGCGGTCAGGGCCGCATGCAGGCAGGCCTGACGTACCTGCTCGGCTAACTCAGAGTTGTTCATCCTGGCTGTCGGTCAACCTGCGCTCGAGCAGCGCCAGCTTGGCTTCCATTTCGTTCAGCTTTTCCCGGGTGCGCAGCAGCACCTTGGTCTGAACGTCGAATTCTTCCCGGGTCACCATATCCAGCTTGCCCAGCTGTGCCTGCAGCACGGTACGAATGCGCTTTTCCGCTTCTTCACCCATATTCTTCAGCCCGCTGGGCAGGCTATTTTGGATTTGTTTGGCGATGTCTTCCAGTTTCTTCGGGTCTAGCATGCTTGTCTCCTTGGCTATTGGTTGCATTTTACCCCTATTTGCCGGCTACGGGCAGGTCAGACTTTTCATTTTGGCACGAAACAAGTAGCTTTAGGTGACCAAGCTCCAAATGAGATAGCCATGTTTCATCTGCTCGCCCGTCTGCTTCGTCGCCTGACCCGTCGCCTCAGCTGGCAAAACCTGATGGTGCTGCTGCTGCTGCAGGGGGGAGGCAGCTGGCTGTTGCTTCACCTGGCTGGGGAGACGGAGCTGGCGGCGCCGTCGGTTTTTTTCTATTACAATGCCGTGGTGATCAGCACCGTCGGCTTTGGCGACTATTCGCCGGTGACCGACGCGGGCCGCTGGGCAGTGGCCCTGTACCAGATCCCCTTCGGCCTGCTGGTGTTCGGCAGTTTTATTGGTAAATTGACCCAGACACTGGTCACCTGGGTAAGGAGAGGTATGTCAGGCAAGGCGGACTATTCACATTTTTCCGGCCATACGCTGTTGTTCGGCTGGAACGGTATGCAGACCGAACGTATCGTCGATTTGCTGCTGGCCGACAGTGCCAGCCGCGAACAGGAAATACTGCTGTGCGTGACCCAGGATATGGAGCATCCCTTTCCCGAGCGTGACCAGGTCAAATTTGCCCACCTGCAGTCCTTTACCAATCCCGAGGAACTGGCGCGGGTGGGGCTGGCTCGGGCCGGCCGCATTTTGGTGGACGGGGAAGATGACGACCAGACCCTGACCACCTCGCTGGCGCTGTCGGCCAAGGCGGCCCCGGAGGCGCACTTGTGCGCCTGGTTTACCGAGGCCAGCAAGGCGGAATTGTTGCGCCTGCATTGCCCCAATGTGGAGGTGTCCAGCTCCAAGGAGGCGGAAATCCTGGTCCGCTCGCTGCAGGACCCGGGCGCCAGCCTGATCCAGGAGCAGATTTTCTCCACACTGCTGGGCCCGACTCTGTACCGCATCCAGGTGCCGCAGAGTGCGGGGGCGCTGACCTATGGCAACCTGCTGAGTCGTTTCAAGCAACAGCACAATGCCACCCTGCTGGGCACCTCCAGCCAGGCCAGCGGCCAGGATATCACCCTGAACCCGGCAGCGGAGGCCCCGGTTCATGGCGGCTGTTTCCTCTACTACATTTGTCCGGAGCGGTTGCAGAGTACGGATATCAGCTGGGAGTAGTGCCTGAGGCTGCGATGGTTGTCCCGAGACTATTAAATGTATTAGCTCTGATTTGATCTGATACTCATTCGGTAGAGCCGATCCTTTTGTTCTCCTTGTACTCCGGAAGCTGAAATGGACACCTCTTGTGTAACCGGCGTCGCGATGTGTAGTGGTCAACTAACCCTGGACAGTTTAATTTGTGAAATTAGCCAGCTTTTGAACTGCTTTACCTCGGAGGTGTCCTTGAGCTCCTCCCTCACGATGAGGTAGTGTTTACGATCCTTGAGGACATAACTGTCTGATATGGGACGTATTAAACGGTTTTGTTCAAGGTCATGACTCACTAGGTGCGCCCACCCTAAAGCAACTCCCATATGCTTCCGGGCTGCATCCATAACCAGCGGGAAGTGGTTAAAGCTCATAACAGTGTTATGTGCTCGGTTCTCTATACCATTCGCTTGAAACCAACGTTCCCAGTTAATAGGTGTCCACCTTTTATATTTCCAATGGTTCCGGTTCAGCTCCAACAAAGGGACCTGAAATAGGCCGTCGATGCTTTTTAGTTCGGGGTGCTGAGCGAGAAACTCAGGTGTACAAACTGGAAAAGTTTCTTCCTCAAACAATGGGGTCGCATCAAAGCCTGGCGTTTCTTCATGACCCAAGGTTATAGCAATATCAAAAGCATCGTGAAGTTTCGGGCTGGCCTCGCAGGTCATCAAGTGCAGCTGAATGTCAGGATAGCAGTCCCGCAAGTTCTGCATTCGCGGCATCAGCCATAGAGTCGAAAAAGTGATGGTGCTGGCAATTGTGAGATAACCACGCTTCTGTTTTACAAACACCTCATGGGAGGCGGCAGCAATGCAGTCCAGTGCCTGAGAGGTAGCCTGAAACAGGATCCTCCCCTCTGAAGTGAGCTCCACTTTTCGAGTTTTCCGAAGAAAAAGTGGCGTACCGTAATACTCCTCCAATACCTGAATCTGGCGACTTATGGCCGATTGGGTTACGAAGAGCTCCTCCGCTGCCTGTTTGAAACTGGAGTGCCGCGCTGCCGCTTCGAATACCCGCAATGCATTCAGAGGTGGAAGTGTTTTTTTGTTGCTATGCATCGCAAAATCTCAAGTGTTACTTTCAAATTGATCGTTTGTCCACATTTGTAAAAATTTGGATACTCCTCACCTCAAGACAATAACATCAGGCTTACGGAGCCAGCAACAGAATGGTCAACACCCAACGAGTCAGGCTTCTGCCTGCCGATGACAATCGATGCGCTTGGTACGAGAGTTTACCTAAACGCATGTCTGCAAAGCTGCTGAGAGGTATCGAGCAGTTTGATATCGCGGTGGTAGGGGCTGGCTATACCGGGCTGGCGGCAGCCCGCCGTCTGGGGGAGCTTCTTCCACATAAGCGAATTGCTCTGCTAGAGGCGCAAGAGGTCGGCATTGGTGCCGCCGGTCGCAGTTCCGGTTTTGCTATCGATCTGGCCCATGATATGCGGTCCAAAAGTTTTGTCGATGGCTTGGAGGAAACTAGCCGACAAACTCGCATTAACCGAGCCGGTCTGGCTTATTTGAAAGAAGGCGTTCTCAACTCAGATTACGACAGTAGTGATTGGGAAGAGCTCGGTAAGATCCACGCCGCAGCGACCTTAGCCGGAGAAGCGAAGCTGCAAGGCTTCTCTAAGGTGCTGGATAGTCTGAAGGAACCCTATCACTGGTTGTCCGCTGATGAGATGTGTTCAATTACCGGCTCTGATTACTACCGAAGAGGCATACATACACCAGGGGCGGTCTTGGTACAGCCAGCGGCCATGGTCCAACATCTCGCGGACAGCCTGCCGGACAATGTCACCCTGTATGAAAATAGCCCGGTGAAAGAGGTGCTGTACAACCAGCCGATCTGCCTGCGCAGTGACAAAGGTGAGGTAAGGGCAAGTCAGTTGATACTGGCCAACAACGGATATGCCCAGTACCTGGGGTTCTATCAGCACCATCTTATCCCTTTTATGACTTACGGCAGCATGACCCGGGTACTCACTGACGAAGAGCTAAAGCGGCTGGGTGGAGATAACAGCTGGGGGATCATACCGGCTGATGCCTTTGGCTCTTCGCTGCGAAAAACTCTCGATAATCGGTTGCTGGTGCGTCATACCTACAGCTATGCCGACCAATTCCGCGCCAGCCCTCGAATGCTGAAACGGATGCATGATGAGCATCGCCAGTCCTTCGAACGCCGTTTCCCTATGCTCTCCAATGTCGACTTTGAATACACCTGGGGTGGTGCTCTCTGCCTGTCACGTAATGGTGCGCCGGTGTTTGGCCAGCTGCAGGAGAATATCTACGGTGCTTTCTGCATGAATGGCGTCGGCATTACCAAAGGGACCATTATGGGCAAGCTAATCGCCGAACACCTGGCTGGTCAGCGCTCCGAACTGGGAGACCTGTTGCTGAGCTACCCAAGACCGAACCTTGTTCCGCCTGGCTTCATCCTGAAGCTAGGTGTCACCCTAGACCTTGCTAGACGATCTATTGGCGTCGGCCTGGAAAAATAAGAGGAGTAAATAATGGCTGACTTAAGTGGAATCTACATCGCGACCTGCACTCCCTTTGCAGCAGATGAAAATTTTGACGAGGGCGCATTTAAGGCACATTTGGACAGCCTGATTGAAGCCGGTGCGGACGGCATCGTGTTTTGCGGTGGCACCGGGGAATTTGCTTTCCTGAGCAACGAAGAACGCCGACATATTATCGAGGTGGGGACTCGTCATGTGCAGGGCCGTGCTGGAATAATCGTGAACACCTCCGCCATTCGAGAAAGTGACGGTATTAACTGGGCGCGGCATGCACAGGACTTGGGAGCCGATGCGGTAATGGTATTACCCCCTTACTTCGAAGGTCCCGGTGAGAGTGGTGTCATGCGTTTCTATGAAGCAATAAATAACGCCATCGAGACCGAGATAATGCTTTACAACATTCCCGTTCACAGTGGCTTTGACATTGATGCACAGCTCTATCGTCGCTTGCTGGAATTGGACAATGTCGGCTCTATCAAGGACAGCACTGGAGATCTGGTTCGTCAGCTGGAGCTGCTGGAAGTGGGTGGAAAGGTGTTTAACGGTTGCGATCCGCTGGCCTTCTACGCCATGTCGGCCGGCGTCACCGGTTGTATATGGGGTGGAGCCAATGCAATGGCGGCTGAGTGTGCCCGGTTGTGGAGCCTGGTTCAAGCAGGAGATCTGCATGAAGCCCGCGCGCTCTGGAAGAAGATGGAACCACTCAACCTCTACTTCTGGCTCAACGAATACAACTCTTCGGTAAAGCGGGCAACCAACCTGCGCAGCACCTCGGTAGGTGAGTGCCGTATGCCCGTGCTGCCGCCTACCGATGAAGCCGTTGACGAAATCCGCCAGCGTCTAGCACTGCTGGACTGAATGATCCGAACAGTCGGGCATTAGGCTGCTGACCCACATCTGTTCGGTTGATATAAAAGTAATGTAAAACAATGAGGTAGATATGGAAATCTTAAAGAAAATGAAGTTCGGCATTCGTGCAATAACTCTTGTGGTCTGCGCTGGTGCGGCAGTATTGTCAACTCAGACAATGGCCAGTAACGACTCCTTCAAGCTTCGCCTGGCGACCGTTGAAGGCGATAAGTCATCGCCGATCGGCAAATCGATGGAGCTGTGGGCCGATCTGATTAAGGAGAAGTCTGGTGGCCGCATCAAGACCAATATCTACTATCAGGGAGAGCTGGGGAGTCAGCAGGAGATGTTCGACCAGCTGGTGAAGGGTAACATCGATATGATGATCACCTGGCCGCAGACTTCCTACGACCAACGCCTGGGTATCAATAACCTGCCTTACCTGGTGCTGGACTGGGAAAATGCCCTGAAAGCTTACGGTAAGGATGGCTGGCTCCGGAAGGCAATTGATCCAATCTACAACGAAGTCGGTCTGAAGTACTTCGGCCCTTATCCGGAAGGTTTTGGCGGCATCGCCACCAAGGATGTGCAGGCCTCGACTATTGAGGAGGCCAGAGGCATCAAGATTCGCTCCCAAACCTTCTTCCCTCTGCCGCAAACTGTCAATGCTCTGGGTTACCAGGCAATTCCAATCGATTGGAACGAGGTCTACACCTCGCTGCAGACGGGGGTCGTTGATGGTGATGGCAGCAACGTCATCTACTGGGACTATGAGTACTTCGGTGATCTGTTGACCCACTATACCCATACCAAGCACAACTTCTCTGCTGCTGCTTTGATTATGAGCCAGGAGTCTTGGGGAAAATTGGATGAAGAGGATCGCCGAATCATTGAAAGCGCAGCGGAAGTGGTGATCACCAAACAGTTCGAGAATGGGCGAGCTGAGGAAGAAAAATGGATTGCCAAAGCACAGGAAGGAGGCATGAAATATATCGATTTACAGGGTACACAGCTGAATGATTTAGTCAGTCGAGTGCGTGAGGAAATCTGGCCCCAAGCGGAGAAAAGCTTCGGTCCTGAGGTCATGGAGACTATCCGCACCAACGCTCTTCTACCTCAGTAATCCCAAGCTTAACAGTGAGCGGTTACCCTACCGCCCGCTGTTTTATGATTCCTGTAACAGGAGAATCCTATGTCCAAGCTACTTGCTTTGATAGCGAGCATCGACGTTGTGTTGGTTTTCCTGATCAAGCCTGTTTTGGGGCTTATCAGTGCCGCTATCGCGTTTATGCTGGCGCTGGGTATCTTTACCCGTGCGGTGCTGGATGCGCCGCTGTTTGGCCTTGAAGAGCTGATTCTGATGATGGCCATGTGGATCTACATGTTGGGCGCAGTCCTTGCCTCCCGCGAACGCTCCCATCTGAGTGCTGATTTTGTTCAGGTTGTCTGCAGTCATCCGAAAACGATCCAGGTTATGCGTTTGCTAGCGACTCTTATCTCGTTGCTGATGGCTGTGATGTTTGTCACCTGGAGCTATGACCTGCTCCAGTGGGGAATTAATAAGGGCCAGACTACTCCTGTCTTTCAGCTGCCCTGGTATCTCTCCCAGAGTAGCCTGTTTGTTGCAGCACTGCTGTTCTGCTTCTACCTGATACGGGATCTCTTGGAGGACTTAAACGCCCTGCTGCATTCGGGTACGTTGCTACATCCCGTGATATCAGACGACAACTGTTAGATTTTCAGGGAATTATTATGGGCGCTTTATTCGCAATACTTGCGGTGGTGGCACTGATGATGATCGGTGTACCGGTTGTTTTCTCCTTCGCTGCCATGACCTTTATTCTCTCTATTGTCTATGACGTTGAGATATCGTCTCTAATGACCACCGGCTTCTGGTCGGTCAACTCTACGGTCCTGCTGGCGTTGCCACTGTTCGTAATGACCGGCTACCTGATGCAGGCGGGAGGCATGGCGGCCCGGCTGGTGCATTTTGTTGAAGCGCTGGTGGGGCGTTCCCGCAGCGGTATGGGGTCCTCAATGGTGGTGGCCTGTGGCATCTTTGGTGCCATCTCCGGCACTGCCTCCGCGGCAGTTGCCTCCATTGGCACTATCATGATCGACCCCATGGAAAAGCACGGCTATAAGCGCGAGTACACCAGCGCGCTGTTGGGAATCTCCTCTCTGCTAGGCCTCCTGATTCCGCCAAGTATCACCATGATCCTCTATGCCGTCGTGACCCGCCAGTCGGTAACGGCCTGCTTTCTGGCCACCATCGGTCCCGGAATACTGTTGATCCTGGTACTCTGCCTGATGAACTGGATCAAGATGCGCCTGCAGCCGGATCAACCCAACGAGGTACTGAGCTTCCGCCAACGTGTGGTGGAGGTGAATAACAATATCTGGAAAGCCTTCCCGGCCCTGATGCTTCCGGTGATCATCCTTGGGGGTATTTATGGCGGCATCTTTACCCCGACAGAAGCAGCTGCGGTGGCAGTGGCCTATGCCATCCCCGTAGGGCTGTTTGTCTATCGCGAACTGGACCTGAAAAAGACCATTCGTTGCCTGGTTGATGCAGCAACAACCACAGGCGTGATTATGGTGATTCTGGTCTTCTCTTTTGTGTCCAGCCGTATCTTCACTTTTGAGCGCGTGCCTCAGGAACTGACCGAACTGCTGATGAACATATTTCAAGACAAGCTGCTGATCCTACTGGTGGTAAATATCTTCCTCATACTGCTAGGCATGATTATGGATGACGTCAGCGTCGTGGCGATTATCAGTCCGTTACTACTACCAGTGATGGAAAGCATCGGTGTTGATCCGATTCATTTCGCGGCGATTGTGGGCACCAGCGTGGTGATCGGCTGCAATAGCCCGCCAATGGCTCCAATACTCTTCATGACTTGCCGTGTCGGAAAGGTGGGAATGTCGCAGGTTATGCGCCCAGCATTGGGCTTCATGGCCTTCGCAGCCTTGCCAGTGATGCTGGTTACTACCTATTGGTCGCCGCTGGCTCTCTACCTGCCGCGAGTGATGGGTTATCTCGACTAAAACAAAAGCAGGAATTTACTATGTCTGAAGCTATTACCCAACAGCAGTGCCAAAACATGTTGGCTAATCTGGAGTTACCAACCCGAGCCTTTATCAATGGCAGGTATGTGGATGCACTGTCAGGTAAAACCTTTACCACTCTAAACCCGGCCACCGGAAAGTCACTTGCACAGATCGCCAGCTGTGCAGCGGATGATATCGACAGTGCAGTGCAAGCTGGCCGAAGCGCTTTCGAAGCGGGTGTTTGGTCTAAGATGGCCCCGGCCGACCGTAAGAAAGTGATGTGCCGCTGGGCGGATCTCATTGAGGAAAATTTGATGGAGCTGGCCATCATCGAATCAATCGAGTCCGGAAAGCCGGTGGGCGAATGTTATGCCGTGGATCTGCCGGAGACCGCTAATGCCATCCGCTTTCACGCAGAATCTGCGGACAAGTTGTTTGATCAGGTAACTCCGACCGGCAGAAATACGCTGAGCCTAGTGACTCGCGAGCCAGCCGGAGTGGTTGGCGTAGTACTACCCTGGAACTTCCCTGTACTAATGGCGGGCTGGAAGCTGGGGCCAGCATTAATCACCGGTAATAGCGTGATAGCCAAACCGGCCAAACTGACATCGATGAGTACCTTGTTTATGGCTGAGTTAGCCCACCAGGCGGGGCTGCCTGCAGGTGTTCTTAACGTTGTTCCTGGTTCTGGTGCCAGTGCCGGTGGTGCTATTGGCCTACATCCGGATATCGACGTAGTAGCCTTTACCGGCTCGACAGAAGTTGGTCGTATGTTTCTGGAATATTCCGCTCGCAGCAACCTGAAAGAGGTGGTACTTGAGTGCGGCGGTAAAAACCCGCAGATTGTCATGCCGGATATAGCCGATCTGGATGCAGTCGCAGAGCAAATCGTAGCCTCTGCATTCTGGAATATGGGTGAAAACTGTTCCGCAGGTTCCCGGCTGCTCGTACACAGCTCAATTAAGGAGCAATTGCTGGAGAAAATGTTGCAACGGCTGGATCAATGGAAGACCGGAAATCCGCTCAACCCGGAAAATCAGCTTGGTGCGCTGATCGATGAAGGCCATATGAACAAGGTATTGAGCTATATCGACAAAGCGAAGCAGGAAGGTTGTCGCTTGGTGGCCGGTGGTGAGCGGCTGTTCCCGGAGAGCGGAGGTTACTTCGTTGCGCCGACCATCTTCGATAACGTGACTAACGATCAGACTATTGCTCAGGAGGAAGTTTTTGGTCCTGTCCTAGCCGTAATCACGTTCGACACCGAAGACGAAGCGGTGCAGATCGCCAATGATACCTGCTATGGACTAGCTGCATCGCTCTATAGCAACGATCTGAATGTCGCGCATAGGGTATCAGCGGCAATCCGGGCTGGCACAGTATCGGTGAACTGCTTCTCAGAAGGAGATATGACTACTCC
This sequence comes from Zobellella maritima, assembly GCF_003075035.1. Classification (GTDB taxonomy): domain Bacteria; phylum Pseudomonadota; class Gammaproteobacteria; order Enterobacterales; family Aeromonadaceae; genus Oceanimonas; species Oceanimonas maritima. The sequence goes on along the minus strand of NZ_QCZE01000004.1, from coordinate 141,722 downwards.
ATTTGGTGGCTACAAACTGTCAGGATTTGGTGGGCGGGACAAGTCCGTGTTTGCTCACGATCAGTACTGCCAGCTGAAAACCACCTGGATCCAGCTAAAGTAATCTCCAACCGCTTGCCAACTATAGTGGCCAAGTAATATTGGCCACTACGCTCTACTACGACGGCGCCAGCGCTGTCTGCTGGAAGGCGCGGATCAGCGGATCGTCGAGCCGTTTCTTCAGCAGGCAGACTCCCACCTCGATGGACTTGAGTGCCGGGCTGGGCGACAGCACCCGCACCTTGTCGCCCATGGGACTGTGATCGATGACCACCCTGGGCACCACACCGATACCGAACCCCAGCGCCACCATGCCGATAATCGCCTCGTTGCCGGCCACTTCGGCGTAGATATTGGGGCTGATACCCTTGGCCTTGAACCACTGGTTGGCCCGCTTGCGGGCCACCCCGTGCTCGGAAACAATCACCGGCAGCCGGCGCCAGTCCAGCGGGCGCTGTTCCAGCAGTTCGCTGACCGGCCCGGCCGAGGTGGGGGCAATAAATACCATGGGCACTGTCTGCAGGTTGATGAAGTGCACCTTGGCGGGCAGGGCGTCCGGGCGGGCAGCGATGGCCAGCTCTGATTCGTCATCCAGTATTTTGTCGATGGCCAGCGCCGGGTCGCCGGTTTCCAGACGGATTTCCAGCCGGGGGTAACGGCTGCGGAAACGCTCCAGGATGCCCGGTAGCAGAAAATAGCTGGCGGTCACCGAGCAGAACACGCGCAGTCGGCCCTGCAGGCTGTCATCGCCGTGTTTCAGCTCTTCCTTCAGGATCTGCCAGTCGGCCAGCCAGCCTTGGGCAAACTGCTGCAGGCGGGCACCGGCCGGAGTCAGGGTAACGGTCCGATTGTCACGGATCAGCAGCTCACAGCCGACATCCTGCTCCAGCCGCTGTATCGCCCGGCTGAGGGTGGAGGGGCTCACCGCCATGGCATCGGCGGTGTGACCGAAGTGCAGGCTCTGGCTTAAATGGACAAACAGTTCGAGGTGGCGAAAATCCATTAACGTTTCACAAAATGAAAGACTCTATTCCGAATATATCATTTCAAGCAATGAAAAGCCTGGGGTATAGTGTTTGGGTCGTCACCGCCAGGCGGTGCAGAAATTCAAATTAAACGGATTAATTGGAGCAAAGGTCATGGCTACTAACTATTTCAACACCCTGAATCTGCGTCAGCAGCTCGAGCAGCTCGGCAAGTGCCGTTTTATGAACCGTGCCGAGTTTGCCGACGGTTGTAACTACCTGAAAGGCAAGAAGGTGGTTATCGTTGGGTGTGGCGCCCAGGGTCTGAACCAGGGCCTGAACATGCGTGACTCCGGTCTGGACGTATCCTATGCCCTGCGCGCCGAAGCGATTAAAGAAAAGCGCAAGTCTTTCCAGCAGGCCACCGAAAACGGCTTTAACGTGGGTACCTACGAAGAGTTGATCCCCACCGCCGATCTGGTGATGAACCTGACCCCGGACAAGCAGCACACCTCTGCCGTTAATGCCGTTATGCCGCTGATGAAAGAAGGCGCCGCCCTGGGTTACTCTCATGGCTTCAACATCGTTGAAGAAGGCATGCAGATCCGCAAGGACATCACCGTCGTGATGGTTGCGCCCAAGTGCCCGGGTACCGAAGTACGCGAAGAATACAAGCGTGGTTTCGGTGTTCCTACCCTGATCGCCGTCCACCCGGAAAACGATCCTCAGGGTGAAGGCCTGGCCATCGCCAAGGCCTGGGCTTCCGCCACCGGCGGCGACCGTGCCGGTGTACTGGAGTCCTCTTTCGTTGCCGAAGTGAAATCCGACCTGATGGGCGAGCAGACCATCCTGTGTGGCATGCTGCAAGCCGGTGCCATCGTCTGTCACGAGAAGATGGTTGCCGAAGGCATCGACGCCGGTTATGCCGGCAAGCTGATCCAGTTCGGCTGGGAAACCATCACCGAAGCCCTCAAGCAGGGCGGCATCACCAACATGATGGACCGTCTGTCCAACCCGGCCAAGATCAAGGCGTTCGACCTGGCCGAAGAGCTGAAAGAGCTGATGCGTCCGCTGTTCAACAAGCACATGGATGACATCATTGAAGGCAACTTCTCTGCCGGCATGATGGCCGACTGGGCCAACGACGACAAGAACCTGTTCACCTGGCGTGAAGAAACCGGCCAGACCGGCTTTGAACAGTATCCGGCTACCGATGTTGTCATCGACGAGCAGGAATACTTCGATAACGGCATCCTGCTGGTGGCCATGGTCAAGGCTGGTGTTGAGCTGGCCTTCGAAGCCATGACTGCCTCCGGTATCATCGACGAGTCTGCCTACTACGAGTCACTGCACGAGCTGCCGCTGATCGCCAACACCGTAGCCCGCAAGCGCCTGTACGAAATGAACGTGGTTATCTCCGATACCGCCGAGTACGGTAACTATCTGTTTGCCAACGCCGCCGTACCGCTGCTGCGCGAGCAGTTCATGCCGAAAGTCGGCACCGACGTGATTGGCAAGACCATCAAGGTTGAGTCCAACTCCGTTGATAACCGTCGCCTGATCGACGTGAACGAAGCCATTCGCAACCACCCGGTTGAGGCCATCGGCAAGACCCTGCGTTCCTACATGACCGACATGAAAAACATCGCCGTCGGTGGTTAATAGCTAATAATAAACAGAGCTGTAATAACAGGGAGGCGCAAGCCTCCCTTTTTGTTTGCCCAGCGAAGCTGGCAAACCCGTCAGGTTGAAAGAAACTTGAATCACCCCGAATGAGGGAAAGATAATCCGAATGGCAAGGGCGCTGCTGGCCAACGGCAGGGTCTGAAGGAAGCCATAGGAAGTCAGAGGCACACAACGCAAGTGAACCTGATTCGGCGTGACAGGTGGGTAAGCGTGCAAAATAACGCAAAGCCCGATACTCAGTCAGACCTGTTGCGTGCTTGAGGGTGGCGTCTCTGGCAGGGAGCCAGTGCAGTAGCTGGGGAAGGCTGGCATCAGCTCCGGCGACAAGTCGGAAGCACAGACGCCAGGTGAGAGCCGAGGTCTGTGTTGGTGCGAGGTGGCAGATGAATCCGTAGTAGTGAGTAAGGTCCGGCCTGGGAAGCCCAGTAATGGTGTGGAGGAGAAAACCGGACTGACCATCAGCATGGCGTCTGATGGAGCAGCGGCGTGTCAAAAGCCGTCGGTGTTGCGAAGGGAGGAAGCGTACTTTAAGTCTGTGATGAGCAGATGTTTTTTTTTCAGTGGTACACAAGCCGACTTGCTATCGGGGTATTCCGGACCGGTTCACTGCGGAAGCAGCGTACTGGGGCGAGAAACCGTACAGGGGAGTAGTTTCGGCTCACTTTAGTACATTGCCATTGCGCCAGAAGGCCAAGGCGCAGGTTGCTCAGTATTCAGCTCAAGTTGTGGAAGAAGCCGTCACGGGTGCACCGCCGGCTGAAACAGCGGGGATACAGGCCGCCGTTCCGGTACATCCGCATGGCGAGTTGGTGAAATGCCCGAAGCCCGCTGGCCAGTTATGCGATGCAAAACCGATGGTTCAACGAGCGGGGTCTGGTTAATCTTGAAGAGGTCAGGACAGGGTATGTGTTCAGCCCATAGGCTGAATGTAAGTATGCATGAGCCGTATACGAGATCCGTACGTACGGTTCTGATAGAGGGATGAGGCGGCAACGGCTCACCCTACTCGTTGTTGTGAAGGGACTGGGGATTTGGGTGCTCCAGTCCCCGTTACTACTGATATAATGCCCGCTCAATCAAGGGGAGTGGTCAATGAGTTTTGACGAGCGTTTCGGGGGCATCGCCCGCCTGTACGGGGCAGAGGCCCTGGCCCGGTTTGCGGCGGCCCATGTGTGTGTGATCGGTATCGGTGGTGTGGGCAGCTGGGCGGCTGAAGCCCTGGCCCGCTCCGGCGTCGGCGCCATCACCCTGATCGACATGGACGATATCTGCATCACCAATACCAACCGCCAGATCCATGCCCTCAACAACCAGATTGGTCAGGAAAAGACCCTGGCCATGGCCGAGCGCATTGCGCTCATCAATCCCGACTGCCGGGTGAGGGTGGTCGATGACTTTATCAGCTCGGATAACCTGGCCGAGCACTTACTGGCAGAGTTCGATTATGTGTTGGATGCCATCGATTCGGTCAAGGCCAAGGTGGCTCTGATTGCCTATTGCAAGCGCAACAAGATACCTGTGATTAGCGCCGGAGGTGCCGGGGGGCAGACAGATCCGAGCCAGATCCGGATTGCCGATCTCAGCAAGACCATCCAGGACCCCCTGGCCGCCAAGGTGCGTGGCGATCTGCGCCGTTTCCATCACTTCAGCAAGAATCCCAAGCGCAAGTTCGGCGTGGACTGTGTGTTCTCCACAGAACAGCCCCGTTATCCGGACGGTGCCGGGGGGATCTGCAGCACCAAGAAGGAATCGGACGGCACCATGAAGATGGACTGTGCCTCCGGTTTCGGCGCCATCACCCATATCACCGCCACCTTCGGCTTCTTTATGGTCAGCCGGATATTGGGCAAACTGGCACAAAAGGGTTAGCAGCCATCAACGTCAGCAAAAACCAGTTGTTAAGAGGTAGCTTGACGCTGACAGCTATATTCAATCCGGCAAGCGGATACCCGCTTATTTACAATAACGGCCGGAAGGCGCTATGTACTGTCCTTACTGTCACGCAACCGAAACCAAGGGCAATCGACACCTGCTTCATCGGGGAAGGATTACAGTGCGCCGGGGCTGGCTGACGTGCTGCTAGTTGCGCTGGGCCGACGCCAGATAAATTGCTTGCGGATCGAGGCAGAAGCCTGACTTTACGGTGCTCTTTTCCGCGCCGCACTGGTGGATAAGCCGGTATAACATTAGGCGATCAAGCTAATCAGCTACAGCATTTGTGGCCTGTTCGACAGCCCTTGCTGACGGCCATGGAGCAGGTGTAGACACAGTTCGTCAATCCGTCACATAGCTCACGATTTCAAGCCCGAAGCCCGATAAGGCATGGTAATGCTTTGGCGTGCTCATCAGGCGCATCTTGCCAACGCCCATTGCCCTTAATATCTGTGAGCCGATACCCACATCGCGCGAAGGACCATACTTCTTGACTAGCTCAGGATGTTCGCCTTTATCTATGGCTTCGAACATTCTAAGACGCCGTAGCAAGCTTCTGCTCGTATCATTTTTACTGACCAGCACCAGCAAGCCGCCTTCGGAAGCAATCCTAATCATGCTCTGCTCCAGAGTCCATATCCTTGGAAAAGGTCTCTGCCCCATCAGTTCGTCGGCCAGGGTATCGTACAGATGTACACGCACCAGAGTGGGCTCGGTAGCCTTAATCTCGCCTTTTTTTAGGGCGAAATGCACTTGATCGTCGATGGTATCACGGAAGGTGACCAGTTCGAATGTACCAAAATCGGTTGGCCAGTGGCATTGTGCCAACTGCTCTATGGTGGTTTCGTTCTGGTTACGGTATTCGATCAGATCGGCGATGGTGCCGAGCTTGATGTCGTGCTCTTTTGCAAAAACTTCCAAGTCTGGACGACGAGCCATGGTACCGTCTTCATTGAGGATCTCGACGATCACAGATGAGGGCTCCAGTCCAGCCAGCCGGGCCAGATCACAACCGGCTTCGGTATGGCCGGCACGGGTTAGGACGCCTCCGTTCTGGGCCTTGAGCGGAAAAATGTGCCCCGGCTGCACCAGATCGCTCGGCTTGGCGTCCTTGGCCACCGCTGCCTGTACAGTACGGGCCCGGTCGGCGGCGGAAATGCCGGTGGTCACTCCTTCGGCGGCCTCAATTGACACGGTAAAGGCGGTGGAGTACTGCTCGGTGTTATGGCTGACCATCTGGGGAATATTCAGCTGGCGGCAACGGGCATCGGTCAAGGTCAGACAAATCAGTCCCCGGCCGTACTTTGCCATGAAATTGATGTCTTCCGGGCGCACATGTTCGGCGGCCATAATCAGATCACCTTCGTTTTCCCGGTCTTCATCATCCATCAGAATGACCATTTTTCCCTGACGGATATCTTCGATGATTTCCTGGGTACTGCTTAAAGCCATGGGGTTCTCCATTGTTATCCAACTCAACCGTTATTGCACAAAATCACTCTTGAGGCTGGTATCGCCTGTTTGTGGCCTGCCGATTCCTGCCTCGGAAATGGAGGAAGGGAAACAGTAATTGCCTCAACTGAACCTCGGCTTTAAGATAGGAATAGTAGAGCCTAAAGCGAGGTATTTATCGGAGGTCTGAAATGGCCTCAAATATGCTGGGTACTGGCTGGCCTTCCTTTTCTGCCATGGCTTTGAGTGCGACTTCAGAGGCGTTTTTTACGTGAATAATGCACGCCTGGTGAGCGGCGACAAGATCGCGCTCTTTGATGGCTTTGACGATGGCATTCATTTCTTCGATACTGGCCTGATACCTGTCTTTCTGGGAAACGGAGGTCGCCCTGAGCAGGTTGATTCTGGCTTGCAACTGCTTGAGTGACTGGGCCGCCGTGCGGTTGCCACAGCCTTCGAACAGCAGGTTATAGAAGTCATTGACACTTTCAACTATGTTCGGCAAATCGCTGTCGCTCAGACGGCGTGTCAGCAGGTTTAACATGGCTTCCAGCTGAGCAATTTGTTTATCACTGGCGTTGATACAGTACAGCTGCACGATCAGGGACTCCAGGCTGGCCCTGACTTCGTAGATTTCTTTTGCGTCTTCCAGGGTGATTTTGGCAACGATGGGGCCTTTGTTGGCAAGGTACTCGACCAGGCCTTCTGACTCCAGATGTCGGAGCGCTTCTCGTACCGAAGTACGGCTCACTCCCAGTAGTTCGCACAGATCGCGCTCTACCAGCCGGTCGCCAGGCAGCAGCTGAAAATTCAGAATGGCCTTACGGAGAGTTGTCAGGACCTTTTCCCTGAGCGTGATGTTCTGGCGCTCTATTTTTATGGTATCGAGTGGCTGTCTGAGCATCCTTTTCCCTCTTGTGTCTGGTGGGTGTTAGTCTTTCCTCGGTAAAGGCTCATCGCGATATTGCAGGTTTCTGGCTGTCAGAGACCTTCCACGATGACAACCTGTGCCTGGGCTGCATCGGCACGGTATTTGATTGCCTGCTGGTAAGCCTCGGAATAATAACAGCTTAAAGCATCCTGGTAAGAAGGAAACTCGATTACAACATGGCGATCCCGGCCCGGCTGCCCCTCAAGAACCTGGGCCTTACCGCCCCGGGCGAGTAGCTTGGCTCCGAAAGCCGCTAAAATGCCGGGAGCCAGCTCAGTATAAGCCTGGTAGGCGTCGGGATTGCTAACGGTCACATGGGCGATCCAATAGCCTTTCATACGGACTCCTGTAAGGGTAGCAAGGTCCCTTCCCGGAGAAGGGACCGGGGGATTACTGGAACGCGGGCAGTACATCCCGGATGAAGAGGGAGAGGGACTGCTTCTTTTCCTCTATGGAAAGGCTGTTGTCGATCCAAAAACTGTACTGGTCGATCCCGATTTCTTCATAGTATTTGAGGCGAGCTATCACTTCCTCCGGGGTACCTATTACCAGGTTCTTTGCCAGCGCTTCCTTGGCGAGGAAGGGCAGTTCGTCCACTGCATCTTCTGCCAGCGGCGCAACAAATCCATTTACCGGGGTCTGATCGTTCTTTGCCCAAGCGAAAAAGTTCAGGTACCAGTTTTGTAATGCGTTAATACCAATGTCCGCAGACTGGCCGGTTGCGTGTACGTGGGTGTGGCGCAGTAGCATGATGCGGGGACGCTCAACCTGGGGGTTGTTGCTGACGGCACCTTCAAACTTGTTCATCAAATCAGCTACTTCTGCATCGCCTTTCATCAAGGGTGTGACCATCACATTACAGCCGTTGGCGATGGCAAAGTTGTGCGAATCTGGATCTCGTGCCGCGACCCACATGGGAACCTTGCTTTGTTCCGGCTTGGGTACCGCAGTGGAGGTAGGGAAGGAGTACAGTTCACCCTGATGGGCGTAGTCACCCTGCCACAGTTTCTGCACAGCAGGAACAATTTCACGCAGGTGTTTGCCGCCATCGGAGGCCGACAGGCCGTTGGCCATGCGGTCGAATTCACACTGATAGGCGCCTCGGGCAATGCCTACCTCCAGACGGCCATTAGACATGATATCTATCATGGCCGACTCGCTGGCAAGTTTGATAGGGTGCCAGAAAGGAGCCACAAAAGTACCTGCACCAAGGCGGATGGAATGGGTCTTGTCCGCCAAATAGGCCAGGTAGCTCAAGGGGTTGGGAGCAATGGTAAACTCCATGGCATGGTGCTCACCAATCCAGGCCGTTTCAAAGCCGCCTTCTTCGGCCATCTGTACCAGCTCTACCAGTTCTTGCAGAGATTCTTTATGGCTCTTGTCCTGGTTATATCTTTCCATATGCAGGAACAGGGAAAATTTCATACTGTCTGTCCTTATTAAAGCTAAGTGATAAATAGTGCTTTAAGAGAAGGTGGCCTGGCCACCTTCATTTACTTGGCTGTGGCGGCCACTTCGGCTACTTCATATTGTTCGGTAATGTACTGACTATCGGGGCTTTCTTGATAGCTGGAGTCATTATTCAGGTCTTTAGCCAGGCAATAACACATGATGGCAATTATCACGGCCAGCGGAGCAGCAGCAGCGATAGAGGCGGCCTGTAGCCCACCCAGCCCGCCAGCCAGTAACAATATTGCGGCAACAGAGGCCAGCCCCATGCCCCAGATGATCCGCATTTTCACCGGAGGGTGCTCGGAGCCCATCGCGAGAATAGTGCACATGACCAGGGTCGCAGAGTCTGCAGAGGTGACAAACCAGGACACTATCATCAGCGTTGCCAGAGCTGCCATAGACCAGGTGGCCCAGTCGACCTGAAGGGCCTCGATGGTGGCGTAGAGAGCCATGGTCAGGTTTTCGTTCACAACTTCGGTCAGGCCGCCATTGCCATAGATTTCGATATAGTTGGCGGTGCCACCCATGATGGTAATCCAGGTAAATGCGCCCAGGGTGCTGGCCAGAATGCCGCCGACCATAAACTGGCGGATGGTACGACCACGGGAAATACGAGCAACAAACAGACCGACATAAGGGCCCCAGGACAGCCACCATCCCCAATAGAAAATGGTCCACCAGCCTTGCCACTGTCCTTCCGGATTGGGATCAACCCACAGTGACATGGGGACAAAGTGGGCCAGATAATCACCTATGTTGGTGAGGAAAAGGCCAGCCAGATAGGCGGTGGGGCCAGCTATCAGAAAGAAGGCGAACAGGATGCAGCTCAGTTTGATATTCCACTCACTCAGCAGGCGGATACCTTTCTGCAGTCCGGAGACGGCAGACAGCGTTGCGATAGAGCCTATAACGGCAATCAGAATCAGCTGGTTGGTTGAGCTGATTTCCATGCCAAACAGGTAGTTCAGGCCGGCGTTCATTTGAGAAACGCCCAGTCCCAGGGTGGTTGCGGTACCGAACAAGGTACTGAATATGGCCAGCAGATCGACGGCATGCCCAAGCGGTCCGTAGATACGATCACCCAATATGGGGTAAAAGGCAGAGCGGATAGTCAGGGGAAGACCTTTGCGGTAACAAAAGTAGGCGAGGATCAGGGCAACCACAATATAGATGCTCCAGGCACTCATTCCCCAGTGGAACAGGGTAATGCGCATGCCAACCTGGGCTGCTTCAGCGGTGTCAGGGGCAATGCCCGCCATTTCGATAAAGGGATTGCCCTGAAGGTAATTAATTGGCTCGGCAATACTCCAGAACATAAGTCCCGTGCCGACAGCGGCGCTGAAAAGCATCGAAAACCAGGTGAAATTATTGAACTCAGGGCGATCTGAGTCCTTTCCCAGCCGGACATTTCCGAAACGGCTGAATGAAACCCAGATGGCAAAAATGAAGATAGCACTGACGATGCCGATGTAAAACCAGCTCAGTTCAGACTGTAGCCAGCTTTTAATCGATGTATAGACAGTGTTGGCCAGCTCGATATTGGTCACCGAGAAAAGCAAAAACAGGGCCACCATGACGAGTGCAGATATCGTCATGGTGGGGTTCACTCCTTTCAGCCATCCTTGCTGCGTTACCAGCTTATGTTTGGGACTCATAGCAGGATTACTCCATATATGTTTAAAGTTGCGTACGCCAAGGTGCAGATGCTTGCATGCTTGGGTCAATGGAGGGTTCCTCCCCTCCATCGTGGTATACCATAACACCGTAATCTGGTGTTTCAAGTGTGTGACATTTTGAGGATGGTAGTGATGTTTTTTATTTTTATGTTTTAAATCAATTGATTATTGTTGTTTTTGGTGTGTCGAGGGGGGAGGCTGTTTATGGTTTTTTTAATTAAATTGTGATCATTGTTATGTTTTTTAACTTTTAATGAAAGACTTTTTGAACTGCTGATTATTTTTAACTTGTTGTTTTATAGGTTTTTTTTAGTAAGTGGTGAGATGTTGTGAGGGTTTTTGACAAAAGTGTATTATGGTATACCATGTGTTTATCTCGTTCGGCATGGCCCGGTCTTGAGGAACTGCCGACAGTAACTGGCTCCAACATCCAACAAAAGGACATGAAAATGGCGTTCAAGCTCAGGAAGATTGTTACACACATTGAAGAAGCTCATGTTGAGGGTGGCAAGGCACTGGACAAGCCCATCACCATGGCGGCCGTTGCCGCTGTCATTGAAAATCCCTGGCACGGCCGCGGATACGTCGAAAACCTGCGCCCTGAGATTATTGATGGCTGTTCCGAACTGGGGGCTCTGATCGTAGAAAAATTGATCGCCGTCATGGGCGGGGGAGATCGCATCGAGGCATATGGTAAGGCTGCCGTAGTAGGGATGGAGGGAGAGGTCGAACACGCCTCAGCCGTTATCCATACCCTGCGTTTTGGTAACCACTACCGTGATGCGGTCAATGCCAAAAGCTACCTGAGCTTTACCAACAAGCGCGGCGCTGGCGGTACCTCCATCCAGATTCCAATGATGCACAAGGATGATGAAGGCCTGCGCTCTCATTACATTACCCTGGAAATGAGCATTGAAGATGCTCCTGCGGCCAATGAACTGGTCATTGTACTGGGCGCCAGCGATGGCGGGCGGGCTCATCCCCGCATTGGTAATCGTTATCTCGATCTGCAAGAGCTCGAAGCCGAAAAAGCAAAAGGCTAAGGAGTCAGGATGAAGTCCATGAAGCTCACCGATGGAACCAGCTACAGCATGGTGGGAACAGGGCCATTACTGGTGCTGATTCACGGTGTTGGTCTTAGCAAGGAAATGTGGGGTGGGCAGATAGCCGGTCTCGCGGAATACTTTTGTGTGATCACCTACGACATGCTGGGGCACGGGGACAGCCCTGATCCCGGTAACGATGCCACCCTGGAAGACTATGCCGAGCAGCTGAACCGGTTGCTTGACGAACTCGATATTCAAGAGCCGGTCAACCTGGTGGGCTTCTCTATGGGTGGCCTGATTGCCCGGGCCTTTGCCCTGAAACACGCACCGCGGTTGTCCCGTATGGTGATACTCAACAGTGTGTTCAACCGAAATGAAGAGCAGCGTCTCGGCGTTGTAGAGCGCAGCCTGGAGGTGGAAAAGCTCGGTCCGGGAGCCAATGTCGATGGCGCCCTGGAGCGTTGGTTCAGCAAAGAATATCAGGCTGCCAATTCGGCCCAGATTGCGCATTTTCGCAAGCAAATAATAGAGAATCGTCTTCAGGGTTACCTGACGACTTACCAGCTGTTTGGGCTGAATGACAACTATGGCGCTGATCGGTTGGCCAATATCCGTATCCCCGTCCTCGTTGCAACCGGTGAGCTGGATGTGGGCTCAACGCCAACAATGGCGCAAGAGCTGGCCGAGCTGCTGCCCTTTGGCAGGGCATGTGTGTTGCCAAATCAACGTCATATGATGCCTGTTGAATCCCCTGTGCTGGTAAACGAAATGTTGCTGTCTTTTCTGCATGAAGACAGTGAAGTGACTTATTTAAAGGAGGTCTCAAATGGTGCCTGAACACTTTCAGATGTATATCAATGGCTGTTGGGTTGATGCAGAGGATCAGGCTTTGTTTGAGAGCCTCAATCCGGCATCCGGCCAAGCCTGGGCAACCTTTCCCAACGCCGGTGTAAGTGATGTGAACCTGGCCGTGGCTGCAGCCAAAGCCGCTTTTGAAGATGGCTTGTGGAGAAACACCACGGCCAGCCAGAGGGGCAAGCTGCTGCGCAGGATTGGTGATTTGATCACCGAAAATACCGAACAGCTGGCCCAGTTGGAAAGCCGGGACAATGGCAAGCTGATCAGGGAAACCCGGGCTCAGGTGGCCTATCTTCCCGAGTTTTTCTATTACACTGCCGGTCTGGCCGACAAGCTGGAAGGTGAAACGCTGTCTCTTGATAAGCAGGATCTGTTCGGGTACACAGTACGTGAGCCGCTGGGTGTCGTTGCGGGCATTATTCCGTGGAACTCGCCGCTTTACCTCACCGCCATCAAGCTGGCTCCAGCCCTGGCTGCGGGCAATACTATAGTGCTCAAGCCCTCCGAACATGCCTCAGCCAGTATCATCATGCTGGCCAGACTTATCGAACAGGCTGGTATTCCTGCTGGTGTGGTCAATGTCATTACCGGTTTCGGCATGCCCTGTGGTGATGCGCTGACCAGGCACCCTGATGTACGAAAAGTTGCCTTTACTGGTGGCGGTGCGAGTGCCAAACATGTGGTGCGCAATACGGCGGAAAACTTCGCTCAGCTGTCTCTGGAGCTGGGTGGCAAGTCCCCGAATATTATTTTTAGTGATGCGGATCTGGACAGCGCCGTCAACGGTGCTATCGCCGGCATTTTTGCGGCCACCGGCCAAAGCTGCGTTGCGGGATCCCGCTTGCTGGTGCAGGAAGACATCTGTGAAGAGTTCTTGCAGCGTCTGGTCGACAGGGTATCCAAAATTCGTATTGGTGATCCTGCCAAACCGGAAACAGAAATGGGGCCGATGGCAACCCAAGCGCAGCTTGGTGTGGTCGAGCATTTTGTTGCCCGGGCCAAAGAAGAAAATGGTGAATTGCTCTACGGCGGTAATCGTCTGAACCTGAATGACGGCTGGTATCACGAGCCGACCATTTTCAGATGCCAAAGCCATCAGGATACCCTGATGCAGGAGGAGGTGTTCGGTCCGGTGGCAGCGGTCATGACCTTTAGTGACGAGGCGGAAGCGCTCACGTTGGCCAATGACAGCCAATATGGCCTGGCAGCCGGTGTGTGGACCCGGGATCTGGCCAGGGCTCACCGCATGGTCAAGGGGATCCGCTCCGGTATTGTCTGGGTTAACACCTATCGTGCCGTGTCGGCTGCGGCGCCTATCGGCGGCTTCAATCAAAGCGGTTACGGGCGTGAAAGCGGTGTGCATTCGGTACTGGAATACACCCAGCTCAAAAGCGTCTGGATCAATACGTCATCGGCTCCCATGCCAGATCCCTTTATCATGCGTTAATGCGAGGCCATTATGATTGACAGCCAACTCTACAAGTCCATTCTTGGTCAGTTCCCCAGCGGTGTGACCGTGGTGACCACATACGATGATCAAGGTAAGGTAACAGGCTTTACCGCCAGTGCATTCAGCGCCTTGTCCATGGATCCTGCCTTGGTACTGGTATGCCCCAGTTATACCTCAGATACCTATCCGATGATTCGTGACAGCCGCAAGTTTGCCATTCATATCCTCAGTGATCAGCAACAGGCCATCGCCTATCAGTTTGCCAAAAAGGGTGTGGACAAGAGCGAAGGGTTAAACATACGAAAAAGTGAGCTTGGCCTACCGGTTATCGATGGGGCCATGGCTGTGCTGGAGTGTCAGCTGTGGCAGGAATACGAAGGCGGCGATCACGCTATTCTGGTTGGTCAGGTACTGGCTGCCAATCTGGCTGATACCGATGCTGTCAGCCCCTTGCTTTATGCCCGCAGCAAGATGGCTGCTTTGCCTGAGTTAGTTTGAAGCCTGGTAGAGAGAGAACTGAGATGGATTTGAAGCGCAAGGAATTGTTTCTGCAGCAGGCCTATATCAACGGTCAGTGGTGTGATGCCCAGGATAATGGCCAGGCATTGATCACGGACCCGGCTACTGGGAAAAATATCGGTACTGTGCCGGTCATGGGCGAAGATGAAGCGCTGTCTGCAGTTGAAGCAGCCGAACAGGCGCTGGCCGGGTGGAGGCGGAAAACCGCCAAGGAAAGATCCCTGGTACTGCGCCGCTGGTTTGAGCTTATCCGCGAGAATGCCGAAGACCTAGCGACCATACTGACAGGAGAGCAGGGCAAGCCCTACGCTGAAGCCCTGGGGGAAATACAGTATGCCGCCAGCTTCATCGACTGGTTTGCTGAAGAGGCTAAGCGCTGTTACGGCGATATGGTGCCCAGTCACAAGGAAGGGGCCCGGATCCTGGTATCCCGGGAACCCATCGGCGTGGTGGCGGCCATTACACCCTGGAATTTTCCTGCTGCCATGATCACCCGCAAATGCGGGCCGGCCTTTGCGGCCGGCTGTACTATGGTGCTGAAACCCGCCCCGGACACCCCCTTTACCGCCCTGGCACTGGCCAAGCTAGCCGAGGAAGCGGGACTGCCGGCAGGGGTGCTGAACGTGGTGACCGGTGATGCGGTCGCCATTGGCAAGGTATTGACCGGCGACAAACGCGTTCGCAAGATTTCTTTTACCGGCTCAACCCAGGTGGGCAAGCTGCTGATGTCGCAATCGGCCGCTAGCGTTAAGAAGCTTTCGCTCGAGCTGGGCGGCAACGCGCCTTTCATCGTGTGTGAAGATGCCGATATCGAAGCGGCGGTTGAAGGAGCCATGGTAGCCAAATTCCGCAATGCAGGGCAAACCTGCGTGTGCGTTAACCGCTTCCTGGTACATGAAGCGGTGCATGACGAGTTTGTTCGTCGGTTGAGTGAGCGTGTCGCCCAGCTGAAGCTGGGGAATGGCTTTGATGCGGGCGTGACTCTGGGGCCGCTAATCAACCAGGCTGCGGTACGCAAGGTGGAAAGCCATGTACAGGATGCACTCGGCAAGGGCGCTAGGTTGGTACTGGGAGACCAGTCCTTCTCTGGCGAAGGCAACTTTATTGCTCCGGTGCTGCTTACCGAAGTGACCACAGAGATGAAAGTGGCCAAGGAAGAAACATTTGGCCCCCTGGCCGCGATTTTCAAATTTCGCGACGATCAAGAAGCGCTCGACATGGCCAATGATACCGACTCGGGGCTGGCGGCCTATCTCTACACCCGTTCTCTGCAGCGGGCGTGGAACATGGGTGAAGGCCTGGAATATGGTATGGTGGGGATCAATGAAGGTCTGATTTCCACAGAAGTGGCTCCTTTTGGTGGAATCAAGGAGTCGGGCCTTGGTCGTGAAGGTGGACGACAGGGCATAGATGAT
Organism: Zobellella maritima; assembly: GCF_003075035.1. Lineage (GTDB taxonomy): Bacteria > Pseudomonadota > Gammaproteobacteria > Enterobacterales > Aeromonadaceae > Oceanimonas > Oceanimonas maritima. The sequence continues at coordinate 126,301 of NZ_QCZE01000004.1, read as the reverse complement.
TATCTGGAACACAAATACATGCTGATGGGTGGCCTGTAAGGCCGCTCACCGGGTTGCTGAGGGAATAAAGATGACTGATAAATTCGAAAAGGGCCTGGGGATTCGCAAGCAGGTGCTGGGAGATGAATATGTAAACCGGTCGCTGGAGAGTGCTGATGATTTCAGCATGCCACTTCAGAAGCTGGTAACTGAATATTGCTGGGGTGAAATCTGGGGAAGAGAAACCCTGGACCTTAAAACCCGCAGCATTATTAACCTGTCGATGATCACGGCGCTGAACCGTCCTCATGAGCTGAAACTACATGTCCGTGGAGCGCTCAATAATGGATTAAGCCGGGAAGAAATTCGTGAAGTGCTGTTACAGGCTGCCATTTATTGCGGTGTGCCTGCGGCGATTGATGCCTTCCGGGTTGCCCGGGAAGTGTTTGATGAGGTTGATGCTGGCTAATGCCACGCATCGGTGAGGGTGAAAATCAAGATGAACCAGCCAATTCGTTATTGCCCCCAGTGCGGGTCCGGTGATATCAGCCTGAAAGTTCCAGGTGGCGATCACGTGAGCAGGCAGGTTTGCGGCGGATGTGGTTATATTCATTACCGTAATCCCACGGTTATCGCCGGCTGTCTCATCGAGCGTGATGGTAAGTACCTTTTCTGCCGCCGAGCCATTGAGCCGATGAAAGGAAAGTGGTCCTTCCCCGCCGGGTTCATGGAGAATGGAGAAACCGCAGAAGAGGCCGCTGTTCGGGAGGTGCTGGAGGAAACGGGCGCCAAGGTCGAGATCCTCGGGCCTTACTCCATCTTCAGCGTTCCTCACATGAATCAGGTTTATATTATCTATCGAGCTACTTTGATTGATTTTGTTGCTGAGGCCGGGCCGGAAAGCGACAAAGTTGTATTTATAGGTGAAGAAGATATTCCGTGGGATGATATTACTTATCCAGCCATCATCCAGATTACGAGTCGTTATCTGGAAGAGAAGGGGAAGGGCAAGTTTGGTCTCTATACCGGTAGTTACATTACAGGGGCGGTACATCAATTTTCCTGAAATAGAAAGTGATGGTAAGGGGGGGGCTCAAGTTACATACTTTACTGACAATTTAGCTGTAGTAATTCAGACAGGATCTGACAGTTACCGACTTTTCTTTCTGTGTTTGTCAGATCTCAGCCCCCAGATATTTTTCACGCCAGACTGATTTGCCATCTAGCAGCGTTGCCATCGGTGTCCGGCCACAGCACACTTTTCCTTGATGGGTTCGTTCATGGTTGTAGTACTCCAGCCAGATATCCAGATCTTGTTGCAGTTCCTCAAGCTGTAGACCCTCTTTCTGAAGGTCACTTGGTTGAACTCCTGTAATATCGTCTTGTGGAAGCACTCACAGATACCATTGGTTTGGGGGAACGGGTTTGCTTATAGAACCCTGACTTCTGTCTCGAAATGCTGCGTCATTTGTATCAGTGATTTAATTGTTTGATCAGGCAGTTATCCTGACGAAAGTCGCCGTAACTCGGTCAGGATCTTCCCGCAAAATGATACCTGGCCAAGCCCGGCATGACGGAGGTTAAAATACAGTGATGTTTTCAGCCGTTGAGTTTAGAGCCGATCTTTAATGAAACGGGTATCAGCCGGCCACCGTTCGCTGAATGGCCTCTACCACCGCCCGCAGACCGTTGCCCCGAGAAGGGCTCAAGTGCTGCAGCAGCTGCAGTTCGGCGAAATAAGCCTCCATATCGAAGGCCTGGATCTGCGCGGACGTCTTGTTGCTGAGCGCGGCCAGCACCACCGCCATCAGGCCCTTGACGATGCGGGCATCCGAATCGCAGTGAAATTGCCAGACGCCCTGGTCATCCTGTTCACTCACCAGCCAGGCCTGGCTTTCGCAGCCATGGATGGCGTTCGCCTCGATCCTGTGCTCGGCGGGCAGAGCAGGCAACTGCTTGGCCAGGCTGATTAGCGTCTTGTATCTGGTCTCCCAGCCGTGGGCGGCCTGTAGCAGGCTGCGGATTTCGGTGTCGGTAATGGTGTGGCCGAATGGCTGCATCAGAAGAACTCCCGGGCTTTGTTGATACCGGCCAGCAGGGCCGCTATTTCTTCATGGGTGTTGTAGAAGGCCACCGAGGCACGAATGGTGCCTTGCTCCAGCCCGAGGGAACTCATCAGCGGCATGGCGCAATGATGGCCGGTGCGCAGGGCGATACCCTGCATATCCAGCAGGGTCGACAGATCCTGGGGATGCACCTCGTCCATTACGAAGGACACAGCCCCGATCCGCACATCGGGCCGGCCGATGATGCGTACCCCGGGGATGGCGTCGAGGCCTGTGGTCAGGGCCTCCAGCAAACTGTGTTCATGTTGGGCCAGGGCTGGGCGATTGAGGCCGGTCAGGTAATCCACCGCGGCACCCAGGGCGATGGCACCGGCGATATTGGGGGTGCCGGCTTCGAACTTGAAGGGCAGGCGGTTGAAATGGGTTTGCTCGAAGCTGACCTGGCTCACCATTTCGCCACCGGTCTGCCAGGGTGGCATCCGCTCGAGCAGCTCTTTCCTGCCGTAGAGGCAGCCGATGCCGGTGGGGGCGAACATCTTGTGGCCGGAAAAGGCATAGAAGTCGCAGTCCAGCTCCTGAACATCCACCGGCAGGTGGCCCATGGCCTGGGCGCCGTCCACCAGGGTCACCGCCCCCACGGCCCTGGCCATGGCGATCAGCTGCCCGACCGGATTGACCACGCCCAGCGCATTGGACACCTGGCTGACGGCCAGCAGCCGGGTACGGGTGCTGATCAGCTGCTCGGCGGCCAGCACATCCAGATCCCCGGAGGGGGTGAGCGGGATGACCCGTATAACGGCGCCGGTGGCCGCCGCCACTTGCTGCCAGGGCACTATGTTGGCGTGATGCTCCAGGGTCGTCAGCAGGATTTCATCGCCCGCCTTGAGCTCATGCATGCCCAGGCTGTAGGCCACCAGGTTGATGGCTTCGGTGGTGCCCTTGGTCCAGATAAGCTGTTCGGGGGAGGGCGCGTTGATGAAATGCTGCAGCTTGATACGCGCTGCCTCGAAGGCCCGGGTGGCCTGGGCGCTCAGGGCGTGGGAGGCGCGATGCACATTGGCGTTGGTATCCCGGTAGTAGTGATTGAGGGCATCGAGCACCGGCTGGGGCTTCTGGGTGGTGGCGGCATTATCCAGATAGACCAGCGGATGGCCGTTGACGATCTGGGCCAGGGTGGGGAAGTCGCGTCTGAGGGTGTTGATGTCCGGTGCCATGTCTATGTTTGTTGGAGGATCACTACCCGGGATCATGGGCCAAAGCGATGGGGATGACAAGACGCCCTTCACCCCTCCGCCCCCAGCCGGTAGAATGAGCAGCCCTGTTCAGCTGTCGGAATACCTATGAAACTCAATCCACACCAAGACGAAGCCGTGCGTTATATTGGCGGACCCTGCCTGGTGCTGGCCGGCGCCGGCAGCGGCAAGACCCGGGTAATCACCAACAAGATCGCCTATCTGGTGCGTCAGTGTGATTACAAGGCCCGCCATATCGCTGCCGTTACCTTTACCAACAAGGCGGCGCGGGAAATGAAGGAGAGGGTGGCGCAAACCCTGGGTAAGGGCGAGGCCCGGGGACTGATGGTGTCCACCTTCCATACCCTGGGGCTGGATATTATCCGTCGGGAGCACAAGACCCTGGGCCTCAAGGCCGGTTTTTCGCTGTTCGATGACCAGGATCAGCTGGCGTTGATCAAGGAGCTGACCGAGCAGCAGCTGGATGGGGATAAAGACAAGATTTCCCGCCTGCTCGGCACCATCTCCAACTGGAAGAATGATCTGGTGCTGCCGGCGCGGGCGGCCCGGCTGGCCACCGATCCCGAAACCGTACTGTTTGCCCAGTGCTACGAGCGCTATCAGCGGCAGATGAAGGCCTACAATGCCCTGGATTTCGACGATCTGATCCTGATGCCCACCCTGCTGCTCAAGACCAACAGCGAGGTGCGGGCCTTCTGGCAGAACAAGATCCGTTACCTGCTGGTGGACGAATACCAGGATACCAACACCAGCCAGTACGAGCTGGTCAAGCTGATTGCCGGAGAGCGGGCCCGCTTTACCGTGGTCGGCGACGATGATCAGTCGATCTATTCCTGGCGGGGCGCCAAGCCCCAGAACCTGGTATTGCTGCAGTCGGATTATCCCAACCTGAGGGTGGTCAAGCTGGAGCAGAACTACCGTTCACGCGGGCGTATCCTGCAGTGCGCCAATATCCTGATTGCCAACAACCCCCATGTGTTCGAGAAGCAGCTGTTTTCCGAACTGGACTACGAGGCCCCGGTACGGGTGCTGACCGCCAAGCACGAAGAACACGAGGCGGAGCGGGTGGTGGCCGAGATCATGGGCCACAAGTTTATGAACGGCACCCGCTTCGGTGATTATGCCATCCTCTACCGGGGCAACCATCAGTCGCGGATCCTGGAAAAGACGCTGATGACCAACCGCATTCCCTACAAGATCAGCGGTGGGACCTCGTTTTTCTCCCGCGCCGAAATCAAGGACATCATGGCCTATCTGCGGCTGCTGGTGAACCCGGATGATGACAATGCCTTCCTGCGGGTGGTCAATACCCCGCGGCGGGAAATCGGCCCCACCACCCTGGAAAAGCTGGGAACCTATGCCAACAACCGGGGCAAGAGCCTGTTCGCCGCCAGCTTCGAGCTGGGGCTGGAACAGTCTCTGACCGGTCGCGGCCTGGTCGCGGTGCGTGCCTTCAGCGACTGGCTGGTACGGGTCGGTGACCAGGCCCTGCGCGGCAATGCGGTCGAGGCGGTGCGCGATATGGTCAAGGATATCAACTACGAAGAATGGCTCTATGAGAGCTCGCCCAGCCCCAGGGCCGCCGAGATGCGCATGCAAAATGTCTCGACCCTGTTCAAATGGGTCAGCCAGATGCTGGAAGGCTCGGAGCTGGACGAGCCCATGACCCTGGCCCAGGTGGTGACCCGCCTGACCCTGCGGGACATGATGGAGCGGGGTGAAGACGAAGACGACGGCGAGCAGGTGCAGCTGATGACCCTGCATTCCTCCAAGGGCCTGGAGTTCCCCTATGTGTTTATGGTGGGTATGGAAGAAGGCCTGCTGCCGCACCAGAGCAGCATAGACGAAGACAATATCGAGGAAGAGCGACGGCTGGCCTATGTGGGCATCACCCGCGCCCAGCAGGAGCTGACCTTTACCCTGTGCCGGGAGCGGCGCCAGTTTGGCGAGCAGATCCGGCCCGAACCCAGCCGTTTTTTGCTGGAGCTGCCTCAGCAGGATCTGGACTGGGAGCATAACCGGCAGAAGCCGAGCGAGGGCGAGCGGATGCAGAAGGGGCAGGCCAGCATTGCCAACCTGCGGGCCATGTTCGGCAAGAAATAAAGCGATAAGCCATCAGCTGTAAGTAGCCTGAGTGATCTGCAGCAAAAGAGACAGACTGAAAGTCAACGTCGATAGTCGGGTTGCGCAACCATTCAAAACCACTCTGGTTTGACTTACAGCTTATCGCTGACCACTTAAAGCTTACAGCTATGGTTAGGGCAACAAAAAAGCCGCAAGCATGCGGCTTTTTACCAATACTGCCAGAAAGCGCTCGTTAGATAGCGTCAATCATGTAGTCGACTGCGTTGGCAATTTCTTCATCGGAGCAATTGCCACAGGCGCCCCGCGGCGGCATGGCGTTGAAGCCATTCAGCGCATGGCTCACCAGCGTTTCGCGACCTTTTTCTACACGAGGACCCCAGGCAGCGGCGTCACCCTTGATAGGAGCGCCGGCGGCACCGGTGGCGTGGCAGGCGGAACAGGCGGCATTGAACACGGCTTCGCCACTGCGCGGCTCGGCAGGTTCGCCACTGTTGCCGGCGGCGGCAGTATCGATAATGCCTTCCAGGTCGGCGGCAGTGTAGACACTGCCGACCGGCTTGGTGCGCTCGGCAATGGCTTCGGATGACATATCATTGGCGGCGTAGGCCATACCACTCAAAGAGGCAGCGGCAACGCCGGCAAGCAACAGATTTCTTAACAGGCTCACCTTATTATTCTCCCAGTTGGCTTCATTTTTTCCGTAAAACCCGGCGAGTATACCCCAAGTATCGGGGGCATTAAATGGCCCAGGTAAAGAGCCAGGCACCACTTTCAGCCATCCTGGCCTTGGGAGCCGGTCAGGATTTAACAGGCCGGAAGACTTGACCCTTTATGCTATTATGACGACTCTCTTTAAATAAAAGTTGTTGCCAGCAGTACGGAGCAAACAATACCAATGAATGACAACAGCAAGGCGCTGAATGAGCGGCCGGATAGCCCGCAGGTAATGGATCAGATCGATCGTATCGTTACCCTGTGGAAGCGCGCCCGCCCGGATCTGGATTTTAAAAGTACGGAAGTCATCGGTCGTCTGGTGCGGATGGAGTATTTTATCACCCGTCGGGTGTTGCTGGACCTGGCCCGTTATGATCTGAACGTGGGCGAGTTTGATGTGCTGGCTGCACTCAGGCGCCACCCTCCCTATTTTCAGCTGTCACCCAACCAGCTGCAGGCCATGGTATTGATTTCATCCGGTGCACTTACCAACCGTATCAACCGCCTGGAAAGTCGCGGCCTGGTTACCCGGGCCCAGGCTGATCATGACAGGCGTGGGGTGATTGTCACCCTCACCGAAGACGGATTCAAGGTGGTGGAAGAAGCGGTCAGGTTTCATCTGGCGGCAGAAGCCGAGCTGGCCGGGGCCTTGAGCGGTGAAGAGCAAGAGCAGCTTTCTGCCCTGCTTAAAAAAATGTTGTTGCTGGTCGAAGAATGAGCGCCGCCGGCTCCTCTATGGGTCGCCTTTTCCCCCTTTCCTGCTGATACTAAAAACAGGCTGCCTGTTTTACGGACTTGCCCATGACATCATGGCGGCCTTTTCCCCAAGGAGGTCAGGCAATGAAGCTTTATTACAAGTCCGGCTCCAGCTCGCTGGCCCCTCATATAGTGCTGGCCTGGCTGGGGCAGCCCTACGAACTGGAAAAGGCCAATACCCGGGATCCGGAGTTTCTTAAAATCAATTACATGGCAGCGGTGCCAGTGCTGATCACCGAGGATATGGGGGCGCTTTACCAGACCACGGCCATCCTGCGTTATCTGGCGCGGCTGCCCGAAGGGGAGTTTCTGGGCCCTGGAACGGATCCGGTGTTGCAATACCAGTGTGATTACTGGCTGAGTTTCTTCTGCTCGGACGTGTTCGGGGCCTTTGTGCCCTATTTCGCCCCGAGAAAATACACCAGGGATCGCAGCTATGCGGCTCAGGATGCCATCAAGGCCGCCGTGCCCGAACGGGTAGACCGGCTGTTGAAGCGGATGGACAACCACCTGGCCAGTCGCACCTACTATATGGACGAGCACAAAAGCATTATCGACGCCTACGGCTTTACCATGGCGTTCTGGGCGACCCTGGTGATGCCCAATGGACTGGAGCCCTATCCCCATTTGGCGCGGCATTTCCAGGACATGAAAGAAGATCCCGGGGTGCGCCGGGCGCTGGAGGAAGAGGGTCTGCAGTTTTAGGGAAGCGAAATACCCCTTAGTGCCGTGACACTATCATGGCTGTGCCAATCACGGTTGCCAGGGCTCCCAGCCAGGCGCCATTGGCGGGTCGTCGCTTCATCACCAGCCAGAGTAACGGCAGCACCAGTACCGGGCTGACCGAACTGAGCATGGCGACCATGCCCACTTCTCCGTAACGGAGGGCCAGCAATATCAGGGTCATGCCTACCCCCATCGCCAGAAAGGCATTCAACGCCACCATGCAGAACACCGGCCAGTTGATGCGGCGCAGGGGTTTGGCGAGCGAGAGCCCGCACCAAAGTAGTATCAGGTGGGCGAGAAAAGCCACCGTCATGCGGACGGCGGAGGCGGATACCGGATCCACCGAACCCTCCATGGTGGGTTTGACCATCAGGGTCGCCACCGACTGACACAGGGCCGACAACAGCCCCAGGCCGATGCCCGGCCAGGTGCTGCCGCTGTCCTGTTCCCAGGCGTGGGTCTCGTTGCTGCGCTTACCCATGAAGATGGCGGTCATTACCCCGCCGACCAGCAGGAAACAGCCGAACAGAGTCCAACCTGCAATTATCTCATCGAAAATAAGATAAGCCAGCAGGGCGGAAAACAGCGCATGGGTGGCAAACAGCACACCGGCCCGGCGGGGGCCGAGCCGGTTCATGGCGGCAAACAGCGCGGTATCGCCGATAAAAATGCCGATCAGCCCAGAAATCGCCATAATCGTTATGGAATCAGGGGTGAGTGTCGCCCAACCGCCGGTTACCAGGGCAGCCAGCCAGAGCATCAGGCTGACGCAGAACATGCGCCAGCGGGAAAAGGCGAAGGCCCCCAGGTGGCGGGCAGCATTGGCCGACAGCAGGCTGGCCACCGCCCAGCAGGCAGCGGCGGCCAGGGCAAGGTAATCATATGAAAAGGGCATGTATCACGACAAATCAGCGGGAAAGGCTCAGTCTAGCAAGTTTTATCACGCCGCCAAGGGAGATTTGCCAGCCATCGGCTTAGCGGGTTTAATAGCGGGCACCGCCGTCATCAACAAGAGTCACCATGCGCATACTGCACACCTCCGACTGGCATCTGGGCCAGCACTTCATGGGCAAAACCCGTTTCGATGAACACAAGGCCTTCCTGCATTGGCTGGTCGGGCAGGTGATGGCCCATGGGGTGGATGTGGTGCTGGTGGCGGGAGACGTATTCGATACCGGTACACCGCCCAGCTATGCGCGCGAGCTTTATAACGGCTTTATTGTCGAGCTGCAGCAAACCGGTGCCCAGCTGGTGATACTGGGCGGGAATCATGACTCGGTGGCCATGTTGAATGAATCCCGCAGCCTGTTGGGATGCCTGAATGTACAGGTGATACCGGGCCTGCAGGACCACATGGATCATCAGGTGCTGGTGCTGTCGGACAAAAACGGCCGGCCAGGTGCGGTATTGTGTGCCGTGCCCTTCATTCGGGCGCGTGAGGTGATGGCCAGCGAAGCCGGACAAAGCGCTGCCGACAAGCAGCAGGCCCTGCAACAGGCCATTGCCAGCCATTATCAACAACTGTTCGAGCGGGCGGAACAACAGCGCCGGCAGCTGGGGCTGCCGTTGCCCATTGTTGCCACCGGACACCTTACCACTGTGGGGGCCAGCAGCAGCGACTCGGTACGGGAAATCTATATCGGCACCCTGGAGGCCTTTCCCGCCAGCGCCTTTCCCCCGGCCGATTATATTGCCCTGGGTCATATCCACCGGCCGCAGAAGGTGGGCGGTCATGACCACATTCGTTACTGCGGTTCGCCCATCGCACTGAGCTTCGATGAGGTTGGGCAGCAGAAAGAGGTGCTGCTGGTCGAGGCGAACGGTGAGGGATTGCGGACGGTGACACCCTTGCCGGTACCGACCTTTCAACCGCTGGCGCGATTGCGGGGTAATCTGGACGAGCTGGCGGCAGAGATGAAGAAGGTATCGGACAACAGCGCAGTGCCGGTGTGGCTGGAAGTCACTGTGACCGGTGATGATTATCTGAGCGATCTGCAACCCAGGGTGCAGCAGCTGGCCGAGGGTTTGCCGCTGGACATCCTGCTGGTGCGCCGGCAGCAAACCCGGAGCGGGGACGGGCTGACGGCAGAGCGGGGCCTGACCCTGAGCGAGCTGACACCGGTGGAGGTATTCGAGCAACGGCTGGCGTCCGAACCCCTGGAGGCGGAACGGCAGCAAGCATTGAACACGCTCTATCATCAGCTGCTGGTGCAGATGGAGGAAGATGCATGAAGATCCTCAGCCTGCGCCTGAAAAACCTGAACTCCCTGAAAGGGGAGTGGAAAATCGACTTTACCGGCACCCCCTTCCGGGACAACGGCCTGTTCGCCATTACCGGCCCCACCGGCGCCGGCAAGACCACCCTGCTCGATGCCATCTGTCTGGCGCTCTATCACGAAACGCCACGCATCAAGACGGTGTCGGCCGCCGGCAACGAGCTGATGACCCGCCATACCGCCGACTGCCTGGCGGAGGTGGAGTTCGAAGTCAAGGGCGAAGGCTACCGCGCCTTCTGGAGTCAGCGCCGGGCCCGAGACAAGGTCGACGGCAAGCTGCAGGCGCCGAGGGTGGAGCTGGCCCGGCTGGACGGGACCATTCTGGCCGAGAAAGTCGGCGACAAGCTGAAGCTGACCGAAGCCTTGAGCGGGCTGGATTTTGGCCGTTTTACCAAATCCATGTTGCTGGCCCAGGGCGGTTTTGCTGCCTTCCTGCACGCCAATGCCAATGAACGGGCCGAGCTGCTGGAAGAGCTGACCGGCACCGATATCTACGCCCAGATATCAAGGCAGGTGTTCGAACAGACCCGGGAGCGCAAGGCGGAACTGGCACAGCGTGAGGCCAGGGCGGAAGGGGTGACGTTGCTGAGTGAAGAAGAACGTCGGCAGATAGTAGAAGAAGAAATCGGATTAGGGCAGGAGCTGACGGCGCGACAGCAAGAACTGCGGCAGGCCCGGGCGGCATGGCAGCGCCGGCAGGCATGGGATCGGTGCGAACAGCAGTTGGCCGGCGCCCGGCAGGAACGGCAACAGGCAGAAACGGCGCTGGCGCAGGCCGCCCCCCTACAGACGCGGCTGGATGCCGCTGGGCCTGCATCTCGGTTGAAGCCCGTCTGGCAGCAAGTGCAGCAAAGCGAAGCGCGTTTTAAAATACTGACCGCCCAGCTGGAGAGCCGTCAGAGCACCCTGAGTACCTTGGCGACGGAGCGTAACCAGTGCAGTTGGCAAGGCGTGTCGCTTGCGCGTCAGCATCACCAGGCCTTGTTGGCGCAGGACCAAGAGCTTGAGCAGGAGCAGCAACGACTGGCTCGGGCCATGGTCGCCAACCCGGCAGGTGAACAGCTGGGCGAGCAACTGGCGGGCTGGCGCGCCACCGTGGAGCAGCTGGCCCGGTTACAGCAACAGGGGAAGGGGCTGCAGGAGCGGCTGCAGAGCAATGACAAGCAGCAACAACAGACCGGGGCCGAGATCCGGCGACTAACACAACAACTGGGGGAGTCGGAGCAGGCCCGAAAGCAGGCGGAGCAGCAATACCGGCAACAACAGCAGGCGTTGGAGCAGCTGCTGGGAAATGACACCGAAGCCACGATGAAGGCCCGGCTGCAGCAGCTGCGTCGTGAGCTGCCCGCCTGGCAAGCCCTGCAACAGGGAGCCGACTGGTTACAGGATCAGCAGAACGAGTTGCAGCAGGAGCAGCAAAAGCTGGTCCGGCTTGAGACCGAGTGGATACAGGGCGAACAACAGCTGGCGCAAGTCCGCGAGCGGTATCGTCAGCTTAAGGAGCAGGTGCATGACAAAGCCCGGTTGCTGGAGCAGGAAAAGTTGATCCGTTCTCTTGAACAGCACAGGGAACAGTTGCAGCCCGGACAGGCCTGCCCCCTCTGTGGCAGCGAATCTCACCCGGCCATCGAAGCCTATCAGGCGCTGGATGACAGTACCGCCGAGGCGCTGGCCCAAAAGCAGACCGAACTGGAGGTCATGGAGCAGCAGGGCCAGCGGCTGAGTGGTCTGCAGGGGGAGCGCAAGTCGGCACAGGAGCAAACCCGGCAGCGAGTACAAAGTCTGACCGGGGCCATTGAGCAGCAGATGAGACGGCAAAACGAGACCCTGCAATCGCTGATATTGTCGGGATCCGACTGGGTAGAGCAACTGAGTGAGCGCCGGCAACAGCTGGCCCGGCTGGAGCAGCAAAGCGAACGGCTGGAGGCGGCCAAAACCGTGCTTAACGGGGTGGAGCAGGCAAGGCAGGCGGCCAGTAATCAGGTTGGTGAGTGTACGCATCAGCAACAGCTGCTGGAGCTGCAGCAGCAAAACCTGCAGCGTGAGCGGCAGCAGTTGGATAACGAGCTGCAGGTTGCCCGGCAACAGGTTGCGGAGCTGGAGCAGAAACTGATGACCGCCCTGGGTGAGCAGGGCCGGGGCCGGCCAGACGACTGGCACCTTTGGCTACAGCACACCGAACAGCAATGGCACCACTGGCAGCAGCAGCAACAACAGCAACGGCAGCTGGAGCAACGGCGTCAGCAACTGGCTACCGGCCTGGCCGAGGCGGAGCGCCAGTACCGGCATTGGCAACAGGGCTGGCAGGCGCTGGGGAAGCCCGAAGGCGAGCCGGTGGCCGCATCCAATCTTCAGAAAGCGTTGGATGAAACCGGTGCGCGACTGCAAACACTGAACGATGAACAGCAGCGCCAGGGTGCGGTGCTGGAACGGGAACGCCAGCAGCTGGCAGAGCTGGATACCGAGCTCGGCGATCGGCAGCGGCAATGGCAACAGGCACTGGCCCAAAGCGGCTTTGCCGATGAGGCGGCCTTTATGGCGGCGCTGCTGAGTGATGAACAGCGGGAGCAGCTGGAAGCTCGTCTCCGGCAGTTGCAGCAGGGTTTCGAGCGTGCCAGGACCCTGCTTGAGCGGGTGGAGCAGGAGTGGCAGCAGTTGGGCGAACAGCAGCCGGATCCCCTGCCGGTGCTGGAGGAGCGGGTAGCACAGCTGCAACAGGCGGAAAGCGGCCTGCTGCAGCGCCTGGGCGGGCTAGGGGAGCGGTTGGCGCGGGATCGACAGCAAAGGGAGCAGCAACAGGCGTTGTTTGCCGATATAGTGGCGCAGCGGCAGCAATTGCAGCTCTGGGAGCAGCTGAATCACCTTATCGGCTCGGCCGACGGCGCCAAGTATCGACGCTTCGCCCAGGGGCTGACGCTGGAGCACCTAGTGCTGCTGGCCAATCAGCATCTGATACGGCTGCATGGCCGTTACCGGCTGGCGCGCAAGGCCGGTGGCGAGCTGGAACTGGCGGTGATCGACACCTGGCAGGCGGACGTGGCGCGCGACACCCAGACCTTGTCCGGCGGTGAGAGCTTCCTGGTCAGTCTGGCACTGGCTCTGGCGCTGTCGGATCTGGTGAGCAGCAAGACCCGTATCGACTCGCTGTTTCTGGATGAGGGTTTTGGCACCCTGGATGCGGAAACCCTGGAAGTGGCGCTGGATGCGCTGGATGCGCTAAACGCCAGCGGCAAGATGATAGGGGTGATCAGTCATATCGAGGCGCTGAAAGAGCGGGTACCGGTGCAAATCAAGCTGAGCAAGAGTCAGGGACTGGGCCTGAGCCGGCTGGCGCCGGAATTTGCGGTCAGCGGTAAAGTGTGAGGCTGTCTTTTGGTCACAAATTATTGTCGCCTGCTTGGCATTGCGATCGCTTGAAGGACTGGTGGCCAAAAGCCAGGGCCAGGAGATAACAACAAAAAAGCCGGAGCTTGAGCTCCGGCTTTTCAGTACTACGGCGCTTATTATTCTGCAGTGATCAGTGCCGGAATCCCCGGCAGCATGCCCACGGCGGCCATGATGCCGAGCAGGATGACAAAGGTAATGCCCGGGATCACCCAGCGGTCCATCCGGCGCAGCTTTTTGCCGCGTTCCTTGTCGCCGATCAGCCCCAGGTTGTCGAGCAGCATGGTCATGGACCAGCCGAAGACCGGATTGACGAAGGCGGAGGCGAACACCACTATGCCGGCAGACTGACTGCTGGTGGTGTTGCGGGTCATCTGCATGCCGGCTTCCAACAGCGGCATGAAAACCCCCACGATCAGCGCTACCCGCAATACCGGTGCCCATACCGCCAGATCCATGGGGTAACCCCAGAGGGCGGCAATGATGCACATGATGCCGGTCAGTATGGCGCCGGCGGGGATGGGGCGCTTGGCGATGGCGGCGGGGATCATGTAGGTGCCCCAGGAAGAAGTGAGGTTGCCGCCACCCAGCAGGCTGCCCACCGCCTGGCGGACCGAGGCAATGCTCATGGTGTCATCCACGTTCATCAGCACCTTGTCGGCTTTTTTCGGGTAGTTCAGTTCCTGGAACACCCGGTGCCCCATGAAGTCAGGTGACCACATGGCCACTGCCAGCACCGCGAAAGGTGCCACGCTGATGAAGTGATGCAGCTCGGGCCAGCCCATCTGCCAGCCGGTGTTTTCACCCCACCAGTAGGAAGGAGAAAGGTGCGGCACGCCGGGCTCGGTGACGAACTCGAACGGTGCCCCCAGGGCGATGGCGATCAGGAAGGCGATGCCTGAGCCGAGCGGGATCGACAACCAGCGCATTTCCAGCCGCGCCAGCAGTGCATACATAATGATGGTGCTCAGGATCACCGCAAAGGCAATGTAGCCCATGTCCAGACCATTGGCCCAGGAGGTGAGCGCCTTGATTTGGCTGAGCAGTCCCACAGCACCCAGGTAAATCAGCAGACCGCCGCGTACGCCGTCGCTGGTCAGTGCCATCAGCTTGCTGCCGCCCTTGCTGATACTGAGCAGTAAACCAAACAAACCGACCAGCAGCCCCAGTGCCAGAGGGTGGCCACCGGAGGCGACGATCAGGGGGATGAGCGGGATCATGGGGCCATGAGTACCGGCCAGGTTGGCGGTGGGATTGATCAGCCCCGAGAACAGGATCACGAACAGCAGGGCGGCGATCAGCATTTCGAAGCGGACGTTTTCCACCACGAAGGCATCGGACAGTCCCAGGGGACCGGCGAAGGCGGCAACCACGGCGGCTACCATGACTATCTTGCCGATGGTGGCCGCCAGGGCCGGCACCAAATCTTCCAGCTCGAAGCTGTAGTCCTTGAAGGGAAGGTTCAGCCGCCAGCGTTTGGGGGACATGATAGAGAGCTCATGTTCCAGGTAGGCGGCACGGCTGTCGAAGTCGCGGCGTGGCCGACGCTGGGAGCGATAGCTTTGGGTGTTGGCATCTGACACGGTAATCTCCTTGATGATGGTCATCGTGCTGGTGTCATATCAGAGCCTCAGTATGTGGCGTGTTACGTACTTGTGGTATTGGACATAAGTATTAGAACATTAATTTAACAATTGTCCGGTGTCGGTATGTGGCTGCCGTCGAGCACGGTATTGATAAAGTTCTGCAAGGCGGGTGAGTGGTTGTTGGTGTTCCAGGCAAAGGACACCGACATGTCGCATAA
Organism: Zobellella maritima; assembly: GCF_003075035.1. Taxonomy (GTDB): domain Bacteria; phylum Pseudomonadota; class Gammaproteobacteria; order Enterobacterales; family Aeromonadaceae; genus Oceanimonas; species Oceanimonas maritima. The sequence goes on along the minus strand of NZ_QCZE01000004.1, from coordinate 111,258 downwards.
CGCCAGCTCGGGCATGTCGATAAAACTGACGCCGGGCGGCGATATCCATTTGCAGTCTCCGGGGACGATGGATATGCCCAGGCCTGCGGCCACCAGGCTGAGGATGGTGACATTATCCGCGCCTATCTGGACTACCTTGGGATAGAAACCCAGCTGGTGCATATAGGCAAGCATGCGGTCGTAATACACGGGCGACGAGCTGCGCGGCCCCCAGACAAAATTATACTGGCTCAGATGCGCGACTTTATCGGGCGGCGCGCCGACCAGGGGGGAGCACTCGGGCACGGCCAGCACCAGGTTGTCCTTGTGAAACATCCGGGCCCTTAAATAGTCCGGGCTGTTATCGTCTATATAGAGAAAGCCGGCGTCGATGGAGCCGTCTTTCAGTTTTTCGCTTTGGGGGCCGGACAACAGCGGAAAAACCTCCAAGGCCACCCGGGGATAGCGTTCCCGAAAACCGGACAGCACCTGCTTTATTTCCGGTACCCACAGATGGGCCACGGTTACCCCTACGGTCACCTTGCCGGTGACTCCCTGGCCGAGGGAGGCGATACGGGCGATGACCCTCTCCCTGTCTTCCAGCAGCTGTTTTGCCTCTTCGTACAGGGCCTTGCCGGTCACCGTAAGACGAATGCCCCTGGCACCGCGGTCGAACAGGCTGACCCCCAAATCGGCTTCCAGGGCGTGGATTTGACGGGTCAAGGCCGGCTGGGCGATATGCACCCTGCGGCTGGCCGCAGAAATGGAGCCTTCTTCCACTATGGCGACAAAATAACGTAACTGGCGAAAGTCCATTGGTTTCTTATCCTCTTATGTCGCTCCGTAAAGCATACCTTAAAAGCATGGCTTGTATATTTATTTGATATTTTCTGTATCTCTCTTTCGCCGCTATCTTTTGAAATGTCAACTGTCCTGACTGGATGGTAAGAAATCACATTGCAAAGGAGATGCCGTATGCGAAGCAACTACTGGATAGGGCTGCATTTTGTGCTCTGCACCCTGGCCATGATCTGGCCAGGCGCCCTGATCGCCAACCGTTACGAACCCACTGTGCTGGGCCTGCCATTTTTATTCTTCTGGTACATCCTGTGGATGTTCCTGCTGTTTGCCGGCTTGCTGGCGGCCTTTATCAAGGTGCATGGAGGCAAGCAAGATGTCTGATTCGATTATCGTTACCGGGATCACCCTGACTTATCTGGTACTGGTGTTATGGGTCGGGCTACGGGCCCGCACCAAGGGCACCGGCTCCAGCCTGGAGGAATACGTGGCCGGTGGCCGTCACGTGGGAGTGGTGATCCTGTTTTTCATCCTGGGGGCGGAAATATTTTCGGCATTCGCCTTCCTCGGTGCACCCGGCTGGGCCTACAAGCACGGGGCTCCCGCCCTCTATATCCTGGCCTACCTGAGCCTGATCCCCATCATCATCTGGATCATGGGACCCCGGGTACGTGAACTGGGCAAGCGGCACGGCTATCTGACCCAGGCCGACATGATTGCCCATCATTACAACAGCAAGAGCCTGGGGGCTTTCGCCGGTATTGTCAGTGTGGTGGCCTTTATTCCCTATCTGGCCATTCAGATTGCCGGTGCCGGCCTGTTGTTTCAGGCCGCGACCGGCGGTCTGGTGCCTTTCTGGCTGGGCGCGCTGGCAGCCTTTCTGGTGGTGGCCGTCTACGTCTACTGCAGTGGGCTCGGGGGTATCGGCTGGACCAACCTGATGCAGGGGGTGATGATGGTGGGCATCGCCTGGTTCCTCGGCTGGACGGTGACCGACAGCCTGTTTGGCGGCGTCGGCCCCATGTTTGAGCAGCTCCAGCTGCAGATGCCGGAATACCTGGTGATGCCGGGCGCCACCGGCGTCATGGGCTGGGGCGCCTTCAGTACCGCTATCCTGGTGAGCGCCTTTGGTGGCGCCATGTGGCCTCATCTGTTCATGAAGTTTTACTCGGCCGACAGCACCTATACCCTGCGCAAGGTGAGCGTCTTCTACCCGCTGTTCGCCTATCTGTTGGTACCGTTATTGCTGATCGGTTTCGCCGGCATACTGGCCTTTGCCGACGCGCCCCTGGCCAAGCCCGACGAGGTGCTGCTGAAACTGGTGATGGAGGTGCTTGATCTTTCCCCCTGGGTCACCGGCCTGATGCTGTCCGGTGCGCTGGCGGCCGCCATGTCCACCGGGGCCAACCTGGCGCATACTGCCGCGACCATAGTGGTCCGCGATATCCTCTGTATTTCCGTGCTGCGCAATGCCTCGGAAGGCACAGTGGTGCGGGCCATCCAAATCAGCGTGCTGGTGGTGTCCCTGCTGGGGTATCTGTTCGCCCTCTATAGTCCCGCCTCGCTGGTGGCCGTGCTGCTGGGTGCCTTCGGATTGATCCTGCAGTTGATGCCCATGGTGCTCGGCGCCCTCTTTATGCCGAGCCTGCGCAAGGGCTCCGTGGTCGCCGGCGCCGCCCTGGGGGGGGCCTTGACCCTGCTCTATCAGTTTTATCTGTCTTCGCCGCTCGGCTTCCATCCGGGATTCTGGGGCATTGCCCTGAACCTGCTGGTGGTGACCCTCTGGCAACTGCTGCTTAACAACAAGGCCTCGATCATCGCCTCCAAAGCATAAGGTAACAGTATGAATATCAATGCGTTGATTTCGAGCTCCATCGATCAGGTTTATGCCGGTATCGAGCGGCTCTACAAGGATATCCACCAGCACCCGGAGCTGCCCTTCGAGGAATTCGAAACCAGCCGCAAGCTGGCCGAGCAACTGCAAAAGAGCGGCTTTGAAGTGGCCACGGGCATCGGCAAGACCGGCGTGGTCGGCCTGCTCCGCAACGGCGAGGGGCCCTGCGTGATGCTGCGGGGCGACATGGACGCCCTACCCATCCGCGAGCAGACCGGGCTGGACTACGCCAGTTGCCGGCACTCAAGCGCGGGTGTGCCGCTGATGCATGCCTGCGGTCATGATCTGCACGCCAGCTGCCTGACCGGTGCGGCCGCCGTGCTCCATGCCCTGCGGGAGCACTGGCAAGGCACCCTGATGATAGTACACCAGCCGGCGGAGGAGATTTTCGGCGGCGCCCAGGCCATGCTGGCCGACGGCCTGTATGAGCGTTTTGCCCGGCCCGACGTGATCCTGGGACAGCACAATATGCCGGCATTGGCCGGCATGGTCGGCCACCTGCCTGGTCAGGCCATGTCCGCCGCGACCACTCTGGGGGTGACCATACACGGGGACGGTGGTCATGGCTCCATGCCGGCCCAGACCGTGGATCCCGTGGTGATTGCCGCTCATGCGGTGGTCCGGCTGCAGGCCATCGTTTCCCGCGAAGTGGAGCCGAGCGAACATGTGGTGGTGACGGTGGGCAAGTTGCGGGCGGGTACCCAGGGCAATGTGATCCCGCACAGTGCCGAGCTGGAAATCAATGTGCGCAGTTTCAACGATACGACCCATGCCAGGGTGATCGGGGCGATCAAGCGCATCATCGACGCCGAGTGTCAGGCCGGACGCTCCCCCAGGCCGGCGGAATACCGGGTGCTGACCGAGACCATCACGCTGAACAACGACGCGGCCACGGTAGCACGGCTGCAGCAGGCTCATGGGGATTTTTTCGGCGCCGAGCAGATCTTCGAGATGAAGCGCCTGGGTGGCAGCGAGGACTTCCCCTATTTCGGCAACGCCGCCGCCGGTGGCTTTGGCGGAGAGGATATCCCCTATGCCTACTGGTTTATCGGTGCCGCGGCCCCGGAAAGCTGGCAAACCACCACAGGGGACAAAGTCGCCGAGCGCATGCTGCAGCTGCCCATGCCTCACTCTCCCTACTATGCACCGGATCGCCAGCCCTCGTTGATCACCGGCATGGCAGCCATGGTAACCGGTGCGTTGGCGTTCCTGAAAGGCTAACTACGGCCTGCTCGGTCCGCTGATGTCAGGCGCCTATTTTGGGCCTGTCTTCCATGGAGGATGAAAGTGGTGTTCTGTGCCAGTATCAAGGGTCACCTGTAAAAGAAAGAGGCCTGTATGATCACAGTGCACCATCTGGACAACTCCCGCTCCCAGCGGATCCTGTGGATGCTGGAAGAGCTGGGGCTGCCCTATGAGATAGTCCGTTATCGGCGGGATGCTGATACTCAGCTGGCACCTGCCAGCCTGAAGAGGGTGCATCCTCTGGGCAAGGCACCGGTACTTACCGACGGCAACGTCACCATGGCCGAATCCGGCGCCATCATTGACTACCTGGCCCAGAATTATGGCCGGGAATCCCTGCTTCCGGCAGCGGGGACGCCGGCCTACCGGGACTATGTGTACTGGCTGCACTACGCCGAAGGCTCCCTGATGCCGCCGCTGCTGGTCAGGTATATCTTCGATCAAATACAGGCGGCACCCATGCCATTTTTCGTCCGGTTGATCGTTAACAGGCTGGTGGCACAGGTAAACCGGCGTTTTCTGGATAACCAGCTGTATAGCCACCTGGATTTCGTTGCCGATCACCTGGCCTGCCATGAATGGTTTGCGGGTCCTGCCTTCAGTGCCGCCGATATCCAGATGAGTTTTCCCCTGGAGGTGGCCATGGCCCGGGCCAATGCGGCCGACAGCTACCCGAGGCTAAAGTCTTATGTTGATAGTTTGCAGGCCAGGCCGGCTTACCAAAAGGCGCTGGCGGCTGGTGGGCCCTATTGTTATGGGCCCGAGTCCTCTCCCGTTGATTGATAGCCGTTCCTATAGCCTTTAGCATGACAGTCTGTGTTTGCTGACAGGGAAAACAAGATGGAAGAGGTAAAGAACCTGAAAGGGCTGATCATGCCATGGCTGGATACCCACATCCCCGAATATTCAGCCCTGGCATATACCTGTGCAGTATTGACGCTGATCCTGATTTTCTCGGTGGCTATCCACTTGGTTTTGCACCGGGTGGTACTGAGGTGGGTGGGCAGCCGAGCCAGGAGTGCCCGTCAGGTATGGCGACAGGCATTTTTTGAACGCAAGCTGTTTAACCGTCTGGCGCTGACCTTGCAGGGTATCATCATCCATATCCAGGCCGGACTCTGGTTGAGCAGCGAGGCGATGTCGCTCCCCATTATCCAGACGGCGACTCAGCTGTGGATATTGCTCTATGGTCTGCTGTCGTTCTTTTCGTTGCTCGATGCATTGCTGGACATCTTTCAGCAGCAAACAACCATGCGTAACTTTCCGCTGCGGGGGATTTTTCAGGGTCTGAAACTGGTGTCGGCAATCTTCATCGGCCTGCTGATTATCTCCGTCCTGATCGGCAAGTCGCCGCTTATCCTGCTGAGTGGGCTGGGTGCCATGACGGCGGTGCTGATGTTGGTATTTAAAGATCCTATCCTCGGGCTGGTGGCCGGGATCCAGCTGTCGGCCAACGATATGTTGTCGGTGGGCGACTGGCTGGAAATGTCCAGGTATGGCGCAGATGGTGAGGTGATCGACATCGGCCTAACCACGGTCAAGGTACGCAACTGGGACAATACTATTACCACCATTCCCACCTATGCGCTGATCTCCGATTCCTTCAAGAACTGGCGGGGCATGAGTGAGTCCGGTGGCCGGCGCATCAAGCGCAGCCTGCTGCTGGATACCAGCAGTGTACGTTTTCTGACCGAAGAGGATGTACAGCGATTGCACAAGGCGCAGCTACTGGCTCCCTACCTGAGTGAAAAAGTATCGGAGGTCAGCCGCTACAACAGCCAGTCCAGGGCGGACTTATCCTCCCTGGTCAATGGTCGTAGGCTTACCAATCTGGGCACCTTACGCGCCTATCTGGCCGCCTACCTCAAGGCCCACCCCAGCATTCACCAACAGATGACGCTGATGGTGCGGCAGCTGGAGTCGGGCGCCCAGGGCGTCCCACTTGAGATCTACGCCTTCACCAATACCACCAGTTGGGTGGTATTGGTGAAGGCATACAGGCGGATCTGTTTGACCATGTATTCGCCGTCCTGCCTGAGTTCGGGCTGCGGATGCATCAGGCGCCTACCGGCTATGATATGCGTACCCTGGCTCATTCCCAAGGTCTGGCATCCCATCAGGCAGGTATCCGAGAAGTGGGGTAAGCACAGGTAAGGGCCGCTGTTCCGGCCCTTTTTCAATTGCGAATTCGGTACCGAAATCGGAACCTATAAAAAGTTCCTCAACCTGTATCGTGATAATTATCTACTCCCTGGCCAGCCGCCGAATCACCGTCTGGCTCCATATAACACCAATCAAAAAATAGAGATGAAGCCGTTTTAATGATTGTTATGTTTATCAATGGCTTACTCTTAATGTTCGAGAGGGAATATATAAATCAGATCTCATCATGAATAGGTCTTTCGGTGTTATTCGGTTGGTTATCGTCTCAAGAATAAGACAGCTCATTCATTCAATTTGTTGATTGGTAAGATTATATACCCAAATGGTTTGTTAAAAATCATATTTGATACATCTCGTTTTATTTGGCTCCACTAACCTTTAACACAGGGTTAGATAGGAAAACCCTGAATTCGCCCAGGATACAAGGATGGCGGAATAACTAGACACGTAATAAAGGAAAGAGGGACTTTACTATGTCTATTCAAAAGAAAACATTGGCAGCTTTGATTGCATTAACTGTCGGTGCTTCATTTAGTGCTGTCGCATCCACCCCCGGTGGGGAGAAGGATTGGAATAAAGGTGCAGACTGGCATCATAATAAGGATGGCGGTACAAATAGAAATGACGATGGTAATCAGGCCGTTGATGACAGTGTCGTGATTGACATTGATGTGGAAAAATACATTTGGAAAACGGATATAGACTACAAATCTTTCTTTAAGATCCACAAGGATATTAAGGTTACCCAGCAATACAATACTACCTACCAATATGGACATACCGGAGACACCAAGTCCAAGTCAGATGTAGATGCCTATTCCGGGGCATATAGCGGAAACTATGCAGATGCTTATCAGAAAGGCGTGAATGTCGGTGCTGGGCTTGGCCTTGGTTTGGGTGTTGGCGTGGGTCTTGGTAATGGCGAAGGCGGTGACGGCTTGGGCTTCCTGGGCTATGGTATTGACCCTAGCGATGGGGACGGTGTGGGTGTTGGCCTTGGTGCGGGAATCGGTGTCGGTGCCGGGTTGGGCCAGGCGTCGCTGGTACCCGATCAGGATCTTGATCAGACAGCCACGGCACACTCCTCAGTCAACGTCTTGTCTGTATCCCTGATCAAGTCCGGGGATAACACCTTGGGTAATAGTGCAGCCACGCATGGTATTAACACCCAACAGGCCATTTCCGGGCAGAGTGCAATGGGTCAACAAAGTGTTAATGTGAACTCTAACATTCATTTTTAACCTTCAAGCCGGCCCTCTGGGGCCGGTTGATTGCCTGGAGGAGATATGAAAAGGATGATATTGTTATCGGCTTTTTTGAGTTCTTCCATCTTTGCCGGCCAGGAGCTGGATATGCTTCCGGTTGCCGATAATACACTGCTTGGCGAAAGTAGAGGTATGGCCCAGTTTAGTGATCAGGATAATGAAACGGCTCAGGGAGGCATAGTAGCAGGCAATGGAGTGGTTAATTCCATTACCGGTGGTAATAATATATCAGCGGGTGCCTTGTCTGGATCGCATGGGATTATCATGGTTAACATGAGCTCTGGTAATAACAATCTTACCAATATGAGCGCCTCCGTCAACCTGATATCGGCTAAGTGACATGAAGAAATTACTATTAATGATAATTTTTTTTCCAGCGGTAAGTTTTGCATTAAACTTGCCAGGTGCTGGAGGGGGGCACCTGAGGGTGCCGGTCAAGAGTTTTGGTGAAATAAAGTTTGGGGAGGTTGTTAAGCAGCAGTATGACTTCAGTTGTGGCTCTGCTGCTTTGGCCTCCTTGCTTACTCACCATTACGGCATGCCATTAACAGAAGCAACAGTATTCGAGGAGATGTTTAAGTTTGGGAATAAAGATAAAATAGAAAAACAAGGTTTCTCGATGCTCGATATGAAAAGCTTTTTGGCAAGAAGAGGCTTGAAATCAGACGGGTACAAGTTAGAGAGGGAAGATATTGGCAACTTGGGACTGCCAGCCATAGCCTTGGTTAACTACAATGGCTATAACCACTTTGTGGTGGTGAAGGGGTTGAGGGACGACAAGGTGTTGATAGGCGATCCTTCATTAGGGCTGCATATCATGGATGGAGAGAGCTTCGACAAGAGCAGTAATGGCATTTTTCTATTTATAAGGGATAATACCGAGCTTGCAAAAGCCAGTTTTAATCAAGAAGAAGATTGGGAGCACTCGGCACCAAACGCACCCTCGAGAATGGCGATTATGCAGCGGCTGCCACATTTAACGGACTTGATGTTACCATCAGAATATGATTACTGAGAGGTGATAGTGATGAAATGGCTGATAGTATCTGCGTTACTGATTCCTGCTATGGCCTTTTCGAAAAGTTATGACGTTTCGCTTGATAACGCGCCTACCTTGTCGGAGAGCATGCTGGAACAACAGCGAGGGGGCTTTTATCTTCCTGGGATTAATTATTCAATAGGATTGAGAATGGAGGCTTTAGTTAATGGTGACAGAGTTTTCTTTAGTGATGTGTTCAATATAGCCAATAACCGGCTGGTACTGCCTGCCATCAATGGTCTTCCCGAGGGTCTAAAAATTACCCCGTTGAATGGGAACGGAAAAGTTGGTTATGTATTGGAGAACTCAGCCAATGGCCTGAGGACCGATGTCAGGTTGGAAATTGATATAGTTACACCCAAAGCCTTGGATGCTGTGAAAATACAACAAGACATCTCTACCCGGCTTCGTTCGGCGGGTTATTGATTTTGTTGATTTACTCACAAGTTGAGCTTGATATGCCATACATAAAAGCAACCTTGGTTATTGGACTCACTTAAACCCGGTTGATTGACATAGCTATCCGCCGGGTTTACTTCCCTTGCTGTCGCAGACTTTAACCTTAATCGACACCGTGATATTTTTTCTTATTTTTTCAAATGGTTGTAAGTAATTTATTACCATGTACTCCTTGCTATACTATTCTGGCCTATAGTAATAGCATCATTGGATGATGGTTATGGTGGTAAAAAATGGCCTTGGAAAGGGAGCTCCTGGTCCTCCAGCCATACTCGGGATTGCGAGTATGGAATAGTCAATACCTGGATTGGTCCCTGGTCCGACATTCCAGCCTGGAAACCGCCAGTCTGTATTTGAATAACTCAGAAACATCGGTAGGTATTATTGACTGCAGCGAGTCGGAAAAGCCGAGCTTTAGGCTGGCGCGTTGGTTAGACAACTACAATGGTGTGTCCTGGATTGCGGTGCTTTCTCAACGCCAACTGCTAAAAAGCGAATGGCAGCTTTTTATCGCTATGCATTGTTATGACTATCATACTACTCCAGTATCAGAAGACAGACTGTTTATCACCATAGGTCGGGCCTATGGCATGACCAGGCTTAAGAATAAGTTAAGCCTTTCGTTTCAAAAAGGCGAGGTGATAGGTCGTCATGAAAGATTTCAGAGTGTATTAGTATCTCTCCAGAGTCACAAAAGGAAATATTTGACGCTTTCTGGTGAGCAGGGAACTGGAAAACGCCTGCTTGCTAAAAATTTTTCAGAGTTGAGAGGTCTTGAATTTATAGAGCTTGATGCCAATCGCATCGAGCCGGGTGCCTATATTTCTCATTTTGAATCCATAACCTCACAATGTTCAAGACAGCCTGTTTGTTTGTATATTAATGGTGTTGAGCAGATTCCAGGTTCCATACAATCTCATATTTCCAATCGTGTGCTTGATGAGAACTTGAAATTGGTTTTTGGTTGCGGTGTCAGTTCTAATGAATTGGATAATGTTTGTTTTTTTATTCCTGAATTTACGTCATTGTTAAGACGGTGCTGGATTGAGGTTCCTCCGTTGAGAGAAAGGGGGCGAGATAAACTGATCTTGGCTAAATACTATCTCTATAAAATAAGTCGTTCTCAAGGTAAACAGGTGTTGGGTTTTTCTAATGACGCCGAATGTGCCATAGATAAATATCATTGGCCTGGGAATGTAACCGAGCTTATTGAGAAAGTTATATCTGGTTTGTCTCGCTGCGAAACAGAATATTTAAATGCAGAAGCAATGGAATTGAATGACGACTTGATACCCGAGTGCAGTAATTTAAGTCTGCGCAAGGCAAGGGAAGAGGCGGACGCCCTCGCAATAAAAAGAGTGCTTGACCTGGTGTCGGGCCGCCCGGGAAGGGCGGCCGAGTTACTTTGCATTTCCAGGGCGTCGTTACATCGTCTAATAGCAAGATATGGGATCAGGAGATAATGATGAAAAGAACAATGATGTTTGCCGGCTTGCTGTTGTCCATTGCGGGCACGGTACAGGCACAAGACCGGCAGGTGGTGGACTCGGTGGCCAGCGCCCTGGAAACCCAGGGACTATTGACCCCACAGGGGCATTTCGAAATTGAGCCCTCGTTCAGCTATTCCCAGAATACCTCAAACCGTATTTCCATCCTAGGTTACAGTGTATTACCGGCATTGGTCGTTGGCTTAATCGAAGCCGAAGATGCGGATTTGACCACCTTTACCTGGGGTTTGGCGGCGCGTTACGGGTTAACCAACAGGATTGAACTGGAGTTAAGGGCACCCTGGGTATACCGCCATGATACCTATACTAAGAGAGAGCCTGGTGAGGGGGCGCCAACCACCCGGAATTTTACCTCTAATGGCGGTGGCCTGGGGGATATCGAAGGGGCCATACGTTATCAATTCAACCTGGAGTCGGTTCCGTTCTGGATTGGCGGGTTCAGGGTCAAGTCGGATACGGGGGATTCTCCTTTCGATCAGGCATTGAATGCCGACGGTATTTTTCCGGATCCGCCCACCGGCTCGGGGGCCTGGGCTATCGAGCCCAGTCTGACCCTGATTTACCCATCAGATCCTGCGGTATTGTTCGGTAGCGCCGGCTATACCTGGAACCTGGAAGCAGACGCGGGTCGGGATTTGGATGGAGATGATTTAGCTAATGATCATGTCGATTTGGGTGACAGCTTTTTCTTAGGCATGGGCATGGGCTTTGCTGTCAACAATCGTCTTTCTTTCAGCCTGGGGGTCAATCACAGGACGGTGTTTATTTCCCGGGTCAATGGCAAGCGGGCGAGCGGGGCCGAGGTCTTGCAGTTGGATAGCCTGACCACCGGCTTTTCATTGGCCCTGACCGACAGAACCTCCATCAATATGAACCTGCAGGCCGGTTTAACGGAGGATGCACCCGATATTCAGGTGAATTTCGGTATGCCAATCATGTTTTAGCATGGCCCGTCTTATTAACAACCGAAGCCCTGCGTTAAACAAAGGGTTACCTGCATAGAGGAGCAAGGTGATAGCACCTCCATGCCAGATAGGTAACCCTCATGCTTAGCCGGCCAGTCGACGCTTTGTACAAAGCAGACGTGAGCGCCAGCCATTTTTATTTCCGCCGTGCTCTTCTTTCGTCGGCTCGTTGCGCCCATTGCAAGCGAGTAAAGTCAGCTGTCGTTCAACAGTACATCTGCAAACACAAAACCGTCGCGGCTGACGATTTCACCGATACGGATCTCGATTTTTTCCTTGAACATGGGGCCATCAAACACAAAGCTATGGAATTCTCCATACTCGCCGCACGGATCTGTACCTTCCGGTAACGCGGCCAGCAGTGCCTCGTCCAGTTCCCGGCCGGCAAAGGTTTCCGGTACCTTGGCCGGGTCCAGGCAGGTGATCAAGGTGCGCAGGCCATTGCGGATCATCTCTTTGGGCAAGCTATCGGTGGGTGTGCCCCAGATGGGAAACACGGCCTCAATGCCGGAGCCTTTCAGGTTTTCCTCGCGGTAATGGCGCACATCCTCGAGTAACAGGTCACCAAAGCCGAAGCATTCGATGTCCCGGGCCTTGGCACTGTCAACAAAAGCCCTCATGCGCTGGGCATACTGGTCATTGTTGCAGGGGTAGGGGATGGAAATCACCTCCAGCGGCAAGCCGATACTCTTTGCCTGCTGTTGTAACAGTTCGGTCCTGACGCCATGCATGGCGACCCGGTCAAAGGCTTCATTCACAGTGGTGAACAGGCCGACCACCTCGAATTCCTGACTCTGCTGCAGCGTGTACAGTGCCCAGGCACTGTCCTTGCCACTGCTCCAGGACATAAGGGTTTTTCTTTTCATCTGTATCCTTGGGTTCTGTATGACGCCCTGTCACCGCCGGCCCATCTATCCGTAAGGTGCGTATGAGCATGGCCAGTCTGGCGCCATGGGCCGGTCTTGATTGTTGTCTACCCGGACTGTATCACGATGTCGGAAGCGATGTGATGACGGCGGTGCCTGCCATATCGCAACATGCGGCTGCATGTAGACCGGAGATGTTGTCCGGCCCCGGAGAGCGATACGCAGTCCGTGCTTCGGCAATTTACGCACCACACTGGGCTGGCTGATACCCAGGCGTTCGGACAGGGCATAGGTACCGGGCAGTTGTCGGCACAGCTCGGCCAGGATGGCCCGCTCGCAGGCATTCAGTTCGGCGTTCGGCGCTGCTGCCGTTGACCGGCTAGCGGCGGCAGGATAACGTGCAAGGTATCGGTGAACCGGGGGTATATTGCCCCGATTTTATTCTGACCGGGCAGCGACAGGAGCGATATGGACATCAAATGGCTGGAGGATTATCTGGCGCTATGCGAGCTGCGCAACTTCTCCCGCGCCGCCGAGGCCCGCCATATCACCCAGCCGGCCTTTGGCCGCCATATCCGGGCCCTGGAAGCCGCGGTGGGCCAGCAACTGGTCGACAGAAGTACCAGCCCGCTGAGCCTGACCCCGGCCGGACGCCAGTTCCGTACCCTGGCCCGCAACCTCACCGAGCAGATGACCGCCGGGCTCGACCAGCTGAAGCAGACCCCCAGGATCAGCTTCGAACCGGTGCGGGTGGCCGCGCCTCACTCCCTGACTACACCCACACTGCTGGACCTGCTCGAGCTGGTGGAAGCGCCGGTCTGCGCCATCGACATATTGCGGGTGGATTTTGCGGTGGAGGCGCTGACCGAAGGGGTGTGCGACCTGTTGCTGGCGTTTGACATCCTGTCGTTGATGCAGCCGCCCTTTCTCAACCTCTGCCTGGGCCAGGGGGACTTTCTGCTGGTCGGCGGCACCAATGAACAGGGACACCCCCTGTTCACTCCCGAGTCCGGGACCATTCCCTATTTGCGCTACAGAGCAGACTCATTCAGCGCCAAACTGGTTGAGCGACAGATGCCGACCCCGGCGCTGAGCCAGTTGCAGCCGGTGTTCGAAACCTCCATGTGCCAGCTGCACAAGGACATGGCGCTGCGTGGCAAGGGGGTGGCCTGGCTACCCGATTGTCTCATCGGCGACGAGCTGAGCCGGGGGACCCTGGTGCCATTGAATCCCGACCGATTGCACATTCCCTATCAGATCCGGCTGTATCGTCATCAGGCGCCGCTGAGTCCGACGGCCGAACGGCTTTGGCAGACGCTGACCCAGCGGCTGGCGGCTGCTGCCGTCGCTCCGTCTCCCCGCCGGGTCATGATGCCGATCCGGCACAGCCATATCGGTTTCGGCATTTCCTGCCGGCCGTCGTAACAGGGATAATCCGCCTCGCATTGTTGTTAACAAGAGAGCTGGCAGTGACTTCCCCGGTGTCCTTTACCGAATTTCTGCACCGTTTTCCCAAGGTGGACATTCATTATCACCTGCTCGGTGGTGTGCGGCTGTCTACCATGCAGGATCTGGCCCGCCAGTATGGCGTGCCCCTGCCGGAGGCGGAGGCCAAAAGCTACTACCGGGCCTACCAGAGCGGCACCGGCGAGCGCCGGGGCGGCATTGCGGCCCTTCATTTTCTTTATACCCTGTTGCGCCGTCCGGAAGACTACTACCGGGTTGCCCGGGAAGTGGCCGAAGACGCCCACGCTACCGGCATTCGTTATATCGAAACGTTCTGGAATCCGAGCGATGTGTCTATGCCCTACCGGCAGGCCAACGAAGCGTTGACCCGGGCCTGTGATGATGTGGAGCGGGAGCGGGAGCTGGGGCTGGTGATGCGGCTGATCCCATCCATCAACCGGGAAAAATCCCCGGAAGAGGCGGTTGCCATGGTCGAGGCCATGATTGCCGCCCCCATCCCTATGTACTGGGCATCGGCATCGACTACAAGGAACAACAGGCGCCGGTAGAGGGCTTCTGGAAGGCCTATCGCCTGGCCCGGGAGCATGGCTATCGGCTGACCGGCCATTGTTCCGAGTTTGGCTTGCACTGGCGTAATGTGGAATCCGGCCTGGACTTGATCGGACTGGATCGCATCGATCATGGCTACACGGTGATCGACAACCCGGAACTGGCCGCGCGCTGCGCCCGGCAGGGCGTGCCCTTTACCGTGATCCCCTCCAATACCTACTACCTGAGTCAGTGGCCCGAGGCGGAACAATGGCGGCAACGTCACCCCATCCGCAAAATGGCCGAGCTGGGCCTGAAGATAGTGCCCTGCACCGACGATTGGCATATGCACAACACCAACGGCGCCGAACTGTACCGGGTGATGGTGGAAGAGTTCGGCTTCGATCTGGACGGCATTCGCCAGTGCATGCTGAACGGCATCGAGGCCAGCTGGGCGCCGGAGTCCCTGAAAGCCCGCTGGCGCCACGACTGGCCCGCCGAATTCGACCGACTGCGGTTCGCCCTGACGGCGGAGCCGGTGATCCCGCCGCAGCGTCATGTCCGTTACCACTTGCCTTGTACTGCCATTTGATCCCAGACAGGAAATCCCCCCATGCTGAATCTGTTGAATCGTTTGTTCAAACTGCCGGAGCACGGCACCGATGTCCGCACCGAAGTGATCGCCGGGCTGACCACCTTCGCCACCATGGCTTATATTGTGGCGGTCATTCCCGGCATGCTGAGCAAAGGCGGCCTGCCCTTCCCGGCGGCACTGACCGTTACCCTGGTGATGACGGTGCTCACCTCGCTGGCCATGGGCCTCTATACCAACCGGCCCTTTGTGCTGGGGCCGGGGCTGGGCAGCGCCGCTATTTTTTCCTATACCCTGCTGGGTGACGGTGTGCCCCTGAGCATCGCCGCGGGCATTGTGTTCATCAGCGGTGTGCTGTTCATGCTGGTGTCCTTTCTCGGCATTCGTGATTTCATTGTGCGGGTCATCCCCCAGAGCGTGAAGGTGTCGGTGGGGGTGGGCATTGGCCTGTTCATTGCCCTGCTCGGCTTCAAGCAGGCGGGCATAGTGGTGGCCAACGCCAGGAAGAACGTGCTGGTGTTTGGGGATCTCAACGCCATGGGACCTGTGCTGGCCATGGTGGGGCTCTTTCTTATCATGCTGTTCACGGTTCGCCGGATGAAGGGCGGTATCATCCTGGCCATTTTGCTGGTCACCGTTATCGGTATTCCGCTGGGCGTGACCAGGGTGCCCGAGTCGCTGTTTGCCTTGCCGGGTGCCATGGACGGCATGATGTTCGAGTTGGACATCATGGGCGCGCTGGATGTGACCTATCTGCCGTTCCTGCTGGCGTTCTTTATTCCGGATTTCTTCTCGACCCTGGGCACCCTGCTGGGCGTGGGCGGCCGAGCCGGCTACCTGGATGACCGGGGCAATTTGCCGGGTATCGACAGGAATTTTCATGTGGACTCCAGCGCCACCACCTTTGGCGCGCTGTTTTCCTGCCCGGTGCTGACCACTTATCTGGAAAGTTCCGCCGGGGTGGAGGCGGGGGGCCGTACCGGCCTGACCGCGGTGGTGGCGGCGCTGGGCTTTGCGTTGATGTTGTTCCTGTCACCGCTGGCTTCGATGATCCCCACCGTGGCCACGGCGCCGGCGCTGATCTTCATCGGCATCTCGATGATGGCGTCGATGAAGAAGGTGAATTACGATGACATCACCGAGTATCTGCCGGCTTTCTTCTGCGTGGCCATGACCATCTTCAGCTTCAACTCGGGCAACGGCATCGCCGCCGCCATGGTGGTCTATGCCTTCCTCAAGCTGGCCACCGGTCGTTGGCGCGAGGATCACTGGTCGGTCTATGCCATTGCGGCAGCCATGGTTTACTACTTCCATGTGGTGGCCAGCACCCACTGAGTCGCGGTTTTTAATCGTGCCGGCCTTATTCCCCGGCACCGCGACGGGAGGCGTCGGTAGCCTCCACCAGGCCGCGTGCGGCGATCTCTTTCAGGGTATTCCAGTGGCTGTCTGCTACCCGGATACCCGTGGCAAGGGCCTGCTTGCGGGCCAGTTCCAGCTGTTCACTTTCCATCATCCGGCTGTCTTCAGGTATCGGTCCACGCAGGATAGGGCTGGCGCTGATCAGAATGCGCAGGCTGTGCCGGTCGTCGGCGCTGTCTTCGCCCAGCTGAACCGTCGGGCGGGGCGAGTCGCCATGCAGATAAAATCGTACATGGTGCGGGGCACTGCCGTTATACCAGCTGGCGGTGCTCCAGTACCCCTGTCGGGCCAGCTGATAGAGGGCGCCGAAGCAAAGCCAGCGATTGTGGCAGTGGCGGATCACCAGCTCCACCTGCCCTTGCGGGGTCAGTTTGGTGGTGGCATAGTCCAGCAGCGGCGACAGGTGACAGAGCACACTGGCCCGGCGCAGATCAACTTCCAGCCGCTGTGGTGTGTCCAGCCGCACTTGGGGGGGCTGGTCGCAATCCTGCTCCAGCCAGGGCAGCGCCTTGACGAAGGCTGCCAGCCCTTCCAGCCCCATCATTTCCGCTTCTGCCACCATGTAGGCGATCACCTCCCCCTCACCGCACTGGCGATTCAGCGCCTCGAATACCTTGCGGCAGAGGGTGACAATTTCATTATGTGAAACCAGCATTATTCATCATCCTCGTTCGGCAACAAGGGAAAGAGCCATTCCCGATCATGGACTTCATCCATCAGCGGCGCCCCCTGGAACAGGGTCACCCGGACCCAGCGAGAGGAACGGGGATCGAACTTGGTGGCGCCGAACATGGACAGTTTGCAGCGCAGCAGTTGCATCGGCAGGCACTCCCGACCCAGTACATTCATGCGGATCTCCCCCATCCGGCACTGACTCATGGTCCAGGCCCGGCGGGTAATGGCCCGGAATTGAGGGTGCTGGAGCAGGAAGGCCGCCATGGTGGCCTGCTGGACATCCCGGGCCAAGGCGGCGTCCAGGCGGCTGACCTGGCGGGCAATATCCAGCCGGACTTCCTTGTCGTCGCCCGGTTCCTGGCCCCGTACCCCCATCCTGGGTTCTTCCTTTTCGGCCGATCGGTACCAGAACCAATACTGGTTTTCCGGCTGCCGGAAGTCGATGGCCAGGGCCCAGTCGTAGGCCCGGGCCAGCTCGGCACGGAAGTCTGCCACCGTCAGGCCGGGGGCCAGGGTCAGCTCTTCGGTCACGTTCATCTGCTCTTCGAACTCATCCACCAGTTCGGGATAGGGCTCCATTATGCAGGTGGTCAGTATCTCCTGGGACTCGAGTCCAAAGCGGACCTGGGCTTCTTCCAGCACCTGATCCCAGAGCCGGCCGCTTGCCTGCCCCACCAGTGCCGACAGCCGGGGGAGCTCGGCGATGGCCTGCTGATTGAGCCCAGCCTGATGTTCGTCAATGGTGACCACCTGAGTAAGGTGGCGGTGCGCCCTGTCCAGCAGGCGGCAGACCAGGGCCGCCGTCTTGTCGGTGGCCGTCTGGGCCCGTACCCGGGCGAGGGCGGATTCCCGTTGGGTCAGCCACTGATCCACCAGTTGGGGGTGATTGAGCAGGTAGGGGGCCATGCCCAGGCCGGTCGCATTGCCTATGCCCAGGTAACGTTGCAACGGGCGGCTCAGGGTGGCCGCCCGAGCGCCGCCCCGTTGTTTGGCCAGATAGTGAATCCAGTCCAGGCTGAACTGGCGCAGCAGATAGACGGCGCACATCTGGGCGCTGAAGCTGCGATGAAAGTCAGGGTTGTCCTGCAGCAGTTCGAAGTCGGCGATGCCGAACTTGCCGTTGCCGTAGACGGCGGTGGTGCGCAGTATATAGCCGACCTGAGCCAGCTCGTCCCGGGCCGGCTGACGACCCTGTGCCAGGCTGTTCACCAGGTGTTCGAATACCCGTACACTCTTGTTGGCCCTGCTCAATACCATGACCCTGGGGTTGTTGCGGCCGGCTTCCTGCAAGGGAACATTGGCCTGGAGCTGCGTCAGGGTGGCATCATCCACCTCACCAAACACCAGGGCAAAGGTGACATCCCATTTTTCGGCGATCACCCTGTCATTGCGTTCTTCGTCTTTCAGCGCGGTGGCAAACACCACCAGGTGATAAAAATGATGCGGTGTGTCCAGCCGGTAGATGGCTGTGCCCAGGCCCTGCTCGTCGAGGTCCCAACGCGGTCTGCTGAGCCGCCATCGCTCGGCGGTCATCTTGCGCAGTATGCTGCGCACGAAGCTGATTCGGGTCTGGTGCATGGCGCCCAGTCGGGTCGGATCCATCACCAGGGAAGGGGGCCTCAGCGGCAGGGCGACAGCGGAATCGAGTTGATGTTGCATCGTTTATCCCCCTCTACAGATGTTGTTCGTCGGCAAGCAGGTTGGCCACCCTGGGCGCGTTCCACAGGGAAGGCAGCAGGATCAGGGATACGGGCACGGCGGTGATGACGATAAAGGACTGCAAGGCTGAAATACCGCCGGATCCCAGGGAAATCAGGATAGCGGCGGTACTGCCCATCATGATGCCCCAGAAGGTGCGGACCTTGGCATTGGGATGCTCGCTGCCACTGACCACCACGCTGATGGTATAGGTCATGGAGTCCCCGGTGGTGATGATAAAAATGGTGGTCAGGATCAGGAACAGCACAGAGATCAGGGTCGGTAGCGGCAGCTGTTGGGTAATGGCCAGCAGCGAGGCGGGCAGGTTAAAGCCCTCGAAAGCGGTCGACACCGAGCCGGGAAGGGCGATCTCAAAGGCCAGTCCGGTGCCGCCGACGATGGAGAACCAGAAGCAGGTGATCAGGGGCGCCATGATGCTGACCGCCATCACGATTTGTCGCAGGGTCCGGCCCCGGGAGATACGGGCGATAAACACCGCCATCATGGGACCATAGCCGAGGAACCAGCCCCAGAAAAACACCGTCCACCAGCCCAGCCAGGCTTCATCGCCACGAAACAGGGCCATGGGCACAAACTGGTGCATCATGGTGCCGACCCCCTGCAGGTAGCCGTTGAAGATAAAATCGGTAGGGCCGAACAGCAGGATAAACACCATCAGGGCGACCGCCAGGATGACATTGTAACGGCTGAGGATCTGGATGCCCCGGTTCAGCCCGGTCAGCGCCGAAACCGTATAACAGACCACCGCCAACACTACGATAATCAGCTGGGTCTGGAAGGTATCGGGCAGGCCGAAAAGGGCATTGAGGGCATAACTCATCTGCAGGCCAAGGAAACCGATGGGGCCGACGGTCCCGGCAATGACGGCGACAATACAGGCGGCATCGATCAGGCTGGCGAGGGGGCCATGGAGCGCGCGTCGGCCGAACACCGGATAGAGCAGGGTGCGCGGCTTGAGCGGCAGTCCCTTGTGGTAATGGAGGTACATCAATACGATGGTGGTCAGGCTGCCGAGGATGGCCCAGGCCAGGAATCCCCAGTGCATAAAGGACTGGGCCAGGGCGTTAATGGCCTTGCCCTGGGGCGAGTCAGCGTCACCGTACAGGGGAGGAGGAGAGATAAAATGGGCAATAGGCTCGGCGGCGGCCCAGAACACGCCGCCCCCGGCCAGCAGGGTACAGAGGATAATGGCGATCCACTTGAAGGTATCCATTTCGGGGGCATCCAGGTTGCCCAGCCTGACCCGGCCGGTACGGCTCAGGGCCAGGACCATGCCGATAACAAAGGTCAGCAGCATCAGCACCTGCCAGTAGGGGCCGAACACCTTGACGGACCAGGCAAAGCCGGCGTTGACCCAGCCTCCCACCAGCTCCTGGCTGATCAGCGACAGCACGACAAACAGGGCGATAAAACCGCCGCTGAATATCAATACCGGCCAATCCAGGTGCTGTTTGCCTTCATCGTGGATCAGGGCCTCCTTGGCCATCTTCATTAGGTCTGCCATCATCAACTCCTACTTATTCATGCAGGGCCAAGCCCGGATTGCAGGAAGCGCAGCCAGTTGCCTCCCAGGATTGCCGCCGTGTCCGTCTCATTGAAACCCACGGCCTTGAGGCCGCGGTAAAGGTTGTTGAAATCGCCGCCATCCCTGAACCAGGAGGGCTGGGCCGGCCAGCCCGCATCCTGGCTGGAGCCTTCGCCATAGTCCATGGCCTTGGACCAGCGGCCGTTACGCATCCATTCCAGCACCGACTGGGGCTGGTTCAGGCACAGATCGCTGCCGATGCCGACATGTTCTATGCCCATGAACTCGACGGTATCGGCCACCATCCGGCAAAAACGCTCCAGGGTGCATTTGCTCTTGTCCGGCAGGTGGAAAGGATAGAGACTGAAGCCCAGCAGGCCGCCGCTGTCGGCCAGGGCCTTGAGCACAGTGTCCGACTTGTTGCGCAGCGCCTCGTGGGCCCGGGCCGGGTTGGCATGACTGATGCAGATTGGCCGGCTGGAAATTTCGATGGCCTCCAGGGTGGAGCGCTCGGCGCTGTGGGACATATCCACTATCATGCCGACCCGGTTCATCTCGGCAATGGCCTGACGGCCAAAGCGGGTAATGCCGGGATCCCGTTCCTCATAGCAGCCGGTGGCCAGCAGGCTCTGGTTGTTGTAGCTGAGCTGCATGATCAGCAGGCCCAGCTTGCGCATTATCTCGATCAGTCCGATATCGTCCTCTATGGGTGAGCAGTTCTGGGCGCCGAAGAAGACCCCGACCCTGCCTTCCTCCTTGGCGGCCCGGATATCCTGGTATCCCATGACCGGCCGAATTAGGTCGGCGTCTTGTTCAAAGCGACGGTTCCACTCTGAGAAACGGGTCAGGGTCTCGCGTGCCAGCTCATGGTAGACCAGGGTGGCATGGACGGCGGTGACCCCGCCGGCCCTGAGCCGTTCGAAGTGGGCGCGGTCCCAGTAGCAGTACTGGAGGCCGTCGATAATGATATGGTCCTGGTACATGCTGGCCTCCATACCCTAGGGTTTCAGATAGGTGGTTTTGACTATGGTGTAGAAATCCTTGGCGTAGGTCCCTTGCTCCCGTGGGCCGAAGCTGGATTCCTTGCGGCCGCCGAAGGGCACGTGATAATCGGTACCGGCCGTGGGCAGGTTGACCATGACGCAGCCAGTCTGGGCCCGGCGCTTGAATTCATGGCTGGCTTTCAGGCTCCGGGTACAGATGCCGGCGGTCAACCCGAAGCGGGTATCATTGACGGTGGCGATGGCGTCATCAAGATCGGTCACCCTAATCACGCTGCTGATGGGGGCAAACAGTTCTTCCTGGTTCATTTCCCAGTCGTTGCGGGTATTCAGAAACAGGGTGGGCGACATATAGTAGCCCTCATGAGTTAGGTTGAGACGATCGCCACCGGTGGCCAGCTCGGCGCCGGCCGCCTTGGCTCTGGTCACCCAGTCCAGGTTGGCATTGAGCTGCTTGTCATCAACCACGGGCCCCATGAATACTCCTTCTTCCAGGGCATGGCCGACCTTCAGGCCCTGCATCCGTTTGATCAAGGCCTCGACAAAGGCATCGTGGATACCGTCCATGACCACCAGGCGGGAAGAGGCGGTGCATTTCTGACCGGTTCCGGAAAACGCGCCGGCGATGGTTGCGTCTACGGCGGTTTGGAGATCGGCGTCGTCGGCCACCACCAGGGCGTTCTTGCTGCCCATCTCCAGCTGGCAGCGCACCAGGTTACCGGCGGTGGCGGCGGCGATGCGGCGGCCGGTGTCGACCGAACCGGTAAAGCTGATGCCATCGAGCTGGCGGGAATTGATCAATAATTCACCCACTTCACGGCCGCTGCCCAGCACCAGGTTGAAGGTGCCGGCCGGAAGATCCTGGCGGGCGATGATGTCGGCCAGGGCCACGGCACTGGCCGGGGTCAGGTTGGCGGGTTTCCAGATGACGGCATTGCCGAAGGCCAGTGCCGGGGCGATTTTCCAGGCGGCAGTGGCGGTGGGGAAATTCCAGGGAGAGATGATACCGACCACGCCCAGGGGCTCCCGGGTCACTTCGACCTCTACCCCGGGGCGAACCGAGGCGGCGGTTTCTCCCATCAGGCGCAGCACCTCGGCGGCGTAATACTGGAAGAACTGGCCGGCACGATAGATTTCTCCCCGGCCTTCGGCAAACGGCTTGCCTTCCTCCCGGGACAGCAGGGTACCCAGCTCGTCGCAACGGGCGATCAGCTCGTCTCCGATGGCCTGTAATACCCTTTGTTTGTGCTCGGGGAGGGTGGCCGCCCATGCGGGCTGGGCAGCCCTGGCGGCCTCGATGGCTGCCTGAGTCTGGCTGACGCTGGCCTGGGCGAAATGACCGATCACTTCGCTGATATCGGACGGGTTGATATTGGCAAGGGCATCCTGACCCTGTTGCCATTTTCCACCAATATACAGGGCTTGTTCGGGCTTGACGTTCATCGGTGGTTACTCCTTGCAAGATGGGTAGTGGGTTACCGCTTGTTGCTGACGTGATGGGAAGTTGCCCCGTGTGATGTTCTGGTCGGTCCGCTTATCACCAGGGCAGGACGCTCGGTGTCGCGGCCTCGGCGGTAAACGAAAGGCCAGTAGCGTCCGGAAACCTGGGTCAGCAAGCTCAAATGACATTACCTAAGTGTTATTCAAGTGTTGCATTTAGGCTAATAATATGTGCGGAGGTAGGTGCTTTGTTGAATTGCGTAATGATGTGGCCGGTATGTGCCGGGAGCGGATTCTGGTGCAGCTCCGGCGGGCGCTTCCGGGGAGAAGGTTAAGCGACTTTCTGCTGGTGCCGCCATACCAGCCATAGCCGGGTATCCAGCTCCAGCTGGTGATAGGCTGGTTCCATATGGCAGCACAACTGGTAAAACGCTTTGTTGTGTTCCTTTTCCCTGAAGTGGGCCAGTTCGTGGACCACTATCATCTTCAGAAATTCTTCCGGTGTTTCCCTGAACAGGGCCGCTATGGTGATGCTGTTATGGGCCTTGAGCCTGGCCCCCTGTACTCGGGACTGATAGGTATGCATGCCGAGCGCCTGCTTGAGTACGTTGATCTTGCTGTCGAAGTGTACCCGGCTCAGGGGCGGGGTCTTGCGCAGATACTGGTTTTTCAGCGCCATCACATAGTCGTACAGGGCCTTGTCGCTCTGTACCCGGTGACGGAGGGGGTATTTGCGTTGCAGGTAGTCGCCCAGCCGGCCGTTTTGTAGTAGCTCGCTGGCTTGGGCCTGAATATGTTCCGGGTAACCGGCCAGGTATTTCAAGGTATTCACGGCGGGCCTCCCCTGGATGAGCGGAGACCCATTATAAAGCGAAGGAGGCACTTTGTCCGCTTTCCGGTCCGGAATGGTGTAGCCCCCCTCCCTGCGGGCAGATCCGGCAGCTCGCAAACGCCTGCGGCGCAGTGTCGGCGTTATCAATGCACGGTAACGGGACATAGCCTGAGGTGCATATGGCACTAGCAGGAGGCAAGCGGCTCCGGGGTGGTGACGACTTGCACAACGACTGTGCATGTTCCTGGTGCAGCGCCTTGTTCTGGTGCCGGTAAGGCCCCTGCTCAAATACTATTTTTAATACAAAACAATCGTTTGTCATATTGGCATGATTCCCGCAGGAGGATACCCAATGTTTTAACGGGCTAGTGAGAGCACCAAGATGTCTGCATCCAGAATCAAGCTTCTATCTTTCAGCGGCAACAGCCGTATCCTGCATATGACCTGGCTGGCGTTTTTCATCAGCTTCGTGGTCTGGTTCAACCATGCCCCGCTGCTGATATTTATCCGTGAGTCTATGGGGTTGAGTGATCAGCAGATATCCACCCTGCTTATCCTTAACGTGGCCCTGACCATACCGGCGCGCATCGTCGTGGGCATGCTGGTTGACAAGTTCGGTCCCAGGGTGATGTATTCATTGCTGCTGGGGTTCTCAAGCCTGATTTGCTTCTTCTTTGCCCTCGCCGACAGCTTTGAGCAGATGGCGCTGGCGCGCTTTATGCTGGGCTTTGTCGGCGCCGGCTTCGTGATCGGCATTCGCATGATTTCCGAGTGGTTTCCCGCCAAGCAGGTGGGCCTCGCCGAAGGGATTTACGGTGGCTGGGGCAACTTCGGCTCGGCGGCGGCGGCCATGGTGTTGCCGTCACTCGCCCTGCTCATTGGCGGCGAACACGGCTGGCGTTATGCCCTGGGGATAACCGGCTGCGTCGCCCTGGTCTATTCCTTTGCCTATTATTTCAGTGTCTCCGACACCCCCAAGGGCTCTACCTACTTCAAACCGAAAAAGTCCGGTGCCATGGAAGTCACCAGCAAGGGCGACTTCGTGCTCTATATCGTGATGAGCCTGCCCCTGTATGCGGCGCTGGCCCTGCTAGTTTGGAAGCTGTCACCCCAGGGCGTCAGCCTGTTATCTGCTGGCGCCAGTTACGGGGTTTACGGCGGACTGCTGGGACTGTTCGCCTGGCAGCTTTATCATATCGTCAAGGTTAACAAGGACGTCTTCCACAAGCCGGTGCCGGAGATCCATCGCTACAAGTTCAAGCAGGTGGCGGTGCTTAACCTGGCCTATCTGTCGACCTTTGGTGCCGAGCTGGCGGTGGTGTCCATGCTGCCACTGTTTTTCAACGATACCTTCGGCATCAGCCCGGTACAGGCGGGTCTGCTGGCCTCGGCCTTCGCCTTTATGAATCTGGTTTCCCGTCCCAGCGGTGGTTATCTGAGCGACAAGCTGGGCCGCAAGAAGACCCTGACTCTGAGCCTGGCCGGCACCACCCTGGGCTTTTACCTGATGGGACAGATCAATGCCGACTGGTTGTTGCCCGTCGCCGTGCTGGTGACCATGTGCTGCTCCCTGTTCGTTCAGGCAGGGCAAGGTGCCGTGTTTGCCATCGTTCCCCTGATCAAGCGCCGCCTGACCGGGCAGATCGCCGGTATGACGGGGGCCTACGGCAATGTGGGTGCCGTGGTGTTCTTGACGGTGCTGTCTTTCGTTTCTCCCCAGGTCTTTTTCTGGATGATCGGCACCATGGCCGCCATTACCATGCTGGCGGTACAGCTGATGGATGAGCCGAGCGGCCAGATGGCAGAAGTGCTGCCGGATGGTACAGTGCAGATGATAGACGTCCACTAGGATTAATTCGTGGCAACTCCACTCAGCGCCAGTTGCGGCCAGCATTCACTGGCCGGACTGAAACCAGAAAATCAGGACGCCCTGGGCTTCTATGCCCCGGACAATCCGCTGCTGCTCGACGCCAAGGGGCTGGCCTGCGCCCTGGCCGACGGCATCAGCAGCAGCGAGCTGGCCAGCCTGGCCAGCCAGTCTGCCATCAGCAGCTTCCTCTCCGATTACTTCAGTACCCCGGATAGCTGGTCGGTCAAGCAGTCCGGTGCCAAGGTGCTGACCGCCATCAATATCTGGCTCTGTGGCCAGGGCAATCAGTTTCTGAACGAATCCAGGGCGGCTGCCACCACCTTTTCCGCCGTGGTGATCAAGTCGACCACCGCCCACTTGTTTCATGTGGGAGATACCCGCATCTACCTGTGGCGGGGCGGGGATCTGGAGCTGCTGACCCAGGATCACCGGCTGCGCCTGGGCCATGACCGCGAGTACCTGAGCCGGGCCCTGGGGGTCGGTTACGGTCTGGAAATCGACTATAAATCGCTTCCGGTCGAGTCCGGCGACAGCTTTGTGCTGGTGACCGATGGCGTCCATGAGCATGTGCCCGACCAGCAGTTGAAAACCCTGCTGCGCCAGTATCCCGATCCCGACCGCTGTGCCCGACACATATGCGAAGTGGCGCTGGAGCAGGGCAGCGACGACAACATCAGTTGCCAGGTTCTGCGTATCGACCAGTTGCCCCGGCCGGAAGTGGAGGAAGTTTATGCCAGGCTTACCACCCTGCCGTTCCCGCCTGAGCTGGAACAGGGCATGGTGCTCGACGGCTATCGCATCATCCGTGAGCTGCACGCCAGCTCGACCAGCCAGCTCTATCTGGCGGTGGATACCGACAGCGGCAACAAGGTGGTGCTGAAAACCCCCTCGGTCAATTTCGAGGATGATCCTGCCTATCTGGAGCGGTTTCAGCTGGAAGAGTGGGTCGGGCGGCGCATCAACAGCCCCCATGTGGTGCGCACCATTGAGCAGCAGCGACCCAGGCGCTTTCTCTACTATGTGCTGGAATATATCGAAGGGCGAACCCTGGAGCAGAAGCTGGATGATGAAGGTCCCCTGTCCCTGGATGAAGTGCGGCGCCTGTTGCCCCAGATGATCGCGGGGCTGCGCGCCTTCCACCGGCTGGATATGTTGCATCAGGATCTCAAGCCGGGCAACATACTGCTCACCGATGAGGGGCTGGTCAAAATCATCGACTTCGGCTCGGCCAGGATTGCCGGGATTGCCGATATCGCTACCCCCATTGCCCGCAATACCCTGCTCGGCACCAAACAATACACGGCACCCGAATATCTGCTCGGGGTGCCGGGCAGTCCCCAATCGGACCAGTTTGCCTTGGGCTGCATTGTCTATCAGATGCTCAGTGGCCAGCTGCCCTATGGCGAGGCCCTGGCCGCCGCCACCGGTAAAGGCCACCTTAACCGGCTGCGCTATACCTCGTTGCGTAACTATCAGCCGCAGCTGCCTCACTGGGTCGACCGGGCCATTGCCCGGGCCGTGTCGCTCCAGCCCGGACAGCGCTACCAGGCGCTGTCGGAGTTTGAAGCCGATATCAGAAAGCCTAATCCCGCCTATCTGCAAGAGCAGCAGCTGCCGCTGGTCGAGCGCCATCCGCTGGCCTTCTGGCGAACGCTGTCGCTGCTGCTGCTGCTCGGCAATGTGCTGCTGCTGGCGCTGTTGTTGCCGCGCAACTGATACCAATCCCGGTAAAGATCTGAGCAGCGAGCCACATCCTCATCGTGGTAGCTGACGGCATTAGCCGGCAGGCTTTGTTACGCAGCGCAATACCAGCAATGCTGAACCCGCAGTTTATGTACTTAGCCTGCTTGTTTACGGTTTGCCTGCCTATGTGTGCCAAATAAATTGACGTACTATAAGGGGCAGTGAACCGAGATGAAATAGCTCATCTGTTGAATCCGATGGGCATGAAAGCCCTAAGGCCGGCGGCCTGAACTGGATGCGTTATTCCCTTGCACCCAGGCCAGTGGATTGGCAGTGGGTTCAAGCATAGCGCCGGCCCAGGGCGACGCAGGCCACCACCGCCAGACAAATCCAGATGGTCTGGGCGGACAGGCTCTCACCCAGCAGCAGGGCGGCCAGCCAGAGTGCGCCGAACGGCTGCAGCAGCTGTACCTGGCTGACCTGGGGTACGCCGCCCAACGCCAGTCCCCGGTACCAGAAGAAAAATCCCAGGAACATGCTGCAGCTGCCCAGGTACAGCATGCTGAGCCAGCCCGCCGGGCTGGTGTCGGCCAGCACCGGGCGGCTGTGCCAGGTCAGGGGAGTCAACAGCGGCAGGGACAGCACCAGGGCCCAGCAGATCACCTGCCAGCTGCCCAGCTCCCGGGTCAGCCGGGCGCCTTCCGCATAACCGATGCCGCACAGCACACAGGCCAGCAACAACAGCAGATCCGCCTGTTGCCAGTGGCCCTGGGCCTGCTGGCCGGCATAGAACAGCACCAGCGCCGAGCCCGCCACGGCGCACAGCCAGAAACCGGCCCTGGGCCAGTGCTGGTTGAGGAAGGCGCCGAACAGGGCAGTGCACAAGGGCAGCAGGGCGGTGACCAGCACCCCGTGGGTGGCGGAGACGCTTTCCAGGGCGATGGACGACAGTATGGGATAGCCGAACACCACGCCGGTGGCGACCAGCGACAGCCGGAGCCATTGCCGAGGGGTGGGCAGGCGCTGGCGGGTAAGCAGCAGCAGCATCAGGGCCAGCACGGCGCCCAGCCAGGCGCGCCCGGCGCCGACGAACAACGAGGGCATTTCCAGTACGGCGATACGGGTGGCGGGCAGGCCGGCGGCAAACAGCAGTACCCCAAGGGTGCCCCACAGCATGCCGGCCAGGGGTTGGTGAGGGATGGAGGTGGTGATTTTCATATGAGACTCCTTCGCAGTGTTTGCCTATCGACAGGTGATCAGGTTACTCTCTTGGTGACCAGACAATCAGGACACTTTGTCCAGAATTGACCCAAGTGTACAGGTAGCTTCACCATGACAGTTCAAGCCACAGACTGGCGCTTCGATAAAGCCGCCGACCTGCCGTTTGTCGAGCAGTTGGTGCGCCATGCCACCCAGGCTATCGGCGAGGGGCGCTGGACACCGGGCTGCCGGCTGCCTTCCATTCGCCAGCTGGCCCAGCAGCTGGAGGTGAGCCGGTTTACCGTGGCGGATGCCTACGAGCGGCTGGTGGCTGCTGGTTTGGTGGTCAGCCGTCAGGGCAGCGGCGTCTATGTGGCGCGCAGCCCGCAAACTCGCCAGCTGGTACTGGAAGTGGATGCCTCCAGCAGCGCCCTGGCCAAAGAGGTGGCGCTGATGCGGCGGGTGATGGATACCGAGCGCTTCAGGCTCAAGCCCGGCAGCGGTTGTCTGCCCGCCGACTGGTTGGGAGATGAGGATATTCGTGCCGCCTTGCGGGATCTGGCCCGGCAGCCGACGCCGCTTACCGAGTATGGCTCGGCCCAGGGTCACCCGGCCCTGCGTCAGCAGTTGTCCCTGCGCCTGGAGCAGCTCAACATCCAGGCTGCCCCTTCGCAGATCCTGATGGCCGCCAGCGCCACGCACGGCCTGGATCTGGCCCTGCGCGCCCTGGTGCGTCCCGGCGACCGGGTGTTGGTGGATGATCCGGGGTTCTATAACTTTATGGCGGTGCTGCGGCTGGCCGGTGCCGTGCCGGTGGCGGTGCCGAGACAGCTGGAGGGGCCCGATCTGGCGGCGCTCAGGCTGGCCCTGGAGCAGCACAAGCCGATTCTCTATATCACCAATTCGGTGCTGTGCAATCCGGTCGGTGCCAGCGTCAGCCGCAGCCGGGCCCACAAGGTGTTGAGCGCCCTGGCGGAGCATCGTTGCTGGCTGCTGGAAGATGACATCTATGCGGATTTCGATACCCAGCAGAGTCTGCGCTATGCCAGCCTGGCCGGCTTCGACAGGGTGCTCTACCTGGGCAGCCTGTCGAAGACGCTGTCGGCGGATTTCCGGGTGGGTTTCCTGGCCGGTAATCCGGCACTGATTGCCGATATGACCGATATCAAGCTGATCACCGGCATGTCCACTTCGCCCTCGACCGAGAGCCTGATCTACCGGCTGCTGACCGGCGGCCGCTACCGCCGCCATGTGGAGCAGCTGCGTCGGCGGCTGGACGACGTCCGTTACCCTGTGCTGGAGCGGCTGGCGTCACTGGGACTGACCCCATGGCACAAGCCGGCCGGCGGCTTTCTGTGCTGGCTGCGGCTGCCCCCAGGCCAGAGCGCCGAGCGGTTGAGCCGTATCGCCGCGGAGCTGGATGTACTGCTGGCCCCGGGCCGGCATTTCAGTTCCCAGCCCGATGCCGACAGCTATGCCCGCTTCAATATCGCCCACTGTCAGGATGAACGGGTGTGGCGGGCACTGGCACAGGCATTGGATGAAGGGGCTAAGGCTGCTGCCAGCCACCCCCCAGGCTCTTGAACAGATCCAGGCTGGCATTCAGCCGGCTCTGGCGGATGATCGCCAGCTGATCTTCGGCGGCAAACAGGGTGCGCTGGGCATCGATTAACGACAGCAGCTCCTCGGCGCCTTCCCGGTAGCGGAGCTCGGTCAGGCGCAGGGTTTCCCGGGCATAGTCCACTATCTGTTGCTGGCTTTGCTCCTGGGCGGCGGTCAGCGCCACATTGCCGAGCGCGTCTTCCACTTCTTTCAGGGCGGTCAGTATCGCCTTGCGATAGATCTCAATCAGCTCATGCCGGCGGGACTCGGCGAGCCGGATCTGGCTTTGGCGCTGGCCACCATCGAACAGGGTCTGGGTCAGGGCCGCCGTCAGGTTCAGGCTCCGGCCCGGATCGGCCAGCGACAGCAGGGCGGAGCTTGCCAGGCCGCCGGTTCCGGTCAGCTGTATGCCGGGCAGCAGTGCCGCCCTGGCCGCGGCGACATCCGCATCGGCGGCGGCCAGGGCTGCTTCGGCACTGGCCAGATCCGGCCGGCGACGGAGCAGCTCGGCGGGCAGTCCTGCGCTTACCACCGGGATGGCCAGTTGCTGCAGCGAGGCTTCGGCCAGGCTGACCTCCTGGGGTGTTCGTCCCAGCAATATGACCAGGGCGGTGCGGGTCTGGTTACGCTGCTCGGCCAGCGGCAGCAGGCTGGCCTGCTGGGTCAGCACGGCGGTGCGCTGGCGCTGTACATCCACCAGGGCGGCGGCGCCGTAACGGTATTTGGCCTCGACAATGGCAAGGTTGTCCCTGGCCAGGGCCAGGTTCTGCTCGGCGATGGTCAGCCGTTGATTGAGCGCCAGCAGCTGGAACCAGGCCCCGGCGATGCCGGATGCCAGGGTCAGGCGAGCGCTTTCCACGTCAAACCGGCTGGCGGCCAGAGTCGCCTCGGCGGCGTCGCGACCAGCCTTCAGTCTGCCCCACAAATCCAGCTCATAGCTGATGGCCAGGCTGGCGCGGGTATTGTTGGTGCTGCTGTTGCCCGCGGCACTTTCCGACCAGGCCCGGCTGCTGTCGCCGCTCAGGTTCAGGGCGGGAAACAGAGAAGCCCCGGCACCTTGCAACCGGGCCTCAGCTTGGCGCACCCGCTCGGCGGCAATCAGCACATCCGGCCCCTGGCCCAGACCTTCCGCTATCAGTCGGTCGAGCTCCGGAGAGCCGAATCCCTGCCACCAGTGGGTATCCAGCTCGGCGGTGGCGGCGACGGGCTGGTTCCACTGGCTGGCCAGGGTCAGTTGTGGATGCAATGTGGTCGGTGCTTGGGCGCAGCCGGCCAGCGCCAAAACGAGAGTAAGGGGGCGATATATCATCGGTTATTCCGAAGCGAGGGCGATAACGGGATCCAGCCGCGCCGCCTTGCGCGCCGGTAGCCAGCCGAACACCAGGCCGGTGACGAAGGCGCAACCGAAGGCCAGCAGCACGGGGGACAGAGAGAAATAGACGGGAATGCCGAAGGCCTCGAGCACGGCGGCGGTGCCCAGGCCCAGGGCTACGCCGATCAGCCCCCCCAGGGCAGATACCACCAGCGCCTCGATCAGGAACTGCTGCTGTATATGGCGGCGGTGGGCGCCGGTGGCCATGCGGATACCGATTTCCCGAGTGCGTTCGGTGACGCTCACCAACATGATGTTCATCACTCCTATGCCACCCACCAGCAGGGAAATGGCGGCGATCGAGCCCAACAGCCAGGTAAAGGTGCGGGTGGTAGCCGAGACGGTGTCGATAATCGACGACATGTTGCGGATCTGGAAGTCCTCCACCCCATGGCGGGCCAACAACAGCCGGTGGATGTCCTGCTCCGTCTGATCGATGCGCGAGACATCCTCCACCGACACGGTAATGCTGCGCAGGAACTGCTGGCCGAACAGTCGCAGGCCACCTGTGGTATAGGGTATAAACACCACATCATCCTGATCCTGGCCCCAGGGTGAGGCGCCCTTGGGGCTCATCACCCCGATCACCTGGAACAGGATATTGTTGGCCATCACATACTGGCCCAGGGGATCCTGATCCGTGAACAGGGCCTCGACCACCGACTGGCCGAGCACGGCGACTGTGGCATAACTGCGTTCATCCTCCTCGGTGAAAAAGGTGCCATGAGCCAGGGACCACTGGCGGGCCTGGGGAAAGTCCGCCGAGGTGGCATTGATGGTCGGACTGTGATCCCGGCTGCCGAAGCGCAGGGTGGCGGTACCGCTGATTTCAGGCACCGCCGCCGTGACATCATCCAGTTCCCTGACTGCCAGCATGTCCGCCGCCACCAGGGTGGAAGTGGCGCTACGGGCCCAATGGCCCCCGCCGGGGGCTCCCGGACGAACCAGCAACAGGTTGCTGCCCATGGCGCTGATGCTCTGTACTATCTGTTGTTGGGAACCGTTGCCGACGGCCAGCATGCTGATTACCGAGGCGACTCCGATGACGATGCCCAGCAAGGTGAGCGCGGCGCGGAACAGGTTGCTGCGCAGGGAGCGAAAGGCGGTGCCGATGGCTTCCAGCAGCTCGGCAAGTGCAGGGTTATGCCGGGTCGGGTGCGCTATCTTGTGAGCGGCACGCTCCGGGCCGGCCGGGCCGGGATCTTTGGTGATGCGTCCATCGCTCAGCTCGATCAGCCGATCGGCACGGGCCGCGACCTTGGGGTCGTGGGTAATGACGATCACCGTATGGCCCTGCCGGGCCAGGCTGGTGAGCAGCGCCATCACATCGGCGCCGCTCTTGCTGTCCAGGGCGCCGGTGGGTTCGTCCGCCAGTATGATATCACCGCCGTTCATCAGCGCGCGGGCGATCGATACCCGTTGTTGCTGGCCGCCGGACAGCTGGCCGGGGGTATGGTCCAGCCGCTCGGCCAGGCCCAGTCGGGTAAGCAGCTGAGCGGCTCGCTCCCGGCGTTCGGTACGGGACAGGCCGGAGTACACCGCCGGCACCTCGACGTTTTCCCGGGCGCTGATACCGGGCAGCAGGTGGTAGCTCTGGAACACGAAACCGAAGGTATCGCGCCTGAGTTCGGCCAGTTGGTCGCTGCTCAGGTTGGAGACATCCCGGCCCATCAGTTGGTAGCTGCCGCTGCTGGGTTTGTCCAGGCAGCCGAGGATGTGCATCAGGGTGGATTTGCCCGACCCCGAGCTGCCGACGATGGCGACAAACTCCCCCCGGTTGATGTGGATATCGATATCGTGCAGCACCCGGACGGCCAGCTCACCCGTGCCGTAGTGCTTGTTGATGCCGCTGAGCCGGATCAGCGGGACCTCCGGGCCGCTCACAGGCGGAACCTCATGCGGCGACCGCCGTTTTGCTCGCCGGCCGGGCTGACGTTAAGGATAACCTGCTCGCCTTCCGCCAGGCCCTCGAGTATCTCGGCCTGGATGCGGTTGTTCACGCCCACCCGGATCTGGCGCTCTTCTATGCTGCCATCTTCTTCCAGTATTGCCACCCTGGCCTGGTTGCGGTCCTGGCTGTCCGGAAAGGTCAGTGCCGACATGGGCACCAGCAGGGCATCCTCGGCCTCGGCCCGCACAAAGAACACCTGGGCGGTCATCTGCGACATCAGGCGGCCCTGCTCGTTGGCGATATCGAACAGGGCGTTGTACAGCACCACGTTGTTTTCCACCAGCGGGGTCGGCTCCACCTTGCGCAGTGTGCTGAACCAGCGCTGGTTGGGATCCCCCAGGGTGGTGAAATAGACCTTCATGCCGGGGGTGAGCTTGCCCACATCGGCTTCGGATACCCTGGCCTGCACCGTCATGGTGGCCAGGTCGGCAATCTGCATCAGGGTGGGGGCCTGCTGGATGGCATTCAGGGTCTGGCCCTGGCGAGCGCTGATGCTGACGACTGTGCCGTCCATCGGCGCATAGATGCGGGCATAATCCAGGTTGGCCTCATCGGCGCGCAGGCTGGACTCGGTCTGGCTGATCTGGGCCTTGAGCGCTTCCACCTGGGCCTCGGCGGAGCGCAGGGCGGCCTCGGCGGTCTGCAGGTTTTCCCTGGAGGTGGCGTTTTCCGCCATCAGCCTGGTTTGTCGCTTGTGCTGGATGCGTGCCAGCGCTAGCTGGGCCTGGCGATCCTTAAGCTGGGCTCGCTGGTTGCGCAGCTGGGCCCGACTGGCGTCCACCTGGGCCAGGTAGATGGTAGGGTCGATTTCCGCCAGCAACTCACCCTGGTGGACCCGGTCACCCACCTCCACATGGATGACGGTCAGCTGTCCCGAGACCTGGGCGCCCACATCCACATAACCGCTGGGTTGCAGTATGCCGGTGGCGGTGACCTGGTCCACCAGTTCACCCCTGTGCACCGGCACGCTGACCAGCTCCGGTTGTTGGTCGTCACCAAGCAGGCGCTCGTAAAAGTAGTAGCCCGTACCCAGGGCTAGGATCAACCCCAGGACCAGCCACAGACGGTGCGTGCGTTTCATCGATAAATGGATCCGAAAACAGCCAAACAATTACTACCCATACCATGGCAAAGTTCTCGACCATGGGGGGATATTGCCTGGATAAAAATCATATTGTAATGATATTCAATCAGTTAATTGTCACTCAAGTGTGTCAATGACCAATAAAATGTGCCTTGTGTGGGGGGCAAGATGCTCAGAACTGGATATTGGCCGACAACCAGAGGCGGCGGCCCTCTTCTATGTGGGCGAAAGTATTGCCATAGCTGTCGCCGTTATCAAATGCCTGGTAGTCGATAAAGTCCTTGTCGAACAGGTTATAGATAGTGGCATTGAGGGTGACGTTGTCGGATGCCCGGTAGCTGCCGCCCAGGTTGAACAGGGTGTATGCCCTGAAATCTCCGAGGTCATCGAAGGTCGCGGCCCCCGGCCCGGCACCGACCCGGGTGAAATCTGGTTGTGGGTGGGGGACGATCCTGAATGCGGCCTGCGCCACGAAGTGCTGACCTATTGGTCGCGTGGTCTTTATGTCAGCCCGGACTACCTTGCCGTACAGTGCGAGCCGGGCCTACCCCGGTCAGCTGCAGCCTTGCCTGGGCAGCTGGCGGCTACCAGCCAGGCCGGTAGGGCTGCTCTATGGCTTTGGCCGGCAACCATGCAAGGTTACCGCGCTGCTGACCCATCTTCGTGGCGCCTTGCCCAAGGGCGCTAGTCCAGCCCCTTGATGTAATCGATGTGGGCGGGCAGGGTAAAGGCACTCGGCCGCACTGCCTTGATTTGCTCCCGGGCCTGTTGTGGCTCTACCCCCAAGGCCCGCAGTACCTGGTAGGCGATAAGGCCGGTTCGGCCCGATCCCCCCATGCAGTGGATGGCGACGTCCTTGCCATGGGCCAGCAAGGTCAGCATGGCGGTCTTGTTGGCCTGCCATTTCGCTTCGCAGACCACATCGGGTGTCTCCTCGTCATAAATGGGCAGATGCAGCCAGCGCATCCCCAGGGCGGTGACCAGCTCGGGCAGTTGAGTCAGGTCTTTTTCTGCCAGTTCAGCTTCGGTCGTCAGGCTGATGACGGCAGCGGCGCCGTTGTCGTGCAGCTGGGTCAGGCTGTCGGTTAGCGACGTACCCTTGGTGCCGGGGCAGGGGGTCAGGGCCAGGCGGCCGGGCTGAGGGGTGTTGATATACCAGACCGGGTGGGTGTTTGCTGAGCTCATGGTCACTCCTTGCTTCTGAGGGCGCTAAACCAGTGCCGGGCCAATCAGAGATAATGCAGGCGGGTCCGGCCGCTTGTGATCTTTAAACTGTAGCCAGAGCGGCGCGGGAATGCAGGCCCGGGCTACCACAGACTTTTCTGCTGGCGATCCTGGATCAGCACCAGCAGTTTGATGCGTTCATATATTTCATGGAGGGTACGAGTGAGCAGGGTCAGGTCCCGATCCTCTGGCTCATCGAAGTTCCAGGTGATATGGCGGGCAGCGGGGATGGCGTTTGCCGCCAGGTGAGCCTGGTGGTCCAGGCTCACCACCAGATCGAAGTACCGATCGGCGACCTGCTCCAGTTGCTTGCTGCACAGTCCCCGGGTCGATACCCCCAGCTTTTCCAGGGCGGAAAAGACCTCGGGCCTGATCTCGCCGGGCCTTATGCCGGCGCTACTGGCCTCGATGCGGTCACCTGCCAGGTGTCTGAGCAGGGCTTCCGCCATGGGAGAGCTGCCGGCATTATTGCTGCATAGGAACAAAATACGGGTCATGGACATGAAGTTAGGGCTATCCAGTATGGTGGGCCTATCCTATTCACGAGGAGTCATAAGTCAAATCTGAAGCAGGCGGATCATGGCGTATTGTCATTGGCCTGTCATTTTTTGCTGATAGGCGGGTGTCGGTAACGGCGGGCGAGAAGGTTTTTCTGCCTGTAAAACGTTTGATTATTGTACGGTCGCTGTCCTGAAGAGGGCTTTTTGCTAGACTCTTGGGTCTTTTCCTGTGGGGTGGTAAGTCAATGAAATTTCCCGGCCAGCGCAAGCATAAACATTTCTTCCCGATTGAAGCCCGTAATCCGCTGTTGAGTGAGCTGCTGCCCCAGAACAAACCGGTCTCCGGCCATATCTGCGGCATCGACCAGGTCATGGTCGATATCGAGGCCCATGTGCCGGATGACTTCCTTGCCAGGCATGGTCTGTCCAAGGGCCATTCGATGGTGCTGGAGCCTGCCCGTGCCCAGGCTATCTATGACGAACTGCTGGCCAACCGGCTGATCGTGTCCGAGTTCGCCGGCGGCACCATCGGCAATACCCTGCATAACTACTCTGTGCTGGCGGACGACAGATCCGTGTTGTTCGGGGTGATGAACGAACAGATCCGGGTTGGTACCTCCGCCTATCGTTATCTGTGCAATACCTCGTCGCGGGTCGATCTTAACTACCTGCAGCCGGTCACCGGCTCCATCGGCCAGTGCATTACCCTGATCTCGGCGGACGGTGAGCGCAGCTTCGCCATCAACAAAGGGATGATGGACAGGCTGGCGCCGGCCTACCTGGACAAGGCACAAATCCAGTCGGCCTCGGCGCTGGTGATCACCGCCTATCTGATGCGCTGTGACGCGGATGAGCCGATGAAGGACACCGCCCTGCAGGCGGTAACCTGGGCAAGAGAGGCGGGTGTGCCCGTGGTGTTGACCATGGGTACCAAGTTTATCGTGGAAGACAGGCGGGCCTGGTGGCAGCGGTTTATCCGGGATTATGTGACAGTGGTGGCGATGAACGAGGATGAAGCCCTGGCCCTGACCGGTATCGATGAGCCGCTGCGAGCCTGTGAGCAGGTGTTGGAATGGACCGACCTGGTGCTGTGCACCGCAGGCCCCCTCGGCCTCTACCTGGCCGGCCATGTGGACGAGGTCCATAAGCGGGAGAGCGGTCGCGAGTTACTGCCCGGGGCCATCCCTGAGTTCAACCGCTATGAATATTCCCGGCCCATGCGACGCGGGGATTGTCGGCAGCCGCGCAAAATCTATACTCATATCGCGCCCTACATGGGCGGGCCCGAACGGATCAAGAATACCAACGGCGCCGGTGATGGTGCCTTGGCGGCCCTGTTGCATGACATGGCAGCCAACGGTTATCACCGGCAGAATGTGCCCGGCAGTACCAAGCACCAGGCCCCGCACCTGACCTATTCTTCCCTGTCCCAGGTCAGCAAGTATGCCAACCGGGTCAGTTACGAGGTGTTGGTGCAGCATTCGCCACGCCTGTCGCGGGGCCTACCGGAACGGGAAGACTCGCTGGAAGAAGCCTATTGGGATCGGTAGCAGCAAAAACGGCCCCGGCGGTGAATCCGCCGGGGCCGTTTGCTAGTCGGCAAAGGCCAGATCCCGCAGCCCGAGGGCGATATCCGGGAAGGCGATAATCAGCCCGGCGGCCGCCACCAGCATGAAGATAAAGGGCGGGGTACCGCGTATCACCTCCAGGTACGGCCGTTTGAAAATGGCGATGGCGGTGAAGATGTCGCAACCGAACGGCGGAGTGGCCGAGCCAATGGCTACCTGCAGGGTGATCAGCACACCCACCAGCACGGGATCCAGGCCGGTGGCCTGAATCGCCGGGGCGAAGATCGGGGTCAGCACCAGGATCACCACGATGGGATCGACGAACA
Organism: Zobellella maritima; assembly: GCF_003075035.1. Lineage (GTDB taxonomy): Bacteria > Pseudomonadota > Gammaproteobacteria > Enterobacterales > Aeromonadaceae > Oceanimonas > Oceanimonas maritima. The sequence continues at coordinate 73,499 of NZ_QCZE01000004.1, read as the reverse complement.
TGCAGGCAATAAAGAAGGCCACGCAGATGGCGATCAGCACCCCCACCGGCCCGGCCTGGTTCACTCCTGCTGCTTCCAGTATGGTCTGGGGGATCTGGGCGAAGGAGAGTATCCAGGAAAAACCGTTGCCGACGGCCACCAGAATAAACACCACGGCGGTAATCAGGCCGGTGGACTTGGCGATACGATAGATTTCGGCGAGTTTGAGCGAGCGGAAGATCAGGAACTCCAGCAAAAAGGCATAGAGTACGCAGACCGCTGCCGCCTCGGTAGGGCTGAAGATGCCGCCATAGATACCGCCCACTATGATCACCGGGAAGAACAGCGGCCACATGGCATCCCGCACCGCACGGACTCGCACCCGCCAGCATGCCCTGGGCTCGGTGGGTACCTGGTTTTTATGGGCGTAGTACAGGCAGTAGAGCGAGAACATCACCAGGATCAGCAGGCCCGGGCCTATGCCGGCGATAAACAGCTCGGCAATGGAAGTCTCGGAGATAACGCCGTAGATGATCATGCCGATACTCGGCGGGATCAGGAAGGCGATGTCACTGGCGTTGATAATCAGGGCCAGGGTAAAGGGATCGGAATAACCGGCCTTGAGCATTTTGGGTCGCAGCGGGGAGCCCACCGCCACCACGGTCGCCTGGGTGGAGCCGGAAACGGCTCCGAACAGGGTGCAGGAAGTGGCGGTGCTGATTGCCAGGCCGCCCCTGATATGGCCGATAAAGGCCATCACCATGTTGATCAGGCGATCCGCCGACTGGCCACGAGTCATGATGTCCGCGGCCAGGATGAACATGGGCACGGCAATCAGGGAGGCGGGTCGAATGCCGGCCATCATCTGCTGGATCAGGGTGCCCATCTGGCCGAAGCCGTCGAACATCATCACAAAACCGACGATGGCGGCCGTCGCCAGCGGGATCATCATCGGGAAGCCCAGCAGTAGCAGCCCGATCATGATAAGCATCAATGTTGTTGCCATAAGCAATGCCTGTGTCGTATGAAGCCTTTATGGCCGGAGTTAGCCTGGCGTGCCGGTATCGGTATAGTCATCGGTTACCTGGGTGGAGAGGTATACCCGGCCGCTGCCGATATTCTTGACCGCCGTCAGCAGATACTGGATGCCGGTAATGGCAAAGCCAACCGGGGCCCAGAGATAGATCCACCATATTTCGATCCCCAGGGCCGGCAGGATACGACCGCGGCCATACAGGGTTTCGAGATAGCCATAGGCATGAAAGCACAGGAAAAACATCACCAGAGAAGTAAGCAGGGCGATCAGTATCATCAGCACCTTGCGGCCCCGGGGCGGAAAGCTGTCGTACAGGGCCGACATGCGAATGTGTCGGCCGTGGCGGGCCGCATAGCCGATACCGGCGAAGGTGATAAAGATAATCAGGATGCGGTTGATCTCGCCGGAGAAGAACAGGCCTTCCCCGAATACAAAGCGGGCGACGACACTGACACAGGTATTGACCGCCATCAGCAGCACGCCGGCGGCGAGCATGACGGCCTCCACTCTGGCTATCCATTCATCCAGGGTGCCCAGCCAGCCGGGCAGGCCCGATCGGTAGGCGCCGGTATCGTCATCCAGCTGGGGGGAATGTTCGGGCATGGGCTCCACTCCGCAGTAACAGGCACCGACCGGTGCCTGTCGCAGGCTCAGTTAGACGGTATCTCTTGCAGATCCTGCTTGAACTGGGTCAGCAGTGCCTGGCCACGATCGCCGGTCATCTCGATAAACTTCTCTTCCACCTGCGGGGCGCGTTGCCGGAATGCCGCTATCTGGCCTTCGGTCAGGCGGGTGACGGTCACCTCGTCACTGTTGTTGGTGATCTTTTCCAGTGAGCGCTCGGCCAGGCCGTCGATATGCGCGATGATTTCCTCGAAGGCATAGTCGGCGGCGTCCCGGACCAGCTGCTGGTCCTGATCGGACAGCCCCTGGTAGAAGTCTTGGTTGGCCATCATGGCGGTGGTGAACCAGCCGTGACCGGTAAACACCAGGTTGGGGGAAACTTCATACAGGCCGCCGGATTCAATCCAGAAGATGGGATTTTCCTGGCCCTGGATCATATTGGTCTGCAGGGCGCCGTACACTTCTCCCCAGGGCAATGGGGTAGGGGTGGCGCCAAAGGAGGAGTAGGTCGCCGACAGCAGCGGGTTGGTCATGACCCGGATTTTCTTGTTGTTCAGTTGCTCGGGGCTGGTGACCGGCTCGTCGAGGGTCATCACCATTTCCCCTTCAGGATACATCTTCAGCAGCTCGAGCCCCTTTTCGGCGTATAGCTTGGGAAAATCCTGGTTGATGGCGTCGCTGTGGCGGAAGAAGCTGATCACCGTATCCATGTCGGTGGGCATCAGGTAGGGAATGAAGAAGATCTGGGCTTCGGGGATCAGTGCGCCGGTAAAGCCGGGAGACTGGTTGACGAAATTGAGGATGCCGGCCTGGGTCTGCTCCATGATGTCGTCGGACTCGCCCAGCTCGCCAAAACGGTAGACCTGCAGGGTATGATCCGAGTGTTCCTCTATGTATTCCTTGAACTTGTAGGCATAGACGTCCTGCACATCGCCTTCGTACTCTTCATGGGCGTAGCGCCAGTTGTCGGCATTCACCGAAGTGGCGGCGGTGATAGTGGCCAGGGCCAGGGCTGGCAGGGCGGTCAGTTTCCCGAGTTGACTAAACGTGTTCATCGCGCACTCTCCATTATTTTGAGTTGTAACTTCCTGAATCGATTAAAGACTGACAAAATAAAACGATAGGTGCAAGCAGTGAAACCAATTAAATGCCCCTTGGTTTATCAATTGATGGCATTACAATTGCTTGAATTAACAATCTATTTGTTATTTTCATGTTTGGTGAGCGGTATTGGAGCTTGGCTGGTGATTGCCTGGCACATTGTCAGTGTCATGCGGATTTGTGAGAACGGTATCGGGAAAGGGGATGAATATGCTTTCAATACTAATTGTTTTTGAAGGCCGGATGAGGCACTTGCTGACCCTGGCCGAGTAAGCCGGACCAGGAGGCAAACGAAATCGGCCCCGACGGTATGAGCGCCGGGACCGTTTACTGATCGACTCTCAATCGGTTACTTGGACATCAGCTCGGTCACGCCGGCCTGAGCCTGCCTGCCGCGGGGCCACAGGCCAATCACCACCTGTGAGGCCACCGCCAGGGCACCGATGATAAACACCACGTCACCGAAGGTACGCACCCAGCGCAGGGTCTGCAGCAGGCCCTGCTGCATAAAGCTTTCGCTGCGTGCGTACCAGAGGCCTTCGCTGGCGCTGGCCACGAACTGGATGATCCCCACCGGCAGCACGCTGGTGAACAGCATCAGCACCAGGCCACCGTTGAGCCACCAGAAGGCGGTTTTCATCAGCGATTCGTTAAACACCATGTTGGGACGGATATAGCGCAGTACTAACAGGGTGAAGCCCAGGGCCAGGAAGCCGTAGACACCGAACAGGGCCGCGTGGGCATGGGTCGGCGTGGTGTTCAGGCCCTGGATATAGTAGAGCGCGACCGGGGGGTTGATCATAAAGCCCATAACCCCGGCGCCCAGCATGTTCCAGAATGCCACGGCGATAAAGAACAACAACGGCCACTTCACGTTTTCCATCCAGGGGGCGCGGTGCTTCAGGCTCCAGTTTTCCCAGGCTTCGTAGCCCAGTACCACCAGGGGGACCACTTCCAGCGCGCTGAAGGTGGCGCCAACGGCCATCACCGGGGTGGTGGTGCCGGAGAAATACAAGTGGTGGAAGGTACCCGGGATACCACCGAGCATAAACAGCGAGGCGGAGGCCAGGCTGGCAGTGGTGGCCATGCGCTTGGATACCAGCCCCATGTTGCAGAAGATAAAGGCCATGGCAGTGGCGGCGAACACTTCAAAGAAGCCTTCCACCCACAGGTGCACTATCCACCAGCGCCAGTATTCCATCACCGAAATATGGGTGCGTTCGCCGTAGAAGAAGCCGGCACCGTAGAACAGGCCGATGGCGGCGCAGGAGGCGGTGAGCAGGGCCAGCAGGTGCTTGTCACCGGGCTGACGCAGGGCGGGGACGATGCCGCGCAGCATCAGCACCAGCCACAGCACGATACCGATGAATTTGCCGATCTGCCACAGGCGGCCTAGGTCGACATATTCATAGCCCTGATGGCCCAGCCAGAAGCTCAGGTCGGCGGGCATGATCTGGGCAATGGCCAGGTAGTTGCCGGCGAAGCTGCCGACCACCACGGCGATCAGGGCCCAAAACAGCACATCCACCCCCAGTTTCTGGAACCTGGGATCCTTGCCGCCGTTGATGATGGGGGCCAGGAACAGGCCGGCAGCCAGGAAGCCGGTGGCGATCCAGAACAGGGCACTTTGCAGGTGCCAGGTGCGTACCAGGCTGTAGGGGAACCACTTGGACAGTTCAAGACCATAGAAATGCTGGCCTTCCACCGTGTAGTGGGCGGTGATGCCACCCATCATTACCTGAAAGGTGAACAGGGCGACCACCAGGAACAGGTATTTTCCCAGCGCCTTTTGGGATGGTGTCAGCTTGAAGCTGGTCAGCGGATCCCTGGCCGGGGCCTCAGGGTGCAGTTCGTCTTCCTTGCGCAGGAAGGCCCAGGCCCAGATCAGGCCGCCGACACCGGCGATCAGCAGGACCACACTGGTGATGGACCAGATGATGTTTTCTGCGGTGGGTTTGTTGTCGATCAGCGGCTCATGGGGCCAGTTGTTGGTATAGGTTGCCTCACCGGCGGTACGTTCTGTGGCGGCGGCCCAGGCGGTCCAGAAGAAGAAGTTGGTCATTTGCTCGCGGCGTTCGGCGCTTGGCAGGGTGTCTTCCTTCATGGCGTAGCTCTGGCGGGTGCCCCGCAGTTCGGGAGCGTCGCTGAACAGACGGCTGTAGTAGTCGGCGGCACCGGCCATGGCCTGGGCACGGCGCTCGGAAATCACCAGTACGTCGTTGGCTTCATCGTAGGTATTGGCGCGGTATTCCTTTTTCAGCCGGTGCTGCAACAGCGCCTGCTGCTCTTCGTCCAGGTTGGCGTAGTGGGTGCCGAATTCATCATGGGCAGCCAGGTCCAACCAGATCATCAGTTCCCGGTGCAACCAGTCGGCGGTCCAGTCCGGCGCCTGGTAGGCGCCATGGCCCCAGATAGAGCCGAGTTGCATGCCGCCCACCGATTGCCAGGCGGTCTGGCCATCGAGGATACTTTCTTCGGTCATCAGCAGGGTGCCATCGGTGGTGACCACCTGGGCGGGAATGGGGGGCGCCACCCGGTAGACTTCCCGGCCAAAATAGCCGAGTACGCAAAAGGTAATACCCAGTACGATCAGCAAGATCGTCCATAGGCGACGATAGTTAGCCATGTTGCACCTCCTGGTGCTTGTTGGAATTGGAAAGATAGTCCTGGTCGAACAGCAGGTTGTTCTCCAGGTGAATGTGTTGCAGTAAATCGTCTTTGAATTCGGTCAGCCCGGCATAGAGGGCACGCCAGGTATTGCAGGCCCCCGGCGGCAGCTCCAGATCTCTGGCCAGGCGCACCATCCGGGCCAGGGCTTCATCATGCTCGTCGTGCTCCAGGCGCATGATGGTAATGGGGCCCCGGGCCTGGTCAGCGAGGTGGCGCCTGAGCATGGGAAAGAGGATTTGTTCTTCTTTCTGCATATGGCTTTCCAGCTCCTGACGCATGGCGTCCAGGTGGTCGGCCAGACCGTGGGGGCATTCCGCCTTGTCGCCGTGAACCAGTTCGACCCGGCGGGCCAGGCGCAGCAATTCTGTCAGCTGTTCACGATGGACCGCATGATATCGATCAAGAATATGGCCGATCAGGGTACTTATCGGTTCGTTGGTCCAGCTCTTTGCTTGATCATGCTGGGCGAGCAGGGTTTCCAGGCCGGCAACCACCAGAGCGGGAACTATGCCCTGCTCTGCCAGTACCTCACCCAGCAGGCGCTGGCCATTACAGCAGAAGTCCAGCTGGTAATGATGGAATATGCGGCTGGCGCCGGGCAGGTCCCGGGCGATCACGCCGATGGGTTGGTCAAGCAGGTTCATGGGTGTTATCTCCTTGTGGCAAGATGCTCACCCATAAATAGGCATTTAACATGCCAGTTTTTACTTTGTTGATTTATAATAATTTATTATTTTTATGGTAATAAATACCCTATTGATTTAGGGTGTTTATTACCCGATATAGGTAAAAAATACCATGTTGCAGGATATCCTTCTGGCCGATCTCACCACCGAGCTACCCAGCGCCGTACGGCTGCAAAATCTGGTGCGCACCCTGCGTGAATATTTTCACTGTGGCGCCGTCTGTCTGCTCCGGCTGGACGATGACGCCCTGAGCCCGGTGGCGGTGGACGGGCTGGCGCGCGAGGTGCTGGGGCGGCGCTTTCTGGTTGGTCAGCACCCCAGGCTGGCAGCCATCCTGGCCAGTCGCAGCACGGTATCGTTTCCGCCCGACTCCACCCTGCCGGATCCCTATGACGGCCTGGTTGAGCATCACCTGGGCGAACCGCTGCGGGTACACGACTGCATGGGCATCAGCCTGCATGTGGAGGGGGAGTTGTGGGGGGTGCTGACCCTGGATGCGTTGCAGGCGGGGACCTTTGATCTGGATGCCCGGGACAGCTTGCAGCGCTTTACCCTGACGGTGGAGGCGGCGGTACGCATGACCCGGCTGGAGCAGGAGGTGCGCGGCTTGCGCCTGGTGCGCCATGATGCCCATGAGCCGGTAACGGCCCATGACAAGGGCGAGATCCTGGGGCAGAGTGCGCAGCTCAAGCATCTGTTGCAGGAGCTGGATGTGGTGGCCGACTCCGATTTGCCGGTGTTGCTCACCGGAGAGACCGGGGTGGGCAAGGATCTGTTTGCCCACCGGCTGCATCAGCGTTCGCGCCGTCGGCGGCGGCCGCTGGTGCAGGTCAACTGCGCTGCCCTGCCCGAATCCCTGGCCGAAAGCGAGTTGTTCGGCCATGTGAAAGGCGCCTTTTCCGGCGCCGGCAACGCCCGGGCCGGGCGCTTCGAGGCCGCCGACGGCGGCACCCTGTTTCTGGATGAAGTGGGTGAGTTGCCGCTCGGCATCCAGGCCAAGTTGCTGCGGGCCTTGCAGAATGGCGAGATCCAGCGGCTGGGGGAAGACGAACCACGCAAGGTCAATGTACGGGTGATTGCCGCCACCAACCGCCAGCTGCATGACAGCGTGCGCGACGGTCATTTTCGCGCCGATCTGTACCACCGGTTGTCGGTATATCCGGTGCCGATCCCGCCTTTACGCGAGCGGGGCAGCGATGTGCTGGTACTGGCCGGGCACTTCCTGGAGCTGAACCGGGGCCGGCTGGGGGTGCGCAGCCTGCGCCTGTCAACGGCCTCCGAACAGGCCCTGTGCGGCTACGGCTGGCCGGGCAATGTGCGCGAGCTGGAGCATGTGATCAGCCGCGCGGCGCTCAAGGCCATCAGCCGGGGCGCGGCGCGGGAAGACATCATCACCTTGGAGCCCGAGCTGCTGGATCTGGCCGGCAATCTGCACCAGCCTGTCGCTGATGTAGAAGCCGTGGCTGTAACAGCCCCCCGCTCGCCGGCTCAGCCCCTGGTCAGCCTGCAGCAAGCAACCAATCAGGCTCAGCGCCGGGCCGTAGAGCAGGCGTTGAGTGAATGCAGGAACAACTGGGCCGCCGCCGCTCGACTGCTGGAAATAGATCCCAGCAACCTGCATAAGCTGGCGAAGAGATTGGGATTGAAGTAAGTCGTGAGCTGGCCATTAGCACCGGCTATCCGGGGTGTCATGTGGGAGCATGGGAGAGCGTCTCCCTTTATTCCCGGAGCCTGGCCTTGGTGGCGAGAAACTTGCCCTTGCCGACCGGCACCAGGCAGCTGGTAAAACCGGGATCGGACGCAACCCGCCGGGTAAACTCGGCCAGCTCCTGTTGATGCGAAAGCGCATTGTCGACCACCAGCAGGCCGCCGGGGCGCAGCACGGATTGCAGGCTGGGCCACCAGCCGAGGTATTTGGAACGCTCCGAGTCGAGGAAGATCAGATCCTGGGAAGCGGGCGCCAGCCGGGACAACAACCGACCGGCCTCGATACAATGTGACTCGATAACCCCGTCCAGGCCGGCGGCGGCAAAATTTTCCCGGGCCATGGCACATTTGGGTTCGGCGTATTCCACCGTTATCACCTTGCCGCCGGTGATATGCGCGGCTTCCGCCAGCCAGAGGGTGGAATAGCCGTTGGAGGTGCCTATTTCCAGGATATGCCGCGCCGCTGTGGCCTGTATCAACACCGACAGAAACTCGCAGGTATCCCGGGGGATATTCAGCATGCGTTTGGCTCGATCCTGGTTGGCGGCGTCGTGCTGCCGGCCAAATTGCTCCAGCTCCCGTTTTAGTTGTTCAAGCTGTGAGTGCATATAATTCCCCTTATGTGCCCGTCGGCTAAAAGTCGCCGCGTCTCCCCCTGGAACCCCGCATAAACCGGGCTTCAATCAGTATTGTCGCTACCCGAAAAACGGCGGACATAGTCTGCTATTTGGTTCTCTGCCTCCGCCAGGGCCCCGACTTTGACTTTAGTGGGGGGCGACCTGTTCCCTCATGGTGGAGGCGGTGGCCATTGAGGTTTTCATCATTGCCAATAGCGCCCCTTCGGTGGCGGCTATTGGGGCGGGGAGGTGGCCAGGGGGCCTTGATGGGCTCTGTGCTCGATCGGGGATGAGGTGAAAATAACCAGGAGCATGCCCGCCACAATGAGCATCACACCGGCACTGCGGCCAAGGTTGATGGGACGGGCGGCGAGTCCCATCAGGCCGAATTGATCGATGATCAACGCCGCTATCATCTGCCCGGCCATCACGCACACAATCAATCCGGTTGCCCCCAGTCGAGGTGCCAGCATCAGGGAGGCAGAAAGGTAAACTACGCCGAGGATCCCCCCTGCCCATATCCAGGTCGGCATCTGCAGCGCTTGGCCGAAAAAGGGCGAAGGGACCCGCATGGCCAGCAGGACAGGGACCAGCACCAGCAGGCTGACCGTCAGAGAGATAAGGGTGGCCCACAGCGGGTGGCCCAGGGCCCGGCCGAGAGCGGCGTTGCTGGCGGACTGTGGCTCTGTTAGAACCCTGTCCGTCCAGTCCTTACCCTGCAGTAAAGCACGCCCGAGCATGACTCGGGCGTGCTTTACTACGTACCGCTTGGCGGCTCCGGCATCAGCTCTCGGCTGGCGATTGAGACGGCTTTTCGCGCGGGAAGTGAATGTCTTCTTCTTTTTCACCGGCATGGGGGTCATGGAAGCGGGTCAGGTCCATGGCGCCTTCGCTTTTACCCACGATACAGGTGACCACCGCATCACCGGTGATGTTCACGGCGGTGCGGATCATGTCCAGCAGGCGGTCCACGCCGATGATCAGTGCAATACCTTCCACCGGCAAGCCGACCTGGTTGAGTACCATAGCCAGCATGACCAGGCCGACTCCAGGTACACCTGCGGTGCCGACAGAGGCCAGGGTGGCGGTCAGGATAACCATCAGGTAATCGTTGAAGCTCAGATCGATATTAAAGGCCTGGGCGATAAAGGCGGTAGCCACCCCCTGCATGATGGCAGTGCCGTCCATGTTGATGGTGGCGCCCAGCGGCACGGTAAAGGAAGAGACCCTGTTGTCCACGCCCATGCGTCGGGTGGTGGTTTCCATGGTCACCGGAATGGTGGCATTGGAGGAGGCAGTGGAGAAGGCGAACATCACTGCGTCTTCCATTTTTTTCAGGAAAGTAAACGGACTCAGGCCGGTAAACGCCTTGAACATCAGGGTGTAGGTGACCAGGGCGTGTAGCAGCAGGGTGCCGGCCAGTACCAGGAAGTATGCCATCAGGTTGATGATGGCATCCAGGCCCAGGCTGGTAAATAGCTGGGCCATCAGGCAGAACACCCCATACGGCGCTATATTCATCAGCAGCGCCACCAGCTTCATGATCACTTCGTTGAAGTCATTGAACAGGGCGGCGATGCGCTCTCCCGGCTTGCCGGCCAGGCTGATGGCAATACCGAACAGTACGGCAAACACGATGATCTGCAGGGTGTTGCCCTGGGCCATGGAGTTGATGGGGTTGGTGGGGAACATGCCGATGATCACTTCGCCCAGAGAAGGTGCTTCCTTGGCGGTGAAGCTGGAGGCGGTTGTCAGATCCACCCCCTGGCCCGGCTGGAACAGGTTGCCCATTAGCAGCGCCAGGCTGATGGCAATGGCGGTGGTGGTCAGATAGAAGGCCAGGGTCTTGCCGCCGAGACGACCCAGGGTGGCAAGATCCTTCAGCGAACTGGTGCCGCACACCAGAGATACGAAAATCAGCGGGACCACCAACATCTTCAGGCTGGCGATAAAGATCTGGCCCCCAACCTGCAGCAGGCCGTCGACCAGGTAGTCATGTACAAAGGGAACATCTTCCAGCAGGGTGCGGAAAATAAAACCGACGACGATGCCAAGGCTCATGCCCAGCAGGACCCGGCCAGTCAGCGACATCTTTTTTGAGTTGGTACGCATGGGTGGATACTCCTTATCCAAGGATTGGTTTGGTATTAAAGGATTGAAAACAGTGTAGTTCAGCCATCAGCTCGGAAGACGAGGGCTAAAACCAAAGCGTACTTTTAGGCAACTTTGGTGCCACTTGTAAAAAGTTTTTATAGGTGGCTGTTTTATAATTGAAAAGAGAATATCTGTCGGGGGCGTCGGAGCAGGGGAAGGGGTATAACCAGGGGCATGGCTTTACCCGCTATTTTTGGCTTAAATTATATTAATCAGATAGATACTCGGATTTCTTGTGGTTATACCCCATGACTGTGGTTATAGGGGGTTGTTTGGTCGTATCTGTGTCCGGGTCGGGATGCCGGCTGGCTGTCTGCATGCGTCAGATACGGTTTTCACCGCAACGAGCGCGACCCTGGCCGGCAAAGCGCACGGCCAAATCATACTGGTTATGGCTGCCGACCGGCGTGAGAATCTTCACTCCCTGGTGTCCTGGAAACCGTGAAGACGCGGCTATGATCTCGTCCAGCCAGAGCTCATGGCCAGCCATGGCATCCTGCCTGACTTGATGGTTGATCAACACGAATATCCAGGTAGGCACCCTGGTATTTTGCTCTGTCACCCTCTGCTCCCTGTCACGGTCAAGGCAATGGCGGGGCCTGTAGCGGCTCGCCATCATAGCCGTAAACTTCCCCGAAGCGGCCGCTGTTGTCGTTCCAGTCCGCCAGGGCCTGTGCAATATCGGCCTTGCTGTGGCCGACGAAGTTCCACCAGATGAAAATGTCCTCATCGAGCGGTTCGCCCCCCACCAGCAAGACACGCGAGCCCGGTGTCAGACTGATGGAAATGTCACTGCGATGGAGTCCGAGATACGCCAGCTCGTTGACCGTGAAGCATTCTCCCTGGAGTTCCAGGTTGCCTTCCAGCACGAAGAGACCGTATTCAAAATCCGGCTGGAGGGAGAGGGTCGTGCTCACCTGCCGGGTGGCGTATAGGTCTATCCCCACCAGAGGGGAGAATGTCAGGGTCGGGGCCTTGTGGCTCAGGTAGTCGCCGACCAGCAGGGTATAGTCGAGGCCGTCTCTGGACCAGGTGGGAAGCCTGGGGTAATGGTCAAACCGGGGCGGTGTGTCTTTATCGGCCAGGGGCAGGGCAATCCACAGCTGGGCACCGTGCAGGCTCTGCCCGCCAGATACCGATTCTTCGGTATGGGCAATACCGTGGCCGGCGGTCATCAGGTTCACCTGATGGGGGCGGATCACCTGCTCGTTGCCGAGGCTGTCCCGGTGCAGCACTTCGCCTTCCAGCATCCAGGTGAAGGTTTGCAGGCCGATATGCGGATGCGGACCCACCCGCAGACCCGGGCTGTTATCCGTAAAGGTGACGGGACCGGCATGGTCGAGAAAGCACCAGGCACCGATCAGCCGTCGTTGTTTGGTGGGGATGGCGCGGGCCACCGGTATGCCGCCGACGTCGGCGGTGCGTGGAGCCAGGCGCTGGATCTGGTGTTGTCCGTCCACCTGCGGGCATTCGCGGGACGAGCCGAAGCTTGCCGCCCATTGGGTGTTGCTCATATGACCTCCGGAATCTTGTCTGCACAACAACTGTTATAGCCTGTCCGGCAAGGTCGTGCCTTGCCGGACAGGCGCCCGGTTAGTTACCTGCCGCCAGTTAGCTCATGGCGCCGAAGCGACCGCCGTTGAAGTCGGCGATGGCCTGACGGATCTCGGCCTCGCTGTTCATCACGAAGGGGCCGTAACCCACCACCGGCTCCTGTAGCGGCTCGCCGCTGAGCAGCAGCAACGAGGCGTCGCTGTTGGCTTCGATGGTGAGCTGCTCGCCCTTGGGGTCGAACATCACCATCTGCGCATCATGGGTCAGGGCGGTGCCGTTGATCTGCACAGTGCCGTGCAGCACGATCAGCATCGTGGTCCAGTTTTCCGGCAGCGAGAATGTCTGCGAGCCGTTCCGGTTAAGACGCAGATCCCATACCTGCATCGGCGAAAAGGTACTGGCCGGGCCTGCTTGCCCGTCAAACTCCCCGGCAATCACCCGCAGCCGCCCTGCGTTTTCGGACAGCGGCACGACCGGGATATCCTTGTTTTCAATCGCCTGATAGCCGGGTCGGGTCATTTTGTGTTTGGCCGGCAGGTTGACCCACAGCTGGACCATTTCCAGGACGCCGCCGGTTTGGGTGAACGCCTCGGAATGGAATTCCTCGTGCAGGATGCCCGCGCCCGCCGTCATCCACTGCACGTCGCCCGGGCCTATTACCCCGCCCTTGCCGGTGGAGTCGCGATGGGCCACTTCCCCTTTGTAAACGATGGTGACGGTTTCAAAGCCCCGGTGCGGATGCTCACCGACGCCTCGCGGACGGGATCCTGCCGTAAACTCGGCCGGGCCGGCGTAATCCAGTAGGAGGAAGGGACTGAGCTGCTCGCCTCGATCCTGGTAGGAAAACAGTGAGCGCACGGGAAAGCCATCGCCCACCCAATGGGAATTCGGTGCTGTGTATATGCCGCTGACTTGTTTGATCATGCTTGCTCCGGTCGCTGAGTGAACGATGGAGTCAAGTGTAGTTATGGCGTCGGGTTGGGAGTAGATGGTAAATTTGAGTAACAGTGTTCTATATGGTGAACGATGGGCTGATCATGCAGGATCTCAACGATCTTTATTATTACGCGGCCGTGGTTGAACATGGCGGCTTCGCTCCCGCCGGGCGGGCCCTGGGGATACCCAAGTCGAAGCTGAGCCGGCGTATCGCTTTGCTTGAAGAGCGGATCGGGGCCAGGTTGCTGCAGCGTTCCACCCGCCATTTTTCGGTGACCGAGGTGGGCCAGACCTTCTATGCTCACTGCAGGGCGATGCTGGTCGAGGCGGAAGCGGCGCACGAGGCAGTGGCGATGACCCATGCCGAGCCCTGTGGCGTGGTGCGTGTGACCTGTCCGATTGCCCTGCTCTATGCCCATATCGGTGTCATGCTGGCGGATTTCATGGGGCTATACCCTCAGGTCAAAGTGTATCTGGAGGCGACCAACCGGCAGGTCGATCCGGTGGGTGAGGCGATCGATATGGCGATTCGGGTTCGGCCGCCCCCCATCGAAGACAGCGAACTGGTGATGCGGACCTTCTCGGATCGTGGCCAATGTCTGGTGGCGAGCCCGGGACTGTTGGCTCGGTGCGGCTCCCCCAGGGAGCCGGGGGAGCTTGGCGCGCTGCCGAGCCTGGCACTAGGCAATGCGCCCCAGGAGCGCTATGTCTGGGAGCTGGGTGGACCCGGTGGGACCCATGCCCAGGTTGATCACCAGCCCAGGTTTGTTACCACCGATATGTTCGCGCTGCGCACGGCGGCCGTCGCGGGGGTGGGAGTAGTGCAGTTACCGGTGATGATGGTTACCCGGGAGCTGGCCAGTGGTGCCCTGGCTCGGCTGCTGCCCCAATGGCAACCCCCGCGGGAGATCATTCATGCGGTGTTTCCATCCCGGCGAGGGCTGCTGCCCTCGGTGCGGGCTCTGCTAGACTACCTGGCCGAGCGCTTTGCCGAGTTGGATGAGGACTAGCCGCCCCGCCGGGCAATCTCCTCTATCTCCACTATCTTCGAGCGGCTGATGACGATTTTCCAGCGCTGGATCAGCGGTGGCAGCTCGCCCTGTACTTCCCGGGTGACCAGGTTAATCAGGTAACGTTTTTCCACCGCTGTTCGGGACACCTGACCATCCTTGAGCTGGTAAACCCGATGGGAGCCTTTTTCCATCAGTTTCGACAGCAGGCTTAGATCCAGCTGCAGGGTCTCCCGGGTTTGTTCGTAACCGCTGAGGAAGCGGGTGGGCAGCATGCGGGAATGGCTGCCGTAATGCATGATGAGTTCTTCCCGCTGGCTGACGGTGGCCCGGCGGGCAGCCTTGATATCTTTGTCCAGCCGGGAGGAGCGCATGTAGTCGAACCATTCCAGTTGACGGCCGACCGGTTGATTGCTGTGCACATCAAAATACCGCCGCCGCCACTTGGGGCGCCCCTTGCGTAACCAGCGCCACAGGGTATTGCGCAGGTCATCCTTGAATATTTCCCGCAGGGCATAGAGCACGCCCAGCGCCAGGATCACCATCAATGACACGCCGCCCAGGGTTTCGCGTAGCTCATAGGCGGTGAGCGATACCGAGGTCATCAGCACTGCTGTCACCAGCCCCTTGAGCAGTTTCTGCTCGCCGCCGCCCAGTTCCCGGGTTTTTTCTTTGAGGGTGACCGGATACTCGATCAATCGTCGCAGCAGGCGCATCTTGTTGGAAATCCGCGACAGCCCTTCCGTGGTGTGTACCGAGTTGTATTGCAGGGCCTCCCTGTGCTGGCGCTCGACGTCACAGACGGCCAGCAACTGATCTTTGATGACCTTGTAGTCGGCATTGCGGGGTAGATAAGCGACCAGCGACAGCAGCCTCTGTTCGGTAAACCAGGAGAGGTAGTTATCGATGTTGGCGTAATACTTGAGCAGGGTCTCATCCGCGGGCACATTGCGCCTGAGTCGCTTGAGGATATCTTGGGAGAGGGTGATAAAGTCTTCCACTGCTTCCCGGATGTCGTCCTCCTGGCTGTTGCGCAGTTCCCGGCTGGTTTGTTCCAGTCCGACCACATACTGGTAGGCATACAGGCTGAGGCTGAGGCGGTACTGCTCGGTGGCCAGTTTGTCCCGGCTGGCCAGCCGGCTGTGCACCAGGGGCAGATTCTGTCGGTCGCTGAAGTAGGTACGTTTTACATGAATGGCGTTGTGGTAGAACTCTTCTTCCGGTACCACATGGGTGTTCAGGCCCAGCTCGCCGGGGATAAACAGGTAGAGATCCAGCTTGTGGGTGGTCGCCTCCCGCAATATCCGGGAGATCTTGATATTAAAACCGTCTTTCTGCTCGACAGTGATCAATGACCGTGGCTCTCCAAAAAAACAAGAGTAATAACAATATATTAAATTGACGGGGAAGGGGAGGTAGAAGTGCTCCGTCTTGTTGGCGACAGGACGGAGCATGGTCGTCGTTAGTCCAGACTCTGGCCGCAGCCCTGGTAGCTGTGGCCGTTCAGCTCGATGTTGACCCGAGCGGGCAGGGGCTCACCACTCATGTCATCCTGGCAGGCTTGCTCTGTGATGATCACGCTCAGCCGATGGGTGTCGGTGGTGGCCTGATAGCGGGTCTGGTGTGCTGACTTATCGTGCTTGGCGTCGAAAGCCGGCACGATAAGGGTATTTTCACCGTAGTTGTAGCTGAAGGAAAGCTTGTCACCGGCGGTGATCTCCAGCAGCCAGCCGGGCTCGTTACCGGTGGCGCGGAAGCTTACACCGCGCAACCGGGCATCTTCCCGAATGCCTGCCCGCCTGTCTTCCCGGCAATCCTGGTAGACTCGCTCGCCGACTTCCAGCCGGGCCAACTCACCCTTGCTCCAGATCATGGCATGGTCGTTCTGGTAGCGGGCACCACTGGCGGAGATGCTGTGGGCCAGCAGCTGGTAGGGCAGCTTGAAGCCGTCCGGCAGCCACAGACCGAGTTCGTCCTTTTCCTGATCGTACTGGGTGACAAACTCGAATGCGGCGCCGTTCTTGGGTGAACACCGATAGACCCGGGTCGTTGCCGAAGGGGATGGCCGCAGGGCCCGGGCATCTGACACCTGTTTCAGCACCAGCTCCACCTGGCCGGTGGGCTGGCCCTGGGTCAGCACGCCGTGGTAGCGGTCCGTGGTCCACATCAGCCGGCCTTGGTCATCGCGGATCTCGCCGCGTACCGCATAGCGGTGGGCCTGATTGATGGCGTTGCTGTCATAGCTGAGGCTAAACGGCAGCGGCACCTGGCGGCCTTCGGTGATAAAGGCGTGTTCGGCCAGCTGGGTAGCGGGGGCACCGGCCAGGCTGACATCAAGCAGGGTGACCTGTACCCGGGCGTTATCCGGCAGGCCGATGCGCTGCAGGTAGGTCAGGGTGCCGGTGAGGGTTTCCTGCTCGCCGGCCGTGTCGGGCTGCTCATCGGAGCAGGCGCTCAGGGTCATGGCAAACAACAGTGGCAGGGACGCAAGGCGTATGGTCATCATGGGGTCATATCCCGTACAAGGCCCGTCCCTGGGACATAAGGTCAGATTGATACTTATTGGCTCGGGCTCAAACCAGGCTTTATGTGGATGGCCAAGTCTGAGTCTGATACTGACGATAATATTGGCATGCAGCACCGAAAAAAAACAAGGTTCCCGGCCCATCCCGGGTTCGGCGACACCGAAATCCCGGTGTTTGCGCCATGAACTGACTAATGATTCGGATCTAGACGGCAAGCGCCGAGTTAGCCGACAAGAAAGAAATAGCAGGCCAGCAGGCTGATACAGGCCAGGTTGAGCACAAAACCCGCCTTCATCATCTGTCTCTGGTGGATAAGGCCACTGCCGAACACGATGGCATTGGGCGGGGTGGCGACCGGCAGCATAAAGGCGCAGGACGCCGCCACGGCAATCACGGATGCTACCATCACTGGTGTCAGCCCCAGGCTTTCGGCCACCGCAGCAAATACCGGTACCAGTAGCGCGGCACTGGCGGTATTGGAGGCCAGCTCGGTGAGAAATACCACGAAGGCGGTCACGACCAGCAGGATCACGAAGGGGCTGGCCTCGACCAGCAGCTCGGACAGTACATTGGCCAGAAACAGACTGGTACCGGTATCACGCAACACGCTGCTCAGGGTCAGACCGCCCCCGAACAGCAGCAGCACCCCCCAGTCGGTATGCCGGGCGATTTGCTGCCATTCGGCCACCCTGCAGAGACCGATCAGCACAATGGCAAACAGGGCGACCAGGGTATCGAAGGCGGCCAGTCCGCCGAGGGCGGCTGCGATGGGAGTCGAGAAAATCCACAGGCCGACGGTCAGAGCAAAGATGATCAGGGTGATTTTCCGTTTGCCGGTCCAGTCCATGGCTTCCGTTGGTGCGTCAATACGCTGATTAAGCCGGGGGCGGAACAGCAGGTACAGGATGATGATGGTGATCGGTAGCAGTATCAGGGTGATAGGCAGTCCCAATGCCATCCAGTCCACGAAACTCAGGCCCACCTCGGCGGCGGCAATGGCATTAGGTGGGCTGCCTACCAGGGTGGCGATGCCGCCGATGCTGGCGCTATAGGCAATGCCGAGCAGGACAAACACATAGGTGGCCTTGTGTTGCTGCTGATCCAGGCAGCTGAGCAGGCCCAGAGCCAGCGGCAACATCATGGCAGCGGTGGCGGTATTGCTGATCCACATGGAGAGGAAGGCGGCGGTCAGGAACATCAACAATACCGCTATGCTCAGGCGTCCGTTGGCCAGGCGCAGGATACGGCTGGCAATCAGCCGGTCCAGTCCCTGGCTGTGCATGGCCGCCGCCAGGGCAAAGCCTCCCAGAAACAGGAAAATAATGGGGTTGGCAAAGTTGCTCAGTGCGTCTCCCGTGGCCAGTATACCCATGGCGGCAGCCAGCAGTGGCACCATCAGTGCGGTAATGGTGATGTGCACGGCTTCGGTCAGCCATAATACGGCAATAAAAATCAGCAGGCTCAATCCCTTGTTGACGTCGGGTTCGAAAGGAAGGGCGGTCAGCAGGATGGCAAACAGCAGGGTATCGGCCAGCAGGATCCCTCCTTTGATACTGAACCGGGGTGATGTTGGCGGTGTGTCTGTGATCATGTTTTTGCTAACTCCTTTGTGGTTAAAACATGGTGTCCGAGGTGAAGTAATGGCGGCGGAGCCCCAAGGATGGGTTTACGGCGAGTAGAGGCAACAGAAACCGCCTCCCTCGACTGTGCTATGCCAAGGAGGCATTGCCGAGCCCCCATGGATGGTGTCATAGCGTGTCGTGGGAGACGGCTGTGTCGCCTCTGTAACTCTGCCCCAAAGACCAGATCTACCGGGGCTGGTATTATTGCTGGGCGTCGGTCAGGGTCTTGCCGTGCTCGGTCCAGAATGTCTTGGCGCCCTCGTGCAGCGGGGTCACTATGCCCATGGTGCCGGAGTCGATAGTCATGGCGCTGGCAGCCTGGGACACCGAGGACATGAACTTCAGGCCTGCCTCCGAATAGATTTCCTTCAGGCTGTTGTACACCTGCTCCGGGGACAGATGGCGGCCCGCCACCCAGAGGGCAGAGTCCTGCACCGTGACCACATCGTAGTCCACCCCCGAGTAGGTGCCGGCGGGGATGGTCACCTGGGCATAGTAGGGGTGGTCGGTGAACAGGGTACCTTGCTCGGCGGCGGCAAAGACCTGCAGCAGGCGGATCTTGTTGCTGGACGCAGCCTGGATGACGGAGGCATTGGGGAATCCGGCGAACACCCACAAGGCATCGATCTGACGGTCACCCAGCGCCGAGGCACCCTGGTTGTAGCCGATATACTGGGGCTTAATGCTGTCCCACAGACCCGCCCCTTCGAAGAAGCGCTGGGCGGAGGCGGCGGCACCGGAGCC
This sequence comes from Zobellella maritima, assembly GCF_003075035.1. Taxonomy (GTDB): domain Bacteria; phylum Pseudomonadota; class Gammaproteobacteria; order Enterobacterales; family Aeromonadaceae; genus Oceanimonas; species Oceanimonas maritima. Next base: position 54,534 of record NZ_QCZE01000004.1, on the reverse strand, counting down.
GGCCGGACCGACCGCCACATTTTTGCCGGCCAGCTGGGATACCTCGGTGATGCCGGAGCCATCCAGCACGATCAGGTGGGCCGGCGCACCGTAAAGATAAGAAAGGGCATGGACGTTGCGGTATTTACGGGTGTCTTCGGTGAGTTTGCCATTCTGGCCCAGATAGATGTCACCCGAATAGACGATACCGAAGTCGGCGTCCCTGGAGTTCACCCGACGCAGGTTCTCCACTGAGCCGGCGGAAGCCATATTGGACACCTCGACCCCTTCCAGGTTGCGGGACAGCCTGGTGGCAATGCCGTTGGAGAAATACTGGAAGGTGCCGCCATCCGGACCGCCGGAAAAGGCCAGGCGTTCGGTTGCTTGGCTCGGGGTGCTGGCTCCAAAGCCCGCGACGGCCACCATGGTGGCGGCGATCAGGGTTTTGGACGGTTTGAACAGTTGTTTTAACATCATGGTTATTTCCTCTTTGTAATGGTTTTTCTTGCGGTCTTCCCTGAGAAAGTTGCGCGACGGTCAGACGCGCTCGGGTACGGTTAATACCGGAATATGGGACTTTCGGATCAGCCGTTCGGTGGTGGAGCCGAGCAGCAGTTTCTCCACTCCGTGGCGGCCATGGCTGCCCATGACGATCAGGTCAGCATCCAGCCGATCGGCCTGGGCCAGGATTTCTTCTGCACCGGGGCCCATTACCACATCGGTGCTCAGCTCGCCGGGGTAATGGGCAAAAAAGCGCTGGCGGAAATCGTGCATGTCGCTGACGGCCTGGGTGGTGACTTCCCTGACGAAGGCGTCCATCACACTGGCGGGGATCCCCCGCCTGTGGGTGTCGCCCAGCTCGGTGATCACATGCAGCAGGTGCAGGCGGGCGCCCTGGCTCTGTGCCAGCTGGGTGGTTAGTTCGACCGCCCGGGCGGCGTCTTCGGAAAAATCGGTGGCGTATAAAATCAACTCTATCTGGGCCATGGTTGTCATCCTCAACTGGCGTTGGAGTGGCTGGTCTTGTTTACGGAGGCGGCGGCGCTTTCCCGCTGCAGCCACCACACCAGGGCGACGATGGCCAGGCCCAGGGCGTCGGAAAGCAGGGTCGGCCAGTACAGCAGCAGGGTGCCGGCCCCCAGCAGCAGCCATTCATGGAGCCGGGTCTTGCGGCGCAGGTAGCCCATGGAAAAGGCGCCGAAGGCGATGGTGCCCAGGGTGGCAGACACAAAGGCCACCATGATTTCCAGTACGGTGCCATCCAGCAGTATGGCCGGTACATAGGCGAACAGCAGCGGCATCACATACAGCATCTTGGCGTATTTGAACGAGGTCCAGCCGGTCTTCCAGGGATCCGATCCGGCGATGGCGGCGCCGGCATAGGCGGCCACGCATACCGGCGGTGTGATGTTGGAGTCCTGGGACAGCCAGTAGACGATCATATGGGCGGCGATGGCGGCGACCCCGAACTCGCCCAGGGCGGGCACGGCCAGCACGGCGACAATCAGATAGGCGGCGGTGACCGGCACACCCATGCCCAGTACCAGCGAGGCCAAGGCCACCAGGCCGAGGGCCAGTAACAGGCTGTCACCGGCCATGGAGATGATCAGATCCGAGAACTTCAGGCCCATGCCGGTGAGCGAAATGGTCCCGACGATGACGCCGATCACCCCTATGGTGGCGCCGACGATCAGGGTGTTACGGGCGCCGACCTGGACGGCCTCCCAGATTTCCTTCGGTCCCATGCGGGTATCCTTGTTGACCCAGCTGACCGCGATACAGGACAGGGTGGCCCAGAACGCCGAGTTGCCTGCCGAGCGGCCACTGAGCAGCAGGACGGTGATGATCACCAGGGGCAGGGCATAATACCAGCCGGCTTTGAACACCGTCTTCCAGTGGGGGATGTCTTCGCCCTCAATGCCCACCAGGCCGTGCTTCTTGGCTTCGAAGTGCACCATGCAGTAGACCGATAGGAAGTACAGCAGCGCCGGCCCGATCGACAGTATCATGATGGTGGAGTAGGGGGTGCCGGTCAGTTCGGCCATCAGGAAGCCCCCCGCACCCATGATCGGCGGCAGGAACATGCCCCCGATGGAGGCCGCTGGCTCTATGGCGCCGGCCACATGGGGCTTGAAGCCGGCCCGTTTCATCATGGGGATGGTAAAAGCCCCGGAAGACACGGTATTGGCGATGGCGGAGCCGGACACAGAGCCGAACAGGGCGGAGGAAATCACCGCCACCTTGGCCGGGCCCCCGGTCGACCGGCCGGCCAGGGCCAGCGGCAGGTCGATAAAGAACTTGCCGGCGCCGGATTTTTGCAGGAAGGCACCGAAGAAGATAAACAGGATTACATAGGTAGCCAGCACGCTGGCCATGACCCCGAACACCCCGTTGGTGGTCAGGAACAGGGCGGTGGCCAGCCGCTCGAAGCGGAAGCCGCGGTGGGCCAGGATGTCGGGCAGATAGGGTCCGAACAGGGCGAAGGCCATCATGCCGACCCCGATCAGGGTGATCGACCAGCCCAGCACCCGGCGGCATATTTCCAGCGACAGCAGCAGGCCGACAATGCTTACCAGCATGTCGACTTCGTTTTCGGCGCCGGCCCGGTAGTTGAGCACTTCGAACTGGCTGATCCAGTACAGCACTGTGCCGGCGGTCATGGCAGCCAATATCACATCACTGGCGGTGGGACTGTTGTGGTTACGCCTGTTCAGCCATTGGTCCAGGGGCAGCAGCATGGCGGCAAAGGGCAGGATCAGCCACAGGGTATAGTGCAGCTTGTCCAGATCCTGCTCCAGCGCCAGGCCCAGGCCGTCGTACTCCCAGGTTTCCCGGAACAGGGTGAGCTGCTGGTAGAAGGCGGTGGGAGAGTCGTAGATCACAAAGCAGCTGACCAGTACCGACAACAAGGTGGCGGCAATCAGCGACAGGCCGCCATGGGCGGTGCGGCTGCCGGCCGGATAGAGCAGAAACACCAGTATAAAGGTGATCAGCACATAGATGCCCAGGTGGTACTGGGTACTGAGGGCGGAGACCCCGGCCCCGTAGAAGTAGACCACCACCATGATGGCGGCCAGGGCCGATACCAGCCAGCCCCAGGGGCCGGTGAGCTTGCGCTCGGTCTTGGCATCTTTTTCCATCAGCTCCTTGAGCTTTTTCTGCTCCTCGGGGCTGAGGTTGTCGAGGGGGTGTTGAGCGTTTGACATCATTACCTCTATTGGTTCACCGGCTGCCTGCCTGGCGGTCCGGGTGGCCATTGGCCTTCCTTGTTTCCTGCCTGTGTTCACGATGGTGGGCACAGGCGCTGGCGTACGCATAATCCTCATGTAGCAAAGTATGGGCCAGTTATTAAAATCCCTTTAAAGACTGGGCGATTATTTACATATTGGCTATGAAGCCGCCGATATTTATTAACTTGGTGGTGGCTGAGGCTCGAAAATGGGTGGGAATACGCCAATTCTTATAGAGGGATGGGGGGATTTCCGCCGTTTTGTTGGTAAACGGCCGTATCAGTGCGGGTAACGGCGATGAGTTAGGGGAAGCGGGAAGAGCTTGGTCGAGCCGGCCCGGGAAATTGGGTGGAAATCCACCCATATGTCTAGGGAGCCGGTGTGCGCTCAGCCCTTGTAGTCGTTCTTGTCCAGGTTGTGCTTTTTCATCTTGTCGTACAAAGTCTTGCGCGGCAGCTGCAGGCTCTCCAGGGTGTCCTTGATGGAGCCGCCGTGGCGGGCCAGCTCGGCCTGGATCAGCATCTTTTCAAACTGGTCGACCCGGACCGCCAGGCCCTGGCCATGATCGCCGCCGGATTCGGTTATGGGCTGGTTGTCGAAGTCGAAGGTGCAGGCCTCGCCCAGTAACACATAGCGTTCGGCCAGGTTGCGCAGCTCTCGCACATTGCCGGGCCAGTCGTGGCTGATCAGCCGGTGGGTGCGTTCCGCCGACAAGGGCGGTATCTCCCGCTGGTAGTGGGCGGAAGCAAGCAGGGCGAAGTGCTGGAACAGCAGGGGAATATCCTGGGCCCGGGCCCGTAGCGGCGGGATATCGATGCGCACCACATTCAACCGGTAGTAAAGGTCCTGACGGAACTGGCCCGTTTCCGCCTGCACCCTGAGATCGGCCTTGCTGGCGGCTATGATGCGGATATCCAGGGGGATCAGCCGGTTGGAGCCGAGCCGCTCTATGGCCCTTTCCTCCAGTACCCGCAGCAGCTTGATCTGCAGGCTGATGGGCATGCTCTCTATTTCATCGAGAAACAGGGTGCCGCCCTGGGCATGTTCGAACTTGCCGATACGCTTGTCTTTGGCATCGGTAAAGGCACCCTTTTCATGGCCGAACAGCTCGGATTCGATCAGGCTCTCCGGCATGCCACCGCAGTTGATGGCGACAAAGTTGTGCTCCCGGCGGGGGCTGTGTTCATGGATATAGCGGGCCAGCAGATCCTTGCCGGTACCGGTTTCCCCCATCAACAGTACATCGGCCGGGGTGCCGGCCACCGTCTGCACCAGCCGGCGCAGTTGCTGGACCGCCGGGGTGTTGCCGATGATGCGCGGACCCGGGGCGCTCTGGGCCTGCAGCTCCTGGCGCAACCGGCGGTTCTCCAGGGTCAGGGCGCGCTTTTCCTGGGCCCTGTGCACCACATCCAGCAGCAGATCGGCGGAGAAGGGTTTTTCGATAAAGTCGTAGGCACCGTTGCGGATAGCACTCACCGCCATCGAGATATCTCCGAAGCCGGTGATCAGGATCACCGGGATATCCGGATCTATGGCGGTGACGCCGGCCAGCAGCTCCAGCCCGGTCATGCCGGGCATATTGATATCGGTGACCAGCACTCCGGCAAACTCGGGATCAAGCAGCGTCAGGGCCTTGTCGGCCCGCTCACAGGCCACCACCTGATAGTCTTCCAGTTCCAGGGTCTGGCCGGCGGACAGACGGATATGGGGGTCATCGTCGACCAGGATAACGGTACGCTCTGCGCTCACTGGGTGATCTCCGGTTGTGGGGCGGGCCGGCCGCGTTTAAGGGTCAGGGTAAAGACGGCACCGCCCTTGGGGTGGTTGCCGGCCTGGAGCTCGCCTTCCAGGCTGTCGACGATGCGCTGGGAAATGGACAGGCCCAGCCCGAGCCCGGTGTCCTTGGTGGTGTAGAAGGGCTCGAAAATGTGCTCCAGTGCCTCCGGGCTCAACCCCGGTCCCTGATCGTGCAGGGTCAGGGTCACGCGGTCGGTGGTACAGCTCAGGCCGATGTCTATCACCGGCCGGGCCTGTCCGGCCATGGCCTGCAGGCCATTGCTCAGCAGATTCACCAGTACCTGTTCCAGCCGGCCGATATCGGCCCGCACATGATACTGCTCCAGCCCGTCGGGCCAGTTGATCCTGGCCTGCTGCTTTTCCAGCTGGCCGACCAGGATGGCCATGACCCCCTGGCGGACACGTTGCAGGTTGACCACGGCATTGGCCTCGCCGCTATGCCGGGCAAATTCCTTTAGCGGCTGCAGTATCCTGGCCATGCGCTCGGCCAGCCCGGTGATCTCGCCCAGGTTGGTGTCGACCGCCTCTGTCTTATTCCGGGCCAGCAGCTTGCGGCCATTATCGGCGTAATGGCGGATGGCGGTCAGGGGCTGGTTCAGCTCATGGTTGATACCGGCGGACAACTGGCCAAGCACCGCCAGTTTGGCGGCCTGGATCAGTTCTTTCTGGGTCTGCCGGTGCTGGCTGATTTCCTGCTGTAGGCGGCGGTTGCTGAGGGTCAGCTCCTCGGTGCGTTGTATCACCCGCTGTTCCAGCGCTTCGTGCGCCTGTTGCAGCTGGGCATCAAAATGCTGCTTGAGTCGGTGGCGGGCCTGCAGGAACAGCACCAGTGCGGCGAGAGCCAGATACAGAGTCAGGCCGATGGCCAGGGTCTGCCAGATACGGGTCTGCAGCGGCCGCAGGTTGGACAGTACCGCCACCCGCATGCCGGCGTCGGGCATCAGTCGGCTGAGCAGCAGGTACCGGCCCTGGCTGTCGTTGCCGTTGGCGTCTGAGTCGTTGAGGGTCAGCAGGATGTCTCCAGCCGGGGTGGACTGATGGCGGATGATATCCAACGGCAGCAGGGGGGCGTCTCCATACCGCCGGCTGGCGACCAGCTGGCGGATGTATTCCGGGGTCAGATGGGGAGGGCCTGCCGGCCTGGATGCGGCTTGCAGGGCGATGACATGATTACCGTAATATGGGTTACCAGGACCGACTGGCGACGGATATGTCAGGGTGCGAAAGCGCCAGTGGGCGCGGGTGGAGATGAAAATCACCCCGTCTTCGTCCATCACCAGTATATCCAGCAGGGGATCGCTCCAGTCGGCTTCTATATCTTCCAGATCGACTTTCACTACGACCACGCCGATGATCTGGTCGGCCAGTCGTACCGGGTAGGAAAAGAAGTAGCCGCGTACCCCTGAGGTATTGCCGAGGGCAAAATAGCGGCTGGCCGCGCCTTCTGCCGCTTGCTGAAAATAGGGGCGGAAGCTGTAGTCGTTACCGATAAAGCTGTGGGGCTGGTTCCAGTTGCTGGCGGCTCGGGTGATGCCATCGGTGTCGAGCAGGTAGCTGTCGGTGGCACCCATGGTGTCGTTGGCCCAGCTCAGATAGCGGTTGGCCCGTTTGACACGTACCGGATCGTCGGGGCTTTGCAGCAGTTGTACCAGCTGTTCCTGGTTGGCCAACAGCCGGGGCAGGTCTTTGTATCTATCCAGCTGGTGCTGCAGGTTCAGCATATAGCGGCTGAGGTTGGCATCGGCCCGGGTGCGAGCCTGCTCCATGGCCTGGTTGCGCGCCCAGCTGCTCAGCCCGTAGGCGAGCAGCACCATGCCCAGCAGCAGGAGCAACAGGGTAATGCGCTGGCCGGATGAGCCGGCGGGCAGGGTGTCGGGTGTTGAATGTCTCATCAGGATTAAATTATGACTCCTAGCGGTGGCGATTGAAATGGCGGCGGCACGCACGTCTTGAGTCTGCCTCGCCTTGGGGCGACAATGGCGGCTTTTAACCGGGATCCCGCCATGGCTTTTCGCATTCGTTACCATTACCGCAAGCAGCAAAAGGAAATTGGCTTCGCCAACGACAAGCATCACAGCCTGTATGATGCCATCGCCGCCGCCGAAGGCCTGGATTTGAGCGAGTTCCACCGGATGGAAGCCCAGCTGGCCAACGTCAGCCGCAACGATCGCAAAACCATGAAGGATTTTCAGGAAGAATACTTCCGCAAGCTGGGCTTCAGCCAGATCACCATCTTCCGGGAAGAAGAATAAGTTATTTCACCCACTTGGGCCTGATATTGCGTGGCGCCGAGTCGAGTTGGGCCAGCAATGGCTTCGGCTGTTCGGCCACCACCAGCAGACCCCGGTAATCGGCCTTGATAAACCCTTGGCCGATGGCGTGGTCGATCAGCGCCAGCAGGGGATCGAAGAAGCGGTTCACATTCAGCAGCCCTACCGGCTTGTTGTGGTGGCCGAGCTGGGCCCAGGTCAGGATCTCGAACAGCTCTTCGAAGGTGCCGAAACCGCCGGGCATGGCGATAAATGCATCCCCCAGGCTGGCCATCCGTGCCTTGCGGGCATGCATATCGGCTACCACATCCAGTTGGGTCAGCCGGGTGTGGCTGATTTCGGCCCGGGCCAGGCTTTCCGGCATGACCCCATGTACCCGTCCGCCGGCCGCCAGTGCGCTGTCGGCCAATATGCCCATCAGCCCGACCGAGCTGCCGCCGTATACCAGTTCGAGGCCGGACCGGCCGATTTCCTCACCCAGGGCCCGGGCCTGTTGCCGATAGCGGGGATCATTGCCCAGGCTGGAGCCACAATAGACACACACTCTGTTGATGCTCATTTATGCTTGCTTCCTGGTTGGTGGCCCTGACCCGCTGTCGGTGAGTATCTTCATCGCAACCTCAGCCAGGCCGGCAGCCAGCCTAACCACAGGGCCAGGTGCAACAATACGATGCACCAGAACAGCAGTTGAAAACGGGTTTTTCGGGTCTTGTGCCGAAACCTGCGCTGGGCCAGCAGGCCGCCGGGCCAGCCACCTGCCAGATCCAGCAGGTGCAGCAGATTTTCCGGGAGCCGCCATTGCGCCTGGCGGGCCCTGTGCTTGTCCAGACCGTAGGCGGCAAAACTGGCAACGCTCATGGCGCCATAGGCGAGCAGCGGCCACCAGTGTTGCAGGTACCAGCCGTACAACAGGCCGAGTAGAAAGGGCAAGCCGGCCAGCAGTGTTGTCAACAGGGTCATGGGATCTGTACCGTGTTCGATTCAGGTTGGCCAAGGGCCGGATCAGCTGGAGTGTAACAGCAGTATCCGGCGGTTTTCCTTTCATTTTATTAGTAATTTACAGTCTCTCGGCGGTTCTTGTAGAATGCCTGCAGATTTTTGGTTCCTTTCCCTTCTTTAAACTTGTGTGGTGCTATGGCTGCTGACGTTCAGGATCTGTCCAACGATGTAGGTGTTCGCCTAAAGGCCGTGCGTACCATGCGCAATATCTCCCAGCGGGAGCTGGCGAAACGCACCGGCGTAACCCACTCCAGCCTGTCGCTGATCGAACAGGGCAAGGTCAGCCCCTCGGTCAGTTCCCTGAAGAAAATCCTCGATGGTATCCCGATTACGGTGGGCGAGTTTTTTACTCTGGATCTGCAGAATACCGATCAGATTTTCTATACGGCGGAGGAGCTGCAGGATGTGGGCTCCGATAACCTGTCCCTGAAACTGGTGGGCTATAACCGCAAGAACCGCGCCATGTCGTTTATTATCGAGACCTACCCGCCCGGGGCAGATACCGGCCACGACATGATGGCCTATCGCGGAGAAGAGGCCGGGGTGGTGATCGAAGGCGAGGTGGAAGTGATTGTCGGTGCCCAGGTGAGGGTGCTGAAGGAAGGGGATAGCTACTACTTCTCTACTACTCAGCCCCACCGGTTCCGCAACAACAGCGATAAGCCTTGCCGGGTGGTCAGCTGCTCGACGCCCGCCAAGCATTTTTAAAGACAAATAGCGGACGTTGTTGTCAATGCGAGGGCGCCTTTCGGCGCCCTCGTTGTATTGTAAACCTTGTCTTTGTACCCGCCAGGAGCGCTTCAGGAGCTCCATCATCAACCCTAAGCAGCCGGCCGGGACGTTATTACCAGCCTTATGTGCAGCGGACGCTTGGGGAGCCGCCTCTGATGCGGCAGGCGTTGGCCGACTTCTACGGGCATGGCAGACACCTGGCCATCAAGCTTGGGGCTCCATCATGGAGCCCTCTGCTTTTAAGGGAAGCCTCAGTTTCCGTGCAGGGCTATCCAGGTGGTCTTCAGCTGGGAATATTCGCTCAGCGAGTGCAGCGATTTGTCCCGGCCGTTGCCCGACTGTTTGACACCGCCGAAGGGCACCGTCATGTCGCCGCCTGCGTAGTTGTTGACATAGACCTGCCCGGATTCCAGCCGACGGGAGGCGATCAGCGCCTTGTCCAGATCCTTGGTCCAGACCGCAGCGGCCAGGCCATAGGGGGAATCGTTGGCGATCTCGATGGCCTCGTCCAGGGTGTCGAAGCCGATCACCGACAGCACCGGGCCGAAAATTTCTTCCCGGGCGATGGTGTGCCGGTTGTTGACCTGGTCGAACAGAGTCGGGGGGAAGTAGTGGCCGCCGCTGTCGGTCAGCACCGGCTCGCCTCCCATACGCAGGCGGGCTCCTTCGTCCACCCCCCTGGCGACATAGCCGCAGATGGTATCCAGCTGGGCGGCGTCGACAATGGCGCCCATGCGGGTGGCCGGATCGAGTGGATCACCGGGTTGCAGCTGCTCGGCATAGGCAATGATGCGCTCGATCAGTTCGTCTTTGATGCTGTTTTCTACCAGCAGGCGGGATCCGGCGATGCAGACCTCACCCTGGTTGAAATAGATGGCCATCGCCGCCTCCCGGGCGATGGTGTCCAGGTCGCCCGCATCGGCGCAAACGATGTTGGCGCTCTTGCCGCCGCATTCCATAAAGGTGCGTTTCAGATTGGACTGGCCCGCATACTGGGTCAGCTGCTTGCCGACCCGGGTGGAACCGGTGAAGGCCAGGCAATCGACCTCGTTGTGCAGTGCCAGCGCCTTGCCCACCGTATGGCCGAAACCGGGCAGCACCTGGAATACGCCGTCGGGAATACCTGCTTCCCTGGCCAGCGCCGCCAGACGAATGGCACTGAGCGGCGACTTCTCCGAGGGTTTGAGGATCACCGAATTACCGGCTGCCAGGGCCGGGGCTATTTTCCAGCAGGACATCATCAGCGGAAAGTTCCAGGGCACAATGGCGGCAACCACCCCCAGTGGTTCTCGGGTGACCAGCCCCAGGCTGTGCTGACCGGTGGGGGCTACCTCGCCATAGACCTTGTCGATGGCCTCGGCATTCCAGCCGATGCAGTTGATGGCGCTGGGCAGGTCCACGTGCAGGCTGTCGCTGATCGGCTTGCCCATATCCAGGGTTTCCAGCAGCGCCAGCTCTTCCTTGTGTTGTTCCATCAAGCGCACTAGTTTAAGCAGGGTGCGCTTTCGCTCGGCGGGGGCGAGGCGGGACCAGGCCCCCTGGCGGAAGGCGTCTCTGGCATGGGCCACCGCCAGTGCCGCATCCTGCTCGTCACAGCCGGCAATCAGGGCCAGCGGCATGCCGTTGGCCGGATTGATACTGGCGAAGGTGTCTCCGCTCACAGCGGACACATACTTGCCGTTGATAAAGGCCCGACCTTCCAGTTGTATCCGCTCACTCATGGCCTGCCAGTCGGCCCGTGTCAATTGACTCATGTTCGGCTCCTCAGAGGGCAATGCCCAGGCGCTGGGCGGTGGCATCCAGGCTGGCGCGGGCCAGGCCGATCAGCTGATCGATTTCTTCCTTGGTGATCACCAGAGGTGGCGAGACCACCATGGTTTCACCTACCGAGCGCATTACGATGCCGGTTTCAAAGCAGATATCCCGGCACAGTCCACCGATCCCTGGCTCGAAGCGGGACAGGGTTACCTTGTCGGCTACCAGCTCCAGGGCGCCGAGCAGGCCCAGAGAGCGGGCTTCTCCGACCAGCGGGTGGCTGGCCAGCTCCGCCCAGCGTTCGGCAAAATAGGGGGCGGCGACATCACGTACATGCTCCAGCACCTGTTCTTGTTCCAGCAGCTCGATATTACGCAGGGCCACCGCGGCGCAGCTGGGATGACCCGAGTAGGTAAAGCCGTGATAGAACTCGCCGCCTTCGTCGATCAGCAGGTCGGCAACCCGGTCGCCGACCAGCACGCCGCCGATGGGCAGGTAACCGGAAGACAGCCCCTTGGCGATTGGCATCAGGTCGGGCTTGATGTTGAAATGCTGGCTGCCGAACCACTGACCCAGCCGTCCGAAACCGCAGATGACTTCGTCGGCGATCAGCAGGATGCCGTACTTGTCACAGATGCGCTGGATTTCCGGCCAGTAGCTGGCGGGCGGAATAATTACCCCACCGGCTCCCTGCACCGGTTCGGCGATAAAGGCTGCGACCCGTTCGACTCCTAGTTGCTGAATCTTTTTTTCTAGGGAGCTGGCCGCCAGCAGGCCGAATTCCTGCGGATCCATTTCCCGGCCTTCACCGAACCAGTAGGGCTGGGCGATATGTTCTATATCGGGCAGCATGGGGCCGCCCTGCTGGTGCATGGGGGCCATGCCGCCCAGGCTGGCACCGGCGACGGTTGAGCCGTGATAGCCATTCTGGCGACCGATTATCACGGTTTTTTCTGGCTTGCCCTGCAGTTGCCAGTAGCGGCGGACCATGCGTACCACGGTATCGTTGGACTCGGAACCGGAGCCGGTGAAAAACACATGGTTGATGTGGTCCGGTGCCAGCTCGGTAAGCTTTTTCGCCAGTTTGATCGCCGGTGGGTGGGCGGTCTTGAAGAAATTGTTGTAATAGGGCAGTTCCTGCATCTGTGTGGTGGCGGCGTCGATCAGTTCCTGACGGCCATAGCCGATATTGACGCACCACAGGCCGGCCATGGCGTCGAGGATTTTGTGACCGTCGGCGTCGTAGATATAGATGCCGTCTGCCTTGGTGATGATGCGGCAGCCTTGCTCGTTCAGCTCCTTGGTGTCGGTGAACGGATGCAGGTGGTGCAGGCTGTCTTCGCGGCGCAATTCGCTGGTGTTGTAGGTGCTCATAATGCCTTCCTTATTTATTTCAAATGCCTGTTCAGGCGTTAAACCGATGCTGGTGTCGGGCACATGCCTCACCGAATGCTGTAAAAATAGCCTGATAAAGTGGGTGCTGCGGGGTCTGCCATTCCGGGTGCCATTGCACGCCGAGGGCAAACGCCAGGGATGGATCACTGATGGCCTCGATCAGTCCATCCGGGGCAGTGGCATCGGCTGTCAGTCCCTGACCCAGGTGGTTTATGCCCTGCTGATGCAATGAATTCACCTTGCTGACTTGCAGGTCACTGATCCGCGCCAGTAATCCCAGGGGATTCAGGCTGATGTCATGGGCCGGATGGTAATGTCCGTTGGTGTCGTCGCCATCCGGTTCCCGGTGATCGAGCATCTCCGGCCTGTCCTGCAGCTGGTGGTGCAGGGTACCGCCATAGGCCACATTCATTTCCTGAAAGCCCCGGCAGATGCCCAGCATCGGCAGGTTAAGCGCTCGGGCCTGACGGATCAGCGAAAAGGCGGAGCCGTCCCGGGCTGGATCGTGGCGGCAGTCTTCCGGGAGCGGAGGTTGGCCGTAGTGATGAGGCTCGACATTGCTGTAGCTGCCGGTCAGGCAGATGCCATCCAGCCGGGCCAGTACCCCGTCCGGAATGCCGGCTTCCAGCGCCGGCAGCAGTACCGGACTGACACCGGCTGCCTCGATCAGGGCTGTTATGTATTTATTGACCACCATATGGCATCCGTGGCCTTCAATGGTCCGCTGGCAGGCGGTCACGCCGACTAGAGGGCGTTGTGTAATTCTATCCATGCTGTCACCCGAATAATATCGCTGTTTGCTTATAATCAACGTATCTTGTTGTCCGCCGACAATCAATTACCGTCAAAGGAGAGCATAAGTGTTAATGGAATACAAAGCGTTCATCGCTAAAAAGCCGGAGAAAGGCTGAATAATGTGACGCAAGTACAGTTGTGTTATGTTTTATTAACCATGCATTATCATCTCAGCTTGTGCTTGCATGTTTAATATAATATAACGATTGACGTTTGATATGTTGAAGATAACACAACAAGGGAATGCATTTATGGCGATCACCGGCATGCACGAAGCCCAGGTTTTCCTGGAGCAGAATCCGGACATCAACTCCATCGATCTGATGATTGGCGATATCAATGGCGTGGTCCGTGGTAAGCGGATCCCTCGGGACAGCCTGCTCAAGGCCTATGAAGAAGGGATCTGCCTGCCGGCTTCCTTGTTCGCTCTGGACATCAATGGCAACACCATAGAAGAGACCGGGCTGGGACTGGATCAGGGGGAAGCCGACCGACTGTGCTTCCCGGTGGCCGGCACCCTTAGTCGCACCCCTTGGCAAGACAGGCCCTGTGCCCAGGTGCTGATGAGCATGTACGAGAACAACGGTGAGCCTTTTATCTATGATCCGCGCCATGTACTGCAGCGGGTACTGGACAGATTCGCCGAGCTGAAGCTGACCCCTGTGGTGGCGGTGGAAACCGAATTTTATGTGGTCGATCGGGAACGAGACGAGCTGCAACAGCTGCAGCCGCCGGTATCGCCGGTCACCGGCAAACGGGATACTCAGTGCCAGGTGTATTCATTGTCGGACCTGGATGACCACTGCGATTTTATCGAAGCCATCCATGAAGCAGCCCAGGTTCAGCAGTTGCCGGTGGATACGGCGATTGCCGAATGCGCTCCCGGCCAGTTCGAAATCAACCTGAAACACAGGGCGGATGCCATGCAGGCCTGTGATGAGGCGGTATTGCTGAAACGGTTGATCAAGGGGGTGGCGGCCCGTCATCAGATGGATGCCACCTTTATGGCCAAGCCCTATAACCAGGAGGCGGGTAGCGGCACTCATATTCATGTCAGCCTGCTGGATGAGCATGGCAACAATGTATTCAAGGGCGAGGCGGACGATCCCCTGGGCAGTGTGACGTTGAGACACGCCATCGCCGGCACCCTGGCGCTGATGCCCGAGTCGATGGTGGTCTTTGCCCCCAATGCCAACAGCTATCGCCGCTTCCAGCCGGGTTTCTATGTACCCATGAGCCAGACCTGGGGAGCCGATAACCGTACCGTGGCGGTGCGTATCCCCGGCGGCAGCGGCGAGGCCCGGCGGCTTGAGCACAGGGTGGCGGGGGCCGACGCCAACCCGTATCTGCTGATGGCTAGTATCCTGGCCGGCATTCACTACGGCATCACCCGGCAGCTGACCCCGCCGGAGCCTGTGGTGGGCAATGGCTATGCCTCTCATCCGCCCAGCCTGCCGTCCAGCTGGATCCAGGCGTTGGAACAATGGCAGCGCAACGAGTTGCTGCCGGAATATCTGGGCCGGGAGTTTTGTCGGGTGTATCACGCCAACCGCTACGGCGAACGGCTGCTGTTTATGCGCCATGTCAGCCCCCAGGAATTCGATTGGTATTTGAGGTCGGTATAAATTGCGGCCGGTATAAATAAATGATGTGCATGCCGGATCTGGTTTCCGTTGTCCGGCTATGTATCGCCATATGAATGATGACAACCCATGGAAGGACCTTTAATGACAAGATATATATCCACGAGCATGAAAATGCCGGGCCTGTGGCTGGCCCTGCTGATGTCATTCGCCACCTTGCTGACCCCGGCCTGGGCCGAGGCCGGCATCGAGGCCCCGCCCCTGGTATTGAAGGACACGCCGTTCTCGGTCACCGTCAGTCGGGATGATCCGGCGGCCACCGAGCCACTCTGGCTACAGCTGGACGGGAAGCGCTATCCGCTGGCATTTGCAGACGGCGTAGCCAGCCTGGATGAGCTGACCAGCCGGGCCGAGTCGGTTAGCCTGACACTGGTCAACGAAGCCGGCGACACCCTGGCCGAGGCCGACAGCGTCGGCATTGCCGCCTGGCTGTCGGTGGTGCCGGCCCTGACCGCCATCGTGCTGGCCCTGGTATTCCGCCAAGTGATCCTGGCGCTGTTTATCGCCATTTGTGCCGGTGGCTGGCTGAGTTACGGCCTGTCCGGCGGAAAATTGCTGCAAAGTGTGCTGGACTCGGTCAATGTGCATGTTCTGAACGCCGCCAGCGATTCTGAGCATATGTCGATCGTACTGTTTTGCCTGCTGATCGGCGGCATGGTGGGAATTATTTCCCGCAATGGCGGCACCGTTGGTATCGCCAACCATATCACCCGCTTCGTGCGCGGCCGGCGCAGCGCCCAGACCACTACCGGGCTGCTGGGTACCGCCATCTTCTTCGATGACTACGCCAATGCGCTGATCGTCGGCAATACTATGCGTAATATTACCGATAAGCTGCGTATCTCCCGGGAAAAACTGGCCTATATCGTCGACTCCACCGCCGCCCCCGTGTCGGCCATCCTGTTGGTTACCACCTGGATCGGCTTTCAAGTTGGCTTGATTGACGAGGCCATCGGCCAGATCGACGGCTTTGACGGCTCCGCCTACGGGGTGTTCCTGGACGCCATCAGCTACAGCTTCTATCCGATCCTGGCGCTGCTGTTCGTGTTTATGATAAGCCTCAGTGGCCGTGATTTTGGCCCCATGCTGAAAGCCGAAGTGAAGGCGGTGCAAAGACGCAGCGATGCCGCCGATGAGCTGACCGATATGGAGGCGATTGCCGAAGAGGCCAGTATCGATGCCAAGCCGGGCATACCACACCGGGCCCTGAACGCCATCATCCCGATGACGGTGCTGGTGCTGACTACCCTGGGCGGTATCTGGTATACCGGCCTGGAAGAGCTGGGCCATCCCGCCCAGTACAGCCTGCGCGATGTCTTCGGCAATGGTGACTCCTTTACCGCCATGATGTGGGGCTCGCTGCTGAGTACCCTGGTGGCGCTGGTGATGACCCAGGGCCAGCGGCTGCTGAGCATGGATGAGACCGCCCATTACTGGTTTGAAGGGGTCAAGTCCATGCTGCTGCCGATCACCATACTGATGATGGCCTGGGCCCTGTCGTCGGTGAACGAAGCGCTGCACACCAGCGACTACCTGGTCAGCGTGCTGAGTGACAGCCTGGCGCCGGAACTGATCCCGGTGAGCGTGTTCATGCTGTCGGCCTTTACCGCCTTTGCCACCGGTTCCTCCTGGGGGGTGATGGGCATCATGATGCCCCTGGTGGTGCCCCTGGCCTGGGCTGTGCTGCAGCACCACGGCCTGGCCGGTGATCCTGAATCCATGCACCTCTTCTATGCCTCGGTGGCCGCGGTGCTGGCCGGTGCAGTGTGGGGAGATCACTGCTCGCCGCTGGCGGAAACCACCCTGTTGGCGGCCATGGCCTCCGGCTGCGGCCTGGTGGAGCATGTACGAACCCAACTGCCTTATGCGCTGTTTGTAGGGGTGATTGCCACCCTGTTCGGGATCCTGCCGGTGGCCTACGGGGTGCCCTGGTGGCTGGGGATTGTGGTATCTGCCCTGGCGATGGCCGCCGGCCTGCGCCTGCTGGGCAAGCGGGCCGATGATGCACAGCAGGCCGGGCTGCAGTCACCCGGTCAACCGGCGGTAGCTCAGGAGAAGAGGATTAAGTCGTTATCCTGATGGTGTGCGGTGTGAGTAGTGCAAAATAATAGAGGGGCGCAAGCCCCTCTTTTATTATTGCTAACCACCGCACAGTTGCCGGTGCACCGTCTTGATACAGAGATCTTCCACATATTCCAGTTCGGCTTCGGCTGCGGACTCGGCTGCATCGGCGTTACGGATACCTTCCTGCAGCCATAGACACTGGGCTTCATGTTCGATGGCCTCCAGGGCGATATCCGAGGCAAACTCGCCGCGACGGAACACATTCACCAGTTGTACCGGTTGATCCAGGTCTTCCAGGCCGGCGACGCAGGTCTGGCCGAGGATAATGGCGCCCGCCAGCTGGGGGTTGACCGGATACACCTGGTAGCCGTGTTGCAGCAGATATGCCATCACCTGATAGCTGGCTCGCTCAGGCCGGTTGGAGGCGCCCACCAGGGCGATGCTGCGTGTTTGGGTCAAGATGCGTTTCAAGCGGCTTTGTTCGAGTTTGTCCATCATGCATTCCACACGAAGAAAAACCTCTTTATACCAGCTTGCCCGCCCGCTAATCCATGGCCGCCGACTCAATTTCTGCGGATATGTTCACCTCCCCGGGATCAGTAGGGGCGGGTGTCCCTGTCATGGGCCTCAAGCCAGTTCTGAGCGGGCCCGATAGAGACGATACCATGGGGATTGATGGTCGGATGGCTGCGGAAGTAATGATGGCGGATATGGGCCATATTGAGGGTGTCGGAAATGCCCGGCAGCTGGTAGATGTCGCGTAAGTAAGCATACAGGTTGGGATATTCGGCTATCTTGCGAAGATCACACTTGAAATGAGTGTGATAGACCGCATCGAACCGGGCCAGCGTGGTCCACAGCCGGATATCGGCCTCGGTGAATTTGTTGCCGACCAGGTAACGCTGTCTGTCCAGCTTCTGCTCCAGCCAGTCCAGTCCGGTGAACAGGGCCCGTACCGCCTCGTCGTAGGCGGGCTGGCTGGTGGCAAAGCCCGCCTTGTAGACGCCGTTGTTGATGGTGTCGTACACCTCGGCATTGATGGTGTCTATCTGGGAACGCAGTGCCTCCGGATAGTAGTCACCGGCCCTGGCTCCGAGGTGATCGAAGGCGTTGTTCAGCATGCGGATGATGTCGGCGGATTCATTGCTGACGATGGTCTGGCGCTGTTTGTCCCACAGCACCGGCACCGTCACCCGACCCGAATAATGGGGATCAGCCTTCAGGTAGAGCTGGTACAGGTAGTCGAGTCCGTAAAGAGCATCGCCGGTGGCGGCCTCGAAATCGGTGTCGAATGTCCAGCCGTGTTCGCCCATCAGCGGGTTGACCACGGAGACCTCTATTATGTTTTCCAGCCCCTTGAGCGCACGTATCATCAGGGTGCGGTGCGCCCAGGGACAGGCCAGCGAGACATACAGGTGATAGCGGTCAGGCTCGGCAGCAAAGCCTGCTTCGTCGGTGGGGCCCGCTTTGCCATCTCTGGTCACCCAGTTGCGAAACTGACTCTTGCTGCGCTCAAAACGGCCCTGATTTTCTTTCGTGTCGTACCAGACATCATGCCAGACGCCCTCAACCAGTTTACCCATGTTCTGCTCCTCGGTAATTCATGTGCGTTAAGGTCATTGTGGGCAAAGCGGCCGGTGGATCCCAGCGGAGAAATTAGCCGAACTCGGTCAAAAAATATGAATGAGATGGCAGGCATCACGGCTGCGGGCTGCCATCTGTTTTGCTTACAGCGGCAGGCTCTGCAGCCACTGTTTGAGCTGTCCGGCGGAGAGAGCACCGGATTGGCGGGCAATTTCCCTGCCCTGTTTGAAGGCGATCAGGGTCGGGATGGAGCGAATGCCAAAGCGTGAGGCCGCGGCCTGATGGGCTTCGGTGTCCAGCTTGGCCAGCCGCAATTGACCGGCAACCTCGCCGGCGGCGGCTGAAAACACCGGCGCCATGCTCTGGCAGGGGCCACACCAGGGCGCCCAGAAGTCGACCACCAGGGGCAGGGTTTCGTTGGCCAGCAATCGATCCAGCTGGCCGCTGTCCAGCTCCAGCGGTGTGGTCGGTAGCAGGGAGGTCTTGCATTTGCCGCATTTGGGCGACTGTTGCAGACGTTCACCGGGAATCCGGTTCTTGGCCTGGCAGGCCGGACAGATCAGGAAATGTTCATTCATCATTGCATCCAGTCAGCCAGTTGGTAGCTCAGGGTATATTGTTCACCGGCCAGCTCCAGCTGTTTGCCGTCGTGCTTGATGGTGGCGCCTTTGGTCAGGGTGGTTAATACCGCGGTTTCCACCTGCTGGACGGCGGGCAGGCAGGCCATCTGGGTGGAAGCCAGCGGCTCGGCCTTCAGGCGGTTCAGCTCCAGGGTGGCGCTGCCGAAGAAACGATTGCAGCCGGCCTTGCCATTGATGGTGAAATGTTCGCCAATTTCCAGATCCGATTCGATCTCCGGATCCACGGCCTCGCCGTTGATGGCGGTCAGCTGCCAGTGATGGTGCTGCAGATCCGACTCGACCACATCCAGGCCGCCGCTACAGGCTGTGAGCAACAGGGCGCCGGCAGCGGTGAATATCGCTTTCATGGGGAATACCTCTTATTGATTGATTTTATTGGTGCAATCCTGGCCCTCTGCCAGCTGCTGCAAATTCTCCAGGGTGGTATGGGCGATGGCGGCAAGCGCTTCGCGGGTCAGGAAAGCCTGATGACCGGTCAGGATCACATTGGGATAGGCCGACAGCAGGTGGAAGGTGTCGTCGCGAATGATTTCATTGGATTTATCGGCGAAGAACAGCTCTTCTTCCTCTTCATAGACATCCAGACCCAGGGCTCCGATCTTGCCGCTGTTGATGGCTTCGATGGCATCTCGGGCATTGACCAGGCCACCCCGGCTGGTATTGATGATCATCACACCGTCTTTCATTCGGGCAAAGGTGCTGCGGTTCAACAGGTGATAGTCGTCCTGTGCCAGCGGGCAGTGCAGGCTGATCACATCGGCTTCCTGAAACAGTTGTTCCAGGGACACATAGCGGGCGCCCAGGGCCAGGACTTCCGGGCGCTCCACCGGGTCGTGCACCAGCAGTTTCATACCCAGGCCATGAAGGATGCGCAGGGTGGCGAGGCCTATCCTGCCGGCACCGATAATGCCGGCGGTCTTGCCGTGCATATTGAAGCCGACCAGGCCATCGAGGGAAAAGTTGGCGTCCCGGGTGCGTTGGTAGGCCTTGTGAATATGGCGGTTGAGGGCAAGCATCAGCCCGACCGTGTGCTCGGCGACCGCTTCCGGTGAATAGGCCGGGACCCGGACCACGGTGATGCCGGCCAGGCGGGCGGCTTCCAGGTCCACATTGTTGTAGCCGGCACAACGCAGGGCGATAATCCTGACCCCACCCTGGGCCAGGATGCTGATCACCTCGGCATTCAGCTTGTCGTTGACGAAGGCGCAGACGGCGTCGAAACCTTGCCCCAGCCTGGCGGTGTGCGGCTCGAGGCGCACATCGAAATAGGTGATATCAAAATCAAAGGCGGCGTTGGCGTCGAGAAAGGCCTGTTGCATATAGGGCCGGTTGCTGAAAAAGGCGACCTTCATAGGGCTCTCTGCTCGCTGTTGCTGGTCACTGAAATATGGTGTCTTTATGTTGCATTTTCAAGGCGGTGTGCCTGTTCCGGCCAGATCCGGAAGTCATGCGTCGGAATTGTTTTGCCAGTGGAGGCATCCGGCGGATATTGTATTCAACCATGGCTTTGACGCCGATGGCCTGCACGAACTGGCCGGTTTGCCGACGCTGGCGTCTGGTTGGCGGGCAAAGGCTGCGGAATATTTGACCAAGGGGCGGGTGGACGACTGGAGCCAGCCGTTGCTGGGCCCCAGGCGGTAGTAGGTTCTTTTACAAAAAGCACTTGCAAGGCCGGCGCCATTTATGTAAATTCACGGCCCATTACGGCATGTAGCGCAGCTTGGTAGCGCACTTCGTTCGGGACGAAGGGGTCGGAGGTTCGAATCCTCTCATGCCGACCAGACTCAACAAAAAGCCCCGCAGCAATGCGGGGCTTTTTGTTTTTCTGCTTTCCTGTCTTGCCGTTTCAATCCGCCTCAGCCTGGTTGCGCAACCACGCCACTAATTCCCTGGCCCTGGGTTTATTCAGGATACGTTTGGGAAAAATCAGGAAATACGCTTTATTGAGTGGCAACGCCAGCGGCGACAAGGCGACCAGTTTGCCTTGCTGCAGTTCTTCGCGGATCAGGGCTTGCTGCCCCAGCAAGATTCCCCGACCCGCGACGGCGGCGTCTATCGCCATCGCCGACAGGTTGAACGAGGGGCCCGGGGTGGGTGGCCTCGAGGTGATGTTGGCCGCCAGCAGCCATTCGTTCCAGTCCGGCAGGAAGCGTCCGTCACGGCCCCAGTCCACGTGGATCATGGGGTAATCGAGCAGTTGCTCGGGATTGGTCAGGGGAGCAGCCGTCCTGAGCAGGGCCGGGCTGCAGACCGGGACGACCGCATCGCGAAACAGCGCTATTTTTTCCTGTTCTGGATACTGTTCATCTCCGAACGAGAGGTAAAAGTCGGTGGGAGTGGTATTGAAGTCAGTCAGGCTGTGGGTAGCCTGGATGCGCAGATCGACTTCCGGGTACAGATCCATCCAGGAATACAGGCGGGGCATCAGCCAGCGGGATGCCAGGGCGGGCAGGGCGGTGATGGTCAGGGTATGGTCTCCCTGATATTGCGCCATATTCTGCTGGGCCACGCGCAGGGTTTCGAAGGCTTCCTGGGTAAAGGCCAGGTAGCTGATCCCCGGTTCGGTCAGCTCGACGCCGGTTTTGGAGCGAATGAACAGCTTGACCCCCAGGTGTTCTTCCAGCTGGCGGATTTGCTGGCTGACCGCCGCCGGTGTGAGGCACAGGGTATCGGCTGCGCTGGCCAGGCTGCCGGTCTTGGCGGCGGTTTCAAAGGCCAGTATGTTGCTTAGCTTGGGTAAACGGCGGTGATTGGCCTGCTCCATGGATACTCTCTCGCGACATGACTATCCGGCCCGAGCAGGCCGGTGGTCCGATCATGTGGCGCGGCGGCGGTCGGGTCAAGCCGGTTCGGGCAGAGAGAAGGGTTAGAGTTTGTTAACACATCATTAACGTTATATCGCTATTGCCGTTCGGCGGGGTTTTATAAGGTAAATGGGCTGAAACATACTGACCTAATCGGAGCTATACCATGAGCAAGCTGAACCCTATCCTCGACTTATCTGCCTACCCCATCGATGATCCGGACTTTCGCGCCGAATGCCGAAACACCCTGGCCCGTACCGGCGCCCTGGTGTTGCCGGGCTTTATGAAGCCCGAGGCGGTGGAGCGGGTGAAGCAGGAGGGGCTGGCAAAGCAACACCTGGCCTACTACACCGCCAATCAGCATAACGTCTACCTGGCGGAGCCGGATCCCGCCTTCGGAGAGGATCACCCACGCAACCGGAAAGTGACCTCATCCAAGGGGTGCATTACCGATGACCTTATCGGTGTGGATTCTCCCCTGCGCATCATGTACAACGCCGAGGCGTTCCGTGATTTCCTGGGCGATGTACTGGCAGAAACCCTCTATGAATACGCTGATCGGCTGTCTTCAATTAACCTGCACTATGCCGGTGAAGGGCAGGAGCTGGGCTGGCACTTCGATAACTCTTCCTTCGCCATCACCCTGCTTATCCAGAAGCCCGCCGGCGGCGGTGTGTTTGAGTATGTGGAAAACATGCGCGACGCGGATCGGGGTGAGATGAACTACGAAGCGGTGGACCGAGTACTCAGGGGCGAGTTTGAGGTCAAGCAGCTGAGCATGGAGCCGGGTGCCCTGGTGCTGTTCCGTGGCCGCAACGCTATTCATCGGGTGACCCCGACCGAGGGGAAGGTGACCCGCATGCTGGTGGTGCTGGCCTACAACAACCAGCCCAACGTCGCCCTGTCGGAAACGGCCCGCATGACCTTCTATGGCCGGCTGTAAGCCGGATTGGTGGTAGTGGCTGGGAGCGGTTGGCAAGCTGAGCCGACCTTGCATCAAGCCACATAGTCTTGCGATGGCGGATCGGCAGTTCAATCTTGCTTGGTGTTGATGAGTGATATCCGGTTCGGCGGAGCCGTTGGCGTAAGCCATGCCTGCGGCCCTGACGCCGACTTTGGTTCCCGGGCGGGTGCCGGAAACTGTTGTGATTACAACGACATGGAGGTGTCTATGAATACTATTGTGCTTGCTGTACTGATGATGATCGTGCTTAGCCTGATCCGGGTGCCGGTGGTCATCGCCCTGGTGGCATCGGCGGTGATCGGCGGCCTGTATGCGGGTATGTCGATTGCCGACATCACGGCAGCCTTTAACGGTGGTCTGGGTAGTGGTGCTGTGGTGGCGCTGGCATCGGCTACCCTGGGGGCCTTCGCGGTGGCGCTGTCGCGCACCGGTATCGCCGATGTGATTGCTGGTAAAACCCTGGAATTGATCGGTGCCAGCCGGGATGCGACCCGGTTGAAATATGTCAAATGGGGCATCTATACGGCCCTGGTGGTGATCGGGTTCTCCGCCGATACCATAGTGCCCATTCACATCGCCTTTATCCCCATGCTGATCCCGCCCTTGCTGGGGCTGATGAACATGATGAAACTGGATAGGCGTATCATCGCCTGTGTGCTGACCTTCAGCATCGTCATCCCCTACATGATTGCGCCGGTCGGATTTGGGGCCATCTTCCTTAACGACATTCTTACTCAGAATGTCAACGAAGCCGGTGCCAGCTTAGGGGTTGCGGTCACCAACGACATGGCGCCCAAGGCCATGCTGATCCCGGCCCTGGGCATGATTGTCGGCCTGCTGGTCGCGGTGTTCTTCAGCTATCGCAAGCCCCGCGACTATCAGCATGTTGAATATTCTCAGCCGATTGCCGGTGCGAATAGCGAGCAGGAAGAAGCCGCGCCTCGTCGCCTGTCATTCTTGCAGCTGTGCGTACTCGGTGTAGCGGTAGGCGGGGCCCTGCTAGTGCAGGTGGTGACAGGCTCCATGGTGCTGGGGGGTCTGCTGGGCTTTACCCTGCTGTCGATGAACGGCCTATTCAAATGGAAAGATCAGGACGATGTGTTCACCCAGGGCATGAGGTTGATGGCCTTTATCGGTTTCGTGATGATTGCCGCCGCCGGCTTTGCCGGGGTGATGAAGGCGACCGGTGCCATCCCCGAACTGGTGGCCGGAGCAGGGACACTGATTGGCAACAGTCCGGCCATGGCCGCCCTGGTGATGTTGCTGGTGGGGTTATTTATTACCATGGGTATCGGCTCGTCCTTTTCTACCGTGCCTATTATCGCAGCCATCTTCGTGCCGATGGCGATGCATTTCGGGTTCTCTCCCATGGCGACCATCGCCCTGGTCGGTACTGCCGGCGCCCTGGGCGATGCGGGTTCACCCGCATCGGACTCCACCCTGGGGCCTACCGCCGGCCTGAACGTGGATGGTCAGCATGACCATATCCGTGACTCGGTGATCCCCACCTCCATGCATTACAACATACCGTTGATCCTGTTTGGCTGGATAGCGGCTCAGGTGCTGTAACCGTCTCCGATGTTCATAACGCCAGTCGGCCAGGCCGACTGGCGTTTTTTATGGCTAAGCTTCTGTCAGAGAACAGGGGATCACCGGCCGGTGTGACGGCGATGGTCGCGTGTCGGCATTCGGAGGCTGAGGATGGACAAGGGCAGTACGGTCGCGGTGATCGGTGCCGGCATTATCGGCGTTACCAGCGCCTATATGCTGGTGCAGGCGGGATTCAGGGTGGTGCTGCTCGACTCCGATGAACCCATGAAGGGAACCAGCTTCGCCAACGCCGCCCAGCTCAGCTTTGACAACGCCGATGCTATGGCCTCTCCTGCCCTGCTGCGTAAGCTGCCCGCCATCTTGCTGGGGCGGGAGCCCGCCTTCCGGCTGGACTGGCGGCAGTCCCCCGGCTGGCTGTCCTGGGGGGCTCGTTTCCTGATGCAGGGCCGAGCCGGGAGTGAGAGCCACAACAGCCATTACCTTGCCCGACTCGCCTTGCATTCTCGGGAGCAGTTGCATGCCTTGCTGCGGGTCCATCCGCTGAGCTTTCACCATCGTTGCACCGGCAGGTTGCAGATCTACGAGAGGGCGGCAGACCTGGCGCGGGCGGCTCGGCATATCGAGCACAAGGGCCGGTGGGGATGTCGGCTGCAACTGCTCGACCGAGCAGCCTGCCTGGCCCTGGAGCCGCTCTTAAGCCAGTGGCGGGGCGACTGGGTGGGGGGCGTCTATGCCCCCCGGGACGAAGTGGGCGATGCTCCTGCCTTTGCCGAGGGGCTGCTGGCGTTGATGCGTGAGACGGATCGGCTGGAGGAGCGTTACCGGACCCGGGTGCTGCGATTGCTCATCCGCAAGCGGCATATCGAAGCCCTGGCAACCCCGGCTGGCAGGGTGGAGGCCGATGCCTATGTGCTGGCCACCGGCGCGGGAGGACAGGCTCTGGTCCGGGAATTGGGGCTGCACCTACCCATCTATCCAGTCAAGGGACACAGCCTGACGGTACCGGCGACCGCCCGGGCGCCGGAGGTGAGCGTCAGCGATGTGTCCGGTCGGGTGGTGTTCACCCGCCTGGGGGAGCGGCTACGGGTGGCGGGCGGGGCGGATCTGGTCGGCTTCGATACCCGGCCATCGCCGAAGCGGATCGGCTACCTGCTTGAACTGTGCCGACGGCGTCTCCCCGAGGCCGGCCGCTATGATGAGCCGCTGCATGGCTGGGCGGGGCTACGGCCGGTGACTCCCGACAGCCTGCCGATCATCGGCCGGGCCGGCGCCGATAACCTCTATTTCAACCTGGGCCACGGCATGCTGGGCTGGACCCTGGCGATGGGCTCGGCGTCATTGTTGGCCGCCCAGATCGGCGGGCAGCCCTTGCCGGTGGCTTCTGCCGGGTTCACCCCGCAAGAACAGGGGCTGAATTCGGTCCGCTTTAAATAGCTGCGCTCAGAGGTAAAGCCGCGCACCGACGCGCGATCCACCTTCCATGGTACAGCAGGTCTGGTTACCGGCACCTTGCCTCAGTTCAGGATGTGGCAGCCTCAGGAGCCATCACTGAAAGATGAAGCTTTCTTGAAAGTCTTGTCTATACAAGTTGTTGTCTCTGGCTCGTAGGTGCCTTTAACTACCTTATTAACAACAGCTTACAGATAGATCTGATACTGCAACAGTACTCGTCGTACATCTGGCTGACACAGTTTCTCAATAAAACTGTCATCTGCTGCCAGCAGGATGGCTCACGAATCTAACGTGAGGCTGCTGGCAATGAACAAGATCATTGAAGTCAAGAGTCTGAGCAAGACCTTTGATAACAAGAAGGCGCTGAAAGAGGTCAGCCTGGATATTTCCCATTCGGGAATGACTGCGCTGCTGGGTCCGTCCGGCTCGGGCAAGTCCACCCTGCTGCGTCACCTGAGCGGGTTGGTGTTTTCCGATCATCAGGCAACGACCGAAATACGGGTTATGGGTCAGCTGGTGCAATCCCGGGGCAAGGCGTCGCCGCAGGTGCGCCGCTGCCGGGCTCAGGCCGGCTATATCTTCCAGCAATTCAATTTGGTCAACCGCTTGAGCGTACTGACCAATGTGTTGATCGGCGCCCTGGGCGTCACCGCCAAGTGGCGGACCCTGACCGGATGCTTTACCCAGGCCCAGCGACTACAGGCGATGGCCGCGTTGGAGCGGGTCGGCATGGCGGCTTTTGCCGAACAGCGGGTTTCTACCCTGTCCGGCGGTCAGCAGCAACGGGTGGCCATCGCCCGCTCGCTGATGCAGAAGGCGAGCATTATTTTTGCCGACGAACCCATCGCCTCGCTCGATCCCGAATCGGCGCGCACCGTGATGGAGCTGCTCAGGGATATCAACCAGCAGGAAGGCATCCCCGTGGTGGTGACCCTGCATCAGGTCGACTACGCACTCAAGTACTGCCAGCAGCTGGTCGCCCTGCGGGAAGGGGAAATCTTCTATCAGGGGGCCTCCGGCGCCATTACCGAGCAGGCACTGGCGGCACTCTATACCAAGTCACCTTCGACGAAGACCACACCGACTGTTTCAGGGCCTGCAAGCAAACCGCTGCTGGCTACACCTTCCTTCGTATCCGGTTCAATTCAAGGACAACTGTCATGATGCATGCATTGAAAAAACTCGTGGGTGGCGCGACCCTGCTGGCCGCCGCAGTGTCGACGCCGGTTCTGGCGGACGATGCCCCCCTGTCGACCATCAATTTCGGCATTATCTCCACCGAATCCCAGCAAAATCTCAAACAGAGCTGGGAGCCCTTCCTGGCCGATATGGAAAAGCAGCTGGGCGTGGAAGTGGAAGCCTTCTTCGCCCCGGATTACGCCGGCATCATCCAGGGGATGCGTTTCGACAAGGTCGATATCGCCTGGCTGGGCAACAAATCGGCGATGGAGGCGGTAGACCGGGCAGGCGGTGAAATCTTTGCCCAGACGGTCCGCGCCGACGGCCAGCCCGGTTACTGGAGCCTGTTGATCGCCCACCAGGACAGCCCGCTCAACACCGTTGAGGATGTGCTGGCACAGCGTAAGGAGCTGGTGTTCGGCAACGGCGACCCCAACTCTACCTCCGGCTTCCTGGTGCCTTCCTATTATGTGTTTGCCCAGAACCAGGTATCCCCCCAGGAATTCAAGCGCACCCTCAACTCCAGCCACGAGGTCAATGTGTTCGCGGTGCTGAACAAGCAGGTGGACGTGGCGACCAACAATACCGAAAGCCTGGAACGCTTTGCCCAGCACAGCCCGGAAAAGGTAAAGAACATCAAGGTGTTGTGGAAATCTCCCTTAATCCCGGCCGATCCCATCGTCTGGCGCAAAAACCTGCCGGAAGCCACCAAGCAGGCGGTCTACGGTTTCTTTATGGACTATGGCCGCTCCGGTGATCCGCAACAGCAGGACATCCTGGCCGCGCTGCAGTGGGCCTCCTTCAAGCCCTCCAGCGATCTGCAGCTGCTGCCCATTCGACAGCTGCAGCTGTTCAAGGATCTGAAAGAGCTGGAAAGCAACCAGGCAGACGCCGGTGATATCGCCCGGGTGAAGGTGCAGCTGGCGGCGTTGAACCGTCAGATGTCCGCCCTGTCGGCGATGACCAACTAATACCGTGAGGGGCCGGCGGTATTGGCCCCTCACGTTTATCGGAGACTGTGAAGATGAATACTGACATAGTGACGCCCCCCCGCCCTGGCCTGCGTCTGGGACAATCGTTCAAGTGGCTGCTGCTGGCCCTGGTGCTGGCCTGGGCCTGGCAGGGCGCGGAAATGAATCCCATGGTGCTGGTGCAGGATGCCGACAACATGGCTGAGTTGGCCGCGGACTTTTTCCCGCCCGACTTTACCCACTGGCAGCTTTACTTGAAAGAGACCCTGGTCACCCTGCAGGTTGCCTTGTGGGGTACCCTGCTGGCGATAGTATTGTCGATTCCGTTCGGCCTGCTGTGCGCCGAAAACCTGTTTCCCCAGTGGGTATGCCAGCCGATGCGCCGGCTGATGGATGCGGCCCGGGCCATCAACGAGATGGTGTTTGCCATGCTGTTTGTGGTGGCGGTCGGCCTGGGACCCTTTGCCGGGGTGCTGGCGCTGTTCGTGCATACCACGGGTGTGCTGTCCAAGCTGTTTTCCGAGGCGGTTGAAGCCATAGAGCCGGGCCCCATCGAGGGGGTAAGGGCCACCGGGGCCAGCAAGCTGGAGGAAATTCTCTACGGTGTGTTGCCTCAGGTCATCCCCCTGTGGATTTCCTATTCGCTCTACCGCTTCGAGTCCAATGTCCGCTCCGCCACGGTCGTCGGCATGGTGGGAGCCGGCGGTGTCGGGGTGCTGCTGTGGGAAGCCATCCGCAGTTTCCAGTTTGAGCAGACGGCGGCCATCATGCTGGTGGTGATAGTGACAGTGAGTCTGCTCGACTTTGCCTCGCAGTTTATTCGCAAGAAATATATCTGATTTATTTAATAGAACTTGTCTAGACAACAAGCGCATAAATTAATTGGTTCCAATGCCATTCAATTAATCAGCGAAAAAAGTCAGAGGAATGGACATGCGGGTATATCAGGATATCAGTCGGCAACTGGAAACGGATATCAAGCAGTATTTCAAACCAGGTGACTATTTACCGCCGGAAATGCAGCTGGCCGAACGCTTCCAGGTCAATCGTCACACGGTGCGACGGGCTATCGATGAGCTGGTGGCCAATGGTCTGATACAGCGTCATCAGGGCAAGGGCAACATGGTGTTGCGTCAGCCGCATATCTACAAACTGCATGATGGCGCCCATTTCACCGGCAATCTGCTGGAGCAGGGCTCCTTGCCCAGCAGCCAGGTGATCAAGTCCCGGCTGATAGCCGTGTCCGCCCGGCTGGCTGAGGAATTGGGGGTTGAGCAAGAGCAGAAGATTATTCACATACAAACCTTGCGGAAAACGGAAAGTATTCCTCGCTGTGTGATTAATCATTATTTGAGTAATCCGGAATGGTGGCCGGTACTAAAGCATTTTCAGCAGGGATCGCTGCACACGTTTTTAAAGCAAACACTCGATGTGGATTTGAAAAGAAAGTCGACAAGGTTAAGTGCCAGGGCACCATCAAATGAAGAGTGTCGCCTGTTGCAAATAAACAAGTCGGTCCCCGTGATGCGAATAAAGACCAAGAACCAGATCAAGGATACGGAGCAGGTGGCGGAATTCTCCGAGAGCTCGTCCCGTTCCGATTTAATTGAATATGTCGTGGAGCACTGAATGAATACACCACAACGCAAGCAATGGATGTCGGTACTGGCCCGGTCATCGTTTTTCGATCTGCAGGCCCGCTGGCAGGCCCTGCAATTGGCACCGGATTACCAGTTGATCCGGGCGCCGGAAATCGGCCTGGCCCAGGTCAGGGCGCGGATGGGCGCCACCGGCCGGCCCTTCAATCTCGGCGATGTCACCATCACCCGGGCCGTGGTCAAGCTGGCCGGCGGTGAGCTGGGCTACAGCTACCTGCGTGGCCGCAATAAGCCCCATGCGGAACTGGCGGCGCTGATCGATGCCCTGATGCAGACCAAGAACTGTTATGAGGTGTTGAACAAGGAGCTGATTACGCCACTGGCCGCCATCAAGGCGGAGCAGGAAGAATGCTACCGCCGGGAAGTGGCGGCCAGCAAGGTGGACTTTTTTACCATGGTACGGGGAGAAGACGAATGACCATGATCACCACGGCATTTGCGAATGCGACCCACGACAGCCAGATCTGTTTCCGGCGATTGCTAACCGCCATGTCCGAGCCGGGTACCCGGGTCGAGCTGGACCGGGCCGGCAATTTCGGCAGCCTGAGCGCCGGCTGCACGCAGGCCCTGTTGACCCTTGCGGACAGCGGCACCCGGGTCTGGCTGTCGCCGACCCTGAACCGGGATCAGGCGGTACTCGACAACCTGCGCTTCCATGTGGCTGCACCGCTGGTCGAGCGGGCATCGGACGCCGACTTTGCGGTGTTGTCTCAGGCCGATTTGGCCTGCTGTGAAGCCCTGTTGCAGGACTTGCCGGTGGGCTGCGAGGAATATCCGGATAAGGGCGCCACCCTGCTCATCGAGACCGACTCCCTGGCGCAGGGGGTGGAGCTCAGCCTGTCGGGCCCGGGCATTCCGGAGGTGCGCCGGGTCCGGCTCGGGCAACTGCCGGAAGCGCTGGTGCGCTACCTGAACGAGCGGGAAGTCGCTTTTCCGCTGGGTATTGATCTGATGCTGGTATGCGGCCGCGAGCTGGTCGCCATTCCGCGTTCCACCCGAGTGGAGGTGTAAACATGTATGTAGCAGTAAAAGGAGGCGAAAAGGCCATTGCCGCAGCGCACAGGCTGCAAGCGAAGAAGCGTCGCGGCAATACCGCCCGGCCCGAGATCAGCGTGGGCCAGGTGGAGGAGCAGCTGGCCGGTGCGGTGGACAGGGTGATGACCGAAGGAGGGGTGTACGACAAGGAGCTGGCGGCGCTGGCGGTCAAGCAGGCCGGCGGCGATCTGGTCGAGGCAATCTTCCTGTTGCGGGCCTACCGCACCACGCTGCCGCGGCTGGCGGTTACCGAGCCGGTCGACACCGCCCGCATGCGCATCGCGCGCCGCATCTCGGCGACCTACAAGGATCTGCCCGGCGGCCAGGTGCTGGGGCCAACCTATGACTACACCCACCGGTTGCTGGATTTTGCCCTGTTGGCCGAGGGCGAATACCCGGGGCCCGAGCCGGTCGCCGCCGAGCCACAGGCCTGTCCCCAGGTGTCGGGTATCCTCGAGCAGCTGGAGCTGATGGTCGCCGAGTCCGACAACGGGCAGGCGCCGGCCGATGTGACCATAGCGCCGGTGACCTATCCCTGTGACCGCTCTGCACGGTTGCAGCAGCTGGTCCGCGGTGACGAAGGTTTTCTGCTGGCCCTGGGCTATTCGACCCAGCGCGGTTATGGCCGCAATCATCCCTTTGCCGGCGAGATCCGCTCCGGTGAGGTGACCCTGGAGCTGGTGCCGGAGGATCTGGGCTTTGCCATCGAGATCGGTGATATCGAACTGACCGAATGCCAGATGATCAACGGCTTTGTCGGTGGCAAGCAGCAGAAACCGGCCTTTACCCGCGGGTATGGCCTGACCTTCGGCTTCGGCGAACGCAAGGCGATGTCGATGGCATTGGTGGACCGGGCGCTGCAGGCCGAGGAATACCAGGAGCAGGTGGCCGGGCCGGCCCAGGACGAGGAATTTGTGCTGGCCCACGCGGATAACGTGGAAGCATCCGGCTTTGTATCGCACCTGAAGCTGCCCCACTACGTGGATTTTCAGGCCGAACTGGAACTGTTGCGCAAGATGCGCCGGGAATATGAACAAGAGCATGGCCCAGAGGCCAGCCAAGCGGGGGAGCAGGCATGATGAGCAGCCAGACGATAACCCAGGCCGGTAACAATAATCACGGCTATAACTATGCCTACCTGGATGAACAGACCAAACGCATGATCCGCCGGGCGCTGCTCAAGGCGGTGGCTATCCCCGGCTATCAGGTGCCGTTCGGCGGCCGGGAAATGCCCATGCCCTATGGCTGGGGTACCGGCGGGGTGCAGTTGACCGCAGCGGTGATCGGTCGCGACGATATCCTCAAGGTGATCGACCAGGGTGCAGACGACACCACCAATGCGGTGTCCATCCGTGCTTTTTTCCAGCAGGTCGCCGAGGTTGATACCACCGAAGTGACCACGGACGCGACCCTGATCCAGACCCGTCATCGCATTCCGGAAACGGCGTTGCAGGCAGGCCAGATACTGGTCTATCAGGTGCCGATCCCCGAGCCGCTGCGCTTTATCGAACCGCGGGAAACCGAGACTCGCAAGATGCACGCCCTGGAAGAGTACGGCATCATGCACGTCAAGCTCTACGAAGATATCGCCCGCTATGGCCATATCGCCACCGCCTATGCCTATCCGGTGCGGGTCAATGATCGCTATATCATGGACCCCTCGCCAATCCCCAAGTTCGACAACCCCAAGATGGACATGATGCCGGCGCTGCAGCTGTTCGGTGCTGGTCGGGAAAAGCGCATCTATGCCATCCCCCCCTATACCCGGGTGCAGAGCCTCGACTTCGAGGACCATCCCTTCGAAGTTCAGCAATGGGACGAGCCCTGCGATATCTGCGGATCCACCGACAGTTTCCTCGACGAGGTGGTGACCGACGATCAGGGCAGCCGGGTCTTTATTTGCTCCGATACCGATTATTGCCGCCAGCAGCAGGAGAAACAGGCATGAACCAGCAAGTGTTGTCCCGCGCCGGAGACGTTATGGAGGCTCAGCAAGCAATGACCATTAATATCCAGGAGCAGCCCCTGCTGTCGGTGCAGAACCTGACCAAGCTCTATGCCCCGGGCAAGGGCTTTGCCGAGGTGTCTTTCGATCTGTATCCGGGCGAGGTGCTGGGCATCGTCGGCGAGTCCGGCTCGGGCAAGAGTACCCTGCTGCAGGCGATTTCCGGACGCCTGGCGCCGGACGAGGGTGAAGTGCTGTATCTGCGCGGCAACGCCGACAGTCAGTTGGCCCAGGTGGTCAGCCTGTATCAGATGGCCGAAAGTCAGCGGCGTCAGCTGCTGCGCACCGACTGGGGGGTGGTACATCAGCACCCACTCGACGGCCTGCGGCCGCGGGTATCGGCCGGCGGCAACATCGGCGAGCGGCTGATGGCTGTCGGCCAGCGGCATTACGGCAACATCCGCGAGCAGGCGCTGCAGTGGCTGCAGGATGTGGAAATTCCCGCCGACCGTATCGACGACATGCCGGTGACTTTCTCCGGCGGTATGCAGCAGCGGCTGCAGATCGCCCGCAACCTGGTGACCCACCCCAAACTGATCTTTATGGATGAGCCCACCGGCGGGCTGGATGTATCGGTGCAGGCCCGGTTGCTGGATCTGCTGCGCCGGCTGGTGTCCGAGCTGGGGCTGGCGGTGATCATCGTTACCCACGATTTGGCGGTCGCCCGCCTGCTGGCCCACCGGCTGATGGTGATGAAGCAGAGCCGGGTAGTAGAAACCGGACTCACCGATCAGGTACTGGACGACCCCCAGCACCCCTATACCCAGTTACTCGTGTCTTCCGTATTGCAAAGCTGAATGAACAGTGCGGGAGATGGGATCAGCGTCAGGAGTAGATAAGCAGACCCTCTGTGCCAGGGCCGGAAAATGCTCCTGCCGTACCGGCATTTCCGCCATCCATGGCGGACAGTGGCGCAGCGGAGCCCTCATGGGGCAGCTTGCTGCCTGCACCAAGTTTTACGGCTGAACGAACATCCAGTGAATGTTCGCAGCAGACGTAAAACACAGGTGGCCTTACTTATGGCGAGTCTGCGTTTGTTCCTGACTCCCGGCCGATATGTTGCGGCATTTAAATTGATAATTTAGGAGCGCCAATGACCTGCGCATTGAAAGTTTCGAACGTACGCAAGACCTTCGTCTTGCACAACCAGAATGGCATCCGGCTGCCGGTGTTGTCCGGCGCATCCTTCGCCGTCAAACAGGGGGAATGTGTGGTGCTGAATGGCCGGTCCGGTACCGGCAAGTCGACCCTGTTGCGTACCCTCTATGGCAACTACCTGACCGACAGCGGCCGGATCGAGGTGCAGCATCAGGGCCGGTGGCTGGACATGACCCAGGCGCCGCCGCGCACCCTGGTCAATGTACGCCGCCATACCATCGGCTGGGTTAGCCAGTTCTTGCGGGTGATCCCCCGAATCAGTGCTCTGGAAGTGGTGATGCAGCCGATGATTGAGCAGGGCGGGGGACGGCCCGAGGCCCGGGCTCGGGCCGAAGTGTTGCTGACCCGGCTCAATGTGCCGGAGCACCTGTGGCAGCTGGCGCCGGCGACCTTTTCCGGTGGCGAGCAGCAGCGGGTGAATATCGCCCGGGGCTTTATCGCCAATTATCCGATACTGCTGCTCGACGAGCCGACCGCCTCCCTGGACGCGACCAACCGCGCCGTGGTGGTTGAGCTTATCCGGGAGGCCAAGGCGCGGGGCGCGGCCATTGTCGGCATCTTCCATGACGAGGATGTGCGCGAACAGGTGGCCGACCATCTCTATGAGATACAGCCGGAACTTGACACTACTCGGAAAGCAGTGAGCTAACACGGAGCATTCAGTATGATTATTACCAATGTGAACCTGGTACTGGAAAATGAAGTGATACGCGGCTCGGTAGACGTCAGTGATGGGGTGATCCGCGCCCTGGCCGACAGCCCGAGCCGGCAACCGGGCGCCATCGACGGCGACGGTGGTTGGCTGCTGCCCGGCTTGGTGGAACTGCATACCGATAATCTGGACAAGCATTTTACTCCGCGGCCCAAGGTTAGCTGGCCGCCCTTTGCCGCCATGCGTGCCCATGATGCCCAGGTAGTGGCCTCGGGCATCACCACAGTGCTGGATGCGGTGGCCATCGGCGACGAACGGGACGGTGGTACCCGCCAGGACAACCTCGACAAGATGATCCATACGGTGGTGAACAGCGAGCGACGCGGCTTGAACCGGGCCCAGCACCTGTTGCACCTGCGCTGCGAGCTACCTCATGAAACCACGGTGCCGCTGTTCGAGCATTACCTGACGCTGCCGGAGGTCCGGCTGGTGTCGCTGATGGACCATTCGCCCGGCCAGCGCCAGTTCGTTAACATGATCAAGTACCGGGAGTATTATCAGGGTAAATACCATCTCAATGATCAGCAGATGCAGGCATTCGAGAGGAGTCAATTGAGCTTGTCCGCTCGTTGGTCGGCGGTTAACCGGACGGAAATCGCCCGCCAGTGCCGGGAACGGGGGGTTTCCCTGGCCAGCCACGATGACGCCACCCTGGCCCATGTGCAGGAATCCCACCAGTTGGGTATGGTGATTGCCGAGTTCCCGACCACAGTCGAGGCGGCGACCGCTTCCCACCAGCATGGCCTGATGGTGATGATGGGGGCGCCCAATGTGGTGCGGGGCGGCTCCCATTCCGGTAATGTGGCCGCCCATGAGCTGGCCGCGCTGGGGGTACTGGATGTGCTGTCGTCCGATTACTATCCGGGCAGCCTGCTCGATGCGGTGTTCCGGCTGGCCGAGGACGAACGCAATACACTGGACCTGGCCGGTGCGGTACGGCTGGCTACCAGCAATCCGGCCCGGGCCCTGGGCCTGGATGACAGGGGAGTGCTGGCCGAAGGGCGGCGGGCCGATCTGGTGCTGGTTGGGCAGCATCACGGGCAGATCTATCCAAATCGGGTCTGGTGCCGGGGCGAGCTGGCGTACTGATACAGGAGAAAACCGCATGAACAGGCAGACGGGCAGGCTGTTTTACGTGATGGGCCCCTCGGGGGCGGGCAAGGATAGCTTTATGCAAGCGGTGCGTGAACGCTGGGGCGATCGCCTGCTGGTGGCCCATCGCTATATTACCCGTGCCGCCTCGGCCGGGGGGGAGAATCATATCGAGCTCTCCGTCGAGGAGTTTCGCCTGCGCCAGGACTTGGGCCTGTTCGCCCTCAATTGGGAGGCCAACGGCCACCACTATGCCCTGGGTTGCGAGCTTGAGCGCTGGCTGGAATCAGGTGTCGATGTCATGGTCAATGGCTCTCGGGCCTACCTGCCCCAAGCGCAGGCCCGGTTCGGTGAGCGGCTGGTGCCGGTGATGATCAGCGTTGTCCCCGAGATCCTGGGCAGGCGGCTGCGGGCCCGGGGGCGGGAAAGCGAAGACGAAATCGCCCGGCGGCTGGCGCGGGCGGTGGCCCAGAATAACGGCTTGCCGGACTCGGTGTGGCGGCTGGATAACAGTGGTCCCCTGAGTGAGACACTACGTCAGTTTCAGCATTATCAACAGGGGGACGACTGAAATGATGAGTCTGACCCTGCTAGGCACGGGGGCGGCGGGCGGTATCCCCCTTTATGGCTGCGACTGCCGCGACTGTGTCCAGGCCCGCGCCGAGCCGGAGCTGGGTCGTGAACCCTGTTCGGCGCTATTGGAATGGGATGGCCACCGGCTGTTGATTGATGGTGGCCTGATGGATCTGCACCGGCGTTTTCCGGCCGGCAGCCTGAGCGGCATACTGCTGACCCATTTCCATGTGGATCATGTGCAGGGGTTGTTTCACCTGCGTTGGGGCAAGGCGGCATCGATCCGGGTATGGTGCCCGGATGACCCCCTGGGCTGTGCCGATCTGCTCAAGCACCCCGGGTGTCTGGATTTTCATCCCACTATGGCACATGGTCGGTCATGGCGGCTGGGCGGGCTGGCCATTACCCCGCTGGCGCTGGCCCATTCCCGGCCCACCTTGGGTTACCTGTTTGAATATGACGGCAGGCGGCTGGCCTATCTGACCGACACCCTGGGGTTGCCGGCGCAGACTGAAACCCTGTTGCAGTCCCTGCCGACATTGGATGTGCTGGTGATCGATTGCAGTTTCCCCCCCGGCAGCCAGGGACGCAATCACAATTCGCTGGATCAGGTGGTGGCAATAGGAAAGACACTGTCACCGGGGCGGATCATACTGACCCATGTCGGTCATGACTTTCACGGCTGGTTGCGGCAGCATCAACTGCCGGACGGGATCCGGGCGGGATGGGACAATATGCGCATTCCGCTTGCAGAGGGCAACGAATAAGTCCCA
Organism: Zobellella maritima; assembly: GCF_003075035.1. Lineage (GTDB taxonomy): Bacteria > Pseudomonadota > Gammaproteobacteria > Enterobacterales > Aeromonadaceae > Oceanimonas > Oceanimonas maritima. Next base: position 17,723 of record NZ_QCZE01000004.1, on the reverse strand, counting down.
ACGGGAAGCATCGGGCTGACCTGCAGAGTCACCGCTGAACCTTGTTATTCTGTCCGAGATTGGGCAGCATGACACGACTGGTGTTTACAACTGAAGGTAAAGCTATGTCCGGATTATTAGCCAATGTGGATCCAGATGGTCTGCTCGAATATTCGGTGGTCTATACCGACCGCTCGTTGAATCACATGTCTCAGTCGTTTCAGCAGGTGATGAACGACATTTCCGCTACCCTGAAAGGCCTCTATCGTGCCCATGCCGCCGTGGTGGTGCCGGGCAGCGGTACCTTCGGTATGGAAGCGGTTGCCCGCCAGTTCGCAACCGACAAGAAGTGCCTGGTGATCCGCAACGGCTGGTTCAGCTACCGCTGGACCCAGATCTTTGAGATGGGCAAGATCCCGGCAGCGGAAACCGTGCTCAAGGCCCGTCCGATCGAAGCCGGCTCCCAGGCTGCCTTCGCCCCGGCGCCGATTGAAGACGTGGTGGCGACCATCCGGGCGGAAAAGCCGGACCTGGTGTTTGCCGCCCATGTAGAAACCGCCTCCGGCATGATGCTGCCCCCCGACTATCTGCGCGCGGTGGCCGACGCGGTGCATGAGGTGGGCGGTTTGTTCGTGCTGGACTGTATCGCCTCCGGCTGTATCTGGGTGGATATGGACACCTGTGGTGTGGACATACTGCTCAGCGCCCCCCAAAAAGGCTGGAGCAGCTCACCCTGTTGTGGCCTGGTGATGTTGAGCAGGCTGGCCCGGGAACGGATCGAGAGCACAGAGAGCACCAGCTTTGCCTGCGACCTGAAAAAGTGGCTGCAGATCATGGAAGCCTATGAGCAGGGCGGCCATGCCTACCATGCCACCATGCCGACCGACGCCCTGACTCGCTTCCGTGATGTGATGAAGGAGGTAGAAGCACTAGGGTTCGAGCAGGTGTGTGCCAGCCAGCAGCAACTGGGTGACAGGGTCCGTGCGCTGCTGACCAGCCGGGGCATCAGGAGCGTGGCCGCCGAAGGCTTTCAAGCTCCCGGCGTGGTGGTCTGTTATACCGAGGATGCGGATATTAACAACGGCAAGAAGTTTGCGGCCGAAGGCCTGCAGATTGCTGCCGGGGTACCACTGCAATGCGGCGAGCCGGCCGACTTCCGGACCTTCCGTATCGGCCTGTTCGGACTGGACAAGCTGAACAATGTCGAGCGGACCGTCGCCACCTTTGAGCAGGCGTTGGACAAGATATTGGGGCGTTAAGCCAATCGATTTAAAGACCGATTAGTGTGAGCCGGCAATGTTGATAACAGTGCCGGCTTTTTTGTGGCAGAGCCATGGAAGCGATATCAACCGGATTAAATAAGCTGTTTAAGTTCGACTTACAGCTCGGCCAAAGGGCCAGCTCTGCAGACTCGCCGTGAACCCATCCGTGGGGGCTCAGCCGCGCCATCCTTGGCGCTGATGGTCGGCTGAGCCGATCCCTTTGCCCTTCTTCAGACCTCGGCACCGTCTGTTGCCTCTGTGGCTATGACACAAAAAGATGGTGAGATATTTTATCAGGCTGCCCTTACTCGCCGACCAGTACCGACTGGCCGGCAAACTCCACCCGCTGGCCGGCGATAATCTTGCAACGCTTACGTATCTCTATATGGCCGTTGACCCGCACCTGGCCGTCATCGATCACCTGTTTGGCCATGGCGCCGCTGTCACACCAGCCGAGTACCTTCAGTAGGTTATGCAGGGGGATATGATCGTGGCCTTCCAGGCTGAACTGTTCTGTCATAAGGGTCTCGTCTGTTTAAAAAACCGTGGTGACACATCTTATCATCAATCCGACGGTGTGCAGGAATGGCGATGGGAGCCGCCCGGAGACTTTACAGACGGTGATTTTGCTTCTTAGCTTAGGCAACACGCAACGAAGGAGCAGATTATGAAAAACTGGATGGCAAGTGTCTTGTTGTTGAGTCCCCTGGCCCTGGCGACCCCGGCGCCGGAAGACGCCAAGGCATACATCATCAGCCCGGCCGATGGCGAAGAGGTAGCGCAGACCTTTATCGTGCGTTTCGGATTGTCCGGCATGGGGGTGGCGCCGGCCGGAGTGGAAAAGGCGGGAACCGGCCATCATCACCTGCTGATCAATGCCGGGGAGCTGCCGGATATGTCGACCCCCATGCCGGCCAGCGAGCAGCTGAAGCACTTCGGCGGTGGCCAGACGGAAACCGAGCTGAACCTGCCGCCCGGCGACTATAGCCTGCAGCTGATAATGGGGGATCACCTGCATGTGCCCCACCAGCCGCCGGTGCTCTCCGAGCCGGTGCGGGTAACGGTCAAGTAGCCCGAGCCGAAATAACAGATGGGACTGGCGCCGTTTTCCGACCTTGGCTAAGATGCGGCGTCAACTTTCTGGAGAACAGGGCAATGCCAAGGGCGAATGAAATTAAAAAGGGGATGGTGGTCGAGCTGGCGGGTAAACTGCTGATCGTACGGGATATCGAGGTACAGAGCCCGAGTGCCCGAGGCGCCAGCACCCTCTACAAAATGCGCTTTAGTGATCTGAAAACCGGCCTCAAGGTAGAAGAGCGATTCAAGGGCGATGAGCTGCTCACTACTATTGACATGCAGAAACGCACCGTGGTGCTGTCCTATATCGATGGCGACGACCATATCTTCATGGATACGGAGGATTATACCCAGTATCCGATCCGCAGCAGCGAGATCGCCGAAGAGCTGCTGTTTCTGGATGAAAATACCCAGGATATCCAGGTGATGCTGGTGGATGGCCAGGTGATCGGCCTGGAGCCGCCACAAACCGTGGAAATGACGATTATCGATACCACCCCGGAGATGAAAGGCGCTTCCGCCTCCGCTCGCACCAAGCCGGCGGTCTTCGCTACCGGGCTGACCATTCAGGTGCCCGAATACCTGAAGATCGGCGACAAGGTACGTATCCACACGGTCGAGCGCCGCTATATGGGCCGCGCCGACTGATACAAGAGGATCAAACCGTGGCTCAGATACTGCTGCTGGCCAACCTGAACTGCGACCATGTGTTGCAGCTGAACGAGTCCCTGGTGCCGGGTGGCCGGTTGCGGTATCGCGATCAGGGCCGTCGGCTGGGTGGCGGGGCTGCCAATACCGGGGTCGGCCTGGTGTGGGCCGGCCACCGGGTCCGCATCGCCTCCCGGGTGGGGAATGATGACACCGGTAACTGGTTGTGCACGCAGGCCGCTTCGCTGGGGCTGGATCTCGGTCATGTGGAGCAGTTCGACGGTGAGACGGGTGAGTTGCTGATCCTGGTCGATGGTGAGGGAGAGCGTACCATATTGCGCCAGGCGCGCAGCCCCGGCTTGCCCAAGCGGCTGCCTGAGGCACCGGTCGATTGTCTCTATGTCAATGTAGAGGGCTTTGATGCCGCCGCCTATATGGCCAGGATGTGTGCCCATAGCCGGGTGATCAGCCAGTATCCCAAGGGCGGCAGCTGTCCCCGGCCCTGCCATGTGTTGATCGCCTCGGCGGCCGATCTGCCGGTGCAGGACCAGCTCTGGTCTCATGCCAGGAGCCTGGCCGGGGAACAGCTGGAGTGGCTGGTGGTGACCCATGGCGAGCGGGGGGCTGAGGCTTTCGGTGCCGACCGTCACCTGCAGGTGCCGGCTCCGCCGGTTGCGGTGGTGGATGCGACCGGAGCCGGCGACGCTTTTGCCGGTGGCCTGATCCACGGTCTGGTATCGGGCCTTGATATGTCGGCGGCACTGGAACAGGCCAGCCAGTGGGCGGCCTGTACCCTGTCTTCCTCTACTTCCATACCTTCCGAGCATTTACGTGCTTATCTGGCCGGGAGTGGCTGAAATCCCCCGGCCGCGCTGTTAAGCTTGGCTTTTATCCGCTCGGGATCCGGTGATGGAAAACAGCTTGTTCATTTCTCTTCTGGCACTGATATGGCGCTGGTCCGTGTTTCTGATGTTTCCCTTGCTGGTCATTGTCTACAGCCTGCTGACGGGGTTGCCCCTGGCAGACTTTGATAACGGAGTGAATCGACATAAATGGTTGATCGTCATGCTGTATTTGCTCTACGTCGGCGTCTGGCTGAAATACAACCCCCGGGTGTCCATGTATCTTGAACGGTGGGGGCGCTGATGGCCGGGTTGTGGCTCAGCTATTGGCCCTGGCTGCTGGCCACCGCCTGTGGCGTGCTGGGCTGGGTCATGGGCAGGCTGCCGATGACGACCCGTCTGCAGCTGCTGGCCCAGGAGCGTCAGCAGCTACAGGGGCAGCTGGCGGAGTCCGGTCAGGAGCAGAGGCGGTTGAATGAGCGTCTCGATCAGCAGCAGCAGCTGATGCTCAAGCTCAATGGCCGGCTTAAGGAGTACGAGACCCTGCTGCGTCAGGAGCGCCTGCAAGCGGTAGAGAAACAGGCCCAGTTTGAAGCCACAGAGGCCCGCCTGGGTCAGCAATTCGAAAATCTGGCCCAGCGTATCTTCGAACAGAAAACCCATAACTTCCGTGAGCTGAATCAGACCAGCCTGGATGCGGTGCTTTCGCCCCTGCGCGAGCAACTGGAGGGGTTTCGCCGCCATATGCAGGACAGCTATGCTGATGAAAGTCGGCAGCGTCACAGCCTCAAGTTCGAGATTGAACGGCTGGCCGGGTTGCATCAGCAGATGAGCGCCGACACCCAGGCCCTGACCCGGGCATTGAAGGGGGACAGCAAGCAGCAGGGCAACTGGGGCGAGGTGGTGCTTGCCAGGGTGCTGAGCGAGTCCGGTTTGCGCGAAGGCCACGAATACAGCACCCAGCTTAGCCTGAACAACGCCGACGGCAAGCGTTACCAGCCGGATGTGGTGGTTCATCTGCCCCATGACAAGGACATCATTATTGACGCCAAGGTGTCGCTGACCGCCTATGAGCGTTACTACAATGGCGAGCAACAGGTCGAACGGGAGCAGGCGCTGCGTGAGCATGTAGCCTCGGTTCGCGGCCATATCCGCGAGCTGGGTCGCAAGGATTATCAACATCTGCAGGGGGTGCGCACCCTGGATTATGTGTTGATGTTTGTCGCCGTCGAGCCGGCCTTCCTGGTGGCGGTGGAGGCGGATCCCGGTCTGGTGAAATTCGCCCTCGATCATAATATCCTGCTGGTCAGCCCCACCAACCTGCTGGTGGCCCTGCGTACCATCGATAACCTGTGGCGGGTCGAGCGGCAGAATCAGAATGCCCGCAAGATTGCCGAATCTGCAGGCAAGATCTATGAAAAACTGCGATTATTCACGGAAGACATGGACAGCGTTGGCAGTTCGCTGCAACGGGCGGAAGACAGTTACCAGAAGGCGATGAAAAAGCTGGTTAGTGGCCGGGGCAACCTGATTCGCCAGGCAGAAGCCTTTCGCGAGCTGGGGGTGGAAGTCACCAAGCCGCTGCCCGAGCACCTGCGGGAAGCGGCGGCCGAGGAAGGGGAGCCGGCCCGGCTGGATAGACGGGCCTGAACCCCAAGGTCAGAGGAAGAAGGGGCTGGGCTGGAACAGCCGCTCCACTTCCGGGATAAATTTCTTGTCGACCAAAAACATCACCACATGGTCGTTTTGTTCAATCACCGTCTTGTCGTGGGCGATCAGCACTTCATCGCCGCGTACTATGGCGCCTATGGTGGTGCCCGGCGGCAGCTTCAGTTCGCCGACCTGGCGACCCACCACCTTGGAGGTGGCGCGGTCGCCGTGGGCGATGGCCTCGATGGCTTCCGCCGCTCCCCGGCGCAGGGAGTAGACGTTGACGATATCGGCCCGGCGCACATGGGTGAGCAGGGCCGAGATGGTGGTTTGCTGCGGAGAGATGGCCACGTCTATGCTGCCGCCCTGCACCAGGTCCACATAGGCGCCGCGCTGGATAAGCACCATCACCTTGCGGGCACCCATCTTCTTGGCCAGCATGGCGGACATGATGTTGGCCTCGTCTTCGTTGGTGAGCGCGATAAACACATCCACCTGATCGATATGCTCTTCCAGCAGCAATTCCTGATCCGAGGCATCGCCACAGAAGACGATGGTATGTTCCAGCATTTCCGACAGCAGCTCGGCCCGCCTGGGATTGCGCTCGATCAGCTTGACCGAATAGCGTTTTTCCAGCCGGCGTGCCAGGCCGGCGCCGATATTGCCACCGCCCACTATCATGATGCGTTTGTAGTCGCTTTCCAGCCGCTGCAGTTCCGACATCACGGCACGGATATGGCCGCTGGCGGCGACGAAAAATACCTCGTCGTCGGCCTCGATAATGGTGGTGCCCTGGGGGCGGATGGGCCTGTCCTGGCGGAAGATGGCCGCGACCCGGGTGTCGATATTGGGCATATGGTCGCGCAGGGTGGACAGGGCATTGCCCACCAGAGGGCCGCCGTAATAGGCCTTGATGGCCACCAGCCCGACCTTGCCCTCGGCGAAGTCCACCACCTGCAGGGCGCCCGGGTACTGGATCAGCCGGTAGATATATTCGGTGACCAGCTGTTCCGGGGCGATCAGGTGGTCGACCGGCATCGCCTCGTTGAGGAACAGCCGTTCCCGCTCGACCAGAAACTCGTGGGAACGGATACGGGCCACCTTGTTGGGGGTATTGAACAGGGAGTAGGCGACCTGACAGGCGATCATGTTGGTTTCATCGCTGTTGGTGACCGCCACCAGCATGTCCGCATCCTGGGCGCCGGCTTCCCGCAATATGCTGGGGAAGGAGCCATGGCCGGTGACCGCCCGCAGATCATATTTATCCTGGAGCTCGCGCAGGCGCTCCGGATCCGTGTCCACGACTGTGATGTCGTTTTTTTCACCCACCAGGTTTTCCGCCAGGGTGCCACCTACCTGACCTGCGCCCAGGATAATGATCTTCATGGTTTTTTACTCAGTTTGGCGTAGTAGAAACCGTCTCTTTGTTCGCTTCCGGGCAATAGCTGCCAGCCGGGTGTTTCTATGGTATCGGCTTGATGCAGGGGCACCAGCATGGCGTCCGCGGTGCGTTCCAGGAAGGCGCGGATCTGGGTTGCATTTTCATCGGGTAGTATCGAACAGGTGGCGTACAGCAGGGTACCGCCGGGTTTCAGCTGCGCCCACAATGCATCCAGGATCTGCCGCTGTAGGGCGGCGAGCTGGGCGATATCGTCGGGCCTTCTCAACCATTTTATGTCGGGATGGCGGCGGATCACTCCGGTGGCCGAGCAGGGGGCATCGAGCAGGATGCGGTCGAACAGGCCATCCTGCCACCAGTCCTGCGGTCGTGAGGCATCGCCCTGTAGCACGCTGGCGTCCAGGCCGATGCGGCTCAGGTTCTGGCGGACCCGCTCCAGCCGGTCCGCGTCCAGATCTACGGCCACCAGCCGGGACAGGGCGGGCTGGCGTTCGAGGATATGGGCGGTCTTGCCGCCGGGGGCGGCACAGGCATCCAGGATAAGCTCATTCGGTGCCGCTTCCAGCAGCTGGGCCGCCATCTGGGCCGCCGCATCCTGGACCGAGCTGTGGCCCTGTTCAAAGCCGGGAAGCAGGGCCACATCCAGCGGCTTTTCCAGGCGCAGGGCCGAGTCGGCCTGGTCATCCGGGTGGGCGGAGATACCGGCTTCCTGCAGCCGGGCCAGATACTGTTCGCGGCTGTGATGGCGGGTATTGACCCTGATCCACATGGGCGGATGGCTATTATTGGCCTCGAGCACCGTTTGCCATTGATCGGGATAGGCCCGTTGCAGTCGCTTGACCAGCCAGTTGGGATGGGCCAGGCGCAGCTGCGGCAGCTGATCGACCTTGGCTTCCAGCTCGGTCTGCCGGCGTTGTACATTGCGCAGCACGCCATTGACCATGCCCTTGAAGGCCTCACCCTTGAGCAGCTTGCAGGCACCGACGGTTTCGGACAAGGCCGCATGGCCCGGCACCCGGGTATAGAGCAGCTGGTAGATGCCCACCAGTATCAGCGCATGGATGGGTTGATACTTGCCTTTCAGGGGCTTTTCCATCAGCTGTTTGCCGATGGCGTCGAGCCGGCTGTACCAGCGCAGGGTGCCGAAGCACAATTCCTGCAACAACCCCCTGTCTTTGGGGGCCATCTGTGGCAGGTAGAGTGGCAGCAGGCTGGACAGGGATTGTCCCTGGTTGATCACCTGATGGACAATTTTGGCGGCAGTGGCACGCGTTTTCATAGAAATTCCGTATGGGACTTATTATTCAGCGAGTCGGGTGCCGGGTTCAAACCAGTCGCGGCGGGCGTTGAGCAGATCCTGACAGGACATGGCCCGTTTGCCAGGGGGTTGCAGGCTGAGCAGGCGCAGTATGCCGTCGCCGGTGGCCACATCGATGCCGGCCCGGGAAGCGGCGATAACGGTACCGGGCGGCTGGCCGGCCGGTTCATCGCGCACCTCCGCCTGCCAGACCTTGATATTGTGTTCCCCCAGCCGGAAATAACTGATCGGCCAGGGATTGAAGGCGCGAATGCAGCGCTCCAGCAGAGCCGCCGGCTGCCGCCAGTCGAGCAGGGCTTCTTCCTTGGACAATTTGTCCGCATAGTTGGCCTGGCTGTCATCCTGGGGTTGGGCTCGGGCGGTGCCGTTGGCCAGTGCCTGCAGGGTGTCGAGCAGGCCAACGGGGCCCAGCTCGGCCAGTTTGTCATAGAGGCTGGCGGAGGTATCCTGGGCGGTGATAGGCAGGCTCAGGGTATGCAGCATGTCGCCGGTATCCAGGCCCTCGTCCATCTGCATGATGGTCACCCCGGTGATTGTGTCGCCGGCCCAGATGGACCTTTGAATAGGGGCGGCGCCGCGCCAGCGGGGCAGCAGGGAGCCATGCACATTGATGCAGCCCAGGCGGGGAGTATCCAGCACCGCCTTGGGCAGGATCAGGCCATAGGCCACCACTACCATGATGTCGGCATTGAGGGCCGCCAGCTGTTGCTGAGCCTCGGGCTGACGCAGGCTGGCGGGCTGATGGACGGGGATCCCGGCCTGCTCGGCCAGTATCTTTACCGGGCTGGGTGTCAGTTTCTTGCCGCGTCCGGCCGGGCGATCGGGCTGGGTATAGACGGCGATGACATTGTGTTCCGAAGTCAGCAGGGCCTGCAGGTGACGGGCGGCAAAATCCGGGGTACCGGCAAAGATAATGTTGAGCTTGCTCAATGGGTGTCCTTATCAGGCGTAACGTTGGTCTTGCTTGGCGAGTTTTTCCATCTTCTGGCGAATGCGCTGGCGCTTCAACGGAGAAAGATAATCGACAAACAACTTGCCCTTGAGATGATCCATCTCGTGCTGGATGCAGATGGCCAGCAGATCGTCGGCGGTCAGCTCGAAGGTCTTGCCGTGACGGTCTTGGGCTCGAATCTTTATCCACTCGGATCTGGGCACCAGGGCGCGGCAACCGGGGATGGACAGACACCCTTCCTCGATACCTGTGCTGCCGCCCTGTTCCAGTATTTCAGGGTTAATCAGCACCAGGGGATCGTCGCGGTTTTCCGAAACGTCGATCACTATCAGGCGCTGGTGCACATTCACCTGGGTGGCGGCCAGGCCAATCCCTTCTTCCGCGTACATGGTTTCAAACATATCATCTACAATGTGCTGTAGTGCGGGGGTGATTTCGTCGACCGGGGCGGCCACGGTACGCAGGCGCTCATCGGGAAATCGCAATACTTCTAATACTTTTGCCATGGTCACTATGCTTTTTTAAAGGCGAATACAGACAGTATTTTAGACATTTCATACCATAAAAAACAGCAAGACTTAGTGTAAGGACAAGGATGGTCATGAAACTACGACGTATATTGCTTGTTGGTTTGCTTGCCGGTTGTAGTCTAAGTCTGCAGGCAGAGCCCCTGGCCCTGAAAGACGGGCATCCCGGCAGCTACCGGGTCAAGAAGGGTGACACCCTGTGGGATATCTCGGCTCATTTCCTGCGTTCTCCCTGGCTCTGGCCCAGGCTTTGGCAGGCCAACCCTCAGGTTGCCAACCCTCATTTAATCTATCCCGGCGATATTTTGACCCTGATCTGGGTCGATGGTCAGCCCAGGCTGGTACGAGAGCAGGAGGCGGTAAATACGGTGCGCTTGTCGCCCAGAGTACGGGTGGAGCCGGCCATTCCGACCATCTCCTTTGCATCCATCGCCAGTTTTACCGACAGCCAGCACATGGTAGCGCCTTCGACCCTGGATGGCATGCCCTATGTGCTGGGGGATGAGGACGGTCGCAACATGATGGTGCCGGGTCGGCAGCTCTATGTGCGTGGCACCCTCAAGGAAGGTGAGCTCTATGCGGTGTATCGTCCGGCCGATCTGGTCCTGGATAAATACAGCGGAGAGCCCCTCGGCCAGAAAGCCGCCCTGGTGGGGACACTGACGGCGGTTGCCCAGCTGGACAATCAAACGGCGATAGCCGATATCAGCAGCCTGAAACGGGACATGCGTCAGGGGGACAAGGTGCTGCCGTTGTCATCCCAGGAGTCGATAGCGGTATTTTATTATCCACGTCCTGGACCAAACCTTGCACACTCTCATGTGGTCACCATGGGCCGGGAGGACAGTACCGCCGGTAAAAACAGTGTGATATTTATCAATAAAGGCCGGCGCGACGGTATTCGTTCTGGTGATCTGTATAGCATACTGGAACCCGGTTCCGACGTGTATGACAAAGGCGGGGCTCCCTCAAACGCGCCGGTATACAGTGACGCTGCCAGCCTGTATCAGCGCCTGGTTGCAGAGCCTGAGCGGCTGCCAGCCAAGGCAATCGGCCGGCTGATGGTGTTCAAGGTATACGACAAGCTGAGTGCAGCGCTGGTGCTGGATAGCGAGGACATGATCCGCATCGGTTATCCCATTGGCCAGGTGACGGATGCCGGGCCCGGATCTTGAACGGCACCCACTGCTGCCCTGGCTGGCGTTACATGATACACCCGGCATAGGGCCGGTTACTGCCGGGAAGCTGTTGCAAAGCCTGGGGACCAGCTGGTATCGGTATCCGGCCGCACTGCGCAGAACCGGCTTGTCCGATGAGCAGGTTACCCTGTTGTTTACCCCCCGGCAGGCTCTGCTGGAGCGAGTGCTGGCCTGGCGGGATGCCGCTGGGAAGCGTTACATCCTGACTCGGTCCGATGATGCCTATCCCCCCTTGCTAAGAAATCTGCCGGATGCGCCCTTGTTACTGTTTGTCGAGGGGGAACTGAGCGCCCTGTCTTGCCACCAGGTTGCCGTGGTGGGCTCACGCAAGCCGTCCTATGTGGGTCGTGAAAACACCAGGAAGCTGGTACCTCAGCTGGTACAGGCCGGTGCCGCCATTACTTCGGGGCTGGCATTGGGCGTGGACGGCCTGGGCCACAGGGCAGCCCTGGATGCCTGCGGTACCACCTTGGCGGTACTGGGCTCGGGGCTGGAACACTGTTATCCCAAGCGGCACCAGTCCCTGGCGACCGACATCTGCGCCGGGGGAGGCGCCCTGGTTTCCGAGTTTGCACCCTGGGTGGGCCCGCTTGCCCATCATTTTCCCCGACGCAATCGTATTATCAGCGGTTTGAGCCTGGGGGTGTTGGTCATTGAAGCCACCGAGCGCAGCGGTTCACTGATCACTGCCCGGTTTGCCCTGGAGCAGGGCCGAGAAGTCTTCGCCATTCCCGGCGCCTGGCAAAATCCCCAGGCAGTAGGCTGTAATCGATTGATCCAGCAAGGTGCCAAACTGGTCTGTTGCGTGGCCGATATTGTCGAGGAGCTGGCGGAATTTTCATTGGCGGCGATAAAAATTCATGCGCCTGCCACCGTGGAATCATTGCCTTATCCGGACTTGTTGGATAACGTAGGAATAGAGGCAACGGCAGTGGACTTGATCGCGTCCCGTTGTCAACAGCCGGTGCAAGAGGTCGTTACCCGGTTGGTCGAGCTGGAATTGGCTGGCTGGGTGGAGGCTGTACCCGGGGGTTATGTCAGAGCGAGGAGGAGCTGATCATGTTCGATGTACTTATGTACTTGTTCGAAACCTATATCCATACGGATGTAGACGCCATGGTAGATCAGGAAGAACTCGCCGATGAATTGACTCAGGCGGGCTTCCATAAGGAAGAAATTCTGAAGGCACTGGCGTGGCTGGAGCGTCTGGCGGCATTGCAGGAGGTCGGTGAAACCCCTGTCTGTACCAGATCAGCCCCCGATTCATTTCGTATTTATACCCAGGAAGAGCTCTATAAACTGGATGCGGAAGGTCGCGGTTTCCTGCTGTTTCTGGAACAAATCAAGGTGCTCAATGCCGAAACCCGTGAGATTGTGATCGACCGGGTGATGGAGCTGGATTCGTCGGTGATGGAGCTGGACGACCTCAAGTGGGTCATCCTGATGGTGTTGTTCAACGTGCCCGGCAGCGAGTCCGCCTACCACCAGCTGGAAGAGCTGATCTTTGAACAGCCGGAGGGATTGATTCACTGACAACCGCAGCGCTGCTAGAATTCAGTTTCTGAATTCGGAGTCGCGGTATGTCCAAAATTGATCACAGTCTGTTCGGCACGCATGAGTCGGCCCAGGAGTGGGCCTCAGAACCTTGTCCCCAATGTGGGGGCAAGCTGCAGCTGCGCCATGGTAAGCATGGCGCCTTCCTGGGCTGTGAATCTTACCCTGCCTGTGATTACCTGCGCCCATTGAAAGTGATTGAGCACGATCAGGATGTGGAAAAAGTGCTCGAGGGCAGTGAATGTCCTTCCTGCGGCCATGCCCTGGCCATGAAAAAAGGCCGCTATGGCCTTTTTATCGGATGTACCCTATTTCCCGATTGCCGTTATGTGGCTGATCTCAACGAGCAGAATTCAGAGGAGCCCGCCTGTCCCGCTTGCCGGCAGGGCCGGCTGGTCGCGCGCACTTCCCGCTATGGTAAACGTTTCTATGCCTGTAACCGCTACCCGGACTGTCGCTTTGTGGTCAATGACAGACCCCTGGCCGAGCCCTGTCCCGACTGCGGCTATGGCGTCCTGGTTGAGCGTAAGGGACAGGTGCTTTGTCCCAGGAAAGGCTGCGGTTATCATCGGGAACCCCATATAACTTCGTTTGAGCCAGAGAGCAAATCATGACCAATCAAGCCATCCTGACTGCGGTATCCCACCTGGAACAAGGAGGGGTGATCGCCTATGCCACGGAAGCGGTATTTGGACTGGGCTGTGATCCTGATAACCAGGAGGCAGTCAACAGGTTGCTGGCCATTAAACAAAGACCGGTGGAAAAGGGACTGATCCTGATTGCTGCCGACTTCAGCCAGCTGTTGCCGTATCTGGAGCTGGATGCCTTGCCCGAAGGGCGGCTGGCCGACATATTGGCCAGCTGGCCCGGCCCGAATACCTGGGTTATGCCTGCTAAACCAGAGGTACCTGCCTGGCTCAGGGGACAGTTTGACTCCCTCGCGGTACGGGTCTCTGCTCACCCGCAAGTACGAGACCTGTGTCTGGCATTTGGCCGGCCCCTGGTATCAACCAGCGCCAATCTAACCGGACAGGAGCCGGGACGAACCTCGGCCGAGGTGCTGGCCCAGCTTGGTCAGCGGCTGGATTATGTACTGGAGGGGAGCACTGGCGGGCGTGCCAATCCTTCACTGATCAGGGATGCAAGGACCGGCGCCGTCATCCGTCCAGCCTAGTAACAGATTAAGGAATAGTAATGAGAGATAAACCCGATACAGGGGCCGTTAAACAATTCTTGCTGACCTTGCAGGACAAGATTTGTGATGCCCTGGCCGCGGCTGATGGTCGAGGGCAATTTATTGAAGACAGCTGGACCCGGGAAGAAGGCGGCGGCGGTCGCAGCCGGGTTTTGCAAAACGGGGCTGTCATCGAGCAGGGAGGGGTGAATTTCTCCCATGTGTATGGCGCTACCATGCCGGCGTCGGCGACGGCCCACAGACCCGAGCTGGCCGGGCGCTCATTCGAGGCCATGGGCGTTTCTCTGGTGATCCATCCCCACAACCCCTATGTGCCGACCAGTCATGCCAATGTTCGTTTTTTCATTGCTGAAAAAGAGGGGGAAGCCCCGGTCTGGTGGTTCGGCGGCGGCTTTGATCTGACTCCTTTCTATCCGTACGAGGAGGACTGCCGGCACTGGCACCGGGTGGCCAAGGCGCTGTGTGAGCCCTTTGGTGAACAGGTTTACCCCGAATACAAGGCCTGGTGTGACCGTTATTTCTACCTGAAACACAGAGACGAGACCCGAGGCGTGGGCGGCCTGTTCTTCGATGATTTGAATCAGTGGCCGTTTGAACAATGTTTTTCTTTTATGCAGGCCGTCGGCAATGGCTATCTGGATGCTTATCTGCCGATCATTGCCAATCGCAAGGACAGCCCCTATGGTGAGCGGGAGAGGCAGTTTCAGCTCTATCGCCGGGGTCGTTACGTAGAGTTCAACCTGGTATACGACAGGGGAACCCTGTTTGGCCTGCAAACCGGCGGCCGTACCGAGTCCATCCTGATGTCGATGCCGCCCCTGGCTCGCTGGCAGTATAACTGGCAGCCGGAACCGGGGTCGGCAGAAGCCCGGTTACAGGCGTTTTTAATCCCCAGAGACTGGGGTTAGTCCCTCTCCTCTGGGTGAGTTGCCGAATAGCTCAATGACCGTATCGATCAACGTCTGACGCTCGCCGCCGGGCAGGTAGGCGGCATAGACCTCACGGGTGATGGGCGGTGCGTCCGCCACTATATGGAGTTGATCCCGATAGAGGTGGAGCATGGAGGTCGGCAGGAAGGCGCTGCCGCCATGGTACAGGAGGTAATCAAGGGCGATGCGCAACGCCCCCGTATGCAACAGCGGTGGGGTGTTGGTATTAAACAGCTTGGCGTGCTGAGTATTGAAGGCGGTGCCCCAGTCTATGCGCACATAGTCCTGCTCCATGGCAGTGGCAGCGTCCAGTCCGGGAGAAGTCGACACCAGCTGTAGCGCCATGGTATGAAGGGCGACATGGGTCACGCCTTCGATGCGGGCCGGGTCGGTTAAAAAGGCCAAATCCAGTGTTCGACCCAGCAGGGCCCGGGTCATTTGTTCCGGGGTGCGGATATCGGCCCGCAACGAAAGCGCTGGCAGTTCGCAATAGAGGCGATGCAGTCCCTCCTGCAGGTAGGCATCCCACAGATTGGCGGTACCGGCTACCGCCAGCTGCTGGGTCTGGCGTTCACTCAAGGCCACTTCATGCTGGGCCCGGGCCCAGGCCAGTAGCATGGATTCGGCGTGAGGGATCAGGGCCTCGCCCGACGAGGTGAGCTGGATATTATTGCGCAGGCGGGTGAACAGGGTGACTCCCAGCTGGTTTTCCAGTTGCCGGATACGAAAGCTGACCGCAGAGGGGGTCAGATACAAATGTTCGGCAGCCTTACCAAAGTGGCGGGTACGCGATACTTCGAGAAAGGTTTTTAAGAGTTCAGTATCCAAGGTCAACCATAAATTTTTGTTTGTTAGCGCAAAATTTATTCATTTTAGCGTTGAATGCAACTAAAAAAGTCAAAAATCGGCAATATGGTCGCTGATATTCCCCATATTGTCACTGGCCCGGTCAAAGGGGCACGATTTTAAGCTTTAACCACGAGAGTTTTCATGGACAGATATGCAGTCATCGGGCATCCCATTGCTCACAGCCAATCGCCTTTTATTCATCATCTGTTTGCCGAGCAGACTCAGCAAACGTTGAGTTATGAACGGATCCTTTCTCCCCTGGACGACTTCAAGGGCAGCCTGGCCTGTTTGTGGCGAGAGGGCGGCAAAGGCTGTAACGTTACCGTCCCCTTCAAGACAGAAGCCTTTGAATTGGCGGATGAACTGACCGAGCGGGCTCGCCTGGCCGGCGCTGTCAATACCCTGCAGTTGCTGCCGGACGGACGCGTATTGGGAGACAATACCGATGGGGCGGGCCTGGTGAGAGACCTTAAACGTCTGGGAATCGAACTTGGTGGTAAACGGATCCTGCTACTGGGAGCGGGAGGGGCGGCGAGAGGTGCTCTGGGACCTCTGCTTGCCGAGCAGACCGCGGAAATCGTGGTGGCCAACCGTACCAGCTCGAAGGCGGTACAACTGGGCGAGCAATTTGCCCATCTGGGACAGGTTCGGGGCTGTGGCTTCAATGAGATAACCGGAAGTTTCGATACCATTATCAACAGTACCTCCGCCAGCCTGCAGGGAAAAATGCCCGCCATTCCCGCTATGGCTTGTCGTTCCGACACCCAGGTCTACGATATGATGTATGGTAAAGAAGAAACGGTATTTCTGGCCTGGGCCAGGAACCTGGGAGTCCAGAGCCGCTTTGATGGCCTGGGTATGCTGGTCAGCCAGGCCGCCGAGAGTTTTTATCTGTGGCGCGGGGTGCTGCCGCGGGTGACGCCCGTGCTGTCGGCCTTGCGCGCCAAAATGGAGTTGCCATCCACATGAACCAGGATATTGTGATTGCCGATGATCAATGCTGGCAGGCGGCCGAGCAAAGAGTCACCTTTACGGCTCATTGGCAGGGGAGACTGGTGTCTTGCTATGTGACCAAGCACCGGCTGGAACATATGACAGGGCTGCCTCTGAATGATGAGGCCGGTATCTTGCTGGCATTTGAATCGGTTCGCTTTGATATTGAAGAGTTGGTGTCACTGAAGATAGAAGAAGAAGAGTTTGCCCCCGATGGCGGGGTTTATCTCTGAGCCAGGCTGTTAAATTTTACCGGGTTACCCTGGCGGTAACCCGGTGAGTATCAGCCTTCGCCTTGCTGAGTCAGATAATCCTCTTTTAACACTACGTAATTGTTTGCCGAGGTGAGCAGGAAGGCTTTTTCCTCATCGGTCAGTAGGCGGGCTTGTCTGGCGGGCGAGCCCACATACAAATAGCCGGACTCCAGCCGCTTACCCGGCGCAACCAGGCTGCCAGCGCCTATCATCACGTCGTCTTCCACCACGGCACCATCGAGAATGATACAACCCATACCGACCAGTACCCGGTCGCCGATGGTGCAGGCATGAAGCATCACCTTGTGACCTATGGTGACATCCTCGCCGATCAGCAAGGGCATCCCATCGGGGAGGGCGGTGCTTTTGCGGGTGACATGCAGGACGCTGCCATCCTGGATATTGGTCCGTGCTCCGATGCGGATATGGTTGACGTCACCTCGGGCTGCCACCAGTGGCCAGACGCTGGCATCGTCACCCAGCTCGATATCGCCGTAAAGAACGGCTGAAGGTTCAATAAAGACCCTTTCGCCGAGTGTTGGCTTGATTCCTCGATAACTTCCAGAATTGCTGTTCATGTCTACGCTCCAGAGGCGAGTGGCTGGTGAGTTCAAACAAGCCATTTTAAAGGCTTTGATGATAAAAACGAGTCCGCAATGTGCATAACCCTGTGGTTAAGCTGTGCTTTTGCTTGGGGTTTATGCAAGCGCACATGAAAGTGCTGTTTTTCACAAAAAAGCCCTTGCGCAAAATCCGCCGGTCCCTATAATGCGCATCCACTGACACGGGGCAAGGCGCTCACGGTCACAAGGGTTGAAAACGAACGACATTAAGTTTGATTCAACGCTTGACGAACACCAAGGATTGCGTAGAATACGCAGCCCTGACCAGCGAAAGCGGTCAACGCTCTTTAACAACTTATCAAGCAAACTGTGTGGGCACTCGCAGGGTTGAGAAACAAAAAAATATTGTTTTTCAATGACTGTCGAAGTGCACAAACACTTCAGCAATTCATTGAGTATCAAATCTTTAATTGAAGAGTTTGATCATGGCTCAGATTGAACGCTGGCGGCAGGCCTAACACATGCAAGTCGAG
>NZ_QCZE01000003.1 GCF_003075035.1 Zobellella maritima | reverse complement strand
CCAGTTTATGCCTGGCGGCGATAGCGTTGTGGTCCCACCTGATCCCATGCCGAACTCAGAAGTGAAACGCACCCGCGCCGATGATAGTGTGGCAGCTGCCATGTGAAAGTAGGTCACTGCCAGGCACCCAATAGAAAAGCCCGATACTGCTGTGTCGGGCTTTTTTGCGTCTGTGCAAAATGTGAGGGGAGAAGCATTTCTCTTATAGTATTCTGGGAAGCTAACCGGCCAGGTTTGCCCTCTCTGGAACATATTTTCGTCACCCGTTCCGCACTCTCGGTAAAGGTATTCCAAGCCTCGCAAACGCTATCCACAATGCCTTCATAATGGGTGTAAACCCGATTGGCAAGACAATGCTGATGCATCCAGAATTGTCTTGCTCTATCGAGTTTAATTCTGGGGAATACGGCGGCAATTTGATGATGCTGACGTTATTTATTAAATGCAGCGGCGATATCATCGGTATGCCAGCCAGCACCATCCATTATCACGACCGCATGCCTGCCCGGCTCCGTCAGGTAGGAGCGTTTGCCTGATGGAGCGGTATGAATTGAGAGGTTCACGTACCGTTCAGCGAGAGCCCGTGGGGGAGATTCCCTTGGTCTACTCTGGCTGCTCATACTCGCGCCGTGAGTGATCGAATCAACGAGCTGGCCGATAAACATTATTTCACGCTGCCAGGCCTCAGCTCGCCCGAGGTGGTGATCATGTTTATTCCCATTGAGTCGGCTTATGTAGAGGCACTAAAAAATGACGAGGCCCTGTTACAGAGAGCCAGACGGTAATCCCCCCGAAAAACAGCAGTGATCAAAAGTAGAATTTTCCGTAAGCTACACGCAGGGAGATTCTGCATGAAGAAATCACGTTTTTCCGACAGCCAGATTATGTCGATACTCAAGCAAGCCGAGAACGGCGTGCCGGTTCCGGAACTGTGCCGTGAGCATGGCATGAGCAGTGCCAGCTTTTACAAATGGCGCGCCAAGTTCGGCGGTATGGACGCGTCGATGATGGCCCGCTTGAAAGAGTTGGAGGATGAGAACCGCCGACTCAAAAAGATGTATGCCGAGGAGCGCATCAAGGCCGAGATCCGTAAGGAAGCGCTTGAGGGAAAGTTGTAAAGCCATCTCACCGCCGCGAGATGGCGACATGCGCGGTTGAGCGGCACGGCATCAGCGTACGGCTGGCATGCGAGGCCCTGGGCATTAGCGAGACCTGCTATCGGTACCAGGCAAAGCTCAGCGACGACAATGCCGAGATTGCTGACTGGCTGGTACGGTTGACCCATAACCAGCGGAATTGGGGCTTTGGCCTGTGCTTTTTGCATCTTCGAAACGTCAAAGGATTTGGCTGGAATCACAAACGGGTCTACCGGATTTACCGGGAGCTGGAGCTGAACCTTCGCATCAAGCCCAAGAAGCGCCTGGTTCGTGAAAAGCCTGAGCCATTGGCCGTGCCGGAAACGATTAATGATAGTTGGTCGATGGACTTCATGCACGACCAGCTCAACGATGGACGCAGTTACCGGCTGCTGAATGTGATCGATGATTTTAACCGCGAGGGGCTTGGCATCGAAGTGGACTTCTCGCTTCCGGCCGAGCGGGTTATCCGATCACTGGAGCAGATCATGGAATGGCGAGGCAAACCGCGTTCTATCCGCTGTGACAACGGACCTGAGTACATCAGCGGCAAGCTGTCAGCCTGGGCTGAAAAACGGGCGATCAAACTGGCATTTATCCAGCCCGGAAAACCGCAGCAAAATGCCTACATCGAACGCTACAACCGAACGGTCCGTTACGATTGGCTGGCCCAGTATCTGTTCGACAGCACCGAAGAAGTCCAGGATTATGCCACCCGTTGGCTCTGGCACTACAATCACGAACGACCCAATATGGGACTTGGAGGAATTACTCCTCAACAGAAGTTGGCTATGATGGCCTGAGGTCTACTTTTGAACCCCGCTAAAAATGGGGGGATTACCAGACCATCTTAGGCACCATAGCCATCCGTTTAAAGATAGCTGTCATAGTTATTCAATCAAACGTTCGTTTTTGTTTGCATTTTGTTACAATAACCATGGGGTTATACGTTATAACCAAAGGTGTTTGGAGTGGTAGAGTGAATTAATTTACAGTACGCCACAAATAAAAAAACGAACTAAACAAGGAAAGGTTTTGCAGTGAAAACATTCAGCAAGTATCTTCTGGCTGGGGTAAGTGCCAGCTTGATATCGATGTCAGCCGCTCAAGCACAAGAGTGGCGTTTTAATAACTTCCTACCTGAAACTCGACCTGAAACAAAAGAACTTGAACAGTATGCGGCGGATGTAAAAGCAAAAACAAACGGCGAAATTGATATCAAAATTTTTAGTGGTAGTTCTTTAGGTTTGAAGAACACTGACGTTTTACGTTTTTTACCTCGTGGCGCAGTAGATATGAGCTTGGCGTGGGCGAATTACCTAGGTCGCGACGCTGAAAGCTTAAGTACGGTTATGGTTCAGGGTACTATTGGTTCGGTAGAAGAGCTGAATGCAGCACTGCCAGAAGTGAAGAAGATTTATGCTGAAGAGTTTTCTGACTGGGATGTGGCAATTACCGGTTATGTTGCATTGCCTATGCTAGAAGCATCTATCTTCTGTCGTGAAGACCCAATTAACTCTCTTGAAGATCTTCGTGGTAAGAAGCTGCGAGTGTGGGCGAAAGATCAGGTTGATACATTTGGCCGTCTGGGCATTTCAGCGCAAATTATTCCTCAAGAAGAAATGTACGTTGCAATGAAAACAGGTGTTGTAGATTGTGCGGTTTACCCTGCGCTATACGCCCACACGGTTTCTCTACAAGAAGTAAGTAGATACGCTGCTTATCTGTACCCAATGGCATCTGGTCCATACATTTTAGGTATGTCTCAACGTAAGTGGGATTCACTATCTAAAGAACATCAACAAGCGCTGACTGAAGCGGGTGATGCAATTTGGGCTCGCACTAACTCATACGAAGAAGATCACCAGAAAGAACTGGATGCACGAGCTAAGTTAGTGAAAGGTGGTGTTCAATGGCTTGATGATTTCTCGGCAGAAGACCGCAAAGAATTCACTGCTGCTATTACTGAAGTATGGGGTGAACTTGCGAATGAGGCGGGTGGTAAAGCGCCTGAATATCGTGAGCGTGTACTAAAAGCCTTGGGTCGTTAATCACACCGAGACCAAATATGAATTTATTTTCATCATTAATTGATAAAGGGCTGAAGCATACAGCCTTTTTTCTTTCTATACTTTCTGCCCTCTCCCTGGTTGCGATCCTTGTTGTAATTGTTTCGAGTGTTGTATTGCGGAAATTATTTAATACTCCCCTTTTCTTTACTGAAGAATTAGTCGGTCTGTTGATGAGTGCGAGCTTATTTCTTGCATTACCGATGGTAACCATCAAAGGTCAGCATATTCGCGTAACCCTGTTACTGGATTCCCTGAAAGAACGTGTTCCGTTTCTCTCAACGATATTGGTGCTATTTGGTATTCTGGTTGGGATTAGTTTTACTAGCTGGATCTTTTGGGAAGCAATTCCGTGGATGGAGTTTGCAATCAAAAGAGAGCTTAAATCAGAAACCGCGCGCATCTTGCTTTATCCATTAATGTCAGTTGTACCGATTTCAATGGGACTGTGCGGCATTATTTACTTCGCAAGAATATTTGGCCTTCTTAAACTAGAGGAACGTTAAGATGTTTTGGACGACCCTCGTCTCTGTATTAGTTGCAACCGCGAGTAGTGGGATTGCACTTGGGGCTGCTTTGGGTTTCACCGGCCTAATTATTTTGCACTTTTTCAATTATGGTTCTGCCTACCTTGCGGTAGATACCATTTGGGGTATTTTTAACTCATTTACGCTTAGTGCTGTTCCGATGTTCATTCTGCTGGGTGAAATTTTGTTAAGAAGCGGGCTAAGTGAGCGCGCCTATACTGCATTTACTCCTATTTTTGCCCGCGTTCCGGGCGGGTTGCTGCATTCCAATGTTGCGGTTTGTACTTTATTTGGAGCGGTCAGTGGCTCAAGTTTATCAACGGCTGCGGCGATTGGTTCGGTTGCTTATCCTGAACTAAAAAAACGGGGTTACAACAAAGAAGCTGTAGTGGGAAGCCTTGCTGGCGCAGGTACGCTGGGGCTGCTTATTCCGCCAAGTCTGTCGCTATTAATTTTCGGTGCGCTGACTGAAACGTCTATTGGTCGACTTTTCGCTGCGGGTATTGTTCCGGGCATTATGGTGAGTGCGCTCTTTATGCTATATATCCTATTATGCAGTATGAAGAACCCTTTAATCGCCCCTAGAGATAACATCTCATACAGCCTGAAATACATTCTTGCAGGAATGATGCGTGTATGGCCAATCATGCTGCTTATTCTGGCTATTATGGGCAGCATTATGTTTGGTATTGCCACGCCTACCGAAGCCGCAGGTGTTGGTGTTGCAGTCGCTATTGTCATCTCGTTTGTATGGGGAGACCTGACTGTAAAAGGGCTGGTGGAGTCTGTCTACCGTAGCGCTTTGATGTTTGCTTCTATCGGTTTCATTGTTTTGGGCGCGACCATTCTTTCTCAATCAGTCAGTATATTGGGTGTTCCACAAGCGATTTTAGAAGCAGCAATTGACAGTGGATTAGGTAAGTACGGGGTCTTCCTACTTATCGTTCTAATTTACGTGATGTTTGGCTGTGTATTTGACGGCTTATCACTGATGATCATGACGATACCAATTGTGTTCCCGCTATTAACCGGCCTTGGTTTTGACCCGATTTGGGTAGGTGTGATGATCACCATATTGATTGAAATTGGTCAGGTGACTCCACCGGTTGGTTTAAACCTTTCAGTCTTAACTGCTGTGACAAATGGCGAAATCAGTTTAGGTCGCACGGCTATCGCGACCATACCATATTGGGGAATCTTATTACTGGCGATCGTGATTATTACGATGATGCCAAATGTCGTTTTGATTTTACCCAACACAATATTTTAAGGGGTATTTATGGGGATTAAAGTAAAACCTTCAAGCTACGGGCCGGCCACCGCTCATCTTGATGAGAACGGTGTTATTCGATTTTGCCTGAATGATAGTGAGTTAACAGCAACGCCTTCATTAGATAGCCCGGCGGTAACGCTGTTGTACTCGATTGCGTCTTGTATGGTTTTGTCACTGCAAATGGTTTCAAAGCGTAAAAAAATCGAAATTCAACCATTTAGTTTTGAAGTTACTGCTCACAAAGGCAGTGAATTACCAGCTCGTTTTGCTCATTATGACATCGTACTAAGCCGCAATGTGCACGAAGACCAGGAAGTGGCGAAGAAACTTCTGAAAGACGCAAAATCCATCTGTACCATCAGCAATAGTGTGTCTGGTACGTTTAAACTTTGTCTGGAAGGTGAGGAATAAAAGTCATGGCTTTAGAAACCTATTTAGTTCAAGTTGCTTTTACAGCAGATGCAATGGCAGGTCTGGTAAAGAATCCGGAAAACCGACTAAGCAGCATGATTCCTATTGTGGAAAAAATGGGCGGGCGTTTTATTGGCAGCTGGATTTCTTTTAGTGAGTATGACTCTATCGCGGTCATTGAAATGCCAGATCAGGTACACATTAAGGCATTTTCAATGGCTGCGATGGCTGGAGGCGGTCTGCGTCATTTCCACATCACACCTATGATGTCTTTCGAAAAAGGTGTGGAAGCAATGAAGCTGGCGGGTGATTTAGCTTATCAGGCACCACAAGAAGATTAGATGTAGAAAAAATAGAAGTGGTATTAAGCCGCTTCAGCCTGACGACAGTAAGCGCCATTAAATCAGCACCCTTGCTTTCAGCCGGATAATATTACTGTTTTTGAGATAGCTCAGCAGCAACCTGCCAGGGCGAGCAACAACTATTGACCTAATGCCTATAACTTAATAAATTTTTCATAATAAGCTATTGATATATATGACTAATTATTAGCAGGCACATTGCATCTCGAGGACAAGGTCAGTAAAGGGAACATGGTGTTTTCCGCTTCTGCGGAGCACTCACTTGCACATGGCAAAAGCAACGCCTTTTCAACGTCGAGCGGCCCTCGCCCTGCGAGGGGGCGGACTGCCAGGGAACCAATAGATAAGCCCGATACTGCTGTATGGGGCTGTTTTTCGTTTCGGTGGCCGGCACCTTTCACATGGCAAAGGTAGACTCAGGGTCGCAGAGACCTCTGTACTGTGAAAGGTGGGCGAGGTGTGCCCGGAAAAGGCTCTGCCTTGAAAGCCGGCGAGCGAGCCGTTCCCGAGTCATGCCGGGCAGTCCATTGAACAGCCCTTCACCGATGTGAAGGGCTTTGTCGTTCTGCATTCTATTGCGTTGAGCACCCTCTCCGTCTTGCCTCGTGGTCATCTTGCTTTTGTAAGTTTTCAGCCATACCGAGAAAAGAACCCTTGCCGATTCAGTAAAAGCGTTTTAGGTTAAACGTAATAAAGCTGTCATCTTGCTATCACCTTTACATGGTGTAACTGATAAAGCCGATGAACATTACAGGGGCTTAGCCCGGGGAGAATGCCTATGGACGGCAATGACCGTAAGCGCTTTATTCTGGATACCAATGTACTCCTGCACGAACCCCTCTCCATCTACTCCTTCAAGGAACACAATGTCGTTATTCCCATGACGGTCCTGGAGGAGCTTGACCGCATCAAGGACAGGCAGAAAGATGTCAGCCGCGACGCTCGTGTCGCCATCCGTACCCTGGAAGATATTTTTCACGATGCCACCCCGGAGCAGATTATCGCCGGGGTTCCACTGGGACTGAAGGACGATGAGGCGTCCGGCTCCATCGCCATTATTTCCGATCGACACCTGCCGGAAGGCTATTCGATGTTTACCGATGATGAAGCGGATAACCGCATCATCAATACCGCCCTCTACCTGCAAAAACATAATGCCGATGGCATGGCGGTACTGGTAACCAAAGACATCAATATGCGACTCAAGGCCAAGGGCGCCGGACTGGAGCATGTGGAAGACTATCGCTCCGACCAGCTGATCGACGATATTCGTCTGCTTTCAAAGGGCTTCAATCATATCAGTGACAGCTTTTGGGACAAGGTAGGTGAATGCGAGAGCGAAGCCCACGGCCGCGAGGTGATTCACATGGTGGCCGACGAGTTGCTGCCGGGAGCCCATACCAACCAGTATCTGATCGATGATGGTGACGATTTTGCTGGTCGGGTACTGAGCCGGGAAAATGACAAGGTGCGCTTCATCGATCTGGGGCGGGAACGAATGATGGGTCGCAAGGCCTGGGGCATACAGCCCAAGAATATCTATCAGGCAATGGCGCTGGATGCCCTGATGGATCCCCATATTGAACTGGTGATACTGACCGGTCCGGCAGGCTGCGGCAAGACCCTGCTGGCAATGGCCTCGGCGCTGGAAATGACCATTGAAAAGGGGGTATACGATCGGGTTATCGTTACCCGCAACACTCCGGAAATTGCCGAAAGTATCGGCTTCCTGCCCGGTACCGAAGAAGAAAAGATGGCACCCTGGCTGGCGGCCATTACCGATACTCTGGAGGTGTTGCACAAGCAGGATGAATGTATGGATGGCTCGCTCAGCTATATTATGGGCAAGGCCAATATCCAGTTTAAATCCGTCAACTTTATGCGCGGACGCAGCATCCAGAATACCTTTGTGCTGTTGGATGAATGCCAGAACCTGACGGCGTCCCAGCTGAAGACCATCATTACCCGCTGCGGCGAGGGCACCAAGCTGGTGTGTTCCGGGAACCTGGCTCAGATTGACTCCAGCTACCTGACCCCGGTGACCTCAGGGCTGACCTATATAGTGGAGCGTTTTAAAGACTTCGAGGGAAGTGCCAATATCTATCTGAATGGCGTGGTGCGTAGCCGTCTGGCCTCTTTTGCCGAGGAAAATCTCTAACTGCCCAGATAGGCCTTCAATTCTTCAGTGCGGGGGGCTGACAACAGCTCCCTGCCACCGTTTTCCACAATGCTGCCACTGTGCACGAAAGCGATGTTGTCGGCTACCCTGACGGCTTCCTCCGGGTGGTGGGTGACCAGCAAGACGGCCAGCTCCTGTGCGTCTGTTTGCTGCCGCAGCAGGCTCAGCAATTCGAAGCGCAAGGCGGGATCCAGGGCGGAGAAAGGTTCATCGAGTAACAATAGCGGCTTGCGCCGTACCAGGCTGCGCGCCAGGCCTACCCTTTGCTGCTGCCCTCCGGACAGGGTCCCCGGTTTACGTGCCAATAAGGCCGCCAGGCCCAGCTGTTCGGCCGCCTGCTGTACCTGGCTTTCTTGTTCCGTGGTCAGCCTGAGTGATGGTGACAGGCCAATGGCGATATTCTGATATACGCTCATATGCCAGAATAGATTATGGTCCTGGAACAGGGTGGTAATGGGGCGCTCGGCAGGTGACATTCCCAGCAGGCTGTGGCCATTGAAGGACAGGGTGCCAGAGTCGACCCTGGCGAAGCCGGCCACCATGGACAACAGCGTGGATTTGCCGGCACCACTTGGGCCGATCAGAGCCGTGATTTTCCCTGGTTTCACCTGCAGGGTGAAGCACAGACTTTGCTCCGGGTAGCGGCTGGTGAGCCGGTCAAGTTCGAGCATCTTTTCCTCCCAGTACCCGTTCAGTCAGGATAAACAGCCCCATGCTCAACACCAGCAGTACCAGGGCTGTAGCGGCGGCCTGCTCCATTCGGTAGCTGCCGAGTTGCTGATACAGCAGCCAGGGCAGGGTCTGCAGGTGCTGGCTGCCGAACAGGGCTATTGCGCTTAGATCACCGACCGACAACATCATCGACAGGGCCAGGGCGAGGGCAATCGGCTTGCGCAGCAAGGGCCATTCTACCTGGTGAATACGGGCCAGACCGCTGATGCCCAGGCTGGCACAGAGCCGGTCATGCTGCCGGGCCACGCGCTCCATCGGTAATTGCAGGGCCCGCAGTGCGTAAGGCAGGGCCATCAGCCCATTGACCAACAATACCAGTATTGTCCCCAGGCTGAATACATCTGTTACTCCTCGCAGCAGGATAAAGAGCCCGGTCGACAGCACCACGGCGGGTAAAACCAGGATGACGGAGCCCAGGGCTTCCATCAGGGCGGCGGAGCCTGTTTTCTGGAGGTGCAGCCGCAGGTAACGGCTGCTGGTCAGCAGGCCAAGGGTTAAGAGTACGGAAAGCAGACCCGCCCCCAACGCGATTTTCAGTGAACTGAGGGTCGCCTGCCATAGTTCGCTGGAGAGGAGTGCGGGCCATAGCTTGGGATTGATGCCGGCCGCGACAATCGCCAGCAGGGGCGGCAGAAACAGGCTCAGGCTGAGCAGCATGACCAATGTATCCGTCAAGCGGGCGCCCAGGTGATGTTTGTCCGGCCGATCTGGCTGACGGTGCCCGGGGCCGGCGGGCTGAATGGGCCTGGTCAGCCAATGCTGCAGCAGCAGGAAACCGCCGCACAATATCAGCTGTAGCAAGGCCAATGTCCCCGCCAGCGGCAGATCGAAATCAAAGCGTAGTGCCTGATAGATGGCCACTTCCAGGGTGGTGGATTTGGGGCCGCCCCCCAGGGCCATCACGGTGGCGAAACTGGTAAAGCAGAGCATGAAGATCAGACTGGCAAGTGCGGGCAGGGCTGCACGTATCGCCGGCCACTCCAGCCAACGGAACAGGTGGTGGGAGCGAAAACCGAGCTGGCCGGCCAGGCGCCAGCTGGCCTCGGGAATTGCTTCCAGCGTCTGCAACAGGATGCGGGCCGCCAGCGGCATATTAAAAAAGACATGGGCCAGCAGTATGCCGTTCAAACCATAGAGGTAGCCGACGGGTTCAACCCCCAGCGCCATCAACAGCTGGCTGACCCAGCCCTGGCGGCCATGGACGGCCACTATGCCAAATACCGCCAGGATTACCGGCAGCACCAGGGATAATCCGAACAGCTTGATCAGCAGGCTCCGCCCGAGAAAGCGCCGCCGGGACAGGGCGCGAGCCAGGGGAATGGCCAATGCCAGGCTCAGCAGGGTCGAAAGCCCAGCCTGGTAGAAGCTGAACCAGAGCACATGGCGCAGATAGCTGTCGGCCAGTAAATCGGTAAAGGTAAACTTGGGCACCTGAACCAAAAGGGCCCCTATGGGCCCTGTTATCAATAGCAGGATCAGGCTCAGGCTGACCGCACCCGGCAGCCACCACCAGCGGACGGGCATCAGTGGGCGACGCTGTTAAGCCATTGGCGCACCCAGCGCTGGCGATGCTCGGCCACTTCTTCCGCGCTGAAACTCAGGCTGCTGGCGGGCTGTACCAGCTCATCGAAGCCGGCAGGCAAGGGGGTGTCGATCACCGGATACATCCAGTTACCGGTGGCAATGTGCTGCTGGAAGCCGGGGCCGACCATAAACTGCAGGAAGTGATCGGCCAGTTCCGGCTGCCGGCTGGTTTTTACCTTGGCGGCCACCTCCACCTGCAGGTAGTGGCCTTCGCTGAAGCCGGCGGCCCGGTATTGAGTCTTCTGCTCGGCTTCGATGTGATAGGCGGGTGAGGTGGTGTAGGACAGCACCATGTCCGCCTCGCCTTTCAGGAACATGCCATAGGCTTCGCTCCAGCCCTTGGTCACCGACACGGTGCGCTTGGCCAGGTTCTGCCAGACGTCGGGCGCCTGCTCACCATACAGCTGTTGTACCCACAGTAGCAACCCAAGGCCCGGGGTGCTGGTACGGGGATCCTGATAGAGCAGGCTAAGATCGTCCCGTTCCAGCAGTTCGGCAAAGCTGGCCGGTGGGGTGTCCAGCCGGTCGGCATCATAGACAAAGGCGAAATAACCGTAGTCGAAGGGTACAAACAGGCGGTCATTCCATCCGCCGGGCAGCTGAATGCCGTCGAATTCAACCTTGTGCTCGGCGAGCAGCCCGGTTTCCTTGGCGGCCTGCAGCAGGTTGTTGTCGAGTCCCAGCACCAGGTCGGCCTGGGTACTGTCACCTTCGAGACGCAAGCGGTTGAGGATGGAGACGCCATCATCGAGGGCGACGAATTTCAGCTGACAATCACATTCGGCTTCGAAGCTTTCCTTGATGGCCGGACCGGGGCCCCAATCGGATGCGAATGAGCCGTAGGTATAGACGGTCAGGGTCGGCTCCGCGGCCAGGGTCTGGCCGGAGAATAATAATGGCAAGGAAAGGGCGAGTAGCTTCTTTTTCATTTGGTCACTCCTGGTTGACCGGGGTGGCCATCTGCTCAAATGCCTGTGCCGGCATAAACCGGGCAGTACATGAGTATGCGCTCAGCGGTTGACCGCAGCCCCCTTTTGAGAATAGGTGTTATTGTAGAGAGCTTTGCCAACACAGACCAGTGCCTTTTCAACAAGATATGTGTGTCAACGACGAGCCAGATAATAAAACGCCGGCATCATGCCGGCGTTTTCGATTCAGTCTGGTTTACAGCCAGCCGGGCTGCCTGGCCTCATAGGCGTCGATTTGATCCTTGTGCTGCAGGGTCAGGCCGATGTTGTCCAGGCCATTGAGCAGACAGTAACGACGGAACTCGTCAATCTCGAAAGAGAAGGTATGCTCGCCGGCGCGCACCTGCTGGGCTTCCAGATCCACTGTTACCTCGGCGCCCCTGTTGGCCGTCACATAGGCAAACAGGGTGTCTACCTCGGCGTCGGTGAGCCGAACCGGTACCATGCCGTTATTGATGGCATTGCCGTAGAATATATCGGCAAAACTGGGTGCGATAATGGCCTTGAGACCGAAATCGGCCAGTGCCCAGGGCGCATGTTCACGGCTGGAGCCACAGCCGAAGTTTTCCCTGGTCAGCAGTATGCTGGCCTGATCATAAGGCGCCTGGTTCAGCACAAAGTCCGGATTGGGTTGCAGGCCGGCATCGTCCAGGAAGCGCGAGTCATGGAACAGGTGTTTGCCAAAGCCGGAACGGGTCACCTTCTGCAGAAACTGCTTGGGAATGATTTGATCCGTATCTACGTTGGCCGCATCCAGGGGGGCGGCGATACCTGTTAATTGCTTGAATCCGCTCATTTAAAACCCCTTATAAATCCCGAATATCGACAAAGTGACCAAACACGGCGGCGGCGGCAGCCATCGCCGGGCTTACCAGGTGGGTGCGGCCACCCCGGCCCTGACGGCCTTCAAAGTTGCGGTTGCTGGTGGCGGCGCAGCGCTCACCCGGCGCCAGCCGATCATTGTTCATGGCCAGGCACATGGAGCAACCGGGCAGACGCCATTCGAAGCCGGCTTCGGTAAAGATTTTATCAAGTCCCTCGGCTTCTGCCTGGGCCTTGACCTGCTGGGAGCCCGGCACTACCAGGGCCTGTACTCCGGCGGCGACCTTGCGACCCTTGGCAATGGCGGCGGCGATGCGCAGGTCTTCAATCCGGCTGTTGGTACAGGAACCGATAAAGACCTTGTCTATGTTCACTTCGGTCAGTTTCTTGCCTGCTTCCAAGGCCATATATTGCAGTGCCTTGGCGGCGGACTGGCGCTCGACCGGATCGGTAAAGTCTTCCGGCACCGGTATGGTGCCGTCGATGGCCATCACCTGGCCCGGGTTGGTGCCCCAGGTTACCTGCGGCGCTATCTCGGCGCCGTTCAATTCCACCACGGCGTCGAACTTGGCGTCGGCATCGGACTTGAGGGTATGCCAGTAGCTGACCGCTTCATCCCAGTCCTTGCCGGTGGGGGCGAAGGGCTTGTCCTTGAGGTAATCGATGGTGGTCTGGTCGGGGGCTATCATACCCGCCTTGGCACCCAGCTCGATGGCCATGTTGCAGATGGTCATACGGGCTTCCATCGACAGGGACTCGATAGCGCTGCCACAGAATTCGACCACATAGCCGGTGCCGCCGGCATGACCGACCTTGCCGATAATCGCCAGTACCAGATCCTTGGCGCTGATACCCGGCTTGAGTTCGCCGCTGATCTCTATCTTCATGGTCTTTGCCCGGCCCTGCTTCAGGGTCTGGGTGGCCATGACATGTTCCACCTCTGAGGTACCGATACCGAAGGCCAGGGCGCCGAAGGCACCGTGGGTGGCGGTATGTGAGTCACCACAGACGATGGTGCTGCCGGGCAGGGTCAGGCCCAGCTCGGGACCGATTACATGCACTATGCCCTGGTACTTGTGGTGCAGGTCGTACAGGGGGACACCGAATTCTTCGCAGTTTTTGGCCAGGGTTTCCATCTGGATGCGGGCCATTTCGCCGGAGGCGGCGATGTCGTTGGTCTGGGTAGACACGTTGTGGTCCATGGTCGCCCAGGTCCGATCCGGTCGGTGCAGCTTGCGGCCTTTTTCCCGCAGGCCGTCAAAGGCCTGGGGCGAGGTAACTTCATGCACCAGGTGGCGGTCGATATAAATCAGCGGTGTCTCACCGGCGACATCGCGCACCAGATGCGCCCCGAAGACTTTCTCATATAAGGTGCTGGCCATTAGTTTGCCCTCCTGATGCGAGTGACTATCTGCTCACCCATTTGACTGGTAGATTGCACCGGATGTTCAGCATTTTCGCTGTGCAGATCACCGGTAAAGTAACCGGCGGCGAGGGTTTCACTGACGGCGCGCTCGATGGCTTGGGCAGCGTCTTCCTGCTTGAAGCTGTAGCGCAGCATGAGTGCTGCGGACAGGATCTGGGCGATGGGGTTGGCAATGCCTTTGCCGGCGATATCCGGGGCTGTGCCGCCGGCCGGTTCGTACAGGCCGAAGCCTTTTTCGTTCAGGCTGACGGAGGGCAGCAGGCCCATGGAGCCGGTGATCATGGCCATCTCGTCGGAGATAATGTCGCCGAACAGGTTGGAGCACAGCAGCACGTCAAACTGGGATGGATCCTTGATCAGCTGCATGGTGGCGTTATCAATATAAATATGATTGAGGGTCACATCCGGGTAGTCCTTGGCGACTTCGATAACCACCTCACGCCACAGGATGGACGCCTGTAGTACGTTGGCCTTGTCCACCGAGGTAACGAGGCCGCGACGACCGCGGGCGGCTTCGAATGCAAGCCGGGCGATACGCTCGATCTCGAAGCGGTGATAGACCTCGGTATCGAATGCCTTCTCTTCGGGCCCGGCGCCTTCACGCCCCTTGGGCTGGCCGAAGTAGATACCGCCAGTCAGCTCACGCATGCACACGATATCGAAACCGCGGGCGCTGATATCGGCGCGCAGCGGCGAGAAAGACTCCAGACCCTGATAGATACGGGCTGGGCGCATGTTGCAGAACAGCTTGAAATGACCGCGCAGGGGCAGCAGGGCGCCGCGCTCCGGTTGTTCGTTGGGCGGCAGCTTTTCCCACTTGGGGCCACCCACTGAACCGAACAGGATAGCATCGGCGGCCTCACAGCCGGCCAGCGTTGCCGCCGGCAGCGGCGAGCCGTGGTTATCGATGGCGATGCCGCCCACATCAAAGTGGCTCAGTTCCAGGTTGAAACCAAATTCGGCCTGTACCTTGTCCAGCACTTTCAGGGCTTCCGACATTACTTCCGGACCTATACCGTCTCCGGGCAGCACTGCCACCTTATAACTTGCAGTCATACTCACACTGTCTCCATACGAATTTTCTTTTGAATTTCTTCTTTCTTTTCGGCGACCTGCTCGGCCCGCCAGATGCTGTTGATCACATGCACCAGTGCCTGGGCGGAGGATTCGACGATATCGGTTGCCAGCCCCATGCCGTGGAACTTGCGCTCCTTGTATTCGGCGACGATGTCAACCTGGCCAAGGGCGTCCTTACCTTCGCCCTTGCTCTTGAGTTCATATTTATCGATACGGATATCGTAACCGGTAACCCGGTTGATACACTGATATACGGCATCGACAGGACCATTACCCACGGCGGCCTCGTTGACCGTCTCGCCGCCGACCGTCATGCGCACGCTGGCGGTGGACATCACATCGCTACCGGATTGTACACTGAGGTACTTGAGCTTAAACTGCTCCGGCTCTTCGTGGATCTGGCTGAAGAACAGCAGGGCTTCGAGATCATAATCGAACACTTGTCCCTTGCGGTCGGCCAGGGCGAGGAAGCTGGTATACAGGGTATCGAGATCATAGTCCTGCTCGCTGTAGCCCATCTCGTTCATGCGGTGCTTGATCACATGGCGACCGGAGCGGGAGGTCAGGTTCAACTGGTTCTTGGGCAGACCGATACTCTCGGGGGTGATGATCTCGTAGGTATTCTTGTTCTTCAGCATCCCATCCTGGTGAATACCGGAGGAATGAGCGAAGGCGTTGGCGCCGACGATAGCCTTGTTGGGTTGTACCGGCATGTTGCACAGATTACGGACCAGCTGACTGGTGCGATAGATTTCCTGGTGCTTGATATTGGTATGTACCCCGAGCAAGTCGCCACGGGTCTTCATCACCATCGCCACTTCTTCGAGGGAGCAGTTGCCGGCCCGCTCGCCGATACCGTTGATGGTACACTCGATCTGGCGGGCGCCCTGTTGCACGGCCGCGATGGAATTGGCTACCGACATACCCAAATCGTCGTGGCAATGCACCGAGATAATGGCTTTATCAATATTGGGCACTCGATTAAACAGCGCCTGGATGATGCCGCTGAACTCACTGGGGACAGTGTAACCGACGGTATCGGGAATATTGACTGTGGTGGCGCCGGCCTTGATCACCGCTTCTACCATGCGGCACAGGTTGTCGATGGGAGTGCGGCCTGCATCTTCACAGGAAAACTCCACATCGTCGGTGTAACCGCGGGCATGTTTGACCGCATCGACACTCATCTCCAGCACAGAGCCGAAGTCCTTGCGCAGCTTGCTTTGCACATGAATATCGGAAGTGGAGATAAAGGTATGAATACGGAACTGATCCGCGACCCTGAGCGCTTCGCCGGCGGCATCGATATCGGCCTTGAGCGCGCGGGACAGGGCGCAGACCCGGCTGTTCTTGACGTGGCGGGCTATGGTCTGGACCGATTCGAAGTCCCCGGGTGAGGAAATGGGGAAGCCGACTTCCATCACATCAACCCCGAGACGTTCCAGTGCCAGGGCGATTTGCAGCTTTTCTTTTACTGTCAAACTGGCGGACAGGGCCTGTTCACCGTCTCTTAAGGTAGTATCGAAAATAATGACTTGATCTGACATGTCGCTTCCCCTTGTTTGGATCTATGCCGCCCGCGACAGATATAAAAAACCCGTGCGGATAGCACGGGTTTTAACTTGAATATGTGGGTGATGAATCCCAGCTACGCTTGACCCGTGCGCCTGTGCACAATAAGAGTTAGTAGTAGCTGAATGGTTTTTTGCATAGCACTCATCACCGAAAAAAGAATCCGTCAACAACGCTATACCAATATCGAGAAACCGGGCCTGTGTCAACTTATGCCATAAGGCGCCAGAGGCATTCTTGTTGTCAAAGTAGCTGATCAGGCCTTTGATGTTGAATTTATTATTTGTTTTTATGTTATTTGTTGGTGTTTTATTTTGGTATCGTCATTCCTTGTTGGGGTATTCCTCTGTTGTTTATTATTTTTTAAATCAGACTAAATTCTGGCGAGCTTCATCATCTTGTCATTGGCCGGGTGCAGACTGATCCAATGGTCTGATATGACAGGGATAGCAACCCATGAGAATTTTGTATTTTATTGCCGATGGTGATTATGTATCCCACTACTATGCAAGGATGCTGGCTGGGGCGTTACATTCACTGGGTGGTGAACTGGAAGTGGTGTGCCCTGCGGGAGCTGGCGTGGCAGCGTTGGGCGGGCTGACGTTTTCCTCCCAGGCCATGCATGCACGCCTGCGTCAGCAGGATTATCAGCTGGTGTTCGCAGGTAACAGTGGTCTGGCTCTCTGGCTAAAACTGTTTGCCTCAAGCCCGGTTTTTATGCTTGCCCAGGGTCATACCGGCGGCCTGATTCGTCGGGCCGGCATCGAGGTTATCGGCCTGGACTGGTTTCATTTTGGTCGCTCTGTGTTGCCACCCTTGCTGGATACGCTGAGTGAGGCACGGTCGAGTGATTATGATGTTTGCCTGGCATTACCCCACCAGCCTCTGGAAAAGATTATTCGTTACCAGGCTGGCGGCGCTCCCAAGGTTTGTTGCCACCCTGAGGTAACCGGTATGCACAGGATCGGTGCCTTGACCCTGCTGCCCTGGCAGCACTGGCCCGCGGCTCTCCGCCAGAGTCGCACCGTACTCAGCGAGGGCCAGCTGAGTGTGGTGGCCGAGGCGCTTCATTGCGGCATCGGCTTAACCCTGTTAAACCAGGGGCAAGGTCGGGTTTCCTGCCATTCCCGGTTGCTGGTGGAGCTTGAGCTGGCGAGTAGGCTGGCACGTTTAAGTGAGCCCTTTGTCCCCCCGGCGATTAAACCCGGAGCTCAGCTGCCCCGGGTACACTATCCCCGGGTAGCCAATGCGCTGATGCACTGGCTGCTCGCCGGGCAGCCGGTATCGCTGGCGACCCTGGCCCGCCAGCTATGGCGGCAGGTCTTGTTCGCCGAATGGGCGGATGAACATTTGCACGAATTGGTCGCCGATGATGATATGCAGTGTGGTGGCCTATTGAGATAAGCCCGATTGGCCCGCTGGTTTACCAAGGATCTGTGCTATAAACCCTCCAGAGTTTAGATAAAAATAAGAGCCCAAAACTGTTTTATAGTGATTGTTTCTGCTTTGTGCCTGTTGCTGCGGGGGTGAAACAGTTGAATCAGCTGTCTTTGGCGTCATTAGCAGTAAATAAAGCCGTAGACAACCGGTATAAAGCAGGTTAAGGTGCTTTTTAATGCTTTTTCTACTTGTTAGTTACGAAAGTAGAAGTGATTGTTTAATAAAGATAAAAATTGGCTATTTTGGTGTTATTGCACAGTTTTGACTCTGGTTGAGTTAAAGCCGTTTAAATAAGACCGACAGTAGCGGAACATGAGTGGACAGAGCCTGGAGGGCTTATCATGGAGATGTTGTCGGGCGCAGAAATGGTAGTACGCGCGCTGGAAGATCAGGGGATAGAACATATTTTCGGCTATCCCGGTGGCTCAGTGCTTGATATCTATGACGCCTTATTTGAAAACAGCAAGATTGAACATGTACTGGTGCGTCATGAGCAGGCCGCCGTACATATGGCCGATGGTTATACCCGTTCTACCGGCAAGGTCGGTACCGTGCTGGTGACTTCGGGTCCCGGAGCCACCAACTGCATTACGGGAATCGCCACCGCCTATATGGATTCCATTCCGATGGTGGTGCTTTCCGGCCAGGTGCCGACCGACTACATCGGTGATGATGCCTTCCAGGAAACCGATATGATAGGTATCTCCAGGCCTATCGTGAAGCACAGCTTCCTATGCAAAAAAGCCACGGATATCCCGCTGGCCATAAAAAAAGCCTACTACATTGCCGCGACCGGTCGGCCGGGCCCTGTGGTGGTGGATCTGCCCAAAGACATACAGAACCCGAAAGAAAAGCATCCTTATGTTTACCCCAGCTCGGTGGAAATGCGCTCCTATAATCCGACCGGCGTGGGCCACAAGGGACAGATCAAGAAAGCGATGAAGGCCCTGGCTGAGGCCAAGCGTCCGGTGATGTATGTGGGCGGCGGTGCGGTCACTGCCGAAGCCAGCGCCCTGGTGGTGCAATTGGCCGAAGCCTTCAATCTGCCGGTAACCAATACCTTGATGGGCCTGGGCGCCATGCCCGGCACCCACAAGCAGTTTATCGGTATGCTGGGTATGCATGGTACCTACGAAGCCAACAAGACCATGCACAACTCCGACCTGATCCTGGCTGTCGGTGCCCGTTTTGACGATCGGGTGACCA
Source organism: Zobellella maritima (assembly GCF_003075035.1). Classification (GTDB taxonomy): domain Bacteria; phylum Pseudomonadota; class Gammaproteobacteria; order Enterobacterales; family Aeromonadaceae; genus Oceanimonas; species Oceanimonas maritima. The sequence goes on along the minus strand of NZ_QCZE01000003.1, from coordinate 245,150 downwards.
ACAATGTGGCCAAGTTCTGTCCTCATGCGACTGTAGTGCATGTGGATGTGGACCCAACCTCCATTTCCAAGACCATCAAGGCCCATATTCCGATCGTCGGCTCGGCCGATACGGTTCTGGCACAGATGCTGGAAACCATTCGCGAGCTGGGACTCAAGCCCGATGTGCAGTCCCTGGATGACTGGTGGGCGCAAATAGAACAATGGCGTGCACGTCAGTGCTTGCGCTACGAAAAAAGCGATAAGTACATCAAGCCTCAGCAGGTCATCGAAAGTATATACAGGATCACCAAGGGGGAGGCTATCGTCAGCTCCGATGTGGGCCAGCACCAGATGTTTGCGGCGCTCTACTACCCCTTCGACAAGCCGCGCCAGTGGATCAACTCCGGCGGCCTCGGCACTATGGGCTTTGGCCTTCCTGCGGCCATGGGAGCCCAGCTGGCGCGTCCGGATGCGGTATCCATTTGTGTAACCGGTGACGGCTCTATCCAGATGAACATTCAGGAACTGTCCACCTGCATGCAATACAACATACCGGTGAAGATCATTTCCTTGAACAACAATGCCCTGGGCATGGTGAAGCAGTGGCAGAAGATGTTCTATGAAGGGCGTCAGAGCCACTCTTACATGGAGTCGCTGCCTGATTTTGTCAAGCTGGCGGAAGCCTATGGCCATGTCGGAATCCGGGTATCGGAGCCGACAGAACTGGAGGCGGCCCTGGAGAAGTGTTTCTCCCTGACCGACAAACTGGTGTTTATGGATATCATGATCGATCCGGAAGAGCATGTTTATCCCATGCAGATTAAAACCGGCGCCATGGATGAAATGTGGTTAAGCAAAACGGAGAGAACCTGATGCGGCGTATTATATCCCTGTTATTGGAAAACGAGTCCGGTGCGTTGAGCCGTGTGGTCGGGTTGTTCTCCCAGCGGGCCTATAACATAGAAACCCTGACGGTGGCGCCGACCGAAGATCCGACCCTGTCCCGTATGACCATAGTCACCATGGGTAATGATCGGGTGATAGAACAGATCACCAAGCAGCTAAACAAGCTGGTGGATGTGCTCAAGGTCAGCGATCTGACCGACGGTGAGCATATCGAGCGGGAAATCGTGCTGGTCAAGGTGCGCGCCGATGGCGCGAACCGGGATGAAGTCAAGCGCACCGCCGATATCTTCCGGGGCCAGATCGTGGATGTGACCCCCCAGTTGTATACGGTTCAGCTGGTAGGTACCAGCGAAAAGCTGGATGCCTTCATCCGTAATATGGCTGACACCACGGAAGTGGTAGAAGTCGTCCGTAGTGGCGTTTGTGGTGTATCTCGCGGCGAGAAGTCCCTGCGCGCCTGATGATGGCTATGGTGTCCTAAACCGCCTGCGGGCGGTTTTTTATTGCATCGATGATCCAGACCCGACCCGGGGGCAAGCTATCTTTAGGTCAGGGAGGTGGTTATGCGGTATTGGTGGCTGGGATTGATGTTGTGTCTGTGGCTGGTTCCGACCCAGGCCGACAGCATGCGTTGCAATAATCGCCTGATCACCGATGGCGATCCCATCGCCCTGTTGCTCCTCTATTGCGGGGAGCCGCTGGTGCGGGAAGTGGCTTGGCGCCATTATCGCAACCATTATGGCCGTTGGTACCGGGAGCCGGATGGAGAGCGCTGGACCTACCATTTTGGCCGCTACCGGTTTATGCAGATAGTCACCATCAGGAATGGGATCATTGTCAGTATCGAAAATGGCCCCAGGGGATAATGTTATTGCCGGTCAGTCATTTTACCCAATCCTGCTTGTATGGGCTTCGGCCATCATCAAAAAAAGTTGACATCTGACATGATCAATTGAAAATCAGGGGGAAAGACAGGCATAGGGAGCCAGCAATGCCGGATGAGAGTGGGGCAGCCTTGTTAACCGAACAATTCAAACGCAAGAAGCAATTCAACCAGCAGGATCGTCAGCTGTTGGCGGCTTATGCCCATATGGTGGATGGCCTGGCCGATATGTTTGGCAGGCATTGTGAGATAGTGCTGCATACCCTGGAAGATCTGGATGATTCGGTGATCAAGGTTGCCAATGGCGCTGGTAATGGTCGTACCTCCGGCGCTCCGCTCACCGAGCAGGTATTAGCTATTTTGCCTCAACTGGAGCAGCAACAGCTGAGTCATAGTCCCGCTTACTTTACCCAGGGGCGTCTCGGAGGGCCGATGAAGTCGAGCACCCTGGCGGTGCGCAACCTGGAGGGCGAGGTTATCGGGTTGTTGTGTATCAACCTGGATCTGGCCGCCCCCTTTCATGAATTTATGGCTGACTTTTTACCCAAGCCGGTCGAGGCGCCCGACAATTCGCTGGACAACTTCAGCAATAATGTCGAAGAGCTGGTGACCTTGACGGTCGAACGCACCATCGACGAGATCAATGCCGATCCGGATGTGGCCAACAACGCCAAGAACAAGCAGATTGTCATCAGCCTCTTCGAGAAGGGCATCTTCGATATCAAGGACGCCATCGCCATGGTGTCGGACAAGCTTAATATATCCAAACACACCGTTTATCTTTATATTCGGCAAAAAAAACGCGATGAAGATGACATCGCCTAACCAGGAGTACCTATGACTAAAACTGTAATTGCGACCGACAAGGCACCGGCCGCCATCGGCCCTTATGTACAAGCCACCCGCCAGGGCAACATGGTCTTTACCTCGGGCCAGATCCCGCTGGATGCGGTATCCATGGAAGTGGTTGCCGGTGGTATCGAAGAGCAGACCCGGCAGGTAATGGACAACCTGATGGCGGTACTGGCCGAAGCCGGTGCCGATGCCAGCAAGGTGTTGAAGACCACTTGTTTCCTGTCTGACATGAACAACTTCGTTGCTTTCAACAATGTCTATGCCAGCTACTTCACCGAGGGTGCCCCGGCGCGTTCCTGTGTGGAAGTGGCCCGCCTGCCAAAAGATGTGCTGGTAGAAGTCGAAGCTGTCGCCTACGTCGAATAAGCCTTGTCCGGGGGGGCCAATGGCCGCCCCGCTTGATCAGGATCCTGTCATGACCTCTCCGTCTCTCAACTTTGCACTCCTGGTCACCGGTCCCTGCTATGGCACCCAGTCGGCCTCGGATGCCTATCGCTTTGCCCGGGCCCTGCTGGCTCAGGGGCATAGCATCATCAGCATCTTCTTCTATCAGGAAGGAGTACACAACGGCAACAGTTTCTCTCTTCCCGCCAGCGATGAAACCGATTTGCATCGGGCCTGGATTGCGTTGGCCAATGAGCAGCAACTCAGCCTGGAGCTGTGTGTCGCTGCGGCGCTCAGGCGGGGTCAGGTTGATGAGGAGTCGGCCCGGCAGGCGAACCTGAGCGGCGCCAATGTCAAGGCGCCTTTCCGGCTCGGTGGCCTGGGTTCTATGGCTCAGGCGGTGCTGACCGCAGACCGGGTGGTACAGTTCTGATGAATAAACCTGCTTTTGTGTTCCGCACCCCTCCTCATGGCACGGCCAGCGGACGGGAAGGTCTGGATGCGGTGCTGGCCGCCTCGGCTCTGACCGATGAGCTGGCGGTATTTTTTATCGGCGATGGGGTATACCAGATACTCGAAGGTCAGGATCCGGGCGCCGTGCTGACACGTAATTACACTCCCACCTTTGGTTTGTTTGAGCTGTACGATATCGAGTCCATCTATGTGTGTGCCGAGTCGCTGGTCGAGAGAGGGCTGAGCGTCACCCGGCTGAGTATTGCCGTGCAGGCCCTGTCTCGAGACAAGCTGGTGGCCCGTCTGGCCGACTTTAATGTACGACTGAGCTTTTGAGATCCGTATGTTGCACACCGTTAAACACTCTCCCCTGAGCCATTTCCATCTGGCGCAATGCCTGCGTTATATGGACGCGGGAGATCAGCTACTATTATGGCAGGATGCGGTGATCGCCGTCACCTTGCCTGACTGGCAACAGCAGCTTGCTTCCCTGGCCGAGAGGGGAGACCTGTATGTCATGCGCGATGATCTGGTGGCGCGAGGCCTGGAGGGGCAACTAGGAACCCCCGTGTCTATGGAGGATCTGGTGTCCCTGATCGTGGAAAAAGGCAGCCCACAGGCATGGTAGTCTTCCTTTTGCCAAAATAAGGCCAGGAAACTGTATAATTCTTGACTCATAAACGGGCTGGGAATAGAATTTTGCGTCCCTGTTTTGGGGATAGATTTTTCACAACTGTAGAACGACATTTTTCAGGAGCTGTTAATGGCAACAATTAACCAGCTGGTACGCAAGCCGCGCGAAAAGAACGTTGCAAAAAGCAATGTTCCCGCGCTGGACGCTTGCCCGCAAAAACGCGGTGTATGTACTCGCGTTTACACCACCACCCCCAAGAAGCCGAACTCTGCTATGCGTAAAGTGTGCCGTGTTCGTCTGACCAATGGTTTCGAGGTTAACTCCTACATTGGTGGTGAAGGCCACAACCTGCAGGAGCACTCTGTTGTGCTGATCCGCGGTGGTCGTGTTAAAGATTTGCCCGGTGTGCGTTATCACACCGTACGTGGCGCGCTGGACACCTCTGGTGTATCCGCCCGTCGCCAGGCCCGTTCCAAGTACGGCGCCAAGAAGCCCAAGGCTTAATGGTTCTCCGTTAAGTAAGGCCAAACATATTTAATTTTTAACCTTTTGTTTTGGGTTATTCCTGAAGTTACGGAGAGTTTGCAATGCCAAGACGTCGCGTAATCGGCCAGCGTAAAATCCTGCCGGATCCCAAGTTCGGATCCGAGCTGCTGGCAAAGTTCGTAAACGTAGTAATGGTAGACGGTAAGAAGTCTACTTCTGAACATATCGTATACGGTGCCCTGGATATCGTTGCTGAAAAAACCAGCAAAGAGCATCTTGCCCTGTTCGAAGCGGCACTGGACAATGTTCGTCCTACTGTTGAAGTTAAATCCCGCCGGGTGGGTGGTTCTACCTACCAGGTGCCGGTTGAAGTACGCCCCGTGCGTCGTAATGCCCTGGCCATGCGCTGGTTGGTAGACGCCGCTCGTAAGCGTGGTGAAAAATCTATGGCTCAGCGTCTGGCCGGCGAGTTGCTGGATGCCGCCGAAAACAAAGGCTCTGCGGTCAAGAAGCGTGAAGACGTGCACCGCATGGCTGAAGCCAACAAAGCGTTCGCACACTATCGCTGGTAGTCGGATGGGCGCGGTTCAGGCCGCGCCCCTTTGGTTGCTGACTAAGGACATTAGACCTTAGCAAGAGGATTTTATTGTGGCTCGTACAACCCCCATTGAGCGCTACCGCAATATCGGTATCAGTGCTCACATCGACGCCGGTAAAACTACCACTACCGAGCGTGTGCTGTTTTACACCGGTGTAAGCCATAAGATCGGTGAAGTGCATGATGGCGCAGCCACCATGGACTGGATGGAGCAGGAACAGGAGCGTGGTATTACCATTACCTCCGCGGCGACCACCTGTTTTTGGGATGGTATGGCTCATCAATACCCCCAGCACCGCATCAACATCATCGACACCCCTGGCCACGTTGACTTCACCATTGAGGTCGAACGTTCCATGCGAGTGCTCGACGGTGCTGTCATGGTTTACTGTGCTGTGGGTGGCGTTCAGCCCCAGTCCGAGACCGTATGGCGTCAGGCGAACAAGTACCATGTACCGCGTATTGCCTTCGTCAACAAGATGGACCGTACTGGTGCCAACTTCCTGCGTGTGGTTGAGCAGATTAAGTCCCGCCTGAAAGGTGTGGCCGTTCCTGTTCAGCTGCCGATCGGTGCCGAAGAGCACTTCAAGGGTGTTATTGACCTCATCAAGATGAAGGCCATTAACTGGAATGACGAAGACAACGGTACCTCCTTTGTCTACGAAGACATTCCCGCCGAGATGCAGGATCTGGCCGATGAATGGCGCCAGAACCTGATTGAGTCCGCGGCTGAAGCCAATGAAGAGCTGATGGACAAGTATCTGGAAGGTGGTGAGCTATCCGAGGCAGAAATCAAGGCTGCCTTGCGAAGCCGCGTGCTGAACAACGAGGTGATCCTGGTTACCTGTGGTTCTGCGTTCAAGAACAAGGGTGTACAGGCCATGCTGGACGTGGTGGTTGACTATCTGCCGTCTCCGGTGGAAGTTCCTGCCATTGCCGGTGTAAAAGAAGACGGCGAAACGCCCGATACCCGTGCCGCCGATGATGCAGCCCCGTTTGCTTCTCTGGCGTTCAAGATTGCCACCGACCCCTTCGTGGGCAACCTGACCTTCTTCCGCGTCTATTCCGGTGTGATTCAATCCGGTGATACGGTGCTGAACTCGGTCAAAGGCAAGCGCGAGCGCTTTGGCCGTATCGTACAGATGCATGCCAACAAACGTGAAGAAATCAAGGAAGTCCGTGCCGGTGATATCGCTGCCGCTATCGGTCTGAAAGACGTGACCACCGGTGACACCCTGTGTGCCCAGGACGCGCCTATCATACTGGAGCGTATGGAGTTCCCCGAGCCGGTCATCTCCGTAGCCGTTGAGCCGAGGACCAAGGCTGACCAGGAAAAAATGGGTCTGGCCCTGGGGCGTCTGGCGCAGGAAGATCCGTCATTCCGTGTATGGACCGACGAGGAATCCGGGCAGACCATCATCGCCGGTATGGGCGAGCTGCACCTGGACATCATCGTCGACCGCATGAAGCGCGAGTTCAAGGTAGAAGCCAACGTGGGTAAACCCCAGGTGGCCTACCGCGAAAGCATTCGTGCTTCTGTGGAGCAGGAAGGCAAGTTCGTACGTCAGTCCGGTGGCCGTGGTCAGTTTGGTCACGTCTGGATCAAGATCGAACCGCAGGCCGCCGGCACTGGCTACACGTTCGAAAATGCCGTTGTTGGTGGTGTTATTCCCAAGGAATACATCCCTGCCGTCGACAAGGGCATCCAGGAACAGATGAAACAAGGTGTTCTGGCGGGCTATCCGATCGAAGACATCAAGATTACCCTGTACGATGGTTCTTACCACGATGTTGACTCTTCTGAAATGGCCTTTAAAATCGCCGGTTCCATGGCGTTCAAGGCGGGCTTCATGAAGTGTAACCCCGTGCTGCTTGAGCCGATGATGAAGGTTGAAGTAGAAACGCCGGAAGAGTACATGGGTGATGTGATCGGTGACGTTAACCGTCGCCGTGGTATCATCGAGGGCATGGAAGACGGTCCTACCGGCAAGGTTGTTAATGCCTTGGTACCGCTGTCCGAAATGTTCGGCTACGCCACCGACCTGCGTTCACAGACTCAGGGTCGTGCTTCTTACTCCATGGAGTTTGCCAAGTACGCCGAAGTGCCTGCGAACATGGCCGAAGCGGTTATTGCTGCTCGTAAAGGTTAACTAATCTTTGTTTAAACTCCCCACCCGCATGGCGGGTGGGTTCAAACTAGGAAGGACTAGTCCGTGTCTAAAGAAAAATTTGAACGTAACAAACCGCACGTAAACGTAGGTACTATCGGCCACGTTGACCACGGTAAAACCACCCTGACCGCCGCCATCACCAACGTGCTGGCCAAGCAGTGGGGCGGCGCCGCCCGCGCTTTCGACCAGATCGACAACGCCCCTGAAGAAAAGGCCCGTGGTATCACCATCGCCGCTTCTCACGTTGAGTACGACACCGAAAGCCGTCACTACGCTCACGTTGACTGCCCTGGCCACGCCGACTATGTGAAAAACATGATAACCGGTGCTGCCCAGATGGATGGTGCCATCCTGGTTGTTGCCGCTACCGACGGTCCTATGCCGCAAACTCGTGAGCACATCCTGCTGGCCCGCCAGGTAGGCGTACCTTACATCGTTGTGTTCATGAACAAGTGTGACATGGTTGACGATGAAGAGCTGCTCGAGCTGGTTGAGATGGAAGTGCGCGAACTGCTGTCCGAGTACGACTTCCCGGGCGACGACATCCCTGTTATCCAGGGCTCCGCGCTGAAAGGCCTGGAAGGCGATCCCGAGTGGGAGCCGAAGATCCTGGAACTGGCTGCTGCCCTGGATTCCTACATCCCTGAGCCTGAGCGTGCCGTTGACGGTGCCTTCCTGCTGCCGATCGAAGACGTGTTCTCCATCCAGGGCCGTGGTACCGTTGTTACCGGTCGTGTTGAGCGCGGTATCATCAAGGTAGGTGAAGAAGTTGCCATCGTGGGCATCAAGGACACCACCAAGACCACCTGTACCGGTGTTGAAATGTTCCGCAAGCTGCTGGACGAAGGCCGTGCCGGTGAGAACGTAGGTGTTCTGCTGCGTGGTACCAAGCGTGAAGACGTTGAGCGTGGTCAGGTTCTGGCCAAGCCGGGCTCCATCACTCCGCACACCGACTTCGAATCCGAAGTATACGTACTGTCCAAGGAAGAAGGCGGCCGTCATACTCCGTTCTTCAAAGGCTACCGTCCTCAGTTCTACTTCCGTACCACTGACGTGACCGGTACCATCGAACTGCCGGAAGGCGTTGAAATGGTTATGCCTGGCGACAACATCAAAATGGTTGTTAGCCTGATTGCTCCTATCGCGATGGAAGACGGTCTGCGTTTCGCTATCCGTGAAGGTGGCCGTACTGTAGGCGCCGGCGTTGTTGCTAAAATCATCAAGTAAGTGATTTTCTCACAACGTTAAAAAGGAGGCTTCGGCCTCCTTTTTTTATTTGTGCGTTAAAGCAAGGGGCAAAGGTCAGGGCCGCACCGGCTTGCCAACCCGCAGTCAGTTAACCGCCTGAATAAATTCAAACATGGTAACCACCCGTTTGACGCCACTGACATTGCGCGCTATGTGTACGGAAATATCGGCTTCGCGCTGGGTGACCAGCCCAATCAGAAACACTTCCCCATTTTCGGTCACTACCTTGATCTTGGTGCCGTCGATATTTTTTTCCGCAATCAGGCTGCTTTTTACCTTGGAAGTCAGCCAGGTATCCTGGGTGCTTACCGACAGGGAAACTGGCTTGCCCAGACGGATTTCATTGTAGACCTGCTCAATTCCGGGGACCCCCTTGACTATCTGTTCCGCCTGCAGGCGATAGTCTTCAGTGGGTGCCTGACCGACCAGCAGTACCCTGCCTTTGGTACTGATCACGCTTATCTTGCTTTGCTCCCAGAGGGGTTTGGTTTCACCCAGACGGTGCAGGGCCCTCATTTCTATGGCCTGATCTTCAAGCTGGGTACCTATGGTACGCCTGTCCGTAGCCATTCCCCCTCCGGTGGCCCCGCCCGCAACGAACATACCGGCACAGCCCTGGAGTAGGGTCAGGGAGAGTAGCGCAAGGGCTACGTTTTTTTTCATCAATCAGTCCTCCTGTTTTGGGAACAGTGTTCGGTCGATCAGGTCACACAGGCAGTGCAGAGTTAACAGGTTGACCTCGTGAATACGGGGAGCGCGCAGGGCGGGCACACGAATTTCCACATCATTGGGTCCGAGCAGGCCGGCCAACTCGCCGCCGTCGCCGCCGCTCAGGGCTACAATGGTCATATCCCGGCTCAGTGCTGCCTCTGCGGCCTTGATCAGATTGCGGCTGTGGCCGCTGGTCGAGATGACCACCAGCACGTCTCCGGCCTGGCCGAGTGCCCGGATTTGACGGGCATAGGCCTCGTCAAAGTGGTGATCCACGGCGATGGCGCTGATACTGCTGGTATCTAGGGTTAGGCAGATCGCCGGCAGGGCGGGGCGCTCGGTTTCATAGCGATTGAGTAATTCGCTGACAAACAGCTGTGCCAGCGCATTGGAGCCGCCATTGCCGCATACCAGTATCTTGTGGCCGTTAAGCAGACACATGACCATCATCTGTGCGGCAGCCAATATGGTGTCGGGCAAGGCCTCGGCGGCGGCAATCTTGGTTTGGATGCTTTCGGTAAAGCTGGCTTTGATTTCTTCCTGCATGGGATCCCTTAAAAGGCGTTTTGTATCCAGTGAATGTCTGAGCCTTCACAGGCGATCAGATCGAAGCGACAAGGCTGCCGTGCTTCGTTCAGTCCCCTGGATTGTAAATAAAAAGAGGCGGTGCGTCTTACTCTACCTTGCTTGGCGGCGGTCACCGAGGCGAGGGCACCACCAAAGTACCGGCTTTTACGGTAGCGTACCTCGATAAACACCAGGGTATCACCCTGGTGCATGATAAGATCAATTTCACCCAGTCGGCATTGGAAATTGCGGCACAGCAGCCTCAGCCCCTGCTGACGCAGGTATGCCTCGGCCCGCCGCTCATGGGCGTCACCCTGTGCCCGCTTGCTACCGGGCGGGTAGCCAGCGCCCATCTTGGTATATTGCCCACTGCAGGCTTCGCTGCAGGGTTCCGTCCGGAGAAATGTTCAACAGCCCGGTCAGCGCCGGCAGCTGCTCGGAGCTGGCTCGCAGCTGGCCCAGTTGCGGCAGGCTGGCCAGGGCGTCATGACCAAATGCAAACAGACGCAGCCAGCTGCTGCTTGCTTGGGGCCAGGATTCGGATATTTCTTCCTTCAGTTGGGGAGATGCCTCGAGCATCCAGGGCATGTCTGCCAGCTGTAGGCCATTGAATTCACGCACGGTCGCGCCCTCAGGGACATAGCTGCGGGAAATGACATAGGCCGGCAACCTGGCGGCCCCCTGACTGTCCTGCACCAGGTGAAAATAAGGCAAGGTGATCTGGGTTTCGGTGGCATTGGTGACCAGGAACAGGGCGTCGACCGGTGCATTGGTGGCGCTCACCCAGTCGGGGTCGTTACCAGGCTGGACTTGCCTGCCATTGCTGTCCGGGGGAGCCGATGTGGCCAGCGCCGCCCTGATATCCTGTTCGACCTTGTCCTTATCTCCAAAATAGGCCAGGGTCGCAGGTGTTCCGCTTAGCTGCTGCCAGAGCAGGTCAAACTGGTTGGCAATCCGCCGGCCCAGCTCGTGGTCGGGGGCAAACACCAGGGGATGTCGGTGGCCCTGCTCCCACATATGGTGGGCAACCTCGACGGTATCGGCCTCCGGCGACAGGGAAAAGTAATAGGTATGCGTCAGCTCAGGTTTGTGAGCAGGTTCATTAAGCGCCAGTACCGGCAAGGTCGGCTGGAGCGCCAAAAGCGCCTCTACATTCTCCTTTAACAGGGGCCCGACAATAAAGTCGGCGCCGAGCGCCTGTACCTGTTGGTATACGGTGTCGATGCTGCGGTCATTGGTGTCGATAAAGCTCAGCTGGGCGCCTTGTCCCCCATGGGCGTGCATCATACCCGTACGAATGGCTTCTGCCTGTTCGGCCAGGCGGCCGCTGAGGGGCAATAGAACGGCTATGTGATCGGGCTGGTAAAGCGCTTGCCGGGGCTGGTCCGGCATGGGGGGCAAAAATATCGCCCCTGGATGGGAAGGGTATAGCTGGGACCAGGATTCCAGTTGCCACTGCCTTGGGGCGGCCTGCAGAGCCTGATTGTTGACAATGGCCATCAATTCAAACCAGCCGCGGGTCGCCTCACCATCGTCTTTCTTTTGTGCCATTCGTAATGACGCAGGGCTTTGCTCAGCCAGCAGGCGGTAGATACGCTCCCGGATATGGTCGGCTTCGGTGCCGGACAGCCGTCTGTGCAAGGCGATATATTGCCGGACGGCGGCGAGGGGTTGTCCCTGTTTTTCGAGCAACAGGCCTTGGGTCGACAACAGCAGCGACAGGCCGGTTTCCGGCAGGGCCGCCGTATCCAGCTGGTTCAGGCTTTGTTCGGCCAGTTCAGGCCGGTTGCTGGACTCGGCCCAGTTTGCCTGCAGTAGCAGGGCGATTGCCTGCTGAGTCGGCGTATTGGCATTGAGCGGTAACTGCGCTAACAGGGCTTCGGCCTTGTCCGGTTCCCCTTGTTGCAGATAGGCTCGGATGGCCAATGCCTGCCAGGCAAACAGCGCTTGCTGTGGTGCCCTGTCCGACAGGCGATGATATTGTTGCGCCGGTCTGTCGATGGCGGAAAAAACCTCTGGTGCCGTTTGCTCCTGAACGCTGACTCGAGTCGGTTCAATGGCGCCGCATGCCAGCAGCGAGGAGGAAAGCACCATGGTGCAGAGCAGTCGTGATACACTCCCGCGTTGAATATGTTTAGCCAATCCATTAATTCCAAGCTGTGTCATTCTTGTCCCTAGTGTAATGGGGGCATGCTGGTGAGACAATTGCTTACGCAGGAGACCCTATGAGCCCAGCGTCTGTTCTTTATATAGTGCCGACCCCAATTGGTAACCTGAGTGATATCAGCCACCGCGCCCTGGAAGTATTGCAGCAGGTGGATGTGATTGCCTGCGAGGATACCCGACATACCGCCAGGCTGCTTTCCCATTACCAGATTAGCACTCCAACCTGGGCCCTGCATGACCACAACGAGCAGCACAAGGCGGAGCAGCTGGTTACCCGGCTGTTATCGGGTAAGAGTATCGCCCTGGTATCGGATGCCGGTACCCCCTTGATCAGCGATCCCGGCTATCACCTGGTCAACCGCTGTCGCGAAGCAGGGATCCGGGTGGTGCCCCTGCCCGGGGCCTGCGCCGCCATTACCGCACTTTCTGCAGCCGGTCTGGCCACCGACCGCTTCGCCTTCGAGGGCTTCCTGCCGGCTAAACAGAAAGCCCGTCATGACAAGCTGGAAAGCCTGAAAGAAGAAAGCCGCTCGTTGATCTTTTATGAGTCGCCCCGCCGCCTGCTGGATACGGTAGCCGAGCTGGTGGCGGTGATGGGAGCGGAACGTCAGTTAGTGGTCGCCCGGGAGCTGACCAAGACCTTTGAAGCCATTCATAGCCTGCCGGCCGGCGAGATGCTGGACTGGCTGAGCGAGGATGATAACCGCAGCCGGGGGGAAATAGTGCTGATGGTGGCGGGTCACAAGCCGGATAGCGAGGCGCTGCCCGCCGAGGCGCTGCGTACCCTGGCATTGTTACGGGCCGAATTGCCGCTGAAGAAGGCCGCTGCCATCACCGCCGAGATACATGGCGTGAAGAAAAACGCGCTTTATAAATACGGGCTGGAGCAGGAGTAATACTCCTGATGGGATTGGTGTGGTTTTGATCTTATCCAGGTCTCAAGTCCCAGGACCCATCAGTGTTTGTGCCGGGGGCCGGGCTGGTGTACACTCCGCCCCGGAGTCGGCCAGGCGATCGCTGCCTCGTCGTTATGCCTTCGGGCAAACGAGCGGGGGGGAGGAAAGTCCGGGCTCCATAGGGCAGGGTGCCAGGTAACGCCTGGGGGGCGTGAGCCCACGACCAGTGCAACAGAGAGCAGACCGCCGATGGTCCGCAAGGGATCAGGTAAGGGTGAAAGGGTGCGGTAAGAGCGCACCGCGCGACTGGCAACAGTTCGTGGCACGGTAAACTCCACCCGGAGCAAGACCAAATAGGCCCCCTACAGGTGCGGCCCGCGCTGGGGGCGGGTAGGTTGCTTGAGCCAGTGAGCGATTGCTGGCCTAGAGGAATGATCGTCACCGAGCTTGCTCGGGACAGAACCCGGCTTAAAGGCCGACTCCAACACTTTCAGAGGCGCAGCTCAGGCTGCGCCTCTTGCTTTTGGTTGAGCGTTCATTTTCCCCTCTTTGTCAAATTCATCCTATAGCACAGACAACGAATGACCTGTTTCAGGGTGCGGGTCGCACTTCCTCCGATATCAGTACTTCCCAGCTTGAAAAGCTTGAGTCCCCTCCTTACACTCTATCGTGGTGGGAAAAAGTGGCTTATTGTGGATTAAAGTAGATTCTAAGGATGCTTGATGCTTCGTGGTGCGCACGCCATCAGCCTGGATAGCAAAGGGCGCCTGGCGATACCGACACGCTTTCGGGACTGGTTGCGGGATGACTGCGACGGTCAGCTGGTATGCACCATAGATATCAATAACCCCTGTTTATTGCTGTATCCCCTGGTCGAATGGGAAGAAATAGAAAAGAAGTTGAAAGGGTTGTCGAGTATGAATCCGGCCGAGCGGCGTCTTCAGCGCCTGCTGTTGGGCTATGCCAGTGAGTGTGAACTGGATGCCCAGGGGCGGTTCCTGGTACCTGGACCCTTGCGGCAACATGCCGGACTCGAAAAAAAAATCATGCTGGTGGGACAATTGAACAAGTTCGAAATCTGGGGCGAGTCCCGCTGGCAACAACAAGTTAACGATGACCTGCTGGTCCTGCCTGAACAGGACTGGTCGGCATCAGAACGTTTGCGGGACTTTTCTTTATAAATGAATGATAAACAGGAACACATTACCGTTCTGCTGCATGAGGCGGTCGCCGGTCTTGCACTCAAGCCCGATGGTATCTATGTCGACGGCACTTTCGGACGGGGGGGGCATTCGCGGTTGATCCTCAGCCAGCTGGGCGCGGAGGGCCGGTTGTTTGCCATCGACCGGGACCCCCAGGCCATCGCCGCCGCTGAAGCCATCGATGATCCCCGCTTTCAAATTCTGCACGGTCCTTTTTCTCGCCTGGCCGAGATGATGGCAGAGCAGGGTATGACAGGGCGCATAGATGGCGTCCTGCTTGATCTGGGGGTCTCCTCACCCCAGCTGGACGAGGCGGAGCGCGGTTTCAGCTTTCAAAAGGACGGCCCGCTGGATATGCGCATGGATCCGAGCAGTGGTCAGAGTGCGGCCGAGTGGCTGGCCCGGGCCGAGGTGGATGATATCGCCTGGGTGCTGAAAACCTTCGGTGAAGAAAAATTTGCCAGGAAGATTGCCCGCGCCATCGTTCACGACAGGGTTCAGACTCCGTTTACCCGCACCCGGCAACTGGCCGAGATGATTGCCCGGGTCAACCCCAGTCGGGAAAAAAACAAGCATGCCGCCACCCGCAGCTTCCAGGCCATTCGCATCTATATCAACAGCGAGCTGGACGAAATCGAACAGGCGCTGGACGGTGCCCTCGAGGTGTTGGCCCCCGGGGGCAGGCTATCGGTGATCAGCTTCCATTCCCTGGAAGACCGGCTGGTTAAACGCTTTATCCGTAAACATGAAAAAGGACCTGAAGTACCTCACGGACTGCCGCTGACCGAGGCGCAGCTGGCCGGTGGTCGCCTGTTGAAGAGCATCGGCAAGGCACAGAAACCTTCCGAACAGGAGGTGGCGGCCAACGCCCGGGCCCGCAGCTCCGTGTTGCGGGTCGCCGAACGGTTGGCGGAGGCTGAATGATTGAGCGGCGGATAAATCTGACCAAGGAAATTGGCCTGGATTTATGGCGCCACAAATGGCGTATGCTGCTGGCCTTGCTCACCCTGGGTTCGGCGATGACGGTGATCCTGGTGACCCACAGCACCCGGCAACTAACCAGTGAATACAACGAATTGATGGCGGAGCAGGATCGCCTGGATATCGAGTGGCGAAACTTGCTGTTGGAGCAGAGCACCCTGATGGAGCACAGCCGGATAGAAGCCCTGGCCCGTAACAAGCTGGGCATGAGCCGACCGGCTCCCTCTGAGGAAAAGTTGGTTACCAAACGATGAGACGGCGCAAGACGCACAAGAAAGAACCCCTGCTGGTCGGCTGGCGCTTCGCCACCGTCTGCAGTGTGATTTTGCTCGCCTTCGTGGCCCTGTTTGCCCGGGCCGCCTGGATCCAGGTGGTGTCGCCGGACCGGCTGCGGCTGGAGGGTGACATGCGTTCCCTGCGCACCACGACCACCACCAGCACCCGTGGCATGATCCTGGATCGCAACGGTGAAGAGCTGGCTGTGTCTGTTCCGGTGCAGGCGGTGTGGGCCGATCCCAAGCAGGTTCATGGGGAAAACAGCCTGGCGAAAACCCGGGCCTGGCAAGCACTGGCAGACGTATTGGGCATACCCGCCGAGACCCTGCAGCAAAGGGTCGCGAATCCCAAGCGCCGTTTTGTCTACCTTCAGCGACAGGTCACCCCATCGGTCGCCGAATATATCCGCAAACTGAAGTTACCGGGCGTGCACCTGCGGCCCGAAGCCCGTCGTTTTTATCCGACCGGCGAAATTAACGCCCACCTGGTGGGCATGACCAACATCGATGGCAAAGGAATTGAGGGCATAGAGCGGGCCTACAACGAATGGCTGACTGCTCAGGCCGGCGAGCGTCGGGTGCGCAAGGATCGCATGGGACGGGTCATTGAGGATCTGGGGGTGGTATCGGAGGGCCGGGAAGCCAATAACATCCAGCTCACCATAGATCAGCGCCTGCAGGCGCTGGCCTATCGTTCCCTCAAGCGGGCATCGGAATTCCATCGGGCGACGTCCGCTTCCCTGGTGTTGCTGGACGTGAAAAACGGAGAGGTACTGGCGATGGTCAACACCCCTTCGTTTAACCCCAACAACCGGGGCCAGTATCAGAGCTTCCGCGCCCGCAACCGGGCAGTCACCGACACCTATGAGCCGGGCTCGACACTCAAGCCGCTGATTGTCGTCAGTGCGCTTGAAAACGACATTATCAAGGCGGACTCGATCGTCGATACCTCGCCGGGTTGGATGCGTCTGGGCGGCAAGCGGGTGTCGGATACCCGCAACCTGGGCAAGATCAGTGTCAAAACCGTTATCCAGCGTTCTTCGAACATGGGCATGGCACGCATGGCCCTGCAGGAAACCCCCGAGCAGTTGCTGGATACCCTGTACCGCTTCGGGCTGGGCATCGACTCCGGCATGGGGCTGGTGGGCGAAAGTACCGGCATGATCCCCCAACGCCGCCGCTGGTCCGACATAGAGCGGGCGACCCTGTCGTTTGGTTATGGTATTACCGTTACTCCGTTGCAGCTGGCTCAGGCCTATGCGGTACTGGCCAATGGTGGTGTGCGCTATCCGCTGACCATCGTCAAGCGCAGTCAGCCGCCGGTGGGCGAGCAGGCGGTGCCAAGGCAACATGCTGATGCGGTACTGCAGATGATGGAAAGCGTGATAGGCCCGGGGGGCACGGCCCGTAAGGCGGCGATCCCCGGTTACCGGGTGGCCGGCAAGACGGGTACGTCGCGCAAGGCCATTGCCGGTGGCTATGGCAGTGATTATGTCGGGGTATTTGGCGGTATGGCACCGGTGAGCGACCCACGGCTGGCGATGGTGGTGGTGATCAATGAACCCCAGGGCGAGCAATATTATGGGGGGGACGTGGCGGCCCCCGTGTTTGCCGAGGTCATGAGCGCGGCCCTGCAGCTGCTCAATATTCGCCCGGACGCCGCGACCGAAGAGCAGTTACAGTTGGCCGGACAGGAGGCGCGCAATGTCCCTCACACTTAGAGATCTTGCGGTGCCGCTCGGATTGTCGGCACCGGCGATCACCGTTTCTTCCTTGACGTTGGACAGCCGGGCAGTCACGCCTGGCTGCCTGTTTATCGCGATCAAGGGCCACTCGGTGGACGGTAGGCAGTTTATTTCCCAGGCCTTGGCGGCAGGGGCGGCGGCGGTCATCCATGAAGTGGACAGCCCGGAGCAGGCCGGCCTGGATCATCAGGATCACCGGTTGCTGGGGGTCTATCAGCTGCCCCGCCAGCTGTCGCTGTTGGCCGGTATCTTTTATGGCGATCCTTCATCGGAATTGCAGCTGGTGGGGGTGACCGGTACCAATGGCAAGAGCACCATCACCCAGTTGATTGCCAACTGGAGCAGTCTGCTGGGACGCAAGGCGGGAGTCATGGGCACCCTCGGCAACGGCCTGTTCGGTCAGCTGCAGGAGGCGGTCAATACCACAGGATCAGCCCTGGAAGTACAGCAACAGCTGGCCGCCCTGCATGCCCAGGGCGCCGGGCGGGTAGCGATGGAAGTGTCCTCTCACGGGCTGTGCCAGCACCGGGTGGCGGCGCTGGATTTTGATGTGGCTGTATTCACCAATCTGAGCCGTGATCACCTCGACTATCACGGAACCATGGCTGCTTACGGCGAAGCCAAGCGGCAGTTGTTCGAGCAGTGTCGGAAGACGCGTATCATCAATGCCGACGATAGCGTGGGTCGCCGCTGGCTCAGCCTGTATCCGGATGCCATCGGCTATAGCCTGCACGGTCGGGTAGGGGACTTTGCCGGCCCGCAGTTGGTGGCCGAAACCGTACATTTTTATAATGATGGGTTGAAAGTGACCATTAACTCCGACTGGGGGAATGGTGTATTATCCGCTCCTTTGCTGGGACGCTTCAACGTCGCCAACCTGTTGGCGGCGATGGCGGCCCTGTTGGCGCTGGGCGAGTCCCTTGATGCGCTGTTGGCTACGGCTCCGCAACTGAGCGCCGTGGCAGGGCGGATGGAGCGTTTTTATCGTCCGGGCAAGGCGCTGGTGGTCGTGGATTACGCCCATACCCCCGACGCCCTGGAGCAGGCCCTGCAGGCCTTGCGCCAGCACTGCCGGGGACAGCTCTGGTGTCTGGTCGGCTGTGGCGGTGACAGAGACAAAGGCAAACGACCCTTGATGGCCGCGGCGGCAGAGGCCGGCGCGGATCGGTTGATCTTGACCGATGACAACCCGCGTACTGAGCAGGCCGGGGCCATCCTGGCCGATATGGTCGCAGGCCTGACCAGGCCGGATGCGGCCATGCGGGTCCATGACAGAGCAGCGGCGATTGCCCTGGCGGTTGAACAGGCAACGCCCGATGACATTATTTTGGTGGCCGGCAAGGGCCATGAGGATTATCAGATAGTGGGTACACACAAGCATCATTACAGCGATCGTGAAACCGCGGCCCGGTTATTGGGGATAGCCCTATGATCAGCCTGCCTTTAAGCCTGTTGGCCCAGGCCAGTGGTGGCGAGTTGCGCGGTGCCGACGAGGCCATACTGGCGGTGACGACCGACAGCCGGCAGCCGCTGGCCAAGGGCTGCCTCTTCGTGGCGCTGATCGGCGAACGTTTCGATGGCCATGAATTCGCCGCCCAGGCCGTGAAACAGGGCGCTTGCGCCCTGTTGGTTGAACGTTGGTTGGAGCTGGAAGTACCCCAAATCAAGGTGGCAGACACCCGCCTGGCACTGGGCCTGCTCGGCGGTCTGGTGCGGGAGCGAAGCTCGGCCAGGTTTCTGGCCATTACCGGCAGCTGTGGCAAGACCACGGTCAAGGAAATGGCGGCGGCGATATTGCAGCAAAAAGGCAAGGTCATGGCGACTCGGGGCAATCTGAACAACGAGATCGGTGTTCCTCTGACCCTGTGCGAGCTGACAGCGGACACCGATTTTGCGGTGGTTGAGCTGGGCGCAAACCATATCGGCGAAATCGCCTGGACCAGCTCGCTGGTCAAGCCCCATGTAGCCTTGATTAACAATGTGGAGGCTTCTCACCTGGAGGGGTTCGGCTCGCTTGAGGGCATCGCCAAGGCCAAGAGCGAGATCTACGACGGCCTGGTGGCCGGCGGTGTGGCGATTGCCAATGGCGACAGCCCTTTCTATAACGGCTGGCGGGCCCAGTGGCCGTTGATCAGTTTTGGCGAGCGCCGGGAATACGAAGCCCGACAGGTCACCCTGGACAAGTCGGGCTGTGCCCACTTCCGCCTGCTGACCCCCCTGGGCGAGGTGGCGGTGCAGTTGCCGGTACCGGGCAGACATAATGTGGCCAATGCCCTGGCGGCGGCGGCGGCGACCCAGGCGCTGGGTGCCAGCCTGGAGGAGATAGCGACCGGACTTGGCGCGTTCAACTCAGCCAAGGGCCGCTTGCAGGTATGGACGCGACCCGGTCTGACGGTACTGGATGATACATATAACGCCAGCGTCGCTTCGGTATTGGCGGCGCTGGATACCCTGGCCAGCCTGCCCGGCTATCGGATCTTTGCCTTTGGCGATATGGCGGAGCTGGGCGGTTATAGCAAGGACATGCATATCAAGGTGGGCGAACATGCCAGAAAGCTGGGTATCGACCTGATACTGACCGTGGGTCAGGACAGCCGCCATACGGCGCAGGCAGCCCATGGACGGCATTTTGACAACAAACAGCAGCTGTGGCCGGTCCTGGCCGAGGCATTGGCACAGCACAATAAGGTGGTAGTTTTGGTGAAAGGTGCACGCAGTGCCCGGATGGAAGACGTGGTTCGGGCCATCCAGGAGGGGATATCATGCTAGTCTGGCTGGCCGAGTTACTGACTCCCCATTTCAGTTTTTTTAATGTGTTTTCCTATCTGACCTTCAGGGCCATCATTTCCATCCTGACCGCCCTGTTCGTTTCCCTGTGGATAGGCCCCCACCTGATCCGCCGGCTGCAGCGGCTGCAGATCGGCCAGGTGGTGCGCAATGACGGTCCCGAATCCCATTTCAGCAAGGCCGGTACTCCCACCATGGGCGGTTTGATGATCCTGATCGCCATTTTCGTTTCTGTGTTGCTGTGGGCCGATCTGTCCAACCCCTATGTGTGGGTGGTGCTGTTTGTGCTGGGAACCTTTGGTGCCATCGGCTTTGTCGACGATTACCGCAAGGTTGTGCGCAAGAATACCGATGGCCTGATTGCCCGCTGGAAATATTTCTGGCAGTCGGCCGCCGCCCTGGCTGCGGCCGTCTTTGTCTATGCGATCGCCCGGGAGCCAAGCCAGACCCAGCTGGTGGTGCCTTTCTTCAAGGATGTGATGCCCCAGCTGGGCTTGCTGTTTATCGTGCTCAGCTACTTCGTGATCGTCGGCTCCAGCAATGCGGTCAACCTGACCGACGGCCTCGACGGTCTGGCGATCATGCCAACCGTGATGGTGGCGGCTGGTTTTGCCCTGGTGGCCTGGGCTACCGGCAACGTCAATTTCGCCAGCTACCTGCATATTCCCTATGTGGCTCATGCCGGTGAGCTGACGGTGGTTTGTACCGCCATGGTCGGTGCGGGACTGGGCTTCCTCTGGTTCAATACCTTCCCGGCCCAGGTATTTATGGGCGATGTCGGCTCCCTGGCCCTGGGGGCAGCCTTGGGTGCCATCGCCGTGCTGGTCCGCCAGGAGTTTTTGCTGGTAGTGATGGGCGGTATCTTCGTGATCGAAACCCTGTCGGTGATCCTGCAGGTGGGCTCCTACAAGCTGCGTGGTCAGCGTATTTTCCGCATGGCTCCTATCCATCATCATTATGAACTGAAAGGCTGGCCTGAACCGCGGGTAATAGTGCGATTCTGGATTATTACCCTGATGCTGGTGCTGGTTGGCCTGGCTACCCTGAAGCTGAGGTAAAAGATGTTACCAGAGCGGATCCTGATTATTGGGCTTGGACAGACGGGACTTTCCTGTGTGCGCTATTGCCTGCGCCGGGGACGGCTGCCCCGGGTGATGGATACCCGTTTGCATCCTCCCGGCGAGGATCAGCTGCCCGCCGAGGTAAGCCGCTATTTCGGCGGCCTGGATGTAGAGCAGCTGCTGGCGTCCGAGCTGATCGTGGTCAGCCCGGGGGTGCCGCTGGCCACCCCCGAGTTGCAGCAGGCGTTGGCCGCCGGGATCGAGATCCTGGGTGACATAGAGTTGTTCGTGCGGGCCTGCCCGGCACCCGTGGTGGCCATTACCGGCTCCAATGGCAAGAGTACCGTCACTACCCTGGTGGGCGAGATGGCCAAGGCCGCGGGTGTCCGGGTGGGAGTGGGCGGCAACATCGGCACCCCGGCGCTGGATCTGCTGACCGAGCCGCTGGAACTGGCGGTACTCGAACTGTCCAGTTTCCAGCTGGAAACCACTCCCGGCTTGCGGGCGGTAGCGGCGACCGTGCTCAATATCAGTGAAGATCATCTGGATCGCTACGAGTCCCTGGCCCACTATCGGGATACCAAGCTGACCATCTACCGTCATGCCGGGCTGAAGCTCTATAACCGGGAAGACAGCCAGACCCTGCCTCCGGCGGGCGGTGGCGTCAGCTTCGGTCTGGATGAACGGGAATATGGCCGGCTCGAGCAGCAGGGCCGGCTGTGGCTAAGCCGGTTTGGCAAGCCGGTGCTGGCGGTGGACGAGCTCAGGATAGTGGGCAGCCATAACCAGCTCAATGCCCTGGCAGCCATGGCCTTGGCCGATGAGGTCGGCATTCCCGAAGCCGCCCAGCTAACAGTGTTGCGGGAGTTCAGCGGACTGCCCCACAGATGCCAGTTTGTGGCGGAGAAGCAGGGCGTGCGCTGGCTAAACGACTCCAAGGCCACCAATGTGGGCGCTACCCTGGCGGCCATCGCCGGGGTGGCCGAGAGCGTGACCGGCCGGCTATGGCTGATCGCCGGCGGCCAGGGCAAGGGCCAGGACTTCAGCCCGCTCACGCCGCTGCTGAAAGATCGCATCGCCGGTATGCTGTGCTTCGGCCAGGATAAGGACAGGCTGCTGGCCCTGGCGGACAATACCGTAGCGGTGGCAGGCCTGCCCGAGGCGGTTTCCTGGTGTGCGAGTCATGCCTTGCCCGGTGACTGGGTGCTGTTCGCTCCGGCCTGTGCCAGCCTGGATATGTATGCCAACTACATGGCTCGGGGCCAGCATTTCATCACCCTGGTGGAGGCCCTATGAAGCTTGTTCCCAGCCTGGATCTCGATTGGCTCCTGCAGCCGTCCCAGGGGCTGATCTATGATCGCCAGCTGGTGATCCTGGCGCTCTCGCTGATGGCCATCGGCCTGACCATGGTCGCTTCGGCCTCGATTGCCGAGGGTATCGCCCTGAATGATGACCCCTTCTATTTCGTCAAGCGACACAGCGCCTTCCTGTTGCTGTGCCTGGTGTTGAGCGGCCTGGTACTGCAGGTACCCATGTCCCGCTGGCAGCAATTCAGCGGCAGTTTTCTGATTTTGGCACTGCTGTTGCTGTTGCTGGTGCTGGTGGTGGGGCGTAATGTCAACGGCAGTACTCGTTGGCTGGCCCTCGGGCCCATCAATGTGCAGCCGGCGGAACTCGCCAAGCTGGCACTATTCACTTTCCTCGCCGGTTACCTGGTACGCCGGCAGGCGGAAGTGAGGGGCCATTGGAAAGGCTTCCTCAAGCCGTTGGCGGTGATGGCCGCCATGTCGGTGCTGCTGCTGATGCAACCGGATCTGGGGTCTGTGGTGGTGTTGTTCGTGACCACCATCGGGATGCTGTTTCTGGCCGGTGCCCGGCTCAGTCAGTTTATCAGCCTGATTGTGTTGGGCTGTTCACTGGTGGGCTTTCTGATCGTCAGTTCCCCTTACCGGATGCGTCGGGTGACCTCTTTCCTCAACCCCTGGGATGATCCCTTTGGCAGCGGCTATCAGCTGACCCAGTCGTTGATGGCTTTTGGCCGCGGGGGCTGGCTGGGGGAAGGCCTGGGTAATTCCATCCAAAAACTGGAATACCTGCCCGAAGCCCATACCGATTTTGTATTTGCCATCCTGGGCGAGGAGCTGGGCTTTATCGGCGTACTACTGGTGCTGGCGCTGCAGGCCTGGCTGGCCTTCAAGGCCCTGTTGATTGGACAGAAGGTGTTGCTCGGTGGTCGCCAGTATGAGGGTTACCTGGCGATGGGCATCGGCATCTGGTTCAGCTTCCAGACGGTAGTTAACGTAGGCGCGGCCTCCGGCCTGCTGCCCACCAAGGGCCTGACCCTGCCGCTGGTCAGTTACGGCGGCTCCAGCCTGTTGGTGATTGGAGCTGCGGTGGCAATCCTGGTACGTATCGACCATGAATGGCGGCGCGACAACATGCAGGCCAGACAGCGGGAGGCGACATGAGCGACAGCAAGACCCTGCTGGTGATGGCCGGTGGTACCGGCGGACACGTTTTTCCCGGCCTGGCGGTCGCCGACAGGCTCAGGGACGAGGGCTGGCAGGTGCACTGGTTGGGCACCGCGGACCGCATGGAGGCCCGGCTGGTACCTAGCCACGGTTATCCCCTGCATACCATCGCCATTGCCGGAATTCGTGGTAATGGCCTCAAACGGCTAGTGACTGCCCCCTTCCAGATCCTGAGGGCGCTGTTGCAGGCATGGGCCGTGCTGCGTGAAGTTAGACCCCAGGTGGTACTGGGCATGGGCGGTTTTGCCGCCGGTCCCGGCGGGGTGGCGGCCAGGCTGGCCGGTATTCCGCTGATCCTGCATGAACAGAATGCCGCCGCCGGGCTTACCAACCGCCTGCTGGCCCGTCTGGCCAAGCGGGTGTTGATGGCCTTCCCTGGTGCCTTCGCCGTCAGCGACAAGACCGCCGTAGTCGGCAATCCGGTACGTCCGGAGGTGCTGGCCCTGGCCGCCCCGGCCGCACGTATTGACCTTGCGCCCCAGCCGTTGCGGCTGTTGGTGGTGGGCGGCAGCCTGGGGGCCCGGGTGCTGAACGAGATGGTGCCGCAGGCGGTAGCCCGGGCCGGCAACATCCGGGTGCGTCACCAGACAGGAAAGGGCAATGGCGAGGCGGTGCGTATCGCCTACCGGGCACTGGGGCTGGAGGCCGATGTCAGCGAATTTATCGACGATATGGCCGGTGCCTATGGCCAGGCCGATCTGGTGGTGTGCCGGGCCGGTGCGCTGACGGTGTCTGAAGTCGCGGCGGCGGGCTTGGGCGCCATCTTCGTGCCCCTGCCTCATGCGGTGGATGATCACCAGACCAAGAATGCCCGCACCCTGGCCGATGCGGGGGCAGCCTGTCTGCTGCCTCAGAGGGAGCTGACCGTGGCCGGACTGGCCGAGCAGCTGCAGACCCTGGCCGGGGATCGTGCCCGCCTGCTGGCGATGGCCGAACAGGCCCGAAAACTGGCAATTACCGATGCAGCAGAGCGGGTGGCCGAGTGCCTGCGTGCGCAGCTAAAAATGAATGAGAGAATGGCATGACCAAGGTTGAACTGACAAAACTGAGAACCATGGTACCCGAGATGAGACGGGTGCGGCGGATCCACTTCATTGGTATCGGCGGCGCCGGTATGGGCGGCATCGCCGAGGTGCTGGCCAACGAAGGCTATGCCATTTCCGGATCCGATATCAGCCATAATGTGGTCACCGATCGGCTGGCCGCCCTGGGCGCGACCATCTACCTGGGCCATGCCGCCGAACAGGTTGAACAGGCCAGCGTGGTGGTGGTGTCCACCGCCATCCACCCCGACAACCCCGAACTGCTGGCGGCCCGGGAGCTGCGCATCCCTGTGGTGCGCCGGGCCGAAATGCTGGCCGAGCTGATGCGTTTTCGCCACGGGGTGGCGGTGGCCGGCACCCATGGCAAGACCACCACCACCAGCCTGGTGGCCAGCATCTATGGTGAGGCGGGCATGGATCCCACTTTCGTGATCGGTGGCCTGCTCAACAGCGCCGGTTGCAACGCCCGTCTGGGCTCAAGCCGCTACCTGATTGCCGAGGCGGATGAGAGCGATGCCTCCTTCCTGCATCTGCAGCCCATGGTGTCCATCGTCACCAATATCGAAGCGGATCATATGGATACCTATGGCGGTGACTTCAGCAAGCTGGAAGGCACCTTCATGGATTTTCTGCACAATCTGCCGTTTTACGGCCTGGCGGTGCTGTGCGTGGATGATCCCGTGGTGCGTGAGCTGTTGCCGAGAATTGGCCGTCAGTTTGTCAGCTACGGATTCGCCGAGGATGCGGATTACCGGATAGAAGATTTTATCCAGCAGCACGATCACAGTTGCTTCCGGGTTTGCCGTCCGGACGGCAGCAGCCTGGAGGTGCAGCTGAACCTGCCCGGCCGGCACAATGCCCAGAATGCGGCGGCGGCCATCGCCGTGGCCTGTGAGGACGGGGTGGCCGACCAGGCGATACTGGCGGCCCTGGCCAAGTTTGCCGGGGTAGGCCGTCGCTTTCAGCAATACGGTGAGTTCGACACGGGCAGGGGCAGAGTCAAGCTGGTGGATGATTACGGTCACCACCCCAGCGAAGTCCGGGCCACCCTGAATGCGGTGCGTGCCGGCTGGCCCGAGCGCCGCCTGGTGACTATCTATCAGCCCCACAGGTACACCCGCACCCGGGATCTGTACGAGGACTTTGTCGATGTGCTGTCAAAGACGGATGTGCTGATCCTGCTGGAAGTATACAGTGCCGGTGAGGCGCCGATCCCCGGCGCCGACAGCCGGGCCCTGTGCCGTACCATCCGCAGCCGTGGCCAGCTCGAGCCCGTCTATGTGGCAACGCCGGACGAGGTGCCTGCAGTCCTGGCCGAGCTGATGCAGGACGGAGATCTGGTACTGACCCAGGGGGCCGGCAATGTCGGCGGACTGGCACGCAAGTTGGGTGAGCTGCAATTGTCAGTGGCGGCCATGAAACAACCACAGGGGGAGCAGGTATGAGCCGGTTTGGCAAGGTTGCTGTGCTCTATGGCGGTCGCTCCGCCGAGCGGGAGGTGTCGTTGCGTTCCGGTGCGGCCGTGCTGGCCGGGTTGCAGCGAGCGGGTGTCGATGCCCATGGCGTCGACACCCGGGATTATCCGCTGGCCCGCCTTAAGGATGCGGGGTTTGATAGCGCCTTTATCGTGGTTCACGGCCGGGGTGGGGAAGACGGCACCCTGCAGGGAGCGCTGGAACATCTGGGGTTGGCCTACACCGGTTCCCGGGTGTTGGGGGCTGCGCTGGCGATGGACAAGATCCGCACCAAGCAGGTCTGGCGGAGCATGGGGTTGCCTACCGCCGAATTTCGGGTGGTGCATAAAAACTCCTTTACCCCGGATGACGCGGCCGCACTGCTGGCACAGTTCCGGGGGCCCATTTTCGTCAAGCCGTCCCATGAGGGTTCCAGCATCGGCATGACCAAGGCCACCGATGCCGACTCCCTGGCCCAAGCGATCATCGAGGCCTTCAGGTTTGACGATGAGGTGCTGCTCGAGCGGTTTATCCAGGGGGATGAATATACCGTCAGTATCCTGGGCGAACAGGCATTGCCGGCTATCCGCCTGCGCACCCCCCACGATTTTTATGATTACTCGGCCAAATACCAGTCCGGGGATACCGAATATCTGTGCCCCTGCGGCCTGAGTGAAGCGGAAGAAGCCGAACTGGGTGCCCTGAGTCTGAATGCCTTCCGGGCGGTGGCCGCCAGTGGTTGGGGGCGGGTCGATCTGATGCGCGATGCCGATGGTCAATGGTGGTTGCTGGAGGTGAATACGGTGCCGGGCATGACCGAAACCAGCCTGGTGCCCAAGGCGGCCAGGGTTGCCGGCCTGTCTTTTGAACAGCTGGTGGTCAAGGTGCTGGAGATGGCGTACTGATATGGGCGGCACCGTCACTCGGACTCGCCTGGGCTTTATTGCCGGCCTGACTCTGTTTGTGTCGGTGCTGGCAACCCTGGCGTGGGGCTTGTGGCAAATCGGACTGTGGATCACCTCTTCCAATCAGCTGCCGATGCATAGCCTGATCATCCAGGGTGAGCACGAATACCTGAGCCGGGAGCAGGTGCGGGAAGCCGTCCTTGCCCTGCCCCAGGTAGATAACTTCTTTACCCTGGAGGTGGATCAGGTCCAGCAACAGCTGTTGACTTTGCCCTGGGTGTCCCAGGTATCGGTGCGCAAGCAATGGCCCGACAAGCTGCGGGTCTATATCGTCGAGCAGGACGTGGCCGCCTTCTGGAATGAAGGGGCCCTGCTCAACCGCCAGGGAGACATTTTTGAGGCGGATTATCGTGGCCTGGAGCTGGCCCTGGTGTCCCTGTCGGGGCCCGATGAAGAGTCCGGCAAGGTATTAACGGAATATTATGGCTTGCAGCAGCTGCTGCAGCCCTATGGTTACGACATAACCCATGTACATCTGACTCCCAGGCTCTCCTGGGAGCTGGCGTTGTCCAACGGGGTCAGGTTAATCCTGGGACGGGAACATATAGAAACCCGTCTGCAGCGATTTATTGATGTCTACCCGGGTATCCTGGAGCGTGAGCGGATCGACTACCTGGATCTGCGTTACGATACGGGCCTGGCGGTAGGATGGAAGCGGGACGAAGAGACAGACAATGACAAAAAACGCGGAACGCAATCTAATCGTCGGGCTTGATATAGGCACGGCCAAGGTCACGGCTCTGGTGGGCGAAGTGCTGCCGGACGGCGACCTCAATATCATCGGCCTGGGCAGCCATGCGGCCAAGGGCATGGACAAGGGGGGCGTTAACGATCTCGAGTCGGTGGTCAAGTCACTGAAGCGGGCGGTGGATGAGGCCGAGATGATGGCCGACTGCCAGATTACCTCTGTCTATCTGGGGCTCTCGGGCAAGCATATCGAATGTCGCAACGAAAGCGGCATGGTGCCCATTTCCGATGAGGATGTGACCCAGGAGGATGTGGACAATGTGATCCATACCGCCAAGTCGGTGCGCCTGTCCGATGAACACAGGGTGCTGCATGTGCTGCCCCAGGAGTTCTCCATCGACTTTCAGGAGGGCATCAAGAACCCGATTGGGCTGTCCGGGGTGCGCATGCATGCCAAGGTCCACCTGATCACCTGCCATAACGATATGGCGCGCAATATTGAAAAATGCGTAGAACGTCTGGGGCTGCGGGTCGATCAGCTGATATTCAGCGCGCTGGCCTCCAGCTATGCGGTGCTGACCGACGATGAAAAGGAATTGGGTGTCTGTGTCGTCGATATCGGTGGCGGCACCATGGACATGGCGGTATTTACCGGGGGGGCCCTGCGCCATACCAAGGTGATCCCCTATGCGGGCAGCACAGTGACCAGCGACATCGCCTATGCCTTTGGTACGCCGCCACTGGACGCCGAGGCGATCAAGGTGCGCCATGGCAGCGCCTTCAGCCGGAAGGTAAGCAAGGAGGATACCATAGAGGTACCGAGCGTCGGTGGTCGTCCGGCCCGGAGCCTGCAGCGGCAGACCCTGGCGGAGGTGATCGAGCCCAGATATAGCGAACTGCTGGGGATGATCAATCAGGAGCTGACCAAGGTACAGAGCGATCTGAAAAAAATGGGGGTCAAGCATCAGCTGGCCGCCGGCCTGGTGTTGACCGGTGGTGCGGCCCAGATTGAAGGACTGGTGGAGTGTGCCGAACAGCTGTTCCAGTGCCAGGTACGTATCGGCCAGCCCTCGGGGGTTAAAGGGCTATCGGATTATGTGGAAACGCCAGTCTATTCGACGGCTGTCGGCTTGCTGCAATACGGCAAGGAGCACCAGTCCATGCCTCAATTGGAATACAACAACAAAACCAGCGTATCCGGCCTGCTGAAGCGGGTGGGCAACTGGTTGCGTGGCGAATTTTAATCTTGGCAGGAACCAACCAAGAGCAAAGCGGAGAGAGACTTATGTTTGAACTGATGAATGATCATGAGCAGGAAGCCGTCATCAAGGTAGTGGGTGTCGGTGGCGGCGGCGGTAATGCCGTGGAACATATGGTGCGGGAAAACCTCGAAGGGGTAGAGTTTCTGGCCATCAATACCGATGCCCAGGCCTTGCGTAACTCCAGCGCCAATACCACCCTGCAGGTGGGCAGCGCCATTACCAAGGGCCTGGGAGCAGGCGCCAACCCGGAAGTCGGTCGCGATGCGGCGCTGGAAGACAGGGACGCCATCCGCGACCTGCTGGAAGGGGCCGACATGGTGTTTATTGCCGCCGGTATGGGCGGTGGCACTGGTACCGGGGCGGCGCCCGTAGTGGCGGAAGTGGCCAAGGAACTGGGCATACTGACGGTGGCGGTGGTCACCAAACCGTTCGCCTTCGAGGGCAAGAAACGCTTGAGCTATGCCCAGCAGGGGATCAACGAGCTGGCCAAGCATGTCGACTCGCTGATCACCATCCCCAACGACAAGTTGCTGAAGGTGCTGGGGCGGGGCATTTCCCTGCTGGACGCCTTCAAGGCGGCCAACAATGTGCTGCTGGGCGCGGTACAGGGTATCGCCGAGCTGATCACCCGTCCGGGCTTGATCAACGTCGACTTTGCCGATGTGCGTACCGTGATGCGGGAAATGGGTACCGCCATGATGGGTACCGGTTCCGCCACCGGTGAAGACAGGGCCGAGGAAGCCGCCGAAAAAGCCATTTCCAGTCCGCTGCTGGAAGATGTGGATCTGGCCGGTGCCCGCGGCATACTGGTTAACATTACCGCCGGCCTGGATATGACCATCGAAGAGTTTGAAACCGTGGGCAACGCGGTCAAGGCCTTCGCGTCCGAAAATGCCACCGTGGTGGTGGGTACGGTTCTGGATCCGGAAATCTCCGACGAGCTGCGGGTTACCGTGGTGGCGACCGGCATCGGTGCCGAGCGCAAGCCCGATATAACCCTGGTCAAGTCCAGCCCGGCCCGGGATGACAACGGCATGCGTCGCCTGGAAACCCAGCGGGAAGAGCAGGTTGGCAAGGTGGCGGTGAATTCAGATGCGACCCAGGTCAAGCCCGATCTGGATTATCTGGATATACCGGCATTTCTGCGCAAACAGGCCGACTGAGAGGCTGAAAAGGCGCTCAATTGGCGTAGGTCAAAGGTTGTGCTAACATGTCCGACCATATTAATTGGTGCGGACTTAGGCCCTATTGTTGGCGGACAAGCGTATGATTAGACAACGAACCCTGAAGAATACCGTGCAGGCAACCGGAATCGGCCTGCACTCCGGTCACAAGGTGCAAATGACATTTGTGCCCGCCCCGGCCAACACAGGAATAGTGTTTCGTCGCACCGATCTGGATCCCCAGGTGGAGATCCGTGCCGATGCCGACCTGGTCAGAGATACCATGCTCTGTACCGCCCTGGTCAATGAGCAGGGCGTTCGGGTGTCGACCATCGAACACCTGTCGGCGGCATTGGCCGGCCTGGGCATCGATAACCTCTATATTGAGGTGGATGCCCCCGAGGTGCCGGTGATGGACGGCAGTTCGCATCCCTTTATCTACCTGCTGCAGTCCGGCGGCATCCGCGAGCTGAATGCCCTGAAGCAGTTTATTCGCATCAAGCAACCGGTACGCGTCGAGGATGGGGACAAATGGGCCGAGTTCCGGCCCGCCCGCCGTGGCTTCAAGCTGGATCTGACCATCGATTTCAAGCATCCGGTATTCGAAGGCAAGAGCCAGCAGCTGGTACTGGATTTTTCCGGCGCCGCCTTCGTCAAGGAACTGAGCCGGGCCCGTACCTTTGGCTTTATGCGGGATATCGAATACCTGCACTCCCAGAACCTGGCCTTGGGCGGCAGCCTGGAAAACGCCGTGGTGCTCGATGACTACCGGGTACTGAACGATGATGGCCTGCGTTATCCAAACGAGTTCGTCAAACACAAGATGCTGGATGCCATCGGTGATCTTTACATGTGCAACCACAGTATCCTGGGCGAGTTCCGAGCCTACAAGACGGGTCATGCCCTCAACAACAGCCTGTTACGAGCCCTGCTTGCCAATCAGGAAGCCTGGGAGCTGGTGACCTTCGGCGAAGCCGGGGCCGAATCGCCAATCCGTTACTACGATACGGCGCTTAACCTGGCCTGAATTTAATCCACCCACGCCGGCCTTCTCTCCGCGCCGGCGTTCCTTTTGGTTTTTCCAGAATACGCCCATGACAGCCAGTGTTTTCCCCCCGGCCCAGGCCATGTTCCTGCGTCCCCTCGGCGCCCTCTGTATTGCCCTGCTGGTGGCCATTTCACTGGCCTTGTATTGCTACAGTCAGTGGCAGGCCGTTCAGGACAACAATGCCCGCCTGGTACAACAGCTGGAACAACAGCGGCGCGGCCAGCAGCAACAACTGTCCCGCATCGGCAGACGGCTGGGACAGCTGCAGGCCGAACTGGGTCAGGTGGCCAGCCTGAGCCAGCGGCTGCAGCAGGATTATGCCCTGGGGGATGAACTGGCAACCGGCAAAATCTTTGACAGTGGCCTGCTGCAGCGCTCCTTCAGTGGTTTTGC
Source organism: Zobellella maritima (assembly GCF_003075035.1). Taxonomy (GTDB): domain Bacteria; phylum Pseudomonadota; class Gammaproteobacteria; order Enterobacterales; family Aeromonadaceae; genus Oceanimonas; species Oceanimonas maritima. The sequence continues at coordinate 213,614 of NZ_QCZE01000003.1, read as the reverse complement.
CGAACTGAATATGGCTCTGAATCTGCTGGCGAGCCAGGCCAGGGAGCAGGGGCGGGCGCTGTCCACCCTTGAATCTCTACTGCTGAATCTCCATATAAACGAAATTACCCAGGTGCATGGCCACCCGGTGCCCACCGGTCAGGGCCGGCTGAGTTCCACTTTCGGCAACCGGAGGGATCCCTTTACCGGTCAGGGCCGATGGCACAGCGGAATTGATTTTTCAGGTGAGCTGGGCACCCCCATCGCGGCGACCGGCGCCGGGATCGTCAGCCTGGTGACCGAACACCCGGCCTATGGCCGCATGATAGAACTGAACCACGGGCAGGGCTGGACCACCCGTTATGCGCACCTGGACAAACAGCTGGTCAGCGTCGGTGACAAGGTGGAAAATGGACAGCTGATAGCCCTGATGGGCCGCACCGGCCGGACGACCGGCGTGCATCTGCATTATGAAGTGTTAAAAGGGAACAAGCGGCTGGATCCGGCGCGCTTCTTGCCCCAGTAAATTTTCGACCCCGCTCACGGCGGGGGGTATTTTCCAACATCCTAATTGGCCAAGCATGATTACCAAATTATTCACCAAGATAATCGGTAGCCGTAATGACAGAACGCTCAAGCGGTTGCGTAAAGTAGTAAATGAAATCAATGCCATGGAGCCCAAGTTCGAGGCCCTGTCCGACGCCGAGCTGCAGGCCAAGACGGCCGAGTTCCGCAACCGGCTGGAGCAGGGCGAAACCCTGGAGGCTCTGTTGCCGGAGGCCTTTGCCACCGTACGCGAGGCTTCCAAGCGGGTGTTCGAGATGCGCCACTTCGATGTACAGCTGCTCGGTGGCATGGTGTTACACAACAACCAGATAGCAGAGATGAAAACCGGTGAGGGTAAGACCCTGACCGCGACCCTGCCGGTCTACCTCAATGCCCTGACCGGCCGTGGCGTGCATGTGGTGACGGTCAACGACTATCTGGCTCGCCGCGATGCGGAGACCAACCGGCCGCTGTTCGAGTTTCTCGGCCTGAGCGTGGGCTGCAACCTGCCAGGCATGGGTCCCCAGGAAAAGAAGGCCGCCTATGCCGCCGATATCACCTATGGTACCAACAACGAGTTCGGCTTCGATTATCTGCGCGACAATATGGCCTTCTCGCCGGAGCAGCGGGTTCAGCGTCCGCTCTACTATGCGCTGGTGGATGAAGTCGACTCCGTGTTGATCGATGAAGCCAGAACTCCCCTGATTATCTCGGGGCCGGCGGAAGACAGCTCGGAGCTGTATACCCGCATGAATACCTTGATCCCCAAGCTGGTCAAACAGGACAAGGAAGACTCCGAAGAATACCAGGGGGATGGTCATTACACGGTCGACGAAAAGAACAAGCAGGCACTGCTGACCGAAAACGGCCAGATCTTCGTGGAAGAAGAGCTCAAGCGCATGGGCCTGTTGAACGAGGACGACTCCCTGTTCTCCGCCAGTAATATCATACTGCTGGCCCACGTCAACGCCGGGCTGCGTGCCCATACCCTGTTCGAGCGCAATGTGGATTACATAGTGCAGAACAACGAGGTGGTGATCGTCGATGAGCATACCGGCCGCACCATGCCGGGGCGTCGCTGGTCCGAAGGCCTGCATCAGGCAGTGGAAGCCAAGGAGGGGGTCAAGATTCAGAATGAAAACCAGACCCTGGCCTCGATCACCTTCCAGAACTTTTTCCGCCTGTATGACAAGCTGGCCGGCATGACGGGGACCGCCGATACCGAAGCCTTCGAATTCCAGCATATTTATGGCCTTGATACCGTGGTGGTGCCGACCAACAGGCCCATGATCCGCAAGGACATGGGCGACCTGGTATACCTGACCGCCGCCGAGAAATATCAGGCCATCGTGGCCGACATCAAGGATTGTGTCGAGCGGGGTCAGCCGGCACTGGTGGGTACCGTATCTATCGAAAACTCCGAGCTGCTGTCGCGCATTCTCGAGCAGGAAGGCATCAAGCACCGAGTGCTGAATGCCAAGTTCCACGCCCAGGAGGCGGAAATCATCGCCCAGGCGGGCCAGGCAGGTACCGTGACCATCGCCACCAATATGGCCGGGCGGGGGACCGATATCGTGCTGGGGGGCAACTGGCTGGCGGAGATAGAGGCGCTGGACAACCCGAGCAGCGAACAGATTGCCGCCATCAAGGCCGACTGGCAGCAGCGCCACGAGGCGGTGATCAAGGCCGGCGGCCTGCATATCATAGGTACCGAGCGCCATGAATCCCGCCGCATCGACAACCAGTTGCGCGGTCGGGCAGGCCGTCAGGGCGATCCGGGTTCCAGTCGTTTCTACCTGTCGATGGAAGATGCGTTGATGCGGATCTTCGCCTCCGATCGGGTCACCGGCATGATGAAAAAACTGGGCATGGAAGAAGGCGAGGCCATCGAGCATCCCTGGGTGACCCGTGCCATCGAAAACGCCCAGCGTAAGGTGGAAACCCGCAACTTCGATATCCGTAAGAACCTGCTGGAATTTGACGATGTGGCCAATGACCAGCGTAAGGTGGTGTACGAGCAGCGTAATGAGCTGCTGGACACCGGCGATATTAAGGAAACCATCGAAGTGATCCGGGAAGACGTGTTCAATGGTGTCATCGATGAATACATTCCGCCCCAGTCACTGGAAGAGATGTGGGATGTGCCCGCCCTGGAGCAACGGCTTAAGGCCGACTTTGCCCTTGAGCTACCGCTCGGCGAGTGGCTGTCGGCCGATGAGCGCATGCACGAGGAGAAGCTGCGGGAGAAAATCCTAGAGGAAGCGGCCGCCGCTTATCGACAGAAAGAGGCTGTGGTCGGTGCCGAGGTGCTGCGGCAGTTCGAGACCTCGGTGATGCTGCAGACCCTGGACGGCCTGTGGAAAGAACACTTGGCGGCAATGGACCACCTGCGCCAGGGCATTCACCTGCGTGGCTATGCCCAGAAGAATCCCAAGCAGGAATACAAGCGCGAGTCGTTCGAGCTGTTCACCGGCATGCTCGACAGTCTCAAGCGGGAGGTGGTCAGCATCCTTAGTCGGGTCAAGGTGCAGAGCCAGGAAGAAGTGGAAGCCGCCGAGGCCCAGCGTCGCGAGGCGGCTGAACGTATCCCGCAAAGCTTCAGCCATGCCCAGGCCGAGAATCAGTTGGCGAATGAGCCCGCTGTGGCAGGCGCCTCTTCAGCCAGCGCCTCTGCAGCCGGGGATACCTTCGTACGTGACGGCGCCAAGGTGGGGCGCAATGATCCCTGCCCCTGCGGCTCCGGCAAGAAATACAAGCAGTGCCATGGCCGGTTAAGCTAAGCCCTTGAGATCCCCGGCCCAGGCCGGGGATTGTCCCTGCTTATCTGACCACTGGGGCTACACTTGTTCACCCAAAATCCCGCCAGTATACTGCCGTCTCCCAAACCCTGAGGATCCTTCATGTTAAAGCTGCTTAGGCTGTTGCTGCTTGGCCTGGCCATGGTCGTGGTATTTGTATTGGGCACCCTGCTTTGTCTGCTGCGGCCCCGTCACCCCAACAATGTTCACCTGCTGGGCCGGCTGTTTCATCTGGCCTGTCCATTGATCGGCCTGAAGGTCCGCATCCGCGTCGCCGAACAGGCCAGGGGGCTGCATTCGGCCGTCTTTATCGCCAACCACCAGAGCAACTGGGATATAGTTACCCTACCGGGGGTAGTGATGCCGCGCACCGTGGCCATCGGCAAGAACAGCCTGTTCTGGATCCCGCTGTTCGGCCAGCTGTTCTGGCTCAGCGGCAACCTGCTGATCAACCGGGAAAACAAGGCCAAGGCGGCGAGCACCATCGGTAAGGTGGTAGACAAGATCCGCCATCGCAACATGTCTATCTGGATGTTTCCGGAAGGTACCCGCAGCCAGGGCAAGGGCCTGCTGCCGTTCAAAACGGGGGCCTTTCACATTGCCCTGCAGGCCGGGGTGCCGATTGTACCCATCGCCTGCTCCAGCTATTTCGGGCAGGTCGATCTCAATCGCTGGGATAATGGCGAACTGATCATAGAGGTGATGCCGCCGATCCATATAGAGGACTATAAAAGCACCCAGATCCGCGAGCTGCTGAAGCACAGCCGGCAGCTGATCGCCGAGCGTATTGCGGTGCTGGACACAGAAGCGCGTCGGCCCTAAGCTTGGCAATCATTTTACCGTAGACGGCCCAGGAGCCCTTATGAGCGAGCCCATCGACTGGCAGCAAGAGACCCGTGACATTATCGAATCCCTGCTGGAAGACGGCAGTAACCCGGATGCGGAATACACGATCGAGCATCACTTTTCCGGCGCCGATTTCAACCGGCTGGAAAAGGCTGCGGTGGACTGCTTCAAGGCCGGTTTCGAGGTGACGGATGCGGAAGAGCTGACCCTGGAGCGGGGCCAGACCCTGCTCTGCTTCGATGCCGTCGGCGACGCCCCCCTGACCGAAGATGCCATCGGCGCACAGATCCGGTTATTGCTGCCGATCGCCGCCAAGTACGGTATCGAATACGATGGCTGGGGCACCTACTTCGAGGAGTAACGCCCCTGGTATCCGACAAGGAAGCCCTGTCGGCGGCACATTGTCGGTGAAACGACAGGCGTCTGTTCACGGTCAACTGGATACGGACTTGATCTTGAGCAGCACCAGCTCGGGGAGCCATCGATGAAACATACTCCACACCTCGCCACCCTGGCTATCCTGTTGTGTTCCGGCCTGGTACAGGCCGAGTCGGCAGGCTCCGATACCTCGGTGGCCATCTTTGCCGGTGGTTGCTTCTGGTGCATGGAGCCCCCCTTCGACAAGCTGGACGGGGTGCTCTCCACCACCTCCGGTTATACGGGGGGCCACAAGCTGAATCCAAGCTATCGGCAAGTCTCCGCCGGGGAGACCGGTCATGCGGAAGCGGTAAGGGTCGTCTATGATCCGAGCACGATAAGTTACCGGGAATTACTGCGGGTGTTCTGGCGCAATATCGACCCGGTCACCGCCAATCGCCAGTTCTGTGACCAGGGCAGCCAATATCGCAGCGCCATCTATTACCGGAGCCTGGCGCAACGGCAGTTGGCGGAGCAGTCCAGGCAGGCATTGATCGACGCCGGCCAGCTGCCCGGGCCCATAGTGACCGAAATCGAGGCGGCCTCAACCTTCTACCCGGCAGAAGAGTACCATCAGGACTACTACCTTAAAAATCCGCTGCGCTACAAGTTCTACCGTTATCAGTGCGGTCGCGATCAGCGGCTGAAGGAGCTATGGGGTAGCAAGCCGCAATGACCCGACACAGGCCAGGCTAATCAACCAGCGGTGTCGGTCAGTTCCAGCCCCAGGGTGATTTCGCAGTCATGGTGGCCGCTGTTACCCAGCCGCGGGCAGGGCCGGAAACCCAGGCCCCGGTAGAGCGCCAGCGCCTCGCCCAGGCAGGCGGTGGTTTCCAGGTAACAACGTCGGTAGCCCATCTCCCTGGCCCGGGTCAGGGCATGCAGGGCCAGCCGCTTGCCCAGCCCCAGTCCGCGACCGTTGGCCGCCAGATACATTTTCTGCAATTCACAGGTGTCGGCACTGGCCGCCACCGGACCTATGCCGGTACCGCCCAGCAAGCGTCCCTCTTCATCCTTCACTACCCAGTAGCCTTTCCCCTTGCCCTGATAAAAGTCAAACAGGTTATCCAGCTGCGGATCGGCCACGCTGAAGCCGCGATCGGCGGTTAGTCCATATTCGGCGGAAACCGCGCGGATCAGGGCGGCCAGGGCGGCATTGTGCTCCGCCTGCAACGGCGTGATGAGCAGGTTTTGCTGTTGCCGGCTGCGGGTCAGGGCGCGACCATAGAGGGCCAGCCCCTGGCTGACAATATCTTGTTCCCGGGGACTGAGCTGGGCCAGGGCCCGGGCCACGTAGTCATTCATTTCCCGGTGCAGCGCCGCCAGTTTTTGGCGCCCCGGTGAGGTGAGCCGGACCAGCTTGCTGCGACCGTCGTCGGGGTTATCCAGGTAATCCACCAGTCCCAGCTTGGCAAGGCGGGCCAAGGGCCGGCTGGCGTTGGACTTGTCTACCCGCAGGCGTTCGGCCAGTTGATTGATATTGAGTGGGCCCTTGTCCAGCTCGATCAACAGGTGGGCCTGTACCGGAGACAAATCCACCCGGCCACAGTGTTGATCCAGCATGCCCAGCTCCCTGACCAGGGTGCGGGAATGGCTGCGCAGGGCGCTTATCTGATCCATAGCTACTCCTTTGTTGTGAGGAGCAACTATATCCACATTGTTGTTATCCGCAACTATTTTTTCCGTCCGGGAACTTAGATCTGGCTCACATCTATTGACTACTATTAACCAAGGTGGACGAAGAAAGGTATATGCCATGGATAAGGCTAACAAACCCTCAGACTGGCTACGACTCTGTGCCATGGCGGGGCTGACCATCCCCTTATTGTTAATCCTGTCGGGCTGCAGCGAGATAGAAGCCCGATTAGGCAAAGAATTGAAGCCGACACCACCCGACGTGCTGGTTGAAGCCTTGCCGCCCGGCTATGATCCGGGCGCCCCCAGGCCCCCCTATCTCGGTCCCCATGCTTCACTGGTTCCCCTGGAACTGTCTCGCTTTGAATTTCCCGTTCAGCCGGGTGAGGTCGGCCCCATCGACGACTCCCTGGGCCCCCTGCAGTATCCGTTTTCCTGCGATACCGAAGAAGTTGACCTGGGCCAACCGCTGGTAGATAACCAGGAGGGCATAGGTACCCCTGTTTATGCGATGGTGGACGGAGAGAAAGACAAGGGCAGGCTGTTGGGTCATAGCCGGGACTGCCTGTTGCCAACTCGGGTGGGGTATTATTACAAGGTGGCAGAGGGCGATCATTTCAAGGCCCTGTCCGCCGGTGAGCTGCCGGAGGACATTGCCTGGCTGGAGCTGGATGGCAAGCGGCTGCCCTTCGTACTGAGGGTGGAACAGGGCACCATCAACCGCTTTATCTATGCCATTGCCATGCTGGCCGACCCCGATGACCCGGTCGAAGGAACCAGCAGTCCCTACTGGAACCGCAAGCTGATCTATTATTTCAAGGGCGGGGTCGGCATTGGCAAGCGCCAGGGCAAGATGAGCCTGGGTCACCTCAGCAGTCGCCGGGTGGGCGAGCTGGCCAAGGGCTATGCGTTGATCGGCTCCAGTGGCAATGTCACCAGCACCCATTACAACATGTGGCTGGCGGCCAATACCGCCGAGATGGTCAAGGCCCAGTTCGTGGCCCGTTACGGTAAACCCGACTATACGATAGGCATCGGTGGCTCGGGCGGAGCCGTGCAGCAATACCTGATAGCCCAGAACAAGCCGGGCCTGCTTGATGCCCTGATCCCCCTCTATAGCTATCCGGACATGATCACCCAGAGTATCTGGGCACTGGACTGCGAGCTGCTGGAGTATTATTTTGATGTTACCGCCCGGGATAACAAACGCTGGAAGGTGCAGGAGAACCGCGGCCTGGTGATGGGAGTCTCGGCCAGCAGCGAGATCGAGCATCCCTTCAAGAAATATTACCGCTGGGCCCGCTATGCCGGACTGGGGCAACGTCTGCCCAAGCTGGCCCCGGGGGCGACCGAATGCTCCAAGAGCTGGCGCGGCCTGGCCCCCTTGACCAACAATCCCCACTATTCCCATCGGGCCCAGCATTACACATCAAAAGTGGCCAAGGTGGCCCGCTTCAGCCATTGGCATGATGCGGCCCATATCTATGGGGTTGGAGAAGACGGTTTCGCCAATCGCACCCATGACAATGTCGGCGTGCAGTATGGCCTGGATGCCCTGAAAAAGGGGGATATGAGCATCCCCGAGTTTTTGCATATCAATGCCAATATCGGCAGCTGGAAGGCGCCCAGGTACATGACGCAGGAACGGTTGTGGGTGCTGACCGGCGACGACAGCCTGTCCCGGGTGTCGATCTGGAGCGATCATAATATACAGAAAACACCGGGGGGCGCCGCACCGCTGCGGATCTTCGAGCGTAATCAGTACAAGCTGGTACGGGTGGCGCCGCGTAGTCAGGGACACCCTGGTGCCATGGCGGCTGCCTATCACTCCGGCCATGTATTTTTGGGTAATATTGATATTCCCATTATCGATTTGCGCCACTATCTGGATCCCGAGCTGGATATGCACCATTCCTATGCCAGCCTGTCGTCCCGGCTGCGTATTCAGCAGGCCAGGGGCAATAGTGACAACATGCTGATCTGGCAGAGCGAGAAGCCCTACGATCCCAGTGACAAGGCCTTGGCACTGCTAGATGAATGGCTGACCACGGGGCGCCGTCCGGCGACGGCACAGGATGCCTGCTGGACCATAGACGGTGACTTGATCGCCGAGGGCCCGGATGTCTGGTCCGGACCCTGGATGGGCGAGCAGCAGGCAGGAGCCTGCCTGCAACGTTTCCCCCCCTATCGCTCTCCCCGCAATGTATCGGGCAGCCCTCTGAACGGGGATCTGTTCAAGTGTGCGCTGATGCCGGTGACGCAGGCCCTGAACCGGGGCATCTATGGCGACGTCGATATGACGCCCTATCAGGACATGCTTGAAACCATATTCCCGGATGGCGTCTGTGATTACTCCCGGGGTGACATTGCCAGGCCTTCGGATAGCGAGCTGGGGATGAGGACCATGCTATAGTTGCCGGCCATCGAGGAAGCAAGGGAGCATCCCCAGGTGCAAGACCGGCATGAATGGGAAAGTCTGCTATGGGACGAATACAAATATCGTCACGATCATATCTGGAAAAAGCTGTTCCAGATCACCATAGGAGTGGTGTTGCTGGGGGCGGTGCCCTACCTTAAGCCCGATATAACCCGGGCCTTGCAGGGCTGGATTCTGATCGCTCCCCTGCTGGGCACGGTATTGTCGCTGATCACCATTTTTCTGATGCATTTCGAGTTGGGGCTGTTCGCCAGGATAGCCCAGGCGCATCGGCACAACCAGGAACGTCATGGTCGTATACGTCATGACAGGGGCAGCTATTTTCGCTATCTGATCATGGTCTATGTCTGTTTCCTGTTTCTGGTCAGTCTTGCCAATGTGGTGGTGGTGCGGCAGTTGTGGCTGGGGCTGGTGGCATAGTCAAAAATAATGCCTGGCCCGGAAGTGGTGTTCACCCGGTGCCATATCGTTGCCGATGGCTTCGAGTATTGACCGGGAAATCTGGCCGCTGTCGGCTTCGAAAGTACTGCACAGGGCCAGGGTACGGCGAATATCCACCTGCCGACCCAGATATTCCAGCACCACCCGGGTACAGCTGGGGATGCGTTCGCCGCTGGCGGAAGCCCCGAGGCGCAGACCGCTGAGCCGACCCACTCGGCTCTTGAAGGTGGGGATCAGTATGGTCTGGGTGATCTGGTTGCCGGTGAGCGACTCATAATCGACTAGGAAAATCCGGTCCGCCAGCAGGTGGGCCATGCCCAGATACTTGCTGTGGTAGACCCGCTCTCCCGGATTTTGTTGCAGGCGCTCGGTGCGCTGGTAATAGACGCCGGTTCCCCGGCGTTGCAGGCAGACCAGGTTGCGCAAGATCTTGCCCGGGAATGCCATGGAATAGTGGTACTCGAAGTAATAGCCCAGATATTTCTCCAGCCCATGAGAATTGGCCTGCAGCAGGCTCAGGTGAGCGGTTTCCGGATGCGCCTCTTCCGCCAGCTGGGGTTTGGGCCTGACCTGGATCAGCAGCTCAAACTGGCTGTGGGGCATCAGAATTTCGTGCTCTTCAACCCCGAAGAAATCACACAGGCGGCGCAGGCTGTGAGCCGATGGCTTATAGCGGCCGCTTAAATAGCGGTTGAACTGGGGCCGGTTGATCTTGAGCTTGCGGCATACCTCGGCCACAGACTTGTAATAACTGCAGAGCAGGCGCAGGTTTTTGGCGAAATCTTGGTGCATATGGGCTCCCTGGAACTGCCACCAGTGTACCTAAAGTCATTTTTCTGCAACAGGGTGCACCTGTCTCTTTTCGATGCACTTTGTGCGCCACTCAGCGTCATATTGAGCCAGTGCGTCAAATTCTCAGCGTCTGTCTCCGCTGCTGTAATAGGCATCACAGTCAACACATGGGTGAGAGGGCGTAGCAACAATGCAAACACGTATCGAGCGGGATTTATTGGGTGAACAGCCAGTGCCGGAGCAGGCCTGGTATGGTATTCAGACCCAGCGGGCCCAACAGAACTTCACCATTACCGGGGTACCCATTAGCCATTTTCCCGAACTGATCCGCGCCCTGGCCATGGTCAAGGCCGCCGCCGCTCAGGCCAACCGCCAGTTGGGCCTGCTGGAAGAACACAAGGCCGACGCCATTGTGGCCGCCTGCGGCGATATCATGGACGGCCTGCTGCACGATCAGTTTGTGGTGGATTTGATCCAGGGCGGGGCGGGGACCTCCACCAATATGAATGCCAACGAGGTGATCGCCAACCTGGCGCTCAGCAAGCTGGGCCATGCCCGCGGCCAGTATCGGCAGTTGCACCCCAACAATGATGTTAACCGCTCCCAGTCCACCAACGATGCCTATCCCACGGCAGCCCGGCTGGCCATTGTCTTTGCCGCCCAGCCGCTCAAGCAAGCCATCGCCGAGCTGCAGCAGGCTTTTGCGACCAAGGCCGAGGAATTTGCCCATATCCTCAAGATGGGGCGGACCCAGCTTCAGGATGCGGTGCCCATGACCCTGGGGCAGGAATTCGAGGCCTTCGCCGTCAATCTGGGAGAGGAAGCCGCCCGCATCGACGATGCCTGCCGCCTGCTGTGCGAAGTCAACCTGGGGGGCACCGCCATCGGCACCGGCATCAATGCCCATCCCAAATACGCGGCGCTGGCCGTCACCCATCTGGCGAGCATTTCCGGCCAGCCGGTGAGCCTGGCCCACAACCTGGTGGAGGCCACCTCGGACATGGGGGCCTTCGTTTCTTTCTCAAGCGTGCTCAAGCGGCTGGCGGTCAAGCTGTCCAAGATCAGCAACGACCTACGCCTGCTGTCCAGCGGCCCGCGCACCGGCCTGGGAGAAATCCAGCTGCCTGCGATGCAGCCCGGCTCCTCGATCATGCCCGGCAAGGTCAACCCGGTGATCCCGGAGGCGGTGAACCAGACCGCCTTCCAGGTGATCGGCGCCGATCTGGCGGTGACCCTGGCCGCCGAAGCGGGACAGCTCCAGCTCAATGCCATGGAGCCGTTGATCATCTATAACCTGCTCAACTCCAGCCGCATGCTGGGCGAGGCCATCCGCATGCTGGATACCCGCTGCGTCCGCGGCATCCAGGCCAACGAGGCCCAGTGTGCCTCACATCTGCATAACAGCATCGGTATCATCACTGCCCTGGTGCCCCATATCGGCTACGACAATGCCAGCCGTATCGCCAATCAGGCCCTGACCAGCGGTGCCACCGTCGCCGAGCTGGTGCGCCATGAACAACTGCTCAGTGAAGAACATCTGGCCGCCGTCCTCAGCCCGGCGGCCATGGTCGCACCCATGGGGGCCTGATATGGGCAGGGTACTGATATTGCACACCGGTGGTACCATCGGCTGCCGGGCTTCCAGCGACGGCCACAGGCCGGCTCCCGGATTTGCCGAGCTGCTGCGTCGGCGGTTGTGGGACAGTGGCGAGCCGGAGCTGCCCGAGTTCGATGTGATAGAGCTCGGCCAGTTGATCGACAGCGCCAATCTGAGCCCGGCTCACTGGGCCCAGATCGCCGGCCTGCTGGTGGTGCACTGGCAGGATTACGATGGTTTTCTGGTGTTGCACGGTACCGACACCATGGCCTACACCGCCTCGGCGCTGTCGTTCATGTTGCAGGGCCAGGACAAGCCGGTGATCCTCACCGGCTCCCAGATCCCCCTGAGTGAGCGGCGCAGCGATGGCCTGGACAACCTGATCAACGGCCTGCATCTGTGCATGACGCCGATGCTGGCGGAAGTGTGTGTCTACTTCAACGGTCGGCTGCTGCGGGGTAACCGAACCACCAAGCTCAAGGCTACCGAGCTGGATGCCTTTGCCTCCCCGAACCTGGCGCCCCTGGGCGTGGCCGGGATCAGCATGGAGCTGAATCGTGGCCTGCTGTTGCCCGCTGAGTCCCTCAGTTTCCGTATCCCGCAATTTGATGCCGAAGCGGTCACCGTGCTCAGCCTGTACCCGGGCATTTCGGCCCGAGCCGCCCGGGCCCTGCTGGACCATGAGCGGGTGCGGGGCGCCGTTATGCTTAGCTTTGGCGTGGGCAATCCGCCTGATGCCAATACCGAATTGATGCAGGTGCTGGAACAGGCGGTGGAGCGGGGCCAGGTGATCGTCAACCGTACCCACTGCCTGTACGGCAAGGTGGATCAGGGTACCTATGCTACCGGCAACAGCCTGACCCGTATTGGAGTGACGGCGGGGGCAGATCTCACCCTGGAGGCGGCGTTTGCCAAGCTGCATTACCTGCTGGCCCTGGATCTTGTCCCTGACCAGGTACGCGGCCTGATGCTGCAGCCCATGCGGGGGGAAGTCAGCGGGGTCTGAGTCCGGCCGTTGATGGTGGGCCAGGGGAATTAAAGCGATGCATATGAGGTCTTATTAGCAACGACAGACAGCTTCGCGGCGGCGCCCTGGCTTTGGCTGTGCCGGCTCTGTATTCCCGGCGGGCGCACGGTTGACGCCCTGTCATTACCAGCCAAAGTCGAGGTAGTAGTATGAATATCACCAGGAAAGCGGTTGCCGGCGGCTTGGCCGCTACTCTGCTGCTGGCGGCATGCAGTAACCTGTCCGAGCGGGATCGTAATACCGCCATCGGGGCCGGGGTCGGTGGTGTTGCCGGCTCCGTGCTGACTGAAGGCAGTGCCCTGGGTACCCTTGGTGGCGCCGTGGTCGGTGGGGTGATCGGCCATGAAGTGAGCAAGGACAAAAAATAAACGAGTATATCGAGTCAGCCCCTCACGTTAATGGCGGCAGGGGGAGGTCTGCTTCCTTCGCCGTCCTTGCTCTGCCATGCGGCCTAATAGGCGCGTTCCCCCAGGTAGTTGCCCGGCGGGTAGTAGTTGCACACCAGTATCATGTTATCGCGGCATATCGACCTGGCGCAGCCCAGCTCGCGGGTGTCGTGCCACACCATCTGGGTATAGTGGCCGGCCACCTGGGCGGTAGAGCGGGTCAGTGGTTGGCCCGAATAATCGCGCTTTTCCTCCTGCCAGGAGCGGGCGCCGTCCAGCACGTCATAGTAACCCAGGGTGCCCATAAACAGGTTTTCGCCAAAGCCCGAGCCCTGGCTGTGCACTATGTCGCACCCTTTGGCCAATACCCGGGCCCAGCGTTCGGCCTGGGCGCTGGCGTCGGCGGACCAGCGTAGCGGAGACGTGCCCACCTCGGCTCGCACCCGGTTATGGTATGCAAGCAGCCCTTGCCGTTCGTCCTCCGAGAGCGAGCCTGCCATAACGGCGGTGGTTACCGTCCGCACTGAGGAGGCCGGCAAGCCGTCTCCATAACCGGACTGGCGACCGGACTCGACACCTGGCCCGTAGCAGCCCAGCAGCAGGCTCAGGCCCGTGAGGATCATCATCTTTTTCATTAGTCTCCCCCTTCCCGTGGTGGCTACCCTTAAGAATGGCATAAATCTCCGGGCCCCCGACAAGTCATGCTGTCGACCATTACTCGGGGAGCTGGACGACGTCGGCTGTTGAACATCTTGGCGGTCCGACTGCCAGCCCGGACGGCTGCTAGAGTTAAAGGCAGCGAGCAGGGCACACTGACCCCGCCAGTGTCAGACACCGCCGCTTATGCATGGAGGCCCTGAATACATGACGCAGAACAACACCTATACCATCAGGACCATGACCCGACCGGAAATCGATATCGCCATCGACTGGGCGGCGGCGGAAGGATGGAATCCCGGTTTGCACGATGCCGACTGCTTTTATGCCGCCGACACCCATGGCTTTCTGGTCGGCCTGCTGGGGGCGAAACCCATTGCCGTGATTTCGGTGGTGAAATATGGGGGCTCTTTCGGCTTCCTTGGTCTTTACATTGTCAAACCCGAGTTTCGTGGCCTGGGTTACGGCCTACAAATATGGAATGCCGGCCTGGCATATCTGGGAGGCCGTGATATCGGGCTTGATGGGGTGATCGCCCAGCAGGCCAACTACAACAGATCCGGATTTACCCTGGCGTACAGCAATGTCCGCTATCAGGGGCATGGTGGTGGGGAATATCCCGCCCATTCGGGAATAGTGCCGCTGGCGTCGATGTCCTTCGCCGACATATGTACCTACGATACCCTGTGTTTTCCCGAGTCTCGCCCACAATTTCTGTGGTGCTGGCTTAATCAGGCCGGGAGTTCAGCCCTGGGCATACGGCAGGACGGCAAGCTGGCGGGCTACGGGGTAGTGCGCAAATGTCGTAGCGGCTACAAGATAGGCCCCCTGTTTGCCGATACCGCGGAGTTGGCCGAGCCCTTGTTCCTGGCGTTGCAGTCCCGCGTTCCCGAAGGGGAGCCACTGTTCCTGGATACGCCGGCGGCAAACGGGGCGGCGATCGCACTGGCCCGACGGCACCATATGCGCGTTTCCTTCGAGGCGGCCCGCATGTACAGGGGGCAGAGCCCCGCAGTCTCCATCAAGCGGCTGTTCGGTGTGACCAGCTTCGAACTTGGGTAGCTCGGCTCATCACGGGGGGACAAGGCCGGTTATTTTTCCCCTGTTGTAATATCAACCGGGGTCCGGACGGTCTACTGCCAATAGAGACCCGGTTATCGGTCAAGCCGGGGCGGCAAGGTGGCACAGGGAGCAGAAGTATGGATAGCAAAACGGTCAGGGTGACGCTGTTTCGATGGGCGGGGGCCTGGGGGCCGTTCAAGGTCAATATTCCCTGCGGGGAATGCTCCCTGTCCAAGGACGTGATCCAGGACACCCTGGCCACCGAACTGGCGGGGATCCCGGTCGAGCTGGAGATCCGCGAATGGCTGAGCGAGTGGTGGCGGCCGCTGGTAAAGGGTGGCTGGCATGCGCCCATCATCATGGTCGGGGGCAGGGTCATCGCCCAGGGCCATGCCCTTAACCGGGGGGTGCTGGTGCAGGCGGTGATCGAAGCCCATGCGACCAGGGCCGCCATCTCCGGCAATCACCTGTTCGGCAAGCAAAGTTGTCCCCACTGCCAACGGGCCAAGGACTATCTGCAACAGGCCGGCATCGACTACCGCTATCATGATGTGGTCAAGGATCCCCGGGCCCTCTACGAGATGCTGGCCAGGGTCAAGCCCATCATAGGTCCCAAGACGCCGGTGACCGTACCGCAGATCTGGCTCGACGGCCGTTACATAGGCGGTGCCGATCAGCTGAGCAAGCGGGTGCATCAGCAGGTGATGCCCAATTATGATCGCGGCCAGTGTTCCTTGTCGCCGGAGCGGCGGCAGGAGCATGGCCAATAATACCCATCGCATTACACATTCGATCTTTTTGGCTGTCACACTAATTCCGGACAAAGGAGCCACTCCGCCGACACGTTCAAGCACCTCCCTGCGACGCTCAGCACATGACATCCCTGTCATATGATGGTCGGTGGAGTGAGCCCTTTGTCCTCCTTGATGGCTACGGAATTGCCTGTTGGCGCTATCTTCGGGCAATTCTGTGTTCAAGGAGAGGCAACAGAGAACGACTCTCACGACCCTGATATGGCGCGGCCGAAAATGCTCCTGCCGTTCCGGCATTCCCGCCATCCCTGCGGTCAGATGGCATGTCCGAGCTTTATATGGCGTGTCGTGGGTGGCGGCTGTGTTGCCTCAGGGGCAGCGCAGCCGTCTCCCTGGACTCAAATAAAAAGCCAGCCTTTTCAGGCTGGCTTTGTTTCAGGGGTAAGGGCTCTGCTTACAGGCTGGCGATCTGCGCCTGCTGCTGCTGCAGCTTGACCTGGGTGGCCCGGTAGTCGTCGAGCTTTTCCTGCTCCTTGGCGACCACCTCGGCCGGGGCCTTGGCGGCGAAGCCGGGATTGCCCAGCTTGCCGGCCAGGCGCTTGATTTCGCCGGCCACCTTGTCCAGCTCCTTCTGCAGGCGGGCCAGCTCTGCATCCTTGTCGATCAGACCCGCCATCGGCAGCAACAGCTCGGTATCACCGATCAAGGCCTTGGTGGACACTGGAGCGTCCTCATCGGCGGCCAGCAGGGTCAGCGATTCCAGTTTGGCCATCGATTTGAGGAAGGCCTGATTGTCGGTGGCCCGGCGCACGTCGGTATCGTCGGCGGCCCGCAGCAGTACATTCAGCGCCTTGCTGGGCGGAATATTCATTTCGGCACGCAGGTTGCGGATCGATACGATAAAGCGCTTCACCCACTCCAGATCGGCCATCGCCACCTCGTCGATGCGGGCTTCGTCCACCTCGGGGTAGGCGGCCAGCATGATGGTATCGCCGCCGCGACCGGCGAGGGGGGCGACCCGCTGCCAGATCTCTTCGGTGATAAAGGGCATGATGGGGTGGGACAGCCGCAGCAGGGTTTCCAGCACCTGGATCAGGGTCTGGCGGGTACCGCGTTGCTCGGCTTCGGTGCCGTTCCATAGTACCGGCTTGGTCAGCTCCAGATACCAGTCACAGAACTGGTTCCAGATAAACTCGTAGAGGGCGTTGGCGGCGCGATCGAAGCGGTAGCTGTCGAGGGCGGCGCGCACGTCCCGAATGGTGACCTGCAACTGGGCCTGGATCCAGCGATCGGCCAGGGAGTAGACCAGTTCGCCGCCGTCCTGCCCGCAATCCTGCTGTTCGGTGTTCATCAGCACATAGCGGGAGGCATTCCACAGCTTGTTGCAGAAGTTGCGATAGCCTTCCAGTCGGCTCATGTCCCAGTTCAGATCCCGGCCGGTAGTGGCCATCGCCATAAAGGTGAAGCGCAGGGCATCGGTGCCGTGGGGCTCGATGCCGTCGGCAAACTCCTTGCGGGTGCGCTTGGCGATCTTCTCGGCCAGCTGCGGCTGCATCATGTTGCCGGTGCGCTTCTGCACCAGATCTTCCAGGCCGATGCCGTCGATCATGTCCAGTGGGTCGAGTACGTTGCCCTTGGACTTGGACATCTTCTGGCCCTGTTCGTCGCGTACCAGGCCGTGCACATAGACGGTCTTGAACGGAACTTGCGGCTTGCCGTTTTCGTCCTTGATGAAGTGCATGGTCATCATGATCATGCGCGCCACCCAGAAGAAGATGATGTCGAAGCCGGTGACCAGCACGCTGGACGGATGGAAGGTGGCCAGCTCCGGAGTCTTTTCCGGCCAGCCCAGGGTGGAGAAGGTCCACAGCGCCGAGCTGAACCAGGTATCGAGCACGTCTTCATCCTGACTCAGCACCACATCGTCGGCCAGCTGGTGGGTGGCGCGCACCTCGGCCTCGTCGCGGCCCACATAGACCTTGCCGTCGGCATCGTACCAGGCGGGAATGCGGTGGCCCCACCACAGCTGGCGGGAGATGCACCAGTCCTGGATATCGCGCATCCAGGAGAAATACATGTTTTCGTACTGTTTGGGCACGAACTGGATCTCGCCGTCTTCCACCGCCTTGGTGGCCACGGCGGCCAGCGGTGCGGCGCGTACATACCACTGGTCGGTCAGCATCGGCTCGATCACCACGCCGCCCCGGTCACCATAGGGCACGGTCAGATCGTGATCCTTGACGCCGTCGAGCAGGCCCAGGTCATCGAGGGCGCTGACGATGGCATCGCGGGCGGCATAACGGTCCAGGCCCTGGAATTGGGCCGGCAGCTCGCCACTGTAGACGGTGCTCGGCTCGCCCTTGGTGTTGAACACCTCGGCTTCGGCCCGGATCTCGGCATTCAGGGTCAGCACATTGATCAGCGGAAGCGCGTGGCGCTTGCCCACCTCGGCGTCGTTGAAGTCATGGGCCGGGGTGATTTTCACGCAGCCGGTGCCCTTTTCCATATCCGCGTGTTCATCGCCGACGATGGGAATACGACGATCGACCAGGGGCAGGAGGATTTCCTTGCCGATCAGGTCTTTGTAGCGCGGATCTTCCGGGTTGACCGCCACAGCTGTGTCACCCAGCATGGTTTCCGGACGGGTGGTGGCCACCACCAGGTAGTCCTTGCCGTCGGCGGTCTTGACGCCGTCGGCCAGCGGATAGCGGAAGTGCCACATATGGCCCTTCATCTCGCGGTTTTCCACCTCCAGATCGGAGATGGCGGTGTGCAGCTTGGGATCCCAGTTCACCAAGCGCTTGCCTCGGTAGATGAGATCATCGTCATAGAGCTGCACGAATACTTCTTTCACCGCATTGGACAGGCCTTCGTCCATGGTGAAGCGCTCGCGTTCCCAGTCCACCGAGGCGCCCATGCGGCGCAGCTGGCGGGTGATGGTGCCGCCGGATTCTTTCTTCCATTCCCAGATCTTGTCGATAAAGGCATCGCGGCCGTAATCGTGGCGGTTCTTGCCTTCCTCGGCGGCGATCTTGCGTTCCACCACCATCTGGGTGGCGATACCGGCATGGTCGGTACCCACCTGCCACAGGGTATTCTTGCCCTGCATACGCTGATAGCGGATCAGGGTATCCATGATGGAATCCTGGAAGGCGTGGCCCATATGCAGGCTACCGGTCACATTGGGTGGCGGTATCATGATGCTGTAGGGATCTTTGCTGGTATCGCCATGGGCTTTGAAATAGCCCTTGCTTTCCCATTGCTGGTACAGGGCTTGCTCGATGGCGTTGGGATTAAAGGTTTTTTCCATTGTGCTATACGTCTTCAGTTTGGGGTGGTACAGGCTCGGTGGTCAACTGGAAACCGGCCTGACGATAGGCTTTAAAGCGTTCACGGGCCAATTGCTTGGCTTGCTCCTCGGGAGGAACGAAGTCGATCAGCTGGCTGAAGCGGCGGGCGAAGGCGGGCGCCAGGGGATGCAGGTTGATCAGTACCGGCCGGCCAGCCTGAGGAACCTGCCAGCCGATCACCACGGGAGCCCCCTGGCGGGGGCCTTCGCCCTGCAGATTGTGGGCAACGAAGCTGTCGGCTTCCTGTTGCCACAAGCGTTCGTCCAGCGCTTCGGCCTGCGCTTTATCCCGGGTGTGGATAAACACCCCCTGCCCCTGCCGGTAACAGTCGGTGGCCAGTTGGCACACCAGCTGCTCCAGCAGGTCGGGCGCGGTGGCCGAGGCCTCCGGCAGCAGATAAAAACGGCCCTGGCTCATGCTCATTCTTCGACGTTGACCACGCCGGCCCGGTTCAGCAGAAACTGGGTCAGCAGGGGCACGGGGCGGCCGGTAGCACCCTTGTCCTTGCCGCTCTTCCAGGCGGTACCGGCGATGTCCAGGTGTGCCCAGTTGTATTTGCGGGTAAAGCGGCTGAGGAAACAGGCGGCGGTAATGGTGCCTGCCGGTCGGCCGCCGATGTTGGCCATATCCGCGAACGGGCTCTCCAGCTGCTCATGATATTCGTCACTCATCGGCAGGCGCCAGGCGCGGTCGCCTGCCTGTTCCGAGGCGTTGAGCAGCTCATGGGCAAGGGGGTTGTGGTTGGCTAGCAGGCCCGAGGTATGGTGGCCCAGCGCTATAATGCAGGCCCCGGTGAGGGTGGCCACGTCGATCACCGCTTCCGGCTCGAAGCGCTCCATAAAGGTCAGTGCATCACACAGCACCAGCCGGCCTTCGGCATCGGTGTTGAGTACTTCCACCGTCTGGCCGGACATGGTAGTGAGGATATCGCCGGGACGGTAGGCGTTGCCGTCGGGCATGTTTTCACAGCCGGCCAGCACCGCCACCACATTGATCGGCAACTGCAGCTCGGCCAGGGCATGCATGGTGCCGAGCACCGAGGCGGCACCACCCATGTCATATTTCATTTCGTCCATGCCTTCGGCGGGCTTGATTGAAATACCGCCGGCGTCGAAGGTCAGGCCCTTGCCGACCAGGGCGATGGGACGGGCCGAGGCTTCGGGGTTGCCCTTGTATTCGATGATCGACATCATGGCTTCGTTGTGGGAACCGCGAGCCACTGCCAGGTAGGCGTTCATGCCCAGCTCGGCCATTTCCTGCTCGCCGATCACCCGGGTGCTGATGTTGTCGTAGGCATCAGCCAGCTGCCGGGCCTGGGAGGCCAGGTAGGCAGGGTTGCAGACATTGGGTGGCATATTGGCCACATCGCGACAGACGCGTACCCCCTTGGCTACCGCCAGGCCATGCTGGATGGCGCGTTCGCCGATAGTCAGCTCCCGCCGTGTCGGAACATTGAATACCAGCTTGCGCAACGGACGGCGCGGTTCGGCCTTGTTGGTCTTGAACTGATCAAAGGTATACAGGCTGGATTTGGTGGTTTCTATTGCCTGACGCACCTTCCAGTAGGTATCCCGCCCCTTGACGTGCAGCTCGGTTAAGAAGCACACTGCCTCCATTGAGCCGGTTTCGTTCAGGGTATTGATGGTCTTGGTGATGATCTGCTTGTATTGGCGTTCGTCCAGCTCCCGTTCCTTGCCGCAGCCGACCAGCAGCACACGCTCGCCGAGTACCCCTGGTACCTGATGCAGCAACAGGGTCTGCCCGGCCTTGCCTTCCAGATCGCCGCGGCGCAGAAGGGAACTCAGGTAGCCATCACTGATTTTATCCAGTTGTTCGGCAACGGGAGACAGGCGGCGGGGTTCAAACACGCCGACCACAATACAGGCACTGCGTTGTTTTTCGGGGCTGCCACTTTTAACACTGAACTCCATGGATTCTCCTACGGCTTGAAGACAATAGGCGCCAGATGAACGATAATATGGACCCATCGGTAAAGGCGCCGATCTTCGCTTATTAAACATGCGAAAATAGTGATTTTACGCATATTCTTAAGCGTTTCCATTAAAAAAGACAAGTTTACACTGGGATTAACGGTGATTGCATTCCGCTATTTGTTTCGCGAAACCCTGAAGACTCAGCTGGCCGTACTGTTCGTCTTGCTGCTGATCTTTATCAGCCAGAATTTTATCCAGGTGCTGGGAGAGGCCGCCAGCGGCAAGATACCCGCTGCTCTGGTAGCCAGGCTGCTGCTGCTCAACATGCCCGAGATGGCTACCATCATGTTGCCGGTCAGTCTGTTTATCGGGGTGTTGTTCGCCCATGGTCGCCTGTATGCCGAAAGTGAAATGACGGTGATGCGCGCTGTCGGCATGGGGCCGGGCAAGGTGATGAAGGCGACCATGATATTGGCCCTGTTCTGGTGTTGCGTGGCCCTGGGGAACTCCCTGTGGCTGAACCCCTGGGCCAAGGGGCAAATCTACCAGCTGCGGGATCAGGTGCAGGCGGATCCCGGCTTTGCGGTACTGCGCGAGGCCCGCTTTATGAGCCTGGACGGAGGGCGCATCGTCGCCTACGTGGAAGAGGTGGAGAAAAACGGCGGCGCCGGCCAGCTGAACCATATCTTTGTGGCCCAGCGGGGCCAGGGGCAGCAGATGCCGGCGGTGGTGGTGGCTGAGGCCGGGCGGCTCAACGAGCGGGATGATGGTCAGTGGCTGACCCTGGATCAGGGTCGTCGGTATGGTGGCGAGCCCGGCACCCGTGCCTTCGAGGTGGCGGACTTCCGGGAATACAGCGCCTTTATCCGCGCCGCCGAAGTCGAGGCCTCGGAGCAGAAAGAATCGGCTACCCCCAGCCTGGCGTTATGGCATTCCGAGCAGCTCAACGATAAAACAGAATTGCAGTGGCGGCTAGTACTGCCGTTGTCGATGCTGGTGCTGACCCTGATAGTGGTGCCCCTGTCGGTGGTCAACCCGCGGCAGGGCCGCTACGCCAAACTGTTGCCGGCAATCATGCTATATCTGGCCTACTTCTTGCTGCAGAGCGCGTCGCGCTCGGCGCTCAATGGTGGCACCCTACCCGCCACTCCCGGTCTCTATATAGTACCATTGGGTTTCCTGTTGCTGGTGGCGCTGCCGCTGAATGTGCTGGAAACAGCCTGGTGGAACCGGGCGCGTGAAAACTTCAGACGGAGCAAGGCGGCCTGATGTTCAGTATTTTCGATCGTTATGTCGGCCGTACCGTGCTGATGTCCATGTTGTTGTGTGAGCTGGTGTTGGTGGGCCTGTCGGCAATCATCCGCTATGTGGAGCAGCTCAGGAGTGTGGGCGAGGGCAGCTATGGCCTGTTGCAGGCTTTTTATTATGTGATCCTGTCCATGCCCAAGGAAATCGTGCTGTTTTTCCCCATAGCAGCACTGCTGGGCGGCTTGATCGGTCTCGGCCAGCTGGCCGGCTCTAGTGAGCTGGTGGTGATGCAGGCGGCGGGACGTTCCCGCCTCAATATTGTGGTGAGCGTGCTGAAAACGGCCCTGCCGCTGATGCTGGTGGTGATGCTGGTGGGGGAGTATGTGGCGCCGACCACCAAGCTGGCGGCCGATGATCTGCGTACCCAGAGTCGCTCCGGTGGTCAGGTGGTGCTGTCGGTGTATGGGGTTTGGGCCAAGGATGGGGATGCCTTTGTCAACATTTCCCAGGCCAGGCGGGATGGCTCACTGCAGGGACTGACCCTCTATTACTTTGACGGGCAGATGAAGCTGACCCGCATAACCCAGGCTCGCGAGGCCAGCTATCGGCAGGATGCGTGGCAATTGAGCGAGGTGACCGACACCCTGTTCAACCATGGGGTCGCGATTACCACAGAAAGTTTTGAGCGTCGGGCCTGGCGCTCCGGGTTGACGCCGGAAAAGTTGGGAGTCGTGGCGATAGACCCGGATGAACTATCAATGCGCGGCCTGTGGGAGTACAAGGGCTATCTGGAGGACAACCGGCAGGACAGCAGCCGTTATGCACTGGAGTTCTGGCGCAAGGCACTGCAGCCAGTGATGGTGATCGCCATGATGCTGCTGGCTTCTTCGTTTGTATTTGGTGCCCTGCGCAGCGTCAGCATGGGTGCCCGCCTGCTAATGGGCATACTGTTCGGTTTTGGCTTCTATGTATCGAACGAGGTGTTCGGCCCCATCAGCCTGGTGTATTCGGTGCCGCCGGTGATCGGGGCGCTGGGCCCCAGCCTGATGTTTATCGTGATTGCGCTCTATATGCTCAATCGCCGGGCTTGAAAGCCGGGATTGGGGATCAGAAACTCGGTTTCAATATCCCCAATCCCCAATCCCCAATCCTCAGTCCCCAGTCCCCAGCCGCTATTTTTCCAATAGCTGGCGGTTTTGTTCCTTGGTCAGCACTACCATCTCGCAGCCAGCCAGCTTGTCTTGCAGTGCTAATTTGGTGCCGGGATTAAGCCAGACCCAGAAGTTGCCCAGGCCGAGCAGCGCGGTCACGGCCCGAACCAGGGCCTGGGATATGCTCAGGCGGCTGCCGTCCGTGTTTTGCACCCTCAGTCGCCAGGCACGCATGCCGATGGTCTGACCGCTGGTGTGCCAGAACCAGCCGTAAAAGCCGATGATGATGGAACCCAGATACAGGCTATACAGGGGGCTGGCGCCCAGCAAAGCGGCGGCATCCGCGTGCGGCCCCAGGTCGATCCAGCTCAGGGCCAGCGCCAATTGCACCAGACCGTAGCCGATAAAGCCGGCCACCATCAGCAAGGCCACCACCACCAGAAAATCATAAAGCCAGGACCCCAGGCGACGTATCACGCCAGCCCTGGGCAGGCCGGCAAAAGCTGCACCCTTCATTCCGTTATTCCCCTCGATGTTTGCCGGCATTCTAGCAAAACTCGGCCAGGAAGGGAGCCAGGGCTTGCCAGTTTCCGAGCGGGCAATAAGTGTGCAATTGGGCCGACCTGCGCAAAATAAGCTTGCGAGCTATAAGTGGATACGTATAATGCAAACCGCCTACCGAAGGTAGGCCTACCAGTGGCAGTGTGATGAAATCGGTAGACATGAGTGATTCAAAATCACTTGCCTTCGGGCGTGGCGGTTCGAGTCCGCCCACTGCTACCACTTAAAACCCAGCATCGGCTGGGTTTTTTTGTTTTTGCCAAGCTGACAAACAGCTCCTTTCCTGCAGAGTATCCTATGGTTAAGCCCGGCCAGCTCGTATCCGTATCAGTTCATAGCCTCACCGATAAAGGCGATGGTATCGCCAGCCTGGAGGGGCGCCCGCTCTATGTGGAGCATGCCTTGCCCGGTGAGCGGGTGCAGGTACGGCTGACCACAGTGCAGCCCAGCTACTGCCAGGGCACCCTGGTACGAGTAGAGCAGGCCACGGCGGGGCGGCGCGAGGACTTCTGCGCCTATACCGCCTGTGGCGGCTGTCAGTTGCGGGTGATGAGCGACGAGGCGCAGCGGGTGCTGAAACGGCAGTTGCTGGTAGACGCTCTGAGCGGGCAGGGGCTGAGCTGCGAGGTGGCAGAAACCCTGGCCATGGCCGACCCTTATCATTACCGTAACAAGGCTCAGTATGCGGTACAGCCCGGCCCTCGCATCGGCTTTTATGCCAAGCACAGTCATCGGCTGGTGGAGGCGGATCACTGCCGGGTGCAGGAACCGGTGACCGGTGAGGTGGTGGCCAGGATCAGGGACTGGATGCAAGACCGGGCCGTATCCGCCTATGACGAGACGCTGCATGCCGGTTTGATCCGCCACCTGATGATGCGCAATGGCGTGCACAGTGGCGAGTTGATGGTGGTGCTGGTGGTCGCGGAGTCCCCTTCGGAGGACGTGCTGGCACAGCTGGTGAACAAGCTTGCCCCGGTACCGGGGCTGGCCAGCCTGATCCTGAATATCAACCCTTCCCGGGGGAACCGCATCCTGGGTCCGGAAAGCCGGATGCTGCTGGGCAAGCCGGTGATCGAGGACAGCCTGGATGGGCTCCGATTTGCCATTTCTCCGTTGTCTTTTTACCAGATAAACCCACGACAGACCGAGGTGCTGTACCGGGAGGTGGTGCGGCTGGCGGGTTTGCAGGGCCATGAGGTGGTATTTGATCTCTATTGCGGCATCGGCACCATAGCCCTGTTTCTGGCGCGGTTTGCCAAAACCGTTCACGGTATAGAGATAGTGCCCGAGGCGATAGCCGATGCCCGTGCCAACGCCGAGCTTAACGGCATAGATAATGCGGTGTTTCATGTGGGGGCGGCGGAGCAGAAAGTGCCCGAACTGTATCAGGCCGGCATCAAGGCTGAGGTCGTGGTGGTGGATCCGCCCCGCAAGGGCTGTGAGCAGCCTTTGCTGGAGACACTGGTGAAGATGCAGCCCCAACGGCTGGTGTATGTGTCCTGCAACCCTAAAAGCCTGGTTCGGGATCTGGCCTGGCTGTGCAAGCATGGTTTCACACTGGAGCAGGCTACACCGGTGGATATGTTCCCCCATACCATGCATGTGGAAACCGTGGCCTTGCTGACCTGGAACAGATGCGCGGTGCAATAAACCTTGCAATTATTTAAATGATAACTATTATCATTGGTATCTTTCGGGGGAGGCTGATGATGGTCGTGATTTTGATATTGGGCTGGTTGATGTCGGTGTGGTGGGTGCCGGGCACGGCCCTGCCCCTGTGGCTTAGCGCGGGCTTTGCCCTGTTTGCGATATTGCTGGTGATGCCTTCGTTGCGCCGGCATTGGTGCTGGCTGCCACTCGGGAGCATAGCCGGTCTAGTTCTGGGGTTTCTGATGGTATAAGGCTGTAATGAACAGACTGACAGCGAACGGCTTGTTCAAAGGTAAAAGCAGGGAGTAGTTCTGAATAATATGAAAGGAATTTTACAATCGTGGTGCGAAGGGGGGGACTTGAACCCCCACGTCCATAGGACACTAACACCTGAAGCTAGCGCGTCTACCAATTCCGCCACCCTCGCATACCTGATTGTCCGGCTGTTTTAGATGAGACCATCATCGTGGTTTTGAGTATCTGTCAGACTCGAGGAGTCTGGTGCGAAGGGGGGGACTTGAACCCCCACGTCCATAGGACACTAACACCTGAAGCTAGCGCGTCTACCAATTCCGCCACCCTCGCATACTCATATTGTCCGGCTGTTTAAGATGAGGCCGTCATCGTTTTCCTGGCCAACCGGTTATCCGGTTATTTGGTGCGAAGGGGGGGACTTGAACCCCCACGTCCATAGGACACTAACACCTGAAGCTAGCGCGTCTACCAATTCCGCCACCCTCGCCTGCCAAGGACTGCGAATTCTATAGGATTTTTTTCGGTCGTCAATACGGGACTCCCGAGAAAAAGCAAAAAAAACGGCATTTTGCGCTGTTTGCTCAGGAAACCCTCAATAGTAGTTAAAATGCCCGCACCCTAGCCCTTGGTCGCCTGATAGATTTTAAATTTGCCGGTGGCCGCCAGCGTCTCACAGTTGCCGAAGCTGGCCTGGATCAGATCGGGGTAGGGCAGGAAGGCATTGGCCACCAGGGTGAGTCGGCCGCCGGGTTTCAGGTAATGGACGGCTCCGTGCAGCAGCTCTTCCGTGGTGCTGTAAAAGGTTTTCAAACCCGCGTGGAAGGGAGGGTTTGTGATGATCTGGTCAAACTTTCCGTTCACCTGGTTCAAACCGTTGGAGGCATATACCCGGGCATTCAGGCCATTGTGCGCCAGGGTCAGACGGCTGGCCTCCAACGCCAGGGCATTGATATCTATCATCTCCAGCTCGAGTTCCGGCTGGCGTTTGAGCAGGCTGGCGCCGATCACCCCGGCCCCGCAGCCAAAATCGAGAATTCTCCCCCGGAGTGGACCCAGGGTTTGCAGCAGCAGGCTGGAGCCCGGATCCAGGTGTTCGGCGCTGAATACCCCCGGCAGGGTACAAATCTGCAATTTTTCTCGTGGGAAATCATAGTTTTTCAGCCAGTCGGCCTGCAGGAAGGGGGCCACTGGGTGGTTCAGAATGCCATGATACAGGCTGGCCCGGCGGGCACTGTCCAGCTTGTTTACCTGGTCACAGTAAGGCGCCAGCAGCTTGGGGGCCGACTTGACGCCGCCCTTATTGTCGCCGGCGATATAGATATGGCCGCCTTCGGCGAGCAGGGGAAGGCAGGCAGCCAGCAGATATTCTGCTTCGGCCTTGGCCTTGGGCATCAACAGCAGGATGGCGTCAAAGGTTCCGCCCGTGGGGGTAGAACCAAATTCAAGTGGTTGATAGTTCTGGCTTTGG
This sequence comes from Zobellella maritima, assembly GCF_003075035.1. Classification (GTDB taxonomy): domain Bacteria; phylum Pseudomonadota; class Gammaproteobacteria; order Enterobacterales; family Aeromonadaceae; genus Oceanimonas; species Oceanimonas maritima. The sequence goes on along the minus strand of NZ_QCZE01000003.1, from coordinate 186,625 downwards.
AGCCACTGCGCATAGCGGTAATCGGTGCTGAACACCCGTGGCGTCGGCCCTGCATCGGCCATGGCCAGCGGCAGGCTGTCTTCCAGTTGCCCGCAGATCAGCAGGCCGGGCCGGCACAGGGTGTCAAAGTTGCGGGTCAGCATTTCGCCGACCGAGGTCAAGGCCTGAAACATGTCGGGCTCCGGAGTCAAAAAGCAATTGGCCATTATACATGCTGTTGCAGTCCTTGACATTTGCCAGTCATTAGCAAAAGATGCACTTCAAGATCTTTCTGGGGCAAGTCATGATTTTTATCGCCAAACGCAAACCGGTGAAACCGCTTAAACGAAAAGCGGTATTCTGTATTGCGTGACCGGCCCCCGCTCTAGTTGACACGAGATATTCTCGAACCCCGGTTACGCAGCAGCGACCGGGGTTTTTTAATCGCCATTTTTTCATCCTCTAGCCAGGAGAAGGAGTTTCCATGTTTCGCGGTTCTATAGTTGCCCTAGTCACCCCATTTGACGGTGCCCGGGTGGATGAGGCGGCGCTGCGCCGCCTGGTTGACTGGCATATCGAGCAAGGTACCCACGGCATAGTGCCGGTGGGGACCACGGGAGAGAGCCCTACCCTGAGCCATGATGAGCATTGCCGGGTGATCGAAGTCGTGGCCGAGCAAACCGCAGGACGGGTGCCGGTGATTGCCGGCGCCGGTTCGAACAACCCGGTCGAGGCCATCGAGTACAGCCGTTATGCTCAGCAGGTGGGCGCCGATGCGACCCTGCATGTGGCCGGTTATTACAACAAGCCCAGCCAGGAAGGCCTGTATGCCCACTTCAAGATGCTGCACGACGCCACCGAACTGCCGATCATCGTCTATAATATCCCGCCCCGTGCGGTTGTCGATATCAGTCCGGCAACCATGGCGCGTATTGCTGAGCTGCCGCGCATTGCCGGTGTCAAGGATGCCACCGGTGATCTGGCTCGTCCCTGGGCCGAACGGCAATTGATTGGCAAGTCCTTCTCCTGGCTGTCCGGTGAAGACGGTACCGCCGTGTCCTACAATGTGGCCGGTGGGGTGGGCTGTATTTCGGTAACCGCCAATGTGGCACCCAAGCTGTGCGCCCAGCTGCAGGAGCTGACGCTGGCCGGCAAGTGGGAGCAGGCTCGCGAGCTGCAGGACAGGTTGCTGCCCCTGCATCAGGCAATGTTTGCCGAGCCGAACCCGGCCGGTGCCAAATATGGCTTGTCCTTGCTGGGTCTGGCCAGCGACGCCTGCCGTGTACCTATCCTTGAGTTACAAGACAGCACCAAGGCCCGTATTCGCCAGGTGATGGAACAGCTCGATCTGATTTAAGCCCATGGCCGCACCTGCGGCCATGACAAATGGTAAAAGCAATGAATCTAGCGCAGTTTGATGGCCTGATTTTTGACCTGGATGGCACCCTGGTCGATACCATGCCCTTGCACCTGTCGGCCTGGGAGCGGGCCGCCGGGGAATTTGGCTTTCACTATGATGCGGACTGGATCTACGCACTGGGTGGTGTACCCAGCCGCAAGATAGCCCGCTTGATCGCCGAGCAGCAGAATATCAGCCTGGATGGTGACCTGGTTGCCCGGGTCAAGAATGGCTACTATCAGAATCAGTTGCTCAGTGCCAGGGCATTTCCCGCCATGCTCGCTTTGCTGCGGCAATGGGTGGGGACACTGCCGATGGCCATCGGCACCGGTTCTGCCCGGGTCAATGCGGAGCGGGTGCTGGAAAATACCGGCCTGAGCCGGTATTTTCCAGTGGTGGTGAGCGCCGATGAGGTGAGCTTGCACAAGCCCAATCCCGATACCTACTTGCTGGCGGCCGAGTTGCTGGGCGTAGCGCCGGAACGCTGTCTGGTGTTTGAAGATACGCCTATCGGTCGGCAGGCGGCCCGGGCCGCAGGTATGGCATGTGTGATGGTGGTGGACGGTGAGCCCAGGTTTGATGTGGAGTGAGGGCACCCAGGTGCCCTCTTCCGGACGAGCCTGCGCTAGCCCTGATCATCCTGGTCGCCATCCGAATTTCCGGAGTGCCCATGGTGATTGGAGTGATCATGGTGGTTTTCGTAGCGCGGACGCCTCGGTTTGTTGATGATCACACCGGTGCGGGGGGGGCGGCGGGTGGCCGGAGATATGGTTGATATCTTGGCCTTGTAGATTAACTGCTGCTGACCTCTGGGGTCCGACAGTAAGATACTATATTGGTCAAAGGCACTGATCATCCCTTCCAGCTTGATGCCATTTGTCAGGAATATGGCGCAATGAGTCTGATTCTTGCGCAACCAATTCAGTGCCGCGTCCTGTCCATTACCCAAAGAAAAGGCTTGTTGCAGCGATTGGGGATTTGAAGATTGGGCAGTCATGTAGGCAGTCCTGTTGTTATTTTTCAACCTTGATTGTGCTTAATGAATGCCCAGCTTGTCAAAGTAAAGCTCAAATAAATCCGGCAACCCCTGAGCCTTTAAGGAGACGGCGTGACGACATCCGAGCAGCAGACCGGCACTATTGTCCTGGCCTGTTTAATAGTCAGTATAGGACAGCTCAGCGTTGGCCTGCTGTTTCCGGTATTGCCTGCCATCAGCGCGGCGCTGAATGAGCAGCCGGAGCGGGTACAGTGGTTGATTTCCCTCTATTTGTTTGCCTTTGGTCCGGTACAGTTGCTCTATGGTCCCCTCAGCGATGCCCGGGGACGACGACCGGTGCTGCTGGCCGGTCTGGCGATTGCCCTGCTGGGGGTCGGATTGTGCCTGATCCCTGGCGTTTCTTTCGGATGGTTGCTTTTGGGGCGCTTTCTGCAGGGGCTCGGAGCGGGCTGTGGCGCCGTGGTGTCGCGAGCCATGCTGAGGGACAGGTTTGAGGGGGCCGGGCTGCGTAATGCATTGTCTTTTATCGCCATGGCCGCGGCTTTTACCCCCATTATTGCCCCGGCCGTGGGCGGGGTGATAGGGCACCATTTGGGATGGCACAGTGTCTTCATGGCCATGATGTTGTACCTGCTGTTGACCTGGCTACTGTTGCTGAGAGGCTTCAGAGAAACCCGTCGGGGCGATGGCCAGTCGCTCCGGGTACGCCATATCCTCGCCAACTATCGGCGTCTGCTGGGAGACCGGCATTTTATCGGCCATGGGGGCATGTTGTGGGGACAGTTCTCGCTGATGATGTTGTCAATCTCTGTGCTGCCTTATGTGATGCAGACCCAGATAGGCATGACCGCCGCTGAATATGGCAGCTGGGCCCTGTTGCCTGCTTCGGGGCTATTGTTGGGAGGGCTGATCAACAACCGGATCCAGCATAGGGTGGATGCGGTCGATATACTGCGTTTCAGCCCCTTTATCCAGATGAGCGCCGGATTATGGGTGCTCTTGATGCCCCTGGCGCCTCACTGGATGATCGCCGGTATCTTTATTCAGGCGCTGGGCAACGGTATGGCCTTCCCCAATGCCATGAGCCGCCTGCTGGAGCCTTACCGTGAGCTGGCGGGGGCCGCTGCCGCCCTGTCCGGTGCCCTGCAGATGCTGTTTGCCAGCCTGATATCGGCAGGACTGGTGTTTGGCGGGGTACACACCGCCTTTAGTCTGGGGTTGTGTATTATGCTGGGTGCGCTGGGGCTGAAGCTGCTGTCCCGGGTCGCGGTCGGCCGGGACACCCTCTAGGGTGTGTTCCGATATTGCTCATGATGTCGTCGCCGCCCCAACAGGGCACGATCAAGGCAGCAGGCGCAACGCATAGTGGGCCTATGGGTGCGGCTGCTAACGCAGAGCGTGCCCTGTTGGGCCATGACCCGAAGGGCTGAGGCTGTGCTGCGGCGTTGCTTACCACTGATTTGGGCCCACCAAACTGCGTGGTGCGCGTCTTGCCACGAAGCGGCACAGCCTCAGCGTCATTTATGCGCAGCAACGGAACACACCCTAAGCGTCGCTGTCGGCCAACAGCCGGTGTTCCCGGGGCAGGCGGCTCAATGCCAGCAAGGCCACCAAAGCCAGCAGCAGGATAGTGAGGGCGCAAGCTTCGCCGGGGCCGAAGGGCAACCGGATGGCGGTGTAGGAAATGGCGGCGGCACCGGTCATCTGTAGGCAGCCCAGCAGGGCGGCGGCGCGACCGGCCCTGTCTCCAAAGGGGGCCATGGCCGAGGCGGCGGCAGAACCGAGGATCAGGGAGAAACCGACCGAACACAGGCCGACCGGTATCATAAAGGCCCACAGACCGGGCGCCACTCCCATCCAGATCAGCATTGCAGCGCCACCGGCCAGGAGTGCCAAGCTGCCAATCTCTACCACGCGGTGCCGTCCCAGGCGCTTAACCAGGTGAGGGGCCGAGAAGCTGGAGGCCATGATTATCAGCGCATTGGCGCCGAACACCAGGGCAAATTGGGTTTCATTCAATCCCAGGTGTTCCATCAGGATCAAGGGGGCGAAGGTCACATAGGTGAGGATGGCTCCCATGGCGGCGATGCAGGTCAGCATATAAACCCGGAAAGCCCTGTGATGCCATACGGACAGATAGCCCTTGATAGACAACAGGGGCTGGCGACGGGGACTGGCGGGGCGTGTTTCCTGTAGGCGGAAGGCGACCAGCATCAGGGCACAACCGGCAAACAGGGCCAGAAACATAAAATTGGCCTGCCAGCCGAGGTTGATACTCAGCCAGGCCCCCAGTACCGGTGCCAGGGCCGGCGCCACGCAGAGGGCGCCATTCAGATAGGAGTAGGCGCGGGCGCTGTCAGTGGTGTTGAGCCGGTCACGCACCACGGCAAAAGCCACCACAGAGGTGCCGCAGGCGCCGAGACCCTGGACCATGCGGGCAAACAGCAGCAGGGACAACTGGGTGGCAAAAGAGGCAAGTATGGAGCCGATCAGGAACAGACAAACGGCGCACAGGGCGACGGGGCGACGACCCCAGCCGTCAACCAGCGGCCCGAACAGCAATTGTCCCAGGCCAACGGCAAGCATAAAAATAGACAGGCTGAGCTGAATATCGGCGGCACTGGCGCTCAGTGACTTGGCCATTTGCGGCATGGCCGGCAAATAGATATCAATCCCCATGGGGCCAAACAGGATCAGTGGCAATAACAGCAATACCAAACTTGTCACCGGTGCTTTTGTCATGGAGTCTGACCTTTTTGCGTTCAGGGTGGAGATACAGATAAAAAATGCCAAAACAAAAAAGCCGCGCCCGGGGGCACGGCTTAGGAATTCTGCTGTAAAGGTCTTACAGAGGAACTACGTTCTCTGCTTGAGGACCTTTCTGGCCTTGAGCTACAGTGAACTGTACTGCTTGGCCTTCAGCCAGAGTTTTGAAACCCTGAGACTGGATGGCGCTGAAGTGTACAAACACGTCAGGACCTTGTTCTTGCTCGATGAAACCGAAGCCTTTGGATTCATTGAAGAACTTAACTTTACCTTTAACGATATTAGACATACCTAAATCCTGTAAACAAACTTACATAAATAACTAGCTGAGAAAAATACCGGTTTAACTTATGAAATACAGGACGAGGTACCACTAGAACTTCGTAAGCAAAAACATAAATATAGCCGTATTCTTCAAGCTGAAGTCACTCTACCCCCTTATCCCCCGGTGGTCAACAGGTATTTGGTGACTCTTGCATATTTCATCTTGCTTTTCATAATTGGCAAAACCGGTGGGGCAAGGGCTGTATTGGCGGGCATTTTGGGGGTGGCAGGCGAAGGATTAGGCTGTTTATTCCCACACTTTCACAATCTAACTGTTTGAATGAAAGGCTTTTGTCTGTCTTGTTGCCGTTGAGGGTTGGGGACAAGATTGGCACCGAACTCTGGGGGGTGAACATCGATGTCCGCGTCAAGGGGGGAGCAGCCGCAGGTGGCTGCGAAGACGTTAACCTGGTGAGAGCCGGCGACGCGTATTGGGACTCATATTCAGCGTTTGTTAATGGCAGCCCGGAACAGCATTTCCAGTCTCAGGGTGAAGGCCCAGCGCGGTTCAAAGTCCGAACCCCGGGGGAAATGCAGCTCCGGGATTACATCGAGATAGAGGATCTCTTTATGTAAGTTTCGGCGATAATTGGCGAGCAGGTAATAATCGTTAATCTGCGGGTCGGTAACACTGTTGCCCACCAGGGTTGCTGCATAACGAACGGCATGGCGCCTGCCGAGAATCTGATTCAGTTCTGCGGATTCTGAGAACTCGAAAGTATCTTCGGTTTCCCGCCATTGCAGGTTGGTGATAAAGCGTAAGTGCCGGATGTCATCGAGGGGGCGGCCCAAATCCCAGCGGCTACGAACCGAGTAACCTTCACTGTCAAACCAGGACGCCCGGTTATAGGAACTCAACTGCCATGGCTTGCTTTTCAGGCGCCACAGCCGCTCGCTGGTAATTCGGGCATATGGGTCTAAAGGCAGCTTTATTTTTACCCCGGCACCCAGATGGGTATCCCAATACCGGCTCTTGTCTTTGCGGCTCAAGCGGGCAAACCCCAGTATGGTATTACCCACATCCCGGGCATCATTGCGCAGGCTGTTGGAGCCCTGTTCGGCCAGTGTACCCTGGGATTCTTCGGGATCGCTTTCGATGATTAGCCGCAGCCTCTCCTTGGTGGTTGGCATATCGAGCCGGAAGCGGATGCCGGGCTCGGCCGTTAGATCTTCTGTTTCCTGCCACTGAAGCTCCTGGTTCAGGCGCAGGTAAGAGTTATTCTCCACTTCCAGGCTGTCATCGTCACCGAAAAAGCCATCGATATTACGGGAGCTGTTATCAACCCAGTGCGACACCCTGTCATGGATGGGGGTTATGCTCTCAATCATCCAGGGAGACAGATCCGAGTCGGATTCGGGGCTCCCCCAGGCGTTAAAAGTCAGCAATGACGTCAGTATCCCTGCGATTATTTTCATATGCTGTCCTTATGCCTATCAGTTCAACCTAGGGAGTCGCCGGTCATATTGTCAATACAGCGGCACCGCGATTATCTCTCTGGGGATTGGCGTATCTGACATCGGTGGTCTGGCGACGGTGCCGAGCCCGGCAGCCGGGCGTTGTCTGTTCAAATCATGGGTTCGGTGGCAACCACTACCTGGTTCCTGCCCTGTCGCTTGGCCTGATAAAGCGCCCTGTCGGCCCTTTTCAGCGACTCGTTGATCCCTGCGGTATTTCCAGGCCAGTAGGCAACACCGAGGGAGATAGTGATATCGCTCACTGCCGGCAGCTTATACAGCGCGACCTGTTGGCGCAAACGTTCGGCAATATTATCGGCCACATGACCCCCTGTATCTGGCAATAAAATCAGGAACTCCTCCCCGCCACTGCGGCACAGGGCATCACCCTTTCTGGCATTGTTTCGCATCAATTGCGCCAACGACTTGATTACCTGGTCACCGGTATCATGGCCGTGGCGGTCATTGATCCCTTTAAAATGATCGATATCCAGGGCGATGATGGCAAAGGGCTGCTGTATTTCCTGATAATAATCCAATACCTTTTGCATGCCTCTGCGATTGTACAAGCCGGTCATGGGGTCGGTGTGGCTGTCGGTATTGAGCTGAGTGATTTTGTCGTTAAGCAGGCCGACGCCCTTGAGGATGGCGCGTTTCAACAGGGCGGACTCAAAATACCAGGAGCGGATGGCCAAGATGCTTTCCTGGGCATGCTGTTGATCCATTTCTCGGGCATTTTTCGCCAGTTGCCAGAGCGGCCTGGAAATCAGCAGGGCGGAACACCAGATGAACAGCAGGGTCAGCAAGGCCAGCGGCAGTATCTTGATAAACACCGACCGTATCTGGTCATCGAGCTCGGCCAGCGTAGCCGAGCTCGGTCGTTGAGCCACAACCCCCCAGCCGCTGAGGGGGACGGGGGCAAAACCGGCAAGCATATCCGTGCCGTGCGAGTTGATCAGGTTGGCGGTTCCGCTCTGGTTGCGGATGACGGCTGCTATCACCGGGTTGCCGGTGACCTGCTCTCCGATCCGCTTTTGATCCAGGTGGTAGATCATCACGCCGTGTCTATCTACTACATAGATATAGGAGCCGTCTTTATAGTGATGCTGCCCCAGTAGCCGGTTGAGGATATTTTCTCCCTGTAGATAAATGCTCCCCGCCACAAAACCCAGGTAGCGGCCATCGGTGGCGAAAATAGGATGAGAAATACTGATCAGGTAATTGCCGGCGACAGATAGAAAGGGGTCTGTCACCAGCGGTTGCCTGGCGTCCAGAGACTGTATTGCGCTGGGGGAGGTGAGTTGTATTCCCTTGATTTGCAGGGTTGCCGGTGAGGTCGCCACTATCATGGCATCGGCATTGACTATAATCACGGAGTTGAAGCTGTTCGTTTGTCGGTGCAGCCGTCTCGTTTCCTCCAGCAAGGCCGGTTCATCATCCATCTTTGTGGCAAGCAGCGAGGCACTGTATTTAAGCTGAGATTGTGCCGTTTTCAAAAAAGTGTCGGTCGTTTCGGCGAGTTTGGCCGCATACACCCGGTTGGCTTCCAGGGTATTGTTTATCAGTAATTCCCGTTGCACCTGATAGGTGGCATAAACGCTGTTGAGCAGGGTGATCAAGACACTGACTATGGTCAGGATGAGGATCAGGCGTCGCAAATCCAAACGCAGCAAAAGGTGTAGAATCTTCATGGGGTTATTGGAGAATTCCTTGGCTTTGAGGATTTGCTGCGCAGGCTCTGGCTGATGACATTCTAGTTTAATGTCGTCGTTAAAATCCAGCTTGTGACGGTGCCGCCGGCTGAGAGCCATGAAAATCTCCCGGCAGGATGTCTCGGTTCTGGCCTGTTTGCGGACACGAGACAGTAATACCGGTGTGCAGATACAAAAAAGCCCCGCTTATGCGGGGCTTTCTCAGATGGTGCCCAGAGGCGGAATCGAACCACCGACACGGGGATTTTCAATCCCCTGCTCTACCGACTGAGCTATCTGGGCAAAACTTCGAATGGTGCCGGCAGAAGGAGTCGAACCCTCGACCTACTGATTACAAGTCAGTTGCTCTACCAACTGAGCTATGCCGGCAACATATAAATGGTGCCCAGAGGCGGAATCGAACCACCGACACGGGGATTTTCAATCCCCTGCTCTACCGACTGAGCTATCTGGGCAATACTGGGCTTGTTTAGAGCACCTGAAAATGGTGCCCAGAGGCGGAATCGAACCACCGACACGGGGATTTTCAATCCCCTGCTCTACCGACTGAGCTATCTGGGCAACGGGGCGTCATTAAATAAGATCGCCTATGGCAAGTCAACCGCTTTTTGGAAGGCTCGAGCGCGTTCGCTCAAGCCTTGAGCAATGTGCCGATTTACTCCGCTGAACCCGGGTTGGAGGGGGGAGTATAGCCCTCGATGTTGACTTCGGCATCCTCGAACAGGTAGGCGACCATTTCCTGCTCAAGCAGCTGACGGTGCTCGGGATTCATCATGTTCAGCTTTTTCTCATTGATCAACATGGTCTGCTTTTTCTGCCATTCGGCCCAGGCTTCCTTGGAGATATTGTCGAATATCCGTTTGCCTACTTCCCCCGGATACAGTTGAAAATCCAGGCCTTCTGCTTCTTTTTTCAATCGCTGACAAAAAATAGTACGGCTCATAGTGTCCTCTCGGTGTGCAGTTGCGGGTAGGCCAGCAATTTCTTGGTGGCGGCAGCCAGGCCTACCGATGCAGGTCGCTGCAAGTTATACCAAAGACGCTCATTTCCTGCCATGACCTCAAGGGGCTGGCGCTCCAATTCGACCAGGAAAGGCGAAATATCCAGGTGAAAATGGCTGAAGGTATGGCGAAAGCCGGGCAGAGGCTGGGGCTCGCCGGCTTCCGGGTGACGGGCCAGCCAGGCACGCAGCTCGATTTCATCCCTGAATTCGGGAAAGCAATAGAGGCCACCCCACAGGCCCTGGGGTGGCCTCTGCACCAGCAGTAACTGTTGGTGGTGTTTCAGCAACAAGAAGCAGGCCTGTTTTTCCGGTATCTTTGCTGTCTTGGGTTTGCCGTGTGGATAGGCCGTCGGTGTGCCCAGGGCATAAGCCCGGCAGTCGTCCTGCACCGGACAGCGCTCGCAGCTGGGGCGGGAGCGGGTGCAGATAGTGGCGCCCAGATCCATCATCGCCTGGTTATATTGCTCTACCCCCTGTTGCGGGGTGAGTCGCCCAACCTGTTCCCACAGCCGGTTTTCCACCTCTTTTTTGCCGGGCCAGCCTTCAAGAGCCAGCCAGCGCGCCAGCACCCGCTTGACGTTGCCGTCGAGAATGCCGTGATGCTGGCCGAGGGACAAAGACAGCACGGCGCCGGCGGTGGAGCGGCCGATACCGGGCAGGCCGAGCACTTCCTCGAAGCGCTCGGGGAACCTGCCCTGGTAATGATCCCGGATAATCCGGGCAGCCTGGTGCAGGTTGCGGGCGCGGGCGTAGTAGCCCAGGCCGGTCCAGTGGTGCAATACCTGGTCGCTGTCGGCATCGGCCAGGCTGACCACGTCGGGGAAGCTGGCCATAAAGCGCTGGTAATAGGGGATAACCGTATTGACCTGGGTTTGCTGCAGCATGATTTCCGACACCCAGACCCGGTAGGGCGTTTTATTGAGCTGCCAGGGCAGGGTCTTGCGGCCATGGCGCTGGTACCAGTCGAGTACCCGTTCGGCAAAAGAGTCTGTGTTCACGGTAATTACGAGCTGAAAATGAATGCCGGGATCAGAGCACAGCGTCGGCCTCAGTGCAAACCGCAACGGCAGCCGGGCAATATTCTTTCCGGTTCCTTGTTTGTTATTGGGATGTTTTCTGATACAAAAGAAGGGTTTTGTTGGCGCCTGCCAAGCTTGTTTACCAGAGAGACCTCTATGCAGCCCTTTTTTGCCCAGCGCTTTGCCAAGGTAGAGCCTTCCTTTATCCGTGAAATCCTGAAAGTCGCCGTCAATCCGGAGGTGATCTCCTTTGCCGGCGGCCTGCCCAACCCCGAATTCTTTCCCAACGAAGAGCTGGAAGCGGCCACGGCCAAGGTGCTGCAGAACAAGGGCAACGGCGCCCTGCAATACGCCGCTACCGAAGGTTTCGGCCCGCTGCGCGAATATATTGCCGAGCGTTACGCCAGGCAACATGGCATGCGGGTGTCGCCGGACAATATCCTGATCACCAACGGCTCCCAGCAGGCATTGGATCTCATCGGCAAGGTACTGGTGGATGAAGGCTCGGATCTGATCATCGAAGAGCCGGGCTATCTGGGCGCCATTCAGGCGCTGTCGGTCTATCAGCCCAACTTTCGCGGCGTGTCGCTGAATGACGATGGTCCCGATCTCGCCGAGCTTGATGCCCTGTTGGCCGAACCCAACCATGCCCGGCTGATGTATGGTGTGACCAACTTCCAGAATCCGTCGGGCCTGAGCTACAGCATGGAAAAGCGCAAGGCGATGGCCGAGCGGCTGATCAAGCACCATGTACTGATGGTGGAAGACAACCCCTACGGTGAACTGCGTTTCGAAGGCGAGCATCTGCCGCCGATCGCCAAGCTGGCACCGGAAAACGTGGTATTGCTGGGTTCATTCTCCAAGGTGGTGGTACCGTCGTTCCGTTTGGGCTGGATGGTGGTTCCCGACTGGTTGCGCCAGAAGATAACCATTGCCAAACAGGCCTCCGACCTGCACACCAACGGCTTCGTACAGCAGGTGCTGTACAGCTACCTGCAGGATAACAGCCTGGACGCCCATATAGATCGCATTCGCACCGTTTACGGCCGACAAAAAGTGGCCATGGAGCAGGCGTTGTTGAGTCACTGTCCCGGCATTGACTTTACCCGGCCAGAAGGCGGCATGTTCCTGTGGCTGAAGCTGCCGCAACATGTGGATGCCATGAGCCTGTTCAATGTGGCCATCAAGGAAAATGTGGCCTTTGTGCCGGGCCGTCCCTTCTATGTGCGACCGGATATTCTCAATACCGCCCGCCTGAGCTACTCGGGGGCTGATGAGAGCACCATAGAAGAGGGCATCAGCCGCCTGGGGCGGGTGATCCAGCAGGTACTGTAAAGACAGTTATAAGCCTTAAGCCTGTCTCTTAGTCACAAATTTTTGTTGATCTTAATGAGGTCATCAGGCGAAGCGCACTGCTCAGCCGACACGCCGTAAACCCTTCCCTGGGGGCTCAAACCGCGCCATCCCTGGCGCGGATGGTCGGTTGAGCAGACACCCTTTGCCCTCCCATCGGCAGCTGAGTGGTTTGTCAGTGGTGCTCACCGACGACTCCGAGTCTCAAAAGAGGCGGCTGGGATAGCCTCAGCCGACCATCACATGACAGGACGTCATGTGCTGAGCGTCGCAGGGATGCTGTTTAGCGTGTCGGTAGAGGCTACCCAGTTGCCTCTGAGCATATCTTATGGGCTGACAGAGTTGTGACTAAGAGACAGGCTTATAGCTTATGGCTTATCGCTTTCTTTTTAAGCTTGCACCTTTGGGCTAACTTTGGATAATTCGCCTTCCCAAGCCAGCCGGAGAGAGCAAATGACAGATGTAAATCAGGCCGATTACACCGAAGACGGCCACTACAAGCGCAAGATCCGCAGCTTTGTACGCCGTGAAGGTCGCCTTACCAAGGGCCAGGAAAAAGCCATGACCGAGCAATGGCCGGTGATGGGCATTGAATTCAGCGGCCAACGGCTCGATCTTGATGCGGTGTTCGGCCGTAACGCCCCCCGGGTGCTGGAAATCGGCTTCGGCATGGGCGCCTCTCTGGTGACAATGGCCAAGGCTGCGCCCGAGCAGGATTTTATCGGTATCGAGGTGCATACTCCGGGGGTGGGAGCCTGCCTGATGGGGGCCGCGGAAGCGGGCATCGGCAACCTGAGGGTAATGTGCCACGATGCGGTGGAAGTGTTCGAGCAGATGCTGCCGGAGCAGAGCCTGGATCGGGTGCAGCTGTTTTTTCCGGATCCCTGGCACAAAAAGCGTCATCACAAGCGGCGCATTGTGCAGCCGGCCTTTGTGGAAATGTTGCGCAGTAAGTTGAAGATCGGCGGGGAATTCCATATGGCCACCGACTGGGAAAACTATGCGGAGCATATGCTGGAAGTGATGAAGGCGGCCCCCGGCTATGCCAACGCCGCCACCGAAGGCGATTATATGCCGCGGCCCGATTACCGTCCGTTGACCAAATTCGAACAGCGTGGCCAGCGCCTCGGCCACGGGGTTTGGGATCTGATCTTTACCCGTGTTGCCTGAGTCAGCTTACCGGGATTGATGAAACCTGTCGGGCCAAGGCCCGACCTATGTCAGAGTCCGCTGCTCACGGTTTACTGCAGGTAAGAATTTGTGGTGACGGCGGGCCATTTGGTGGAGAGCTGACCGACAAAAGACAGCGCTTTACCAAGCCTCTGTGGGAGCGCAGTTGTTCGGTTCTTCGCCTGATGAGAATCAGCCCCGGGCCAACTCAATGCTACTCCGCCATAAATAAATCCAGCAGCCGGTTCAGGAAGCGCCGCCCCAAGGGACTCACCTGCCAGCTGTCGCCCTGATCGAGCAACAGTTCCAGCCTCAGCGCTTCCTGCAGCGGCTCGGCCAGGATTGCCGGACTCAGCCCGGTCAGTTGCTGGAATTCCGTCTTGGGCATGGGCTCGAACAGCCGCAGCCGGTTCATAAAGTACTCCAGCGGCAGATCCTCGGCCTTGATCGGCCAGTATTGATCCAGGTAGGGCCGCTCGGCGTCCAGGTATCCCTTGGGATGCTTGACCTTGACGGTGCGTACCAGCTTGCCCTGGGCGGGCAGGCTGATCTTGCCGTGGGCGCCGCAGCCGATGCCCAGATAATCGCCGAAACGCCAGTAGTTCAGGTTATGGCGGGCCTGGTGACCGGGCTTGGCGTAGGCAGACACCTCGTATTGCCGGTAGCCGTTGGCCAGCAGCAGTGCATGGCCCTGGTCGTAGATATCGGCCAGGGTTTCGTCTTCCGGCAGTGCCGGAGGACGGGAGGCGAAAGGGGTGTTGGGCTCTATGGTAAGCTGATACCAGGACAAATGAGGCGGAGCCAGATCGATGGCCTGTTGCAAATCATGGAGTCCATCGGCCAGGGTTTGTTCGGGCAGGCCGTGCATCAGATCCAGGTTAAAGGTTGGCAGGCCGACCGCCTTGGCCTCGCGGGCGGCAAAGCGGGCCTGTTCCGGATCGTGGATGCGGCCCAGTCGGCGCAACTTGTCTGCCTGGAAGCTCTGGATGCCGATGGAGATACGGTTGACGCCTGCCTGCATAAAGCCGGCGAAGCGGCCGGCTTCCACTGTGCCCGGATTGGCCTCCAGGGTGATTTCTATCTCCGGGGCAAACGGAAGCTGTTCCCGGATGCCTGCCAGCAGGCGGCCGATTGCCTCGGGGCTGAGCAGGCTGGGAGTGCCGCCGCCGATAAAGATGCTGTGCAGGTGACGCCCCTGGACCAGGTGCTGATCCTGGCGCAGATCATCGAGCAGGGCCGAGATATAGGCCTGCTCCGGGATGGTTTCCTTTAGCGCATGGGAGTTGAAGTCGCAATAGGGGCACTTCTGCACACACCAGGGGATATGCACATACAGGCTGAGGGGGGGCAGCTGCAGCATCAGGCTTCCTGTTGCAGTAACGCCTGCAACTGCTGTAACGCCTTGGCCCTGTGACTCAGCCGGTTTTTTTCGGCCGGCGTCAGCCGTGCCGAGGTGGTGCCGGTTTCGGATACCAGGAACACGGGATCATAACCGAAGCCATGGTCACCGTCGGCTCGCTCGGCAATGGCGCCGTGCCAGTGGCCGGTGCAGATCAGCGGCGTTGGGTCCTCGGCGTGGCGCAGATAGACCAGCACACACCAGAAGGTGGCCTGGCGTTGGCTGGCCGGCACGCCCTGCAACTCGGACAGCAATCGCTCGATATTCTGTTGATCCGTGGCATCCGGGCCGGCAAAGCGTGCCGAATAGACGCCGGGACGGCCGTCGAGGGCTGCCACCGTCAGCCCCGAGTCATCGGCGATAGCTGGCAGGCCGGTGATGCGGGCCGCATGGCGGGCCTTGATAATGGCGTTTTCCACAAAGGTGGTACCGGTTTCTTCGGCATCATTCACCAGGAACTCGCTCTGGGGCAGCACCTGCATGCCCAATTCATTGAGCAGGCTCTGCAGTTCGGCAACTTTCTTGGCGTTGCCGGAGGCCAGTACTATCTGTTTCATCTCTGATCCGTTCGAACACAGTAATGGACGTGATGATAACACCGGGGGCGGGGGGATGGGGAGAGCAGCATTTATACCTGAGCCCGTGCTGGCACGGGCTCAGGTACGTCTGGGAACTCAGTCTACGTAGAAGGTATGTCGGAAAGAGAAGCTGGCGCCTTGCCCCGGGCCCTGGATATCGATGCTGAACAAGACGTTGTCTTCGTTACGATAGGGATATTCGGCGATATAGTAGATGGCATCTCCCTCGCGTACTTCCTGAAACTCAAGGTTACGCACGGTACCGAGCAGATTTTTGCCTTCTCCCGACAGGTTGACCGATTGGGGGGCTCCGCTTGCATCCAATACCGCTATGTTGAGCAGGCCATTGAAGCGGCTGCGTTCTATGTTATAGCTACGGGCAACCTCGGGGGTTAAAAAGGTTGAGGCAAGGGCACTGTAATGAACCGTCCAGTTACCCACCTTGGTTTCGGTGGCCTGGCTAAGGGGGGCACTCAACAGCAACACCAGGGGGAGAACAAATTTCCACATAACGGCTCCTTGATGAAACATTTATCAGTATGAGTTTAGGCGCTATCGGCCAGGAGGTCAGCAAGCTCAGCGGGGATTTCCCTGGGCCGGATGACCTTGAGTCGTTTATGCCGGCTGGTCTCGCCACTGATGATGGTAACCTGGGATTTGGGTACCCGGCAGCGCTTTGCCAGCCATTTGAGCAGATAGGCATTGGCCTGGCCATCGACCGGTGGTGCGGTAATGGCCAGCTTCAGTTCGTCCCCGTGGCGGCCGGCAAACTGGTCCCGGCTGGCCTTGGGCTGCAGGTACAGGCTGAGCAGCAGCACATCGCCTTCCAGCCTGACGGCCTGACTCAAAGCTGCCACCAGAGCGGGCCGAACATGTCACCCATCAGCCAGTTCAGGGCCTGCAGGGCGATAAAGGCCACCAGTATGGATAAATCCAGGCCACCCATGGGGGGGATCACCCGACGGATCGGCGCCAGCAGAGGCTCGGTCAGCTGCAGCATCACATACTCGATCTGGCTGCGGCCCTGGCTGACCCAGCTCAGCAGGGCGCGGATGATCAGGATCCAGAACAGCATGACCCCGGCCTTTTTCAGCACCGTCACCAGGCTGACCAGGGCGACCGTCGGCCAATCCGCATAGAGCAGGTTCATGGCTTTGAAGATCAACAGCTTGGCAAGGGCGACCAGCACCGCCAGCAGCACGGCGGCGAAGTCGATGCCGAAGAAACCGGGCACCAGGCGACGCATCGGGGTCAATACCGGGTTGGTGGCCTTTACCACGAACTGGCTGAAGGGATTATAAAAATCGGCCCTGGCCATCTGCAGCCAGATGCGCAACAGCACCACCATCAGATAGAGGTCGAACAGGGTGTTGATCAAGTAATAAGCGGTATTCATCTGGGGTCCTTAGAGTTGCGCTTCCAGTTCCCGCGCACGGGCCACCGCCGCGGTCATGGCCTGGCTGACCACTTGATTCAGGTCCTGCTCCTGGAAACGGCGGATCGCTTCGGCGGTGGTGCCGCCCTTGGAGGTGACCTGGGCCCTCAGCTCGGCCAGCGACAACTGCGGATTAGCTTCCACCATATGGGCCGCGCCCAAGGCGGTCTGTTGTACCAGCAGGCGAGCCTGTTCGGCACTGAAGCCTTGTTTTTCGGCGTGCTCGGCCATGGCCTCCATAAACAGGAAGAAATAGGCCGGTGCGCTGCCGGCGGCGCCGATCACCTGATTGATGCCGTCTTCTTCGGCAACCCACAGTGTCTTGCCCACACATTGCATCATCTGTTCACAGTAGCGGCGGTCGGACTCGCCGATATGCGCCCGGGCGTACAGGCCCGTCATGCCCAGCCCCAGCAGCGAGGGGGTATTGGGCATGGTACGCACCAGTTTGTTATGGCCACCGGTCATCTGTTCCAGGCGATCCAGGCTGACACCGGCGGCGATGGAGATCAACAGCTTGTCACCGAAGCCGCCCAGAGACTGGCTAAGGGTGGTCAGCATGGCGGCCATCATCTGCGGCTTGACCGCCAGCACCAGGGCCTCGCATCGGCTGGCTGCCTCGGCATTATCCTGGGTGACATGGATGCCGAAATCCGCAGCGAGACTATCCAGTTTCTCCCTCGATGGGTTGGCGGCCCAGATTGCATCGGCCGGATAGCCGGCCTGGATCAGGCCGGAGATCAGGCTGCGGGTCATGTTTCCCGCGCCAATAAAGGCAAGTTTTCTTTGTTCCATTGATGATCACTTTAGTTGCGGGTACCAAATATGGCCGTTCCCACCCTCACCAGGGTGCTGCCACAGGCCACGGCCATTTCCAAATCTTCGCTCATACCCATCGACAGAGTATCTACATCTGGGTAGATTTCTGCCATTCTATCAAAGAGTTGCTTTAACTCCAGGAACTGGGACTCGAGTCTGGCTACTTCATCTGTGTGCTCGGGAATGGCCATTAAACCCCGTAGTCGGAGTCCGGGCAAGTCGCTTATCGATGCAGCCAGGCTAAGCGCCTCGGCCGGGGCCAGGCCGGATTTACTGGTTTCACCGCTGACATTGACCTGTAGACAAATATTCAGGGGGGGTAAATGTGACGGCCTTTGCTCGCTGAGTCGCTGGGCAATCTTGAGCCGGTCTACCGTTTGTACCCAGTCGAAGTGCTCCGCCACCTGGCGGCTTTTGTTGGACTGTAGCGGCCCGATCAAATGCCAGCACATATCCGGGTATTTATGCGTTAATTGCTGGATTTTTTCAATTGCTTCCTGCACATAGTTTTCACCGAACTGCCGTTGGCCGGCGGCATAGGCTTGTTCGATATCGGCGATGGGCTTGGTTTTACTGACGGCCAGTAGATGAATGTCATCAACAGGGCGACTAGACTCACTTGCAGCCTTCGCAATTCTGTCCTGAACTAGCTGTAAGTGCTGTGCGATGTTTTTCATATCATTGATAACCAAAAGAGACGGGGACCCTTTATGGATATTACGGAATTATTGGCGTTTAGTGTAAAGCATAATGCATCGGATCTGCATCTTTCATCTGGGGTTCAGCCCATGATCCGGGTAGACGGAGAGGTGCGCAAGCTGAGCCTGCCGGTACTCGATCATCGGGAAGTGCACCGGTTGGTCTACGACATCATGAATGATCGTCAGCGCAAAGAGCTGGAAGAAAGCTTAGAAGCGGACTTTTCCTTCGAGTTGCCGGGACTGGCCCGTTTTCGGGTTAACGCTTTTCATCATGCCCGGGGACCGGCAGCGGTGTTCCGGGTGATCCCCAGTGAGATCCTCAGCCTGGAACAGCTGGGCGCCCCGGATATCTTTCGACGCATCGCCGAATACCCGCGTGGCCTGGTGCTGGTGACCGGCCCTACCGGCTCGGGTAAGTCGACCACCCTGGCAGCCATGGTCGATCACATCAACGAGAACTTCAACAAGCATATACTGACCATCGAAGACCCCATCGAATTTGTGCACCATAACAATAAAAAATGCCTGATCAACCAGCGGGAAGTGCACCGGGATACCCACTCTTTCAACAATGCCCTGCGTTCGGCCCTGAGGGAGGACCCGGATATCATACTGGTGGGGGAGCTGCGGGATCTGGAGACCATACGCCTGGCGCTGACCGCGGCGGAAACAGGGCATCTGGTGTTCGGCACCCTGCACACCTCCTCGGCTGCCAAGACCATCGACCGTATTATCGATGTGTTCCCGGGGGCAGAAAAGGACATGGTGCGTTCCATGCTGTCGGAGTCCTTGCGGGCGGTGATCTCCCAGGCCCTGCTCAAGCGTATTCCGGATGGCCGCATCGCGGCCCACGAGATCATGCTGGGGACCACCGCCATCCGCAACCTGATCCGCGAGGACAAGGTGGCGCAGATGTATTCGGTGATCCAGACCGGCATGTCCCACGGCATGCAGACCATGGATCAGAGCCTGAAATACCTGGTGACCAGCGGCCTGGTGGCGCCTGTGGATGCCAAGGTCAAGGCGGTGGATCCCAACGCTTTCTGACATTGGGCTCATAGCCCAGTAAATAGGAGGCGGTCAGCCAGTGCTGGCGTCGACCGGCCTTGTACCGCATGATCGCGGTCATATTCCATTCTGGAGGTGATGATGGAACTGAACTCCTTGCTGAGCACCATGGTGGAGCAGAAAGCATCGGATCTGTATATCTCGGTGGGGGTCGCGCCCACCATCAAGGCCTGGGGGCAGTTGCAGCGGTTGGGCACCGAGCCGTTGACGGAGGCCGAGGCCCTGACCCTGGTGGAGTCGACCATGAATGTCGAATGGCGGCAGCGTTATCACCAGCAGAAAGAAGCCAACTTCGCCATCACCCGGGACGGCATAGGCCGGTTCCGGGTTAGTGCCTTCTGGCAGCAGGACAGGGCCGGCATGGTGCTCAGGCGTATCGAGAGCAGCATACCGACCTTCGAAGAGCTTTGTCTGCCCGAGGTGCTGAGAGAAGTCACTATGGCCAAACGGGGGCTGGTGCTGTTCGTCGGTGGCACGGGGGCGGGCAAGTCGAGCTCCCTGGCGGCGATGATCGGTTACCGCAACCGCTATGCCGACGGCCATATCCTGACCATCGAAGATCCGGTGGAATTTGTACATCAGCACGACCGTTCCATTATCACCCAGCGGGAAGTCGGCATAGACACTGAATCTTTCGATGCGGCTCTGAAAAGCTCCCTGCGCCAAGCGCCCGATGTGATCCTGATCGGCGAGATCCGCTCGGAAGAAACCATGGGTTATGCCCTGTCCTTTGCGGAAACCGGCCACCTGTGCATGGCCACCCTGCATGCCAACAACGCCAACCAGGCGCTGGACAGGATTATGCACCTGGTTCCCCAGGACAAGCACCGTCAGCTGCTGTTCGATCTGTCCTTCAATCTTAAGGCGATTGTGGCCCAGCAGCTGGTGCCCTGCATGGACGGCAGTCAGCGGCGCGGTGCCTTCGAAATCCTGCTCAATACGCCGCTGGTGGCGGATGTGATCCGCAAGGGAGACATGCACCGGCTCAAGGAGATCATGTCGAAATCCAGGGAGCAGGGTATGCAGACTTTCGATCAGGCATTGTTTGACCTCTATAGCCAGCGCCATATAGGCTACACCGAAGCGCTGGCCTATGCCGACTCGCCCAATGATCTGCGGCTGATGATCAAGTTGCACGGCGGCGGCGGCGGGCTGGATTCGGGTTTGCTCGACAATATCACCATAGAGTCTTAGAGGATTTGCATGCTGATTGTGGTTTCTCCGGCCAAGACGCTGGATTTCGATACACCGCCGGTGGTGGCCGACCATACCCTGCCGGCCCTGCTGGATCACTCGATCCGCTTGATTGAACGGGCCAGACAGTTGACGCCGGTGCAGCTGAGCCGGTTGATGGGGATCAGCGACAAGCTGGCCGGGCTGAATGCGGCCCGCTTCGCAAGCTGGCAGCCCGACTTTACTCCGGACAACGCCAAGCAGGCGCTGCTGGCATTCAAGGGGGATGTCTACACGGGGCTGGATGCGGAGACCCTCGGCAAGGAGGATTTTGCCTTTGCCCAGCGGCATCTGCGCATCCTGTCCGGACTGTACGGTCTGTTGCGGCCGCTGGATCTGATGCAGGCCTACCGGCTGGAGATGGGGACCCGGCTCGACAACGAACGGGGGAGCGATCTGTATCAGTTCTGGGGGGATATTATCACCGAGCAATTGAATCGGGCGCTGGCGAGCCAGGGAGATCGGTGGCTTATTAACCTGGCTTCCAACGAATATTTCAAGGCGGTACGCCCGGGGCAACTGGACGGCCAGATAGTGACGCCCGTGTTCAAGGATTGCAAAAATGGTCAGTACAAGATCATCAGCTTCTACGCCAAGAAGGCCAGGGGCATGATGGCCCGTTACATTATTGAGCACCAGCTGACCGAGGTGAGTCAGCTGACCGGCTTCGATACAGCCGGTTACTACTTTGCGGAGCAGGAATCGTCCGCCACCGAGCTGGTATTCAAGCGGGACGAACAGTAACGGGGATAAAAATGAAGAAGAGTTGAACCTTTCTTTCCGGCAGCGCTCTTATAGTCAGTGTCTACTGAATTTTATTGTTCCTCTTCTTCATTTTTGACCGGCCGATTGGCCGGTTTTCTTTTTTAGAGTAGATAGCCTCTTGCAAGCTGCTGCTGTCTGGCTTCTGCCAATCCAACGAAACCAATGAGCCCTTTTACTGGGATTGGTATTATTCTTCCCCGGTGTCTTTGGGAGTCTTGGTTGCAGCGGATGGTTTGCCAGTTGCCCATTTCGGCTTGCCCTTGGCCTTGCGATCCTTGAGCCGCACCTTCTTCTTTTCCTGGGGCTTGTCGGCCACCTTCTTGCCGGTCAGCTCTTTTTTCTTGCGGGGAGCCACGCTGGCTTCCTTGTGCCTGGGCCTGAGCTCGTCGATCACCCGGCGTTTGAGCCTTTGTTCCGTATAGCGCTCGACCTTGACCACCATAGGCATGTCGTGGGCCTCGACCAGGCTGATGGCGGTGCCTTTGCGTCCGGCGCGGCCGGTGCGGCCGATGCGATGTACATAGACATCGGCGGTGCGCGGCATGTCGTAGTTGATCACATGGCTGACTTCGGGCAGATCTATACCCCGGGCCGCTACATCGGTGGCAACCAGGATATTGACCTTGCCATTACTGAACCGGCGAAGGGCTTCAAAGCGCTTGTCCTGCTCCATCTCGCCCCTTAACCAGGCGCAATCCAGGCCTTCCTGCTGCAGGCGGCTGGATAATTCGGTCAGGCGATCGCGGGTTTTCACAAAGACGATGCTGCGGGTCACGTCTTCATGGGTCAGCAGGTGCTTGAGCAGGGCGAACTTGTGTTCGGGGTTATCCGCCAGGTGCAACCACTGGGTGATTTTCTTGCGCTCACTGCGCGGTGGTTCGGCGGTGATATTGACCGCCTCCTTGAGCAGCTCGTCGGCGAAAGACATCAGCCCCTTGCCTTCGAGAGTGGCAGAAAACAGCATGGTCTGACGGCGCCAGCGGGCCTCGGCGGCAATGCGGTCGACATCATTGATAAAGCCCATATCCAGCATGCGGTCTGCTTCATCTAGGATCAGGATCTCGATATCCCGACTGTCGAAGGACTCTTCTTCTATATATTGCAGCAGGCGGCCGGGGGTGGCGACGACGATATCCGTGGTCTTGGTCAGGGCCGGCAGGTGGCTGTCGGCCTTGACGCCGCCGGTGATCACCTCGACCCGCAGTGGGGTATCCTGCAGCATGGCCTTGGCATCATCACCGATCTGCTTGGCCAGCTCCCGGGTCGGGGTCAGCACCAGCACCCGTGCCGGACCGGCCTGGCGACGGGGAAAATCCAGCAGGTGTTGGCAGGCGGGCAACAAAAAGGCGGCGGTTTTGCCGGTGCCGGTTGGCGCCGATGCCATGATATCCCGCCCGCTCATGGCTTCGGGAATGACCTGGCTCTGAATGGTGGTCGGCTTGGTATAGCCCATGCGCGTCAGGGCGCGTACCAGTATGGGGTCTAACTCCAGTTGCTCGAAGGTCAAACTGCTCATGGTGGATCTCGTCGGCCTAAAAGGCGGGTATTATAGGCGAACTCGAACAAAAAAGCCTGACAGGAATCACCGACAACCATGGCCGGCAGAGGTTTTACTTTTAAACAATTTCATATCAATCACGATCAATGTGCCATGAAGGTGGGGACCGATGGCATCCTGCTCGGCGCCTGGACGCCGCTGGGGGGAGCCCGGCGCATCCTGGATGTGGGCACCGGTTCCGGCCTGGTCGCCTTGATGCTGGCCCAGCGCGGCGGTGCCCGGGCCCATATTACCGGTATCGAGCTGGATGCCCGGGCGGCGGCGCAGGCCAGGGATAATGTGGCGGCCTCTCCCTGGCCGGACAGGGTCGAGATAGTGACCGGCGATCTGCAGTCCTACCAGGCGGCCCCTTTCGAGTTGATAGTCTCCAATCCGCCTTACTTCAGCCACGGCCAGTCCTTCGACTGTGCCGCCCGGGCCGGGGCGCGCCACACCGGTAGCCTGGATTATCCCTCCCTGTTCCAGCACTGCAATCGTTTGCTGGCCGAAGATGGTCGATTGTCTCTTGTTTTGCCCTACCAGGCCTTGGATGATGCTTTAGCCCTGGCGGAGGTAAATGGCCTGCATCTGATCGAAAAACAAAATGTGATAACTAGGAGTGGTAAACCGCCTAGAAGGTTTTTATTGCACTTATCCAGAGTTAAAGGCTGTCTATTTGAGGATTGTATGGTTATTAATTCTGCAAATGGTGGTCAAGGTGAAACATTTACTAAGATGGTCTCGCCCTTCTATTTGAAGATGTAAATTTCGTCTTGAAGATAATTTTCATATCATTATGCTACCTCCAGCTTCGACGTGTGCCGGTTTTTAGTATTTTCCAAGCAAGAACCGGTAGCACGTCGTTTTGTTTTTAGTGTTTGGTTTCCAAATGAAACAGGCCGCACGCGAATAGCCAAAACCGAGGTGCTCCTTGAACAAGTCGTTATCTACCTTCGATGTATTGGGCTTAGGCTTTATGACCTTTGCCTTCTTTTTGGGTGCCGGAAATATTATTTTTCCGCCCCTGGCCGGGTTCCTGGCCGGTGAAAACCTTGGCAGTGCCATGTTCGGTTTCCTGATCACGGCAGTCGGTCTGCCGCTGGCGGGGCTGGTCGCCGCTGCCCTGGCCGGTGGCGGCCTGCCGACCATGGGGCGTGATTTGCCACCTGTGGTGATCGCCATCATGGGAAGCGCTATTTTCATTATTATTGGCCCGGCGTTTGCCGCTCCCCGTACCGGCCTGGTGGCGTTTGAGATGGGCGTCAAACCCTTCCTCGATAATCCGGGCCAGGCTAGCCTGACGCTCTACACCATTGTCTTTTTTGGTGTGGCATTGCTGCTGTCCCTCAGTCAGGGTCGGTTGCTGGAAGCGGTGGGCAAGCTCCTTACCCCCATACTGCTGCTGTTGCTGGTGGTGCTGGCCGTCTCCGTCTTCGTCAATCCCCAGGGTACCCAGCCCGAGGTGACCGAAGCCTATCTGAGTCAGCCGTTCGTGAAGGGCTTTATCGAAGGCTACAATACCATGGATACCTTCGCTTCCCTGCTGTTCGCCATTCTGATCCTGGATGTATTGCGCAAGAAAGGAGTGACCGACAGCAAGGCTCAATCCCGCTATCTGTTGATGGCTGCATTGATCGCCGCCGCCGGCCTGGGCTTCGTCTATACCTCTCTGTTCATCCTGGGTGGCACCAGCCTGGGTGTTGTGGAGTCTGCCGGCAATGGTGGCGAGATCATCAGCGCCTATGTGCTGGCCCTGTTCGGGACCCCGGGTCTGTGGGTGCTGGCGGCCATTGTCACCCTGGCCTGCCTGACCACGGCGGTGGGGCTGATCTCTTCCTGCGCCGATTATTTTCATAATCTGACCGGCAAGGGCAACTATCGGGGCTGGGTGGTGCTGATTGCCGCTGCTTGTGCCCTGGTGGCCAACGTGGGCCTTAATACTCTGATCAGCGTCTCCATTCCTATACTGGTGGCGCTCTACCCTGTGGCCATTGCCCTGGTGCTGGCGACTTATCTGCGTCCGTTGATGAAGTCGCCGGTATTTGCCTTCCGTCTGATCATAGCGGTGGCCTTTGTCTTCGGTCTGCTTGACGGCATGCAGGCCGCCGGCCTGAATATGAGTGCTTTCGACTTCCTGCCTATGTTCGGCGTTGGCATGGCCTGGGTACTGCCCACCCTGGCCGCCGCTGTGCTGGGGCTGGTGACCGGCAAGACCGAGCAAAAAGCCGTCGCCTGACCTCATTAGTACTTCGGCTTTACCCTCAAGGGCGGCGCAAGCCGCCCTTTTCAATGGCTGCTTTCTGGCGCTGTTTGTTATGGATCCAAGGTCTGCGTGGATATACCTCATTAAAATACTCGCTGTGACTCGTACCGGCAGCTTAACCTGCTGGCCTGGCTCTCAGTGCGCCCCCCTGTGCAGGGGTGGCCGAAAGGACCCTAGCCTAAAATCGGAAACTAAACGCTGTAGTCGTGGCGGGTAGGCTAAAATTGGCCTACCGGGCGCGGAAAGTGGCCGCGGTGTCAGCCGAGGCGCTGGCTTATTGCGCAATCACCAGGGATGACATATGAAAGCAAATGCCTGTGCCTCATTGGGCAAGTATATGGATCTCTTGCTCGATGCCATTTGTGTGGTGGATAAAGAAGGGCGCTTTGTCTATGTGAGCGCAGCGGGCGAGCGTATTTTTGGGTATTCCCCGGAAGAAATGATCGGCAGACCCATGATCGAACTGGTCTTTCCCGAGGACAGGGAACGGACCCTGCAGGCTGTCGACGAGATCATTTCCGGCGAGCCTCAGCCCCATTTTGAAAACCGCTATGTGCGCAAGGATGGTCAGGTAGTCAACATCATGTGGTCTGCCCGCTGGTCGGAAGCTGATCAGTTAAGGATTGCGGTTGCCAGGGATATTACCCGATGCAAGCATGCAGAGCAGATTCAGGCGGCGCTGTACGCCATCTCCGAAGCCGTTCATGAGGCGGATGACCTGGGTACCCTGTTTCAGCGAATTCACAAGATCATAGGCGCGTTGCTGCCGGCCACCCATTTTTACATTGCGCTTTATGATGAAGAGCATGGCAAGGTGAGCTTTCCCTATCATGCGGGTGAGCATGACTCCTTACCCTACCTCCAGCACATCGACTCGGTTACGCTCTGCAACCGGGTCATTCGGGGTGGCCAGGCCTTGCTGCTGAATCCGGAGGATGAGCCGGGGTTTCCCGAGGCATCGGGTGGCCATGATCTGAACAGTTCGTTGGGCGTTCCGCTTCAATCCCGCAATGGCACTATCGGTGCGCTGATTGTGCAGAGCCGTGCCGAGCATGCCCGTTATACGGAAAAGGATCGGGAACTGCTGCAGTTCGTATCCAGGCAGATTGCCGATGCCATCGAACGCAAACAGATGATGGCCCGCCTACAGCATATCGCCCTCTATGATCAGCTGACTCGCCTGCCCAATCGGGCCCTGCTCCATGATCGCATACAGCTGGCGCTGGCCAAGGCGCGGCGCAACCAGGGACAGCTGGCCCTGCTCTATCTGGATATGGACAAGTTCAAGGAGGTCAATGACACCCTGGGCCATGCAACCGGCGATCTGTTGCTTGACAAGGTTGCCCGCCGGCTCGAGCTGTGTGTGCGGGAGTGCGACACACTGGCGCGGCTGGGGGGCGACGAGTTTGTGATATTGCTGGAGTCGATTGAATTGCCGGAGCAGGCCGCCCTGGTGGCGGCAAAGATCCGTCATGCGTTCGACCGCCCCTTTGAACTTGCGGGGCGGCAGTTGCGTATGCTGGCGAGTATCGGTATCGCGCTTTTTCCGCTTCATGGCAGCAACGAGGAGCAGCTGTTGCGTTATGCGGATGAAGCCATGTACTCGGCAAAAAAATCAGCTGTTCCGGGGCGTAGGGCGATCTGGGCATCTTCAGGTCCCGGGGCCGGCAGCCGGTAAGCCGCGGCAGTTACAGGCTGGCCATTTCTTCCAGTATCTGCGCCACCCAGCCCTGGATGCGGGGGTCCGTATCGTCGTACTGGTTGGCTTCGTCCAGCGACAGGCCGACGAAGTACTCGCCATCCGGAGTCAGCGCCCTGGACGCCTCAAACTCATAGCCCCGGTTGGGCCAATAGCCGACCAGGGTGGCTCCGCGGGCGACGACCTTGTCATGCAGCATGCCGAGTGCGTCCTGAAACCATTCTCCGTAGCCGAGCTGATCGCCCATGCCAAACAGCGCCACTATGCGGCCATCCAGGTTCAGCTCGTCTACTTCATCCCAGTGGGACTCCCAGTCTTCCTGCAGCTCGCCGAAATCCCAGGTGGAAATACCCAGGATCAGGATGGGGTAATCTTCGGCACGCTTGAGCGGCGTATCCTTGATATTATGCAGGTCGACCAGTTCAGCACCGAGCTGGTCACGTATTTTTTCGGCGGCCATTTCGGTATAACAGGTGGTTGAGCCGTAAAATAATCCGATATTCATAGCCGTTGACTGATAAAAAAAGAATGGCCAATGATAACAGAAGCCTGCCGTTTGGGCAGGGGCCGGGAGCACAGATGTCTTATCCACTGGTAGATCAATTTGTCGATGCGCTCTGGCTGGAGAAAGGCCTGGCGGACAATACCCTGAGTTCCTATCGCAGCGATCTCAGCCATTTCGCAGCCTGGCTGGATGAACAGGGCTCCAGCCTGCTGGCGGTGGATGGCCTGGGGTTGCAGCAGTATCTGGCCCACCGGCTGGATCTGGGTTTCAAGGCCAGCAGCACGGCGCGCATGCTGAGCGTGCTGCGGCGTTTTTTTCAGTATCTGCACCGGGAGCAGCTGAGGACCGATGACCCCAGCGTGCTGATCTCCGGCCCCAAGTTGCCCAGGCGATTGCCGACCGATCTAAGCGAAGCCCAGGTGCTGCACCTGTTGCAGGCACCGGATATAGCCGAGCCGCTGGAGCTGCGCGACAAGGCCATGCTCGAACTGCTTTATGCCACTGGCCTGCGGGTCTCGGAGTTGGTGGGGCTGGGCATGGATAACCTCAGTCTGCGCCAGGGGCTGGTGCGGGTCACCGGCAAGGGCAACAAGGAGCGGCTGGTGCCGATGGGCGAAGAGGCACTGTACTGGCTGACCCTGTACCTGAAAGCGGCGCGGACAGAGTTGTTGGGTGGGCAGTCTTCGGATGTGGTGTTTCCCTCCCGTCGGGCACGGCAGATGACCCGCCAGACCTTCTGGCACCGCATCAAGCTGTATGCACTGCGTGCCGGCATCAACGTCGAACTGTCACCTCATACCCTGCGGCATGCCTTCGCCACCCATTTACTCAATCACGGTGCCGATCTGCGGGTGGTGCAACTGCTGCTGGGTCACAGTGACCTGTCGACCACCCAGATCTACACCCATGTGGCCACCCACAGGCTCAATGCCCTGCATGAAGAGCATCATCCGCGGGGGTAGTTCGGCTGTGCAGGCCCTTTTCCGATAAACGGGCCTCTGAGCCGAACCTGCCGGCGATTGCAAATCCCCCCCTGCAGGGTTAGTGTTGTGCGCCTGTATTCGTTAGCCCAGGCAAATATCCCCATGCTGCCCATTCGTCGTCGCCAGCCCGCGGCCCATCAGCTGCCCGCCGATCTTTCTCCCCTGCTGCAACGGTTGTACGCCAGCCGCGGTCTGGTGTATCCCGAACAGCTTAACCTGCAGGCTGGCGCCCTGCTCAAACCCGGTTTCAAGGGCATGGCGGAAGCGGTTCAGTTGTTGCAACAGGCCTTGAATGAACAGCGTAATATCCTGATCGTCGGCGACTTCGACTGTGACGGCGCCACCAGCTCGGCGCTGATGGTCCACGGCCTGCGGGCCATGGGGGCGCAGAAGGTCAATTATCTGGTACCCAACCGCTTCGATTATGGTTATGGCCTGAGCCCGCAGGTGGTGGATGAAGCGATCGGACTGGGCGCCGAGTTGTTGATCACCGTCGACAACGGTATCTCCAGCATCAGTGGAGTGGCGGCGGCCAGGGCGGCAGGCATCAAGGTGATCGTCACCGATCATCACCTGCCCGGCGAGGAAATCCCCGATGCCGATGCCATCGTCAACCCCAATCAGCACGGCTGTGACTTTCCATCCAAAAATCTGGCCGGGGTCGGGGTGGCTTTCTATCTGTTACTGGCGCTGCGTTCGGCGCTGAATGGCAGTGGCTGGTTTACGGAGCAGGGTATCACTGCACCCAATATGGCCGATTATCTGGATTTGGTGGCCCTGGGCACGGTGGCTGACGTGGTAGCGTTCGACGGCAACAACCGGGTGCTGGTGCATCAAGGGCTGCAACGCATGCGTGCCGGGCGGTTGCGTCCGGGCATACAGGCGCTGCTCGATATTTCCGGGCGCAGCCAGCAACGGCTGGTGGCTACCGATCTGGCCTTTGCCCTGGGGCCCAGGCTCAACGCGGTGGGCCGGCTTGACGATATGTCGATGGGCGTGGCCTGCCTGCTCAGCGAAAACCTGGATGAGGCCCGCAGGCTGGCGGCCATGATGGACGAGCTGAACCGGGAGCGCAAGACGATCGAGGCGAGCATGCAGCAGGAGGCGCTCGCTACCCTGGCGAAGATCAACCTGGGGGAAGGTGCCTTGCCGGCTGGCCTGGTGCTGCATCAGGACGACTGGCACCAGGGCGTGGTCGGGCTGGTGGCCTCACGCATCAAGGAGCGTTATCACAGGCCGGTGATCGCCTTCGCTGAAGCTGGCGACAACGAGCTGAAGGGCTCGGGGCGTTCTATTCCGGGAGTGCACCTGCGGGATCTGCTGGAAGCCATCAACAGCCGCCATCCGGGGCTGATCACCAAGTTCGGCGGCCATGCCATGGCGGCGGGACTATCGCTGAGCAAGGATGCCCTGGCGGACTTCAAGGCGGCATTCGAGGCGATCGTGGATGACTGGGTCAGCCCGGAACTGCTGGCCGGCGAGATCCTGACCGACGGCGAGCTGTCGGCCCATGAGTTGACCCTGGAGCTGGCCGAGCAGCTCAGGTTTGCCGGTCCTTGGGGACAGGCCTTTCCCGAGCCCCTGTTCGATGGCGAATTCCGGCTTGTCCAGCAGCGGTTGGTGGGGGAGAAGCACCTCAAGCTGGTACTCAGCCCGGACCAGGGGAAAACCCTGGTGGATGCCATTGCCTTCAACGTGGATCTGAGCGTCTGGCCCAATGCTGCCATCCAGAAAGCCGTGCTGGCCTACCGCCTGGATGTCAATGAATGGCGTGGCAAACGCCAACTGCAGCTGCTGGTGGAGCAGTTGGCGCCGGCCTGAGTTTATTGCCGTAAAAATCGCCGTGCCGTGCTGCGTTCGGGCGCTATTTTGGGTAGAATATGGGCCCTGTTTTGGCCCGGATGTATCTGCCGGCCAAATATTCATTTTCATGCAAGAGAAAGATCCATGTTTGAAGTAAACCCTGTGCTGAACAAACTCAAGGAGCTGTCTGAACGGGCAGGGCTCCTTAGGGGGTACCTTTGACTATGATGCCAAGAAAGAGCGTCTGGAAGAGGTAAATGCCGAGCTGGAACAGCCGGATGTGTGGAACCAGCCCGAGCGTGCCCAGGCACTGGGTAAGGAAAGGGCCAGCCTGGATGCGGTGATCGGCACCCTGGATGCATTGGCGCTGGGCATCGAAGACATCGGCGGCCTGGTCGAGCTGGCGGTCGAGGAAGAAGACGAAGAAACCTTCGAGGAAGCCAGGGCCGAGCTGGATACCCTGGAAAAACGCCTGGCCGATCTGGAATTCCGGCGCATGTTTTCCGGCGAGCATGACGCTGCCGATTGTTACCTGGATCTGCAGTCCGGCTCCGGCGGTACCGAAGCCCAGGACTGGTGCAACATGGTGCTGCGCATGTATCTGCGCTGGGGCGAGGCGCGCGGTTTCAAGACCGAAATCATCGAATTGTCCGAAGGTGAGGTCGCCGGCATCAAGTCTGCCACCGTCAAATTTACCGGCGAATATGCCTTCGGCTGGCTGCGTACCGAATCCGGGGTACACCGCCTGGTGCGCAAGTCACCGTTCGATTCGGGTGGCCGCCGGCATACCTCCTTCTGTTCTGCCTTCGTCTACCCGGAAATCGACGACGATATCGAGATTGAAATCAATCCGTCGGATCTGCGGGTCGATACCTACCGTGCCTCCGGTGCCGGTGGTCAGCACGTTAACCGAACCGACTCCGCGGTGCGTATAACCCACGAGCCGACCGGCATAGTGGTGCAGTGTCAGAATGACAGATCCCAGCACAAAAACCGGGATCAGGCGATGAAACAGCTGAAAGCCAAGCTGTATGAATTCGAGCTGCAGAAACAGAACGCCGAGAAGCAGGCGCTGGAAGACAGCAAGTCCGATATCGGCTGGGGCAGCCAGATCCGCTCCTATGTGCTGGATGATGCCCGCATCAAGGACCTGCGTACCGGGGTGGAAACCCGCAACACCCAGTCGGTACTGGATGGTGACCTGGACAAGTTTATCGAGGCTAGCCTCAAGTCCGGACTCTAATTTTCCATGCCGATCCGTCGGGAGCAGGCTCAGCCACGCCAACACGCAGCAACTACTTCCCAGTATGCTCGGCGATGGCAGCTGACCGCCATGGATGGCGGGAATGTCGAAAACGCAGGAGCATTTTTCGACCTGCCATCGACGGTTGGCTTAGGCAGATCCTGTACCCGCCTGGAGCAGGGTCTCCAATAAAGATTCAAACAAGGCTTTATCATGACAGAGCAGCTACAAGACGAAAACAAACTGATCGCCGAACGCCGCGCCAAGCTCGAGCAGATCCGCAAGGATTGTCCGGCCAACGGCCACCCCAACGATTTCCAGCGGGAGCACCTGGCTGCCGATCTGCAGGCCGAATTCGGCGGACAGGACAAGGATACCCTGGAAGGCCTGGCCAAACAGGTGTCGGTTGCCGGCCGGGTCATGGCCAAGCGCGGCCCCTTCCTGGCGCTGCAGGATATGTCCGGCCGCATCCAGGCCTATGCGACCAAGCAGGCCCAGCAGATCCTTAAAGATCAGTACGGTGGCCTGGATATCGGTGACATCGTCGGTGTCAAGGGGACACTGCACAAGTCCGGCAAGGGCGACCTGTACGTCAATATGGACGAATTCCAGCTGCTCACCAAGGCCCTGCGTCCGCTGCCGGAGAAATTCCACGGCCTGTCGGATCAGGAAACCCGTTATCGCCAGCGCTATCTGGATCTGATCACCAACGAAGAGTCGCGCAAAACCTTCCAGGTGCGCTCCCAGGTGATGGCGGCCATCCGTCAGTTTATGAGCAGCCACGGCTTTATGGAAGTCGAGACGCCGATGATGCAGGTGATCCCGGGCGGTGCCTCTGCCCGTCCCTTTATCACCCATCACAATGCACTCGACATGGACATGTATCTGCGCATTGCTCCCGAGCTGTATCTCAAACGCCTGGTGGTGGGTGGCTTTGAGAAGGTATTCGAGATCAACCGCAACTTCCGCAACGAAGGCCTGTCCCCCCGTCATAACCCGGAATTCACCATGATGGAGTTCTACTGGGCCTATGCAGACTACCGGGATCTGATGGACTTCACCGAGGATATGTTGCGGACCGTGGCCACCCAGGTGCTGGGTTCCAGCCTGGTGCCCTACGGCGAGGAAACCTTTGACTTCGGCCAGCCGTTCGTGCGTCTGAGCATGAAGGACGCCATCCTCAAGTACAACCCGGAAGTGACCCTGGACCAGCTGGCGACCTATGAGACTGCCTGTGAGGTCGCCAAGGATCTGAAAATCAAGGTCGAAAAATCCTGGGGCCTGGGCCGGGTGATCACCGAAATCTTCGAAGAGACCGCCGAACACCGCCTGATCCAGCCGACCTTTATTACCGAATATCCGGCCGAGGTATCACCGCTGGCGCGTCGCAACGATAACGATCCCAGCATTACCGATCGCTTCGAGTTCTTTATCGGTGGCCGGGAAATCGCCAATGGTTTCTCCGAGCTGAATGATGCGGAAGACCAGGCCCAGCGCTTCCAGGAGCAGGTCGAACAGAAGGACGCCGGCGATGACGAAGCCATGTTCTACGACGAAGACTATGTCACCGCCCTGGAGCACGGCCTGCCGCCGACCGCCGGTCAGGGTATCGGCATCGACCGTCTGGTGATGTTGCTGACTAACTCCCACACCATCCGTGACGTCATCCTGTTCCCGACCCTGCGCCCCCAGCGGTAAATTCGGGTCGTGTAGCGCTTAAAAAGCCGGTCGAGATGACCGGCTTTTTCTTTACCGCTACGGCATGCCCCTCATAGCCGCGACGGGTGGCTGTCCGGATCCCCCTCTTCGTGGGGCTTGTCGTCATGGGTGACCCCATGGTGAGGCGTTTCCGGCGTCTCCCAGCTGCCGTCCTCGGTCCAGGGATCGTCTTCCGGGAAGGCCTCTATATGGATCTCCTTGACCTCATAGTCGGGCTGATAGCGTAGATCGTAGTGGGCGGCCCTGACGATCGAGATACAGAGCAGCAGGGCGACCAGCAGTAGTGGAACGCCGCCGATCACGCTGGCCGTCTGCAGGGTCTGGAGCCCGCCGAGAAACATCAGCACAATCGGCATCACTGACAGCGCGAAGGCCCAGAACACCCGGTTCCAACGGACCGGTTCTTCGTCGACCTCCTTCTGGACCACGGCGGCGAGGATATAGGAAATGGAGTCGAAGGTGGTGGCGGTGAAGATCAGCGCCAGCAGGGTGAACACGAAGATCACCATATTACTTAGAGGCAGTGTCTTGAGCATGGCGAAGATGGCCGCCGTCGGGCTTTCGTTGTTGAGGATGGAGATCACATCCAGGGTACCGGAAAGCTGAAGGTAGATGCCGTAATTGCCGAGCACCATAAAGAAGGCGAAGCAGCCAAGGGTGCCGAAAAAAATAGAGCCGGCGACCATGGTCTTGATGGTACGGCCACGGGAAATACGGGCGATAAAGAGCCCGACACTGGGGGCAAATACCAGCCACCAGGCCCAGTAAAAAATGGTCCAGTCCTGAGGGAAATGGGTATCCTTGAAGTCTGCAAACTGGGCGAACGGCTCGGTCCAACTGGCCATGTGCACCAGGTTGTCCAGCACGCGGCCGAGTGCGTCCAGGCCCGTGTTGGCCATAAACAGGGTGGGGCCGGCGAGGAAGACAAAGACCAGTAGGGACAGAGCCAGCCAGAAGTTGATATCGGAGAGCAGGCGGATCCCTTTTTTCAGGCCGACGAAGGCGCTGTAGCCGAAGATGGCCGTGCACACCAGCAGCACTGCTATCTGGGTCGTCAGGTTTTTCGGCACCCCGAATAATTCGTGGACTCCCTCGTTGATCAGCGGCGCGGCCAGGCCCAGGGAGGTGGCGCCGCCACCGAGCATGCCGAAGATAAACAGCACGTCGACCAGCTTGCCGAGACCGCCACGGGCGTGTTTCTCCCCGAAAACCGGCATCAATGCTTCGCTTATCTTCAGCACGCTGTGGTTGCGGACATAATAGAAGTAGGCGATCGGCAGTGCCGGTATCAGGTAGATGGACCAGGCGAGGGGGCCCCAGTGAAAAATGCCGTAGGCCACGGCCCAGCGGGCGGCTTCTACTGTTCCGCCTTCCACCTGGAAAGGGGGAGCCTGGAAGTAATAGGCCCACTCGATCATTGACCAGTAGAGGATCGAGGCGCCGATGCCCGAACAGAACAGCATGGCCGCCCAGGAGAGGGTAGAGAACTCGGGATCTTCTTCCATATCGCCCAGCTTTATCTGGCCGATCTCGCTGAAGATGATGTAGACCATAAAGCCGCCGGCGCCCAGACCCAGCATCAGGTAAAGAATCCCCAGCTTGTCGGTGACAAAGCGCTTGGCCATCAGCACCCAGGCTTCACCTGTTTCCGGGAACAGGATCAGCGGCACCGTGACCGCGAGTAAAAGAAATAATGCACCGAAGAAAGTCGGTTTATCGATGACATGCCATCCTGTGTATGTACTCAAGGTCGCTCTCCCTGTCTGATGATTATTCGACGCATCCCGAGAGTAAGTTTAATCCTTCCGGCTGATTAATGGTGGCCCGGCTGTCCGGCCGCAAACCACATCCAAGGATGCTTTTCTCTGTCGGGATATCAACTCTTTCTGTAAACCTTAAAACTTTGTGAGGGCTCTCACGCTGCCGGTCATTTATTTGAATATCTGGTTGCTGTGCTGTTTTTAGAATGTAAAATCCTGCAGCTTGTTATCTGTCTGGTTTACCTATCTGTAAAAATAACTAATAGCAGATCGATTATTCAGGTTTTACTGAGGAATACATAATGAAAGGTTCACTGTCCACTCGTATCTTCGCCGGCCTGTTCGCCGGCCTGATCATCGGCAGCATGATCCAGTACCTGTTTACTGGAGTCACATTCCTGAATGAAAGTGTTGTCGGCCTGGCCGATGGGGTGGGCGGCATGTTTGTGTCGCTGATCAAGCTGATGGTGGTGCCCCTGGTGTATATCTCCATCGTCAGCGGCATCTGCGAGCTGCGCGACATCGCCAGCTTCGGCCGATTGGGCAGCAAAACTTTCGGCCTGTATATCATCAACACCATACTGTCGATAACCGCCGCCATTATCGTGGGGGTTGTGTTCCAGCCGGGAATGGGCGCCAGCCTGCCCAATGGTGCCGGCGGCGCGGTCGAACTGACCACCACCGAGACCCCGGATATCGGCGCCATGCTGGTCGGTATCGTACCCAGCAACCCGATCCAGGCCTTCGCCTCCGGTGATATGTTGCAGATCATCTTTATGGCGATCCTGACCGGTCTGGCAATCCAGGCCATGGGCAGTGCCGCGGCTCCGGCGATCAGGACCTTCCGTATCGCCAATGATGTGATGATGAAGTTGGTCGGCCTGGTGATGACCCTGGCGCCTTACGGGGTATTTGCGCTGATGATCAGTCTGGGGGCGACCCTGGAAGCCGATACCCTGATGTCGGTGGCCGGTTATGTGGCCCTGGTGGTTGCCGTGCTGGTGTTCTGGATCCTGGTGGTCTATCCGCTGGCGGTGTGGTTGACGACTGGCGTCAGGCCGGGTGAGTTCCGTCGCGCGACCCGTGAGCAGTTGCTGTTTTCCCTGTCGACCGCCAGTTCCAACGCCACCATTCCGGTGACCATGCGTACCCTGACCGAAAAACTGGGGGTTTCCAGGGCGATTGCCGGTTTTGGTGTTCCCCTGGGGGCGACCATCAATATGTCCGGTTCGGCTATCTATATCACCCTGGCCGCCATGTTCGCGGCCAATATTTCGGGCACGCCGATTGCCCATGGTGATCTGATCACCGTCGGTATTACCGTGCTGTTGATGTCCGTCGGAGTGGGCGGGGTACCCGGCGGGGCCGTGGTGATGGCCGGGGTACTGCTGCACCAGATGGGTCTGCCGGTAGAAGCCATGGCGATCATCATGGCGGTGGACCGTATCAACGATATGTTCTGCACTTCTTCCAATGTGGTGGGTGATACCGCCGTCAACACCATAGTGGCAAAGATGGAAGGCAACCCGGACAGCCTGGGTGAACCGGCCGGACAGACATCCGCAGCAAGCAAGTAAGCATAAAAAAACCGCCGGGAGGCGGTTTTTTTATGGGACAGAACGGGGTCAGGGTCGCGGCTTTTTTAACTTGTGCAGCAGCCGTTTTTCCTCATGATGGTATAGTCGGCTGATATTCTGATGGTGACGCAGGATGATCAGGCAGGAGAGCAATGCCACTGCCAGCGTGTATTCGGGTTTGATAAAATAGACATAGAGCGGGGCCAGCAGGGCGGTTATGATGGACGCCAGCGAAGAATAGCCGAACAGACCCAGGCTGAGCAGCCAGCTCAGTAGCAGCAAGCCGGCCATATCCATTCCCAGGGGAAGCAGTGTCCCCAGCGCAGTGGCGACTCCCTTGCCGCCCTTGAAATGAAAAAACAGCGGAAACATATGGCCCAGGCAGGCCGCCATGCCGACCAGGGCCAGATACAGGGGAGCGATATCCAGAAACCAGGCGAGATAAACCGGCAGGGTGCCCTTGAAGATATCCAGCAACAGTACCCAGGCGGCGGCGCTGCGGTTACCGGTACGCAACACATTGGTTGCGCCCGGGTTTCCCGAGCCGTGGCGGCGGGGATCGGGAAGGCGATAGAGACGGGATATCAGGACAGCGCTGGAGACAGAACCGCCTAAATAGGCA
The DNA here is from genome assembly GCF_003075035.1 of Zobellella maritima. GTDB lineage: Bacteria > Pseudomonadota > Gammaproteobacteria > Enterobacterales > Aeromonadaceae > Oceanimonas > Oceanimonas maritima. The sequence goes on along the minus strand of NZ_QCZE01000003.1, from coordinate 149,739 downwards.
AAGATGATCATCAAGACTGTGATGGCCGTCATCTAATCGGTTTATACCCCTGAGTCATTCGGTTATTATGGCGGCCAAGTTCAGGGCACTGTTACAGTGTCACGCGCCGCAGCTCGCCACAGCTTAACAGAAGATATTGATGATGGATAAAGTGTTTGTACAAGGTCTGGAAGTGCTGACCACCATAGGCGTCTATGAGTGGGAGAAGGGCATTCGCCAGAAAATCCGGTTTGATCTGGAGATGGGATTCGATAACCGTCCAGCTGCCGCAGACGATGATATTCACAAGACGCTCGATTATGCCGCCCTCTCCCACAAAGTCTCGAGCTATAGCGAGCAAAACCATGTGGAGCTGGTAGAGACCATGGCCGAGCGCATTGCCCAGCTGATCCTCGATGAATTTCCGGTGCTGTGGGTCAAGGTGCGCTTGACCAAACCATCCGCGGTGGCCAATGCGGCCGGGGTCGGTGTTGAGATTGAACGTTTTGCCGCCCGCGTGAGCAAGTTGTAACGCCGGTCATTAAAGTGTCATCCCCCGTCATTAGTATCCTGTTGTCGCAGGAGCCTGGAGTATTGTAATCATGGAAGTGCATGTGGTGTTACTGGCCCTGATCCAGGGCATAACCGAGTTTTTGCCGATCTCCAGTTCGGCCCATCTGATCTTGCCCTCTGTCTTGCTTGGCTGGCCGGATCAGGGCCTGGCCTTCGATGTGGCCGTACATCTGGGCAGCCTGCTGGCAGTCATCTATTATTTCCGGGAGGAAGTCAGGTCCATGGCCTCGGCCTGGTGGGCGTCGCTGAGGGGCAAGGAGCTCAATGCGGAGGGACGGCTGGCCTGGTGTATCCTGCTGGCCACCATCCCGGCCTGTGTGGTCGGTGTCTTGTTTGGTGACCTGATTGGCCTGTATTTGCGATCCGGCTGGGTGATTGCGGGCGCCACTATCGTCTTTGGCCTCCTGCTGTGGTGGGCCGATCGCATGGCCCGCCTGCAGAAGGATGAGTATCAGTCCGGTTGGCGTGGTGCCTTTATCCTGGGGTGTGCCCAGGCGCTGGCTTTGATCCCGGGTACCTCGCGCAGCGGCATCACCCTGACCGCCGGTTTGATGCTGGGGCTGACTCGCAAGGCCGCCGCTCGATTCTCCTTTTTGATGTCGATCCCCATTATCTTCCTGGCGGGCAGTCACCAGGCCAAGGGTCTGTCTGCGGTGGACATGACCATGGCCTGGTCTGCGATGGGCCTGGGAGTAGTGGTATCCTTTCTCAGTGCACTGGCCTGTATCCACCTGTTTATTGCGTTACTGTCCCGTATCGGCGTGCTGCCTTTCGTACTCTATCGTCTGGGCCTGGGAGCGCTACTCATCTGGGTAATGTCGACCCAGGCTTAAGTTAACAATTCGGTCAGCTTCTGCCTGCGGGCAGCCTCGATGGCCTCGCCAATGGCGGGGCCTTTCAGTCCCTGGGCGACGAACGGCCGGGCAACAATGGTCCTTAGTTGAGTCAAGAGTTGCCATAGGTGTTCGCGCTGGGGGAAGGGCAGCTGTCCGAAGCCGGTGCGGCCCTGCCAATCGGATTGTACGCAGATCAGCAGTTCGGCAAAGCGCGCCGGCTTGCGCCAGGCGTCGGTGCCGTTGAACAGCTGCAGGATCGACTCAACCTGAGTCGGACCGGGCTCGGTCAACTGATGGAACAGCACATGCCAGCGGCTCATCAGTAGCGCCAGCTCTCTGTGTTCATTCGGCACTTTCAGCCGGTCGCACAAGTCATTGATGGGGACCAGCCCCAGCTCACCGTGCCGATGATGGCTGGGCCATTTTTCCGGAGGCGTCAGGGCCTTGCCGAAATCATGGCAGAATGCGGCAAAGCGGCAGGCCTGGCTGCCACCCAGCTCGGCGGCTCGCTTGAGTACCATCAGGGTGTGCAGCCCAGTGTCGATCTCCGGGTGCCATCTCTTCGGGCCCGGTACCCCAAACAGGGCGTCCAGCTCGGGAAACAGCAACTTGAGGGCTCCGCACCGACGAAGGGTTTCGAAATAGACCTGAGGATCTGTGCAGGCCAGGGCTTTTTCGGTTTCCCGCCATACCCGCTCCGGCGTCAGGGCGCCCAGCTCACCGCCGGCGGCCATCTGGCCCATCAAAGCCAGGGTTTCGTCTGCAACCACAAAACCCAGGCCGGCAAAACGGGCGGCAAAGCGGGCCACCCGTAGCACCCTCAGTGGATCCTCGGCGAAGGCGGCTGACACATGGCGCAATACGCGGGCCTCCAGATCGGCCTGGCCCCCATAGGGGTCATGCAGCCGTCCCTGAGTGTCCCGGGCGATGGCGTTAATGGTCAGGTCTCGCCGCATCAGGTCATCTTCCAATGTCACTTCGGGGCCGAAGTCGCAGATGAAACCGGTATATCCCAGTCCCGATTTGCGCTCGGTGCGGGCCAGGGCATATTCCTCTTTGTTCGCGGGGTGCAGAAAAACCGGGAAATCCCTGCCAACCTGGGTGTAGCCCAGTTCAAGCAGCTGTTCCGGTGTCGCACCCACCACCAGATAATCCCGCTCTTTGACCTGCAGGCCCAGCAGTTCATCCCTTACTGCGCCCCCCACCAGATAAACTTCCACGATTTCAGGCCTCCTCTCGGAAAAGGATCATTATAACGACTGGCGTTGAAAAAAGGCGCCTTGGCGCCTTTTCTTCTTGCGGCTGGCTTGTAGCACAAAGACAGCCTTGGCGCTCAACGCTTTCGCTTTATACCATTCCCGCTCAGCCTTCACCCAATGACAGCAGGGTGGCGTTGCCGCCGATCGCCGTGGTGTTGTTGGATATGGTCTTCTCGGTGATAAAACGGGTCAGGTAGTGGGGACCCCCCGCCTTGGGGCCTGTGCCGGACAGACCCTGGCCTCCGAACGGCTGGACGCCGACCATGGCGCCGATCTGATCCCGGTTGATATAGACGTTGCCGGCATCTATGCCTTGTGCCACATACTCGGCAAAGGACTCGTTGCGGCTGTGGATACCCAGGGTCAGGCCGTAACCGGTGTTATTGATATCCTTGATCACCTTGTCGATATCCTTGGCCTTGAAGCGCACCACATGCAGTATGGGGCCGAACTGTTCTTTCTCCAGCTCGCCGATGGTGCCGATTTCCAGCGCCGTGGGTTGAATATAGAAACCCTTGTCGCAATTTTTCCCGAGCCTGGCCTGAGCGATGACTTTCTTGCCGGCGGACTGCATCTTGTCCAGGTGAGCCTGCAGGCCTGCCTGGGCGTCACGGTCGATCACCGGGCCCACGTCGGTGGACCAGAGTGCCGGATCGGTCACACTCAGCTCATGCATGGCGCCTTTCAGTATGTCCAGCACCCGCTCGGCAATGTCTTCCTGCAGGTAGAGTACCCGCAGGGCGGAGCAGCGCTGACCGGCGCTCTGGAAGGCGGCGCGAACCACGTCCCGTATCACCTGCTCGGGCAGGGCGGTGGAGTCGACGATCATGGCATTCTGACCACCGGTTTCGGCGATCAGGGGAATGATGGCACCTTGCCGTCCGGCCAGGGTCTGGTTGATCAGCTGGGCGGTATCGGTCGAGCCGGTGAAGCAGACCCCGGCGATGCGCGGATCCGCGGTCAGCGTCGCCCCGACGGTGGCGCCGTCGCCGGGCAGCAGCTGGAGTACATCGGCCGGGATGCCTGCCTTATGGGCCAGGGTGACCGCCAGGTGAGCAATCAGACTGGTTTGCTCCGCCGGTTTGGCCAGTACCGTATTACCGGTGGCCAGGGCGGCGGCGACCTGGCCGAGGAAGATGGCCAGGGGAAAGTTCCAGGGACTGATACAGACGAAGGGGCCGCGGCCCTGGGAGAGCAGCAGGTTCAGCTCGCCGGTGTATCCGGGCAGTTGTCTGGGCTCCATCAGTTTGCGGGCTTCAACGGCATAATAACGGCAGAAATCCACCGCCTCGCGAACCTCGTCGATACCGTCCTGCAACAGCTTGCCGGCTTCCCGGGTGCACAGGGAGATAAACTCGGCCTGGTGCTCTTCCAGCAGGTTCGCCAGCTTTTCCAGTGCCCGGGCCCGCACCTCCACCGGGGTGTTGCGCCAGTCCTTGAAGGCTGCCCGAGCTCGGGTGACGGCAAGCTCGACCGTGGCCTTGTCGGCAAAATAGACCTGACCGACTTGCTGGTCCTGGTCCTGGGGGCTGAGTACCGGATTGGCGGGCCCGGTGGTCAGGGTCTTGCCGCCGACGAGGGGCCCCGCCTGCCAGCTTCTGGTGGTCAGCTCATCCAGCGCCTTGAAGAAAGGGGTGCGAATGCCCTCGATATTTAAGTTCAGGCCCCGGGAGTTGGTCCTGTCCGGGAAGATGGCCAAGGGCAGGGGGATCTTGTCGTTGGCCAGGCTGTCGTATTCCGCCAGGCTGGTCAGCGGGTGGGTGATCAGGGTGTCGATGGGGGTATTGGGATCCACCAGCTTGTGCACGAATGAGGTGTTGGCGCCGTTTTCCAGCAGGCGGCGCACCAGGTAGGGCAGCAGATCCTTATGGGCGCCGACGGGGGCATAGATGCGGCACACCAGGCCCGGGTTTTCGTTCAGCACCGTGTTGTATAGCTCTTCGCCCATGCCGTGCAGACGCTGAAATTCGAACTTCCGTTCACCGGCCATGGCCATCACCGACACCACAGTATGGGCGTTATGGGTGGCGAACTGGGGATAAATGGCCCCCTTGGTGGCGTCACTCAGCAGGTAGCGGGCGCAGGCCAGGTAAGACACATCGGTACCGGCCTTGCGGGTATAGACGGGATAGCCGTCAATCCCAGCCTGCTGGCAGAGTTTTATTTCACTGTCCCAGTAGGCGCCTTTCACCAGGCGTACCGGTATTTCGTCGCCCTGGCTGCGGGACAGGGCGGTCAACCAGCACAATACCGGCAGGGCACGTTTGGAGTAGGCCTGGATAACCAGCCCCAACCCGCCCCAGTCCTTGTTTACATCCGAACGATAAAGGGCTTCGAACAGATCGAGTGACAGCTCCAGCCGATCCATTTCTTCCGCATCTATGGTGATGAAGACGTCAAGCGCGCGTGCCTGCTCCAGCAAGCCGAGTACAGTGCCGTACAGCTCGCTCAGTACCCGCTCCCGGTTGGCTTCTTCATAGCGGGGATGCAGGGCCGACAACTTGATGGAGATGGACGGTCTGGGCACGGCAGTGTTGTTGAGCTTTTCGGCCCCAACGGTCTTGATGGCATTGGCGTAGTCGCTGCGGTACTTTTCCGCATCATCGGCGGTCATCGCCGCTTCGCCCAGCATGTCGTAGGAATGGGTATAGCCGAGCTCGCGGGATTTACGACTGGCTTTGAGCGCCTCCTTGATATCCCGTCCCAATACGAACTGCTTGCCCATAATCTTCATGGCTGCATACATGGCCGAGCGCACCATGGGCTCGCCCAGGCGGTTGATCATACGATTGAGTACATTGGCCGGGTTGCCATCCAGCTTCTTGTCCATGCGGATAATTTTACCGGTCAGCATCAGGCCCCAGGTGGATGCATTGACAAAGGTGGAGTCGCTCTGGCGAAAATGTTTGGCCCAGTCGGCACCGGAGAGTTTGTCTTTAATCAATTCATCGGCGGTGTGGCTGTCGGGAATGCGCAGCAGGGCTTCGGCCAGGCACATCAGGATGATGCCCTCCTGGGTATCCAGGCTGTATTGTTGCAGGAAGGCGTCTATACCGTCACCACCGTCGCTTTGTTCACGCACCTTGGTCACCAGACGACGGGCCTTTTCATTGATTTGCGCGAGCGTCTGGCCGGTGGCGGGAACCTGTTCCAGGAGCGAAGCCAGGTAGGCATTCTCGTCGACGGTATAGTTATGGGTGATGTCCCGGCGCAGGGCCTGGAGATCCTTGGGGGCATAGCCTGGGGCAAAGGCGGTGGCGGCAGTAAACATAACGATACTTCCTGAGGTTGCTTGGGATCAAGGCGGCCCAGGCGGGCAGGCCGCTATAGCGCCGGCAATGCATACCGACGGCGATAAAAACCCTGCTTGGTTTGTAACGCCCTGGGTGCCGGTGTTCATGCTTACAATCCCATTGCTAATGGGGTTAATGGACGACCACGGATAATTTTCGTATACGATTCACTCTTGTAATTCATTATCAATATAGCCCAAGTATCAGCCTCGGGGAGGCGACATGCTCGCTGTTACAGGGTGTGCTTGTCGGGGGCGCAGTGGATACATCAAAGTGATAGCGTCCGACGCGACAGGCTCCGTTCCCTCGGTTGAAAATGGTGCTGATCGCTGCAAGAACCACCAGATGCTCCCCATTGCCTTGCCAGCGGATCCCGCCTCCCTATAATGCCCGCTCATTCCTGTCTGTGGTGAACAAACAAAGTGCACTATCAACGTTTTCCCAAGGGGCTGTTTGCCCTGTCTGTGGTTTATCTGATCACCGGTGCCTCCATCGCCGCTTCCATGGTCTTTTCCCTGCTGTTGTTCCTGTCGCTGGAGCAGGGGATCCTGATGAAGCTGATGTTTGGTGGACTGGCGCTGGTGTTCGAGGTGGGTAAATTCTACATCTGGTATGAGATGGGCGAACGGATCAGCCGTAGAGATCCGGTTGGTGCCCTAAAGGCGCTCTGCTTCTACGGGGTGCTGGCTGGCCTTTCCATTGCCGGCAGTGTCGGGGGCATCAACGCCGCCACTAATACCCTGTTGAAAGGGGATGAGGCCAAGGCCGCGCTGGTGCAGAGTTATAACGACAAGATCGTCGGTCTGGAGCGGGAAATCCAGATAAACGAACAGGCGGCTCAGGCTTATATCGATATGGCGCGGATCGCCAACGGCATGACTCCCATGCTTCAACGCAACCAGGCCCTGCGGGCCAGGCAGGATGAATTGCGGCGGGAGCGAGACCAGCTCGCCATCGCCAGCCAGAGTTCGCTGATGGGGTTGATGACCGGACTGGCCGACGGCCTGGGGTGGCCACTGGCCCGGGTCCAGTTCGGCGTGGTGGCCGCACTTTCCATCCTGCTGGATTTCTTTGCCGCCTTCTTTATTTCCTTGCTGGGAGACGAGCTTCGCTTCCGACAGACCCTGAAGGCCGGCTCAAGCGAGGTGGATAGGGTGCCGGCTGGGGGGAGTAACGAGCCCGGGGTCGGACCGGTACCGGCAGAGTCCGATGCCCCCGCGTCATCATCGACGGCTCGGCCAGATTACTATCATGAGTTGGTGAGTCGATTGCGGTCCGGCGAGCTGCGTTGTGCCAAGGGAGCTGTCGCCCGGGGGCTGGAGAAGCCGCTGCATGAAATGGAGGAGGTCTTTCACTGGCTGGTTCAGGACGGTATCGTCTATCGCAAGCCGAACCGGCATTTCGCCCTGAGTCAACCGGAACCGGGGCCGTCAGCGCTAAGCTAGAAGCTGGAAGAAAAAACTGCAGGTACGCTCGGTACCTGCAGACAATGGCTTACGGCTTATGCGCTTCAGTTCATCCAGCGATCCCGGCCACGCCTGCGGCGCAGGGGGAGCAGCGGCAACAGCAGTCCGAACAGGGCGCCGGCACCGGCCACCAGGCCACCGCGCAGCAGCCAGTCCATGCGCATGCTGTGCTCGCGGTCATCGACCTTACTGGCCAGACGGCGGTTGTCTGCGGCCAGTTGATCGTTGTCCCGGCGCACCTCGTCGAGCTGGGCCCGCAATGTGCCCAGCTCGGCCTGTTGCTGTTCGATCAGGTTAAGCTTGTCGGCCACATCCTGGCGATGGCTTTCATCCAGACCGGCCAGCTGCTGTTTCAATACGGTCAGCTCCTGTTCCAGCCTGGGAGTACGGGATTTGTAACTTTCCTCTGTCTGGATGAAGTCGGCCTTGATCCAGCCGGTGCGCCCGTCTTGATCGCGGATCTGCACATAGTTGGTATCACTATTCTGTGTCAGGAAGGTCACGACTTCACCGGCGTTGATGGAGCCCATGATCCGGTATTTATTGCTGGGGCCGGTATGCATATAGGCATATACATTGTCGGAGACATAACGGGTTTCGGCAACGGCATTGAGCCAGGGCAGGCTGCACAGCAGCGCAAGCAGGAGTTTTAATTTCACCTGGTTTTCCTTCGATGCGGGTCAGATTGTCGATGGTAATGGCGTTCGGTGGACAGGACAAGAAGCAGGAAGGGGGCCTAAGCCCCCTCTATCAGCTGAATGACCACTGAATAATGTAGAAGAATACAATGGCCAGTATGGCACCGGCGGGCAGGGTGACTATCCAGGAGACGGCGATATTGCGCACCACATTGAGGTTCAGGGCGGCAATACCCCGGGCCATGCCAACCCCAATCACGGCCCCCACCAGGGTCTGGGTGGTGGAGATGGGCAGGCCGGTACCGGAGGCGATCACCACTGTCGCAGCGGTGGCCAGCTGGGCCGCGAAGCCACGGCTGGGAGTCAGGTGGGTGATACCGGTACCGACCGTGGCCATCACCTTGTGGCCCAGGGAGGCCAGGCCGATCACGATACCGATACCACCCAGCGGCAGTATCCACCAAGCGATGGTCGCCTTGCTGGCAATCTGGCCGGCACTTTCAACGGTACTGACCACGGCGGACAGGGGACCGATGGCATTGGCCACATCGTTGGAGCCGTGGGCAAAGGCCATGGCACAGGCGGTGATGACCATCAGGATGCCGAACACCTTTTCCACATTGGAGAAGTGCATGTCGGCGTCATCCCGGGGATGGTATTGTTGCCGCTTGATGTAGAAGGCGCTTAATACCGCCAGCACCAGGGAAACCAGTACCGACAGGCCCCAGCTCTGCACATCCGTCATCTCCAGGCCCACATGCTTGAGCCCCTTCTTCATGGTGACCAGGGCAACCACCATGGCGGTAAAGAAGATATACATGGGGACATAGCGCTTGGCGGCTTCCAGCGGCTGGTCGGCATTGAAGATCAACCGCTGCACGCTGACAAAGGTGAAGTAGGCCAGTACGCCGGACAGGGCCGGGGTGACTATCCAGGAGCCGACGATACCGAGCACCATGGTCCACTGAATGGCCTCGGTGCCCAGTGCCACCAGGGCAAAGCCTATGATGGCGCCGACAATGGAGTGGGTGGTGGACACCGGCCAGCCAAAGCAGGAGGCCAGCAGCAGCCAGGTACCGGCCGCCAGTAGCGAGGCGATCATGCCAAACACCAGCAGATCCGGATGGCCGTCGAACGCGCTCACATCTATGATGCCCTTGCGGATGGTGGAGGTCACCTCACCACCGGCCAGATAGGCGCCGGCAAATTCGAAGATCATGGCGATGATGATCGCCTGCTTGATGGTCAGTGAGCGGGTGCCCACCGAGGTGCCCATGGCATTGGCGACGTCGTTGGCGCCGATACCCCAGGCCATGAACAGGCCGAAAACGGCGGCGACCAGGATCAGGGTGGTGCCGTAGTTAGCGATGATATCCATTATTAGCAGCTACCTTGTTTTTCGCTTAGGAACGGGACAGCATCAGCTCCAAACGGGAACCAACCCGCTCGGCCTGATCTGCCAGGTCACCCACCCATTCAAGGATGTTGTACAAGAAGATGACATCGATCGGGTTATAACTGTTCTCGATGGCCTGCAGCTGTTTGCGCAATTTGGCCTGCATCACATCGGTGTCGTCTTCGATCAGATCGAGCTGATGGATCATCTCGCCGACCAGATCCATCTCCCGGCCCTTGAAGCCGGTTTCCAGCAGCTCGTCCAGTTCGTCGATAGCCTTGGTCGCCTGGGCGGTAGCATCGATGCAGCGGTTGAGGTAGGCCATAAAGGAGGTTTTCAGCTCGGTGGGGATTTCCATCTGGCGACCGATAATGCGGCCGGCGATGTCTTTGGCCCTGTTGGCAATCTTGTCCTGTTGGGTGAGCAGTTCCAGCATGTCGGTCCTGGCCACTGGCATAAACAGGCCGCGGGGCAACTTGAGACGGATTTCACGTTTGAGGGTATCTGCTTCCTTTTCCAGGTGCGAGATATGCTGCTGGATCTGTTCAGCTTTGTCCCAATCCTGCTCCCACATGGCGTCGAAGAAGGGGACCAATTGCTGGGCAGCCTCATGCACTTTCATTACATGCTTCTGCAGCGGTTTGATGGGGGACTTGGCAAAGAGTCCCAAAATGGTATTTACTGGCATAGCCAATCCTGTGTCGGTGAAAAAACACTCGATACTTCAATGTGGCGCGCATGGTAACTTAACTACCAAGGCAAGAAAACCGCATTTTCATCAAACTGTCATTTATGCCTGCTGTTAATTTCGGCATTTACTATTAAATCAAAAGGTTGGTAACGTCGGATACCCTTATGGATACAGAAATAGAGATCAAGTTTCTTGCCCTGCATGATATCTCGGGCCGCCTGCCCGAATTGTTGCAAAATTACAAGACCCTCAAGCAAGACCAGCTCCACCTGTCCAATACCTACTATGATACCGCCGACTTGGCCCTGCGCCGGGCCGATGCCGGCCTGCGCATCCGCAGCAAGGACGGGGCGCTGGAGCAAACCGTCAAGCTGGCAGGCAGCCAGATCGGCGGCTTGCATCAGCGACCCGAATATAATGTGGAGCTGGTCGAACACAGCCCGGATTTAGGCCTGTTCCCCGCTCATATCTGGCCCGAAGGGTTGGCGGTTGATGCCGTGCAGCAGGCGCTGTTACCCCAGTTTAGTACCGATTTTGTGCGCCGCCGCTGGCTGCTTGGCTGCGATGACGGCAGCGAGATCGAACTGGCATTCGACATGGGCGAGGTACGTGCCGGCGAGGGGTGTGAGCCGATTGCCGAGTTGGAACTTGAGCTGTGCCGTGGTGATGCCTCGCAACTGTTTGAGCTGGCGGAAGTGTTGATAGCCGAGGGCGGATTGCGATTGGGGGCCGTATCCAAGGCCCAGCGAGGCTATCAGCTGGCGGGATTGAGCCCGCTGCCGGGGCTGCGGCCCCTTGAGCATGTGCCACTGGCGGCGACCGACTCTTGCGAGCAGGCCATGGCGCGCATGCTGCACCAGGGGCTGGCTCACTGGCAGTATCATGAAGAAACCTGGCTGGCGCGGCCCGGCACCGACCTGCTGGTGCAGTTGCGAGAGGGGGTTTCCCTGGTGCACCAGCTCCTGCTGATGTTCGGCCCCCTGATTTCGCACAAGGTCAACAGCAGCTGGATCGACGACCTGCTGTGGTTACAACAACAGCTGTCCTGGCTGGATCGGGCCCAGATGCTGGCTCAGCTGTGTCAGGAGAAAGGGCATTACCTGCGCAAGCTGGACTGCCAGAAGGAGGTGCTGCAGCTGCTGCAGGAACAGGGCAGTGTCCTGCCCGATGAGGATAAGCTGCAACAATTGTTCTACAGCGCCCGCTATGCCCGACTGATGTTGAGGCTGACCCACTGGCTGTATCGCCAGGATTGGCGCTCCGGGGCAAGCCAGGAGCAGCTGACCGGCCTGGCCGCGCCGGTTCAGGGGCTGGCCGATCACCTGGTTGAGGACAGCTGGCAAACCCTGCGCCGTAGTGCCTTGGGTAATTTCGAGCTGAACCGGAGCGAATATATTCAGCAGAAAGGCAAGCTCAGGCGCAATCTGACGGTGGGCCTGTGTTTCGGCGACCTCTACCCGGAGGCCGAGCGACTGGCGTTTCGCATGCCCTGGCTGGACATCCTCCGGGGTATCGAGGATCTGGACATGTTGACTCCCCTGGAAGAGGTATGTGACCAGTTGGCGCCCGAACAGCAGCAGGAGCTCACGCTCTGGCTGGTCCGCAAGCAGGATTTCCTGCTGGAAGCCCTGGAACAGTCCCGAGGCCAGGCGTTACAACAGTCGCCTTACTGGCTGGAGGCTGAGTGACACCATCAGGCCGGGCTCCTGTTGCCCGCTGCTTGTCGAGGCGCGCTCCGAGGATTGGCCAGGGGGGCGCCCTGCGGTCGCTCACCGCCCGCGCTTGTCGGCCTGCCGGCTGTGGGCGAGCAGCTCGTCCATCACCCTGTGCTTGATCTCCAGCTGTTGCCCGGGCTCAAGACCATAGCGCTCGGCCAGGTAAGCGTAGTCTTGCGGGCTTAGGGACACGGTTAACCTGGGCCGCTTGGGCTTGGTGGGGGTGGGCAGGGTTAGGATATGGCGGATCTGGTCCGAGGGACTCAGGCCATTATCCAGGGCCTGTCGCCGGATATGGTATTGCAGCGCTTCATCCATATCGAACGCCACCTGCACCGCCTTGGCCGCCCGTACCGAGCTCTGCCATTTTTCCGGCAGTTTGCGCTGAGTCATGGGCGGGTATCCAGCTGACGCTGCAGGCGAGCCAATACCTGATCGGCGCTATGGACGTCGGCAGTCGTATCTTCGGCTGCCGTTTCGGCAGGCTGGGCCGCCTGTTCTTGTGCCTGTTCCCGGGCACGTATTTGCCGTACCGCCTGCCTGGCGTTGAGCAGCTTCACCTGGGGGTTGCGGCGAATGGCAGCCATGGTTTTCTGTACACAGGAGGTGGCCTTTGCCATCGACAGCTGGCGGCAGAGATCATGGTAATGGCGTTCGGCCTGCAGCCGGCGGCCCTGATAATAAGCGAGTTGTCTCTGGATGGTGGCCTGTGCGAGCTGAGTGCCGGCCAGCTGCTCTTCCAGCTCCGCTACCCGGACCGCCAGTTGCCTGGCCAGTTCGGACTCGGCGGCCGCGAGAGCGGTGAGTGCCGCCTGCTCCAGCCGATCGATCTCATGATGTTGCTGGTTCCGGCTGCCGTCCAGTGACGCCTGCTCCTGGCGCAGCTGACGGCACTGACGGTCCAGGCCCGCCAGGTGCTGTTCCGCATGGCGACAGGCGCGAACCAGTTGCACACACACCTTGTCCGGATCCAGTCGACCATCCTGTGAGTCTTGCAGGCTGCGCAGGATCTGGCCCAATACGCTCATATTCCCCTCCTCACAGTAAAAACTCGACCATGTCCTCGATCACCTCGAGGCAGTTATCGCTCAGTACCACAAGTTCATGCTCGATATCGGCGAGGCTGGCGTGGCGGGACAGGGCGCCGAACACCACATACCAGTCATCCAGTCGGGCAAAGGCCGACAGCGGCATGGGAATATTCATATCCAGCATGGCTTCCAGCATACCTTGCCGGAGCCCGGGGTTGACCTGGCTTTCATCCCACAGATAGCTGATACAGAGTATCTGATCATCGGAGATGGATACGAACAGTGGCAGCTCTTCGCGACCGCCCACAGTGACCTTTAATACATCTACATCACCGGGGATCGGCAGGCACTGGAAGGCAAAACCGGTACTGGTATGCTCTCCCAGTTGCTCAAGGTGGCGGCCAATAACGGACAGATCCATATAAACATCCTGACATAATAAGTCATACAGACTAATCAGCCACCGCCATCAGTGCAAGCTTCACTGGCCAGCAATGGTTCAAAGCCGCTGGCCGACAAAGGGGTCGGGGCAAGGCGAACTGTGCGGATCCCCTCTGTTCAAGCGCGTTAACAGTGGTAGTCTGAAGCCAGACAATTACCGATAAGGATATGTAGATGGTTGAGATGCCCGCCCTGTTGAATGCCGAGGCCGATAAACACTGGGCCCGCTTTGAAGAAAGAGCGGCCGAGTTGCTGCCGCGGCTGTCCGCCGACCGTTGCAGGCAACTTAAAGCCCTGTTTGCCTGCAGCGACTTTGCCGCCGACAGCCTGTGTCAGCAGCCGGAGCTGGCACTGACCCTGGAGCAGGAGGCGGATCTCAACTGCAGCGACAGGGCCGGACGTTATCGTCCGACCCTGGTCGACCAGCTGGCCGGGGTGAGCGATGAACCCGGCATGATGCGCATCCTGCGCCGGTTCCGTCGCCGCGAGCTGTTGCTGATCGCTTGGCGAGAAATGCTGCTGGGTGCCGAGGTAGAGGAGAGTTTCGTGCATATATCGGCACTGGCCGATGCACTGATCATGGAAGCCTATCACTGGCTGTATCGACGCCAATGCGCCGAACTGGGCACACCGACCGATGCCGAGGGCAAGGCGGTTCCCATGTTGATCCTGGGCATGGGCAAGCTGGGTGGCTTCGAGCTGAATTTTTCATCCGATATCGATCTTATCTTTACCTTTCCTCATAACGGGGTCACCCAGGGGGGGCGCAGGGAGCTGGCCAACCAGCAATTCTTCATCCGCCTCGGGCAAAAGCTGGTCAATGCCCTCAATCAGACCACCATCGACGGTCAGGTGTATCGGGTGGATATGCGGTTGCGGCCGTTCGGCGAGTCGGGCCCCCTGGCGGTCAGTTTTGCCGCCATGGAAGATTACTACCAGCACCACGGTCGGACCTGGGAGCGCTATGCCATGGTCAAGGCGCGCATTCTTAATGACGAGGGGGAATACAGCAGCGAACTGAAGGCCATGCTCAGGCCCTTTGTATTCCGCCGCTATATCGACTTCGGGGTGATCGATTCATTGCGCCAGATGAAAGCGATGATCGCCGCCGAAGTCAGGCGCAAGGGGCTGAAGGACAATATTAAGCTGGGCGCCGGCGGTATTCGCGAAGTGGAGTTTATCGCCCAGGTATTCCAGCTGATCCGCGGTGGCCGGGAACCGGCGCTGCAGGTGCGGCACCTTCCCGATGCGCTGGCGGCTACATACGAGTCTGGTGCCTTAACGGCAGAGATCGCGGCACGGCTGCACCAGAGTTATCGTTTCCTGCGGCGGGTGGAGAACTTCCTGCAGGGTTTTGCCGATCAGCAGACCCAGACCCTGCCCCAGGACGAACTGAATCGTACCCGCCTGAGCTGGTTGATGGGCTTTGGCTGCTGGGACGATTTCTACCAGGCCTTGAATGACGCCATGGCCCGGGTGCATGAGCAGTTTACCGGGCTGATCGGTGACACAACAGAAGCCGAGGAGGAAGGCGTCGCCCAGATCTGGATCGATATCTGGCAGACCGAATGGGAACAGGATGAACTGGGTAAGCTGCTGCAGGAGCAGGGATTGGATGCCGACAAGGCCGGCCGGTTGGCGACCGCCATCCTCGCCCTCAAGGAGGAATGCGCCCGGCGCCCTGTGGGTCCCCAGGGCCGGCAGGCGCTGGAAAAACTGGTGCCGGTGCTGCTCGACAAGGTCAGTCAGTCGGCCAAGCCGGGCATACTGTTTGAACGGCTGCGCCAGTTGCTGAGCCGTATCATCACCCGCTCCGCCTACCTGCAGTTGTTGGTGGAGAACAGCGGTGCCCTGACCCAGCTGGTCCGCCTGTGCGAGGCCAGCTCGCTGGTGGCCGAACAGCTGGCCCGTTATCCGATCCTGCTCGACGAGCTGCTGGTGCCCCAGCTGCTCTATAACCCGATGCCGCTTGAAGCCTACAAGGACGAGTTGAGGCAGTTCCTGCTGCGGGTGCCGGAAGAGGATATGGAGCAGCAGATGGAGGCCTTGCGCCAGTTCAAGCAAATTCAGCTGTTGCGCATCGCCGCCGCCGATATCGCCGGCGCCCTGCCGTTGATGAAGGTGAGCGATCACCTGACCTGGTTGGCGGAGGCGATAGTGGAAGAAGTTGTTAATCAGGCCTGGGCGCAGCTCACCGCCCGGCACGGTGTGCCCGAATGCCTGGCCGACAGCACCAGCAAGGGATTCGGGGTGCTGGGCTACGGCAAGCTGGGCGGCATAGAGCTGGCCTACAGCTCGGATCTGGATATGGTGTTTGTGCACGACAGCGCCATCAAGGGCCAGACCAACGGTGCCAAGCCCCTGGATAGCCGTCAATTCTATCTGCGCCTGGCCCAGCGGATCATCCACCTGTTCGGGACCCGTACCGCCAGCGGTATCCTCTATGAGGTGGATATGCGGCTGCGCCCCAGCGGCAATTCCGGGCTGATGGTCAGCCCCCTGGATGCCTATCACAGCTATCTGCAGCAACAGGCCTGGACCTGGGAACATCAGGCGCTGGTGCGCAGCCGCATGATAATGGGCGATGCCGAGCTGTTCGATTCTTTTGGCGACATCCGCCGGCAGGTGCTGAGCCTGCCCAGGGACAGGGCGCCCCTCGCGGACGAGGTAATCAAGATGCGCGAAAAGATGCGCAGCCACCTGATCAAGGCAGGCCCCGGTGAGTTCCATCTCAAGCAGTCGGTGGGGGGGCTGGTCGATATCGAGTTTTTGACCCAGTACCTGGTGCTGGCCTATAGCCACCAGTATCCGGCCCTGACCCGCTGGTCGGATAATATTCGCATTCTGGAGACTGCGGTAGAGGTCGAACTGCTCGAGGAAGATGAAGCCGGGCGGCTGAAAACCGCCTATTGCGCCATCCGCGACCGGGGCCACCGTCTGAGCCTGTCGGATCTGCCCGGCCGGGTGCCGGACACCGAACTGACCCGGGAGCGGGAGTGGGTGACGGAAAGCTGGAATAAATGGCTCATAACAAAGCGGTAAGCTGTAAGTTATAAGCTGTAAGCGAAAAGAGATAAGTGCCGAGCCACACTCAAGCCGTCATCCTGACGAACGTCAGGAAATTGCTGCTGTTCGTCAGAAGGGACCGGGGCAAGCCCGGTACGACGGTGGTTTTTTTGGATTTTTTATCTCTAGCTGACAGCTTATAGCTGCTTTTAATACCGGTACACGACGCCTTCGGGAGTGGTCTTGAAGCGCCGGTGCAGCCACATGTACTGGCCCGGAGCCCTGCGGATGGCGGCTTCCAGTACCCGGTTGCTGGCGCGGGCGTCCTGTACATCATCCCCCAGGGGAAAGTCGGCCATGGGCGGTTGGATGATCAGCCGGTAGCCCCGGTTGTCGCGCAGGGTAAAGCAGGGCAGGGTGACGGTATTTTTCACCCGGGCCAGGGTGGCGGTCCCGGTGATGGTGGCGGCCTGCTGCACCGCAAAGAAGGGGACAAAGACGCTGGCATGGCTGCCGTAGTCATGATCCGGTGCATACCAGAGCGCATCCCCCTGACGCAGCGCCCTGAGCATGCCCTTGATATCCAGCCGGTCTACCAGGTATTTGTTGGAGCGGCAGCGGCCATGAACCTGTGCATATTCCAGCACCGGGTTGGTATTGGGCCGATAGACACCGACGCCCGGACGATACAGGCCGAATTGGCGGGCATTGAGCTCCAGGGTCAGAAAATGGGCCGACAGCAGCAGCATGCCCTGGCCCCGCTCGGCCGCCGCGTCTACATGTTCGGTACCTTCCATCCGGGTCAGGGAGCGCATGCGCCAGTCGGGCCAGAACCAGGCCATGCCGGTCTCGAAGATGGCGCAACCCACGCTTTCGAAGTTTTCTCGCAGCAGATGTTCCCGTTCGGCCAGGCTCAGCTCGGGGAGGGCCAGCTCCAGATTGCGGCGCGCCACCCGGACCCTGGACTTCAGCAGCGCCATCGAGCCCCGTCCCAGGGCTCGGCCCAGGGCCATCTGTGCCCGCCAGGTCAGCAGGGTGGTCAGCAGCCATAACAGGCCCAGGCCGCACCAGGTGAACAGATACTTGGGATGCAGCAGTCGCCTGCTGAATGGGGGAAGCCGTGAGTCGCGCATAGGGTCTTGTCGCCGTTGGAAATGGTTGAATTCTAATTAACTACGGCCGGAATGACCACCGACAGGCAGTCGACGGGTGCGATTCTCGGCGGCTGTGATAAAATTTGGCCTCTTTCATGTCACAAGAGTCTAGGCGATGAAGATAACGTTACCGGAGTTTGAGCAGGCAAGGGTGCTGGTAGTCGGGGATGTGATGTTGGACAAGTACTGGTCCGGCCCCACCGGACGTATCTCCCCCGAGGCGCCGGTACCAGTGGTCAAAGTCGAACACAATGAAGAGCGCCCGGGCGGGGCGGCCAACGTAGCCTTGAACGCCGCGGCCCTGGGCGGCCGTGCTCGTCTGCTGGGGTTGACCGGCGATGACGAGGCCGCCAATACCTTGCAGGACAAGATGAGCGGGGTCGGGGTGGAATGCGATTTCGCGCGCCTGAAGACCCATCCGACCATCACCAAGCTGCGCATCATCAGCCGCCACCAGCAGCTGCTGCGGCTGGACTTTGAAGAAGGTTTTGCCGGCGATGACGCCGCGCCCCTGCTGGACAAGACCCGCAAGGCCCTGGGCGACGCCGGAGTGCTGGTGCTGTCCGACTATGCCAAGGGGGCCCTGAGCCAGGTACAGGCCCTGATCCAGGCCGCCAACCAGGCCGGGGTACCGGTGCTGGTGGACCCCAAGGGCTCGGATTTTGAAAAGTACCGGGGGGCGACCCTGCTCACGCCCAATATGAGTGAGTTCGAGGCGGTGGTCGGCAAGGTCCGGGACGAGCGGGATCTGGTGGCCAAGGGCCTGGAGCTGGTGTCCCGCTTCGAGCTTGATGCCCTGCTGGTGACCCGCTCTGAGCACGGCATGACCCTGATCCGCCCGGGCCAGGACGAATTGCACCTGCCGGCCCAGGCCCACGAGGTGTTCGATGTCACCGGCGCCGGTGACACTGTCATCGCCACCCTGGCCACCAGCCTGGCCGCCGGCCTGCCGCTGGACGAGGCCTGTGCCCTCGCCAATGTGGCCGCCGGCATAGTGGTTGGCAAGCTGGGTACCTCTACCGTTTCCGCCATCGAACTGGCCAATGAACTTTATGGCGCGCCCGAATCCGGCATGGGGGTGGTGACTGAGCAACAGCTGAAATACGTGGTGGACGCGGCCCGTCGCCGGGGCGAGAAAATCGTGATGACCAACGGCTGCTTCGATATCCTGCATGCCGGTCACGTATCCTACCTCAACCATGCCCGCCAGCTGGGCGATCGGCTAATCGTCGCCGTCAACAGCGATGCTTCGGTGCGTGGCCTCAAGGGCGAGGGACGCCCGGTGAACACGGTGGACCGACGCATGGCTGTGCTGGCCGGCCTGGGGGCCGTTGACTGGGTGGTGCCCTTCGGCGAGGAGACCCCGCGCCGGCTGATCGCCGAAATTCTGCCGGATGTGCTGGTCAAGGGCGGCGACTATGAGCCCGAGCAGATCGCCGGTTTCGCGGAAGTCACCGCCAACGGCGGCGAGGTGAAGGTGCTCAACTTCGAGGATGGTTGCTCCACCAGCGCCATTATCGAGGCTATCCGCACCCGTTAACAAGCCATTGGCGGAAGGTAAAAACAAAAAGGCTTCCCCGATGGGAAGCCTTTTTGTTATTTGGTCATGTGTGAATGTCGGAGGCTCGACCCGGGGCGATGAACTGTGCCATATATCATCGCGGCGAGGTCGCCGCTCCCACAGGCTAGACTACTGCGCTAGCCACAGTTGGCCGTCCCTGGCGACCAGAGGCCAGACCTTGACGCTAACCTCCTCCTGCTCCAGGCAGCGACCATCTTTCAGGGAATAATGGTGTTTGTAGAGGGGAGAAGCGACGCAGGGCTCGCCCTTGATATCGCCCAGTATGCCCCGGGACAGCACCTGGGCATGGCCAAGCGGGTCCCAGTTATCGAGGGCGAAATAGCCCAGGCCCGGCAGGTTAAACAGGGCCAGTTGCCGGCCCTCGACCAGGGCGGCCATGCCGCCGTATTCCGGGATCTCATCCAGTTGGCAAAGACGCATGAGGCTCATGATAGCTCCTTGATTTCAATCATTTCAGTGGGTCGGATCTGACCGCGCTTGCGGTCGAAGACGATGCTGTCATCGGCCTGATCGGTGTTGACAAAGCTCTTGAAGCGCTTGAGTTTTTCCGGACTCTCGAGGGTCGTCTTCCATTCACACTGGTAGCTGCCGATAACATGGGCCATGCGCCCTTCCAGCTCTTCTGCCAGGCCGAGGGAATCGTCAATAACCACCTGTTTCAGGTAATCCAGGCCGCCCTCCAGGTTCTCGGTCCAGACCGAGGTCCGCTGCAGTCGCTCGGCGGTGGCTACATAGAACATCAGCAACCGGTCGATGTAGCGGATCAGGGTATCGGTATCCAGATCGGTAGCGAACAAGTCTGCATGGCGCGGACGCATGCCGCCATTGCCGCCGAAATACAGGTTCCAGCCTTTCTCGGTGGCGATCACACCCACATCCTTGCTCTGGGCTTCGGCGCATTCGCGGGTACAGCCGGACACGGCAAACTTGAGCTTGTGCGGCGAGCGCAGACCCTTGTACCTGTGCTCCAGGGCTACCGCCATATCCAGCGAATCCTGCACGCCATAGCGGCACCAGCTGGAGCCAACGCAGGATTTGACCGTACGCAGTGACTTGCCGTAGGCATGGCCGGTTTCAAAGCCGGCGTCAATCAGTTCCTGCCAGATCAACGGCAGCTGTTCCAGGCGGGCACCGAACAGGTCGATGCGCTGACCGCCGGTGATCTTGGTGTAGAGGTCGTAACGCTTGGCTACCCGGCCTATGGTCAGCAGTTGATCCGGGGTGATCTCCCCTGCCGGTACCCTGGGCACCACCGAGTAGGTACCGTTTTTCTGGATGTTGGCGAGAAAGGCATCATTGGTGTCTTGCAAGCCCGCATGCTTGGGTTCCAGCACATGCTCGTTCCACAGGGAGGCAAGGATGGATGCGGCCGCCGGCTTGCAGATATCGCAGCCCAGGCCATGACCATGTTTGGTCAGCAGCTCATCAAAGCTTTTGATCTGGCCGACCTTGATCAGGTGAAACAACTCCTGGCGGCTGTAGGAGAAGTGTTCACAGATACTCGTGTCGGCGGTGATGCCCTGTTCTTCCAGCGCCTGGTTGACGACTTGGCCAAGCAGGCCGCTACAGCCGCCACAACCGGTGCCGGCCTTGGTGCAGGCCTTGATCGCGGATACATCGCAGGCGCCGCCCTGAACTGCCTCGACAATGGCACCCTTGGTGACATTGTGGCAGGAGCAGATGGTGGCCGTGGCGGGCAGGGCTGCCTTGGAGGATGCGCCACCCTCGGCTCCTTCCGGCACCAGCAGGGCCAGCGGGTGATCGGGCAGCGGCATGTCGTTGAGATAGGTCTGCAGCAGGCTGTCATAGTCGCTGGTGTCACCCACCAGCACGGCGCCGAGCAGGCGATCACCCGCTTCGTTCAGCACCAGTTTCTTGTACAGATCCTTGCTCCGATCGAGCAGCAGCACTTCCTGGCTGCCCGGGGTCTGGCCGTGGGCGTCACCGATGGCGCCGACTTCCACTCCCAGCAGTTTGAGCTTGGTACTCATGTCGGCACCCTGGAAGGCACCTTCGTTGCCCAGCAGCCGGGCAGCAGCCACCCGCGCCATCTGATAGCCGGGGGCTACCAGCCCGAACAGTTTGCCTTCCCACAAGGCACATTCGCCGATGGCAAAGATGGCCGGATCCGAAGTCTGGCACTGGTCATTGACGCAGATGCCGCCGCGCTCGCCAAGCTCGAGACCGGCGCTGCGTGCCAGGGCATCCTGGGGACGGATACCGGCGCTGAACAACAGCACATCGGTTTCCAGTACGGCACCGTCGGCAAATTCCAGGCGGTGGAGGGCGTTTTCGCCGTCAATAATATGGCGGGTGGCTTTTTCGGTATGAACCTGCACGCCCAGGCGCACGATTTTTTCCTTCAGCAGGGTGCCGCCCTGCTCGTCCAGCTGTACCGGCATCAGCCGCGGGGCAAACTCCACCACATGGGTTTCCAGTCCGAGCAGGCGCAGGGCGTTGGCGGCTTCGAGGCCGAGTAGACCACCGCCGATCACCACCCCTGTCCTGGCCTGCTGGCAGGCAGCCTGGATTTCGGCCAGATCATCCAGGGTACGATAGACAAAGCAGTTGTCTCTGTCGTTACCGGGAATGGGCGGTACAAAGGGAATCGAGCCGGTGGCCAGTACCAGTTGGTCATAGCTCAGGCTGTGGCCGAGGGAGGTGGTCAGGATTTTAGCTGCCCTATCGATACCGGTGACTTCCTCGTTCAGGCGCAGGGTGACGCCATTGGTGGCGTACCAGTCGGCGCCGGCCATGGACAGCTGATCCGGGGTCTTGCCGTCGAAAACTTCTGACAGGTGCACCCGATCGTAGGCGGCATGTTTCTCTGCGCCGAACACAGTGAGCTCGTAATGCTCCAGACCTTGCTGATCAACCAGTTGCTGTACCAGGTGGTGGCCGACCATGCCATTGCCGATTACGATAAGTTGCTGTTTCATCATCTTTAATCCTTAAGCCACCTTGGACTTGCTGGTGAGTTGATTGAATCTTGTCCTGATCCTCTGCTGCCGGCTGGCGGTGTTATGACATGCTCTTGCCGGCGCATATGACGTTTGAATAGAGACAATCAAGATACGTGCCAGAAGTTACTTTTTTGATTATTAAGGTTTTTTTTGATTGATAGGGAAACGCTCTGCCCATTTCGAGAGCATGGCTTTCACCATGATGATGCAGCTGGCATAAGCAGGGATAATAGGAATTGCCATATCAGGGAGATATAACGGCAGCGCGGGACTGTGTACCAGCGGGAGGCTGGGAGCCTGCATGGGGCGGAACGGGACCGGGGGGAGGGGCGGAACAAGGGGATCCTGGCAGCCAGTTTCCGTGGAGTAGGTGGAAACGGCTACCAGGTCCGGGGATCAGGCCACTCTGGCACCCAGCTGGCTGACCTTGTTATGGCCTTCGTACAGGAAGCTGAGTACCTGCCGGCGCAGTTTGTGATACTGGGCGTCGTCACTGAGCTGAACCCGGTTGCGCGGCCGCGCCAGGGGGATGTCCAGGATCTCGCCGATGGTGGCCGAGGGACCATTGGTCATCATCACGATACGATCCGACAGCAGCACAGCTTCGTCCACATCGTGGGTGATCATGATCACCGTATTACCCAATTCGGCCTGGATCTCCATCAGTGAGTCCTGCAGGTGGGCCCGTGTCAGGGCATCGAGGGCACCGAAGGGTTCATCCATCAGCAGCACCTTGGGATCCACCGCCAGCGCCCGGGCGATGCCTACCCGCTGTTTCATGCCGCCGGAGATCTCGCCGGGCAGCTTGTGTGCCGCATGGTTCATGTGCACCAGCGCCAGAAAATGGGCTACACGTTCCTTGCGTTCGGCCTTGCTGTGCCGAGGAAAGGTATTGTCCACTGCCAGGGCAATATTCTGCTCCACCGTCAGCCAGGGCAGCAGGGCGTGGTTCTGGAATACCACGGCTCGCTCGGGACCGGGGCCGTCCACTTCCCGACTTTCCAGGATGACGCCGCCGGTGCTGGGCGCGTAGAGCCCTGCCACCAGGTTGAGTACCGTACTCTTGCCGCAGCCGGAGTGACCGATAAGCGAGACGAATTCGCCTTTGTGCAGCTTGAGATTGATGTTTTTGAGGGCTTCGAATTCGCCCTTGTCGGTGCGAAAACGCATGTCCACACCGCTCAGCTCCAGGTAATGCTTGCTCATGTCGGTCTCCTTAGCGGCTGGCGCTGCTTTTGTCCCAGGACAGTTGTTGCTGCAATGCCAGCATCAGGCGATCAAGCAGGTAGCCGATTAAGCCGATAACCACCACCGCCACCATAATACGGGCCATGGAGTCACTGCTGCCGTTCTGGAATTCATCCCATACGAATTTTCCCAGCCCCGGGTTCTGGGCCAGCATTTCGGCGGCGATTAGCACCATCCAGGCCACGCCCAGGGACAGGCGCATGCCGGTGAAGATCATGGGAATGGCGCTGGGCAGTACAATCTGGCGTACATGGGTCAGGCTACCCAGGCGTAGCATCTTGCTGACGTTGATCAGGTCCTTGTCCATGTTGGCCACCCCCACGGCGGTGTTGATCAGCATGGGCCACAGGCTGCACAGGGTGACGGTAACCAGGGAGATCAGGAATGACTTGGATACCAGCGGCTCCGGGGTGACATAGAGGGCGCTGACCACTATGGTCACCAGCGGCAGCCAGGCTAGGGGGGATACCGGCTTGAGCAGCTGGACCACAGGGTTCATCGCCTGATACAGGTTCCGGTTCAGGCCCAGGGCGATACCGGCCGGGATGGCGACAAACATGGCCAGGACAAAGCCGGCGGCCACTGTTTTCAGGCTGGTAAAGATCTGATCGAAGAAGGTCGGGCGGCCGGTAAAGGCCCGCACCCGTACCTGGGCGTCGGGGTCTTTTGCCTTGATGGCCTGGTTGCGGGCAGCCTGGCGGTCGTAGAAGGCCCGCTCCCGATCCCGCTCGGCCTGATGCTCCTGCACCAGGTTGACAAACTGCTGGCCGGTTTGCACCGGGCCGGGCAGGGCACCGAGGGAGGTGGTGACCTGAGCCGCCAGCAAGTGCCACAGCAGCAGGAAACCGGTGAGACCAAGCATGGGTATCAGGGCCCTGGACCAGAGACGCGGCGAAGCCAGGCCTGCGAGTCGGGGATGGGGGATGATGTTCATCATGATGCCTCCTTAGAGCTGACTATCGCCGGTAAGACCGATGGCAAACTGGTCGATGTAAGCATTGGGATGGCGGCCATCAAAGGTGTTGCCATCGATAAAGTTGCTGGTGGCCGGGCGGAAGCCGTCGCGGTTGTCCAGCCCGGGGAAGTCATCGGCAGACAGCTTGCCTTCGGCGATCAGCGCCCTGGCGGCCAGGGTATAGATATCGGGGCGATAGACCCGCTTGGCCTGCTCCAGATACCAGTCGTCGCTTTGTGCCTGGGGGATCTGGCCCCAGCGGCGCATCTGGGTCATAAACCAGATGGCATCGCTGTAGTAGGGGTAGGTGGCGTTATGGCGGAAGAAGACATTGAAATCGGGAGCAGGACGCACGTCACCAGGCTCGTATTCGAAGGAGCCGGTCATGCTGGCGGCGATCACCTTCTTGTCGGCGCCCACATAATAGGGCTGGGACAGGATATCGACCGCTTGTTGACGGTTGCCGTTCTGGTCCGCATCCAGCCAATGGGCGGCGCGCAGCAGCGCCTTGACCAGGCGGAGGTGGGTATTGGGATTGGCGTCGCTCCAGGCCTTGCTTACCGCAAAGACTTTTTCCGGGTTATAGGGCCAGATGTCGTGGTTGGTGATCACCGGCACGCCGATTTTCTTGAGTACCGCCTGCTGGTTCCAGGGCTCACCCACGCTGTAGCCGGCGATGGTACCCGCTTCCATGGTGGCCGGCATCTGCGGTGGCGGCGTTACCGACAGCAGCACGTCTGCCTGTAATAGGCCGCTGTTGTCGCCCTTGTGCGGAGCATAGAAGCCGGGATGGATGCCGCCGGCGGCAAGCCAGTATCTCAGTTCGTAGTTATGACTGGACACGGGGAATACCATGCCCATCTGTAGTGCCTTGCCCTCCTGCTGGTACTGAGTCAGGGCCGGCTTGAGCGCGGTAGCGGAAATGGGATGCAGTGGTTTGCCGGCATCGTTCTGGGCAACGTGGGGCTTCATCGCATCCCACAGCTCGTTGGATACGGTAATGGCATTACCGTTCAAGTCCATGCTGAAGGCGGTGATCAGTTCGGCCTGGGTGCCGATACCGAGGGCCGCCCCAATGGGTTGGCCGGCCAGCATATGGGCACCGTCCAGCTCACCGGAAATGACCCTGTCCAGTAGTACCTTCCAGTTGGCCTGAGCCTCGAGGGTGACATACAGACCCTCGTCCTCGAAAAAACCCTTTTCATAGGCGATGGCCAGCGGTGCCATGTCGGTCAGCTTGATAAAGCCAAGGGTCAGCTCGTCTTTTTCTGCCATGCCGATCGCCGTTTCGGCCGAGGCCTGGGCTGTCAGGCCGAGGCTTAGTGCCCCGACCAGGGCGGTTTTTTGCCATAACTGCATCTTGATACTCCTTGATTATTACAATCCATTACCGTGCTGGGCCGGCTGATAGATATGGAGCATCAAGATATATGCCAGTTTTTATAATATTGATTTGTAAGTAATTATTTTTTATTGATGAATGTTCGGAGCATTTCTATGGCTGCGCTTCACCAGGATAAGGCAGAGCTGCACTATTACCCACCATGATCCGTGAGCAAAAAAAACTCCCATGCAGAACATGGGAGTTGCCAACCGGCAGAGGATGGAGAACGCACCAGGGGGAAAGGCCTGTCTTCAGGCCGGTAAACAAATATAGCGAGGTCAGTGTCAAGCCACTGCCAGGGTATCCAGGGTGGCGGTCAGTTCGGCCCTCAGGGCGACCACTTCACCAATCACCATCAGCACCGGGCCTTCCGGTGTCAGGCCGGCGGCGGTCTCGGCCAGCCGGCCCAGCTCGGTGACGTGGATCTGCTGGAATCGGGTGGTGCCCGATTCGATCAGTGCTACCGGTAGCCGCCCGGGGCAGCCTTCGGCGAGCAACTGTTGTTCAATACAGGCGGCCTGCTCCAGACCCATATAGAACACCAGGGTCTGACCTGCCTGGGCCAGGGCGGACCATCCCCTGAATTCGCCGCCTTTTTGCAGGTGGCCGGTGACCAGGGTCACGGCCCGGGACAACCCTCTGTGGGTGAGCGGGATCAGACTGGATGCGGCACAGCCCAGGGCGGCGGTGATGCCGGGCACCACACTGAACGGAATCTGATGCTGCCGCAGGTAAAGGGCTTCTTCACCACCGCGACCAAAGATAAAGGGATCACCACCCTTCAGCCGGACGACTCGGTTGCCGGCCCTGGCCAGGCGCACCAGTACGGCACAGATATCCTCCTGGCGGGCACTGTTTTTGCCACAACGTTTGCCCATTTCCAGCCGTTTGACTCCGCTCGGGATCAGCGTCAGTATCTCAGGGCTCACCAGGCTGTCATAGACCACCACGTCGGCCTGCTCCATTGCCCGCAGGGCCTTGATAGTCAACAGTTCGGGATCGCCGGGGCCGGCGCCTACCAGGGTGACATGCATGGTCTTTTTCATGACTTTTCTCCTATCGGCTGGCCCTGACAGGCCGCCATCAACTGCTTTAATTCGGGGACGCAGGAGCCGCAGCGGGTTCCGCACTTCAGTTGCTGTTGCAATTCGTCAAGCTGGTCGACGCCATCGGTGATGGCCTGACGGATACGTTCCTCGGTCACGCTCCAGCAGCTGCAAACCATTCGGCTGTTGCCCGCCAGGGCCTGGCTCAACTGGCCGAGCAACAGGCTGGGTTGCAATATGCTGCCCAGCAGGGCAGTCAGCGGCTCGAGATTGAGCTGCCAGGGTGATTGACCGAACAGCAGCAGGTGCTCGATCTTGCCCGCTTTCAGCCCGATCAGCAGCCGTCCCTGAGGTAGCGGCCAGTCCAGCCAGTTGCCGTCGCGG
The DNA here is from genome assembly GCF_003075035.1 of Zobellella maritima. GTDB lineage: Bacteria > Pseudomonadota > Gammaproteobacteria > Enterobacterales > Aeromonadaceae > Oceanimonas > Oceanimonas maritima. The sequence continues at coordinate 122,699 of NZ_QCZE01000003.1, read as the reverse complement.
GTCAGGGCAGCCCTGGCCTCGGTCATCGAGGTCTGTGAATCGATCAGACTCCAGCACTCGCCGTTTTCCAGGGGGCGCTGACTCCACCATTCCGGCAGCCAGGAGGGCGGGGTCAGACTTATCCAGCTGGCCTGCCATTGATGGTGTACCGCAGCCACCTGCACCAGGTTCTGTTTGAAGGCCGGCTGGCCCGAGGTGGGGCAGCCGCGGGCGGTGACCAGATCGTTGACCCGACCGCCCGAGCTGAACTCGTCGCTCCAGTGCATGGGAACAAATACCTGGCCGGGAGTGATATTGTCGTCGGCGACGACCCGTAACAGGGTATGGCCACGCTCATTGTGCAGCTGGACAAGCTGCGCCTTATCGAGGCCGGCCCGGGCCAGGGTGTCAGGGTGTATCTGTGCCCGGGGCTCGCTGACCGTGGCCATCAGACGCGCCACATGGCCGGTGCGGCTCATGGTATGCCATTGATCTCGCAGTCTGCCGGTATTGAGCAGCAGGCGGGCACCGGTCGACTCGAGCAAGGCCTGGGGGCGTTCCAGATACAGATGGGCCTTGCCGTCGGGGGTAGCGAAGCCGCCGTCGGCAAACAGTCGGGCTGGCCCCGCCTGCTGACCGGACAGGGGCCAGCTGCGCGGCGTCAGCTGTTGATACTGCTCATCGCTCAGGGCGCTCAGGGCCGAGATATCGAACAGCCGCTCGCCGCCGTTCTCGAAGCCGGAGAGGGCTGCATGCTCACGGAAGATGGCAGCAGGCGAGTCGAAGTCAAAGGCCTGTTCAAAGCCCATGGCCCTGGCCACCTGACAGATGGCCCACCAGTCGGGCTTGGCAGCGCCGGGGGCTGGCTTGAATGGACGCTGGCGGGAGAGGGTACGGGCCGAGTTGGTGACGGTACCGTCCTTCTCGCCCCAGCCGGCGGCGGGTAGCAGGACCCTTGCCAGCCGGGCGGTATCTGTGTTGGGGCTGATATCCGACACCACCAGCAACTCGCATTTTGCCAGGGCGCGACGGGCGCGGACGCTGTCCGGAAGCGATACCGCCGGGTTGGAGCCCATCACCCACAGCGCCTTGATCTCGCCCCGCTCTAAGGCGTCGATCATTTCCATGGCTTTCAGGCCCGGACCCGTTGCCAGCCTGTTACTGCCCCAGAAGCGGGCGACTTTGTCGCGGTTGGCGGGGGAGAAGTCCATATGGGCAGCCAGTTGGTTGGCCAGACCGCCGACTTCACGGCCGCCCATGGCGTTGGGCTGACCGGTGAGAGAGAAGGGGGCGGCCCCCGGTTTGCCGATGCGGCCAGTCAGCAGGTGGCAGTTGATGATGGCGTTGGCGTTTGCGGAACCCTGCATGGACTGGTTGATGCCCATGCAGAACAGAGTCAGGGTTTTGGGATTATCGATAAAGAGCTGATAAAAGCGGTTCAGTTCTGCGATGCTAAGGCCGGTGGCTTCGGCCACCCGATCCGTTCGGTATTCGGGGCCGCTTAGCGCCAGGCTGAGTTCGGCAAACCCGGTGACATGTTGCTTTATAAAGGCGCTGTCCAGGACGGGGCTCTCGAAGATACGGCGGGCCAGGCCATTGAACAGCAGCAGGTCCGAACCGGGCTTGATGCGCAGGTGCAAATCCGCTTGCTGGCTGGTGGCAGTGCCCCTGGGATCTATTACTACCCATCGCTGCTTGGGGTTGGCTGCCCTGGCCTGCTCCAGCCGGCGGAAGATTACCGGGTGGGTCCAGGCGGTATTGGCTCCCACGATCACCACTAGCTCGGCCTCGGCCAGATCCTCATAGCAGGCGGGCACCGCATCCTCGCCAAAGGCTCTTTGCTGGGCAACAACGGCAGATGACATGCACAGCCGGGAGTTGGTATCCATGTTGGCGGAGCCGATAAAGCCCTTCATCAGCTTGTTGGCCACATAATAGTCTTCGGTCAGCATCTGGCCCGAACCATAGAAGGCCACGGCCCGGGGGCCATGCCGCTCGATGATCTCGCGAAAACCGTTGGCGACGGTGGCAATGGCCTCGGGCCAGTCCAGCTGCCTGCCGTCGACCCTGGGATAGAGCAGACGATTGGGAAGGGTCTGGCTTTCGCCCAACGCCATGCCTTTGACACAGAGGGCGCCCCGGTTGGCGGGGTGAAGCTGGTCACCGGTGACGGCGCCCTGGCCGTCGACCTTGACGCCGCAGCCAACGCCGCAGTAAGGGCAGGTGGTATGGATCGAAGCTGTCATAATGGCCTTGTGATTAGATGCGTTTATATCTATCAAGCAAGGCCTGTGCCATTTGTGTAATTTATTGCTAATCAGCCTGTTATAAGCCTGGTGAGGCTGGACCCTGCACAATAACAAGGCAAGAAGGCCATGATGGTGCAGAACGGCCGCCGGATTGATGGTGGCAGTGAGCCGCGTCATCCCTGATCATTTCTTGATCGATTCGTTGGCCTGGAAGGGATTAACAGGTACCTTCAGATATACCTGGCCATTGTCTTCTGCGGTTGGCAGGCGGCCCGCACGCATGTTGACCTGAACCGAGGGCAGCAGTAATCGGGGTGTGTTCAGTCCGGCATCCCGTTCGCGGCGCATGCGCACGAACTCGGCCTCGGTAATGCCTTGATGGATATGAAGGTTATGCAGACGTTCTTCTTCCACCGTGGTCTGGCAGGCATACCGCTCTCGTCCCGGTGCCTTGTAGTCGTGACACATAAAGAGGCGGGTTGAGGCGGGCAGGGCAAAGATTTTGTGCACCGATCGGTAGAGGCTGGCGGCGTCGCCGCCGGGGAAGTCGCAACGGGCGGTGCCATAGTCGGGCATAAACAGGGTGTCACCGACAAAGGCGGCATCGCCGAAGACATAGGTCATGCAGCCGGGAGTATGGCCCGGGGTGTGGATGGCTCGGCCGCTCAGCTCGCCGATGGTGATGGTGTCACCGTCATGAAACAGCCGATCGAACTGGCTGCCGTCCCGGGAAAAGTCGGGGCCGGCATTGAACAGTTTCCCGAAGGTTTCCTGGACCCGGGTGGTGAGGGCGCCGATGCCGAGCTCGGCCCCGGTTTTCTGCCGCAGGTAGGACGCGGCCGACAGATGATCCGCATGGACATGGGTTTCCAGGAGCCACTCGGTCACCAACCGGTGTTTGTTAATAAAGGTCAGTATGGCATCGGCGGCGTCGGTGGTGATGGTGCCTGAGGCATAATCGAAGTTCAGTACCGGATCGATAACGGCGCAGCGGGCTGAGAGCGGGTCCTGAACCACATAGCTGAAGGTGAAGGTCGAGTCATCGAAAAAGGGCGTGACGAGCGGTTGCATATCACCTCCGACCATTCGTTTACAGCAGCAGACACCAATATGCTGTTAAGTGTAATCCAGATAACCGAACTTGATTATCGTCCACTATGATTGGCGGCAGGGCTGGGTATCCGGATTTCAGGGAAGTCGGTCAAGGAGAGAGCTGTTCACTTAAGCAGAAAGGGGTCTTCAAGCATATGCAGACGCGTCGAGCTTCTATCCCTGAGGGCTCGACGGCGTCACTGACCGCCATGGGGGGCGGGAATGCCGGAACGGCAGGAGCACTTTTCGGCCATGACGCCAAGGGTCGACTTAGTCGAGCGCCCCCTTAACTGAACAGTGTCAGGTCAAGGGGAGGGCGAGCTGAATGACCGCCCCGGCTTTCCGGTTACTTGCGCAGGCCGGCGTTGATGTCCAGCAGATCCTGTTCGGTCAGGTTGCCGGCGGCCTGCTTCAGCTGCAGTTGGCTCAAAATATAGTTGTAGCGGGCCTCGGACAGCTTCTGCTTGGCGTCATACAGCTGGCGGGTGGCGTTGAGTACATCCACTATGGTGCGGGTACCCACTTCATAGCCGGCTTCGGTGGCACTGAGCGCGCTTTCGGCCGATATCACCAGTTGCTCGAAGGCGCGTACCGAGCCGATGGCACCATTGACATCATTGAAAGAGGAATAGACCTGGCTCTGCACCGAGCGGAAACTGCGCTCGAGCCGTTCGCTGGCGGCCACATAGTTGTGTTGGGCCTGTTTCACCTGGGAGCTGGTTGCGCCACCGGTATACAGCGGCAGGGAGAAAGACAACCCGACCGTCCCCTCGTTGATGCTGCCGTCACTGGTACCGAAGCCGCTTTGCTCGGTGTCGGTATAAGTGCTGTTGAGTCCCGCATTCAGATCCAGGGTTGGTTGATGACCGCTCTTGGCCAGGCTGATTTGTTCATTGGCGATATCCTTGAGGATACGCTGGCTGTGCAGCTCCAGGTTCTGCTCCAAGGCGATCTCCAGCCAGGTGTCGGCACTGTTTTCCGGTTTCTGCGGGCTGAAGGTGTCGGTATTGAGCGGCTGTAACGAGGCATAATTCATGCCGGTCAGTTCACGGAGTACTTCCTTGCTGTTGTTGAGCTGGTTTTCCGCCACTATCTCGTCGGCCAGGGCCTGATCATACTGGGCCTGGGCCTCGTGCACATCGGTCATGGCGCTCAGGCCCACCTCGAAACGTTGTCTGGTCTGCTCCAGTTGGCGGCCGACCGCTTCCTTGTTGGACTGGACAAAACTCAGGGTGTCTTCTGCCTTGAGCACATCGAAATAGGCTTGGGTGGCGCGGAGGATCAGGGTCTGTTGGGTCTGTTTGTAGGAGACCTCGCCCTGGGCCGCGGTTTTTTCGGTAATATCCAGGTTGACCCAGCTGGAACGGCGGTACAGGGCCTGACTCAGGTTGGCCCCCACGTTGGCCGAGGTACGGGTGGTTCTGTCGTCGTGGTTGCTTTTGGTATAGCCGGTACCGGCGTCCAGGTTGATCTGGGGCAGCAGGGGCGCGCGGGATTCGTTGATTTTTTCAAAGGCGGCGTCCCGGTTGGCCTTGGCCTCTCGCACCAGGGGGTCGTTGAGGGTAGCTTGCCGATAGACATCCAGCAGATCCTCGGCCTTGGCCGTGCCTGTCGCGAACAATAATATCAGGGTAGATAAAAGCGATTTTTTCATCTGAAAGTAGCCTTAATGGTGAAGCTCTACCGTACGGGCGCCGACTGTCGGCAGGCACTGTATTTTTAGCGTGCTCAGTATAGCGATAACATAGCTGGATATGCCCGTTATTCGACCCGGGGTTGAGTGTAAATGAACGTTCATTCATTACCGCTAGTCTAAAATCTGCGGTTTAAATGTCAAGCAGGAGTCAGTATGACAACGAAAGATGACCCCCAGGCGACCGCCTTTGGTCGGGATGATATGCAGATAGTTGGGCGGGAAACCGCCTACCGGGGGTTTTTTCGCATGTTGAGGCTGCGTCTTAGGCACAAGCTGTTCGGCGGGGGCTGGAGCCAGATATTGACCCGTGAACTGTTTGAGCGGGGTCATGCGGTGGCTGTGTTACCCTATGATCCTGTCCGTGATGAAGTGGTGTTGGTCGAGCAGTTCCGAGTGGGTGCCATTGAGCAGGGTGACTCGCCCTGGCTGCTGGAGATAGTGGCCGGCATTGTGGAGGCGGGTGAATCTGAAGAGGAAGTGGCCCGGCGGGAGGCCGGGGAGGAAGCCGGCCTGACCATCACTACCCTGACCCGGGCACTGGGTTATTTTTCAAGCCCGGGTGGCTGCAGCGAACGCATCACAGTGTTTATTGGCGAAGTGGATGCGAGCCAGGCGGCAACCCATGCGGGTCTGGCCACCGAAGGGGAAGATATACGGGTACTGCGGGTCTCCCGCGAGCTGGCGATGACCTGGCTGCTGGCTGAAAAAATTGATAATGCCGCCAGCGTGATCGCATTACAATGGTTGGAGCTTAACCGCAATCGGCTGTGGGGAAAACGGTAAGGAGGAATTACCACTTGGTTACTACCGCAACGGCACGCAGATATGTGCCGGATCTAAAGGCGTTGCAGCGCACCTGTGATACCAACTATCTGGCGCTGATGAAACTCCTGCCCCCTGGTGCAGCGGCGGGCGAGAGCCGGTCCGTGGGGATCAATGATCAGCTGCTGTTTGTACTCAAGGTGCTGGAAACCGCCCCCTATACCTGGCATGTTTCCGTGGAGCAGTGCAGTCCGAACCTGCCCTGTTTTATGCGTATGCGGGTGAAAGTCCGCCTGTACCACGATGTGCGCATGGCCGAAGTGTGTGCCAGCCAGCAGATTTTTGTGCTCAAGCCAAGCTATCATTACCCCAATAAAAACATGCACCATCCTAATGAAAAAGAACAAGTTAACTTCTTTCTCGCCGAATGGTTGAGATGTTGCCTACACCACGGATTCAGCACGGTTAAACAAGTTTGAACGACGCCTTTTGCCTTAACACAGCCCACGCCACCGCCCACCGAGCAGACGGGGTGGTCGAGCTGCTGCAGATCACCGATACCCACCTCTTTGCCGATAAAGACACCGACCTGTTGGGCATTGCCACCTGGCACAGTTGCCGGGCCGTGGTGGATGCCGTGCGTGCTGATCCGACTCCCAGGGATGCGATCCTGGCGACCGGCGATCTGTCCCAGGATCACAGCCCAGAGTCCTATGCCCATTTTACCAACCTGATGAGTGAGCTGAGCCCGCCTGTCTATTGGTTGCCGGGCAACCATGATGATGCCCCCGTGATGCAACAGATGCTGGAGCTGGCCGGGATCAGCGATGCCAAGCACCTGTTGTTCGACCATTGGCAGCTGCTGTTGCTGGACACCCAGCTTGGCGGTAAGGTCCATGGCGAACTGTCAGAGGGGCAGCTCACCCTGCTGGAACAGGCGATCAGCCAATTCCCCCGGCATCACCTGCTGGTGGCGGTACATCATCAGGCGGTGCCGGTAGGTTGTGCCTGGCTGGATCAGCATGATCTCAAGAATGCCGGTGCCTTCAGGGCCCTGCTGGCGCGGCATCAGGCCAGTACGGCCGTGTTGTTCGGTCATGTGCATCAGGGCTTTGATGAGGTGCATGAGGGGGTACGTTACCTGGCCAGTCCTTCGACCTGTATCCAGTTCAAGCCCCTGTCCGATGAATTTGCCCTGGATACCACGGCGCCCGGCTGGCGGGCCCTGTCACTCTATCCCGACGGTCGCCTCAGTACCCAGATATGGCGCTTGCCGCCGGCAACCTTTGTGCCGGATTTTAGTGCCAAGGGATATTGATTATGGCTAACATGCTTTACCTGCACGGCTTTAATTCCTCGCCCAACTCGGTCAAGGCCCGGCTGATGCAGGAGCATCTGCAACAGCACAGGCCCGACATCCGTTTTGTCTGTCCGCAGATAGCGGCCACGCCGGCGCTAGCCTGGTCCCAGATAGCAACCCTCTGTGAAGAGCTGGAGGGGCCTTTCGGCGTGGCCGGCAGCTCGCTCGGCGGTTTCTGGGCCACCCGGGTGGCCGAGCAGTTCGGGGTGCGGGCCGTGGTAATCAATCCGGCGGTCAATCCCCATATCCTGTTGCGTGATTATCTGGGCGCGCAGCAAAACCCCTACACGGATGAGCGTTATCAGCTCAGCGAGGCGCATATGGCCGAGCTGGAAGCCCTGCGGGTTGATAAGCCCTCCTGTCTGGATCGTATCTGGCTGCTGCAACAACAGGAGGATGAGGTGCTCGACTACCGCGAGGCGCTGGAGTACTACCGCTTCGCCCGGGTCTGCATCCAGAAGGGCGGCGATCATTCCTTTGTCGGCTTCGAACACTACTGTGCCCAAGTCGTCCGGTTTTTGCAGCTCTAGGCTCCGGTAAACGAAGACTTCCTCGTTCCCAGGCTCTGCGTGGGAATGCATACCGTCATTAATCTGGTCCCGCTGTAAAACGAAGCAGCAGCGCGGTTGCACTCCGCCGTCACGCTTCAAGCACCTCCCTGTGTCGCTCGGCACATGCCATCCGACCGCCATGGAAGGCGCAACGGAGCCCCCAGGGAGGGGTTTATGGCGTGCCGGCGAAGCAGTGCGCTTTGACCGACGGTAGTGCACTGCCCTGCAAACGACAATATTTCCGGCTTTCACTTTCAGCCGGCTGTTTTGCTTCCCGCTTCCCGCAATGGGCTGCGAGTAGTAAGATCCGCCGATAACCCCTGATTACCGAAGGTCAACATGACATCGAGCCAATATACTGCCGACGCCATTGAGGTACTCAATGGCCTGGAGCCGGTGCGACGTCGCCCCGGCATGTATACGGACACCACCCGTCCCAACCACCTTGGCCAGGAAGTCATCGACAACAGCGTGGACGAGGCCCTGGCCGGCCACGCCCGTAAAATCGAGGTGATCCTGCACGAGGATCAGTCCCTCGAGGTGATCGACGACGGCCGCGGCATGCCGGTGGACATTCACCCGGAAGAGGGCATTTCCGGGGTGGAGCTGATCTTCAGCAAGCTGCACGCCGGCGGCAAGTTCTCCAACAAGAACTACCAGTTCTCCGGCGGCCTGCACGGGGTGGGCATCTCCGTGGTCAATGCCCTAAGTTCGCGAGTGGAGGTCCAGGTGCGCCGAGGCGGCCAGGTGTTCGAGATGGCCTTCGAGCACGGTAACAAGGTGAGCGAGCTCACCGTGACCGGCACCTGCGGCCAGCGCAATACCGGCACTCGGGTGCGGTTCTGGCCTGACGGCAGTTACTTCGACTCGCCCCGCTTCTCCGCCACCCGGCTCAAGCACCTGCTGCGGGCCAAGGCGGTGCTGTGCCCGGGGCTGGCCATTCGTTTCGACGACAAGGCCAATAGCGAAACCCTGGAGTGGTGCTATGAGGACGGTCTCAAGGATTACCTGGTGGAAGCGGTCAAGGAGTCTCCCTGCCTGCCGGAGGCGCCCTTCGTGGGCAGCTTTGCTGCCGAACATTCGGCGGCGGACTGGGCCCTGTGCTGGCTGCCCGAAGGGGGCGAGACCCTGGGAGAAAGCTACGTCAACCTGATCCCTACCGCCCAGGGGGGCACCCACGTCAACGGCCTGCGCCAGGGGTTGCTGGATGCCATGCGCGAGTTCTGCGAATTCCGCAACCTGCTGCCTCGGGGCGTCAAGCTGACTCCGGACGATATCTGGGAGCGCTGCGCCTACATCCTTTCGGTGAAAATGCAGGATCCCCAATTCGCTGGTCAGACCAAGGAGCGGCTGTCGTCCCGCCAGTGCGCGGCCTTCGTCTCCGGGGTGGTGAAAGATGCCTTCAGCCTGTGGCTGAACCAGCATATCGAGCTGGCCGAGCAGCTCGCCGAACTGTGCATTAGCAGCGCCCAGCGTCGGCTGCGCCAGGCCAAGAAGGTAGTGCGCAAGAAGGTGACCCAGGGGCCGGCGCTGCCCGGCAAACTCACCGACTGCGCCTGCTCCGATCCGCTGCAGGGCGAGCTGTTCCTGGTGGAAGGGGACTCGGCCGGCGGCAGTGCCAAGCAGGCCCGGGACCGGGAGTTTCAGGCCATCATGCCCCTGCGTGGGAAAATTCTTAATACCTGGGAAGTGGAGTCCGGCCAGGTGTTGGCGTCCCAGGAAGTGCACGACATCTCGGTGGCCATCGGCCTGGATCCGGACTCCGACGATCTGTCCGGCCTGCGCTACGGCAAGGTATGTATTCTCGCCGACGCCGACTCCGACGGCCTGCACATCGCCACCCTGTTGTGCGCCCTGTTCGTGCGTCACTTCCGCCATCTGGTGGCGGCGGGGCACGTGTTTGTAGCCATGCCGCCACTGTACCGCATCGACGTGGGCAAGGAAGTGTTCTACGCCCTGGATGAAGACGAGCGCGACGGTGTGCTGGAGCGCATTCGCGCCGAGAAGAAAAAGGGCAAGGTGCAGGTCACCCGCTTTAAAGGCCTGGGTGAGATGAACCCCAAGCAGCTGCGGGAAACCACCCTGGATCCCAACACCCGCCGGCTGGTGCAGCTGACCGTGGACGACGTCGAGGCCACCGAAAAGCTGATGGACATGCTGCTGGCCAAGAAACGTGCCGGCGATCGCCGGGAATGGCTGGAAACCAAGGGCAATATGGTCGATCCCCTGGCCTGAGGATAATAATATAATGAGCAATCAAGACTTTACCATGGAAGGGGTGGAGCGCCTGCCGCTGCATACCTTCACCGAGCAGGCCTATCTGAACTACTCCATGTACGTGATCATGGACAGGGCCCTGCCGCATATCGGCGACGGCCTCAAGCCGGTACAGCGCCGTATTATTTACGCCATGAGCGAGCTGGGGCTGTCGGCCCTCTCCAAGCACAAGAAGTCCGCCCGTACCGTGGGTGACGTGCTGGGTAAATACCACCCCCACGGCGACTCCGCCTGTTACGAGGCCATGGTGCTGATGGCCCAGCCCTTTTCCTATCGCTACCCCCTGGTGGACGGCCAGGGCAACTGGGGCGCGCCGGACGATCCCAAGTCGTTCGCCGCCATGCGCTATACCGAGGCCCGGCTATCGCGCTTCTCCGAGCTGCTGCTGAGTGAGCTGGGCCAGGGCACGGTGGAGTGGATACCCAACTTCGACGGCACCATGAAGGAGCCGCGCATGTTGCCGGCCCGGCTGCCGCACATACTGCTTAATGGTGTGACCGGCATTGCGGTGGGCATGGCCACCGACATTCCGCCCCACAACGCCCGGGAGCTGGCCAACGCCTGCGTGCACCTGCTGGACAATCCCAAGGCCACCGTGGCCGAGCTGATGGCCCATGTGGCCGGGCCCGATTACCCGACCCAGGCCGAGATCATTACCCCTAAAGCCGATATTCAGAAGATTTACGAAACCGGCAAGGGCAGCATCAAGATGCGCGCCGTCTACCGGATGGAGCAGGGCGACATCGTGATCACCGCGCTGCCCCATCAGGCCAGCGGCGCCAAAATACTTGAGCAGATCGCCGGCCAGATGCAGGCCAAGAAGCTGCCCATGGTGGCGGATTTGCGCGACGAGTCGGATCACGAGAACCCGACCCGGCTGGTGATCATTCCCCGCTCCAACCGGGTGGACGTGGAACAGCTGATGCAGCACCTGTTCGCCAGCACGGATCTGGAGAAGAACTACAGGGTCAACCTCAACATGCTGGGGCTGGACAACCGGCCTCAGGTGAAGAGCCTGGACGTCATTCTCGGCGAATGGCTGCAATATCGCCGTGAGACGGTGCGCAGCCGGCTGCAATACCGGCTCGACAAGGTCGAGGCCCGGCTGCATATCCTTGCTGGATTGCTGATCGCCTTCCTCAATATCGACGAGGTGATCGAGATCATTCGAGCCGAGGACGAGCCCAAGTCGGTGCTGATGGCGCGCTTCGGCCTCACCGATATTCAGGCCGAGGCCATCCTTGAGCTGAAACTGCGCCACCTGGCCAAGCTCGAGGAAATGAAGATCCGCGGCGAGCAGGACGAGCTGGCCGCCGAGCGCGACAAGCTGGCCCAGATCCTGGGCTCCGAGCGCCGCCTCAGCACCCTGCTCAAGAAGGAAATTCTGGCCGACGCCGACAAATACGGCGATGACAGACGCTCGCCCCTGGTGGAGCGGGAAGAAGCCAGGGCCCTGAGCGAAAAAGAGCTGGTGCCGAGCGAACCGGTGACCATAGTGCTGTCGGAGAAGGGCTGGATCCGCTCCGCCAAGGGCCATGAGGTGGACGGCACCGGGCTCAGCTACAAGGCCGGCGACGGCTTCCTCGATGCCGCCTCCGGGCGCAGCAACCAGATGGCAGTGTTCCTGTCGAGCAGCGGCCGGGCCTATGGCCTGGATGCCCACAGCCTGCCCTCGGCCCGGGGCCAGGGGGAGCCGCTCACCGGCCGTTGCAGCCTGAGCCCGGGGGAGCAGGCCCGCTTTGTGCTCACCGGCGACGAAGAGCGGCTCTATCTGCTGGCCTCCGATGCCGGTTACGGCTTTGTCTGCCGCTATGGTGACATGGTCAGCCGTAACAAGAACGGCAAGGCGCTGCTCACCCTGCCCGCCGGCGGCGAGGTACTGAAACCCGTGCCGGTGTCACAGGTGGACAGCGAGCTGTGCCTGGTGGTGACCAACGAGGGCCGCATGCTGCTGTTCCCGCTCAAGGACCTGCCCATGCTGGCCAAGGGCAAGGGCAACAAGCTGGTCGGCATTACCGGGGTCAAGGTGCAGGCCCGGGAAGACTACATCAAGCAGCTGGCGGTGGTGTCCGAGGGGGCCAGCGTGACCCTGCACGCCGGCAAGCGCAAGCTGACCCTCAAGCCCGCCGATCTGGCCCACTACCAGGGCGAGCGCGGCCGCCGCGGCGCCCTGCTGCCCCGCGGCCTGCAACGGGTGGACAGCCTGGAGATCGAAACCACTCAAGCTTGAAGCTGGAAGTAAAAACCGGGCCTGTGCAGCCCGGTTTTTATTGAAGGTTGTTTCTCGCTCCCACGCTCAGGCGTGGGAGTGTATAGCTCGCTTAAGCCAGGCACCTGTATACATTCTTCCGGCCTCCGGCTACATTTGTTGCAGCTTTTCCACAATGGGGCTGTTGGCGGCGGGGAAGTCGTAGTTATGCAGTTCGTCCAGCGGTACCCAGCGGCTGGGCTGGCCTTCCAGGCCGTGCGGCTCGCCGTCAAAGGCGGTGACCCTGCGGATGTCGAGTATCACCCGCTTGTCTCCGTAGTCGTGCTCGATACGCATAAAGGGCTGGCAGGCCTGCACTGCTATGCCGATTTCCTCGGCCAGCTCCCGGGCCAGGGCCTGGGGCACGGTTTCACCGGCTTCCACCTTGCCGCCGGGGAACTCCCATTTATGGGCCTGATGCTGGCTGGCGCCGCGCCGGCAGATAAAGATCTCGCCGAGCCTGTTTTCGACCACCCCGACCGCCACCAGTACGGACTTCTTGAGGGTCTCAGTACTCATTTTCATCATCCTGTTCGGGCAGCCAGGCGGGATCGCCGGGGATGCGTTTTTCTTCGTCGGCCCACTCGCCCAGATCGATCAGTTGGCAGCGCTTGCTGCAAAAGGGGCGGAAGGGGCTCTGCTCATTCCATACCACCGGGGTTTGGCAGGTCGGGCAGGAAACAATCAGGGGTTTGTTCATTTTATATTGGCCAATTCAAAATCCAGGTTGCCGATCTCCATTTCGTCGACCGGCATAAAGCGTATGGTAAAACGGTACTTGTTGCCGCTGACCACGGGATAAACGGCAAGCTCGGCCGGCAGGCGCAGGCGGATCATCTCGGTTTGCTCTGCGTTGTCCTGGTAGAAACCGGTCATAGCTCGCTGGGGACGGAATTGACTGGCTTCCCGCCACAGGGTTAGCAGCAGCGCCAGACCATCCTGCAACAGCTGGGTATGGCTGAGCCAGCCGTTGATATCCTGCTGCTGTCGCTCGGCCGGCAGGTTCAGCCAGTAATGGAGCTGGGGCACATCGAAGGCACACAGGCCGCCAGGAATGGCGAAGCGGTTGCGAATGGCGGCCAGAAACTTGTCCTCCCGCAAAAACTGCCCCAGACGTGGGGTCCTGGGCAGGGCGTGGCTCAGTCTGGCCAGCTGCTCGCTCAGCTGCGCCAGGGCGTCTGCATCGACGCCGGGGACCCGGGCCCAGGCGTCGAGCCTGGCTTGCTGGGAGGCCAGATCCTTGGCCAGCTCGGTGCGCAGATCACAACGCTCCAGCAGCTCAAGTACGTCCAGCTGGGCCTTGAATAGTGCCACCGCCTGACCCGCCGTATTCAGTGTACGGCACGCCTGAAGCTGTTGAAACAGATCATCGAGGCGCAGATAGCTACGACATTTTTCATTAAGCGGAAATTCATAAAGCAGTGGTGACATAAGACTCCGGCCGACACGCTGTTACGACAACAGTGCCAAGAGTGTACCCGCTAAGGACGTCCATGTTGAGCGCTAAGGGCCAGATATTGCCGGTGCAGGACTTCGATCGCCGCGATCAGGGCGTTTTTGTCCGGGCCATTGTTATCCAGTACGTCATCGGCTGCCGTAAGGCGTTGCTCTCGGCTGGCCTGGGCGGCCATGATGGCCTTGATCTGACTTTCATCGGCGTTGTCCCGGGCCATGGTGCGGGTCAGCTGTTGTTCGGGAGCGACGTCTACCACCAGTACCCGCTGCACCAGTCCGGTCAGGTTGTTTTCCACCAGCAGGGGCACCACCAGCAGGCAATAGGGCGAGCGGGCGGCGGCGCAGGCCGCAACCATACGCTCTCGGATCAGCGGATGCAGCAGGGCATTCAGCCAGTCCTTGTGTTCCGGATGTTCAAATACCCGCGCTCGCAGGGCGCGCCTGTCGAGGCTGCCGTCACGGTGCAGCACGTCATGGCCAAAGTGCTCGGCGATGGCCGCCAGGGCCGGCTCCCCCGGTGCGACCAGGTCGCGGGCGATCAGATCCGCATCCACCACCTCTACTCCCAGGCCGGCGAACAGGTCGGCGACCGTGCTTTTGCCGCTGCCGATGCCGCCGGTCAGTCCTACAATAAAGCTCACAGTGCCAGGCTCCAGTACAGTTTCATCATTCCCGGTCCCCATAATAGATAGAGGGCGCCACCCAGTGCCAGGGCCGGGCCGAAGGGCAGCACCCTGTCCTGGCCGAGCTTGCGACTGGCCATCAGTGCCAGGCCGGCCAGGGCGCCGGTAAAGGAAGCCAGCAGCAGGATAGGCAACAAGGATTGCCAGCCAAACCAGGCGCCGAGCGCCGCCAGCAGTTTGAAGTCGCCGTAGCCCATGCCTTCCTTGCCGGTGGCAAGCAGAAACAACCAGTACAGGCTCCAGAGTACGCCGTAGCCGAATACGGCACCGAGCACGGCGTCGTCCAGAGGCACGAACAGTCCGTTGAGATTAACCAGCAGCCCCAGCCACAACAGCGGAAGGGTCAGGTGATCGGGCAGTAGCAGGTGATCCAGATCGATCAGCGTCAGGCACAGCAGGGTCCAGCCCAGCACCAGGGCACCCGCCAGGGCCGGGCTGACGCCGAAACGCCACAGGGCCAGCGCGGCAAGCCCGGCGCTGGCCAGCTCGACCAGCGGATAACGGCGGGAGATGGGCTCGCGACAATAGCGGCAGCGTCCCTGCAGCCACAGCCAGCTCAGCAGCGGGATGTTGTCCAGCGCCCCCAGCTGGTGCCGGCAATGGGGACAGCGGGAGCGGGGCCGGCACAGGTTGAGGGCCGGCTCGTCTTGTGGCGTTTCACCACCGAGCTCGGCACATTCCCGCCGCCATTGGCGCTCCAACATCAGCGGCAGCCGGTGGATCACCACATTCAGAAAGCTGCCCACCAGCAACCCCAGCAGCGACACCAGCGAATAGAGTAAGACGGGATTGTCTAGCATGTGCACCATTGTGTTTCCTGTATTGGATGTTCAGCCGTCAACCATGGATCCTGAGCGGCAGGACCAGACGGCCCGGTGTGATCTTGTATATTTTTGCTGATAGCTTACTTGATCACACTGCCCAGATTGAAGATGGGCAGATACATGGCGATTACCATGCCGCCCACCAGTATACCCAAAACCACCATGATCAGCGGTTCGATCAGGCTGGTCAGGCCGTCAACGGCGTCATCGACCTCCTGCTCATAGATGGTCGCCACCTTGTTCATCATATCGTCGATGGCACCGGATTCCTCGCCGATCATTACCATCTGCACCACCATATCCGGGAATAGCTGGGTGGCGCGCATGGCATGGTTCATCTGGATGCCGGCGATTACCTCGTCGCGCATACCCAGTACCGCCTGGCTATAGACAACATTGCCCGCGGCGCCGGCCGAGGATAGCAGGCCTTCGACCAGTGGGATACCGGTAGAGAAGGTGGTTGCCAGGGTACGGGCAAAGCGGGCGACCGCCGCCTTGTGCAGTATCTTGCCCACCACAGGGATGCGCAGGATAAAACGATCCGTGGCATCGCGTACCTTCTGGGAGTGGCGCCAGGCCCGTACATAGAGGAAGACGCCGACCATGAGCGCCGCCAGCAGATAGATCCACCAGGCCTGCAGCCAGCGAGACAGGGCGATCACCATCTGGGTAAAGGCGGGTAGGGGGGCGCCGAAGCCGGCGAAGATTTCCTCGAATTGGGGGATCACGAACAGCAGCAGGATGGCGGTAACCACGATGGCTACCAGCAGTACCATGGCCGGATAGAAGAGTGCCTTCTTTATCTTGGACTTGAGGGCCTCTGCCTTTTCCCGGTAGATGGCGATACGGTCGAAGATAAGATCCAGGGAGCCGGTCTGCTCGCCGGACCGCACCAGGTCGCAATAAAGCGTATCGAAGAAGCGGGGGTATTCTTTCAGTGCCTCCGAGACAGGGGTGCCCGACTCCACATCGGCGGCGAGCCGTCCGACCAGATCGCGCACACTGGCTTTGTCATAGGAGTGGCCGATCATTTGCAGGCTCTGTACCAGGGGCACGCCGGCACTCAGCATGGTGGCTACCTGGCGGGTGATGATGGCGATATCCACCGGCTTGACCTTGTCGCGGGGCAGGAACAGGCCACCCTGGCTGCGTCGTCGTATTCGGGTCGACTTGATCCCCTGGCGTTGCAGTTCCCGTTTGACCGCCTGGTTGTTGACTGCCTGGATATAGCCGGAGAGCTTCTGCCCCCGGCGGTTGACTCCTTCCCATTTATAGGAATGGAGCTTGTGGGTCGTTGCCTGGTATGCAGCCGCCATCATGATATCCCTATTATGAGCTTGAAGAGGCTTCTGGATAACCGGTTATCCGGTTATCCGGTTGACTTCCGCCAGGCTGATCAGCCCCAGCCTGGCCTTTTCCAGGGCCGAACGGCGCAGCGTCATCATGCCGTCCGTTTCCGCCGCCTTGGCCAGGGCCAGGGAGCTGGCGCCTTCCATGATCAGGTTGGCCAGGGTTTCGCTCATCGGCATCACCTCATACACGCCGATGCGCCCCTTGTAACCGTCGGTGCACTGGTCGCAGCCCACCGCCTTGTGCAGGGCCACGCCCCTGTCCAGCTGGGCCTGGCTGAAGCCCAGGACCAGCAGCTGCTCGGCGGGGACTTGCTCCGGGGCCTTGCAGTGCCCGCACAGCTTACGCGCCAGCCGCTGGGCGATGATCAGGCTGACGGACGAGGCGATATTGTAGGCGGGCAGGCCCATGTTGTTGAGCCGGGTGAGGGTTTCGGCGGCCGAATTGGTGTGCAGGGTGGACAGCACCAGGTGGCCGGTCTGGGCCGCCTTCACCGATATTTCGGCGGTTTCCAGGTCGCGTATCTCGCCCACCATGATGATGTCCGGATCCTGACGCAAGAAGGCGCGCAGGGCATGGGCAAAGGTCAGGCCCGCCTTGGTGTTGATCTGAACCTGGTTGATGCCCGGCAGGTTGATCTCGATGGGATCCTCGGCGGTGGAGATGTTGGCGGTGACCGTATTGAGTATGCTCAGGCCCGTATAGAGGGACACCGTCTTGCCTGAACCGGTGGGACCGGTCACCAGTATCATGCCCTGAGGGCGGCGCAATGCGTCCAGGTACAGCTGTTTCTGAGCCTCGTCGTAGCCCAGCTGATCTATGTCCAGCTTGGCGCCCGAGCTGTCGAGGATACGGATCACTATCTTCTCGCCCCATTGGGTGGGCAGGGTGTTGACCCGCAGATCCACCGAGCGGTTGCGGGTCAGTTTCAGCTTGATGCGGCCGTCCTGGGGCAGGCGGCGCTCGGCGATATCCAGCCGGGCCATGACCTTGAGACGGGCGGCGAAGCGGCCGGCCAGGTTGGCGGGCGGCGAGGCCACCTCGTGCAGCAGGCCGTCGATGCGGAAGCGGATGCGGTAAAAGTGCTCGTAGGGTTCGAAATGCAGATCCGAGGCTTCCCGGCGTACCGCATCCAGCATGATCTTGTTGATATAGCGTACTATGGGGGCGTCGTCTTCACCCCGGCCGAATTCGTCGTCGGGCTCCGGCTTGTCCTGGCCCAGCTCCAGCTGTTCTATATCCGCGTCATCGATATGGTCGAGATCCAGCATGGCCGAGCCGCCGCCCTGCTGCAGCTTCAGAATCATCTGGGAGAGCTTGTGCTCTTCCACCAGCAGCACGTCGGTGACCAGGTTGAAACGGAAGCTGAAATCTTCCAGCGCCGCCACATTGGTGGGATCGGGCATGGCCAGGTACAGCACCCGCCCCTGCAGGTAGACGGGCAGTGCATGGTGGCGCTCGATCAAGTCCAGGTTCAGGTACTGGGGCGGCAGTTGATCGGACTGAAAGTCGTCAAGATCAATCAGCGTCAGGCCGTATTCCTGCTCGCAGAAGCGGGCCAGTTCCGGGCTGGTCAGCATACTGTGCTCCACCAGCACGGTGCTCAGCGGCTTGCCTTCCTGGCGGGCCAGGGCCAGCGCCTGTTCCAGCTGTTCGGGCAACAACAGCGAAGAAGCGGCCAGGCTTCTGGCCAGGCCGCTTCTTTCCTGGTTAATGGCTTGGGTCATAGAGTCATTAAGTTAGCAGAGAACAGCATTTACACATGTGCCACCACGGGTCCAGTCAACTCTGGATCCTGCTGTAATCGTAGTGAGAGCAGGAGAAGGAGTGAGCGTAAAAGTTTCTCCATCGACATCGGATGTGCCTGTAGCTGTAATTACGCCAGTGTTAGCAACAGTTACTGATGCAACAACACCAAAAGCTGAAGGCGCTGCGCCACTAACTGCAGCTAAGCAATCTGTGGCAAGTGATGAGCCGGAATACCCCTGTACACATACTTCAAGAGCTGTTTTAGCTGGGCCCGCTGCCGCTATTACCTCACTAAATTTTGCCCGTTTGGTATAGGTCTGATAGGCCGGCAGGGCCACCGCCGCCAGGATCGCCACGATCGCCACCACTATCATCAGCTCTATCAGGGTAAAGCCGCCCTGGCGGCCGTTCACTGGAATCTTGCTCATAATCATCATCCTTGCTTTGAGAAGAGGCTGTCTTGTTATATTCGGGGGCGTTAATTGAAGCCCGCTCAATATCTATAGCAACTCCCGCCGGCTTTGCCCAATGAATCAACAGAAATTTTGAGATCGATCGGCGGTAAAGCCCGTGAAATTTGTCTATTTTTTAACCTTGTTGTTTCCCAGGTTCTGGACTAGTTAGCTGTTCCTGATGGGAGCCATGGTACACGCCTCGGTTCACGGCCCTAGAGTCGTTCAATAACCCCCCAGTCGAATCCTGTTCCCGGGTCCGTCTTGCGGCCCGGGGCAATATCGCTGTGGCCGACGATACGCTCCCGGGTGATGGCCGGATAGGTGCTCAGCAGCAGCCGGCTGACCTGGATCAGCTGCCGATACTGGGCGGGGGTGAAGGCATCGGTGTCGGTGCCTTCCAGTTCGATGCCGATGGAAAAATCATTGCACCGCTCCCGCCCTTCGAAACAGGACAGGCCCGCATGCCAGGCCCGCTTGGTGAAGGGCACATACTGTACCAGCTCGCCGTCCCGGCGGATCAGGCAATGGGCCGATACCCGCAATTGATGGATGTCGGCAAAGTAGGGATCGGCATCGGGGTCCAGTTTCCCCTGGAACAGCTGATCGATATAGGGGCCGCCGAAGCGGCCCGGCGGCAGGCTGATGCTGTGCACCACCAGCAGCGAGATTTCCCCCTCCGGGCGTTGATCACAATGGGGGGAAGGACAGTGGCGGGCGGGGGTCAGCCAGCCCTCGGGACAGAGGCTCAGGGACATATTTACCACAGGGTGAAGGAGCTTGAGGGTATACTAAAAGCGATAAGGTCAAAGGGGCAAGCCCCGGGGAAGGCAGCATGGGCAAGGATAGCGATACGCCACGCAGGCTGGGCCGCATCATGTGGCTGCTGGTGTGGGGGCTGGGATTGGCGCTGCTGACCTGGTTTTTTCAGCAAAAGATGGAGCAGGAATACAACCCCAACCGCCAGGTTCAAATGCTGGATGCCCAGACCATAGTGCTGGAGCAGAACCGCCAGGGTCATTACCTGGCCAGTGGCGCCATCAATGGCGAACCCGTGGTGTTTCTGCTGGATACCGGGGCCACCCAGGTGGCCATCTCCCAGCCGGTGGCGGCCCGGCTGGGGCTGGTGGTGGGCCAGCCGTTGCGGCTGAGCACGGCGGCGGGGTCGGTGACCGGTTATCGCACCCGGGTAAAAACCCTGTCTTTGGGCCCCTTCACCCTGTACGATCTGCACGCGGTGATCATGCCCGGTGATAACGACGAGATATTGCTGGGCATGAATGCCCTGCGTCAGTTTGAACTGATCCAGCGGGGCGAGCAGATGACGCTGAGGCATTACTGAAGCTTGGAGCCGCAAGCCAGTAAGTCTGGCTCTTCTTCATGAATCTGTCTGTACTCTCATGCAGAGTATTGAAACAGCGGGTGAGCGGGGCGGGATCATGAATAACAGCCCCGGCCCTTTGGCCCAAGTGCAAGTACTTGGCTATAACAGGAGTCTGTATTCCCACGCCGAGTATTGGGATAAAAAGTAATCAAGAAATAGGCGTTAAGCGCCGAGTTATTTTGGGTATGGATAAGGCGATGGAAGGGCCAGCACGCTGACTTACGGAGAGGACATGACACGCGATGTTGCAACCCACTGCGAACATTCACTGGATGCTCGGTTGGGCTGGAACACTTCGTCACGGTGAGCAAGCTTGCCCCATGGGGGCTTAACTGCGCCATCTGACCGCCATGGACGGCGAAAATGTCGAAAATGCAGGAGTATTTTTCGACCCTGGCGTTGATGGTCGGTTCTGCCGCGCTCTTCCATCACCTCGGCCCGATCCTCATTTCTGGATAAACGGTTAAAATATTTAAGGTTGGATAAAAGGCTGAACAAGATGCTGGATTCGATGCTGGAACAAGAAATTCGTTTTAATGTGACCGCGGCCCTGACCGAAGATCTGGGTGGCACCCTGGATTCCTCCCAGGACATCACTGCCCAGCTGTTGCCCGAGGGGCAGCAGGTGGTGGCCCACCTGATCACCCGTGAAGAAGGGATATTCTGTGGCCGGGCCTTTGCCGAGCAGACTTTCCTGCAGCTGGGTGGTGAGGTTAAATTGGAATGGTTTGTCGCCGATGGCGACCGGGTCGCCGCCGGCCAGCGGCTGCTGACCCTGAGCGGCCCGGCCCGGGCGCTGATGACCGGTGAGCGCACCGCGCTGAACTTTATCCAGACCCTGTCGGGAGTGGCCACCGCGACCCGCCGCTATGTGGATCAGCTGGCCGGCACCCGCTGCCGCCTGCTGGACACCCGCAAGACGATCCCCGGCCTGCGTCAGGCGCTGAAATACGCGGTAACCTGCGGCGGCGGGCATAACCATCGCATGGGCCTGTATGATGCTTTTCTAATCAAGGAAAACCATATTTTTGCCTGTGGCGGCATCGATAAGGCGGTGGCCGAGGCCCGCCGCATGCAGCCGGAAAAGCCGGTGGAAGTGGAGGTGGAATCCCTGGTCGAGCTGGAACAGGCACTGAATGCCGGCGCAGATATCATCATGCTCGACAACTTCACTACCGAGGATATGCGCACCGCGGTGGCCACCAGTGCCGGCCGTGCCAGGTTGGAAGTTTCCGGCAATGTTACCCTCGATACCATCGCCGACTATGCCGCCACCGGCGTGGATTTTATTTCGGTGGGGGCGCTGACCAAGCATATCTGCGCCCTGGATCTGTCGATGCGGGTACAGGCCTGAAGACAGCGGTCAGCTTTAAGACGTAAGTAAAGCAAATCTAAAACACCCATTCACAGAGCAGCACAATAAGCACTCCCACGTTGAGCCAGCGTGGGAGTGCTTGTTATTGAGGATACCTGTTTATTCGGAACCGATTGTCAGACGTATCAAGATAGACGGGCATGGGAGTGGTCCCATGCATCGATGCTGTCTTGTGGCTGATCGCATATGGTTTACGTCTCCCCTTGGTCTTACCAATTTAATTGTATTGTCATATCCGCAATTTAGACTAAATTCAGTGATCCAGCGCTAAGAAACCCTGTCTGAGTTGCCTGTTTTGTGTCCGATTTTGACGATAATGTTGGACATTTACCCAAGCTTCTGATACCTTTTTTTAACAGTGTTAATTGGTCTTACCAATATTAAGCCGGACAAGATGTCATATCAGCAGATTAAACAGCCGAAACTCGCCGACACCATCGCCGCCAAGCTGGAACAGATGATAGTGGAAGGCAGCCTTCAGCCAGGTCAGCGGCTGCCTCCCGAGCGGGAGCTGGCCAGCCAGTTTGCGGTATCGCGTCCGTCGGTGCGGGAGGCCATCCAGCAGCTTGAGGCCCGAGGGCTGGTGTCCCGCCGTCAAGGGGGGGGCACCTATGTGCAGAATGCCCTCAGCAAGGGGCTGGCCGATCCGCTGTTTCAGTTGCTGGCAGAACACCCGGAGTCCCAATACGACCTGCTGGAGTTTCGTCATACCATGGAAGGCATTTCTGCCTTTTATGCCGCCATGCGCGGTACCGAAACGGATTTTGATGCCATTCGCGAAGCCCAGCAGGCCATAGTAAAGGCGCAGGAAGCCGGGGATCTGCCGGCCGAGGCCAAGGCGGCCGCCGATTTTTATCTGGCGGTGGCGGCGGCGGCGCATAATGTGGTGCTGCTGCACCTGCTGCGCGCCATCCAGCCGATGCTGGAGTCCAGTATCTTGCGCAATATAAAAATCCTTAACCGGCGCGCGGGTATGGTAGAGCAGATTCGCAAACACAGGGCGAATCTGATCCGAACCATACTGGCCCGCGAGCCGGAGCAGGCCAGGGATGCTTGTCATGAGCATCTGGCCTTTATTGAAGAAACCCTGCTCGACATTCAGCGCGAGGAAAGCCGCATTCAGCGGTCCCTGCGCCGTACCCGACAGCAGGAATAAGAATGCCAACCGGCAATGACGATACCCATGGGCAGGAGCCCCAACGAGATAGGAAACAGCCATGTCTGATATCCTGAGTAATGATGTGGATTCAATTGAGACTAGAGAGTGGTTAGATGCCCTCGAGTCTCTGATCCGTCAAGAAGGTCCCGAGCGCGCGCAGTACATCTATGAGCGACTCACCACCAAGGCTATCCAGTCCGGTGTTGCCGTGGCGCGTAATGCACACTCAGATTACGTCAACAGCATCGCCCCCGACGAAGAGCCGGAATATCCGGGTAACTGGGATCTGGAACGGCGGATCCGCGCCATTATCCGTTGGAACTCAATCATGATAGTGCTGCGCGGCTCCAAGAAGGATCTGGACCTGGGCGGCCACATGTCTTCCTTTGCCTCCAGCGCGACCATGTACGAAGTGGCATTCAACCATTTCTTCCGTGCCCGCAACGACAAGGACGGCGGTGACCTGGTGTTCTTCCAGGGCCATATCTCACCCGGTGTCTATGCCCGAGCCTTTGCCGAAGGTCGTCTGACCGAGGCCCAGCTGGACATGTTCCGCCAGGAAGTGGACGGCAAGGGTATTCCCTCCTATCCCCATCCCAAGCTGATGCCGGATTTCTGGCAGTTCCCGACCGTATCCATGGGGCTGGGGCCGATCAATGCCATCTATCAGGCCCGTTTCCTCAAGTACCTGACCGACCGTGGCCTGAAAGACTGTTCCGAACAGCGGGTCTACGCCTACCTGGGTGACGGCGAGATGGACGAGCCGGAATCCAAGGGTGCGATCACCATCGCGGCCCGTGAGAAGCTCGACAACCTGTGCTTCATCATCAACTGCAACCTGCAGCGCCTCGATGGCCCTGTTGTGGGTAACGGCAAGATCATCAACGAGCTGGATGGCCTGTTCACCGGTGCCGGCTGGAACGTGGTCAAGGTTATCTGGGGACGTCGCTGGGACGACCTGCTGGCTAAGGACAAGACCGGCAAGCTGATCCACCTGATGAACGAAACCCTGGACGGCGACTACCAGACCTTCAAATCCAAGGACGGCGCCTATGTGCGCGAGCACTTCTTCGGCAAATATCCCGAGACCCGTGATCTGGTCAAGGACATGACCGACGAGGAAATCTTCGCCCTCAACCGGGGTGGCCATGATCCGGCCAAGATGTTCGCCGCCTACAAGAATGCTGCCGACACCAAGGGCAAGCCGACCGTTATCCTGGCCAAGACCATCAAGGGTTATGGCATGGGTTCCGCGGCCGAAGGCAAGAACATCGCGCACCAGGTCAAGAAGATGGACATGTCGGCGATCAAGCACCTGCGTGACCGCTTCAACATCGAAGTCAGCGACGAAGAGCTGCCCAACCTGCCTTACCTCAAGATCGAGGAAGGTACCCGTGAGCACGAATACCTGCACACCCGTCGCCAGGCGCTGAAGGGCTATGTGCCGACCCGTTTGCCCCAGACCACCATTAGGCTGGATATCCCCACCTTGAGTGAGTTCCAGCCGTTGCTGGAAGAGCAGAAGCGGGAAATTTCCACCACCATGGCCTTTGTCCGCTCCCTGAACATCATGCTCAAGGACAAGTCGATCGGTAAGCGTATCGTGCCCATTCTGGCCGACGAGGCCCGTACCTTCGGGATGGAAGGCCTGTTCCGCCAGATCGGCATCTACAACCCCTATGGTCAGCAGTATGTGCCCCAGGACCGTGAGCAGGTCGCCTATTACAAGGAAGACAAGCAGGGCCAGGTGTTGCAGGAAGGTATCAACGAGCTGGGCGCCATGTCCTCCTGGCTGGCGGCGGCAACTTCCTACAGCACCAACGACTGCCCCATGATCCCGTTCTACATCTACTATTCGATGTTCGGTTTCCAGCGGGTGGGCGATCTGTGCTGGGCGGCCGGTGACCAACAGGCCCGCGGCTTCCTGCTGGGCGCGACCTCGGGTCGTACTACCCTCAACGGTGAAGGCCTGCAGCACGAGGACGGTCACAGCCAGATCCTGGCCAACACCATCCCCAACTGTATTACCTATGACCCCACCTTCGCCTATGAAGTGGCGGTGATCGTGCAGGATGGCCTGCGCCGCATGTACGGCGACAAGCCGGAAAACGTCTACTACTATCTGACCACCCTGAACGAGAACTACCACCAGCCGGCGATGCCCGCCGGTGCCGAGGATGGCATTCGCAAGGGTATCTACAAGCTGGAAACCGTGGCCGGCAGCAAGGGCAAGGTTCAGCTGATGGGCTCAGGTTCCATCCTGATCGGCGTGCGTGAAGCGGCCCGCATCCTGGCCGACGAATACGGCATCGGCTCCGATGTGTACAGTGTTCCCTCGTTTAACGAAGTGACCCGTGATGGCCAGGACGTGGAGCGTTGGAACATGCTGCACCCGACCGATGAGCCCAGGGTGCCTTACATCGCCCATGTAATGGGCAAGGAGCCGGCCATCGCCGCCACCGACTACATGAAGAACTACGCCGAACAGGTGCGTGCCTTTATGCCGTCGGTCAGCTACAAGGTACTGGGTACCGATGGTTTCGGCCGTTCCGACAGCCGTGAGAACCTGCGTCGTCACTTCGAGGTAAACAGCCATTATGTGGTGGTGGCTGCCCTCAACGAGCTGGCCAAACAGGGCTCGCTGGACAAGCAGGTGGTGGCCGACGCCATCAGCAAATACGGCATCGATGCTGATAAGATCAACCCGCTGTACGCATAAGGGGTAATGCATGTCTAAAGATATTCTGGTTCCGGACATAGGTGCGGACGAGGTTGAAGTAACCGAGATTCTGGTCGCCGTGGGTGATAGCGTCACCGAAGAGCAGTCCCTGCTCAGTGTCGAAGGCGATAAGGCCTCGATGGAAGTGCCGGCCCCCGCCGCCGGCGTGGTCAAGGAAATCAAGATAGCGGTGGGCGACAAGGTCGCCACCGGTAGTCTGATCATGGTGTTTGAAGGGGAGGGCGGTGACACCGCCCCGGCTGCCGAGCAAGCGGCGCCCGCCGCCGAAGCCAAGGCGGAATCCGCTCCCGCTGCCTCCGGCGCTGTGCAGAAAGAAGTCCAGGTACCGGACATCGGTGATGACGAAGTGGAAGTCACCGAGATTGCCGTCAAGGTCGGCGATACCGTGAGCGAAGAGCAGACCCTGCTCAGCGTCGAAGGCGACAAGGCCTCGATGGAAGTGCCGGCCCCCTTCGCCGGCAAGGTGGCCGAGATCAAGATTGCGGTAGGGGACAAGGTGTCCACCGGCAGCCTGATCATGGTATTCGAAGTGGCCGGCGCCGCGGCTCCGGCAGCCCAGGCGGCCCCCGCCGAAGCCGCACCGGCCGCCGCGCCTGCAGCGGCGGCAGCCAAGGACGTGAAGGTGCCGGATATCGGCGGTGATGAAGTGGAAGTCACCGAGGTGATGGTCTCTGTGGGCGATCAGGTGGCCGCCGATCAGTCGATCCTTACCGTTGAAGGCGACAAGGCCTCGATGGAGGTGCCCGCGCCCTTTGCCGGTGTGGTCAAGGAAATCAAGGTCGCCACCGGCGATAAGGTGTCCACCGGCTCGCTGGTGATGGTGTTTGAAGTAGCCGGTGAGGCCCCTGCCGCCAAGGCCGAGGCGCCGAAGGCTCCTGCTCCGACCAAGAAAGAGGCGCCGAAAGCGGCTCCGGCCGCCAGCTCGGCCAAGGCCGGCTTCGTGGAAAACAACGCCTATGTGCACGCCACCCCGGTGGTTCGTCGCCTGGCCCGTGAATTCGGCGTGGATCTGTCCAAGGTATCCGCCACCGGCCCCAAGCAGCGCATTCTGAAGGAAGACGTACAGAATTACGTCAAGTCCATCATCAAGCGCGTGGAAGGCCAGCCGGCAGGCGTGGCCGTGGCCGGCAGCGGCTTCGAGGTGTTGGCATGGCCCAAGGTCGACTTTGCCAAGTTCGGTGAAGTGGAAGAAGTGCCGCTGACCCGGATCCAGAAGATCTCCGGTCCGAACCTGCACCGTAACTGGGTCAAGATTCCCCATGTGACCCAGTTCGACGAGACCGACATCACCGAGCTGGAGGAGTTCCGCAAGAGCGAGAACGCCATCGCCGAGAAGCAGAAGCTGGGTTACAAGATCTCCCCGCTGATCTTCATCATGAAGGCCGCCGCCAAGGCGCTGGAAGCCTTCCCCAAGTTCTGCTCTTCCCTGTCGGAAGACGGCCAAAGCCTGGTGATGAAGAAGTACGTGCACATTGGTGTGGCGGTGGATACCCCCAATGGTCTGGTGGTGCCTGTGGTGCGCGACGTCAACAAGAAAGGCATTCGCGAGTTGGCCCTGGAGCTGGGTGAAATCTCCAAGAAGGCCCGCGCCGGCAAGCTGACCGCGGCCGACATGCAGGGCGGTTGCTTCACCATCTCGTCGCTGGGCGGCATCGGTGGCACCCAGTTCACCCCCATCGTGAATGCGCCGGAAGTGGCCATCCTGGGTGTGTCCAAGTCCAGTATCAAGCCGGTGTGGAACGGCAAGGAGTTCGAGCCTCGTCTGATGCAGCCGCTGGCGCTGAGTTATGACCATAGGGTGATCGATGGTGCCGACGGTGCCCGCTTTATCACCATGCTGAGTGGTGTGCTGAGCGACCTTCGTCGTTTAGCCCTTTAATGTGACAAGGCAGGCATTAGCCTGCCTTTTTACTTTCTTTTTACCGACAGAACAGTAAACTTTTGCCCGTTTGGTTTGGCAGTGGTCGTAATGAGTCTGGTCTGTCCAGATGCTGCTGTTTGAACAGGGCGAAATAATCATAATAGAGGTCACCATGAGTCAAGAAGTAAAAGCTCAGGTAGTGGTATTGGGCGCGGGCCCCGCAGGCTATTCTGCTGCCTTCCGTGCCGCCGATCTGGGTCTGGAAACGGTTATCGTCGAGCGCTATGCCACCCTGGGTGGTGTGTGTCTGAACGTGGGCTGTATCCCCTCCAAAGCTTTGCTGCATATCGCCAAGGTGGTTGGCGAAGCCAAGATGATGGCTTCCCACGGCGTCAGCTTCGGCGAGCCGGAGATCGATCTGGACAAGATCCGCGGTCACAAAGAGAAGGTGATCGGCCAGCTGACCCAGGGCCTGGGTGGCATGGCCAAGATGCGCAAGGTCAAGGTGGTCAATGGTTTGGCCAAGTTCACCGGCGCCAATACCCTGCAGGTGGAAGGCGAAGCCGGCAGCACTACCGTGACCTTTGATAACGCCATTATCGCGGCGGGTTCCCGTCCGATCAAACTGCCCTTTATTCCCCATGAAGATCCCCGGATCTGGGATTCGACCGATGCCCTCGAGCTGAAAGAAGTTCCCGAGAAGCTGCTGGTCATGGGTGGCGGTATCATCGGCCTGGAAATGGGTACCGTGTACCATGCCCTGGGCTCCAAGATCGACGTGGTCGAGATGTTCGATCAGGTGATCCCGGCTGCCGACAAAGACGTGATCAAGATCTTCACCAAGCAGGTGAAAGACAAATTCAACATGATGCTGGAAACCAAGGTCACCAAGGTTGAAGCCAAGGAAGACGGCATTTATGTGACCATGGAAGGCAAGAAGGCCCCGGCCGAAGCCCAGCGTTACGACGCCGTACTGGTGGCCATCGGCCGTACCCCGAACGGCAAGTCACTGGATGCCGAGAAGGCCGGCGTCAATGTCGATGAGCGTGGTTTCATCAATGTCGACAAGCAGTTGCGCACCAATGTGCCGCATATCTATGCCATTGGCGACATCGTCGGTCAGCCGATGCTGGCCCACAAGGGTGTACACGAAGGTCATGTAGCCGCCGAAGTGATCGCCGGCATGAAGCACTACTTCGATCCCAAGGTAATCCCCTCCATCGCCTATACCGAGCCGGAAGTTGCATGGGTGGGTGTCACCGAGAAAGAAGCCAAGGAAAAAGGCCTGAACTTTGAAGTGGCCAGCTTCCCCTGGGCTGCTTCCGGCCGCGCCATCGCCTCCGATTCGTCCTACGGCATGACCAAGCTGATCTTCGACAAGGATACTCATCGGGTGCTGGGTGGTGCCACCATAGGTACCAACGCCGGCGAACTGCTGGGTGAAATCGGCCTGGCTATCGAAATGGGTGCCGATGCCGAAGATTTGGCGCTGACCGTACATGCGCATCCGACCCTGCACGAGTCCGTAGGGATGGCCGCCGAAATCTTCGAAGGGTCCATTACCGACCTGCCGAATGCGAAGGCCAAGAAGAAGAAGTAAGCCCGTTCAAGGCTGCTAAAAAACCCGGCCCCGGCCGGGTTTTTTATGCCTGGCGGCCACCGATGCAATGGTTATTCAGAAAGAGCGGCGACCCTGCCGCGATATTGCCGGTTTCATTGCCCCAGACCGGGCCTCCTGCAGCAGCCAGGCTTCCCGCTATTGGCTGCCGGCCCTACAATGGGGTTATCTTTCCCTAATATTTTGTCATGCCCATGAACCGTTTTTTCCCGTTGTTGCTGTTACTGATCGGCATCAGTCTGCCGGCCCATGCGGAGCGTCCCAAAATCGCCCTGGTATTGAGCGGCGGCGGCGCCAAGGGGGCGGCCCATATCGGTATTATCAAGGTATTGGAAGAGCAGCGCATTCCGGTGGATATCATCACCGGCACCAGCATGGGCGCCTATGTGGCGGGCATGTATGCCCTGGGACTGGATGCGGACGAATTGGAGCGGCAGACCCTGGCCCTGGACTGGAATCAGGGTTATCAGGACCAGGTGGCGCGGGATGAACTGTCGCTGCGCCGCAAACGGCAAAACGACGAGTTTTTGCTGCAGACGGATATTGGCGTCAACAGGGCCTGGCAGCTCAGCCTGCCCGGCGGTTTCTTTCAGGGCCAGGCGATGGGCGCCCTGCTGCGCCAGAGCACCCTTAATATCCCCAAATTGAAGAATTTTGATCGGTTGCCCATTCCCTACCGGGCGGTGGCCACCGATATGGAGACGGTGACCCCTGTGGTGTTGAAGCGGGGTCACCTGGCCACCGCCATGCAGGCCTCGATGTCGGTGCCCGGGGTTCTGCAGCCGGTGGAACTGGGGGGCCGGCTGCTGGCCGACGGCGGCGTGGTCAACAATATGCCGGTGGATGTGGCCAAGGCGATGGGCGCCGATGTGGTGATAGCGGTGGATATCGGCGATGCCATGCTGTCCAGGGAGCAACTGGACAGCGCGCTGGCGATGGTCGGGCAGCTGACCAATTACCTGACACGCTCCGGTACCGAACGGCAGAAGGCGTTGATGGGAGGGCAGGATATCCTGATCAGCCCGCCTATCGGGGGGATCGGGGTTGGGGATTTTAACCGTATGCCGGAGATCATTGCCCGCGGCGAGGCCGCCGCGCGCGGTATGTTACCGGCCCTGTCCCGGTTGTCGCTGAGCGAGGCCGACTATCATGCCTACCAGTCCGCCAAGCTGGACAGGCGGGCCCGGCTGGGGCGCTCGGATGCCATTTACCTGGACAGGATCGAGGTGGATAACAATTCCGGCCTGAGCGATGAAGTGATCAAGGATGTGTTGGGGGTAGAGCCGGGCCAGTTTCACCAGGCCCGGGAACTGGAAAAGGGCGTCCGCCGCCTCTATGCCCTGGATGCCTTCGATCGGGTCACCTACCAGATAGAGGAGAGGGACGACGAGCAGGTATTGACGGTGCTCACCAATGAAAAAAGCTGGGGGCCCGGTTTTGTCGACCTGAAGTTTGCCCTGGAAGACGATTTCTCCAGTCGTTCCAACTATGAGATAGGCGCCCAGTTCAGGAGGACCAATATCAATATGCTGGGCGGGGAGTGGCTGGTGGAGGGCACCTTCGGCAGCAACAAGCAACTGGCCAGCGAGTTCTATACTCCCCTGGATACCGGCTATCTCCTGTTCTGGAAGGCGCGGGCTGAGTATGAAAAACGTCGGCGCACCTTCTTCTTTAATGGCGAGCAAGTGGCCGACAGTCCCTTTGCGCCCCTGACGACCCTGGATTTTGACTACAGTTCCTGGACCCTGTCCAGCGAACTGGGGGGCAACCTGCGGCCCTGGAGTGAACTGGCGCTGGGCGTGCAGGGGCTGGTGGGGGATATTGCCACCCGCAATATCGACAGTCGTTTCGATATTGATTCATTCGGGCCTTATGTCAGGTTCAGCCACGATACCCTGGACAATGTCTTCTTCCCCACCCGGGGGACCGCCTTCGAGACCCGGGCCGGTTATTTTCGCAATGGCCTGGAGGTGGCAGGGGAACGGGAAGAAATGACAGTGCTGGACTATACCCTGGACTGGCTGCAGCCTTTTGCCCTGGACCGGCATACCCTGGTCGCCAAGTTGAGTTACGGAGGCTCCGATGCACAGCAGCCGATCCCCGTGCTTGCCCGCAGTTTGGGCGGCCTGTTCAACCTGTCCGGTTACCAGACCGATCAGCTGAGCGGTCGTTACAGTGCCTTCGGTGGCTTGCTCTACCACTTTCGCTGGTTTGACAATGACTTTGGGGCCTTCCGTTCACCTGTCTATGTGGGGGGCTCGCTGGAGCGGGGCGGGGTCTGGAGTTCGGGTAGTGATATCCGCTGGCAGACGGCACTCGGCGCCGGCAGTGTTTTTATTGGTGTGGACACCAATTGGGGACCCTTATATCTGGCATACGGCGAGGGAGAAGGGGATAAAAGCAGCTTTTATCTCTATTTCGGCAATCTGTTCAGCTTTTAAATGTTAACTAATTGTTTGTTTTGTGTGCCGGCGGGATAAATGAAAAAATCATTTTAAATCATTACCTTAATCAAGTGTTCGACCAAAGGGTAGTGGGCCCTGATTTTAATTGCTGGTCAAAACTTATATACTGCTGCGGCGTCCGCAAGGATGTTGTACCAAGGTACTAGCCCTAACAAGGATATTCCCGCCCAAGGTGGCGAATGATAATAAGAGGATACAGTCGTGCTTGAAGCCTATCGTAAACACGTCGAAGAACGTGCCGTTGAGGGAGTCGTTGCCAAACCCCTCGATGCAGAGCAAGTTGCCGCCCTGGTTGAATTACTCAAAATCCCCCCTGCCGGCGAAGAATCCTTCCTTTATGAATTACTTTCCACTCGCATTCCCCCCGGAGTTGACGAAGCGGCCTATGTAAAGGCTGGTTTCCTGGCCGCCGTCGCCAAGGGTGAAGTGAGCTCGCCTGTGGTTTCCCCCGCCCAGGCCACTGAACTGCTGGGTACCATGCAGGGCGGCTACAACATAGCCCCGTTGATCGAACTGCTGGATGTTGAAGCCCTGGCGCCAATCGCCGCCAAAGCCCTGAGCCACACCCTGCTGATGTTCGACGCCTTCCACGACGTGGACGAAAAGGCCAAGGCCGGCAACGAATTTGCCAAGCAGGTGATGCAGTCCTGGGCCGAGGCCGAGTGGTTCCTGGAGCGTCCCAAGCTGGCCGACAAGATCACCATGACCGTATTCAAGGTGCCCGGCGAAACCAATACCGATGATCTGTCCCCGGCCCAGGACGCCTGGTCCCGCCCGGACATCCCGCTGCATGCCCAGGCCATGCTCAAGAACGCCCGTCCCGGCATCGAGCCCGACGAAGACGGTGTCATCGGCCCCATCAAGGCCATTGAAAGCCTGAAGGAAAAAGGCCATCCGCTGGTATACGTGGGTGACGTGGTCGGTACCGGCTCCAGCCGCAAGTCCGCCACCAACTCCGTGCTGTGGCACATGGGCGACGACATTCCCTTCGTGCCCAACAAGCGTGCCGGCGGTATCTGTATCGGCAGCAAGATCGCCCCCATCTTCTTCAACACCATGGAAGATGCCGGCGCCCTGCCCATCGAATGCGACGTGACCAAACTGAACACCGGTGACGTGATCGACATCTACCCCTACGAGGGCAAGATTTGCCGTCATGGCAGCGACGAAGTCATCAGCACCTTCACCCTGAAAACCGAGGTGCTGCTCGACGAAGTCCGCGCCGGCGGCCGTATTCCGCTGATCATCGGCCGCGGCCTGACCGACAAGGCCCGCGAAGCGCTGGGTCTGGATGCCTCCACCGTGTTCAAGCGTCCGGGCGCCGTGGCCGACTCCGGCAAGGGCTACACCCTGGCCCAGAAGATGGTCGGCAAGGCCTGTGGTGTGAAGGGCGTGCGCCCCAACCAGTATTGCGAGCCCAAGATGACTACCGTCGGCTCTCAGGACACCACCGGCCCCATGACCCGCGACGAGCTGAAGGATCTGGCCTGTCTGGGCTTCTCCGCCGACCTGACCATGCAGTCCTTCTGTCACACCGCCGCCTATCCCAAGCCGATCGACGTGACCACCCACCACACCCTGCCGGACTTCATCATGAACCGCGGCGGCGTGTCTCTGCGTCCGGGCGACGGTGTTATCCACTCCTGGCTGAACCGCATGCTGCTGCCCGATACCGTCGGCACCGGCGGTGACTCCCACACCCGTTTCCCGATCGGCATTTCCTTCCCGGCGGGCTCCGGCCTGGTGGCTTTCGCCGCCGCCACCGGCGTCATGCCGCTGGACATGCCGGAATCGGTACTGGTGCGCTTCAAGGGCGAAATGCAGCCCGGTATTACCCTGCGTGACCTGGTGCATGCGATTCCCTACTACGGCATTCAGAACGGTCTGCTGACCGTGGCGAAAGAAGGCAAGATCAACGAGTTCTCCGGCCGGGTTCTGGAAATCGAAGGTCTGCCCCAGCTGAAAGTAGAGCAGGCGTTCGAACTGGCCGATGCGACTGCCGAGCGTTCCGCTGCCGGTTGTACCATCAAGCTGGATAAAGAGCCGATTGCCGAGTACCTGAACTCCAACATCGTGATGCTGAAGTGGATGATCGCCGAAGGTTACGGCGATCCCCGTACCCTGGAGCGTCGCATCAAGGGCATGGAAGAGTGGCTGGCCAACCCCGAGCTGCTGGAAGCCGATGCGGATGCCGAGTACGCCCACGTGCTGGAAATCGACATGAGCGAGATCAAGGAGCCCATTCTGTGCGCCCCCAACGATCCGGACGACGCCCGTCTGCTGTCCGACGTGACCGGCGAGCAGATCGACGAGGTGTTTATCGGTTCCTGCATGACCAACATCGGCCACTTCCGCGCCGCCGGCAAGCTGCTCGACAAGTACAAGGGCCAGCTGCCGACCCGTCTGTGGGTGGCACCGCCTACCAAGATGGACAAGGATCAGCTGACTGCCGAAGGTTACTACGGCATCTTCGGTCGGGTCGGTGCCCGCATCGAGATCCCGGGCTGCTCCCTGTGTATGGGTAACCAGGCGCGGGTCGGTGACAACACCACAGTGGTGTCCACCTCCACCCGTAACTTCCCCAACCGTCTGGGCAAGGGTGCCAATGTGTACCTGGCCTCCGCCGAGCTGGCGGCGGTGGCGGCCATTCACGGCAAGCTGCCGACGGTCGAGGAGTATCAGGAATACGCCCAGGCGCTCAACGCCACGGCGGCGGATACCTATCGTTACCTGAACTTCGACGAGCTGGACAGCTATGTGGAAAAGGCCGACACCGTGATTTTCCAGCAGGCTATCTAAGCCTCTTAGCGAATCATGCGGTAAACAAAAGCCAGCCTTCGGGCTGGCTTTCTTGTGGCTGAAAATCAGGCGTAGGGCGGGCCTGAGCCCGACGCAAATAATACCAAACAGATTAAATCACTGATCTATGTTGTTGCTCTGTAATACTAATCCTAGTAAATAATCGATCTATTTCATCCCTGTATAAATATCGGACAAAGCGTCTGCTCCATCGACCCGCTTCAAGCACACTCTATGTGCCGGTCGGTGGAGGTGATCTCTTCGTCCTCCTTATACCAGCCAGTTGCCTGGTGGCGTTGTTTATAGATAACTCGATATATGATCAGCTCTTTATTCAAGTTGGAATCACAGATTCATTCTGCCGGCGTGGGCTCTCTTTCAGTTTCCGGCTCTGTCGGTTGCGGCTGGCTCAGCGGCATGATGATGTTCATCAGGATGGCGGTGATGCCGCCGGCGGCGATGCCGGAAGAGAACACGTTCTTCACCAGCTCGGGCATAAACTGCAGTATTTCCGGACGCTGTGAGATACCCAGTCCCATACCGAAGGAGATGGCCATGATCAACAGCGCCCGACGGTCCAGGGTTTCCCGGGAGATAATTCGTACCCCGGCGGCGGCGATCGAGCCGAACATCACCAGGGTGGCGCCGCCCAACACCGGCTCGGGAATACGCTGGATCAGGGTACTGATGGCCGGGAACAGGCCCATCAGTACCAGGATGGCGGCCACGAAGAAGCCCACATGGCGGCTGGCGACGCCGGTCATCTGGATCACCCCATTGTTCTGGCTGAAGGTGGATACCGGAAAAGTGTTGAACAGCGAAGCCAGGGAAGAGTTGACGCCGTCGCCGAGTACGCAGCCCTTGAGGCGGCCCATATAAACAGGTCCCTTAACCGGTTCGCCTGACACTTCCGAGGTGGCAGTGGTATCACCGATGGCTTCCAGGGCGGTGATCAGGTACACCAGCACCAGAGGGATAAACAGCGAGGCATCGAAGCCCAGGCCGTATTGCATGGGAATGGGCAGGGCCATGGTCGGCAGGCTGTCGCCAACCGGTGTCAGCTTGTCCATCCCCCAGGCCAGCAGGGTACCGGTCACCATGGCGACCAGGATGGATGACAGGCGGATATAGGGATTACGGCTGCGGTTCATCAGAATGATGATGGCAAGTACGGTACCGGCCATCATCAGGTTGTCCATCGCACCGAAGCTGCCGTCCTGCATGGCGCCGAAGCCGCCACCGATGGACAGCAGTCCCAGCTGGATCAGGGTCAGACCGATCAGGGTGACGATAATACCGCTGACCAGGGGCGAGATGAGGCGCCGGGCCAGGTGCAGGAAGCGGGACAAGATCATCTCGGTCGGCGCGGCCAGCAGCGCGGTGCCGAAGATGGCGGCGAGCATGGTTTCGGTGGTGACGCCGCCGTCTTTCATGGCCAGGCCGCTGGCGATGATGGGACCCAGGAAGTTAAAGCTGGTGCCCTGGATGGACAGCAGGCCGGTACCCACGGGCCCGAACCGCCTCATCTGGATGAAGGAGGCTATGCCGGTGATAAACAACGACATGCTGATGATATGGGCGGTATCGGCGGCGGGGATACCCAGGGTCTGGCAGATGATCAGCGGTGGGGTAACGACGGCCACGAACAGGGCCAGCAGGTGCTGGATGGCGGCGAACAGGGATTGCATAAAAGGGGGCTTGTCGTACAGCCTGTAGACCAGATCCTGCTGGCTGACCTGAGCTTGCGGGTGATGGTGCATTGTTTGTGTTCCGTTGGTGTATACGATTTGTTACGTAGATGACCTGGTTGTGATTATTATTGGCTTGTATGGACGGTCATCTTTTTTAGGTGAGGAGTTTTTATCTGCATGCATTGAAAAATGTGATCGAATCTCTCCTTAATTTGAGGATCGCGGCTAGGATACTGGAGATAAATCTGTCAGGCCAGTTTCCTTTGAATTAAGAGTGTATGCATTACCGTGAACAATGCTATTGCTGATAGCCGTTGTTCCGAAACAAACCGTGCACGTGCAGGTACCAGGGTGGGGGACTACAGGCACCTACTTATTTGCATGGTGTTGCGAATGGTTTTCTTTTAGAATCTCGTGCGCACCGGAACTTGGAGTGTCAGACCGAATGAATTGCACGGAGATGAAACATGGAACGCCTCGATGAACTGCTCGTATCCTTGCAGGTCCTGCTATGGGATCCGCTGATCGACAGGCTGATTGGTATCTTCGATCTCAATGGGCGCTTCTCGGTCTGGTTTCTGGGCATATCCTATCTGGCGGCCCTGGGGCTCTATCTACTGCGCCGCCAGGATGGCACCACGACAGCCAGTAGCTATTGGCGCTTTATCGGCGGCCGCGATGTGTTGTTCCATCCCTCGGCCTTGCTGGACTATCAGTACTACCTGTTGCGCGGTGTGCTCAAGCTGCTGTTTGTGCTACCGGTGGTTGGGCTGGTGGAGCCCCATATCTGGGAGTCCCGGGACTATATGGGATTCTTCACCCGGGTCTGGGGCGAGCGGCCGCGCCTGGGTGAAAACATGGGGCTGATGATGCTCTATGGTCTGGGCCTGTTCCTGGTGGCCGACTGCGTGCATTACTGGGTGCACCGGGTCTTTCATTGCCGCTGGCTGTGGGAATTTCACAAAGTGCACCATTCGGCGGAGGTGCTGGTGCCAGCCACTGCCAGTCGAATCCATGTGGTGGAAAAGGTGGTGGAGAAACTGGCCAAGGGCGTTTTTATCGGCGCCTACGCGGGCGGTTTCTATTATCTGTGTGGCGGCAGCGTCAGCAAGTATACCCTGTTCGGATCCAGCTACCTGGTGCTACTGTTCAACTCGCTGGCCGCCAATCTCAGGCATACCCATATCTGGTTGTCGTTCGGGCCGGTTGTCGAGCATGTGATCAACAGCCCGGCCCAGCATCAGATCCATCACAGCAACGATCCCAAACATTTCAACAGAAACTTCGGCACCAATTTGTCGGTGTGGGACTGGATGTTCGGTACCCTGTATGTCACCAGCTGGCAGCCAGAGCCGCTCACCTTCGGGGCGGGAAAACCGGAAAACAACCGTTACCGCAGCCTGTGGGCACTGATCTTCCTGCCCTTTATCCTCACCATCAGCCGGTTGCGTGATCGACTTCGCCTGGTTGGTCGACGGTCGGCAGCAGGGGCCGGGCGCTGAGAAATTTGTCCGACACCGGTTGGCAGGGGTAGAATCACCGTTTTAACGCAGGAGGTATGGGTGGAGTTTGAATTCCTTCGGGACCTGGAAGGGCGTCACCGGGCCCGTTTTACCATGGGCCATGAAGCCCTGGGTCAGTGGCTGACCGATGAGGTGGATCCCGTCGAGGCGGCCGAACTGTTGCTGGTTATCGGCCGCATCGAGGCATGTGAACTGCAGCAATTCAGCAAAACTTACCCCGAGTTTAGCCTGCTGCTGACCCGAGAAGAAGCCGAGTTGAGTGCCCATGCCCTGGCTTTTGATACCGACCAGATGGAAGACGGCATGGCCTATTACGATGACGAGCTGTACGCCGGTTGCGGCCTGGATGATCTGGCTCGGGTGCTGAAACAATGGCTGAAATTCATCGAAACTTAACGCGGTAAGCTGTCGGCTTTAAGCTGTCCCGTGCTGCCAGCCATATCATACCTTCGAGCCGGAATCTTGTTACTTGAATGCACGAGATTCCGGGGCTCTCATACCGAACTCGATTCAGTCGCTTAATGGCCATAGATCGGGATTCGCGTCGCTCATCGTCAACCGCCCCAAGTCGCTGACGCAACCTATCACCAGCCGCCAACTCGATCCTCTTGCTGTTTCTGGCTTGCAACTTAAAACGTGATCTTCCCCCGCCCGCTCTTGATCTTGCCTCTGTGGGTCTTGCTGTCCGTGCGCTTGCGCTTGGCGGCCTTGCTTGGTTTGGTCGCCCGGCGCACCTTGACCGGCCGGGCGGCCTGTTGCAGCAGGGTGAGTAGCGCTTCCCTGGCGGTTTCCTTGTTTTGCAACTGGCTGCGATAGCTCTCGCATCGGATCAGGATGCAGCCCGATTCCAGCACCCGGTGATCCTTCATCTTACTCAGCCCCACCTTGTATGCATCGGGCAGGGTGGGGCTGTTGGCGTAGTCGAAGCGCAGCTGCACCGCCGAATCGGTCTTGTTCACATGCTGGCCACCGGGGCCGCTGGCCCGCATGGTTAAAAACTCCAGTTCCTGCTCGGGGATCTGTACCCGGGCCGATAGGGATAACATTACGACTCCATTGCACCATTTCGGTGCGTTCATAGTTTGGCCTGCACCAGGATCATATCACAGCGGGCGCCTTAATCTATTTTTTACGTATAACCATTTGAAAATAAAGAAATAAAAAACTGGCACGAATATTGTTTATATCTGATTAACCCAGGCTTACACAAGGGAACTAGCCATGAAAATGATCTGCGCCATTATCAAACCATTCAAGCTGGACGACGTGCGTTCGGCCCTTGCCGAGGTCGGCATCGAAGGGATGACAGTCTCGGAAGTAAAGGGATTTGGCCGGCAGAAAGGCCATACCGAATTGTACCGGGGAGCCGAGTACACGGTGGACTTCCTGCCCAAAATCAAACTGGAAATCGCCACTCAGACCGAACAGGTCGAACGTGTGCTGGAGGCAATCTGCGACACCGCCTATACCGGCAAGATAGGCGACGGCAAGATTTTTGTTTACGACCTGCAGCAAACCGTGCGTATCCGTACCGGTGAGCGGGATATTGAAGCGATTTAAGCGAGGGAATGCATGATGGATGCACTAACTGAAGTGAAATTTGCCCTGGACACCTTTTATTTCCTGATGTCCGGTGTGCTGGTGATGTGGATGGCGGCTGGCTTCGCCATGCTGGAGGCTGGCCTGGTACGAGCCAAGAACACCACCGAGATCCTGACCAAGAATATTCTGTTGTTCGCCATTGCCTGCACCATGTATTTGCTGGTGGGTTACCACATCATGTATGTGGACAATGCCGAAGGCGGTTGGCTGCCCAGCCTGGGCGGCCTGATCGGCAGTCAGGCTGAGGGCGCCGATCATGCCCTGGAATCCGACTTTTTCTTCCAGGTGGTGTTCGTGGCGACGGCCATGTCTGTCGTTTCCGGTGCCGTGGCCGAGCGCATGAAGCTGTGGGCCTTCCTGGCCTTTTCGGTGGTGCTGACCGCCTTTATCTACCCGTTGGAAGGCTACTGGACTTGGGGCGGCGGCTTCCTGTCCGAGTGGGGCTTCACCGACTTCGCGGGCTCGGGCATAGTGCATATGACCGGTGCCGCCGCCGCCCTGGCCGGTGTACTGCTGCTGGGTGCCCGCAAGGGGAAATACGGCAAGAACGGCGCCATCCATCCGATTCCCGGCTCCAACATGCCGCTGGCGACCCTGGGTACCTTTATCTTGTGGATGGGCTGGTTCGGCTTTAACGGGGGCTCCCAGCTGCTGGTGTCCGATGTGGAGAACGCCACCGCAGTGGCCAAGATTTTTGTTAACACCAATGCTGCCGCCGCCGCCGGTGCCATCGGCGCCCTGCTGGTCACCAAGCTGACCTGGGGCAAGGCCGATCTTACCATGGTACTGAACGGCGCCCTGGCCGGCCTGGTGGCCATTACCGCCGATCCCCTGTCGCCCGGTCATTTGTGGGCCGCGTCCATCGGTTTGCTGGCCGGTGTGCTGGTGGTCTATGCCATCGTCAGCCTGGACAAGCTGCGCATCGATGATCCGGTCGGCGCCATCTCGGTGCACGGTGTTTGCGGTATCTTCGGCCTGCTGCTGGTGCCGGTGGCCAACGACGACGTCAGCGTATGGGCCCAGTTGGCCGGTATCCTGGTGATCGGTGCCTGGGTATTTGGCGCCAGCCTGCTGGTTTGGTATGTGCTTAAGCAGGTCATGGGGATCCGCGTGACCGAAGAAGAAGAACTGTCCGGCATGGACATGATCGACTGCGGTATCGATGCCTATCCTGAATTCGTGACCGTGAAGCAAAACTGATTGATGATTTGACGAGGCTGCCGAGCCTGGTTTTTTGGGGGACCCTGGGTCCCCCTTTTTTCGTATTGAGTCAGCAGGCCGGGTAAAACGAGTGCGGATGAAAATTTTTCTTATTCAGTCATGATCTGGCTATTGATTACGTTAGCTACAAATGTATACTGCTAAATGCTAATTATTCTCAATCAACCAAATGGAACCTGGATAATGCACCATAAACACCTGTTGTCCGCTGCCGCTGTGTTGGTAAGCAGTGTGTCCGCCAATGCCTTTGCCGAAGAGGTGAACGTCTATTCCAACCGTCAGGACTTCCTGATCGCCCCTATCGTCGAGGCCTTTACCAAGGACACCGGCATCGATGTCAATGTGGTGTTCATCAAGAATGGCATGGGTGAGCGCCTGGAGCGGGAAGGGCGCCTGTCACCGGCCGATCTGGTGTTGACTGTCGATGTCAGCCGCTTGATGGATGTGGTCGACAAGGACCTGACCCAGCCGCTGGACAACAAGGTGCTGGAGGAAAACATTCCGGCCCAGTATCGGGATGCCGATGGCCGCTGGTTTGCCCTGACCACACGCGCCCGGGCCGTGTACAGTTCGGTGGAGCGAGTAGGCAAGCGTGACGACATCACCTATGAAGAGCTGGCGGATCCCAAATACAAGGGCAAGTTGTGTACCCGCAGCGGCAAGCACCCCTACAATGTGGCGCTGACTGCCTCCATGATTGCCGAGCATGGCAGCGAATACACCAAAACCTGGTTGGAAGGTCTGAAGGCCAACCTGGCGCAGAAGCCTCAGGGCGGCGACCGGGATCAGGTCAAGGCCATCAAGGACGGGGTCTGTGATTACTCCCTGGGCAACAGCTACTACTACGGCGTCATGCTGACCAACGACAAGCAGCGTGAGTGGGCCGAAGCTGTTCATATCAACTTCCCCAACCAGGCGGATCGTGGCACCCATGTGAATATTTCCGCCATGGCTTTGACCAAGCATGCCAAGAACAAGGATGCGGCGGTCAAGCTGATGGAGTTCCTGAGCAACGATCAGGCTCAGCACCTGTATGCCTCCGCCAACAATGAGTATCCGGTCAAGCCGGGCGTTGAGCCATCCGAGCTGGTCAAGGGCTGGGGCGAGTTCAAGTCCGATACCTTGCCGCTGACCGATGTGGCAAAACATGCCAAAGAAGCGCTGCAATTGCTGGACGAGGTCCAATACGATCTGTAAAAAGACGGGGGTGCGCCCCCGTGTAGAGTAATAGATGAAAAGACTTGGTTGGACAGTCAGCAGCTGGGGCCTGGCCCTGCTGCTGACTTTGCCTGTTTTGGCCCTGGTCTATGAGGCCTTTTTACCCACAGAGGATATCTTTCATCATCTGTGGAGTACCGTGTTGCCTGTGTACATTGGCAATACCTTCTGGTTGGTGCTGGCGGTGATGGGTTTCAGCCTGTTGTGCGGGCTGCCCGCCGCCTGGCTGATGGCCA
Source organism: Zobellella maritima (assembly GCF_003075035.1). Lineage (GTDB taxonomy): Bacteria > Pseudomonadota > Gammaproteobacteria > Enterobacterales > Aeromonadaceae > Oceanimonas > Oceanimonas maritima. The sequence goes on along the minus strand of NZ_QCZE01000003.1, from coordinate 81,080 downwards.
TGTGCGAACTGCCGGGCAAGCGCTGGCTGCAATGGGCGCTGATCCTGCCCCTGGCCATGCCTTCCTACATAGTGGCCTTCGTCTATACGGATCTGCTCGATTATTCCGGCCCGGTCCAGTCTGCCTTGCGCGGCTGGTTCGGCTGGCACTCTTCTGCGGACTATCATTTTCCCGCTATCCGCACCCTGGGTGGGGCGGCCATCGTGCTGGGACTGGTGCTCTATCCCTATGTCTATCTGCTGGCCCGAACCGCCTTCCTCGAACAGTCCACCAACCTGGTTCAGTCCAGCCGTCTGCTGGGCTGTACTCCCTGGCAGAGTTTCAAGCGGGTGAGCCTGCCCCTGGCGCGGCCGAGCATCGCCGTCGGCCTGTCACTGGTAGCCATGGAGACCCTGGCCGATTTCGGCACAGTTCACTTTTTCGCGGTCAGTACCCTGACCACGGCAGTCTACGATACCTGGCTGGGCTACGGCAGCCTCAATGCAGCCGCAAAGATTGCCGCCATCATGCTGCTGGTGGTCATGCTGCTGCTGAGCATGGAACGCATGAGTCGCAAGCGTCAGCAGGTGTTCCAGAAAACCATGGAGCATGAGCAGGAATGCGGTTACCGGCTGACCGGCCTGACTCGCCTGGCTGCCCTGGGCTATTGCTGGGGGCTGGTGACCATCGGCTTCCTGCTGCCCTTCGGCATCCTCTGTTATCACGCGGTGCATTATTTCGATCAGGCATGGAACGCCAGGTTCTTCGAGTACAGCGCCAACAGCCTGCTGCTGTCGACCCTGGTGGCTGTGCTGGCCATCGGGCTGGCGGTGATGCTTGCCATGAGCCACCGGTTGAAGGGCAAGACCTATACGGTGCTGCCCATGCGGTTGGCGTCCATGGGCTATGCCCTGCCGGGCACTGTGCTGGCGATTGGCGTGTTGATCCCCTTGACCGGCATGGACTTTGTCATCAATGATCTGGCGCTGGTACTGGGGTTGAAGGAGCCCGGGCTGGTGCTGACCGGCACCATGACCGCCATTGCCTTCGGCTATCTGGTGCGTTTCTCGGCCATGGCGGTGGGCGCGGTGGAAAGCAGCATCAACAAGGTCTCACCGTCGCTGGATATGGTTACCCAGACCCTCGGCTATGGTCCGGGCGGCATGATTGCCCGGGTGCATATTCCCCTGATCCGCAAAGGGATACTGGCCGGGGCCCTGCTGGTGTTTATCGAGTGCATGAAGGAGCTGCCGGCGGCCTTGTTGCTGCGCCCCTTCAACTTCCATACTCTGGCGACCTATGTGTATCAATTCGTGTCCGATGAGCAACTCGAGCTGGGCGCCCTGCCTGCCATTGTTATCGTGCTGGTCGGGTTGATCCCGCTGATATTTTTAAACCGTTCTCTGGAGCAGCATCACTGATGGCCGCCTTGGATATAAAGGGTATTCGTTGCAGTTATAACGGCAAGCCCATCTTGGATAACCTCTCCCTGTCGGTGGCGGAGAATGAAATCATGTGCCTGCTGGGGGCCAGCGGCTGCGGCAAAACCACGCTGTTGAAGGCGGTGGCGGGGCTGCTGCCGGTATCCCGGGGGGAAATTAGCATCCACGACCGGCAGGTGAATGGCTCTGGTGTGGCGCTGGTGCCCGAGCTGCGCAACATTGGCATGATATTCCAGGATTATGCACTGTTCCCGCATCTGACGGTGGCGGACAATGTCGCCTTCGGCCTGGTGAACAAGGAAAAGAACAAGGCCAGGATCCGGGCCCGGGTCGCCGAGGCCCTGGAGCTGGTCAATCTGGCGGAGCTGGGCGAGCGTTATCCGCACCAGCTGTCGGGCGGTCAGCAGCAGCGGGTGGCGATAGCCCGGGCACTGATCTGCCAGCCCAGGTTGATGCTGCTGGACGAGCCTTTTTCCAATATCGACACCCAGGTGAGGATGCGGCTGATCGGCGAGATCCGGGGATTGCTGAAGGGTCAGGGGATTAGCGCCATGTTTGTCACCCACAGCAAGGAAGAAGCCTTCGCCTTCTCCGACAAGCTGGCGCTGTTCCGGGCCGGCCATATCGAGCAGGTGGGCCGGCCGCAGACCCTGTATCAGCATCCTGAGAGCCGTTTTGTAGCCGATTTTCTGGGGCTGGCCAATTATGTGCCGGGGCAGGTGCTGGACAGTCATAGTGTCAGCACCCCCTTTGGCCGCGTCAGCAGTGTGTCGGCGTTGAGCCTGGCCGCCGGTACCCATGGGCACCTGTTGCTCAGGCCCAGGCAAATACAGCTGGCGCTGGCGGAGCAGGGCAATGGCCGGGTACTGGAGCAGCAGTTCCTCGGCAGCCATACCCGCTGCCTGGTCGAATGCCGGGGGGTACGCCTCGAGGTCAGTATCAATGAACCCTTGCCGGCGGTCAGTCAGGTCAATGTCAGTATCAGTCCCCATTCACTGACGTTCTTCCCCGACGCCGAGGCAAGCAGTAATCAGACGGAACCGATGCGCAAGTTGGGTTGATAAGAGATGGGCCCCCGGGGGAGGGAGTCGTCAAATCCTCCTTCCTTGGTCACTGCTGCCACCTGTTCGCACTTGCCTGTTGCCGTATGGCTCACGTTATACTGGGTTGTTTCCCTATAGGAGAGCAGGCGAATGACACCACAAGCAGGCATCTGTGCCGAGCCCAACCTTCATGCCTTTTATCTGATGTTCAATCTGATTCCCGGCAAGCGGGAGCAGGTGCGGCAAGCCCTGGCAGAGCTGCCGGTCTTCTGGCAGCACACCGCCGAACAATACCCGGAGGCCAGCTTTTCCGGCCTGGTGGCTATCGGCAACAACGCTTGGGATGATATTTATCCCCACGCCAGGCCCGCCGGGCTGAGCGCGTTTCCGGCCCAGCAGGCGGGAGATCGACAGGCGCCCGAAACCCCTTATGATCTCTTCTTCCAGTTCAGGGCAGATCGGCTGGATGTGGCCTATATCGCCAGCCAGCAGGTGATGTCGTTGCTTGCCGGGCTGGCGGAGCTGACCTATGAACGGCAAGGATTCCGTTACCTGGACAGCCGTGATTTCACCGGTTTTGTCGATGGTACCGAGAACCCTCAGGATGAGCACAGGGCAGAAGTGGCGCTGGTAGCCGAGGGACGCTTTGCCGGTGGCAGCTATCTTCATGTGCAGCATTATCGCCATCGCATGGCCAAGTGGCGGAAGCTGCCGGTCAGGCAGCAGGAAGACGTCTATGGCCGTACCAAGTTGGAGAATATCGAGTATGAGTCGGCGCGCAAGCCGCTGACCGCCCATACCAAGCGCACCAGCCTGAAAGACGAGCTGGGAAAAAGCATGGAAATATTGCGGCAGAGCATGCCCTGGGGTAATGCCACCGAGCAGGGTCTGGTGTTTATTTCCTGCTGTTATACCCCGCTGCATTTCACCCGTATGTTGGAAAGCATGTTTCAGGGGGACGGGGCGGGGAACTTCGATCACCTCACCCTCTTTACCCAGGCGGAAACAGGCAGTGCGTTTTTCGCGCCGTCCTTGGAGTGGCTGGCTCGCCAGGGCGACCTGTTAGGCGGGAGTTAGGGACTGGAGAACTGGAGATCAGGGACTTGAGAGCGGGGACTGTACTCCACTCCCAAGTCCCTAGTCTCGGTTCAGACGTATTGCTCAAACAAGTCCAGCACGCTCTGATAAAGTTCTTCTATCGGGGTGTTATGGGTGGGGGTGATAAAAATGGTATCGTCCCCGGCAATAGTGCCCAATATGCCTTCGGCCTTGCCGAGCGAGTCGAGCATGCGGGCTATCAGCTGGGCGGCACCAGGACTGGTGTGGATCACGATCAGGGCATTGTTGTGGCCGACATCCAGTACCAGGTTCTTCAACTGGCTGCTGCTGGTGGGAACACCCAGCTCGACGGGCAGGCAATAGACCATTTCCATCTTGGCGTTACGGGTACGCACGGCACCGAACTTGCTCAGCATGCGTGATACCTTGGACTGATTGATATTGTCAAATCCCTGCTCCTGAAGGGCATTGACAATTTCAGCCTGGGAGCCGAACCTTTCTTCCTTGAGCAGTGCTTTGAAGGCCTTAATGAGTTGTTCTTGCTTCTCGTTCATTTTTTGGAGCCGGCTGAGAGTGGTGGAATAAGGCATATTGTCTATCCATAAGGCAGTATTATCAAGGATTAGTCATTTGTATTGCATAAAGATGCAGAATTAGCTTGCAATCAGCTGAATGTAAAATAGAATCAGCTGAAATCTCTAACAGAGAATGTGAAAATAGCACATGGGCATAGAGTTCAGCGATATTTGTAAGTCCTGGTCGGGCCAGGAAATCCTCAGCCGGGTGTCCCTGCAGTGTGATGCCGGCGAGACTTTGGTGCTGCTCGGCCCCAGTGGTGCCGGCAAGAGTTCGCTGCTGCGGCTGCTCAACCTGCTGGATATTCCCGATGCCGGTGAGCTGACCATTGCCGGCCAGCACTTCAGTTTTCCTGCCCCCAATCCCAGAACCTTGCACAAGCAGGCCCAACAGCTCAGGTGCAAGGTCGGCATGGTGTTTCAGCAATATCACTTGTGGCCGCACCTGACGGTGGAGCAGAACCTGCTGGAGGCGCCGCTCAAGGTATTGGGCATGGACAAGGCCAAGGCCAGAGACAGGGCCGGCGAGTTGCTGGCACAGCTCAAGCTGGCGGATAAACGCCAGGCCTGGCCCGGCGCCCTGTCCGGTGGTCAGCAGCAACGGGTGGCCATCGCCCGGGCGCTGATGATGAATCCCTCCGTGTTGCTGTTCGACGAACCGACGGCGGCACTGGATCCAGAAATCACCAAAGAGGTGGCGGAGATCATTCTGCAACTGGGAAAAACCGGTATCACCCAGGTGGTGGTGACCCACGAGGTCGGCTTTGCCCGCCGGGTGGCGACCAAGGTGGCCTATTTGGAGCAGGGCAAGCTGGTGGAGTACGGTGATGCCGACCGGCTCAGTCAGCCCCAGACCCGGCGCCTGGCCGAATTTCTTACTCATTGATTGGCGTTAAGGATGTGACCATGAAGAAAACCCTGTTGTCTCTGGCATTGCTGGCGGTGTCTGCGTCGGCCGTTCAGGCGGAAGAAGTGAAGTTTGTCACCAATGCCGCCTATCCCCCCTTTGAATACGTTGACGATAACAACGAAATGCAGGGCTTCGATATCGAGCTGGCCAAGACCCTGTGTGCCCAGGCCGAGCTCGAGTGCAGCTTCCACAATCAGGCCTTCGACAGCCTGATCCCCAGCCTCAAGTTCCGTCGCTATCATGCTGCCATCGCCGCCATGGATGTGACCCCCGAACGGGCAGAGCAGGTGGATTTCAGCGATATCTACTATGAAAATTCGGCGGTGTTCGTCGCCCCGGCCGGCAAGTACGAAAGCCTGGATTCTCTGCTAAAGCAAACCGTGGGGGTACAAAACGGCACCTCCCACCAAAAATACATTCAGGACAAGCTGGAGGCAGAGGGCCTGCAATCCCGGCCCTATCAAAGTGTACAGGATGCCCTGCTGGATATGACCAATGGCCGCCTCGACGGGGTGTTTGCCGATACCGCCGTGGTCGGTGAGTGGTTGGCCAAGCAATCCGGTTATACGGTGGTGGGCGACCCCATTACCGATGCCGATTATTTCGGCACCGGCTTTGGAATTGCAGTGACCAAAGGCAACCAGGCATTACTGGAGCAGCTGAACAAGGCGCTGGCCGAGATCAAGGCCGACGGCCGCTACGATAGCCTCTACCAAAAGTACTTCCCGCACTGAGATGCTGAACCATCTGTTGAATGCCGCCCTGATGACCCTGGGGCTGGCATTGGTGTCACTGGTGCTCGGCCTGGTGCTGGCGGTGCTGTTCAGTGCCGCGGAAATGAGCCGCCGCGTCTGGCTGCGCTGGCCGGCGGTGGCCATCACCACCTGCCTGCGTGGCCTGCCGGAAATTCTGGTGGTGTTCTTTATCTATTTTGGTTCTACCCAGCTGCTGTTTTTGCTGACCGGTGAGTATCTGGAGTTCAGTCCCTTCTGGTGCGGGGTAACGGCCCTCTCCCTGCTGTTTGCCGCCTATGCCGCCCAGACCCTGCGTGGCGCCCTGAACGCGGTGCCGAGGGGGCAGCGACAGGCAGCGCAGGCCCTGGGTCTGCCGCCCCTGTACAGTTTCTGCCGCATTGTGTTGCCGCAAACCTGGCGTCATGCGCTGCCGGGGCTGGGCAACCAGTGGCTGATCCTGCTCAAGGATACGGCGCTGGTGTCGTTGATCGGGGTACACGACCTGATGCATCAGGCCAAGATGATTTCTGCCAGCAGCTACCAACCCTTTACCTGGTACGGCACGGCGGCGCTGATCTATCTGGCCATTACCATCATCAGCCAACATGGAATACGCCGTCTGCAGGCGAGGGTAACGCGTTATGACTGACTGGCTAGAATACCTTCCCACCCTGCTGATGGGGGTCAGGGTCACCCTGTGGATTACCTTTTCCGGTCTGCTACTGGGGCTGCTTATCGCCCTGTTGCTGACCTGGATACTGGAACAGAAAGTCCCGTTACTGGCCCAGCTGGCCGAAGGCTATCTGTTACTGTTCACCGGCACTCCCTTGCTGGTGCAGATTTTCCTGATTTATTACGGTCCGGCCCAGTTTGACTGGCTGAAAGCCAGCTGGGCCTGGCAATACCTGCGGGAACCGGGGTTTTGCATCGTGCTGGCCCTGGGACTGAATGCCGGTGCCTATACCTGCCGACTGTTCAAGGGGGCCCTGGATGCGGTACCCAAAGGGGAAATACTGGCCTGCCGGGCACTCGGCATGAATGCCTGGCAGACCCTGAGCATCAAGCTGCGCCATGCGGGACGGCGGGTGATACCTGCCTATTCCAACGAGGTAATCCTGGTACTCAAGGGCAGTTCCCTGGCCAGTACCATCACCATCATGGACATCATGGGTCTGGCCCAGCGGCTGAATGCCCAGACCTACGACACCCTGGTGGTGTTTGCCCTGGCGGGTCTGATCTATTTGGTTCTCAATGGGACTCTTACTCTGTTGTTTCGACTGCTGGAGCGCAGGGCCCTGGTATTCCAGACTCAGGGGTGAACCGGTTCCGGCGTCACATAAACCGACTTCGGAGCGGTTAAGGCATTGTCTTTCCCGGGCGCTTTGGTTATGTTGCTACAGCCTAGGAAACGTATAACTATTCAATAATAAACGGAGTTCAGCTATGAAAGTTGCCGTACTCGGAGCTGCCGGTGGTATCGGTCAGGCTCTGGCCCTGCTGTTAAAAAACAATCTGCCCGCCGGTTCTGAATTAAGCCTGTATGATATCGCTCCCGTGACTCCCGGTGTTGCCGCGGATCTGAGCCATATCCCTACCCCGGTCAGCATTGTCGGCTTCAGCGGTGAGGATCCCACTCCCGCCCTGGTCGGTGCCGATCTGGTACTGATTTCCGCCGGTGTGGCGCGCAAGCCGGGCATGGATCGTGCCGACCTGTTCAACGTGAACGCCGGTATCGTCAAGAACCTGATTGAAAAATGCGCCGCTGCTGCACCCAAGGCCTGTATCGGTATCATCACCAATCCGGTGAACACCACAGTGCCGATCGCGGCCGAAGTGCTGAAGAAAGCCGGCGTGTACGACAAGAACAAGCTGTTCGGCATCACCACCCTGGACGTGATCCGTGCCGAGACCTTTGTCGCCGAAGCCAAGGGCCTGGACGTGACCCAGGTGAAGGTTCCCGTGATCGGCGGCCACAGCGGTGTGACCATACTGCCACTGCTGTCCCAGGTCGAAGGCGTTTCTTTCTCTGATGAGGAAATCGAGAAGCTGACCTACCGTATCCAGAATGCCGGTACCGAAGTGGTCGAGGCCAAGGCCGGCGGCGGCTCCGCTACCCTGTCCATGGGTCAGGCGGCTTGCCGTTTTGCGCTGTCGCTGGTCAAGGCCATGCAGGGTGAAGCCAATGTGGTGGAATGCACCTATGTAGACGGCGGCAGCGAGCATGCCCAGTTCTTCGCCCAGCCCGTGTTGCTGGGTAAAAACGGCGTAGAGAAAGTCCTGCCCTACGGCGCCGTCAGCGCCTATGAACAGGCCGCCATGGACGGTATGCTGGAAACCCTGAAAGGCGATATCGCCAAGGGTGTGGAATTTGTAAACCAGTAAGTTACAGAGTTTACCGGTTAAAAGGGAGCCTTGGCTCCCTTTTTGTTTTTACATGCAGACCTGATAATTTCATACAAGGGAATTGCAATCTGGGGCATTGCTTCTTATTGTGGCTGCCGCGATTCGGCAGCGATGGCTGTCGCCAATATTGATCCCTCTATTTGCCGAGCTTTCAGTCTGGGGTCATTATTCGGGAGCACCATTTGATTTTTCATCTTCGTCGGCAGGCGATTCATGCTACATCGGGCACACAATGAACAGAATTAATCCGGAGCAGACCCAGGCCTGGCAACAGTTGCTTGAGCTGGCCGCACAGCCGCTCGACCTGACTCGATTGTTCGCGGAAGACGGCAGCCGGGCCCGGCGTTACAGCCTGGAACTGGGACAGAGCCTGAAACTGGATTTTTCCAAAAATCTTATCGATGACAGGGTGCTGGAAGCCCTGCTGATGCTGGCGGAGCAGACCGATCTCAGGGGCAATATCGAATCCCTTTTCAAGGGCGAAGCCATCAACCGCACCGAACAGCGTGCTGTATTTCACATGGCACTTCGTTATCGGGGCGATGAGCCCATGACCCTGGCCGATGGCACGGATGTCATGCCCCGGGTCAAGACAGTGCTGAGCCAGATGAAGCGTTTCTGTGAAGCGGTGCGTAACGGCCACTGGACCGGTTTCGGGGGGGAGGCCATCACCGACGTAGTCAATATCGGTATCGGTGGCTCGGATCTCGGTTCCTATATGGTGACCGAGGCGCTCAAGCCCTATCAGGGCAGTGTAAAGGTACATTTTGTCTCCAATGTGGATGGTGCCCACCTGGCTCAGACCCTGGCGGCGCTGAACCCGGCCACCACCCTGTTTATCGTGGCCTCGAAAACCTTCACCTCCCAGGAAACCATGACCAACGCCTTCGCCGCTCGGGAGTGGCTGCTGTTGGCGGCGGGGCGAGATGACGCCATCGCCAGACACTTCGTGGCCCTGTCCACCAATAGCGCCAGGGTGGCCGAGTTCGGCATCGACACCGACAATATGTTCGCTTTCTGGGATTGGGTCGGCGGTCGCTTCTCGCTGTGGTCGGCGATCGGCCTGCCGATCGCCCTGAGTATCGGCTTCGAGCGATTCGAACAGCTGCTGTCCGGGGCCTGGGAGATGGATCAGCATTTCAGGAACGCACCTTTCGAAGCCAACATGCCGGTGCTGCTGGCCTTGCTCAGCATCTGGTACCGCAACTTCCTGGGAGCTGCCTCCGAGGCGGTGTTGCCCTACGACCAGGGCCTGCACCGGCTGCCGGCCTATCTGCAGCAGGCGGTGATGGAGTCCAACGGCAAGTCCGTGGACCGTAACGGCCGACCGGTGCACTATGACACAGCCGGCATTGTCTGGGGCGAGTCGGGTACCAACGGTCAGCACTCTTTCTATCAGCTGATCCATCAGGGCACGCAACTCATCCCCTGCGATTTTATCCTGCCGGCGCAAAGCCACTACCCCTTGGGGGATCAGCATGCCAAGCTGATGGCCAATTGCCTGGCCCAGAGCCGGGCACTGGCCTTCGGTCAGTCGGAGCAGGAACTGCGTGCACAGGGAGAGCGGGAGGCGCTTATCCCCTTCAAGGTGCATAAGGGGAATATCCCCAGCAATACCCTGCTGTTGCCCAAGGTCACGCCCCATACCCTGGGGGCGTTGCTCGCTCTCTATGAGCACAAGGTGTTTGTGCAGGGGGCAATCTGGAATATCTTCAGCTTCGACCAGTGGGGGGTCGAGCTGGGCAAGAAACAGGCCGGCATGCTGTTGCCCTGCATTACCGGCGAGCAGGACGGGACCGGGCTGGATGCCTCAACCCGCAGCTTACTGGCCCAGCTGAAAGAATGGTCTTGAGGTTGGCTCGAGATTTGAAGTCGGAAGAGGAATAGGCTTCCATCTTCTCCCCTTCAGCCCTTTACCGCCGCCACCGCTTGCGCAGCCAGGCGGGTGATGCCGTCCCAGTCCCTGGCGGTGACCAGTTCCGCCGGCAGCATCCAGGAACCGCCCACCGTCATCACCGACGTCACCGCCAGGTAGTCCCTGGCGTTGGCGATGCTGATGCCGCCGGTGGGGCAGAAGCGCAGCTGGGGCAGGGGGCCGGCCAGGGCCTTGAGCGCCTTGGCGCCGCCGTTGATCTCCGCCGGGAAAAACTTGAGGTGGGTGTAGTCCAGCTCCAGCGCCTGCATGGCCTCGGAGGCGGTGGCGATGCCCGGTATCAACGGCACCGGGCCGGCCTTGGCGTGCCTGAGCAGGTCCGGGGTTAATCCGGGGGTGAACACGAATTTGGCGCCGGCGGCCACAGCAGCATCGTACTGCTCCACGTTGAGTACGGTGCCGGCACCCAACAGGGCGTCGGGCAGCGCGCGGGCGATGGCACGGATGGCATCCAGTGCCGCGGCAGAGCGTAGTGTCACTTCGAACACAGTAATGCCGCCGGCGGCCAGGGCCTTGGCCAGGGGTACGGCATCGGCGGCGTCTTCCACCACCATCACCGGGACCACAGGGGAGGCGGAAAAGACATCGGCGGGGGAAAGGGTCCAGCTCATGGGTTACTCCTGATAAAAGATAGAGGTGCCGGCTTTTCGCACTGGAAGCCTGCCGCTGTGGGATGATGTGCAGGAGGAACTGCTGAAGATCCGCGGCTGAAAAAGGGTTGCCTCCATACTTAAAGGCACCGGTGGGCGCCTTTAAGTTATTAGGGCTCAATTGGCTTATAGCAGAGGGGGCCGACTCTGGGTTACTGTTTCCAATATGATCACATATTTACCGGGATCGGCATAATGCCTTCCCCGTCTTGGAGCCGTTTTCCCGGCCCAGCTTGCGGCTTATCCACCAGCCGGTTTCGATGAGCCGCGTCAGGTCGATACCGGTTTCTATGCCCAGTCCCTGCAGCAGATAAAGCACGTCTTCGCTGGCCACATTACCAGAGGCGCCCCTGGCATAGGGACAACCGCCGAGTCCGGCGACCGAGGCATCGATCACCGCGACACCTTCTTCCAGCACCGCATACAGGTTGGCAAGGGCCTGGCCGTAGCTGTCATGAAAGTGCGCAGCCAGGTGTTCGACCGGCACTTCCCGCTGCACCGCCGCCAGCATACGCTTGGCCTTGAGCGGCGTGCCGACCCCTATGGTGTCGCCCAGGGAAATTTCATAGCAGCCCATCTGATACAGCTCCCGGGCGACCAGAGCGACTTTGGACGGGGCTATCTCGCCCTCAAAGGGGCAACCGAGCACGGTGGACACATAGCCCCGCACCCGCAGGCCCTGGGCGCGAGCCTGCTCCACCAGGGGGGCAAAACGGGCCAGGCTTTCGGCGATGGAACAATTGATGTTCTTGCGGGTGAAGGTGTCGGAGGCGGCGCCAAACACCGCCACTTCATCGGCACCGGCCTCGGCGGCGGCAGCCAGCCCTTTCAGGTTGGGCGTCAGGGCCGCGTAGACCACGCCCGGGACACGCTCAATGCCGGCCAGCACCGCAGCGCCGTCGGCCATCTGCGGCACCCATCTGGGCGAGACGAAGCTGGCCGCCTCGATATGGCGCACTCCGCAGTGGCTCAGACGGTCGATCAGTTCAACCTTGATGTCGGTGGCAATCACGGGCCCTGGCTCGTTTTGCAGGCCGTCCCGGGGACTCACCTCCACCAACCTTACCCGCTCCGGCAGGCTCACCGGCTGCCCTCCTCTGTGATACTTTCCAGCACGACAAGCTCGCTGCCCTCGGCCACCTGCTCGCCTTCCCGGTAGTAGATGTCACCGACCATGCCGTCTCTGGGGGCCTTGATGATGTGTTCCATCTTCATGGCCTCCATGACCAGCAGGGGCTGACCGGCGCATACCGCTTCCCCCTTTTTGACCAGCACGGCCACCATGACCCCGTTCATCGGTGCCAGCAGGCTACCTTCGAGGTCGCCATGCTGTACTTCGAAGCTTTCCTCATGCCGGCTGCACGAAAAACTTTCTCCCTCATAAAACAGTGTCAGCTGATGCTCTTGCTGCCAGCCGTGCACATCCAGGGTATGGCCGTCGACCACCGCCGACAGCCGGTCATCCTGTAGCCGGGCTTGCAGATAATAGAGACTGCCATCGATACCAATCTCATGGCCCGGCGGTCGTGACCGTATGGTCAGGGTATGCACCGTTTCGCCGACTCGCAGTGACAGGGGGCGGGCATATTCTGAATTCAGCCGCCAGCCGCTCTGGCAGCCGAACGGCGACCAGGGATCCCCTGCACGGATGTTGTCCGCCCTGGCGGTTTCCAGCCAGAAACCGGCGGACAAGACCAGGGCCCGCTGGTGGTCCAGCCGGGCGGGGGGGAACAGCAAGGGTCTGTGCTGTTCGATAAAGCCGGTATCCAGCTCGGCCTGACGGAATGGCTGGGCATCGGCCAGGGCATGAAGGAAGCGCACGTTGTTCTTCACGCCACCGATGCGGTAATGCTCCAGGGCCTGGACCAGGCGATTGATGGCCTGCTCCCGGCTGTCATCCCAGACGATCAGCTTGGCTATCATGGGGTCGTAATGGATGCCGATCTCGTCGCCTTCCACCACACCGGTGTCCACCCGTACATGAGTGCTTTCGGCGGGGGTGCGCAGGTAATGCAGCCGGCCCGTGGCTGGCAGGAAGTCATGGTCGGGATCTTCAGCGTAGATACGTGCCTCCAGGGCATGGCCGCGTACCCGAACCTGTTGCTGGGTGAGTGGCAGGGGGGCGCCGTCGGCCACGCGCAGCTGCCATTCCACCAGATCCAGGCCGGTGACCATTTCGGTAACCGGGTGTTCGACCTGCAGTCGGGTATTCATCTCCATAAAGTAGAAGTCGTCGTCCCCCTGGTAGAGGAACTCGACCGTGCCGGCGCCCACATAGTCGATGGCCCGGGCGGCCCTGACCGCGGCCTCGCCCATGGCTTGGCGGGTGGCATCCGACAGGCCGGGTGCGGGGGCTTCTTCCAGCACCTTCTGATGGCGGCGCTGCACGGAGCAATCTCGCTCCGCCAGATAGAGGCCGTTGCCATGCTGGTCGCAAAACACCTGGATTTCCACATGGCGCGCGCGGTGCAGGTAGCGTTCAAGCAGCATGTCCGGGTTGCCGAAGGCATTTTGAGCTTCCCGCCGTGCCGCGGCCAGGGCGTCGTCAAATTCGTCAATATGGTTGACCACCCGCATGCCTTTTCCGCCGCCGCCGGCCACGGCTTTAAGCAGCAGGGGGAAGCCGCATCTTTCCGCCTCGTCACGCAGCCGCTCCGGGCTTTGCTCGGCACCGTGGTAGCCGGGCACCAGGGGGACACCCGCCCGCTGCATGATGGCCTTGGCCGCAGATTTGGAGCCCATGGCGGCAATGGCTGCGGCCGGCGGACCGATAAACACCAGGCCGTGGCGCGCGCAGCTGTCGGCGAATTCGCTGTTTTCCGACAGGAAGCCATAACCCGGGTGGATGGCCTGGGCGCCGCTTTGCCTGGCAAGCTCGATGATCCTGTCGGCCCGCAGGTAGCTTTCCGCTGCGGGTGCCGGGCCCAGCAGGAAGGCTTCGTCGGCCATGGCCACATGGCGGGCATGGGCGTCGGCCTCGGAATATACGGCGACGCAGCGTATGCCGAGGCGGTGGGCCGTGTGGATCACCCGGCAGGCAATTTCACCCCGGTTGGCAATCAGAATCTTGCTGAACATCGTCGCTCTCCTGAATCCAGTTGGGCTTGCGTTTGCCGAGGAAGGCGCTCAGCCCTTCCTGGCCTTCGGCACTGACCCTGATATCGGCGATACGGCGGGCGGTGTCGGCGATAATGGCATTGTCGATCGGCTTCTGACTGACCGCGAAGATCAGTGATTTGGCCGCCTGCATTGCCTGTGGACTGTTGTTGGCGAGTCGTTGCACCAGCGACCGGCAGGCCGCCGGTAGCTGCCCGGCGTCGTCGACCAGCTGGTGAACCAGGCCGAACTCCAGGGCCTGTTCGGCGCTGAATGGCTCGGCGGTAAGGAAGTAGCGACGAGCCTGTCGTTCGCCGATGGCTCGCAGCACATAGGGACTGATCACCGCAGGGATCAGGCCGATGCTGACTTCGCTCAGGCAGAATCGGCTGTGGCGGGTGGCGATCACCAGGTCGCAGCAGGCGGCCAGGCCAACGGCCCCCCCGAAGGCGGCGCCCTGTACCAGGGCGATGGTGGGTTTGCTGTGCTGATTCAGCAGCCGCATCAGGCGAGCCAGGCGGTGGGCATCTTCGATATTTTCCTGACGGCTGTTGCGGGCCATGCGTTTCATCCAGACCAGATCGGCCCCGGCCGAAAAGTGCTCGCCGTTGGAACTCAGCACCAGGGCGCGCACCTGCGGATCCTTGTCGGTTTGTTCCAGCATCTCGATCAGGGTGAGGATCATATGGTCGTCGAAGGCGTTGTGTTTGTCCGGCCGATTCAGGATAAGCTCGGCTATCCCCTGCTCCTGATAACGCAACAATACCGGGTTGCTATGGTCGCTCATATGGCCTCCTTACATGCGAAATACACCGAACCGGGTATCGGCCGCGGGCCTGTTGAGGGCTGCCGACAGGCTCATGGCGACCACGGTCCGGGTCTGGGCGGGATCGATAACGCCGTCATCCCACAGCCGGGCGCTGGCATAGAAGGGGTGGCCCTGGTGTTCGTAGCTGTCGATGATCGGTTGCCTGAAGTCGGCTTCCTGTTCCGCAGACCAGGGGGTGCCGGCCCGTTCCATGCCTTCTCGTTTGACGGTGGCGAGCACACCGGCTGCCTGTTCACCGCCCATCACCGAGATGCGGGCGTTGGGCCACATCCACAGGAAGTCGGGATTGTAGGCGCGGCCGCACATACCGTAGTTTCCGGCGCCGAAGCTGCCGCCGATCAGCACGGTGACCTTGGGCACCCTGGCGCAGGCCACCGCCATCACCATCTTGGCCCCGTGCTTGGCGATGCCGTCCGCCTCGTACTTGCGGCCGACCATAAAGCCGGTGATATTCTGCAGGAACAGCAGGGGAATGTTGCGCTGGCAGCAGAGCTCGATAAAGTGGGCGCCTTTGAGCGCGGACTCCCCGAACAGTATGCCGTTATTGGCGATGATGCCCACCGGGTAACCGTGGATATGGGCAAAGCCGGTCACCAGGGTCTGGCCGTAATAACGCTTGAACTCATCGAACTCGGAGCCATCCACCAGTCGGGCGATGACCTCGCGCACCTCGAAGGACTTGCGCAGATCCGTGCCGACAATGCCGTACAGCTCGTCTATGGGATACCTGGGCTCGACGGGTTTGGCGAGGGGGATTCCCGGTTGTTTGTGTCGATTGAGGCGGGCGACGCAGCGGCGGGCGATCTGCAGGGCGTGCTCATCATTTTCCGCATAGTGGTCGGCCACCCCCGACACCTTGCAGTGCACATCGGCCCCGCCCAGCTCTTCGGCACTGACCACTTCGCCGGTGGCGGCTTTCACCAGTGGCGGACCGGCCAGGAAGATGGTGCCCTGGTTGCGTACGATAATGGACTCGTCGGCCATGGCCGGCACATAGGCGCCACCGGCGGTGCACAGGCCCATGACCAGGGCGATCTGGGGGATGCCTTGGGCGGACATGCGGGCCTGATTGTAGAAGATGCGCCCGAAGTGATCCCGATCCGGAAATACTTCATCCTGACGGGGCAGGTTGGCGCCGCCCGAGTCGACCAGATAGAGGCATGGCAGGCGATTCTGCTCGGCGATTTCCTGGGCGCGCAGGTGTTTTTTCACGGTCAGCGGATAATAGGTGCCGCCTTTTACCGTGGCGTCGTTGACCACTATCATGCACTCGATGCCGCTGACCCGGCCGATGCCGGTGATAATGCCGGCGGCGGGCACTTCTTCATCGTAAACCTGGTAGGCGGCCAGCTGAGACAGCTCGAGGAAAGGCGCACCCTCGTCCAGCAGGCGGTTGATGCGCTCACGGGGCAGCAGCTTGCCTCGGGCCAGATGGCGCTGCTGGTAGCGCTCGCCGCCGCCCTGCTCGATGCGGGTCACCCGTTCACGCAGTTCCCGCACGGCCTCGCTCATGGCCCTGCGGTTGGCAGCAAACTCGTCCGACTTTGGCTGTATTTGGCTGATCAGTAGGGTCATGGCTGACTCCAAGCTAAGCTTGAACGAGGCGATGGCAGGATACAACTAAGCCGACCGTTGGCGCCATGGACGGCGCCGTCGAGCATACATGGATGTACTTGCTGCGTGTCGGCATGTTGTGTCTGCCGGCGCCGGGAGCGGTGGGTTGGTTTCATATATCTGCCTCACCGGTTCTGAAACAGTTCACGGCCGATCAGCATGCGGCGGATCTCCGAGGTGCCGGCGCCGATCTCATACAGCTTGGCATCCCGCAGCAGCCGGCCCGTGGGGTATTCGTTGATGTAACCGTTGCCTCCCAGCAGCTGGATGGCATCCAGGGCTATTTGGGTGGCCGTTTCGGCGGCATAGAGGATGACGCCGGCGGCATCCTTGCGGCTGATCTGATCCCGGTCGGCGGCCATGGCCACCATATAAACGTAGGACCTGGCGGCATTCATGCGGCTGTACATGTCGGCGAGTTTGCCCTGGACCAGTTCAAACTCGCCGATGGCCTGGCCAAACTGTTTGCGATCCCGCACATAGGGCACCACCACATCCATGGCTGCCTGCATGATGCCGAGGGGGCCGCCGGCGAGCACCAGGCGTTCCAGATCCAGCCCGCTCATCAATACCTGTACGCCGCCTCCCGGCTCACCCAGGATATTTTCCTTGGGGATCATGCAGTCCTGAAACACCAGCTCGCAGGTGTTGGAGCCACGCATGCCCAGCTTGTCGAGTTTTTGTGCCTGGCTGAAACCCGGGACCCCCCGTTCCACGATAAAGGCGGTGATGCCGCGAGCACCGGCGTTGACGTCTGTCTTGGCGTATACCACATAGACGTGGGCATCCGGACCGTTGGTGATCCACATCTTGTTGCCGTTCAGTACAAAGTGATCGCCGGCATTGCGGGCGTGCAATTTCATGGCCACCACGTCGGAGCCGGCATTGGGTTCGGACATGGCCAGCGCGCCTATGTGTTCGCCGCTGAGCAGTCCGGGCAGGTAGGCTTGTTTCTGTGCCTCGGTACCGTTTTTGTGGAGCTGGTTGACGCACAGGTTGGAATGAGCGCCGTAAGACAGGGCCACCGACGCCGAGGCGCGGCTGATTTCCTCCATCGCCACCACATGAGCCAGGTAGCCCATGTCGACACCACCGTATTGCTCTTTTACGGTAATGCCGAGCAGGCCCATGTCACCGAACTTGCGCCAGAGATCGGCCGGAAACAGGTTGTCCCGGTCGATGGCGGCGGCCCGGGGGGCGATTTCCCGGGCGGCGAAGCCATTGACCTGTTCACGCAGCATGTCGATGGTTTCACCCAGGCCAAAATTCAATTCCGAATATTGAGCAATCATCTTAGCTTACCTTCCTCTTGCTGTCCGATCCCTTGAGCGGGGCGGGCGTCCGGCCTTTCTGCATCTGCTGGCGTAGTTTGGCCAGGGCTTCGGCGCAACGCTGTTCGGCAATGTCCAGTTCCTGCTGCACCATGGCGATATCCTTGATCTGCTGCTCAAGCTGGGCCCGTCTCGATGCGATGGTTGTCAGCATCAGCAGCAGCTGTTTTTCGCAGCCAGTGGGGGTCTCGTCCCACAGCTCAAACAGCTCCCGGATTTCGGCCAGGGATAAGCCCAGTCGCTTGCCGCGCAGGATCAGCTTGAGCCGCACCCTGTCCTGAGCGCTGTAAATTCGGGTAGTGCCCTTGTGCTCCGGGTGCAACAGTTGCTGATCCTCATAGAAGCGAATGCTGCGGGTGGTGAGTTCGAACTCGCGGGCAAGTTCGCTGATTGAGTAGGTTTTTTTGATCATCATGGCAAATCCCTCGCACCTCCTCGTTAAGGCTATTTTATTCTTACGTAAACGTAAAGTTTATTTTATGTTATATGTTTACTTGCGTATACTATTGATAAATAAGTATTTTATGTTATTTCTTGTAACATTTGGCGGCTGTTTGTTAAATGGCGACTGCTTGTTAATCGGCGGGATACTTGCTAGCTTTTCAATCAATCCTTTACGTAAAGGTTATATTTCGGGGGCAAGATGAGCAGCAACTCAGTGGTGATAGTGGGCGCCGCCAGGACGCCAATGGGGGGCATGCTGGGGGGGCTGAGCCAGGTACGAGCACCCGAGCTGGGGGCGGTCGCCATACGGGCTGCCTTGGCCCGGGCCGGCGTTGCACCTGAAGCGGTGGATGAAGTCATCATGGGCTGTGTGTTGTCGGCGGGCCTGGGTCAGGCGCCGGCCCGGCAGGCCGCCCTGGCGGCCGGGATACCGGTGACCACCGGCTGTACCACGGTCAACAAGATGTGCGGCTCGGGCATGAAGGCGGTGATGCTGGCTTACGATCAAATCCTTGCCGGCAGTGCCGGCCTGCTGGTGGCCGGCGG
The DNA here is from genome assembly GCF_003075035.1 of Zobellella maritima. Taxonomy (GTDB): domain Bacteria; phylum Pseudomonadota; class Gammaproteobacteria; order Enterobacterales; family Aeromonadaceae; genus Oceanimonas; species Oceanimonas maritima. Next base: position 62,492 of record NZ_QCZE01000003.1, on the reverse strand, counting down.
CATGGAAAACATGAGCCAGGCCCCCTATCTGTTACCCAAGGCGCGGCAGGGGCTGCGCATGGGCCATGGTCAGCTGCTTGATCATATGTTCTTTGATGGCCTGGAAGACGCCTATCAGGGCGGTTTGATGGGCAGCTTTGCCCAGCAGGTGGCCGACCGTTTCGCCATCAGCCGGGAAGCGATGGATGATTTCGCGCTGCAGTCTCTGAGTCGTGCCCTGCGGGCGATCGAGGCCGGGGATTTCGAGGAGGAAATCGCCCCGGTCGAGATCACCGGCCGCAGTGGCCTGGTCCTGATGGATACGGACGAACAGCCGGGTAACGCCATGCCGGACAAGATCCGCAACCTCAAACCCGCATTCGCCAAAGAGGGAACAGTGACTGCCGCCAACTCCAGTTCCATCTCCGACGGCGGCTCGGCCCTGGTGTTGATGAACGAAGCCGACGCCCGGGCCCGAGGGATGAGGCCGCTGGCGCGGATCCTGGCGCATGCTACCCATGCCCGATTGCCGGAAGAATTCACCCTGGCACCGATTGGCGCGCTGGAAAAGGTCATGACGAAGATCGGCTGGTCCAGGGATGAGGTGGATCTGTTTGAGATCAACGAAGCCTTTGCCGTGGTTACCATGCTGGCCCAGCAGCAACTTGGCCTGGACTCGGCCAGGGTTAATGTCAACGGCGGCGCCTGTGCTCTTGGCCACCCCATCGGCTCGAGCGGTGCGCGGATCCTGGTGACCCTGCTCCATGCCCTGGACCGACGAGACCTGAAACGGGGAGTAGCGGCGCTGTGCATCGGTGGCGGCGAGGCCACGGCGGTGGCCATAGAGCGGCTTTAGCCGCAGGGCCCGGAGAGGGGGGGGATCATTATCCCTGATGCGAGGCAAATGAATTTCATACGGCTTGAAGGCTCCTATTATTAGGAGGTGTCACGGTATTGTTCATGATGTCGTTGCCGCTCCGACAGGGCGCGATAAGGGCAGAAGGCGCAACACTTAGTGGGCTAAATCTGCTAACGCAGAGCGCGTCCTGTTGGGGAGCCTACTGCATGCACAATATCCGGACACCCCCTGGTAGTGGGTATGGCGAACAGCCATTGCGAATGCTAACGACTCGGCTCAAAGGTAACTCGTATGACACATCAGATCCCCCTCCTGATCGGAGGACAAATGGTCCACAGCGAAACCAGTCAGTGGCTCCCGGTTACCAACCCGGCAACCCAGGAGGTCATCGCCCAGCTGCCCTGTGCCACCGAGGCGGAGGTCAACCGGGCCGTAGCCGCGGCCAAGGCGGCCTTTGCCGACTGGAAAGAAGTCCCGGTGGGTGAACGAGCCCGGCTGATGCTGCGTTATCAGGCACTGCTGAAAGAGCACCATGACGAGCTTGCTGCCCTGTTGTCACGGGAAAGCGGCAAAACCGTGGAGGACGCCAAGGGGGATGTCTGGCGCGGCATCGAAGTGGTCGAGCATGCCTGCAACATCGCTTCGCTCGGCATGGGCGAAACGGTAGAAAACGTGGCCCGCCAGGTGGACTGCTACAGCTACAGCCAGCCCCTTGGGGTATGCGTGGGTATCACCCCCTTCAATTTTCCGGCCATGATCCCCCTGTGGATGTTCCCCATGGCCATCGCCTGCGGCAATACCTTTGTGCTCAAGCCGTCCGAGCAGGATCCGCTGACGCCCATGCGCCTGGCCGAATTGTTCAAGGAAGCCGGTGCGCCCGACGGCCTGTTGCAGGTGGTGCATGGCGGCAAACAGGTGGTGGATCAGTTGCTGGTGCACCCGGATACGCCGGCCATCTCTTTTGTCGGTTCGGTGGCCGTGGCTCAACATATTTACCGGACGGGAACCCATCATATGAAGCGGGTTCAGGCCTTTGCCGGTGCCAAGAACCATATGGTGATCATGCCCGATGCCCAGAAGCAGCAGGTGATCAACAACCTGGTTGGCTCGTCGGTGGGGGCCTGTGGTCAGCGCTGCATGGCGATCTCGGTGGCGGTATTCGTGGGCAGCGCCAATGAATGGATACCCGAATTGCGCGATGCCATGTCCAGGGTGCAGCCGGGAACCTGGGATGATGCCAAGGCCGGGTTCGGGCCGCTGATCAATCCCCAGGCCAGGGAGCGGGTGCTGCGTTTGATCGAGGAAGGCAAGGCGGCGGGCGCCGAGTGCCTCCTTGATGGCAGCCATTGCCGGGTTGATGGTTACCCCAATGGCAATTGGCTTGGCCCCACCCTGTTCCGCAAGGTGACCACCGAGATGTCCATCTACAAGGAAGAGATCTTCGGGCCCGTACTGGTCGCCCTGGAGGTCGACAGCCTGGATGAGGCGATCCATCTGGTCAACGCCAACCCCTACGGCAACGGCACCTCTATCTTTACCGCCTCGGGAGCGGCCGCCCGCAAGTATCAGCATGACATCCAGGTGGGCAATGTGGGTATCAATGTACCCATCCCGGTGCCGCTGCCGTTCTTTTCCTTCACCGGCTGGCGTAAGTCCTTCTGTGGCGATCAGCACGCCTACGGCAAGCAGGCGGTGCGTTTCTATACCGAGACCAAGACCATTACCGCCCGCTGGTTCGAGGACGATATCGCCGCCGGCCCCAATATGAGCATTCATTTGAGATAGCAACAGGACGGCATGCCTTGGCCACCATTTCAGCGGGGGAAACATGGATTTCGAATTGACGGACGAGCAGGTGGCCTTTGCCGATATGGCGACGGCCTTTGCCCGGAATGAGTTGGCGCCTTTCGCCGCCGACTGGGATCAGCAACAGCATTTCCCGGTAGAGATACTGCGCAAGGCCGGTGAGCTGGGCTTTTGCTCCCTTTACACCCCGGAAACTGCGGGCGGCCTGGGACTGAGCCGGCTGGATGCCAGCATCATCTTCGAACGGCTGGCGATGGGCTGCACCTCCACTACCGCCTTCCTGACTATCCACAACATGGTGACCTGGATGCTGTCCAGCTTCGGCACCGACGAAGCCAGGGCCCGTTGGGCCGAAGGTCTGATCAGCGGCCGGCTGTTGGGTTCCTATTGTCTGACCGAGCCCAATGCCGGTTCGGATGCCGCGGCGATCAAGACCAGCGCCCGCCGAGACGGTGACGGTTATGTGCTCAATGGCAGCAAGATATTCATCTCCGGCGCCGGCAGTACCCAGCTGCTGGTGGTGATGGCCCGTACCGGAGAGGGCGGTGCCAAGGGCATTTCCGCCTTCGCGGTAGATGCCGAATCTCCCGGTATCGGCTATGGCCGCAAGGAAGACAAGATGGGCTGGAACAGCCAACCGACGCGGATGATCAGTTTTGAAGAGGTGCGGGTGCCGGCCCATGCCTTGCTGGGCAAGGAAGGCGAAGGCTTCAAACTGGCCATGAAAGGGCTGGATGGCGGGCGCATCAATATCGCCACCTGCTCGGTGGGCACGGCCCAGCAGGCATTGAACCTGGCACAGCAGTATCTGCTGGAGCGCAAGCAATTCGGCCGGCCCCTGGCCGAGTTCCAAGGGTTGCAGTTCCGGCTTGCCGATATGGTTACCGAACTGGTTGCGGCCCGTCAGCTGGTGCGACTGGCGGCGAGCAAGCTGGATGCCGGCCATCCCGATGCCACTACCTACTGCGCCATGGCCAAGCGTTTTGCCACCGATGTGGGCTTCAAGGTCTGTGACGACGCACTGCAGCTGTTCGGCGGTAATGGTTATATCAGGGAATATCCGCTGGAGCGTTATGTGCGGGACACCCGGGTGCACCGGATACTGGAGGGTACCAACGAGATCATGCGGGTGCTGATCGCCCGTCGGGTGCTGGCGGAGGGGGCGGCGGAGTTGTGAGTGAAGTTGATATGTAAGCAGCGATAGCCGGGGAGCACTCGGCATAGTGCGAACAATAAAGGCGCGCTTAAGGGAGAACAGCCATGTCCGATGCCATTCGCGTAGAAAAACACGGCCATGTGGCCGTGTTGACCATGAACAACCCGCTGGCCAATACCTGGACCGCGGATAGCCTGTCGACCCTGGCCGAGACGGTGACCCGGCTGAATGCCGATCGTGGCATCTGGAGTCTGGTGCTGATCGGGGCCGGAGACAAGTTTTTCTCAGCCGGTGCCGATTTGAAGCTGTTTGCCGACGGCGACCGCAGCGTGGCCCGAGATATGGCCCGGCTATTCGGCCAGGCGTTCGAGACCCTGAGTGCCTTCAGGGGGGTGTCCATCGCCGCCATCAACGGCTACGCCATGGGGGGCGGGCTGGAAGTGGCACTGGCCTGTGATTTGCGCATTGCCGAACAGCAGGCGCAGCTGGCCTTGCCGGAGGCCAAGGTGGGCCTGTTGCCCTGTGCCGGTGGTACCCAGAACCTGACCTGGCTGGTGGGCGAGGGTTGGGCCAAGCGCATGATCCTGTGCGGTGAACGGCTCAATGCGGAGCAGGCACTGGCCATCGGCCTGGTGGAAGAAGTGGCTCCCCGGGGGCAGGCTCGTGAACGGGCCTTGGCCCTGGCCGAGCAGGTCGCGGAGCAGAGCCCGACCTCGGTGGCGGCCTGTAAACAGCTGATCCAGTCCGCCCGCTGCCGGCCGCTGCAGCAGGGCTATATTCTGGAGCGGGAGCTGTTTGTGGATCTGTTTCATACCGAGGATCAAAAGGAAGGGGTCAATGCCTTCCTCGAAAAGCGCAAAGCCGAATGGAAAAACCGCTGACCGGGAGAGCTTATGAGCGGCGTTATCTTTAGCGAACACCGGGGCCGCGATGGTAAGCGAATCGCCGAGATCAGGCTGGACTCGGAACGCACACTCAATGCCCTGACCCTGGAGATGATCGAACTGATCCAACCCAGGCTGGATGCCTGGCGCGAGGATCCGCAGGTGGTTGCCATCCTGCTCGACAGCGCCGGCCAGAAAGCCTTCTGCGCTGGCGGCGATATCGTTCGTCTCTATCAAAGCATGCAGGGCGAGGGGGACAGCGACTTTCCCGAACGTTATTTCACGCACGAATACCGGCTGGACTACAGTCTTCATACCTATCCCAAACCGGTGATCTGCTGGGGCAGCGGCATTGTGATGGGCGGTGGCATGGGGCTGCTGAGCGGCTGCAGCCATCGCATTGTCACCGAACGCTCCCACCTGGCGATGCCAGAAGTCAGCATAGGCCTGTATCCGGATGTTGGGGCCAGCTGGTTTTTAAACCGCTTGCCCAGGGCGCTGGGGGAGTTTATCGCCTTGACCGGATGTGCGCTCAATGCTCCTGATGCTCTTTACCTTGGGCTGGCGGATCGGGCCTTGAGTGCCCAGCTGCATGATGAGCTGCTGCCGCGTCTGTTGGCGCAGAGTTGGCAGGGGGAAAGCGGTCGGGGAGTGAGCAGGGTGCTGCGCGAGCTGGAACAGGCATCGGCAACCTTGCTTGCAGAGCTGGATTCGCCGCTGCGTCGCCATCGGGAGCTGATCCGGCAGCTGATGGACAGGGATAGCCTGGCCGACAAGGTTGCAGCGATCCTGTCCCAGGATGTGGCTGATGCCTGGTTTCAGCGGGCGCAAAAAAACCTGGCCAGTGGCAGTCCGCTGGCGATGGCCATGACCCTTGAGCAGCTCAGGCGGGGCCGGCATTGGTCGTTGAAAGAGGCGTTTCAGCATGAGCTGGTGCTGTCGGTGCAGACCTGCCGTCAGCGAGAGTTTCCCGAAGGGATCCGGGCCCGGTTGATCGACAAGGACAACAGGCCCGTGTGGATGTTCGGCTCCCTGGCCGAGGTCGACCCGGAGCTGCTGGCTTCGTTGTTTGAATCCCCCTGGGGCGAGCATCCGTTAAGGGCGTTGTGAGCCTTCTCCAAGCATCGCCAACCAGTTGCTCAAGACGGATTTAAAGGTGGGTAGCATTATGTCAACAATCGCATTTATCGGTTTAGGAAACATGGGCGGTCCCATGGCGGCCAATCTGGTTAAGGCGGGGCACAGGGTGCAGGCGTTTGACCTGTCCGAGGCGGCGCTGAATCATGCACTCGAGGCCGGTTGTCAGCGGGCCGCCAGCGCCGTCGAGGCAGTACAGGGGGCGGAAGTGGTGATTTCCATGCTGCAGACCGGACGCCAGGTCGACAGCCTCTATGTCAGTGGCGATGCGCCTTTGTTCGAGCATATCGACGGCTCGGCGCTGGTGATTGACTGTTCCACCATAGATGCAGCCACGGCGCGCAGTACCGCTGCGGTCGCCGCCCGCTCGGGGCTGGACTTTATCGATGCCCCCGTCTCCGGCGGGGTAGCCGGGGCCCAGGCCGCCACCCTGACGTTTATCGTGGGCGGCGCCGATGAACAATTTGCCCGGGCCGAGCCCGTCCTCAAGTTGATGGGCAAAAACATTCTTCATGCGGGTGACCATGGCGCCGGCCAGATAGCCAAGGCGTGCAATAACATGCTGCTGGCGGTGCTGATGGCCGGTACCTGCGAGGCGCTCAACATGGGTATCAACAGCGGCCTGGATGCCAAGGTATTGTCGGATATCATCAAGCAGAGTTCCGGCAATAATTGGGCCTTGCAGCTCTATAATCCTGTGCCCGGGGTCATGGAGGGGGTGCCTGCCTCGCGCAACTATCAGGGCGGCTTTCAGGTGAACCTGATGTGCAAGGATCTTGGGCTGGCGATGGAAGTCAGTCAGCAAAGCGGCTCACCCGTGCCCATGGGCTCGGCCGCCAAGGCGCTGTTCAACCTACATCAGGTGGCGGGCAACGGCAGCCTGGATTTCTCCAGCGTGCTGAGGCTGTTCAAGGAAGCGGAGTAAACCATGCAGATTAAAGACAGGGTATTTGTGATAACCGGCGGGGGGCGTGGCCTGGGGTTGGGAATGGCCTTGCACCTGGCCCGGCAGGGGGGCAGGCTGGCCTTGATCGACAATAACGAAAAGGTGTTGGCCGAAGCCGGTGAAAAGGTGGCGGCCACCGGAGCCCGGGTGGGGGTCTATGCCTGTGATATCAGCCTGGAAGATCAGGTCACGGACGCCTTTACCCATATCCGCGCCGGGCTGGGGGGGGTGCATTGCCTGGTGAACAATGCCGGCCTGATGCGTGATGCCTTGTTGATCAAGCTGCAGGACGGCAGGGTCAGCCAGAAAATGAGCGTGCAGCAATGGCAGTCGGTGGTGGATGTCAACCTGACCGGAAGCTTCCTGTGTGGCCGCGAGGCGGCGGCGGTGATGGCCGAGCAGGGTGAGGGAGGGCTTATCGTGAACATATCTTCGGTATCCCGGGCCGGTAACCGGGGCCAGACCAATTATTCGGCGACCAAGGCCGGAGTGGCGGCCATGGTGGTGAGTTGGGCCGGTGAGCTGAGCCGCTATGGTATCCGGGTGGCGGGTATTGCCCCGGGGGTGGTGGCCACCGATATGACGGCGCAAATGAAGCCGGAGGCCATCGAACGGCTGATTGCCGCCGTGCCCATGGGCCGCCTGGGAGAAATAGGCGAAATAGCCCACAGTCTGCAATATATTATTGAAAATGATTACTTTAATGGCCGAATTATAGAAATAGATGGTGGTTTGCGGGTTTGATATCTGCTGTGTTCAGCTCAGGTTAAAGGGCCTTAAACTAAAGTCTATATTGTCATTTGTTGGTGAAATGGCGATTATTAATAATGAATACGGTCTTTGAAATTAAACTGTATCAATGACGTTTTCTCAGATACGGATTGTTTTAATTTCCGCCGTGCTTTCAGAGCTAGCAATACAATTATAAAAGCAGTTGTTCCCGGATAACCTGTCGAACTCCCATAAGATCGATAGGTTATCTTTTTTGAGAAAAACCCTGTTGCTTGCGTGCCGCCGGATCAAGTTAATGCCCTTTCCCGCTTAATTGAACAGCATCTGAGCGAGCGGTCTTGCATGGCCTGGCCGGCTACATATTGGGGTAGTTTGGCCCGCCACCTCCTTCCGGTACCACCCAGGTGATATTCTGGGCCGGATCCTTGATATCGCAGGTTTTACAGTGCACACAGTTGGCGGCGTTGATCTGGAAACGCGGGCCGGTCGCCTCCTCCACAACTTCATAGACACCTGCCGGACAATAACGTTGGGCCGGTTCTGCATAGCGGGGCAGGTTCTTGCTGATGGGGATGCCTGGGTCGGCCAGTTGCAGGTGGCAGGGTTGATCTTCCTCGTGAATAGTATTCGATAAAAAAACCGAAGACAGCTTGTCGAAAGACAGTGTACCGTCCGGCTTGGGGTAATGGATGGGGGCGCACTCATCGGCCGGCTTCAGGCACAGGTGATCCTGGTGGCTATCATGCAATGTGAACGGCAGCCTGCCGCTTAGCCAGTTCTGCTCAAGATAGTTAAAGGCACCGCCCAGCCAGGGGCCAAACTTGTGCAGGGCCGGTCCGAAGTTGCGGCTGCGGTACAGTTCGTCATACAGCCAGGAATCCTTAAAGGCCTGGCTGAATCCGGCCAGCTCCAGGCCGCCCCTATCCCCTCGGGACAGGGCCTGGACCAGGGTATCGGCCGCCAGCATGCCGGATTTCATGGCGGTGTGGGTGCCCTTGATCTTGGCAAAGTTCAGGGTGCCGGCATCGCAGCCAAGCAACAGGGCGCCGGGCATGGTCATCTTTGGCAGGGCATTGAATCCCCCCTTGGTAATGGCCCTGGCACCATAAGACACCCGTTTTCCTCCTCGCAGATAGCGGGCCAGCACCGGGTGGTGCTTGATACGCTGAAATTCGTCGAAGGGGCTCAGATACGGGTTACGGTAGTTGAGATCGACGATAAGCCCCACCACGGCCTGGTTGTGCTCGTCATGGTAGAGGAAAAAGCCGCCGCTGCTGCCGTTGCCCAGGGGCCAGCCGGTACCATGGACCACCAGCCCGGGTTCATGCCTGCTCGGCTCTATATCCCATAGCTCCTTGATCCCGAGTCCGTAATGCTGAGGTTCACTGTCTTTGTCGAGCCGATAGCGGGCGATCAGCTGCTTGCCCAGATGACCGCGGCTGCCTTCGGTAAACAGGGTGTATTTGGCGTGTAGCTCTACCCCCTGGGTGTAGCTGTCCTTGTGGCTGCCATCGGCCGCTATGCCCATGTCGCCGGTGGCTATGCCCCTGACGCTGCCGTCCGGGTGATAGAGGACCTCGGCGGCGGCAAATCCCGGAAAGATTTCCACTCCCAGTTGCTCGGCCTGCCCGGCCAGCCAGCGGCAGAGATTGCCCAGGCTGGCGATATAGTTACCCTGGTTATGCATGGAGCCGGGAGCGATGGCGTTGGGGAGCTGAACCGCTCCCTGCTCGCTGGTCAGCATATAGATCTTGTCTTCCCCGACCCGGGTATGCAGGGGGGCCCCCCGTTCGTGCCAGTCCGGAAACAGCTCGTCCAGGGCACGGGGTTCGATCACGGCCCCCGAGAGGATATGCGCGCCTACCTCCGCGCCTTTTTCAACCAGGCACACGCTGAGCTCCAGGTTGTTTGCCTGGGCCTGTTGCATCAGCCGACAGGCGGCCGACAGGCCGGCGGGGCCGGCGCCGACGATAACGACATCAAATTCCATTGACTCACGACTCACATTCCTGCTCCTTTCTCGAAAGTACCGGATATTGTTAAGTTGTCGCCATGGTATTCATGAGCGGATTAATTGATATTAAGTTATTCCTTTAGCCGTACAAGCTGCCCGGTCACACTTTCCGCAGTAAAAGTCGGCTGGAATAACTGATGTCGGTAAATAATTTTTTGACGCCAGTCATATTGAGAAACCTCGATAGTGACTATGCTGAATGGGTATGCTTTTTGATATCTCTATCTACAGATAGCAATACAAGGAATAATCCATGAAGGTGCTGGTAACGGTCAAGCGTGTGATTGATTACAACGTCAAGGTCAGGGTGCTTCCGGATTACACGGATGTGGATTTAAAGAATGTCAAAATGGGGGTCAATCCTTTCTGTGAGATTGCGGTAGAAGAAGCGGTGCGCTTGAAGGAAGCGGGAGTCGCCAGCGAGATCATTGCCGTTGCCATGGGGCCGGCGAGTGCCCAGGAGCAGCTGCGTACCGCTCTGGCGATAGGCGCGGATCGGGCGATTCTGGTACAGGCGGAAGAACGCCTGGAGCCGCTGACGGTGGCCAAGCTGCTGGCCAGGATCGTTGAGCAGGAGCAGCCTGGCCTGGTATTGATGGGCAAGCAGTCCATCGATACCGACAACAATCAGGCCGGCCAGATGTTGTCGGCACTGAGCGGCATGTCCCAGGCGACTTTTGCCTCCAGGATCGAGCAAAACGGTGATGAGCTCCATGTCACCCGGGAGGTTGACGGCGGCCTGCAAACCCTGGCGCTCAAGCTGCCTGCGGTGGTGACGGTCGACCTGCGGCTGAATGAACCCCGCTATGCCTCCCTGCCTAATATTATGAAAGCCAAGAAAAAGCCGCTGGATATCAAAACACCGGAGGATTATGGGGTCGAACTCAGGGCCCACAGCAAGCTGCTGAAGGTAGAGCCGCCGCCGGTCCGTCAGGCTGGAGTCAAGGTGGCAGACGTCGCCGAGCTAGTCGATAAACTCAAAAATGAAGCTAAGGTGATCTGATGGTTAATCTGGTAATCGCGGAACATGATAATCAGGTCCTGAAGCCGGCTACCCTCTGTGCCGTTTCCGCCGCGCAGCAAATCGGGGGGGAGCTGGATCTGCTGGTGATGGGGCAGGACTGCAGGACGGTTGCCGAGTCGGCTGCCAGGGTGTCCGGTGTACGTAAGGTGCTGTTGGCCGACCACCCGGCCTATGGACATCAACTGGCGGAAAACGGCTCGGGGCTGGTGGCCGAGTTGGCGGTGGATTACAGCCACCTGCTGATGGCTTCGACCAGCAACGGCAAGAACCTGATGCCGAGGGTGGCGGCCCTGCTCGATGTGGGGCAGATTTCCGACATTATCCGGGTTGACTCCGCCGATACCTTCGCTCGCCCCATCTATGCGGGCAATGCCATCGCCACGGTGCAAGCCCTGGACGCCATCAAGGTCATTACCGTCCGTACCACCGGTTTTGATGCCGCCCCCGCGGAAGGTGGCAATGCGGTGGTCGAGTCCATAGATAAGGTGTTTGAGGCGGGGGTTTCCCGCTTTGTATCCGAACAACTGGCGGTGTCCGAGCGGCCCGAGCTGACCTCGGCCCGGGTGGTGATCTCCGGCGGACGCGGGCTGGGCTCGCAGCAGAATTTTCAGATGCTCGAGCGACTGGCCGACAAGCTGGGCGCAGCGATCGGTGCCAGCCGGGCAGCAGTGGATGCGGGCTATGCCGCGAATGATATGCAGGTGGGCCAGACTGGCAAGATAGTCGCGCCCGAGCTGTATATAGCGGTAGGTTTGTCAGGCGCCATCCAGCACCTGGCGGGGATGAAAGATGCCAAGGTGATCGTCGCCATCAACAAGGATGAAGAGGCGCCCATCTTCCAGGTGGCGGACTATGGCCTGGTGGCCGATCTGTTCGAGGTGCTGCCTGAACTGGAAAAGGCCCTTTAATCGCCACAGCCGGGTCGGTAGGCATCAAGTGTCTGTCCTGACATCGCCTGTCCGCCAACTCTTTGGACGATAATTCATGGCGCCACCCTATGGGTGGCGTTGCCATTCGGGGGCGCGGCCCGAGCCTGGTTTTCGGTTTATCGGCGCGGGCCGAAAGGAAGAGCACGCCGGCCTGGCTCAATGCTTGCCTTGCCCCAGGGTCCAGATAGAATTCATACCACTTTGGCTATAAATGTGTATCATGTATGTATATTAATTGCCCTATATCCTGGATTTAGCTAGATGAAACTGACCACATATACTGACTTTGGACTGAGAGCCATGATGTATCTGGCAACCCTGCCGGCGGCAGAGTTAACCAGCGTGGCCCATGTTTCCACCCTCTATGGCGTGTCTCGCAATCATATGGTGAAGGTGGTGAACCAGCTGGCCCGACAGGGCTATATCCATGCGGTGCGTGGTAAAAACGGTGGTATTCGTTTGGCCAAGCCGGCGGAGCAGATCAATGTTGGACAGGTTATCCGTTCCCTGGAGCATAATCTCAACGGCATCGACTGCGGCAGCCCAGCCTGCCATCTGGTGAGGGTCTGCCGGTTAAAGGATGCACTTAAGCTGGCGATGGATGCCTTCCTGAGGGTGATGGACAGCTACACGCTGGCCGATCTGGTGGAGAACAGGGAAGAACTGATGGTGATCTTCGAACAGCTGGAGCCCACCCGGCAGCAGGTCGTCAGTCATAAGCACTAAGCAAAGAAGGGAGCTGACTGCTGTTTGTTTAACCTGCCTTGTAAAAGTGCGGTAACACCCTGATCTGTTTGACCATGTTGTTTTCTACTTCGAGTATTTCCATCGGGTAACCCGCCAGCCGCAGGCAGATATTGGCCTGGGGAATTTCCTCCAGATATTCCAATATCAGGCCATTGAGTGAGCGGGGGCCGTCGGTTGGCAATTGCCATCCCAGCTCCTTGTTGATGTCCCGGATACTGGATGAACCTTCGATCAGATAGCTGCCATCGTCCTGGGGTTTGATCTCATCGCTCAGGGTCGGGGTGATGGTGGTGGTAAAGTCTCCCACTATCTCTTCGAGGATATCATCCAGGGTCACCAGGCCCTGGATATCACCGTATTCATCGACGATCAGGCCGATGCGCTCCTTGTTGCGCTGGAACTTGAGCAGCTGCACGTTCAGCGGGGTGGCCTCGGGAATATAGTACAGTTCCCGTACCGCCCGCATCAGGCTGGATTTGCTGAATTCATCCTTGGCCAGCAATCGAAGGGCATCCCGGGCATGAATAAAGCCCAGGGCATCGTCGATGCTGTCGCGATACAGCAGTACCTTGGTATGGGGACTTTGCAACAGGCGCCGGTTGATGGTTTTCCAGTCCTGGGTGACATCGATACCGTAAATTTCATTACGCGGCACCATGATGTCATCCACCGTGACCTTTTCCAGATCCAGGATGGATAGCAGCATATCCTGGTGGCGGCGAGGGATCAGGGTGCCGGCTTCGTTGACGATGGTTCTCAGCTCATCCGAGCTGATAGCCGTGTCTTCACGGCTCTTGGTGTTGATGCGCAGCATGGCCAGCAAGCCATTGGAAATGGCGTTGATCATCCACACAAAAGGATAGAGCACGACCATCAACGGCTTGAGGATAAAGGACGCAGGAAAGGCAACCCGCTCGGGGTAAAGGGCTGCCAGCGTCTTGGGAGTGACCTCGGCAAAGATCAGTACCACCAGGGTCAGCCCCATGGTGGCGATGGCCACGCCGTAATCACCGAACAGGCGAATGGCAATCAGGGTAGCGATGGCCGACGCCATGATATTGACCAGGTTGTTGCCGATCAGGATAAGACCGATCAGACGGTCGGGACGGGCCAGCAGCTTTTCTACCCGAGTGGCCCCTTTGTGGCGATTCTGCGCCAGGTGACGTAACCGGTAACGGTTCAGCGACATCATGCCGGTTTCAGAGCTGGAGAAAAAGGCAGAAACAAAGAGTAAAGCTATCAGGATACCGGTTAAGGTACCCGTGGATATGTCGTCCAAGTAGACCGTCCTGTGTGTAAAGGCTGATTCAATTTCTAAGGCTTTAAGAGATGAGTGTCAAGTTACGACATGGACTCGGGTTCAACGCAACAGAATTTCGCTGACAAAACGGCTGCCGAAGTAGGCCAGGGTAAGCAGCACGCTGCCGGTCAGCGTGGCCCAGATCACCTTGCGGCCGCGCCAGCCCAGGCGATGATGCCCCCACAGAAGGGTAACATACAGGCACCAGGCAATGATGCTGAGCACGGCCTTGTGGGCCTTACCCGGGCTGAACATCTCCTGCAGGAAAAACAGGCCACTGGAAATGGACAGGGTCAACAGCACCACGCCGGCAAAAATCAACCGGAACAGGTAGCGCTCAATGGTCATCAGCGGCGGCATGGTGGGCAGGTTGGTCAACTTGTGCTTTTTCAGCCGGTGATCGAGAAAGCCCAGCAATACGGCCAACAGGCAGGCAATGGTCAGCAGAGAATAGGATACAAGCGCAAGTCCGATATGCAGCAATATCGCCGGCCTGGTTTCCAGGTGCATGCTGTAACTGCCGGGCAACAGGAAGTCGGTCACCAGTAACAAACCGGCGAAGCCGTAGACGACCGGCATCAGCAACCAGACATTGAAACGGCTGACCAGTAGCGTCATCAGCAGGCAGATGATCAGGCTGACCAGTGAGGCGACGTTGAGCATACTCAGGTTCTGGCCGGGTACCAGGATCACCGCGTCAAACAGCCATAGGCTGTGGAGGAGGAGGGCGCAAAGGGCGGCCGCTAAGCCGTATTGGCGCCCTTTGTGATGGGGGTGAAGCAAGTTATGTACACAGGCGATGGCCGCCAACAGATAAAATGCCATCGCCAGAACAGCAAGCAATTCCATAAAGAATGTCAGCCATTAACCGAGAATCGAGTAAGAATGGCCAGTATACCCTCAAGCTCACGGATCTCGCCAGCGAAGGTGTCTTAAGTTCGGGACGCGACTTGGGTATACTGGTCGCAATTTTCGCCAATTGCGGACCTGTTATGTTTGAGAACCTCACAGAAAGATTGTCCAAGACCCTGAAAAATGTCAGTGGTCGTGGTCGTCTGACCGAAGACAATATCAAGGAAACACTGCGCGAAGTGCGTATGGCCCTGCTTGAGGCGGATGTCGCCCTGCCGGTAGTGCGCGACTTCGTCGGCCGGGTCAAGGAACGGGCGGTCGGCCAGGAAGTAGCCAAGTCCCTGAGTCCGGGTCAGGCCTTTATCAAGATCGTTAACGCCGAGCTGGTGTCGGTGATGGGGGAGGCCAACGAGGAGCTGGATTTGGCGGCGCAGCCCCCGGCGGTGATCCTGATGGCGGGCCTGCAGGGGGCGGGTAAAACCACCTCGGTGGGCAAACTGGCCAAGTTTCTGAAAGAGCGCCATAAAAAGAAGGTGTTGGTGGTCAGTGCCGACGTCTATCGACCGGCGGCAATCAAGCAGCTGGAGACCCTGGCGGCGGACCTGGAAGTCGAGTGTTTCCCCAGTAATGTCCAGCAAAAGCCGGTGGATATTGCCACCAATGCGGTGGCCCATGCCCGCAAGCAATTCTTCGACGTGGTACTGGTCGATACCGCCGGTCGATTGCATATCGATGCCGATATGATGGGCGAAATTCAGCAGTTGCATGGCGCCCTCAATCCCGTCGAGACCCTGTTTGTGGTTGATGCCATGACCGGTCAGGACGCAGCCAATACCGCCAAGGCCTTTAACGAGGCCCTGCCGCTGACCGGGGTGATCCTGACCAAGGCGGACGGTGATGCCCGAGGCGGGGCTGCACTGTCGGTACGCCAGCTCACCGGCAAGCCGATCAAGTTTATCGGCGTCGGTGAGAAAACCGATGCCCTGGAGCCCTTCCATCCGGATCGGGTTGCCTCCCGTATCCTGGGGATGGGCGATATGCTGTCGCTGATAGACCAGATGGAGCGCTCGGTCGACAAAGGCAAGGCTGCGGAAATGGCCCAGAAGCTCAAGAAGGGCAAGGGCTTCGATCTGGAGGATTTCCGCGATCAGCTGGCTCAGATGCGCAATATGGGCGGTATGATGAGCCTGATGGACAAGATGCCGGGCATGTCTCAGCTGCCGGAAAATGTCAAAGATCAGGTGAATGACAAGCTGACGGTGCGCATGGAGGCTATCATCAACTCCATGACCCCCAAGGAACGCCAGCATCCGGATCTGATCAAGGGCTCTCGTAAGCGTCGTATTGCCCTGGGCGCGGGTACCGAGGTACAGGAAGTGAACAAGCTGCTCAAGCAGTTCACCCAGATGCAGAAGATGATGAAAAAAATGTCCGGCAAGGGGGGCATGCGCAAGATGATGAGCCAGATGAAGGGTATGATGGGCCCCGGTGGACGGCGGGGACCCTTCTGATAGAGGAGGACGGGAACAGAAACCATTCCCGGTGGTAGTTCACCGGCTCCTGTGGGGCCGTGCAAAAAGTCAGCTTTGGTTGCATTAAATACGGATCAGAGTACAATTGCGCGGCTTATTTTAAGCCAGGGTTCGCATTGTCTGCGGACCTTGTTTGTTTCAAGTATATAGAGGACGGTATGGTAACCATTCGTTTACAACGTGGTGGCGCTAAAAAGCGTCCGTTCTACCAGGTAGTAGTTGCTGACAGCCGCTATGCTCGCGATGGTCGTTTCATCGAGAAAGTAGGCTTCTTCAACCCGATCGCTGCAGGCCAGGCAGAAAAACTGCGTCTGGATCTGGAGCGCATCAACCACTGGGTAGGCCAGGGTGCAAGCGTTTCCGAGCGCGTAGCCAAGCTTATCAAAGACGCGGCCAAAGCGGCCTAAGTCTTGAAAGGTAGGGAGTTAAGGTGAGCGACCCTGTAGTAGTAGGCCAACTGGGTGCCGTTTACGGTATCAAGGGTTGGTTGAAGGTCAACTCCTTTACCGACCAGCCAGAAGGCATTTTCGATTATCAACCCTGGTTGATAAAAGACGGCAAAGGCTGGCGTGAAGTCCAGGTGACTGGATGGAAACGTCACAGCAACGGCCTTATCTGCAAGCTGGCCGATATCGACCAGCGGGAAGAGGCCCAGGCACTGACCGGTACCGATATTGCGGTAGGGGCGGAGGTATTTCCTGCGCTGCCGGAAGACCAGTTTTACTGGCGCGATCTGATCGGTTGTCAGGTGAAGAACACCAGGGGATACCACCTGGGTGAAGTCACTCAGCTGATGGAAACCGGCTCAAATGACGTGCTGGTGGTCAAAGCCAATGCCAATGATGCGTTTGGTCAAAGAGAGCGGTTGATTCCGTTTTTAGAAGAACAGGTGATCAAGTCTGTGAATGTACAAGGCAAGATCATCGAAGTTGATTGGGATCCGGATTTTTAATTCCAGTCGTGCCGTGCACGGAGAAAATCATGTGGATAGGGGTGGTTAGCCTCTTCCCGGAGATGTTCCGGGCTGTAAGCGACTATGGAGTGACCGGTCGGGCCGTAACAGATGGCCTGCTCCAGCTGGAAAGCTGGAATCCGCGAGACTTCACCCGGGACCGGCATCGCACCGTCGATGACAGACCCTACGGGGGCGGGCCGGGTATGCTGATGATGGTACAGCCATTGCGTGATGCCATAGCGGCAGCACGGGCAGCAGCGGGCGAAGGGGCACGGGTTATCTACCTGTCTCCCCAGGGCCGCAAGCTGGATCAGCAAGGCGTAGCTGAACTGGCCAAACAGGATAAGCTTATCCTGGTTGCCGGGCGCTACGAGGGTGTAGATGAGCGAGTCATTCAGGCCGATGTCGACGAAGAGTGGTCGGTCGGAGACTATGTGCTCAGTGGTGGCGAATTGCCCGCCATGGTGCTGATCGATGCGGTGGCCCGTCTGGTGCCTGGCGTCCTCGGTGACATGGCCAGTGCCGAGCAGGACTCCTTTACCGAAGGCCTGCTGGATCATCCTCACTACACACGTCCAGAAGACTTGTCGGGCATGACCGTACCCAAGGTGCTGCTGAGCGGTAACCATGGTGAGGTAGCTCGCTGGCGGTTGAAGCAGTCATTGGGCCGGACCTGGTTAAGAAGGCCGGAACTCTTGAACAACCTAGCTCTGACTGACGAGCAAGAGCAGCTTCTTGCCGAGTTTGTTCGCGAATATCGCGACCCAAAGCAGTAGAGTTTTCAGTTTACCCTAGGTAAGGAAATATCATGAGCAATATCATTAAGCAGCTTGAAGACGAACAATTGCGTACCGATATCCCGGAATTTGGTCCCGGTGATACCGTGCGTGTGATGGTACGCGTTGCCGAAGGTGGCAAAGAGCGTCTGCAGGCCTACGAAGGCGTTGTTATCGCCAAGCGTAACCGCGGTCTGCACTCTGCTTTCACCGTACGCAAAATCTCCAACGGTGAAGGTGTAGAGCGTTCCTTCCAGACTCACAGCCCGCTGATCGGCAGCGTGGAAGTGAAGCGTCGTGGTGCCGTACGTCGTGCCAAGCTTTACTATCTGCGTGACCGTGCCGGTAAGTCTGCTCGTATCAAAGAGCGTCTTACTCCTCGCACCAAGTAAGCCGATCCGGCTGTAATAAAGGCCCGCATTTGCGGGCCTTTTTGTTGCTTACAACATAAAGTGGCGGGCCAGCAGGGCTGCGGTGAAACCGATTTTCAGGTAGAAGCCCCGGGGCAAGGTCTGGATAGGCTCGCCATCCTTACCGATGGCGGCGGTCAGCACCCGGCTATTGGCAGCCTTGGGTCTCAGTTGTAGTACCTGACCATGGCGGGCACTGATCTCCTGCACCTGGCCCAGGCTGATCAACTCCATCAGCTCCTCCCAGTCCTGACGCAACAGCTGTTCTTCCTCTGCCGTGGGTACCCATAACAACGGCTGACCAATACGTCGCTCGCCCGGGGGAATGTTCCGCTCCCCCAGCACCGGGATCCAGAGAACCCGGGATAATTTGTTACGCACACTCGAATCTTCCCAACGAATACCGGCGGTATCGGTAAGCGGAGCCACGCATACAAAGGTGGTTTCCAACGGCCGACCATGTCTGTCCACCGGTATGGTTTTCAGCTCCACCCCCAGCTCGGGAAAGTCCTGTTCGGGTTTGGAGCCGGCACTGGCACCGAGGGCCAGCTCCAGCAACTGGCCGACCCAACCCTTGTCCCGGCGCAGATCCCGGGGCACGGCCAGCCCATGCTGTTGTGCCAGCTCGGCCAGCGACCAACCGGCCAGCTGCTCGGCCTGGGATAGTAACATGGTGACAGAATGAGGCCGGTAGTCCGATTTGTTCATTTATTAATCACTCGTGTCGATTGGCACAGCATGATATACTGAACCCAATAATAAATATAACTATATGATTTTTAAAGACTTAAATGCTTTGTAGCTGATTGTTTTCTGATGAAAAGATGATATACCGGTTTTCCCCGAGTATAAACATGCCATTACACAGCCTTATCCACAGAAATATGGGATAAGTCATCATGCGGTCATAAAGGATGCGGACAACAGTGCTTGAAGATGAAAAAACGTAATTTTCTAGCTGGGTGAGAGCCGGTTGCCACGGGCGATTTGTGGATAAGTTGTTAGTGGTGGATCTTTGTGCTGCCGGACTTATTAACATTTTACTGGCTGTCTGAGGTACTGGTAAAAGATCCAGTCAGGAGAATGATTTTGAATTTATATTATTGATATAATTGTGATTTTGTTTTTGTTTTGGGTTTGTTAATAAAGTGATCTTCGTACATCTGCCAATAGATCAAATGATCTATACCGGTTTTATCACAAAATTATCCACACATTTTGGGGGAAAAGGATCGGCGATAGATCCTTTTTCTGTTTATAACTATTGACAGGAAGGTAAGTTATTCAGTTCGGGCCGCTAGACATGGGTTAACAGCATGATTTGCCGGGAATAGGGGAATGTGGAACAATCATGGCAATGTTAGCTTTTTAGTCTGGTGATTGCGTGATAGATGGTGACGGTTTTCGTCCCAATGTAGGCATAGTGATCTGCAATCGCAACGGTCAGGTGTTATGGGCCAGGCGCTATGGACAACACTCCTGGCAGTTTCCCCAGGGCGGAGTGGATGACGGTGAAACGCCGGAGCAGTCCATGTATCGGGAATTGTATGAGGAAATAGGCCTTAAGCCGGAAGATGTTACCCTGCTGGCAGTGACCCGTCACTGGCTTAAATACAAGTTACCCAAGCGTTTGGTTCGGTGGGAGAGTAACCCAGTATGCATCGGCCAAAAGCAGAAATGGTTTCTGCTGCGATTGGACTCGGATCATGAGTCGAACATTCAGTTTGGCTGTCATGGCCATCCCGAGTTTGATGACTGGCGCTGGGTCAGTTATTGGTACCCGGTGCGGCAGGTGGTGTCTTTTAAACGGGAAGTTTATCGGCGGGTGCTGAGGGAGTTTGCTCCCATAGTGATGGCGGAGCAAAATCGCAAAGACGGACGTAAACGATATAGATAACTAAGGAGAGCGCGGCGTGTTAAAGGAATTACGAGAGATAGTCGAGCGGGTTACTGCCTCTTCCGATTTGAACGAGGCCATGTCCGAGCTGGTCAGACAGACCCGCGATGCCATGCAGGTCGACTGTTGCTCTATTTATCTGCGCCGTGATCTTGACCAGGCCTATCTGCTGGCGGCCACCGACGGTTTGGCCCCGGAGGCGGTGGGCCATGCCCAGATACCCTTCGGTGAAGGGATTGTCGGGTTGATCGGTGAAAAGGAAGAGCTGATCAACCTGGCGGATGCCCAGCACCACCCTAGTTTCAAATACCTGCCCGAAGCTCAGGAGGATGCCTTCAAATCCTTCCTGGGTTCGCCGATCATTCATCAGCGCAAGACCCTGGGGGTGCTGGTTGTCCAGCAAAAACAGGTGCGTCTGTTTGAAGAGAAAGAAGAGTCTTTCCTGGTCACTCTGGCGTCCCAGCTGGCGACCGTGATTGCCCATGCCGAGGCCAAAGGCAACCTTAAATCTCCCAATTGGCACGGGGTATTGCGTGGCCTGGCCGGCTCACCGGGTGTTGCCATCGGCAAGGCCTGGGTTTGGCAACCCAGGGTCGAGCTGGGTCAGGTCAAACCACGTAAGGCGGATGATCCTCAGCAGCAGCAGGCCCGGCTCGACAAGGCCCTGCGACAGGTCGACGAAGAGCTGGACAGCATGGCGTTGCGCTTCAAGGAGTCCGCTGCCGGGGAGTCGGTGGCCATTTTCGAGGTTTACCAGTATATCCTTAAAGATCCCGTTTTTATGGGCTTGATCCGAGAAGACATAGAACGGGGCTGGACAGCCGGAAGTGCAATCAAACGGGTCTGCGAGAAACAAATTGCCCAGTTTACCGCCATGTCAGATCCCTATCTGCGGGAGCGGGCCGCCGATGTGCGGGATCTGGGGCAGCGATTGCTGACTCGCCTGATCCATGAAGATGACGGTCCCTTGGCGCTCAGTGAGCCGGTGATCCTGGTGGCCGACGAGATCAGCGCCCCCCTGATTGCCGAAATCCCCAGGGACAAGCTGAAGGCCCTGGTAGCGGCCAAGGGCTCCATCAACTCCCATGCGACCATACTGGCGCGGGCCATGGGCATACCGGCGGTGATCGGTATCGATCATTCCTTCGAATTGCTGGAAGACAAGACGCTTATCGTCGACGGCTACAGCGGTGAATTGCTGGTGGAGCCGATCACATCGGTGTTGCGGGAATACAAACGCCTGGTCGCCGAAGAAGAGCAGATGAGCGAGTTGTTCGCGACCGTGCGCCAGGAGCGTTCAGAAACCCAGGACGGCGTTAAAATTTCCCTGTTGTTGAATGCCGGCCTCAGCGCCGATACCGAAATCGCCATGAACGACGCCGCCGACGGGGTGGGGCTGTTCCGCACCGAGATCCCCTTTATGATGCGCGATCGGTTTCCATCCGAGCTGGAGCAGGCCGCCAATTACCGCCGGATACTGACCAGCTATACAGGCAAACCCGTGTGCATGCGTACCCTGGATGTGGGCGGAGACAAACAGCTTCCCTACTTTCCCATTGTGGAAGAAAACCCCTTCCTGGGCTGGCGGGGCATTCGGCTGACCCTGGATCATCCAGAGATCTTCCTGGTACAGCTAAAGGCCATGTTGCGGGCCAGTGAAGGTATCGACAACCTGTCTGTCATGCTGCCGATGGTGGGCAACCTGGATGAGGTCAGGGCTGCACGCCGCCTGCTGGACAGGGCCTGGCGCGAGGTGTCGGCAGAGCCGGGCATTGCCCCCGATGGCATCCGTTATCCCAGCCTGGGGGTGATGATAGAAGTGCCTTCATTGCTTTATCAACTGCCCGAATTGGCCCCCCTGGTGGACTTCTGGTCCGTGGGGACCAACGACCTGACCCAGTACCTGCTGGCGGTGGATCGCAACAACGGTCGGGTGGCCGATATCTATGATGCCCTGCATCCCGCCGTGCTGCGGGCCCTGCAGCAGATAATCGATCATTCCCGGCTTTATGCCAAGCCGGTCTCCATCTGCGGCGAGCTGGCCGGGGAGCCCATAGGCGTGCTGGTATTACTGGCCATGGGCTATCGGCGTTTCAGCATGAACAACAGCAATATCATGCGTATCAAATATATCGTGCGCCAGTCCCGTATCGATGAATTGCAGAAGGTGCTGCAGGAAGCGTTGAGCCATAAGCATACCGGCGCCTTCAAGGGGGTGTTTGGTCGTTACCTGGAAGAGCGTGGGCTGGGCGGGCTGTTGAGGGCGGGCAATTGAGCCTGTTGGCTAGGGTTGCACATTCCTTGTCTGGAAGTCGCCCGGCGAGATAGGCGCACTTATATTTTCATTTTCCGCGCCGGCGTAGCACAATACCCTTTTTGTCCAATCGGGTATGTGCATGTCTACGAGCCATTGGGTATTTCCCCAATTTGATCCCATCGCCCTGCAGATCGGCCCCCTGGCCATCCACTGGTATGGCCTGATGTATTTGCTTGGCTTTCTCTTTGCCTGGTGGCTGGGTAACCGGCGGGCGAGCCAGCCTGGCTCCGCATGGACCAGGGAGCAGGTATCCGATCTGCTGTTTTACGGTTTCTTGGGGGTGATCCTCGGCGGCCGCTTCGGCTATGTACTTTTCTATCAGCTCGATACCTTCCTCGCCGACCCCCTGTACCTGTTCAAGATCTGGACCGGGGGCATGTCCTTCCATGGTGGCCTGCTCGGAGTGATCACCGCCATGTTGCTGTTTGGCCGCAAGATCCGCAAGCCATTCTTCGCCGTGGCAGACTTTATTGCTCCGCTGATCCCCTTCGGACTGGGTGCCGGTAGGCTGGGCAATTTTATCAACGGTGAGCTCTGGGGGCGGGTGACGGATGTGCCCTGGGCGATTATTTTTCCGGCGGCGGGCGCCTTGCCCCGACATCCTTCCCAGTTGTACCAGTTTGCCCTGGAAGGGGTATTGCTGCTGCTCATATTGAACCTGGCCTGGCGGGTCCGTCCTCCCAGGGGCACCATTTCCGGCCTGTTCCTGCTCTGTTATGGCCTGTTCCGTTTCCTTGTGGAGTTTGTGCGCGAGCCCGACGCCCAGCTGGGGCTTTACCTGAATATGTTCAGCATGGGGCAGTTGTTATCCATGCCCATGATGCTGGCCGGTTTCATCATGATATGGGGGGCCTACCACAAGCCCCGTTGGTTTGGTAATGGAGAGAAAACGGCATGAAGTCTTATTTGGCACTGATGCAGCATATTTTGGACAAGGGCGAGCAGAAGGAAGATCGCACCGGTACAGGAACGCTGTCGGTGTTTGGCCACCAGATGCGCTTCGATTTGAGCCAGGGCTTCCCGCTGGTCACCACCAAGAAATGTCACCTCAAATCGATTATCCACGAGCTGTTATGGTTTCTGAATGGTGATACCAATATCGCCTACCTCAAGCAGCACGGGGTCAGCATCTGGGACGAGTGGGCCGATGAAAACGGCGATCTGGGACCGGTTTACGGCCATCAATGGCGCAGCTGGCAGGGGGCCGATGGCCAGGTTGTCGATCAGATTAGCCAGGCTCTGGAGACCATCAAGACCAACCCAGACTCCCGCCGCATCATCGTCTCTGCCTGGAATGTGGGTGAGTTGGACAAGATGGCGCTGGCCCCCTGTCATGCCCTGTTTCAGTTCTATGTCGCCAACGGCAAGCTTTCCTGTCAACTGTATCAGCGCAGTTGTGATGTGTTCCTGGGGCTGCCCTTCAATATCGCCAGCTATGCCTTGTTGACCCATATGATGGCTCAGCAGGCCGGGCTGGAGGTCGGGGACTTTGTCTGGACCGGCGGCGATGTGCACCTGTACCGTAATCACCTGGAGCAGGCCCGTCTGCAACTGGGGCGTGAACCCAGAGCATTACCCCGTTTACGGCTGGCCAGGCAACCGGAGTCGCTGTTTGAGTATAACTTTGAGGATTTTGTGCTGGAAGACTACCATCCGCACCCACATATCAAGGCACCGGTAGCGATTTAGCCTATTTTCATATGTTAACTATGCTGATAGGCAGGATAACATTTTAATATCATCGACTATTCCAATGTTGAGCCGTTAATATATTCGCTTTTTCCGAGTAATTAATCAGAAACAACCGATTACTCGCGGAATCATGAGCTGATTACACTCGAACGAATGGATTCAAGTGTTATGGAGACTCATTGATGTCTGACGTGATGAAGAAATTTCTGGCCATGGAATCGGCCAGCGGCATTCTGCTTATTCTGGCTGCAACGGCAGCCATCCTGATCGCCAACAGTGGCTTCGGCGATCTCTATACTGCCTTCTTGAATACCGAGGTTCAGATCCGCGTCAACAGCTTGAACCTCGACAAGTCTCTGCTGCTGTGGGTCAACGATGGTCTGATGGCGGTGTTCTTCCTGCTGATCGGCCTTGAAGTCAAACGAGAACTGATCGAAGGGGCCCTGTCCCGCCGTGAGCACGCCATTTTTCCAGCCATGGCTGCCCTGGGGGGCATGGTCTTTCCGGCCCTGTGGTTCCTGGCATTCAATGCCCTCGATCCCGAGGCTCGCGCTGGCTGGGCCATTCCTGCTGCTACCGATATCGCCTTTGCCCTGGGGGTCATGGCCCTGTTGGGTAAGCGGGTACCGATCAGCCTGAAGGTGTTTCTGCTGGCACTGGCCATCATCGATGACCTGGGGGCCATCCTGATCATCGCCCTGTTCTATAACCATGGGCTGTCGCTGCCCCCCCTGGGAATTGCCCTGCTGGCGATCATCGGCCTGCTGCTGCTCAACCGTTTTCGGGTCGGCAGCCTGCAGCCTTACCTGCTGTTGGGGCTGATCATGTGGGTGGCGATCCTGAAATCCGGCGTGCATGCAACCCTGGCCGGGGTGATGCTGGGCTTCCTGATCCCCCTCTATAACGACAAGAGCTCCCCCCTGAAGAAACTGGAGCATGCGCTGCATCCCGCCTGTGGTTTCATCATATTGCCGTTGTTCGCCTTTGTGAATGCGGGGGTTTCTCTGGAGGGGCTGTCGCTGAGTGATGTAACCTCAACTGTGCCGCTGGGGATCATGCTGGGGCTGTTGCTCGGCAAGCCGATGGGTATCTTCCTGGCCAGCTGGCTGTCGGTCAAATACCGGATTGCCCAGTTGCCGACCGGTGTGACCATGCCACAGATCTTTGCGGTGTCTGTGCTGTGCGGTATCGGTTTTACCATGTCGATCTTTATTGCCTCGCTGGCCTTCGGTAACAATCCGGAGCTGGCCAACCTGTCACGGCTGGGGATATTGATTGGCTCTACCTCGGCGGCGCTGATAGGTTACGGCATACTGTACCTGGTTTTGCCCGGGGCCAAGAAACGCAAGCTGCAGATGCAGGCCGTTTACTGATTGTTCAGGGCGTCAACCTGGCGCCCCTTCTATTGTCATACCAAGCCGGGTATTCAAACCCGGCTTGTTTCATTAAGATGGTGCTATCGCGGATTGGGAGAAGGTCTCTTGTCACACCTGAATTACAACCATCTCTATTATTTTTGGATGACCCAGAAGAAAGGCTCGGTCACCAAGGCCGCCGAAGCCCTGTTTCTTACGCCGCAAACGGTAACCGGTCAGATCCGCCAGCTGGAAGAGCGATTGGGCGGCAAGCTGTTCAATCGCAAGGGGCGGCAGCTGGAGGCCAGCGAACTGGGTCAGTTGGTATACCGCTATGCGGATCGCATGTTCAGCCTGTCCTACGAGATGCTGGATATCGTCAATTATCGTAAAGAAGATCATCTGTTGTTCGAAGTCGGTATTGCCGATGCCCTGTCCAAACGGCTGGCCAGCCGGGTGCTGTTGTCGGTGATCCCCAACGACGGCTCTATCCACCTGCGCTGTTATGAATCCACCCATGAAATGTTGTTGGAGCAACTGAGTCAGCACAAGCTGGATATGATTTTGTCCGACTGCCCAGTGGATTCGGCCCAGCATGCGGGCTTGCTGTCAAAGAAACTGGGTGAGTGTGAAATCGGCTTTTATTGTCGAGAACCTTTACCAACCAAGCCTTTTCCCGCCTGCCTGGAAGAGCGCCGGCTGTTGATCCCGGGGCGACGGACGGCCATGGGACGCCAACTACACCATTGGCTGGAGGTGCAGGGGCTTAAACCCCAGATCCTGGGGGAATTTGACGATGCAGCGCTGATGAAGGCGTTCGGTTTTTTCAACCAGGGGATTTTTGTGGCACCGGCCATCTATCGGGATGCGATACTGCAGTATCAGCCGGTGGTGGAGATAGGACGAGCCGAGGAGCTGAAGGAAGAGTATTATGTGATTTTTGCCGAGCGTATGATCCAGCACCCGGCGGTCAAGAGGCTCTGTGAAAGTGACTTTTCCAACCTGTTCTCGGGCCTGGATGACTTTTCGACGGTTACGGTGCCGCCCACCTTCGATAGTGAGTGGAGCTGACGGTAGTACTATGGATAGGGTAATGGCGGTTGATATCGAGAAAATGGAAGCCAATGCAGCCGATGCGGTCCGGCTGTTGAAGGCACTGGCCAACGAGCGACGGCTGTTTATCCTGTGCCATCTGCTTGATAAGGAGCTGTCGGTCGGCGAAATGAACCTGCATCTGGGACTGAGCCAGTCGGCCTTGTCACAGCACCTGGCCATCTTGCGCAACGATCGGCTGGTACGTACCCGTAAGGAGGCGCAGACAGTCTATTATTCGCTGCAAAGCGATGAGGTGCGGGAGCTGATTGCCCTACTGCACAGGCTGTACTGCAAGCCGTAGCGGCTAGCGGCGAATGGTAGACAATAAAAAACCGGCCTGAGCCGGTTTTTTCGTTCGCAGCCGATCAAGCGCTGTTACAGGGCTTTGATCTGTGCGTTCAGACGGCTCTTGTGACGAGCAGCTTTGTTCTTGTGGATCAGGCCTTTGGTAGCCATGCGATCCAGCAGAGGCTGAGCTGCATCGAAAGCTTTTTGAGCGTTTGCTTTGTCACCGCTGGCGATGGCAGCTACGACTTTCTTGACGTAGGTACGCACCATAGAGCGGCGGCTGGCGTTGTGCTTACGACGTTTCTCTGCTTGAAGCGCGCGTTTCTTAGCAGATTTAATGTTAGCCAAGGTAAAACTCCTAAAACTGTCTTAGCGAGTGTTCTTAAAAGGCCGAGGAATATGCCTTTTTCACCGCTGATTGTCAATTGATTTGTGCAAATAAACACCGCCCTGTGACAAGGCACGGGGAGGGGGTTAAACTGTCGGCCGATTCTAGCAGCATTCGCCTGCTTTCAGCAATTTTCTTGCCACGAGGTTTTCATTTTGAGTAAGGCGCTTTTGCGATCCGGACTGATAGTGTCCGCTATGACGCTGGTTTCCCGGGTGTTGGGACTGGTGCGTGATGTGGTGATTGCCAACTTGATGGGGGCGGGGGCGGCGGCGGATGTCTTCTTCTTTGCCAACCGTATTCCCAACTTCCTGCGCCGCTTGTTTGCCGAAGGGGCCTTCAACCAGGCCTTCGTGCCGGTGATGACCGAATACAAGCAGACCGGCTCTATTAAAGACACCCAGGACCTGCTGGCCGTGGTGTCCGGTACCCTGGGGTTGATCGTGACCCTGGTGACCCTGGTGGGGGTTCTGGGCTCTTCCGTGTTGACCATGCTGTTCGGGGCTGGCTGGTTTATGGAATGGCTGAGTGACGGACCGGAGGCGCACAAGTTTGAGCTGGCTTCCCTGTTGCTGAAAATCACCTTCCCCTATCTGTGGTTTATCACCTTTACCGCCATGGCCGGCGCCGTACTGAATACCTATGGCAAGTTCGCCGCTTCCTCCTTTACGCCGGTGTTTCTCAATGTTGCCCTGATCGCAGCGGCACTTTGGCTGTCGCCGAACATGGCGCAGCCAGAGCTGGGCCTGGCCATCGGCGTCTTTGTCGGCGGTGCGATCCAGTTCCTGTTCCAGTTTCCGTTTCTTGCCCGGCTCAAGCTGGTAGTGCGGCCGCGCTGGGCCTGGCACCACCCCGGCGTGGTGAAAATCCGGACCCTGATGATTCCGGCCCTGTTCGGGGTTTCGGTCAGCCAGGTCAACCTGCTGTTCGATACCATGCTGGCCTCCTTCCTGGCCACCGGCGCCATCAGTTACCTGTATTATTCCGATCGGCTGCTGGAGTTCCCCCTGGGGCTGTTCGGCATCGCCATCGCCACCGTGATCCTGCCGGCACTGTCGAAACGTCACGTCGATGAGTCCCATGACGGCTTCGCCAGCACCATGGACTGGGGGGTACGTATGGTGCTGCTGATGGGGTTTCCCGCCATGCTGGGGCTGCTGGTATTGAGTGAGCCCATGTTGCGGGTATTGTTTATGCGCGGGGAGTTTGGTATTACCGAGGTTGCGGCGGCGGGGCGCAGCCTGCTGGCCTATGGCCTGGGATTGCAGGCCTTTATGCTGATCAAGGTGCTGGCGCCGGGGTATTACGCCCGTCAGGACACCCGTACCCCGGTCCGGTTTGGTATTATCGCCATGGTGGCCAATATGGTATTCAACGCCATCCTGATCTTTCCCCTGGGCTACGTTGGCCTGGCCCTGGCGACCGCGCTGTCGGGGATACTCAATGCCGGCCTGCTGGCCTATGGTCTGCATCGACGCAAGATATACAGCCCCAGCCGGCAAACCGGCCTGTTTACCCTGAAGGTGGTGCTGGCGGGGCTGGCCATGGCGGGACTGCTGGCCTGGCTGTCACCGGCACTGACCCAGTGGGCCCAGTGGAGCCTGCTGACAAGCAGCCTGCATCTGCTGGGTTATATTCTGGCCGGTGCGGTTTGCTATGGTATCGTGTTGCTGTTGGTCGGGGTGCGGGCCAGGGATTTTAAAACCTTGTAGCAAAGGCTGATCCTGTGGACCTGCTGATGTATAATCCGCCGATTTGCAGGGGCCTTGAGCGAGATTTATGGAGCTTATTCGCGGCATACATAATGTAAAGCCCTGGCACAGTGGCTGTGTGCTTACCATCGGTAACTTTGATGGGGTACACCTGGGCCATCAGGCTGTGCTGGGTCGGCTGACCGAACAGGCCAGGCGCCTGGGGGTGCCTGCCTGTGTTATGGTGTTTGAACCCCAGCCCCAGGAAGTGTTTTCAGGTAAGGCATCACCGTCCCGGCTGACCCGGCTGCGGGAAAAATACCTGCAACTGGCCAGGCTGGGTATCGATCGCCTGTTGTGTGTGCGTTTCAATGCCGCCTTTGCCGCCCAATCGCCCGATGAATTTATTCGTGGTCTGCTGGTCGACAAGTTGGGGGTGCGTTTCCTGGTGGTGGGCGATGACTTTCGTTTCGGCAGGGACAGGGGCGGCGATTTTGAACTGCTGACCCGCGCGGGGCGCGCCTTTGACTTCGAGGTGGTCAGTACCCAGAGCTGGTGCCTGAACAGTCAGCGGGTGAGCAGTACCCTGATCCGCGAAGCCCTGGCACGGGATCAGTTGAAAGAGGCCGAACGCATGCTGGGGCGGCCCTTCAGCCTGTACGGCCGGGTCGCCCACGGCAACAAGCTGGGGCGAACCATTGGTTTCCCCACCGCCAATGTGGCGCTCAAGCGCCAGGTGGTACCGGTGTCCGGCGTCTATGCGGTGGAGATGAAGGTAGCGGGGGGGCGCTGTTATCCCGGTGTGGCCAATGTGGGCCACAGGCCGACCATCAGCGGCACACATCCCCAGCTGGAAGTCCACCTGTTTGATTTTACAGGCGATCTGTATGGCCAACAGGTGGAAGTAGAACTCCGCCATAAATTGCGGAATGAGCAAAAATTCGCTTCCTTTGCGTTGTTAAAGGAGCAGATTCAACGTGATGCGATTGCCGCCCGACGACTATTCGGGCTGACCGTGTCAGAACAGGACGGAATGTAGGATCCATGAGCGACTATAAAAATACCCTGAATTTGCCCGAAACGCAGTTTCCCATGCGCGGCAACCTGGCTCAGCGCGAGCCGGAGATGCTCAAGCGCTGGTATGAGCAGGACCTGTACGGCGCGGTACGCAGTGCCAAGGCCGGCAAAAAGCCGTTTA
Organism: Zobellella maritima; assembly: GCF_003075035.1. GTDB lineage: Bacteria > Pseudomonadota > Gammaproteobacteria > Enterobacterales > Aeromonadaceae > Oceanimonas > Oceanimonas maritima. Next base: position 32,533 of record NZ_QCZE01000003.1, on the reverse strand, counting down.
TCCTGCACGATGGCCCTCCCTACGCCAACGGCAATATTCACATCGGTCACTCGGTCAACAAGATCCTCAAAGATATCATCGTTAAATCCAAGGGCCTGGCCGGCTACGACTCCCCCTATATTCCGGGCTGGGACTGCCATGGCCTGCCCATTGAGCTGAAGGTCGAAGGCAAGGTCGGCAAGCCGGGCGTGAAGGTGTCGGCCGCCGAGTTCCGCGAGGCCTGCCGCGCCTACGCCAAGGAGCAGATAGCAGCCCAGAAGGCCGATTTTATCCGCCTGGGCGTACTGGGTGACTGGGACAACCCCTACCTCACCATGAACTTCGATACCGAGGCCAACATCATCCGCTCGCTGGCCAAAATCATCGATAATGGTCATCTGCACAAGGGCTCCAAGCCGGTGCACTGGTGTACCGACTGTGGCTCGGCCCTGGCCGAAGCGGAAGTGGAATATGAGGACAAGCGATCGCCCGCCATCGATGTGCGTTTCCAGGCGGTGGACGAAGCCGCCGTGGTTGCCAGCTTCGACTGTGCCGAACAACATACGGGCCATGGCCCCGTGTCTGCGGTGATCTGGACCACTACCCCCTGGACCCTGCCCGCCAACCGGGCGGTGGCACTGCATGCGGAGCTCAATTATGCTTTGGTGCAGGTGGAAGGCGAACACCCCGAGCGTCTTATCCTGGCCGCCGATTTGGTCAAGGACGTGATGGACCGCGCCGGTATCAGCCATTATCACAACCTGGGTTACTGCCAGGGGGCTCGTCTGGAGCTGAAGCGTTTTCAGCATCCTTTCTACGAGTTTGATGTGCCGGCCATCCTGGGCGAGCATGTCACCACCGACTCGGGCACCGGCGCCGTGCATACCGCCCCCGGTCATGGTCAGGAAGACTTCGTGGTCGGTCAGCAATACGGTCTGGAAGTGGCCAACCCGGTCGGCGGCAACGGCGTTTATCTGTCCGATACTCCCTTGTTTGCCGGCCAGCATGTGTTCAAGGCCAACAATGCGGTGGTCGAGGTACTCAAGGAGCGTGGCGCCTTACTGCACCACGAGGCCTATACCCATTCCTACCCCCATTGCTGGCGTCACAAGACACCAATCATTTTCCGTGCCACACCCCAGTGGTTTATCAGCATGGAGCAGGCCGGTCTGCGCGGTCAGGCGCTGGACGAAATACGCAAGGTGCAGTGGGTACCCGAATGGGGCCAGAATCGCATCGAGGCCATGGTGGAAAACCGCCCGGACTGGTGTATTTCCCGTCAGCGTACCTGGGGTGTGCCCATCGCCCTGTTCGTGCACAAGGAAACCCAGGCCCTGCATCCCCGTGCCACCGAGCTGATGGAAGCCGTCGCCCAACGGGTGGAGCAGGCCGGTATCCAGGCCTGGTGGGACCTGGACCCCGCCGAGCTGCTGGGGGCCGAGGCCGACCAGTACGAAAAGGTGCTCGACACCCTGGATGTGTGGTTCGACTCGGGCTCGACCCATTCCTCGGTGGTCGATGCGCGGCCCGAGTTTCAGGACCATCCGGCGGACATGTATCTGGAAGGCTCGGATCAGCACAGGGGCTGGTTCATGTCCTCGCTGATGATCTCTACCGCCATGAAGGGCCATGCGCCCTACCGTCAGGTGCTGACTCATGGTTTTACCGTCGATGGTCAGGGCCGCAAGATGTCCAAGTCGGTCGGTAACGTGGTCAGCCCCCAGGAAGTGATGAACAAGCTGGGAGCCGACATCCTGCGCCTATGGGTGGCGAGTACCGACTATTCCGGCGAGATGACGGTGTCCGACGAGATCCTCAAGCGCTCCGCCGATGCCTATCGGCGGATCCGCAACACCGCCCGTTTCCTGCTGGCCAACCTGAACGGCTTCAACCCGGCCACCGATATGGTGGCACCCGCCGATATGGTGGTTATCGACCGTTGGGCTGTGGGCCGGGCCAGAGCCATTCAGCAGGACATAACCAAGGCCTATGACGAGTACAATTTCCATCAGGTGACCCAGAAGCTGATGCAGTTTTGCTCGGTGGAGATGGGCTCCTTCTATCTGGATGTGATCAAGGACCGCCAGTATACCGCCAAGGCCGATGGCCTGGCCCGCCGTTCCTGCCAGACCGCGCTCTACCATATTGCCGAAGCCCTGGTGCGCTGGATGGCGCCGATTATGAGCTTTACCGCCGACGAGATCTGGGCGCAGCTGCCCGGAGAACGGGACACCTTTGTGTTTACCCAGGAATGGTACCAGGGTCTGTTCGGCCTGGCCGAAGGCGAAGCCCTCAATGATGGCTGTTGGGCCGAGCTGCTCAAGGTGCGTCAGGCGGTCAACAAGGCGCTGGAGAGTGCCCGTAACGACAAGGTGATCGGCGCCGCGCTGGAAGCCGATGTCACCCTGTTTGCCGATGAAGCGTTGAGCTCGGCACTGGCCAGGCTGGGTGACGAACTGCGTTTTGTGATCCTCACCTCCAGGGCGGCGGTACGTCCGTTGGCCGAGGCCGAGGGTGCCGCCGATACCGAACTGGCCGGCCTCAAGCTACGGGTAGCCAAGAGCGAAGCGGCCAAGTGCGGTCGTTGCTGGCATCATGTGGATGATGTGGGCAGCCATGCGGATCATGACGGCATCTGCGGCCGTTGCGTCTCCAATGTGGCCGGAGACGGCGAAGTTCGCCGTTTTGCCTGATGAAAGCCGTGTTTAACAGCGGCCTGCGCTGGTGGTGGCTGGCCCTGGTGGCTATCCTGCTCGATCAGCTGAGCAAATGGTTGACGGTCAATTACCTGGACTATGGTTATCCGGGGGTGCAACTCGCCCCCTTCTTCAACCTGGTGCACGTCTATAACCCCGGTGCGGCGTTCAGCTTCCTGGCCGATCAGGACGGCTGGCAGCGCTGGTTTTTTGCCGGTCTGGCGGGTGCCGTGACCATTATGCTCAGTATCTGGATGTATAAAGCGCCCAAGTCAGCCCGCTGGCTGCCGGCAGCCTATGCGCTGATCATCGGCGGTGCCCTCGGCAATGTGATCGACCGATTGGCACTGGGTCACGTGGTTGATTTTCTGGATTTCTATGTGGGCAACTGGCACTGGCCCGCCTTTAATCTGGCCGACAGCTTTATCTTTGTGGGCGCGGCCATGATTATTATCGACAGTTTCAAGAAGGATACCCCCCAATGAGCAAGCAAATTGCCGCGGACAGCCGGGTGCTGTTTCATTTCACCATCAAGCTGGAAGACGGCTCGGTGGCCGACAGCACCCAGCTGCACGGCAAGCCGGCCAGGCTGCAGATGGGGGATGGCAGCCTGACCCCCAGCTTCGAGGCCTGCCTGTTGGGACTGGAAGAAGGGACCAAGACCAGTTTCGAGCTGGGCCCGGATGATGCCTTCGGCCCGGTCAATCCCAACAATATCCACCATATGGAACGCAGCCGTTTTGCCGCCGATCTGGAACTGGAAGAAGGGGCCATTCTGTCCTTTACCCAGCCCAACGGTGCCGAAATGCCGGGGATCATTCGGGCTGTGGCCGGCGATTCGGTCACCGTCGATTTTAACCACCCGCTGGCCGGCCATAATGTGACCTTTGAAGTTGAGATCCTTGCCGTTGAGCAAGACGGAGCCTGACATGAATATCTTACTCGCCAACCCCAGAGGCTTTTGTGCCGGCGTCGATCGGGCCATCAGCATCGTTGAAAGCGCCCTGGAGAAGTTCGGTGCCCCCATCTATGTGCGCCATGAAGTGGTGCACAACCGCTATGTGGTGAATAAGCTGAAGGATGCGGGTGCGGTGTTTGTGGACGAACTGGAGCAGGTGCCGGACGGTAATATCGTGATCTTCTCCGCCCATGGGGTTTCCAAAGCGGTGCGTGAAGAGGCCAAGCGGCGCGAGCTGAAGGTGTTTGACGCCACCTGCCCGCTGGTGACCAAGGTGCATATGGAAGTGCACAGGGCCAGCAAGAAAGGCATAGAAACCATACTGATCGGCCATGCGGGTCACCCGGAGGTAGAAGGTACCATGGGCCAGTATGAAAGCGCCGAGGGCGGCATGTATCTGGTCGAAAACCCGGACGATGTGGCCAAGTTGCGGGTGAAAAATACCGAGAACCTGACTTTCGTGACCCAGACCACCCTGAGCGTGGACGAAACCTCCGAGGTGATCGACGCGCTGCGGGCACGTTTCCCCACGATCGAAGGGCCGCGCAAGGATGATATCTGCTACGCCACCCAGAACCGTCAGGACGCGGTACGTGAGCTGGCCGCCAAGGTGGATCTGCTGCTGGTGGTTGGCTCCAAGAATTCCTCGAATTCCAACCGGCTGCGCGAGCTGGCCGAGAAGATAGGCACCCGTGCCTACCTAATCGACTGTGTGGAGATGATCGATCCGAACTGGCTGGCCGATGCCGGCCAGGTGGGGGTCACCGCCGGCGCCTCGGCCCCTGAGGTGCTGGTGCAGGAAGTGATCGCCCATCTGCAGTGCCTGGGTGGCAAGACGGTCAGCGAGCATCCGGGACGGGAAGAGAATATTGTCTTTGAGGTGCCGGCCGAGCTGAAGGTCAAACAGGTTTCCTGAGCCAAGGGTGTAGTGACCGAAGACAAGGCCTCCGATATCGGGGGCCTTCTTGTATCCCGGGCGTGATGGTTGGTTGCCATAGTAATCCCTTTGCCCTGCCTTTGCAGAGCAACCAAATAGATCAGTTATGTAATCTGTGTGCTGTTACCTGGATGGGGATTACTGCCAGCAGGCCGCCGGCGCCTTGCTGTTGCTCCGGGTCAGAGTCAGGGGGCTGCAGCTGGTGGCGCCTTCCTTGTCATTCAGCTGGCTGCCCTTGGCGGTGGCGGTCACCGTATAGCTGCTGCCGGAGACAGTGGCGCTGTAGGTGTAATCGGCCGTGCTGGTCGGGTTGATCAGGTTGGAGGCGGCGCTGGTGTAGCTGGGGTTCGAGATGCGCCATTCCTCCTGTTTCAGTTGCATGCTATAGAGGGCCTGTATCGCCTCCACCCGCTTGCTTTTCAGCAGGTAGCTGGAAAAGGACGGATAGGCCACGGAGGCCAGAATGGCCATGATGGCGACCACTATCATCAGCTCTATCAGGGTAAAACCGGTACTCTTTTGCATCTGACATTCCTTGTCTAAAGCCCCGATATGAACCAAGCTTAGTATCGATTGAGTATCGTCGCCGGACAATTTGGGGACAGGGAGGGAGCCGATGAAAAAGAGTCAATCGGGATTGACTCTGATCGAGCTGCTGGTCGGCATGCTGGTGCTGGCCGTGCTGCTGTCGATCGCCGTGCCCAGCTTTCAGACCCTGCGTCAGCAATACACGGTGCGCAGCGCCGGCATGGCCATCTATGCGGATCTGCAGCTGGCGCGCAGCGAGGCTGTGCAGCGTAACAAGGATATTACCGTGTGCTTCAGTGGCTCGGGCACGGCCAACTGGAGCTACCAGATTAATGATTTGGTGGATTCAAGCGACTGTTCAGGCGGTATCAACGAAATCATTGAATCAACGAACAGCCAGCATTATCCGGTGGTAACCCTGACCTCCTCTTATGGTCACCTGACCTTCAAGCCACGCAGGAATACCCTGACGTCGGGCAATGTCACCCTCTCCAACGGCAGCCAGAGCATGCTGGTGAAAACCTGGAACAACAGCATTATCAGAACCTGCTCAGATAGTGACTTGCTGGGAGTGCCCGCATGCTGAGTCGCAATAAAGGTGCCGGCTTTTCGGTGGTGGAGATGCTGGTGTCGCTGGTAGCTGGCCTGGTGGTGTTGGCCGGGGGAATTTCCCTGTTCACCACTGTGGTGGTCTCGGGCAATACCACCCTGATGCTGTCGCGGCTGAATCAGGATATGCAGGCGGTGGGCGATATCATCAGCCGTGATCTCCAGCGGGCGGGCTACCATCCCAGTGCGGCGGAAGATATGGCGCAGGGCACGCCTCCTTCTTCGGCCAAGTCGACCAAATATGTCTTTTCGGTTGCGGATGATCTCTATGTCGCATCGGGCGCCAGCGCCGCGCATTGTATCCGTATCAAGTATTGGGAAAGCGAAACTTCTCCCGCCACACCAGTGGTGCGAGTCTACGGCTATGATGCGGCCAATAAGGTGCTGAAGGTAACAACAAACTATAACGAACCGACCAGCGCGGCCCTGAGCAGCGGCGACTGCAGTAGCGGCAGCAAGCTGGTGTCGGACGATGAGGTGCTGATCGACGGCTTGAGTTTTGAGCTGGTGTCCGGCAGCAGTGCGACCGGCATGCGAGCCATCGAGGTTGATATTACCGCCTCCCATGCCAGGAAGCCGGCGTTGTCCATGAGCCTGCAACGTCAGGTAAAACTACGTAACGACGGGTATTAATATGCGCAAGGTAAATGGATTTACCACCCTGACCGTCAGCCTGTTGCTGGTGTCCATTCTGGTCGCCGTGTCCGCCTTTATCGGCAAGGTGCTGGTGTCGGACAAGCGCATCGCGCTCAACGAAATCGAATACCGGGTGGCCTTTGCCGCCGCCGAGAAGGGCATTGCCGAGGCTATCGCCGAGCTGAAGGTCGATTCGGCTGCCACGGCCGTTTCCGGCAGTGTGGCAAGCTCCTCGGCCCAGGCTACCTATAACGTGACCATGGCGGCCAACGGCGCTACCCCGGGGGTGACGGACATCGTCTCCACCGCCACCATGGACAATGGCGCCCAAACCCGTATCAGCGTGCAGGTAGCCGAGAGCAGTGTGCTCAACCCAAACAACTCCGGACCGGCAGCTCCTCTGATTATTAGCGGCACGACGCCCTTGAACGGTAATATAACCATAGTGGCCAACCCCAATGGCAGTGGCAAGGGCGTGCCGGTTTCAGTGTGGAGTAAAAACGCAGTGAATATCAGCGGTAGCGCTTTAACCTGCGGCCTGGACGAATATACCAATGGCGGCTGCACTACCAATAATGCCTACAGTTATAAGCAAGGAGCCAGTACGGTTATAAACTCCGATATTGTCGCCAATGATCCTGGTTTTCCCAGCGATATGTTCGACTATGTATTCGGTGAGCCGGATTCTGCCGGTGCCTGGAAGAATATTAATGCCAAGGCTACCGCAATTATCAGCAGTTGCACGGATCCGCAACTGACCGGTGGCGCCGGATTCTTTATTATCGAAGGTGCAGCGAGCTGTGCTTTTGATTCGATAGGCTCCGCCAGCGCACCCGTCATCCTTCTAGTCAAGGACAGCAGCGTAGTGATGAATGCGAACAGCAAGTTTTACGGACTGCTTTTCTCTTATGACTCAAACCCCAGTGATGCCAGCAGTTACAATATCAAGGTTAACGGCGGTGCCGAGTTTTACGGCAGCCTGCTAGCAAATCACGATAGTGTTACTCTGGCCAATGGTAATTTCGGCTTCATCTACAGTGAAGACATTATTTGTGATTTCAGCGGTTGCGACAGCAGCAGCCTGGGAAGCGGCAGCAGTAATCCTTTTATATCACTTGGGGTGATTCCCGGCAGCTGGAAAGACTGGTAGCAGGAGGCAGGATGAAAAGGCAAGCAGGGTTCGGGCTGGTCGAGGTGGTGATTGCCTTTATCGTGGTGGCGGTGACGGCGGGTTCGTTGCTGCAGCTGAACAAGGTCTATTTGGAATACAGCCGGGACGGTCGCAGCCGGGAGGTAGCCCTGCGCTTGGCCGAATCCAAGTTGGACGAGCTCAGGCACTTTAATGACAAACTGGGCTACCAAAATATCTCCGGTGGATCACAAACGACAGTATCAAATGGAGTGACTTACAATCTTGGCTGGACCGTGACCGACTATGGCTGGGATACAATCAATACCAAGTGGACCACGCCGTTACCCTCCGGGACGACCTCGGGCAAGAAAGAAGTCGCGGTGACTGTTGACTGGAGTGATAACGGTGAGCCCCAAAGCTTTACTTTGTCCTCGGTGGTCTCACCTCAGCAGCTGTACAGTGGCCTTTCTGGGGGCGGCGGTGGTGGCGCGCTCAACTTTGGGCTGGGTCTCGGCGGGCCAAAAGTAGCCCACTCACCGGGCACGATACCCAATGTTATTCCCATTAGCCTGGGCGATGGCCTGACCCAGGAAACCAGCCGCCCCTTGCCCAAACTTGCCCAACAAGGAGGCTCAGACAGTCTCAGGGTGGCCTTCAAAACCAATGCCTATGACAACGGCAGCAAGACATCCCAGGTACAGGACATTACAACGGTTTCCTGTAACTGCAAGTTAGACGATGCGACCAGCGCCAGCTTGCCATCACAAAGAATAGCCCTGGGGGGGCTGTCCTACTGGACTCTTGGCGGAACCGCTGTCAAGTCGACTGGCAAACCGAAGAGCAGTCAGGATCCGCTGTGCGTTCGTTGTTGTAAGAATCATTTTGATGGCGATCTCAATGAGTTCGGTCATTGGTATGATGTAATTAAGCGAAGCAATACTCCCCCCCATGGTCACTATAAAGATGGAGTTTCTCTAGCGACACTGAAAAATACTGAGTATCTGGAAGCCTGCCGGATGGTACGTATTAATGGTTTCTATGAAATGGCCAATGACTGGAATCTGGTGGCGTTTAATATTTTTGATGCCAGCATCTTTGCCGATAGCGCAGTATTGTCGGCCTATCAAAGTTATGTCAAGGAAGTTGTCACGGATTATATTCGTGGTCAGGTTAAAGCCGGGAGCAACTACACTAATCAGACCTATTCTACCCCTGTCTCTTTTTCAACTTACCTTACATCTAAGGGCATAGCGCCCCTGTCTACCGATATGTTGTTGGTTGCGCCAGGTCCGGATCAGCTGATAGCCAGGGGAATCTATGTGGATATTGTATCACCGGAATATCGCCAGTATCTGAAGGATGAAGTCATGGGGGGGAACCCTGACGCCACGCCCGAAAATCTACTGAAATTTGTCCCTTTTTATGATGTTAACCTGACCCTGTTGGCGAATTGGACTAGTAATGACAGCAGTAATACCAGTGTGACCAACGAGCCAGTGCAGACCATAGTGGACAGTAGCCAGCAATACTATGGTACCTATAGTCGAGGGTTGATTAATGCCCTCAAGGAAGGGTCTTTGGCTACCATTACCGCCACCATCCGGCGCAGTAACAGCGGGATCACCTCTTTCAAGCCCTTGTCTACCGATGAAATAACAGACGTCAAAAGTTCTTCACTGAATGTCTCAGTACAAGTTCTTACAGGAAAGGTCAGTATAACCGGGCAGATAAAGTGCATCACCTATGAGACAGTTGGTACTATAGTGACTGAACAGGCATGCGACGATACTCAGTTAAGCCTGGTACAGGTAAGCTTTACCCAGGCAGGTATTTCTTCCATCAGTTGTTCATCTACCCAGGTGACCGGGCAGGGAGCCAATAAAGGCAATCTGTCGGTTTCCTATAACTGTTACGCGAACAATGGACCTACAGCCACGCTGACGGCTACTGCTCCTGCCGGTTATGAGCTGATCCTTCCAGGCACGCCTTGGTCCGTGTCGACCAACATCAGCCAAGGGAAGAAAGCCATTGAGGGTGGCTGTCTGCTGGCTGTGATCAACAGAGCAGGAACAGGCAAGAGTCTGCCGGGCTCTTGTAACTGATTCAAATGCACAGGGGCCTGACAAGGCCCCTGTCTTTCTTTACTATGCAACTATTATCATCTTGCAACGAATCTACCCATGTCTGAACACCTGACCTTGACCCTGGCGCTGGCCCAGTTAAATCTGACCGTCGGCGCCATCGAAGCCAATACCCAGGCGATGCTTGCCGCCGCCCGTGACGCCGAACAGCAGGGCGCCGAACTGGTGCTGTTTCCCGAGCTGGCGGTGACCGGCTACCCGCCGGAAGATCTGCTGTTTCGCAACGATCTGCACCTACGGGTCGAGGCCGCGCTTGCGCAACTGGCCGCGGCCAGCACAACAACCGCCCTGGTGGTCGGCCACCCCTGGCGCCAGGACGGCAGACTCTATAATGCCGCTTCCTTCTTCTATCAGGGCAAGCTGGCCGGTCGCTACTTCAAGCAGTTGCTGCCCAACTACGGGGTATTCGACGAGAAACGCTATTTCAGCGCCGGAACCGAATCATGTGTGATTGATTTTAAAGGACACAAGCTGGGCCTGCTGATCTGCGAAGATGTGTGGGAGGCCGGTCCGGCCGCCGCCGCCAAGGCGGCCGGGGCCGAGCTGTTGCTCAGCCTCAATGCCTCGCCTTATCACAGGGGCAAGGCCTGGATCCGCGAAAGCCTGCTGGCACAACGCAGCCGCGACAATGCCCTGCCGCTGGTGTACCTCAATCAGGTGGGGGGCCAGGATGAGCTGGTGTTCGACGGTCGCTCCAAGGTCTTCAATGCCGAAGGAGAGCTGACCCAGAACCTGACGGCCTTCGCCCCCGAGCTGGCGCTGGTGCGCGTCAAGCACAAGGCGCCGGTCGAGGCCGGGATCAATGACAGCCTCGAGCCGCTGGCGGAGATCTACCAGGCACTGGTGCTGGCCACCCGTGACTATGTCAACAAGAATGGTTTCAATGGTGCCGTGCTGGGTCTGTCCGGGGGGATCGACTCGGCCCTGACCCTGGCCATCGCCGTCGATGCTCTGGGGGCCGATAAGGTGCAAGCGGTGATGATGCCGTTCCGCTATACCGCCTCCATCAGCGTGGAAGACGCAGAAGAAGAGGCGAAGCACCTGGGGGTGGAGTTCGACATCGTCTCCATCGAGCCCATGTTCGACGCCTTTATGAGCCAGTTGGACCCCCTGTTTGCCGGCACCGAAAAAGACACCACCGAAGAAAACCTGCAGGCCCGGGCCCGCGGCGTGCTCTTGATGGCCATCTCTAACAAGCGTCGCCGGTTGGTGTTGACCACCGGCAACAAGAGCGAAGTGGCGGTCGGCTATTGCACCCTTTACGGAGACATGGTGGGCGGCTTCGCACCCATCAAGGATGTGCCCAAGACGCTGGTGTTTGCCTTGTCGGAATACCGCAATACTTTGGGTTATGTGATCCCCCAGCGGGTGATCGACAGGCCGCCCTCAGCCGAGCTGGCCCCGGATCAGCTCGACCAGGACAGCCTGCCCCCGTATGATGTGCTGGACGCCATCCTCGAAGGCTATGTGGAGCAGGACAAATCCCTGGCCGAGCTGCTCGCCGAGGGGTTTGACGAAGCCGACGTACGCCGGGTGATCAAGCTGGTAGATATCAATGAATACAAACGCCGCCAGGGGGCGGTCGGGCCGCGTATCACGCCGCGTAACTTCGGCAAGGACAGACGCTATCCCATCACCTCGGGCTTTGGCAAAGTGAACTGGTAAGGAGAAACCATGAAAAAGATCGAAGCCATTATCAAGCCCTTCAAGCTGGACGACGTGCGTGAAGCCCTGGCCGAGCGCGGCATCACCGGCATGACGGTGTCCGAAGTCAAGGGGTTTGGCCGCCAGAAAGGCCATACCGAACTCTATCGCGGCGCCGAGTACATGGTCGACTTCCTGCCCAAGGTCAAACTGGAACTGGTGGTACAGGACGACCTGGTCGAAGCCTGTATCGAAGCCATCGAAACCACGGCCCGCACCGGCAAGATAGGTGACGGAAAAATCTTTGTATTTGATGTAGGCCAGGTGATCCGCATTCGCACCGGCGAGCAAAACGAAGAAGCCGTTTAAGAGCAGGGATAAGTGATCGGGGATTGGGGGCTGGCCAGTCCCCAATCCCTGTTTTCCATATTCCCCCGGCATTATATTCCCTGATTTACCTTGGCCCTTGGGGTTTTCTTTGTCACAATCTCTGTGAAATATTAATAGAGGAATAAGTTATGCCACTGCTGGACAGTTTTACCGTCGACCATACTCGTATGGAGGCCCCGGCGGTGCGGGTGGCCAAAACCATGGCGACCCCCCATCAAGACACCATTACCGTGTTTGATCTGCGCTTTTGCCTGCCCAATAAGGAAATCCTGTCGGAAAAGGGTATCCATACCCTGGAGCACCTGTTCGCCGGCTTCATGCGCAATCACCTCAATGGCAATGGGGTGGAGATCATCGATATTTCGCCCATGGGATGCCGGACCGGTTTTTACATGAGCCTGGTGGGCGCGCCCGACGAACAGCGGGTCGCGGATGCCTGGCTGGCGGCGATGGAGGATGTGCTGAAGGTGGAAAATCAGTCACAGATCCCCGAGCTGAACGAATACCAGTGCGGGACCCATGTGATGCATTCCCTGGATGAGGCCAAGGCCATAGCCCGCAACATCATAGAGCGGGGCGTGGGTATCAACAGCAACGAGGCACTGCAACTGCCGGAAGAGATGCTCAAGTCTCTGTAATCTCCCGGCCTCCCCGAGGCCTGGATGCCTGCCTGGACGAGCACTGGTTCAGGCAGGCGAGGGGTCACTATGTGCTCTTTTCTCTACCTAATATACTTCCCTTATCACAGTGCTCAAATGGACCACTTTCTATGTCAGAAAACCAAGACCCCTTCCTCCAGCGCGAGGCCGATAAATACGAAAACCCCATCCCCAGCCGGGAGTTCATTCTGGAGCATCTCAAGGGCCGCAATTCCCCGGCCAACCGGGATGAGCTGTTTGCCGAGCTGGAGCTGGACGGCGAAGAGCAGGCCGAAGCCCTGCGCCGCCGGCTGCGCGCCATGGAGCGTGACGGCCAGCTGGTGTTCACCCGCAACAAATGCTACGCCCTGCCCGACAAGCTGAACCTGATCAAGGGCTATGTCATCGGTCATCGGGAAGGATTCGGCTTCCTGCGCCAGGAAGACGGCGGTGACGACCTGTTTCTGGCCCAGCGGGAAATGGATGCTTTGATGCACGGTGACTATGTATTGGTTCAGCCGCTGCGTTTCGACAGCCGAGGCCGGCAGGAAGCCCGAGTGGTGCGCATCCTCAAGTCGCGGGACCTGGATGTGGTTGGCCGCTATTTCGTGGAAAACGGGGTCAGCTATGTGGTGCCCGACGACAGCCGCATTCCCCAGGATATTCTAATTCCCCAGGGAGAAACCATGGGCGCGCGCATGGGCCAGGTGGTGGTGATCACCATAACCCAGCGACCCACCAAGCGCATGACAGGGATCGGCAAGGTTATCGAGGTGCTGGGCGAGACCATGGATCCGGGCATGGAGATCGAAATTGCCCTGCGTACCCACGGCATTCCCCATGTGTGGCCGGAAGAGGTCAAGCAGGAAGTGGCCAAGCTCAGCGAAGAGGTGCCGGAAGAAGCCAAAAAGGGCCGCAAGGATCTGCGCAAATTGCCGTTGGTGACCATAGACGGCGAAGACGCCCGCGACTTTGACGATGCGGTTTACTGCCAGGCCAAGCGCTCCGGCGGCTGGCGACTGTGGGTGGCCATCGCCGACGTGTCTTCATATGTGCGGCCGGGCACGGCGCTGGATGGCGAAGCCCATCAGCGTGGCAACTCGGTGTATTTCCCCGAGCAGGTCATTCCCATGCTGCCCGAGGTGCTGTCCAACGGCCTCTGCTCGCTCAACCCCCAGGTAGACCGGCTATGCATGGTGGCGGAGATGACCATCTCCGCCAGCGGCAAGCTGTCCGGGTTCAGCTTCTACGAAGCGGTGATGAACTCCCATGCCCGCCTGACCTATAACAAGGTGGCGGCGATCCTGGAAGGGGATGAAACCCTGCGTGAACGCTACCAGCCGCTGGTACCGCACCTGGAAGAGCTGAACAAGATGTATCAGGCGCTCAAGAGTGCCCGTCATCAGCGCGGTGCGGTGGAATTCGAAAGCGAGGAAACCCGCTTTGTATTCAATCCTCAGCGCAAGATCGAGCGGATAGTGCCGCTGGTGCGTAACGATGCCCACAAGATCATCGAGGAGTGCATGATCCTGGCCAACGTCGCTGCGGCCCGTTTTATCGAGAAGCAGGATGCCCATGCCTTGTTCCGGGTGCACGACAAGCCGAGTGAAGAAAAGCTGGTGGGCTTCCGCAGCTTCCTGGGCGAGCTGGGCCTGGAGCTGAAGGGCGGCCTGGAGCCGGCCCCGGCGGATTATGCGCTGTTGGCCGAGCAGATTAAGGACAGGCCCGATGCCGAGCTGATCCAGACCATGTTGCTGCGCTCCATGAAGCAGGCGGTCTATCAGGCCGACAACATGGGGCATTTCGGCCTGGCGCTGAAATCCTACGCCCACTTTACCTCGCCGATCCGTCGTTATCCGGATCTGGTGTTGCATCGGGCCATCAAGTATCAGCTGGCCAGGGAATACGGCCAGCCGGGACAGAAATGGACCGCCACCGGTGGCTTTAACTATCAGTATGACGAGGTGGCGCCCCTGGGTGAACACTGCTCCATGACCGAACGCCGTGCCGATGACGCTACCCGTGATGTGGCCGACTGGCTGAAGTGCGAGTATATGCTCGATCATGTGGGCAGCGAGTTCGGTGGCACCATCGCCAACGTCACCGGCTTCGGCTTCTTTGTGCGGCTGGACGACATCCATATCGACGGCCTGGTGCATATCTCCAGCCTGCAGAACGACTATTACCAGTTTGATCCGGCCCGCCAGCTGCTGATCGGCGAAAACTTCCGCCGCCGTTACCGCCTGGGCGACAAGGTGCGGGTCAAGGTGATGGCGGTCAACCTGGATGATCGCAAGATCGACTTCGAGATGGTGGAAGCGCCGCTGCCGGCAAGTGCCAAGACCGGCAAGGGAGCGAAAAACCTCAAGTCCCGGCAGCGAGCCAAGCCCACAAGCGGCGACAAGCCCGCGGCAAAAGCGGACAAGGGGGAAAAACCCAAGTCCCGTGGCGGCAGAAAGCGCCGCTGATCAAGTCAGGGATTGGAGACTTGGCATTGGGGATTAGCCCCGGCCCGGTCCCCAGTCCCGTTTCCCTAATCCCCGAGACAATGCAATGAGTACTGAACTGATTTTCGGCATCCATGCCCTGGATGCCCTGCTGGAAACCCACCCGGAGCAGGTGCTGGAGGTGTGGATCCTCAAGGGGCGCGAAGACGAGCGCCTCAACAAGCTGCAGGCGCGTCTGCTGACGGTCGGCGTCAAGGCCCAGCCATCGAGCCGTCAGGCGTTGGATGCCAAGGCCAGTGGCGGCCAGCACCAGGGAGTGGTGGCCAGGGTCAAGGCACAGCCTGTCCTGAACGAGGCGGATTTGGATGCCCTGCTCACCGACCAGGCCAGCCCGCTGCTGCTGGTACTGGATGGCGTGACCGATCCCCATAACCTGGGCGCCTGCCTGCGTACCGCCGATGCCGCCGGGGTACAGGGGGTGATAGTGCCGAAGGACAAGTCCGCCGGGCTGGGGCCTGTGGTGCGCAAGGTGGCCTGCGGCGCCGCCGAAAGCGTGCCCCTGTTTCAGGTCACCAACCTGGCCCGTACCCTGCGCGCCCTGCAGGACAAGGGCATCTGGGTGCTGGGCACTGCAGGAGAGGCGGATCAGCACCTGTATCAAGCCAAATTGGAAGGCCCCCTGGCGCTGGTGATGGGCGCGGAAGGCAAGGGCATGCGCCGCCTGACCCGGGAGCATTGCGACCAGCTGGTCAGTATTCCCATGGCGGGCTCAGTGTCCAGCCTGAATGTGTCGGTCGCCACCGGGGTCTGCCTGTTTGAGATCGTCCGCCAGCGGTTGCGGGGGTAGTACCCGGACCTGCGGTGTGGTGAAACGGACACCTTGTATGTATGTGCGTCAATCCCATAGATGAGTGCTATTTCATGAACTGGCAAATTTGTCCTTTTGAACAGTTAACCTGCGAACAGCTGTACCGGCTGCTGGCCCTGCGCTGCCAAATTTTCGTGGTGGAGCAGGATTGTGCCTACCAGGATCTTGATGGCCTGGATATGCTGCCTGACGTGCTCCATATCATGGCCTGGGAACAGGGGGCATTGCAGGCCGCGGGGCGTATTCTCGGGCCAGGGATACAGACCGCCGAGCAGGTGTGGATCGGCCGGCTGGTCGTGGTGCCGGAGGCGCGCGGACAGGGCCTGGCCCGGATGTTGATGCAGCAGGCCATCGAGGCCGCGACCACGCACTGGCCGGGCTACCCGCTGCGCCTGAGTGGCCAGGTGTATATTCGCGACTTTTATCGCTCACTCGGGTTTGTGCCGGTTAGTGACGAATACCTGGAAGACGGTATACCCCATCAGGATATGGAGCTGATGTGCAGCGCGTAAGGGCGCGGATGCCCGCCGACGGTCAGTTGCTGGCGATCGTGTTGTTGGTGGTCGGCAATCTGATGATCTCGTTCGGTGATGTGTTGGTCAAGTTACTCGGCCAGGCCCAGTTCAATCCTTATCAGTATGTGGCCCTGCGCTTTATGATTACCAGCGCCCTGCTGTTGCCCTTCTGGCTGGGGCTGCCTGTCGAACGTAAAGGACTCGGACAGTGGAAAGTTCACCTGCTTCGTGGACACTTGCTGCTGATGGGCTCGGTAGGCGTGTTTGTCAGCCTCTATTACCTGCCCCTGGCCACCGCCAATGCGGTATTTTACGCGGCCCCGCTAATGACACTGCCGTTGGCCGCCCTGTGGAGTAAGGAGCAGGTACGGGGCATGGCCTATGCTGTCAGCATACTGGGGTTTATCGGCATCCTGGTGGTATTGAACCCGGCCCAGTGGCACTGGGCCGGTTGGCTTGCGCTGCTGACTGCGTTTTCCATGGCGGCCAGCAATGTACTGGTCCGCCGGTTGCCGAGGGGGCGCTCCGTGCTGGCGACCCTGTTCCTGACGCAGCTGCTGGCGATACCGGTTAGTCTGACACTGGCATTGCCCGACTGGCAGCCGCTCAGTGGTGAGGTCTGGTTGCTGTTGCTGGGGGCCACCCTGATCGGCATCATCTATCAGGGAGTGTGCATACTGGCCTATTCCATGGCCGATGCCAGCAAGATTGCTGCCAGTGAATATTCCGGGCTGATCTTCGTGACCCTGATGGGGATGCTGTTGTTTGCCGAATTCCCGGCGTGGAATGTATACGCCGGGGCCCTGCTGGTGATCGGCGCCATCGCCCTGCAACGCAGGCTGCGTTAACGCAAAGCCAGAGGCTTCAGCTGTAAGCGGTCAGCTAAGCCGTAAGAAAAACACTGTGTCCGGTCGCCGGCGGATCAGGCAACGCGAGACCTTCAAGCCATGTGGAGTACCTGCAGACAAACCTTCGTCTGTCGATTCGCGCCGGCTAAGGCGGCGCCTACAAGAGCCGATTTGCGCCGCATCAACGGGCGACTACAGAACCCGAAAACAATCCTGCAAGCGACTCGGCTGCTTATCGCTGTCAGCTTGCCGCTTAACGCTTTCTTTTGGGGCGGTTATCCCTTACACTACGCGACCTTAAAATCAGTCAAAAAACCAAACGTTCCTTGCCTCCGCTGGTGTGACTGAGCCCGCGCAGAGGCTATAACCCGTAAGGAGCAATCCATGCGTCATTACGAAATCGTATTTATGGTTCACCCTGATCAGAGTGAACAGGTTCCCGGTATGATCGAGCGCTACACCGGCGCCATCACCACTTCCGGTGGTCAGATCCACCGCCTGGAAGACTGGGGCCGCCGTCAGCTGGCTTACCCGATCAACAAACTGCACAAGGCTCACTATGTTCTGATGAACGTAGAAGCCGACCAGGCTGTTATCGATGAGCTGGAAACCAACTTCCGCTTCAACGATGCCGTGCTTCGTAACATGATCATGCGCACCAAGCAGGCTTACACCGAAGCTTCTGAAATGGCCAAGGCCAAGGACGAGCGTCAACCACGGCGTGACGATGCTCGCGCTGAAGCTGCTGAGTAATTCACGAGAAGTTGAGGAGATAGATCATGGCACGTTATTTTCGTCGTCGTAAGTTCTGCCGTTTCACCGCTGACGGTGTAACC
Organism: Zobellella maritima; assembly: GCF_003075035.1. Classification (GTDB taxonomy): domain Bacteria; phylum Pseudomonadota; class Gammaproteobacteria; order Enterobacterales; family Aeromonadaceae; genus Oceanimonas; species Oceanimonas maritima. Next base: position 14,731 of record NZ_QCZE01000003.1, on the reverse strand, counting down.
GAAATTGATTACAAAGATGTAGCTACCCTGAAGAACTACATCACCGAGTCCGGTAAAATTGTACCGAGCCGCATCACCGGCACCCGCGCTAAATATCAGCGTCAGCTGGCCCGTGCGATCAAACGCGCTCGTTACCTGGCCCTGCTGCCTTACACCGATCTGCACAAGTAAGCAGCGGCCTAACTCGTTCACTTAAAGAGGAAAGGTAATGCAAGTTATTCTGCTTGATAAAATCGCCAAACTGGGTGGCCTGGGCGACCAGGTAACCGTTAAATCCGGTTATGCCCGTAACTTTCTGCTGCCCCAGGGCAAAGCCGTACTGGCCACCAAAGACAACGTAGCGGCTTTCGAAGCCCGCCGCGCTGAACTGGAAGCCAAGCTGGCCGACCAGCTGGCTGCCGCCCAGGCTCGTGCCGACCAACTGTCCGGCCTGGAAAACGTGGTTATCGCTTCCAAGTCTGGCGATGAAGGCAAGTTGTTTGGTTCTATCGGTGCCCGTGACGTGGCTGATGCCATCACCGCTGCCGGTGTTGACGTGACCAAGAGCGAAGTTCGTCTGTATGACGGCGTACTGCGTAACGTAGGCGAGTACGAAGTGGGTGTGCAGCTGCACGCCGACGTTAAAGCGACCGTTAAAATCCAGGTCGTTGCCGCCTAAGTTCGGCTGCTGATTGAAAAAACCCGCGCTTGTCGCGGGTTTTTTATTGCCTGCAATAAGGCTACAGTGGAGTGAAAGACAAGCGGAGAGCGAAGCATGGCAGACTGGATAGCAGGACGGGTCAAGGCGCGCAGGCAATGGTCGGAGAATCTGTTTTCGCTGGTGGTGGATGCCCAGGTAGACAGCTTCCTGGCCGGCCAGTTCACCAAGCTGGCGTTGATCACCGAAGATAAAAAGGTATCCCGTGCCTATTCCTATGTGAATGCTCCGGGCCAGGATTGCGAATTCTATCTGGTCACTATCCCCGAAGGTAAGTTAACGCCTTACCTGGCTCGTTTGCAGGTGGGCGATGAAGTGCTGGTGCAACGTCAGGCCGCCGGTTTCCTGACCCTGGGTGAGGTTCCCCCGGGACGGGATCTGTGGATGATTGCCACCGGTACGGGGATCGGGCCTTTTGTCTCTATGCTCACCGAAGGTAGCTGCTGGCAGCAATTTGAGCGAGTCCTGCTGGTGCATGGGGTTCGCTTTGCCAATGAGCTGTGTTACCGGGAGCAGATCGCGGCCGTGACCCGGGACAGGCCCGGTTTTGACTATCTGCCGTTTGTCACCCGGGAGCAGTTTGAGGGGGCCGGGCAAGGCCGTATTACCCATGCCATCAAGGACGGCAGCCTGGAAGCCAGAGCTGGGGTATCATTTTCGGCCGAGCACAGCAGGGTCATGCTCTGTGGCAACCCGCAGATGGTGCATGACACCATCACCGAACTCAAGGCCAAGGGGTTAACCAAGCATCTGCGCCGCAAGCCGGGGCAGATCCTGATGGAAAATTATTGGTAAGTCAGGGGTTCGGGACTGGGGAATAGGGATGTGAGGGGGTAATCTCCAATCCCGAGGTTTAACGGGTTAACACCATCATCAGGCTTAAAAAGCCCGCCAGGCCCCAGCCCAGGCCGATAATCCAGTAAAACACCCGGGCCCCCTGTTTGATGGGGATCTGGTTATACAGCAGAAACAGGTACCACAGCAGGGCCGGGATCAGGGGGAGTAAAAACAGTCGGGTCATAATGGGTGCCTTGTTAGGATGCGTGTTTCACCGTGCTGTTAACCCTCAGCACTGTATCAATACTGGATAGTCTAGCCAATATTTACTGGGGTCACTCGAAGCCAGTTGTTGGTGGCGATAACGGTTCGGGCTTATGATCGGTATCAGGCGCCGGTCGGCATTGGGCTCGACCGGGCCGGGTGGTATGCTGCCGTGATGGCAGCTGGCAATTAGCCGTCAACAGAACAAGGAGTCAGTATGAAACAGCTGGTTATTCAGGCCTTCGGCGATGCCGACCAATTGGTGCAGGTCGAGTCGGCCTCTGTTCCCCTGCAGCCAGGACAAATTCGGGTCAGGATGCATTATGCCGGGGTTAATCCCATCGACGCCAAGACCCGGGCCGGCCTGGGGTGGGGGGCGCAGGCCATCAAGGATCGACTGCCCTGGTCTCCCGGGTTCGAGCTGATGGGCGTTGTCTGTGAGGTAGGTCCGGAAGTGACCCGGTACCAGCTGGGCGACCGTCTGTTCGGGCTGGTCTCGGGGGGGGGCTACAGCGAAGAAGTTGTGGTGGATGAACATGAGCTGCTGCCGGTACCTTCCTCTGTACTCGATGAGATGGCCGCCGGCCTGTCCCTGGCTGGCCTGACTGCCTGGCAGGGACTAACCGAGCATGGCAAGTTGCAGGCCGGCGAGCGGGTGCTGATCCCAGCCGCCGCCGGCGGTGTGGGCCACCTGGCGGTTCAGATGGCCAAGAACCTGGGAGCGACCGTGGTGGCGCTGGGCTCGATCGGCAATCATGCGTTTCTGAATTCCCTGGGCGCGGATGAAGTCATCGATTATCGGGATGAGGCCCGGATGGCGACGATGGCCCCGGTGGATTTGCTGCTGGATCTGGTCGGGGGCAGCTCCGGTATCTCCCAGCTGTCGCATGTGAAGCCGGGTGGCCGGGTGGTGACGGTGCCGACCATTACCGCCGACGAGGTGATAGCCGCGGCCCAGCAGCAGGGACTGACGGCGACCGGCATGCTCAAGCGCAATGACAATGAACAACTGGCGTTCCTGATGCAGGAACTGGCCGAAGACAAGTTCTGGGTCGAATTCAGCCAGATCTATCCCCTGGCCGAAGGAAACCTTGCCCACCGGCAGATTGAAAGTGGTCATACTCGAGGCAAACTGCTGTTGATGCCCTGAGCAGAGGCCCGGCTTGCGCCGGGCCGGCTCGTCCGGTTACCCTGTTTTTCATTGGTTTTCGTCAAGGATATGCCATGAAGTTCTGGTCCCTGTTATTACTCTTGTTCCCCTTGTGGGTTTCTGCCGCGCCTGTGTTGGTACAGGAGGTTGAGCGGGGCCATGATGAGCTGGTGATCCCTTATCAGATGTATCGCCTCGACAACGGTCTGACCTTGATCCTCAACCGGGACGAGTCGGATCCCCTGGTACATGTGGAAATCACCTATCATGTGGGCTCGGCCCGGGAGGAACCGGGAAAAACCGGCTTTGCCCATTTCTTCGAGCACATGATGTTTCAGGGGTCCAGGCATGTAGCCGATCAGCAACATTTCCGGCTGATTAACGAAGCCGGTGGCTCGATGAACGGTACCACCAACCAGGACAGGACCAATTATTTCCAGACGGTGCCGGCCAATCATCTGGAGAAAGTGCTCTGGTTGGAAGCCGATCGAATGGGTTTTTTGCTGGATGCGGTGAGTCAGAAAAAATTCGAGATCCAGCGAGATACGGTAAAAAACGAGCGTGCCCAGCGGTTGGATAACCAGCCTTATGGTCTGGTCGGTGAACGCATGGGGGAGCTGCTCTATCACCGGGAGCATCCCTATAGCTGGCAGCCGATCGGCTATGTGGAAGATCTCGACCGGGTTGATGTGAATGACCTCAAGGCCTTCTTCCTGCGTTGGTATGGCCCCAACAACGCCACCCTGGTTATCTCGGGCAGTTTTGATCCCGAACAGACGCTGGCCTGGGTCGACAAGTATTTCGGATCCATTCCCGCCGGCCCCGAGGTCATTGATGCCGAACCGGCGCCGGCCAGGCTGGAGTCAAGCCGTTACCAGACCCTGGTCGATTCCCGCATCCGCCTGCCCCTGGTTTATATGTCCTATCCGACTGTCTATCTGGGGCATCAGGATGAAGCCGCCCTGGATGTGCTGGCCAATGTATTGGGGGGCGGCAAAGGCTCGTTGTTGCACCAGCAATTGGTCGAAACCGGCAAGGCCGTCAGCACCGGAGCCAGCCACTATTGCTCCGAGCTGGCCTGTACCTTCACCCTCTGGGCCTATAGCAACCCCTCCAGAGAGGGTGACCTGGCGCCTTTGGTAGCGGAAATGGATGCGATTATCGAAGGGATCGCCGAACGGGGCATAGCGGTTGATGACGTCAATAAAGCGGTGAACGTGCTGAGATCCGAGCTTATCTTCGGCCTGGACAGTGTTGAAGGCAAGGCGCGGCAGTTGTCGCTGGGGCAGGTATTAAAAGACGATCCCCTGTATGTTATCAATGCCTGGCGGGCCACGGCCGAGGTCCATCCCGAACAGGTGATGAACAAATATCGGCAATATCTGCTGAACAAACCCAGGGCTGTGCTCAGCGTGGTTCCCGAGGGCAAGACGGAGTGGGCGGCGGCCACCCCCAATTATCCGATTCCTGACCGGACGTTGCCGGCCATCGCCCATGTCGACAAGCTCCCCCTGCGCGAGGTAAACGATGACTTCGATCGCAGCAAGATGCCACCGATTGGCCCACCGGTGCAGGCTAAGGTGCCGCCCCTGTGGCTGGACAGCCTGGATAACAATATCCAGCTGTTGGGCACCGTAAACAATGAAATCCCGGCGGTCTCCATCATACTGGCCTTCCCCGGGGGACAAAGGGCAGAGCCGGAGGGGGCCTATGGCCTGGCCAACCTGACTGCTGCCATGATGAATCAGGGCACGGAGCGGTTGAGCTCGGGTGAATTCAGTGAAGCCCTGGAGCGACTGGGTTCGAGCATCAGCGTGCGTACCGGTTTTTATACCAACCTGATCGAAGTCAACAGCCTGACCGATACCCTGCCGCAGACGCTGGCCCTGGTGGAGGAGCTGTTGTTTAACCCGGGGTTCAGGGAGCAGGACTTTGAACAGCTCAAGGCCAGGCAGCTTGAAGGCATGGCCCAGAGCCAGCATCAGCCCTCCTGGCTGGCGCGGCATGGCTTCAGGCAGTTGGCCTATGGCGCCGATACCCGTATGGGATTGCCCGACGACGGCCTGATGGAGCAGGTACAGGACCTGACCCTGGCGCAGGTACGTGACTATTATCGGCGCTTCTATAACCCGGCCAACGGTCATGGCATAGTGGTCGGTGCCCTGGAGCAACAGCAAGCGAGACAGGCGCTGCAGTTCCTGACCCGCTGGCAGGGGGAGCCGGCCAGTCTGCCACCGGTCGAGGTGTCTCCGCAGCAGGCCGAGCCGGGGATCTATATCGTGGATGTGCCCGGCGCCGTACAATCAGTGTTGCGGGTGGGACGACGAGCCCTGCCGCTGGATGCGACCGGCCCCTTCTTCCGCGCCAATCTGATGAACTTTAATCTGGGCGGAAATTTCAACAGCCGCATCAATCAGAATCTGCGGGAAGACAAGGGCTTTACCTACGGCGCAAACTCGTTCTTTACCGGCAACCGGGATGCGGGGGTCTTTGTGGTGGCAACCGATGTGCGGGCCGACGCCACCGTTTCGGCGATAGAGAATATTCTGGATGAGTTGTCCCGCTTCAGGGAAGAGGGGCCAACCCCGGAAGAGCTGGCCTACCTGCGCAGCACCTTTTCCCAGCAGGACGCCCTGTCCTATGAAAGCCTGGGCAAGAAAGCCGGTTTTCTGCTGCAGTTGGCCATGCTGGAGCTGGCGCCCGACTACCTGAGCGAGCAACAGAAAATTGTCTCCGAGGTGGATGCGGCGGCCTTGACCCAGTTGGCGCGAGAATGGCTGGACAGTAAAGAATTGGTGATTTTAGTGGTAGGCGACAAGGCGAAGCTTGAAAAATCGCTGGCGAGGCTTCATCTTCCCATACACGATTTAAACATTGAGTTAAGGGGCCCGGTGGGCCCTGGCCTGCAGGCCATACAGAGCGAACGCCCATGACCCAAAAGAAACCATCTCTGGCTGCCCGTGTGCAGGCACTCCAAAGCCCACAGCGGCTGCCCGCCATCAAAGGTATTCGCCGCGGCATAGAGCGGGAATGTTTGCGCATTACCCCCGAGGGCCATTTGGCACAAACCGATCACCCCCGGGTGCTGGGCTCGGCTCTGACCAATGCCAATATCACCACGGATTTTGCCGAACCCCTGATGGAATTTATCACCCCGGTTTCGGACTCGGTCGATATCTTGTTGTCCCAGTTGACCGACATTCACCGCTACGTGATGCAACATCTGGACGGTGAGCAGCTCTGGCCCCTGAGCATGCCCTGTTTCCTCAAGGCCGATGAGCAGATACGCCTGGCCCAATACGGCAGTTCCAATGTCGGTCGGATGAAAACCCTGTATCGTCAGGGGCTTCACCACAGGTACGGTAGCCAGATGCAGGTGATTGCCGGGGTGCACTTTAACTTTTCCATGCCGGACAGCTTCTGGAGCGAGTGGCATGCCCTGGAAGGAAACGGTGGCTGTCTGCAGGATTTTGTGTCCGAGGCTTACTTGGGGCTGATCCGCAACGTTTATCGTTATGGCTGGCTGATCCCCTATCTGTTTGGTGCCTCGCCGGCCCTGTGCGGCTCCTTCCTCGAGGGCAAGCAGCATCACCTGCCTTTCGAGCGGCTGGGTGAAGGGACCCTGTACCTGCCCTATGCCACTTCGCTGCGATTATCGGATCTGGGCTATACCAATAATGCCCAGGCTGATCTGAATATTTCCCTGAATTCCTTGGATGCTTACGTTTCGTCATTACAGCGTGCCATCGGCACCCACGCGCCCGAGTTTGCCAAGATCGGTGTCAAGGTGGACGGAGAATATCGCCAGCTAAACGACAATGTGCTGCAAATCGAGAATGAGCTCTATGCTCCTATCCGCCCCAAACGCACCACGGAAAGCGGTGAAAAGCCCTCCGAGGCCCTGGCTTCCCGGGGCGTGGAATATATCGAAGTGCGCTCCGTCGATGTCAATCCCTTCTCCGCCGTGGGGATCGACAAGTCGCAGATACGTTTCCTCGACAGCTTCCTGCTGTGGTGTCTGTTAACACCGTCGGGCCCCCTGGAGGAAGAGGAAATCGCCCTCAACCGCCGCAACTTCACCAAGGTGGTGCTGGAAGGGCGACGGCCCGGCCTGGAGTTGGAAGTCATGGGCGGCGAGCCACTCACCCTGGCGGCGCTGGGCGAGCGCTATTTTGCCGAACTGGGCGATGTCGCCGGCCTGCTCGATGCCTGCTGTGGCCAGGGTTGCTACGGCGAGGCCCACCGGCAGCAATTGGCGGCCCTGCGCGATCCGTCGAAAACCCTGTCCGCCCGGGTACTGGCCCGCCTGCAGCAAGACAGCCTGGATATTCAGCCCTTCGGCCTGGCCCTGGCCAGGGAGTACCGGGAACAGCTGGAGCAGGCCAAGCCAGGCTATTGGGGAGATGTCTATTTCGATGAGGAGAGCGTTCGCTCCCTGGCGCGGCAGCGCAAGCTGGAAATGTCGGATGCCATTTCCTTCGATGATTACCTGACAGCCTATTTCGGTACTCAGGCGGGCTAACCAGTCCCTTTGGGCAATGTGAAAAAATCCGCCGATTCCGGCGGATTTTTTTATGGAGCGGAGTCGAGGCCTGCTGGCGGCTTAGCTGTTGGGAAAGTTGGCCCTCAGCACGGCCTTGGCGTTATTGGCCATCTCGGTCAGCCCCAGGGTGCTGTAGGCTTCGGCCATGATTTCCAGCGCCGGCTTCATCATCTCGGTATCAGGATAGGTCTGTACCACATATTTGGCTCGGTTGGCGGCGGCCAGCCAGGCCCCCCGCTTGATATAATACTGGGCTACCGTTAGGTCATGCTTGGCCAGACGGTTTTTCAGCCCAATCATACGGGCCTGGGCGTCGGCGGCATAGACACTGTCCGGGTATTGGCGTAGTAACTGGCGGAAATCGGCAAAGGCCTGACGAGCGTAGGCGGGATCCCGATCGGCCCGGTCGATGTTGAACAGGTTCTGGATGAAATTATAGTCGGCGGACATGTTGGTCAGGCCGCGCATATAATAGGCGTAATCCACGCTTGGATGGTTGGGATTAAGGCGGATGAAGCGATCTATGTTGGCCAGGGCCCGGGCGGTGTCGTCCAGTTTATAATAGGCATAGATCAGGTCCAGCTGTACCTGATTGGAGTAGGGGCCGAAGGGATAACGCGAGTCCATGGCTTCCAGCAGCTCGGCGGCCCTGAAAAAGTTGCCTGACTGCAAGCGTTTCTGAGCATCCTGATACAGCACCTCGGGCGGCTCGTCCGGCACCAGGTCCTTCTTGGTGGAGGAACAGCCGGTGACGACCAGGGCGAATGCCAGGGTCAGGGTGAGCATTACGCTTCTTTGTTTAGCCATTGATTGGGTCCATTTTTTGCGAGTTGGAAACGGAGTAAGCGGAAACTGATTAAGCTCAGCGCAAAGAACCGCTAGAATAACCAATTAAACTTCATTTGGTAACCAGTGGTCTCCATGAGCCAGCAAATCACACTGAACGGCGTCGTTGCCGATCATCAATATGGTCAACGTTTGGATCAGGCGTTGGCGGAAATGTTCCCCGATTATTCCCGCACCCGGATAAAAACCTGGATCCAGCAGGATCAGGTCAGCCTGGATGGGCGAATCGCCAACAAGCCCAGGGAAAAGGTAGTGGCAGGACAGCAGGTGCTGGTGCAAACCGAGCTGGAAGACGAGGTGCGCTTCGAGCCGGAGGCCATGGATCTGAATATTGTCTATGAAGACGAGCATATCCTGGTGATCAACAAGCCGGCCGGTCTGGTGGTGCATCCCGGTGCCGGTACCCCGGACGGCACCCTGCTCAACGCCCTGCTGCACCATTGTCCGGATATAGCCGAGGTTCCCCGGGCGGGCATAGTCCACCGTTTGGATAAAGACACCACCGGACTGATGGTGGTTGCCAAGACGGTACCCGCCCAGACCCATCTGGTCAGTGCCCTGCAGGCACGCCATATCACCCGGGAGTACGAGGCCGTGGCCATCGGTCATATGACTGCCGGCGGTACCGTCGATGCCAATATCGGGCGACATCCAACCCAGCGGATCCAGATGGCTGTGGTGGCTGCGGGCAAACCGGCGGTGACCCATTATCGGGTGATGGAAAAATTCCGGGCCCATACCCGGTTGCGGCTGCGCCTGGAAACCGGCCGTACCCACCAGATCCGGGTGCATATGGCACACCTGAAGCACCCGCTGGTAGGGGACCCCGTCTACGGCGGCCGGCTCAAGCCGCCGCGCAGTGCCAGCCCGGAGCTGTTGGAATTTCTGCGTGGTTTCAAACGCCAGGCCCTGCATGCGGTGATGCTGCGCCTGGAGCATCCGATCACCGGCGAGATGATGGAATGGCACGCCCCCGTGCCGGACGACATGATTGAACTGGTCAGGCTGTTAAGGGCCGATACCGCCGCCAATCCGGATGAACTGGTATGGATGTGATTCTCCCTGACTGGCCTGCACCGGCCTCTGTCTGTGCGGTACAAACCAGCCGCACAGGTGGAGTCAGCCAGGCGCCGTTCAACAGCCTGAACCTGGGCATCCATGTGGGCGACAGGCCAGGTGACGTGGCGATTAACCGTGAACGTCTGGGGGCCTATCTGAACTTGCCGGCCGAGCCCGTGTGGCTTAACCAGGTACATGGTACCCGGGTGCTGACCCTGCCTCACAGCGGTGAGCAGGCAACCGCCGATGCGGTCGTCAGTCGGACGCCTGGCCAGGTCGGTGTGGTGATGACCGCCGACTGCCTGCCGGTGTTGTTCTGTGATCAGGCCGGCACCGTGGTCGGCGCGGCGCATGCCGGCTGGCGGGGTCTGGCTGCCGGGGTGCTGGAAGCGACCCTGACGGAAATGAAGGTCGATCCCGAGTCTGTACTGGCTTGGATGGGACCGGCCATCGGCCCCAAGGTATTCGAGGTGGGTAACGAGGTCAGAGAGGCCTTTGTCAGCCATTCACCACTGGCTGTTGATGCCTTTGTTATGCGGGGTGATAAATGGCTGGCGGATATCTACCACCTTGCGCGGTTACGGCTGGCCGCCGCCGGTGTGCATCATATCTATGGTGGTGAATATTGCACCTATACGGATGCAGCACGCTTTTTCTCCTATCGCAGGGACAGGGAAACCGGGCGCATGGCCAGCCTGATCTGGCTAGATTAGAAATATCTTAAGTGGGCTGGTTGAAATCTGCCCACCTAACCCCATCTTTAATATCAGTAATTCATCTTTTCCCGCCCGCCGTGGCGGTTATTGAGGAGCTCACTGATGCGCCCTGATCGTCTTACCAGTAAATTCCAGCTCGCCCTGCAAGATGCCCAGTCGATGGCCCTGGGGCGGGATCATGCCTACATAGAACCGGTTCATCTGCTGCTGGCCATGCTCAATCAGGATGGCGGCACCCTGCGGCCCTTGCTGACCATGGCGGGGATAGACGGCAATGGCCTGCGGGTAGAGTTGAATAAAGCCCTGGAGCGGATGCCCAAGGTCAGTGGCGGTGATGTGGATGTCATGCCATCCCAGAGCCTGGGACGCTTGCTCAATCAATGTGACAAGCTGGCCCAGCAGCGTAAAGACGCCTACATTTCTTCCGAACTGTTCGTGCTGGCCGCCCTGGATGACAAGGGCGAGCTGGGCGATATCCTCAAGCGGGCGGGGGCGACCAAAGAAAGGCTGAGCCAGGCCATCGAGCAGGTGCGTGGTGGCCAGCAGGTGGATGATCCCAATGCCGAAGAGAATCGCCAGGCTCTGGAAAAATACACCATAGATCTGACCGAGCGAGCCGAACAGGGCAAGCTGGATCCGGTGATCGGCCGGGATGATGAAATTCGTCGCACCATCCAGGTATTACAGCGGCGCACCAAGAACAACCCGGTGCTTATTGGTGAACCTGGGGTGGGTAAAACCGCCATTGTCGAGGGGCTGGCCCAGCGTATTATCAATGGCGAGGTACCCGAAGGGCTGAAGAACAAGCGGGTATTGTCGCTGGATATGGGCGCCCTGGTAGCCGGTGCCAAGTACCGGGGGGAGTTTGAGGAGCGGCTCAAGGCACTGCTCAACGAGCTGGCGAAGGAAGAGGGACGGGTCATCCTGTTTGTCGACGAGCTGCATACCATAGTCGGCGCCGGCAAGGCCGATGGAGCCATGGATGCGGGTAACATGTTGAAACCGGCGTTGGCCCGTGGCGAACTTCATTGCGTCGGCGCGACCACCCTCGATGAGTATCGCCAGTATGTGGAAAAAGATGCGGCCCTGGAACGTCGTTTCCAGAAGGTGCTGGTGGACGAGCCCAGTGTGGAGGATACCATCGCCATCCTGCGTGGCTTGAAGGAACGCTACGAGTTGCATCACCATGTGCAGATAACGGATCCGGCCATCGTCGCGGCGGCGACCCTGTCTTATCGTTATATCGCCGATCGCCAGCTGCCCGACAAGGCCATCGATCTGATTGATGAGGCCGCTTCCAGCATCCGCATGCAAATCGACTCCAAGCCCGAGCCCCTGGACAAACTGGAGCGGCGCATTATCCAGTTGAAGCTGGAAGAGCAGGCGCTGCAGAAGGAAAGTGATGAAGGCAGTCGCAAGCGGCTGCAGTTGATCCGCGATGAGCTGGCAGGGAAAGAGAGGGAATACGCCGAGTTGGAGGATGTCTGGAAATCGGAAAAAGCCGCGCTGGCCGGTACCCAGCATATCAAGGCTGAACTGGAGCAGGTGCGCCAGGAGCTGGAAGTGGCCCGTCGGGCCGGTGACCTGGGGCGCATGTCCGAGTTGCAGTACGGGCGCATCCCCGAGCTGGAGAAGCAGCTGGTGCAGGCGTCTGAGGCCGAAACCGAAACCCAGGAGCAGCACCTGCTGAAGAACCGGGTCACCGATGAGGAGATCGCGGACGTGCTGTCGCGCTGGACCGGTATTCCGGTGGCCCGGATGCTGGAGGGGGAAAAAGACAAACTGCTGCGGATGGAAACCTCGCTTCATGAGCAGGTTGTCGGCCAGGACGAGGCGGTGACGGCGGTGGCCAATGCCATTCGTCGCAGCCGGGCCGGCCTCTCTGATCCCAACCGTCCGGTAGGCTCCTTCCTGTTTATGGGGCCGACCGGCGTGGGCAAGACCGAGTTGTGCAAGGCGCTGGCCGATTTCCTGTTCGACAGCCGGGATGCCATGGTGCGTATCGATATGTCCGAGTTTATGGAGAAGCATGCGGTTTCCCGCCTGGTGGGCGCACCTCCCGGCTATGTGGGGTACGAAGAAGGGGGCTATCTGACCGAGGCGGTGCGGCGCAAGCCTTATTCGGTGATCCTGCTCGATGAGGTGGAGAAAGCCCATCCGGATGTGTTCAACATACTGCTGCAGGTCCTGGATGACGGCCGACTCACCGACGGCCAGGGCCGGACCGTGGATTTCCGCAATACGGTGGTGATCATGACCTCCAATATCGGCTCGGATCTTATCCAGGAACATCATGATGAGAAGGGCTATCAGGAAATGAAAACCATGCTGATGGAGGTCTTAAGCCATCAGTTCAGGCCCGAGTTTATCAACCGTATCGACGAGACGGTGGTGTTCCATCCGTTGGAAGCAGCACAGATCAAGTCCATCGCCGGTATCCAGATGAAAGAACTACTGGCCAGGCTGGAGGCCATGGGCTTCGAGGTGACGGTCACCGACTCCCTGCTGGATAAGCTGGCTCATGCCGGATTCGATCCGCTGTTTGGGGCTCGGCCGTTAAAGCGGGCTATCCAGCAGAAGGTGGAAGATCCCCTGGCTCAGGCCATACTGTCCGGTGCTATTGTCCCGGGCAAGGCACTGACCCTGGATGCGGACAGCAATGGTCTGGTGCTCAATCAGTAACAGGGCCAACAAACAAAAAAGGGAGAAGGCTGTGCCTTTTCCCTTTTTTATTTACGGCTCATCGGCTTAGAAGCTGTTTGATATCTGCAGTATTCGGCCGAAACGCACTGCTCCGCCGACACGCCGTAAACCCTATATGGACACCTCCACCGACACGCTTCAAGTACATCCATGTAACGTGGCATGTGACGGTCGGCGGAGGCAATTCCTGTTACCTCTGTCAATATTCGACGTCGCCTGAGGGCAGCCTTGTAAAGATCGTCAACAGGCCCTAACCAGGGCGACCGTCAATTCTCGGGCGAGTCAGGATCGGCCAGTAGCTCAGCACAAACAGGGCAAACGCCAGTACCCAGAACAGGGCGCTGGCATGGTAGGCCAGGGTAGTCATGCCTGGTGCCAGCATAGGTAGCAGGCTGCGCAACAGGGCCGAGAGGATGAGCAGTGCAAAGGCGATGACTATCGGCTTAGCGATTTCCAGGGGGCGTCCGGAGTGGCCGAGGGAGACCCTGGCTATCATACCCAGAATAACGGTGCCCACGGCTCCGGCGCTCAGCCAGTGGCTGGCCAGGGCAATACTGATACCCGGCTTGAACATGGCAGCGGACATGGCCAGTAGCCCCAGGGGAATAAAGCAGTAGCCCAGGTGCAGTACCCACAGCAGCGGAATATTGAAGGTAAGCTTGCTGTTCCAGCGGACCAGCCTTGTCAGCTGGGCAATGGCAGCGATCAACAGCAGGGTGCCCAGCATGCCATTAAAGAAAGGCGTACGGGGTAACGTCAGCCAGAGCAGGACACTGAGCCACAGGCTGCCCAGGCTCAGTTTTTCCAGCCAGGGCAGGGGAACGGGTTTTGATGTGTTGGTAGCATTGGCGGTAAAAAACGGGATGACCCGGCCTCCGAGTACCGCCAGCAAACCGGTCAGGGCAAGCACGGCTGTGATAAATACCCGTTCCGACAACAACCAGTTGTGGCTGACCGCAGCATAATAGCTGAGTGCGTTAAGCAGGGTGAATAGCGTCAATAGCGGCACAAAAAACAGGTTGCGCCATTGCCTGACCTGAATGATGGGCCAGGCCAGTAGCCCGGCCACCATGGGCAGCCACAGCAAATCGAGCACCATGACCAGGGTGTTGGTTTCTCCTTTTAGCGGCATCAACAGCCGTGGCAGCAGCCAGAGTGTCGCAACCAGGGCCAGAGGCCAGCTCCTTACCCCGGGCATCCCGGTCCAGTTCTGGATGGCGGTCAATAAAAAGCCGGCGACAATGGCCAGGGCAAAGCCAAAGATCATTTCATGGGCATGCCACCAGACGGGGTTGGCTATCCCTGGCAGTAGGGGCACTCCCATCAGGGTCAGGCTCCACAGCACCATGGCGAATACCGAGAACATGGCGCCCCCCAGAAAGAAAACCCTGAATCCCAGCCGGAACAGGGGCCATATCTTATTCTCTTTGTCTGCATCAAGGATTTGCATGGTGGTCGTCTTAAATGAATATTTGATATTCACATTATGTGGTGGTGTGACCAGAAAACATGGATCAGGATCAAAATAAATGGATATAAGGCTGCTTTCGAACAAATATGAAACGTATTGTTTGTTTATTGGTCGATTGGTTGCTTGTGGGCTGTTTTTCACAAAAAAGCCCTTGCGCAAAATCCGCCGGTCCCTATAATGCGCATCCACTGACACGGGGCAAGGCGCTCACGGTCACAAGGGTTGAAAACGAACGACATTAAGTTTGATTCAACGCTTGACGAACACCAAGGATTGCGTAGAATACGCAGCCCTGACCAGCGAAAGCGGTCAACGCTCTTTAACAACTTATCAAGCAAACTGTGTGGGCACTCGCAGGGTTGAGAAACAAAAAAATAGTGTTTTTCAATGACTGTCGAAGTGCACAAACACTTCAGCAATTCATTGAGTATCAAATCTTTAATTGAAGAGTTTGATCATGGCTCAGATTGAACGCTGGCGGCAGGCCTAACACATGCAAGTCGAG
>NZ_QCZE01000002.1 GCF_003075035.1 Zobellella maritima | reverse complement strand
CTCGACTTGCATGTGTTAGGCCTGCCGCCAGCGTTCAATCTGAGCCATGATCAAACTCTTCAATTAAAGATTTGATACTCAATGAATTGCTGAAGTGTTTGTGCACTTCGACAGTCATTGAAAAACACTATTTTTTTGTTTCTCAACCCTGCGAGTGCCCACACAGTTTGCTTGATAAGTTGTTAAAGAGCGTTGACCGCTTTCGCTGGTCAGGGCTGCGTATTCTACGCAATCCTTGGTGTTCGTCAAGCGTTGAATCAAACTTAATGTCGTTCGTTTTCAACCCTTGTGACCGTGAGCGCCTTGCCCCGTGTCAGTGGATGCGCATTATAGGGACCGGCGGATTTTGCGCAAGGGCTTTTTTGTGAAAAACAGCACTTTCATGTGCATTTGCCTATACCCCAAGCAAAAGCACAGCTTAGTAACAGGGTTATACACAGCAATCATCATTGATGCACTGCCGAAAGCTAGAAACAGCCCTATGCAGAAACGAAAGAGTACTGCTCCCTTATACTGAATCGACGACCTCAACTTATAAAGATAGGCATCCAAGTCCGCCTTTAAGTCTAGCAGATCTACGGATTTGCAGAGTGTCTGCTTGTCGCAGGGACTATGCTTGATACGTATCGGAGGAGGCCCCCTTGTTCGACCTGTACAGAGCAGCAACACAGAGCCGCTATCTCATCTGCTTGGTATCAGCCTCAAGTGCCATCAGCATAGACATCGCTGTGAACCGGAGAGGAGGAACGCATTCGATTGGGGAGTTAGAGGAAGATATAAAAGGCAGGAAATAAAAAAGCCGGGACGAGCCCGGCTTTTTGATACTTATTCTTCAGAAGCTACAGCTTCTTCGGCCTCGATATCACGACCTACCAGCTCAATATAAGCCATAGGGGCGTTATCGCCGGCGCGGAAACCACACTTCAGGATGCGGGTGTAGCCACCCGGGCGCTCCTGGTAGCGAGGTCCCAGTTCATTGAACAATTTGCCAACTACTTCGCTGTCGCGGGTGCGGGCAAATGCCAGGCGACGGTTAGCAACGCTGTCGCTCTTGGCCAGTGTGATCAGAGGTTCAACCACACGACGCAGCTCTTTAGCCTTGGGCAGAGTCGTCTTGATAACTTCATGACGAACCAGGGAGCTGGCCATGTTACGGAACATTGCCTGACGATGGCTGCTGTTCCGGTTAAGTTGACGACCACTCTTACGATGGCGCATGACCTAATCCTTCCTAACTAAATCTGTAAAACCCGTGACCCGGTTTATTCATCAGCGATGCTGGCAGGCGGCCAATTCTCCAGGCGCATGCCCAGAGACAAACCACGAGACGCCAACACGTCTTTAATCTCGGTAAGAGATTTTTTACCCAGGTTGGGAGTCTTCAACAACTCAACCTCGGTACGCTGTACCAGATCACCAATGTAATGGATCGCTTCTGCCTTAAGACAGTTCGCAGAGCGAACGGTCAGTTCCAGATCGTCGACAGGACGCAGCAGGATAGGATCGAACTCAGGCTTGTCTTCTTTTTCTTCCGGTTCGCTGACGTCACGCAGATCGACGAAGGCTTCCAGCTGTTCAGCCATGATAGTGGCTGCACGGCGGATGGCTTCTTCGGGATCCAGGGTGCCGTTGGTCTCCATATCGATAACCAGCTTATCCAGATCGGTACGCTGTTCAACACGGGCCGCCTCAACATTGTAGGCGATACGAACCACGGGGCTGTAAGCCGCATCCAGCAACAGGCGACCAATCGGACGCTCATCTTCTTCGCTGTGGGCACGGGCGGCGGCAGGGATATAGCCCCGGCCACGCTGTACCTTCAGGCGCATGCTGATGTCAGCCTCATCCCCTGTCAGATGACAGATGATGTGCTCTGGGTTAACGATCTCAACGTCATCACCATGGGTGATGTCGCCTGCAGTTACGGGACCTGCACCAGTTTTGGTCAGAGACAGGGTCACTTCGTCCTTGCCTTCCAGCTTGACAGCAATCTCTTTCAGATTAAGCAAGATTTCCAGGATATCTTCCTGAACACCTTCCTTACTGCTGTATTCGTGCAATACACCGTCGAGTTCAACTTCGGTGATGGCACAACCTGGCATAGAAGAAAGCAGAATACGACGCAGCGCATTACCCAATGTATGACCAAAGCCACGCTCCAGTGGCTCGAGAGTCACCTTGGCATGAGTCGGGCTGATTTGTTCAATATCAACCAGACGCGGCTTAAGAAAATCTGTTACAGAACCCTGCATTGTGTCCTCTCTTAGAAGCAAGCTTTACTTGGAGTAAAGCTCGACGATCAGCTGTTCGTTAATCTCGGCAGACAGGTCGCTACGCTCAGGCAGACGCTTGTAAACGCCTTGCATGTTGGTAGCGTCAACTTCTACCCAAGTCGGCTTTTCACGTTGACCGGAAACCTCAAGAGCGGCTTTGATCCGGGCTTGTTTTTTGGCCTTCTCACGAACGCTGATTACGTCTTCGGGAGAAACTTGGAAGGAAGGAATGTTAACAACCTGACCGTTCACCAGGATAGCCTTGTGGCTTACCAGCTGACGGGACTCGGCGCGAGTAGCACCAAAACCCATACGGTAGATGACGTTGTCCAGACGACCTTCCAGCAGCTGCAGCAGGTTCTCACCAGTATTGCCTTTCAGGCGCGCAGCTTCTTTGTAGTAGTTGCGGAATTGCTTTTCCAGTACGCCGTAGATACGACGAACCTTCTGCTTTTCACGCAGCTGTACACCGTAGTCAGACAGACGCGCTTTACGGGCGCCATGTTGACCGGGTGCGGTATCAATTTTACACTTTGAATCGATCGCGCGAACACCTGACTTCAGGAAGAGGTCAGTGCCCTCGCGACGGCTCAGTTTGAGCTTGGGACCCAGATATCTTGCCATGTTCTTTCTCCAACTATCCTACAAGAAGGGTTATACGCGACGCTTCTTGGGAGGACGACAACCGTTGTGCGGGATGGGAGTCACATCGGTGATGTTGGTGATGCGGAAACCCGCAGCATTCAACGCACGGATGGATGACTCACGGCCCGGACCCGGACCTTTCACCATTACTTCCAGGTTCTTAACACCGTATTCCTTGGCAATCTCACCAGCACGTTCGGCAGCTACCTGAGCAGCAAACGGGGTGGACTTGCGGGAACCACGGAAACCTGAACCGCCGGCAGTCGCCCAAGACAGAGCATTACCCTGACGATCGGTGATGGTTACTATGGTATTGTTGAAAGACGCATGAACGTGGGCGATACCATCGCTCACCTGCTTTTTGACGCGTTTACGTGTAGTACGAGTCGGGGTTTTAGCCATGATCTACCTTCCCGTTATTTCTTGATCGGTTTACGTGGACCTTTACGCGTACGCGCATTGGTCTTGGTGCGCTGACCACGAAGGGGTAGGCTGCGACGATGACGCAGACCTCGGTAACAACCCAGGTCCATCAGACGCTTGAGATTCATGGAGACTTCGCGACGCAGGTCACCTTCAACGGTGAACTTCGCTACTTGCTCACGCAGGGACTCTACCTGAGCTTCATCCAATTCTTTAATTTTCACATCCTCAGCGATACCGGCTGCAGCACAAATGGCTTTAGAGCGGGTACGGCCGACGCCATAAATAGCAGTCAAAGCGATGACGGCATGTTTATGGTCAGGAATGTTAATGCCAGCGATACGGGCCACTATGCACTCCTACAAAATATCAAATA
Organism: Zobellella maritima; assembly: GCF_003075035.1. Classification (GTDB taxonomy): domain Bacteria; phylum Pseudomonadota; class Gammaproteobacteria; order Enterobacterales; family Aeromonadaceae; genus Oceanimonas; species Oceanimonas maritima. The sequence goes on along the minus strand of NZ_QCZE01000002.1, from coordinate 435,187 downwards.
ATAAGCCATTACAAAGCCCGTCTAGGATACGTAATGACTATACAGACACCCAACAAAGGTGGCTGGCTACTTTAGCCAGCTCGCCTTTAATTTTCAAGTTAAACCGTAACTTTTTTAGCCCTGACGCTGTTTATGCTTAGGGTCAGAAGAGCAGATCACACGCACCACACCGTGGCGCTTGACGATTTTGCAGTTACGGCAAATTGCCTTAACGGAAGCACGGACTTTCATTGCTTAACTCCGTAAATACTCGAACCTTAGCGGTTGTAGCCTTTCAGGTTCGCTTTTCTCAGGACATCGCCATACTGATGAGACATCATGTGGGTTTGCACCTGAGCCATGAAATCCATGATGACGACCACGATAATCAACAGCGAGGTACCACCAAAATAGAACTGGACGTTCCAGGCTGTCATCAGGAACTGTGGCACCAGACAGATAAAGGTAATGTACAGCGCGCCGATCAATGTCAGGCGAGTCATCACTTTATCGATATAGCGTGCAGTCTGCTCACCCGGACGTATGCCCGGAATGAAAGCGCCACTCTTTTTCAGGTTATCTGCCGTCTCACGCGGGTTGAACACCAACGCGGTATAGAAGAAACAGAAAAAGATGATAGCGGTTGCATACAACATCACATACAGCGGTTGGCCTGGCTGCAGAGTCAGAGACAACTCCTGCAGTATATTGGCAAACCACCCCTCTCCCTGACCGAACCAAGAGGCTACGGTACCCGGGAACAGGATGATACTGGATGCAAAAATCGCAGGAATAACCCCCGCCATGTTCACTTTCAACGGCAGGTGGGTACTCTGTGCCGCAAAAACCTGGCGACCCTGTTGACGCTTGGCATAGTTCACCACAATGCGGCGCTGCCCACGCTCAACGAAGACCACGAAATAGGTCACTGCAAACACAATCACAGCCAGTAGTAACAGCAACAGAATGTGCAATTCCCCCTGACGCGCCTGCTCTGCCGTGGCACCTATGGCCGATGGCAGACCCGCAACGATACCCGTGAAAATAATCAGCGAGATACCATTGCCGATACCGCGCTCGGTAATTTGCTCACCTAACCACATCAGGAACATGGTGCCGGTGACCAAGCTGACAACCGCCGTAAAATAGAAACCAAAACCCGGGTTAACCACGAGTCCTGACATCATATTCGGCAGGCCGGTTGCGATACCGATGGCCTGGATGGTTCCCAGAACCAGCGTACCATAGCGGGTATATTGACTGATCTTGCGACGGCCAGATTCACCTTCCTTCTTGAGCTCAGCCAAGGGGGGGTGAACCACAGTCAATAACTGGATGATAATGGACGCAGAAATATACGGCATTATCCCCAGCGCCAGTATGGACGCTCGCTCCAGAGCGCCACCACTGAACATGTTGAACATTTCAATGATGGTGCCCTGTTGTTGCTGGAACAAGTCGGCAAGTACGGCGGCGTCAATACCAGGAATAGGCACATAGGAGCCGGCGCGAAACACTAAGATCGCGATCAGAACGAAAAGCAGACGGCTTTTCAGTTCACCCAGCCCACCCTGTGTGTTTTTTGCTTCTAATCCTGGTTTCTTGGCCATGGTACTTTTTATTCCTCGATTTTTCCGCCAGCGGCTTCGATGGCTGCACGGGCACCTTTGGTGACCCCCAGACCAACTACGGTTACCTGACGGTCAATGGTGCCAGACAGAACCACTTTGGCAAACTGGATGTTCTTGGTGATCAAGCCAGCTTGCTTCAGGGTGTTCAGATCCACCACATCGCCTTCGACCTTGGCCAGTTCGCCCAAGCGAACCTCGGCGCTGACCAGGCCTTTGCGCGAAGTAAAACCAAACTTCGGCAGGCGCTGTTTCAACGGCATCTGACCGCCTTCGAAACCGTTGCGAACCTTACCACCGGAACGGGATTTCTGACCCTTGTGGCCGCGACCACCGGTTTTACCCAGACCAGAACCGATACCGCGACCTACACGCTTGGCAGACGGCTTGGAGCCGGGTGCCGGAGACAGAGTATTCAAACGCATGCGATTACTCCTCAACCTTAACCATGTAGTAAACCTTATTGATCATACCGCGTACACAAGCTGTATCTTCCAGCTCAACGGTGTGACCAATGCGACGCAGACCGAGGCCACGCAGCGTTGCCTTATGCTTAGGCAGACGACCGATGGAGCTACGAGTCTGAGTTACTTTTACAGTCTTGTTAGCCATGGCGCATTACCCCAGTATTTCGTCAACGCGCAGACCACGCTTGGCAGCGACTTGCTCAGGTGACTTCATATGAGCCAGAGCGTCGATGGTAGCGCGAACTACGTTGTTCGGGTTGGTAGAACCGTAAGTCTTGGCCAGTACGTTATGTACACCAGCGACTTCCAGTACGGCGCGCATGGCGCCACCGGCGATGATACCGGTACCTTCGGATGCAGGCTGCATATAGACGTTTGAACCAGAGTGACGACCCTTGACCGGATGGAACAGGGTGCCGTTGTTCAGACCAACTGTACGCATGTTACGACGAGCCTGTTCCATTGCCTTTTGAATGGCGGCAGGAACTTCACGGGCTTTACCGTAACCGAAACCAATACGACCGTTACCGTCACCTACCACAGTCAGTGCTGTGAAGGAGAAGATACGACCACCTTTTACGACTTTTGATACACGGTTGACTGCAATGAGCTTTTCTTGCAGTTCACCGGCTTGAGCTTCGATTTTTGCCATTTTCGACTCCACCCTTAGAACTGAAGACCAGCGTCACGAGCAGCGGCAGCCAGAGCGGCGACGCGACCGTGATATTGGAAACCGGAACGGTCAAAAGCGACGTTGGTTACGCCATTGGCCAGTGCGCGCTCGGCGACGGCTTTACCGACAACCGCGGCGGCATCAATGTTACCGGTATATTTCACTTGTTCGCGAATTGACTTTTCCACGGTAGACGCGGAAGCCAGAACGGCTGAACTGTTCGGTGCAATAACCTGTGCATAGATGTGGCGCGGAGTACGGTGAACCACCAGGCGAGTCGCACCCAGTTCCAGCATCTTTTTGCGTGCTTTCGTAGCACGGCGGATACGAGCTGCTTTTTTGTCCATAGTGTTACCTTACTTCTTCTTAGCCTCTTTACTGCGGACCTGCTCGCCGAAATAGCGAACACCCTTGCCTTTGTAAGGCTCTGGCTTGCGGTACGCACGAATATTGGCAGCGACCTGACCGATCAGCTGTTTGTCGGCAGACTTGAGAACGATCTCAGTCTGGGAAGGACATTCAGCGGATACGCCTTCAGGCAGCGCATGCTCAACCGGGTGAGAGAAACCCAAAGACAAGGCAATAGCATTGCCTTTAACCTGGGCACGATAACCTACACCAACCAGCTGCAGCTTGCGTTCGAAGCCCTGGGTAACACCAACAACCATGTTGTTGACCAGCGCACGGGCAGTACCGGACTGGGCATTGGCGCCATCCATGTTTTCACGTGGGGCGAACTTCAACAGGTTGTCTTCCTGGCTGATTTCAACAGCAGCATTGATGGTACGATTCAGAGTACCCTTGCCACCCTTGATGGTGATTTCCTGACCGTTCAACGTCACTTCTACGCCGGCAGGAATTTCGATAGGTGCCTTAGCAACGCGAGACATATCTACTCCTTAAGCTACGTAGCAGATGATCTCACCGCCCATACCGGCTTTACGCGCGGCACGCTCGGTCATCACACCTTTAGACGTGGAAACGATAGCAACACCCATACCAGCCATAACTTTCGGCAGTTCGTCGCGTTTCTTATAGATACGCAGACCAGGGCGGCTGACGCGCTGGATCATTTCAACCACAGGCTCGCCTTGGAAGTACTTGAGGGTCACTTCCAGTTCAGCCTTGGTTTCACCAGAGACATTAAAGTCAGTAATGTAACCTTCTTCTTTCAGTACTTTGGCAATAGCCACTTTGACTTTGGAAGAAGGCATGGTGACAGCAACTTTGTTGGCTGCCTGACCGTTGCGGATGCGGGTCAGCATATCCGCGATCGGATCTTGCATGCTCATTGTGTATTACTCCCGTGTTCGCTTACCAAGAAGCCTTCTTCAGGCCAGGAATTTCACCCTTCATCATCAGTTCGCGCACCTTGATGCGGCTCAGACCGAATTTCCGCAGGAAACCATGCGGGCGGCCAGTGATGTTACAGCGGTTACGCTGACGAGAGGGGCTTGCGTCACGGGGCAGTTGCTGCAGTTTCAGAACCGCATCCCAACGTGCTTCGTCAGAAGTGTTCACGTCAGAAATGATGTCTTTCAGTGCTTGACGCTTTACAGCGTACTGCTTAGCCAGCTTTTCACGCTTGACTTCGCGAGCTTTCATTGATTGTTTTGCCATAACCCTACACCTTACTTACGGAATGGGAAGTCAAAGGCAGCCAGCAGAGCACGGCCTTCCTCATCGGACTTGGCAGTAGTAGTAATGGTAATGTCCATACCACGTACACGATCTACCTTGTCATAATCGATTTCGGGGAAGATGATCTGCTCACGAACGCCCATAGAGTAGTTACCACGACCATCGAACGATTTCGGGTTCAGGCCACGGAAGTCACGAATACGGGGGATAGAGATGCAAATCAGACGCTCCAGGAACTCCCACATACGCTCGCCGCGCAGAGTTACTTTACAACCAATGGGGTAGCCTTCACGGATCTTGAAGCCAGCAACGGATTTACGAGCCAAGGTGATCAGTGGCTTTTGACCGGAAATGGCAGCCATATCGGCAGCGGCATTATCCAGGATCTTTTTATCAGCCAAAGCTTCACCAACACCCATGTTCAGGGTGATTTTCTCAATCCGAGGGACTTGCATGATAGTCTTGTACCCGAACTGGCTAGTCAGTTCTTTTACTACATTTGCGTTGTAGTAATCATGCAGTTTCGCCATCGTATAAACTCCAATTACTTCACAAGTTCGCCGGTGGATTTGAAGAAACGAACTTTTTTGCCGTCTTCAATCCGGAAACCAACGCGGTCAGCCTTGCCGGAGGCAGGGTTGAACAGCGCAACGTTAGACACGTCGAGAGGTGCTTCTTGGTCGATGATGCCACCGGGCTGGTTCAGCTGAGGAACCGGCTTCTGGTGTTTCTTGACCAGGTTGATACCTGCGACGATAACCTTACCTTCTTGAGTCAGGACTTTGGTGACGGTGCCACGCTTGCCCTTGTCTTTGCCGGTAAGAATGATGACTTCGTCATCGCGACGGATTTTTGCTGCCATCGTTTGACTCCTTACAGTACTTCAGGTGCCAGTGAAACAATCTTCATAAACTTCTCATTACGAAGTTCACGAGTCACCGGGCCAAAAATACGAGTACCGATCGGCTGTTGATTGTTATTCAAAATCACGGCCGCATTACGGTCGAAACGGATGACAGAGCCGTCCGGACGACGAACGCCTTTACGAGTGCGTACGACCACCGCGTTCATTACATCACCTTTTTTAACCTTACCGCGCGGAATTGCTTCCTTGACGGTAACTTTGATGATGTCGCCGATGCCGGCGTAGCGGCGGTGCGAACCACCCAGGACCTTAATACACATTACGCTACGCGCACCGGAATTGTCGGCCACGTCCAGCATACTTTGCATTTGGATCATGTTAGTGCTCCGCTAAAGTGACTACTTTAAAACCCTTTCGGGACATTGGCTGCCATTGAAGGCGCGGCATTATAGCACCGCCAATATGGAAAAGGTAGGGTAAAAAACAAACGGCCCTGTTCAGGGCCGTTTGACCGGGTAAGTATACCAGAGATCGTCAGGCTTTAACCGGACGCTCAATGATTTTTACCAGGGTCCAGGACTTGGTCTTGGACACAGGACGACATTCGCGAATAGTCACGACGTCACCAGTTTGGCATTCATTGCTCTCGTCATGAACGTGCAGCTTGGTAGTACGCTTAATGTACTTCCCGTAGATCGGGTGTTTCACGAAGCGATTGATAGCTACGGTGATGGACTTGTCCATCTTGTCGCTAACTACACGGCCCTGCAGAGTACGAATGGTATTTTCGCTCATCTTACGCACCTGCCTTTTGGTTCAGAACAGTCTTCACACGCGCGATGTCGCGACGTACATTTTTGAGGTTGTGGGTCTGTGCCAGCTGACCGGTGCTTGCCTGGATGCGCAGGTTAAACTGCTCACGCAGCAGGCCCAGCAGTTCCTGGTTCAGTTCTTCAACACTCTTTTCACGCAGATCTTGTGCTTTCATCACATCACCGTCCGAGTTACGAAAGTGGTCCTAACCGGCAGCTTGGCTGCCGCCAGTGCAAAGGCTTCGCGAGCCAGTGCCTCAGGTACACCGTCCATCTCATACAGGACACGACCCGGCTGGATCTGGGCAACCCAGTATTCCACGTTACCCTTACCTTTACCCATACGAACTTCGAGGGGCTTTTCGGTAATGGGCTTGTCCGGGAAAATACGGATCCAGATTTTGCCTTGACGTTTAACGTGACGAGTCATCGCACGACGTGCTGCTTCGATCTGACGAGCAGTGATACGTCCACGCGTGGTCGCCTTCAGACCAAAGGAACCAAAGGAAATCTGGTTGCCTGAGGTCGCCACACCGCGGTTACGGCCTTTGTGGACTTTACGGAATTTCGTACGCTTTGGTTGCAACATGTCCGAGTCTCCTTACTTACCGCGGCCTTTGCGCTTGGGCTTGGCCGGGGCTTGCGGCTCTTGAGCTACGGCTTGCAGGCCGCCAAGAACTTCACCCTTAAAGATCCAAACCTTTACGCCGATGATGCCGTAAGTGGTAGATGCTTCAGAAGTTGCATAGTCGATGTCGGCACGCAGGGTGTGCAGAGGCACACGACCTTCGCGGTACCATTCGGTACGCGCGATTTCAGCGCCGCCCAGACGACCGCTCACTTCCACCTTGATGCCTTTTGCGCCAATGCGCATGGCGTTCTGTACCGCGCGCTTCATGGCACGACGGAACATCACACGACGCTCCAGCTGAGAGGCGATAGAATCCGCCACCAGTTGGCCGTCCAGCTCAGGCTTACGCACTTCGGAAATGTTGATCTGAGCAGGCACGCCAGCCAGGTTGGCTACATGCTTGCGCAGTTTTTCAACGTCTTCGCCTTTCTTGCCGATCACTACGCCGGGACGAGCAGTGTGAATGGTCACACGGATGCTCTTCGCCGGACGCTCGATCACGATCCGAGAAACGGAGGCGTTTTTCAGTTCCTTGCTCAGGTACTGACGTACTTGAAAATCGCTGTGCAGGTTGTCAGCGAAGTCCTTGGTATTCGCAAACCAGGTCGAGTTAAAAGGCTTGGTGATCCCTAAGCGAATACCATTCGGGTGTACTTTCTGGCCCATTGCTTATCTCCTAGCCTCTTAGCGGTCGGACACAACCACAGTAATGTGGCTGGTACGCTTCATGATACGGTCCGCGCGGCCCTTGGCACGAGGACGAATACGCTTCATGGTGGGACCTTCGTCAACGAAGATCTTTGCCACTTTCAGCTCATCGATATCCGCACCTTCATTGTGCTCGGCATTGGCAATGGCAGATTCCAGAACTTTCTTCACCAGAACGGCAGCCTTTTTAGGGCTAAAAGCCAGGACATTCAGTGCCTTGTCTACGGTCAGACCACGGACTTGATCGGCTACCAGGCGCGCCTTCTGGGCAGAAGTACGAGCAAAGCGGTGTTTAGCTATAGCTTCCATCTGTTACCCCTTAACGCTTCTTGGCCTTCTTATCGGCGGCATGACCGCGATAAGTACGAGTCGGTGCAAATTCACCCAGCTTGTGTCCGATCATTTCATCGGAAACGTAGACAGGTACGTGCTGACGACCATTATGGACAGCGATGGTCAAACCGATCATATCGGGAATGATCATTGAACGACGGGACCAAGTTTTAATTGGCTTCTTGTCCCCGCTTTCCACCGCTTTCTCTACCTTCTTCAGCAAGTGCAGGTCGATAAACGGCCCTTTCTTGAGAGAACGTGGCATGGTGATACCTCTAAAAAGCTATTACTTGTTACGGTGACGTACCACGAACTTGTCGGTACGCTTGTTTTTACGGGTCTTGGCGCCCTTGGTCGGTTTACCCCAAGGAGTAACCGGATGACGGCCACCAGAGGTACGACCTTCACCACCACCGTGCGGGTGGTCTACCGGGTTCATCGCCACACCGCGAACGGTAGGACGAACACCACGCCAGCGCTGAGCACCGGCTTTACCCAATTGACGCAGCATGTGCTCGGCATTGCCTACTTCACCCAGGGTAGCGCGGCACTCGGCCAGTACTTTACGTACTTCGCCGGAACGCAGGCGCAGGGTGACATAGGTACCTTCACGCGCCAGGATCTGGGCGGAAGTACCGGCGGAGCGAGCAATCTGCGCGCCCTTGCCAGGCTTCATCTCGATGGCGTGCACAGTGCTACCAACGGGGATGTTGCGCATCGGCAGGCAGTTGCCGGCCTTGATCGGGGCAGCATCGCCAGACATCAGCTGATCGCCTGCATGAACACCTTTCGGCGCCAGGATATAGCGACGCTCGCCGTCTGCGTACAGGACCAGGGCGATGTTGGCGGAGCGGTTAGGATCATACTCCAGGCGCTCTACCTTGGCCGGTACACCGTCTTTGTTGCGCTTGAAGTCAACAATACGGTAGTGCTGCTTGTGACCACCACCGATATGACGGGTGGTGATACGGCCAGCATTGTTACGACCACCAGACTTGGACTTTTTGTCCAGCAGGGCGGCGAACGGCTTGCCTTTGTACAGCTCCGGGGTGGTTACCTTAACAACATGACGGCGACCCGGAGAAGTAGGCTTACATTTTACGATTGCCATTATAGATTACTCCTCTCTTACTCGGCGCCGCCGATGAAGTCGATATCCTGACCTTCTTTCAGGGTCACGTAGGCTTTTTTCCAGTCGGAACGCTGGCCCATACGGTTACCTGTACGCTTGGTCTTACCCTTGACATTCAGGGTGCGAACATCTTTAACTTCAACTTCGAACAGCTTCTCGACCGCAGCTTTTACTTCTGCTTTGGTAGCATCATTGGAAACCTTGAACACGATAGTGTTGGTTTTTTCGGCAACCATGGTGCTTTTTTCAGAGATATGCGGCGCCTTCAGAACTTTCAGAATACGCTCTTCACGGATCATGCCAGCATCTCCTCGATTTGCTTAACTGCATCAGCAGTTACCAATACCTTGTCGAACGCGATCAATGAAACCGGGTCGATACCAGCCACGTCACGCACGTCAACCTTGTACAGGTTACGGGCGGCCAGGAACAGGTTCTCGTCCACTTCGGAAGTCACGATCAGCACATCGCTCAGTTCCCACTGCTTCAGCTTGGCAACCAGTTCTTTGGTCTTGGGCGTATCAACAGTGAACTTCTCAGCAACGATCAGGCGGTCCTGACGTACCAGCTCGGAGAGGATGCTCTTGATGGCACCACGGTACATCTTCTTGTTGACCTTCTGGCTGTGATCCTGCGGCTTAGCTGCAAAAGTCACACCACCTGAACGCCAGATCGGAGAGCGGATGGTACCGGCACGGGCCCGGCCAGTGCCCTTTTGGCGCCACGGCTTTTTACCGCCGCCAGACACCTCAGAACGGGTCTTCTGAGCACGAGTACCTTGACGAGCGCCGGCTGCATAGGCCACAACAACCTGATGAACCAACGCTTCGTTGAACTCACGCCCGAAGGTAGTTTCGGAAACTTCAAGAGCGCCTTGCGCGTCTTTCATTACCAATTCCATTACTATCTCCTCAGACGTTACGCTTTAACGGCAGGTTTAACGATGACGTTGCCGTTAGTCGCACCCGGGACTGCACCTTTGATGAGCAGCAGGTTGCGATCAACATCAACGCGGACCACTTCCAGGTTTTGCGTGGTTACACGCTCAGCACCCATGTGACCGGCCATTTTCTTGCCTTTGAATACGCGACCCGGGGTCTGGTTCTGACCGATAGAACCCAGTACGCGGTGAGACAAGGAGTTACCGTGAGTGGCATCCTGAGTCCGGAAGTTCCAGCGCTTAACGCCGCCAGCGAAACCTTTACCTTTGGAAGTACCGGTAACGTCTACTTTCTTGACATCGGCAAAGATGTCTACTTTCAGCTCGGCACCGACTTCGATACCTTCGCCTTCGCCTGAACCCAGGCGGAATTCCCACAGTCCACGACCCGCTTCCACACCGGCTTTAGCGAAGTGACCCGCTTCCGGCTTGGTGATACGAGTAGCTTTCTTGGTGCCAGTGGTCACCTGAACAGCTTGATAGCCATCCTTTTCCAGTGTTTTCACCTGGGTAACACGGTTGGCATCTACTTCGATAACGGTGACCGGGATGGACACGCCGTCTTCGGTGAAGACACGGGTCATACCCAGCTTACGACCTACTAGACCGATTGCCATTGATAAAACCTCTTTCCGTTATTAGCCCAGGCTGATCTGGACGTCGACGCCAGCAGCCAGATCCAGTCGCATCAGAGCATCAACTGTTTTATCAGTCGGCTCAACGATGTCTACCAGACGCTTGTGAGTACGAATTTCATACTGATCACGCGCATCTTTGTTCACGTGTGGAGAAATCAGTACGGTGTAACGCTCTTTACGCGTAGGCAGCGGAATCGGGCCGCGAACCTGGGCGCCAGTGCGCTTGGCAGTTTCTACGATCTCCGCTGTAGACTGGTCGATCAGACGGTGATCGAACGCCTTCAGACGGATACGAATTCTTTGGTTCTGCATTACCAGAGCTCCAATTGGATAAAGAACATAAAATCAGCACCGCCTGCTCTTTTATTAAAAAGAGGGGGTGTGATTTAATAACGGTGCCCACCATATCGGGGGCCTGTAAAGAGCCAGGAGCTACCTGACAAGAGCCTCGCGGCTCGCCTGATAATAAACCAAGCGAGCCGTATTATACCTATCCGCCTCCGGCTTGCAAGGCGACAGTGCTATTTTTAGGCAACTTTCGCCTTGCCGATCAGCCCGGCCTTGCCTTTCAATACCACTTCCAGTGCCACTTCATCACAGGCATGCTGACGGGGGCAGAGATCGCAGTCCTTCATCACCTTCTCGGGCAGCAGGGTCTTGCTGGTGGCGCTGAAGCCCAGTTTCATAAAGAACTCGGGTACCCGGGTCAACACAATCACCCGATCTATGGCCATGTCTTCGGCTTTCTTGAGGATTTTCTCGACCAGCGCCCTGCCCTGCCCCTGGCTCTGGAAACCGGGTTCAACCCCCAGGGAGCGGATTTCCGCCAGCCCGGTGTCGTATACATACAGAGAGGCACAACCGGTGATCTGGCCCTGAGTTTCGGCAACCGCGAACTCACCCACGGACTTCACCAGTTCCTTGCGGGTACGCGGCAGGTTCTCACCGATATTGGCCCAGTAATTCACCATCCGCTCGATGGCATCCAGATCGGTCAGGCGGGCACCGCGCACATGGATACCCGAGGTATCACGCTGGGTGAGCCGGCGCTCGGCACTGGTCAGGGCAAACTCGACCTGCTCCGGTGCCACCCCGCCCAAGGCGCAGCGACTGGCCAGGCTGGACTCCAGTGACAGCTTGCCATATACGTCGTCACCGATCAGCGGGCTGAACTGCTTGAAGTCTTCCATCGGCAGCTCTTCCATCGGCAATTTTTTGGCGATGGCATGCACGACGATGGCACCGACGATATGGTGCGCTTCGCGGAAGGGAATCCCCTTGGAGACCAGGTAATCGGCCATCTCGGTGGCGTTGGAGTAACCACCCTGGGCCGCTTCGCGGGTTTTCTCCTCGTTGACCTTGATGTCGTGCAACACCATCTCGGCCATTTCCAGGCAGTCGTACCAGGAATCCAGGGCGTCGAACAGGCCTTCCTTGTCTTCCTGCATGTCCTTGTTATAGGCCAGCGGCAGCGCCTTCAGGGTCATCATCATGCCCGCGTAGGCACCGAATACCCGCCCGCACTTGCCGCGGATCAGTTCCAGGGCATCGGGGTTCTTCTTCTGGGGCATCAGTGACGAGCCGGACGTCACCCGATCGGACAGTTCGAGGAAACCGGATTCGCCGGAGTTGTAGAAGATCAGATCTTCGGCGAAACGGGACAGGTGCATCATGGAGTTGGTGGCGCAGTTCATCAGCTCCAGCACATGATCCCGATCGGAAACGGAATCCAGGCTGTTACGGGTCGGCGAGGAAAAGCCCAGGGAATGAGCCAGCTCGTGCCGGTCGATGGGGAAACCGGTGCCGGCCAGGGCGCCGGAACCCAGCGGACAGGTATCCATACGCTTGTAGGCGTCCTGCAACCGGGTGAAGTCCCGCTCCAGCATCTCCACATAGGCCAGGCACCAGTGGGCGAAGGTCACCGGCTGGGCCCGCTGCAGATGGGTATAGCCGGGCAGCACAGTGTTCTGCTGCTCGCGCGCCACTGTCACCAGCTGTTTCTGCATGGCGTCCAGCTTGGCCAGCAGCGGCGGTACCTGCTGCTTGCACCACAGCTTGAGATCGGTCGCCACCTGATCATTACGACTACGGCCGGTATGCAGCTTCTTGCCCAGGTCACCGACCGCAGCAATCAGTTGGCCTTCAACCCAGGAATGAATATCCTCGGCGTCGGAATGGAGGATCTGGCTGGGATCTTCCATGACCTTGAGTTTGAGATCATTGAGCGCCAGTTCGATTTTCTGCTGTTCGTCGGCACTGAGTACCCCCCCCTTGGCCAGGGCCCGGGACCAGGCGATGGAGCCGACGATGTCCTGCTCCGCCAGACGATAATCGAAACGCAAAGAATCATTAAACTGCTTGAACTTGGCATCTGCCGCCTGGCTGAAACGCCCACCCCAAAGTGCCATAACCTTTTTACTCCTTGACGACATTACTGAATATTGTTGTTAACCGCACTGAACGGTTATTGCCCGCATTATACTGAAAAGCAAGCCGTAAGCTGTCAGTAAAAACACAGGGGGCATCAAGCCCCCTGTGGTTACTCCTGGATCATCCGACAGCTATTATTTCTGCTGGTTTTTCAGTGCCTTGATCCGGCTGGCCAGAGAATACAGGCGGATAAAGCCTTCGGCATGGCTCTGATCATACACCTCATCTTCGCCAAAGGTAGCGAATTCTTCTGAATACAGGCTGTTGGGCGAGGACTTCTGAATGGCGGTTACCTGACCCTTGTACATCTTCAGGACCACTTCACCGGACACGTCTTCGGCAATGGCTTCGGCGGATGCCAGCAGCGCCTTGCACAACGGGGTGAACCAGCGACCATCGTAGACCAGATGGGAGAATTCAGCTCCCACCCGCTCGCGCCAGGCGCGGGTTGGCTTGTCCAGCACCAGCTCTTCCACGGCGCGCAGCGCCGCCATCATCACGGTGCCGCCCGGCGTTTCATAGCAACCGCGGGACTTCATGCCCACCAGACGGTTTTCGACGATGTCGACCCGGCCGACGCCGTGCTTGGCGGCGCGTTCGTTGAGGGTGGTCAGCACCTGATAGGGGCTCATGGCCTGGCCATCGATAGCGACGATACAGCCCTTCTCAACGGTCAGAGAAACAGTCTCGGCCTTGTCGGGCGCCTGCTCGGGGGACACGGTCCAGGTCCAGGCCTGCTCGGACGGCTCGTTCCAAGTGCTCTCCAGCTCGCCACCTTCGGTGGAGATATGCCAGGCATTGGCATCGCGGGAGTAGATCTTGGTGGCGCTGGCGGTAGTCTTGATGTTGCGCTCGGCCAGATAGGCCAGCAGATCTTCCCGGCTGCGCATGTCCCAGATCCGCCAGGGAGCGATAATCGCCAGCTGGGGAGCCAGGGCGGCCACGGCGCCTTCGAAGCGAACCTGATCGTTACCCTTGCCGGTACAGCCATGAGAGATGGCGTCGGCACCTTCGGCAATGGCCGCTTCCACCATCGCCTTGGCGATGACCGGACGGGCCATGGAGGTGCCCAGCAGGTAGGTGCCTTCGTAGATGGCGCCGGTGGTCAGGGTCGGATACACATAGTCGTTGACGAATTCGTCTTTCAGATCGGCGACGATGCACTTGGACGCGCCGGACGCGATGGCCTTTTCTTCGACACCGTCCAGATCTTCTTCACCCTGGCCCACATCGGCCACGAATGCCACGACCTCACAACCTTCATAGTTTTCTTTCAGCCAGGGAATGATGGCTGAGGTATCCAGACCGCCGGAATAGGCCAGGAGAATTTTCTTGAATTGGCTCATGAATGAGTATCCCTGTTAATCAATGTCAGCAGCACGGCATTCTGGGCGTGCATGCGATTTTCAGCTTGGTCGAGGATCAGGGAGGCAGGACCATCCATCACCTCGGAAGTTATTTCCCACTCCCTGTGGGCGGGCTGACAGTGCAGCACCTGTTTCGCTCCGGTTTTATCGAGCAGGGCCTGATTGACCTGATAGGGCATAAAGGTCTCCCGCACCTGTTCGAGGGGAGTATTATCGCCCATGGACACCCAGGTGTCCGTATAGACAACATCCACTCCTTCGATATCATCCAGGCTATCGGTCACCCGGATCCTGGCGCCGCTGACCGCAGCCAGGGCTTCGGCTTCCTTCAGCACCTGGGCATCTATGCTGTGGCCACGCGGGCAAACGGCGGTCACACTGGTCCCCAAGATGGCACCGGTCAACATCAGTGAATGGGTCACGTTGTTGCCGTCCCCCAGATACGCCAGATGCACCTTGCTCAGATCATCATAATGTTCGGAGATGGTCAGGAAATCAGCCAGCGCCTGGCAGGGATGATACAGGTTACAGAGAGAATTAATCACTGGTACTGTCGCATATTTTGTCATTTCCACCAGCGTCTGGTGGTCGTAGACCCGGGCGACGATGGCATCACACCAGCGCGACAGGTTGGCAGCGAAGTCCTGTACCGATTCCCGCGAGCCCATGGCGCCGTTCTGGCTGTCCAGGTAAACCGCATGCCCCCCCAATTTGTTGACGCCCACATCGAAGGTGACCCGGGTACGCAGCGACGGCTTCTCGAACAGGGTGACCACGCTTTTTCCCTTGAGGGCGTCGGCGAACTTGGCCGGGTTGGCCTTGACCTGTTTCGCCAGAGCCAGGATCTGCTCCAGTTCGGCCTTGCTGTAATCCTTAACGCTCAATAAATGTTGCATGGGGAACCCTCAGTGTGAAATCCGGGTGCCGTGCTCAGACTCGCCCGCCAGCAGTGACAACAGTTGATCCGGGTAGCGCCAGCTGCCGACGGCAACCGGCTTGCCCAGGGTCTTGGTGGCCTTCAAGGCCGCCTTGACCTTGACCGCCATGCCGTCCTTGATGATGTTCTTGGCCATCAGCTCCTCGGCATCGGCTTCGGTCAGATGGGCAATACGCTGCCCCTTGCCGTCCAGGATGCCGCTCACGTCGGACAGCATCACCAGATCCGCATCCAGAATTTCAGCAATGGCGGTGGCGGCCTGGTCGGCGTTCACGTTCATCAGGTGACCATCGAAGGTGATGCCGATGGAGCTGACCACCGGCAGGAATCCGCCGGCCAGCAGGGTGTTGACCAGGGTAGCGTCTCCGCCCTCTATCTGGCCGACCGCGCCCAGCTCGGGATCCAGCTGGCTGACCCGGCACAGGCCACCGTCACCCAGGCACAGCCCCACCGACTTGATGTCATGGGCGACAGCCTGGGCCAGCAACAGCTTGTTGGCGGTACCGGCCAGGGCACCGGCAATCACGGGGATCTGCTCGAAAGGCGTCACCCGCAGGCCGTTTTTCTTGGTCGAGGTCAGGCCCATGGCCTTCAGCTGGTTATCCACCAGTACGCCACCGCCATGCACCAGCACCAGCGGACGCCCTTCTTCATCCAGGAAGGTTTTCAGGGTGGTAAACAGGGCCTCCAGGGCCTTGTCGCTTTCCAGCAGGGTGCCACCCAGCTTGATCACCAGCGGTTGTTGCATTGCCATCTCCTTTACTCCTTGACCAGACCAGCCAGCGGCGAAAAGCCCTGGTGAATATTGATACACTGAATGGCCTGACTGGCCGCTCCCTTCAATAAGTTATCTATGGCCGATACCACAATCAACTGGTTCCCGTCGCGGGCCCAGTGCAGATCACAGAAAGGGGTGCCGGCCACATCGTTGATCTGTGGCCACTGGCTGGCCAGGCGCACGATTTGCTGACCGTCATAGGCGTTGTGATACGCCTCGGCTATCTGCTCGTCACTCACACCGTCGGCCAGCTGCACATAGACGGTGGCCAATATGCCCCGGATAAAATTACCCAGGTGGGGCTGAAACACCACCTGTTCGCCCAGGTGATGGCTGATTTCAGGCTGATGTCTGTGGTTAAAGACCCCATAGGGCTTGAGGCTGACCTCACAGAAGCTGTTGTTCATGCTGGCCTTGCGACCGGCACCACTGACCCCCGACACGGCACTGATGATGGGCCGAGAGCCGCCGGCAATGAGGCCGGCCGCTTGCAAAGGTTTGAGCGCACTCAGTGATGCCGTAGGGTAGCAACCGGGCACGGCAATCAGCTGGGCGGCCTTGATGGCGTCCTGATTCCACTCGGCCAGACCATAGGCCGCCTTGGCCAGCCAGTCGCCATGCTGATGGTGGAAGCCGTAGAATTTGTCGTAAAAGCCGTTACCCGGTACCCGGAACGCACCGGACAGATCGAACACCGGCGGCCCCTTGGCCAGAAAACCGGGAGCCAGATCATGGCTGACCTCGTGAGCCGTGGCCAGCAATACCAGGTCGGCGTCGGTGTGAATGCGGCTGATAGCATCCTCGTCCAGGGGCAACAGCGGCAAATCTATCAGCCCGCGCCAGCGTGGGTACAGGCTGGAAAAGGATTTATGGGCATCCTGGCTGCCGGCGGATACATAGAGGCCGGAAAGGGTCAAAGAAGGGTGGCCTTGAATTAGACCGGCCAGTTCGGCTCCGGTGTAGCCACTGGCACCAATAATTGCAGCTTTTAACATGGGCATATCCATCGAAATATCAATATCAGCTTGAGGAAAACAGGGTATCTGCCTAATTTGAATCCTTGGCTTATGTCATCCTGGATGAGTAGGTTCAGGCAAGCTTTATCGTCGCCGTAATTGAGGAAGGAAAGTCATGACCATCGGCTATACGCGTTACCCAAATAAAGATATGCTGGCAGCCTAACAACAAAAACATATTTATGCAATTGCATTGAATTTAAATTAGATAAAATCCCGACGGAGACCCTATGAGCTCGCTCACATTCCTGGATATGTACCGCAACATCATCGCCCTGCCCTCCATCAGCAGCACTGATTCCAGCTGGGATCAAAGCAATGAGCAGGTGATCCGCCTGCTGGCGGACTGGTTCAGCCAACTGGGCTTTCAGGTAGAGGTCACCGAAGTCCCTGGCCTGAATGGCAAATTCAACCTGCTGGCCAGCAAAGGGGAAGGAGAAGGTGGCCTGCTGCTGGCCGGCCATACGGATACAGTGCCCTTCGATCCGGGCCGCTGGAACAAGGATCCCTTCAAGCTGACCGAAGAAGGCAATCGTCTTTATGGTCTCGGCACCATAGATATGAAAGGTTTCTTCGCCTTTATCGTCGAGGCATTGAAGGACCTGGATCTAAGCAAGCTGCACAAGCCGATCCGTATCCTGGCCACCGCCGATGAAGAAACCACCATGGCCGGCGCCCGGGCTATCGCCAGCGCCCAGGCCCTGAAACCCGACTATGCGGTGATCGGTGAGCCGACCGGCCTGGTGCCGGTGATGATGCACAAAGGCCATATGTCGGAAGCCATCCGTATTACAGGCCGCAGCGGCCACAGCTCGGATCCCGCCAACGGCGTCAACGCCCTGGAAATTATGCACCAAGTGATGGCCCGCCTGCTGGAACTGCAACACCAGCTCAAGGAAAAGTACGCCAATCCGCATTTCCAGGTGCCCCAGCCCACCCTCAACCTGGGTCATATTCACGGGGGTGACAGCCCCAACCGCATCTGTGCCTGCTGTGAGCTGCACTTCGATATGCGTCCGATCCCGGGGGTCGGGCCGGATGAACTGATGGGCCTGCTGCACCATGCGCTGGAGCCCATCAAGGCCCAGTATCCAAATGCCCTGGAACTGTTCCATCTGCATGAGCCTATTCCCGCCTACGGTACCGACCCGGATGCCGAGCTGGTCAAGGCCGCGGAAGACATATCTGGTCACAAGGCGGAGGCGGTCAACTACTGCACCGAAGCCCCCTTTATCCAGCAACTGGGCTGCCAGACCATAGTGATGGGTCCCGGCCATATCGCCCAGGCCCACCAGCCGGACGAATACCTGGATCTGTCCTTTGTCACGCCCACGGTCGAGGTGCTACAACAACTGCTCAAGCGCTTCTGCCTAAGTAAATAAGTTACAAAACTCCTGGTCAATTCATACCGATATTGACCAGGAATAAGAAAAATGGCTAGATAAGATCCAGTTTCGATTTATTTTTGTAGTAATTTAACGGAATCAAGAGGCTGTTATGGATAATCACGCGTCACTCAGGGCCAATGTTAACCTACTGGGACAACTGTTGGGCGATACCATTAAATCTCACCATGGTCAGGCCTTTCTCGACAAGATAGAAACCATTCGCCAACTGGCCAAGTCGGCCCGGCAAGGTAACCAGGAAGATCAGGACCGGCTGCTGAGTACCCTGAAGAACCTGAGTGACGATGAATTGCTGCCGGTGGCCCGCGCCTTCAGCCAGTTCCTCAACCTGGCCAACGTAGCGGAACAGTTTCATACCACCTCCCGTGAATACCAGAATGCCGATCTGCCCGACTCCCTCGGCCAGATGTTCACCCGTCTGCAGGCCGCCAACCTGGATCACAACCAGATCCGGGAAGCCGTCGCCGCCCTGGACATCGAACTGGTACTGACCGCTCACCCCACCGAAGTTACCCGCCGCACCTTTATTCACAAGCATGTGCAGCTCAATGACTGCCTCGCGGCCCTCGAACTGAATCTGCCCGAAACGGAGCGGGACGAGGTGCTCGGTCGTATCCAGCAGTTGATCACCCAGGCCTGGCACAGCAATGAAATACGCTCTCAGCGTCCGACCCCGGTCGATGAGGCCAAGTGGGGCTTTGCGGTGATCGAAAACAGCCTCTGGCCAGCCCTGCCCAAATTTATGCGCCAGTTGGACAACCAGTTGCATGATCACCTGGGCGTCCGCCTGCCGCTGGATGCCGCACCGGTGCGATTCGCTTCCTGGATGGGCGGTGATCGGGACGGCAACCCCTTCGTCACCGCCAAGGTCACCCGGGAAGTACTGCTGCTCGGCCGCTGGATGGCCAGCTCCCTGTTCCTCAACGATATCCAGGAGCTGGTGTCCGAACTGTCCATGTCCGAGGCCAACGACGAACTCTATCGCCAGGCCGATCAAAGTGACGAGCCCTACCGCACCGTGCTGCGCCGGCTTAGGGAAGATCTGCGGGAGACCCTGATGCACCTGAATGCCAAGGTGCAGGGCCAGAAAACCGATGCTCGGGATCTGATCACCACCACGGCGCAGCTGAGGGAACCACTGGAGCTCTGCTATCGGTCCCTGCATGAATGCGGACTGAAGCTGATCGCCGACGGCATGCTGCTGGACGTGCTGCGCAAGGTCGCCTGTTTCGGTATTCATCTGGTCAAGCTGGATGTGCGCCAGGACGGGGAGCGCCATACCCAAGCTCTGGCCGAAATCACCCGCTACCTGGGGCTCGGCGATTATGCCGGCTGGAACGAGTCGGACAAGCAGGCTTTCCTGCTGAGCGAGCTGAATTCCCGCCGCCCCCTGCTGCCTCGCCAGTGGCAACCGAGTGCCGATACCCAGGAAGTGCTGGACACCTGCCGGGTCATCGCCGAGCATCCGCGTGACGCCTTCGGCATCTATATCATCTCCATGGCCGGCGCACCCTCCGACGTGCTGGCGGTGCAACTGTTGCTGAAAGAAACCGGCGTCGACTTCCCGTTGCCGGTAGCGCCCTTGTTCGAAACCCTGGACGATCTGAACCAGGGCGCCGAGGTGATCGAACAGCTGTTCAATGTGCCCTGGTATCGGGGCTACCTGCAGGGACAGCAGTTCGTGATGATCGGCTATTCCGACTCGGCCAAGGATGCCGGCATGATGGCCGCCGGCTGGGCCCAGTACAGCGCCATGGAAAAACTGGTGGCACTGAGCGCCCGGGAAGATATCAAGCTGACCCTGTTCCACGGCCGCGGCGGCAGCCTGGGCCGGGGCGGCGGCCCCGCTCGTCAGGCGATACTGGCCCAGCCTCCCGGCTCCACCCTGGGCGGACTGCGGGTCACCGAACAAGGCGAGATGATCCGCTTCAAGTTCGGTCTGCCCAAGGTCGCCATGCACAGCCTGATGCTCTACGCCAGCGCCGTGCTCGAAGCCAACCTGCTGCCACCGCCCGAGCCGAAACCCGAGTGGCGGGAACTAATGGAAAACATGTCTCGGGTTTCCTGCGACCATTATCGTTCACTCATTCGTGGCGAACCCGACTTCGTGCCCTATTTCCGGGCCGCCACCCCCGAGCTCGAGCTGGGCAAGCTGCCACTCGGCTCCCGGCCGGCCAAGCGCAAGCCCAATGGCGGGGTGGAAAGCCTGCGCGCCATTCCCTGGATCTTTGCCTGGACCCAGAACCGGCTGATGCTGCCCGCCTGGCTGGGTGCTCACAAGGGTCTGCAGCAAGCAATAGACGAAGGCCAGGAGGACATACTGATAACCATGAACAGCAACTGGCCCTTCTTCCGCGCCCGCCTGGATATGCTGGAAATGGTGTTCCTCAAGGCCGATGCGGGGCTGGCGGCCTACTACGACAGTGTGCTGGTCCCCGAGCCGCTCAAGCCGCTGGGAACCCGGCTGCGTGACGAGCTGCAGGCCAGTGTCGAGCTGATCCTGCGTCTCAAGCAGGAAGCCGAGCTGTTGTCGGATCAGCCCTGGAGCAAGGAATCCATCAAGCTGCGCAATCCCTACACGGATCCGCTCAATGTGCTGCAGGCCGAGCTGCTCAAGCGCTCCCGCCAGCAGGGAAATATCCACCCGAGCCTGGATCAGGCGCTGATGGTGACCATCGCCGGCATCGCCGCCGGCATGCGCAATACGGGTTGATGGCTGGGGTATACTCTGAGGCAACTGGGTAACCTCCTCCGACACGCTAAGCCGCATCCATGCGACGCTCAGCACATGACGTCCTGTCATGTGATGGTCGGCTGAGGTTATCCCAGTCACCTCTCTTTAACCTCTGAGCCATCTGGTGCAAATGATAAAAAGCCCCAGTGCCTGTCGGCTCCGGGGCTTTTTCACTTCTTTATCAGGCTAGCGAGCCAGCTCAGCTTTGGCGTGCTGTTTTGCTGGCTGCTTCTGACGAGGAGACCGTTTCGGCGAGTGGTTTCTTTGCCCAGTAACCCGCCAGCAACGAACCGGAAATATTGTGCCACACGCTGAACAGGGTGCCAGGCAAGGCTGCCGTTGGGGTAAAGAACTTCATGGCCAGAGCCGTCGCCAACCCCGAATTCTGCAGTCCCACTTCAAACGCGATGGTACGACAGACCTTCTTGTCGAAGCCCAGCAGGGCAGTAACACCATACCCCAGTACCAGGCCGCAGCTGTTATGCAACACCACCGCCAACGCCACTATGCCGCCAATTTGCGCCATTTTTTCCGCATTCAGTGCCACCACGATGGCGATGATCAGAACAATGGCCAGCATGGACAACAGCGGCAGCAGGGGCTCTAGCCGCCGCACCAGGCCAGCGGCAAAATAATTGATTCCCACTCCCAGCAAGACGGGCGCGACCACCACCTGCAACAGGCTAATCAGCATGGATTGCACCGGCACATCCACGCTCTGTCCCACCAGCAGGGCCACCAGCACCGGGGTGAGCAACACGCCCAACAGGGTGGATATGGCGGTCATGGAAATAGACAGGGCGGTATCTCCCCTGGCCAGGTAACACATCACATTCGAGGAGGTCCCGCCGGCTACACTGCCCACCAGCAGCATGCCAACCGTCAGTTCGGCATCGAAGCCGAACATCCAGGCTACCAGCAGGGCCACCAGTGGCATGACAGTAAACTGCAGCAAGACACCAACCATCAGGGCCTTTTTATTGGTCAGTACCTTGCGAAAATCACTCAGGCTGAGAGTCAGCCCCATGCACAACATGATCAGGGTCAGCAGCGGTACTATCTGCCCCTTGATACCAACAAACAATTCGGGCTGTATAAACGCGAGCACAGACAACAACAATGCCCATAACGGAAATAACTGAGTAACCAGGGCCAGCATGGCATTTCTCTCTGATAGTAAAGATGAATGATCCGACGTTCAGATCATGGGAGGGGCCTTGTTAACACAAAGCAGCGGTCCGTAACAAGCCTGCAAGACGCCAGCCATTTGATTAATCAGCAAAAAATTGCATAATCGAGCCATGCTATCCCCTTACCATTTCGGAATGCGTTATGACTCCCGCCATCCTGTTCCTGGAAAAAAACAATGCCAGTTTTATCCAGCACCAGTACGACTGCACCACCCAGGACGACTTCGGTGCCCATGCAGCCCAACAACTGCGAGTCCCCCTGGGTCAGGTGTTCAAGACCCTACTGACCGAAGGTGAGCAGGGGGCGGTGGTGGCGCTGGTCCCTTCCTCCGGCAAGGTCAACCTGAAGCGACTGGCCAAGGCAGCCGGCGTCAAGAGACTGGAGATGATGCCCCCCGCCAAGGCCGAGCGCCTGACCGGCTACAAGGTTGGTGGCATCAGCCCTTTCGCCCAGAAAAAACGTTTGATCACGGTACTGGATGCCTCGGCAAGGGATTATCCCTTTGTATTGGTATCCGGAGGCAAACGGGGCCTGTCTGTCGGGCTGGCCCCAGGGGAGCTGCTGACGCTGCTCGATGCCAGAGAAGCGGATATCGCTGAACAGGATTGAGGCAAGCCTCTCCGGCTGGGTATGAAGCACAGGGAGGCCAGCCGTTAGTTCGGCGGGAAGGCCGGCCGGCCCGGCCTGCGTCAGCAGAATGTCGACGCCTTCGCCGGTGGCATGGTGCTGACCTCGCTCCGGTTCGACAACGATGACTGCACCGCTGCCCAGGGTTGTGAGCAGTATCCCGCAGTTGGGGAGCAGGATGTCACCACGGATGAGCTTGCTGCGGTCACCTTTTACAGCCGCCACCTCGCCGATTGGCAACGGCTATGGCCTGTGGCGACGGGACAACGGCGAGCTGCTCAGCCAATCAGTGGGATAACCATTGGGCGCTGATCGACACCAACTGACCGGCCCTGAGCAGACAACGACCCATACGCCTTCTTCTACGGCCGCTACGCTATGCTTTGAGAAACCAACCACAATGCGGGGTGTATGCATGGGGATCTTAAGCTGGATTATCCTTGGGTTGCTGGCCGGCATACTGGCCAAATGGCTGATGCCGGGACGGGACGGCGGCGGCCTGATCATGACCATACTGCTGGGCATCGCCGGCGCCTTTGTCGGCGGCTGGATCGGTACCCGGCTCGGTTTTGGCTCGGTCACCGGCGTTAATCTGGGTAGCCTGTTTACCGCCGTGGTCGGCGCCCTGGCGTTGCTGTTCCTGTTCCGCCTGCTGAGAAAATAGCGGCAGGCCTGCCCCGGGCGCTGTCCTGACTCGGCCACAGATTCAGGACAACAGCCAACCCAGGGGACTGTAAGTTTTCTCCCTCATGCTTCGACTTGTGCTGAGCCCGCAAACTAGTGCATAGTGTTATCAATTACTTAGATAACAAAGTAGTTTTCCTATAAGGAAATAAGGTGGCTCAAGGATATGCAAGCCAAACTCTCCGTCGCCAACCTCTACAAGGTATTCGGCGACCAGCCTGAACAGGCCTTCCCGCTGCTGGAACAGGGAGTCGACAAGGACGAAGTGTTCCGCCGGACAGGCTTGACCATAGCGGTTAAGGACACCAGCTTCGACATCCATGCCGGTGAAATTTTCGTGATCATGGGCCTGTCCGGCTCGGGCAAGTCTACCCTGGTCCGTCTGCTCAACCGCCTGATCGAACCGACCCGAGGCCATGTCTACCTGGACGGCGAAGACATCGCCACCATGGATGACAAGACATTGCGCCAGGCCAGGCGCAAGAAGATCAGCATGGTGTTCCAGTCATTCGCACTGATGCCTCACCTCAACATCCAGGATAATGTGGCCTTCGGGCTGGAACTGGACGGCATCGGCCGGGCAGAACGCCATCAACGGGCCCGCCAGGCTCTGGAGCGGGTCGGACTGGCCGCCCACCTGCATTCCTACCCGGATCAGCTGTCCGGCGGCATGCAGCAACGGGTGGGCCTCGCCCGGGCGCTGGCGGTGGATCCGGATGTGCTGCTGATGGACGAGGCCTTTTCGGCCCTGGATCCACTGATCCGCACCGAAATGCAGGATGAGCTGATTCAACTGCAGGCCCGTGACAAACGCACCATCGTCTTTATTTCTCATGATCTGGACGAAGCCATGCGCATCGGCGATCGCATCGCCATCATGCAGGATGGAGCCGTGGTCCAGATAGGCACCCCGGACGAGATCCTCCACAACCCTGCCAACGATTACGTACGCAGCTTCTTCCGTGGTGTCGATGTCAGCCGGGTCTTTACCGCCAAGGACGTGGCCAGCCGCCGGCAGATCACCCTGATACAGAAAGGAGACGACGGTATCCGCATCGCCCTGCAGCGCCTGCGTGACCAGGACAGGGACCATGCCTATGTGCTCGACCGGGAACGCCGCTATCTGGGGACCGTCTCTATCGACTCCCTTATTCGAGCAGAAAAAGACGGCGCCTCCATGAGTTCGGCCATGCTCCGGCAAATCCAGCCGATCGCTGCCAAGACCCCGCTCGGCGAGCTGCTGGGTACGGTCGCCCAGGCCCCCTGCGGCGTACCCGTGGTCACTGAGCAGGGCATCTACCTGGGCGTGATCACCAAGGCCGCGCTGCTGGAAACCCTGGATCGGGAAGGAGAAACATCCATATGAGCAAGGAACAGAACGCAGATCCCTGGGCTTCGGCAGAAACCGGAAGCCAGGACACACCCGCCACGGATAACCCCTGGGAAAGCGCCACGGCCACCGAGCCGGCGGACGACAACCCCTGGGAGTCAGGCTCGCCTGCCGATGACAGCGGCACCAGCTGGCTGGACGCCGCTCCCGCCGAGCCCGAGGAACAGGCCGGTTTTGACTGGCTGCACCCCTTTCAGGACGCCTGGGTCCCGCTGGACACCTGGGTAGAGCAGGGCCTGGACTGGGTCGTCGATAACTTCCGGGGCGCCTTCCAGGCGGTAAGAGCTCCGGTTGATACCATTCTCACCGGCGTCGAACAGAGCCTGCTGTCCATGCCCGCTCCCCTGCTGATCCTGCTGGTGGCCTTGCTGGCCTGGCAGGCCTCCAGCTGGCGTCTGGGCCTGGGCACCCTGCTGTCTCTGATCAGCATAGGCGCCATCGGCGCCTGGAACGAGGCTATGATCACCCTGTCGCTGGTGCTGACCTCGGTGGTGTTCTGTGTACTTATCGGGCTACCGCTCGGTATTTGGCTGGGCTACAGCAACCGGGCCCAGACCGCCCTGCGCCCTGTGCTGGACGCCATGCAGACCACCCCCGCCTTCGTCTACCTGGTGCCCATTGTCATGTTGTTCGGTATCGGCAACGTGCCCGGGGTGGTGGTAACCATCATCTTCGCCCTGCCGCCGCTGATCCGGCTGACCAGCCTAGGCATCCGCCAGGTCCCGGAGGACCTGGTGGAAGCGACCCGCTCATTCGGCGCCAGCCCGGCCCAGTTACTGTTCAAGGTACAGCTGCCGCTGGCCATGCCGACCATCATGGCCGGCATCAACCAGACGCTGATGCTGGCCCTGTCGATGGTGGTAATCGCCTCCATGATCGCGGTCGGCGGCCTGGGCCAGATGGTACTGCGCGGCATAGGCCGGCTCGATATGGGCCTGGCCACAGTCGGTGGTCTGGGCATAGTGCTGATGGCCATCATCCTCGATCGGCTGACTCAATCCATGGGCCAGGACAATCGCAGCCGGGGCATCCGCCACTGGTACGAAACCGGTCCCGCCGGCGTGATTTATCGCCTGCTGGGCCACAGGGAATAACCGACAAGGAGTACAAGTATGAACTTTACGACTGCGCTATCCACCGGACTGCTGGCCGCCGGCTTCAGCCTCACAGCCCTCGCCGCCCTCCCGGGGGAAGGCATTGAGGTACAACCGCTGAAAAGCTCCATCGCCGAAGAAACCTTCCAGACCCTGCTGGTCATGAAGGGCCTGGAAAAGCTGGGCTATCAGGTCAAGGATATCCAGGAGATAGAATATGCCGCCGGTCACATCGCCCTGGCCAACGGCGACGCCACCTTTATGGCGGATCACTGGGACCCGCTGCATGTGGACTTCTATGAAGCTGCCGGCGGCGATGCCAAGCTGTACCGTCAGGGGGTCTACTCCACCGGCGCCCTGCAGGGCTACCTGATCGACAAGCGTACTGCCGATGCCCATGGCATCACCAATGTCGGCCAACTCAAGGATCCCGAGATCGCCAGCCTGTTCGACGTCAACGATGACGGCAAGGCGGATCTGACCGGCTGTACCCCGGGCTGGGGATGTGAAAAAGTCATCGAGCATCATCTGGATGCCTATGGCCTGCGCGATACGGTGACCCATAATCAGGGTGCCTATTCGGCGATCATTGCCGACACCATAGCCCGCTACCGGGCCGGCGAGTCCATCTTTTACTACACCTGGACCCCATACTGGGTCAGCGGCGAACTGGTCCCCGGCAAGGACGTGGTCTGGCTGGAAGTCCCCTTCTCGGCCCTGCCCGGCGCCCGCAAGGATGTAAACACCGCCCTGCCCAACGGCAAGGACTATGGTTTCCAGGCCAACACCCAGCGCATTGTCGCCAACAAGGCCTTTACCGATGCCAACCCGGCCGCCGCCAAGCTGTTCGAAGTGATGCAGATATCCTCCAACGACATCAGCGCCCAGAACCTGCGGATGAAGAACGGCGAAGATTCACAAGCCGATATCGAGCGTCATACCAACGGCTGGATTCAGGCCAATCAGGCCAGATTCGACGCCTGGGTCCAGGCCGCCATGGAGGCCGCCAAGTAACACAAGACGGATATGAAAAAGGCCGATGGCAGTTGCCATCGGCCTTTTTTATTGAATGCAAGCCAGGCTTACAGCACGGCGTTCAACACCAATACCCCAATCAGGCCGGTAGCCCAGGCCAGGGTAGTGGGGATGGACCAGACGATGATCTGCTGCTTCACATCCTTGATACCCATCATGCGGTTGACCACCCAGAACAGGCTATCGTTGAAGTAACCGAAGAACAGCGAGCCCATGGTCGCCGCCTGGGCTGCTACCAGCATGTTGACCCCGGGAATGTTGCTCAGGATAGGCGCCGAGATGGACGCCGCCGTCACCATAGCCACCGTGCCCGAGCCCTGGATCAGTCGCACCAGCGTCGACACAATAAAAGGGATCAGTACCGGCGGCATCGGCAGGCTGGCGATCTGCTCGCCGAGCATGGCACCGGCACCGGACTCACGCAGCACGGCCCCCAGGGCGCCCCCGGCACCGGTCACCAGCAGGATGATACCGGCGCTCTGCAGGCCTTCCTCCAGATGTTCCATGGTGTCGTGCTTGTTCATCTTGGGCACCAGGGTGTACACCGCCAGCAGCACAGAAATGGAAAGGGCGATCACCGGGTGGCCCAGGTAGCTGAACAGCTGCACTACCGGGTTCTCGCTCAGGCCGCTCCAGCCGTCCACTTTGGCCAGGGTCGCGAACAGGGTGTTGATGAAGATCAACAGGATCGGCGCCAGGATCGGCAGCAGCGACAGGAACAGGCTGGGCAACGCCTTGCCGGCCTTGGCGGCCATGTACTCGTTATAGGTCTCTTCCAGCTCCTGGCTTTCCAGAACCGCGGGGGCATGGAAATGGGGATACTTCTTGCCCAGCCACTTGGCGTACAGCACGATCACCGCCACACAGGGTAGCGCCAGGGACAAACCCGCCAGCATCATGGCGCCCACGTCGACACCGAACAGGCCAGCCACGCCCAACGGGCCCGGGGTCGGCGGCACCGTATGGTGGGTGACCACCAGGCCGCCCGCCAGGGCCACCCCCACGGTCAGCAGGTTACGCTTGCCCTTCTCGGCCAGCGCCTTGGCAATGGGGTAGAGGATCACGAAGGCGGAATCCACGAAAATGGGCACCGATACGATGTAGCCGGTGATGGCCATGGCCCACTCTTCTTTCTTCTTGCCCAGGGCCTTGATGGCGCTGTAGGCAATCTGCTCGGCCGCGCCGGAGACCTCTAGGATACGGCCCATCATGACCCCCAGGCCGATGACGATACCTATGCTGCCGAGGGTGCCACCGAAGCCCTTGGTGATCACATTGACGATATCCGCTGCCTGCATGCCACCCAGGGCACCGGCGATGCTGGCCGCGGCCAGCATGGCGATCAGGGCGTGAACCCGGGTCTTGACCACCAGGAAAATCAGTACAAAGACGGCGACCGCCAGACCGATCACCGGGGCCATTGAACTTGCTTCTGTCATGCTTGCGCTCCTTGCATATCATTTTGAATAAAGCTGCGGATCACCGCGTCAAAGTCGGCGTCCTGGATAAAGCCCATTCCCTGTGCTCGGGAAATATCGAAACGGCCGGGCCAGCTGGCGACGATGCGAGAAATCGCCTCGTCTTCCTGATAACGGATGTGCCGGGTGGCCTCATCACCGGCCACCCGGGCCAGGGACGCGATCATCTGCTCCACAGTCACGGTTATGCCCGGCAGGTTGACGGTACGGCTGTCACCAAAGGCCTCGGCCGGCACCAAAGCAGCCCGTACGAAGTTTTCGATCACGGTGGCCGGAGAAGACAGCCACATGGGCAGGCTCAGGGCCACCGGGCAGACGGTCTCTTCACCCTGCAGCGGCTCGCGGATAATGCCGCTGGCAAACGAAGACGCCGCCTTGTTGGGCTTGCCCGGACGCACGCTGATGGTCGGCAGGCGCAGTACCCGGCCGTCGATAAACCCCTTGCGGGCATAGTCGTTGACCATCAGTTCGCACACGGCTTTCTCCATACCGTAGGAGGACTGAGGACAAACCGCGGTATTGTCCTGGATCAGCTCCGGCAACTCGCCACCGAACACAGCCAGCGAGCTGGAAAATACGAAACGGCAACCGGGGACCTGATGACGGGCCGCTTCCAGCAGATAGCGGGTAGCATCGATATTGACCTTGATGCCCAGATCGAAGTCGGCTTCCGCATGGCTGCTGACAATGGCTGCCAGATGGTAGATAAGGCCGGTCTCGGCACTGACCAGTGCCTGCACCTCGGCCTGATTGCCCAGATCCGCCTGCACGCAACGCACCCTTGGGTCCGCCAGCGGCGCCGTGGGCAGGATGACATCGGCCAGGGTCAGGGAGCTGAACTTAATCTGCTCCTGCGCAAGCAATGACCTGGCCAGGCGCTGGCCAAGAAAGCCCGCACCACCGGTAATAATGATATTCATGTGGTTCTCCCAGGCGCCCTCAGACGCCAGATAAGCTACAGAGGTTGGTCGTGTTTTTCGTTATTATGTGTCTGGCGGCTTCGCCAGGGTCAGTTGCAGGCCGAGGCTGCGGAGTTGCTCCGCCGTCTCGTCGGCCAGACCGGCATCGCTGATGATGTCGGTCAGGGCCTGCAACGGACAGATACGGAACATGCCGTACTTGCCGTATTTGCTGCTGTCACTCACCAGGATGCGCCGGCGAGCCACCTGCAATAGGGCCTGCTTGACCATCACCTTGTCTTCGGTGGGGGTCGACATGCCCCGTTCCAGCTCCCAGGAGCTGGAGCTGATAAAGGCCAGATCCAGGTTCAGGCTCTGCAGCAGCCCGGCTGCCGCCTGGCCCACGCAGGATCGGTTGCGTACATCCACCAGACCACCGGTATGAAACAGGGTGAGCTGGGGGTACTGCATCAGGTAATTGACAATGGTGAAGTCGTTGGTAACCACCGTCAGGTTTGCCTTGCGGGCAATGCCCTTGGCCACCTCAAAAGTGGTGGTCCCCGCGTCCAGGTAGATCACCTGGCCGTCTTCCACCATGGCCGCCGCCGCCTGGCCGATGGCTACCTTGTTGTCATGGCGGATGCCCGCCTTCTCGCTGTAGGCCAGTTCCTGCTTGACCGCATCATTGAGTTTGACCCCGCCGCTCACCGACACCACCTTGCCTTCGGTTTCCAGCCACTGGATATCCCGGCGTACCGTCATATGGGATACGCCCAACTCCTGGGCCAGCTCGTTGATGGGCACTATGTTGCGCTCATGCACATAGCGGTAGATGTAGTCACGGCGTTCGGCAGGGATCATGGCTTACTCCTTGGCGGCCCAAGGCGCGAACCAGCCGAGGCCGGCTTCGGTATTGCCGCGCGGGCGGTATTCACAACCCAGCCAGCCCTGGTAACCCTTGGCATCCAGGTAGTCAAACAGCCAGGGATAATTGATCTCCCCTTCACTCGGCTCATGACGGTCCGGCACAGAGGCTATCTGGATATGGCTGAACTTACCCCACAGCCGGTCTATGGTGCGGGTCAGATCCCCTTCCATGATCTGGCAGTGATAAAAATCGAGCTGAATCCTGACATTGGGCCGGTCGATCTGCTCGAGCAGGGCCTCGGCCTGAACCTGGGTGGACAGGAAATAGCCCGGCATATCGCGGCTGTTGATCGGCTCCAGCAGCACCAGTACACCCTGTTCTGCCGCCTGATCGGCGGCGTAGCGGATATTGTCGACATAGGTAGCCTGCTGTTGCTCGGCTGACACGCCAGCCTGGCGCAAACCGGCCATGGCATGCAACTGGCGACAGCCCAGCTCCCTGGCGTAATCCAGGGCGATGGCGACACCGGCACGGAACTCGGCCTCCCGGCCGGGCAACGAGGCCAGGCCGCGCTCGCCCGCATCCCAGTCGCCCGGCGGCATGTTGAACAGCGCCTGGGTCAGCCCCTGGGCCTTCAGTTCGGCGGCGATGGCGTGCTTGTCCTCGGCGTAAGGGAACAGGTATTCCACCACCTCGAAGCCCGCACTACGGGCCGCGCGGAAGCGCTCCATGAAGGGCACTTCGGTAAACATCATCGACAGGTTGGCAGCAAACTTGGGCATTTCGTACTCCTTACACCTTGCCTTTGAAGACCTGCTCCAGCTCATCTACCTGCTCCGGAGTCAGGGTACGCATCTTGCTGTTCTGCAGGATAAAATACAGCCGGGCCGTCTCTTCCAGCTCTTCGGCATTGAACATGGCGGCCCGTAGATCCTTACCGCTGATCACCGGACCGTGGTTGGCCAGCAACACGGCACTGTGCGCCTTGGACAGCTTGCCCACCTCGTCGGCGATACGCGGATCCCCCGGACGCAGGTAGGGGATCAGCGGCAGCTTGCCGACCCGCATCACATAGTAGGGAGTAATCGGCGGGAGGCAGTTTTCCGGATCCAGATCCGCCACGCACGACAACGCGGTCAGGTAGGGCGAGTGCAGATGCACTATGCCACCGGCCTCGGGGCGCTCCCGGTACATGGCGATATGCATCAGCACTTCCTTGGACGGCTTGTCGCCGTCCAGGTGCTTGCCGTCCATGTCCACCTTGCTCAGCCGGTCCGGGTCCAGGGAGCCGAAACTGCTGTTGGTGGGGGTCGCCAGCAGGTTGCCATCGGGCAGTTTCAGGCTCAGGTTGCCGGCCCCGCCACTGCTGTAGCCGCGCTCAAACATGGATTGGGCGACCGTCACCATGTCCAGGCGCAGGGAAAATTCAGTCATGATAAAACTCCTGGGCTTTGGCAAAGAACTGCTCGTCGCCGAAATTGCCGGACTTGAGCGCCAGGGACAGCGGCTTGTCCAGTGCCCGCACCCAGGGTACCCCGGGGGCGATTTGCGGCCCTATATTGAAACCGGACACGCCCAGCGCCTGGGTGACGATGCCCGAGGTCTCGCCGCCTGCCACGATAAACTTGGTAAATCCCTGTTCGGCCAGGCGGGCGGCGACCCGGGCAAATACCCCCTCCACCGCCTCGCTGGCCCGGGCGACGCCGTACCGTGCCTGGATTTGAGCCAGCTGCTCCGGTGCTTGAGTGGCATAGAGCATGGGTGCGGGGCTGGCGGGCTGGTCGAGGACCCAATCGGCCAGCTCAATCGCATAGGCCTGGGGATCCTCGAGACAGGACGCCACCTCAACCTGGCGGTGCGGTGCCTGTTGCTGGTAGGCCGCCACCTGGGCATTGGTCATCAGCGAGCAGGAGCCGGACAGCACCAGGGCCCGACCGGCTGCCGCCGGCGCCCCCAGGGCACGGGCATGCTTCGCCCCTTGACCGGCGGTGGTGTAACAGGCGAGCCCGGCGCCCAGTCCCGAACCGCCGGTGACCAGCGGCAGGTCGCTGACCGCCTCGCCAAGTACCGTCAGGTCAGACATGGTCAGGGTGTCCAGTACCGCATAATTCACGCCGTCGGCGGTCAGCGCGGTCAGCTTCGCCTTCACCGCGTCGGCACCGGCAAGCACCACCTGATAGTCCACCAGACCCGGCAGCCCCTTCGCCTGAGCCGCCATCAGTCGCAACAGGTTGGCGTCTTTCATCGGGGTGATGGGGTGGTCCTTCATACCGGACTCGTTGAGCGGCACGCCGTTCACGAACAGGTTGCCGTGGCACACGGTGCGGCCATTGACCGGCAGAGCCGGGCAGATAACGGTAAACTCCTGATCCAGGGCAGCCAGCAGGGCATCGGTTACCGGCCCTATGTTGCCCTCGGCAGTGGAGTCGAAGGTTGAGCAGTATTTAAAGAAGAAACGGTCGCAACCCAGGTCCTGCAGCCGCGCCAGCGCCGCCAGGGAATCGGCAACCGCCTGCTCTGCCGGGCAGGAGCGACTTTTCAGGGAAATCACCACGGCGTCCACCTCCGCCGGCACGTCGGCGGGGCCGTGACCGATCAGCTGGGTGACCCGCCAGCCGTTTTCCACCATGAAACCGGCGATATCGGTGGCACCGGTAAAGTCATCGGCGATCACGCCCAAACGATGAGCCATCATTTTTCCTCCGGCAGCTGGATGCCCTTGAATATCTTCACCACGGCGGCGTCGTCTTCCCGGCCGAAGCCTTCGTTGCTGGCAGCCAGGAACATCTGGTGAGCGGCCGAGGCCAGCGGCAGCGGGAATTTCATCTGGTGGGCGCTGTCGAGCACTATGCCCAGATCCTTGACGAAGATATCCACGCTGGAGCGGGGGCTATAGTCGCCGTCGAGGATATGGGGCACCCGGTTCTCGAACATCCAGGAGTTGCCGGCGCTGTGGGTAACCACATCGAACATCAGCTCCAGGGGGATGTCGGCCTTGGCGGCCATCGCCATGGCTTCGGCGGCGGCGGCGATATGCACCCCGGCCAGCAGCTGGTGGATGGTCTTGACAGTGCTGCCCTGGCCGATATCGGGGCCGATCACATAGAGCTTTTCGGAAATGGCATCAAACAGCCGCTGTGCCTGCTCGAACAGCGCCGGTTTGCCCGAGGCCATCACCGACAGTCGGCCTTCGGCGGCCTTGGCGGCACCGCCCGAGATGGGCGCATCGATCATCTCCAGGCCAAGCTCGGTCAGGCGCTGATGTATGACTTTGGTCTGGGTTGCGGCCATGGTGCTGCACACCACCACCAGGCTGCCGGGACGCATGGCCGCTGCCACATCCTTGTCACCGAACAACACCGACTCAACCTGGGCGCCGTTGACCACCAGCAACAGCAGCGCATCCAGCTGGCCTGCATAAGGCAGGGCAGAAGGCCCCGTCGCAACGGCACCGGCGTCAGCCAGACGAGCACAGGCCTCGGTATTCAGGTCGAAACCATAGGTATCAAAACCAGCCCGCACCAATGACTGGGCCGTGCCCATGCCCATGGAGCCCAACCCCACTACACCTACCCGGGAAATAGTGCTCATCTGACGTACTCCTGAAATGTGAAATATTGTGACCTTGATATTATTGATCACAGTCATTCACAGTTTAGGACGAAATGTCACAAAGCGATAAATCACTAATAAAGTGCAAGCATTTGATATTTATGATTTTTTACATAATGTTAAAAAATTAACATTCACAGTCTTATGTGAACAAAATCGTTATAAATGTCTCAAAAAAGTACGACTATTAGCAGGAGCCGAATACAAACTGTTGATTGTGATGATAAAAATAAGGTGTGAAAAGGTGAACCTAAGCAGCTTTGATCAATGACAACCAGGGCTGGAACCGGAATCGGTACCTATCAATTCACCCTAAATAACCGATACAAATACCACTCCATTCAAGACAGTGACCAAGAGCCAATAAAGCAGCTCCTCCGTGCCAAGGGCGGAGTAAAAAGAAACACAGACTTCCCATCAATGGATACCCCAGCGAAAAAGCATTGCAGCTACCGGGGTTTCCCATCGCTCGCCCTAGGGTGTGTTCCGTTACTGCTCATGGTGTCGTCGCCGCCCCAACAAAGCGCGATCAAGGCAGCAGGCGCAACGCATAGTGGGCCTATGGGTAAGGCTGCTAACGCAGAGCGGGCCCTGTTGGGCCATGACCCGAAGGGCTGAGGCTGTGCCGCCCCATTGCGGCGTTGCTTACCACTAATTTGGGCCCACCAAACTGCGTGGTGCGCGTCTTGCCACGAAGCAGCACAGCCTCAGCGTCATTTATGCGCAGTATCGGAACACACCCTAAGCACCACGCCTGGTCATGATGCCGAACCTGCCGGAAACTCGCCACTTTGAAGCCAGTATTGGATTTTCATATTCAATTGTAAGGTTAATAATATTTTACCAATGCATCACTCCCCCCTAATCTGGCTTCAGACAGATAAAGCAGGTTATGAGCGACCTGCACCAAGTCGCCATCCAGGAGGGCACAGACATGACAGTTGAAAAAACAGAAATTGATACGCTTGTTATCGGCGCCGGTCAGGCCGGCGTGGCCATGAGCGAACACCTAAGTAAGCTCGAAGTGCCCCACCTCGTTCTGGAGCGCAACCGTATCGCCGAAGCCTGGCGTACCAAGCGATGGGACTCGCTGGTTGCCAATGGCCCGGCCTGGCATGATCGCTTCCCTGGCCTGGAGTTCGACAATATCGACCCCGACGCCTTTCCCGCGAAAGAGCAGGTTGCGGACTATTTCGAAGCTTATGCCAAGAAGTTTGATGCCCCCATCCGCACCGGGGTGGAAGTAAAGAAGGTGGAACGCAATGTCGGCCGTCCGGGTTTCACCATTGAAACCTCAAAGGGCTCGATAGAGGCCAAGCGCGTAGTTGCCGCGACCGGACCTTTCCAGCACCCCGTCATACCTCCGATCGCTCCCAAGGATGACAACCTCATGCAGCTCCACTCTGCCGACTATCGCAATCCCGGGCAACTGCCCGAGGGTGCCGTACTGGTAGTCGGTGCCGGCTCGTCAGGGGTACAGATAGCGGATGAACTGCAGCGCGCCGGCAAGCAGGTTTATCTCTCGGTCGGCCCGCACCATCGCCCTCCCCGCTCCTATCGCAACCGTGACTTCTGCTGGTGGCTGGGCGTGCTCGGCGAATGGGACGCCGAGGCGATGGCGCCGGGAACAGAGCACGTCACCATCGCCGTCAGCGGCGCCCGTGGCGGCCATACGGTTGACTTCCGCCGCCTTGCCCATGAGGGGATGATACTCGTCGGCTTGACGAAAGCGTTCAATGACGGCCTGGTCACCTTCGAGTCGAATCTCGCACAAAACCTTGCGGGCGGTGACGAAAACTACCTATCGCTGCTGAAAGCGGCCGACGACTATATTGCCCGCAATGGCCTCGACCTGCCGGAAGAGCCGGACGCCCACAACATGCTGCCGGATCCTGAATGCGTGACCAATCCCGTTCTCGAGCTCGACCTGATGAATGCCGGCGTGACCTCGATCGTCTGGGCAACCGGCTTCAAACTTGATTACAGCTGGCTGAAGGTCGACGCCTTCGACGCAAACGGCAAGCCCCGGCATCAGCGCGGGGTGTCGGCCGAACCTGGCGTCTATTTCCTCGGTCTGCCCTGGCAGTCGCGTCGTGGCTCCAGCTTCATATGGGGCGTCTGGCACGATGCCAAGCATATTGCGGACCATATCGCCACGCAGCGTAAATATCTTGACTATCGTGATGCATCCGAACGTACTTCTGTTGCCGATCGTGATGCAGCACCACGCCAGACAGCCACCCTGAAGTAATAGCTAAGGGCAGGCCAGATGGCATCTGGCCTTATTCACAGGTTCAAACAGTCAGCACAATGGAAGCACGTTAATGCCAACTCATACTCGAATCCGCATGTTCAATACCAAAGAAACCTATCCCAATCAGGCGTTGGATAACGATCTCTGCCAGGCGGTTCGCGCCGGCAACACTGTTTACGTTCGAGGTCAGGTCGGTACCGATTTCGAAGGCAACCTGGTCGGGCTGGGCGATCCTCGCGCCCAGGCCGAGCAGGCGATGATAAACGTCAAGCAGTTGCTGGAAGAAGCCGGCTCCGACATGAGCCATATCGTCAAGACCACCACCTATATCACGGATCCCCGTTTTCGCGAGCCGGTTTATCGTGAAGTGGGCAAGTGGATGAAGGGAGTCTATCCAATCTCCACCGGCCTGGTGGTCGCCGGTCTGGCCCAGGCCGAGTGGTTGATGGAGATTGATGTCATCGCCGTCATCCCCGATGAGCAGAACTGAGGAGCAAATTATGACCTTTTCCGTCGCGGGCATTTGTCCTGAAACCGGCATGGTGGGTTGTGCCATTACCTCTTCCAGTATCGCAGTTGCCAGCCGTTGTGCCTTTGTACGCAGCGGCGTCGGGGTGTCTCTGACTCAGAATGTGACCAATCCGGAGCTGGGACCACTGGCGCTTAATCTGCTGCAGGAAGGCCTGGCCCCGGCCGAGATCCTCAAGGCCCAGACCCAGGCCGACACTGACATCGAATGGCGTCAGCTCGGCGTGCTCAACACCCGTGGTGAAACCGCCACCTTCAGCGGTGCCCAGGCACTGGGAATCCACGCCACCGCCCAAGGCAGGAACTGCCTGGCGATGGGCAACCTGCTGGCAAATACCGACGTGCCTCAGGCGATGATCAACGCCTTTGAAGGCAGCCAGGGACACCTGGCTGAACGGCTGCTGCAGGCCCTTGAGGCAGGCCTGGCCGCCGGTGGCGAACTGGGCGCGGTACATTCCGCCGGTCTGCTGATGAGCGCCGAGCCCAACTGGCCGGTAGTCGACCTGCGGGTGGACTGGCATATAGCCCCGCTCACCGAGCTACGCATGGTCTGGCAGAACTATCAGCCGCAAATGCAGGCTTACATCACCCGTGCCAAGGATCCCGCCAATGCGGAATCCTTCGGTGTTCCCGGTGACGAGTAAGCCTCGAACCTGCGGCGATCACTCATTTTAACCACTAAAGAAAACCAGCAAAGAAAGCAGGCTGCCGAACGGAGCCTTAATCTCCCTCTACGGGGGTTAAGGCACCAACACACCCTAAATGGACGTCAATGGAGATTAACCTACGGCGGTGGAGTTCATCCTGATCGGCGGCACCTTTTCCTGGGTGTTGTCCAATGCGGAGGTGCAGCACACCATTATCGTTGCAATCACCCAGGATCGCCGTTACCGCAGCCGGATGGCGTACAAGCTCGGCTACCGCCTTTCCCTGTTCAGCTTCCGTACGGTGGGCTTCCTGATCAGATGCAATTGTAGCCAGGTGCGCTGACATACCTCCGGGAGGTCAGCATAGATTTTTCGAATCTTTTTATAAGTTTAAAGATATTTTAAGAATGCAATTTATTTACATACCCTAAACCCAAGCTTAACAGCGCTCGGAGC
Organism: Zobellella maritima; assembly: GCF_003075035.1. GTDB lineage: Bacteria > Pseudomonadota > Gammaproteobacteria > Enterobacterales > Aeromonadaceae > Oceanimonas > Oceanimonas maritima. The sequence goes on along the minus strand of NZ_QCZE01000002.1, from coordinate 397,309 downwards.
AGGGCGGCCATACCGGGAACGGAGCCACCGACAGCCTTCCCAAGTGCTGAGTCTATTCAGGAGAACACATGGCAAAGGCATTATCCCTCGACATACTGAGCCGTCTGATCGGCTTTGATACCACCAGCGCCAATTCGAACCTGGCGCTGATGGCCTACGTACAGCAACACCTGAGGGAGCATGGGGTAGACAGCCAGCTGATCTTCGATGAACAGCAGCACAAGGCCAACCTGTACGCCACCATAGGTCCCCAGGACCAGGGCGGCGTCATGCTGTCCGGCCATACGGATACGGTCCCGGTCACCGGCCAGAACTGGACCCGAGAGCCTTACAGGCTGACCGAAGCAGAGGGCCGCTATTACGGTCGGGGAACCAGTGATATGAAGGCCTTTCTTGCCGTGGTCTTGGCCGCCGTGCCCGACATGGTCTTGCGGGAACTGCATACGCCCATACACCTGGCCTTTTCCTACGACGAAGAGATCGGCTGTGTCGGCGTCCGCCGGTTGATCGATACCCTGCAGGGACACCCGGTGAGACCGGCCATCTGTATTATCGGCGAACCGACCAACATGCTGGTGGTAACAGCCCACAAGGGGAAGCTGGCCGCCCGGGTAACGGTAAAGGGCAAGGAATGCCACTCCGGCATGGCCCCCCTGGGGGTCAACGCCATTAACTATGCCGCCCGCCTAATTCATTGGTTGGAGCAGCTGGCCCTGCAGAAAAAAAACGAAGGGCCATTCGAGCAGGGCTATGAAATTCCTTACAGCACGGTACATACCGGTACAGTGCAGGGCGGGACCGCGCTCAATATCGTACCCAACCATTGCAGTTTCCTGTTTGAAATTCGCAATGTCGCCGCCGAGGATCCCCGCCAGCTACTGACCCACTTCCAGGCCTATGTCGATGAGCTGGTCGCCGAGATGCGCCACGTTGACTCCGACTGCCAGATCGACATCGATATCACCACCGAATATCCCGGCCTGAGCACAGCCGAAGACGCCGAAGTGATCCATTTTGTCCGCAGTCTGGTCGACTCCGACAGCGACGGTCGTATCGGCTTCGGGACCGAAGGCGGCCTGTTCAGCAACGAACTGGGCATTCCCACCGTGGTCTGCGGGCCCGGCAGCATGGATCAGGGCCATAAGCCGGACGAATTTATTCATGTCAGCCAGATCGAACAGTGCGAGCTGTTTATGGCGCGGCTGACTGATCAACTGAGCCAGTAACAAAGGAGAGGGGAACCGCTCACAACAGCTTTAACCCTTCCTCAATGCAGAGTACCCGCCTCGGCGGGTACCCTATGGACTATGCATTGAGGCCACAACATAAACTCTTCAGGAGCGAATAGAATATGTCTGACAATGTATCTTACAACTCGGCAGCGGTGCCTAGCGGCGCGGCGCGTACCGAGAAAAAGTCCGGTTTCGGCCGGGTGCTGGGGCTCGGCTCCCTACTCGCGGTGGCGATAGGCCTGGTTGTGTCTCAGGGCGTCATGGTGATCATGCTGCAGGGTGCCGGGATTGCCGGGCTGGGATTCATCATTCCCCTGACCCTGGGCTATATACTGGCACTGACCTATGTTTCCTCTTTTTCCGAGTTGTCACTGATGATCCCCCGCGCCGGCAGCTTGAGCAGCTACACCGAGGTGTCCATAGGTCATTTCCCGGCGATTCTGTCGGTATTCTCCGGCTATATAGTGGTGGCCATGTTTGCGCTCTCCGCGGAGCTGTTGCTGGTCGATCTGATCATCGACAAAATCTATCCTGGGATGTTTCCGCCGATGACGCTTGGCTTTGGCCTGTTGGCGATTTTCACCGTGCTTAACCTTATGGGCATAGATATGTTCGCCAAGCTCCAGTCCGTGCTGGCCCTGGTGATGGTGATAGTACTGCTGATGCTGGGCCTTTCCGCCATCACCGGGGTAGCCAACCCGCACCCGGCCGGCATTGATCTCACCAGTAGCTGGAACCCGATGGGAGCCGAGGTCATCACCCTGGTCGCGCTGGCCATATGGGGATATGTGGGCGCTGAGTTCGTCTGCCCTCTGGTGGAAGAGTCCAAGAACCCTGAACGTAATATCCCCCGCGCCATGACCATAGGTGTAACCGTGATCTTTGCCACCATTGCCATCTACTGCCTCGGCGCCCTCTTCTATATTCCGGCGGATGAGCTGGCGGGCTCTGCTCTTCCCCATTACGACTTTGCCAAGGCCGTATTCGGCGATGTCGGGCTGACCTTCCTCGCGGTGGCCGCCATTACCGCCACCTGCAGCACGGTTAACACTTCGCTGGCCGCCATCCCCCGCATGCTGTACGGCATGGCCCAGAACGGCCAGGCCTTCCCGCAGTTCAAGAAGCTGACCTCGGGCACCAAAACCCCTTGGGTCGCGGTGCTCTTTGTCACCGCGATCACCGGTCTGCCCCTGGTCTTCATGGGTGATGATCCCGATGCCATCGGCCTGTTGCTGATCTCCGCCGCCATCGCCTGGCTGCTGGCCTATATCATTACCCACATCAATGTGATCGCCCTGCGCAAGCGCTATCCGGATATCAAGCGCCCATACAAGACGCCCTTCTATCCGCTGCCACAGATCATCGGCATCGCCGGCATGATCTACGCCATCGTCTACGCGTCACCGGCTCCCGAGCTGAGTGGCCAGATCTTCGGCGCCGCCGGTATCGTGTTGGGGCTTGTCTCCGTTGTCGGGGTGTTCTGGGTCAAGGTAGTGATGAAGAAGAAGCTGTTCGAACCCGAACCGATTGAAAAGGTACTTAACGCCGACTAAGAACTTTCCACCGACTTAAACGGCGGCATCTGCCGCCGTTTTTCGTTCAGACCCGCCCACCTTTCTATGTAATGCACTGATATTTAACGACTACTTCCAAGGCAACTAGGGGTTTCGGCAACGGCAAGGCCACCGCTCAGCTGTTGGGACACCCCTACCACGGGCTGCTTATCATACGGGGAAACAAGAATAAGAGCCGCAAGAAACCACTTTGCAGACTCAAACTTCGCCACCACCGCTACATAGGATTTATTAATCCTATGTGAGAAAAAATAATATTTTAACAATGGCCAAATAACCCATAACCTCATGGTTAGCGGTTTGTTAACACCAGATAGTTACTTAACCCGTTAGCGCTGAAACATAGCCGCACCCGGTGTTGACAGAACCACTTATTAGACATTCAGCATGATTAAAGGAGATGTCGAAAATGTCCAAATTGAACAACGTAGATATGCAGGAAGTATGGCAGCAGGACAGGGATCATTATATTCATCCTTGGACAGACTTCTCTACCTTTAAAGAAACAGGTTCCATGGTACTGGCGGACAGCGATAATGTGCATGTCATCGATGGCGAGGGACGCCAGTACCTGGATGGCATCGGCGGTCTCTGGTGCGTGAATATCGGTTATGCCCGAGAAGAAATGGCCCAGGCCATCGCCGACCAGGTGCGCCAGATCCCTTATTACTCCTGTTTTGGTCATCACACCACTGTCCCGGCTGCCAAATTGGCCGCCAAACTGGCCGAGCTGGCCCCCGGCAATCTGAACCACGTCTTCTACGGCTGTGGAGGCTCCGTCGCCAACGACACCGCGGTGCGTATCATTCACTTCTACTTCAACCAACTGGGCAAGAAGAGCAAGAAGCAGATCATCTCCCGTATCGATGGCTATCACGGCAGTACCTATATGGCGATGTCGATCACTGGGGTCAAGTTCGATCATATCGGTTTCGATATCGACGACCAGCTGGTACACCACATTTCCTGCCCCAACCCCTACCGCCGCCCCGAGGGTCAAAGCCTCGAGGATTTCTGCGACGAGAAGGTACAGGAGCTGGAAGACAAGATTCTGGAGCTGGGGCCGGACAATGTTGCCGCCTTCTTCGCCGAGCCCATCATGGGTGCCGGGGGCGTCATCGTACAGCCGGAAGGCTACCACAAGAAAATCCACGCAATATGCCGCAAATACGGCGTACTCTATGTTTCCGATGAGGTGGTTACCGCCTTCGGACGACTCGGCCACATGTTCGCCTCCGAAGACGAATTCGGAATAGTGCCGGACATCATCACCTGCGCCAAGGGCCTGACCTCCGGATACCTGCCGCTGGGCGCTACCATCCTCTCGGACGAGATCTACGAGGTGATCAGCAAGCCCCAGGCCGACGGCGCCATCTTTACCCATGGATTCACCTATTCCGGCCACCCGGTCAGCTGTGCCGCCGGCCTGAAAAATATCGAAATCATGGAGCGCGAAAACCTGTGTAATCATGTGCGTGATATGGGCGGCTACTTTGAAAACCAGCTGAAAACCTTGCTCGACCTGCCGATTGTTGGCGACGTGCGTGGCCGCAAGTTCATGATGTGTATTGAAAACGTGGCCGACAAACAAACCAAGGAACTGATCGATCCCAAAGCCAAGGTCGGCAACCGCATCGCCAAGCACTGCCAGGCCCGCGGCCTTATTGTGCGCCCGCTGGCCCATATGAACGTGCTGTCTCCGCCCCTTACCCTTACCAAGGAGCATATCGACTTCCTGGTCGCCACCCTGCGGGAAAGCATTGAAGCCACCATGACGGATCTGAAAACCGAAGGCTTCCTGTAAGCAGATGTGAAGCGACTGACGCCTAAATTCAGGAAGGGATTTGATCCGATATCAAATCCCTTCCTCAACCTGAAGGAGCAGGATTATGTTAAGAAAAACCGGGCTGGTTTCCAGCGAAAAGTACTTCTGGTACGACAGTCTCAATCAGGCATTTCCTCCTTTTTACATAGAGCCAGGCGGCAACCCGGATCGGCCGGACATCAAGAAACGCTTTTTCAATCTGCTTTCGGCTCAAGGAGTGCTTGAACGGCTCACCCCCATCACACCACGCAAGGCCACAGCGGAAGAAATTCTGCGAATACATTCGGCGAGCTATTTCGAAAGCCTGACCCGCCAGAGCGGAAAAATAGCCGGCGAAGCCGGCCCCGGCGCTGTCTTTGCCGCAAACAGCTTCGATATTGCCCTGCTCTCGGCGGGCGGCGTCATGGCTGCGGTTGAGCAAGTGATGAGCCGACAGGTCGACAACGCCTTCGCCTTGGTGCGCCCGCCCGGCCACCATGCTGAAACCGACAGAGGCGCCGGCTTCTGCATCCTTAACAATGCCGCCATCGCAGCCCGGCACGCCCAGAGTTATTCCGGTGTTGAACGGGTAGCCATCGTCGACTGGGATGTGCATCACGGCAACGGCGCCCAACAGATATTCTGGCAAGACCCGAGCGTGCTCACCCTTTCCATCCATCAGGACTATTACTTCCTGGAAGAAAACACCGGCACCCTGGATTACAGAGGGGAAGGCGTGGGCGAGGGCTACAACCTGAACGTGCCCCTGCCTCCAGGCTCCGGCAATGCAGTTTACCGAGACGTGATCAAGCGGGTGGTTGTGCCGGCACTGGAAGCCTTTAAACCTGACTTCATCATCGTCGCCTGCGGGCTGGATGCCGGCTGCTACGATCCCCTCGGCCGAATGGCCGTTACCCCCAGCTGTTTCAGAGACATGAGCGCAGCCATGGCGGAATGCGCAACCCGGCTGTGCGACGGCCGCCTGGTGCTGAGTCAGGAAGGCGGTTACGACCTGGCCTCAACCCCCTATATGGGGCTGGGTGTGCTAGAAGGCCTGTGCGGCGCCGAGTTTCTGAGCGAAAACCCCTTCGAGGTATTCGGCAGCACCCTGGGTTACACCAATGCGATATTGCCCCACCAAGAAGAGGTGATCAGCAAAGCGCAGCAGTTTGCCGCCGATTTAAGGTAACAAGAAGCAAAAGGCTGATATCACCGGCCTTTTGCCAAACCGGGACCAATACTGGCTAATGATAACGACAGCCTGATAAGACACAGGATTAAACACTTCTACATATTGGCCATGCAAAAACATGGGCCAACGGGCATGTTCATGCCTTTACACGCCGAACCTGAAATACCGATATCTTGCAACAAAGGAGAAGTTGAAAATGATAAAGGGAAAATACCTTGATAAAAAAACAATGGCGCCGTTCGCGGCTATTTATGGTGTCGGGTTGGCCCCCCTGCTGATATTGCCGTTTATTTTCACCTCGCTCATGAGTGAGTTCAATATAGGCGAATCTACGGCCGGCAGTCTGATCACCTATTACATCACCGCCATGTGCCTGTCTTCCCTGGCCATCGCCCCCCTGATAGCAAAAGCCCCCCGCCGAACCCTGGCCATGCTGGGTACCCTGATTGCCATTGCCGGCTGCATCTGGGTGATGTTCGCCGGCAGCTATGGTCAGAGCATTCCGGCCTTCATTCTTTCCGGCCTGGGTTGCGGCCTGGCGCTGTCCTGCGGGAATGCCGTGGTCGCCAGCCACGAGGATCCGGATGCCAGCACCAACAAGATAGTACTGCTCGGCACCATTCTGATGGTGGTGCTGCTCAACGTAGTCCCCTCCGCCATAGGTCACTGGTCACTGGCGGGCGCCATGGGCGCACTGGCGGTAGTGCATGCCCTGTTGCTCCCCTTGATTTTGATGCTGCCCCAGCACCCGGAGCCAGCCCGCCAGCAGGAAGACAGTGGCACCAGTCAAGGCTCTGTACTGCTCAAGCCGGTGGCACTGGCCATTCTCGCCATGGTCTGTTTCTACTTTGTGCGCGACACCATGGTATGGGTGTTCGCCGAGCACATCGGTACCAGCCGCATCGGCATGGCACCGGACTCCCTGGGCTTTTTGTTCGGCATTCACGGCGCCACCTCCCTACTCGGTCCTGTCATTCTGCTGTTGGCCGGTAAATATCTGGGCCGTGGCATGCTGCTGGTGCTGGGAGTCCTAAGCACCGGCGTCATCACCTATCTGGTGACCCAGACCGACAGCTATCCGGTTTATACTGCCATCGTCATCCTCTGGTCGACGGCCCACTTCTTTACCTACAGCTGCATGATGGGGCTGGCCAGTATTGCAGACAAAAAAGGTCGTATCGCTGCCGCCGCTGGCTCCGCCGTCATGGCCGGTACCGCCGTCGCCCCGGCATTGGCCGGTTATGCCTTCGATCTGGGTGGCTATGGCACCCTGGGCTATTTCGTTGCCATTGCCGTCATCCTGACCCTGGTTTGTGGCCTTTATGCCATCTATGCCACCAAAAAATCCGAGTCTGACCTGCATACCTCGGTAGTACCACAGGCCGAATAAAGTCTAGTATGCCCCCCCGGCAAAGCGGGGGGGTTAGGTGCGTTAGCCCCTCAAAGGGTCACAATGCTGGAGCACCTAAAGGGTAATGCCGGTTTGTTAAGCAAAAAGGGAACCCTCCTCCATACGCCGACTCACCGAAACTCCCTCCCTGGGAGCTCAATAGCATCATCCATGGCATCAATGGTCGGCTCAGTGGAGAAGCCCTCTCGCCGAAGCACATGACTCAGCAGCCCTGATCCGGCCCCCTCCGATGGTCATGTCAGCCCTGTTGTTCCTGCTTCATCATGCCTGTGAAGGCAAGTATCCAATCACCACTGCACAGCACTGAATAATGGAGCTATATCAAACACGCCCTCACTTCGCGGGACGACGGTAAGACACCCAAGGTATAAATCTGGGCATGGCCTTTATAAAGTTTCGTCCAGCAGCCGCCCATAAAAAACCGCCGTCGGACATGACGGCGGCGGTAATGGCAAGATAGTAACGTTTTTCAGATTATTTCAGCTTTATCCAGGTAGTTTTCAGCTGGGTAAACTTGTCGATGGCATGCAGCGACAAGTCGCGGCCGAAACCGGACTGCTTGTAGCCGCCGAAGGGGGTGCTGAAGTCCAGAGCATCCATGGTATTCACCGATACGCTGCCCGCCCTCAGCTTGCGGGAGACCCGATGGGCCCGATTAAGGTCATTGGTCCATAGCGAGGCCGCCAGGCCGAAGATGGAGTCGTTGGCAATGGCCACCGCTTCCTCTTCGCTATCGAAACCGATCAATGCCACCACGGGACCGAATACCTCTTCCCGGGCTATGGTCATGTCCGGGGTAACCAAATCAAACACGGTCGGCTCAATGCGGGTCGAACCGGCTTCGCCCTCGCCACCGGCCAGCAAGCGGGCCCCTTCCGCCTGCGCCTTGCGAATGCATTCACGCACTCGCTCGGCATGATTGACGTCGATCAGCGCCCCTACCCGGGTATCCGGGTCTAGCGGGTCACCGACTTTCAGAGACTTGGCCTTGGCCAGGAACTTATCGACAAACTGTGCCTTGATGCGGTTATCGATCAGGATGCGGGAGTTGGCCGAGCAGACCTCACCCTGGTTGAAGAAGATCCCATTGATAGCATTATCGACCGCATCCTCGAGGGCGCAATCGGCAAAGATCAGGTTGGGGCTCTTGCCACCGGTCTCGGGCCATACCTGTTTCATATTGGACTCGGCCGCATAGCCCATAAACAGCTTGCCGACTCGGGTAGAGCCGGTAAAGGCCAGGCAGTCCACGTCCTGATGCAGACCCAACGCCTTGCCCACTATATGACCATGGCCGGTCACCACGTTGAGCACGCCATCGGGCAGGCCAGCCTCTTTAGCCAGCTCGGCCAGACGCAGGGCGGTCAGCGGCGACTGCTCGGCCGGTTTGAGAATCACCGAGTTGCCGCTGATCAGTGCCGGACCCAGCTTCCAGGCGGCAATATCGAGCGGGAAGTTCCAGGGCACCACGGCGGCGACCACCCCCACCGGCTCCCGGGTAATAGTGGCCAGGTTGTTGCCGTCGGTGGGGGCCACCTCGCCATAAAGTTTGTCGGCCGCCTCTGCATACCATTCGAAACAGCCCGCCGAACCGGGAATATCGATGTTCAGGGAATCCTGCACAGGCTTGCCCACGTTCAGCGTTTCCAGCAGGGCCAGCTCTTCGGCATTATCCATAATCAGCTGCGCCAGCTTTTTCATCACCGCCTTGCGCTCGCGGGGCGCGGCTTCGGACCAGACGCCGGATTCAAACGACTGGCGGGCCGACTGTACGGCGGCATCCACATCGGCGGCACTGCAGGCGGCAATGGCCGCCAGTGTCTCGCCGGTGGCGGGGTTGACGATATCGTAAGTTTGCCGATCACTTGCTGCGACAAACTCACCGTTAATAAAGGCCTGACTCTTCAACTCGATCTGCTCGAGTTTATTCAGCCAGTATGTTCTTTCCTGTACTGTCATCGTTGACTCCACCTTTCCCTGATATTCGATAATAAGAGACCGGTTTAACGGCTGCTTTTATACCAAAGGCCGAGCCCCTGCGAGACAGGGTCCAAGCCTCCCCATAAGTGCCAGCCTAAGAAGCCTACCTGTATATGTAAAATATTATTATTATTTCGCTTGAATCAACTTTTTCTATTCAATGCCATTGCAAGGTGCCTACTGCAGACTCCGATAGAAGCGCCTATCGGTAAAGACGGAACCAGCCAATTCCTTGGCCTGCAGTGCCATCTGCTTGGTAAAGGCCTCCACCACAGGGGTCACCCTGAACTGGGTAAGCCGGGCAACGCCCATGCGCATGGGCCGGAGGTTTTCCTTCAGTGGCACATGCTTAAAGGCGGTACCATCCAGTGCCAGGTTGTTCGCCAGAGGGGTATTGAATAGGGAGTAGCCAAAGCCGTTGGCCACCAAGCCTCGCACCATGTCCATCGACTTTGCGTAGTGGGCAAAGTTGGGTTCGAGATCCAGGCTCAGGAACAGCGAATAGAAGTATTCCCGGCTCATCGGCCAGTCCAGCAGGACCATGGGATATTCCGCCAACTCCGCCAGCGACAGTTCATCCCGATCAGCCAGAGGATGATCCAGTGCCATCACCGCATAGGGTGGAAACTCCATTAGCGGCTCGAACTCGATATAAGAGGGGAGCTGCAAGTCATAGGTCAATGCCAGTTCGTATCGGCCGTCCTGCAGTCCCTGGATGATATCTTTCTGATGCATTTCATCGCACTGCACATTGACCGCCGGATAGGCGTCATTAAAGCGCCGGATCAGTCCGGGGACCAGAATCGGCGTAAAGGTAGGAAACCCGACAATACGCAGGGAGCCCGCCACATCCTGGCCCAGGGTATTGGCGTAATGGGCAAGCCCGTCCGCCTGCCCCAGCAACTGCTTTGCCTTGACGATAAACTGCCGCCCCGAGGGGGTGAGTGACAGTCCCTGGGCATGATGGCGAACAAACAACTGCAAGCCTGTCACCTCCTCGAGGTGCAGGATGGCGGAGGAAATTGACGGCTGGGAAACGTGCAGCTGTTCGGCGGCCCGGGTCACGCTGCTGAGCTCTCCGGCGACCACAAAGTAACGTAGCTGTTTCAGGGTAAATCGCATAGGGCCTGCTTCCTGCAAAAGGTTATAGGGACATAAGCCGCAACGCCCGGCGACCTACATATAGTTTCACCAAAGATGCAGCTGCATTCAAAAAACAAATACAAGAGTAGCTACAGTACCCCATCCTCGCTCATAAGGGCAGCCCACGAATAAAATTGACATGGCAAAGCCGTGACACAAGACATGTGCCACTAACAGGCAGTTGGTAAGGGGGTCGATGTCATCAGAGACCGGCTTCTGCTGATGCGGGAGCCGGTCCTGAGTTTACAGACCGGCCAGCAGGCTCCAGAGGTCGGCCTGCACGGCGGCGGCGGTGACTTCCCGCCCGGCGCCCGGCCCCTGGATCACCAGCGGGTTTTCAGCATAGTGCTGGGTTTCGATGGCAAAGATGTTGTCACCGGGGCGCAGGTGGGCAAAGGCGTGATCCGCCGGCAGCACCGTCAGGCCCACGCTGGCCTCACCGTCCGCGGCAAAACGCGCCACATGGCGCAGTACGCCACCCTGCTCCCGGGCCCGGGCCAGGGCCTCGGCCAGGGGCTGATCCAGCTCCTGCATCCGCTCGATAAAGCCGTCCTTGTCCAGCCCGAGCAAGACATCAGGCACAAGGGAGGTCAGCCGAACCTGGGCCGGATCCAGGTCGAAACCCGCTTCCCGAGCCAGAATCACCAGCTTGCGCTTCACATCCTGGCCATTGAGATCCTCGCGCGGATCCGGCTCGGTCAGCCCCTGTTCCCAGGCCTCCAGCACCAGCTCGGAGAAGGGCCGGCTGCCGTCGAAATGCTGAAACAGCCAGCTCAGGGTGCCGGAGAAGATACCGCTGATGGCACTGATCTGTTCGCCCGACTGCTGCAGCATCTGCAGGCTACTCTGCACCGGCAGGCCGGCGCCGACGGTGGCATTGCTTAAGAAGCGAACCTTGTGCTCGTTGAGGGTTTGCTTGAGCCTGAGGTAGCTGTCTTGCTCCGCCGCGCCCGCCAGCTTGTTGGCGGCAATCAGGTGGATATGCTGCTGTACCATGGCCGGATAATACTGCACCAGGCTGTCGGAGGCGGTCAGATCCAGGGCGACCAGGCTGTCAAAACCATGCTCTTCCAAGGCTTCGAGCCAATCCGGCCAGGCCACGCCCTTCGGCTGAAAATCGTCCAGCACCTGCTCCAGCTCCAGCCCCTGGCTGGCGAGCATGGCACCACGGGAATCGAACACCCCATAGAGGGTGACCAGTACATTCAGCTCCTGTTCGAGCCGCTGTTTCTGCTGCTGGTAAAGCCGCAACCAGGCCTGACCGATATTACCCCGGCCAAACAACACCAGCCCCACCCGCCTGGGTCGGCTGAACAGGCTCTGGTGAAGGCGGATCAACAACGGATCCAGTACCATCTTGCGCACCACGGCCACCAGGCTGAGGCCATTGCTGGCGGGCTGGATAAACTCCAGCGGCTGTTCGTTTAACGCATGATAAAAGTGCAGGCACTGCTCCGCCTGTTCGGTCACGCCTTTGCCGACCAGCGCCAACAGGGAATAGCCGTCTTTTGCCTGCAGGCCCTCAAAACCACCGGCCGGCTGATGATCCCGCAACAGCTCAAACACCTGATCCGCCTGCTCACGGGTATAGGCCAGCTGCCACAGCTTGCTGTCCGGCCTGCGCTTGCTGGCCAGAGGGGCCAGTTCACGCCGGCCCAGCCACTCGCCGAGGGCCTCGACCGTGGCCTGGTAATTGCGGGGAATGGTCAGTTCCAGCAACACGGTATCGTCGACCGAGGTGACGATACGCGCGCCCTGGCCGCGACCGGCCTGACGCAGGATACGGGTATGGCCGTCGTCCGGATGATAACTGCACCTGAGCATCAGCTGCTGACGGCTGGCCGCCACCGGCCCCAGGGTGCGGCTATGTAGCACAGAGGATCCCAGGCGGGCCAGTTCGGCCGCCTCCGGCAGCGACAGCCGGGTCAACAGGCTGGCGTCCTTCACCCGCCGGGGATCGGCACTGAACACCCCGGGCACATCGCTCCAGATGGTACTCTCGCTACTGTCGGCCAGGGCAGCCAGCAGAGTTGCGCTGAAGTCGGAGCCATTGCGCCCCAGCAGACGGGTGCGCCCCTTGTCGTCGGCGGCGATAAAGCCGGTCACCACCAGGATGCAATCGGGGTGCTCTGCCAGGATCTCTGCCAGCTGTTGCCGGGAGACGGCCTCGTCTACCTGCACCGGGGTACCGGACACCTGCAGGAAGCGACGGGCATCCAGGCTGGCTGCCGGCATGCCCTGTCCCGCCAGCAGGGCCGCCAGCAGCCGGGAGGACCAGAGCTCGCCGAACGATTGGATCTGGTTGCGGGTATATTCGTCCAGCCGCTGGTGTTCCAATACGCTGGCGATGGTCTGAATGTCGTCATTCAACGCCGCCACCAGCTCACTACCTGCATCACCCAGGGTGCTTTCTATCAGTCCCAGCTGAAAGGCATGCAGTCCGGACAGCGCCTCGGGGGCGGCACTGTCGCCGCTGGTAAACAAATTCAGCAACTCGATCAGACGGTTGGTAGTCTTGCCGGGTGCCGAGACCACCACCAGCGCATCGGGTTGCTGCAGTCGGCTGATGATGCCGGCCACCCGGTGAAAACAGGCGCTGTCGGCCAGGCTGCTGCCCCCGAATTTATGCACCGGCCGACGGTGCAGGCCGGGATCTGGCTGAAAGCTGCTCATTATGCCGCCAATACCTTGAATGCGTTGTCCAGGTCATGGATCAGATCCCGGGCATCTTCGATGCCCACCGACACCCGCAACAGCTGGTTGCTGATGCCGGCGGCATTACGCGCCGCCTCGTCCATGGCCGCATGAGTCATGGTCGCCGGATGGGCAATCAGGCTTTCCACCCCACCAAGGGATTCGGCCAGGGAAAACAGCTGCAGCTGCTGCAGGAAGGTTTTCAAGCCGGTTTCGTCTGTATCCAGCTCGAAACTGAGCATGGCGCCGAAGCCCGACTGCTGCCTGGCGGCAATGTCGTGTCCGGCGTTGCCAGGCAGGCTCGGGTGATAGATGGCTTTGACTTCGGGCCGGGTCTGCAGATAGGCCACCAGCGCCTCGGCATTTTCACAATGCTGACGCATGCGTACACCCAGGGTGCGCAGGCCACGCAGGGTCAGATAGCTGTCGAAAGGCGAGCCGGTCAACCCCAGGCAGTTGGCCCACCAGTTCAGCTCTTCCGCCAGCTCACCGCTGGCCGCGACCACGGCGCCCCCCAGCACATCAGAATGACCATTGATGTACTTGGTGGTGGAATGCACCACCAGATCGGCCCCCAGGGTCAGAGGCTGTTGCAGGGCCGGCGACAGGAAAGTATTGTCGACCACGGTCAGCGCCCCGGTCGCCTTGGCGGCGGCGCAGATGGCGGCGATATCCACCACCCGCAACAGCGGGTTGGAGGGCGTTTCCAGCCATACCAGTTTAGGCTTGCCGGCCAGGGCCGTCGCCAGTGCCTCGGCATCGGTCTGATCCACATATTCCACCCGGAAATTACCCTTTTTGGCCAGGGCATTGAACAGCCGATGGCTGCCGCCGTAGCAGTCGTGGGGCACCAGCAGCAGATCACCGGCCTGCAGCTGGGAGGTGATAATGAGGTTGATGGCCCCCATGCCGGTGGAGGTCACGGCGGCGCCGGCGCCCTGCTCCAGTTTGGTCAGCGCCTCGGCCAGGATATGACGGGTAGGGTTGCCGGAGCGGGTATAGTCGAACTGGCGCGGCTGGTTAAAATCGGCAAAGGTATAGGTGCTGGTCAGATACACAGGAGGCACCACGGCGCCATGCTGGGTGTCTGTGTCGATACCGGTACGTACGGCATGGGTCTGGGTCTGGTATTCGGGCATATCCGCTCCTTTGCACTGCTGGCAGCTGTATGGGCATATAGAGTTTTCCAAGGGGAGCCACATTACCCCAGCCAATAAAAGCCGTCAAGGCTTCCAGACGTCCATAAGGCTTTGCCGTTGGATTGCCAATATAAAAGGTAAGGGTTACAATCTGGCCCGGATTTTTAACCTGTAAATAGGTGGATAATGAAGACTGAATGGAACGGCGAATATATCAGCCCTTACGCCGAGCATGGCAAGAAAAGTGAGCAGGTCAAAAAAATCACCGTCTCCATACCGCTCAAGGTGTTGAAGATACTTACCGACGAGCGCACGCGCCGGCAGGTCAACAACCTGCGCCACGCCACCAACAGCGAATTGCTGTGCGAGGCCTTCCTGCATGCCTATACCGGCCAGCCCCTGCCGGTAGACGAAGATCTGCGTAAAGATACACCCGACCAGATCCCGTCTCGGGCCAGGGCCATCATGACCGAACTGGGCATAGAGATAGAAGATTACGCCGCCGACGAAGAATAAAAACAAGGCCTCCAAATACCATGGAACGTATAGTCGAAAACCTCCTATATGCCTCCCGCTGGCTGCTGGCACCCATTTATTTCGGGTTGTCGCTGGCGGTACTGGCATTGGCGATCAAGTTCTTCCAAGAAATTTTTCATCTGCTACCCCACGTCTTCGCCATCGCCGAGGCGGACCTGATCCTGGTGATACTCTCACTGATCGATATGGCACTGGTCGGGGGCTTGCTGGTGATGGTGATGATCTCGGGTTACGAGAACTTCGTCTCCCAGCTGGATATAGATGAAAGCCAGGAAAAGCTGAATTGGCTGGGCAAGATGGACTCCGGCTCCCTGAAGATGAAGGTTGCGGCCTCCATCGTTGCCATTTCATCCATCCACCTGCTGAAGGTGTTCATGAACGCCCAGAATATCGCGGACAGCAAGCTGCTCTGGTATGTGGTGATTCACCTGACCTTTGTGCTGTCGGCATTTGCCATGGGCTTGCTGGACAAGTTGACCAAGCAGAACCACTGAGGTCGAACACCACCTCTCTGGCAGAAGACACATCGCCGTCGCGGGCCCGCGACGGCGATGTGCTTTCGGGATGTTACTCGGGCTGCACCAGCATCTGCTGCCAGGGCAGCCGTGCATCCCCCAGGGTAATGAAATTGGGATTGGTCAGGCTCTCGCGCCGGTTATAACTCAACTGCTCCAGACTTAAATCCAGTAGCCGTCCACCCGCCTCTTCCACTATGCACTGGGTCGCGCCGGTATCCCATTCGCCGGTGGGGCCGATACGGATATAGCAGTCCGCTCCCCCTTCCGCCACCAGGCAGGACTTCAGGGAGCTGGAACCCAGGGGCAGCAGCTGACACTTCAGATCCGTGTGTAGTCGGGACTTCACCCACTCCACATCCTGGCGCCGGCTGATCGCCACCCGCAACCGGGTCAGCGGCGCCGTATCATGGTGCCGGGCATGGATCTGCGACGTCTCGCCGGCGACTTCCTTGAAGGCACCATGGCCGCGCACCGCAAAATACATGAGGTCATGCACAGGCCCATAAACCACTCCCAGCACCGGCTTCCCCTGATCCACCAGGGCAATCATGGTAGTGAAGTCACCGCTGCCGGCAATAAACTCCTGGGTTCCGTCGAGCGGATCCACCAGCCAGTAGCGGGGCCAGCTCTCCCGTTCTTGCAGGGAAATATCGCCTCCTTCCTCGGACAATACCGGGATATCGGCCAGCCCCCGCAATGCCTTGTCGAGGTAGTCGTGGGCCGCCAGATCGGCACTGGTCACCGGGCTGTCATCATCCTTGTGTTCCGACTGATACTGGCCGCTGTCATACAGCGACAGGATCAGACGACCTGCTTCCCGGGCGGCGACCTTGACACCCGGCAGTAAGGCATAAGGATCCATCAGGCTTCCTCTCTTCTGAGCCAGTCTTGCAGCAGATACAGACCACAAATACTCCTGGCCTCGCTGAATTCCGGCAGCGTCATCAGTTGTGCCAGCTGGCTGATGGGCCAGGGCACCACTTCCAGCGGCTCCGGCTCATCACCCTCCCGTTGCTCCGGGTACAGATCCCGGGCCAGCAAGATATCCATACGGCTGCCGAAATAACCGGGCGCCAGGGATACCTGTTTCATCGGCAGCAGGGTGCGCGCCCCATAGCCGATTTCTTCCATCAACTCACGGTTGCCCGCTTCCAGTGCAGTTTCACCCGGGTCGATCAGTCCCTTGGGGAAACCCAGTTCATAGCTGTGAGTACCCGCGGAGTATTCCCGGATCAACAACAGGGTATCGTCATCGAGCATGGGTACCAGCATCACCGCCCCCCGGCCACTGCTGCGCATCCTTTCATAAACTCTTTCGACACCATTACTAAATTTCAGATGAACCGCTTCGACCTTGAATAAGCGGCTTTCCGCCACCAGTTCCGTGCTCAGTATCTGAGGTTTTTGTTTCTCGTCGCTCATGCCCTTTTCCGCGCCTTGGCCCATAAAGAGAGGTTACTTATAGGGTGTGTTCCGTTAGTAATAACAAACTTCCGCACACCTCGCCATGTTACGCCACTTCTACGCCTTAGTCTGGCTCATCTGGTATAATCCTGGTCTGCTTTAGCATGAGAATGCGAGATGACGACAGAAACCAGGCCGATCAGGCTAGACAAATGGTTATGGGCCGCCCGCTTCTACAAGACCCGCAGCCTGGCGCGGACCATGATAGATGGCGGCAAGGTGCACTATAACGGCCAGCGGACCAAGCCCAGCAAGCTGGTCGAGGTCGGCGCCCACATCCGCCTGCGCCAAGGTCATGACGAAAAAGACGTGGTGGTATTGATGCTGTCGGATGTCAGGGGCAAGGCTGAAATGGCGCAAGCCATGTATAAAGAAACCGCCCAGAGCCAGGCCAAGCGGGAGCAGAATGCCGAGGCCCGCAAATTCAACAGCCAGTTTGCCCCCAGCCCGGAGCGCAAGCCGGACAAGAAACAACGACGTACCTTATTGAAAATCAAACAGGGTGAGTGAGACTGCCACTATGACACACAATGACCAGCTTTATCGTTACCTCTTCGACCACTATCAAGTAAGGGGCGAGCTTGTACGCCTGAGCGACAGCTACCGGCAGATACTGTCTTCCCAGGCCTATCCTGCACCGGTACAACGACTGCTGGGTGAACTGCTGGTCGCCACCAGCCTGCTGACCGCCACCCTCAAGTTTGAAGGGCATATCACGGTACAGCTGCAGGGCGATGGTCCCGTATCGCTTGCGGTGATCAACGGTGACCACCGGCAACAGCTGCGCGGCGTGGCTCGCTGGGAAGGCCAGGTGCCCAACAGCGACAAACTCGCCGACCTGGTCGGCAAGGGCTACCTGGCTATCACCATCACCCCGGACGAAGGCGAGCGTTACCAGGGCATCATAGAGCTGGACGCCAGCTCCCTGGCCACCAGCCTGGAAAACTACTTTGCCCAGTCAGAACAGCTGAACACCCGCATCTGGCTGTTCACCGAGCTGAGCGCCGAGCAGCCGACGGCGGCGGGCATGCTGCTGCAGGCGCTGCCCAACGGCGATACGGATGAAAGCCAGGACTTTGAACATCTGCAGGCCCTGACCCAGACCATCAAGGCGGAAGAACTGCTGCAGCTGGATGCCCAGGACGTGCTGTACCGCCTCTATAACCAGGAAGCGGTGCGGGTATTCGAGCCCCAGCCGGTAAGCTTCAAATGCACCTGCTCCCGGGAAAAAAGTGAAAATGCCCTGCTCCAGCTCGGCCACGCCGAGGCCCTCGAGCTATTGAAGGAACAAGGTCAGATCCAGATGCACTGCGACTATTGCGGCAATTCTTATCGCTTTGACAATAGCGATCTGCAGCAAATTTTTAATGATTCCACCACGCTGCATTAACGTTTTATTTAATTAAAAAGGGGCAAAAATGCCCCTTTGGTCTTATTTCGCCGCGAAAAATTGCAAATTTTGAAGCTGATCCCCTAAATTTTTACTGATTACTGATAGTATTCCTTTCCAAAAATTACACTAATAACAACACCCCCCTCTGTAACCCAGGAGAAAACAATGACATCCAAGGCGGAACAATTAGGCCTTTCCCAATACGGTATTAATGATGTAACCGAAATCCTTCATAACCCTTCCTATGAGCAATTGTTTGCCGAAGAAACCCGCCCGGATTTAGAAGGATATGAAAAAGGCGTAGTGACCAACCTGGGTGCCGTTGCCGTTGATACCGGTATCTTCACCGGCCGTTCTCCCAAGGATAAATATATCGTCCGTGACGATGTCACCCGCGACACCGTCTGGTGGGCCGATCAGGGCAAGAACGACAACAAGCCGATGACCACCGAAACCTGGAACGAGCTGAAGACACTGGTGACCAATCAGCTGTCCGGCAAGCGCCTGTTCGTGGTTGACACCTATTGTGGTGCCAACCCGGATACCCGCCTTTCCGTGCGTTTCGTGACCGAAGTGGCCTGGCAGGCCCATTTTGTTAAGAACATGTTTATTCGCCCGACGGCAGAAGAGCTGGCCGGCTTCGAACCCGACTTCGTGGTGATGAACGGTGCCAAGTGCACCAACCCCAACTGGAAAGAGCAGGGCCTGAACAGCGAAAACTTTGTCGCCTTCAACCTGACCGAGCGGGTCCAGCTGATCGGCGGTACCTGGTACGGCGGCGAAATGAAGAAAGGTATGTTCTCTATGATGAACTACCTGCTGCCGCTGAAAGGCATTGCTTCCATGCATTGCTCCGCCAACGTCGGCAAAGACGGTGACGTGGCCATCTTCTTTGGCCTGTCCGGCACCGGCAAAACGACCCTGTCCACCGATCCCCAGCGTGAGCTGATCGGCGACGACGAGCACGGCTGGGACGACGACGGCGTGTTCAACTTCGAAGGCGGCTGCTATGCCAAGACCATCAAGCTGAGCAAGGAAAACGAGCCGGAAATCTATGCCGCCATCCGCCGTGATGCGCTGCTGGAAAACGTCACCGTAAGCGAAGACGGCACCATCGACTTTGATGATGGCTCCAAGACCGAGAACACCCGGGTCTCCTACCCCATCTATCATATCGACAATATCGTCAAGCCCGTGTCCAAGGCCGGCCATGCCAAGAAGGTTATCTTCCTGACTGCCGACGCCTTCGGCGTACTGCCTCCGGTCAGCAAGCTGACCCGCGAGCAGGCCCAGTACCACTTCCTGTCCGGCTTCACCGCCAAACTGGCCGGTACCGAGCGTGGCATCACCGAGCCGACCCCGACCTTCTCCAGCTGCTTCGGTGCCGCCTTCCTCAGCCTGCACCCGACCCAGTACGCCGACGTACTGGCCAAGCGTATGGATGCGGTCGGCGCCGAAGCCTACCTGGTCAACACCGGCTGGAATGGCACCGGCAAGCGGATTTCCATCAAGGCGACCCGCGCCATCATCAATGCCATCCTCGACGGCTCCATCGAAGAGGCCGAGTTCGTTCAGCTGCCCTACTTCAACATGGCCATTCCGACCGCCCTGAACGGCGTGGAAGACGGCTCCATCCTGGATCCGCGCAACACCTATGCCGACCCGGCCGAATGGGACGGCAAGGCGAAGGATCTGGCCAAGCGTTTCGTCGACAACTTCGAGAAGTTCACCGATACCGAAGAAGGCAAGGCCCTGGTCGCAGCCGGTCCTCAGCTGTAAGCCAGCAGAAAGTCACAATCAAGCCCCGGCAATGCCCGGGGCTTTTTTATGCACGTCTCTCCGCTTTTATTGTTCCCCGCCTAAGCGCAACAAACCGCCCGAGTTCGCCACCAGCTCCCTTAATTTCTGCTTCAATAACAGGCTGAACTCCTGGGTGGCCCGGGATCTGGCCCTGTGGGCCGGATACATCAGGTGGTACGAAAACGACACCCAGGGCTCGAACGGTCGGAACACCAGGTTGCCGGACGGAAAGTGCAGGGCGGTGATCGGGTCGACCAGAGCCACGCCGGCCCCGGCATCGACAAAGGAGCAGGCCACATGGGAAAGCTGGGTATCGAACACCAGCTGACGGCTGACCCTGGCCTTTTCAAACGCTTCATCCACCTTGTAACGCACGCTCTGCTCCGGCCCCAGGGAGATAAACGGCTGATCTCTCAAGTCTTCAGGCACGATCACCGCTTTTGCCGCCAGCGGATGATTTGCCGGCAGGGCGCAGATCAGCGCGGCTTCACCCAGCACCTCCATCGCCAGCGAGGGATCGGCGACATTGACGGCACCGATGCCGATATCGAAATGCTGGGTCGCTATCCAGTCGGCCACCTGCTGGGAGCTGCGTACCTGCAAGGTCAGGGTGACGCCCTTGTGTTGCTCGCTGAAGCTCTGCATCACCTTGGGCAAGAAGCCCAGCGCGATGGCCGGCATGGCCGCCACCTTAAGGCTGCCGCGCTGGAAGTCACGCAGCTCTTCCGCCATGGTCGCCAGCCGGTCGATACCGACGAAGGAACGCTCCACCTCCTCGAACAGCAAGAGGGCTTCCGGGGTTGGCGCCAATCGCTTGTGATGACGTTCAAACAACTTGACCTGCACCGCCGCTTCAAAATCGTTGAGCAACCGGCTGACCGCCGGTTGCGAAATGTAGAGCAGCTCCGCCGCCCCCGTGGTGGTACCGGCGATCATCACCGCCCGAAAGGCTTCCACCTGCCGATAACTCAACTTGGCCACAACCGGCTCCCCACTATGATTCGACTCGCCACAAAATAACATAATGTTATACAAAGGCCATATAAAACGATTTGTTGTTATTAATTTGTGACTTCAAAATGAACAACAGAAAGAACAGGTGATAACCGCCGGTTTCTGCAGGTGTAACGGACAAGGACAAGAATATGGAAACGGTATTCAGATACACACTGACCCTGCTGATCACCATAGTGGCCGGATTTCAGGCCGTGCAGGTGGTCTCGCGCTATGTGTTTGAAACACCACTGATGGGGCTGGAAGAAATGGCGCTGATCCCCACCATGTGGCTCTACATACTGGGGGCGGTCAATGCCTCCCGGGAAAACACCCAGATACGAGCAAACGTGCTGGAGGTGTTCCTCAAAACCGACCGGGCCCGGCAATGGCTGGCGGTGATATCGGAGTTTATCAGCCTGGTCATCTCCGGCTGGCTGACCTGGTGGGCCTGGGATTACTTCAAGTATGCCAAGCGCGTCTGGAAGGAAAGTCCGACCCTCTATATTCCCACCATCGCCTATGAATCCGCCCTGTTCCTGGGGCTGGTGGTGATGACCCTCTATGTCGGCTGGTATCTGCTCAAGCACCTGCAGACCCTGCTGACCGGAGACGAGGTCCACCGGGTCGACACCATTCCCGAGCCGGTCGAGGTGACCGAGTTCAAACTGCTCACGGAACAACAAAAGGGAGAGAAGTTCCATGGTTGAGATCGCTATCCTGGCCTTTGCCGTGCTCGTTATCCTGCTCACCATAGGCGTGCCGCTACCGTTCTGCTTCGGAGCCGGACTGATGGTAATGAGCCTGCTCGGCGACGCTACCATGAAAGGCACCATGTTGTGGGGCTTCAATCAACTGGCCACGCCGGTACTGCTGGCGGTGCCGCTGTTCGTGTTTGCCGGCACCCTGATGAGCGTCAGCGGTATTGCCGGCAGCCTGCTCAAGTTCGTCAACCTGTTCGTCGGCCGCATCCGCGGCGGCCTGGGGGTGGTGGCCTCGGTCAGCTGCGCCATTATCGGCGCCATTTCCGGCAGCGGCCTGACCGGCATCGCCGCCATCGGCCCACTGCTGATCCCCGAGATGGAGCGCCAGGGCTACCCCCGCGCCTATGCCACCGCACTGATCGCCAACTCCTCCATCCTAGGGCTGCTGATCCCGCCAAGCGTGACCATGATCGTCTATGGCTGGGTCACCGAGACCTCGATCCTCGCCAGCTTCCTCGCCACCCTGGGGCCGGGCCTGCTGATCATGCTCAACTTCGCCCTGGTCAACCTGGTGATGGCGCGCAAGTTCCCGCTGGTACTGGACGACCCCAAGCCCTTTAACGAGGCCATCCGCGAAGGCGCCTCGCGCACCGTCCACGCCCTGCCGGCGCTGCTGATGCCGGTGATCATCCTGGGGGGCATCTACGGCGGCATCATGACCCCGACCGAAGCGGCGGCCATCGCCGTTATCTATGCCATCCCGGTGGGCTTCATGATCTACAAGGGGCTGACCTGGCGCACCTTTATCGAATCCGGCAAGGAATCCGCCACCGCCGTTGGCGCCATCCTGATCATGGTGCTGTTCAGCCTGATGCTCAGCCAGATCTACGTGATGGAAGATATCCCCCAGGCCTTGGTGGATGCCATCTTCGAGATCACGACCGACAAGGTGCTGCTGCTGATCATGATCAACCTGTTCCTGTTCCTGATCGGCATGGTGGTCAACGACGTCACCGCCATCATATTGACTGCGCCCCTGCTGTTGCCACTGATGGCTGCCATCGGCGTTACCCCCATCCAATTCGCCGCCATCATGGGCGTCAACACCGCCATGGGTGGCGTGACCCCGCCCTACGCCAGCATCCTTTATATGGGGGCGCGCATCGGCAAGGTGCCGTTCACCCAGGTAGTGAAGCCGGCCATGATCCTGCTGCTGTTCGGCTACCTGCCGGTAGTGGTGCTGGTCTCGGTATGGCCGGACCTGTCTGAATATATACCCGGCCTGTTTGGCTATTAATCCTCAAGGAGAATGATGATGAAAACACGGAATGAATACACCACTCTGGCCAAGAGCCTGCTGCTGTCGCTGACCCTGGTCGGTACCGCCGCCGAGGCCACCACCCTGAAGATTTCCCATGTGCGGCCCCAGGGCACCGCCATCGACCTGGACGTGCAACAGCTCTCCGACGAGCTGAAGGCAGCCACCGACGGCGACCTCAAGCTCAAGGTCTACCCGGCCAATGCCCTCGGCGACTATACGGTGGTGCAGGAGCGGGTCGGGCTGGGTGCCATCGACATGGCGGTACAGCCGCCTTCCTCCGGCGCCGACAAGCGCTTCCAGGTTATTTATATGCCCTATATGGTGAAAAACTGGAACGACGCCAGGAGCGCTTACGCGCCGGGCTCGGCACTGCGCAACACCATAGACGAGCTGTATCAGGCCCAGGATATCAAGGTGCTGGCCGCCTGGCCGGTCTACTTTGGCGGCATCGCCCTTAACCGGGACGTAGACCAGGTTGCCGACCCGGGCCATGACAAGGGCGTCAAGCTGCGGGTGCCGCCGATGAAGTCGTTCCAGATGCTGGCCGACAACACCGGCTTCATCGGCTCACCCCTGCCCTTCTCCGAAGCCTTCACCGCGGTCCAGACCGGGGTGGTGGACGGTGTCATGGGCTCAGGCGCCGAGGGCTACTTCGCCTCGTTCCGCGACGTGACCAAATCTTATGTGCCGCTCAACACCCACTTCGAGGTGTGGTTCCTGCAGATCAATGCCGAGCGCTATGCAGATCTGGATGAAGATGAGCGCGCCGCTCTGGAGCAGGCCGCCCAAGCCTTCGAACAACGCCGCTGGGAATCCGCCCAGGCCGATCAAGCCGCCTATGAGCAACGCCTGGCCGATGCCGGCGCCACCATAGTGACAGTTACCGATACGAACATCGATGCCTATGCCGAGGTGGCCCGTGAGCAAATCTGGCCCGAAATCATGAAGGATATCGGCCAGGACTGGGCCGAGCAGGTACTGGCCCAGTTCAAGTAAATCCACTTCAACTTACTCGCTT
The DNA here is from genome assembly GCF_003075035.1 of Zobellella maritima. Classification (GTDB taxonomy): domain Bacteria; phylum Pseudomonadota; class Gammaproteobacteria; order Enterobacterales; family Aeromonadaceae; genus Oceanimonas; species Oceanimonas maritima. Next base: position 373,392 of record NZ_QCZE01000002.1, on the reverse strand, counting down.
ACACTTTCTTGCGGTTAGACAGGAGTCAGGAGCCGATAAGCAGACCCTCTGCGCCAGGGATGGCGTGGTGGAGCCCCCAAGGGGCAGCTCGCTGCCTGTATCGAGCCTGGTTGCGGACCGAATATCCAGTGAATATTCGCAGCCGCGACCAAGCGAAGATGGCTTTAGAGCACGGCGAGTCTGCATTCGATCCTGACTGCTGTAACCCGTTCGGGAAAGGTGATTTACTCCAATTTGCCAAAGGAGAACATGATGTCGGTTCGCAACCATGACACCCCCGGTGAGGTCGATGTGGCCATTATCGGCGGCGGCCTGGTGGGCATGTCCCTGGCCTACGGCCTGCTGCGCCGGGGCAAAACGGTCACCGTCTTTGACGAAGGCGATCAGGCGCTGCGGGCCTCGCGTGGCAACTTCGGCCTGGTCTGGGTGCAGGGCAAGGGCGACACCTGCCCCGATTACGCCCGGCTTTCCCGGCTGTCGGCCCGGCTCTGGCCGGCGCTGGCCGCCAGTCTGCAACAGGATACCGGCATCGATATCGAGCTGCGCCAACAGGGCGGCCTCTATGTTTGCCTGGAGCAGGACACCCTGCAACAGCGGGCCGAGATGCTGACCCGGATGCAACAGGACGCCGACGGCGACTATCCCTTCGAAGTGCTGAACGCCGGCCAGGCTCGGGAAAAGGAGCCGGCGCTGGGACCCGACATTGCCGGGGCCACCTGGTCACCCATGGATGGCCACCTCAACCCGCTGCTGCTGTTCCGGGCCCTGCATCAGGCCTTTGAACTGCACGGTGGAAACCTTATCAACGACCAGCCGGTAACGCGCATCCTGCCTCAACCAGGTGCCGGCTTCGAGGTACAACTGAACGGTACCCGCCTGCGCGCCGCCAAGGTAGTACTGGCCGCCGGGCTGGGCAACAAGGCGCTGGCTCCCCAGCTGGGCCTGCATGCACCGGTTGAGCCCAACCGTGGCCAGGTACTGATCACCGAGCGACTCAAACCCTTTATCAGCTATCCCACCGGCCATGTACGCCAGACCGGCGAAGGCACGGTACAGCTGGGGGACTCCAAGGAGGATGTGGGCCTGGATACCGGCACCACCGCCGAGGAGATCGGCAAGATTGCCGCCCGCGCCATCCGCATGTATCCGATATTGGAAAAGGTGCGGTTGATCCGTGCCTGGGGTGCCCTGCGGGTAATGACCCCGGACGGCTATCCCATCTATCAGCAGTCGGCACAGTATCCGGGGGCCTATGTGGTGACCTGCCACAGCGGCGTGACCCTGGGTGCCGTGCATACCGGCCCCCTGGTCGACTGGCTGCTTGGCAAAGACACAGAGATTTCCCTGGAGGCATTCAGTGCAAACCGATTCCCCCTTTAACCGCCTGGACACCACGATCACCGCCACCGTCAATATCGAGATTGACGGCCGGCCCTTCAGCGCCCGCGAGGGCGATTCGGTGGCCGCCGCCATGCTCGCGGCCGGCTGTACTCCGTCGCGAACCACCCCGGTGTCCGGCAGCCCCCGCGCCCCCTACTGCATGATGGGCATCTGTTTCGAATGCCTGGTGGAGATCGACGGCCTGCCCAACGTGCAGGGCTGCATGGTACAGGTAACGGAAGGCATGAAGGTGCGCCGCCAACTGGGCGCCCGCGAACTCGCGCAGGGAGATGTCCATGAAGCAGTATGATCTGGTGATCGTCGGCGCCGGCCCGGCGGGCATGGCCGCCGCCGGCGCCGCCACCGAACAGGGACTGACGGTCGCCCTCCTGGACGAGCAGGCCGCCCCCGGCGGCCAGATATACAGGGCCATCTCGGCGCCGGCCCCCCGGGACGAAGGCATCCTGGGCGCAGACTATTACCACGGACGCAGCCTGTTGGCGCCGTTCAAGGCCGCCCGGGTCGACTACATACCGTCGGCGACCGTGTGGGAAATCACCCAAGAGCGGGAAGTACGTTTTTCTGCGGGAGGCCGGGCACGCACCCTGCAGGCACGCAGGATACTGCTGGCCACCGGTGCCCAGGAAAGACCCGTGCCCTTCCCCGGCTGGCAACTGCCCGGGGTGATGAGCTGTGGCGCCGCCCAGATCATGCTCAAGACCAGCGGCCTGACACCGCCGACGCCCCTGGTGCTGGCCGGCAGCGGCCCCCTGTTGCTGCTGATTGCCCTGCAGCTGCACAGAGCCGGCGTCGAGATCGCCGCCGTGCTCGATACCACACCGCGCGACAACTACCTCAAGGCCAGCCGACATCTCGGCGGCGCGCTGCGCGGCTGGAAGATGCTGCTCAAGGGCCTCGGCTATCTGGCACAACTGAAGCGCTCCGACGTGCCCTGCCTGAGTCGGGTGAGCGGGCTGAAGGCCGAGGCCGACGACGGTAAGCTGGCCCGGGTACGCTTCACCCACAAGGGCAGGGAACAGTCCCTGGCCGCCACCAGCCTGCTGGTACACCAGGGCGTGGTACCTAATGTACAGCTGAGCCGAGCCATCGGCATCAACCACAGATGGGACGAACAGCAGCTGTGCTGGCGCCCCGGTACCGACAGCTGGGGCGAAACCGACATCGAAGGTATCTTCATCGCCGGCGACGGCGCCGGTATTGGCGGTGCCGTGGCCGCCGAACAGGCCGGCCGACTGGCGGCCTGGCAAATCAGCTGCCAGCTGGGTCGCATGGCTCCCGGCGAACGTGATCGGCAGGCCGCGCCGGTGCGGCGGGCGCTGGCCCCGATCATGGCGATCCGCCCCTTCCTGGATGTACTCTATCAACCCGCCGGGGAGTTTCTGACGCCTGCCGACGACACCCTTGTGTGTCGCTGCGAAGAAGTGACCGCCGGTGACATCCGCCGCTACGCCCGCATGGGATGCACCGGGCCCAACCAGACCAAGGCCTTCAGCCGGGTCGGCATGGGTCCCTGCCAGGGCCGCATGTGCGGCCTGACGGTGGCGCAAATCATTGCCGATACCCGCCAGACCAGCCCGGCCGAGGTCGGCTATTACCGCATCCGTTCGCCGATCAAGCCGCTGCTCCTGAAGGAGCTGACCTCACTGGACAACAGCGACCACCAATAACCTATCGACCGCCGTCCTGGGATGGCGGCCTCAATACTCATCAGGAGACATCATGACCCTAGTACGCCATCACACCAGCGAGCGCATGAGCCGTATCGTGGTTCACAACAACACCGTCTACCTCTGCGGCCAGGTCGCCGAAGATCGCAGCCAGGGCATGGCCGAACAGACCCGCACCATGCTGGCCAAGGTCGACGCCCTGCTCGCCGAGGTCGGTTGCGACCGCCGGCATCTGCTAAGCGCCACCATCTATGTGAAGGACATGAGCCTGTTTGCCGAAATGAACCAGGTATGGGACGCCTGGGTGCCCGCCGGTCACGCCCCGGCCCGGGCCTGTGTGGAAGCCGCCATGGCCAGCCCCGAACTGCTGGTGGAAATCTCGGTGATCGCCGCCATTCCCGAGAGCTGATGTCGGCCCGTCATCCTGTCTGCCCCGGCATGGCCCGGGGCTTTTTTATGACATTATCGCTCCCCCTGCTATAAGGTAATCATTCAGTAGTGAGGAGTCGTATCATGATGAGCTGCGAGCAGCATGACTATATCGAGATTGCCTGCCTGTATAAGTATCCGATCACATTAACCCTGACTTCCGGCGCCGAAATAGCCGGTATCGCCCTCGATACCCAGCGTAATGACAATCGGGAAGAATGTATCAAGCTCAGGGTCGACGATGCGGAACGCCTGGTGGTCCTGGCGTCGGTGGCAAGGATGGAAGCGGGCACCGACAACCCGCACTTCAGGGCGGTGGATTTCGACTAAGCCGCCGGCTTGTCCGTACGGTTCAGGCAAGGGAGTAGATGATGAAACTGTCTCCGGAAGAATCGCTGTTCGTCGCCCGGCGCGCGGCACTCACCAGCCACTGGCCCTGGGTCGGCGGCGTCCTGCTGCTGCTCGTTATCGCATTCGCAGCCTGGCTGTGGTGGTCGGTTCCCCACCTGATCAACCCTTGGGCAGTAACGGCCGACCTACAGTCGGGGGCCCTGTCCGACACCACCATACCACTGATGGCCGCCTTGTTGCCGGTAGTGACCCTGACCTTCCTGGTATTCGTGGCGTTAACGATTGTGATGGCGTTCGCCGCCTTTGCCAATGAGCGGCGCTTGATTGACATCATCAACCGGGGGCTGGCCCCGCCACACCGATAAGCCGGCCATCGCTCTCCATTCTCCGACCCTGTTGCTGTGTCGCTCGGGCCCTTGTGGTGCCGTATTACGGGCCGCCCCTCCGGTTTTCCTGCCCGCCGGTTCAGCCTCCGATCACCTGTGTAAGCTGTTGATCATCCAGCACCGGAATCACTTCAAAAGACAATAAATCGGTCCAGTCGTGACACCATTTAGATACCGCCACAACATCATCGCTTTCGGCAATGGCAAAACCCCGCGAACCGGCCACATCGTGCCATCTGGCCAGCATGGTGACCCCTGGGGGCGGCGCACCGCCGGTATCATTGAAACGGGCGATGGCACTTTGGGTGTGCTCGGGCCTGAACCTCCAGACAATCATAAAGTGCATATTGAGTCTCACCTTCTATGATTAATGCCATCGGTTAAGGATAGCAGTCCCCCATCGCTCAGGAGCGGTTCGCCGTTGAACACGGGGGAGCAAGGCGCTTCAGTCACGGCCCTGTTGATAAATGAAGGAGAGGGAGATGTCGGAAACCTTCTGTTTTACATGCACCTGTTGCGGAAAACGGCATCAGGGCTCGCCCAGCTTTGCATTTCTGGCGCCCGCCCCCTGGCTGGAGCAGCCGGCGGAAATCCAGGCCCGGGGCCGGCTGGACAGCGACCTGTGCCATTACCAGGATGGGGACGGCGAGCACTACTTTGCCCGGGCAGTACTGGATATCCCCATTCATGGCGTGACCGATCCCTTTATATGGGGGATCTGGGTATCACTGAGCAGGCAGAGCTATCGGCACTATCTGGCCCACTATGATGAACCGGACATTAACAGTACCTATTTTGGCTGGCTCTGTAATTATCTGCCCTGGTATCCGGACACCTATGCGCTGGCGGCCAGCGTGTATCCCCTCGACAGGGTTCACAGGCCCAGCCTCACCCTACACGAGGCAGACCATGAACTGGTGCATGACTTCAAACAGGGCATCAGCATGGCCAAGGCGCAGCAAATTGCCGAGCTGTGTCTGCATCGCTCGGCAGACTGAGTGCCGCTTGCCGGCGATAGCGGGCTTCTCGCCGAGCCAGGGCCGCCAGCCGCTGGTTATCTGCCGGTCCAGGCGCTGACCGGCTGCTGGTATAGGTGGCATCAAACTACATCGCCGGCGGCGCGACCAGATCACTCGGCAGAGCCTGTTTGAGGGGTGGGCTCAGCACCCGGCAGATCAGCTCACTAACCACCCAGTTCACCGCCGAGCCCATCCCATAGCCCTGCCATTCCGGCAGTAAATACAGGCTGTTAAGGGTCATTGCCAACGCCAGCGATAGCCCATGCCGTAGTCATGAATGCGCGGAGCCGCGTCGGCGGACTGCTCTTTTGGCCGGGTTTCGCCCCAGAACAGCGGGCGGGGCATAGCCATCTTGATATTCCTTTAGGGCAAGATGGAGAGAGTACATGGACTTTGCTTCCTTTTTCGACACAAAGCGCCGCATTGTAGGGGCGGAATTCGGGATATAAAGGCCGGGTTCTGGCCGGTGTTCAACCCACAGCTGCATCAGAAGAGTCAGGTCCGGATTTCTTCTTATCCTCTGAAAAGTGCTGTTGAATGAACCGGATAAACTGCTGTTGAATCGGGGTCTTGTCACCTCGCAACCAGATCATTTCGGTGAGTATTTGTTCTTCAACGTCCTCCAGATCCAGGATAGTCGTGCCCTTTCGGTAGTAATTGCGTACACATTCGACGTGTAGCGTCACGCCCATATTGGCCTCAATAAAACCGAAAATGCCCTCACTGTTATAGGCTTCCTGGATCACCCTGGGCTGAAAGCCCCGTCCAAGACAAATCGCCTGAACGTGTAGGTGGAAGTGCTGCCAGCCGGTGGCCAGTCCCATGACGAAGGGTTCCTCACTCAGTTCCTTAAGATAGATAGAAGAACGGGCAGCCAGTGGGTGCTGACTGGGAACAACGGCCACCAACCGATCCTTCTGCACCGTAATGCCGTCCAGCTCCCGCTCGCCAATGGGACTGGTGACAAAGCCGAAATCCAGCTTTCCTTCTTTCACATCTTCGACCTGACGATAGGTAAAGCCGTGGGTCAGTTCCAATTTAATGTCTGGATAGGCACTGCGAAAAGCATCGAGAATCGCCGGTAAACGGCCAGTAATCGCGAAATCAGTAAAACCAATACATAACTTTCCGGCTTCTCCCTTGAGCGCCCTTTGAGCTTGCTCATTCGTTTCTTCAAGTAACGACAAGGCCCGATATGCGCCCTGTAGAAAAATCTGGCCTGGCTTGGTCAGACTCACTTGTCGACTTGTTCTGTTTAACAATTCGAATCCGAGCACCCCTTCCAGTTGTTGGACTGAACGGCTCAATGCAGGCTGGGCAAGGTTAAGGCGTTCGGCTGCCCGACGGAAATTTAACTCTTCAGCCACTGCAATAAAATGCTTCAGGTGGCGGATTTCATATCTTACCGTCATAATCGATTCCCCATAAGCATCGAACTATACGCCATTGATATTGTACAAGGTATCATTAATCGATTAGTCTTTCTACACTGTCATAGTGTTACTGTGTCAGCACTTTGATAAATCATGCAAAAAAATATGGAGATTATTGCAATGAGTAAACTGATAACATCCTTGGGACTAGCACTGGGTATAGTAACAGCCAGCAACACTCAAGCAGCAGATGTCACTCTGAACCTCGGTTATGGCACTGCAGAAGGAAGTAGTTATTCAATTCTTGCCAATAAATTCGAAGAATTGGCAGAAAAATATTCCAATGGCAGCATTGATATAAAAGTTCGTTGCTGTACCCAGCTTTCCACCGAAGACGAGGCCTTCAAATCAATGCAACTGGGTATCGTCGATATGTACATCATTACCAGCAATAACATATCGCCCCATTTCCCACTGATGGATGCCTTTGTACTGCCTTATATATTCCAGAGTGAAAATCATACAAGGAAAGTGCTTCAAGGGCCTATCGGTGAGGAGTTTGCCAATAGATTACAACAAGATACCGGCGTCTACCTGCTGACCTATGGCCATGTAGGACATCGTGACTTTTACAATACTGAACGGCCTATCAATAACTTTAGCGATCTTGCTGGTATCAAGGTACGGGTGCCTAAAAATGAAGTCATGATCAAGACTTACGAAGCCTTTGGCTCTGCCCCCCTGCCTCTGGCCTGGTCCGATACACCAACCGCACTACAAACAGGGACAGTGCAAGGTGCAGACAATGGCACCGACGTTATCAAATCTCAGAAATTCTACGAAATAGCTCCCCAGCTTGCCGTTTTAGAACACTTTTCCTATTTCTCGCCCTTGTTCGCTAGCTCCAGGGCTATCGGGAAGTTAAATGATGAACAGCGTCAGGCTGTGTTCAAAGCAGCTAAAGAGGCTGGAGAATATGCTAACGACATCATTGGTAAGGATATCGATGAAACGCGTCAGTTTCTGGCTAATAATGGAATGAAAATAACATATCCGGATAAAGCACCATTTATTGCAGCAGCGTTAAAGATACAAGAAGAAATTGCAGCGGAAAAAGATGATGATTTTCGGGACTTGCTGAATAAAATAAACAGAGCTGCTCAGTAAAAACTGACTGACGTCAACCTTGAATGCTGTGCCTGATAGAACATTATTACGACACAGCATTTCAGAGGAACTATTCAATGAAAATTAAATCAATCAGCCCAGGCTCTAATAGTCAAGAATCCATTAACGCACTGGATAGTAGAACTCCAGAACACAAAGAGAGTAATATTATTTTAAGATGCCTAACTTTCATAGAGAAGCACTTCGAAGAAGCAATGTGTGGTTTTTGTTTAGTCTTAATGGCTAGCTGCATTATGACTCAGGTGTTGTTACGGTATTTTTTGTCCAGCGGGGCGCCATGGGCAGAAGAGCTGGCCGTATACAGCATGATATTTGCTGTATATCTTGGTGCATCCATGGCAGTTAAGGAACGCGCACATATTCGCATTTTGTTGCTGGTTAATCGGTTCCCTAAAAAAATACAATTAACATCGATCGTAATGGCCGATCTGCTCTGGCTTGCTTTTCTTATTCTGATGATCGTACAAACCAGTATCTACATGCAGTTACTATTCAGCACTACCTATATTTCACCAGGCCTTGGCGTTGATCAGAAATGGTTTCAAATTGTCGTCCCTGTCAGTCTGGTATTAATGGTGCTGCGCATGGCACAAGTTTACTACCGTTGGTGGCGTAATAACGAGCAGGAGCTTCCCTTATGAATGGCCCAATGATAATGATGGCTGTCTTCGTGATGACCATGCTGATCGGGGTACCGATACCTTTTGCCGCCGGATTAGCTACCGTTGCGGGGATCTGGATAGCCGAAATTCCTTTAACCCTGCTGGCCCAATCAGCCTACACGGCTTTTGAACCTTTTCCTTTAACGACTATCCCCATGTTTGTTCTAGCGGGTGCAATCATGGAAAAAGGTGGCATGTCCGAACATCTGATAAGTATCGCCAACCGGCTGGTCGGTGCCTATAAAGGTGGCATCGGTTTGGTTACTGTGGTTTCCTGCATGTTCTTCGCCGCCCTCTCTGGCTCGGGTCCGGCCACCACCGCGGCCATTGGCTCAATCACCATCCCCGCCATGCTTAAGGAGAATTACAAGGCCCGCTTTGCCGCCGCAGTCACCGCCGCAGCGGGCGCATTGGGTAGCATGATCCCACCAAGTAACCTGTTGATCATCTATGGTCTGGTTAGCGAGCAATCGATACCCAGGTTGTTTCTTGCCGGTATCGTGCCTGGGCTGGCTCTGGGTCTGCTGTTAATGCTGGTGACCTATCTGATAGCACGTAAAAACAACTATGGTGGCAACGGTGAACCGTTCTCATGGCGTCCATTACTTGGCGCCATCTGGGAAGGAAAATGGGCGATAGGAGCACCGGTTCTTATCCTTGGTGGGATTTATGGTGGTATTTTCACACCATCAGAAGCGGCTGCCGTTGCTGTTTTTTACGCACTGTTTGTCGGTTTGGTTGTATATAAAAAGCTGACGCTACCAGATATTGTCCATGCTATTCGCTTTACGGCATTAATGATCGGATCGGTGCTGTTCATTCTTGGTGTAACCAAAGCATTCGGACAATTGGTGACGCTTTATGATATCCCACAATCCATTTCGGTATTGTTCGGCACCTTGAGTGAACACCCTTGGTTGGTACTGCTTCTCATCGCCATATTATATGTATTTGTTGGCATGTGGTTGGAGTCCATCCCACAGATCATCATTTTCACGGCTGTTTTCTTGCCGTTGGTGACCTCACTTGGTGTAGATCCGATACTGTTTGGTATCTTCACGGTGGTGGCATGCGAGGTTGGCTTCCTTACCCCTCCAATTGGTGTAAACCTCTTCGTCGCATCCAAGATATCCCGTACTTCGGTTGAGCAGGTATCTATCGGTGTGTTACCCATGTTGATCCCGTACATTCTTATTATTTTACTGCTTATATTTTTTGATGAATGGGTCCTGTTTTTACCTAACATGGCCTTCGGCCCAAGTAGCTATTAAATAGCTGCTCCGAGTAGTAGAGCTCGGGCAAGAATTCGGATGCTGATACCCAGGCCTAAGTCCATGGGTGTTACGACACATCCAGAATGGTAAGTAAATTTTACCTGTTACAGAAAGCCTGCTTACCAACTTCTTGCCTTAGCTCTAAATTCAGTAATATCAGGATCAGTTATTTAATCGGAGTATAAATCATGTTTGACACCATAATTACCAATGGCCTGCTAATAGATGGCACTGGTAAAGCTGCAGGGAAAGCCGATCTGGGCATCAGGGGTGAGCATATCGCGGCAATAGGTGACCTTTCCTCTGCTCAGGCAAAAAACTATATCGATGCAAGTGGCCTGATTGTCAGCCCTGGCTTCATTGACATCCATACGCATTCGGATTTCAGTCTGCTGGTCAATGGTAAAGCGGAGAGTCAGGTCCACCAGGGCGTTACCCTGGAGGTTGTGGGAAATTGTGGCCACAGTTGTGCTCCCTGCCCTAAATGCGATGCACTAAAGGGCTCTATTTTCGGCTACCAGTCAGATATTAAAATGACATGGAATACCTTCGACGAGTATCTCACGGTACTCGATGAACAGCCCTTGGGTGTGAATGTGGCTGCCTATGTAGGTCATGGTACCCTCAGAATAGCGGCGATGGATGGCAATATTAATCGTCCTGCCACATCACGTGAAATAAAGGAAATGGAGCGCCTGCTGGCCGCCTCTTTGGAGGAGGGGGCCATCGGCTTTTCAACCGGGCTGGAGTACTCACCCGGCAGCTCGGCGCCAACCAGTGAAATTACCCAACTATGCAAAGTTCTTCAGCAATACGACCGACTCTATGCCACCCATGTACGCAACCGCGATATCTACTATGAGCAGGGTTTTGGTGAAGCCCTAGCGGTCGCTCGTAACGCCGGTGTACGATTGCAGATCTCACACATAGCGCCCAAATTCGGCGCCCCCGCTCATGCGATGGAACACACACTGGAAATGATTAATTGGGCACGAGAGGACGGCGTAGATGTTGCCTTTGATATCATTCCACATAATTGGGGGCCGACGACCATGTCGTCAATATTACCGCCTTGGGCATTTGATGGCGGTATAGCCAAGATACTGGAGCGATTGGCAACACCCAGCTTGCGTGCGGCATTAAAAGACAATCCCAACCCGATCTGGCAGCTTATTCCTGCCGGTCGCTGGGACCTGATTATGCTGTTTCAATCAAATCAAAATCCGGGCCTGATTGGGATGACCATCTCGGAAATCGCCGCCAAACGGAGAGAAAGTGACCCTCATGACACCGTCCTCAACCTGCTGCTGGAAGAAGGAGAAGGCTTGTTCAATATGACCTGGGCGGCGAACAACTTCGCAGAAGCCGATAACCGGCTCTGCGTTAGCCAGCCCGAGTGTGGCATTATCTCCGATACCATCACGCTGGCCCCATATGGTGCACTGGGTAATACCCGATGGTCTCCCAGCTCATACGGTTGGACCTCTCGATTTATAGAGAAATACCATCGTAAAGACCAGTTGATAACACTGGAAGATGCGGTGAGGCGAATTACCGGCCTTGCAGCCGAGCGCTTGGGAATACAGGATCGCGGGGTCTTGCGGGTCGGAAATATTGCCGATATAACCATCTTCAACAGTGCAGAGATCCATGACAACTCCACCATGCAGGATCCTAACCGATATCCTTCCGGTATCACACATGTGCTGGTGAACGGTAAGTTAACCATTCACGCCGGCCAACGCACACATGAAAATGCAGGGCGGGTGTTGCGCCCAGGTGCATAACGGGCTGGCCAGCCAGGAAATAGCATCTCATCTAGGTAATACCGAATATCTGCATGAGAAAACATGATTAGTCGGGTGGCGGGCCACATTGGGTTACGCTTGTCTGTTCGCCCCGAGACTGCCGGATTAATAGCCGCTCGACATCGCCGCTGGATTAATCACTGCTCCTGATGCTACGCATCCGGAGCAGTGACAAAAAAGCGGTATGCTTAGCGTCTGCATCTGGAGCGTCAGCAACGCGCAAAGCACTTTGCTGCCGATTTCTCACGCAGCAAGCCAACTTGAAAACCGCCCCATGCCGTTTACTGACTGACATTACAGCTTGCATGGATATTATTATAATTTTCTTCAGCCAGCCTGATATCTAAGTCACTTTAGGAACACACCCTAGTCGGCGAAATCCAGCGACAGGAACAGCCGACCCTGGTCGGTAGGCACCGGCGGCGAGCGGTGCCAGACGCCCTGCCCGTCTTGCTCTTCCCAACCATCGCCTTTCAGCAGCGCCACCTCTCCCACCGCCAGCTGTTGCCACTGCTCCGGCGCTTTGCCTTGTTGTGCCAGCAGCAAGTCCCGTTGCTGCCGGTCCAGCCAGTGGGTACCGGGCCCGAAATAGGTGGTCATCAGCCGGCAGGGCACCCTGTCTACATGAAAATTGGGGCACATGGCGGTGTGCAGGCTGGCCAGGCGCACCCCCACCCGAGGCAGCTCGAACAGGCAGGCAAACATCTCCACCAGCTGCTGTACGTCAGCGGCAAACGCCTCCCGGCCGGGCAGATCCGGCAGGCGGGCATGTAGCTCATCCATCACCGCCTCAGGCTTCAGCATGGTCCGCATACTGATGCGACTATCCTGCCGTATTAGCGCCTCGCTATAGTCGGCCAACATCGGCGACAAGTGCCGTTGCCACACCGCCAGATGGCAGCCGGGCTGATAGATGTTGCCGAGGGCGACGGGCTGGCCGCCCTGCATCCTGAAGCTGGCGGGCTCACACAACAGCGCTGTGGTAGTAGACATGACGACTCCTGGAAAGATGTTCACGATCTAAAAATGTTATGTTATAACAATCAGTATTGTAAACCGCTACCGTTATTTTCAAGGGCATCCATGTCGCACCATTCCCGGTTACCCGTTACCCTGCTGTCCGGCTTTCTTGGCGCCGGCAAGACCACTGTACTCAATCACATACTCAACAACCGTCAGGGCCTGCGGGTGGCGGTGATCGTCAACGACATGAGCGAGGTCAATATCGACGCCGCCACCGTTCACCAGCAAGTGGCCCTGCACCGGGGCGAAGACAGGCTGGTGGAAATGAGCAACGGCTGCATCTGCTGCACCCTGCGCGAAGATCTGTTGATTGAAGTGCGCCGCCTGGCCGAAGCCGGTCGTTTCGACTGCCTGGTCATCGAGTCCACCGGCATCTCCGAGCCGCTGCCTGTGGCCGAGACCTTTACCTTCGCCGATGAAGACGGCACCAGCCTGAACGATCTGGCCCGGCTGGACACCCTGGTGACCGTGGTCGACGCGGTAAACTTTCTGGCCGATTTCAATCAGGCCCGAAGCCTGCAGGAACAGGGCGAAAACCTGGGAGAAGATGACGAACGCAGCGTGACCGATCTGCTGATCGAGCAGGTGGAATTCTGCGATCTGCTGCTGGTCAGCAAGACGGATCTGGTCACGCCCGCCCAGCTGGCGGAGCTCACCGCCATACTGACGCAGCTGAATCCGGAGGCCGAAATCCTGCCCATCCGCCAGGGCCGGGTGGACATCGAAAAGGTACTCTGTACCCATCGCTTCGACTTCGAACGTGCCGCCCGCGCCCCGGGCTGGCTGCAGACCTTGCGCGGCGAACGCTCGCCGGAAACCGACGAATACGGCATCAGCAGCTTTGTGTATCACGCCCGCCGCCCTTTCCACCCCCGGCGCTTCTTCAACTTTCTGCACCGCTCCGACCAGCAGGGCAAGCTGCTGCGTTCCAAGGGCTTTTTCTGGCTGGCCAGCCGCCCGGACTTTGCCGGCCAGTGGAACCAGGCCGGCGGCATCGCCTACCACGGCGGGGCCGGCCTGTTCTGGCAGGCGGTTCCCCGCGAGGACTGGCCGGAAGACGAAGAAGGCCGGGAACACATCATGGCGAGCTGGCAGGAGCCTTACGGCGACAGACGCCAGGAACTGGTGTTCATCGGCCAGGGCCTGAACGAAACCGAGTTGCGTCGACAGCTGGACGCCTGCTTGCTCACCGAGCAGGAAATGCATCAGGGCCAGCCGGGTTGGCAGCAGTTGCCCGATCCCTTCCCCGCCTGGGAATAACACGGCACCAGGGCAGGTACCCTACTGCCCTGACCTTTTGCCCCTCACCCCGGGGGCTTTCTTCTTCCCCCTTGCTGGGACACAATAGCCTTTACTTATCAGGCCATTGAACATGTGCGTATGAAAACCAACCTGATCACCCGCGCCGGCTGGCACAAGCTGGACGACGAGCTTAAATACCTGTGGAAGGTGGAACGCCCGGCGGTGACCCAGTCGGTATCCGAGGCCGCCGCCCTCGGCGATCGCAGCGAAAACGCGGAATACATCTACGGCAAGAAGCGGCTGCGCGAGATCGACCGCCGCATCCGCTTCCTGATGAAGCGGCTGGAAGCGCTGCAGATCGTCGACTATTCACCCCAGCAGGACGGCAAGGTGTTCTTCGGCGCCTATGTAGAGCTGGAGAATGATTCCGGCGATATCGTCTGGTATCGCATCGTCGGCACCGACGAGATCGACACAAAAAACAACCATATCACCATCAACTCGCCCATGGCCCGCGCCCTGATCGGCAAGCAAGTGGACGACGAAGTGCAGGTGCAAACCCCGTCCGGCCTGAAAGAGTGGTATATCAACAAGATCCAGTACACTCCCTTTGAATGATCGGCTTAAAAAGCTGCCGCATGTCGAACAGTAGCCAGGAGCCAATAAGCAGACCCTCCGCGTCAAGGACGACGCGGCGGAGCCCCCAGGGAGGGGTTTACGGCGTGTCTGCGTTTGAGCCTGGCTGCTGTTTCTTCATCTCTCTCCTATTTTCTGTTATCGGCAGGACCTGTTTCGCAGCCCCGCCCGGAGCCCGGATATTATGACCAACATCAATCACGCCCTGGCCCTTGAACTGGCCGTATCGCAACAACAGGTCGACGCCGCCGTGCGCCTGCTCGACGAAGGCGCCACCGTGCCCTTTATTGCCCGTTACCGCAAGGAGGTGACCGGCGGCTTGGACGACACCCAGCTGCGCAACCTGGACAGCCGGCTCGGCTACCTGCGCGAACTGGAAGACAGGCGTGGCGTTATCCTCAAGTCCATCGAGGAACAGGGCAAGCTGACCGACGCGCTCAAAAAAGAGCTGCAGGCCGCCGACACCAAGACCCGGCTGGAGGATCTCTACCTGCCCTTTAAGCCCAAGCGCCGCACCAAGGGCCAGATTGCCATCGAGGCCGGCCTGCAACCGCTGGCCGGCAGCCTGTTCGATAACCCGAGCCAGGATCCCCAGCAGCTGGCCGCCACCTTCATCAACGCCGATGCCGGGGTCGCCGATGCCAAGGCGGCGCTGGACGGCGCCAAATACATTCTAATGGAACGCTTCGCCGAACAGGCCGATCTGCTGGAGGCGGTGCGCCGTTACCTGAGCCAGCACAGCCAGCTGCAGGCCCGGGTGGTCAGCGGGCAAGAGCAGAGCGGTGCCAAATTCAAAGACTACTTCGAACACCAGGAGCCGATAAGCAAGGTGCCCTCGCACCGGCTGCTGGCCATGCTGCGCGGCCGCAACGAAGGCGTGCTCTCGTTAAGCCTGGTGGTGGAAACCGAGGCCGACAGTCATCCCTGCGAGGCCATTATCGCCCGCCATGTGGGCTGGCAGAACAAGGGCCGGGCCGCCGATACCTGGCTGGCCGGGGTGGTGAGCTGGACCTGGCGGGTAAAACTTTCATTGCAGATGGAAACCGAGTTGCTGGGCCAGGCCCGGGAGCAGGCCGAGGCCGAAGCGATCAAGGTATTCGCCCTCAACCTGCAGGATCTGCTGATGGCCGCGCCCGCCGGCGCCCGGGTGACCATGGGCCTGGATCCGGGGATCCGCACTGGGGTCAAGGTGGTGGTGGTCGACAGCACCGGCAAGCTGCTGGAGCAGGCCACCGTCTATCCCTTCGAGCCCCACAAGAAGGTGGAGCAGAGCCTGCGCACCCTGGCTGAGCTGTGTCGCCGCCATAATGTCAGCCTGGTGAGCATCGGCAACGGCACCGCCTCCCGCGAGACCGAACGGCTGGTGGAGCAGCTGATCAAACAAAGCCCGGAGCTGAAATTACAGAAGGTGGTGGTGAGCGAGGCCGGCGCCTCCGTGTATTCCGCCTCCGAGCTGGCCGCCAACGAGTTCCCGGATCTGGATGTCTCCCTACGCGGCGCGGTATCCATCGCCCGCCGGCTGCAGGATCCCCTGGCCGAGCTGGTGAAGATAGATCCCAAGAGCATAGGCGTGGGCCAGTACCAGCACGATGTGTCCCAGAGCCAGCTGGCCCGCAACCTGGATGCGGTGGTGGAAGACTGCGTCAACGCCGTGGGCGTGGACGTGAACATGGCCTCGGCGCCGCTGCTGGCCCGGGTATCCGGCCTGACCCCCACCCTGGCCCAGAATATCGTCGCCTTCCGCGATGAGCAGGGCGCCTTCAAGGAACGCAAACAGTTGCTCAAGGTGCCGCGTCTGGGCCCCAAGGCGTTCGAGCAATGCGCCGGCTTCCTGCGTATCCGCGACGGCAAGAATCCGCTCGATGCCTCTGCCGTGCATCCCGAAGCCTACCCTGTGGTGGAGCGCATCCTGGTCAAACTGCAACAGCCGGTGAACACCCTGATCGGCAACAGCGGCCTGCTCAAGACCCTGAACCCGAAAGACTATACCGACGAGCATTTCGGCCTGCCCACCGTGCAGGACATATTAAGGGAGCTGGACAAGCCCGGCCGGGACCCGCGCCCCGAGTTCAAGACCGCCCGCTTTATGGACGGGGTGGAAAAGCCCGCCGATCTGATCCCCGATATGGTGCTCGAAGGGGTAGTGACCAACGTCACCAACTTCGGCGCCTTCGTGGACATCGGCGTGCATCAAGACGGCCTGGTGCATATCTCGGCGCTGACCGACCGCTTTATCAAGGATCCGCGCGAGGTGGTCAAGGCCGGCGACATCGTCAAGGTGAAGGTGCTGGAGGTGGATCTGCAGCGCAAGCGCATCGCGCTGACCATGCGCCTGGAGCAGAGCGCCGCCGAGCATGGCAGCGGCCGGCAGCGGGAGGAACGGGGTGCCAACCGCGGCAGTGGCAAGAGCCAAGCCAACTCTCGGCCCGCTCGCCGCGAACAACCGGCCCCGCAGGGCGCCATGGGCGCGGCCCTGGCCGCGGCATTACAGAAGAAAAAATAAAGCCCGCTATGCTGATAAGAAGGCCCGGGGATACCCGGGCCTGGCAACATCAAACAGGGCGTAATATCGGCCAAAGGGTCCGCTCCGCCGACACGCCATAAACCCATCCATGGGGGCTCCGCCGCGCCATCTGACCGCCAGGGATGGCGGGAATGCGGAATGGAAGGGAACATTTTCCGGCCCTGGCGTGGAGGGTCGGCGGAGCAGATCCCTTTGGCCTCTTTATGGCTTCGGCGTTGTCCGAGAGTGTAGATTCTATTGAGGCCAGAAGTAAACCTGTAGCCATCAGCATGTAGGCCGCTGCAACCCAAGGGCGGCAAACAACATCATTGATTAAAAATCAGTCGGGAAGTAGCGTATAAATCGTCAGAAATACAACGGCATTCAAGTAGCACTGATACATCTGATTCATTGAAAGCAAAAAAATCCTTGAAAGCCAGAGGGTTTCTAAAAACCCGCCCGGTTTTCAAGGTCAAAAGGGCAAAGACACTTACTCAATTACCGAACTTACAACTAACCCTACGAACATATAACATTTTCAATGTATAGCCTCAGATATAACATGAGGCATTTATTACTCCTTTCGCTTAAAACGTCCCTGCACTATACGGTCGATGACCATGGCGCAAAGCAGTATAGCCAAACCGGCCAACAAGCCCTGCCCTTTTGCTGCGTACTGCAAAGCCATCAATACATCTGAGCCGAGTCCTTCAGCGCCGATCAGAGAGGCAATCACAACCATCGACAGGCACATCAGAATGGTCTGGTTAACGCCAGCCATAATACTTGGCAACGCCAGGGGAATTTCCACATCGAGCAGCAGTTTGCGCTTGTTGCAACCAAAGGCGATCGCGCCTTCGATGATGGACTCCGGCACCTGCCTGATACCCAGCGCTGT
Organism: Zobellella maritima; assembly: GCF_003075035.1. Classification (GTDB taxonomy): domain Bacteria; phylum Pseudomonadota; class Gammaproteobacteria; order Enterobacterales; family Aeromonadaceae; genus Oceanimonas; species Oceanimonas maritima. The sequence goes on along the minus strand of NZ_QCZE01000002.1, from coordinate 355,532 downwards.
GAGTCGTACCACAGGGGGCAGGCCGAAGATGATGGTCGCGAGAATACCAGGCGGCTTACCGGTGCCGAAAAAGGCGATGATGGGAATCAAGTAAACGAACGCGGGCATGGTCTGCATAAAGTCAAGCACTGGCTCAGTGGCCGTTCTGGCATAACGGTTCTTTGCACACCATACGCCAAGCGGCACACCAATGATAACGCATAGTGTCGCAGCCGCGCCCAGCAGGGCAACGGTCGACATGCTCTTTTCCCAAAAGCCCATAAAGGCAAGGTATGCCAGGGCTGCCGTCGCAAAAACTGCCACCTTGGCCCCAGCCAATCGCCAGGCCATAACGACGATCACCAAGCTCGTCACTGGCCAGGGAGTATCCACCAATACCACCTCAAGCGTGTCGAGAAGAACCGTGATGGCCGTCGTTATACCGCCAAAGAATCCGGCTCCTTTTTCGGCCAGCTGATCAAACCCCCAGTCCAGCCAGTTGGATACGGAAATATAAAGAGACTTGTCGAGAGGAAAGCTGACTAAAAAATCGATTGGCTTTTGGACGGTATATCTATAAATGGTCAATGGATATATAAATGATATCAACCCCGCACCAAAGAGTAAGCTGCGTGTACAGAACCCACTTTTTTCACCTTTATCACTGCGCCACCGACAGTATTTTTTCTCATAGACAGGATTGGCCATAATGCCCTGAACAACCATAACAAGCAGCAGTCCAATCACACCCCACAACAAAAACTGAGTGGCCCCTTGCGCGGCCAGATTTGCCGACGCAATCGCGTTCTCGGCCGCCTGTTGTAAATTGGCGGCACTACGCTGCAAGGCTTCACCATTACTTGCACCCGCATCGATTGCAGCCTGTGCCTTTACAGCCATTTCCTGTGACTTGACGCTGAGCCGCTCGGCACGCGCCAGCTCTTCGGCGCCTAATTCCCCCCAGAGCCCCTTCCCGATATGGACCAGTGCGACCAGATTGGCAAGCGCACTCAACCAGAAAAATCCCCAAACACTACGGGCTGCCGCCCAGAATGGCCCACAAAAAGCAGCATGAGTGTTAAACGAAAACCTTGTACTGCTACTGGACTCGATTTTGGAGAACTCTTTATGGTAATAATCACCGTTCGGTCCGGCAAAACCATGGACGGAGTGATTTTTTTCGATGGTGATATATTTCGTTGGATCAGCCGTCATTTTTTTCACCTCCCTTTATACCTCGTAAAAGAGTGTCTTTGCTGATCACACCAATATCCAAACCGTTTGCATCAGAAACAATGATTGGCAAAGCAGAGGAAGTCGAGACATCAATTAATTGCTCAAGAGGTGTGTTTTCATTGACTCGTGGCGCCCGAGAGAGATCCATTCCCTCAGGCATCGTAGAACGCTCTAGCTCTTTCATGATGGAACGAGCACTAATGAGCTTCAGGTTTGAAATATCCTTGACGAAATCCGCCACATAATCATCTTCCGGGTGCATCACGATCTGCTCCGGCGTACCGACCTGGATCAATCGTCCGTCCTTCATAATCGCAATTCGGTCGCCGATCCTGATTGCCTCATCCAGGTCATGGGTAATGAACACGGTGGTTTTATTCAGTGTTTTGGTGAGTGATACGAACTGATTCTGCAACTCTCGTCGGATCAGGGGGTCCAGTGCGCTGAAAGGTTCATCCATCAGCAGTACTTCCGGATCACTGGCCAGGGCTCTGGCAAGCCCAACACGCTGCTGCATGCCGCCCGATAGCTGAGAGGGCATATGATCTTCGTAACCCAAGAGGTTCACATGGGACAGAGCGAGCTGGGAGATTTCCCAGCGCTTAAGCTTGGGTATTCCCTGAACTTCCAGGGGGAAAGCAACGTTGTCGATAACGCTTCGGTGTGGCAGCAGCGCCATATGCTGAAAAACCATGCCGATGTGCTTGGCGCGGATATTCAATAGCTCCTTGGGCGTCAAATCAGACATATCCTGGTCCAGGACCTTGATACTACCGGCCGTCGGTTCGACCAGACGGTTAAGGTGACGAATCAGCGTCGACTTTCCGCTACCGGACAGCCCCATAATACAGAATATCTCACCGCGCTTAACGCTGAATGAAACATCTGAGATGCCAACTACGCAGCCAAATCGTTCCAGTACCCCTTTTTTGTCGAGCCCCTCTTCAGTAATCGCATTCATCGCCTTTTCGGTATTTTCACCGAAAATCTTCCAGACTCTGTCTAAACTAATTACGTCTGCTTGCACACTGATCTCTCCTGATCTTGCCCAGCACTATGGCTACATAGCCGACACTGCTGGTACCTGTCGTAATTGGTCTCATCGCCAGCCTCTTTTTATCTGCTGATTATTCGCCGATAGAGGCTTACATATTCGGGTAGCTTGGCCCCCCGCCCCCCTCCGGAGCGACCCAGGTGATATTCTGCGACGGATCCTTGATGTCACAGGTTTTGCAATGCACGCAGTTCTGTGCGTTGATCTGAAAGCGCGGACCGCTCGGCTCGTTCAGCACCTCGTAAACACCCGCCGGGCAAAAACGCTGCGCGGGTTCCGCCCAGGTCGGCAGGTTTGTGGCCAGTGGAATGCCTGCATCCTTGAGTTGCAGGTGGCAGGGTTGATCCTCGTCGTGGTTGGCATTAGACAGAAACACCGACGACAGCTTGTCAAAGCTCAGCTTGCCATCGGGTTTGGGATACTCAATGCGCGGACACTGCTCCGCCGGCTTCAGCTGCGCATAATCGGCTTGCGTATCGTGCAGCGTCACCGGGATCTTGCCGCCAAACAGGTTCTGGTCAAGGTAGTTGAAGGCACCACCCAGCCAGGTGCCGAACTTGTGCAGCGCCGGGCCGAAATTGCGACTACGGAACAGATCATCGTAAAGCCAGGAGTCCTTGAACCGGTCAGTGAAGGAAACCAGATCCCGACCACCTTCGTCGCCGGCGGCCAACGCCTCAAACACAGCTTCGGCTGCCAGCATGCCGGACTTCATGGCGGTGTGGGTGCCCTTGATCTTGGAGAAGTTCAGGGTACCGGCATCACAGCCCAGCAGCAGCGCACCCGGCATGGTCATCTTCGGCAGCGAGTTGAAGCCGCCCTTGGCGATGGCCCGGGCACCGTAGGCCACCCGTTTGCCACCGTCGAGATACTGCGCAAACAACGGGTGATGTTTCATGCGCTGGAACTCGTCAAACGGGCTCAGCCAGGGATTGGCGTAATTCAGATCGATAATCAGCCCGACCACCACCTGATTATTGTCACCGTGGTAAAGGAAGAAACCACCGTTGGTACCGCCGTACTCTTTACCGGATAATGGCCAGCCGGCACCATGCACCACCAGGCCCGGCTGATGCTTGGCGGGATCGATATCCCACAGCTCCTTGATGCCGATGCCGTAATGCTGCGGATCGGCGTCCTTGTCGAGGGCAAACCGGCTGATCAGCTGTTTGCCCAGATGCCCCCGGCACCCTTCGGTGAACAGGGTGTATTTGGCATGCAGCTCCATACCGGGCATGTAGCTGTCCTTGGGTTGGCCATCACGGCCCACCCCCATATCACCGGTGGCGATGCCCTTGACCGAGCCGTCCGCGTGATAGAGCACCTCGGCGGCGGCGAAGCCCGGAAAGATCTCCACCCCTAGCGCCTCGGCCTGCTCACCCAGCCAGCGGCACAGGTTACCGAGGCTGGCAATATAGTTGCCGTGGTTGTGCATGGTCTTGGGCGCCAGCGCATTGGGTATTTTCCGCGCCTGCTGCTCATCACTGAGCAGGTAGATCTGATCCTCGGTCACCGCGGTCTTCAGCGGCGCGCCCTGCTCCGCCCAGTCGGGGAAGAGCTCGTTCAACGCTCGCGGCTCGATCACGGCGCCGGAGAGGATATGGGCGCCGACTTCAGAGCCCTTCTCCACCACACAGACCGTCAGCTCCTGCTCCGCGGCCTGCGCCTGCTGCATCAGCCGGCAGGCGGCCGACAGCCCGGCCGGGCCGGCACCGACGATGACCACATCGAACTCCATGGACTCGCGTTCGACTGTACGCTCGTTATCACTCACTGTAATGCGCTCCCTTTTTTAATACTGCATATCCCTGCCCGGACGCCGAACGACTTAACGCGCGGCCCGCGCCTGGGCGGCACTCAGGGTATTCCTCAACAGACAGGCGACGGTCATCGGCCCGATGCCCCCTGGTACCGGCGTGACGGCGCCAGCGACGGTGGAAACCGCCTCGAAATCGACGTCCCCGGTGAGCCGGGATTGGCCATCATCCCGGGTGATACGGTTGATGCCCACATCCAGTACGATGGCGCCCGGCTTGATGTAGCTGGCGTCGACCATCTCGGGCCGGCCCACCGCCACCACCAGGATATCGGCGCTGCGGCATTCGGCCGCCAGCTCCCGACTTCGGGAATGCACCGTGGTCACGGTGCAATTGGCATTGAGCAGCAGCTGCGCCATCGGCTTGCCGACGATATTGGACCGCCCGACCACCACCGCCTTCTTGCCGGACAGGTCGCCCAGCCGGTCCTGCAACAGCAACAGGCATCCCAGCGGTGTGCAGGGCACCAGCGCCGACTGACCGGTGCTAAGGCGCCCGACATTGACCGGGTTGAAGCCGTCAACGTCCTTGCCCGGATCAATAGACTCGATCACCGCGGTTTCCTCGATCTGCGCCGGCAAAGGCAGCTGCACCAGTATGCCGTCCACTTCATCATTGCTGTTCAACGCGGCAATAAGCTGCAGCAACTCGTCCTGGGAGGTGCTGCCCGGCAGCAGGTGAGGAAAGGACCTGATACCCGCCTCGGCGGCCTGTCGCATCTTGGTTTTGACGTAGACCTGGCTGGCCGGGTCATCCCCTACCAGTACCACGGCCAGCCCCGGCTGACGGCCCCTATCGGCCTGAAACCGGGCGGCGCCCTCTGCCACATCGCCACGCAGTGCCGCGGCAAAGGCCTTGCCGTCGATACGTTGGGCAGGAGTGAGATCTGGATAAATATTGCTTGCCTGATCAGTCATCGGTGCGAGTCCTTTATGCTAAAAAACGACGGTGCGTAGACCGTTCTGGAAGACACGGTGACGCACATGGTATTTTACCGCGCGGGCCAGGGTCTGGGCTTCGGTGTCTCGCCCGACCTGGGTCAGATACTGCGGATCCTGAGTGTGGTCAACCCGCTCCACCATCTGCTCGATGATCGGGCCTTCATCCAGGTCACCGGTCACATAATGGGCGGTGGCACCGATCAGTTTCACGCCGCGATCATAGGCCTGGTAGTAAGGCTTGGCGCCCTTGAAGCCCGGCAGGAAGGAGTGATGGATGTTGATGCAGCGACCGGCCAACTGCTGGCAGAGGGAGTCGGACAGCACCCGCATGTAGCGCGCCAGTACCACCAGCTCGGTGCCACTCTGCTCAACAATCTGCAGTAATTTGGCTTCCTGTTCCGGCTTGGTCTCTTTAGTCACCGGCAGGTGGATGAAGTCGAGGCCTTCGCGCTCGGCCAGGAAGCGCAGGTCTTCGTGGTTGGACACGATGGCGGTAATGTCGATATTGAGCTCGCCGGTGGCGCGACGATACAGCAGGTCGCGCAGGCAATGGTCGTACTTGGATACCATGATCAATACACGCGCCGGCTGGCTGGCGTCGTGAATTTCCCACTCCATGTCGAAGCGCAGTGCGGTGACCTCAAAGGCGGCCTTGAGTTGCTCGACGCTTGGCTTCTGATTGCCTTCAAACACGAACTCGATGGTCGAGAAAAAAAGCCCCGAGTCCAGGTCATCGAACTGGTGAAACTCCTTGATAAAGCAGCCCCGATCGGCCATGAAGTTACCGATGGCAGCGACGATACCGACCCGTCCCGGGCAGGAAATCTTAAGGATATATGCAGGTTTGTTCTTCATCTTGTTTTTCATCCATGATGAGTTAATCGGAATCTCAGAGCGCGGTGTCGAGCTCGGGCATGACGTCGAACAGGTCACCCACAATGCCGTAGTCGGCCACCTGGAAAATCGGCGCGTCAGGATCCTTGTTGATGGCCACGATCATCTTGGAGTCTTTCATGCCGGCCAGGTGCTGGATGGCTCCGGAAATCCCCACAGCGATATACAGCTCGGGCGCCACCACCTTGCCGGTCTGACCCACTTGGTAATCATTGGGCACAAAGCCGGCATCAACCGCTGCGCGGGATGCCCCTACCGCCGCGCCGACCTTGGCAGCCACCGTATCCAGCAGGGCAAAGTTCTCGCCATTGCCCATGCCACGCCCACCGGAAATGACGATGCGCGCAGTGGACAATTCAGGCCCTTCGGATTTAGCTTCGGAACGGCTGACAAAGCGTGCCAGAGACTGACCGGGCAGCGCGTCAATCGCCACGCTTTCGGCGCTGCCACCGGTGGTAGCCACGGCCTCGAACTTGGTGCTGCGCACGGTAATCACCTTCAGTGCATCGCGGCTGCGCACCGTGGCCAGGGCATTACCAGCATAGATGGGACGCTCGAAGGTGTCGGCATCGATGACTGCGCTGATGTCGGAAATCTGCGGCACGTCGAGCAAGGCGGCAACGCGCGGCATCATGTTTTTGGCGAAGGTGGTGTTCGAGGCCAGCAGGTGGCTGTAGCCTTCGGCACAGCGTTGCACCAAGGGCGCCATGTCTTCGGCCAACGGCTGGGTGAACAGCTCGCTGTCGGCGCTGAGCACGCGGCGCACACCCGGGATGGCGGCTGCGGCCTCGGTGACTGTGCAGCTGTTGCTCCCCATCACCAGGATGTCGATATCCCCGCCAATCTGGGTGGCGGCACCCAAAGTGTTGTAGGTGGATGAGGCGATGCTGTTGTTGTCATGATCTGCGATTACAAGAATGGCCATGATGCGTCTCCTTTACACTAATACGGCGTCGGTTTTCAGTTTTTCCACCAGCTCGGCGGCATTTGCCAAGATCACACTACCGGACGCACGTGCCGGCGGTTCAACCACACCGACCAGTTCCAATCTCGGCGTAAGATCCACACCCAGTGATGCGGCATCGATGTTGTCCAGCGGCTTTTTCTTGGCCTTCATAATGGCAGGTAGAGAGGCGAAACGCGGCTCGTTCAGGCGCAAATCAGCCGTGATAACCGCCGGCAGCTTGAGAACCACCGTCTCCAGGCCACCATCCACTTCGCGGGTGACTTCAATCTGCTCGCCCGATACCGTCAGGCCCGAGGCAAAAGTACCCTGCGGCCAGCCCAGCAGGGCCGCCAGCATCTGGCCGGTCTGGTTACAGTCATCGTCGATCGCCTGCTTGCCCAGAATGACCAGGCCGGCGCCTTCCTTTTCCGCCAGTGCCTTGAAGGTTTTTGCCACCGACAGTGGCTCGGTGGTTCCGTCGAATGGCACCAGAATGGCGCGATCGGCGCCTATGGCCAGTGCCTGACGCAGGGTTTCCTGGGCCTTGTCCGGGCCAATCGACACGACAATGACTTCAGTGGCCTGGCCCGCTTCCTTCAGTTTGACGGCCGCTTCAACGGCAACTTCGTCAAACGGGTTGATGGCCATCTTGACGTTATCCAGCTCGACAGCAGAGCCGTCCGCCTTGGCTCGGATTTGCACGTTATAATCAACGACTCGTTTTACACCCACTAAAATTTTCATAAAGCCTCCACTGAACTTTCAAGTAATCAGCCTGGACACAGGAAAGTTTTAAATAATCATTTATATATTGACCCACAAAAAAGGATCGAATAATTAGTCTTTCTCTTCGGGAAACAGCAGCCAAAACATTTAACTTGCTGCCTATTGATATATTTCGTCGAACTGGCATGTGCATCCAACACGGAATGAGAGCAGTAAAAATGCTCAGCCCGTTTTAATATGCACATACCACACTCTATCTACATGGACAGGTTACTGATGTAACCAGGAATTGACGACATCCTGGTTTTTAGCCACCCATTGCACTGCAAAGGTTTCTGTATCAACTTTATCAACGGCCAGCGAATAACTGATTTCACTTAGCTGGTCACTGGTGAGCTCGAAGTTTTTCAGCAGTGAAGCTGCAAGTGGAAACTTATCTTCCAGTGCCTTTGCATAGTGCAAATACAAGTAGGCATCCGGCCATCCGCTATCGGCGTTTGAGTTGTTCAGCCAGTCCGGATCTTCCGCCGGTTGCAGCACATTCCAGGTCTGCGGATTGTGTGCCGGCTCTTCAAGCTTGACCAAGTCGTACATGACGAACAGGTGCTGAGGGGCATAGCAGAAAAAAACATAGGGTGTTTTCGACTTGACCGATGCATCGAGCGCCGCAATATGAAGGGCGACATCAAGCTCTTGAAGTGTAAAGGTTTGATCATAGCCATAACTCTTCGCGCGTACCCTTTCAACGGGGCCGGAAGCCGCAGAAGGCTCTCCTATCCATATTTCACCAAGTCCATCGCCATCACGATCAAACAAAGCGGATATATCAGGATTGGTCAGATCGTAAATATTTTTTATATTGTACTTTTCCGAGGTTTCTTTAGTAACGCACATGCCTTGAGTCGCCAAGATACCGTTTTTATTCTGTACGACTGTCCCTCTTTCCTTCACATATTTATCATGCAGGTTTTGTTGGTTTGGCAACCATACTTCCGGATGAACATCCATGCTTCCCCGGTCCATTCCCTCGAAGATAACGGAATTGGTCCCGTTCTGCATTTCTACATCCAGACCGTAGTTCTCTTCCATAACCACTTTCAAGATATAACTGGATGCCGCTGCCGTCGGCCAGTTGGGTACGCCGAGCACTACGTCTGCGGCTTGAGCCAGACCCGGGGTGATACATAATAAAGCTGAGGAAAGTGCCTTCTTGACTAGTTTCATATCCATATCCACCGTTCAGAAGCCCCCGGCAACGCCGGGGGTAAAAGTTGTTTAACGCTTAAGATTTGAGTCGAGTATTTTCAGGATCAAACAGCTGACCTGTAATCACTTTGGCTTTATGGGGTTCGCCAATGATCTCTACTTCAATCTCGGCGCCTTCATAGGCATAAGCGGGGTCGATAAAGGCCATGGCAATGTTCTTCTGCACCCGGTGGCCGTATCCTGCCGAGGTGACAGTACCAATGACAGCACTGTCAACGCAGACTGAATCGCCGGGATGCGCGGCAGCATGTTCGCAATCGATGATCATGGTGACAAACTTTCTTCTGGCAGGCGTACCCGCCTTGCCGAGCAGGGCTTCTTTTCCTGGGAAGCTTGCCTTGTCCATTTTCACGAAACGATCCAGGCCACTTTCGAACGGGTCAAATTCGGTGATCAGTTCGGCCTTCCAATGACGATAACCTTTCTCGAGACGCATCGACTCGGTCGCCAGCGAGCCAAACGGCTTGAGGCCGAACTCGACGCCTGCTTCCGTAATAAGCTGGTGTGCCAGGTAGAGCTGCTCATTGGGCACATGCAGCTCCCAGCCCAATTCACCGTTGAAGCTCACCCGCATGGCAAGGGCTTGGGCATGACCGATAAATACCGACTTGGCGCTGAGCCAGGGGAAGCTCTCGTTCGACCAATCGGTGCGGGGGGACAATTTCGCCAGCAGATCCCTGGATTTGGGGCCTGAAACCACCAGAATCGTGTGTGAATTGGTCATCGGAACAAGCTCAACACCCTCGTTGGGGAGACGGGTACGCAGCCAGTCCAGATCATGCACTTCGGCCGCGGCCGCCGAGCCGAACCAGAAACGATCTTCTGCCAGCTTCGCCAGTGTGGCTTCAGCGGCCACATTGCCCTTGTCGGTCAGGAAGTAGCACAGTCCGATGCGACCCACCTTCTTGGGTACGTTGCCGCACGTCAGGCTGTCAAGCCACTCGGCCGCACCCGGACCCTTGATTTCGATGCGGTTGAAGCCGCTGACTTCCATCAGCCCGACAGCCTCGTGTACCGCTTTAATTTCGCTGGCGACGACTTTCTCGACATCGGTGAAGCGGAAGCTGTGTTCAAACTTGAAGTCGGCAGTCTGCTTGTAGAACAGGGCACGTTCCCAGCCGCTCACGACACCAAACTCCGCATTTTGTTCTTTTAACACCGGATAGATTGGCGTAGTTTTCGCCAAACGGCCTGCTGGGCGGGACTCGTGCGGCATGTGGAAGCGGAACTCATTCTGATAGTCTTCGATTGCTTTCAGGGCGGTGAACTCGGTGTTGGCATGACGGCTGAAACGGGCCGGATTCAGGCACCAGGTATCCCACTCTGACTCACCGTGAACGATGATTTCAGCCAGGATCTTGCCGTGACCACCACCCTCACCCAAACCAGCACGAAGACCGATAATAGAATAGAGGTTATCGAATCCAGGGGTCTTACCTACCAACGGGTTGCCATCGGCAGAATAGGTAATGGGACCGTTAACAATACTGCGGATACCGGTTCTTTCCAGGCACGGCATACGCTTGAAGACGCGCTCCATATTATCCAGGCAGCGATCCAGATCATCCGGACAAAGGGCATTGACGAAGTTGGGATCAATACCGTCCATGCCCCAGGTTTTACAACGCTGCTCATAAATACCCACCAACAAACCGTCTTTTTCCTGCCGGCTATAGAAATCGTCGAGTGGATCACGTAGTAAAGGAACGCGTTTGCCAAATTCCTGTATTTCAGGTATCGACTCGGTCAAGAAGTACATATGTTCCATCGAAATGATAGGATATTTAACGCCTATCATGTCACCGATTTCATTGACGCGATAACCACCGGCATTGACCACTTTTTCACAGGTGATATCGCCATTTTTGGTTTGAACGACCCATTCGCCATTCGGCTTTTGATAGATATTTTCAACTGGATTATGACGGTATATTTCAGCGCCTGCTTTACGCGCTGCACGCGCCAGCGCCTGAGTAAGCTGAGCGGGGTCAATATCACCATCCAGCGGATCCCAGAGACCACCCATCAGGCCGTCGGTTTTAAGCAAGGGATGGCGCCTTGCACACTCGGCGGAATCAATGTATTCGAAATCAACGCCCATTCCCTTTGCCAGGGAGATAAAGTGCTTGTACCCATCAACATGATCCTGGGTAGATGCCAATCGAATACCGCCCGAAGCATGGTGATAGTTAATTGGGTGTTCCAGGTCTGCGGCCAACTCTTTATACAACTTGATGCTATGGCTCTTTAAGCCAACCATCGTCTGTACCGCACCAAAATTGGTAACCTGAGCGGCGGAGTGCCAGGTTGTTCCCGATGTCAGCTCATTCCGTTCAACCAGCACCACATCAGTCCAACCCTCTCGAGTCAGGTGGTAAAGGGTACTACAACCTCCGATTCCACCACCAATAATAACTACCTTACAATGCTTCTTCATGGCTTTTCCTTAAGTGTTTTTTGCGACGCCCGCCCAACTAGCTGGCCTTACCAACAGGATCTCATTTCAGGTTTGTTCAGGACTGCAGGTCCAACAAACGCAACAATGTAAGCGCTTTCATTATTAGCACTGGGTTTTTCCATACGCAACACCCGGATCGGAATTTTTTTAAGATTTGCTGACGTGATTTATAGCATTTTGTTATAAAAACCAGGCAGTCAATAAGACAATGTCGGGCTTTCGGTACCAGGGGAACATGGTCTGAACGCGCCACCACTCCAGACACATAAAGCCTGTAACAAATTGATTAAGTTAAAGTTTAAATGATAGGCATGATCGTTATTCGGCAAGTGCATGCTCAATCACCCGTCGGCAGGGAACGAGATATTGGCCTGAGGGTTGAAGAAATAACCCTCAATAAAAAAGCGTAAAATAATACATATTCCCAAGATAGCAGAATATTTAACTTACGAAAGAAAAACATGGCATGCTCAACAATAAGGCATGGTGCACTTTTTCAGTGCAGCCATATGTCAGTGCTGCCATATTATAGTGCAGCCTGTTTAATACGGACTTGAGCAAGACTCTCGCACTATCAATTCAACATCCAATATCGGAGGGGCGTCTACATCATCTCCATGGAGCCTGGAAATTAAATACTGCGCGGCCAGCTTTGCCATTTGAGGTTGGGGTGTTCTCAATGTCGTTAACGGCGGCGTTAAATGACGTGCAAGCCAGGTATCGTCAAAACCGGTAATAGAGACATCTTCAGGCACCGCGATTCCCATCGCCTTGCTCTCGAAAAATGCCCCATAAGCCAGAGGGTCGGAACCACAAATAATCGCTGTTGGCCGTTCTGAGCAAGACATTAATATTCGAAATGCCTCCTGCCCGTATTCAACCCCAAGCGGCCTTTCTATAACCAGCTCGTCCGGCAAGCTTAATTGGCGTCGTGCCAAGGCCTCACGAACGCCCTGAAGCCGGCTATAAGCACGATCATTACTTTTCAAAAAACCGGATATCATGGCAAATTTCGTGTGCCCCAAACCCATCAGGTAATCGGCAATTTTAGCGGCCGCTAACTGGTTACTGAAGCCGACACAGGGGTGTTCACCAAAGCTATCTACCGCCCAAGTGATGACATAAGGAATATTTTTCTTGTTCAACAGGCTGTAGATTGATTTATCTCGTGATAAACCGACCAGCAATAACGCATCCACGCCATGAGACAACATCTCGTTAATTTGGGTGCGCTCTTTGTCAGCACTATAGTTCGAGGAGGCCACAATCGTCGTGTACCCCTCAGAGGAAACTCGACTTTGAAATCGCTCGAGAAAGCCACCAAAAAGCGCATCATCCAAAGATGGCACTATCACCCCTATCATACGCGACCGGTTGGAAGCCAGTGCACGTGCGGCTGCGTGGGGGACGTAATTCAGTATGTTAATTGCTTCCTCAATTTTTCGCTTGCTACGCTCACTGACAACAGCAGGGCTATTCATGAATCGCGAAACGGTCGCAGAGGATACGCCGGCGTGCCGGGCTACATCATCGAGGGTTGGGCTGTTCGATGGTATTTTGTTTTTTTTCATTTAGAAATATCTCACAGGACCAATAGAAATATAAAAGCATTATTCGACGAGTGGCACCACCGCTTATTGCACATTTGATTACGCCATTGCGACCCATATGCCTTGCAATACCTCATCCAGCCGCGGAAATGATGATATCCCCTTTACCGATTCACTAAAATCCCCAACAGCGGAACGGTCAGATCCAAACGATTTTCATTTCCCAGCAAGGTTGCGCTGCACTGGGCTTCTTCTCTCGCGGCTCATAACCGCCATCCAATGGCTTGCCGGCCAGCGACTTATCAGCCATCAAGCGGGATACTGAAAAAGCGGATATTATGCTGCTTATATGTTACATGCACCGTAGCTTATTGTCCTGCCTTGCTGGCATCCTTGGTCGTCACGTCATTCACACCAGAAAAAAACATGTTAGATTCCAGTCACCAGGGAAAAAAGAACCTGATCCCAGGTTACTCCCCCCACCCAGCACAGGAACGAAAGACACGATCATGAACACTTTCGATCTGAACAAACTGAGCAGTAACCTGGCGCCCAAGAGTCAGGGAGTTCCGCCACTGGAAAAGTGGAATCCCCCTTTTTGTGGCGATATGGACATGCGCATCGCGCGCGACGGCACCTGGTTCCATGAAGGCAATCCCATCAGGCGCAAGGCGATGGTGAAGATGTTTGCGCGTATCTTGTGGCATGAAGGCGGCGGCTACTTTCTAAAAACGCCGGTTGAGAAGGTGGGCATCCGCGTCGATGACCTCCCCTTCCTGTTCATCGGGCTGGAAGTGCTTGAAGGCCCGAACGGACGCGAACTGCACTTTACCAGCAGCACCGACGACGAGATCGTGGCCGGGCCTGACCATGCATTGATTGTCACCGAGAATAGCACCACCGGCGAACCCGAACCGTCACTGGAGGTACGTTTTGGCATGTTCGGTCGACTTCACCGCAATGTGTTTTATCAACTGGTCGAGTTGGGAATGGCCGAACCCTGCGCCGATGGCGGCGAAGAGCTAATCGTCTACAGCCAGGGCAGCCGCTTCTCCCTGGGCCGCCTGTAATACCGGTCGGCTCGGCGGGTTCGCCAGGTGCTGCGCCGCCCCGCACCACAGCCGCATTCGCCTGTTTCCGACCCTGGGTCCGTGTAGAATGGCCCTTTTCACCGGTAACAGGAGACATCATGTCCGTGACCATCGTCGCCTTCGACTCTGATCACCAACCCCCTATCCGCGCCATCCGCGATGCCGTGTTCATTGGTGAGCAGAACATCGACCCCGGGCTGGAGTTCGACGGGCAAGACGGCTCGGCGATACATGCCCTGGTGGCGGTAGACGATAGATATGTGGGCACCGGCCGCATGCTGGACGACGGACATATCGGCCGCATCGCCATAATGCGCGACTATCGGGGCCAAGGCCTCGGCGCCCGGGTGGTGCTGGCGCTGATCGAGGAAGCGGCACGCCGGGGGTATCCGCGGGTATACCTGGGGGCCCAGCAGCAGGCCATTGGTTTCTACGCCGGGCTGGGGTTCACGCCCTTCGGCGAGCCCTTTATGGAAGCGGGGATCCCGCATCTCGCCATGGAAAAGTCATTAGTCTAGCTGCATCAGGCCGTCCCTCCCCACATGGCGGTCACTCTACGGCCATAAAAACGCCCCGGCAAATTTGTGGCTGCCCGCAATCGCGACCAGAATAGAGAATAACGCCCGAAGCAAGCCTGGCACCCGCCCGGCGCGACCCGCCACGCAAGGAGAATCCCTATGTCACCGGAAGACGAAGTTCGCACCGTGTCCCTGCGCTTCTATGCAGCCCTTTCCCACATGGCCAATGGCGATGCCAAACCCCTGGCGGGTGTCTGGTCCCAGGGGGCCATGGTCACCGCCCTGCATCCCATAGGTGGCCGACAGGTCGGCTGGGATGCGGTCAGGTCATCATTCGAACAGGTTGCCCGGCTGGCCTCGGGGGGCAAGGTCGAGTTGCAACAGCAGCGCATCCACATCGCCGGAGAGCTGGCCTGTGAAACCGGCATCGAACAGGGCCAGATCACCCTCGCCGGGCAGAAGATAGCCATCGAACACAGGGTCACCAACCTCTATCAGCGGGAAGGCGGCAGCTGGAAGATGATCCATCATCACACGGATATCTCGCCGGCCATGCTGGCGGTGCTCGACCGCTTGCCACACTCCTAACCGCCACCGGCGTACAGCAACAGGATGATCCGTATGGGTATTTCATTGCAACACAACCGCGCCGCCTGGGCCTGGGCCCTGTACGACTGGGCCAATTCCACCTTCGCCACCACCGTGCTGGCCGGCTTTTTTCCAGTGCTGTTCAAACAATACTGGGCCGGCGAGATGGCGGCCACCCACAGTACCTTCTGGTTGGGCCTGTTCAGCTCGGCGGCCAGCCTGATGGTGATGCTGCTCTCGCCCTGGCTCGGCGCCATCGCCGATCGGCGGGGGGCCAAGAAGCGCTTTCTGCTGCTGTTCACCCTGATCGGTGTGCTGCCCACCCTGGGGCTGTTCTGGGCAGGTCAGGGTCAGTGGCTGCTGGCGGCACTGCTGTTTGCAGCGGCCAGCGTGGGCTTCTTCGGCGGCCTCACCTTCTACGATGCCCTGCTGGTGGATGTGGCGGGTCCGGAAGACAGTGACCGGGTTTCGGCCTGGGGCTATGCCCTGGGTTACCTCGGCGGCGGCCTGCTGTTCACGGTCAATGTGGTCATGGCCACCAAGCCGGAATGGTTCGGCCTGGCGTCTGCGGCCCAGGCGGTCAAGGTATCCTTCGTGATGGTGGCGGTATGGTGGACGGTCTTCGCGCTGCCGCTGTTTATCCGGGTGCGGGAACGCCCCGCCAGCACGGATACCGACACCAGCTTCGCCGGCCTGCTCGCCATCCTCCGCCAGGCGGTGGCCAGGCCGGGCGTGCTGACCTTCCTGATCGCCTACTGGCTGTATATCGATGCGGTGCATACCACCATCCGCATGGCTGTGGATTTCGGCATGGCCCTGGGGTTCGACAGCAACAGCCTGATCGCCGCCCTGCTGATGGTGCAGTTCATCGCCTTTCCCGCCGCCGTGGGTTTTGGCTACCTGGGCGAGCGAATAGGCACCCGCAAGGCCATCTACCTGGGGCTGCTGGTCTACGTGGGGGTTACCGCCTGGGGCTATTACCTGCAAACCGTGTCCCAGTTCTTTATGATGGCCGCCGCCATCGGCCTGGTTCAAGGCGGGGTGCAGGCGCTGTCCCGCTCCTTCTATTCACGGCTGATCCCCGCCGATCAGGCGGGCGCCTACTTCGGCCTGTTCAACATGATTGGCAAGTTCGCAGCGGTGCTCGGCCCCATGCTGGTCGGCCTGGTGGCGTTGATCTCCGGCAGCAACCGGGTATCCATTCTCAGCCTGCTGGTGCTGTTTGTGATCGGCGCCCTGTTGCTGACCCGGGTGCGGGAGCCCGGGCCCGCTCCGCACTAACAAAGAGCGGGTCGGCCATACCGCGCAAGGCATGAGGGCAGACCCGCCGCTAAAACCGGCATTTTACATGCCGGTGCCGATAAGCATGCGGCTATCAGGCAATGCTTCTTTCATCGCCCGGCCGGTCTTCATCCTGTTGCTGGCGGATCTCTTCATAGATGGCCTCCTGAGCCAGGACAGAACCGTCCGGTGCCTCCGACGTTGTTCCCTGCTCCCAGGGGGCGTTTTCGGGCACTTCTTCGATATGAATGGTCTGCAGTGAATAATCCGGCTGGTAGTGCAGATCATATTTGGCGGCCTTGATGCAGGACATCATCATCATCGCCATGATGATCAGCAGGGGCGCGCCGGCAAAAATGGATGCCGTCTGCAGCGTGCTCAGCCCACCCAGGAACATCAATACCGCCGGCAAAAGGCAGAGAGTAAAGGCCCAGAACAGGCGGTTCCAGCGATGGGGTTCGTCATCTACTTCCCGCTGAACCACAGAAGCCAGAATATAGGAAATGGAATCAAAGGTGGTGGCGGTAAAGATAATGGCCAACAGGGTAAAGACACCGATCACCAGCTTACTCATCGGCAGGGTGTTCAGCACCGCGAATATGGCGGCGGTCGGGCTCTGCCCGCTGAGAATAGCCACCACGTCCAGCTCGCCGGATAATTGCAGGAAGAGGCCGTAGTTGCCGAGCACGATAAAGAACACGGCACACCCCAGGCTGCCGAAGAAAATGGAACCGACGACCATCTGCTGAATGGTACGGCCCTTGGAAATCTTGGCAATAAACAGGCCAACGGTCGGGGCGAACACTAGCCACCATGCCCAATAGAAGATGGTCCAGTCCTTGGGGAAATTGGTTTGCTTGAAGCCATATTCACCGAATTGCCCGAGTGACTCGGTCCAGGTCATCATGGTGATCATCTGAGTCAGTGAACGGCCCAGGCTTTCCAGCCCGGTGCTGAGTATAAAACTGGTCGGGCCGGCCAGCAAAACCAGGGCAAGAAAGCCCAGCGCCAAATAGAAGTTGATATTGGATAAAAACTGTATCCCGCCTTTCAGGCCCCGGTAGGCACTGTAGGCAAACAGCACCGTGGTGCCCAACAGCACGGCCACCTGGCTCCAGATATTAACGGGCAACCCTACCAGCTCGTTCAGACCCTGGGTCACCAAGGGTGATGCCAGCCCCAGGGTGGTGGCGCCACCGCCGATCATGCCGAACACAAAAAACACATCCACCAGCTTGCCCCAGTTGCTCATGGCAAACCGTTCACCAAACAGCGGCATCAGGCTCTGGCTGACTTTCAGTCGGGGAGACTGGCGAACATGGGCAAAATAGGCAATGGGAATCGCAGGGATCAGGTAAATGGACCAGGCCACCGGGCCCCAGTGGAAAAGACCATAGGTGGTGGCCCAGCTGATGGCTTCGGGAGAACCGGGGGTCAAACCGAAAGGGGGACCCATGTAATAATAGGCCCATTCAATAATGCCCCAGTACAGGATGCTGGCGCCGATGCCGCCACAAAACATCATGGCCGCCCAGGAGCTGGTCTTGAATTCCACTTCGTCCTCGGGCTTACCCAGCTTGATCTGGCCGATATCCGAGAAGGCGATGTAAATAACAAAGAACACCGCCATCACGCCCAGCAGCAGGTAAAATACCCCGAACTTGTCGGTAATATAGGTCTTGGCCTGGGCCACCCAGTCGGCGCCCTGCTCGGGCCACAACACCAGCGGCAGGGTCACCGCCGCCAGGATGAATAACACGGAGAAGAAGGTAAAACGATCGATTCGCGTATCGGGAATATGGTCGGGGGGTCGCTGCGATAACCGGATGTCCGCATCAAAGGTACCCAAGTGATGCACTTTTTCCTTATGCTCTAGCACACTGCCACCTGTCTGTTAGTTATTGGATATTATCAGGGCCATGATACTAACATCCTGTCTAGCCGTCACAAACTTCATTAGACCCCTAACTTGTTATCGTCAATATCAAAACGAATGACCACAGCGGAGCGGCACATCAGGTAAGGGCAAGAGACGGCATCGGTGTCGCATCTGTCCGGCTAATATGGAGGCAAAGTGTGCAATAATGACGCTCTTTGCCGCTAACGAGCCCTGTCATGCGCCTCGATAAATTTCTTTGCAAGAGCACCGAGCTAACCCGGGCCGACGCCAGCAAGGTGATCCATGCCGGCGAGGTGACCGTCAATGGCACTGTGATCACTGCCGAAGCGACCCAGGTCCATGAAAACAATCACATTGCCCTCAATGGCCGGCGGCTGATCGCCCGGCCTTCGCGGTATTTCATGATACACAAGCCGCCCGGCACCCAGTGCTCGAATGCGGATGGGGTGTATCCGTCGCTGCTGCATCGGCTCGGGCTGGACAAGACCTGTGATCTGCATATCGTCGGCCGCCTGGACGCGGATACCAGCGGCCTGGTGCTGGTTACCGACGACGGCCGCTGGTCATTCAATATCACCAGCCCCCAAAAGCGCTGTGCAAAGGTGTACCGGGTCGGCCTGCGCGATCCGCTGACAGACGAGGTGGCGGCCCGCTTTGCCCGGGGACTGCTGTTACAGGGGGAAGCCTCCCCGACCCTGCCGGCCGGGTTGGAGGTGGTTGCCCCCCGAGAGGCGCTGTTGACCCTCACCGAAGGTCGCTTCCATCAGGTAAAGCGCATGTTCGCCGCCGTCGGCAACCGGGTGCTCAGCCTGCACCGGGAACAGATCGGTAATATCCGCCTGGATATCGGGCCGGGCCAGTGGCGCCACCTGCAGGCCGATGAAATAGCGCATGTTGGGAAATAAAAAACGCGGCACCCGACCGCTTAGTTCACTAAGCAGTTGATGAGCCGAACCGCACAACCTGAGCGCCAGCAACAGCTGCAACAGGTGACGACAGGAAAACAGTGGAATGAAAAAAGTACTGGTGATCGGCTATGTCTGGCCCGAACCCAACTCCTCCGCCGCCGGCAGCCATATGCTGTCGCTGCTGCGGCTGTACAGGCGGCAGGGCTGGCAGGTGGAGTTCGCCACCCCGGCGCAGCCGACCGAGCATATGGTGGATTTGTCACGCGAGGGGATTTCAAGCAGGGCCATAGCGCTGAATTGCGACAGTTTCGATGCCTATGTAGCCGAGTACCGGCCCGATATCGTCATGTTCGACCGTTTTATGATGGAAGAACAGTTCGGCTGGCGGGTCGAGAAGCACTGTCCCGACGCCTTGAGAATACTGGATACCGAAGACCTGCAGTGCTTGCGCCATGGCCGCCATCAGGCCCACAAGGCGGGCCGGGCCATGACCCGGGCGGATCTGTTCAACGACATCGCCCGACGGGAAATTGCCGCCATCTTGCGCAGCGATCTGTCGCTGATCATCTCCGACTTCGAGATGGAACTGCTGATCGAGACCTTCAAGGTCGATGCCCGCCTGCTGCACCGGCTGCCCTTTATGGTCGACCTGGCAAGCTGCCCGGCCGAAACCACTGCCTTCGCTGAGCGCCGGCACTTTATGACCATCGGCAACTTCCGCCATGCGCCCAACTGGGATGCGGTGCTCTATATGCAGACCATCTGGCCGCTGATCCGGCAGCGGTTGCCCGATGCCGAGCTGCATATCTACGGCTCCTACCCGCCTCCCAAGGCCACGGCGCTGCACAACCCCAGGACCGGCTTCCTGATCAAGGGCTGGGCCGACGATGCCTTTGCGGTGATGGAACAGTCCCGACTCTGCCTGGCGCCGTTGCGCTTCGGCGCCGGCATCAAGGGCAAGCTGCTCGATGCCATGATCATGCAGACGCCGAGCATCACCACCTCAGTGGGCAGCGAAGGCATGCACGACCAGGAACCCTGGCCGGGAGTAGTTGCGGATGATGCCAGCGAGTTCGCCAATGCGGCGGTGGCCTTGTACCGGGATGAGCAGGCCTGGCTTAACGCCCAGAGAAACGGGGGCGCGTTATTGACTGCGCGGTACGATGGCCAGACCCTGGGTGCCCGGTTGATCGCCAGGATCGCCGCCACGGCGGACAATCTGGCAGCGCATCGGCTGGACAATTTCACCGGCGGTATGCTCAGGCATCATTCCATGATGAGCACCAAATATATGTCTCAGTGGATAGCGGCAAAAAATGCCAATGCCGCTCGGGACAGTTAATCAACCCGGCTTTTCCGCAAGGGAGAAGCGGGCATAGATGGGATTATGGTCCGACACCACGTCGGTGTCGATGGCAATGGCCGAGCGCAGGGTCATATCCCGATAGAAGATAAAATCCAGGGGCTGGCGGAAGAGGCTCTTGATATGGTGGGGATCTTCCATCACCGCCTGGGTCAGTCCCACCTCCCAGCAGAAGTCGCTGAGGTAACGGCGCCGTTTCTTGTTCCAGACATTGAAATCTCCGGCCACGATCAGCGGCCCCCTGTGCTGGAACAACTCCCGTTTCAGGGCTGCTATCTCGTTATAGAAGAGCCCGTGACGTACAAAGTTGATGGCATGGATGTTCGCCACCAGCAGCTGCCGCTGGTCCGCCAGGGGGTGGCGGGTCAGGATCAGGCTCTTGTGGGTGGCAAAGTTCAGCTCTCGGGTGTGGCTGAGCAGGGCCGCCACTTCATCGAAGGCGCAGCGGGCGGCGGTGAGCACCCCAAAAAGATGCGAATGGGTCTGAATGTTGGGGGATACCGCATAGGACCAGCCCTCCAGATGCAGACGCCTGTCCACCGTCAGCTTGGCTTCCTGCAGCAGCAACAACGCAGTCGGAAACTGCCCCATCAGCCGGGTCAGGCAGCGTCGGAAATCCCCGTCCAGGGTCAGCTTCTGGGTGTTCCAGCACAGCACCCCCAATTCCTCCTCCAGGCGAAGATGCTGGTGGGCAAGCTGACGGGGGGCGAACTGGGGGCGAAGCATGATGGCATGTCCTGATAGCCAACGTTTGAACTTCAGCTTAGCACCGTTGCCGGCGCCTGCCTTGCTCCCGCTTTCGGCAATGGCGGGCCATGATGTGAAGCACGCTCCCGGATCCTAAAATCAGGTCACAGAAGGTTGTTCAACCAGGGAGTGAGCCATGCAAAACCCCTCGTGTATCCGGGATCGCGCCGCCGGCGCCATCATGGGCGCCTTTATCGGTGACGCCCTGGGCCTGGGACCCCACTGGTATTACGATCTGGCCGAATTGCGCCGGGACTATGGTGACTGGATCGACGGCTACAGGGATCCCAGGCCCGGGCGCTATCACGATGGCCTTAAGGCCGGGCAACCTTCCCAGGCGGGGATCATCCTCGAACTGCTGCTCAACTCCCTGGTGGAGGGCAACGGCTACCGGGAGGCGGACTTCTGCCGGCGCCTGGATGAACAGCTGTTCCCACTGCTCGACGGCACGCCCTTCACGGGCCCGGGCGGCTATACCAGCCAGTCGATCCGCGACGCCTGGCACAAACGGGTGCAACTGGGACTGCCCTGGGGGCAGATTGGCGGCCATGCCGACACCACCGAGGCCATAGAGCGCACCCTGGCCATTGCCGTGCGCTATGCCCTGCAACCGGCCCGGCTGGCCGATGCCGTGGCCGCCAATACGGTGCTGACCCAGATTGATGAAACAGTGACCTCGATGACGGTGGCGTTTGGCGCGGTCACCGGGCTGCTGGTGCAGGGGCACCGCCTGGATACCGGGTTGTCGGGCAAGCTGATGGGGCTGGTCAAAAGCGGCGAGCTGCCCTTTCACTCGGTGACCGGCCACCGGCTGCAACCACCAGCCCCGGGTGACCCCGAACCGCCCCGCGTCGGCCACTTCGCCTCGCCCGATGCCCTGCTCACACCCTCTTTTATGGCCGCCGCCGCCGCGGATCCCGACATTCGTATCGAGCCGGCCTGGAAGGTGTCCCTGGTGTACGGTATGCCCTGCGCCATCTATCATCAACTGCCGGCCGCCTACTACCTGGCTGCCCGCTTCCGGAACGACTTCGAAACCGCCGTGCTCCATGCGGTGAATGGCGGCGGACAAAACCAGGCGCGCGCCATCCTCACCGGCACCCTGGTCGGCGCCCAGGTGGGCCTGGCGGGTATTCCCCGGCGCTTTATCGAAGAACTGGAGCAGGCCGACGAACTGCTGCAACTGGCCAAGACATTGGCGTCGCAGGCCGTGCCTCCCGGAGGGGCATAAGCGGGTCGCACGGCACAGGCAACAGCCGGTAAACGGCCGATCCTGTGATCACGTCGGCATGATGAAGGTGGCTTTTGGAACCGACTCTGTTCTATCTTGTCTTAGCTATCCTCTATCCAACACCGGAGTATCGATATGTCCTGGACCCTAGAACAGCTCCACCACCTGCTTTCCGCCCGGGAAGGCTGGCAGTGCGAGCTCGAGAACGACTCCCTGTTGATCACCAACGCCGACGGCCTGGAAGCCTACCTGGCAGTGGCCGGTGAGCAGATCATCGCAGAAACCCTGCTGTTTCCCGCCTCACAGGTGGCCGACACGGCCGCGTTAAACGACGCCATACTGCGCACCCACCAGCTGCTGCCGCTGACCACGGTCGGCATCAGCGACATCAACGGCGAAAGCTATTACATCGCCTTCGGTTCGTTGGCCTCCGGCTCCAAGGACGCCAGCGTGCGCATCGAGGTTGAAACCCTGTTCCGCAACACCGAGACCTTTCTCGATCTGTACCAGGACTATCTGCAAGGAGTGGAATTATGAGCGTGTGGAAAAAACTGGTCACCGCCATCAAGGGCGGCGCCACCGAAGCCGCCGAAGCCGTGGCCGATAGCCAGGCCCTGCGTATCCTGGAGCAGGAAATTCGCGAGGCCAGGGAGGAACTGCGCCGTTCCGATGAGGCCCTGACCGGCATCATGGCCAAACGCAAGCTGGCCCAGCAGAAGGTGGATGCCATCGGCGCCAGCATCAAGGAATACGAAGCCCACGCCCGGGCCGCCATGGCCAAGGAAAACCGGGAGCTGGCCCTGGAATGCGCCCAGCGGGTGGCCGAGCTGAAAAACGAACAGCAGGGCGAACAGGCCTACCTGGAGCAGTTTGCCGCCTCGGAGCAGGGCCTGAAGAACAACATAGGTACCGCCAAGGAACGGCTGCGCCAGCTGGAGCAACAACTGGATGTGGTCAAGGCCACCGAAAGCGTGCAGAAGGCCCAGGCGGCGGTATCTTCCCGCCACAGCGGCGCCAACACCAAGATGAAGACGGCGGTGGAGTCACTGGATCGCATCAAGCAGAAGCAGGTTCAGCGCCAGGCCGAGCTGGATGTGGCCGCCGAGCGGGCCGCCACCGAGAGCGGCGACGCCCTGGCCCGGAAACTCGAATCCGCCGGCATTACCGGCAGCCGGTCTGCGGGCGCCGAAGACGAACTGACGCGGATCCTGGGCAACTAGCATGTTCGACTGGCTGAAGAAAAAACTGGCTGCCGATGAACCCCGGGGCGAACCGCCCCCCGAAGTGCTGGGTCTGCGCCTGGGGGGCGGCGTCGAGCTGGATCCGCTCAAGCTGTCGTTGCTCGAGGGCCAGGTGACCTTCGAGGGGGCGGCCGGTACCCAGCTGATCCAGGCCGTGGGCCGGGTGATCCTCGATGAAAGCCATCAGCTGTTGCGCTTCTATACCGATGACGACGGCTTTATCCAGGTGCTGCTCGATGGCGGCACCACGGATGACTGCGTGGCCGAGGTCAAGCTCTGGTATTTTTACCAGACCCGCCCGATAGACGATGACCCGGCCTGGGAGGCGCTGCTCGACCGCGAGCTGGTGCAGCCCGACTGGACACTGAACGGCCAGCGCTTTACCAAGGCCTGGGACAACACCCGGCCGGTGGCCATGACCGAAACCACCTGGCTCAAGGACGGCAGTTGCAGCGAAACGGACCAATTTGTGATGATCTACGATCGGCCCCTGGCCGGAGACGCGGTGGAAGTACTGATGGTGGCGGCGGAAGAAAAAATCCACCAGCAGCAGGCCGAACGCAGCCTGATCATCAGCACGGGGATCGATTTGACCCCCACCGATTTTAAATTTATCAGCTAGTTAGCGGTATAAATATACCACTGAGTCAGACAGCAGTCAGAAGCCGACAAGCAGACCCTCCACGCCAGGGCCGGAAAATGCTCCTGCTGTTCCGGCATTCCCGCCATCCATGGCGGTCGGTCGCGTGGCGGAGCCCCCAAGGATGGGTTTACGGCGTGTCTGCGTTCGCTTCTGACTGCTGGCGCACCAACGCTCAATCTGGCTTTATTACAATGACTATCAGCGCCTGGCGTAAGGAAACCTATGGAAGCCTTAATCAGTTCTCTCTCGGGCCTGGGGCCCTTCTTGTTGTACTTTTCCCTGTCGATCCTGATGCTGCTGCTGTTCAAGTGGCTGTACGTGTTCGTCACCCCCTATGACGAATGGAAACTTATCAAGGAAGACCAGAACCTGGCGGCGGCCATCGCCCTGATCGGCGCCTTTGTCGGCTTCTCGCTGGCGGTCGCCAGCGCCGCGGCCAACTCGATCTCGCTGCTGGACTTCGCGGTCTGGGGCATCATAGCGCTCATCGCCCAACTGCTGGCCTTTGCCATCGTCCGGCTGCTGTTCCTGCCCAGGATCGCCGAACGCATCAACGAGGGCCAGGTCTCGGCCGGCGCCGTGGTCGGTGGCCTGTCGGTCGCCGTCGGGCTGCTCAACGCCGCCTGCATCACCTACTGAGGGGGCCGATATGAAACGTTCCAAACGCCAGCTGCTGACTCGCATGGCGGATCGCATCGGCAAGCCGGTGGGCGCCGCCATCGCCGGTTCCGTGCTGCTCAGCGCCTGTGGCCAAAAGGATCCTGAAGTGCAGGTCTATCGGTCGCCGGATGATTGCCGCAACGACAACCCGTCCCTGGCCGAGCAATGCCAGGTCGCCTATCAGCAGGCATTGGCGGAGGCCGCGGAAACCGGCCCCAAATATAACCAGCGACAGGACTGCGAGGCCGACTTCGGCGGCGGCAGCTGTGTACCCTATCAATACCAGGGCAACAGTTGGTTTATGCCGGCGATGGCCGGCTTCATGTTCGGGCGCATGCTCGATCAAAATCGCTATATCCACACCCCCGTCTATACCTCCCGCAACCCCTACTCGCCCTACTACGGCCACTGGAGCACCGCCAACGGCTACCGGCTGGGCAAGGCCAGCTATGGCAAGCGGATGCCGGTGAGCAAGGAGGCGCTGGCCCCCAAACCCAAGGTCACCCGCACCATCTCCCGCGGCGGCTTCGGCTCCAGCGCCCAGGCCAAAAGCAGCTGGAGCAGCAGCAAGAGCAGCCGTTCCAGTTCCCGCAGCTGGGGCGGCTGATGCTGAGGGTCAGTCATCGGGAGCGTCCACACTGGCGTACCCAGGCCGAGCAGCTGGGATTCGGCTTTCATACCATGTATGGCGAACCCTACTGGGACGAAACCGCCTACTACCGCTTCACCCTGGCGCAGATCGAACGGGATATCGAAGACCCCACCGCCGAACTGCACCAGATGTGCCTGGAAGTGGTGGATCAGGTGGTGCGCGACGAACGCTGGCTCAGGCGGTTCAGCATCCCCGAAGCCCGGTGGCAGGGGGTGCTGGATTCCTGGCAGCGACGGGATCCCAGCCTCTATTCCCGGCTGGATCTTGCCTATACCGGCCGGGGCCCAGCCAAGCTCTACGAGAACAACGCCGACACCCCCACCAGCCTGTTCGAAACCGCCTTCTGGCAATGGCTGTGGCTGGAAGATAATGTCGATGCAGGACAACTGCGTCGGGATGCGGATCAGTTCAATATCCTGCAGGAACGACTGGTGGCCCGCTTTGCCGCACTGGCGGCCAGCCGTCCGGGAAAGCGGCTGCATTTTGCCTGCTGCCGGGACACGATCGAGGACAGGGGCACGGTGCAATACCTGGAAGACTGCGCCCGGGAAGCCGGGCTGGACACCGCCTTCGTGCACATCGAAGACATCGGTCTGGGAGAAGGGGGCTGGCTGACCGACACGGCTCACCACACCATCGACTGGCTGTTCAAGCTCTACCCCTGGGAATTTATGTTCCAGGAAGAATATGCCACCCGCCTGGAGTCCAGTCGAGTGGATTGGCTGGAGCCGCTGTGGAAGTCGGTACTGTCCAACAAGGCGCTGCTGCCGCTGTTGTGGCAACGGTTTCCCGAGCATCCCAACCTGCTGCCTGCCTATTTCGGCGATGATCCCAAACAAAGCGAGCTACGGGAGTATGTGCGCAAGCCGCTGTTTTCCCGCGAAGGCGCCAACATCAGTGTGGTGCGCAACGGTGAGCTGGTAGCCGAGGTGGACGGTCCCTATGGCGAGGAGGGCTATATTGTGCAGGCCTACCACCCGCTGCCCAAATTCGGCGACTACCATGCTCTGATCGGCAGCTGGCTGGTGGACGACCAGCCCGCCGGCATCGCCATCCGCGAAGACACAGGACTGATCACCCAGGACATGTCCCGCTACCTGCCCCATATTATCCTCGACTGACATGCCTGCCGGGCCGACGCTTGTCCGGCCCTCCCGGCGCCGGATAAATGGCCTGCTATTGTCGGCCGAGAAACATGCAGGGTGACGGTACACCCCCTAGGCTTTAAGGACCGGGGAGATATCCCGCCTTGCACAGGGTCTTTGCCATGTCCGATGTTCACTCGTTAACCGCGATAGCAATGGGCATAGACACCCACCAGGAGCCGGTGGTGTTTATGCGCGCCGACTGCGAGGTGTGTCGCGCCGAGGGCTTCAACGCCAACACCCGCATCCAGGTCGGCCTGGGGGACTGCACCATTATCGCTACCCTCAACGTGGTCACCGAGAGCGTGCTGCCCCCCGAACATATCGGTTTTTCCCACATTGCCTGGCAACGCATGGCCCTCAAGGGGGGTGAGCGGGTCCGGGTCAGCCATGCCCCCGTGCTCCATTCCATGAGTGCGGTGCGCAAGAAAATCTACGGCCATACCCTGTCATCCAGGGAGATCCACGACATAGTGGCGGACATCGCCGCCCACCGTTACTCGGATATGCAGATTGCCAGCTTTATCACCGCCGGAGTCGACAGCCTCAATACCCAGGAAATCATCGCCCTGACCGAAGCCATGGTGGCCAGCGGCAAGCGACTGCGCTGGCCCGGGCAAACGAAACTGGTCGACAAACACTGTATCGGCGGCGTGCCCGGCAACCGCACCACCCCGATAGTGGTGGCTATCGCCAGCGCCGCCGGCCTGATCATGCCGAAAACCTCTTCCCGGGCCATCACCTCCCCTTCCGGCACCGCCGATACCATGGAAGTGCTGACCAGGGTTCGCCTCAGCCTGTCACAAATTCAGGACACGGTTCGCCAGGTCAATGGCTGCCTGGCCTGGGGTGGCGCCGTCAACCTCAGCCCCGCCGACGACATGTTGATCCGCATCGAGCATGCCCTGGACATCGACGGCATCGGCCAGCTGGTCGCCTCGGTATTGTCCAAGAAGCTGGCCGCCGGCTCCACCCATGTGCTGATCGATATTCCCGTGGGTCCCACCGCCAAGGTCCGCAATCAACGGGAGGCCAGACACCTCGCCACCCTGTTTGACACTGTGGGCCTGGCCCTGGGGCTGGAGATGCGCTGCCTGATCACCAATGGCGAACAGGCCATCGGCTATGGCATAGGTCCGGCGCAGGAAGCACAAGACATCCTGGCCGTACTCCACAATGAAACGCAGGCGCCCGTCGATCTGTACGAACGGTCGATCTTTATCGCCGCCAACCTGCTGAGCCTGGCGGGCCAGGAGACGCTGGAGGCCGCCGACACCCGGGCCAGGAATATCCTCGCCTCCGGCCAGGCCTGGCAGCAGTTCAAGCGGATTTGCGACGCCCAGGGCGGGCTGAAGCAGATCCCCCAGGCAGCCTGCCAGCTGGAACTGGGCGCCAGGCACAGCGGCACCCTGCTGGCCATGGACAACCGCCGCCTGGCCCGGCTGGCCAAACTGGCCGGCGCGCCCATTTCCCCGGCCGCCGGCTTGCGCCTGCACGCCAAGCTGGGTCAGGCGCTGGCCCGGGGCCAGCCACTGTTTACCCTCTACGCCGACAGCCAGGGGGAACTGGATTATGCGGCGTCCTATTACGCCGACAATCACGATCTGTTCATGATTGGAGAAGCGCCATGATCCCCCTACTGTTTTCCCCGGATACCGATCACCCGTTGTTTGCTCCGCTCTGCCGGGGACTGCATGCCGAGCCCGGCCAGCTGGAACAACGCCGTTTTCCGGACGGCGAAAGCTACCTGCGCATCGGTAACGAGATAAACGGACGCCCGGCCCTGGTGCTGGCGGCGCTGTCACGCCCCGACGACAAGTTCCTGCCCCTGTGTTTCCTGTGTGACACCCTGAGGGAGCTGGGCGCCAGCCAGGTGGGCCTGGTTGCCCCTTACCTGTGTTACATGCGCCAGGACTGTCGTTTTCATCCGGGCGAGGCGGTGACCTCGCGCACCTTTGCCCGGCTGCTGTCGGAACAGATAGACTGGCTGGTCACTGTCGATCCCCACCTGCACCGCTATCACAACCTGGACCAGATCTACCAGGTGCCCTGTACCGTGATCCAGGCAGCCCCCCTGCTGGCTCAGTGGCTGCGTGACCATCAGGAAAAATTGCTGCTGGTGGGGCCGGATGCCGAGAGTGAACAATGGGTGGCGCAAATCGCCGCCGAGAGCGGCCATGACTATGTGGTAGGGGAAAAACAGCGGCGTGGGGATCGGGATGTACAGGTCAGCCTGCCGGTGTTAACCGCATGGCGTGACCATAGCGCAGTGATCATCGATGATGTGATCGCCAGCGGCCAGACGGTGCTGCAAGCCTTGTCAGCCTTGCATGCTCAGGGCCTTCAGCGGGTGGATTGCGCCGCCATCCACGGGCTGTTTGCCGACCGAATCGAGCATAGGCTGGCCAGCCATGGCTTGCGCCGGCTGATCACCACCAATGCCGTTGCCCACCCCTCCAACACCATCGATCTGAGCCCGCTGTTATTGCCGCCGATACGGCAGCTACTGAATAACTAGACTGTCAGGATCCGCTGATATTCTCCGATCTCCACCTCATAAGGTGTGCTCCTTCGCAGATGATCGCGCATCGCCTCCAGCGCTTCGGGCTCGCCGTGCACCAGCTGGATACGGGTGTCCGGCGTCAGGGCCGATGCCGCCAGCCATTGCTGAAGCTCGATGTAATCGCCGTGCCCCGACAGCCCATGGAGCATCTCGATACGGGCGCGATTCGGCACCCAGTCGCCGTGGATCATCACGCTGTCCATCCCCTGGGACAGCTTGGCGCCTCGGGTACCGCCCGCCTGGAAACCGGTCAGTACCAGGGTGGTTCTGTGATCGGGCAGCAGTCGCTTCATATGGTGGAGGATACGCCCGCCCGTCACCATGCCGCTGCCGGCGATGATGATATGGGGGTAATGCTCATCGGCCAGCGCCCTGGACTGTTCAACACTGCGGATAAAGGTAATGGCCTGGTTCAGCTGCTGACAATCACCGTGGCTCAGCTTGTGCTGGTCGACAAAACGGCAATAGATATCGCTGACATCGATGGCCATGGGGCTGTCGAGAAACACCTTGAGCCGGGGAATACGCTCCTCACGCATCAGGGTCGCCAGCAAATACTGGATGACCTGAGCCCGGCCTACGGCGAAGCTGGGGATCAGCATGACACCGCCGCCGGCCACCGTTTCATTGACCAAAGTCGCCAACTGTTCGAGAGGATCCGTCGCCTCATGTCGGCGATCACCATAGGTGGACTCCAGCAACAGCAGATCCAGCTCGGGCAGCGGCCGGGGCGCCCGCATAAAGAGATCGTTCGGCCGCCCCACATCGCCGGAAAACCCCACCCGCTTGCCCTCGGCTTCGAGGATCAGGCTGCCGGCCCCCAGAATATGGCCGGCGGGCTGCAGATGCAGCCGCATAGGGCCAATATCCAGTTTGCGGTCAAACTCCAGGGTCTTGAACAGCTCCAGGCTGCGTTCCGCCGTTTTTCTGTCATACAAGGGTTCAGGCTTCTCATGCTTGCCCAGCTGATGACGGGTGAAGAACTTGGCGTCTTCTTCCTGCAGGTGGCCGCTGTCCGGTAGCAGCACGCCACACAGGGCGCGGGTCGCCGGATGACAATAGACGGGACCGCGGTAGCCTTGCCGATAGAGCACCGGAATATAGCCGGAGTGATCCAGGTGGGCATGGGTCAGCACGATGGCATCGAGCTTGCGGATATCCAGGGGCAACGGCTGTCGGTTACGCTCACGTAGCCATTTGTAACCCTGGTACAGACCGCAGTCCACCAGGATCCGGGTATCACCGCTACTGACCAGAAATTTGGAGCCGGTGACCGTTTGTGTAGCACCAAGAAAAGTGATCTTCACCCTGGTTCCCTCCAGTTGATGATGTTGGGCCGGGGACAAGCAGGAAGGCACAGTCCCCTTGACGCTGGCACACACCCTACGGCCGACCAGGCCAACGCCGCCATCTGCTATCAGTATTTATCAGTACGCCGTGTTTTTCCGCCCACTTTCCCGCCCGTGCGACACCGCCAGCCTCTCGTCGCCCCAAGCCGGCTATAGTTAATGTGAGTCCTGACAAGGCGCACGAGTATTAATCATCACCTTGCAGGCGGGCTTGATAGTCATGGGTACATAATGCCCGGGCCTGCTGTTCGATACCGTGTAAGGGCCATCGGCATGCAGCCCACCAGTGGGATTGTGTACCCTGTCATGATGCTGTTCGAGAGGGCACCCGACAGGAGCCTTGTATGTCATGCTTTTCCTGCCGTCGCTGGCGTGCCCGGCAGCTGTTTCTGGCTCTGGTCATGCTGCTGCCCATCGCAGCCCATGCCAGCAGCCCACGCTGGCTGGATATCACCCCCGGCGACCCTGGAATATATATCAGCGGTACGGTGCGCTACCTGAACCTGGAGGGCGGCCTTTATATCATTCGAGATATACGCGGCACCTACTACCATCCCATTAACCTGCCGACCGCCTTCCAGCAGGATGGCCTGGCGATAGAGGCCCTGGCCCGCCTGCGGGATAACAGCCAGTTGGGGATCCGGGTCGAACTGCTGCGCATCCGCCGGGCCAGCCGCCTCAAATAGCCGCAGGTCAGAAGAAAGCGGGCCTCACAACCCTGAACTATTCTTGGACTGAGGATAATCGTTGATGTCGGGCTGGATCAGCACCGCACTAAGGGGGAGTTATGTTCAGGCATTGCATCGCAGGCGTTGATTTTTCCGCCGGCTGGGACCGGGCCCGGGACCAGCTGACACGCATACTCCCCCTGCTGGGAATAGGGCAACTTACCCTGTTCCATGCGGACGAGCCCCATCACAGGACCCACAAGGAAGCCAACGCCTGCGCCAACCGCCGTACTCACCTGGAACAATTGGCGAAGGACATGGCAGAGTCCCTGGCAATACCGACAGAACCCGCCTACGTGTCGGGCTTCGCCGCTTCCTCCCTGCTGGAGATCGCAACCCGCCGGCAGGCCGGGCTGATACTGGTCGCCAACAACAGTCATTCCCGCGGGCAGGATTTCTTTATGGGTAATGTGGCGCTCGACCTTGCCCGCCAGAGCCGGCTGCCGCTGCTGATTATCCCGGTTGATCTCGGCCCCATCGATGACAACGCCCCCCTGCTGTTGGTCACGGATCACTCTCCAGCCTCCACCCGGGCACGGGCCTGCTTCACCGAGCTGCTGGGAAGCAAGCGCAGTGGCCGGGTGATGATAGTCAACAATCCGGAGCATCAGCTGGACTTCGAAGAGCTGAAGGCCGAAGAGGGATTTACCGCGGACAATGAACGCCTGGACATCGGCGTCGTCCTCGGCGATCCCGTGGATGATGTTTGCGATACCGCCAGTGAACTGAAAACACCGCTGATCGTGATCGGCAAGCATGGCAGCCCATCCGGCAACGAACCACCACTCGGCAGCGTGGCAGAAGGCATCTGCCGACGGGCAGCCAACCCGTTGCTGCTGATCCCCTCCTGAGCCTGGCCAGCACCCAGGTACGGCCTCGATACCGATCTGGAAAAATTCCCCGCCGGGCGGCTCGCCGCCTGATCGACTACATTGGCGGTCAGGCACAGGAAGGCGGAACGCGGTAACGGTGACTCCGGAACGATAACAAGGAGCATACTGATGAACAGCAACCCGGTAGTCTGGTTTGAGGTCTATGTGGCAGATATGGCGCGGGCCAGAAAATTCTATGAAGCCGTGCTGGCCGTAACACTGGAGCAGCCGGACAAGATGGAAGGAGACTGGCCGGAAATGTGGATGTTTCCGGGCAAAGAGGAGGGTACTGGCGCCTGCGGAGCCCTAGTAAAGATGGAAGGCTGCCCTCCCGGTGGCGGTGGTACCCTGGTGTACTTCAGCTGCGATGACTGTGCCGAGCAGGCCGGGCGGGCAGCGGCACACGGCGGGCACATAGTGCGCAACAAGTTTGCCATCGGCCCGTACGGCTTTATCGCCCTGGTGGCCGATACCGAGGGCAATGTGATCGGCCTGCACTCCATGCACTAGCTTTTCCCTAAGGCGATACGGGCGCTCACCCCCACCAACAGCAGCCCGGCACCGCCTCCTATCGCCCTGGTATAGTGACCGCTGCCTGACCGGATTTCCGTTTGCCGCGCCTGCTATTGGAGACGACATCAGCCACATCCGGCCCAGGGGTCAGGTTGAGTGACAGGCAGGCCAGGATAAACATCAGCAAGGTATTGAATTCCATTTAGAACACCACCTTCACCGCCAGCCCCAGCAGCACCAGGCCGCTCAATTTATCGATCACCCCCGATTTGGCCTTGAGCCAGACCAGCACGGGCCCGCGGGACAATGCCAGCGCCACCAGTACATACCAGAGCGCATCGATGCCGCCGGCGGTGAGCATCATGATCCCACCCTGTTGCCAGCCGGTGTCCGCCTGCACAAATTGGCTGAACAAGGCCACAAAAAAGATGGCCAGCTGGGGGTTCAGAAACGCCACCATAAAGCCCTCAAAGGCGCCCCGGCGGCTGTGCACCGCATGCAGGGCCTTGCTGCTTTCGCCAACGACCGGTTTGGCCAGCAGTGCGCGGATCCCCAGCCAGGCCAGGAAAGCGGCGCCGCCATAGCGGATAACATCAAACAACAGCGGGGTCCTGGTGATCAGCAGCGACAGTCCCAGGGCGGTGAGCAGCGCGTAGATACCCACCCCCAGGCCATGGCCCAGTGCCGTGGCCACCCCGTGTCCGTGCCCTCCTCTCACCGTATTGCGGATGACCAGCGCCAGGCTGGGACCAGGGCTGAGCGCCCCCATTACACAAATCGCCGCCAGCGCCAGCCAGCTGGAAAACTCCATTGCCCCACCCCTTTATTCGTGCTCTTCAATGACGTTCAGCTTAGTCTCGCCATAACTATGCACAAAGTGAAAGTTATGAATACAAGACATAACCAAAAACTATAGCCCGGTACGACTCTCGCGAGCGGTCCGTTGCAGATGGTCCCGTAAAAAAGGATAGGCCAGCTCCCGAAACCAGCGATGGGCCGGGTCCTGATGATGCCGTTGATGCCACATCAAATAGTATTGCTGGGGCCTGGTGGCGAAGGGCAGGAAGCCGTAGGTCAGGCCATGCTGCTGCGACAGCTGCCAGGCGATATGGGCCGGGGTGGTCATCAGGCAGTCGGTGCGGCAGAGCACCTCCACCGCCGCCTGAAAAAAGGGCACCCGGGCAAACCAGCGCCGGGCCAGTCCCCTGGGGGCCAGCACCCGTTCCACCGGGCTGTCTTTGTCACCACCGCCGCTCACCTGCAGGTGGGGCCAGTCAAGGTATTCCGGCAGGTCAATAGTCTTGCCTGCCAGCGGATGATGCCGACCCATCAATACCACCAGACCATCCTCGCCCTGATGCAGGCCACGGATCAGCTCGGGCACTTCGTTGGTGATGGTCGACACCATATCCAGATCCGATTCCCACAGGTTCGGCAGTTGGCGCTTGTCCCACAATACATATTCCAGGGTGGCCAGCGGCGCCTGGCGCGCCAGCTCGGCGCAGATATCCGGCAGTATGTATTGGGCCACATAATCGGACGAAGCCAACCTGAATACCCGCTTACAGCGGGCGGGAGCGAAGCCGGGAGCGGCATAAAGCCGCTCCAGGGCACCCAGGGAATCGGCCAGCTCCCGGGCCAATGTCTCGGCCCGGGGCGTCAGCAGCCAGCGCTGGCCCTCGCGCACCAGCAGCTCGTCGTTGAACTCGCTGCGCAACTGTGCCAGTTGTTTACTGATGGAGGGTTGGCTCAGGTGCAGCAGCTCGGCCGCCCGGCTGAGGTTGCGGGTATCAAGCAACACCTTGAGGGTGGGTAACAGGTTAAGATTGGCCTTGTGCACCATTGCGCATTCCATCATGGGTTTGCCGGCTATCTTAGGTCAGCCAATGGGCGTACAGGAAGGAAAAAGGGCGGCCCGAAGGCCGCCCTTTGCTTGGCAGATGCTGCTTACCTGCGATTGCCGCGATAGGCAGGGGAAGCATTCAGCACCATATGACGGTTGATATCCTTGTACAGCAGGTAGCGGAAACGGGTCGGGCCGCTGGCGTAGCAAGCCTGCGGGCAGAAGGCGCGCAGCCACATGTAGTCACCGGCTTCCACTTCAACCCAGTTCTGATTCAGATGGTATACCGCCTTGCCTTCGAGCACGTAAAGGCCGTGCTCCATGACGTGGGTTTCATCGAACGGAATCACGCCGCCGGGCTGGAAAGTCACTATGTTGACCTGCATGTCGTGACGCATGTCGGCAGAGTCCACGAAGCGGGTTGTTGCCCAGGCATCGTTGGTGTCCGGCATCGGCGTCGGTTCAATGTCGTTTTCGTTGGTCACGAAGGCTTCCGGTACATCGATACCGTCCACGAACTCGTAGGCCTTGCGGATCCAATGGAAGCGCACCGGCGCATCGCCGTTGTTCTTCAGAGTCCAGCTGGCACCCGGCGGCAGGTAGGCATAGCCACCGCACTGCATCTGGTGTTGCTTGCCTTCCAGGGTCAGGGTCATCTCGCCTTCCACCACGAACAACACGCCCTGAGCACCGCTGTCCAGCTCAGGCTTGTCGCTGCCGCCCTGGGGAGACACTTCCATGATGTAATGGGAGAAAGTTTCGGAAAAACCGCTCATCGGACGGGCAATGACCCACAGGCGAGTGTTATCCCAGAAAGGCAGGAAGCTGGTCACTATGTCGCTCATCACACCCTTGGGGATGATGGCGTAAGCCTCGGTAAAGACCGCGCGGTCGTTAATCAGCTGAGTCTGGGGCGGGAGACCACCGGTGGGGGCATAGTAGCTATTACGGGCCATGATATCTGTCCTTTGATACTAAGTGGCTGGCGTGCCGCCAGCAGGAGCCAGGCCCATGGGCCTGGCTGCATAAATGCTGAACATCTACGATTGTAGAGCATGGCCATTTGATTTATAAATTAAATAACCGAATGACAACCAGTGGATTTACCACTGATATGAGCATAATGAACCTGAATAACACCCTTGACCCCGTGCTGCTGCGCAGCTTTGTCGCCGTGGTCGACACCGGCAGCTTTACCCGCGCCGCCGACAGCACCCATCTCACCCAATCCACCGTCAGCCAGCAGATACGCAAGCTGGAAGCCCTGCTTGGCTGCGAGCTGTTGCACCGCAAGGGCCGTTACGTTACCGCCACCCTGGAGGGCGAGCGGGTACTAAGCTATGCCCGCCGCATCCTGCAGCTGATGAACGAGGCGGTGGCCCAGACCAGCCTGAGCGCCGAACAACAGAAGATCCGCCTGGGAGTCCCGGAAGACTTCGCCACCCACGCCATCATGCCTACCCTGTCCGCCTTCTCAGGCGAATACCCGGGTACCCGACTGGAGGTGAATAGCGGCCTGTGCAGCGATATCTGGCGCGAATTCCAGCGCAACGAGCTGGATCTGGCACTGGTCAAGCAGCGCCAGGGCAGCGCACCCGGCCTGGCCAGCTGGCCCGAACCCCTGTGCTGGATCGACAGCCTGCACGGCAACAGCCTCGACAACCACCCCATCCCCCTGGTCACCTTTCCCATCGGCGGCCTGTACCGCAGTGAAATGGCCCATACCTTCGACAGCCTGGGCCGCAGCTGGCGGCTGGCCTATGTCAGCACCAGCCTGTCCGGGGTGTGCTGTGCGGTGGAGGCGGGGTTGGGTATTTCGCTGCTGCCCCGGCGGCTGGTGACACCGAGCCACCGCATCCTGGATGAACAGGACGGCCTGCCCCCGGTGCCGGATCTGGAGCTGACCCTGCACGCCCAGGACAAACTCTCGGCCCACAGCAAGCTGCTGGCGGAGCGGCTGATCAGCGCCTGCGACGAAACCTTCAAGGCCACCCCATAACCCGCCCAACAGGGCGACAGGTGCAATGCCGAAACTGGCTCCCGCCTTAAACCCGGAGGTTAAGGCAGACGTAGCTTATGAATGCTACCGGCACACACAACAGGGGACAGCCCGTGGACTGTCCCCTGTTGTTTCATGCCGGGCAGCACCCTGCTCCCCCTTGACGACCGATATCAGTACTCGGCGTTGTGATAGACGTTCTGTACGTCATCCAGGTCGTTGAGCAGATCCAGGAAGCGCTCGAACTGGGCAACGTCGTCGCCGCTGATTTCAGTGGTGGTCTGGGGTACGAACTGGATTTCATCCACCTCGAAGTCGATGCCCTCGAAGGCTTCGATCAACGCCTGCTTGGCCTTGAAATACTCGGTATTGGGCGCAAACACGGTTATCTTGCCGTCTTCGCACTCGATATCGCTGACATCCACATCGGCCATCATCAATGCCTCAAGCACTGCCTCTTCATCATCGCCACTGAAGGCCAGGATGGCGCAGTGATCGAACATATGGCTGACGCTGCCCGGCGAACCTATCTTGCACTTGGTCTTGGTGAAGCACTGACGCACATCACCGAAGGTGCGATTGGGGTTGTCGCTGAGACAGTCGACAATCACCATGCAGTTGCCCGGGCCAAAGCCTTCATAGCGCGCCGGAGAATAGTCCTCCCCGCCACCGCCCCGGGCCTTTTCCAGTGCTTTTTCAATAACATGGCTAGGAACCTGGTCTCTCTTTGCACGATCTATCAGGCCCCGCAAGGACAGGTTGCCATCCGGATCCGGGCCGCCCGCCTTGGCACATACATAGATTTCACGGCCGTATTTGCCGTTGACCTTGGTTTTGGCGTTCGCCGTCTTGGCAATGGATTCTTTGCGGTTTTGATAGGCTCTGCCCATGGGATCGTCTCGTTTATCGTCAAAAGAAGGCGAATTTTACACCCAGATCCGACGCAGATCTATTTCCCATTGCCGCGACTGTGCCCGGTGGCGGCCCTGAGCGCGGGCTCCAGCTCGGCCAGGCACCGCGCCAAGCGCCGACGAACCTCGTCCAGGTTATCGAGGTCGCCGGCGCGGGCCTGGGTCTCGAGCTCCAGCGCCGCGACCCCAAGGGCCCTCGCCCCTATGACCTGGGCCGAGCCCTTCAGAGTATGCGCCGCCCGGCGCAGCGCCACCGCATCCCCCTCGGCACTGGTGGTGTCAATCGCCTGCATCAGCTTGGGGCACTCCTCGAGGAACAGCTTGGCCAGCTCTTCCAACAGCGCACTGTTACCTTCCAGGTTCTGTAATGCCCCGCCCCAGTCGAGACAGGGCTGATCACCGTCGGGTGCAGTCTGCCGCGGCTCGTGGGCCGACTCCGCCGTCGACCTGACCGGGGTCGCCTGCATGGGTGCGCCCCCACCGCCGGTAACCGCCGGAGCCTTGACCTCAACGGCATCGTAGAGCTCGGCGGCGCGAAACGGTTTGGTCACATAGTCATCCATGCCGGCGGCGAGGCATCGCTCTCGATCTTCCTTGGTGGCACTCGCCGTCATCGCGATGATCGGCACATGCTCTCCCTTGCCCCGTTCCAGCTCCCGGATTGCCCGGGTGGCCGCGAGACCATCCATCACCGGCATATGGATATCCATCAACACCACATCAAATTGCTGCCGGCGAACCGCATCGATGGCTTCCACCCCATTCTCGGCCAGCTCGACCCGATGACCTCGCTGACTCAGCAGATCGATGGCCACCTTCTGGTTGGTGAGGCCATCCTCCACCAGCAGCACCCGCCGTCGGGGCCGTTCGTCGTGCTCAGCGGCCACGACCGCCTGCCTGGCCCGGGTGGCGATTCCCAGGGCATCGCCGACGGCATCCAGCAGATCCGACTGCTTGACCGGCTTCAGCAGCAGGCGCGAAATCTGCAGCCGACGGCGCAGGGAAGCATCGCCGGAATGCCCCCCAGAGGAAAGCATCAGTATCTGCAGGGAGGCCAAGTCCGAACGCTCACGGATCCGGGCGGCCAGTTCAAAGCCGTCCATGCCCGGCATCATCACATCGAGCAGTGCCAGGGGGAAGGGATCGCCCCCGGCCTTGTCGAGCACCTCCAGCGCCTGCACCCCATCCTGCACCAGGGTCGGCCGCATGCCCCAGCCCAACAGTATCTCTTCCAGGATCATGCAGTTGGTGTGATTGTCATCGACCACCAACACCCGCTGGCCGTGCAAGGCGAGGGGCGGCAATGGGGCTTCGGGCCGCTCCGCCGCCAGGCCGAAATCGGCGCTGAATGAAAAGCAGCTGCCCTGCCCTCCGGGTCCGCTGTCGACCCGGATCTGCCCGCCCATCATCGCCACCAGCTGGGCGGCAATGGACAATCCCAGCCCGGTACCACCGCTGCGACGGGTGGTGGAAGTATCCGCCTGACCAAACGCCTCGAATATCCGCCGGCGTTGCGCCTCCGGGATACCGATGCCGGTGTCCCTGACCTCGAAGGCGATGCGCACCCCCTGTTCCTCGAGGGCCGCAAGACGCAGGTCGACCACGATTTCCCCACGCTCGGTAAACTTGATGGCGTTGCCGACCAGGTTCACCACGACCTGGCGCAGGCGCACCGGATCGCCGAGCAGCCGGTCCGGTATCCCGGCAGGGATATGCACCGCCAGCTCCAGGCCCTTCTCGTGCGCACGCAGGGCCAGGGTCTGCAGGGTATCACCCAGGGTGTCGCGCAGCTGGAACGCGATCGTCTCCAGCTCGAGTCGTCCTGCCTCTATCTTGGAGAAGTCGAGGATATCGTTGATCAGCGCCAGCAGGGTATCGGCTGATTTCTGGATGATGGCGACATATTCCGCCTGCTGCTCGGTCAGCTCGGTTCGCTCCAGCAACTCGGCGATACCGATCACGCCGTTCATCGGCGTGCGGATCTCATGACTCATGTTGGCCAGAAATTCGCTCTTGGCGATACTGGCCTGCTCCGCCAGATCCCGGGCCCGCTGCAACTCGCTCCGGGAACGGTGCAGCTCCTCGGTCTTGGCCTGCAGTGCCTTGGTTCGTGCCTCAACCCGCTCCTCCAGGTGGTGACGATGCTGCTCCAATTCGGTGATGTCCGAATAGACGGAAACATAACCACCATCGCCGGTGCGGTGTTCACTGACCTGGATGCACAAGCCGTCGCCGCGGGTAAATTGGTAAGGCCCCTTGGGGTTACGATGCCGGGCGAGGCGCTCCTCGATCCAGGTCTCGCCCGACGCATAGCCCAGCGGCACTTGCCCCCTGGCAGCCAACTCTCGCAGCAAGTCCTCGAAACGCATGCCGACTTCGACAACGTCAGCGGGCAGGACAAAATGATCTTTGAAGCGGGTGTTGAACAGCACCAGCCGATCTTCCGCATCATAAAGAGTAAAGCCTTCGGCGATGGACTCGATCGCCTCGGTCAGCCGATGCCGGGCCTCCTCGGTCATTCGTACCTGCGCTTCGAGGTGCTCGCGCTGCCGCTCCAGCTCGGTGATGTCGGTATAGATGGCCACCACACCGCCGTCCCTGGTGCGGCGTTCACCGACCCTCAGCTGCAGGCCATCGGCGCGTTTGATCTTAAATGACGGACCCGGATTGCGGCGCTGGGCCAGCCGCCAGGCTAGCCACTGCTGTGGTGTTTTCTCGCCGAGTTCGAGCAACTGTCGCTCGACCAGCACCCGGATCAGCTCCTCGAAGCGCATGCCCTCCCTGACGATATCGGGGACGGCGGAATAATCTTCACGGAAACGGGAATTAAATACGACCAGCCGATCGTCGGCATCATAAAGGGTGAAGCCCTCGGAGATGGATTCGATGGCTTCGCTCAGCTGCTGGTGGACCGCCTCAGCCCGGGCCTGTTCCGCCCTGGTCAGCTCTGCCTGCTCGGCCAGCTCGTCCTGCGCCCGGCGTCGTTCGGTAACATCGGTGATGAAGCCTTCCAGCGCCTGCAGTTCGCCATCGGCATCGAAAACGCCGCAGCCCTGTTCCCAGACCCATTTTTCGCTTCCGTCTCGCGTAAGGATGCGATATTCAGATTGGTAGGGGCGCCGCGCCTTGATGGCGGCCTGAACCCGGCTCCACAGCGCCTCCCGGTCCTCCGGATGCACCAGCTCGGCAAACGGCGGCCGGCCACGGATCAGCTCATCGGCGGGATATCCGGTCAGGGCATGACAGCCCTCGCTGAGAAACTCCATGGTCCATTGCCGGTCGTTACGGCCGCGATAAGCCATGCCGGGGAGGTTGGCCATCAGGGTGGCCAGCTGACGCCGGCTCTCACGCAGGGCTCGTTCGTGTTTGCGGTTGTTGTTGCCGGAATTCGATTGCATGATTCCCCCCTGTTACGGAAAGACTCCGCGCAACAGCTTGGCATCGGTGACCCGTTTCACGCCCTCAATCAAGGCTGCCGTACGCATATCAAGCTTCCTCTCCTGAGCAAGACGCAAGGTACGCTGGAAGGCATCGAGCAGTATCGTCTGTAGGCGGCCGTTGATTTCCTCCAGGGTCCAGGTCAGGTTCTGCATACCTTGCACCCATTCGAAATAGGATACGGTAACACCGCCGGCATTACCGAGAATGTCGGGCAGCACGAATATGCCCCGCTCGAACAGGATCTCGTCGGCCTCCAGCATGGTCGGACCGTTGGCCCCTTCGGCCAACAGTCGGCAGTTGATCCGTCCGGCGTTTTCAACCGTCACCTGGTTCTGCAGGGCCGCCAGCGCCAGCACGTCGCAATCGAGCTCCAGCAGCGCCTGATTGCTGATCGGTTCGGCGCCCGGATACCCCGCCAGCACCCGATGTTCGGCGACATAGGCGAGCAGGTCCGCCACCGACAGTCCTTCCGGACAATAAAGGCCGGTAGAGACGTCGCTGACACCGATGATCTTCGCTCCCGCCTCCGCGAGGAAACGGGCGGTATAGCTGCCGACGTTACCGAAGCCCTGCACCACGGCGGTCGCCTTGCCGAGCTCGAACCCCAGATGTGCCGCCGAGGCCTCGATCAGGTAGACCAGGCCGCGGCCGGTTGCCTCCTTACGCCCCAGGGATCCGCCCAGTACCACCGGCTTGCC
The DNA here is from genome assembly GCF_003075035.1 of Zobellella maritima. Lineage (GTDB taxonomy): Bacteria > Pseudomonadota > Gammaproteobacteria > Enterobacterales > Aeromonadaceae > Oceanimonas > Oceanimonas maritima. The sequence goes on along the minus strand of NZ_QCZE01000002.1, from coordinate 313,780 downwards.
GGTCACCACCGCCGGGACCGCATGGCCGACCTGTTGACTGTAGGTATCCATCAGCCAAGCCATGACCTGCTCGTCAGTGCCCATGTCCGGGGCCGGAATATCCTTGTCCGGACCTATGATGTCGATGATTTCGGCGGTATAGCGCCGGGTCAGCCGTTGCAGCTCCCGTTTGCTGAGGCTGGTCGGATCGACCCGCACGCCCCCCTTGGCGCCACCGAAGGGGAGCTTCATCAGGGCGCATTTCCAGGTCATCCACATTGCCAGGGCCGCTACCTCACCCAGATCGACGTCCTGGTGGTAGCGGATCCCGCCCTTGGTCGGCCCCATCGACAGTACATGCTGTACCCGGTAACCGAACACGGTTTCCACCTGGGATCTGTCATCACGGAAGAAGGGAAAAGACACCATCTGGGTACGCTGCGGAAACAACAACCGCTGGCGGATATTATCGTCCAGATCCATATACTGGGCAGCTTTGAGAAATTGCTGCTGGGCCAGCCGGAACATGGGGGAATCCCACTCGCCCCCCCGGGCCCGGGCCCGTGAAAGGGTATAACGAATCGAACGACTCAGGGCGGTACTCTTAAGACTGGACTTGACCAGGTAGTCGTAGGCGCCGGACTCCACCGCCCGTGCGGCCAGCTTGACGTCGTCGAGACTGGTGAGGATAACCACCGGCACCTGCGGGGCCGCCATACGCACCCGCAACAGGGTTTCCAGCTCCTGGCTGTCGGGCAGCACCAAATCCAACAACACCAGATCCACGTCTCCGCGCTCGAGTATATCCAGGCCATCGGCCAGGCATTCAACCGCCTCGACCTCGCACTGCAGCTGGGTGTCGGCCTTGAGCAATTGAAGGACCAGCCGGCTATGGAGCGGATTGTCTTCTATCAGCAGCAGATGAATGGGAAGCTCGACCATGGCAACGGCCCTCATGGCGCAAAACGGCAGGACACCAACCCCGTCATCACAGTTGCGTCCAATCCTGAAGCACATATACGCTAAGGGTAGGTCAGGCCCCAGGAGACCACCAGGGCCGGGCCGTCCATGGCGGCCGGCAACCAGCGGATCCACGGTGGATCAGTAACCAGCAAATTCCTCGGTACGGATATTATCCTCGTCGACTCCAGACTCGTTCAGCATCTGGCGCATGGCCTTGACCATGGCCGGCGGACCATCCAGATAAAAGACAGGCCGCGACAAATCATCCAGATAGCGTCTCAGCATGGCCTGATCGATATACCCGGTTTCCCCCTGCCAGTCGCGCCGTGATTTATCCATCTGGGTCATGGTGGCAATAAGTGTGCAGTTGGCGTGCTCTGCACAGGCCCGGGTCAGTTCATCCAGAAAGGCGGCGTCCTCGGGTCGTCGGTTGGCGTAAAATACTGTCAGCCGATGACCGGCCTCGTCGTGCAGGGCCTGCAGTATCATGCTTCTTACCGGGGTCACACCGATGCCGCCAGTAATAAACACCGCCGGCGTTTCGGCCTTGTTATGCAAAGTATAAGAACCATAGGGTCCTTTCAGGGTCAGCTCCTCACCCGGCGCCATGGCACTCAATACCCGCTTGAAGGCGCTGTCCCGTACCCGGGTAGCTACCATCAGCCCCTGTTCGTAAGGAGCACCTGCCAGCGAGAAGATACGACCGTTGCCCTCCTCATCGGTTTCCGGCGGATCAATCAGACCCAGACGGGCACATTGGCCGGCCTGAAAATCAAAGCCTGCCGGCCTGTCGAAATAGAACGCCAGGGTACCGTCGGCGATGGATTCTTTTCGCTTGAGCTTGAGGGTAAAGGTAGTCATGGCATGCACCTCCTTGTGGTCGTTCCCAGTATAGTGCAGCTGCACAACCAATATTCACTGACCCGCCCGGACGCATCGATGCATCACCCTGTTGCTCATGACCCGGTTATTCATGTTGAATGCCGCTATAAGGCATCCTGACCGGCTCACCAGGGTCAGGGTCCCTTATTTTAACGGTCAGACATGCTTAATTGTTCATCAGTGGCACTCCAAAAAACTCAGCCCAGCAGGAACTCCCGGATAACACGCGCCGTGGCCTCCGGGTGGGATATAAAGGGGGCATGGGAGGCCTTGGCCTCGATATGGCTCTGGCTGGCAGGCGCCAGTATGTCAACCAAGGCTGCCGTCTTCCTTGGCACCAGGCCGTCCAGCCGGCCGTAAAGTCGTAACAGGGGCGGCTCCAGTGACGTCAGCGAATCCCGCAGATCAACACTTCCCAGCAGCGCCAGACCTGCAGCCAACGCCAGGGGATCCGGGCCCGGCTTGCGGCTCAGGCTGTCACGCAGCCGGCGGATATCTTCCCGGGCATGCTCGCTGCCCATGGCCTGCAGCGCCAGAAAACGGTTGACCACCTGCATGTGGTCGTCGGCCAGTTGCCGCTCAAACTCCGCCAGTACCTCCGGCTTGATGCCGGGCCAGTCCGGCTCGGCCACAAACCGGGGAGAGCTGGCCAGGGTCACCAGATGTCGCACCCGCCGGGGCTGGCGCGCCGCCAGCTCGGTGGCGATCAGCCCCCCCAGCGACCAGCCCAGCAGGCTGGCCTGCTCGGGCATCACCTCCAGCACCGCCTGGGCCCAGTCTTGCAGATTCGCATCTGCCGACAGGGCCGGGCTTTCGCCGAAACCGGGCAGATCGATCATATGCAGGCAAAAGTCCTGCTCCAGCCACTCGGCAAATGAATGCCAGACAGCCCCGTTCATGCCCCAGCCGTGCAACAGCACCAGATCGGGTCCCTGCCCGCGACGCTCTATATATAAACTCATCTACACTCAACAAAAACCGGAAAACCTGGCCCATGATAAAACGCTTACGCGGCTTCGCACAATCCGGCTCCCTGTGGTGGGGGCAGTGCCTGCTCTGCCGGCAGGATTGCCGGCAACAGCCGTTGATCTGCCGCCAATGCCGGGAAGAACTGCCTGAACTGGAGCATCCCTGCCCACTATGCGCCTTTCCTCTGCCCCGGCCGGGCGCCACTTGTGGCCATTGTCAGCGCCACCCGCCCGCCTGGGATCGCATGCGGGTGCTGGCCGATTATGAATATCCCTTCGAACAACTGATCCAGCGACTCAAGTACCAACGCCAGCGGCTGGCCGGACGCCTGTTGGGGCAACTGCTGGCCGAACGGATCAGCCCGCCTCTGCCGGAGGCCATCTTGCCGGTGCCGTTGCACTGGTGGCGGCGGTGGCGAAGGGGGTACAACCAGGCGGAAGAGATAGCCCGGGGCCTGGCCAGCCGGCTACCTGTGAACATCGACTGCCACAGCCTGCGTCGAATTCGTGCCACCCCGGCGCAAGCCAGGCTGAGCCGGACCCGCCGACGGCAAAACCTGCGCCGGGCCTTTCAACTGTCCCCCGTGCACTACCGTCATGTCGCCTTGGTCGACGATGTGATTACCACGGGCTCGACCATGAACGAACTGACCGGACTGCTGCGTCGGCAGGGCGTAGCCGTCATCGAAGTGTGGGCATTGTGCCGAACTCTTGAACACTGACGCTATTCATCGACCGGCAACAAGAGTATGATAAAAGTTGAGTTGTTTAGTCAGGTTTACGAGGATAGCAATGATTACAATTTCAGAGACCGCCCAGGGTCACTTCCGCAAGCTCTTGTCGCAGCAACCGGAAGGCACAAGGATCCGTGTTTTTGTGGTCAATCCAGGCACGCCCAACGCCGAGTGCGGTGTCTCTTATTGCCCTCCTGATGCCGTCGATCATGACGACACGCATCTGTCTTTCGACGGTTTCGAGGCTGTAGTAGACCCACAAAGCGCGCCCTTCCTGGAAGCGGCGGATATCGACTTTGTCAGCGACCAAATGGGCTCACAACTGACCCTGAAGGCACCCAATGCCAAGATGGGCAAGGTGCCGGACGATGCTCCCCTGGCCGACCGTATAGAGTATGTGCTGCAGTCCCAGATCAACCCCGGACTGGCCAGTCATGGCGGCAAGGTGGTATTGACCGAAATCACCGAAGATGGCGTGGCCATTCTGCAGTTCGGCGGTGGCTGTAATGGCTGCTCCATGGTCGACTATACCCTGAAAGAAGGCATCGAAAAGCAGCTGCTGGAACTGTTCCCCGGTGAACTGACCGGCGTGCGCGATGCCACCGAGCATGAGCGCGGCGACCACTCCTACTACTGAGCCGCCGAAAGAAATGCAAAAGGGGAGCCGCGATGGCTCCCCTTTTATTTGTCGACTACACCTGATAACCACGGAAATCCGGCCACAGGGCCAACTCGACGCACCCATCCATACTCGCAGCAGCCATATATGACTGCTGCCGGTCGGCATAACCGTGCCCCTTGTCCGCCTGTATACGCATCAGCGTTGCCCGCCGGAGCTGTCTGGAGGCATGCTACCGATCCGCAGAACCGCCGGCTTCGACAGCGTTATTCCGCTTTGCGATCCCGTCCCAGCAGGTCCAGCGCCGCATCCCTGGCATTCTTGCCCTGGTACAGCACCTGATATACCTGCTCACAGATGGGCATTTCCACCCCATGACGGGCGGCCAGCTGGTGTACCTCATCGGCGTTGCGATAACCCTCCACCACTTGGCCTATTCCGCTGATAGCGGTCTGCACGTCCTGGCCCTGACCCAGGGCCAGGCCGAAGCGGCGGTTACGGGACTGGTTGTCGGTGCAGGTCAGCACCAGGTCGCCGAGACCGGCCATCCCCATAAAAGTTTCCTGTTCGGCACCCAGCGCTACTCCCAGGCGCTGCAACTCGACCAGCCCTCGGGTGATCAGGGCGGTACGCGCATTGGCGCCAAAGCCCAGTCCGTCCGACAACCCCGCGCCAATGGCGATCACATTCTTGACCGCGCCACCCAGCTGCAGGCCGACCATATCGGTATTGCTGTAGACCCGGAACGAACGGCCACAGTGCAGCTGGTCGGAGAGATCCCGGGCAAAGTCGGCATCGGTCGACGCCAGGGAAATCGCCGTGGGCAGGCCCATGGCCAGTTCTCTGGCAAAGGTAGGGCCGGATAACACCGCCAGCGGGATCTGCTCGCCCAGTATCTGCCGGGCGACATCCTGCAACAGGCAACCAGATTCGGGGTCCAGGCCCTTGGTCGCCCAGGCGATACGGCTGTCGTCCCTGAGATGGGGCTTGAGCTGCTTGAGCAGCCCGGCAAAGACATGACTGGGCACCACCAGCAACAGGTCGCGACTGGCCTGCACTGCCTTCGCCAAATCCGCTTCCGGTTCCAGGCTGTCTGGGAAATTTACATCCGGCAAAAAGACCTTGTTACACCGGTCGCTGGCCAGAGTGGCAACCTGCTCGGGCCTGTGACCCCACAACAGGGTGCGATGACCATTGCGGGCCAAGGCAATGGCCAGTGCTGTGCCATAGGAGCCGGCACCCAGTACTGAGATGGCGGCATCCGCTTTCATATCAGGCATCCGCCTGTGGCTGCTGGGCCGCGCGTTGCACATGGGCGGCAAACAAGGCGTCGAAGTTCACCGGCGCCAGGTTCAGCTGCGGGAAAGAACCCTTGCTCACCAGGCTGGATACCACTTCGCGGGCATAGGGGAACAGTATGTTGGGGCAGAAGGAACCCAGGCAGTGGGCCAGCTGCGGTTCGGCCATATTACCGATGGTGAAGATACCGGCCTGCTGTACTTCGCACAGGAAGGCGATCTCTTCTTCATTCAGCTTGCAGGTGACGGTCAGGGTCAGCACGACTTCAAAGACATTGTCACCCAGGCGGGCGCTCTTGGTATCCAGGTCCAGCTTGACGTCCGGGGTCCATTCTTTCTGGAACACCATCGGAGTACCCGGGGTTTCGAAGGAAACATCCTTCACGTAAACGCGCTGGATCTGGAATTCAACCTGCTGTTCAGGTTGAGCGTTGGCACCGTTTGCTGCTTCAGCCATGAAGATATCCTTATAGGTATGCTGTCAAATAGTGGAGATTAACGTTTGGTAATCGGCAGGTTCTGACTACGCCAGTCGGACAAACCGCCGCGCAGGGTATAAACCTGGGTGAAACCGGCCTTGCTCAACACCCGGCCGGCGCTGCTGCTGGTCATACCGGTGTCACACACCAGTACCACAGGGGAACTCTTGTATTTTTCGATCAGGTTCAGGTTGTTGGCCTTGAGCTGAGTATTGGGCACATTAATGGCCCCGGCGATATGGCCCTTGCGGAACTCCTCGGCGGAGCGGATATCCACCACCACGGCGTCCTGCTTGTTAATCAGCATCACGGCCTGCTGGGAACCGACCACGGTTACCTTGGTCAGCTTGGACATGACCGACATATAGATCACGGCACCGGCCAGGCCCAGCCAGGCCATGGTCAGCAGGGTATGATTGGCGGCAAAGTCAATGTACTCTTGCATGGTTTACTTCTTCTAAGGGAATATTCGGAAAAGCCCGAGTATACATGGGGCAACGTCAAATAACAGCCCGAACCTCGGTCGAAGCCGGGACGAACGAACCGTCCTGACCGGGCCGGCAATCGGTCAATCCCCTGATTTCAAGTCTGGCGACGAAATAGGCAATTGTAGTAATATAACCAACAAATTCAGTTTTATTCACATCATCAAACAATAGGATTAACACCATGAGCGCAACCAAGAAGCCATTGGCTCTCATCATCCTGGACGGCTGGGGCTACAGTGAAAAGACCGAGCACAATGCCATTCTCGCCGCCAATACTCCCGTACTCGACCAGCTGATGCAGAGCCGTCCTACTACCCTGATTTCCACCTCGGGGGGAGATGTGGGCCTGCCGCACGGACAGATGGGCAACTCCGAGGTAGGCCACGTCAACATTGGCGCCGGGCGTATCGTTTATCAGGATTTGACCCGTATCGACAAGGCCATCATAGACGGCGACTTCTTTACCAACCCGGCGCTGACCAAGGCCGTGGACGGGGCCGTGAGCCAGGGCCGGGCGGTGCATATCATGGGCCTGTTGTCTGCCGGTGGCGTGCACAGCCACGAAGACCAGATTGCCGCCATGATCAAGCTGGCCGCCGAGCGTGGCGCCGATGAAATTTATTTACATGCATTCCTTGATGGTCGGGATGTGGCGCCTCGCTCAGCCCAGGCCTCGCTCGAACGCTTCGACGGCTTGTTTGCCGAACTGGGCAAGGGCCGCCTGGCCTCCCTGATCGGCCGCTATTACGCCATGGACAGAGATAACCGGTGGGACCGGGTACAGAGTGCCTATGAGCTGCTGACCGAAGGCAAGGCCGACTACCGCTACGCCGAGGGCGTGGCAGCGCTGCAAGCCGCCTATGCCCGGGAAGAAAACGACGAGTTCGTAAAAGCCACCGTGGTCGGCGAGCCGGTCACCATGCAGGACGGCGATGCGGTTATCTTCATGAACTTCCGCGCCGATCGGGCCCGGGAAATCACCCGTGCCTTTGTCGACAGCGACTTTGACGGTTTCGAGCGGACAAGCCACCCGGACTTAAGCGATTTTGTCATGCTCACCGAATATGCCGCCAACATTCACACCAGCTGTGCCTATCCACCCGAGCAGCTTGAAAACACCCTGGGGGAATGGCTGGCCAAGCACGACAAAACCCAGCTGCGTATTTCAGAAACCGAGAAATATGCCCATGTCACCTTCTTCTTCAACGGCGGTGTGGAAGACTGCTTCCCCGGCGAGCAGCGCGAACTGATCCCCAGCCCCAAGGTGGCTACCTATGATCTGCAGCCGGAAATGAGCTCGGAATTGCTCACCGACACGCTGGTGGCCTCCATCAAAAGCGGCGAGTTCGATGTGATCATCTGCAACTACCCCAACGGCGACATGGTCGGCCATACCGGCGTCTACGAGGCAGCAATACAGGCTTGCGAGGCGGTGGATCGCTCCATCGGCCGGGTCATCGAGGCGCTGGAAGAAGTGGGCGGCGAAGCACTAATCACCGCCGACCACGGCAATGCCGAACAGATGGTCAACGAGCAGACCGGTCAGGCCCATACCGCCCACACCAACCTGCCGGTTCCCCTGATTTATGTGGGCCGGGACGCGACTCCGGTGGCTGATGGCCGTTTGTCGGATCTCGCCCCCACCATGCTGACCTTGATGGGTATGGAGATCCCCCCGCAAATGACTGGCAAGCCCTTGATGGTTCTGAAATAATCAGGGCCCTATGGGCACCCGAAGTTTGATCCGAACCCTGTTGTTGAGCACCGGCCTGATGGCCGGTGCTTGCGCCTGGGCGGACGACAGCAAGGAACTGAAGGATGTACAGGGCCAGATCGCCAGTCAGCAACAGAATCTGAAGCAGCAACAGGACCAACTCAAGCGCCTGCAACAACAGTTGGCCAAGGACGAAAAAGCCATTTCAGCCCTGGCCAGCCGCCTGAACGACACCCGCAATCGACTTAGCGCCAGCCAGGCGGAGCTGGCGCAGCTCAACCGGCGGCACCAGGAGCTTGGCCAGCAGGCCGAACGCCAGCAAAGCCTGCTGGCCGAACAACTCAGGGCCGCCTACCAGAGCGGCCGTCACGACTACCTCAAGCTGTTGCTCAATGGCCAGGACAGCGCGGATATCGATCGCCTGCTTCACTACTACAGCCACCTCAATCAGGTTCGGGTCCGGGCCCTGCACGAGCTGGCCCATACCCGCCAGCAGCTGGCCGAAAACCGTCGCCAGGCCGAACACACCCAGGCCGAACTCAATCGCCTACTGAGCCGCCAGCAACAGGAACAAGACCATCTCGGCAAAACCCAGGACGAGCGGAGCAAGACCGCCAAGGCGCTGAATGCCGCCCTGGCCAAGGGCAACCTGCAGCTAAGCAGCCTGCAGCAGGCCGCCAGGCAGCTGGAACAGAAAATCAGGGAAGCCCGGGAAAAAGCCGCCCGCGAGCAGGCTGCCAGGGAAAAAGCGGCCCGTGAGCAGGCAGAACGGGAAAGGGCGGCACGCAACCAGGACTATCAGGATGAAGCCGGGACTCGTCGTCCGCCCCCTGTGGTGGTGGCTCCCAGTGGTGACTTTTCCGGCCTGAGGGCCGTCAAGGGCAAATTACCCTGGCCGCTCAACGGCCAGTTGATCCACCGTTATGGCAGCCCACGTACCAGCCAGCTCACCTGGAAAGGACTACTGATCGGCACCCCGGTTGGTCAGCAGGTACGCGCCATCGCCAGCGGCCAGGTACTCTATGCCGACTGGCTCAGCGGGTTCGGCATGGTGATGATCATCGATCACGGCCAGGGCTATATGAGCCTGTATGGCCATAATCAGTCGCTGCTACTGCAGGCCGGCGACAAGGTATCGGCCGGACAGCCCATTGCCCTGAGCGGTGAAAGCGGTGGCCAATCCCGCTCCGGTCTCTATTTTGAAATCCGTCATCAGGGTCAGGCCATCGACCCCCTGGCCTGGCTAGCTCGTCGCTAGCTCCAACTCGGTCAGCAGCCAGACCGCCTGCTCCCGGCTGTTACCACAGACATCCGCCGCCGCCTTGAAGCGGTCGCATACCGCCGGTCGTTCCGCCCTGCCAAACAAACCACAACGAAAATCCGTCAGTAAGTGAACACAGGGCTCGCCTGCCGCCTTGCCGCCGGGCATGCCCGGGATGGGACCACTGATACTGGGGGCGATACAGCAGGCGCCGCAACCACTTCGACATTCCATCTCATTACCTCGCTGAAAAAACTGCTGAATGCTCTCAGCCGCAAGCTGTAAGCGCAACACCCGCCATTGTTGGCCCCAAATTGACTCGCAAGATCCTGCCCTTAGGCGGGTGAATATCAACCGTCAAAATATCACCTGCAACAATACAAGGTTGGGGTGTTTTGATTAAACTGACAGCCGACCACTTATGGCTTATAACTTTGTTCCGGTGCCGGGCAATGAGGCCGCCAGCACCGAGACATGATTGTCGTCCACCCCCAGTTCATCCAGCGCCCGCGCCAGGTTGAGCAGATAGTCCCGGTTGCTGCCACTGGGGCCTTGTGCGTAGGCGATCTGGGCGGCCATTTCCGTTAACGGGGCCTCGCCCAGAAAGGCAGCATTTTCCTCGGTAGCCAGATAAATCAGCCCTTCCGCCGACGGCTCGGCATCAAAATGCACCGGCACCAGTGCGCGCAGATAGCCATTTTTCTCCCGCATATCCAGCTGGTCCAGAGTGTCGGGGCGAATTCGGTAGGCCATACCGTAACACTGTGCATCGGCTTCAGGGATCAGCGTTACCACCCGCCCGGGGGCGTCCGGAGTACCGCGATGATCATGGGAGCCCTGCCAGAAGCGACGGCTCCAGCCACTGATCCAGGCCGGTCGACGCTCCATAAAGGGAAAATCCGCCTTCCAGATCAAGGAGCCGTAACCGAACAGCCAGAAGGAGTCGTGGTCGTCGAAGTGAGTCATGCGGCGATTGTGCCGGGTGGTGTCGAATGTCATGGCAATCCAGCTACTGTTGTTTTTCTACCGGACCTTCATGATGCTACGCTGTGCCGCTCTTGTCGAATCCCGCTCAGAACGGTCCCCGCTTCATGTTAAACTGCCCTTTTTTCGGCAAGGAGTTCATCATGCGATTGACCATCCATACCCCGCCCCAGATCCCCGAGCAGCATAAGGCGCATGTGGATCTCATACTGCACTCCACCCCCGGTTTCCAGTTGCCCGGGCAGGCCTGCTTTTATCTCGCCACCTTTAATGACAAGGCCGTCGCCCTCGCCTGGCGTCAGGATGATCGGCTGGCCTACATAGCAGTACGGGATGTGACCCGCCGCCGCGGCATCGGTCGCGAACTGCTGCGCCACATCAAGGAAGACGCCAAACACGCCGGGCTGACCAGGCTGCAAATCGACACCTCACAGGCCAACGCCGAGAACCTGCCCGCCCTGATGGCATTCTTGCAGGAACAGGGATTTACTGGCACAGGGCAACTGCTGAGCTACTCTGTGTATTAACCACCGATGAGGTTTCCTTGGGACCGAGCAGTACAGGGTAATTAGCGATGAAACATATAGCCGTCTGGCGCTAGACAAGGTCCCGGAGGGAAGGTCTGGTGGTCTGACTAGGGGAATCGCCATGAAAATGCGTACCGAACGAGACTCGATGGGCGAGATACAGGTGCCCGCCAACGCCCTATATGGCGCCCAGACCCAGAGGGCCATCAACAATTTTCCCATTTCGGGCCGGCCCATGCCCATGGCCTTTATCCATGCGGTGGCTCGGCTCAAGGCCGCCTGTGCCCACGCCAACGCCCGCCTTGAACGCCTGGATAACAACAAGGCCGATGCCATCATCCGGGCCGCCGGGGCGGTGCTCGAGGGCCGGCATGATAATGCCTTCCCCATTGACGTGTACCAGACCGGATCGGGTACCAGTACCAACATGAATGTCAACGAAGTGCTGGCCCACCTGGCCGGTAAGGCACTGGGTACCGACGTCGGCGCAAATGACGACGTCAATATGGGCCAAAGTTCCAACGATATTATCCCCTCAGCCATCCATGTCAGTGCGGCCCTGGGGCTGAACCGCCAACTGTTGCCGGCCCTGCTCGCCCTGGAGCAGGCCATCCTCAGCAAGGCGGAACAGCTTGATCACCAGGTCAAGACCGGCCGTACACACCTGATGGATGCCATGCCCATCCGCTTCGATCAGGAGCTGGGTGGCTGGGCCACCCAGGTTCGTCATGGCCGCGAACGGCTGGAAGGCCTGCAATCCCGGCTACAGCAGCTGGCCTTGGGCGGCACCGCCATCGGTACCGGCATCAATGCCGACCCTGCCCAGGCCGAGCTGGCCTGTGAGTATCTGAACCAGCAGACCGGACTGGATTTTTGTCCCGCAGACAACTACTTCTGCAGCCTGGGCAGCCAAGACACGGCGGTGGAGGTCTCGAGCCAACTCAAGACCCTGGCGGTTGCCCTGATGAAGATCACCAACGACTTACGCTGGATGAATTCGGGTCCGCTCACCGGCCTGGCCGAAATCCAACTACCGGCGTTGCAGCCCGGCTCCTCCATCATGCCAGGCAAGGTCAATCCGGTGATCCCCGAGGCGGTAGCCATGGTGGCCGCCCAGGTGATCGGCCTGGACAGCGCGGTTACCATCGCGGGTCAGTCGGGCAATTTCCAGCTCAATGTGATGCTGCCCCTGGTGGGCAACAACCTGCTGATCATGATTAAACTGTTGAGCAACGCCTGTCCCTTGCTGGCCGACACCATCGCCGACTTCACCGTCAATGAAGACAATATCGCCCGTAGCCTGGCCAAAAACCCGATACTGGTTACCGCGCTCAACCCGGTTATCGGCTATGCCCGGGCTGCGGAAATTGCCAAGTTGGCCTATGCTCAGGGCCGCCCCATACTGGAAGTGGCCCTGGAGCAAACGGATCTCGACGAGCAGAGCCTGCGCAAGCTGCTCGACCCCATGGCCCTGACCCTGGGCGGCAATAAAACATAGGCTGTGTTCCGCGACGGCTCATAATTTCGTCACAGCCCAACTGGACACGATCAAGGCGGTAGGCACAGCCTTAGCGTAATTTATGCACAGTAGAGGAACACACCCAGGCCCGGCTGCGGCTCAGGGCTGCTCTCCCCGAGCCAGACGGGCCTCGATATCTTCGATCACCCCGGGTAATTCGGCGATGGTATCGATCACATAGTGGGCACCGGCAGCCGCCAGCCGTTCATGGGCCTGGCGGCGCAATCGCGCCTGCTCGGCCTCGGCCAGAGCCTGCCAATCGGACAGCGACAGCCCAACCTCATTACCCGACACCGCAACGGCTACCGCCCACATGCCGGCATTCAGCCCTTCCCCTATTCCCGGGCCGGTATCATCCACCTTGACGCAGGCCTGTACTGCGCTCACATCAAGGGCAATGGCCGCCTGCAGACTCATCTCCGGCCATGGGCGCCCGCGGCTGACCTCGGAAGCGGTGATCACCACCTCCGGCCGGTAGCCCTGCTCGGCGGCACGCACCTGCAGTTCGGCAATCATGTCCCGGCTGTAGCCGGTATTGGCCGCCAGGCGGACACCCTTGCCCTTGAGTCCCGCCACCACCTCGCCCATGCCCGGGATCAGCTGGGCACAGTCACGGATACACTCGACCTGGATGCCGATGAAGGCCTGATAGAGACGGTCAATATCCGCCTCGCTCGGTGCGGATTTCCTGCTCTGGAGCCAGCACTCCCGAATCCGCTCCATCTCCAGCATCTGGCGGATATGGTCCCGCTTTTCGCTGCCCATGGGGGCCCGGCACTCGACCGGGGAAACCCGGATTCCCTCCCCAAGGAACAGCCGCTGGAAGGCCCGCACCGGGGCCAGGGAACCATAATCGACCGTAGTGCCGGCCCAATCCATAATCACCGCCTGCACCGGGCCCGTGTAACTGCGCTTGAAACAATAGTTCATTGCCTTGCCCTTCTGAGGCGTGATTTGCTTAACGTTAGACCAGCATAGGCAACAATGGAGACAAGACGCGACGGCCAGTCAGAGCCGGCTGATGGGGACAGAGCAGCAGAAAGACACAGCAGGGTGCGATGTTGGCACCAGGTGCCGGAAGGCTCGGCACACCGACCCGCAGTGAACCCGTATATGGTCGACCACCGGCGCCATCGCTGGCGCCGGTGGTCGACTCGGCTGTATCCTTCAGGGGAATGGAAGGATCGACTGTAATGCCAAGGATTACAGTATAATGGCCTGCAGGGCCGGATCCTTGCGTGACAGTATATGGGTCGAGCGGATACGGCGGATGGTACGCGACTTGCCGCGGATCACCAGGGTCTCGGTATGGGCATACTTGCCATCGCTGGTGATGCCCTCCAGCAGATCGCCCTTAGTAATACCGGTGGCCGCGAAGATCACATTATCGGTACGGGCCATGTCTTCCAGCCTGAGCACCTTGCCCACCTGGATACCCATTTCCCTGCAACGCTCAATCTCTTGCTGACCCAACGCCAGGTTTTCCTCGGTCACGCCCTTGACCTCGTGCCGGGGCAGCAGGCGTGCCTGCATATCGCCATCAAGGGCACGGATCACTGCCGCCGACACCACCCCCTCGGGAGCACCGCCGATGCCATAGAGCATGTCCACTTCGCTCTCGGGGATACAGGCCAGGATGGAAGCGGCCACATCGCCGTCGGGAATGGCGAACACCCGTACGCCCAGCGCCTGCATGGTCTTGATCGCCTTGTCATGGCGGGGCTTGGCCAGGGTGATCACGGTAAAGCGAGATAGCGGCTTGTTCAGCGCCTTGGCCACCGCCTTGATATTCTGTTCAAGCGATTTGTTCAGATCGATGGCGCCCTTGGCTCCTGCACCCACGATCAGCTTCTCCATATACATGTCGGGGGCACGCAAGAAGCCTCCCTTCTCGGCCACCGCCATCACCGCCAGGGCATTGGACTGACCCATGGCTGTCATCCGGGTGCCTTCGATAGGATCCACGGCGATATCCACTTCTTCACCGCCCAGGCCAACCTGCTCACCTATGTAAAGCATGGGTGCCTCATCGATTTCACCCTCGCCGATCACGATTTCGCCGCTGATCTCGATCTGGTTCAATACATGCCGCATGGCGGCCACAGCGGCACCATCGGCAGTATTCTTGTCGCCTCGACCCAACCATTTATAGCCGGCCAGGGCAGCCGCTTCGGTCACCCGGGAAAATTCGATGGCCAATTCACGTTTCATTAAGCTGTCCTAATCATGCAAGTTAAGGCTATTCGCCTAGCTGTTTTTGCCCAATATACGCTGGCGGACGATGCGATACACATCGGGTATTTGTTCGGAGCCGTTGACACATACATCCAGGTCATGCAGCTTGCCATCCTTGATGCCGTACACCCAACCGTGTACCGACAGCGGCTGGCCCTGTTTCCAGGCATTCTGCACTATGGTGGTATGGCACAGGTTGGCAACCTGTTCGACCACATTGAGTTCACACATGTAGTCTTCCCGCAGCTGCTCGTCCGTGATGGCCTGCAGGGCTTCCTCGTGCTTGTGGCAGATGTCCTTGATATTGCGCAGCCAGTTGTCGATCAGCCCCAGCTCCTGGTTATGCATGGCGGCCCTGATACCACCGCAACCGTAATGGCCGCAAATGATAATGTGTTTTACCTTCAGGACCTCGACCGCATACTGCACTACGGACAGGCAGTTGAAATCGGTGTGGACCACCAGGTTGGCGACATTGCGGTGCACGAACACATCGCCGGGCAAGAGGCCGGTCAGCTGGTTGGCGGGAACCCGGCTGTCGGAGCAACCGATCCAAAGATACTCGGGGGCTTGCTGAAGTGACAGTTTTTCAAAAAAACTTGGGTCTTCCGCCTTGATCTGCTCGGCCCACTCCTGATTATTTTTAAACAAATGCTCCAACATTTTCATGGCATTATCCTAACTGTTACGAATTAAAAACTTCTGCCGCCGACGGAAAAAAGGCCCCTATGGGGCCTTTGCTTGACGCTAACCGGACTCAGGCGTCCATGGCAGTTTTCAGCTTCTTCAACGCTGTTTTTTCCAGTTGGCGAATACGCTCGGCAGACACCCCGTATTCATCGGCCAGGGTCTGCAACGTGGACTTATCATCCTCGTCCAGCCAGCGGGCCTGAATGATCTTCTGACTGCGTTCATCCAGGGTCGCCAGTGCGGCCTGCAGGCGACGGTTTGCCGTCTGTTCCCAGTCGGCTTCTTCTACCTGATAAGCCACGTCCGAGCTTTTATCTTCCAGGTAATGCACCGGGGAATAGCTGGTGTCCTTGTCATCGTCATCGGATGCCAGATCAAAGGCCTGATCCTGGCCACTCATCCGGGACTCCATCTCCAGCACTTCGGCCGGCGAAACACCCAGATTTTCGGCAACCGTGTTCACTTCCTGCTGGTTAAACCAGCCCAGCCGCTTCTTGGACTTGCGCAGGTTGAAGAACAACTTGCGTTGCGCCTTGGTGGTGGCCACCTTGACCACTCGCCAGTTGCGCAGTACATATTCATGAATTTCGGCCTTGATCCAATGTACCGCAAAAGAAACCAGGCGTACGCCCACCTTGGGATCGAAGCGTTTTACCGCCTTCATCAGGCCGATATTGCCCTCCTGGATCAAGTCCGCCTGCGGCAGGCCATACCCCGCATAGCTCTTGGCAATATGCACCACAAAACGCAGGTGGGACATGATCAATTGACGTGCAGAGGACAGGTCGCCGCCATCCTGCAGCCGCTCGGCAAGACTTTTTTCTTCCTCGGCCGTCAGCACAGGAATGGTATTGACCGCCTGGATATAAGCCTCCAGGCTGCCCTGGGGTACCAGGGCAAAATGTCGCTGAAAATCTGTCGTCATCAAACTCGTGCTCATTACATGACTCCGTATTGAACAGCTGCGGCAAGGCAGCCTGTAATGACTATGATTGTTCGGTGCCGCACGCACTCATGCGGAAAATGTATGTATCCTACACTAAATGTCAAGCCGGGTCGCCCTTTCTCCGTGCAGTTAGAACCACAACCGGGACGATAAGTTCAGCCCGGCTCTATCGCCCTGATATGTCGGCGTACAGAGAACCCCGAGGCCAGCAGGCTCAGCAGGGTGCCGGTCAGCAGCAGTAGCAGGCTTTCCGGCAGATCCAGCCCAAACAGCTGGAAATCACTGTTGTAGAGCGCCGCCAGTACGCCGACCTTATGACTCAGCCAAAACACCATTACCAGGGTCAGCCACCAGGCCAGCAGGCTGCCGATAATGCCATACCAGAGCCCAACGTAGAGAAAAGGCCGCTGGATAAAACCATCCGTGGCACCGACCAGCTTCATGATTTCAATTTCGCGCCGGCTATTGAGGATATTCAGCCGTAGGGTATTGCTCACCACCAGCAACACCCCCACCAACAACAGCACAGCCAGGCCCACCACCACCTGGCGCAGCAGATCGACAATACTCGACAGACGCGCCAGCCAGGCCATATCGAGCCTGGCCTCGGCCACCAGAGGCTCGGCCTGTAACTGCTGCAACAGCGCATCTGCCGTCTGAGGCTCGCGCCCGGTCTCGGACAGGTTCAGGATAAAGACCGCCGGCAGGGGATTGTCCGCCAGCAGGGAGAGGGCCTCGGCAAACCCGGCTGCCTCCCTGAAATCATTCAGGCCCTGCTCGGGGCTGATATAGGTCACCGTCTCCAGCTCCTCCATCCCGGACAAGGCTTGCCCGAGCTCGGCAAGCTGTTGCCCGGTCACACCCTGCTGCAGATACAGGCTGATCTGCGCCTTGCTCTGCCAATGCTGGCTGACCGACTCGGCATTCTTCAGCAGCACATAAAAGCTGGCGGGCAACGCCAGGCTGACCCCCAGCACGGCAATGGTCATCAGCGAGCTCAACGGCGTACGCCATAGTTCACCCAGGCTGGAAAAAAGCTGCCGCAGATGATCCACCCAGTACATGACAAAACGGTGATACCAGCTATGATTGGGTCCGGTTTTACTCATCGGGCTTCCCCTGCCAACATTCGGCCGGCGCTCAAGGTCAGGGTGCGGTAACGGGATGAGTCGATCAAGCCCGTATCATGGGTGGCAATCAGCACGCTAACGCCGACCCGGTTGAAGGATTCGAACAAGCGCAGAATTTCCATGGACAGTTCGGTATCCAGGTTGCCGGTCGGTTCATCCGCCAGCAACAGGGAGGGTTTGTTGACGATGGCACGGGCGATGCCTACTCGCTGCTGTTCACCACCGGACAGCATGGGCGGGAAGTACCTGTCCTTGCCGTGCAGGCCGACCTTGTCCAGCGCCGCCGACACCCGCCGGCGAATATCCTGGTGGCGATAACCGTCGATCACCAGCGGCAGGGCCACATTATCGAAGACACTACGCGTATTAATCAGCTGGTAATCCTGGAAAATCATGCCGATACGCCGACGGACAAAGGGGATCTGGCTGCGCCGGATCCGGCTGACATCCTGGTTATTGAAGAACACCCGCCCGTCGGAAGGTCGCTCCATAACGCTGATCAACTTGAGCAGGGTGCTTTTACCGGCTCCCGAGTGGCCGGTCAGGTACGCCATTTCCCCCTTGGCCAGGTGAAAGTCCACCTTTTGCAGGGCCTGAAATCCACCGCTGTATACCTTGCTAACCTGCTCAAAGCGAATCATTTAGTCTTCCCGGCTGAACAACGCATCGATAAATTCCCGCGAATTGAAGGGACGCAGGTCTTCTATCTTTTCACCCACACCGATATAGCGGATAGGTATACTGAATTTATCGGCAATGGCAAAGATCACCCCCCCTTTGGCGGTACCGTCGAGCTTGCTCAGCACTATGCCGGTAATAGGCACCGCATCGTTAAAGATCTTGGCTTGGCTGAGCGCGTTCTGCCCCGTGCCGGCGTCGAGGGTGAGCATGATTTCGTGGGGTGCCTGGTCATCGACTTTTTTCATGACCCTCACGATTTTCTTCAGCTCTTCCATCAGGTGAGCCTTGTTTTGCAGCCTGCCGGCGGTATCGGCGATCAGCACATCTATCTTACGGGCCTTGGCCGCCTGCACCGCATCGAAAATCACCGAGGCGGCATCGGCTCCCGTGTGCTGGGCCACCACCGGGATCTGGTTGCGCTCACCCCATACCTGCAGCTGCTCGACAGCCGCCGCCCGGAAGGTGTCCCCCGCAGCCAGCATCACCGATTTGCCCTCGGCCTGAAACTGGCGCGCCAGCTTACCGATGGTCGTGGTCTTGCCCACTCCGTTGACCCCCACCATTAAAATAACATAGGGCTGATGGCTACTGTCGATTTCCAAGGGCTGATCCACTTTGGCGAGAATATCGCCCATATCCTCTTTCAATAACTCATAGAGGGCTTCGCCGTCCTTCAACTGGCGCCGGCTGGCCTGACGGGTGAGATTGTCGATAATAGACATGGTGGTTTCCACCCCCAGATCGGCAGTGAGCAACTGGGTCTCCAGCTCCTCAAACAGCTCATCATCGATCTTCTTGCCACGGAACAGTCCGAAGAAGCCGGAACCCAGGTTCTGCCGGGTCTTGACCAGACCCTGTTTAAGGCGTGCGAAAAAGCCCTGCTTGGGTGCCTTGGCTTCGGCCTGGGCCGCAGCTTTCGCCCCTTCCGCCGCCTGGGCCTCGGCCGCCTGCCGTGCCTCTTCCGCCGCCTGGGCTTCGGCCGCCAGCCGTGCCTCTTCCGCCGCCTGGGCTTCGGCCGCCAGCCGTGCCTCTTCCGCCGCCTGGGCTTCGGCCGCCAGCCGTGCCTCTTCCGCCGCCTGAGCTTCGGCCGCCTGCCGTGCCTCTTCCGCCGCCTGGGCTTCGGCCGCCAGCCGTGCCTCTTCCGCCGCCTGAGCTTCGGCCGCCAGCCGTGCCTCTTCCGCCGCCTGGGCTTCGGCCGCCAGCCGTGCCTCTTCCGCCGCCTGGGCTTCGGCCGCCAGCCGTGCCTCTTCCGCCGCCTGGGCTTCGGCCGCCTGCCGCGCCTCTTCCGCCGCCTGGGCCTCGGCCGCCAGCCGCGCCTCTTCCGCCGCCTGGGCTTCGGCCGCCAGCCGCGCCTCTTCCGCCGCCTGGGCTTCGGCCGCCAGCCGCGCCTCTTCCGCCGCCTGGACTTCGGCCTCAGCCCGTTGCTCCAGCAGGGCTTCTTCCACTTCCAGCGCTGCCGTAACCTCTACCTCTGACTCCAGGGGTTCGGTAGCCGGCTTTTCGGGCTCGGCTGCCGGTGTCTGTTGCTCTTCAATTGCTTCCGGTTGCGGCTCTTTATTTTTGCCAAAGCCCAACCATGAAAAAAAACCTTTCTTCGCCATCCTGTTGTTACTCACTAGTCTGGGGGACATCGGACAAGTTATCGCCTGCTGGCAAGGCTCGTCAGCATCGAGCCATGGGCTCTACCAGCGCGCTCCGCACCCACCGGATTAAAACTTTCCTCGGATTTTCCGCGACGGCCGAGCTCCGGCTGGCCAAGGCCTTGCCCCTTAATTAGAATACTCGCCCCTTAGGGGTGAAAAACCGCCTTATACTAGCACTTTATTGAAAGACGGCGAAACGTGATGGTCAAAGCAAAACAGGTAAAGAAACCGTCTGCGGACGTGGGCCAAATCCGTCTTATCGGCGGCCAATGGCGAGGCCGCAAGTTACCGGTCCTCAACAGCAAAGGACTCAGGCCCACCTCGGATCGAGTGAAGGAAACCCTGTTTAACTGGTTGATGTTCGATATCAGGGGCACTGTCTGTCTGGACTTGTTTGCCGGCAGCGGCAGCCTGGGCTTTGAGGCCCTGTCCAGGGGAGCAAAACGCTTGGTGATGGTGGAAAAAGAAGTCAGGATCGCCCGTCAATTGGAGCTCAACCTGGCCAGCCTGTCCGGAGCCGAGGGGAAAGTGGTCAACAGCGACGCCCAGACCTATTTGACGGGTAGCCCCGAATCCTTTGATCTGGTTTTTCTCGATCCTCCGTTTCATCAGGATCTGCTGTCACAGGTGTGTACGCGATTGGAACAAGATGGCTGGCTGGCCCCGGAAGCCATGATTTATATCGAGCGGGAGCAGACCTCAAACGAGCCGAGCCTGCCCGGCAACTGGCGGCGCCTGAAGGACAAACGAGCCGGCCAGGTCTGTTATCAGCTTTATCAACGGGAGCAAAACAAATGAAAGTATTGAATATATTGATGCGGCCGGTGATGCTGATGTTCTGGGGAGGCATCCTTTATGCCCTTTTCGGCCCGGAGTTCGCGGAGGTCGGCTCCCTGCCGCTGATACTGGGTGCTGTGGTGCTGGTGATGCACCTGCTGCAGATGCTGATGCTCAGACAGGTGGCCAGTTTGCTCAGTCCCACTCTCAAGGACTATCTGGCCGTGCTGGTATTCGGCTCCTTCGCCATGCACCATCATCGGGCTCGGCTCAAGCAACTGATGGCACAAAAACGCTAGCGCTGTTGCTGTTCATCGGCACCGGGCTCATGCCCACACTGCCAGCAAATCTCGAAGCTGCCGGCATTCTGTTCTCCACAATGTCGGCATTGCCAGGAACCCTCACTGCCTTGCCGGTATCGTGCCAATACCTGCTGCGCGTGCGCCAGATCGACCGGACGGATCAGCAGGGTCACTTCCACCGCATTGGCCGGCAGTTCACCCAGGGCGCCCGACAGGGCATCGCCCCGCAGCTGCACAGCGATACCCACCACTTCCAGTGCTCCCTTTAGGGTGTGGGCTTCCAGGCTGTTGGCGGCCTCGTAAACCGGGATCCAGTCGCTCATATGTTCCCTTCTTGCCGAAGCTCTACATAGAAAAAGGGGGTGACGTCATGTCACCCCCTTTTGGGTCGTCGTATGGCTCAATCCTTAAACCAAATTGCTCCCTGCAGTCCTTGACTTGTACCTTATCCTTAAGGTGATCCCCTTCCCGATCCTTCGGTGCGTCCTGGTCATCCTGACCGCGTGTCATCCTGACTCGCTCGACTATCTCCGTCCTGGGAGGTGTCCCTGACCGCGTCCTGCGGTGTTCCTTTCGCCTTCCTGGCAGCCTGTCTTCCTGACCGACTTCCTTGCTCCTTGCCCTTCTAAATATAGAGTAATTTTCGAATCCCTCAAGAAAGTTCCCTTTATAAAAAAATAACCTAACGCTGAATAAAAAAACTAACCAACTGTTTTATGTGATAAAAACCGTCTCGACAGGTTAAAGTAGCCAGTCATAAAAATGTATTGGCTGCATCCTCTTTGAGAGATCTCTTACAAAGAAAATCGTTGATGACCTCATCCCCCCGAACGACGAAATTCAAGGCCCCGGGGATGTCGCCTATCCCCACTTTGACGTTAATATTAAACCATTAACAGACAAGGAGAATTGCCGATGGCCAAACCCACCTTCACCTCATCCCTGGTTGATTGCAAGTGGCTGGCCGAGCATCTGTCAGACCCGGAGCTGGTGGTACTGGATGCCAGCTGGCATATGCCCGTAGCCAAGAGAAATGCCGAACAGGAGTGGCTGGCCTGCCGGATACCGGGGGCCCGCTATTTTGACTTCGATAATCGCATCAAGGATCAACACAGCCACCTGCCCCATATGCTGCCCGATGCCGACCTATTCTCCCGAGAGGCTTCCCGGCTGGGATTGGAAAATCATCAGCGAATAGTCGTCTACGACAGCGTGGGGATCTTCTCTGCCCCCCGAGCCTGGTGGATGTTCAAGGCCATGGGGCATCAACAGGTAGCCGTGCTCAATGGCGGTCTGCCCGCCTGGAAAAAGCAGGGGTTGCTCACCGAACAGGGGACGGCTCCCCGGCCCCAGCCGGGTCATTATAAAGCCAGCTGGGCACCGAACTGGGTGCGGAATGCAACGGCTGTGCTCGATGCCCTGTCCAACCCTGCTTGTCTGGTACTGGATGCCAGGAGCCGGGAGCGTTTCCATGGCGAGGCGCCCGACCCCAGACCGGGTGTCAGGGCCGGTCATATGCCCGGCGCCGTTTGCCTGCCATTTACCGAGTTGCTCGAAGACGGTCACCTGTTGCCGCTGGAACGGCTGGCGGCGCGGCTGAAGACGGTACTCAAGCCCGAACAACAGTTGATATGTAGCTGTGGCTCCGGAGTCACGGCGGCCATTCTGGCCCTGGCCGCCGAGGTAAGCGGACACCGACAGATTGCCGTTTATGACGGTTCCTGGGCCGAATGGGGCAGCCGGGACGAACTACCGCTGGCCACCGAAGAACGCCCGGACTGAAGCCACGGCCACCATCAGCAATAAAAAATGCCAGTCGGCCCGAACCGACTGGCATCAATGAGAAACCGGTAAAACCGATTATTCCGCCTTGGGGCGCGCGGCCACTCCCAGTTTGACAGCCAGCCAGGCCAGTAACCCCAGGGTGATCATGATCGACAGGAAATTGGTGCCCATTTCCGGGAACTGTACCCGTAAAAATGAAGAATACCCAAACACCCCAATCAAAAAGCTCAGCAGGGCACACAAGGGTGTATCGCCTTCCATGGGAACGCTAAGATACTCCTGATAAAGCATGTAGGCAGCCAACACCAGCGCAATGGCCGGGAATACCGAAAATGCCATCTGGCTGACACTCAACGTTGCCAGGGTGGCATTACCACACACCCCCACCAGGAATGCCAATAGTATGGGCTTACGACGAATTTTTTTACTTTGTAACATGGACATCCTTCCTCACGTAAGGGCCTAGGGCCGTTTAGTCTTATAATATGCATCTGCGCCCTTGGCAACCATGCGCAGCTGCAGGATCATCCGCTCAGCCAGTGCCGAACGCTCAACATCATTCATATCCAGGGCTTCGGCGCCGGCACTGAATACCAGGGTGACCATGGTCTGGGCCTGCAACAGCGCATAGTCACGCCGGATATGCTGCCTTTCTTCCAGGTAATCGGTCAGCTCGGCGGTAAAATGCTGGATTTCCCTGGCCACCGCCTGACGAAAGGCAACCGAAGTGCCGGAACGCTCGCGCAACAGCAGGCGAAACACATCCGGGCTGTTGTCGATAAACTCCATAAAGGTTTTGACCGAAATCTGGATCACGCTACCGCCATCGGCAATCCGCTGCCGGGCCTGACGCATCAACTGACGTAAGGTGAGGCCACCTTCATCAACCAGGGTCAAGCCTAATTCTTCCATATCCTTAAAATGACGGTAGAAAGAGGTGGGTGCAAGGCCTGCCTCCCGGCAGACCTCGCGCAGACTCAAGCTGGAAAAACTTCGCTCGGCACTCAACTGCCGAAAGGCAGATTCAATCAGGGTGCGCCGGGTTTTTTCTTTTTGTTCGGCTCGAATGCCCACAAGACTCCAGGGTCTAACGCTTTATGGCCGGATCATACCTTTTTGTATGAATGGGGTCAGCCCCGGTTGGTCATTTTCTGATTGACCCCACCCAGCCGAACCGGGAAAATAGTGTACAGTTGTTCGCTCAATGGATGTTGATATGCGTAAACCCCCCCTGTTATGGACCAATGCCCTCGTCTTTGCCGGTACCGGCCTGGCCGCACTGGTGCTGGTACCCTGGTATGGCCTGACCCATGGCTACGACGGCTGGCAATGGCTGGCCCTGCTGCTGCTGTTCAGCTACAGCTGCCTGTCGATTACCGCCGGTTATCATCGTTTGTGGGCCCACAAGGCCTATGAGGCGCATCCCCTGATGCAATGGGTGTTTGCCCTCGGAGGCGCTCTGTCACTGCAGAATTCGGCTCTGCGCTGGTGTGCCGATCATCGTCGCCATCATCGCCATGTGGATGATCTTGAAAAAGATCCCTATTCGGCCAAGCGGGGACTCTGGTTCTCCCATATGGGCTGGATGCTGCGCGATTACCATCCGGAAGATGACAGCAATATCCCGGACCTGAAACGCAATCCCATCCTGGCGTTTCAGCATCGCCACTATCTGGCCCTGACCCTGCTCATGAACCTGGGTCTGCCGATTGCGCTGGGGCTGCTGCACGGCGACCTGTGGGGCATGCTGTTGCTGGCCGGCGTATTGCGCCTGGTACTCGGCCATCACGTCACCTTTTTCATCAATTCCCTGGCCCACTATTGGGGGCGCCAACCCTATACCAATAAAAATACCGCCAGGGACAATGATCTGTTGGCAGTGCTGACCTTCGGCGAGGGCTACCATAATTTTCATCACCTGTTCGAGTCCGATTACCGCAACGGCATCTGCTGGTGGCATTACGATCCGACCAAATGGCTGATCAAGTCCATGAGCTGGGTGGGCCTTGCTCGCCGGTTACGCACCAGCCCGCAAGAGCGTATCGAACAGGCCAAGCTGGAAATGCGTCTGGAGCAAGCCCGACAACGGCTGCTGCGTCGCCAGGGAGCCGATACCGAACAATGGCTGGCGCTGCTGCATGGCGAGTATGAGCGCTTGCTGGAGCAGCTGAAGGCCTATTATCAGGCCCGCAAGACGCTGCTGGACATGAAGAAAAAGGCGGTAGGCTGCAAATATGAAGAACTCAGGCTCAGGCTCAACTGCGATGAGTTGAGAGCGTCCCTGCAGATTCAAAAGCGTAACTGGCTGAAGCTGACCACCCAGCTGGCTTAATAAAGGTGGGGGCTCCCCCCCCGCCTTTATATTTCTCTACTCATTTAGGCAGGCCCGGCATCCTCCGCTACACGGCCTGCTTCTATTTGACAAAAATCCTGCAAAACACCATAGTTTGCCTCATTTTTCATTAACGGCGCCTGTATTGGAAACTTTACGGCGTATGCCAGAGCAGGGGCGTAGCAAAGTGGAATCAAGGGCGCAGTTCAGCAGCAGGTTGGGGTTTGTCATGGCGGCGGCGGGCTCGGCGATCGGGGTCGGCAATATCTGGGGTTTTCCGACTCAGGCAGCCAGCAACGGTGGTGGCGCCTTCCTGTTGGTGTACCTGCTGTTTATTTTCCTGCTGGGCTACCCCATGCTGGTCGCGGAAATGGCCATTGGCCGTCACGGCCAGGCCACTCCTTTCAGGGCGCTGCAACAGCTGACCGAGGATCGTGCCGGTCGGGTGGGCGCAGGCCTGCTGGGACTGGCCGCCGTGCTCACCGTCAGCTTTATTTTCACCTTCTATGCCATTGTCTCCGGCTGGTTTGTCGCCTATGCCCTTGAGCCGCTGGCCCACATGATGGGCTCCACGCAAGGCGCCGCCTGGCTGAGCGATTTTTCGGTGTCCCGCAACCTGATATTTACCCTGCTGTTTGCCCTGCTCAGCCTCTATGTAGTCTGCCAGGGACTGGAGCAGGGTATCGAGAAATGGTCACGCCGGCTGATGCCCCTGCTGCTGTCGATGCTGCTGCTGTTGACCCTGTACATGCTGCTTCAGCCGGGTGCCGGAGCGGGATTGAAAGCCTATCTGATCCCGGATTTTTCCCGCGTGCTACAAGGCAAGGTACTGATCGGAGCCCTTGGCCAGAGCTTTTTCTCCCTGTCATTGGGCGCCGCTGTCATGATGATTTACGGCTCCTATCTCAGCCGTCAGGCAAGCATCCCCGTGCTGGCCGCCCAAGTCACCCTGCTGGATACCAGCGTTGCTTTCCTCGCCGGGCTGCTGATCCTGCCCGCCATGTACGTGGCACAACATAATGGCGTGTCCATCCTTGCAGAAGACGGCAGCCTGCTCGACTCGGATACCCTGGTGTTTTCGGTACTACCCGCCCTGTTCAATACCATGGGCCAGGCCCAGCACCTGATCGCCTTTGCCTTTTTCCTGCTGATGATAGTCGCGGCCATTACCTCTGCGATTTCCATGCTTGAGGCACCGGTGTCGATGGCGATGGAAATCGGAGGTCTGTCACGCATCAAGGCTACCTGGCTAATGACTCTGTTATGCACCTTGATCAGCGTGATAATAGTGTTTAATTTTGGCAGCCTGTTCGGACTGATAATCACCGCAACCACCCATTACGCTCAACCGCTGGTGAGTCTGTGCATCACCCTCTATGCCGGTTGGGTCTGGCAGCGGCACCAGGTACTGGCCGAGCTGAAGGCCGGCCACCCCGAGCTGGAACAGGGCTGGTTCTGGAAGATCTGGCCCTGGTATGTCCGTCTGGTATGCCCTGTGCTGGTGCTGCTGGTCATTATCCAGTCTATCGGTGGTTAAGCTGCACATCCCCCGGTGGGGGGTCTAGAACACCGGGCAGTTTAAAAGTTGACCATCCGGGGTGATCGGAGGACAAAGGAGGCAGGCGCGCCGTCCTCCGTGCCTGGGCAGCGCTCCTGCCATTCCGGCATACCCACTATCCCTGACAGTCAGATGGTGCGGTGGAGCCTCCATTGAGGATTCACCGCGTGGCAGAAGAGGAGTATCCTTTGGCCGTGAGCATCCTCCTCGTCAGCAGTCAATCAGCTCTTCGAGCAAGAGAGAATGGGAGATGCCTGCTTTTGCACTGTATGGTGCTCCAGGCTTCAGAATGGATTGGAGAAAAATGAAAGCTGCAGAACTGTTGTATCGTGTTCAGTTTATCAACGCCGGCAAACATTATGAGATCTATGTGCGGGAAGTAACCCAGGGAAGCCTGTTCGGGTTTGTCGAACTGGCGGACTTCGTCTGGGATACCCGTACCTCGCTGTTGGTGGATCCCGCCGAAGACAGGCTAAAAAGCGAATTTGCCGAAGTGAATCGTACCTATATCCCGCTGCACCAGATATTGCGGATCGATGCGGTTCAAAGACGCGGCACCGCCAAACTGACCGAGCTGAGCGACAAGGTGGCCACCTTTCCCACCCCTATCTATACGCCAAAGCCGGGTAGTTAACCCGGCTTTGGTCTGGCAAACCAGCGGAGCTGGTTAGTTGACTATACCTTCAGCCTTGCTAAAACCGGCGATCCGGCTGACCTGGGCTTCTTCTTCAGCCAACGCCAGCAGGAAAGCATATTCCCGGGCCAGATCCTGATAGTAGGAAAAACGTCCGGACTTGCCTCCATGGCCAGAGTCCATGTCGCAGTGCAGCAACAACAGGTTGTCGTCAGTTTTCAACTCACGCAATTTGGCCACCCACTTGGCCGGCTCCCAATACTGCACCTGGGAATCGTGCAATCCCGTGGTCACCAGCATATGGGGATAGGCCTGCGGCTTCACCTGATCGTAAGGGCTGTAGGACTTCATATAACGGTAGGCATCGTCATCAGCCGGGTTGCCCCACTCGTCATATTCACCCGTGGTGAGGGGGATGGATTCGTCGAGCATGGTGGTCACCACATCCACGAAGGGTACTGAAGCAATCACCCCTTTAAACAGCTCGGGGGCCATATTGGCGACGGCAGCAACCAACAGGCCACCGGCACTGCCACCGGAGGCAAATACCCGGCTACGGTCGGCATAACCCTGCGCCACCAGGGCCTGGGTAACATCGATAAAATCGTTGAAGCTGTTCTGCTTGTTCATCAACCGGCCCTGCTCATACCAGTCGCGCCCCAGCTCCTCACCACCACGCACATGGGCGATGGCATAGACGAAGCCGCGATCAAGCAGGCTCAGGCGGGCGCTGCTGAAGTCCGGGTCCATGCTGGCACCATAGGAGCCATAGGCATACACCAGCAGGGGATTGTCGCCATTCTGCTCAAACTGGTCGGCTCGATATACCAGGGAAACGGGAACCTTGGTCCCATCACGGGCAGTGACCCACAGGCGTTCACTGCGATAGTTGTCGGCGTCGAACTGTTCTCCCACATACTGCTGCTTGAGCTGTTTGCGTTCCAGGGTATCCATGTTGACTTCATAAGTGGTCACTGGACGGGTCATGGAAGAATAGCCATAACGCAGCCAGGGCGTTTCATCCTCGGCGTTGGCACCCAGCCAGGTGACATAGGCGGGATCCTCGAAGCGGATCTGGTGCTCGCGACCATTCTGCCAGTTGATTTGACGCAGGTGCACCAGGCCTTCCTGACGTTCTTCCAATACCAGCCAGTCACGGAACAGGGCAAAGTCTTCCAGCAGCACGTCTTCCCGGGCGGGGATCAACGTCTGCCACTGCTCAGGACCGCTCTGCTCGGTCTGATACAGGGCAAAGTTGGCACCTTCCTTATTGGAGCGGATGTAGAACCGATCCCGGTAGTGTTCCACCGAGTATTCATGATCCCGCTGACGGGGCAGGAACACCTCGGCCTCGGCTTCGGGACGATCCGCCGGTACCAGACTCATTTCACTGGAAACGGTACTCCAGGCACCGATCACGATATAGTCGTTGGAGCGGCTCTTGTAGATGCTGGTATAAAAGCTGGCATCTTTTTCTTCATAGACCAGCACATCCTCGCTTTGAGGCGTACCCAGGGTATGACGGTACACCTGATAGGGCAGCAGGGTGTCTTCATCCTGCTTCACGTAAAACAGTGTCTTGCCGTCATTGGCCCACACCAGGTTGCCGGAGGTATTTTCCAGCACCTCTTCATAGAGCTGACCGTCGCTCAGCGACTTGAAACGGATCTCATATTGGCGGCGCGAGACAAAGTCTTCGGCAAAGGCCAGCACCTGATCATCCGGGCTGACTGCCAGCTGGCCCATGCTGTAATAGGCCTTGCCTTCGGCCCGCTCATTACAGTCCAGCAGCAGCTGGATCCGCTCGGGGTGATCTTCCGTGTAACGCTCGATAATGCCGTATTCACCGCCTTCACGATAACGGGTCTGGTACCAGTAGCCGTCCTTGCGATAAGGCACGGAGCTGTCGTCTTTCTTGATACGCGCCAGCATCTCCTGATAGAGACTTTCCTGCAGGGCCGACAGGGGTTGCAGCACCTGCTCGCTGTACTTGTTTTCGGCTGAGAGGTGGGAAAGCACCGCCTTGGCTTCCCGCTGATCATCCCGTAACCAGTAATAGTTATCGACCCGGGTATCGCCATGGTGAGTCAGGCTGTGGGGAATTTTCTTGGCCACTGGTGGTTTAAGTTCCAAATCGGATCCCTTTGCATACGGTTTGGCAGAAGCCATGCATACTAACATTAAGCCAAGTTTCACCCTATTACGCACATCAGACTCCTTTGGAAGACGCATAAAAACGCACAAATTCTAACCAATAAAACCTCGTTAGCCAAAGGGTTTTTATGGAAAGTGATCATATCTGTAACAAAAAGTCCGTCTGGAGCCGTAATTTGAGTCAAACTGGTTCCGTATGGAAATAGCCCCCCCCATTAAGTATCTGAGCGTCTGTTGGGGCATAGCGCCTGAGTCAACACAGCCGTCTCGCACGCCCCCCCATCAAGCATCCATGAGGCACGGGAATGCCGTAACGGCAGGAGCATTTTCCGGCCCTGGCGCTAAGGATCTGCTAAACAACATCTGGTCGCCGTCAGTCGTGATCTACCATTCGGAACAGCTATTTAATCCGATAGGTATAAGCCAGGAAATAAAAAAGGAGCCGTAAGGCTCCTTTTTGACAGCTGATAGACAGTTCTTAATCCAGCATGTAGTTTTCTGGTAGTTCGATACCAGCTACACCTGATTCCACTGCTGCAACCGCAACGGCACGGGCCACGCGTGGCAGCAGCCGGGGATCCATCGGCTTGGGAATAATATAATCCTTGCCGAATGTCAGGGCTTCAATGCCGGCGGCATCCAATACCTGCTGCGGCACCGGCTCCTTGGCCAGGCTGCGAATTGCTTCAACGGCCGCCACCTTCATCTCGTCATTGATGCATGAAGCCCGAACATCTAGGGCGCCACGGAAGATAAAGGGGAAACAAAGTACGTTGTTCACCTGGTTGGGATAGTCGGAACGACCGGTCGCCATGATCAGATCCTGACGTACGGAATGAGCCAATTCCGGCTTGATCTCGGGGTCCGGATTGGAGCAGGCGAAGATTACCGGGTTTTCCCCCATCATGGCTACCGCCTCTGCCGGCAGTACATCCGGGCCGGACACGCCCACAAACACATCGGCGTCGGTGATTACGTCTTCCAGGGTGCGCTTGTCGGTGTTGTTGGCAAACAGCTGCTTGTACTCGTTCAGGTCATCGCGACGGGTGTGGATAACCCCTTTGCGATCCAGCATATAGATATTTTCCCGCTGGGCGCCGCATTTGATCAGCAGCTCCATACAGGCAACGGCGGCGGCGCCGGCACCCATACAAACGATGCGGGAATCGGCGATCTTCTTGCCCTGTACTTCCAGCGCATTGATCATGCCAGCGGCGGTAACGATGGCGGTGCCATGCTGATCATCATGGAACACCGGCACGTTGCAGCGTTCGATAAGGGCTTTTTCGATCTCGAAACACTCGGGTGCCTTGATGTCTTCCAGGTTGATACCACCGAAGGTGTCGGCAATGGCAGCCACGGTCTGGATAAACTCTTCGGTAGTCCTGTGTTTAACTTCGATGTCGATGGAGTCCAGGTTGGCAAAACGCTTGAATAACAGTGCCTTGCCTTCCATGACCGGCTTGGAGGCCAGGGGGCCCAGGTTACCCAGGCCCAGGATGGCGGTACCGTTACTGATAACGGCGACCAGGTTGCCCTTGGCGGTATATTTATAGGCATTTTCCGGATTGGCGGCAATTTCTCTCACCGGCTCGGCCACTCCCGGACTATAAGCCAGGGCCAGATCCTTGGCGGTTTCAGCAGACTTGCTGATTTCTACAGATATCTTGCCTGGTTTTGGAAGCGCATGATAATCCAATGCATTTTGACGGAAATCGGTCATTTTATTGAGTACCCTGATGCGATTGTTGACATTATTACTTCTTTAGAAAAACAAATTTAACACATTTTTTGTACAATATGGTAGTAATCAACTGACTTGCAGTTGTCCCATCCGGGAGTTCAGTTCTCCTTGCTGTATTGCCAGGGGCGATTCAGCCACAGCCGCCATTCGCCCTTGTCTCTGTAAACCCATCCCCTGACAAACAACAGGGTACCAGGCCTGATCTGGGCCAATCGTAACCGCAGTTCGGGGCTGCTTCGGCTACCCGCTTGCAACCAGACCTTGTCTTCCAGTAGCAGCCGTACCCGGTTGCTTTCGGTGCTGACTGCCGTCACTCGCCCACGTAGCATCTGCCATCCGGTTTGGCTGGGCAGCATGGACAACGGCCGTGACCAGATCCCTCGCCTGGCCCGCCTCGCCTTTGTTTCCGCAGCAAACAGGCAGGGCCATAGTTCATGGTTCGGTGCTATCAGCAACAAGGAACCCAACCCCAGGAGTAACATCTGTTCTGTCAGGGGCGCACCGGAAGGCCACAGTGGGTGAGCCAGCCAGCGACCATAATCATCATGTTTTTTAACACCAAAAACCAGTTTCAATTGAGACCCTTTCTTGAAATTATTTCGTAACCAGTCCCGGGCATGCGTGGCTCCCGGCTCTGCCTGAGTACGGTCATAGGGGTTCAGCTCGGGAGTATCTATACCGATCAGGCGTATGGTCCGACCGTCTTTCAGCTTCAGGGTATCGCCATCAACTACCCGCTCGACCCGCACGGTTTCATCGGCGGCCAGGCGTGGGCAGGCGGGATAAGTCCATATAGGACACAACAGCAGCAATAACCAGGGCAGAGACAAGGCTGACATCCTGCGTCTCGTCAGGAGGAGCAGGATTTAAAGATGGGCAATGGAGGAAAAAAAGGGCAACAAAAAAGGCGCCGCAGCGCCTTTTTAGCAAGAAATCGTTGCTTATTTCTTGGAGGACAAGGCACCGAAACGCTTGTTGAAGCGATCTACACGGCCACCGGTGTCCGCTACCTTCTGCTTGCCGGTATAGAAGGGGTGGCAAGAGGAACATACGTCCAGGTTCAGATCGTGACCCACGGTGGAGCGGACCTTGATTTCGTTACCGCAGGAACATTTGGCAACGATTTCTTTGTATTCGGGGTGGATACCTTGTTTCATGGACAACCTCTGTCATTAGGCCGTGTCGCTATCTGATCCTATGCCAGACACCACACGCAGTGATACATGTTTTGTGAAGGCTGCGAATATTATAGGATCGCGCATTTCTGGGCAAGGGAAAATGGAGGTAAAATCACCAATGACAGTACCGGTAACCCAGGGGTTGATACGGGTCGTGCTCCCCGTTCCGCTCAGACAGGATTTCGATTATCTGAGCGACCTCCCCCTGCCCGCCATCGGTTGCCGGGTCCTGGTCTCCTTTGGCAACCGCTCCCAGGTCGCCCTGGTGGTCGCCCACCCGGAACAGCCCAGCGTCGCCACCCACAAGCTGAAGTCCATACAGGCTGCACTCGACACCCACCCGGTACTATCGGCACAGGACATGGGCTTGCTGGATTGGGCCGTACAATATTATCAGCATGCCCCCGGCGAGGTGTACTTCCAGGCCCTGCCGACCCTGTTGCGCAAAGGGGAAGCCGCCGACTACAAGACCATCAGCTATTGGCACAACTGCCCTCCCGGGGCCAGCAGTCAGCCTCTTTCCCCCCAGGCCCATAAACAACGTCAGGCCCTGGAGCTGCTTGCCCAGGGGCCGCTGTCGCCAGGCGAACTGGAAGTCAGGGGCATCACCGCCGGCGTACTGAAAGGCCTGGCCGCCAAGGGACTGGCCGAAAAGCGGGAGCAGCTGCCCGCTCCCGCCGACTGGCGCCGGAGCTATGCGGTAAATGAAGAAGACAAGCCACGACTCAATACCGAGCAGGCACTGGCGGTCAGTTGCATCAACCAGGCCACCGGCTTCAGTCCTTTCTTGCTGGAAGGCATCACCGGCTCGGGCAAGACTGAGATCTACCTTCAGGCTATGGAACCCGTGCTGCGCCAGGGTCGGCAGGTACTGGTACTGGTGCCGGAAATCGGGCTGACGCCACAGACGATAGCCAGGTTTCAGCGTCGTTTTCGGGTACCGATCGTTACCCTGCATTCCGGCCTGTCGGAACGGGAGCGACTTGATGCCTGGCTCGCCTGCCGCGATGGATCGGCGGCGGTGATCATTGGCACCCGCTCCGCCCTGTTGACGCCTTTTGCCGAACTGGGTCTGATCCTGATCGATGAAGAGCATGACAGCTCCTTCAAGCAACAGGAC
Source organism: Zobellella maritima (assembly GCF_003075035.1). GTDB lineage: Bacteria > Pseudomonadota > Gammaproteobacteria > Enterobacterales > Aeromonadaceae > Oceanimonas > Oceanimonas maritima. The sequence goes on along the minus strand of NZ_QCZE01000002.1, from coordinate 280,456 downwards.
GGCTTCAGATACCATGCCCGGGATCTGGCCATGCTGCGGGCTCGCCGGCTGGCCATTCCCATCGTGCTGGGCTCGGCCACCCCGGCCTTTGAGACCCTGCACAATGCCCACAACGGCAAATACCGCCACCTGCTCCTGCGCCAACGACCGGGTGCCGCCGCTGTCGCCCAGCATCTGTTGCTGGATAGCAAACATGTACAGCTGCATGCGGGGCTTTCTCCTCAGTTGATCCAGCTGATGGAAGAGGAATTAAGCCGGGGAAATCAGGTGATGCTGTTCCTCAACCGCCGCGGTTATGCTCCCGCCCTGCTCTGCCATGATTGCGGCTGGCTGGCCGATTGCGAGCGTTGCGACGCCCATTATACCTGGCATAGGGGCAAGGCCAGGTTGCATTGTCATCATTGCGATCACCAGCGTTTCGTGCCCCGCCAATGTCCCCACTGTGGCAGCCAGCAGCTGCTGGGCACGGGCCTGGGTACCGAACAGGTCGAACAGGCCCTGGCCGCCCTGTTTCCCCAGTACAGCACCATTCGGATCGATCGGGACAATACCCGCCGTAAAGGCAGTTTTCAGCAACACTTGGCCGGTATTCGTGAGGGCCGCTATCAGATTCTGCTGGGCACCCAGATGCTGGCCAAGGGCCACCACTTTCCCGATGTCACCCTGGTCGCCCTGCTGGATGTGGATGCGGCCCTGTTCGCCAGCGATTTTCGGGCAACCGAACGCTTTGCCCAGCTTTATATCCAGGTGGCGGGTCGGGCCGGACGAGCCAGTAAACCCGGTCGGGTAGTACTGCAAAGCCATCATCCTGATCATGCTCTGCTACAGGACCTGGCCAACCAGGGCTACGCGCATTTTGCCCGTACCGCTTTGCAGGAACGGCAACAGGCGGGGCTACCCCCTTTCAGTTACCAGGCCCTGTTCCGGGTTCAGGCCAATCAGTCCGAACCCTGCCAGGATTTTTTGCAGGCACTGGCGGAACGGCTCAAACCCTTGCTGCCCGCCGATCTGCTCTGCGCCGGCCCCTTCAGCGCCCAGATGGAAAAGAAAGCGGGGCAGTTCCGGCATCAGCTGCTGCTGCAGGCCGGCAACCGGCGCCAGCTGGCCATCGCCGTACGTCAGGCGCTGGCCCTGATCGACACCATCCCTCTGGCGCGCAAGGTGCGCTGGTCTCTGGATATAGATCCTACCGAGCTGTGGTAACCCTACTCCCTAAAGCACCATGCAGGTTAACATTCAGGCATCCCCCCATGCTCTATTGAGCGGAGGCCTTGTTGACTGCTGCGAACTGAATGCTACCTGTCCGGGGGCGCCTGCCGGCATTCTCATCAGAGGACGCCGGGGCTTGAAAGAGACAAGGGGAATAGCCTCTTCATCTAGGTTGGCCTGGCCAACGTTGAAACTGCTCGATGCTCTAGTGACGCAAGCCGGGCACCGAATCGGGTTTGATCATGGTCATCAAGAACGCCAGGGCCCGCCGACAGTTGTCCTCGGCCATCAGCAACTGGGTCTGGTGTCCACCCAGGGGCAGAACTTCCAGCCAGCGCTGGGTGACCCAGGCAGCATCCGTCCATCGGGGCGACGGGTGCAGCTCGGCCAGCTCAGGATACTCGTCAAACACTTCCTGTAACTTATCAGACAAGACCCGCTCGAACGAAGAAAGAGAGCAGGACTGCCAGTTATCCAGCAGCGAGACTTCCGCCTGCAGGAGACCATCAGCATCCTGACTCAGGGAGCGGATCAGGAAACGTTCGGTTCCTTCTACCGTAATCCCCAGCAAGCCATCAGCCAGGCTGTAGAAATCCACAATTTGCACCCGGGTGCCCAGCATGAAAAGGCTATGGGTTCGCTTGCCCTGCTCATCGTCGAGCATGCCGATGCCGAAGCCATTTCCCGTCCCTGCTGCTTCGCTGACCATCCTGATATACCTGGATTCAAAAATACGCAAAGGCAGTTTGCCACCGGGCATAAGGTGGAGGGTCAGCGGTAAAATCGCCAGTTTCATGGCCCTGTCCTCCCCTGCAATTAATAGCTATAGAGACCCCGTTTCGGATCGATTGCTTTCAATCCGCCGCTGCCGGACGCAAACGGTAGTTTTCTCGGCGCGATATGAGTAGAATTTATCCCCCCTGGGTATCAATCCGACCTTGTCTTAATTTTGGTGAACTGACGATGAAAGAACACATTCAAGCGCTGCTTGAGCAGACGGTCTCTATTCTGAAACAAGAAGGCGCATTGCCCGCCGAGCTGGAGCCGCGTATTCAGGTAGACAGAACCAAAGACAAGGCCCACGGGGATCTGGCCACCAACCTGGCCCTGCTGCTGGCCAAGCCGGTGGGGCAAAATCCCCGCACCCTGGCTCAGTTAATTGTAGACAAACTGCCCGCCTCGCCCCTGGTAGCCAAGACCGAGCTGGCCGGTCCCGGCTTTATCAACTTCTTTCTGGACAGTAACTGGCTGGCCAATCAGATTGCCTTGATGGTGCAGGATCCGCGCGCCAATGTGCCGGTCGCCGAACACCGGCAAACCGTGGTGGTGGACTACTCTGCGCCCAACGTCGCCAAGGAAATGCATGTCGGCCACCTGCGTTCCACCATTATCGGCGATGCCGTGGTGCGTACCCTGGAGTTTCTGGGTCACAAGGTGATCCGTGCCAACCATATCGGCGACTGGGGTACCCAGTTCGGCATGCTGATCGCCCATCTGGAAGAGCTGGAAAAGCAGAACCCGGAGGTATTGTCCTCGGGCCTGGCCGATCTCGAACAATTCTACCGGGAGTCCAAGCAGCAGTATGATGCGGATCCCGAATTTGCCGAACGGGCCCGGGGCTATGTGGTCCGGTTGCAGGGCGGCGACAGCTACTGCCTGAGCATGTGGCAAAAGCTGGTCGACGTTACCCTCAGTCACAATCAGGCCGTCTACGACCGCCTCAATGTGTCCCTGACCCCAGCCGATGTGATGGGTGAAAGCACCTATAACGCCATGCTGGCCGAGATCGCCGAGGACCTGCAGGCCAAGGGCCTGGCAGTGGAAGACCAGGGCGCCCTGGTGGTCTACCTGGACGAATACAAGAACAAGGACGGTGATCCCATGGGGGTTATCGTACGCAAGAAGGACGGCGGTTTCCTTTACACCACCACCGATATCGCCTGTGCCAAATACCGCTATCAGCAGCTGGGCGCCGACCGGGTATTGTACTTTATCGACTCTCGCCAGCATCAGCACCTGATGCAGGCCTGGAGCATAGTGCGTCAGGCCGGCTATGTCCCCGAGCAGGTCAGTCTGGAGCACCACGCCTTCGGCATGATGCTGGGCAAGGACGGTCGTCCCTTCAAGACCCGTTCCGGCGGCACCGTCAAGCTGGTCGATCTGCTCGACGAAGCCGAGCAAAGAGCCGCCCAGCTGCTGGAGCAGAAGCAGACGGAACTGACCCCGGAAGAAAAGGCCCAGGTCATCAACCGGGTCGCCATGGGCGCGGTCAAGTATGCGGACCTGTCCAAGAACCGCACCACCGATTACATCTTCGACTGGGACAACATGCTGTCCTTCGAGGGCAATACCGCCCCTTATCTGCAATATGCCTATACCCGGATCCAGTCCATCTTCCGCAAGGCCGGGGCGAATGCCGAACAGCTGAACGGCCAGGTACAGATAGGCGCTCCCGCCGAAGAGGCGCTGGCGCAAAAGCTGGTGCAGTTCAACGATACCGTTAAGAGCGTCGCCGACAAGGGCATGCCTCACCTGCTGTGCCTGTACCTGTTTGAATTGTCCGGTGCCTTCATGAGCTTCTACGAGGCCTGCCCGATCAACAAAGACGGTGTCGGTGAACAGGAACGCGCCAGCCGCCTGTTGCTCTGTGCCGCCAGTGCCAAGGTGCTGGAGCGGGGCCTGGGCCTGCTGGGCATAGAGACCATGGAGCGCATGTAAGACATGGCCAAGGATTACGTCCGGCGCAGCCAACCCAGATCCAAACGCAACCCCCGCACTACCGGCGGGAGCAAGCGTAAGGCTGCCCCTCAGGGCTCGAAAATGCCCTGGCTGGCCGTAATATTTGCCCTGTTCCTGGCCGCCGGCCTTGGCTACCTGATTTATCTGGTCAAGGGCTCCGCCGAGCGGCCGCCAGCCGATACCGGTCAAACCCAGGCAGTCCCCGCCACCATCGATCCATTGGATCAGAAACCGGTGGAAAAATGGCGCTATATAGAACAGCTTGAAAACAAGGAAATACTGGTCGATGTCCCCGAGGCCAAGGAAAATACCCAGCCTTACCTGATGCAATGCGGCTCCTTCCGCTCACAGAGCCAGGCCGAGCAGCTCAAGGCCCGCATCGCCTTCCAGGGCATGGAATCCCAGGTGCGTCGCTCCGACGGCAGCAACGGTACCTGGTATCGGGTGATCCTGGGTCCCTACCAAAGCAAACGGAAGGCTGAAAAAGACAAGCACCAGCTGCTGAGGGCCAACGTCAATCACTGTGCAATCTGGTTCTGGGAGGGTTGATCTCTCCCCCTCCCGTCCCCATTTCTGTGAGCATGACATTTCTGCCAGTCTGGCTGGCTACACAGTCAAGTGAGGTTCACAGTGACAACGATCGTTTCAGTCCGCCGTAACGGCAAAGTGGTTATCGGTGGCGATGGCCAGGTATCCCTGGGTAATACCGTGATGAAAGGCAACGCCCGCAAGGTACACCGGCTGTTCAACGGCAAGGTACTGGCAGGGTTTGCCGGTGGTACCGCCGATGCCTTTACCCTGCTCGAGCGTTTCGAGGCCAAGCTGCAGGCCCATCAGGGCAACCTGGAGCGCGCCGCCGTGGCCCTGGCCAAGGAATGGCGTACCGACCGCATGCTGCGCCGGCTCGAAGCCCTGCTTGCGGTCGCCGACGACAAGAATTCCTTCATCATTACCGGTAACGGCGATGTGGTACAGCCGGAACAGGATCTGATCGCCATCGGCTCCGGCGGCGCCTTTGCTCAGTCCGCCGCCCGCGCCTTGCTGGAAAATACCGAGCTGGAAGCCCACGACATAGTGCAAAAAGCCCTGACCATCGCCGGCGACATCTGTGTCTACACCAACAGCAACCAGACTATCGAAGAGCTCGACTATAGTCATTAAATCAGCCTGGGAGGACCGCCGCCGGCCATATTAGCGCCATTTCCGCCTCCCCCGCCCGAATACAGGATCCCCAATATGTCTGACATGACCCCGAGAGAAATCGCCCACGAACTGGATCGCCATATCGTCGGCCAGTCCGAGGCCAAGCGTGCCGTGGCCATTGCCCTGCGCAACCGCTGGCGCCGCATGCAGCTGACCCCCGAGCTGCGCCAGGAAGTGACTCCGAAGAACATACTGATGATAGGCCCGACCGGGGTCGGCAAAACCGAAATCGCCCGCCGCCTCGCCAAGCTGGCCAATGCTCCCTTTATCAAGGTGGAAGCAACCAAGTTCACCGAAGTGGGCTATGTCGGCAAGGAAGTTGATTCCATCATCCGCGATTTGACCGACATCGCCATGAAAATGACCCGCGAGCAGCAGATGGAAAAGGTCCGCTTCCGGGCCGAAGAAGCCGCAGAAGAACGGGTGCTGGATGCCCTGCTGCCCAACCCCCGCAACACCTGGGGCGAAGATGAGAAGGCCGACAATAGCAACAGCCGTCAGATCTTCCGCAAGAAGCTGCGTGAGGGCAAGCTGGACGACAAGGAAATAGAGATCAATGTCTCCACCCCACAGATGGGCGTGGAGATCATGGCCCCTCCCGGCATGGAAGAAATGACCAACCAGCTGCAGGGCATGTTCCAGAACCTGTCCGGCAATACCAGCAAGCAACGCAAGATGAAGATCAAGGATGCACTCAAGTTGCTGGTCGAAGAAGAAGCGGCCAAGCTGCTCAACCCGGAAGAACTGAAAGAGCAGGCCATTGCCGCGGTGGAAAACCAGGGTATCGTCTTCATCGACGAAATCGACAAGATCTGCAAGCGCGGTGAAAGTTCGGGTCCGGACGTTTCCCGTGAAGGGGTACAGCGGGATCTGCTGCCGCTGGTCGAGGGCAGTACCATCAACACCAAGCACGGCATGGTGCGTACCGATCATATGCTGTTTATCGCTTCCGGGGCCTTCCAGGTGGCCCGGCCCTCGGACCTGATCCCCGAGCTGCAGGGACGCCTGCCGATCCGGGTGGAACTGAGTTCCCTTACCACTGACGATTTCGAGCGTATCCTCACCGAGCCGAGCGCCTCCCTGACCGAACAGTACAAGGCGCTGCTGGCCACCGAAAATGTCAACATCGAGTTCAGCCAGCCGGGTATCCGTCGCATCGCCGAGGCCGCCTGGCGGGTCAACGAGACCACCGAAAATATCGGTGCCCGCCGGCTGCACACCGTGATGGAGCGGCTGCTGGATGAGCTGTCCTACGAGGCATCCGACAAGTCCGGCGATACCATCACCATCGATGAACACTATGTGGATCGCTATCTGAAAGACCTGGTGGAAGATGAGGATCTGAGTCGCTATATCCTCTGATAACTGCAGATAAAAGGGGCGGTCATATAATTGTGATTGAAAACCGCTCCCGCCCCTTTATACTGGAGTTACCTTGTTTCCAGATGCGACCAACACCATGGAATACAACACTTCAGAACTATGCAATACCTATATGGAAATGGTGGATGTGGTTGAACCCATGTTCTCCAGTTTTGGCGGCCGCAGCTCCTTCGGCGGCATGGTTTCCACCATCAAGTGTTTCGAGGCCAACGGCCTGATCATCGATGTGGTAAAAGAAAACGGCGTCGGGCGGGTACTCCTTATCGATGGCGGCGGCTCCCTGCGTCGTGCGTTGATCGATGCGGAAATCGCCGAAATTGCCGCCGATAATGGCTGGGAAGGCATAGTCTGTTACGGTTGTGTGCGTGAGGTCGACGCCCTGGAAGAGCTGGATATCGGAATCCAGGCACTGGCCTCGATTCCCGTCGGCGCCAGCGACAGCGATGTGGGCGAGCTGGATATACCGGTCAATTTTGGTGGGGTGACCTTCCTGCCGGAAGACCATCTATACGCCGATACCACCGGGGTTATCCTGTCTCCCGAGCCGCTGGATATAGAATAAGCCGGCAGAACCTTCTTCTAAAAAAGCCTGTCTCTGGACAGGCTTTTTGCTAGTGGGCAATTCAGGCGCTTTCTTCAACCTGGTCGATCTTGCCCAGCAATACCCTTAACCGATCCTGCCAGGCGTCGTGATCCTGTTTAAGCTGCTGGTTTTCCTGCGCCAGCTGGCCATTCTGCTCTTTCAATTCATCCAGTTCCATCTGCAGCAAGGAGATGGTATCTACGGCCGCCTGGATTTTGGACTCCAGTTTTTCTAATACTTCAAAAGACATGCGTTACCCCTAATCGATGTTTGACCTTAGTGGCCCTCAATGCCCGAGGATACCTCCAGCTACCCAAGACAACAAGCTCCCGCCACCATGTCGGCCCCAGTTTGTCGCCAATTTCAACGCAGGCCGTCAAATGTGGTCCAGGCAGCAGGTTCGCTCAAATGTCCTGGCTCATATCCAGCGACGGCTTGTCGCAGGTAGGCCGCCCGACGATGCGGGCCGGTACCCCGGCGACCGTGGTGTGCGGCGGTACCGGTTCCAGTACCACACTGCCGGCCCCAATCTTGGCTCCCATACCTACTTCTATATTACCCAGTATCTTGGCCCCGGCCCCGATCATCACACCTTCACGGATCTTGGGATGACGATCGCCGCCTTCCTTACCGGTCCCGCCCAGAGTCACATTCTGCAATATCGACACATCATCTTCGATCACCGCCGTTTCACCCACCACTATACCGGTGGCATGGTCGAACATGATGCCCTTGCCGATACGGGCGGCCGGGTGCACATCAACCCCAAACACCACCGAAATCTGGTTCTGCAGGTAGCTGGCGAGGGAGCGCCGCTCATGACGCCATAGCCAGTTGGCGATGCGATATCCCTGCAGGGCATGAAAGCCCTTGAGATAGAGCAAAGGGGTGGAGTACAGCTCTACCGCCGGATCCCGCTCCTTCACCGCACAGATATCCATGGCCACCGAATCCAGGATGCCGGGTTCTTCGGCCATCGCCACTTCAATCACCTCGCGCAGGCTGATGGCCGGCATCACTGCGCTTTCCAGCTTGTTGGCCAGGATAAAACTCAAAGCGCACTTGAGGTTGTCATGATTGAGGATGGTGGAGTAAAAGAAGCTGCCCAGCATGGGCTCTTCGGTGATCATCCGCTGCGCTTCTTCGCGGATGCGTAACCAGGTGCTGGATTGAATGGCATCGTCCATGGGTTAAACCTTGTCTTCTAAAAATTGATGTTCGCTCATATCCTGGGAATGGGCCTCGCGCGGCAAGACCGAAATGGGATCCATATGAATAATTACATCGGTATCGGGGAACAATGCCCGTACCGCCTTTTCCGCCCGGTCGGCAATACGATGGGCGCGTACCAGGGGCAGCTGGTCGTCCAGCTCCACATGCAGCTGAACAAAGCGGGTCGCCCCCGACTGCCGGGTGCGTAATTCATGCAGGCCCCGCACCCCCTCGACCGCCATGCAGGTCTCAATAATGCGCTTTTGCTCCTCTTCCGGCAACTGTCGATCCAGCAACATTTGCACCGAATCGTAACCGATTTTCAAGGCGCCCTTCAGGATATAACCGCCAATCAGCACCGCAAACAGGCCATCGGCCCAGTGCCAGCCATACCAGGCCAGGGCTATCGCCAGCAACACCCCGACATTGAGCAAAATATCCGAGCGGTAATGCAGCTGATCCGCACGGATCGCCACCGAATTGGTGCGTTTAATCACATAACCCTGAAAACTGATCAGGCCCAGGGTCAGCAGTACGGAGAAGATCATCACCCCAATCCCCATGCCCGCATGCTCAACCTGTTCGGCATTGAGCAACCGGGAGATGCCGTTGATAATCAAAAATGCCGCCGAACCGCTGATAAAGGCCGACTGGGCCAGCCCGGCCAGGGATTCTGCCTTGCCATGTCCGAACTTGTGTTCCTGATCAGGCGGGATCAGCGCATAGCGAATGGCCATCAGGTTGATCAGAGAGGCGCTGATATCAAGCAGAGAGTCGGTCAGAGAGGCCAGCATACTGGCCGAACCGGTATAAAACCAGGCCAACAACTTGGCAATGATCATCAGGCCTGCCGCCACGGCGGCGGCGACAGCCGCCGTGGTGACCAGGCGGGAATAGGACGAGCTGTTCATGACAGGACCGGATTGAGGGTTTCGGCTAGTATACCCTGCCCCTGTCCGAATGTGACCCTCGCATTGACTTGCCGTGACGCCCGGGTATGCTTGTTACCTGCTTAACGAGACCCTGAACCATGCTGCACATCGTCCTCTATCAGCCCGAAATACCGCCCAATACCGGCAATATTATCCGCCTGTGTGCCAATACCGGCTTCCAGCTGCACCTGATCGAGCCGCTGGGCTTTGACTGGGATGACAAACGTCTGCGTCGAGCCGGCCTCGATTACCACGAGTTCGCGCACATCATCCGCCATGCCAGCCTGGATGCCTGTCTGGAAAAGCTGACCGGCCGCGTCTATGCCTGCACCACCAAGGGCACCCGAGCCCACAGCGATGCCCGCTTTGCCGCCGGCGATGTACTGCTGTTCGGGCCGGAAAGTCGTGGCCTGCCCAGCGAGGTGATCACCGCCCTGCCGCCGGAACAACGGCTGCGCATTCCCATGCTGGCCAGCAGCCGTAGCATGAACCTGTCCAATGCGGTGTCGGTTTTTGTCTACGAAAGCTGGCGTCAGTTGGGTTACAGCGGCGCCTGCTGAACCAGAAAGGTGTCCTGTCTGCTCAGCCGCCACAGCGCCCAGCCCAGGCTAAGTCCGCGGGCCAGCATAAAACACAGCAACGCCAGCCAGAGGCCGTGGTTAGCCAGTTCCTGGCTCAGCCACCAGACCGGAAAAAACACCCCCAGGGTCGACAGCAGCATCATGTCACGCATATCCTGACCCCGGGTGGCGCCGATAAAGATACCGTCCAGAATATAGCACCAGCAGGCCGCCAGCGGCATCAACACCAACCAGGGCAGATACAGGGCTGCCTGCGTCCGCACCGCTTCTATGCTGGTAATCATGCCGATCAGCCATTCGCCCCCCAGGGCGAAAACCAGGGTAAACAAAACGGCCACCAGCGCCCCCCAGAACAGGTTGAGGGCACAGGCCAGACGAAACTCATCCCGTCGCCTGCGGCCGATAGCCTTGCCGACCATGGCCTCCACCGCGTAGGCAAAGCCGTCCAGGCCGAAAGAAATAAACATCAGGAAATTCATCAGCACTGCATTGGCGGCCACCACCGCATCACCCAGGCGGGCTCCCTGGAAGGTGACAAAGACAAAACATAACTGCAGACACAAGGCCCGTATAAAAATATCGCGGTTGAGTCCCAATAAATGCAGGAAGGCTCCCCGCTCGAGGGTGCGCTGCCAGAAACCGGCCGCCGGGACGAACTTTTTACGACGCAGGGTCCGCCATACCAGCCAGAGCCCCAGGGCCAAGGCCAGATAATCGGCCAGCACTGTGGCCGCGGCGGCGCCCCGTACCTGCCAGCCCAAGCCCATCACAAACCAGATATCCAGCAGTATGTTGGCGCTGTTGCCGAGGATCAGCAACCACATGGGTGCCTTGGCATTCTGGCTGCCCAGCAACCACCCCAGCAGCACCAGGTTGGCCAGCGCCGCCGGCGCACTCCAGATACGGATGGCCACGTATTGACGGCCGTATAGCTGCACCTGGTCACTGCCGCCGGCCAGCCAGAAGGCCAATTCGATCAGCGGTTGCTGCAACAACAGTACCAATAGCGCCAGGCCCAATGCCAACAGGAGCCCGCGCATCAGCACCTGTACCCAGCGTTCACCATCATGGGCCCCATAGGCCTGGGCGGCCAGCCCGGTGGTGGACATCCGTAAAAAGCCCAGCAGCCAGAAAATAAGGCTGATGATGGTGCTGCCGACGGCCACCCCACCCAGATAATAGGCTTGTTCCAGGTGGCCGATAACCAGGGTGTCCACCAGTCCCAGCAGGGGGACGGTAATGTTCGACAGCACCATGGGCAAGGCCAGGGTAAAGGTATGCCTGTGGGCGGCGGCACTGAAGAAGGCGGAGGTCATGGCTGTTTCACCGGGAATGGAATGCGGGCTGGTTCATGCCCGGGTTACCGCCAACGGTTGACGATACGGGTAAAGTCCTGGACCAGCAGGTCGCTGTTCACCAGCGGAACCTGGCTCTGATCAGTGAAGCTGGGCCGGAAAGAGGCATGCAGTTGTCCATCCGGATTGATCAGCGCAATGGAGGCGGAGTGATCCACCAGATAATCGCTGCCGTCCCGATCATAGATGCCATAGATCAGCCCCAGTTGCTGTACCGCCGGCATCAGCTTGTCATGCTCGGCGGTAGCAGCGATAAACTCGGGATTGAAATAAGCCGTGTAGGCCTTGAGTCGCTCCTGTGTATCCCGCTTGGGGTCGGCTGATACAAACACCAGCCGGGTCTGTGCCGAAGCCTGCTTGAGCTGCCCATACACGGCCGCCATGTCCGCCAGGGTGGTGGGACAGATGTCGGGACAATAGGTATAGCCGACAAAAACCAGGCTCCAGTGCTCCTTGAAATCCTGCTCGGTCAGCGGCTGGCCGTCGGCATCGGTCAGGTCGATGCCATTGAGCTGGCGAGGCGCGGGATACAGTACCACCGCCTCGCTCAGTGTTGCTTGCCGGCTCTGTTGCCAGGCCACACCACTTAACGCCCCCATCACCAGCAGGCCCAGGGCATACCACCAGATTCGCTTCGAACTACCAGGCATAGACTATCCAACGATCCGCGAGTAACAACACAAACAGCCACATCAAATGACTGATGGAAAAGCGGAAACATTGTAATGCAGTTTGCGGGCCGGGTCTAAACTTCAGCCGGCAGGCCCACTGAATAAAGCGCAGGTTCAGAGCCAGGGAGCCCAGCAGATAGATGACGCCGGACATACCCACCACCCAGGGCAGTAGGCATACCAGGGTCAACAACAGGGTATAGAGCAGTACACAGGTCTTGGTAAATTCAATGCCGTGGGTCACCGGCAACATGGGGATATCGGCCTTGGCGTAATCGTCGCGGCGATGGATCGCCAGGGCCCAGAAGTGGGGCGGCGTCCAGGTGAAGATAATCATCACCAGCAGGCAGGCATGGCCGTCGAACTGTCCGGTCACCGCGGTCCAGCCCAGCAAGGGTGGCATCGCGCCCGCCAGACCGCCAATCACGATATTTTGTGGTGTGGCCCGCTTGAGAAACACCGTATAGACCACAGCGTAGCCCAGCAGGGATGCCAGGGTCAGCCAGGCGGTCAGGGCATTGACCCACAACAGCAGGATACCGAGTCCGGCCCCGGACAGGCCGAAGGCAAAGGCCAGGGCCGCGCCTGTATGTACCCGCCCCTGGGCCACGGGCCTGTGATGGGTGCGGGCCATTTTCAGATCGATACGCCTGTCCAGTACATGGTTGATGGCCGCCGCCCCCCCGGCCATCAGGGCGATGCCCAGGGTCGCCGCCAGTACCACCCCGGGGGTGGGCAGCGAGCCGGTCAGAAACATACCCACTACCGCCGTCAACAGGATCAGTGCCACCACCTTGGGCTTGGTGAGGGCGAAATAGTCCCGCCAGGCCAATCCCCGGCTTCTGGATAACAATGCACTTCTTGTCATATCGCCTCCCTTGGGATATCCCCTTTATCATCCTGATGTTGTTGCGATCTCCACCGGTCGTGGCCTGTGGGACACGTCCTGGTACGCCATCCGCGTTCACCAATGCCGACCAGGATCAGTAACAAGCCGGCTGCTCCGCCGTTATGGGCCACCGCTACCGCCAGCGGCAGATGCAACAGCACATTGGCCACCCCCAGGGAAACCTGGAGCAACACGCCCAGCAGCAGGGCCAAGGCCCAACCCTGCAGGCCTGGGCGGCGGCGCAGTTGCCAGGCCAGGGTCAGCAGCAGTATGGTGGTCAGAACGGCCCACAGCCGGTGCGCCGCGTGTATGCTGATACGCTCTGCCTGGCTCAGCACCCCGTATTGATAGTTGTCCGCCGCTACTCCATGGGGATGAAAGGCGCTCCATTGCCACTGGGCCAACCAGTCCCCCTGGCACACGGGCAGCTCGAGACAGGCCATGGCCGCATAGTTGGCTGCGGTCCAGCCGCCCAGGGCTATCTGGATGACCAGGGCGCCCAACCCGGCCAAGTACCAGGGAGCCAACCCGGCGACCCCAACCCTGGCCGGCGTCGGGCCGGTTCGGCAGTACAACAGAAATAGCAGCGACAAGATGGTGAATCCCCCCAGCAGGTGCCCCATCACCACCAGCGGCAGCAGATTAAGGGTGACGGTCAGCATGCCCAGGATAGCCTGCCCTGACACCAGCAGCAGCAGCAACCAGGCCGGGACCCGTTGCGCCCGATACGCCGGTTTCAGGGACAGCAGGGCCATCGCCAGGATCAGCAGGCCCAGGGTGCCGGCCGCGTATCTGTGCACCATTTCATTACGTGCCTTGGCCACTTCCAGCGGGGCATCGGGAAAGCGCTCCGCCGCCAGGCTGTGATCGTCTGCCGAGCTGGGAATATAATGAAAACCGTAACAGCCGGGCCAGTCCGGGCAACCGAGTCCCGCATCGGTCAGGCGGGTGTAGGCGCCCAGCCCCACCACCAGCAGTGCCAACATAAATGCCAGCAGGCAAAGTTGTCGCATCCTGCCTCCTAACCGGCCCGGGATAATTTAAGCAGCCGCCGCAAATCACCGAGCAGGGCCTTGCCAATCTGCAGGGATTGTCCGGGATCGCCAGACAATGGATAGCGCAGGATCAGGGTACCCGGCGGATCGGCGATATATACAAAGCCCGCCTCCAGCTGCTCGCTGGCCGCCAGCTGCACCACCTCGACCCTTTGACTGTCCCGCCCCAGGGCCAGGTCTACCTGCTCCAGTAACTGCCGTCCATTGCCACACAGGGAACAGCTGTCGCTGACGGGCAGCAGCAGCCGCCATTGCCGAGCCTGACCTATGTTGCCTTCGACCCACTCACCCTTGTTGTTCGCCCCCGAGGTGAACCAGCCCATCTGCAGGGTGACATAGGCCAGCCCGACAGGGAGCAGGAAGACCGCTAACAGGGCCCAAACCACCTTATGCTTCATGCCACCTCCGATAAAATATCAGCCCGGCGATCAACACCGCCAACGCCATTGCAAACCACTGGATGGCGTAACCGGTATGTCGCTCCGGGCCCATCACCACCGGCTGCCAGCCGGACTCCAGAACAGTGCCTTCCACCGTTTTCAGGATAAAGGGCAGCACCGGCTCTCCCCAGTGCCGGGCCAGTAACTCGGGTTGCAGGCTTTGTACCCGGGCAGGGAGAGGATCTTGGCGGTGGCTGGCAAGGGAAAGCGGGGGAAGATAGGGGCGCACGATAAAGCCGGTCAGTTCGACACTGTCATCTCCAGGCCATGACACAACCGGCAAGCGACTACGATCGGCGTCGGCCTGTATCCAGCCGATATCGACCGCCAGCAGGCCGGCGGCCGTCTGCAGCGGTCGCACCAGCCGATAGCCGACCCGGCCTTCATCGATCTGATTGTCGAGAAACAGGTCGCCCCCCGCCAGATAGACACCGGATACCCGCAGTCGATGGCCGAAGGGCGCATCCACCGCCAAGGCCTCTCCTAGTCCGAGTTCTATCTGGCTGCGGCTGTCCCACTCCCGCTGTAGCTGACGTTTTTGTTCAGCGCGAGACAGCTGCCATACGCCCATCACTGTCATCAGGGCGATCATGACGACCGTCAACACCAGCAATCCGCGCATCTTGCCTATACTCAAGCCAGACTCCCCCAGGAAAAATTCTATGCTAATCAAGCTACTGATAGTGTTGTTATTAATTTTTATGATTGGCAACCTGCTGCTCGGTCTCAAGGCCCTGGTCTCGGGCCAGGATCCGCGGCTGATGAGCCGCTATATTGGTCGCCGCCTGCTATTTGCCGTCATTATCCTGTTGTTGCTGGTACTGGCCATGGCCGGCGGGCTTATCCAGCCCAACCCCACCCCGGGTGGTTAAAGAATATAAACAAACACAAACAGACACAGCCAGACCACGTCCACGAAGTGCCAGTACCAGCTACTGGCCTGAAAGCCAAAATGATGGGCCGGGGTAAAATGCCCTTTCAAGATCCTCAACCACATGATGAACAACATCAGCGCTCCCAGGGTGACGTGCGCCCCGTGAAAGCCGGTCAGCAGGAAGAAGGTATTGCCGTAAATCCCCGAATCCAGACGCAACCCCAGCTCATGGTAGGCATGGACATATTCCCACAGCTGCAACCCCAGGAAAGTCACCCCCAACAACACAGTCACACCCAGCCACATCTTTAACGGCTGGCGCTGCTCCCTGAGCAAGGCCAGATGAGCCAGGTGGGCCGTCACCGAAGAGCTGAGCAGGATAATGGTGTTGATTAGCGGCAGACCGAACCAGCCCATGGCGGTTGTTTCGATTCCCCCCGGAGTCAAGGTCAGTGGCCAGGTGGCGGTAAAGTCGGGCCACAACACCTCGTTGGTCATGAGGTTATTGCCGGCGCCTCCCAGCCAGGGCACGGAAAGCACCCGGGCGTAAAACAAGGCGCCGAAAAAGGCGCCGAAGAACATCACCTCGGAGAAAATAAACCAGCTCATGCCCTGACGAAAAGAGCGGTCCATCTGCGCACTGTACAGGCCGGAGTGGGATTCCTTGATCACGTTGCCAAACCAGCCAAACAGCATGATGGTCATCACCAGGGTACCGCAGCCGAAGATCACCGGCCCGTAGATACCGGCAATGCCCGCCGACCACATACCGGCTCCCAGGGCCAGCAGGAACAACCCCAGGGCCCCGATGATTGGCCAGGGGCTCTGGGCCGGTACATAATAAGATTCCGTTTTAACCGCCATAACGCCTCCTTGTCAGCCTCGCTTGGCAACCGACTCGCTGATGTCATACAGGGTGTAGGAAAGAGTGAAGAGTTCGATATCGTCCGGCAGCCCCTGATCGACATAGAAACGCATCGGCATCACGGCGGCGGACTGACCGGTGATGGGTTGCGCCTGAAAGCAGAAACATTCGGTTTTACGCAGGTAATTGGCGGCCACCCCAGGGGATACCGAGGGAATGGCACGCACCACCCGGTCTTCACTGGCATGGCTGGTCACCATAAAATCCACCTGCTGCATCTCGCCCGGGTGCACCTGCAGACGCCGCACCGACGGCTCGAACTCCCCATTCAACCCGGTCGCGGTATAGGTAACAAACTCCACGGTAATCAACCGGCTCTGGTCCTGGCTGACTGACTCTGCGACCGCCCGGTTTTCCGTCTTGCCGTTGAGCCCGGTAATATCACAAAACACGTCATAGAGCGGTACCAGCGCAAAACCGAAACCAAACATGGCCACCGCCACCATAGCCAACCGGGCCGCCTGCCTGCGATGAGCCATCTACTTGACCTCCGGCGGGGTAGTGAAGGTGTGGTAGGGTGCCGGTGAAGGCAGGGTCCATTCCAGGCCATGAGATCCCTCCCACACCTCCGCCGTGGCCGGTTCCCCCCCACGGATACACTTCACCACGACCACCACGAAAATCAGCTGGGACAGGCCGAAGGCAAAACCGCCTATGCTGACCAGTACATTGATATCGGCAAACTGCAGGGCATAGTCGGGAATACGCCTGGGCATGCCGGCCAACCCCAGAAAATGCATGGGGAAAAACAGCACGTTGACCGACACCAGCGAGCACCAGAAATGCCATTTAGCCAGGTGTTCATCGAACATGTAGCCGGTCCATTTGGGCAGCCAGTAGTACACCGCCGCCATCACCGAGAAGATCGCGCCTGTTACCAGCACATAGTGGAAATGAGCCACCACGAAGTAGGTGTCATGGTACTGGAAATCCGCCGGGGTCATGGCCAGCATCAGGCCACTGAAACCGCCGATGGTGAACAGTATGATAAAAGCCAGGGCGAACAGCATGGGCACTTCGAAGCTGAGCGAGCCGCGCCACATGGTCGCCACCCAGTTGAACACCTTGACCCCGGTCGGTACCGAAATCAGCATGGTGCAGTACATGAAAAACAGCTCGGCCGCCACCGGCATACCCACGGTAAACATATGGTGCGCCCACACCAGGAAACTCAGGCCAGCAATAGAGGCGGTGGCATACACCATGGAGGAATAGCCGAACAGCGGCTTACGGCAGAAGGTGGGGATGATGGCCGAGATGATGCCGAAGCTCGGCAAGATCATGATGTACACCTCCGGGTGGCCGAAGAACCAGAAAATATGCTGAAACATCACCGGGTCGCCGCCGCCGGCGGCGTCAAAGAAGCTGGTACCGAAGTACTTGTCGGTGAGCACCATGGTCGCTACTCCCGCCAGCACCGGCATCACCGCGATCAACAGGAAAGCAGTAATCAGCCAGGTCCAGCAGAACAACGGCAGTTTCATCCAGGTCATGCCCGGCGCCCTTAGGTTCCAGATGGTAACGATGACGTTCATGGCCCCCATGATCGAGCTGATCCCCATGATATGGATGGAGAACACGAACAGACCGGTGCTGTCGGGCGAATAATGAGTGGACAGGGGCGCATAGAAGGTCCAGCCGAAGTTGGGGCCTCCACCCGGCATAAACAGGGATGACAACATCAGCGCAAAGGCGAACGGCAGTATCCAGAAGCTCCAGTTGTTCATCCGCGGCAGCGCCATATCCGGTGCGCCTATCATCATGGGAATCATCCAGTTGGCAAGGCCAACAAAGGCCGGCATCACGGCTCCGAAAATCATCACCAGGCCATGCATGGTGGTCATCTGGTTAAAGAAGTTGGGCTCTACCAGCTGTAGACCGGGCTGAAACAACTCGGCCCGGATCACCATGGCCATGCTGCCGCCGACCAGGAACATGGTCAGGCTGAACAGCAGATACATGCTGCCGATGTCCTTGTGGTTGGTGGTAAACAGCCAACGGCCTATGCCCTTGGCCGGGCCATGATGGGCATGTTCGTCCTCCAGATGTCCATCGGCCGTTTGTGTCCTGCTTTGCTGTGTCATCCCTGCCCCCTATTGTCCCTGCCGTACCGCCGCTATATCCCCGGGCTGTACCAGATCACCGGTATCATTGCCCCAGGCGTTGCGTTCATAGGTGATCACCGCCGCCAGCTCTTTCAGCGCCAGCTGCTTATCAAAGTTCTGCATGGCGGTTCCCGCCTTGCCGTACAGCACTATGTCGATATGGGCTGCCCTGTCCTGCAGGATAAGCTCACTATCCTTCAGCGCCGGGAAGGCCCCCGGCAACCCTTCGCCACCGGCCTGGTGACAGGCGGCGCAGCTCCGCAGGTAGACCTGCTCGCCCAGGGTCATCAATTCCTCCCGGGTCATCTCCATTGCAGCCAGGGCCTGCTCCGCCGCCTTGGCTTCAGTCTGCCGGGCCTTGGCTTTCGCCAGCCAGTCAGCAAACTGTTCAGGCTCGCGTGCATCCACCACTATCGGCATAAACGCATGGTCTTTGCCGCACAGCTCGGCGCACTGACCCCGGTAAAAACCCGGGGTGTTGATCCGGGTCCAGGCCTCGTTGATAAAACCGGGAATGGCGTCTTTCTTGACCGCAAACGCCGGCACCCACCAGGAATGGATGACATCGTCGGATGTGATCAGGAAGCGGATCTTGCGATCTGTGGGCAGTACCAGCGGCTGGTCTACCTCCAACAGGTAATTACCGGCCTTGGGCAGGCTGCCGTTTATCTCCTGGGGCAAGGTAGCCAGCAGGCTGTAGAATTCGACCCCCTGATCGAAGTAACGGTAATGCCACTTCCACTGAGAGCCGGTAATCTGGACCGTCAGATCCGACTGGCTGGGATCCTCCATGGCGATCAGGGTGCGGGTGGCGGGCACCGCCATGGCGATCAGGATGAGAAACGGGATCAGGGTCCAGAGGATTTCGACCCGGGTACTTTCATGAAATTGCGCCGCCTTGGCCCCTTTGGACTTGCGATGATGCACGATGGCCCAGAACATGGCCCCGAATACCAGGATGCCGATCACCACACAGATCAGCAGTATGGTCATATGCAGGTCATAGACCTGCTGGCTGATATCGGTAACCCCCGGCGTCATATTAAAGCGAGAATTTGCCAAGGTCGGCAGACTCGTCGACAAGGACAAGAGCAATAAAAACAGCTTCACACGCACCCCCAAATTTTTATTCCTTTATTTTTGGCGCACTCAGAAGAGAGTCAGTGCTAACTGAACAACCGCATCCATGGTTCAGCTCATCATAAGTAAAGCATTGATTTAAAAAATGTAAAAAATGAAAGGTGAAAAAAGTGGGAGCCGTACGACAAAGCGGGAAAGAAGATCGGCAAAGCCCGACCAGGGGATAACATTCGGAGTCCGTTCATAGCTTCAGCGGCAACACAGCCGAGTTTACGACACGCCGTACTCCCATACAGGGGCTCGGGAAACATCATCCCTGGCAGCTGTCGATTGGGAGGCCACCCTGTTGTTGCTAATTGAATACCGGGTGGGCCGCAAACAGCACCAACAGGCGAGGACGGGGGATCAGGACGACAAAGCCGCGGCGTTGCCGACACGCATATGACAGGGCCGACAACAACGCCAGCAATGTCGGTATTCCCGCCGTCCATGGCGCTCAGATGTCATGTGCCAAGCGTCATATGGAGGTTGTCGAGCGAGTCGATGGTACTGGCACTTTGTCCGGGGTTGAGGGGAAAATAGGAGCCGATTCACGGGCGCTGCCTTGTCACGGGCAGAGAATCGGCCCCCCTTGCGGTGGCCGCACCTAGGAAGCGTCTGCCTTGGGATGGCTTAGAATCCGTCGCTGTTGCGGATCACGCCCACCGCCAGGCCTTCGATAATCAACTCCTGCTGGCGCAGATCCACTTCGATGGGCGAAAGCTCTTCGTTTTCAGGCAGCAGGCTGACCTGGTTACCCTTGCGCTGGAAGCGCTTGACGGTGACCTCATCATCGAGCCGGGCCACCACCACCTGGCCGTTGTGAATATCCTGGGTCTTGTGTACCGCCAGCAGGTCACCGTCCATGATGCCGATGTTTTTCATGCTCATACCGCGTACCCGCAACAAAAAATCGGCTTGGGGGCGGAACAGGGAGGGATCCAGCTGGTAATAGCTTTCGATATGCTGCTGGGCCAGGATCGGCTCACCGGCGGCAACCCGACCGATCAGGGGTAACCCGGTATCCGGTTCAGCCGCTTCCGGCTCTTCGTCCTGCAGCAGGCGGATACCACGGGAGGTGCCGGGCATCACGCTGATCACCCCTTTCTTGGCCAGGGCCTTCAGGTGTTCTTCGGCGGCATTGGCGGAACGAAATCCCAAGATATTGGCGATTTCGGCGCGAGTGGGCGGCATACCGGTTTGCTGCATATGCGCCTTGATAATATCCAAGACCTGGGTTTGACGAGGGGTAAGGGCTTTCATTTTTAGACCTGTTTTTTTATACAGCTAACTGTCAGTATATCCAGTAAATTCCCGAGGGCAAGGGCTAAATGCCCGGCGGGCATATTCCAGACGAAAGCGGTAAACCGGCCAACAGGCGGGCCGGTCAAGATGCGTGGTTACAGCAGGGCAAGGATCAGCCCGGCGAAGATCGCCAGGCCGACGTAATTATTGTTCAGGAAGGCCTGGAAACAAGCCATCCTTTCCCTTTCCCTGATCAGCCGTTGCTGATAGACAAACAATGCCGCCGCCGCCAGCAGCCCCCAATAGAAGGCGGCACTCAGGGCAAATACCTGGGCGGCCCACAACAGCAGCAGCAGGGTAGCAAACTGCAACAGGCCGATGATCAGCTTGTCGCGCCGGCCAAACAGAATGGCGGTGGATTTGACACCGATCTTGAGATCATCGTCCCTGTCTACCATGGCATACATGGTATCGTATGCCACTGTCCAGGTCAGATTGGCGGCAAACAGCAGCCATAACCCGGTCGGCAAGGCATTGCTCTGGGCGGCAAAGGCCATGGGGATCCCCCAGGAAAAGGCGATGCCCAGGAAGAGTTGCGGTAAATGGGTAACCCGCTTCATAAAGGGATAGAGCGCCGCCCAGCCCAGACCGGCAAAGGCCAGCTGGATAGTCAGGCTGTTGGTGGTCAGCACCAGCAGGAATGAAATCAGCACCAGCAGGGCAAACAGGCCGAGGGCCTGACGGGAGGTCAGCTCGCCCGACGCCAGGGGGCGGGCCTGGGTGCGCTTGACATGACCGTCGATCTTCCTGTCGGCAAAATCATTGATCACACACCCCGCCGAGCGCATGGAAAACACCCCCACCACAAAGACCAGTAACACCCAGGGATCCGGACGCCCCTGTCCGGCAATCCAGATGGCCCACAGGGTGGGCCAGAGCAGCAGCAGGGTGCCGATGGGTTTATCCAATCGTGCCAGCGCCATGTAGGCACGCCAGCGCGGGCGCGTCATTGTGGTCATGAATATTGCTCCTGATAAGCCCGTGCTCGGGGCAGAAAGAGTTCGGTTACCAGTACCTGTGCACCGCCGGCCCGCAGGGTAGAACGTCGACCCCAGAGGAGGAAGTCCGCAGCCAGGGGCAGACCGATGCGCCGGGCCAGTGCTGCCTGCTGCTCAGGACCCAGGCCGGCAAACTCGAACTGGCTGCGCGCCAGTCCGGGTTGCTCAAAAAGCAGCTCACCCAGCGCTTTTTGCCCCAGGCCGGCCAGGGCCGGGCAGGCGTCCAGGCTGGCACGCGAATACAGGGAGCTGGCATAGATCCAGGGGACATCATCACAATAGAGCAGCACTTCCCGGCAGAAGGCCCGTGTGCTCCCCAGCCGTTCGGCCAGGGCCGGCTCCAGCTCCATTTCATCGGCCTGCGCCCGTACCTCTACGCGAAAATCCCGGCAATGACGCCGCAGCCGCTCGGTCATCGAGCCTCTCTCATACAGCCAGTCGGTCAATAAAGGCGATAGCTCGGGCGGGACCGGGCCCGTCAACCAGTGCCATTCTTGATCGGCTCGTATAGTCACTCTTGAATTCCTGAAAACATAACAACAACGATTCGGCAAACAAAACAAATCCGGGGGCAGCGCTACCGACTCAGGGTCATACCGCTTTATTCCGGTCGAGCCAGGCCTGCAGCAGGCCTACCAGCAGGCCGCCCAAATGGGCCATATTGGCCATCGGAATACCCAGCAAATCGGCAAAGCCCAGTACCAGCCAGACCACCATGAACACCGCCATGCCATCGGGCAGACCTATTCCCCGTGCCGGTGTCAGTCGCCCACTGAGCCAGACATAGGCAACCAGTGCGTACACCACTCCGGACAAGCCGCCAAAGCGCGGTCCGCTCGCCACAAACTGCATAAAGTTCGATATTACCGCCGCCAGCACCAGCAACGACAACAATTTGCCATGGCCCAGTCGCCGTTCGATCATGCCGCCCAGATACCACCACCAGAAAAGATTGAACAGCAGGTGCAGCAGTGAAAAATGCATCAGTGCCGGGGTGAAGGCACGCCAGAACTCCCAGCCCAGCAGGCGGGTTGGATCGGCTGGAAAAGACAGCATCCGGAACAGCGGCAGGCCGAGCCAGCTCAGGGCATACACGGCGACACAGGCCAGCAACACCAGCATATTGACCAGGCCGGTCTGCCGTAACAGATCACCGGCCAGGCCAGACCGACTCGGATCCGGGCTGAAATGAACATGGGTATCCCCCTGGCGCCAGGCCGCATCCTGATAACGTGGATGTAGCGGCTCGGCCAGGAAGCGCTTCACTTCCAGCAATGCCTCCTGATAACGGGATTCATTGACCAGCCAGAGGGTGACATTATGATCGTCATCCAGGGTCAGCTCGCATTTCAGCCCGATATCGTTCAGATAATCCACAAAGGCCTGGGCCCGGCGGGGATCATCCAGTACCAGCAGTTGCCTCATTAGCCAGTAACAACGGCTTGGGTCCGCCGCCAGGCCTCGAAACCGCCGTCCAGGCTGTAGACTTCTTCATAGCCCTGATTGATCAGGAACTGAGCTGCCCCCTGACTGCTGATGCCATGGTAGCAAACCACGATCACCGGCACGTCAAACTCGACCTCATTGGTAAAGCTCACCAGGCTGTCGTTGGTCAGATGGAAGGCGCCTTGCGCATGAGCCAGGGCAAATGACTGGGGATCCCGGATATCGACCAGACGCGCCTGACCTTCGGCCAGCATGGCACTGGCCTCCTCCACCGAGATATGGGCAAACTGCTCCATGATGCACTCCTTGAAAACTTTGCAGCAGTGTACCCAATATCACGCCGTTTGACATCATTCACACGGATGAGCAGATCTCGGCCGGAGCCCTGCCTGGCATATACCGGGGCGCTCCCACTGTGCAGGAGCGCGCCCCGGGCCTGTTTGACCTGGGCGCTTGCCCCGCGGAAGGACGCAGGTAAGGCGCAACACGGACATCATCCGCCGAGGTAGGCCTCCCGCACCTGCTTGTTGACCAGCAGCGCGGCACCGGTATCGGCCAGCACGATGCGACCGTTTTCCAGCACATAACCCCGGTCAGCCAGCTTCAACGCCTGGTTGGCGTTTTGCTCCACCAGGAAGATGGTCATGCCCTGCTCCTGCCGCAGGCGGGCTATGGTCTCGAAGATCTGGGCGATGATAATGGGGGCCAGCCCCAGGGACGGCTCGTCCAGCAATAACATGCGTGGCTTGCTCATCAGCGCCCGGCCGATGGCCAACATCTGCTGTTCACCACCGGACATGGTGCCAGCGCGCTGTTTCATCCGCTCCTTCAGACGGGGAAAAAGGCGATACACCTCCGCCAGCAAGCCGGCATGCTCACTCTTATCGACAAAGAATGCGCCCATATGCAGGTTCTCTTCCACCGTCAGCCGGGCAAAGATACGCCGCCCTTCCGGCACGATGGCGATGTCCTTGCGCATGATAGTGGCGGTATCCAGGCTGTTCAGTTCCTTCTCTTCAAACAGTATTTTGCCCTGGGTCGGCTTGGGATCGCCACAAATCGACATCAGCAGGGTGGTTTTACCGGCGCCGTTGGCGCCAATCAGGGTGACGATTTCTCCCTTGCTGATCTCTACGCTGACATTTTCCAGCGCCTGAATCTTGCCGTAACTGGCAGAAATATTGTCTATTTTCAGCATGTTCAGGCTTCTCCCAGATAGGCCTTGATGACCTCGGCATTATTCTGCACCTGCGCCGGAGCTCCGTCTGCCAGAGGGCGGCCCTGGTTGACCACATAGATATGATCCGAGATACCCATCACCAGCTTCATATCATGCTCGATCAGCAGCACACTGACGCCTTCGTTGTCCCGCAGATCGCAGATCAGCGCATCCAGTTCATCAGTTTCATTTGGATTAAGGCCCGCAGCCGGCTCATCGAGCATCAACAGTTCGGGCCTTGAGGCCATGCAGCGGGCGATTTCCAGGCGTCGCTGCTGGCCATAGGCCAGGTTGCCGGCGGTTCGATTGGCAAACTCGGTCAAGCGGACCTTCTCCAGCCAGTAATGGGCCCGCTCCAGCCCTTCCTGCTCGGCCCGACGAAAGCCGGGGGTCTTCAACAGCCCGGCGATAAAGTTGGTGTTCAGCAGGCGATGCTGAGCCACCAGCAGGTTTTCCAGTACCGTCATTTCCTTGAACAGGCGTACATGCTGGAAGGTACGCACCATCCCCAGCCGGGCTATCTTGTGTCCGGGTAACCCCTGAATGGTCTGTCCCTTGAAGTTGACGGTGCCGCCGGAAGGCTTGTAGAAACCCGAAAGGCAGTTGAAGATGGTGGTTTTGCCGGCACCATTGGGGCCGATAACAGAAACGATCTGGCGTTCCTTCATGGTCAGCGCCACCTGATCCACGGCCACCAGCCCCCCAAAACGCATGGTCAGGCCGGACACGGCTAACAGGTCGGTCATGACTTCATCTCCATATGGGGTCTGTGCATGGGCAGCAGCCCTTGTGGCCGCCAGATCATCATCAACACCATCAGCAGCCCGAACAGCAGCATACGGTATTCATTAAACTCCCGGGTCAACTCCGGCAATATGGTCATCACGATCGCCGCCAGCACCACGCCGATCTGCGAGCCCATGCCCCCCAGCACCACGATCGCCAGGATAATCGCCGACTCGATAAACACGAAGGATTCGGGGCTGATAAAGCCCTGGCGGGCGGCGAAGAAGCTGCCCGCAAAACCGGCGAAGGCTGCGCCTATGGTAAAGGCGGTCAGCTTGATCAGGGTCGGGTTCAGTCCCAGGGAGCGGCAGGCGATCTCATCCTCGCGCAGCGCCTCCCAGGCCCGCCCCAGGGGCATACGCAGCAGGCGATTGATGATGAAGATGGTGAATACCACCAGCAGCAGCGCCAGCAGATAGAGGAAGATCACCTTGTATCCCGAGTTGTAACTGATATTGAAAAACTCGTGGAACAGGCTGTCTCCCTTGCGCTCGAATGCCAGCCCAAACAGGGTGGGCTTGGGAATGCCGGCGATGCCGTTGGGGCCACCGGTCAACTCGGTCATGTTGTTGAGCAGGATACGGATGATCTCACCGAACCCCAGGGTCACAATTGCCAGATAATCTCCACGCAGGCGCAGCACGGGAAAACCCAGCAAGAAACCGAACAGGGCCGCCAACCCCCCGGCAATCGGCAGACAGGTCCAGAAATCCAGCCCCAGGTAGGCATTGAGCAGGGCGTAGCTGTATGCACCTACCGCATAAAAGGCCACATAGCCGAGATCGAGCAGGCCGGCCAGCCCGACCACCACATTCAACCCCAGGCCCAGCATCACGTAGATTAAGGTCAGGGTGGCCAGATCCACGGCTCCTCGGGAGCCGATAAAGGGCCAGATAATCAGCCCGGCCAGCACGAACAGGGTCAGCCAGCGAAACAGCACGGGTTTTTCTTCCGGCGCAGGCAGGGCCAGGCCAGCTCCTTTTTCAGCCAGCAGCTTGAACGGCCGGGCTATCTGTTGATGAAACAGCTGGGCCAGAAATACCAGCCCGGCCCCCAGCGCCAGCCATTGCCAGGCCGTATCCAGGCGGTTGCTGACCACCAGTCTGGTACCGGCAGTTTCCAGGCGAAACCCCATCAGCCAGCCGGCCAGGATCAGGAACAGGCCGGCCGCGATCAGTGCGGATTTGAACTTGCTCATACCTTCTCCACCTCAGGTTTGCCCAGGATGCCGGTCGGCATAAATAGCAGCACCGATATCAACAAGCCAAAGGACACTACATCCTTGTACTCAGTGCTGAAATAGGCGCCGGTCATGGCTTCGGTCACCCCCAGCAGCAGCCCACCCAACACGGCGCCGGGAATGCTGCCGATGCCACCCAGTACAGCGGCGGTAAAGGCCTTGAGCCCTGCGATAAAGCCGATATAGGGATTGATTACCCCGTAATAGGAGCCCAGCAGCACACCGGCAATGGCCGCCAGCGCTGCCCCGATAACGAAGGTGAGGGCGATGATGCTGTTGCTGTTGATGCCGAGCAGGTTGGCCATTTTCAGGTCTTCGGCACAGGCTCGACAGGCCCGTCCCATGCGGGAACGGGAAATAAACAGGGATAACAGCGTCATACTGATAAAGGTCACCACGAAGATGATCAGCTGCATATAGGAAAGCGAAGCCTGGAAGTCCGCCTCGCCAAAGTTCCAACCACCGGATACCAGGGTCGGCATGGCCACATCCCGGGACCCCTGGGACAGCCGCATCATGTTCTGCAGGAAGATGGACATGCCGATGGCGGAGATCAGGGCAATCAGTCGCTTGCTGTTGCGCAGGGGCCGGTAGGCCAGCCGCTCGATCGAATAGCCATAGACACTGGTCAGTACCATGCTCACCAGGAAGGCGGAAGTCAGCAGCAGGAAGGTACTGTCGATACCCGCCATCATCAGGCCGGTCATCACCATAAAGGCGGCGTAGGCGCCGATCATGTAGACCTCGCCATGGGCAAAATTAATCATGCCGATAATGCCGTATACCATGGTGTAACCGATGGCGATCAGGGCGTAGGTACTGCCGATGGTCAGACCGTTAAGCAGCTGCTGGATAAAATAGAGAGTAGGCTCAGACATACAACTTGGTCCTTGTCGTAAGAGCAACATGACGGAACTGTCATATCAAAACGGGGCCTGGTGAAGGCCCCGTCGTAATTACGGGAAGAGGTGCCGCCGTTATTTCTGGGTTGATGAGCCGTCTTTATGCCACTCGAACACGCCGAACTCGAAGCCTTTGAGGTCGCCCTTGTCATCCCAGGCCAGGTCGCCCATCACGGTTGTCACCGGCTCGGACTTCAGGCTTTCGGCCACGGCCTCCGGGTCGGTGCCACTACGCTTGATACCCTCGGCAATGGCCTGCACAGCGGCATAGGTGGTCCACACAAAGGGACCACTCGGATCTTCGCCCTTGGCCTCGATCGCTTCCACCACCGGGGCGTTGGCCGGATCCAGGTCATATTTCTTGGGCAGGGTCACCAGCAGCCCTTCTGAGGCATCACCGGCAATGGAAGTAATGTCCTTGTGGCCGACCCCCTCTGGCCCCATGAAGCGGGCCTTAAAGCCTTTCTCGGCAGATTGCCGCAAGATAAGCCCCAGTTCAGGGTGATAGCCGCCATAATAGACAAAATCAACCTTATCCCGTTGCAGCTTGGCGATCAGAGCCGAGAAGTCCTTGTCCCCCGAGGTCACCCCTTCATAGGCCACCACATTGGCACCGGCCTTGGTCAGTTCATCACGCACGCTGGAGGCCAGGCCCTCACCATATTGTTTCTTGTCATGAATCACGGCAATACGCTCGGGCTTGAGCTGATCCAGTACATAACGGGCAGCGGTCGGTCCCTGATCGCTGTCCAGACCGATGGTACGCAGCACGAACTCCTGGCCACGTTCGGTAATGGCCGGGTTGGTTGACGCCGGAGTCACCATCAGTATGCCTTCGTCCTCGTATACATCCGAGGCGGGCAGGGTACTGTCGGAACACAGATGGCCAACCACAAACCGGATACCATCGTTGACGATGCGGTTGGCGACGGCCACCGCCTGCTTGGGATCACAGGCATCATCATATTCGACCGCTTCCAGGGTAGTGTCACCCAGTTCGCCCGACTTGTTGAGCAGCTCAACCGCCATCCGGCCACCGGTAAACTGCATGTCGCCATACTGGGCAACGGCTCCAGTCACCGGGCCGGCTACCGCAATTTTTACCGTTTCGGCGGCGGCGGAATAAGCTGCGCCATAACCCAGAGCCGCAAAGACGGCGACCGCTACTGTCTTTTTATTCCATATGACCATGTAGATTCCCTCTAGCTTATCCATATCGGTGCTACCGAAGCGCGTCCGGTATGCCCATTCTTCTAACCCTAGTCAGAATAGAGTACAAGCGAAAAATGCTTCAATTGAAGACCTTAACAAAATAAAAACAAAATTGCCGAGCGAGATCTCAGTTTCTCTCCGGTCACTGTTGTTAACCTACCGAACAGCACTATGTCACCGGTTTTTATTTATCGGAATGGACAGCAATACCAGCGGGCCTCTCTGGGCTCGGATTTGATATCATAGACCCTTTTAATGGATAGCTGAAAATGGCAACAATCAAGGATGTCGCGGCCCTGGCCGGGGTGTCCATTTCCACCGTTTCTCATGTTATGAACGGCACCCGCAAGGTCAGCGACAGCGCCCGGTTGCGGGTCGAGGAGGCAGTGAGCCGGCTTCACTATGCCCCCAACTCGGTCGCCCGCAGTCTAAAGGTGAACAATACCCGCACCATTGGCATGGTGGTGACCACCAGCGCCCATCCGTTCTTTGCCGAGGTGGTGCAGGCGGTTGAGGATCTGTGCTTCGAACTGGGTTACAGCCTGATCCTGTGCAATACCGAGAATCAGCCCGAGCGTCAGCTGATGCATGTACGTATGCTGATGGAGAAACGGGTCGATGGCCTGTTGATTATCTGTACCGACACCCCCCCTGCACTGCAGACCCTGCTGCAGAACCATAGCCAATTACCCCTGGTGATGCTGGACTGGAGCAGGGAAAGCAGCTTTGCCGATATTATTCACGACAATGCCCAGATTGGCGGTTACTTGGCGGGA
Organism: Zobellella maritima; assembly: GCF_003075035.1. Taxonomy (GTDB): domain Bacteria; phylum Pseudomonadota; class Gammaproteobacteria; order Enterobacterales; family Aeromonadaceae; genus Oceanimonas; species Oceanimonas maritima. The sequence continues at coordinate 251,297 of NZ_QCZE01000002.1, read as the reverse complement.
CAATATCTGGTGGCACAGGGGCATCGCCGGTTCGCCTGCATCACCGGCCACCTGACCAAAGGCACCAGCCAGCTACGCCTGGAGGGCTTTAAAAAAGCCCTGGCCGAGGCGAGCCTGGAGCTGCCGGCCTCGGCGATTGTGGAGGGAGACTTTGAAAGTGAAAGCGGCTACCAGGGTATGCAGCGGTTACTGCAGCAAAAATTCCCGGTGACCGCCGTTTTTGCATTCAGTGACACCATGGCCTTTGGCGCCATCTGCGCCATTACCCAGGCGGGATTCAGGGTTCCCCAGGATATCTCGGTACTGGGCTATGACGATGTCAACATGGCTCGCTTTACCAACCCGCCGCTGACCACCATCTCCCACCCCAAGCGAACCCTTGGCCGCTGGGCCCTGGAGCTGCTGCTCAAGCGGATAAAGGACAAGGATCACCGGCAGGCCCAGCTGGAACTGACTCCCCGCCTGGTGGTGCGCGATTCGGTGTGTCCACCCTCGGATGGGGAATAGGATATGGGGAAAGATGGGATTGCAGCACTTCTTCGCCCCAATCCCTAATCCCTCACTGTTTACGACCAGTCGAGGATCACCTTGCCTGACTGACCGGAGCGCATAATATCAAAGCCCTGCTGGAACTCGCTCACCGGGAAGTGATGGGTGATGATGGGGCTCAGATCCAGGCCCGACTGGATCAGGCTGGCCATCTTGTACCAGGTTTCAAACATCTCGCGGCCATAGATGCCCTTCAGCACCAGCCCCTTGAAGATCACCTGATTCCAGTCGATGGCCATATCCGATGGCGGAATGCCCAGCATGGCAATCTTGCCGCCGTGGTTCATCTTGGCCAACATGTCCCGAAACGCCACCGGGACACCGGACATTTCCAGTCCCACATCGAAGCCTTCGGTCATGCCCAGCTCGGCCATGACGTCATCCAGCTTTTCATTGGCGACATTGACCGCCCGGGTCACGCCCATCTTGCGCGCCAGCTCCAGCCGGAAGTCATTGACATCGGTGATCACCACATGACGGGCCCCCACATGACGCGCCACCGCAGCAGCCATGATACCGATGGGGCCGGCGCCGGTGATCAGCACATCTTCACCGACCAGATCGAAGGACAGGGCCGTGTGCACCGCGTTCCCGAACGGATCGAAAATGGCCGCCAGATCGTCGGTGACCTCCGCAGGCAGTTTGAAGGCGTTAAAGGCAGGGATCACCAGATATTCGGCAAAGGCCCCTTCCCGGTTGACACCCACGCCCACGGTATTGCGGCACAGATGGGTGCGCCCGGCGCGACAGTTGCGGCAATGGCCACAGGTAATATGGCCTTCACCGGATACCCGGTCGCCCACCTCGAAGCCACGCACTTCCTGGCCGATGGCCACTACTTCCCCCACGTATTCGTGGCCGACCACCATGGGGACCGGGATGGTCTTCTGGGACCACTCATCCCAGTTATAGATGTGAATGTCGGTGCCGCAGATGGCGGTCTTGCGTATCCTGATCAGCAGATCGTTGTGGCCCAGCTCGGGCTCGGCCACGTCGGTCATCCAGATGCCGGGTTCGGCTTTCAGTTTTGCCAGTGCTTTCATGGTCGGCTCCCCTTAAATCACGCCCAATTCACGGCCAACCTTGGTAAAGGCTGCGATTGCCTTGTCCAGCTGCTCGCGGCTGTGGGCCGCCGATATCTGGGTGCGGATCCGGGCCTGCCCCTTGGGCACCACCGGGAAAGAAAAACCAATCACGTAAATGCCTTCTGCCAGCAGCCGGTCGGCCATTTGCGCGGCCAGCGCCGCATCGCCCAGCATGACCGGAATAATGGCGTGATCCTTGCCTGCCAGGGTAAAGCCGGCGGCGGTCATCTGTTCACGGAAGTATTGGCTGTTGGCCGCAACCTTTTCCCGCAATGCGTCGCCTTCCTTCAGCATTTCCAGCACCTTGATGGACGCCGCCACGATCGCCGGGGCCACCGAGTTGGAAAACAGATAGGGACGGGAGCGCTGACGCAGCCAATCGATCACTTCTTTCTTGCCGGCGGTGTAGCCGCCCGAGGCCCCACCCATGGCCTTGCCCAAGGTGCCGGTTATGATGTCGACCCGGCCCATCACCTCGCAGTATTCATGGGTACCCCGGCCCTCGGCGCCGATAAAGCCCACCGCATGGGAGTCGTCCACCATCACCAGGGCATTGTATTTATCTGCCAGATCACAGATGCCCTGCAGGTTGGCAATCACCCCGTCCATCGAAAATACACCGTCGGTGGCGATCAGCTTGAAGCGGACCCCGTCCGCATCGGCCTGTTGTAGGCTGGCTTCCAACTCGGCCATATCATTGTTGGCATAGCGGTAGCGTTTGGCCTTGCACAGCCTCACCCCGTCTATGATGGAGGCGTGGTTGAGAGCATCGGAAATAATAGCGTCCTCAGGACCCAGTAATGTCTCGAACAGGCCGGCATTGGCATCAAAGCAGGAGGTATAGAGGATGGTGTCCTCCATGCCCAGGAAGGCGGACAACTCGGCTTCCAGACGCTTGTGCAGATCCTGGGTACCGCAGATAAAGCGCACAGATGCCATGCCGAAGCCATGGCTGTCCAGACCTTGCTGGGCCGCCTCGATAAGCAGGGGATGGTTAGCCAGCCCCAGGTAGTTATTGGCGCAAAAGTTCACCACTTCCCGGCCGCCGACCGAAATGGCGGCACTTTGTGGTGAGGTGATCACCCGCTCCTGCTTATAGAGCCCTTCCGCTTGGGTTTGATTCAATTGCTCGTTGAGATGAGCATAAAAGGCCGACGACATACTGAACTCCCGTTCTTAGATCAGGCAAAGTTGCTTAAACTTGGAGCATATTACTATTAACGACTAGTTTTAAAACAACATACTCTGCTAATTAAGGTTATTGTGAAATGGATCACTACCTTAGTTACACAATGCGTTGTAATGATCCGCCAACATTATCGGCTTCCACCCTTGCTGTGGCTGAAGGTAGAGTCTTCATAAGCGTAGCCCTAGTCCCCTTCGCAGGACACCGCCAGGTACCCCTGTTGCGTAAGGTTAGTTTTCCCCCCGGATTCCGTGATAAAATCCCCGACCAATCGACCCCCTACCGCCGGATATGCTCCGGCCAGCAAGAGGCAAAGATCATGATAATTGTGACTGGCGGTGCCGGCTTTATCGGCAGCAACCTGGTAAAAAACCTGAACGACCAGGGGCGCAAAGACGTCGTGGTGATCGACGACCTGACCGACGGCACCAAGTTTGTCAACCTGGTGGATCTAGACATCGCCGATTATCTGGATAAAGAGGAATTTATCGCCCGCATCGTCTCCGGTGACGAGTTTGACGACTGGGGCGGCATAGAGGTGATTTTCCATGAGGGCGCCTGCTCCGCCACCACCGAGTGGGACGGCAAGTTCATGATGGAAAACAACTATGAGTATTCCAAGGATCTGCTGCACTACTGTCTGGAGCGGGAGATCCCCTTTATCTATGCCTCTTCCGCCGCTACCTACGGCGGGCGCAACGATAACTTTATCGAAGAGCCCCAATACGAACAGCCGCTCAACGTCTACGGCTACTCCAAGCAGTTGTTCGACCAGTATGTGCGCCGGCTGTTGCCCGAAGCCAACTCGCAGGTAGTGGGACTAAAATACTTCAATGTCTACGGTCCGCGCGAACAGCACAAGGGCAGCATGGCCAGCGTGGCCTTTCACCTCAACACCCAGTTGCTGGAAGGCAAGAATCCCCGGCTGTTTGAAGGCTGCGACGGCTTCCCCGATGGCGGCCAGATGCGCGACTTCATCTATGTGGAAGATGTCTGCAAGGTGAACCTCTGGTTCTGGCAGAATCCGCAGGTATCCGGCATCTATAACTGTGGCACCGGCCGCGCCGAACCTTTCCAGCAGGTGGCCGACGCAGTAATCAAGCACCACGGCAAGGGCCAGGTAGAATATATTCCCTTCCCCGAGCACCTGAAGGGCCGTTACCAGAGCTATACCCAGGCGGATCTGACCAAGCTGCGCGCCGCCGGCTTCGATGGTCAATTCAAGACCGTTGCCGAAGGGGTCGCCGACTATATGGTCTGGCTGAACAGGTAAGCCTCCACCCATAGCACAGGCGGGCCCCCGGGTCCGCCTGTCAGCCGGAATTACGCATGAATATATTAATGGCGCTTTCCCAACTCGAGGTGACAGGGGCAGAAGTCTATGCCACCACAGTGGGTGATGAACTGGCCCGCCGGGGCCATCGGCTCTTCTACGTATCCGATACCCTGACCAAGCCGCATCAGGGGCGCTATTTCCGGCTGCGCTTCAACAAACGCAGCATACCCCGCCGCTTCTGGCATGTGGCCTACCTCATATACCTGATCAAGAAACACCGCATCCAGCTGGTGCACGCCCACAGCCGGGCATCGAGCTGGAGCTGCCACGTCGCCTGCAGGCTGACCGGCACCCCCATGATCACCAGCGTCCACGGACGCCAGCCGGTGCATGCTTCGCGCAAGAAATTCCATGCCCTGGGCGACAGGGCTCTGGCGGTGTGCGAAGCGGTACGCAACCAGCTGATCGACAGCCTGGGGGTATCGCCTGCGCTGATTGCCGTCGGACGCAACGGTATCAACACCGATCACTACCAACCCTCCCCCCCTGCCGATAATGACAAGCCGGTGATCAGCCTCATCGGTCGCCTGACCGGCCCCAAAGGCGAACTCTGCTACCGGTTGCTGGACGGATGCCTGGATCTGGAAAGCTACCGAGTGCAGATCGCCTCCGGCTCGGCAGTACCTGAGCGCTTCGAACGGTTCAAGGAACAGGTGACGTTTCTGGGCTATGTACAGGACGTGCCGGGGTTAATCGCCCGCTCGGATCTGGTGATTGGCGCCGGCCGGGTGGCCATGGAATCAATTCTGATGGGCCGCCCCACCTTCGCCATCGGCGAAGCCAATGCCGTCGGACTGGTCACGGCAGACAATATTACCGCCGCCATGGCAAGCAACTTCGGCGATATCGGGCCCAGGGATCTGGATATCGACTTTTCCGCCATTCCGGCACAAATCAGCGCGGCCTTGGCGGAAAGCACAACAGATAACCGTATTATCGAACGGGTCAAAGCGGCCTACGACCTGCGCCGGGTGGTGGACGAGCTGGAGCACCATTACCAGTCGGTATACGTGCACCGGTTGCGTCAGGAAGTGCCGATTATCATGTATCATCGTTTTATCAGGAATGACAGCGAAAAAGGCGTACATGGTACCTATATGCACGTCAACATGCTGGAAAAGCACTTCAAGCTGCTCAAGCGCCTGGGCTATGAAACGCTCACCTTCGCCGATCTGGCCGACCGGGGCATCGCCAGTCGGCTAAAGGCTGGCAAAAAATACATCATTATCACCGTCGATGACGGCTACCGGGATAATTACGAGCTGCTGCTGCCCCTGCTTGAGAAATACGGCTTCAAGGCGGTGATTTATGTGGTGACCGGCGAACAATTTAATCGCTGGGACGTTGAGCAACCCGATAATCCGGAAAAGCGGGTCGAACTGATGAACCCGGAACAAATCAAGGCGCTGGCCGACTCCGGCCTGGTGGAGATCGGGGGCCATACCCTTACTCATCCTCGTCTGGATCAACAGGATAAAGCTGCGCAACACCATGAAATAGCTGAAAACAAGGCGCAACTGGAAGAGCTTATCGGCAGGCCACTGACCTCGTTCGCCTATCCTTTCGGCATCCACAACGAAGACAGCAAACAGCTGGCCAAAGAACTGGGGTATCCCTTCGCCGTGGCCACCGACAGTGGCCCCCTGGCGATGCACGAAGATCCCTATCAGATCCGCCGCATCGCCATCTTCCCCCGTACCGATGTCTTCGGGTTATGGCGGAAGATAAAGGGAAACTATGTGTTCAGAAAGGCTAAAAAATGATTAATAACTACTGCTTTAGTAAATAAAAATGACAACAAAGTTGCCCTTGAGGCTGTTAAATATAATTAAAGGAAAAGGTGGAAAAATCATCACCAGCCCTAAATCTTACCTAATCTGGAATAAAATAAAGCTTAGGGGTGAAAATAATAAGTTGATTGTCCATGGCACAGGAAAGTTCCGTCGGTGTACTATCAGTATCCACGGTAATAACAACATTATTGAAATTGAAGAAGGTGCCAACATCAGCTACAGCAACCTGGAGGTGACTGGTAGTGACTGCCTGATTAAAATAGGAAAAAAAACAGATATTGGTGGCTCCTACCTTTCGGCAAAAGGAGATGGCACACAGCTTACCATAGGTGATAACTGTATGTTTTCTCGAAATATAAATGTGATGACCTATGATGGCCATCCAATTTTTGATGCTGAAACAAAGTCCCTTTTAAACTCCCCAGAAGACATTATTATTGGCAACAAAGTATGGATCGCAGCTAATGCCACCATCCTGAAGGGAGTCACAGTTCATGATGGTAGCATCGTAGCTTTTGGTTCAATTGTGACAAAACATGTTCCCCATAAAACTATCGTCGCGGGTTCGCCTGCCAAGGTAATCAAAGAAAATATCTCATGGGAACATTAGTTCAATCCCCAATGTTAAATAGTAACGTAACTGTGATGTGAAAATTATGAAAAAGTTACTAAGAAAAATAATACCTAAGTTTTTCGATTATCAAGTGCCTGGAAAAATCAATAATAATCAATCTGTCACAGCAGTGATCTATAGCATTGACAGAATTGGTGACGCCATTGCTTGCTCTATCGCAATAAATGCCATCAAGAATCATTATAGTAATGCTAAAATAATAGTTGTTTGCTCCAACTATAGCTATTCTATATTTCAATCTGACTCAGATCTTACATGCTATACGTTAAAAAATTCTAATGCGTTATTTTCCATTACAAAAACCGCGTTAAAAATAAAAAAAAAGCATGGTAAAATAGACCTGCTTTTCTCTCCAACTGCAGGAAACAAAATCCCCCCCAACATATTCATGGGCATACTAAGGGCAAAGTGTAATATTGTCGTTGAGAAAAAAAGATTTATGATGCATCAACCGGAACTTGGTGTCATTAACGATGGTTCCCTTTTTTACAGGTATAAGAAAGAGTTAGAAAAACATGGGTTGCCGGCAAAAGACAGACCAACTGTTATTACCAAAAGCGATGCCGTCGCCAAGAAAGATATGTTTATAAACCGCTTTGGTTTATCAAAATATATTGCTGTAAACCTAGATGCTTTTGATAAAAAAAGATGCTTTCCTGCTGGTATTGTCAAAGAGATAAAAAACAGGCTAGATTTGATGGATATTGATTTTGTCATAGTCTGTCCTGCTGATAAAAAAGAAGAGTATAAACGAGTTTATGGGAATACAAACCGCATATTTATTTATGAAGATATAAATACAATCCATGATAGTATTGCCATATTAAAAGACGCTAGCTTAGTTATTTCTCCAGACACTGCACTAGTGCACATTGCAAGTGCCTTTAACATACCAACAGTCGCCGTTTATCGTGATGAACACAATGCAAAATACTGGCCCCCTATGTCAGATAGAAAAGAAAGCATTATCATGCCTTGTGATCTAAACACTTGTAATGAAATAGAGTTAGCAGATAGAATTTCAAAAATAATAATGAATGATATAGTGGTCATGTGAAATGAATGCATTATTTTCAGTAGATGGCCTTGATGGCACAAAGGAAAGTTCTGAGCGTTATAGTTTACAACGTGCACTACAGAAAAAATTTGAAAACGTTTTCTATATTGACGGCTCCTATCCATTAAAAAACCAACGAGGCTTGTATTTTAGTATTATTAGAGAACTTAACCGGAACTCTAATTTAATAAACAATCATTACAACTCACTCCTGAGAAAGCACGAGGTAAAATTATTAACAAAAATACCTTCGAGCTCACTTGAGCTTTTCATCTCAATAAATCAATTTCATTCAAAGGAGTTCATCGCACTCCTGAAGGAAAAATACCCGAACATAAAAACTGTACTATTTATGTGGGACATGTATGAAACTACTAACATAAGAACAACCATATCGGAATACGACCATGTCTTCAGCTTTGACCCTGTTGATTGTGAAAAGCATGGTTTAATATTCAGACCCAGCTTCTATGTCGAGCAAGCCTCTAGTGAAGCAAAGGTGGGTAAAAACATTGATCTTTACTATCTGGGGCAGTTCAAAAATAAAGAAAGATATACCACCCTGGTATCACTATATGACCACTGTAGAAAATTAGGCATTAACTCTGACATCAGACTGTATGTAAATAAAAAGAAAATCGACAAGTCATTTTCCCATCCCATTATAACTAATAGAAAAATCAGCTATCAATACAATCTAAGTCTTTCAGAAAGAGCAAGAGTAATTCTGGAACTAAACTTAGAAAAACAAGCAGGGTTGACAATACGCAGCTTGGAGTGCCTCTTCGCAAAGTGCAAACTGATAACGAATAACAAACATATTAAAGAGTATGATTTCTACAATGAGCAAAACATTTTCGTTTTAAACACCGATCAAGATATCAAAAAAATACCTCTCGATTTTTTCACATCGCCTTACCAAGAGCCTAACCCTACTGTTTTGTCTAGATACAGTACAGATGGATTTATTGATGAAATACTCTTCAAAATAGGACTAAATTAAGGAAAGGCTGCATCCGAGTTTTGCGAGAGTGTATAATAAGGTCAACTAAATAAGGTAACATTCTCTATGGCAAACAAAATCCTGATTATAGGCCCCTCCTGGGTCGGCGATATGGTGATGTCCCAGAGCCTGTACATCACCCTGAAGCAGCAACATCCGCATGCTGAACTGCATGTGATGGCCCCGGCCTGGTGTTGCGCCCTGCTGGAGCGGATGCCGGAAGTAGACAAGGCCATTGTCATGCCGCTGGGTCATGGCGACTTTAAGCTGACCGAACGCTTCCGGCTGGGGCGAAAACTGGCCGCCGAGGGCTATGACTGGGCGATAGTGCAGCCCAACTCGATGAAATCGGCGCTGATCCCCTTGTTCGCCGGCATCAGGAAGCGAACAGGCTGGAAAGGTGAATCCCGCTACGGCCTGCTCACCGATCTGCGCAGCAACAAGGTCGACTTCCCGCTGATGGTCGAGCGCTACGCGGCTCTGGCCTATCCCAAGTCGGAGATGAAAGACCATCACTGTTTACCGGCGCTACCCTGGCCGGCGCTCGCCGTTGATCTTCAGAATCAACAGCAGGCGCTGCACAGCCTGCAGCTGAACACCGACAGGCCCATATTGGCTCTCTGCCCGGGGGCCGAGTTCGGTCCTTCTAAACGCTGGCCGGAGCAGCACTATGCCGAGGTTGCCAGGCAACAAATCAGCGAGGGACATCAGGTATGGATTTTCGGTTCGGCCAAGGATGTGCTCGTCGCCGAAGCGATCAAAGCTCATTTACCCGACGCCATGCGGGCGCACTGTCATCTGCTGGCCGGAAAGACTTCCCTGCATCAGGCCATCGACCTGATGGCCCTGGCCTCGGTCGTTGTCTCGAACGACTCTGGCCTGATGCATATCGCCGCCGCCCTGCAACGGCCACTGGTCGGTGTATATGGCTCGACATCCCCCCAATACACACCCCCGCTTGCGAAAAAGGTCGCTGTGGTCCATACCGACATCGAGTGTCGACCCTGCTTTAAACGGGAATGCCCGTTGGGCCACCTGAAATGTTTGAAAGAACTGCCGCCACAGACCATTATCAAGGCTATCGGCACGATATCGTCCTGAGTGTTCAACTCAGGAACACCATGCTGCCTTATTGCAGGCTCGGCAAAACGGATGAATTCAAATGGTGAGGCTTTTAATCATCAAGTTAACGGCTAAGATAGTTGCCAGCGGGTAAAGCTGGCGACTATTTTAATCATCATTTATGGCTTCAATAATCCAAGCTCATCGATTTGCTTGACAGTACTTTCCCAAACCAGCTTGGGGGTCAGCTTTCTAAAGACATCCTGCTCTTCCGGTGAGCCTCGCTGAACGCCCCTGCGCATGTTATCCCACTGTTCCACGGTAAGTCCCAGGGCGCCGGGAATATCTATTGTCCTGAATTTATGATGATCGTCAGGATTGGCTATCCGCTTGTCGCCGAACGGCGCGGTAATGGACAGGGTTGGCACCTCCAACGCCTGCGCTATATGCCTGGGCCCCGTATCATTGCCGATAAAATAGTGACTATGGACTATCAGCCCTGCCAGCTCCCTGATGGATCCTGTTGCTATGCTATCGAACACATACGCTTTTTTTGCGTCGGGCAATCGCTTTCTCAGCTGGCGATTATGCGTTTCCTCACCCGGGCCACAATAGACCAGGATTTGTGCCTGATAGTTATCAATCATCATCTCGGCCAGCTCTGCAAAATAGTCGACCGGCCAGCACTTGTAGGCCCCCTTGGAATTAACACCAAAGGTGATAAATGGCCGTTCGCCGTCGATACCCGCAGCCTTCAGTTTCTCTCGGCCCAGCTGCTTTTCATGCTCCGACAACCAAAGATAATAGTTCCTGTCTTCTTTCGGAAGCTGCAGGGGGGCCAACAGCGAAAACCTGTCATCCACCATATAGGCATTGCCTTGGTGATCGGTATCCTTGCCAAAATGCACGATCCGATTATGCCCCAGCCGCCAGGGCAAAGAGTCGAAACCGATACGTGTCCTAGCGCCACTAAACAGGCAGGTTAGCAGGCCGATAATCTGTCCCTGACTGTTGATCACCGCATCATAGGCCGTTTGGCGAATACCCTTCATCAGCTGCCAGAGATAACGCCAATCATCCTTCTTTTTTTTATCCAGGGTGATCAGATTATCTATGTACGGATTTCCCTCCGCCATGCCGGCACAATAATCCATCACCAGGTAATCGACCCGCGCCTGCGGATATGCCTGCTTCAGGTTGTTGCATAAGGCGGTAGACACCAGGACGTCACCGATTTCTTTGGTCTGTACCACCAGGAATTTTTTCATCGCGTTTGTTAACCTTGTGCATGACTTGTACTTTTTAGGATACTTGGGCCTTCGTCCCTGACCCGTGTCGTTATGATATATCGCCTAGTTTACAACCTGCTGATCCACCTGTTCAGCCCGCTGCTGCTGGCCCTGCTCTACTGGCCCAAACGGGGCAAACCCGGTTTCGGACAGCGCTGGGCAGAACACCTGGGGCTGGTGCCGGCCTCCGGCCAGCAGGCACCGCTCTGGCTCCATGCGGTGAGCGTGGGCGAAGTAGTGGCCGCTACCCCCCTGCTCAAGGCACTGAAGGCCGAATATCCGACCTTGCCGATAGTGGTGACCACCACGACCCGAACCGGCGCCGATCAGGCGGCCAAACTGGGCGATCTGGTCGAACACAGATATGCGCCGCTCGACTTTCCCTGGTCTGTGGCCCTGTTCCTGAGCCGCGTCCGCCCCTCTGCCCTGCTGGTCATGGAAACCGAACTCTGGCCCAACTGGCTGGCGGCCTGCGGCAGACGGGCGGTGCCGGTGCTCCTGCTCAATGCCCGCCTCTCTGCCCGCTCCTGTCAAAGATACCGGCGTTTCCAGGGGGTATTCAACCAGTTATCACCCCACTTGCAGCACATTGCCTGTCAACACCCGGACGATGCCCGTCGCTTCGCCACCCTGGGGATCTCCACAGACAAGCTGACGGTCACCGGTTCGGTCAAATTCGATATCGGTTATGACGAAAAAGTTCACCTGCAGGGCAAGGCCCTGCGTGAACACCTGGGTGCATCCCGGCCAGTGTGGATAGCTGCCTCCACCCACGAGGGTGAAGATGAACAACTGCTGGCCGCCCATCGACAACTTCTGCGCCAATATCCCGAATCGCTGCTGATCCTGGTTCCCCGTCACCCCCAGCGTTTCGATCAGGTTGCCGGACTGGTGCGGCAGCAGGGCTTTGCCCTCGCCCGGCGTACCGAACAGGTCGCCACCGCAGAGGCCCAGGTCTATCTGGGCGATACCATGGGTGAGCTGCCCCTGATGCTGGCAGCGGCCGATATCGCCTTTGTCGGCGGCAGCCTGATTGCTCGGGGCGGACACAACCTGCTGGAACCGGCCGCCCTGGCTAAGCCGGTACTCACCGGTTCCTCCACCTTCAACTTCAGCGATATCAGCCGCCAGCTGATCGAGGCCGGTGGAGCCCGTGTGGTTGCCGATGCCGATGCCCTGGCCCGGCAGCTGAGCCGGCTACTGGATGAGCCAGACCAGACTCGGCTCATGGGCCAGCAGGCCCTCGCCGTGGTCAAGGCCAACCAGGGCGCCCTGAACAGAACCCTGACGGTAATCAAGACTCAGCTGGCTTTGTAGCCATCCATCAGGATCTGCCAATCGGCCTCATCCCATTGGAAACCGGGATGCAGGCTGACTTCCTTGCGGAATGAGCGCAGCAGGCGCTCCATATTTTCCCGGGCCCAGCTACCGGGCTGTCGGAAGTGACACTTGTCGAAATCGATCAACCACCCCTTGCCCTGGTCATCGAGCAACACATTATGGCTGTTCAAGTCCGCATGGTAGAGACCGGCCAGGTGAAACTGGCGGATCATCTTGCCGATGTTCCGCCACTGCGTGGCCTTCAGTGGCTGCTCTTTCAAAATAGCCACAAGATCGCGAGCATTGCTTACACGCTCAAGGATGATGTCGGCACGATATACCAGATTGGAACGCATCATCCGTGCCGCGCAGGGCCTGGGCACCGGCAGCCCTCGGCGATACAGCTTGGCCAACACGGTGAACTCGGCCATGGCCCGGCTTTTGGACTCGGCCACATGCAGGAAAGTATCTTCCATTACCCGACCAATCAGGCCGCCACGATAGTAATGGCGCAGTACCTTGTGCCCGACCCCATCATCTACAAACCAGGTGGTATTGCGCCCCACCGCCTTGCCGCGAATGGCGTCGCGTTCCCGCCAATAATCAATTTCAAAATAATCCCGTTCGAAATCGTCGAAACATTCCGGGTCGTACCAGATAATCTCAGAACCGTGAACTAACCTTTCCATCGCCATCCCCCGTAAAAAAGCAAATTTTACATGGCTCGCCAGCCTTTGCATAATGCCGGACTCAGTATTAAGAGATCTAACATATGGCGCTATTTTCCCAGCCTCCTCACTCCATCTGCCTGCTACGCTTGTCCGCCCTTGGTGATTGTTGCCATGCGGTGGCCCTGGTGCAGGCGATCCAGCGACAATGGCCCCATGCCCGTATTACCTGGATTACCGGCAAGCTAGAAGCGCAACTATTACAACAGCTGCCGGATATTGAGGTTATCGTCTTCGATAAGCAGGCCGGCTGGCGGGGTTATGTCGAGATCTGGCAGCAGCTGCGCGGGCGGCAATTCGATGCCCTACTGCATATGCAGGCCGCCATGCGTGCCAGTCTGCTCAGCTTAGGCATCCGGGCCCGACACCGGCTGGGCTTGCCCAAAGACAGGGCCAAGGACGGACAGTGGCTGTTTACCAACCATAAGGTTACCAGCCTGGGCGAGCATGTGGTGGACGGCTTTATGGGTTTTGGCAAGGCCCTGGGAGTAACCGATCTCCAGCCCTGCTGGCAGTTTCCGCTCCAGCCGGAGGCCATCGACTGGGCCCGACACTATCACGCGGAACAGCCACTGCTGCTGATCTGTCCCGCATCCAGCAAGGCCTACAAAAACTGGACCAGCGAAGGCTATGCCGCGCTTGCCGAACACGCCCATCGCCAGGGCATGAGGGTGATGCTGATCGGCAGTCCGGCACCGACGGAAATTGAGCTTGCCGCCAGGATATGTACCCTGACCAGCCATATCGACGAAAACCTGGTGGGCAGGACCAGCCTGCCCCAGCTACTGGCGCTGATCAGCCAAGCCAGCCTGGTGGTGGCCCCGGATACCGGACCCGCCCATATGGCTACCATGGTCGGCACCCCTGTGATTGGCCTCTATGCCCACCATAATCCCCAACGCACCGGCCCCTACCTGTGCCGCTCATATGTGGTGAGCGCCTATGACCAGGCCTTGTTGTCAGAAACAGGCAAAACCGCCGCCCAACTGCCCTGGCGTACCCGGGTGAAAAATCCCGACGCCATGCAGCTTATCAGCCCCGAGATGGTCATCGCCCGCTTTGACCAGGTCACCCAAGCACTTGCCATTCACAAGGAGCCATCATGAGCGCCCGCCCGACCCTTGCCGCTGTCCTGATCGTCAAAAACGAGGCAGAAAACCTGGCCGACTGCCTGGCTACCCTAGACTGGGTGGATGAAATAGTGGTGCTCGACTCGGGCAGCACCGACGGGACCCGGCAGGTTGCCGAAACCGCCGGTGCCCGCTTCTTTGTCAACGACGACTGGCCCGGTTTCGGCCGCCAGCGGCAGCTGGCCCAGAGCCATGTGCAGTCAGACTGGGTGCTGTGGGTAGATGCGGACGAGCGGGTCACCCCCGAACTCAGGACCAGCATAGAGGCCGTATTGGCCCGGCCGACCACGAATACCGTCTATGCCGCCGCTCGCCTGTCCTGGGTATTCGGGCGCTTTATCCGCCATTGTGGCTGGTACCCGGACCGGGTGCTGCGTCTCTACCCCAAGGCGCTGACCGGGTACAACGACGCCCTGGTACATGAAAAGGTCGAACTGGGAGCCGGCATCAAAACCGCCCGGCTCAAGGGGGATCTGCTGCACTATACCTACCGGGATCTGGAACACTACTTGGTGAAGTCCGCCGGCTATGCCGCCGCCTGGTCACGCCAGCGGGCCGAACGCGGCAAACGAGGTTCGCTGAGCCAGGGTCTGCTGCACGGGATCGGCTGCTTCCTGAAGATGTATGTGCTCAAGGCCGGCTTCCTGGATGGCAAGCAGGGTCTGCTGCTGTGCCTGCTGTCGGCTCACTCCACCTTCGTGAAATACGCCGACCTCTGGATCAAGACAAATACGGAGCGGCCCAACCCCTGACCTTGCCGGCCACTTCGGCCATATCAATCTGGCCCATATCTTCCAGCTCACTGTTCGCCGGAGGATGAAAGGCCAGGTGGCGCCCCTCACTGTTGAGCGGTCGCCAGCGCAACGGCGTGGCCGAACGGCGCAGCGGGAAGAAACCCACGGTCGGGACATCCAAGGCGGCAGCAATGTGCAAGGGGCCCGTGCTGCCGGCCACAAACAGCTGGCCACAGGCCAGCAGCCGGCAGAAATCCGGCAACGCCAGACCATGGGCAACCGGGATCGGTGCCTTCACCTGTGCCGCAACCTGCTCCGCCAACGCCTGTTCGCCCGGGCCTGCGGTTAATATGGGCTGAGCCTCGGGGAAATCACGGCCCAGCTGTCCAAGCAGCTCGGCATATTGCTGCACCGACAGGTTGTTGGCCGAGCCGCCGCTGCCCGCATGTACCAACAGCCAGGGCCGCTCGGCCGAAATCCCCAGGGATTGCGCCTGTTTGCTCCGGAAGGCCGCCTGCTCCTCGGCATTAAAAGATAAATAAGGAGAGCGCGGTTCAAGTGGCGCTATCCGGCCGGCCTGCAAATAGGCCCGGACCAGATCCAGGTTGTACTCATATTCCGGCTTCTCCGACCGGGAACGCCGTTGCCTGACCCTGTGGTTATAGAACAGCTGAGCCAGCTTGGTCGCCGGCGCCCAGCGCTCGGGAATCCCGGCCTGCCAGACCAGTTTGCCGTTGCGGAAATTGGAAAACAGGCAGATAACCACATCAAAGCGCCGGGATTTGAGCTGATTTAGCAAGTCTGTCTGAAACGCCGGCTCCGCGTCTTTACCGGGATCCAGTATCACCCTGTCGATGGCAGGACACAGCTCGGCCAAGGCCTGGGTATAGGCCGGCACCAGGGCGGTCAGCTCACAATCCAGCGAGCCTTTCAGCAAGGCAAACGCCGGCCAGGCCAACATAAAATCACCAATTTTATCGTTGCGTATCACCAGCACTCGCTTCATTCTCTGTCTCGCTCTGTTACCGATTGGGTATTCTTGCCAAAGGCTCTGCTATTCTCAAGCCAAACTCTTATAATCCCTCTTCGCACTTTGACTAAGGACACAGGTTATGACCATAAGGGTGATCTATCCGGGTACCTTCGATCCCATTACCAATGGCCATCTGGATTTGATCGAGCGAGCTTCGCTGCTGTTCGATGAGGTGGTTGTCGGGGTGGCCTTCAGCCCCAGCAAGCGCCCGCTGTTCGAATTGGAGGAGCGGGTCAATCTGGTCAAGGAGGTTACCACATCGTTGGGTAACGTCACCGTCGTCGGCTTTTCCGGCTTGCTGGTCGACTTTGCCAAGAGTCACCAGGCCAATGTGCTGATCCGCGGCCTGCGCGCCGTCTCCGACTTTGAATATGAGTTCCAGCTGGCCAACATGAACCGCCGGCTGATGCCAACGCTTGAAAGCGTGTTTCTCACCCCGGCGGAGGAAAACTCCTTTATCTCCTCGACGCTGGTCAAGGAAGTGGCCTTGCACGGCGGCGATATCAGCCAGTTTGTGCCCACTGCCGTGGCCGAGGCCATCGCCAAAAAATTAGCGCCCTGAGGTGCCTCCGAAACAGCAGGCGGGCCCCCTTGTCGATGTTGGCCAGCCAAAAACGCCTTGCATAACCTGAGCCGCCATCACCGGCCAATTCAACCCGGGATCAGCGCTGGCAGCGCGGGCAGAATACCGTGCTGCGGCCATTCATGCGGATCTCACGCAAGGACATGCCACAGCCGACACAGGGCTGCTCACGGCGGCCATAGACTTGCAACTCCTGGACAAAATAGCCGGGCTTGCCATCGCTACCGGTAAAATCGCGCAACGTGGTGCCGCCCTGGGCAATGGCCCGGGCCAGCACAATCTTGATCTCCTCCGCCAGCTTCCGGTAGCGTGTCAGGCCGATCCGGCCCGCTTCTCGCTGGGGATGGATACCAGCGGAAAACAGCGACTCATTGGCGTAGATGTTGCCAACCCCCACCACCACATGGTTATCCATGATGAACTGTTTCACAGCCACCGTCCGACTCCGGCTGTGCCGATAGAGCCAGTCACCGCTGAAATCGTCGGTCAAAGGCTCCGGCCCCTGCTTTACCAGCAAGGGGTGCTGTTCGACCGGCTCCCGGGTCCACAGCAGGGCACCGAAGCGCCGGGGATCATTAAGCCGCAGCAGCTTGCCGTTGGCCAGTTCAATATCCACATGGTCATGCTTGCCCGCCGGCGTGCCATGGGGCAGCACTCGCAGGCTGCCGGACATGCCCAGATGCAGGATGGCCGTGCCCCAGTCGGTGTCCAGCAAGAGGTATTTGGCCCGCCGGCGTACGGCAGTGATGGTCAGCCCTACCAGCTCCTGGATCTCCGCCGGCACCGGCCAGCGCAGCCCGGCATTGCGCACCACCACCCGCATCACCGATTCCCCCAGCACAAAGGGGGTAATCCCCTGGCGACTGACTTCCACTTCTGGCAATTCCGGCATCTGTTACTCCCCCATCTGTCTGGCAGCAGTATACCCCAGCGTAACGTCCATAAAAAAACCCGGCCTGGGCCGGGTTTTTTGAGAACGCAAAATCTTACTTGATTTTGCCTTCTTTGTAGATCACATGCTGACGAACCACGGGATCAAACTTTTTGATCTCCATTTTTTCGGGCATGTTGCGCTTGTTCTTGGTAGTGGTGTAGAAGTGACCAGTACCAGCGCTGGAGTTCAGGCGGATCTTCTCGCGAATACCTTTAGCCATGGGTTATCTCCTTAGACCTTTTCGCCACGGGCACGCAGGTCAGCCAGGACACTGTCGATACCTTTTTTGTCGATAATACGCATACCCTTGGTGGTGATGCGCAGTTTTACAAAACGCTTTTCGCTTTCAACCCAGAAACGGTGAGTTTGCAGGTTGGGCAGGAAGCGACGCTTGGTGGCGTTGTTCGCGTGAGAGCGGTTGTTACCAACAGCTGGCCGCTTACCAGTTACTTGGCATACTTTAGACATGTCAGTCTTCTCCAAAACTTACTTTTGCTCGAGCAATTAATCACCCCGTTGGCCGTCTATCGGGGCAAAATAAGGCGGCAATTTATACAGCATACTGAGCTCGAGATCAACAAAAAGCCAAGCGCCCGGCACTTAAAGCCAGCCGCGCTCGGCAAAAGATACGGTTTCACCATCACCAACCACCAGATGATCCAACACCCGGATATCCAGTAGCCCCAGAGCGGACTGAATACGTTCGGTGATCATGCGATCCGCCCGGCTGGGCTCGGCCACTCCGGATGGATGATTATGCACCAAAATCACCGCCGCGGCACCCAGTTTGAGCGCTAAAGCAACGATTTCCCGCGGATAGACGGCGGCGGCATCCAGGGTGCCGTAAAACAATTCGTGATACTTGATCACCCTGTGCTGGTTATCCAGCAACAGCAGGGCAAAGACTTCCCGGGGCTGATCCCTGAGCAGTACCTGCAGATACTGCCGGGTCAGCTGCGGGCTGGTAAGTACATGGGCCCGGACCAGCTTCTCATCCAGGAAGCGGCGCATCAGCTCCAGGCTGGCCTGCAGCTGCACAAATTTGGCCGGCCCCAGCCCGGGCCCCTGACAAAACCGCCGCTGATCCGCCTGCAACAACTGACGCAGCGAACCGAACTCCACCAGCAGAGTCCGAGCCAGGGTCACCGCATCCATGCCCTTGGCGCCGGTACGCAGGAAAATCGCCAGCAGTTCGGCGTCCGACAGGCTGCCCGGTCCGCGACTGAGCAGTTTTTCCCGCGGCTGCTCCCCCTCGGGCCAGTCCTTTATGCTCATGTTTTCTCTCCAATGCCGTCCGATCAAGACTAGCCGATCCGCCGCCGAATGCCCTCCCGAACGACAGCAATACCCGGGTAAGTGAACTGACCTCCCTCCCCGGTTTGTGATATCTTTGGCGCCATTCAGCAAGGGGGAAAAGAAGATGTCGTTAGCAGGCAAACGCATTCTGATTGGACTAAGCGGCGGCATAGCCGCCTACAAGAGCGCGGATCTGGTGCGCCGCCTGAAGGAGCGGGGCGCCCTGGTGAGGGTGGTAATGACCGAGTCGGCCAAGGCCTTCATTACTCCCCTGACCCTGCAGGCCGTGTCGGGCGAACCGGTATCGGATGCCCTGCTGGATCCGGCCGCCGAGGCCGGCATGGGCCATATCGAACTGGCCAAGTGGGCCGATCTGGTGCTGATCGCCCCGGCCAGTGCCAATACCCTGGCGCGCCTGAGTGCGGGGCTGGCCGATGACCTGCTCACCACCCTCTGCCTGGCGACCCCGGCCCCACAGGCGATCGCGCCGGCGATGAACCAACAGATGTATCGCCACCCGGCCACCCAAGCCAACCTGGCGACCCTGGCCAGCCGCGGCACCCTGATTTGGGGCCCGGCCCAAGGCAGCCAGGCCTGCGGCGATATGGGTCCGGGACGCATGCTGGAGCCCCTGGAGCTGGTTGCCCTGGCCGAGCAGCATTTTGCGCCGAAAGAGCAGCCGTTGGCCGGTATCAGGCTGATGCTCACCGCCGGCCCCACCCGGGAGCCCCTGGATCCAGTGCGTTTTATCTCCAACCACAGCTCGGGCAAGATGGGCTTTGCCCTGGCCCGCGCCGCCGCCGAACTGGGCGCCGAGGTCACTCTGGTCAGCGGGCCGGTATCACTGACCACCCCGGAGGGAGTGACACGAGTCGATGTGGAGAGCGCCGCCCAGATGCACGCTGCCGTGATGGCCGACATCGACAGGCAACAGATTTTTATCGCCTGTGCCGCCGTGGCCGATTACCGGCCCAGGCAGGTCGCGAGCCAGAAAATCAAGAAAAGCAGCGATACCATGGTCATCGAACTGACCAAAAACTCGGATATCGTCGCCGATGTCGCCGCCTTGCCGAACAAACCCTTTACCGTCGGGTTTGCGGCGGAAACCCGGGATGTGGAAAAATACGCCCGCGACAAACTCAGCCGCAAAAGGCTGGATATGATCGCCGCCAACGACGTCGCCAAGGCGGGACAAGGCTTTAATGCCGATGACAATGCCCTGACCGTATTCTGGCCCGAGGGGCAGAGCGACTTACCACTGGCCGGCAAAACCGAGCTGGCCAGAAGCCTTATCACTTTAATTGCAGACAAATATCATGAAACCCATTGAGCTGAAGATCCTCGACCCCCGTGTCGGCACCGACTTTCCCCTGCCCGCCTACGCTACCCCCGGCTCGGCCGGCCTGGATCTACGCGCCTGCCTGGACGCGCCCCTGAGCCTGGCACCGGGTGAAACCCAATTGCTGCCCACCGGCCTGGCCATGCATATCAAGGATCCGGGGCTGTGCGCCACCATACTGCCCCGCTCCGGCCTGGGTCACAAACACGGCATCGTGTTGGGTAATTTGGTGGGGCTGATTGACTCGGACTACCAGGGTCAGTTAATGGTATCCTGTTGGAACCGAGGACAGGACAGCTTCACCATACAGCCGGGCGAGCGGATTGCCCAGCTGGTGATTTTGCCCGTGGTTCAGGCCCAATTCACCCTGGTGGATGAATTTGACGCCAGCGAACGAGGAGAAGGCGGCTTCGGATCATCCGGCCGCCACTGAACAATCGAGTGCGACCATGGCCAATACCCAGAATAAAAAAAATCGTCGTGAGCAGATCCTGCAGGCCCTGGCCCATATGCTGGAGACCAGCCCGGGACAGCGCATCACCACCGCCAAACTGGCCGGCGCCGTCGGCGTATCGGAAGCGGCGCTCTATCGCCATTTCCCCAGCAAGGCCAAGATGTTTGAGGGACTGATTGATTTTATTGAAGAAACGCTGTTTTCGCGGGTCAATCTGATCCTCCAGGAAGAAAAGGACTGCTCGCTGCGCCTGCGCTATATCATCCAGCTGCTGCTCGGCTTTGCCGAGCGCAATCCGGGCATCACCCGCTTGCTCAACGGCGACGCCTTGCAGGGCGAACACGAGCGCCTGCTGGTGCGCATCAACCAGCTGTTTGACCGGCTGGAAACCCAGCTCAAACAGGTGATGCGGGAGCGCCGGCTGCGTGAAGGCGAAGGGCTGGCCGAAGATGAAAGCGCACTGGCCAACCTGCTGCTGGCCTATGTGGAAGGCCGTATCAACCAGTATGTGCGCAGCCAGTTCCGACTCAAACCCAGCCAGCATTTTGATAGCCACTGGTCGTTGTTGCACCGGCAGCTGGCTCTGGCGTAGCGCCCCGAGGACCAAGACATCCCACAACAAAGAGGTTCCCATTCCATGGAAACAGATCTGCTGAACGCCGATTTCCTGAACGACGCCCAGAGCTGGATCGTCAACAATCAGGGACTGATCATCGAGTATGCGGTCAATCTGACCGCCGCCATCCTCACCCTGATGATCGGGTTTATGGCGGTGGGCATGCTCACCGGCGGCATGAACCGGGTGATGAAGGCGCGCAAGATAGACAACACCATCTCCGACTTTGTCACCAGCCTGCTGAAGTACGGCTTGCTGGCCTTCGTGATCATCGCCGCCCTCAGCCGGGTCGGGGTACAGACCGCCTCCTTCGTGGCCATTGTGGGTGCCGCCGGTCTGGCCGTGGGCCTGGCGCTGCAAGGCTCCCTGTCCAACTTCGCCGCCGGAGTGCTGCTGATCGGCTTTCGGTTCTTCAAGGCCGGTGACTATGTGGAAGCGGGCGGCACCGCCGGTACCGTGCACTCGGTGCAGATCTTCACCACAGTGCTGATGACCCCGGACAACCGCATGATAGTGGTGCCCAACTCCAAGATCCTCAACGACAACATAGTCAACTATTCCAAGGAAAAAACCCGCCGTCTCGATCTGGTGATTGGGGTCTCTTATAGTGCCGATCTGAAACTGACCAAGGACGTGTTGACCCGCATCATCAACGAAGAGCCCCGCATTCTCAAGGAGCCCGAGTGCCGCATTGCGGTCAGCAACTTGGGCGCTTCCTCGGTGGACTTCGTGGTACGCCCCTGGGTGAACGCCGAAGACTACTGGAACCTGAAGTTCGACCTGCTGGAAAAGATCAAGAACGAACTGGATGCCAACGGCATCGGCATTCCCTTCCCGCAGATGGATGTGCACCTGTTCCGCCAGGACAAGGCCTAATCGCTGCACTTGCCCGCAAAAAAGCCGCTTTTCAGCGGCTTTTTATTTAAATACCGTACTGCTCTCGGTAACCGCGCACCCGCTCCAAGTGTTCGGCCATGGCCGGCTGTTCACTCAGATAGTCGATCAGATCGGCCAGGGTAATGATGGCGATCACCTGGGCATGATAGTCCCGTTCCACTTCCTGAATGGCCGACAGCTCGCCCTTGCCCTTTTCCTGACGATCCAGAGCAATCAGCACACCGGCAAGCTCGGCGCCGTTGGCCTGGATGATGTCCATCGACTCGCGAATGGCGGTGCCGGCGGTGATCACATCGTCCACCAGCATGATGCGGCCGGCAAGCGGACTGCCCACCAAGTTGCCGCCCTCGCCATGATCCTTGGCCTCCTTGCGGTTGAAGCAATAAGGTACGTCCTGATCATGCACTTCCGCCAGCTGCACCGCAGTGGCGCTGGCAATGGGAATGCCCTTGTAGGCCGGGCCGAACAGTACATCGTACCGGATGCCCGCATCGACCAAAGCGGCGGCATAGAAGCGGCCCAGGCGCGCCAGATCCCGGCCGCTGTTGAACAGGCCGGCATTGAAGAAATAGGGGCTCTTTCGCCCGGATTTGAGGGTGAACTCACCAAATTTC
Organism: Zobellella maritima; assembly: GCF_003075035.1. GTDB lineage: Bacteria > Pseudomonadota > Gammaproteobacteria > Enterobacterales > Aeromonadaceae > Oceanimonas > Oceanimonas maritima. The sequence goes on along the minus strand of NZ_QCZE01000002.1, from coordinate 228,625 downwards.
AGCACCTCTTTGGCCATGGCAAATTCGATAAACTCACGCTGGTAGGCTTTCATTTTTATCTCCGCAATATTGCTTGCTCACAGAGGCCAGCTCCGGACACATACACGCCGTAAAGCCTCCCTGGGGGCTCCACCGTGCCATCCCTGACACGGAGGGTCTGCTTACCGGCATCTGGCCTCTGCCTGATATCTTGACTACGTAGGCCGATAATTTAGCCTTCAATCGCCTGACGCTGGTGTTCCACCAGCTCGTCAATCCCCTTACGGGCCAGGGTCAGCATTTCCAACAGCTGCTCGTGGCTGAAGGGCTCGCCTTCGGCGGTGCCCTGCACCTCGATCATCCGGCCTTCGGCGGTCATCACCACGTTCATATCGGTTTCGGCGGCCGCGTCTTCCACATATTCCAGATCCGACACTGCCTGGCCGTCGACAATGCCCACGGAAATCGCGGCCACCAGCGTCTTGAGCGGGCTGGCGGCGATCATGCCTTTTTCCTGCATCCAGTTCAGCGCATGGGCCATTGCCACACAGGCACCGGTGATAGACGCAGTGCGGGTGCCGCCATCGGCCTGGATCACGTCGCAGTCGACGGTAATGGTATGTTCACCCAGGGCCTTAAGATCGACCGACGCCCGCAGCGAGCGGGCGATCAGCCGCTGAATTTCCATGGTGCGGCCGCCCTGCTTGCCCTTGGCCGCCTCGCGGTGCATGCGGCTGTGGGTCGAACGGGGCAACATGCCGTATTCTGCCGTCACCCAGCCCTGGCCCTTGCCTTTCAGAAAGCGGGGCACCCCGGTTTCTACAGTCGCGGTACAGAGCACCTTGGTATGGCCGAACTCCACCAGCACAGCCCCTTCGGCATGACGGGTGTAATTGGGGGTAATGGTTACCGGCCTGATCTCGTCGGCCGCTCGTCCGCTTGCGCGCATAGGGGTACTCCAGTCGTTTGGGATTCAAAGGAAGCAGTTTTTCCGACACGAGGCCGCTTGTTGCATCCTTTAAGAAATTTCGCGGTCTATTATAGGGAATGCGGCGCGCCATTGCAGCCGGCAAGCATTGGCGCATGCAGATGGCCTGTGTCAAACTGACCCTATACAAGAGCAACACAACACACGAGAACCACATGATCCACAGCATGACCGCCTATGCCCGGCAGGAATTCAAACAAGACTGGGGTACAGCCGTATGGGAAATCCGCTCGGTCAACCAGCGCTATCTGGAAACCTATACCCGGCTGCCCGAACAGTTCCGCAGCCTGGAGCCGTTGGTACGGGAAAAACTGCGTGCCCGCCTGCAACGGGGCAAGGTAGAGTGCGGCCTGCGTTTTGAATCCAACCTGGCCAACCAGGGCCAGCTACAGATGAACAAAGCCCTCGCCGAGCAGCTGATTGAAGGTGCCACCTGGGTAATGGAAAAAGCCGGCCACGGCAGCATGAATCCGCTCGATATCCTGCGCTGGCCCGGAGTGATGGAAGCCCAGGCCCAGGACATGGATGCCCTCAGCCAGCAGCTAATGACGTGCCTGGACAAGGTCGTCGATGATTTTCTCGCCGCCCGGGCCAGCGAAGGCGACAAACTCAAGCAGCTGATAGAACAGCGTCTGACCGGCATTGAGCAGGAAGTGGCCAAGGTCAAAACCCGGATGCCCGCCATCATGGACTGGCAACGGCAACGGCTGCTGGAGCGCTTCGAAGAAGCCAAAATAGAGCTGGATCCCCAACGCCTGGAGCAGGAAATGGTGCTGCTGGCCCAGAAGGTGGATGTGGCCGAAGAACTGGACCGCCTCAATACCCATATCACTGAGACCCGCAAGATCCTCAAGAAAGGCGGCGCCTGCGGCCGGCGGCTGGACTTTATGATGCAGGAATTCAACCGGGAGTCTAACACCCTGGGCTCCAAATCGATCAGCACCGAGATCACCGCCTCGGCCGTCGAGCTCAAGGTACTGATCGAGCAGATGCGCGAGCAGATCCAAAATATTGAGTAAGGTTTCATTCCATTTCACTCAATCGCATCCACACACGCAAGCCCCGCTTATAGCGGGGTTTTTTGTATCTGGACGTATCACAGCATATGGCATAAGCTCGCATTTAGCGTGTACCAAGACGTGTACCATTTGATTATTTGGCACACTTCGATTTGGTACACCCCTGCCAAACAAGAGGGCGCTATGGGCAAGCTGACAGATGTACAGATAAGGGCCTGGATAAAGGCCGATGTGAGAACGGAAGGCAAATCTGACGGGAATGGCCTGTACTTCTGCTATCGGAAAAACTTCGCCACCCCCAAGTGGAAATTCCGCTACAAGCTAGCCGGCAAGTCCCGCTCAATGTGGATTGGCACCTACACGGACCTGTCACTGGCCAAGGCGAGGGAGGTAGCCAGGGGGCTATCTGCTAAGGTGGCGCTGGGCCATGATGTGGCGGCGGAGAAACAGGACCGCAAAGCAGAGGCTCTAGCCAAAATTGCCGCAGAGAAAAACGCCGTTACGGTCGCCATGCTGGCCGAGGAATATTTCAGCCGACAAATCGTTGGCCGTTGGAAACACCCGAACATTGTTCGCAGCCGGATAGACAAGGACATTCGCCCCCATCTTGGCAAACTCAAGGTAGAGGAGGTGAAGCCCCGCCATGTGGATGACATGCTGCAAGCCATCGTGAAGCGAGGGGCTCCCACCATTGCCAATGACGTCCTTCGGTGGGTTCGGCGCATGTTCGACTACGCGATTAAGCGGGGCATGGCCGAATACAACCCGGCATCGGCCTTTGACCTGTCAGACGCAGGGGGCAAGGAGGATGCCAGGGACCGGGCGTTAGGCCGGGATGAGCTCGCCACCCTGTTCAAAGCCATGAAGACCGCCAAGGGGTTCAGCGTTCAGAATGAGCTGACGGTCAAGCTGTTACTGCTGCTGTGCTGCCGGAAGATGGAGCTGTGTGCCGCCCCGTGGTCTGAATTCGATCTGGATGCCGGAGTTTGGTATTTGCCCGGCGAGCGAACCAAGACCGGTACACCGATTGATATTCCCCTGCCCCCGCTGGCGCTGGAGTGGTTGGGCGAGCTGAAGCGGATGTCCTGTGGTAGTACTTGGGTTCTGCCCGCCCGCAAGATGCAAAATCGCATGATCCCCCATATCGTGGAAAGCACTCTCCCCGTGACTCTGTCGAAACTGCGCCCGTATCTGGACGGCATGGAAGCATTTACCGTTCACGACCTGCGCCGCACGGCCCGTACCCAATTGGCAGCCCTTGGAGTTGACCCTGTGGTGGCCGAACGCTGCCTCAACCATAAAATCCGGGGGGTAGAAGGCATCTATAACCGACACCAATATTTTGAGGAGCGTAAGGGTGCCTTGCTTCGCTGGGCCGGCCTGCTTGATGCGCTGGACAAAGGGGAGCACTATAATGTGACTCCTATTGGCCAGGGAAAGCGCCAAGCTTAACAAGGCAATGACTTGGCAATATTTGTCTAGGTATTGATCTGTAAAGCATGAGACGTTAGGATATTCCCATACTCGGCGAGCGTCTAACCTAAAGACCTACGGAGTGATAAAAAGCACCGAAAGCCCGCCATAGAGCGGGTTTTTTTGTGCCCAAACCAAGCCCGCCCTGAGCGGGCTTTTTTGTGTCCGAATCAAACCCGCCTCACGCGGGTTTTTTTATGTCCGGAGAAAAACCCATGACCAACAACATTCAGCAATCTGGTTTTCTGCGTCAGTCGCAAATCCTGCCCAACCGCAAGACAGGCTCGCAAGGACTGGTTCCCATTTCCCCGGCCACGCTGTGGCGCATGGTGGCGGATGGACGGTTTCCGAAGCCGGTCAAACTGAGCGAACGAGTAACGGCCTGGCGGGCAGAAGAAGTTCATGCTTGGCTTCAGGCTCAAGGGAAGTAAGGGGAGGGTTTGGAAATGATGAAAAAAATAAGGCAGCACCGCAAAGCGATACCGCCCATAACAATGCACAAAGTGCAGATTGGAACAGCAATCATACCGAACCCACCGGGATCAGCAAAGCATTGAGAGAGCTGATTCACGCCGCCGGCAGGCCGATTGATAACTTTACCAGCGGGCGGAAGGCGGAGGTGGCTTACTTCAAGGATGCCGTTTCAAAGCTCCATTGCCGTCACGGCCTGGATATTTGTGGGGAATGGTTCTTGCGCCAAAACCTGAGCGGGAAAATGGCCCGCTGTCGCCGCTACTGGCTGACCGCTGACACCGCCAATCAGGGAATTGCCCTGGTAAATCACTGGGCACGGCAACGTGGCGAACGCCCCATTAGTAACACTGAGAGGGCTGCAATCTTGGCCCGCTACTCCGCCCAGAACGACACCCCTATTGTCTGACCCGGAGCCACTACCATGACACGCCATTCTATCGAGGGGGCATTGTTTCCCCCGGTTTCACTGTGTATGATTTCAATTGTCGGCTTAGATACCCGGCATAGCTGGTGGACTAGACACCCACAAGCGTTAGACCAAGCAGGAAAATCTGATCGCCCCATTCCAAGGGCTCTGGCCGCAAGGTGGCCGAGCTTTCCCGTATCCGCACCGTTTCCGCCTATGGCCGTACTGAGGCCGAGGCACGCTCTCATCTGGCCGGGCTGCCACTGGTGTTCCTGTCCCGTTGCCCCGCACGGGAGGTGAAAGCATGAGCCGCACCATCACCACCACAGCGCCGGGCCATGAAATCACCGCCACCCAGGCCCTCAACGTTGCCGATCTGAACGTCCAGATCCAGGAAACCCGCGAAGCTGTTTTTCACGATGCTATGGCTATTGAGGCAATAGGGGAACTGCTGGCGCAGCATGACGACGATTGCGGTCTGAGCGACGACCACAAGCGAGCCATAGGCTGGACGATTAGCCGGCTGGGACAGTCGATTATGGTTGCCCACAACGAGATCAGCAGACTGGAAGACAAGCTATTGCTGGCACAGCGCCGGCAGGAGGTGGCCGCATGACCGCCGTTGCCATTACCCGGCCCCAGACCAACGCCAGCACCGCCGCCCCGCTGGTGTTCTTCATTCACGCCACCGACCCGGCAGGCCGTGACATTATGCCGGGCCCGTTCGCTGCCAGTTGTGCCAATCAGGATAAGGCTGCCACCGAGGCCCGCGCAGCACTGGCCGGCACCGGCTACCAGCCTCGCGCCATTCTGTTTAACGTGGCCATCCTGCCGAGCGAGCTGATCCCCTGGAACGAGGGTGAGGGCTTGCGCCTGTTCGGTATCGAGCAGGAGAGCCGGCCATGAAGGAGATCAGCAACGTGACCCTGGCCGCCCGAGGCCAGTGGCCGGTTATCCTGTTACAACTGGGTATTACCACACCGAAGCGGGGCCAGCACGGCCCCTGTCCTTCCTGTGGTGGCAAAGACCGTTTCCGGTTTGATGACAAGGAGGGCCGTGGCACCTTTATCTGTAACCAGTGCGGAGCCGGGGATGGGCTCGACCTAGTGAAGCTGACTAACGGCAACAGCACCCTGGAGGCCGCCCGCGAGGTGGCTGCCGTGCTTGGTATGGAAGGCCGCCAGCCCGACCCGGAAGCGGCACAGCGCCACCAGCGCAACGCCCAGGCACTGGCCAGAAAGGAAGCCGCACAAAGGGAACGCCAGCGGCACAGCGCCGCCTTGAGGGCCGAGAGCATCACGCACAACACCGAGCCGGGGCCAAGTGCCTATCTCCACTCCAAGGGCCTGTCACGGCCCTTTTCTGTTTTAACAGCAGGGCAAACCGTGGGCGGTATCGACTTCATTCCCGGCACACTGGTGATCCCCCTGGTCAATGAGGCCGGGGATCTGGTGAACGTCCAGCTTATCGACGCCAGCGGCAACAAGCGGTTTTTGCCGGGCAGTCAGAAGGCTGGCGCTTATCACCTGCTGACCGGGCAGGAGTCTGAGCCGGTGTGCGTAGTGGAAGGGCTGGCCACGGGCCTATCTGTGCAACGGCTGACACAGGGCCCGGTGTATGTGGCCTTTGACGCCGGCAACCTGGACGCCGTGACCGCCATTGCCCAGCGCCAGCAACCGGGCAAGACCCTGATTATCGCCGCTGACCACGACCGCAACGGCACCGGACAGCGTAAAGCCATCGCCGCCGCCCTGACCCATGGCGCACTGACCGCTATCCCGCCCGAGCAGGGGGACTGGGACGACTACCGGCAGGCACACGGGCTGGCGCAGGCCGCCACCACCTTTCAGCACAACATAAAGACCGCAGCCGGAGAGCTGCCCGGCCAGAAGGAAGAGCACCCCATGAACACCGCACCGGAATTAACCGTGATTGATGGCTGCCGAGAGAATGCCGGCCAACCCCGCATCAGCGCAGCCGAACTGGAACAGATGAAAACCAGCGAGCGGGCCGACCTACTACTGGCCCGGTATGGTGGCAATCTGGCCCTGGATGATAACTCAGACGATTTTTATCGGTACGATGGCATCACCTGGCAGCCGATCAGCGACAAAGCACTGCGCCGAGAGATGGCTCAGTTTTACCGTGAGGTGGAGGTATCCTATTCAGCTCGAGGCGTTACCCAGGTAATAGATACCATGCGGCTATCGGTGCCGGTTCTCACTCAGCCTGAACGCAGCCTAATTGGCTTCCGTAATGGCGTGTTCGACATGGCGAGCCGATCATTCAGGGGGCACCGCAAGGCGGACGGTCTGACCCATGCCCTTGACGTGGATTACAGCGAGGCCGAGCCGGGGGAGAGCCTGGAAAACCAAGCCCCCAATTTCAGCCGATGGTTGAGCCAGGCCACCAACGGTTCCGCCAAGGCAGACCGCATCCTGGCCGCCCTGTTCATGGTGCTGGCCAACCGTTATGACTGGCAGTTATTCCTGGAAGTGACCGGGCCGGGGGGCAGCGGTAAAAGCCTGTTTGCCGAGGTGTGTACCATGCTGGCCGGGGCAGGTAACACCACGTCCGGCACCATCGAGGCGATAGAGAACGCGCGGGAGCGAGCCGCCTTGGTCGGCTATTCGCTGATCATCCTGCCCGACCAACCCCGCTATGTGGGGGAGGGAGCCGGCCTTAAAGCCATTACCGGCGGGGATGCGGTCATGGTAGACCCTAAACACAAGCCGCCCTACTCCGCACGGCTGCCCGCCGTAGTGCTGGCCGTGAACAACAACCCCATGGCATTCAGTGACCGTTCCGGGGGCATATCCCGCCGCCGAGTGATCTTTAACTTCAGCGAGGTCGTGCCCGAGAAAGAGCGAGATCACCAGCTCAAGGACAAGATCGCCGCTGAGCTGCCAGTGATTATCCGTCACCTACTGACCAGCTTCTCCGACCCAGCCAAAGCTAAGCGACTATTGCATGAGCAGCAGCGTTCTGCCGAGGCTCTGGAGATCAAGCGGGAAGCCGATAGTCTGGTGGACTTCTGCGGCTACCTGATTGCTAACTCCCAGGCAGACGGAATGCTGGTGGGTAACGCCAACATCAACCCGCTGGTGCCCCGTAAGTACCTTTATCACGCCTACCTAGCCTTCATGGCTGGCACTGCGCACCAACGCCCGTTAAACCTGACCGCTTTCGGTAAGGCTATGCCCTATGCCATGGAGGAGTTCGGTGCCCGCTACCTCAAGACGAGAACCAAGCTCGGTATGAGAACCAACCTTGACCTGAACGAGGATGCTGCCGTGGACTGGCTGCAAGCTATCGGCAGAGAGTGAGTTAAACGGAATTACCTGAAAACTATTCACCACTGTTCACCCGTTAAAAAAAATCAATAATAACAGAAAGTTAAAGAGTGAATAGTTGGAGGTAAACTATTCATCTACTGTTCACCGCTATTCACCCAGCCAAGAAGAGTGATCACCCTGATGAACAGTTGGTGAATAGTTCGATTGAAACTGTTCACCCCTTAACGCCATGAAATAAAAGGGATTTAAGAAAGGGTGAACAGTGTGAACAGTTTTTGGGGTATTTAGGCGCATAGAAAAAATCCCCTCCGCCTTGGCCGGGCTGGTTCTCACCGAAGTTAGGCACCACCGCAACCCCCAACACCTTCCCCCCTGGCCTGCTGGCTCTGACAAATGATGCCCAGTACGACAGCCAAGGCCGCCAGCCCAACACTTCTACCTTTCCAAAATATGGAAAACCATCTTCCCATAACCTAGAAACCTTGCCACCAAACCGTACCGAGCCCGATAAGTGAAGATCCCGTACTGAATCCACCACTGGTGGACGTACACCCTAACCCGAGGATTCCCCGGCCCAGCAGGAACGACATCAGCGCAACCCGAGAGCATAGGGCAGGCAAAGACACCACCGGCACCAACGGCCCCGCACAGAGCCGTATAGAAAGCGGGAGCTTTGTTTGCTCCCCCGTTTTGGGGAGCACAGGGAGCAGGGCATGGGCATGATGCCCACACCTGGCTGGCCGGCGACAACTCCGAAGATCCGCAGGTTTATCACCAGCATGGCAAAGTGGGATTTACTCACATTGAGGAAAAGCCAGAAGTGAAGGGAGCCGCGAAACGGCGCACCCTTTGCCAGCCACCCCAAGGCCGGGCCGCTACTGGATGAACGATTCGTTCACCCTTGCAACCGCCGAAAACCAGACCGTTAACACCGGCCTTAGCTCACTGCTGAAAAGTCAGCGGTTCGATTACTATGAAACTATTCGTAATAGTCGGGCTGAGGCGCTGCGGGATTTTCCGTAATAGTCGGGCCGATACCGAGATCCCGGCAACGGGCGGAAAACCGCGCCGGTTCGCACCGCATACCGTTTCTGCCCGGCCTGCTGGTGCTGCGAACCTACCCGGCACCCGCCTGGATACTATCTCGGTCCACGATGGAACCTACCAGCCCCGAGAAATTGAAGAAAGTTGAAACCTAAAGGCGGAAAACCGCCTTCGCTGTGAAGGCGGGCAACCGTTGTCATATGGCAATGCCGGTTTTCCGGCTTTGGGGGTAACCGCCGCAGGAGAAAGGGAGTTAACCATCGAGCCCTACCGTACAGCTACCTTCAACTGCTAAGCTCTCAAACAGATCAAGTGGGAGAGCTAAACATGAAGCAGGGCAAGGACAACATGAAAGATGGATACTTAACCGTGCCTCCTCTTTTTGGCCGGGAGGCCTCCCCGCAGGAGGTATCTGATACTCTGCCATCAAAGCCTCTCACCGCAACACCACTCGACTTCAGCTCATCCGAGCTACTCCAGATAGCTAAAGCAAGGTCAATGAAACGCAACCGGCAACGCTCGTGGCTTGATAGGATTAAGGGCAACTTCTGGCGATAGCAAGCCAGCCAATCAAACATGGCTCGGGCTGCTAAGCTGGTGGAGGAGTCCCGCTCCCGCTTCGGTACGGGTAGGTGTAGGTGTAGGTGTAGGTGTAGGTGTAGGTGTAGGTGTAGGGCTGGTTTTGTCATGTCCCTTGCCAGTTTCACCGGGGCTCCGCTTTATTCGACAATGAGCACACGTTTTCCACATCACCTGAGGCACTGATCAGATCGCACAAACTGGACTGAGTTCCCTGCCTCCACTGATCTACTATTCGGAACAGCTCTTTAGCATTTTATTCTCTGATGTTTTGAAATTAAATTCAGCGATGTAAATTTAAAGTCGATGGTTCTGTTAATTGTGTGAATTTAAAGTCATTGGTCATGTATTTTTATTCTCCACCCATATTTGTTGCTGTGTTGTTTGTTTTGTGCAATACTCTTTTTCCGAAAGTTAGTTATTTTAATTTTATTTTCAAATGGACTTTGTATGAAATTATTACCTTTATATAAGAAGACCGTATTTCCAGCCATACTGTTGTGTTCGGTTGCTTACTCCGGATTGGCAGTTGCAGAAAATGAACCTAAATCCATCGGTGATTCTAATCTGTTGATATCGGCAGTCGCATGGAAGCAAACGGCTGCCGAATATCGAGCTTTATTCTATCAGGGCTTCAATGTTGCGAGGCTGCACCTTGACAACGCCTTGGCAAAAAATAATGGTGAAGGTAAACCGTTGGCAATTATCACCGATGTCGATGACACCATTCTCAGTACCAACGATTACTTTGGCTACCTCGTAAAGAATAATAAAGAGTTCTTTGACGATGAGGCGTGGGATGAATGGGTGGCAACCAACCGGGCTGCGGCTACACCGGGTGCCAAAGAGTTTTTGGACTATGCCGCATCGAATGGTGTTGAGGTATTCTATGTGACCAGCCGAAATCAAGGTGATGCAACCTACGATATAGCCTTGAGCAACTTGAGAAGTAATGGCTTCCCTTTTGTTGACGAGCAACACCTGACAGTTTTGAAGGATAGCTCAAATAAAGAGATAAGGCAGCAGGAGATAGCCAAGGACTTTAATGTTATCTTGTATCTTGGTGATAACCTTAACGACTTCTCACGAGAATATTATGTTAATGGTGTGAATGAAAGACTAAACATAGTAGATGTAAATAAAGGAAAGTATGGTTTTGAAAATATAATTTTCCCCAATCCCACAGATGGTCATTGGGTGAGAGCGATTTTTGGTGAATCAGAACCGCCTGCAAGCCCTGAAAATTTAGAAAAGTTCCGTTCTGCTGCAACTAATAAGTCATGGAAGTGATAAGTTGTAAGCTTAATGTTGGCTCTCGTAGTAAATAAAGAGTCAATGTGGATCAGTGTGTTTGAGTGACTTTTGAAAGAGCCATGCACTCTTTTATCGGAGGTATGGCTTTTTGGCTGATATTGAAAGATTGCTTTGTGTGTATAATTATCTGATCCAGTAAGATTAATAAAGTTAAACGGAATCATGTGCCAAGGCTCAGCTATCCCCTCATATGAGCTAAATAGCTGTTCCGAATAGTAGATCAGTGGAGGCAGGGAACTCAGTCCAGTTTGTGCGATCTGATCAGTCGCCAAACATACTCAACTTGTAGTGGTCAACTAATCAAGGCGCATGTTAAATAACTGATACAAATACCGCTACATTTCAAGACAGAAGTCAGGATTCGATAAGCAGACCCTCCGCGCCATGGATGGCGCGGCGGAGCCCCCAGGGATGGGTTTACAGCGAGTCTGCGTTCGAGCCTGATTTCTGTAGCACAATTAGGAACAGTTATTTAATCAAAGCCAGAGCTATCGGAGTAATCAATGTAGTAGGCTAGTCCTTAGGTGGGGGGATAAAACGCTATACCATCACGTTCGCCGTTGAAACCACCGGATTCAAATGCTGATACAATAGCTGACTTACCCCAATCCGGACACAAGCCCCATGGCTCGACCCCGAACCATGACTGATGACCAGTATCGGCAGATCATTGAACTGAAACGCCGCCATTCATTTTCAGAAGTAGCCGCCATACTTGGCTTGCCCGTGGGCACCGTGAAGACCATAGCCCGGCGCTCAGGCGCATTCACCGACAACCCCAGGCACCGGGCACCGGGCACCGGGCATTGTTTACCCTACCGCCCAGGCAAGACAGCACTGCTACCAAGGTGGCCGTCGTCGAACTACCGGAGCAACGCACCGTCACTGGTGATAAAGAGCTGGATGCCATGCTGTGGCTGAGGGAGACCATACAGACCGGGCACCCGGCCTTCATTGATAAGGCCCTGGACGCCGCCACCCGCATCAAGACCCCGGCCAAGGAGCTTGAACGCCGTTATGCCCGACACCTGACTGACACCACCGGCAACACCATAGCCGCCGCCTGTTTTGGCACCGACGACCCTGACATGCTGACCGAGGCCGACCGCTTTTGTATCCGCACGCTGAAGGGCGCAAAGAGTGACGGCTTTGGGTTCGATGACGACGAGGCCGCCGCCCGGTTCCGGGAACACCCGGAGCTGGTGCCGCACACCCTGGAGAACTGTCTTTATGAGCTGGCTTTCCATCACGACCTGTACCGGCTGCGAAACGCTGCTACCGGCTGGGATGGCCCGCCCGAGCTGTACGCCCGAGAAACCTTCACCATATCCCTGTTGGCCGAGATCCGGCCTCGGCACAAGGCCGAAGCCAAAGCAGTGCTGAGCTACTTGCTGAACAATGACCTTAAAAACAACAGGCACTTTGATATCATTCTGGAAAACCTGCTGGGCTGATCTTGGAGTATGGTATTCGGAAGGGAGCTGCCCTGGCTTGCCCACTTCCGGCAAATAACATGCGGTATGGGTAGATACTCTTTCAGCTCATCCTGGCCTTTGTCCTGCTTGCTGACTTCTTCCTGGTTGCTGTTCATGTTCAGTCCTTCCTGTGTTTGATGTATCGACCCATCATTGGATGGGCAGCACCGCTTGGTCAAGGTTGGAATTTTTTCTGGCTGCGCATTTTTTCAGGGGCTGCCTGTTCAATACCAAATCGTAGACGGGCCGCTTATCAATGCTACTGACTGACATTCAAGCCGGGCCAGCAGTGAAGTTAGCTGCGGTTGCTCACTGCGCACTTTGCTGCGCACTCAGAGAGCGCATGACAAGTTAGCGAAACCGAAACGGCGGCAATAACTCCCCAATGGATAGTCCACAGCACCAAAGCTAACAGGACATTAAGGCTGCTTGATTGCTTGCGCGCTGAATGGCGCAGTTGCGCATGGCTATGCGCAGCAAACAGGACTATACGAGAAGCGCAACCGAATAAGGTGTACCAAAGAGTGTACCAAGGACATTTATCAAAAACCTCAACCCCGCTTGTTACCTAGCCTCACCCAAACAACTCAACATTCAGATCCAATATCGAATAACCCCTGCGGTTTTTCTCAAGACAAAACGCCCTGCTGGTCAGGGCGTTTTGCTGTGTCAGTGGCTGTTACGCCGAACATCGAGAGGGCCGCAGCAAGTGGATTGGTCAAGCTGGACTGCCCGCAGAGCCTGAACCGCCACTGCCGCTCAGGACCACATCACGCACAGGGCGGCAGTCACGATCAGCGCCAGGCCGAGCTGATCGTTGCGCGCCAGCACCTCCTTGAAAAAAAAGGCCGAAATCAGCAGGGTGAACAGCACTTCCACCTGGCCCAGGGTCTTGACCATGGCCACCGTTTCCAGGCTCATAGCGGTAAACCAGCCGATCGATCCCAGGCAGCTGCAACCGCTGATCAACAAGGTGAGTCTGGGCCTGGCCAGCAAGGCACGCAGGGTGGCCCTGTCTTTCAGCCAGAGCCAGCCGGTTAGCAGCAGGGTTTGCAGGGAGATCACCAGCAGCAGTACCCAGGCGGCGCCGTAGGGAAACGGCAGGCCCAGTTCCAGGCTGGCTTCCCTGACCCATAACGAGGTCAGCGCAAAGGCCAGGCCACTACCCAACCCCAGCGCCAGGGTTCGCCAGGAAAGGCCGCGCAACTTTTTTACCCCACTGAGCAGAAACACCGCCACCGCGCCCAATAGTACCCCCAGCCAACCCAGGGCGGTCAGCGGTGCGGAAAAGAACACCACCCCCAGGGCAGCGGCCAGGATGGCCTCGCTCTTGGCCAGACCCACGCCGATCGCGAAGTTCTTCAGCTGAAACAGCTTCACCATCAAATTGGTGGCTAGGATCTGCGCCACGGACGCTGCCAGAATATAGCCGAAGAATAACGGGGTGAAGCGAGGCAGTTCGCCCGGTTGCCACTGGTACAGACCCCACAAATAAGCGCCAGCCAGTGGTCCGGCCCAGATAAAGCGCGCCAGCGTCACCCCGGCGGACTTCACCTCTTTACTCAGTTGTTTTTGAAAGGCATTACGCCAGGCCTGCATAAAAGCGGCCATCAGGGTAAAGGGGATCCACAGCATATTCAGGCCTTAGCGCCGGCAATCGGCAGGGTAGATGAGACAAGCATCGGTCAGGGGCCACCGGGCGAAATCCCGGTGACCGGCGGAGCATAACGGTCCGCCCCGGTGGGGTCAATACACCCCAGGAAGCGGGCTGGGCCGACAAACTATGCAAGCAAACGTACTAACCATTCGGCTAATCGCCAGCCAACAACTCGGTTTTAACGAGTTATTATGCCGGTATAAACTGATAGAGCCGAATATGGCAGGTCACCATAATGCAGATTGCGTGGAGGGCACTTCCACAGCAAGCTATAGTTACTTTTATATGGTCGCTGTCTCTACAGCGGCCATTTTTTTATCTACCGTCTTCTGGTAAGCTTTGCCGCCCCTGGTTCCAGCCGCCACACCTGGTGCTGGTAAAATACATCCGACGGGCAACACATATGGCGCATAGCGGTACCCTGTTTATCATTTCCTCTCCCAGCGGCGCAGGCAAATCCAGCCTGATCAAGGCCCTGCTAGAACGGCACAACAGCGACAACAATCTGCGGGTGTCGGTGTCCCATACCACCCGGGCCAAGCGTCCCGGTGAAGTGGACGGCGAGCACTATCATTTTGTCGAGCAAGCCGAATTCAAGCGCCTGATCGAGGGTAATGCCTTCTATGAGTGGGCCCTGGTGTTCGACAACTACTACGGCACTTCCCGTCAGTGGATAGAGCAGCTGCTGGCACAGGGTATCGATGTGTTGCTGGATATCGACTGGCAGGGCGCCCGTCAGATCCGGGCCCAGTCCCCCGACGCCAAATCGATCTTTATCCTGCCGCCCAGCCGGGAAGAGCTGGAGCGCCGCCTCAATGCCCGTCAACAGGACAGCGCCGAGGTGATCCGGGGCCGTATGGCCAAGGCGGTCTCGGAAATGTCGCACTACGACGAATACGACTATTTACTGGTGAACGATGACTTCGAGCACGCCCTGGGCCAGCTCAATGCCATCATCCACGCCGAACGGGCCAATACCGCCAAGCAGGCGGTCCGTTACCAGGACTTGCTTTCCCGGCTACTGGCGGAATAAGCTAAGATCCATTAGAATTTTGCACCTTTTTTAATCATTGGAGTCCATTATGGCACGCGTTACTGTTGAAGATGCTGTAGAACAGGTAGGTAACCGTTTTGATCTGGTCTTGGTCGCCGCTCGTCGCGCCCGCCAACTGGCCACCCAGGGTAAAGATGCGCTGGTCGCCGAAGAAAATGACAAGCCAACCGTGATCGCCCTGCGCGAGATCGAAGAAGGCCTGGTCAACCATGCAGTGATGGATGTACAGGACCGCCAGGAGCAACAGGAACTGGAAGCGGCCGAGCTCGCCGCGGTTGCCGCCATTGCCGAAGGGCGCGGCTGAGCCTTTCCGGCCCGGCCTCCATGGCGGGCCAGCCCCTGAGTTGAGTGGGGCCCTCTGTTATGTGCAAACGGCGTTGACTGTCGGGGTACCATTTGTATCTATTTGAATCACTCAAGGAGCTCGCCTCCAGCTACCTTCCCACCGAGCAGGTCGAACAGCTCAAGGCCGCCTACATTCTGGCCCGGGATGCCCATCAGGGGCAGACCCGCTCCAGCGGCGAGCCCTATATCACCCACCCGGTCGCCGTAGCCAGGATCCTGGGCGAGATGCACCTGGATCACGAAACCCTGATGGCGGCGCTGCTCCATGATGTGATTGAAGATACCCCCGTCACCAAAGAGATGCTTGCCCAGCAGTTCGGCACCCCGGTCGCCGAGTTGGTCGAAGGCGTATCCAAGCTCGACAAGCTCAAGTTCCGCAATCGCAAGGAAGCCCAGACCGAAAACTTCCGCAAGATGGTGCTGGCCATGACCCAGGATATACGGGTCATCCTGATCAAGCTGTCGGACCGCACCCATAACATGCGTACCCTGGGCGCACTGCGGCCGGACAAGCGCCGCCGGATCGCACGGGAAACCCTGGAAATCTATGCCCCCATCGCCAACCGGCTAGGTATTCACAGTATCAAGAACGAACTGGAAGAACTGGGCCTGGAAGCCCTGTACCCCATGCGCACCCGGGTATTGCGGGAGTCGGTACGCCGCGCCCGGGGCAACCGGCGGGAAATCATCCAGTCGATCAAGGAAGAAATAAAGGGCCGGCTGGAAGACGCCCATATCGAGGCGCAGGTCAAGGGCCGGGAAAAAAACCTGTTCTCCATCTACAACAAGATGGTGAAGAAAGAACTGCAGTTCCACGAGGTGATGGATATCTATGCCTTCCGGGTGATCGTCAAGGACATCGATACCTGTTACCGGGTTCTGGGTCAGATGCACACCCTGTACAAGCCCAGGCCGGGACGCTTCAAGGACTATATCGCCATTCCCAAGACCAACGGCTATCAGTCCCTGCACACCTCCCTGGTCGGTCCCCACGGGGTGCCGGTCGAGGTGCAAATCCGTACCGAATACATGGAGCAGATGGCCGACAAGGGGGTCGCGGCCCACTGGGCCTACAAGCAGGATAACGAAGCCCCGGGTACCACCGCCCAGGTACGCGCCCAGCGCTGGATGCAGAGCCTGCTGGAACTGCAGCAGAGTGCCGGCTCTTCCTTCGAATTTATCGAAGGGGTGAAGACGGATCTGTTCCCCGACGAAATCTATGTGTTTACCCCTGAAGGCCGCATCCTGGAGCTGCCCTCGGGCGCCACGCCGGTGGACTTTGCCTATGCGGTGCATACCGACATCGGCCACGCCTGTGTCGGTGCCCGGGTCGAACGGCAACCCTTCCCACTGAGCCAGCCCCTGCATTCGGGGCAGACGGTGGAGATCGTCACCGCTCCCAGCGCCCGCCCCAATGCGGCCTGGCTGAACTTCGTAGTGACCGCACGGGCGCGCACCAAGATCAGGCAATTCCTCAAGAACCTGCGCACCGAAGAATCCATCCTGCTGGGCAGGCGGCTGCTCAACCATGCCCTGGGCAACCAGAACCTGGAAGATATCCCGACCGAACGCATAGAGAAAGTACTGAAAGACACCAAACACGGCTCACTCGACAACCTGCTGGCCGATATCGGCCTGGGCAACGCCATGAGCCTGGTGGTGGCACGGCGACTGCAGGGCAAGCTGGATGAGATGCCCAGAGCCGAACGCCAAAAGACGGTGAAGAAGATGCCGATCCGCGGCGCCGACGACATGCTGCTCACCTTCGCCAATTGCTGTCGCCCCATTCCCGGCGATCCCATCGTCGCCCATATCAGCCCCGGCAAGGGCCTGGTGGTACACCTTGAGCCCTGTAAGAATATCCGTGGCTACGGCAAGGAACCGGACAAGTATCTGCCGGTACAGTGGGACATGGAGCAGGATTTCGGTTTCGAGTTCAAGACCGAGATCGGCATCGAAATCATCAACCATCAGGGGGCCCTGGCGGAGCTGGCCAACGTCATTGCCGCCACCGGCGCCAATATCCATAGTATCAGTACCGAGGAAAAAGACGGCCGGGTCTATGTGGTCGAGTTGTTGATCACCACCAAGAGCCGCATCCATCTGGCCAATATCATGCGCAAGATCCGGGTCACGCCCAATGTGCTCAAGGTTCACCGGCAACGGAACTAAGACGTCGACTTGAACAAGTCTCGGCGTTTGCTATCCCTTGCGTTAACGGTACACTGCCAGGCACTGTTTGCTTGTTGACGGGTAAAAAATACTCACCGGAGTCCTTATGCTTGGTCGCCTACTCTTAGTCGGGATCTGCCTACTGATGAATCATGCCATTGCCTCACCGCTGCGTTTTACCACCGAAGCCGAGCTCGACGAACTCGGCCTGGATGGCCTGCAGGCGTTCTGGCAAGCTACCGCTCAGGAAGGCACCTTTACCGGCGAAGACGGCCTCTCGCTGCGCTATGCCAAACTGGTTTCTCCGGATCACAACAAGGCCATCATACTGGTCAATGGCCGTACCGAAAGCTATCTCAAATATCAGGAACTGGCGCGGGATCTGTACCGGAACGGCTATAACCTCTACCTGTACGATCACCGGGGCCAGGGCCTGTCACCACGCCTGCTCGACGACCCCTTGATGGGCCATGTCGACAACTTTGATGACTATGTGCAGGATCTCGAACAGTTCGTACAGCAACAGGTGCTTACCACCCCTCATGACCGCCTCTATCTGCTGGCCCACTCCATGGGCGGTACCATCTCAGCCCTCTGGCTGAGCGATACCAGGGTACGCATCAACGCGGCCGCCCTGTCCTCGCCGATGATGGGCATCTATTTGGGCCCCCTGCCCACTTGGCTGGCCAAGGGACTAATCAACGCCTTTCAGGGAGGATGCCGCCTGATCGGCAAATCGGCCTGTTACGTCCCGGGCCAGGGTGGCGGCTACGAAGCTCCCTCCTTCGCCGAGAACCAGCTGACCCACAGCGAACCGCGTTATGAACTGTTTCGGAAATTGTATCGGGAGCAGACAGGACTACAGCTGGGCGGCCCCAGCCTGCAGTGGCTGGCGCAGAGTTTCACGGCGAGCGAACGGGCCATAGCCCGGGCCCATCGTATTGTGGCCCCGCTGCTGGTGCTGCAGGCCGGTGCCGACGTGATAGTGGACAACAAGGCGCAAGATGCCTTCTGCAAGGCCCTCAAGCACTGCGAAGGCCGCGGTCCCAGACGTATCGGCCGTGCTGCCCATGAACTCTTTTTTGAGCGGGACCGCTATCGCCAGAAGGCACTGGACAGAGTCCTGGATTTTTTTGACCGTAACTAACACCCGAGGGCCCCATGTATCAGGTTGTTGTTTCCGATCTTGACGGTACCCTGCTCAACAGCCGGCATCTGGTGTCGGCTCAAACCCGGGAAACCCTGCATGCGCTGGTTGCCCGCGACGTGGAGTTCATCGTCGCCACCGGCCGCCATCATGTGGATGTCCGCTCAATCCGTGACAGCCTGGGACTAAACGTCAGCCTGATCACCAGCAACGGCGCCATGGTGCATGATCCCGATGACCAGTTGCTCTTCAACCGGACCATTCCCGCCGAGATGGTGGACGAGCTGGTCGCTGATTACCGCCTGCCCGGGGTACATCTGAACATGTTCCGGGGCGATCACTGGCTGGTCGAGGAAGCCATGCCGGGCGCGCTGGACTTCAGTCCCCAGTCCCGGTTTCGCTACCGGCTGACCGATCAGCTCCGTACTCACAGGCAGGGGGTGGAGAAGGTATTTTATATCGGCGAGCACGAACGGTTGTTGCAGGTGGAAGAAGGGTTACTCGCCCGCTTCGGCGCTCGGCTCAATATCACCTTCTCCCTGCCTCAGTGCCTGGAAGTGATGCACGGGGAGGTCAACAAGGGCTCGGCCATCGCCTCACTGATGGAGCGGCGGGAGATGGACATGACCCGGGTGCTGGCCTTCGGCGACGGCATGAATGATTTTGAAATGCTGTCCCGTGCCGGCCGGGGGGTGATAATGGCCAATGCCCACACCCGCCTGCACCAGGCCCTGCCCCATCACGAACGCACCCTGAGCTCAGATGAGGACGGGGTGGCGCACTACCTGCAACGGGTATTCGGGCTCTGAGTTCGCATGACTCCAGGTCAGCCACACCAGACAGACTCTCCGCCCCGTGGCCGAATACCGCCGCTTACCCCGCCATCGCCAGTATCGCCTGCCACTGGTCCTGGGTTACCGGCATAACCGACAGCCGACTGCCTTTTTTCACCAGCGCCAGTTCGGTCAGGGCCGGGTTGCTCTTCAGCTCGGCCAGGGGCAGCAGCGGCAGCCGTCGCACAAAGGTCAGCTCGGCCGCGTACCAGATTGGCTTGTCCGGACTGGATTTGGGATCAAAATAACGGCTGTCCGGATCGAAGGCGAACGGATCGGCGAATCCCGCCCGGGTCACCCGGCCGATGCCGGCAATCCCCACTCGCTTGCAGCTGGAATGATAGATAAACACCTCATCCCCTTCCTTGACGCCATCGCGCAGGAAGTTGCGCGCCTGGTAGTTGCGCACCCCTTCCCAAATGGTGTCTTTCTTGGCCAGATCATCGATCGAAAAGGTATCGGGTTCGGTCTTGAATAACCAGTAGGCCATGATGACTCCTTGGGGTTAACTAAACTTTTGTGATGATGCCTCTGGCGGCTTACAGCGTCATGTGGCAATTTGAATGCCGTTAATGGTGACCCCTCCCGGAGAAAAGCACAATGGTCAGATATATCGGGTTTTTGTTGTGGCTGTTACTGGCCGGCTGCCAGGGCGCCCAGGAGCCGGCGCCGGTTCCCGATCCCGAACCGGAAGCCCCCTTGCCGGCTCCGGGGCCCCAACCGTTTGAAAACGAGGTGATCAGCGTACCGGTCAGCCCGCTGACCGACATGTCCGGCGATGCCTGGGAGAATGGTCACTAACCATGGATAAGTATATCGGGGTGATGTCGGGCACCAGCCTGGACGGCATAGACACGGTACTGGTTGAAACCGATGGCAGGCAGATCTGCCTGCTGGCCGCCGACGGCTATCCCCTGCCCGGCGAACTCAGGGCCCGGCTGCTGGCCGCGGCCGGCGGCCAGGCGGTGACCATGCAGGCAGTGGGACAGATGGATGCCGAACTGGGTCAGTTGTATGCCCGGGCGGTCAATCAGTTGCTCGCCAAGGCCAGGGTGACGGCCGCCGAGGTGACCGCCATCGGTTGCCATGGCCAGACCCTCTGGCATCAGCCCGAGGGCCCCTTGCCCTTCTCCCTTCAGTTGGGAGATGGCAACCGGATCGCCGCCGATACCGGCATTCTTACCGTCAATGACTTCCGCCGCATGGACATGGCCCTGGGCGGACAGGGCGCTCCCCTGGTCCCTGCCTTCCATAAAATGGTGCTGGGCAATTGCCCGCACACCCGCATCGTGCTCAACATCGGCGGCATCGCCAATATCAGCGTGCTGACGCCCGCTCATAAGGTACTGGGCTATGATGTGGGCCCGGGCAACATGCTGATGGACGCCTGGTGCCAGCGCCATACCGGCCATGCCTATGACAAGGATGCCGAGCTGGCTGCCCGGGGCCGGGTCGACACGACACTGTTAAACAAGCTGCTGGGCGAGCCCTGGTTTGCCCTGCCGCCCCCCAAGAGTACCGGCCGCGAGCTGTTCAACCTGGCCTGGCTCGATGCTCGACTGCCCGCCTCCTACCGGGTCTCCGATGTCCAGGCGACCCTGGCCGAGCTGACGGCGGTCGCCATAGCCGATCAGGTCGGCAAATGGCCAGCAGGCGAACTGCTGGTGTGTGGCGGCGGCGGCCACAATCCCTTGCTGATGGCCCGCCTGACCGCCCTGCTACCGGACTGGCAGGTCAGCACCACCAACACCGCCGGCGTGGATATGGACTATATGGAAGCCATGGCCTTCGCCTGGCTGGCCCAGCAGACGGTCAACGGCCTGCCCGGCAACTTGCCCGAAGCCACCGGCGCCCGCCAGGGCGCGGTATTGGGCGCTATTCACCCGGCCCCACACGCAACCGAGGACTCCTAAATGCAGATACGGGATTTATTGGCGGATCTGGACAAGCTCGCCTCTGAGGGGCGCAATGCCGACACCCTGGATATCGATCTGCTGCCGACCCTGGACATAGTCACCAGGATCAACCAGCAGGACCGGCAGGTGCCGGCGGCGGTGGAACAGGTACTGCCCGAGATAGCCGCCGCCGTCGATACCATAGTGGCGGCCTTCCGCCAGGGTGGCCGGCTGATCTATATGGGCGCGGGCACCAGCGGCCGCCTGGGGGTACTGGATGCCTCCGAATGCCCGCCCACCTACAGCGTGCCCGAAGGCATGGTGGTGGCGCTGATCGCCGGTGGGCCCGAGGCCATCTTCCGGGCCCAGGAGGGCGCCGAAGACAACCCGGAACAGGGCCGACTCGATTTACAGCAGATCCGGCTTAACACCCAGGATGTACTGGTGGGCATCGCGGCCAGCGGTCGCACCCCTTATGTGCTCGGCGGCCTGCGCTACGCCCGCGAGCAGGGAGCTGGCACCATCGCCCTGTCGTGCAATGCCGACTCGGCCATCGCCCGGGAGGCGGACATAGCCATCAGCCCGCTGGTCGGCCCGGAGGTCATTACCGGCTCAACCCGCATGAAGGCGGGCACGGCCCAGAAGCTGGTGCTGAATATGTTGACCACCGCCAGCATGATCCGTCTGGGCAAGGTTTACCAGAACCTGATGGTGGATCTGCGCGCCAGCAACCTCAAGCTGCAGGCACGGGCGGTACGCATCGTGATGCAGGCAACCGGGGTAGACGCCGGCAGTGCCGAACAGGCCTTGCAGGACGCAGATGGCGAAGTGAAACTGGCGATCCTGATGCTGTTAAGCGGCCTGGACAAAGCCGACGCCCGGAAGCAACTGGTCCGTAGCCAGGGGGCATTGCGCCAGGCCCTGGATGCGGGCTGAGCTCAGTCGTCGGCGGCATCGTCCTTCGCCAGCCGGGAGCGCAGCTTTTCTTCCCGGCGGCGATACCAGTGCGCCTTGAACGCCGTCCACCAGTCATGAGACAACTCGCCGCCGTGGGCTTCGAGCAGGGCGATGACCCGGTCCAGGGTCAGCTCAGCGGCATCGTAATCGATATCCAGCCAGTGCTTGCGGACCACCACCTTGGCTACCCCCGGCTCAGCGGTAAACACCTCGGCTAGCAGCTCTATCTGCAACTGGTTCATATGATCAAGCTTTAAATGGCGCCGCACCAGGGCGTGCTCTTCCTGGCCTGGGTGTTCGGTATCCAATGCGCGCCCTCCTTTGTGTCGGCTCATTTCTTTATGCTCCTCGCCGAGTTAAGAGCAAAGTGGGCCCAAAAGCAAGGCGCCGCTCAACACCAGCCTCCGTGAGCTGTCGATATGCAACCGCCCTCTTGCCTTTAACCGAACACCACCCGGCCATTGCAAAGTCCGGCACCCTGCGCCACCATAATATGGAAGTCATTTCCAAAATATAATAATCCTAGAGGTGATCATGGACGCAATCCCGGAGCCCCGGATAACACTCCCCGCCACCCGCGCCCAGCACGCCACTGAACTGCCTGCCATCGGCCAGGGCACCTGGTATATGGGTGAAGGCCTGGCGCCCCGTCGCGACGAGATACGCGCCCTGCAACAGGGTCTGGAGCTCGGTTTGCGGGTGATTGACACCGCCGAAATGTACGCCGATGGCGGCGCCGAGGAAGTGGTGGGCGAGGCACTCAAAGACCGTCGCGAACAGGCATTCCTGGTCTCCAAGGTCTATCCCTGGAATGCCGGTCGAGACAGCGCAATCAAGGCTTGCGAGCGCAGCCTGCAACGGCTGAACACCGACTACCTGGATCTCTATCTGTTGCACTGGCCGGGCAGCATTCCGCTGGAAGAAACCCTGGAAGCCTTTGAAAGACTGCAGGCCGACGGCAAGATCAAGCGTTTCGGGGTGTCCAATTGCGATATTCACGAGATGCAGGCATTAACCCACATTCATGACGGTGAACAATGCGCCGTCAACCAGGTACTCTATCACCTGGGCTCCCGTGGCATAGAGCATACACTGCTGCCCTGGCAGCGGCGGCAGGGCATGCCGACCATGGCCTATTGCCCGCTGGCCCAGGGCGGCCGGCTGCGCAGAGAGCTCTTTGCTCACCCCGAGCTGCAGGCCATCGCCGCCGAGCTGGACGCCACCGTGGCCCAGCTGCTGCTGGCCTGGGCCATACGTCCGGTGAACGGCAAGCGCGACCTGATCGCCATTCCCAAGGCGGTACAACCCGAGCACGTGCAGCAGAACGCCGAGGCCCTGGACATCAGGCTGGACGAGACCCTGCTGGCCCGCCTCGACGCCGCCTTCCCGGCGCCCGGCCGCAAAACCCCACTGGATATTGTTTGAGTGTGCACTGACAATACAGTGTGTACCGCATGCCGACAACGCCCAGGTCCATTGCATGACCTCTGCCCCATGGCCTGATATGAGCACTGCCTGCATGCGCCTGGGGAGATGGCCGCACTATAACGGCAAGAGGATGACCGCCTGACTGGCGGTCATCCATGCCTGAATCATCCCGTGGATGGCGTTATGCGGTGATTCTCTGAAGCGGCACCACCATGCGGATGCGAAACGGGCTCTCCCGATATGATGAGGAATCAGCCCCCCGAATGCTTCATGTACCAGTCGCTCATTTGGATACAGAAGCGCTCATCTTTTGCGAAGGGTCCCGGCCGGTATGATGCCGACTTTGCGCCTGCGGTCATTGACTTGCACAGGGCAATATCTTCCGCATTGGTCACCCTCCAGACTTCTGTCAGGTGTTCAAGGTCGTAATCCACACCCTCTATGGCATCCTCATGAACAATCCAGCTGGTGTAGAGCGCACACTTGTCACCATCGAGAGGCAACACCCAGTTGGTCGCAATGTGATCCGAGGTGAAGTGAATCCAGGTGTTGGGGTTGAACCACATCGACAGCGTGCTTTGATCATAATCCTTGAAGGGACCAATCAGCTTTTTGCTGGCCGGCTTGCCGTCAAAAGTAATGGACTGATAATTTTCCTGCATGGGGTAACGTGCCACCCGGCAGCAGTCATTCGGCGAGAAGGCCTGCTCTTTCCAGGCTAACCCAAGCGACTCCCATCGTTCTACCGCTCTGGCAAACATCTGCTCATAGGCAGAGGTCTGGGCACCGTTAAAACTGGACGGGTCGAATAACTTGACCAGACCAGTATGGTTCAGGTTGCAATGACAGCATTCCCGGTTGTTGATCATCACCAGGAACCAGTTGGCATCGACAATTTCGCACTCATGATGGGCCAGCTTGTAGCCCCCCTTGTGTAAACCAAAAGGCGTCACGTAAGGTGCGATAATTTTTTCGATCTCGTCCAGGTCGCTGCGATCACACTCATGATCCAGGCTGGCAAACAACAAGCCGTGTATCTCGACCACGGGCAGACTGTCCAGGCTCAATGATTTTCCCAGCTCTGTTCCCGGAAAATCGGGGGCGAAACCGGGTGCGCTGATCAAATTACCTTCATTGAGGTCATATACCCACTGATGATTGGGGCACATGATCATGGGCGGGCAACTGCCATACGTCTCGCGTAGCAACCTGGCACTCTGGTGCGCACAGCGGTTCACCATGCAACGAATGGTGCCATCCGTACCGTGCAGCAGGAAATATTCGTCTTCAAAAAGAGAAAATTTGAGAAAATCTCTTGGTTTTGGAACATCCCCGCGCGTGCCCACAAAAAACCATTTCTTTGAATAGAGGCGCTTGGCGCGCTCAAGATCAAAGAGCGCTTCCTGGGATAATCCCATTCCAGAAACATAGCTCATTAGGTTCGTCCCTCCGGGCAGGCCAAGAAAAGTCGTTCAGCGAACATATACGCTTTGCAGGAAATATTGCATCTTGCGTACAACCCAGCACGTTCAGATTACGGTGCAATTTGCACGTATTCCAGGCCCGCAGTGTGCGCCTGACTTCGAGCGTCCCTTGTGCTGTACAGCCCATGCATCATTCATTAACAAATAGTTATCATCAAGTGACTTATCAGACTTTATTGATGAGCAACAGGAATGTGTAACAAGGAGGATGAATCAAGCCATAATTAATAACTGATACAAATACCGCTATATTTCGAGACAGAAG
This sequence comes from Zobellella maritima, assembly GCF_003075035.1. Lineage (GTDB taxonomy): Bacteria > Pseudomonadota > Gammaproteobacteria > Enterobacterales > Aeromonadaceae > Oceanimonas > Oceanimonas maritima. Next base: position 203,341 of record NZ_QCZE01000002.1, on the reverse strand, counting down.
TCAGGATTCCATAAGCAGACCCTCTGCGCCAGAGATGTCGCGGCGGAGCCTCCCAAGCACGGGTTTATGGCGAGCCCGCGTTCGAAACCGATTTCTGTAGCACAATTAGGAACAGTTATTTATAAAAAGCCGTAAGTGAAGTGGCTATAATTATCCAGAACAACGCAATGCTGATAGTAGTTGGCAATACCTATGCCCTGCGCCCGCTCATAGACAGGAACTTAAATCCTAATACCATGAAATATAAATAACAAAGGCTTCAATTTTGATCTGATGTTAGTTGCTAAACAAAACTAAAACTCCAACGAAGCCAATAAATATTATTCGTCTAAAATACCGACTGACGCCATTCCTCAATTCCGCCACGGCTTAGGGTGTGTTCCGATACGGCTCATGATGTCGTCGCCGCCCCAACAGGGCACGATCAAGGCAGCAGGCGCAACGCATAGTGGGCCTATGGGTAAGGCTGTTAACGCAGAGCGCGCCCTGTTGGGCCATGATCCGAAGGGCTGAGGCTGTGCCGCCGCGTTCAGCCAGGGGAACACCATATCTATCGCCGAGCTGCTGCGGGCATAAGGACGCAGAGGGATAGCAGCAATCCCTGTCGGTTTCGTGCTGAATATACAGAAGAAGGAGCAACGGCATATGCAAGCACATCGGCCATTCGCACCCGGTCCACTGGGCTATGTCGCGGCTGCTGGCCTCGCGTTACCGGTGGCTGCGGTTGCCTGGTTTGAGGCGGTGTATCTCTGCTTCGGCCTCACCGGCGAGAATCCATCCACCACCTTTCGTTATACGGCGGCGGTGGCCGCAATCGGCCTCGCCCTGGGTTGGCCCCTCCATGGTGCAGCCCGGCCGGCCGAGGTGGTGCGTCGAGGCTGCCAACTTGGCTTGCTCGTTTCACTCCTTCTTCCGGTGGTCGCCATGGCCGTACTGCTGCTGTGGCAGAGCGCATCGGACCGCCCCGATCTGGGCATGGGTGGCCTGATACTTTATAACCTGCCGGTTGTCACGTTTGGCGTGGCGACAATCCTCGCGATCGCCTTCAAGATTGGAAGTCAGCTGGCCGGGCGGCGGTTGCAGAGCACAAATGAAAGCGAGAAAAGTCAGTGAAGATAGCGGCAAGGCCCTCTGACAAAGCCATGGAGCGCGTCACCCGGCTCCATTAGGTCATGCTATAGAGCCTAAACTTTATTGTCAGTACACAATTAAACCACCTGCCCCGCACACCAGCCCGAGCTCCAGGCCCACTGAAAATTGTAGCCCCCCAACCAGCCGGTGACATCCATCACCTCGCCGATAAAATAGAGGTTGGGCACCTTGCTGGCCATCATGGTCTTGGAGGAGAGTTCATTGGTATCAACCCCGCCCAGGGTAACCTCGGCAGTACGATAACCCTCGGTACCGCCAGGCTGCAAAGGCCAGGCGGCCAGTCGTTGCTCAATGGCCGCCAGCTCCTTCGGCACATATTGCTTGAGTGGCTTGTTGGCAAATTGCTCCCGAGTCAGCAGCGTTTCCACCAACCGTTTGGGCAACTGACGGCCCAGCCAGGTTTTCAGTTCCTGGTTGGGGCTGTCGGCCAACCCCTGTGCCAGGCTGCCTTCGGGCAGCAACTGAAACACCACCTGTTCTCCCGGCTGCCAGTAAGAAGAAATCTGCAGCACCGCCGGGCCCGAAACACCTCTGTGGGTAAACAGCAGGTTTTCGGCAAAACGGGTACCATCCGCACTTTCGGCGACCACCGGCAGGCTGACTCCTGCCAGGGGTTCCAGGGCCTCCTTGTCTTCCGGCTGCAGGGTAAAGGGCACCAGCCCGGCCCGAGTGGGTAACAGCTTGAGTCCGAACTGCTCCGCCAACCGGTAACCGAACGGGCTGGCGCCTATCTTGGGCATCGACAGACCGCCGCTGGCCACCACCAGCGACTGACAGCTGTACTGGCCGTCCTCGGTGTCCACACTGAAACCCTCGCCCAGTTCGGTCACCGCTAAAATATCGGCGCGCAGGCTAATGGTGACGCCGGCCTCGTTACATTCCCTGACCAGCATATCGACGATATCCTGGGCCGAGTCGTCACAGAACAGCTGCCCCAGGGTCTTTTCGTGGTAGGCAATGCGGTGCTTTTCCACCAGCGCGATAAAGTCCCACTGGGTATAGCGGGCCAGCGCCGACTTGACAAAGTGGGGATTGCCACACAGGTAGGCGCCTGGCTCCACATGGTAGTTAGTGAAGTTGCAGCGGCCACCGCCGGACATCAGGATCTTGCGGCCGATACGCTTGCCATGGTCGAGTACCAGCACCCGACGGCCCCGCTTGCCCGCCTCCATAGCGCACATCAGGCCGGCGGCACCGGCACCGATAATAATCACATCCCAGGCTTTCATCTGCACCTCAACCACTCACCAGCATAAAACATCAAGGCCGGCATTTTACCGATCCCCTCCCGCTGGCACCATCATCCATCTGCACCTCAGGCACTCACCGACATAAAACATCAAGGCCGGCATTTTACCGATCCCCCCGTCGGCACCATCATCTTTCCCCGTGGATGACGCGCCCTGCTTCACCCCTTATAATCCACAGCCATGAGTGACCTTGCCCCCCTGTTTCAGGATATCAGCCGACTGCTGCGCCAATACCATGGCGACTGGCAACGCTATCCCTTTGCCTGCACCGAACTGCCCTGGTCCGAATGGGCTGAGCACCTCAATGGCCTGGATGAAGCGGCCGTCGACGCCCTGGAGGCAGATGATGAGGCAAAATGGCGTTTTTGTGCGGATATCAGGCCCGAGGTTGCGGCCATCAACCGGCTGACGCTGCCGGCCCTCAATCGCCCCCAGGACACCGGCAATCCGCGCTGGAGCAATGGTATCCCCGGTCGAAAATGGGCGCAGATCCGCGACTTTGCCAGCTGTATTTCCCTTGATACCCCCTTTCTGGAATGGTGTGCCGGCAAGGGCCACCTGGGCCGATTGCTGGCAATCCACTCCGGCCGGCCGGTGCTCAGCCTGGAGCGGGACCCGGTGCTCTGCCGGCAGGGCGAAGAGCTGGCAGAAAAACTGGATATTGACCACCAGTTTGTCTGCGACGATGCCTTGGGAGCGGATGCCCATCGGCTGTTCAAGGAAGAGCAGCAGGCACTGGCGCTCCATGCCTGCGGCGAGCTGCACCTGCAGTTTCTGCGGCACGGCGTCCGGGCCGGCACCCGGAGCCTGACCCTGTCGCCCTGCTGTTACCATCTGATCCCGCAAGCCAACTATGCGCCCCTGTCTCGCCTGGGCCGACAGCTGGATTTGGGACTGGACAGGCAGGATCTACGGCTGCCGCTGCAGCAACAGGTCACCGGCGGCGTGCGCGTGCGCCGGCTGCGCCACCTCGAACTGACCTGGCGGCTGGCGTTTGACGAGCTGCAGCGGGCGCTCAGGGGGTGCGACAGTTATCTGCCCCTGCCCAGTTTTGCCAAGCGGCTGCTCAGCGGTGAGTTTGCAGACTTTGCCGCCTGGGCCTGCGCCGAAAAAGGCCTGGCGCTACCGCCCCGGCTCGACAGCGCTTACTGGCTGGCTCGCGCCGAGCGGCGACGCCTGCTGGTCAAACGCATCGAACTGGTGCGCCATCTGTATCGTTATCCCCTCGAGCTCTGGCTGCTGCTCGACCGGGCCCTGTTTCTGCTGGAGCAGGGCTACCGGGTCAGCCTGGGCACCTTCACCGAACAGCTCAATACCCCACGCCGGTATTTGATCCGGGCCATGAAAAGCTGAACGGCACTCTCGACTTTTTGCCCATACTTCTACTAACGTTATGCTGCGGACTGAAAACTCGGTCAAAACTTTACCCAGATCATGGTTTAACGTTTAACGGGTTGATAGAGTTAGTAAAAAAGGAGAAATGCCATGACCGGTCAGTACACACATGTGCTCGCGGCAGTTGATATGAGCGAGAAGAACCGCAAGGTGATCGCCAAGGCGGTTGACAGGGCGAGAGCCAACCATGCCAAGCTGTCGGTGATCCATGTGGATGTGGACTTGAAAGATCTCTATACCGAGATGATCGACATCGATATCGACAATATCCAGGATCAGGTGGTGGCCGACGCCAAACAGCGGCTGGAAGAATACCTGGCCGATGTCGACTACCCGATCGAAAAAAAGCTGGTGATTTGCGGTGATCTCACGATGAAAGTCTGTGAAGCCGTGGAAAAAAACCAGGTCGACCTGCTGGTCTGTGGCCATGAACAAAGCTTCTGGAGCCTGTTGACCTCCTCCGCCCGCCAGCTGATGAATACTGTGCCCTGCGACATGCTGGTGGTGCCCCTGCCCAAGTCCTGAATAGCCGGGCGATCAGCCAAGCTGCTCGCCCACTTCCTGCAACAACTGTCGGAACCAAATCAGCGCCGGATCGAACTCGGTCAGCGGATGCTGGGCCAGTATATAGGTGGTCGCCAGTGGCTCATCCAGACTATGCTGGCTGAGCGGATAATAATGGCAAAAATCCCGGGCGATCAACTCGGGTACCACCGCCAGGTAACGGCCCGTCGCCAGCAAGCCGGGCAGGGCGGCAAAACTCGACACCCAGACGCCGATTTCCCGGCTCACGCCCCGACTGGTCAACCAGCTCTCTACCCGGGTCTGGCTATGGCCCCAGGTCGAGGTACAGACATGCACCCAGGTCGCCAGTGCCTGCGGCGACAACTCTTGCTCCAGACCCAGCGTCCGACTGGCCAGGCACACCAGCGCATTGTCAAACCAGGGACGGGTCAGCAGACGGGGGGACAAATGGCCGGCCCCGGCGAACGCCACCACCATATCCAGGCTCCCCCTGGCCAGATCCTCTTCATAATCCGAGTCGACCAGCTCCGTGACCGCCAGTCGACAGCCGGGGGCCTGGCTGTGCAACAATTCCACCAGCAACGGCACGGCACAGTATTCAATGGACGACGGCACGGCCAGGCGAAAGGTACGCCGGGCATGGCCGGGGTCGAAGCCGGCAACCTGTCGGACCCCCTGTTCCAGCAAGGCCAGGGCCTGCCGTACCGGCGCCGCCAGTGCCTGAGCCCGCTCGGTGGGCCGCATCTCCTTGCGGGTCATCACAAACAGGGGATCGTTCAGGGTCTGTCGCAGCCGGGACAAGGCGTGGCTAACGGTGGACTGAGACAGGTTCAGGCGCTCTGCGGCCCGGGTGACATTACGGCTTTGCATCAGGGTGTCGAACACCCGTAGCAGGTTGAGATCGAGCCGTTGAAAGAGGTTGTCCATCGATATTTACCATACCTTAATGGTTATAATTCATTTCCAGCATACAAAATCTGGCCTTAGAATGCGTGCTGTTGACGATTAAATCGTCGGCGTGGTGATAAACCTTGAACCCGGTGCCGGGCGTAAGCAACGTCAAGGGCATGGTGGCATCATGGGGGGTTCTACCTGTCTCCTGACGGCATTGAGGCCAAGTGTCTTGGCCGTCATGGAAAAACAGGGTGTTGTCTTCTCGCCCACATCGGGATTGCCACGCTGACAACCTTTTGATTCTGCGTTTGGCCGCAGCAATGCGGCATGAGTTCTGTCTGTGGTGTCACACCACTTTTTAGGGACGCAATTCTCTCCTTTATGACAAACCTGATGCTTGGTCCCTGGCCGGTGCAATGCACCGGCTTTTTTATTTCGGCTGGATTGCCGCCGGTGTTTACGCCATCATACCCGCCCGATTGACAACCGATGAATAATCACCCGATGTCGTACCTGGTTATCGTAACCCTGCTGTGGGCCTTTTCTTTCAGCCTGATCGGCGTGTACCTGGCCGGTGCCGTCGACAGCTACTTCTCGGTACTGAGCCGTATCCTGCTGGCCACCCTGCTGTTTATGCCCTTTATGTCCTGGCGTCAGCCTCCCCGGCTGGCGCTGGGGCTAATGGCCACCGGCGCGGTACAGCTCGGCCTGATGTATCTGTTCTATTATCAATCCTTCCTGCTGCTGACGGTACCGGAAGTACTGATCTTTACGGTGCTCACACCGATATATATCACCCTGATCTACGATCTGCTGCAACGCCGTTTCAACCCCGGCTACCTGCTCACTGCCGCCCTGGCGGTACTGGGAGCCCTGGTTATCCGCTTCGATGGCCTCACCGACTCCTACCTGCAGGGTTTTGCCGTGGTGCAGGGGGCCAACCTCTGCTTCGCCCTGGGCCAGGTGGGCTACAAGGTGCTGATGGAACGCCATCCCAACCACCAGCCCCAGCACAGGTTGTTCGGCTATTTCTATCTGGGTGCCCTGTTGGTAGTGATCCCCGCCTGGCTGCTGTTGGGGAGTGACCGCTACCCGGCAACCGGCGTGCAATGGGGCATTCTGATCTGGCTGGGCCTGGGTGCTTCCGGTCTGGGCTACTTCCTGTGGAACAAGGGCGCGACCCTGGTCAATGCGGGCGCCTTGGCGATCATGAACAATGCCCTGGTGCCCGCCGGCCTGCTGGTCAACCTGCTGATCTGGAACCGAGAGGCCAACCTGCTCCAGCTCACCCTGGGGAGCCTGTTGTTGCTGGCGTCACTCTGGATCAACGAGCGCTGGGTAAAAACCACAAGTATCGCCGAGCTCACAAAATCATAATTTGCCTGGATTTTTCCCGATCGGTGGGCTGGTAATCCATCGCATGCTATTTAGACTGGGTCCAGGAAACAATGCACGGGAGAAGCTCACCATGTTTAACGCCTTACTATTGGAAGAAGCAGGTAGAAACACCAAAGCCAGCCTGCAACGGCTGCCGGAAAGCCGGCTTACCGATGGCGATGTACTGGTGAAAGTGGATTACTCTACCCTTAACTACAAGGATGCCCTGGCCATTACCGGCAAGGGCAAGATAGTCCGCCAATGGCCCATGGTGCCCGGCATCGATTATGCCGGCACCGTCTTGTCTTCCGACCATCCGGACTATCGCATCGGTGATGAAGTGCTGCTTACCGGCTGGGGGGTCGGCGAACAGTACTGGGGCGGCCTGGCCGAGAAGGCCAGCGCCAGGGCCGACTGGCTGATCCCGCTGCCGGCCGGCATGACCGCCAAGCGTGCCATGGCCATCGGCACAGCCGGCTTTACCGCCATGCTGGGAGTGATGGCGTTGGAGCAGGCCGGCATCAAACCGGGTCAGGGCCCGGTGCTGGTCACTGGCGCCACCGGCGGCGTGGGCTCCATCGCGGTGCGGCTGCTGGCCAAGGCAGGTTATGAGGTGCACGCCTCCACCGGCCGTCCCGAGCACAGTGACTGGCTGAAAAGCCTGGGCGCCCACGAGATCATCGATCGCATCAAGCTGGATCAGGAGCCGGCAGCGCTCGAATCCCAGCACTGGGCCGGCGCCATCGACGCCGTGGGCGGCCGCACCCTGGCCCGCATTCTCAGCCAAACCAAAATGTACGGCGCCGTGGCCGCCTGTGGCCTGACCGGCGGGGTAGCGCTCAACACCACCGTCATGCCCTTTATTCTGCGGGGCGTGCAGCTGCTCGGCATCAACTCGGTGCATATTCCCAAAGCACAGCGCATCGAGGCCTGGCAGCGGCTGCACCAGAGCCTGCCGGTGAACTATGAAGACGAAGTCAGGGTGCTGACCCTGGAGCAAACCATTGAGGCCGCTCACGACATGATCGCCGGCAAGCCGGTGGGCCGGGTGGTGATCCAGCCGTAAGCCCGATGCTCAATGCCCTCGGGCCATCAACGTCGCAAACAGGGGTCAGCTTCACCCGGAGCTGACCCCATTTGACTCGTACTGCACGGACCTTGCACCGGTTTGCCAGCGGTTAAAAGTGTTATAAGATAACAAAATCATTCCCGACCACAGATTCCACCATGCTGACAGCCATTCCCACCCATCTGATCATGGGCTTCCTCGGCACCGGCAAAACCACACTGCTGCGCCATCTGCTGGCCCACAAGCCGGAACACGAACGCTGGGCCATTCTGGTCAACGAGTTTGGCGAGGTGGGCATAGATGGCGCCTTGCTGAGCGAGCAGGGTGCCCTGGTCAAGGAAATTCCCGGTGGCTGCCTGTGCTGCGTGGCCGGACTGCCGTTTCAGATTGGCCTGAACGCGTTGTTGCACAAGGCACAGCCCGACCGGCTGCTGATTGAACCCACGGGCCTGGGCCACCCCAGCCGGGTGATGGACATTCTCACCAACGAGCATTACCGCAAGGTGCTGAGCCTGGGCGCCGCCTTTTGCCTGATTGACCCGCGCCAGTGGGCCGACCCCCGTTACCGGGAACATGAAACCTATCAGGATCAGCTGGCCCTGGCCGACGTGGTGGTGGCCAACAAGATCGATCTGAGCGGCGACGCCGAGCTGGCCCGGCTGCGCCGGGACATCGCAGGCGGCTCGGCGCCAAAACAGGTTCTGGTTGAGACCAGTCAGGGTCGACTGGACGCCGCCTGGCTGCAGCATCCCCATGCTCCCGAGCGGCGGGCCGCCCATCCCCAGGCTCACGCCGGCAAGGCCGAGCGGCCCAAACTGGCGACCCACGAGCCTTCGCTCAGCCGGGCACGCCCCTGGCGGCGCTACGGCAACCATGGCGACGACCATTTTTCCGTGGGCTGGCGCTTTCTCGACGAGGTGGTATTTGATCTCGACGCCCTGCGCACCTTTTGCGAGGCGCAGCGCGTGGCCCGACTCAAGGCAGTGGTGCGCACGGCGGACGGCTGGTGGGCCTTCAACCAGACCGACCGGCTCAGTGTGTACCGGTTGCCCCCCCAGAGAGAAAGCCGGTTAGAACTGATTGACGCCAGCCCCCTGGCGGCGGCCCCCCTGCATGAACAACTGATGAAAACGGTGGTCTCGCTGCCCACCCCATAAGGTGGTTACAGCGCCTGTTTAACGTACAGATCAAAGCGGTTGTTTTTGCTGGCGATCTGGGCCGAGGGTGTGGCGCCATTAAGAAAGCCGGCATAATCGGGACGCTTCACCACCACCCGGGCCCGGGCCAGGGCCAACGCCGGCGGCAACAGGCCGTCGGCATCCTCATCCGCCCCCACCAGGGAGTGAAACACCCGCATTTCCTTTTTCACCAGCGCCGCCTTTTTCTTGTGGGGAAACATGGGGTCGAGATAGACCACGTCCGGTTGCTGTTCAATGTCGCCCAGGGTGCAGCCAAAGGGCAGCAGATGCAACCGCTCCCGTACCCAGGGTCCGATCTCCACATCGGCGGCGGCCCGGCGCAGGCCGTCTTCCAACAGCGCATGCACCACCGGATGGCGTTCACACAGGGTTACCGAGCAGCCCAGCGAGGCCAGCACAAAGGCGTCCCGCCCCAGGCCGGCGGTGCCGTCCACCACCCTAGGGTTATGGCCATGCTTGAGCCCCACCGCCTTGGCAATGGCCTGGCCCCGGCCGCCGCCGAACTTGCGCCGGTGCGCCGCCGCGCCGGCCACAAAGTCCACATAAACGGCGCCCAGCCTGGGCTCATCCAGCTTGCGCAACTCCAGCCGCCCCTCGACCAGCACCAGGGCGAAAGGCGCAGCGGCCACCACCCCTTGCATGGCCTGAGCCAGGCGTTCGGCCTCAGCCTGCAGGGCCGGGTCTTCCAACTCGATACACAGGGGGATCAAATCATCATTCATAGGGCTACCACAGACAACGGCTGGCCCGGAGGCCAGCCGTTGAGTCATATCAACCGGTTAACAACATGTTCAGGCAGGCTGGGATGGCAGGTCATAACGCCGCCCAGCTTGCCCCAATGACACAATACCTCAGGCCGCAATACCCGAATGCCGCAGCAGCGCATCGATTTTCGGCTCACGGCCCCGGAACTGCTTGAACAGTTCCATCGGCGCCCGGGAACCGCCCTGTTCCAGTATGGCATGCAGGAAGTCACGGCCGACCTTGGCCGAGAACACCCCTTCCTCCTCGAAGCGAGAGAAGGCATCGCTGGACAACACTTCCGCCCACTTGTAGCTGTAATAGCCCGCCGCATAGCCACCGGCGAAGATATGGGAGAAGCTGTGCTGGAAGCGGTTGAAGTCGGGCGGCGGCAGTACGGATACCTTCTTGCGTACCTCATTCAATATTTCCTGCACCCGTCCGGGTTCGGCACCGTCCCTGGCCATATGCAGGCGGAAGTCGAACAGCGAGAATTCCAGCTGGCGCAGCATCATCAGCGCCGAATGGAAATTCCGCGCCGCCAGCATCCGCTCCAGCAACTCCGCCGGCAACGGCTCGCCGCTCTGGTAGTGACCGGAGATAAAGGCCAGCGCCTCGGGCTGCCAGCACCAGTTTTCCAGGAACTGGCTGGGCAGCTCCACCGCATCCCAGGCCACGCCGTTGATACCGGCCACCCCGGCCACATCGATCTGGGTCAGCATATGATGCAGGCCGTGACCGAACTCATGGAACAGGGTGACCACCTCGTTATGGGTGAACAGCGCCGGATCCTTGCCGACCGGGCCGTTGAAGTTGCAGGTCAGGTAGGCCACCGGCTTCTGCAGGCTGCCGTCTTCCCGGTAACGACGACCGATGCAGTCATCCATCCAGGCCCCGCCCCGCTTGTTGGCGCGGGCATAGAGATCCAGATAGAAGCTGCCCCTCAGCTCATTGGTTTCATCGTAGATATCGAAGAAGCGCACATCCGGATGCCAGACTTCCACTCCCAGACGCTCCTTGACCTTGATGCCGAACAACCTCCTGACGGTTTCAAACAGGCCGTGCACCACCTTCTCTTCGGGGAAATAGGGGCGCAGCTCTTCGTCGGAAATGGTGTACTTGTGCTGTTTAAGTTTTTCGCCATAGTAGGTCACATCCCAGGCGTTGAGCTCGGCGATGTCATGATGCTGATGGGCAAATTCGGTCAGCTCCGCCAGCTCCGCCTTCCCCTGGGGATGGGAGCGGCTCGCCAGCTCGTCGAGGAACGCCAGCACCTGCTGCTCGCTGTCCGCCATCTTGGTGGCCAGCGACAGCTGAGCATACTGTTCGAAACCCAGCAGCTCGGCCAGTTCCTGCTTCAATGCCAAGATTTCTTCGATGATGGCGGTATTGTCGAACTCGCCTGCATTCGGGCCCTGATCGGAAGCCCGGGTACAATAGGCCCGGTACATTTCTTCACGCAGGGCGGCGTTGTCGGCGTACATCATCACCGGCAGATAAGAGGGAATATCCAGGGTAAACACCCAGCCTTCCAATTCCCGGGCCTTGGCCTGGGCCTCGGCGGCGGCCAAGGCCGATTCGGGCAGCCCGGCCAGCTCGGCCTTGTCGGTAATCTGTTTGAACCAGGCCTGGGTGGCGTCCAGCACCCGGTTGGAGAAAGTAGAAGAGAGCTCGGAGAGCCGTGCCTGGATGGTACCAAAGCGCTGCTTCTGCTCGGCTTCCAGGGCGATACCCGACAACCGGAAGTCGCGCAGGGTGTTGTCCACTTCCTTCTGCTGGGCCTGGCTCAGCTTCTTGAAGTCATCCCGTTCGGCCAGCCCCTGATAGGCGGCAAACAGGCCTTCATGCTGGCCGACCCAGGTCTGGTATTCGGACAGCAGCGGCAGGCAGGACTCATAGGCCTGACGCAGCTCATCACTGTTGAGTACGCTATTCAGATGGGAGACCGGGGACCAAATACGGCTCAGGTGATCATTGACTTCTTCCAGGGGGGCAACCAGGTTGTCCCAGGTAAACTCTTCATCACGCGCCAACACGGCTTCGACCCGGCGTTTGCAATCCGCAATGGCGTGCTCCACCGCCGGCCTGATATGGTCCGGCTGAATTTGGCTGAACGGCGGCAGACCGTCCATGGTCAGTAGCGGATTATTCATCACCAGTTACCTCTTATCGTTATGGCCCATCGCCTGGCCCGGCAGGCCGACGAGGGAATACCCCTAAGATGGTGATACTGCCTCCGATGTTCAAGCGTTTCCTGGCGAACAGTGATGATTTGCCGGCGGAACGACCAATTTTTAAGCGGATAATCCTTCCATCGGGAAAACCCGCCTGCGCCGGACATGGAGTAACGGAAAAAAGAACCGGCTTCACTCTTTTCCGGCAGTCAGTTAACTTGGTGTACCATTGGCCGACTGTTCAATATCGGGCCAACTCACAAACGGAGCGGAAGTTTATGGCACAACATTTCGACTATATCGCCATCGGCGGCGGTAGCGGCGGTATTGCCTCGGCCAACCGGGCCGCCATGTACGGCAAGAAAGTAGCACTGATTGAAGCCAAGGACCTGGGCGGCACCTGCGTCAACGTCGGTTGCGTGCCGAAAAAAGTGATGTGGCACGGCGCCCAGGTAGCCGATGCGATCAAGCTCTACGCCGAGGACTACGGCTTCGATATCGACCTCAAGGGCCATGACTGGTCCCGCCTGGTAGAAAGCCGCCAGGCCTATATCGGCCGCATCCACCAGTCCTACGACCGGGTGCTGGGCAACAACAAGGTAACCGTGATCAAGGGCTTCGGCCGCTTCAAGGATGCTCACACCATAGAAGTAAACGGTGAAGAGTACACCGCCGACCATATCCTGATCGCCACCGGTGGCGAGCCCATCATCCCCCATATTCCCGGGGCCGAATACGGTATCGACTCAAACGGCTTCTTCGAGCTGAGCGAACAGCCCAAGCGGGTGGCGGTGGTCGGTGCCGGCTACATCGCGGTAGAACTGGCCGGGGTGATGAACGCCCTGGGGTCGGAAACCCACCTGCTGGTGCGCAAGCACGCCCCGCTGCGCAACTTCGATCCCCTGCTTACCGATACCCTGGTCGAGGTCATGAATACCGAAGGCCCGCAGCTGCATACCGAAGCGGTTCCCAAAAGCGTAGAAAAACAGGTCGATGGCAGCCTGACCCTGCACCTGGATAACGGCGACAATATCAATGTCGACTGCCTGATCTGGGCCATCGGCCGCCGCCCGATGACCAAGAGCCTGAACCTGGAGGCCGCCGGGGTATCGGTGGATCAGCACGGCTATATCAAGGTCGACGAATACCAGAACACCACCGCCAACGGCGTCTATGCGGTGGGCGACAACATCGGCTATGTGGAGCTGACCCCGGTGGCGGTCAAGGCCGGCCGCCAGCTGTCGGAGCGGCTGTTCAACAACAAGCCCGACGCAAAAATGGACTACGACCTGGTGCCGACCGTGGTATTCAGCCATCCGCCCATAGGTACCTTAGGGCTAACCGAGCCCCAGGCCCGGGAGCTGCACGGCGACGACCAGGTGAAGGTGTATACCTCCAGCTTTACCGCCATGTATACCGCCGTCACCCAGCATCGCCAGCCCTGCAAGATGAAGCTGGTGTGCGTGGGCGACAACGAGAAGATCGTCGGCATCCACGGCATCGGCTTTGGCATGGACGAGATCCTGCAAGGCTTTGCGGTCGCGGTGAAGATGGGCGCCACCAAGGCCGACTTCGACGCCTGTGTGGCCATCCATCCCACCGGGGCGGAAGAGTTTGTGACCATGCGTTAATTGTTTGATATAGATAGTAAAATGCCGAGCAGGTGCTCGGCATTTTGTTTGTCTTAAACCAGCACTCTGTTTCGTTACTCGATAGGGGTCGGACAAAGGGCCGCTCCGCCGACTCGCCGTAAACCCATCCCTGGGGACTCCGCCGCGCCCTCCCTGGCGCGGCCGGGAAATGCTCCTGCCGTCCAGGCATTCCCGCCATCCATGGCGGTCAGATAGCCGGCGGAGCAGGCCCTTTGCTCTCCCTGATATTCCGGGACCGCCTGTCGATGCTGTCTGCGGGCAGCAGGTGTTATCCATGCAGTGCCAGAACAGATCGTTATGGCAATAACCGATTACTATGCTCACTTTGCTCAAACTACTAAAAGTGAAGCTCTTACGAATTATCGTAAAGCAGCTAAATTAGGCTTAAGAACCTATATTTATGAGCGGCTAAATTATAGCCAACAAAATCAAATTACTCAGAGTTGGGATTTATTCAAAGAAAGAATTCTGAACAATCAACCTCCCAAAGATTTTTTCACGATGTTTGATGAGTCTACAGCAATCATTACGTCACTAATTAGACACAACATTGTAGTAGATGACTCTATAATGCCTGATGGTAGCTTGGGTATTCACTAGTCTAAATACTGAAAGACCACAATCTAGATAGAAAATACGAGTCAAAAATCAGAATTCAACACAAATTCCCAGAATCATATAGGCAGTTAAACCCTGAAGTCCTAGCGTACCCCATATCAGCAATAGCTGAATTTAGGTCATGGTTTGAAGAAACTTATCTTCCAGAAAAATACCCTGCATATATTCAGAAAAAGATTAAAGATGGCAAAATCTCAGTGGAATCTGTGCCTGTCCTTCTTTCGGCTGTATTACCACCTTCATTAGAAGAGAAAAAAATTCAGTAGGCAGGGCTATAACAAAAACTTAATGTGGGACGGTTTTCAACCGCCCCATAAGTCGAAGTTATACACCTAGCTCGGTTCGTTCAGGCCCCAAGCCTGGTTAAGCAGAGCTGATAAACTTACTTTATGAAGGCTTTGGCTGGCCAACCGCATGATGCCAGTTGGTCAGCCAGGTCTTTTTGTCAGTGTGTCAGCTGCACCGAGAAGAATGCGCTATTGAATTTATTGGATCTCCAGTAGCTCCACTTCAAAAACAAGCAAGGACCCCGGCTTTATGGTTCCAGCTGCGCGGTTGCCGTAGGCCAGTTTGGACGGAATGAAAAATTTGAGTTTATCACCCACCACCATCAATTGTACACCTTCGGTCCATCCCCTTATGACTCGATTCAAAGGAAAGCTGACGGGGTCGTTACGTTCTACCGAACTATCAAATACGGTGCCGTCCAATAAGGTGCCATGATAATGCACGGTTACCGTTGAACCGGCGCTGGGGTGAACACTGCCTTCGCCTTTGGTTAATATTTGATACTGCAAGCCGGAAGCGGTTGTCAGCACATCTTCGTTGGTTTTATTTTGGGCTAAAAACGCGTTTCCTGCCGCGATATTTTCAAGCGCTGCCTTCTTGTTGTTTGAATTCCTGATGAAATAAAATGCTAAGAATGCAATGATTAACGCCAAAATAACAAATTTCATGTCTTACCCTGCTAATGTTGAGATTTTCGTATTCTAACACTCGATGCTTATTGAGGTAATGCATTTTATTTCGCCACGGTATTCAAGTGGGTGTCCGAAGGGCAGGAAATATACTTCGATAACTAGAAAACGGTACTACATGGAATGCTTAACCCTGAAATTACAATAGAGAAAAAATCCTTTTTAGTAAATAACTGTTCATAATTGTGCTACAGAGATCAGGCTCGAACGCAGACTCGCCGTAAACCCATCCCTGGGGGCTCCGCCGCACCATCCTTGGCGCGGAGGGTCTGCTTATCGAATCCTGACTTCTGTCTCGAAATGTAGCGGTATTTGTATCAGTTATTTAGGGTTCTTTTGCCTGTTAATGGCAATTGATCACGGGATCAGGTCTTGCCTTTTCCCCAGTCCGAATATGAAGTCATGACGGCGTGCTCGAAAGGGGTGTCCGCTTTATCGGGGGAAGATCAGTCAGACCGAACTCCCGTCAGGGCTCATGCTACGCCGCCCGCATCCTCCCCATGGCCTATACTTCAACCGACGTTCAGTATCTGTCGAGGAGGGCTGATTATGCCGGCCAAACGATTGCAACAATACCTGGATCAACAGGGAGTCAAATATCGGGTCATCTCCCACTCGCCGGCGTTTACCGCTCAGGAGGTGGCCGAGGCCGCCCATATACCGGGCAAGGTGATGGCCAAGGTGGTGATTATGACGCTGGATGGCCAGATGACAATGGTAGTGCTGCCCGCTCCCAAGATAATCCATCCCGACCGCCTGGCCCGGTCCCTGTCGGCGCAGGAGGCGACCTTCATACATGAAAGCAATTTCCGCGAGAAGTTTCCCGACTGCGAAGTCGGCGCCCTGCCGCCCTTCGGCAACCTGTATGAAATGCCGGTGTATATAGACAGCGAACTCGCCCAACAGGAAGAGATCGTCTTCAGTGCCGGCAGTTACCGTGAGCTGTTCAGCCTGACCATGAAAGACTACCTGAGGCTGGTTGAGCCGAAGGAGATAGCGCTCTAGCCCGGACCATAGCGCCCATGCCCCCATCAGCCTCACCCAGCAAAAAGGCCGAGTAGTATCTACCCGGCCTTTTTGCTGGTTCACCCTTGCGGCTCAGTGGTGATGGCCGCCTTCGCCGTGGGCATGGCCGTGGGCGATTTCTTCCTCGGTGGCGGCACGCACACCGACCACTTCCAGATCAAAGGTCAGGGTCAGGCCCGCCAGCGGGTGGTTCAAGTCCACATCGGCCATGAACTTGCCGACCTTGAGCACAGTCACCTGGCGCTGACCTTCTTCGGTGTTGATCACCGCCGCCATGCCCGGCTCCCAGCGCTTGGCGCCCTGCAGGTGCTTGACCGAAATACGCTGGGTCAGCTCTTCGTCACGCTCTCCATAGGTTTCGGCGGGGGGCAGGGTCACGGTAAAGCTGTCGCCTTCGCTCTTGCCGGCCAGCACCTTTTCCAGACCTTCCATCATGTTGTTGTGACCGTGCAGGTAAGCCAGCGGCGACTTGCCGGTGTTGGTGTCCAGCACCTGGCCATCTTCGTCCTTCAAGGTGTAGTTGAACTGCACCACTGTGTTATCAGCAATTTGCATCTGTTTTCCTAGTCAGTTGAGAGCCTGTTCGTGGCGGAATAATAGCAGATGGTCAGGTCCAGTTCAGTGTCCTCGTCCAAGGGGTTACAGCACGGCTCCACCCTTATGCCTTCTGTATTACGCTTTAAACAGGGCCCGGTCGAATGAGCGGGCCCGTTCTAGGGAGGAAAATATCATGAAACTCCGAACAGGTCTGGCCGGCTGCCTGTTGAGCGCCGCCCTGCCCATGCTGGCACTGGCCGCCGATATGGCGGACCCGGGCCCGGGGCAGCACTTGCTCTACCCGCCAGATCAGATGAGCTGGCAGGATGGTCCGGCCTCGCTGCCGGCCGGCTCCCGCTTTGTGGTTCTGGAGGGTAACCCGGCCGAACCCGGTATCTTTACCCTGCGGCTGAAATTGCCCGATGGTTACCGGGTACCGCTGCACTGGCATCCCGGGGTAGAGCGGGTGACGGTGCTGAGTGGCACCTTCTACCTGGGCATGGATGATAGCCAGGCCAGGGAGAATGCGCATCGCCTGCCGGCCGGCAGCTACACTGCCATGCCGCCGGCCATGCGCCACTATGCCATCGCGGAGGGTGAAACCGTGGTTCAGCTGAACTCGGTCGGCCCCTGGCAGGTCAACTATGTCAATCCGGCCGATGATCCGCGGCAGTAATAATCCAGGCCCGCCCGTCTGCGGCGCGGGCCTGCACCCGCGTCAAGATCGGCCCGGCCCGGGGAGGCGCCGCTAAATTGAGCGGTGCCGTCGATTGGGATACACTTCCTTAATATTCAAGCAATAAGAGCAGGTCGCATGTCAGACAGCAGTCAGGACGATATCCGCATTATCAAGAAATACCCCAACCGCCGCCTGTACGACAGCCGCACCAGCAGCCACCTCAATCTCGCCGACATTCGCCGCCTGGTGCTCGAACAGGAACCCTTTCAGGTGGTGGATGCCAAAACAGGCGAAGATCTGACCCGCAGCATACTGCTGCAGATCATCCAGGAAGCGGAAAGCGACGGGGACCCTATCTTCTCCAGTGACATGCTGAAAAACATCATCCGATTCTACGGCCCCTTTCAGAGCGTGCTCGGCAGCTACCTGGAAGACAGCATCCAGTCAATGATCGATATTCAGACCCAGGCCGGCACCCAGTCATCCAAGGCGTGGCGCGACTTCATGCACGGACAGGCCCCCATGATGCAGGAGCTGATGCGCCAGTACATGGAGCAGTCGAAGGCCCTCTACCAGAACACCCAGAACATGTTCGGCCTGTTCGGCGGCTTTACGGACAAATCCGGCGCCGACGACCCGGATAACAAAAAAAGCGGCGACAAGGAATAATCCAAGTCGCCGCAAATACCTCTGTACCGCTTAATTAGTCGTTATGCACTTGCTTTGCTGGCGGCACGGTTGTTCTTGCTGGCCGCAGCGGCGGCATTGATACCGGTTTCGGCGGCTTGCTTGGTCGTTTTTTCGGCGATCTCGGCGGCCTGCTTGGCGGCATTCTCGGCAAACTCAGCCGCTTTCTTGCCGGCATTATCGGCCATCTCGACGGCTTGCTTGGTCGCTTTCTGAGCGCTCTCATAGGCGCTGTCGGCATTGGCCATGACCGACTTGAGGGCAGCCACGGCGGGCTCGGACCCGGCAGGGGCATTCTTGACCAGCGCATCTACCACTTCTTTGGCCTGCTTGGTGCCGGCGGCAACCTGCTGTTCGCCCAGTTTGGCGATATCGGCCTGCACACCGGAGATCAGGCTGAGGGCCTCACGATTGAACTCCAGTGCCCGTTCCAGCTGTACGGTCGGGTTGAACAGGGAGAGCTGCAGCTCGGCAAAGGCTTGAGCGTCACGTACCGCATAGAACTTGGCGGCGTTCTCGAAGCACTCTTCGCCGATGGTACGCAGCGCCTTGGCTTGTAACTGACCCAGCTGCTCGGCACCGGTGAACAGGGCGCCGTTCAGTTGCTGCAACAGCTCCAGGTTGGCTTTCTGGGCGTTCTGAATCTTATCGAAATCGAAAAATGACATATCTGAAGTCTCCTGAGAATGAAGGGGCCATATCGCCCGGCACGCCAACAGTCAGACCAAGACAACAGCTTCGGCGCGCAAGAGCATTATTGCACTGCACAAAAAGCTTTTACAACTCTTTTTTTGTGCATCGCAAAATTCATGTGAAGCAGCGACCTGAGATGCCCTTTATACCTCTACCACAGACATTAACGCATGATCCTATGGGCGCTTTCCTGGTCAGATAGGACGAATGATACTGCCTTTACCTTTGCAAAACGGATTTTTGCAAAGCAATAACAACGTGAACAAAGCCCTTCCGTCGCCCTTGCCACACACGAAAAGCCACGACCTGCGCCAGAGAACACTCAAGAAAAAATAGTAACGACGATAAGCAGTTTCATCGAAACAACCTGAAGTAAACACATCACCAAAAACAAAAATCATTTAATATCAAAATGATGCATTTAAAAAACAAATAATGACACACCTAAATCAGCTTCGCCCACTAAACAAAAATCGCCCCCAAAGGCCATAACAGCTCGAAAATGTGTATAATGGCCGTCCAAAATGGCATCGATACAGCCGTTTTGACTAATTTGTTTGGCGGCCGGAACCGACTCGCTCCGCCGAACCACTACCGGCCACTTAGCCTGGCCATCAACAGCATGCCGCCCTCCCGGGCCCGCATGCTCCGGTTAACGTCCGTTCGACAACATCAAGAGGTGTTAGGGAATGCTCCCGAATATGATTCAGGGTGATCTAGATCACCCTCAGCTGCTTTGCCATGCCCCGCCGCCACAACCGGCGCTCACTCCCCCATTTCAATTCGTCGCCACCTTCTCCACCAGCCTGGCCCTGCGAAGAAAAAATAAGGTACTTCAACAATGACAGACAGCCCTCTCTATCAGTTTTCCGCCACCACCGTTTTCCTGCTGATGGCCGGCTTCTACCTGGCTACCTTCCTGATGACCTTGTTCATCAACAAGAAGGATGAAGATGCCGACGGCTATATGGTGTCCAGCCAGAATATCGGCTACGGCATTTCCGCGGCCAGCATGACCGCCACCTGGATCTGGGCCGCGTCCTTCTACGCGGCAGCCACCTCCGGCTTTACCTATGGCCTGTCCGGACCGCTGCACTATGGACTATGGGGGGCACTGATGATTTTATTTATCTACCCCTTCGGCATCCGCATCCGCAAGCTGGCCCCCCAGGCCCATACCCTGGGTGAGGTAATCCACGCCCGACACGGCTCCTCCAGCCAGCTGATGCTGGCCTTATCCAACCTGCTGGGCAGCCTGATCAGCCTGATGGTAAACTTCACCGCCGCCGGCGCCCTGGTCTCGGTGCTGTCGCCCCTGTCTTTCCAGCACGGGGTGCTGATGGCGGGCGTCGGCGTGCTGGCCTATACCTTCTGGTCCGGATTTCGCGCCTCTGTACTCACCGATGTGGCCCAGGTGGCAGCGATGATCGCCATCGCAGTGGTGATCATCCCCATGGTGCTGTTTGCCATGGGCGGGCCCGAGGTACTGGTCGACAACATGTCGGCGCTGACCGTCGAGCAGGCCGACTTCTTTTCCACCGAGGCCATCATGGAGCAGGGCGCGCCCTTCTTCGTCGCCGTGCTGGCCTATGCCATCGGTAACCAGACCATATCGCAACGCCTGTTCGCGGTGCGCCAGGATTTGATCAAACCGACGTTTATCACAGCCACCATCAGCTATGCCGCCATCGTCATCGGCCTGGGTATGATCGGGCTGATGGCCGCCATCGTCGGACTGGAGCCCCTTGACGGCGACACCAACAATATCATCCCGCAAGTTATCTCCAGCTACCTGTCGCCGGTGATGATTGGCCTGTTCTTTATCCTGGTCATCGGCTCCCTGTCCTCCACCGCCGACTCTGACCTGGCGGCCCTGTCGGCAATAGTAATGACCGATATCTACGGCAAGAATATCGCCAGGGGCAAGGCCGACCCGCGCAAGATGCTGCTGCTCGGCCGGCTGACCATGGTCGTCGCGACCACCATCGGCATCATCATGGCCAGCTTTTCGCTCAATATACTGGTCATGCTGGTGTTTGTCGGCGCCCTGTGGGGAGCCGTGGTCTTCCCCGTCATCGCCAGCATGTACTGGAGCCGGGTCACCAATACCGCCTTTACCTCGGCGGTGCTGGCCGGGCTGGCCTTCTTCTGTGTTGCCCGCTTCGAACTGTTGCCAATGAGCGGGGCCATCGCCGTGCTGTTCGAAATCATTGCCGGTATCGGCGGCGGCGTCGTGATCGGACTGATGGCCTTCGGTTTCTGCGGAAAGAGGATCGGACTGCTCAGCGGCCTGCTCGGAGGCCTGTTGCTGGCAATCTTCAGCATCGGCTTCCTGCGGGACTACACGGTGCTGCTGTCATCGCTGACCGCCTACGGGGTCAGCACCCTGGTATGTACCGGCATCAGCCTGCTCAAGCCCACACATTTCGACTTCGAACTGATCCGTCGGCGAACCGGCCATTTCGATCACCAGGAAACCGATATCGTGGCCGCCTCAGCCTCATCCCAAGATGCCCCAATGGCACAGCACTAACAGGAGCAACAACATGAGTGAATTAGCAATGGCCGCCTATATCCTGATCTGGCCGACCGTCTCGGCCCTGGTCCTCGTCGTCATCCTCGGCGCCATCATCAAGGATGTACGCTCCGCCAAGCGGGAGCATCGCGGCCTGGTCTGACAGGCACAGCCAACCGGCAGGCGCGGCGGCGCCTGCCTACCCTCATCCCCTCCCCCACACCGACCCGCATGGTCACGTTCCCCAGACAGCACCAAGACCCCAGACAGAAAAATCAATATCCATTTCCACAATACGAAAAAAACAAAAAAGCCTGATTCTTTTGTTAAAAAAGCGCCCCAAAACCCCTAACACACTCAATAAATAAAACTAAAAGCAATAATATCAATAACTTATCAATAATCGACCAAAGCGACAGCCAAAATCGCAAAATCGACAAGATTCCACAATACAAAAATGATTTCCAAAAACATGTTGATCGTCACATTTTTTTTTGTATTATCAGTGCATGGGTTAAGCAGTTGTTAACCGCCGTCACCAGGCGGGACCGCTTTCCAACCCCAGTATCAACAAATAACTCAGGTGCCTCGGCACCGCAGATGAATGGGTACCAGCTATGGCTAAAATGAAAGCAATCGAAGCAGCCGCCAAAATCCTGGAATTGGAAGGTGTTACCAAAGCCTTTGGTGTTCCCGGCGCGGCCATCAATCCCTTCTACGCCGCTTTGCGCGGTCTTGGCTCGATCAGCCATGTGCTGGCCCGCCACGTGGAAGGCGCCTCCCATATGGCCGAGGGTTACACCCGCGCCAACCCGGGCAATGTCGGTGTCTGTATCGGCACCTCCGGTCCCGCCGGCACCGATATGATCACCGGCCTGTACTCCGCCTCTGCCGACTCCATTCCGATCCTGTGCATCACAGGCCAGGCCCCCCGTGCCCGCATGCACAAGGAAGACTTCCAGGCGGTCGACATTGAGTCCATCGCCAAGCCGGTCGCCAAATGGGCGGTAACCGTCATGGAACCGGCCCAGGTACCCGGTACCTTCCAGCAGGCCTTCCACATCATGCGCTCCGGTCGCCCCGGTCCCGTCCTGATCGACCTGCCGTTCGATGTACAGATGGCCGAGATCGAGTTTGATCCCGAAGCCTATCAGCCGATGACTCCGTACAAGCCGGCCGCCACCCGTATCCAGGTGGAAAAGGCCCTGACCATGCTCAACGATGCCGACAAGCCGTTGCTGGTTTCCGGTGGTGGCGTGATCAACGCCGATGCCGCCGACCTGCTGACCGAATTTGCCGAGCTGGTGAGCGTACCGGTTATCCCGACCCTGATGGGCTGGGGCACCATTCCCGACGATCACGAGCTGATGGCCGGTATGTGCGGTCTGCAGACCTCACACCGCTACGGTAACGCCAACCTGCTGGCCTCTGACTTCGTGCTGGGTATCGGTAACCGCTGGGCCAACCGCCACACCGGCTCCGTCGACGTCTACACCAAGGGTCGCAAGTTCGTGCACGTGGATATCGAGCCGACCCAGATCGGCCGGGTATTCGGGCCGGACCTGGGCATCGTCTCCGACGCCGGCGAAGCGCTGAAGCTGTTCGTGGAAGTGGCCAAGGAATGGAAGGCCGCCGGCAAGCTGAAGGATCGCAGCGCCTGGGTTGGCGAGTGCCAGGAGCGCAAGCGCACCCTGCAACGCAAGACCCACTTCGACAACGTGCCGGTCAAGCCACAGCGCGTATACGAAGAAATGAACAAGGTCTTCGGTCGCGACACCACCTATGTGTCCACCATTGGCCTGTCGCAAATCGCCGCAGCCCAGTTTCTGCACGTGTACAAGGCGCGTAACTGGATCAACTGTGGTCAGGCCGGCCCCCTGGGCTGGACCATTCCGGCCGCCCTGGGTGTGTGTGCCGCCGAGCCCGGTCGTCAGGTGGTTGCCTTGTCCGGTGACTACGACTTCCAGTTCATGATTGAAGAACTGGCGGTGGGTGCCCAGTTCAAGCTGCCCTACATCCACGTACTGGTGAACAACTCCTACCTGGGTCTGATCCGCCAGGCACAGCGCGGCTTCGACATGGACTACTGCGTACAGCTGTCGTTTGAAAACATCAATGCCCCCGAGCTGGGTGAGTACGGTGTCGATCACAAGGCCGTGGTCGAAGGCCTGGGTTGTAAGGCCATCCGGGTATTCAAGCCGGAAGAGATCGCCCCCGCCTTTGAGCAGGCCAAGGCACTGATGGCCGAGCATCAGGTACCGGTGGTGGTTGAAATCATCCTGGAGCGGGTCACCAATATCGCCATGGGTGTGGAAATCGACGCCATCAACGAATTCGAAGAACTGGCCGAGAAAGGCGCCGACGCCCCGACCGCCATTTCACTGCTCGACTAAGCTGGTCTCTGGCAGGGGAGGTAATCCCCTGCCAGCTGCTCGGCTCACATGAATCAAGTGAAGGACATTGTTATGCCGAAATTAGCCGCCAATCTGTCTATGCTGTTTACCGAAGTGGACTTCCTGGACCGCTTCGATGCCGCCGCCAAGGCCGGCTTCAAGGGGGTGGAGTACCTGTTCCCCTACGCTTTCCCTGCTGAAGAGATCAAGGCCCGTCTGGACGCCAACGGCCTGACCCAGGTGCTGTTCAACCTGCCTGCGGGTAACTGGGACGGTGGCGAGCGCGGTATCGCCTGCCATCCGGATCGGGTGGAGGAATTCCGCGCCGGCGTGGAGCAGGCCATTGCCTACGCCAAGGTACTGGGCAATACCCAGGTGAACTGCCTGGCCGGCATCCATCCTGCCGGTGTGTCTGAGGAAGAGGCCGAGGCCACCTTCGTCGCCAACCTGAAATTCGCCGCCGACAAACTGGAAGCGGCCGGCATCAGGCTGGTGATGGAAGCCATCAATACCCTGGATATTCCCGGCTTCTACCTGAACAACACCAAACAGGCTCAGGCCATCCGTGAAAAAGTGGGCAGCGCCAACCTGTACCTGCAGTACGACATCTATCATATGCAGATCATGGAAGGCGACCTGGCCCGTACCGTGCAGAACAACCTGGCCAACATCAACCATGTGCAGCTGGCCGACAACCCGGGCCGCCACGAGCCGGGCACGGGTGAAATAAACTACGGCTTCCTGTTCAAGTACCTGGACGAAGTGGGCTACCAAGGCTGGATTGGCTGCGAATACAAGCCGGCCACCACCACCGAAGCCGGTCTGGGCTGGCTGCAGCAGTATAACCTGAACTAACCAGACCTGATGGTTGGAACAGACGAAGGAAGGTGCAGCACGCCGGAACGGCAAGAGCATTGTCCGGCCCTGGCACCAACGGTCGGCTTGGCTGCATCCTTCCTTCATCTGAACACGGCCTGAACATGTTTATGGACGCCGGCTTTGGAGTACTAGCTCCCTCCGGGGCCGGCGCCCCACCAAATCAAGAAGGAACACATCATGAAAATAGGTTTTATCGGTACCGGTATCATGGGCAAGCCCATGGCCCAGAATCTGCAAAAAGCCGGCCATACCCTTTATTTCTCCGAGCATTACAAGCCGGCTCCGGCCGATCTGCTGGGTGACAACGGCATCGCCCTGCCGACCCCCGCCGCCGTGGCTGACGCCGCCGAAGTCATCATCACCATAGTGCCCGATACCCCCCAGGTGGAAGAAGTGCTGTTCGGTGACAATGGCATCGGCAAGGGCCTGTCCGAAGGCAAGGTCGTGGTGGACATGTCCTCCATTTCCCCCATCGCCACCAAGGCGTTTGCCAAACGGGTCAACGAGCTGGGTGCCCAGTACCTGGACGCCCCCGTGTCCGGCGGTGAAGTGGGCGCCATCAACGGCACCCTGAGCATCATGGTGGGCGGAGAGCAGGCTACCTTCGATCGCATCAAACCGCTGTTCGACGCCATGGGCAAGAACATCACCCTGGTGGGCGGCAATGGCGACGGCCAGACCTGTAAGGTCGCCAACCAGATCATCGTTGCCCTGAATATCGAGGCGGTTTCCGAAGCCCTGGTATTCGCCTCCAAGGCCGGTGCCGATCCTGCCCGAGTGCGCGAGGCGCTGATGGGCGGTTTCGCCTCGTCCAAGATCCTGGAAGTCCATGGCGAGCGCATGGTCAAGGGCACCTTCAATCCAGGCTTCCGCATCAAGCTGCACCAGAAAGACCTGAACCTGGCCCTGACCGGTGCCCGCGAGCTGGGTGTCGCCCTGCCCAACACCGCCAGCGCCCAGGAACTGTTCAACACCTGCGCCGCCCTGGGTGGCAGCGAGTGGGATCATTCCGGCATGGTTAAGGCACTGGAACACCTGGCTAACCACAATATCCGTGGCGAGTAACAGGTCGGCATAGCCGCTCGGGGGTCTTAGGCTTCAACCACCGAGCAGCTGGCACAAGGGGCAGCCGCTTGCCGCACAGACCTTTCACTCAGGGGGCTTTGTGCAAGCTCTGTAAGCAAGTTGGCTGCCCCACTCATGCCTCGTTCCGCTGCAGTACAACAGTAAGTAAAATAAACAGAGGTTTTTTAAGGAGTATCTTGCAATGGACATAAACGCAGAAGCAGTTTTACGGCAACTGTTCGACACCGCCGTGGCCGCCGCCCTGCCCAAAGGCAACCTGGCCGCCTTTTTGCCGGAAGATACTCGTCAAAAAGCCGTTGTCATCGGTGCCGGCAAGGCCGCCGCCTCCATGGCCGCCGAGCTGGACTCCATCTGGCAAGGCGAGCTGTCCGGGCTGGTGGTAACCCGCTATGAACACGGCGCCGATTGCGAGCGCATCGAGATTATCGAGGCCGCCCACCCGGTGCCCGACGATGCCGGCGAACGGGTCGGCCGACGCATGATGGAGCTGGTCAGCTCCCTGGGAGAAGACGATCTGGTGATCTGTCTGCTGTCCGGCGGCGGTTCCTCCCTGCTGAGCCTGCCGGCACCGGGACTGACCCTGGCCGACAAGCAGGCCGTCAACAAGGCGCTACTGAAATCCGGTGCCGCCATCGACGAGATGAACTGCGTGCGCAAGCACCTGTCCGCCATCAAGGGTGGTCGCCTGGCCGCCGCCGTCTATCCAGCCCGGCTGATTACCCTGGGGATTTCCGATGTGCCCGGCGACGAGCCCACTGTTATCGCCTCCGGTCCCACCGTCGCCGACCCCACCACTTCGGCCCAGGCCCTCGCCATCCTGGACAACTATGGCATCGAGGTGCCGGATCATGTCCGCGCCTGGCTGCAGAGCCCGGAATCGGAAACCATCAAACCCGGCGACGAACGCCTCAGCCGCGCCGAGTTCCATATGGTCGCCACCCCCCAGGATGCCCTGGACGCGGCTGCCGATCTGGCCATGTCCCACGACATCACCCCTCTGGTACTGGGTGACTGCATCGAAGGGGAGGCACGCGAGGTGGCCAAGGTGCACGCGGCCATCGCCAAACAGGTGGTCAAATGCGGCCAGCCGATCTCGGCGCCCTGCGTGATCCTGTCCGGTGGTGAAACGACGGTGACCATCAAGGGCAATGGTCGGGGCGGCCGCAACAGCGAATTCATGCTGAGCCTGTTCAACGAGCTGAAGGGGCTGAGCCGGGTCTATGCCCTGGCCGCCGATACCGACGGCATCGATGGGGTGGAAGACAACGCCGGTGCCCTGATCACCCCGGAACTGTACCGGCGGGCCGAGCAGGCCGGCCTACAGGCCGAGGATTACCTGGCCAATAACGACAGCTACGGCTTCTTTGCCCAGTTGGACAGCCTGGTGGACACCGGCCCCACCCGCACCAACGTCAATGATTTTCGCGCGATCCTGATCCTGCCCGAATAGGCATCAAGCGCTTAGGGATACAAAGCCGGCCATAGGCCGGCGAACACACCGTGACTCAAGGCGAGCCCCGCCATGCACAGGTTCGATAGAGTACGTTAAGGTCAAAGCACCAAGGATGAATTATGACATTAAGAATTATTGCCCAGCCGTTGACGGCGGAAGCCTTCGCCGCCTTCGGTGACGTGATTGAGTCTGAAAATCAGCACAACTTCTACATCAATGATGGTAATGCCCTGCGTTTTCATGATGTAGCCAAGGCCGAATACCAGGGTGAGCAGGCCCATGTCGGTATCAGCCTGGTAGATGTGGCGCCCTACCAGATGCCGCTGGCGATAACCCTGATGGAAAAACATCCCAAGGGCTCACAGGCCTTTATCCCGCTTGATAACCAGCCTTTCCTGGTGCTGGTGGCCCCCCGGGGGCCTGAAATCAAGCCAGAAGAGATAAAGGCGTTTATTACCAATGGCCGACAGGGGGTGAACTATCACACCGATTCCTGGCACCACCCGCTGATCTCGCTCAATGACTCTCAGCGCTTTATCATCGTCGACCGTATCGGCAAGGATGACAACTGCGATCTGTTCCATATCGAGCCGGGCCAGCTGGAAGTCGCCCTAGACTGAGCCACTCCACCTGCCTGTTGCCTCATGACCCGCCACCCGGCGGGTCTTTTATTTTGCCGCTCCCCGGCTGCTAGTTCCCCACTCGTCGGCAAGGCCTGCACCGCCCTTTCCCAACGCATTCGGTAACGCCTGAAGTCAGATTACGCGACCTGTTTACCCTGATTGAAGAGCCCTACCTGCGGTTATCGCCCGGCAATCTGGTTATGGGCACTGTCCCCACTCGGCGAGCTCGCGCCACCCTGCTTGTTATCCGCCCATCACGGCATGAGACATCACCTCAAGTGTGGCGCTGCCAAGTCGCCATGGAAGCCCCCTTCCCCGCAGATATTCAGTGGCATGGCCCCTCGAATATTGCCGGCCCGCCATAAGCACATTAAAAATGAACACAAAACAAAAACAAAATAAAAACAACGACCGATAAGATAATGTAATCAACCAATAATAATTACAAATACAAAAAATAATAAAATTGTATTTTTACTCCTTTAAAATCAGAACAAAAAATCCAAAAAATAAATAAAACAACGGCTTAAGAAAAAAGATATAAATATTAACGAAGTTATTGCCAGGCTCGACACGAAACAATAAAACCATTAAAAAACAATTACTTAAAATGAAAAACTGATTGATAACCAGCGAGAAAATCACAAGGGACTCAACTTCCACTCAGTGGAAATAGATTCCAAAAATGTTGATCTCTTGTTATGGAATGTTTAATAATGCTTGTGAGGTTGATAAAAGCACACCGCCAACCAGCCCAAAAATACTGGAAACGAGTTGCACCAGTCGCCTTATTAAAAAGTTACGCAAGCCCAGCATAAATGGACTTTAATCAGTTGATGTGTAAAGAGGGAGAGGTCATGGAACCCATGCCTAAAGCCAATCAGTTTTCCGCCGACACGGTAGAACAGAAAAAGAAGTCGTTCGAGATGCCCCATATCTATGTCATCTTGTTCGTGTTCAGCGCCATTGCCGCTGTACTTACCTACATAGTGCCCGCCGGTCAATACGATCGGATACCCGGCCCCAACGGTCGCACGACCATAGATCCAAACTCCTACCAGGTGATTGAGTCCGACCCGATTGGCCTGGTCGATTTTATGCTGGCCATTCCCAAGGGCCTGATGAGCGCCGGTACCGTGGTGTTCTTCACCTTTATCATTGGCGGCATGTTCATGGTGCTGCGCCGCACCGGCATCATCGAGGTGGGCGTAGATAAGCTTACCCGCAAGTTTGCCAACAACAGCATAGTTATCATCCCGGTGCTGATGACCACCTTTGCGGTGATCGCCACCCTGATCGGGACCCAGGAGCTGGCGCTGGTCTATGTTCCCGTGATCCTGCCGTTGATGATCGCCCTGCGCTTCGACTCGGTCACCGCCGCCGCCGTGGCCCTGTGCGCCACCACCGCCGGTTTTACCGCCGGTGTGCTTAACCCCATCAACACCGGCCTGGGCCAGCAACTGGCCGATCTGCCTGTCTACTCCGGGCTGCTGCTGCGCGCCCTGGCCTTTGCCGCCATCCTGCTGGTCGGTATCTTCTATGTTACCCGCTACGCCCTCAAGGTACGCGCTAATCCCGAGCTGAGCCTGATGAGCGACGATGCCAAGGAAAAAGAAAAGCGTGCCCGCTACCTGCATGGTGCCGACGAGACTGAACTGACTGCGACCAGCCGTCAGAAGTGGGCTTCCCTCGCCGCCTTTGGCTTCTTCGGCCTGCTGGTCTGGGGCGTACTCACCCAGGGCTGGTTCATGATGGAAATGGCCGGTCTGTTCATCATCATGGGTGTGGTCGTGGGGCTGATTGCCGGCCTGAAAACCACCGATATCTGTGAAGGTTTCAACGAAGGTTTCCGCGATGTGCTGGTAGGCGCCATGATCTGTGGTATCGCCCGCGCCGTTGCCGTGGTCCTGGAAGAAGGCCAGATCATGGATACCCTGGTCTATGGCCTGGGCAACCTGGTCGGCGGTTTCCCCGCCATCTTATCGGCCATCGGCATGTTCTTTGCCCAGCTTGGCTTTAACTTCGTGGTACCGTCAGGCAGCGGTCAGGCCCTGGTAACCATGCCGATTATGGCCCCCCTGTCCGATCTGGTCGGTGTGACCCGCCAGACTGCGGTACTGGCCTACCAGTTGGGTGATGGTCTGGGCAATATCCTCTACCCCACCTCAGGCTATTTTATGGCGACCCTGGCCCTGGCCGGTGTTACCTGGAACAAGTGGGTGAAGTTCTTCCTGCCCCTGTTTGCCGTCTGGATCGCCATCGCCATGGGCTTCCTTATCTACGCCCAGGTTACTCAGTGGGTCGGCTAAACCGTTAACTCCAATAAACAATAAAAGCACCCTCGGGTGCTTTTATTGTTTTCAGGCGCCGTCAATTTAACACCACACTGGTTACTCCAGTCCCAGCAACGCCTTCAAGCCAGACACTACCTTATCGGTCACCGGCTTGTTGGCGGCGGCGTCCAGCGCATCGGCTTCGGCCTGCTCGGCATATTCCAGTGATTGTTCAACCTCGGCATGTCGGGCTTCAAGCTCGACAATCTGCCCCTCGAGCGTCTTGAGATCCGATTTGGTATAGAGCGCCGCATCCAGCTGTTCGTCCAGTTCCCGGTTAAGGGCATCAAAATCCTGCTGATAGCCGGGTGAGTTCGGATCCAGGGCCGCTATCTCGGCTTGCAGCTCGATAATCCGCTGATCGACATCCTCGGGATCAACAGCCCGCAACTGTTCACGCCGGCTGCTCAGCTCCGCCAGTTGCGTATCGATAGCCGCCAGTTCGCCACTGAGTTCCCGCCCTGCCAATACCGCCTGCTCATAGCGGGCGATCAGGCCGACCCTGGAGTCGGGGTTGGCATGGAGGCGGGCATTGGCGGAAGCATGGCCGGCATTCAGGCTGCCCAATGCGCTGGTCAGGCTGCCATGGTGATAACCGGATGATTTGCCTCTGCCCAAATGTTCTGACGAGTGCTGCCGGCCGGCATGACCATGTCCGCCATCGGCACTGCGTCCGTTGCCGTTGCCGTTGCCGTTGCCGTTGCCGTTGCCGTTGCCGTTGCCGTGACCATTATCTCCCGCCTTCGCATGGACAGTGCCACCCGTATCAAGGCTGGTAGCCGAATCCAGCAGCGGAAATACCAGCAGCAGGCCCGCAGCCAGTGCGACGCCACCCAAGCCCGGATAGTGTTTTGCCATTTTCATTGTCTGACCTCCTCCCTGAGTTGATATTAAGTCAAACAGCTGAGCCTGGTTTTCGCCAGTATTCTCGGATCAATAACAGGGTTCGCCGGGGACGGGGCCGGTTGATGATGCACCTGGGCCAGGAGCAGCAAGCAGGCGATTGAAACAATGAAGCGGGATGTACTGATTGGAATAAGGAGTAAGTGAGAGAGCGACCGCCATCGGAGGTCGCTCGCTATGGCTTTCAGGAGCCGGCCGGCAGCATCAGCCGTCGTGAGTTTTCTTCAACAGCGCCGGCACCTGGCCGCCAATGGCCTTGGTCACCTCTCGGGCGGCATCCATCACCAGGGCGCTGAGCATGGGGATGCGCTCCCACTTAACCCGTACCGCCGGGCCCGAAATGGAGATGCCGGCAACCGCTTCTCCATACTCGTTGTAGATATTGGCGGCAATGCAGCGCAGGCCCTCGAACTGCTCTTCGTCGTCCAGGGAATAGCCCTGCAGACTGATCTTGTTCAGCTCCTGCTCAAACTGGCTGGGGCTGGTAATGGTATGGCCGGTGAAGGTGACCATGCCGGTTTTCTTGATGATGTCCATGGCCTCCCGCCGCGGCATCGCCGATAACAAGGCCTTGCCCACTCCCGAGGCATGCAGCGGCGAACGGCTGCCAAGCGATACCACCATGCGCATGGTCTGGGGGGATTCCACCTGGCCGACATAGACCACGCTGTTTTTTTCCAGGATGGCGAGGTTGGAGGTTTCGCCGGTTTCCGCCACCAGCCGTTTCATAAAAGGCCGGGCCTGGGCGATAAAGTCCCGCTTTTTCAGGTAGGCATTGCCGATGGAAAAGGCATTGACTCCGATCGACCAGAGGCCCTGGGACTCGTCCACATCCACGAAATCATGGCTGCGCAGGCTGTTCAACAGCCGGTGGGTGGTGGAAGGAGCCAGCCCCAGACTGCCGGCCACTTCGGTCAGGGACATGCCCATATCGGAGTCTGCCAGTCGTTCCAGCAGCAGCAGGGCTCGGGACAGTGACTGCACCTGGCTGCCGCTGCCCGACTTTGCGGGCTTGGCCGATTTTAGTGTGTTCGTCTTCTTGGTTTTTGTCGTTTCGTCTGCCATGGAAAACCGTCAGCTGTAAAGACCTGCCTGACATTGTATTGATAAATACCGGCCAAGTCCCGCATCTTAGCGGTAAGAAGTGAGCAGGTTCACCAGAGCCTGGCTGTCGTGCAGGCTGTCGGCTGACAGGATCAGATCCCGGCCCAGCGCCAGGGCGGTACGCTGACAGCGAGCCCGGACAGCCGCATCGGCGATCCCGTCCAGATCGGCGACATGAGCGATACCTATGGTGCGGCGGATCAGCTCGGTACCCGCAAAGCCCAGGCTGTCCCGCCATACCTGCCCCAGAAAGGCATCGAGATAGCCGGGCTCGGCCAGGGCCTGATCCCGGTTGTCGGCCGCCAGGGCGGCAAACCGCCGGCTGAAGGTCTGCCACAGGATGAGCACATCCTGAATGCGGGCATCCTGGGCGCCCGGTGCCTGCTCCGGCGTCCGCAGACCGGGCTGGCCGCAGAAATTCAGCAGCAGGTTGCCAATGGCCGACCCCACATCAAAGCCCATGGGACCGTAATAGCCGAATTCCGCATCGAATACCTTGAGAGTATCCTCGTCGACAAAGATGGAGCCGGAGTGCACATCACCATGCAACAACGCCTCTGCACGGGTCAGGAAGGCATGCTTGAGCGTCGCCACCCGAGCCTTCAGCGGCCGGTCGGCCCACAGCCGCTCGGCGTCGGCACGGATGTCCGGATTGATATTGTTGCGCTCATGGTCACGATAGGGATCGGTAAAGAACACATCTTCGGTGATCTCGCACATTTCCGGGTTGATAAAGCGGGCCACATCGGCCTTCTTGGCCTGGGTAGACTGATGAAAGTCCGAGGTATGATACAGGGTCTGTGCCAGGTATTCCCCCAGTTGAGCCGTTGCCTTGGGGTAGGTTTTACCGGCGATCAGGCCGGTGCGCCAGACCTGGCAGTGGGACAGATCTTCCAGCACCATGATCGCCAGCTCGGCATCGTGATGCAGTACCGCCACCGTGTGCTCGGGACAGAATTCACCGTGACGCAGCAGCACCTCCGCCTCGATCCGCGCCCGATCCAGGGTCAACGGCCAGGACTCCCCCACACAGCGCACATAGGGCAGAGCCTGCTTGACGATCAGCCGCCGATCCGTACCTTCTTCGTGAATTTTAAACACCAGATTCAGGTTGCCATCTCCGATCTCTTCGGCGCTCAGCCGGCTGTCGGCGTCGAAACTGTGACCGAACTCGCGGGCGTATTCGATGGCATCTTGGGTGTTGAAAATACGGTAACGGCTCATGGGGCAAGGTCTCCCTGCTTGCTGGTGATAATCACTAGAGTTAGTTAAAGCCACTCCTCCCGGAACCAAGTCATGGCCTGACAAGCAGACTCTCCGCCTGGGCCGGAAGCATCTGCCATAAGGAGCAGCAATATAAAATAAAACCCGTAGGCGTAAAAGAGTGTAGACGCCTATACATCCAAACGGCATGTTGGCAGAATGGTGGCAGATGCGCAACCGCCGAGAGGAGCCCTGTGATGATGAAAGACCTTGCCGCCACCAGCCTGAAACTGACCGATGGCCGCCTGTGGATACTGGACCAGCAGGCCCTGCCCCAGCAAAGCCTGTGGCTGCCCTGCGAGTCGGTTGAAGAACTGGTCTCCTATATCCGCGCCCTCAAGGTGCGCGGCGCGCCGCTGATCGGCCTGTCCGCCAGCCTGCTGCTGGCGGTGCTCGCCAGCCGTGGCGTCGACCAGGCCGAGCTGCAGCAATCACTGCTCACCCTGCGCGCATCCCGTCCCACCGCAGTCAACCTGATGAACAACCTGGATCGCATGGCCCAGGCCATCGGGCAGCCCGACATGGTCAGCGCGGTTATCGCCGAGGCCTATCGGCTGGTAGACGAAGACAGGGCACTGTGCGATGCCATTGCCATGCACGGCAGCGAGCTGGTCAGCCCCGGCAGTCGGCTGCTGACCCACTGCAATACCGGTGGCCTGGCCACCGCAGGCATCGGCACCGCCCTGGGAGTGATCCGTCGGGCCCATGAGCAGGGCAAGGTCACCGGCGTGTGGGTGGATGAAACCCGTCCCCTGCTACAGGGCGGCCGGCTCACCGCCTGGGAGCTGGGCGAGCTGGATATACCCTATCAGCTGATCTGTGACTCCATGGCCGCAGTAGCCATGGCCCGGGGCGAGGTGGACGCCATCTGGGTCGGTGCCGATCGCATCGCCGCCAACGGCGACGTCGCCAACAAGATAGGCACCTATAACCTGGCGGTGCTGGCCCGGCACCATGGCATCCCCTTCTATGTGGCCGCGCCGCACACCACCCACGATCCCAGCTGCCCCGATGGCAGCGCCATTCCCATCGAGCAGCGTGAGCCGACGGAGGTCACCGGTGTTTCCGGCAGTTTCGGCAGTTGCCAATGGGCCCCGGAGCGGGCGCGGGTGTTCAACCCCGCTTTCGATGTCACCCCGGCCGAGCTTATCAGCGGCTGGGTGCTGGATACCGGCGTAGTCACCCCGCAGCAGGTCGAGGCAGGCATCTTCAAACAAGCCTTGCGGTAATATAGGCAGCAGGTGCGCACAAACGCAGCTACAGAATGGCAGGCGCCACTGCATGCTCAATCATGCTGATCCCGACAGCTACCCAGCGCTATCTTATAGGACAAACGGATATGTTCTGTTAATAATTCTTGAGCCTCAATAGTCCTACGTTGGAGTGCCAGCTCTACGAGTTCATTATGCTGTGCGTCCAAAATAGTACGGCTTTCAGGTATCGGCGGAGCCAAACGTCGGTACCTATCAAATTGATCATGCAATTGCTCGATGAAACGCGTTAACCACTCGGAGCCACAAGGAGCTACCAGTGTCCGGTGAAAGTGCACATGAACAGCCTCCCACTCAGAGGTCTCCACTTGACCATGCTCCACACGATTTAGTCGATATGCAGCTGCTACCAGCTGGGACTCCCACTCTGCATCTCCGTTGGATATGGCCCGCTCTAACGCCATCCCTTCCAGCTTGCAGCGCATGTCGGTAATGTCATCAAGCTCGTTGTGCGACAGTTTAGGCACACGAAAACCACGTTGATTCTCCTGGATAAGCAGGCCGTAGGCAGCCAGCCTGTTCAGCGCTTCACGAAGTGGGCTCAATCCTACTTGGTAATGCTCCTTGAGCGCACTGATAGAGATTTTCTCTCCCGCAGCAAAGCGTCCGCTGATCAGGTCCTGGCGTAATGTCTTGAACATACAGCTCGCCGCCGTGGTACTGCTACTCGTGTGCTTCATGTCCACTATTTCTCCTGATTAAACCATTCTGAATTAAATAACTGCTCCGAATGGTAGATCACTCCCGACAGTGACTGGGTTCCGCTAAGCGGACCCTCTGCGCCAGGGATGGCGCGGCGGAGCCCCCAGGGATGAGTTTACGGCGTGTCTGCTTACCGGCCCTGTCGATGTAGCACTATTAGGATCAGTTATTTAAGAGTTGACGCAACGTTACGTTAAGTATAGATTCCGATAATAATCGATTTTTCATAAAAATAACGATTAATCAGGAAAAATACTTTATGGGCACTCTTCATCTGAAGATAACATCTTTTTGTTTTTGCCTCATGCCTTGCTTGCATGCGAGGCATTTCGTATGAAGCCAGCATCACAAGGCTCTCTCTTCATGGCCTTTATACGTATCGGCCTGCTTGGATTCGGTGGAGGGCCTGCGATGATCCCTCTCGTGCATCAAGAAGTGGTCAAACGTTACGGCTGGCTCGAAGAGGAAGAATTTGCCGATGTACTAGCCATTGCCAACGTCTTGCCGGGGCCAATAGCCACTAAGCTCCCCGGGTATATCGGATATCGCGTTGGTGGTGTACTTGGTTGTATCAGTGCAGTCCTGGCCGTTATTCTGCCGATGATTGCAGGAATGATCCTATTGCTAAGTATTTTTAGTCGATATCGGGATATTGGCTGGATTCAGGGCATGGGCCAAGCAGTCGTACCTGTAGTCATGGTCATGATGGGTCAACTGACTTGGGATTTTTGGGATAAATCCCACAAGACCCTTGGACTGTTCGTAAGCTTAATTATTATGATTGTGGCCGGAGTGCTTATCTATTGGCTGGGAATCCATCCGGGTTGGATTATTGGCAGTTTACTGATGATGGCATGGCTGCTCCCCGAACAGACATACAAAAATAACGAGGCCACTGAATGATTTACTGGGATCTGTTCTGTGCTTTTTTTGTTCCAAACATCATCGGCTATGGTGGCGGGCCGGCGATCATCCCGCTAATTGAATCAGAGGTGGTTGGCCATTATGGCTGGATGAACTCTCAAGAATTTGCTGAAACCTTGGCGCTGGGTAATGCACTCCCCAGCCCCATCGCAACAAAGATGGCGGGCTACGTGGGCTACGAAGTGGCTGGCATTACCGGTGCGATGGTTGCCGTGTTTGCCACTGTAGTCCCTTCATTATTATTAATGTTAGGCTCCCTTGGTGTACTTTATCGCTATCGTAATTCATTCCGTGTAAAGCGCATGAGCCAGTGGGTACGGCCAGTTATCGCTCTGATGATGGCTTGGTTGACCATGGGATTCTTTACCGAAGGGATTGAGAACTCAGGTCCGATACATATGCTAGTAATAGCTGCATTCTCAGGCATTGCCCTGATTAGATTTAAAATCCACCCGGCTCTGGTAGTCTTTTGCTCACTTATTTATGGCGGGTTGCTGCTCAACTAACGAGTCCAAGAGTGAACAAGAGCTAAAATTAATTACCGGCAGCATTATATTAATGCATTTCCAATTTAGTTAAGGATTTCTATCTTTCATTATTTAATCGCTTTTACCAGAAACTTTTTTAACAAGGATGTGTAGATATTAAACTCAAGTCATTAGCCGATCTTATTACAACTCCCTTATTGACGTTTGTTGCCGCCCCTCAGTACATGCCGAGAATAAATAACGACATTAATCAATGAAAACAATGATATACTTTCAATAAGTCATGAATTATATTCATAATATCAAGTACTAAAAAGACCGGAGTTAAGTTATGTTGGAGCGGTTTCACCTTGAAGTACTGGCAGCAATAAAAGAGCAAGGAACGTTAACCCAAGCTGCTGAATCGTTGAATTTATCCCAGTCTGCATTGAGTCATAGCATAAAAAAATTAGAAGGCCAGATCAAAACACCTGTTTGGCAAAAAGAAGGTAGAAACTTGTGCCTTACCAATGCTGGTGAACAAATTTTGACTCTTGCCAATCGGGTATTGCCGCAATTCAAACACACTGAACTACTATTACGTCAGATAGCGAAAGGCGAAATGGGTTCACTTCACATCGGCATGGAATGCCACCCTTGCTATCAATGGTTGTTAAAAGTAATTAAACCTTATCTTGAAAAGTGGCCAAACGTTGATATTGACGTGAAGCAGGAATTTCAGTTCGGTGGTCTAGGCGCCTTGCATAGCTACGAGATAGATATCCTCGTCACACCTGATCCCTTGTATAAACCCAAGGTGACGTTTATACCGGTATTTGACTATGAGCATAGACTTGTCGTTTCGGCATCTCACCGCCTTGCCATGCAAGACTCGGTCATGCCTGAACAGCTAAATGAAGAAGTTTTATTTAGCTATCCGGTAGAGCCTGAGCGGCTGGATGTTTACAGTCAGTTTTTGAACCCCGCAAAATGTACGGTCAAAAAACACAAGACCATCGAAACTACGGAAATAATGTTGCAAATGGTGGCAGCAGGCAGAGGCGTCTGTGCCTTGCCTGGTTGGTTAGTAGATGAGTTCGCCAAAACAATGGCCATTAAAAGCCTCCGGTTCGGTAAACAAGGGATTAGAAAACAAATCTTTTTGGGAATTAGAAAAGGCGAAGAACAGATTAATTACCTGAGTGATTTCATTGCTCAGGCTCAGAATATCAGGTAATGACCAGCCTTACCTTTAAACTCACATATCTTTTCACTAATACAGCTACCGTCAGGTGGCGTTGCTTCCTATACAGTGAACTATCTGTCTCCCCCATGATCTGAACAACTAACAAACGGACTCTGGAGTACACAGCTGGGTAAAGCACGTCACAACATCAGCAACTGACGGCATTACATCCTGGCCTTGCTCCATCGCTGTTTACTGACCTTCCTGATGGATGAAGAGGCTATCCGGCAGCGGTACCGCCATTTTTCAGCTGATAGACGTACCCTGACCCGCCGGATACCGCTGCATCTATAAGTGCGCACAAACCGTGAAGGTGGCACACCGCTCAACTGGCAGAGCACTGGTTTACAATCAATCATGAGCTTTGTTCATAATTTGATGCAATGAAATCATTATTTTTCATGTAACTACCCCTGTATAACATATCTACGCTTTGCTCTAGACATCTGGACTTCTAGATAACATTGCAGTTGATTGTTAATTAGACAAAAACCAGAAAAAACTGTGCAGCTTGGTGATTTAAGAGTCAGCAAGCCCATAGAGAGCAAGTAATAAATTCAGATTTTATCTCGGAAAATTGGATGCCAGATCACGATGAGTAACGACTTTACATTTGCTATAGACAGCATTGGTTTCGATGAAAATTATCAACCCTCAGACAATACGCGTATTACTACCAACTTTGCTAATTTGGCTAGAGGAGAGAGC
The DNA here is from genome assembly GCF_003075035.1 of Zobellella maritima. Lineage (GTDB taxonomy): Bacteria > Pseudomonadota > Gammaproteobacteria > Enterobacterales > Aeromonadaceae > Oceanimonas > Oceanimonas maritima. The sequence goes on along the minus strand of NZ_QCZE01000002.1, from coordinate 164,826 downwards.
CGCCAAGAGAACTTGCGCAACGCCTTAAAGATGATTGACAATCGTTTCAATGCCTTGGCGCATTGGGATAATCCCAAAGGAGATCGTTATTCTGTCGAACTGGAGATTATTTCCGTTGATATGGATATTGATAATGAAGGCAATGGTCATACCTTTCCTACGATTGAAATATTGAAAACAAACATTGTTGACCACAAAACTAACAAACGTATTGAAGGTATTGTAGGAAATAATTTTTCCTCTTATGTACGAGATTATGATTTCAGTGTATTACTATTGAAACATAACAAGAATCAACCCAAATTTAGCATTCCAGATAATTTTGGCGATCTGCATGGAAAACTCTTTAAGTGTTTTGTTAATTCAGACACTTACAAACAAAACTTTATTAAACCACCTGTTATCTGCCTCAGTGTTTCAGATAACAAGACCTATTATCGGACTGAAAATCAGCATCCCGCATTGGGTGTTGAATACCAGCCAAACGAATCATCTTTGACCGAACAATATTTCAAAAAAATGGGGTTGGAAGTTCGTTACTTTATGCCGTCAAATAGCGTTGCGCCTCTGGCTTTTTATTTCTTTGGTGATTTACTTAATGATTACAGTAATCTTGAGCTTATAAGCACCATCAGCACGATGGAAACTTTTCAAAAGATTTACCGACCTGAGATTTATAATGCTAACGCTGCAGCAGGAAAGTGCTATAAACCAAGTTTGAAGAATCTGGATCATTCATTAACTCAAATTGTTTATGATCGAGAAGAACGTAGCAAGTTAGGTATTAAGCAGGGGGAGTTTGCTGAAGAGCACTTCATCAAACCATACCAATCTATTCTTGAGCAATGGTCTGCTAGCTACTCCTCCTAAATTCGGGATTTATAATTGACGAGCATATAAAACGGTACTTATCATGAAAAAATTATTACCCACTTCAACGGCAGGCAGTTTACCAAAACCTTCTTGGCTTGCACAACCTGAGACACTTTGGTCACCCTGGAAATTGCAAGAAGATGAATTAATTGAGGGTAAACAGGATGCTTTACGTGTGTCGTTGCAAGAGCAGCAACAAGCAGGTATTGATATTGTCAGTGATGGCGAACAAACACGCCAACATTTTGTGACGACGTTTATTGAACACCTTAGCGGTGTTGATTTTGAGAAACGTAAGACCGTGAAAATTCGTGATCGCTATGATGCGAGTGTACCGACGATCGTTGGTGCAGTAAGTCGCCAAAAGCCAGTTTTTGTTGACGATGCCAAATTTTTACGTAAGCAAACCAACAAACCCATTAAATGGGCCCTGCCTGGACCTATGACTATGATAGATACTCTTTATGATAACCATTATAAAAGCCGTGAAAAGCTAGCCTGGGAGTTTGCCAACATACTCAATCAAGAAGCTAAGGAATTAGAGGCAGCTGGTGTTGACATTATTCAATTTGATGAGCCTGCATTTAATGTTTTTTTTGATGAGGTAAATGATTGGGGAATTGCTGTTTTAGAAAGAGCAATTGAGGGCCTAAAATGTGAAACTGCTGTGCACATTTGCTATGGCTATGGCATCAAAGCCAATACAGATTGGAAAAAGACATTGGGTTCTGAGTGGAGACAGTATGAAGAGGTCTTTCCCAAACTGCAAAAATCTAATATCGATATTATCTCATTAGAATGTCACAACTCTCGTGTTCCAATCGAGCTGCTTGAACTCATTCGAGGTAAAAAGGTGATGGTAGGGGCCATTGATGTTGCAACCAATAGCATTGAAACGCCAGAGGAAGTAGCCAATACTCTGCGAAGCGCACTTAAGTTTGTAGATGCCGACAAGCTCTACCCTTGTACCAACTGTGGCATGGCCCCCTTATCTCGTCGAGTAGCAAGAGGCAAGCTAAATGCCTTAAGTGCAGGTGCAGAAATCCTCCGCAGAGAACTCTCGGCCCAGGGCGTTGTTTCTTAAATCAATGCACTATCTGTCTCACTCATGATCTGATCGCCTGACGAACGGACTCAGGATCGGACAGATGGGCAAAGCGCGGTACAACATCAGCAACCCGCCCTCATGCTCAAGGCCTTCTTTGGCCTGCCACTGAGGGCACTGGAAGGATTCATTAACTCTATTTTTCAGTTGATGGCATGTCATCGCGCATATCGGCCCTCCAGGACGACATTGCGCCCAGGCTCGAAGTGTCAGCCTGGGCGCAATGGTTGGCTGCAGGAAAAACTTGTCAATCCAGCTTGGGGAAGCCGTCGGCGATGGCGTCGCCGGTGAACTGGGCGACCCAGCCCTCCGGGTTGTTGAATAGGCGGATGGCGGTGAAGCGCGGCGCCGGACCCATATCAAACCAGTGGCGGGTATTGGCCGGCACCGAGATCAGATCGTTCTTCTCGCACAGTACCTGATACACCTTGCCCTCGATATGCAGGCAGAACAGACCTGCCCCCTCGACGAAGAAGCGCACCTCATCCTCGCCATGGGTGTGCTCGGACAGAAACTTTTCGCGAAACACCGCCCGATCAGGGTGATCCGGCTGCATACTGACTACGTCCCAGCTCTGATAACCTGCACGCGCTACCAGCTTGTCAATCTCGGCCTGATAGGCGGCCAGGATGGTGGCGTTATCCGCATCGGCGGCCAGCTCCCGGTCGGCCTGCCAGCGTTCGAAACTCACACTAATCTTCGCCAGTTCGGTGGCGATCTCGGCGCCATCCTGGCTGGTAAACAGCGGCTGGTCAGGCTTGCTGTCGGCAAAAATGGTCAAGGCACTCATGGTCACTCCTTTGAAGTCAGGCTGATTTCATCAAAACGGCTTACCTGGCGATGATGGCTGGCCGGGTCGGGCTCGTCGCGGACCAGCTGGCAGGTGTGCATGCCGGCTGTTTCGGCGGCATCCAGCTCCTGGTGAATATCCGACAGGAACAGGATCTCGTCCGCCGGTAGCGCCAGTTCCCGGACTATGGTCTGATAGGCCCCGACTTCTCGCTTGGCGCCGATCCTGGTATCGAAATAACCGCTGAACAACGGGGTAAGATCGCCCGCCTCGCTGTAGCCGAACAACAGCTGTTGGGCCGCCACCGAACCGGATGAATAGACATAGAGACGAATACCGGATCTATGCCAGTCCTGCAGGCAATTGACCGCATCCTCATAAATATGGCCCTTGAAGTCGCCGTTGATATAACCGTGCCGCCAGATCATGCCCTGCAGGGCCTTCAGCGGGGTGGCCTTGCGATCTTCGTCTATCCAGCGCAACAGCTCGGCGATCACATCATCCAGCGAGGCTCCGGGCTGGCCCATGTCGGCACGGACATCATTGAGCAGTACCATGACTTCCGCATCATGGGCAGTGGCCCGCACGAAGTCTGCAATGCGCTCCCGGGCATAGGGAAACAGCACCTGATGCACGAAGCGGATGTCGCTGGTGGTGCCTTCTATATCGGTAACGATGGCTTTGATCACTTTGCCTCCAGCAGTCTGCGAGTCAGTTCGCATTGAAATAAAAACTCCAGCCCGTCCAGGTGGCGGCGGGCCTCGGCCACTGATCTGCCAAAGCAGTACAAACCATGACCACGCACCAGGAAGCCATAGGCCAGGGGCTGGCATTGATGATGGTCCGCCACCCGCCTGGCCAGGGCATCGATATCCTGGTCATTGTCAAAAATCGGGATCAGTACAGTATCCTGATGCGTCTGCTGGCCAGCCAGGGATTTTTGCATCTCGTAGCCGTTCAGCGCCAACGCCGGTCCGGTTTCGGCCCGGGACAGCACGGTGGCATTGACCGAATGAGTATGCAGCACAGTCCCTGTTTCCGGCAACAGCCGGTAGATAAGGGTATGCAGGCCGGTTTCCGCGGAAGGGCGGCGGCCATCGGCGACTTCGTTGTCGGCCAGGCGCACATTGAGAAAGTCCGCCTCGCTCAGGCTGCCCTTGTCCTTGCCCGATTCGGTCACCAGGCAGGTGTCGAGATCCAGGCGTAGCGACATGTTACCGCCGGTGGCCGGGCACCAGCCCTTGGCGCCAATCCAGTGGCAGGTGGCCACCAGCTCTGCCAGCTCTGAGGTATATGACATAATGATTACCTTTATAAATAACTGAGCCCAAGAATGTTACAAAGGCCTGGGGCGAACGCAGACTCGCCGAGAATACATCCATATAGACTCAAATGTGCCACTTAACCACCATGGATGACAAAATATCGCCGATGCGGGAGCATTTTTCGACCCTGCCGCCGACGGTCTGCTTATCAGATCCTGACATCTATCAGATCATCAGCCAAATGGTGCTGTGTTAAGTCCGTTACTTGTCACCGTTCAAACAGAACTTAAGCTGGCCAAAGGGTTAGATTCCACCAGAACAAGCTACCACTCGGCTGTTTAGACGTTTAACCGTCCAAGTGTCTTGATTGCCAAATCCTAACACTCTGCTATAGTGCCGGGCAACACGCCGAGCGAGGAGCCCTAGATGAACCTGGAAAGCAAACTGCCCGAGCTGGGCACCACTATCTTCACCCAGATGAGCGCATTGGCGGCCGAGCACCAGGCCATCAACCTTTCCCAGGGCTTCCCCGATTTCGATGGTCCCGCCTACCTGAAAGAGCGGCTGGCCTACCACGTGGCCCAAGGCGCCAACCAGTATGCCCCCATGACCGGCACCCCGGCCCTGCGCCAGGCCATCGCCGCCAAAATCCGGCAACAGTATGGCATGGCTGTCTGTGCCGACAACGAAGTTACCGTCACCGCCGGCGCGACCGAAGCCCTCTATGCAGCCATCACCGCCCTGGTACGGCCCGGCGACGAGGTGGTCTGCTTCGATCCCAGCTACGACAGCTATGCCCCGGCGGTCAGCCTGGCCGGTGGCAAGCTGGTGCGCTTGCAGTTAAGCCCGCCCGAATTCAGGGTGGACTGGTCCGCCTTTCGCGCGGCGTTAAGCCCCCGTACCCGGCTGGTGATCATCAATAGTCCGCACAATCCTTCCGCCACCCTGTGGCAGGCCGACGACTACAACCAGCTGTGGCAGGCCATCGCCGATCAGAGTATTTTCGTGCTCAGTGATGAGGTCTACGAGCATATCTGCTTTACCCACGAGGGGCATTACGGTGCCCTGACGCACCCCAACCTGCGGGAACGGACCATCGCCGTCTCTTCCTTCGGCAAGACCTTCCATATGACTGGCTGGAAGGTGGGTTACGCCATCGCCCCCGCCGCTCTCAGCGCCGAGCTACGCAAGGTGCACCAGTACCTGACCTTTTCCATCAATACCCCGGCCCAGCTGGCGCTGGCGGACATGCTCAATGCCCATCCCGAGCACTGGCAGCAGTTGCCCGCCTTCTATCGAGCCAAGCGGGACCGTTTTGCCGAGGCACTGGCAGCCAGCCGCTTCACCGTGCTGCCCAGCCAAGGCACCTACTTCCTGCTGGTCGATTACAGCGCCATCAGCGAGCTGGACGATGTCGCCTTCGCCCATTGGCTGACCGAGCACGCCGGGGTGGCCGCCATTCCGCTGTCGGTATTCTGTGACGGTCCCTTCCCACACCGACTGGTTCGGCTATGCTTTGCCAAGCAAGACGACACTCTGGATGAAGCGGGAGCCCGTTTATGCCGACTCTGAACCTCAGCCTGTTACAGCAGCCGTTGCACTGGCACGACGGCCCGGCCAACCTGGCTCACTTCGACAGCCTGCTGAGCCGGATGCATGATCAGGACTTGATCATACTGCCGGAAATGTTCACCACCGGCTTTGCCATGGATGCCGCCCGTCATGCCCTGCCCGAAAGCGAAGTCTACGACTGGCTGTATGATCATGCCCAGCGCCTGCAGGCCATGATCGGCGGCAGCGTGGCCCTGCAAACCGAACAGGGCGCAGTTAACCGCTTCCTGCTGGTCAATCCGCACGGCGCCATCTACCGCTACGACAAACGCCACCTGTTCCGCATGGCGGGCGAACACGAAGTTTATAGCCCGGGAGACCGGCGACTGGTGATCGAGTGGAAGGGATTCAGGATACTGCCGCAGATCTGCTACGACCTGCGTTTCCCGGTCTGGTCCCGCAACCGGAATGATTATGACCTGGCGCTATATGTGGCCAACTGGCCGGCGCCCCGCGCCCACCACTGGACCAGCCTACTGACCGCCCGAGCCATCGAAAACCAGGCCTTTGTCGCCGGCTGCAACCGGGTCGGCCACGATCACAACGGCCTGAGCTACAGCGGCAACAGCCTGATCATCGATCCCCAGGGCGAGATCCTCGCCAAGGCCGACGATCACCAGGCTGCCGTCCTGCAAGCCAGCCTTAGTCTGACCGAACTGCGCGACTACCGGGAACGTTTCCCCGCCTGGATGGACTCAGACGACTTTCGGCTCGAATAACCAGCCCTTGGGAATAAAGAAAAGGCCCCGCAGGATACTCCCTGCGGGGCCGTTTTATTTTCCTCGTAACGCCCTCCCCGGCTTGCCTGTCGGGAAGGGAGGAGCCGGGGTCACGCAGGTTTTGCCCGCAACGACATATCGCCCTCAAGCTGATGCTGATGACCGGGGATGTTCTCCAGGCTCCCATCCACGCCGGCCTGGGTCAGGAAGTGCAGGTGTTGCTGGTATTCATTCAGCACATCGTGCACCACCTGCAGCCGGGTATAGCCATTGAGGTCCTGCCCCACGCTGCCATCGGCCAGATGCACATCCAGGCGCAGATAGTAGTCGTCGTCCGCCGGCAAAAAACTCGGTGGCTGCATACGCCGGGTACGAACCTCGTAGACGAAGCTGGGGGCACCATCGAAGTCCACCCGCAGCCTGGGACATGCCAACTGATTCTCTTCGAGTTGCCGCTCGGTGAGGCTGGCCTGCTGGCCCCGCAATTTCAGCTCTTCGGCCAGCTCGGTCAGGGCCGGACGAATGGCATGGCGTATGGTGGCCTCTGCCCTGTCATGGGTGCCGGCATCCAGGGTACGATCGAGCCGCTCACGCCAGTCGAGTACGGCACCGTTGCCGGTCACCACCTGCTGGCGAGCCTCCAGCTTGCCGGTTTCAATCTTGAGCGAGCGGTACAAGCCGATCATAACCAGGAAGATAATCGCCGAAAACGGCAGGGCGGTGATCACCACCGCACTCTGCAGTGTCCTCAGGCCACCGGCCATCAGCAGGGCCAGGGTGATCAGACCGATCAGCACCGACCAGAAGATACGCAGGCGTATTGGCGCATCATGGTTTACATCGCGCAGGATGTAGGTGAAGTTGGACAACACCAGGGCCCCGGAGTCGGCCGAAGTCACGAAGAAAATAATGCTCAGCAGGGTCACCAGACTGGCGGTAAGGCCGACCCAGGGCAGTTGCTCGAGGAAGGTATAAATGGTCGCCTGCGGCATATTCACCGCCTGCTCGCCCAGCACCACCAGACCCTGTTCCACCATGCCGATGCCGCTGTTACCGAACACGGACATCATGATCATCACGAAAATCAGCGGGATGAACAGGGCGCCGGCGACAAACTCGCGAATGGTACGGCCACGAGAGATACGCGCCAAAAACAGACCCACGAACGGGGCCCAGGCAATCCACCATCCCCAGAAGAACACGGTCCAGCCGCTGAACCAGCCTTGGGCCTCGGGGTTGTAGGCATAAGTCTCGAAGCTCTTGCCGGTGAGCGCAGCCAGGTAATCGCCGGTATTCATCACCAGGGCATTGAGCAACATCAGGGTGTCACCCTGCAACAGCACGAACAGCACCACGGCGGCGACCATCAGCAGGTTAAATTCCGACAGCCGGCGTATGCCCTTGTTGACCCCGCTTACCACCGACAAGGTCGCCAGGGACACCACCAACACAATCAGCATAATCTGAGCCGACAATCCCTCCGGCACCTCGAACAGGTAGGTCAGCCCGTAGTTCATCTGCATGACGCCTATGCCCAGGGCGGTAGCGATGCCGAATACGGTAGCCAGCACGGCGGCGATGTCCACGGCGTTACCGATGGGCCCGTAGATGCGCTTGCCCAGCAGGGGATAGAGGGTCGAACGAATGGCCAGCGGCAAGCGGTGACGATAGCTGAAATAGGCCAGCGCCATGCCCATCAGCACATACAGCCCCCAGCCCGAGATACCCCAGTGCATAAAGGTCTGTACCAGGGCCCGACGCTGGGCATCCGCACCGCCCCCAGCACCGACCGGCGGCGTCAGGTAGTGGGTCAGCGGCTCTGAGACCACGAAAAACAGGATGGCACCGCCGAGCCCGGCCGCAAACAGCATGGCCGACCACGACAGCAGCGAAAACTCCGGTCGCGAATGATCCGGCCCCAATCGAATCTTTCCGAAGCGCGAAACGCCGACCACTATTACGAACGCCAGATAGATAACGATCGCCAGCATGTAATACCAGCCGAAGGTCCGGCCGATCCAGTCCAGCCCGGCGTTGAAGAACGCCGTGGCATGATCGGTAAAGGCGATGGTATAGATCAGAAATATCAGTATGCCCGCCACCGAGCCATGGAAGACAGCCGGGTTGAGGCGGCCTCCCTGCCCTTGGTCAGTATCTTGATGTGTCATAGAGAATCCCTCTCATATTGTGACGACTGTGAGTCGGTCTTGATCGATAACGCCGGCTCGCTGCAGGCGAGACTGGACGTCGGTCTTGGTTCTGGCCAGATAAAGCCTTCCTCCCATCGCCTGGCAACGGTTTGCCTGTTGCTGAAGCAGATGGATACCACTGAGATCGATGAAATTGATGCCCTCCGCCAGGATCACCAGGTTGGGACTGTCATAACCTTCCAGCCGCCGTGCGATCGAACCGCAGGCACCGAAGAACAGGGAGCCGTCAATCCTGACCACGGTGCAGGAATCTTCCTTCACTGCCCGGCGAATTTCATCGGGTGCCTGCGACAGGGCGCAGGCGACCACAGGAGGTCGTGTCGTTTTTAGCAGGTAGAGTGCCAGTGAAGCCAATACCCCGAAATAGATGGCAAATTCCAGTGCCAGCAGCAGGGTGCTGACAAAGGTGATCACCAACACAGTGGTTTCCGAGCGGCTGACGGCCAGCGCCTCGCGGATACTGTGCCGGTCAATCAGGTTGACGGCCACCAGCAGCAGCAGGCCGGCCATGGCGGGCATGGGTACATGATGCAGCAGCGGGGTCGCCAGCAGCACCATGGGCACCAGAAACAAGGCGGCCATAACCGCCGCCAGCGGTGACTGTGCCCCTGCATCGGCATTGAGCCCCGAACGGGTAAAAGAGCCCGAAGACACATAGCCGGAGAAGAAGGCGCCTCCCATGTTGGATATCCCCTGCCCGATAAATTCCTGGTTGCTGTGCGAACGCTGCCCCGAACGCAATGCCAGGGACCGCGAAATGGCCGAGGCTTCCACCAGCCCCAGCAGCCCCAGGGCGATGGCACCCGGTGTCAGCACCCGCAAGATGTCAAAGGACAAGTCCGGCGCCGAAAACGGGGGCAAGCCTGCCGGCACCGCCGCGATACGCTGGATATCAATCCCCTGCGGATCCAGCCAGGCGGCCAGCAGTGACGCCCCCGCCAGTGCCAGCAGCATACCCGGCCAGCGGGGCAGCCAGCGCCGAAATGCCAGGCTGGCAGCCAGGGTAATGCCGGCCACCAGCACCGCATCCAGACGGATGTCGTCCAGCCGCTCATACAGCCCCCCCCAGGTATCGAAAATGCCGTTGCCGGCCAGTGGACCCAGCCCCAGCGCATAGGGAAGCTGGCTGGTGGCAATGATCAGCGCCGCCCCGGCGGTAAAACCGGTCACCACCGAATGGGAAACGAGATTGACCAGGGCCCCCAGCCTCGCCAGGCCCAGCAACAGCTGAAACACCCCGGTAAGAAAGGTCAGGGTCAACACCAGCGAAATGAATTCCCCGCTGCCGGCCTCGACAAAGGGCTGCAGGGTAGCAAACAGCGCGATCGACAGTGCCGCCGTCGGCCCGCTGACCATATGCCGGGAAGATCCGAACAGCGCTGCCAGTATGGTCGGGATAATGGCGGTATACAGGCCGTATTCGGGGGGCAGGCCTGCCAGCAGGGCATAGGCCACCCCCTGGGGCACCACCAGTACCGCGCCGGTCAGCCCGGCCAGCACATCCGCCCGCAGGGAACGCGTGCTCTGTGTGGGCAGCCATCCCATGAAGGGAACCAGGCTCTGCAACAGTGCCTGATACCGCTGTGCCTTGCCCGGTACCGTCATCATGACTGGTGTTCAGGTGCCATCGGGAAGCGAGCACGCCGCTCGAGGTCGTCAAGATCGATGGTATTACGCATGTACTGGGTGCCGGCATCAAACACCGGCTGATGATCCCAGGTGGTGACCTTGCCGGTGCTCAGGGCGCGAGACACCAGCTTGCGACGTCGCTGGCTGGCGACCACCTCGTCGTGCAGCCGCTCGTAGTCCCAGCGTTGGGCTACCTCATCGCGAAACTGCCGGCGGAGATCCTGATGGGCAGCATCCTCGGCCAGGTTGCTGAGTTCCAGCGGATCGGCCTCCAGATCGAACAGTTGGTCGGGATCGGGCGCAGAATAGACAAACTTGTAGCGACCACGGCGGATCATCAGCAGGGGGGCTATCGCGCCCTCGCCCAGGTACTCGCCGATCACCTCATCATGTCCGCCGTTGCCGGTCAGGTGCGGCAACAAGCTGCGACCGTCCAGGGGCGCGGCATAGTCGGGCGCCATATTGTTATTCGCCAGTTCGGCAAAGGTGGGCAGCAGATCCATGGTGGACACCGACTCGCTGACCCGTTTCGGGGCGAAGCGGCCCGGGGCATGGACTATCATGGGCACTCGCGCCGAGCCTTCGAACCAGCTCATCTTGTACCAGAGGCCGCGTTCGCCGAGCATGTCGCCGTGATCGCCGGAGAACACGATAATGGTGTACTGGTCCAGCCCGGTGTCCTTCAACACCTTGAGCACGGCGCCGATCTGGTCATCCACATAGCTGATGGCTCCGTAATAGGCATGACGCGCATTGCGGATCTGGACGTCGGTCAGGGTATTCTCGTCCAGCTGATAGACATAGCGCAGCCGCCGAGAATGGGGATCCGCCGTCTCCTGGGAGAAAGGCACCCGGGGCATGTCGATGTCGTCGTGGTTGTAACGATCCCAGTACTGCTGCGGTATGGTGTAGGGGTCGTGCGGGTGGGTCAAGGACACCGTCAGGCAGAACGGCCGCTGTTCACCATTGCGCGCATAGTCGTAGAGGAAACGCTGGGCCCGGAAGCTGACCTCGTCATCGAAGTCCAGCTGGTTGGAGCGTACGCAGGGGCCGGCCTGGGTCACTGAGGACATGTTGTGGTAGTAGCTGGGGCGGGTCTCAAAGTCCTCCCAGTTGACGAACCAGCCATAGTCGGCCGGATAGATGTCGGTGGTCAACCGTTCCTCGAAGCCGTGCAGCTGATCGGGACCACAAAAGTGCATCTTGCCGGACAGGGCCGTGTAGTAACCTGCATCGCGCAGATAATGGGCAAAGGTCGGGATATCGGCGGGAAAGTCAGCGGCATTGTCATAGCCACCGATCCGCGACGGCAGCTGGCCGGACATCAGGGTGAAGCGCGACGGCGCGCACAGCGGGCTGTTGCAGTAGGCCGAATCAAACACCACGCCTTCGTCTGCAAGGCGGGACAGATGTGGCGTCTTGACCAGTGGGTGACCGTAAAATGGCAGTGATGAGGTGGCCATCTGATCGGCCATAAGGAACAGGATATTAGGCTGCTTGGCAGTCATGAACGGGCTCTCCCTGAGTGGTTGATATCGCCGGAATCCGACTCTGCAGCCAGTGTCCCAGCCAACCCCACAGGTTGTAAACTCGTTAAATTTTTATGCATCTCATTAGTACAGCTAATGCCGCTGCAAGGCACCATCATGTCGCTAAGCGGTATTTCTGCTAAGCTAGGCGTTGTATAGTGGTCCACTCATCTTGCCCGGGTATCTGCTGAGCTAATGTCGTTGCTGAACAAAACAGTGTCACCCAACAGTCTGCGGGTATTCGAAACCGCAGCCCGCCAACTGAGCTTTACCGCCGCGGCAAAGGAACTACGCTCGACCCAGTCGGCGGTCAGTCAGCAGATCCGCACCCTGGAAGAGCAGCTGGGCCTGCCGTTATTCGAGCGTGTCTATCGTGGCGTCAGGCTGACCGAGGCGGGCCAGGCACTGTTTGTCAGCGTACAGGAGGGATTCGCCACCATTGAACGCACCCTCGATCGCCTCCAGCACCAGCATCGCCATCCCCGGGTCAATATCCTTACCGACTTCTCATTCGCGGCCTACTGGTTGATGCCGCGGCTGCCACTGTTTCGCCGCCTGCATCCCCATATCGACGTACGCATCATGACCAACCAGGGGGTGTTCGATTGGCGGGACAAGGGGGTCGACGTGGCCATCGTTTTCTGTGACGAGCGGACCCTCGCCACCGTGCCGCGGCTGTTTCCCGAAGAGGTCTTCCCGGTCTGCAGCCCCGCCTTCCTGCAACAGTACGGGCCGTTCGATGAGCTCGCCCGGCTGGCCAAGGCGCCGCTGCTGACCCTGACCGCCGATCAGGGACAGAGCTGGATGAACTGGACCGGCTACTTCCAGCAGCGTGCGGGCTTCAACTACCTGGAATCTTCGGAGCTGACCTTCAACAACTATACCCTGCTGTTACAGGCGGTGATCGCCGGCCAGGGCATCGGCATGGGGTGGCGGGGGCTGGTCGACAGCCTGCTGGAAAGCGGCATCCTGGTCGCCCTCGACACCCAGCCGCTGCGCTCTCAACGGGGTTATGGCCTGATCGATGCCCATCCCGAAGTCGCCAGCGAGGCCAAACAGGCCCTGCAGCAATGGGTACTGGACTGTGCAGCGCAACCACAGACAGCCACACAACAACCGGCATTGTGAGTGGGCCAGGTCAAGGATCGCTACAAGTATCAGTCCAGCCTGTTTTATGTTCGCCTGAGCAGGAATATAGAGACTTCGACCCCCTTATTCATTATCGGTTGGGCAGCACCATCCACTCGGGGTTGGCCACATCCGCATGGGCAAAGGCGGGCAGCTTTTGGCCCAGTTGCTCCATATTCTGGATATCCTGCTCGTTGAGCAGCTGCCGGGTGATCAGGGTCGGCGGCACCAGCACCTGCCGGCCCGGGTTCTCGCCGGCCAGCAGCATGGCCAGCGCCCGCACGCTGACCTCGCCCATCACCACCGGATTGGTGCCGGCGGTGGCCACCCAGGGGCTGCCCGGTTCGCGCATGGCCTGGATATCGGCGGTGGAAATATCGGCACTGTAGATCTTCACATCCTGGGCCAGGCCGGCTTCTTCGAGGGCGATCTTGGCACCCTTGGCAAATTCATCGAAGGGCGCGAAGATCACGCTGATGGTGGGGTTGGCACGCAGCACCGCAGCCGCCTGATCCGCGACCGAGTTGGCGATGGGGTTGTTGACGGTACCGAAGCGGGCCACTTCCTTCAGCCCGGGATAGATTTGCTTGAATTCACTGAACACCGCATCACGGCGTTCCAGGGGCGGAAAACCGGGCACATAAACATAGCCCAGGTCCAGCTGCTCGCCGTTGTCGGCCACCAGCTGTTCCAACGCCAGCCGGGCCAGCTCGGCGTCGGATTGCTGGATCTGGGGAATGGCCTCGTTTTGTGCATCCACATCGAAGGCCACCACCTGAATACCGGCATCCACCGCCTCGGCGGCCTTGTCCTTGATGCTGTCGGTAAAGCCGTGCTGCAGCAGTATGCCGTCAAAGCCCTGCAGGATCGCCTGATCCAGCATATCTCGCTGGCGGGCCGCATCCTGGCGGGCATCGAACACCTGCAGTTCCAGATCCAGCGCCTCGGCCTGGGCCTTGACCCCGGCCAGATAGGCCTGGAAGAAATCCCCCTGGGAGATAAAGCGAACCAGCGCAATTTTCTTGTTTTCCAATCCGGCCGGCAACTCCGCCGCCATGGTCACGGCCGGTAACAGCAGCGCCGCGGCCGCCAGAGATTTGAACCATTTCATCATTCGTTTCCTTGTTTAACTACGTTTGGCCAGGCCAAAGGTGAACATCAGCGCCACCACCAGCACGGCGCCCTTGATAAAGTCCTGGGTATAGTAGGGGGCATTAAGCATGGTCAAACCATTGAGCAGTACCCCCACAAACAGCGCCCCCACCACGGCCCCCAGGGCATTGGGGCGAGCCGCACCGAGCACGGCAAAGCCCACCAGCGCCGCCGCCACCGCATCCATCAGCAGGCTGTTGCCGGAGCTGACATCGCCCCGCCCCATGCGTGCCGCCAGCAGGATACCGCCAATGGACGCATAGACGCCGGAAATCACATAGGCACCGTAACGATAGGCAGACACATTCGCGCCCGCCAGCCAGGCCGCGGAGCGGTTGCCGCCGATGGCGTAAAACAGCCGGCCAAACCGGCTGCGCTCCAGGAACAGCCAGGTGATCAGCGCCAGCACCAGCATGATCACCACCGGCACCGGCACCACCCCGAACAACCGGGTACGGCCCAGTTCCAGGAAGCCGGCGCTGAACCGACCCGGCGCCGTGCCGCCATCGCCCAGTATCATGCCGGCGGCGATGGAACGGCCTTCGGTGGGGATCAACTGCAGCCCCAGCAGCAGAAACATGACTCCCAGGGTCGCCAGCAGATCCGGGATGCGCATCTGCACCGTCAGGAAGCCGTTAAGCAGCCCCACCAGCACGCCCACCCCCAGGGCGGCTACAACGGCCGCCAGGGTACCGCCATCCAGTACCACCAGCACATAGGAAGAGGTCATCATCGCCAGGGCGGCGGTGGCGCCGATCGACAGATCAAAGCCGTCCACCGCCAGGGTGGCGGTCACGCCCAGGGCCAGAATGGCCACGATCGAAACCGACTGCAGAATAATGAAGCTGTTGCGCATGCTGCCGAAGGCCGGCTGAAGGTAGCTGAACACCAGCACCATGGCCACCAGCAGCACAACCAGCCCGTATTTGATGGCGCCTTGCCGTATCATGTCCATTCCTCATCGATGTGTTCCGGCAGGGCGGCGATCTGTTGCAGCACCTGCTCCATATTCAGTTGCTCAACCCGGTGATCACCCACCAGCCGATGGTGATTGAACACCAGCAGCCGGTCGGCCAGCTCCAGGGCCTCTTCCAGATCCGTGCACACCACCAGGGTGGCCCGCTCGTCGGCAGTCCGCCTGAGCAGGTGTCCGATATCCCGGCGGGCGCCGATATCCACCCCCTGAAAGGGCTCGGCCAGCAGCAACAGTTCGCAGGGTTGCTGCAGCCAGCGGGCCAGCATCAGTTTCTGCTGGTTGCCGCCCGACAGGGCGCTCATCGTCTGTCTGTCGGACTGATAGACAACCCCGGCCTGATCCAGGCTGTATTTGGCGCGCTCTGCTTCCCGGTGGCGGTCGAGCAGCCCCCACCGGCTAAAACGGGACAGAAACGGCAAGCTCAGGTTCTGGCGTAGGGAAAAACCGGGAATGATGCCGGCGCTGGCCCTGTCTTCCTGGACCATAAACACGCCCCCCTTTATAGCCTCGGACGGCCCCCTCGGCGACCAAGGCTTGCCGCCCTTGTACATGGTGCCGGATACCAGGGGCTTGAGGCCGTAGATGGCCTGCAGCAGGCCCATGGCACCGCTCGACAACAGGCCGGTGGCGACCGTGATCTCCCCCTCGCGCAGGCTCAGGTAGAAAGGCGGTGTACCGCCTGCCAGCCTAACCTGTTGCAGCCGGAACCGCTCCCTACCGCCCCGCCGGTATGTATGCGTCACCTCGCCCACACCATGGCCCAGCATGGCTTGCACCGCCCGGGGCAGGTCCGGGGTGTCCTGCTCCAGCACGATGACCCCGTCGCGCAGTGCCACTACCCGATCCGCGAGCCGGCGGATATCGCTCAAGCGGTGGCTGATATAAAGTACCCCGGTCCCCCGTGCCCGCAACCGCTCCACCAACACGAACAGCCGCTCGGCTTCTGCATCGGACAGGGTCGAGGTTGGCTCATCGAGGATCAGCAGGCGAGGATGATGGGCCAGGGCCCGGGCGATGGCCAGCAACTGACGCTCGGCTTGGCCCAGCTCGGCAACCTGGATGTCCATCGGAATATCCAGGCCGACCGCCTCGGCCAAGGGCCGGGCCCGTTCCGCCAACCGCCTGCGACCGAGCAGGCCACGCAGCCGGCCGTCGCTCAGCTGGTCCAGCAACAGGTTTTCCGCCACCGTCAGAGTCAGCACCACATTGTCGTTGATATGCTGGTGGACGGTGACGATACCGGCGGCATTGGCTTGGCGTGGATCGTTCAATGTCACCGCTCGACCGTCAATCAGCAGGCGCCCCGTATCAGCCCGGTGCATGCCGCACAGCACCTTGACCAGGGTAGACTTGCCGGCACCATTTGCTCCCATCAGCGCAGTCACCTTACCGGCCGGCAGACGCAGGTTTACGCCTTTCAGTACCTGATGGGGGCCAAAGGCCTTGGTGGTATCCTGTAATTCCAATGAAACTCCATCCAGACGTCTAAACACTTAGCCGTCGAGCAACTTATCTATCCGATAACTCGTTGTCAAATGGAACAAAGCCCTCCTGGCCCGGCAGTCAATCATGTCGAACAACGGCTGATGCATTAGCCGGCAGCAAGCTGGCCCGCCAGCCCTTCCATTATTCCTCGCCATAACACCACCAGGGCCGACAGGGCCGAGATCCACAGGATGGCCAAGCGGGCACTGTCTCTCTTGAACACGCGCTCAAGCCGCCTGGACAACCAAAAACCCAGCAGCACGCCGGGGATCATCTTCAGGATCAGTATGGGGCTGAGCAACGCCAGCCCACCTTGCAACAGCAGCATCAGCATGGACATGGGGGTGCCGATCAGGAAGAAGGCGGCAATTTCATTGCGGGCAGTCAAACGCGGCTCATGCTGGTAAAGCAATGCCATGGGGGGGCCGCCGACCGAGGTAGCGGTACCCAACAGCCCCGAGAAAAACCCGCCGACGGTCAGACTCACCGGAGAAAGCGGCAATGCATAGTGACGGCTGCTCAACCACACCGCCAGCAACAGCGCCGAACCAAAGAACAGGCTCAGTTGGTAAGGCGCTATGCTCACCAGCAACAGGGCACCACACCAGGAGCCGGGCAGACGGGCAACAATGGCAGGAAATACCCGCCGCCAGTTAAGTGTATGCCGCTGTTTCAGCACCACCACCACCGACAACATCCAGCCCAGCATCAGTATCGGACCAGGCACATAGGCGGGCTCAATCAGGTACAGCAGCGGCGCCGCCAGCAGGCCAAAGCCTATGCCCACCCAGGCTTGCACCAGGATGCCACCGGTCACGATCAGCAAGGCCAATAGTTCATCGGGAGAATACAACATGATGAATATCCGGGAGAGAAAGGCAGGCAGTCTAGCACAGGGGCAGATAAAACGGTGGGAGGGGAATCAACCAGGCATGCTTGTTTACCGGTTGATGGCGGTCATATGGCGACGTGCAAGACGCCATGGGTCAGCGTGCTGGCTGCCTGCACCAAGCTGGGTTAACGGAGCGAACATCCGGTGCATGTTCGCGTCCGTTATCCAGTGCTGGTGGCCTTGGTGGCCTTGGTGCCCGAGGTGTTGACGGAGCTGGCCCTGTTAGCTTAGAGCCGGAATACGGTAGCCAGACACTTGATGTTATTACTGGCCCCCCGCCCCTTGCCGGGAACGGTCGGTATTTTCCACCAGGATACCGGCACCAATACGGTTGATCTCGGCCCACAGCGCCTCGTCGATCGCGATGCCGTTGTCGATGATGTATTCCTTGTTTTCGGCCAGCTGTTCGGGGCTGATGTAGCGGGCGTTACGGTTGCCCTTCGAACGCTGCAGCGAACCGGCCAGATCAACCCGGGAACTGCAGACAATGGTCAGCGCCTGCTGTTCATCCGGATTGGTTACCAGGCTGGTGGCTGCCTCGCTAAAGCTGGGATAGCGCTCCCCTGCCTTAATGGCCGCTGCATACTCCTTGACCGTCTCGCTGCCGTTCTGCCAGTAGGCGGTGACGCTGATGCCGCGCCGCCCGCAGTCGGTCAGAGCCTTGAGGGCAAACATGCGGTTATGGCAGTTATGCACGGTAATGGTGGCGATGCCGCTTTCCAGCGCCTTGGCATGGGCCAGGTCCACCGAGGCCGCGATGCAGTTCAGGGCGCTGCGGCCGTTACTGTCGATAATGGCCGAGGTGCTGTCTTCATAGACCACTGTACTCAGCGGCTTATCGGCATCCGACTTGATATAGGGCAAAGCCCGCTCCAGTTCCGCCAGCCCGCCCAGGCCGTGCTTTTCCAGCCACAATACCATGTTGGCGGCATCTTCATAATTGCCGACAAAATAACCGGCGGCTTCAAAGCAGCGGCGCAGCGCCGCCTTCAGCTCATTCATCGATACCTGCATCAGGCTTCTCCTTGCTGTCCGGGGGCCAGGGGCATAAACCAGTCGTCGTTATAGGTCTTGCCTATATCTTCCAGTAACGGGGCGCCCTGATACATGGTATTGCGCACCCAAAGACGAGAGCGGGGATCAAACTTGCTGACGCCGAAGAACGACAGCTTGGCACGCAACAGATGCATGGGCAGGATATCCCTGGCCAGCAGGTTGGCCTGGATATCGCCATACACGCAACGATCCATACTCTGGATACGGCGCACTATGCCGCGCAGCTTGGGCCGGGCCACCATAAAGCGGGCCGTGGTATGTTGCGGGTGCTCTTCTATGTACTGGCACAGCTGTTCGTAACATTTGAATACGGCATAGCCGACGCCCAGCGCCATCTGTTTTTCCTTGCCGGTGTCCAGGGCACTCAGGCCCAGTCGAGGTTCCATTTTTTCTTCTGAACGATACCAGAAGATATCCCGGGCGCCTTCTTCGCCAAAATCGATCTTCAGCGCCCAGTCATAGCGTCGCTCGATCACCGCTTTCAGCTGCTGTACTGGCATCAGTGGATCCAGATCGAGAAATTCTTCTGCGCAGTAGTAGTCATCCAGGCCGTCGACCAGTTGTGGGTACAGCTCCAGCATCACGGAGACCAGCAGCTCCTGTGCCTGCAGCGAGCAGTGCTGTTCACTCCAGGTCAGCAGGGTATCCCAGCTGTCCAGGGCGGCACCGGCCTGCTCCCGCAGGGCAGAGATATCCTCGATCACCCGCAGGTTATTCTTGGTCTGCCAGTCATCTTCGGTCACGGTTTCGGCCATATGCCGGGCGCAGCGTGCCAACAGGGTGTCGAACTGCCGACGCACCCCATTGTCGATATGACCCAGGGTCCGTACCAGGGCCAGGGCCAGCTCGCGCAATTCCACCCACTGGTTGATCAGCATGGGGTGGTTGATCAGATAGGGGGCCATGCCCAGCCCGGTTGCATTGCCGATGCCGAAGTAACGTTTTATTTCGGTCTTCATCGGCGCAAATTGATGCGGGGAGCGCTCTCGCGCAATATGCTCCACCTGCAACAGGCTGAAGTTTCTCAGCATGAAACAGACAAACATCTCGGCGGCAAAGGGACGGGCAAAATCCGGATAGCGACTGCTCACCTTGTCCCAGTCGGCCATGCCCAGCTTGCCGCTGCCATAGACGGCCGTAGTACGGTAGAGATAACCGACCTTGGCGATATTGTCAGCATCGGGTTGCTCACCCTTGGCCAGCTGATCAACCACATAATCAAAATTACGAGCGCTGCGATTGGCCCGGGACAAGACGAAGACACGGGAATCCACCCTGCCTGCTTCCTGCAGAGGGACGTTCTGCCTCAGGAACTCCAGGTACTCGTCTTCGACCCGGCCTTCGACCAAGGCCATGGTCAGATCCCACTTGCTGGCAATTACCCTGTCGTTGCGTTCTTCCGGGCTCAGGTAGTTGGAAAAAATGACAAAGTTAAACAAACCCTGGGGGGTATTGATTTCATAGATCACAGTGCCATAGCCGTCGGCACACAGGTCAAGACGAACGGTGTCGATCTGCCAGCGCTCCAACATGATGCGCCGCACCAGGGTACGCATAAAACTCAGCCGGCTCTGATGCATGGCACCCAGCCGTTCCAGATCCATCACCTGGCTGACAGGTCGTAGCGGCAGGGCATTCCGGCCTGTCAAAGAGGCTTTAATCGCAGCTAACCTCATCATTTATATCCTCGCGTAATTGCTACATATCCCTAAGTGCCATGTGCCGGACTAAGCCGCCGGCAACTCAATGTCTGTTGCCAGAGGAAGCGACACCTGATGCTTGTCCCGAGAGTCTCGAACGGGTGAGCAAACGCTTAACAGTACAGTCAACCGTCATGGGATCCACCACCGTGTGACAGAGCCAGTGCTTTCCTCATGACCGACATCTTCATCCAAAGCCACAAGCCCATACAAATTAAAAGGTTGTATCATTTGATAAGACAAACTTATCAATATGCTTGGAAAGCGCATTGTTGCTGATGTCTGACAGCCGGATCCCCGGCCAGGATGGCTAAATAAGGTTAAAAAAAAGAAACCAGGTAGGGGGTGGGTAAGGACAGGGTAACCAAAAAGTAAACAGGCGCTCGCGTCGGCGGCCCCATCGAGGCCGGCTCAGCCGGTATGGCTGGCCAGGATAAAATCGACCAGGGCCTGAGCCGGTGGGGTAAGCGACTTGTTACTGAGGGTAACGATGCCGATACGCCGGCGTACCAGGGGCGTATGCAAGGGGATAAAGGCCAGCTTGGTATTGTCCGTGGGAAAGGCATACCAGGGCAGGGTGGTGATGCCGAAACCGGCTTCCAGCATGGCGATCAGGGAAATCATGTTGGAAATGTAGTACTGGGAGTTCACCAGCAGGGGCTGCGCCTCACTGTCTTCCAGCAGCAGCGAGGTACCGTTGCGTATCAACCGGTAGGGCTGCAGCTCCCGCCAGTGCAGCTCGCTTTTCGCGGCCAGCGGGTGCTGGTGGGGGCAGACCACCCCGATATGGTCTTCCCAGACCGGAATAAAGTGTTTCTCACTCTGATCCTGCTCATCGAACAGGCCGGCGATACCGAAGTCCACCTGCTGGTTTTCCACCATCTGCAACACCGCACTGGAGTTATCGTCGAACACGCTGACGTGCAATTCGCTGTCGCCGATGAAGTTCAACAACAATTCCGGCAGAAACCGGCTGGCAATGGAGGGCACCGAGGCCAGCCGCAGGTGGCCGGTCTTGTGCTCGGCCAGCAGCGTCATGTCTTCGGCGATGCGATCGTGGTGGGCGATCAATTCCTTGGCCCTGGGCAGAAACTGCTTGCCAAAGGGGGTCAATTCGGTCTTGGCCGTGCGACTGTTGCGTTTCTCGAACAGCGCCTCCCCCAACTTGTTTTCCAGATCGCGAATAGACAAAGAGATGGCCGGCTGGGTGCGGTGTGCCTTTTCGGCGGCGACATGAAAGCCCTTCAGCTCGGCGACCCAAACAAAATGGCGCAGTTGAGTGATCTTGAATTCCGGCAACATGATAAGGCTTCCTTATCAAGCAATATCATTAATTAATTTTTGTTATTAAAGCACAGCTCCTATGATGATTCCAACTAGGTACAGGAGGTCTACTATGTCTGATTCAGTTTTTCGTAACTATATTGCCGGTGAGTGGGTTGAAGGCCCGGGTTCCGTTGCCAACGTGAGCCCCGCCGACCTCGGCGATGTGATTGGTCACTACGCCCAGGCCGACGCCGCCCAGACCCAGGCCGCCATCGATGCCGCCGTTAAAGGTCAGCAGGAATGGGCCAAGAGCGGCCTGGAGCAGCGCTATGCCGTACTGATGGCCATCGGTGACGAACTCATCGCCCGCAAGGACGAACTGGGTCGGATCCTGGCGCGTGAAGAAGGCAAGACACTGGCAGAAGGTGCAGGCGAAACCTATCGCTCCGGCCAGTTCTTCCATTACTACGCCGCCGAAGTACTGCGTCAGATGGGCGAAACCGCCGATTCCGTACGCCCCGGTGTCGAGATTGAAACCCGTCGCGAGCCGGTTGGTGTGGTCGGCATCATCACCCCCTGGAACTTCCCGACTGCGACCGGCGCCTGGAAGATCGCCCCGGCACTGGCATTTGGTAATGCCATCGTCTGGAAACCGGCCAATCAGGTCCCTGCCTCTGCCTGGGCCCTGACCGAGATCATCTCTCGCCAGAACCTGCCTGCCGGTACCTTCAACCTGGTCATGGGTCCGGGGGCTGAAGTCGGTGATGTGCTGATCAACTCCCGCGATATCAACGCCCTGACCTTCACCGGCTCCCTGGAAACCGGCCGCAAGGTTGCTGCAGCGACTGCTGTAAACCTGGTCAAGTGCCAGCTGGAGATGGGCAGCAAGAACGCCCTGATCGTGCTGGATGACGCCGATCTGGACAACGCCGTTGAATGTGCCGTAAACGGTGCCTTCGGTGGTACCGGTCAGAAATGTACCGCGTCCTCCCGCCTGATCGTCACCGAAGGCATTCACGACCGTTTTGTTGCCGCCGTTATCGAGCGCATGAAGAAACTGGTGGTGGGTCACCCGCTGAAGGAAGGCGTACACATCGGTGCCGTGGCGGATGCCCGCCAGATGGAATCCAACCTGAAATACCTGGAAATCGCCAAGAACGAGGGCGGCAAACTGGTATACGGCGGTGAAGTGCTGAACGAAGAGAAAGAAGGCTACTACATGCAGCCGGCTCTGTTCACCGACACCACCAACGCCATGACCATCAACCGTGAAGAGGCCTTCGCACCGATCGCCTGTGTCATCAAGGTCAAGGATTATGCAGAAGCGCTGGCCACCCTGAACGACACCAACTTCGGCCTGACTGCGGGTATCTGCACCGAGTCCCTGAAGTACGCCAGTGACTTCAAACGCAACGCCAAGACCGGTTGTGTGATGGTCAACCTGCCGACCGCGGGCACCGACTACCACGTACCGTTCGGCGGTCGTAAAGATTCCAGCTTCGGCCCTCGTGAACAGGGTACTTACGCCAAGGAATTCTACACCGTTGTGAAAACCACCTACATCCGCGCCTAACGGGAGCAGGTTTATGAGCAGAGAGCTTCATAACGAAATGATCGTGGTCGACGGTCTCCAGTACTCCA
The DNA here is from genome assembly GCF_003075035.1 of Zobellella maritima. GTDB lineage: Bacteria > Pseudomonadota > Gammaproteobacteria > Enterobacterales > Aeromonadaceae > Oceanimonas > Oceanimonas maritima. The sequence goes on along the minus strand of NZ_QCZE01000002.1, from coordinate 141,799 downwards.
ACTGGAACCGGGAGATCTTCGAACAACTGCGCGAAGGCGGTGTGACCATGGTTCACGCCACCATCGTCTACCACGAACAGATCCGCGAAACCCTTTTGCGTATCGCCGAGTGGAACCGTCACTTCGAAATGAACAGCGATCTGATCATGCCAGTACGCAGCGCGGCGGATATCCGCCGCGCCAAGGCCGAAGGCAAGGTCGGCATCATGTTCGGGGCGCAAAACTGCTCCCCCATCGAAGACGATATTGGCATGGTCGAGGTGATGCGCGAGCTGAACCTGATGATCATGCAGCTGACGTACAACAACCAGAGCCTGCTGGCCTGTGGTTGCTACGAAGCGGAAGACAGCGGTGTCACCCGCTTCGGACGTCAGGCGATCAAGGAAATGAACCGGGTCGGCATGGTTGTCGACATGAGCCACAGCGGCGAGCGCAGCACCCTGGATGCCATCGAGATTTCCGAGCGTCCGATCGTGATCTCGCACGCCAACCCGATCAGCTTCCACGCAGCCAAGCGCAACAAGTCGGATACAGTGCTGAAGGCGCTGGGCGAGTCCGGTGGCCTGCTGGGCTTCAGTCTCTATCCGTTCCACCTGAAGAACGGTCCGGACTGCACCCTCGAAGAGTTCTGCGACATGGTGGCCAGCACGGCAGATCTGATGGGTATCGACCATATCGGTATCGGTACCGATCTGTGTCAGGAACAGCCATTGTCGGTACTGGAGTGGATGCGTAACGGTCGCTGGTCCAAATCAATGGATTACGGCGAAGGTTCCAAGTCCAATGCCGACTGGCCCCGGCCACTGTCCTGGTTCAAGGACAGCCGTGACTTTCCGAACCTGACCCAGGGCCTGCTGGCCCGGGGGTTCAACCGGGAAGAAGTGGCCAAGATCATGGGGCTGAACTGGCTCAACTTTCTCGATGATGCGTTGCAGCCGCAAGCCGCTGGTCGTTAAGGATTACCAGGGGAGCTCAGGCTCCCCTATGCATGATGTTCCATTATGGAGGTGAACATGAGCAACAAGATACAAGCGTCGTTGGCGGAAAATAAGGATATCAACGCCAGACCTACCTTCCTGACCGGTATCGATTTACCGGTATTTATGATCAGTGGCGGCGCCCTGCTGCTGTTCGTTGTACTGGCCCTGTACGATATCGAACTGGTCTCCGCCTGGGTAAACAGTGCCTTTGCGGTGTCAACCAAGCTGTTTGGCGCCTACTGGCAGATCTTATTGTTACTGACCTTCCTGATCGGCCTGGTCATGGCTGTCGGTCGTGGCGGCAGCGTACGCCTCGGCGGCCTGAGCGTGCCGGAGATGTCCACCTTCCAGTGGATGTCGATCATCATGTGTACCCTGCTGGCCGGTGGCGGCGTATTCTGGGCTGCCGCCGAACCCATGGCCCACTTCATGTCGCCGCCGCCCCTGTATGCCGGCGAGACCGACAAAACCAGCATGGCCCTCAATGCCCTGGCCCAGAGCTTTATGCACTGGGGCTTCCTGGCCTGGGCCATCCTCGGCAGCCTGACCGGCGTGGTCTTCATGCACCTGCACTATGACAAGGGTCTGCCGCTGAAGCCACGTACCCTGCTCTATCCGGTGTTTGGCGACAAGGTGATGAAAGGCTGGCTGGGCGCCCTGGTTGACGCCTGCTGTGTGCTGGCAGTAGTTGCCGGTACCGTGGGCCCCATCGGCTTCCTGGGCCTGCAGGTCAGCTTTGGCCTGGAAAAGCTGTTCGGTATCCCCGACACCTATAGCACCCAGGTCACCATACTGGTAGGGCTGATCGCCATCTACACCCTGTCGGCAATGAGCGGCGTCACCCGCGGCATCCAGATCCTCAGTAACATCAATATACTGCTGGCGGCCTTCCTGATGCTGTTTATCCTGTTGTTCGGTCCGACTGCATTTATTATCGATGCCTATCTGCATGCCTTCGGCCTCTACCTGAACAACTTCATCCCGATGGCGACGTTCCGCGCCGATCCGGCCTGGCTGGACTGGTGGACTGTGTTCTTCTGGGGCTGGTTCCTGGGCTATGGCCCGCTGATGGCGATGTTTGTAGCACGCATCTCCCGCGGCCGCACCGTGCGCCAGGTGATCATGCTGATATCCATCATAGCGCCCCTGATCACCTGCTTCTGGTTCACCATTATGGGCGGCAGCGGCCTGGCCTTTGAACTGGCCAGTCCCGGCAGCGTATCCGGTCCTTTCACCGGCTTTAACCTGCCCGCCGCCCTGCTGGCTATCACCGAACAGCTGCCGCTGGGCTTTACCATCTCGGTGTTGTTCATGGTGCTGACCACCATCTTCGTTGCCACCACAGGTGACTCCATGACCTTTGCGGTATCCATGGTGATGACAGGTTCCGACCATCCTCACACCGGTGTGCGGGTATTCTGGGGCGTCATGATGGGGGTAGTGGCTGCTATCCTTATATCCATCGGGTCCGGCGGCATCTCGGCATTGCAGTCCTTCATCGTGGTCACTGCGGTACCGGTTTCCCTGGTGTTACTACCCACCCTGTGGACGGCACCGCAAATCATTAAAAAAATGGCAAAAGACCAGGGTCTCTAAGCAGCACGCTGTACGGTAGTTTCCCGGCAGCATCTTCGAGCGGCGTGAGCCGCTCTTTTTTTCACCCGAATCAGTAGAGGATAAACAGATGAAAACTCCTGTAAAAACCGAACTCTTCGCCTCCAAGGCTCCCCTGGAATGGGCCGTGATGGCCAACGGCCAGTTTTATACCGCCCAGATCCCCATCGATGCGCAAGGCAAGGTCGTGGATGGTGGCATCGAGGCTCAGGCCCGTCAGACCATGGACAACTTCAAGCACACGGTGGAAGCGGCCGGCCTGACCATGGCGGATGTGACCCAGGTGCTGATCTATGTCACCGCCCGTGACCAGCTGCCGGTGTTCAACAAGGTCTATGCCGAATACTTCGAGGCCCCCTACCCCAACCGAGCGGCCATGATCGTCGCCGGCCTGGCCCGGGAAGAAATGCTCTGCGAAATCGTGGCCTACGCCGCCCAACCCTGAGCCGATTTTACAAGCTCAATATGATACAGGGCCTGCTTGAGGGGAAAGCAGGTCCTGTTTTTTATGGGAAAAACTCATCTCCTGCCCAATCTCCTCCCTCGGGTTCCCCCGGCAGCTTCCCGGTGCCGAGCAATGCATGCTCACAGGCGGTACCTGAGCCGTCGGACACAACTCTCCTGCTCACAAGCCTCATTCAAAATAACTGATACAAACACCGCTAGATTTCGCGACGGACGCCAGGATTCCAGCCAGTCCAGAGTGGCGTATTCGACGGTATCCCCGCCTTGCCAGGCCAATAATCTTTCCGCCCAGGCGTTGTCGTATCAAACGCCAGTTGTACCGACTGACGCATCGATGTCGGCTTCCGCCAGCCGATCGGTCTAGCGGATGGTTCCGTCTCACGAGCCTTCTGTTGGTAATGGGCTGGTAATACGCCAATGGGGCGATCGGCCGCCAGGCGCAGATTGGCTCGTTCCCATACCGGCGGGGTGTCCTCGATGAACAGGCCATCACTTCATTTTGCACCGGAGGACCGGCGCGTCGTGCTCCCCCTGAACGAAAACAGAATTTCGTTGATGCTCAACTCCCGGTTTTTCCGTTCCAGCTCAGGTTGAAACATGGCCAGGGCTGTCTGGACACCTTCTACGCGTTACCCCGCCTTTAAAAAGCCGAGACGTACAGCCAATTTTATTGGCGCTCGAGCCGATCATAGCCCACCGAAACGCAAATCCGCCTTGTTGAACACGCACGGCCGGCTCTCGCAAATCCAAGAAATGCGTCTCGCTCGAGTTCATGACTCCCTCCTCTCAAGGTTTGGCGTCTCCGGCAAAACCGGGGCAGTTCACCGTTTCGGGCTCAGCTAAAAGAGGGGGGACAGGAAAAGGGTGTAAGCGGCGACAGGATAAAAAACGGGCAATAGTTGCGAAACCTGCCAGGCGAGAGTAACATGTATCTATATATGATACTGTGTCTCTAATACAGATACAAGAGGAAAATCATCATGGCGCTTAAAACACTTGCGAATGCACTCAACCTGCTGAGCTTCTTTACCCGGGAGCAACCAGTCTGGGGCGTAAGGGACCTGGCCAAAACCAGTGGCATGCATCATGCCGTGGTCCACAGAACGCTCGCGACGTTTGCGGAGGCGGGATTCCTGTACCAGGACCGGGAGAGTCAAAAATACGCTCTGGGCATTCGCTTCTATGAGCTGGGGTTGCAGGTCAAGGAACGGCTTCATCTTGCTGATCTGGTGCGACCGGCGATGAACCGGCTGGCGCAGTTAACGGGCGAGACGGTCTTCCTGACCTTCAACGATGGCCTGGAGGGTGTTTGTGTCGAGATCGCCGAGAGCCCCAACAGCCTCAAATATACCGTTGAAGTCGGTACAAGATTCCCTATGTACGCCGGAGCCAATGCCAAGGTGATTCTGGCCTACATGGGCAATGAACAACGGGAAATAATACGCAAGCGAGGCATCAAGCAACTTTCCAAAAATACGAAAACAGACTGGGAGGAAATCGAAAAGCAGCTAGAAACAATTAAGAAAGATGGCTGGAGCTATACCGAGGAGGAGTTTTCTGAAGGCACCTTCGGTATTGCCGTGCCTCTTTTTACCGGAGCCAACCATATATTGGGATCACTGGGCATCGCCGGACCTTTATTCCGGATGGGCAATGACAGGGTTCCCTACTTTGTCGAACTTCTCAAAGAACAACAGGATGTCATAGAGAAATCATTGTTCGCAACCGTTGCATCCTAAGGGACTTACAAATGAAAGAAGCGATTAGCAAAATAACAGATCACGATTCTCGAAAAACCGAGCCGTCGTCATTGCACCCCAGGGTAATGGAATTGGCTGTTATCGTTCCGCTGCTCTTGCTGTCATCACTTGGCGCGATCGTCGGCATGCAGCTGATCGTAACGCTGGGCATCTCGGCGAATACCTCCATTATCGGCGCCCTTATCGCCATGCTGTTTGCGCGCCTACCGCTCGCACTGCTCCGTCGATTCAGATCCCTGGATCGGCAGAATCTGCTGCAAACAGCAATATCCTCCGCCACCTTCGGCGCAGCCAACAGCCTGATGATCCCGATTGGCGTTCCCTTTGCCATGGGCATGCCTGAGTTGATCATGCCGATGCTGGTCGGTGCCACTCTGGCAATGCTGATCGATGGCACCATGTTATACGGGTTATTCAACACCCGTCCGTTTCCGGCAACGGGCACCTGGCCCGCCGGTGTCGCCACCGCCGAAGCGCTGTGGGCCGGTGACAAGGGCGGGCGCAAGGCCGTGTTCCTGGGCCTCGGCATTGCCGGCGGTATCGGTGGAGCGATGGCAGGCATTCCAATGTCGGCCGCGGGTGTTGCCTTTATTGGTAACGTTGCCGCTTTATCGATGTTCGGGATTGGCATGCTGATCAGGGGCTATGCGGATCCGGTGTTTGGTGTCGATATCAACGCCATGTACTTGCCTCACGGATTCATGATCGGCGCCGGCATTATTGCGCTGTTTCAGGTCGCCAAGCAGATACATCGCATTCGCGGCGAAGCCGCGGCGGGGCAGGCAGAATCGGAAGGCCGAGGGAAAGGGGTGTTTCGGCTCCTGTGGGGTGGTTTTTTCGCCTATATCGTTGTGGCGTTCATCCTGACCGTACTCGCCGGCATCGTGTCGGATATGAGCCTGCCGATGCTGCTTGGATTCCTGCTGTTTGCCGCATTCGCCGCTTATGCGCATGAACTCATCGTGGGCATCGCGGCCATGCACTCGGGCTGGTTTCCGGCATTTGCCGTGGCCCTGATCACCTTGATCATCGGTATGCTGATCGGTTTCCCGACGGCGGCGTTGGGCCTGCTGGTCGGCTACAGCGCGGCAACCGGGCCCGCTTTCGCGGATATGGGGTATGACCTGAAAACCGGTTATCTGATTCGTGGCAATAACGCCGATCCCGCCTACGAGCGCGCGGGGCGTCGTCAGCAGTACGTGGCGGCTCTGGTCGGTTTCTGCGTTGCCGCTGCAGTGGTGGCGTTCGCCCATCCTTACTTCTTCGCACAGGATCTGATCCCGCCCGTCGATCGTGTTTATGCCTCCACCATTGCAGCAGGTGCGTCACCGGATATCGCCATTCAGTTGCTGATCTGGGCGATCCCGGGTGCCTTGGTGCAGTGGTTGGGCGGAACCAGCCGTCAGCTTGGGGTACTGCTCGGTACCGGGCTGCTGATCAATTACCCGATCGCGGGCTGGACCGTACTGGGCGCGCTCGCCGTGCGCATCGCCATCGAGTACTTCACCAAAGGGAAGAAAACGGCCGAAACCAGCGCCTTTGCCGGTGGCTTGATTGCCGGCGACGCCCTCTACACCTTTTTCTCATCGACCCTGGGCTTGAGAAAGTAATCGAAACCTGATGTTTGAATGCTTATATAAGTGAGGAGGATAAAGTGGATATCGATAAAGTCAGGACAGATTCACCCGTGTGCTCCAGTTACGCCTATTTTGATACTGCGGCGGCTTCTGCCCCCACGCAGGATATTGTCCAGAAGGTAACGAACTACCTCGATCGGACGGCGGCACAAGGGCTGTACAACCCCTCCTTCCGCAAAGAAGTCTATGGGGAGCTGGAAGCGATACGGGTCAGGACCGCGGCATTCATCAATGCCTCGGCAGACGAGGTGGCCTTCGTCAAAAATGCCACCGAAGGCATTTCGATCATCGCCCAAGGTATCGACTGGAAGCCGGGTGACGAGGTGATACTGCCCAGTTTCGAGAACCTCAGCAACCTGGTGCCCTGGCTCAGACTACAGGAAACACGGGGCATCAAGGTGATCACCGTGGAAGCGCGCGAAAGCGGCTTGGTGATGCCGGAAGATATCGAAAAAGCGATCACCGACAAAACTCGGCTGATCAGCTTTTCGCAGTTACCCAATGCCACGGGCGCCGTTCAGCCGGCACAGGCGATTTGCGCGCTGGCCAAACAGCGTGGTGTTCAGACTCTGATCTGCGCCGCCCAGAGCCTGGGACTGATTCCGATCGACGTGCAGCAACTGGACTGCGATTACCTGGTGGCCTGCGGCCGCAAGGCATTACGTGCCATCGAAGGCAGCGGCATGCTCTACGTTCGCAAGTCGCTGATCGAGAGCATCGAACCCTGCCTGGTCGGTTGGTGGAACAGCGCTTTCGACCTGAATACCCAGACGCTGTCCCTGGACAGCCGGGCGCGCCGTTTCGAGGCCGGCTGTCCGGTGGTTCCGGCCATCCTCAGCCTGGGGGCGGCGGTTGACTATGCCGAAGAACTCGGGGTGGCGGCCATTTTCGAACGGGTGCGGGCGTTGACGGTTTTTGCCATCGAAAGGTTGCGTTCAATTCCGGGATTCGAGCTGTATGGACCTGCCGACATATCCGACCGCATTGGCATTATCCCCTTCAATATCAGGGGAGTTGATGCCGGTGAAATCGTGGCGTATCTCGAAGCCAACAACATCATTATTGAAGCCGGCCACTTTATGGCGCATTCGATAATGAACCGCTACGGCATCGATAAAATGGCGCGCATCTCGCTTCACTACTTCAACTCGGAAGAAGAGATCGAACGTACAGCCAACCTGATTGAACAAATGGTTTAATTTATAAAAAGACAAAGGCTCTGATTATTATGAAAAAGTTGTTGTTAATGAGCAGCTCCCGTAAAGGAAACCTGGGTTATCTGGAACATGCCGACGAGCAGATTCATACCATCCTGGAAAAAAAACCGACTCGGGTGCTCTTTATTCCCTACGCCGGTGTCACCTTCAGCTTCGACGACTATGAAAATATCGTTAAGCCGGTATACGAGCGTCTGGGTTACGAGCTGGTTTCGATTCATCATTTCGAGAACGCCCGGGCGGCGGTTGAGTCAGCCGAGGCGCTGGCAGTGGGCGGCGGCAATACCTTTACCCTATTGAAGCGGTTGTACGACAACGGCCTGGTGGAGCTGGTGCGCGAGCGCGTCGAAGCCGGTATGCCGTACATGGGCTGGAGCGCGGGTACCAACGTTGCTTGCCCCACCATCCGGACCACGAACGATATGCCGATCGTCGAGCCGCCGTCGTTCAAGGCGTTCAACCTGGTGCCCTTCCAGATCAACCCGCACTTCATCAGCGGCAAACCCGCCGGCCATAACGGCGAAAGCCGCGAAGAACGACTCGCCGAGTTTCTCGTTATGAGCCCGGGCGAGCGGGTGGTCGGCATCAAGGAAGGCACCGCGCTGTACTGCGAAGGCGATCGTGCGACGGTACTGGGTGAATTCGATGCGCTGGTATTCGGCCGGGACAACCAAAGCCGTCAGATTGCCAGCGGTTCCCGGTTCAATCTCGACAGCATTGCAGACTAAGGAGTGATGAAATGAGCTTACAGCAAACCCTGACTGTTTATGAACTGCTGGATGGCGCCAATGTCACCGGCGATGCGGTTCTTCAGCTGTTCGAACCCTACCGTGAATTCGGCGTGGAGGTGAGTGTTGAGCAGGTGACCGAGGAAAGTCGCGCCGACTTCATCCGTATCCTGGTGAAAGGTGAGAACGGCAAGAGCAACGGCGGCAGTGCGCGTACCCTGGGCCTGGTCGGCCGCAATGGGGCTATTGGCGCCCGTCCTGACCGGCTAGGCATGGTATCGGACGCGGACGGTGCTGTTACCGTCATTGCCGCGGCGTTGAAGCTGGCGCAAACGAAAGCCCGTGGCGATCGCCTGGAAGGCGACGTCATCGTCACCACCCACCTGTCGACCAATGCCGAGATCGTGCCGCGCGAGCCGGTGGACTTCATGGGCATGCCGGTCTCCTCCACGACCATGAACCACTACGAAGTTGACGCGCAAATGGATGCGATTCTGTCGGTGGACACCAGCAAGGGCAACCGGATCTTCAATCATCGTGGCTTCGGTATCACGCCGACCGCGAAGGAAGGGTACGTACTGCGCGTCAGCAACGACCTGTTGCGGATCTTCGAACAGACCACCGGCGAATTGCCGCGGGTGATGCCGATCACGACCCAGGACATTACGGCGTATGACAACGGCGTCTATCACATCAACAGCATCATGCAACCGACCGTGGCGACCTCGGCACCGGTGGTGGGTGTGCCGATCGTGGCTCAGGGCGCCGTGGCCGGCAGCGCCTCAGGCGCCAGCCATGAAATCGATATCGCCGAGGCGGTACGATTCTGCGTCGAAGTGGCGATCCAGTTCGGTGATGCGAAGCGTTATACCTGCGAGTTCTACGATGACAGCGAGTACCAGCGTCTGATCTCGCTGTACGGTTCGCTGAGCGTATTGCAGACGGAAGTGGCTAAGCTGGAAAATACCGACTGATTGTGGTGCCGGGAGCGGAGGTAGCCAACGCTCTTCCGCAGAAAAAGTGTACCGAGTCGGTAATCGAATGCTCGGACGTAGGGTGACAGTGAGCATGTGAACCGCACCATTCGATGCGCAACAGTGCGCTGCGCTTACCGGCACCCTAAGTTTCGACATACCGCAGTGATTTCCCATCACGCCTCAGCCTTTTAAGTTAAGCCCCCCATCCGGAACCCCGCTCGAATATTCCGGATGGGTCTTTTCATTCTATTCAACCATTCCTGCGAGAATCGAACGATGCAGGCCCCTAATGTAGCCGCAGTACGGCAGGAAATAGAGCTGCTGGGCGAGCAGCCCGTTCCGGTCGAGGTCTACTATGGCATTCACTCCCTGCATGCCAGCAAAAACTTCGCCCTCAGCGGCATCACGCTGCAGAATACAGTGCCGATGACGCTGGGACAGGAGTTCAGGGCCTTGAGAAGATCACGAATGTTTTATGACCAGGTTGGAGTAATTTGACTCGCAGATCGACTTGTAATCTTATACTCCTTTTTGGGAGCACGACCATGAGCCTTGATGCCTTTTCGAGTACTTTGGTAGACTGAAAGATCCGCGCCAGACGGTCAAAATCAGTTACCCGCTGTTTGATGTTCTGTTCCTGACGGTCTGTGCAGTCATCGCTGGTGCCGAAGGTTGGGAAGACATTGAAGATTTCGGTGAGGCACGTCTCGACTGGTTTCAGGGTAAAGGCCTGTTTCCCCAATGGACTGCCGGTACATGACACCATCGCCCGTACCTCTGCCCTTGATCCAAGCGAGTTCCAGCAACGCTTTGTTCATTGGGCAAAGTCGGTCAATAAGCGCACTGGCAGCGAGCTGATTACCATCGACGGCAAAACCTTAAGGGGCTCATATGAACGTGAAAACAGGCGTTCAGCCATTCATATGGTCAGCGCCTTTGCTGTCGATAGCAAGGTGGTCATGGGTCAGCTGAAAACAGAGGCCAAATCCAATGAAATCAAGGCAATCCCCGCACTGCTATGCCTACTGGATATCAACGGCTGCCTGGTTTCCATTTATGCCATGGGGTGCCAGACCAAGGTTGCGGAAGCCATTATCAACCGGGGTGGAGATTACCTGCTCGCGGTAATAGATAATCAAGCGCTACTGCACCGGGCCGTTCAGCGTGAGCTGCGTCCGATACACAATGCGGAGACCAGCCCGGAAAATGTCACCATCGAGCACGGACATGGCCGCACCGAAGCCCGGAAATACCACGTATTGCCAGCTGATGCACTGCTTGACAGGTTTCCCGAGTGGACTGATATAAAGACCCTGGGAAAGACCCTGGGCGTGGCGATAAGTTATCGCCAAGATAAATCAGGCAAGTCATCTCTGGAGTATCGTTACTACATCAGTTCAGCTGAGCTGAACACAGTCCACTTTCCCGCTGTTATTCGTGGTCATTGGGCCATGGAAAATAATCTGCACTGGGTACGGACGTTTCCATGAAGGAAGGTGGTTGCCCCATTTATCGCGAAAATGCAGCAGAAACCCTCGCCAGCTTACGCCACATAGCCCTGAACATATTACGCTCTGAGACCTCGAAAAAGGCCAGTATCCGGCGAAAACAGAAGATGGTGAGCATGAACAGTGCCTATCTGAAGAAGGTGATCAATGCCGGACTGGCGTAACTGGGTAAAAAGTAAACATACGTGCTCTCGTTCTGGTTCAGTTCCCTTTGTAATTTCCATGTTCTGATTGCCACCCACTGCACCGCAGGCATGAGGGTGAACCTTGATATGGCAGGCATCGATCATCAACCATTCTAAATACAGTTCGTTTATCAGCCGCTCCTGGAGGCCCGGCCACATTCCCGTATCACGCCAACGGCAAAAACGACGGTGGGTATTTTTCCAGTCTCCATAGTCAGGTGGCAAGTCTCGCCAAGGAGCACCGGTGCGCAAGATCCAAAATACAGCGTTAATAAACAACCGGTTATCACGCACCTCTTGGTCCCAATCGCCTTTTTTACCCAGTAAGTGAGGAGCGAGTGGTTGCTATACATGGTCAGAGATATCGTGGCGGCGATGAGCAGGGATAGTCATGTTATCGTTAGATTTTGCTGTAATGGGATAGGGTTTGTAATAACAATCGGCTCATGACGACAGCCCCTAGGACATGTGATAAATTTTCCCAAAAACCTAGCTTAAATAGAGCGCACTTCTCACCCTAAACGAAATAATATCGAAGCATATTCAATCAACTCTCGACTTGGAGTTTTATATGCACTGGCATAGCAGACTTGTACAACCACAAACTTTGGCCGCGCCAGGGTTTGAATCTTTAGCCACACCAACTTATCGCGGTTCAACAGTAGTATTCAAAAAACAAGCTGATGTGGTAGATGATTGGGAACAGATTGAAAACGGTTATAGTTACGGCCTGTATGGTACACCAACAGCTCTAGAGCTATCAGGGCGCATTGCACAGTTAGAAGGTGCTCTATACAGCTTTGTCGTGCCGGGAGGACAAGCAGCTATCGCTCTCGTGTATTTTACAATGTGTAAAGCGGGCAGCCACGCCTTAGTTCCCTATAGCGCTTATGGCCCCAACAAAGAAATGGCCCAAGGGTTACTTAGAAATTTGGGTATCGATATTGAACCATATGACCCTCTTATTGGCGCTGGAATTGCGAATCTTATTCGCGAGAATACAACCCTAATCTGGGTAGAGAGTCCAGGCTCCGTCACGATGGAAATCCAAGATATCCCTGCCATTTGTAAAGCAGCTCATGAAAGAGATGTTATGGTTGCATTGGATAATACCTATGCCGCGGGCATATTGTTTGATGCCTTCGGTCATGGGGTTGATATAAGTATGCAGGCGTTAACAAAATATGTCGGCGGTCATAGCGATCTATTGCTTGGAACAGTATCGGTAAACAATGAATCGCTAAAAGCTAAAGTAGGTGTTACGTACAAGCAACTTGGTTTAGCTGTTTCTCCAGATGACTGTAGCCTCGCTCTAAGGGGCCTGCAAACTCTTGGTATTCGGCTGAAGCACCTGGAGGCATCAACCCTTGAGATTGCTGAATGGCTAACCGAGCAAAAAGAGGTTAAACAGGTATTTCATCCCGCCTTCCCATCATGCCCAGGCCATGATTTATGGAAGCGAGATTTCATAGGTTCTAGTAGCGTTTTCTCTTTCCTATTTACAGATAATTTCACGGCTCAGCAAGTTGAACAATTCATCGATACGTTAGAAATGTTTAAAATTGGAATGAGTTGGGGTGGTGTCACTAGTTTGGCGTTGGTTTATCCAAATGTCGAGCGCCCAGGTAAAGACTATGCGGGTAGACTGGTACGTCTAAACATTGGTTTAGAACACCCAGCAGAGCTAATCCAAGATCTTGAGCATGCGTTCCAGGCTATATCTAAACAGAAAGAAAACCAAGACGAAATTAGGTCAAGTTTGGTTTCGCTATAAAAACATGCAATAGTTAGAAATGGAAGGCAAATAAAATGACGATCCCTACTCGTGGATTTACCCAACAAGAATTTGAGCAACGTACCCTTCGTGCTCAAAAAGTGATGCATGACATGAAGCTCGACGCCATGTTTTTCACTACTGAACCAAACGTTCGCTATTTCACTGGCTTCCATTCACAATTTTGGCACAGTCCAACTCGCCCTTGGTTTGTTGTTATTCCAGCCGAAGGAAAACCGATAGCTATCATTCCTGAGATTGGAGCGAAGGGAATGTCGAAAACATGGATCGACACTATTATCACCTGGCCCGCTCCACGTCCTGAAGATGATGGCATTAGTCTTGTTGCCGATACCTTGAAAAAATTACCAAACCGTCATGGCAGGATTGGGGCCACTTTAGGCATCGAGTCTCACCTTCGCATGCCGGTTAATAACTATTTAAAACTGACCGCCATTGTGAACAAAGAGTTTGTTGATATCTCGTTGGCCACCCATGAGCTTCGACAAATTAAATCAGCTGCTGAGATAGCGAAAACCCGTGAAATTTGCCGCATCACCAGTGCTTCCTTCAAGCGTATTCCAGAATATGCCCGAGCAGGCATGACTGAACGTCAGATCTGCAAGAGATTTGGTATAGACATGCTACAAGAGGGTGCTGATGAGTGTCCATTTATCATTGCTGGATCGGGTCCTGACGGGTACGACGATATTTTAATGGGCCCCACAGATCGCATCATTGAACCTGGCGATGTATTACTTATTGATACAGGCGCGGTATGGGATGGTTACTTCTCTGATTTCGATAGGAACTGGGCATTTGGTAATGTCAGTGAGCAAACGAAAGCAGCTTATCGTGCGACTTATGAAGCTACCACGAAAGGCTTTGAAGTTGCCCGACCTGGTGCAACGACAACTGACATCTATAACGCAATGTGGAAAGTACTAGAGGCCAATGGTGCATTGGGAAATGACATCGGTCGAGTTGGTCATGGTTTAGGCATGGAGCTAACTGAGCGACCATCTAACACTGCCACAGACAATACAGTATTGAAGCCGGGTATGGTGATGACTCTAGAACCGGGCATGGTTTATGCGAAGGGAAAAACAATGTTACACGAGGAAAACATTGTGATTACAGAGGAGGGTGCTGAATGGCTGTCTGAGCGTGCAGAACCGGAACTGATCATCATAGATTAATCTCACTGAGTAATAAACTGGAATTTATATAAACAGAAAAAACAAGAAAGGATTCTAATATGAACTTCATACAATGCTATATACCTGCGTGGGATAAAGTATATCCTATCAGCCTTCCCAAGGGAGGAAACTAAGATGTCACATTTAGAAACCTCAAGTAACACAGCCCTTGGAAAATGGACACTTTTGGCCATGGGTATCGGTATTACTGTCGGTGCAGGGTTGTTTTCACTTATCGGTGCAGGTATTGGTTTAACTGGTCATGCATTGTGGTTAGCTTTTGGTATCGCCATTATATTCGGCATCTTCTATAACATCCCCATGTTATTCGCGAGTGGCACACTCGTTTTGGATGGTGGTCCTTACGCCCTTATCAGCAGAATACTAGGGAAGAAGTATTCTGGTATGTATGTTGTAAGTTTTTTCCTATATTTTCCTACTGTAGCCATTTATGCCCTGGCGCTAGGTTTTTACATTAACTCATTACTACCAACTATCACTCCATCAGCAGGAGCCATCGCAGGTTTAACGGTATTCTACATCGTAAACCTGTTTGGTCTGGATACTCTATCTAGATTCCAAAACATAATGACAACCTTGCTTGCGGTTGGTATCGCAACATTTATTTTAATTGGCTTCGGGCAAGTTGACTTGACTCTTCTATCTCCAAGTTCTAATCCAGACTTTGCATCACAAGGTAACATGGGGATTTTTAAAGCGGCTTGCTTACTTTCCTTTGCGACATACTGCCAGTACTATTTGATGTACTTTAGCAAGTATGCTGCACGCCCCAAAAAAGATATCCCATTTGGCATGATTGGTACAACAATAGCAATTATCTTTATTTACTTGGGGGTTTCGGTCGTAGCTTCCGGCACCCTTCCAATTAATGAAGTAGCTAATCAGCCTCTAACAATTGTTGCTCGTGAAATTCTTTCAACTCCAATTTTTGTGTTCTTTATGGTTTGTGGGCCATTTATGGCTCTGACAACGACAATTAACAGTGTTTATGCATCTTATGTACAACCAATCCAGGCTGCTACACATGATGGATGGTTCCCGAAAAGCTTCGCCGTTACAAACAGAAGAGGCAGCCCCTGGAAGATATTAACGCTTTGCTGGCTTGCTTCTATGTTACCAATCCTTCTTGGCTGGGATATTAGCACCATTGCAAACACTTATATCCTTACTGATATTTGCATTGGCATCTTCATGATGGTAGCAATCGCAATGCTACCTAAGAAGTTCCCAAGTGCTTGGGCAACGCGAGAGTTTGGCAAAAATGTTCCTTTGTGGTTTTTTTATGTGCTAATAGGCCTCGCCGGTGTCGTTCAGGGCATACTTATATATAATTCAGTGACTTCTATTAAATTGTATATTGTGATTGTAACTGCAGCAGCATTTACCATAGGAATTCTCTATGCCATTAAAAAAGACAAGGAAATCAATATAGTCACCTCTAATGGTGGAGCTAACATAGAACCAAGCCTTGAAAAGAACACCGACTCTCTAGCAAGTAACCTGAGGTAGTTTAGTTGAGCCGAACTGGCTTCACCCCAAGAACTTAAGTCATTTAAACACTGAAAAAGTGGGTCGACATCATTATTACCAGGAAACTAAAAGCCCCTGAATATGATAGTGTCGACCCTATTTCATAATATATCACGGTCGTATTGGACTTATACTATGGAGCAAGACTTAGCACTTAATAATATGAAACGACCACTCCAGACATTACTTCATTCTGGGTGAAATTACTGCGGAAAATTCATTAATGAAGAACGTCCCAAAAATAATTAAAGCGATGCCTAAGACAGAGAAGCAACCCGAAATAAATCTCATCCCAATAGTTGGATAAAAGCACATCAAAGACAACATATGGACGAGTATAACCACAAGTCAAAGTTACAGATAAATTAATATAGCCATACAGAGAATTCGTGTGTCACCACTAATTTTTTAGTAAAAGAAATCAGGGTTCATCCTCACTCAACAATTGCAGGGGCTGACAAAACGAAGCTCTCCAAAATGAAACTGACAAGAAGGAATGCTAATATGAATTTAGAACAATTTCATGAGTTTGAAGTAAGAATCGGGTTTGAACCTGCCCCTCGCCCTGAACGAGTTCATATTGGTCTTGTTCAGCTAGCCAATGATCATTCCTTAGAAACAGATTGGTCTCACCTACTGCGCGAACAAGCTTCACTTTTTAGCACCAGAATATTTAAAGAAAATGGCATGACTCCTGAAGCATTAGACGCTGTAGCGGAAAGCATTAGCGATGGTGCAGCATTGGTTGGTGATGGGTTATCAATGGATGTAATGGCATTCGCATGTACGTCCGCCTCCATTCTCATTGGTGAAAATAAAGTGTCCAAGTTATTAACTAAAGGGCGCGAAGTGACCCCAACAACCAATCCATGGTCTGCCGCTCAAGCTGCATTTAAGCATTTAGGCGCTAAGAACGTAGCAGTATTTTCACCTTACCCAACAGATGTTAACTTCCCTCTTTACGAGCAATTAACCAATGCAGGATTTAACGTTGTAGGCTTGGCGTCTCTAGGCATTATTGACGATAACATGATCCATAAAGTTACGTTAGAAACGTTTAATGAAGGCATCGAAAAAATAACTAAGGACGGTAATGTCGATGTTATTTTTATGTCATGCACCAGCCTTCGAGCCGTAGAAAGAATACAACACTTAGAAAACAAGTATGGCATTCCTATTGTATCTAGCAACTCAGCTTTATTTTGGCACTCAATGCATTTATGTGGAAAAAAAGCAGTATGCCCAGGATATGGGAAACTACTATCCGGAGACATCTAGAAAAGGCAATTCATTATCCTAAACATTGTGAATATTAAAAATATTATTTTTTGTTTGCTAAAAATAACAAAAACTATAAAATCAAATTTTAAACAATTTTGATTTTTACATCTTATACTATAGACCCCATCACCTCACCAAGAGGCCAATATGAGTTTATCAAATGAAATAATAGAGTGGCGACACCACTTACACTCCATTCCTGAAATTGGTTTTAAAGAAAAATCAACATCGGAGTTTATTGCGCGGAAACTTGAAGAGTTTGGTATTGAAGTTGTACGGGGCATTGGCAAAACAGGGATTGTGGGCATTCTAAGCCGTGGCACATCAACGGAATCTATCGCAATACGTGCTGATTTTGATGCGCTACCTATAGAAGAGAAAAATGACTTTTCCTACGTTTCGAAAAATAACGGGATGATGCATGGTTGTGGACATGATGGTCATGCTTCTATGTTACTTGGTGCGGCATATCAACTGTCACTACAAAATGACTTTGATGGTACTGTTTACTTTGTTTTCCAGCCTGCAGAAGAGTTGGGTACTGGCGCAAAAGCCATGATTGAAGATGGATTGTTCACTCGTTGGAAGATTGACGCCATTTATGCGATGCATAACTTGCCAGGTATAGACGTCGGTAGTTTCTTGATCAGCCCAGGCTCAGTAATGGCAAGTGAAAATCATTTTAAAATTGAAGTGCTTGCCGATGGTGGCCATGCTGCGATGCCTCACTTAGGCAGTGACCCAATGATTACCGCATGCAGCATTGTACCTGCGTTACAAAGCATTATTACTCGTAATCTAGATGCGATCAACGAGCCTGCAATTTTATCAGTTACCGACATAAAGACCAATGGTGGTGCCAATGTTATTCCTACAATTATTACGCTAACAGGTGACACGCGTTGCTTCTCTGATGAAACGCAAGAGTACATTAAAAATGCGATAGAGCGTGTTGTTTCAGGTGTCACTTCTGCAGCCGGGCTTGCTTATAACTATGAGTTTTCGAACTGCGTATTATCAACTATTAACGACGCCAAGACCTCTGAAATTGCAGCTCGAATAGCGAAGAAACTTGTCGGTGAAAGCAAGGTTAATGAAAACTTCAAACCTTACTGTATCTCTGAAGACTTCGCATTTATGCAACGTGAAGTGCCGAGCTGTTACATATTAGTCGGCAATGGTTTAACCGGAAAAAAAGGTGGTGTGCCATTGCATCAGCCAAATTATGACTTTAACGATGACTTATTGCAGGTTGGCACTAATTTCTGGGTTAACCTTGTATACGATCAGCTTGCCAAGTGACGAAATATGGAAGCATATTGACTGTGATATGCAGTCAATATGCTAGATACGTTTGAGCTAACTGTTGATTGTGAAAACCAATGAGTCACTCCTGCTTTAAGTAAGATTAGGCTTTTATTTAATTTAAAACCAAAATATCAAGAAAACGTAAAAACTCAATAAAAACCTATAACTTATCTTGATTAAGGGTGATATGTAACAAACGAAAACCATAAGCAGAAAACCATTAAAACAACAGTATTAAATTGGAAAGCGTGATTTATGACGGAGATAAAAAAGGTAGAGGTGTATCCATCGTTGTTTTGACCCGATCGATCACAACGATAGTTCTAAACCACTTTACGTTTTCGTTATTATAGAATAAACGGTTGCTAATGGCTTCATATTCCGACATGTCTGAAACGGTCAATATCAACATGAAATCCGCCTCACCTGTTACATAATAACACTGCTGCACTTCAGGCCCGGAAAAAACTTTCTTCATTTCTTTCATGTAAGAAGCGTGTGCATGTACTACATGAACTTCCACAATAATTGTGATAACCTTACCTACTTTTTCGGGGGAAATAATAGCAGAGTTTGCTTTGATCACCCCATTTTCTTCCATACGCTTAATACGCCTCTGGACCGAGGCCGTAGAAAGGTGAACTAACTCTGCGATAAGACGCAAAGGTGTTGTATTGTCTTTTTGTAAAACACTTAAGATAGCACGATCGAAATTGTCAACTATTGAGGTCATGTGAAAAACTTCATCAAAAATATGGTTTAATTAGGGCACAACCCCCAGCCTAATAAAGATAGTATCGTAGCATATTAAATTTACTCTCTACTTGGAAGTTCTTATACACTGGCATAGTTGATTCATTCAACCAAAAACTTTTGCTGTTCCAAGGCTTGCATCTTTAGCCAAACCAACTTACCACGGTTCAGAGGTAGTATTCAAAAGAAAACGAGTGTGGTAGAGGATGGAGTTGTTAATCTTCAGCGGGACTGCTTGTCCCTACAGGGCTTGCGGGCCTCAACTGACCGGCTGACGAACAGGTATACCGAGCCCTATGACTTTGTTCATCACCGTCACGCCGGCTAGGATTTCACCGAACTGGCCGCTGTAGTTACACAGACAAAGCCTTAGGGAGCGTTCTCAATCATGTCAGCCATATCACCGTCGACACGAGCCTGAACATAGCTGCGTAGTTTTTCGATAAACGCTCATATCGAGTCGCTATGCGGCGGTAATGCTTAAGCTTCTGGAAAAACGTTCAACCAGGTTACGTGCTTTATACAGCTCTTTATCGTAGCCCCGTGGGGTACTCCGGTTCTTCCTGGGGTGAATCACTGGTGCTTCCCCACCGGCACACATCGAAGCGACAAAGCCATCTGAATCATAGCCCTTGTCTGCCAGCACAAAGCCTGCTTCTATGTCTTTAATCAGGTTGTCGGCTTGGCCATACTCTGAAGCCTGCCCTGCCGTCAAAATCAGACGAACCGGATTTCCCAAGGCATCAACCGCAGCATGGATTTTGGTACTCAATCCTCCCCGTGACTTACCTTGGGCTTGCTCATCGCGTTCTGTTTTTTTGACGCCCCATGCTGATGGACCCGGACAATACTGCCATCAAGCATGAGGTACTTGAGTTCGGGGCCATCCGAGATAACGTCGAAAATGCGTGTCCAAACGCCCTTATATGACCAACGGTTATAGCTTACATACACGCGATGTAAGTGTCCGAAGGATGCTGGCAGATCCGGCCATGGTGCCCCCGTTCTAGCGATCCACAGTACGGCTTCAACAAAAAGGCGGTTGTCTTTCGCCGTGACCCCACAGTCGCTGGCCTTGCCCGGAAGTAAGTCTTTGAGACGCCCCCATTGGTCATCTCTCAGTACCTGCCGACACATTGACTCATTCTCCACGATGCCATGATACACTTACCATCGGCAGGACTTCCTAATAATTAAGAACACTCCCTAGACTCTCCAGCTGCTTGTAGCGGGACATTACTGTGTCTGCCAGCAACCGCTTATCGTAGCCAGAGCTGCATTTTCCAATCAGCTAGAGGCTGTCGTCATACGCCGATTGTTTTCAGTACAATCCCTATCTCATTACGGCAATATCTAACGATATCATGACTATCCCTGCTCATCGCCGCCACTATATCTCTGACCATGTATGGCAACCGCTCGCTCCTCACTTACTGGGTAAAAAGGGCGATTGGGGCCGAGAGGCGCGTGATACAGGTTGTTTATTAACGCTGTATTTTGAATCTTGCGTACCGGTGCTCCTTGGCGAGACCTGCCACCTGACTATGGAGAATGGAAAAATACCCACCGTCGCTTTTGCCGTTGGCGTGATACGGGAATTTGGGCGCGACTCCAGGAGCGGCTGATAAACGAACCGGATTTTGAATGGTTGACGTTCGATGCCAGCCATATCAAGGTTCACCCTCATACCTGCGGTGCAGTGGGTGGCAATCAGAACATGAGGATCACAAGGGGGGGGCTGAACAGCAAGACCCATTTGGCTGTTGACGCTCATGGTATGCCGGTTAAATGTATCGAGCCCCCAGGAACGACAGCAGATTGTACTCAGGCTAAGTCCTTGATTGATGGCCTGGAAGCCGCGTATTTGCCGGCAGACCGAGGTTACGACGCTATATCTCAAGGGATGATGATCCCGTCAACACGGAATCGTAAGGAAAAGCGAGAGCACGACAAGGAAATTTATAAGATAGGGTATCTGGTAGAAAATGCCTTTCTCTACCTGAAGCAATGGCGAGGGACAGCGACCAGATATGCAAAAAATTCCGGCTCGTTCGTGGCGGCGACACAGATCCGTTGCGTGACATTATGGGCCGCCATCTGATGACGACAGCCCATAGCAAAAAAACGCCGCATCAAGGTCAACGGCGCTGTTCAGAGCGGTATCAGCCCAACCTGCTAGGAGATACAGAATCCGGAATCGGGCAGCTGTAGTTGTCGGTGCGGGTATAGTCTGCGAGCTCCTGCTGGCTGATTTCGCAATGTTTCGGATCCAGCAGCAGGTCGATAGCCGTTGCAGCCATCGCTTTGCTGGCAAGCAGCATGCCCTTGTGGCCAATGGAGGTTTGCACTTGAGAAACCACCTGCCATGTATGGAACTGGGTGCCAATGGCGAAGCACGGCGAGAAGCACTGGGCGGTGGGTACTACCCAGCTGACATCGCCTACATCGGTCGAACCGGACAGCAGGCTGGATGTCGGCTCATAGGGGGCCACTTCATCCATCAACACCTTGCCATCGAGAGACTTGACGAACTCATTGCCTTTAAGCCCGGCCATATTGGCGATGAGCTTATAGTCGCTGGCTACGTCGCTCTCGTTGAGCGTTTCACGGATCTGGGCGGCAAATGCCTGCTCTTCATCGCTGTAGTCCGGCAGTCCCAAGGCGCGCATGTGTTGGTACATCAGTCGTTCGAGGTGACGGTTGGGCACAAAGTTTGAGCACGCCTTGTCGAAGCGGACTGTCAGTTCAGTTTCGGTCATCATCCCGGCGCCTTCGGCAATTTTGACCACTCGGTCATAGATGGCCTGAGCATCGCTGATCTTCGGTGCCCGGATCAGATACAGGACGCTGGCGTTAGCCTGCACCACGTTGGGGGCATCGCCGCCGGCGTTGGTGATGGCGTAGTGAATGCGAGCTTCCTGAATGACGTGTTCGCGCAAATAGTTGGTGCCGACATTCATCAGTTCCACTGCGTCCAGGGCACTGCGCCCCAGGTGGGGAGATGCTGCCGCATGGGAGGAGATGCCCTTGAAACTGAATTCGGCCTGGATATTGGCCAGGGTCGGTTGACTAAAAATGCCACTGAACGTGCCGGGGTGCCAGGTCAGAGCCGCGTCGACGTCGTCGAACAGTCCTTCGCGCACCATGAAGGTTTTGCCTGAGCCGCCTTCTTCACCGGGGCAGCCGTAGAATCGGATGGTGCCCTGAAGTTTGTTGCGATCCATGTACTCCTTGACCGCCAGCACACCGGACAGCGCCGCCACGCCGAGCAGGTTGTGTCCACAGCCGTGGCCGTTGCCATTTTCGGTCACGCAGCTGGCGTGGGCACAGCCGCCCTGCTGGCTGAGTCCGGCCAGCGCATCATATTCACCGAGCAGCGCGATGACCGGCTTGCCCTGGCCGTAACTGGCGACAAATGCGGTTTCGATACCGCCTGCTTCCCGCTCAACGCTGAAGCCTTGCTGCTCCAGGTGCTCGGCCAGCAGTTCGGCCGACGCATGCTCTTCGAAGCGGGTTTCCGCAAACTCCCATACCTGGTCGCTCAAACTGGTGAAGCTGGCCGCTTCTCCCTCGATATAGGCATTAACAAAGTCGATAATATTGTGATCAGTCATTCTTGTATCTCTTTATCCGTTTCAACATTGAACACATTGAGTGCTACGAACCTGATGCCTGTAAACCCACAAGGCTTAAACATAATTCACTAATAATTAATGAAAAATTAAAGTGATGTATTGGCTTCCCAGGACAGGTCCAGTAGCAACAGGGGCCGGTAACAGCCCTGCTCATCATCGGTTCATTACGTTGTTCAGGGGCGCCCCGCTCTTGATTTTTGAGACAAGGAAGAGCCCGATAAGGCAGGCTGTGACCACGGCGGCCCCCAGTCCTGCCAGGGCAATCGGCCCGGAAGCGGCCGCCATGCTGGCCATGATCGGCAGCAGGATAAAGCCTGCCACTGTATTCATTGAATAAGCCAACGAGCCGTCGCGCATGGCGGCGGTCTTGAAGTCGGGGTCGCATATTTTCAGCAGCAGCAGCCCGGTCAGGAACACGCCGGAGGCGGTGCCGAAGATCAGCAGCGCACGCTCAAACGGGGCCGACGAAAACATTTTCCGGGCCGGGAAGAAGGCGACACCAATTGTTATCGCAACACCGATCGCAGCGGTCACGAGGACCGGAACCAGGAAACTCACCACCGCATGCACGGGCATGGAAACCAGCGCCGCGACAATCGCGAAGTCCGTCAGGGTCGAGGCGATCTTGCCCTTGACACCGGCATCGACGAGCCATGCGATCTTCAGCTTGTTCATCATGATCCAGACCACCCACATCACGATGATCGCATAGGCCCAGACCGGCACCGCCGAGATCACCGGCAGTCCAGAGGCCTTGACCCAGCCGCGCAGCAGGATGGCCAGACCGGAGCCGGCGAGGATCAGCGCGACATTGAAGGCCATGACGTCGATTGAGGTTGAGATGGTGGTTTCCTTACCCGCCGGACGTTGCTTGTCGGTGTCGGGCTCCAACCCGGTCAGCCAGGATCGCGGAATGCTGGCCATGTTCATGGAGCCTTCCAGCAGCTGCCGCGTGTTCAGCCAGCGAATGACGGCGATGCCGATGATGATGCCGCCGATCAGACCGATGGTGGCATAGGTAACGGTCACGCCCTGGGCGATCTCCCAATACTCCAGCCCCATGCCATTCAGCATATTGCCGACAACGCCGGCGGTGCCATGCCCACCCGAAAAGCCCATGGGCATCTCCATCCCGAAGGTGTTGTAGATGCCCAGATCAGGCATTGTGGTGGCAAAGAGGGCACCGACCGCGCCGGCAATGAAAATCTGCAACGAGAACAGCGTGAGCATGAGCAGGAACATGTTGAAGACGTTTCGGGCCGTGGCCGCGCCTTCGCCTTTCTGGGAAAGCTGGATCCCCAGCGGTACCGAGGCCACCACCGGAATGATCAGCACGCCCGGCAGCAGGCTGTACATCCTGATCCAGTCCTCGGGGTACTGAATCGGCGTCAGATCGCCCCAGATTTGCGGCCCGGCCAGCAATCCGACGAAGCCGCCGATGACCGAGGCCGGAATGAACAGCCGTTGCAGCCAGCCTATCCTGGCGCGTAACACGGTACCGATCAGCAGGAACAACCCAAGCAGGCAAAACGCCTGCAATACATTTGTCATTGATGCACCCGTCATAGAGAGCCCTCCTTGTGTGTCTATAAGGTCCCCCCGGGCATCTGCCGCGCCGGGTGACATATGCAGTATGTGACATCTCGCGTTTAAAAAAAGTGTTATATTTATAACGATGCATTACCATTTGGTAATATCTGTTCGAGTCACAACGGGGGTTTTGCATGGATCTGTCCAGCTTTCTCCGCAGAGGTCTGAAGCTCAGGCATCTCCATGTCCTCGTGATGCTGGACGAGGTACTGAGCGTCAGCCGTGCGGCCGAACGGCTGCATATTTCGCAGGGCGCAGTGTCACGGACCCTCTGTGAACTCGAAGCAGGCTTCGGTTTCGCAATCTTTGACCGCCATCCAAGAGGCCTGCTGCGCACCTCTCACGGGCAGCAATTGCTCCGTGCGGTTCGCGCCATCATCGACGATATTTCCGCGCTTGAGACACTTGCCGGGCAATTCACCGGGCTGAGCCGGGGAGAGGTCAGGATCGGGGTGCAAGCCAGCTCATTGTTCACCCAGATCACGGCCACGGTGGTGGATTTCAAGCAGAACTATCCGAATGTGGATATTCGGCTGCATGAAGGTATCCGATCGCGGCTAATCGATGACCTACAACACAACCGCCTTGATCTGGTCTATGCCCGGCTCGGTGGCGACTTGACCGAGCGGGGCCTTGTGAGCCATGCGATGTCATCGGGCGAGATCGCCATCATCGCCGGCAGACAGACCGCCCCGCCACCCGAGGATCTGGGGGCCCTGATGCAACGACCATGGATCCTGCCGACTGCGGGAACGCCGATGCGCGATGAGTTCGACGCCCTGCTCACGCGGACAGGACATATGATGCCCCCGGACTGCATCACCGTTGATAACACTCAACTGATCTTCGGCCTGGTCAGTACCAGCAACCGTCTGTCGCTCTGCCCGGCGCCGCTGGCCGAGGCATGGCATCAATCATATGGACTGCAGCGCTTTGCCACACCGCCCGGCATGTCGAACGATCCGCTCGGCGTCATCTATGTGGATCGGAAATCCCATGCCCCGGCGGTAGAAGCCTATCTGAAAAAGCAGATTGCAGCCCACGCGCAACGAACGGAAGGCCTCACTGACACTTAACGCCGAAACATGCAGTTTGCAGCGTTCCTGTGGGTGACAGCAAGCGCAGCCGGTCCAGCGTGCCTTGCAAAATATATAAATCGATAACCTCGGCCCGGCGCTGCCCCCCATACCGGCGACGAGAACAGCATCCCATCGCCAAGTGCCTATTGCAGTTTACGTGCAGCATGACGGATCTGGTCGAGGAGAAAATTCCGACATTATCCCGCCGGGTTAATACATGAAGCAGGGAGGCATCGCCATTGGTCACAGAATGATACGAGCACCATGGAAAGCCGCATGTCCACGCACCCGCGCCCTCTTCAGCGGCGTGACCTGTACATAGGTAGGGAAGCCATTTGCACACCAGGTTAATCGCACCGGAGCCATTACGGGAACTAACCGGCGCGGTTCGTCTTTAAGATTCGCTTTGATTATTTCAACGCCGGGCAGGCTCATCGGTTTTCTATCGCCAATACCTGACGAATGAAACTGTTGAACAACCACGCCCTATACAGTCAGTGATACAGGCTGCTGCGTTCATGCGATACAGCAGCCTGCCCGGGGTCAGCCAATAACCGGCAGGGTTGACCAGGCCCGCTTGTGCAGCATCTCGCACCCGTTTTCGGTTACCAGAATGTTTTCTTCGTGCACCATCATCCTGCCCGGCGCATAGGTCATGCCCGGCTCCAGGGTGAGGATCATGCCCGGTTGCAATACCACATCACCGTTCGGCACATTCGACGGCCACTCCGTCAACTGCATGCCGAGGCCATGGCCCATCCGGCCCACGTCATTCCCCAGCGCCCCGGCCTGCTCCAGCACCGACCACATGGCCTGCCAGACGTCACCGGTAGTGCGCCCCGGTGCAGCGACCTGCAAGCCGGCCTCGGTGGAACGATACACGGCTTCATAGGCCTTTTTGGTCAGATCGTCAGCCTCGCCAAAGGCATAATTACGATCAAAGTCACTGAAATAACCATCAAAGTTGGCACCGGTATCGATGATCAACAGATCCCCACGCTCCAGGCGCCGGTCGGTTGGCCCCATAATGATATTGTCGTAACCGCCCGGTCCCGAAGCCGAAATCAAATACGGGCAGGCATCCGCTCCCAGGCGCAGCATCTCCAGGTGCATGGCCTTGCAGGCTTCCCGCTCGGTCATGCCCGCATGCATGTTTTCCAACAAATAATCAAAGCCGGCGGCAGTCACTTCACAGGCAAAGCGAACCTTGGCGATCTCTGCTTCGGACTTGATATTGCGCAAGGCCCTGATGATCTGGGAAACGTCCACCAGCTGATGCAGGCTCAGGCGCTCCTGCAGCAGGGCAAAGTTCGCGGCCGGCATGCGCAGGTGCGTTTCCGGCCCCAACATGGCGCCAATACGTCCATGACGCCGGGCGCAGGAAGCCAGAGTATCGGCCAGCAGCGAGATACCGTCGTCCTCCGGCCGCGGAGAAGGCCAGCTGCGTACATCTTCAAGCCAGGTCTGATGAAGCCCGGCTGCGCCAATTTCCGGCACCACGGCGATAGGCTTTCCGCTGGCGGGCACAACCAGAAACCAGGGTCGGGTAGGGCTTTCCCAGAACTGGGACTTGAAACCGCTGAAATAACGGAACTCCGGCTCTGTCGTCAGAAAAACCGCATCAATGCTCTGCTCGGCCATATGTGCCTGCAGCTTCTGGGTGCGCGCTTCAAATTCTGAATTGTCAAATCCACGAGGTGGTGCAATCAAGGTTTGGGTCATGTTGGCTACTCTTGTTGTTATGGCCTGAGGCCCACACTACACAGGCATGGCCAGAATATCGGCCATACCTGTTCATATAGTTCAGTTGAACGCCAGATCCCTGAGGAACAGGGCTACGCCCGGGAAGAAAATCAGGATAGCGGTCATGGTGAACAGCAGCAGGATAAACGGCAGCGTGCCACGAATCACATCCATGTAGGGACGGTTGAAAATCGCGATGGCGGTGAAGATGTCACAACCAAAGGGCGGGGTTGCCGAGCCGATTGCCATCTGCAGGGTCACCATCACACCGACCAGTACCGGATCCAGGCCCACAGTCTCCACGATCGGCATAAAGATGGGCGTCAGGATCAGCAACACCACCAGGGAGTCGACAAACATGCAGCCCACAAAAAAGGCCAGGGCGATAACGAACAATACAAACTCGGGGGAAGCGTCTTCGAGGTTCAGCGGCGCCAGCAACTCCTGCGGGATCTGCTCGAACGAGATATACCAGGAAAACGCCTGCCCAATTCCTACCAGAATAAAGACCACGGCTGTTATCAGCCCGGTACTGAGAGCGGAGTCCAACAGATCACGCGTATTGAGCTGCCGATAGATGACGCATTCTACCAGCACGGCATACAGCACCGAGAAAGACGCCGCTTCGGTAGGGGTCATGATGCCGGAGTAAATCCCACCAACGATCAGCACCGGAAAACCCAGTGGCAGAATCGATTTCTTCAGTGCTGCCAGTTTCTCAGCCCAGTCGGTTTTCTCCACCAGCTCAATGCCGTCGGCGTTCTTGTGACTGTAGATATAGCAGTAAACGGAAAACATCAGTGCCAGCACCAGCCCCGGGCCGATACCCGCAATGAACAGCTCGCCCACGCTGGCATTGGCCAGAGTGCCATAAAGGATCAAGCCGATGCTGGGCGGGATCAGAAAGGCGATATCACTGGCATTGATGATCAGCGCCATCACAAAGCTATCTTTGTACCCCGCCTGCAAAAGCTTGGGCCGCATGATCTGGCCGACGGAGACAACCGTGGCCTGGGTCGAGCCCGACACAGAGCCAAACAGGGTACAGCTGATGCAGGTGGTGATCGGTAGGCCGCCGCGCATATGGCCGATAAACGATTGGATCAGGCCAAGCAGGTTATTCGCAGTATGGCCGCGGGTCATGATGTCCGCCGCCAGGATGAACATGGGCACCGCAATCAGCGCATTGGGGGAAATACCGGTCACCATCTGCTGGATAATAACCTGGGGATCGGTACCAGAAAAATGAACCAGGCCAATCAGGGCCCCGACCGCCAGCGGTACCACCATGGGAAAGCTGAGAAACAGCAGCACCACCATCGCAACCACCAACGTAAAGGTGATCACGTAAATATCCAGCTCACCGGCAATAATATCCGCAAAAAACTGGCTAACAGAGCTCATATCATATCCCCCTGCGCAGCAGCCTTGTCTTCGGTGATCTCAAACGAAAGATAGATGTCATGGTGGATCAAATTCATGAGCAGGCTGATCAGGTACTGAATGCCTGCCATGGCCAGGCCCAGCGGGATGACCGCATAAATAATGTAAACGGGAAACTGCAAGGCGGGGCTGAGCCGGTTGATCTCCTTGAGCTCAACTACATAGTGGTACGCCAGATAGGCAAGGAAAAACATGAGCGCCGAGGAGCCCGCCGCAATCAATATCGAAATGATCTTTTTGGCAGTATGACCAAGCGCGTCATACACCGCCGTCATGCGGATGTTGCGCCCCTTGCGCACGGCATAGGCAAAGCCGATGAAGGTGACCGAAACAATAAGAAACTGGTTCAGCTCCTCGGCAAAGAAAATACTCTGGTTAAAGAAATAGCGCCCAATGGCATTGGCGGTGGAGTTGATCATCATGAGCACGATGGAAAAACACACTATGTATTTTTCTACTTTCTCGGTGATGGAACTGATATTACTAAGCAGGTGTTTCACGGACACATCTCCTGGCCGCCACCCGGCGGCCATCTCCGGTGAATAAATGGTTATGGATTACACCTGAGATCAGGACGCTTTGGCTGCAGCCACTTCACTGATCAGATTCTGCAGAATATTGCGAGCCCCTTCTCGTGCGGCTGCCTTTTCACCCGCTTTATAGGCGTTTTCCACTACCTGGTAGTAGGTTTCATGCAAGGTATCGGCCCTCTCTTTGAAGCGGCTGCGCTCTTCCTCGTTCAGCACGATGATCTGCATGGAAGGACGCTCTTTCATGATCAGCTGCATGTTTTCCTTGTTAATCCGGGCCTGATATTCAAATGCTGCCTGCTCGGCCTCGGCGGCGGCTTTTCTGACCATTTCCTGTTTTTCCGGGCTCAGGTTACTGAACCACTTGTTGTTGGTGGACACGGTCCCCACATATGGCTGCTGTCCGGGGAAAATAAGGTGGCTCTGCACCTCATGCCACTTGGCGTTGTAGATGAAGTAAATCGGATTAACCATGCCGTCTATGGTCTTCAGCTGCAAGGATCCGTATACCTCGCCCCACGACAGGGGCGTGGGGGTTGCGCCGAACGCCTTGTAGGTTTCAACGGGAATGGTAGAGGTAAAGGTACGGATCTTCTGGTTGGCAAAGTCTTCCGGGCTGCGGATGGGCTTGTTGGCTCCCCATACCATTTCGCCCTCAGAGAACATGGACAGCAGCTTCAGGTTTACATCCTCGAACTTGTATGACAAATCGTTGTAGATGGTCTTGCTTTCAGTCAGTACCTTGCGGGTCACGGCTTCATCGGTACCCAGTACATACGGCAGGCTGATGGCCTGTACCTCAGGCACATAGGAGCCGAGATGGCCGGTGCCCACTGACACGAACTGGATGGTGCCGTTGGCGGCCAGCTCCACTATGTCGTTTTCGGTGCCCAGTTGGCCGTAATAATAGGTTCTTACCCTGATATCTCCGTCAGATTCCTGCTTAATGACATCGGCAAAGGTTTTGGCATAAATTGCCTGAACATCGCCCTTGTCTTCTTCGGTCGCAAACTTCCATGTTTCGGCCTGAACTGCGCCGGCAATACCGAGGCTGACACTCAGGGTGAGAAGGGGTGCAAAAAGCTTTTTCATATAAGTACCTCCAGTTGTACTTGTTGTGCTTGGGCATTGTTACTCGGTACGGCCGTTCCTGGCCGCACTACTGCAAACGATTCTGTACCAGGGTGACCCAGTAGGCGGCACCACTCTGCAGAATATCGTCATTAAAGTCGTATTTCGGGTTGTGCAGGGCACAGCCTCCTACCGATTCGGTTCCGTTCCCCAACAGGGCGTAACAGCCTGGCTTGACCCTTA
Source organism: Zobellella maritima (assembly GCF_003075035.1). Taxonomy (GTDB): domain Bacteria; phylum Pseudomonadota; class Gammaproteobacteria; order Enterobacterales; family Aeromonadaceae; genus Oceanimonas; species Oceanimonas maritima. Next base: position 111,528 of record NZ_QCZE01000002.1, on the reverse strand, counting down.
GCATGCTGGAAAAGTCCTCGGAAATGGTGAAGGGATCACAGCTGGGATTCACCCGCTCGGCACCCAGCGCCTGCTCTGCCGCTTCGATGGCGTAGCGGGTTTCATCGGCACTGTTGACGGTGGGATAAAAGCTGTTGGTGAACTCAAATTCGTATCGGGCCCCCGCCGCCTGGCAGATGCCGGCCACGATCTGCTCCATGCGGGATTCAATACGTGTCAGCGATGCTTCCGTGAAGCAGCGGCAATCTCCCTTGATCGTCACCGTAGACGGAATCACATTAACAGTACCATCGGTGATGAACTCGGTGGCAGACACCACGGCCGTTTCATGAATGGCACTGAGGTTGCGGGAAACAATGGTCTGTAACCCCAGAATGACCTGGGATCCAACCACGATGGGATCCACACCGGTATGCGGCATGGCGGCATGACCGCCAACACCATGGATTCGAATTTCAAAGCTGCTTTCACTGGCCATCAGCGAACCCGGGCGAACCGCCAAGTGGCCGGCCGGCAAACCGGGCAGGTTGTGCATGCCGTAAACGGCATCGATATCGAACCGTTCAAACAGCCCATCATCAATCATCGCTTGGGCACCACAGCCATGCTCTTCATCAGGCTGGAAGATAAAGTAGACGGTGCCATTGAAGTTACGGTGCCGAGCAAGGTGGCAGGCTGCACCTAGTAACATGGCGGAATGTCCATCATGGCCACAGGCGTGCATGCGTCCCTGATGGCGAGAACAATGCTCAAAGGTATTCTGCTCCTCGATATGCAGTGCATCCATGTCGGCACGCAGTCCTATGCTGGCCTTGCCATCGCCGTTTTTAAGGATACCCACCAGCCCGGTCTGACCAATGTTGCGAACGACTTCCAGCCCCCAGGACACCAGCTTTTCTGCAATAAAGTCGGCGGTTTGATGCACATCGAAGCCACACTCGGGAAAACGGTGCAGGTGCCGCCGCCATTCCGTCATTTCCGCAATCAGCCCAGGTTCAAACTTAATCATGGTGGCTCTCCATTACTGGTGTATTCAGGGAAGTTCGTCCGATATCGGATTCAGGGGATAGATGAGACGACAACAGCTGTCCATAACCGAAGACAGCCCCCGGGTGGTGCATCAGGCTCAGGCTGTGCCAGGCCAGCACCTGGTTGCTTGTAATGACCGGCTTGCTCAGACGCTGCTCGATATGCTCCACCACCTGAGCACTGCGTAATGCGGTACAGGAAATAAACAGCAGATCGGCATCGGGGTGACAGATCTCGATGGCCGCCTCTTCAATGTCCCGCGGGCTGATGAAGGTCATCGCTGTGTCGTCCTCAAACCCGAAGCCGGCAATATTCAGCACCTCACAGCCGGAGCCGGAAAAGACCCTGGCCACATCTCCATTCACTGTGTCGGTGTAGGGCGTCAACATGGAAATTCGTCCGGCCTGCAGCGCGTCGAAAGCCGCAAAGGCCGCGGTAAGCGGGTTGGTGACCTTGACGTCGGGGCGGGCGGCATGGATCAGCTCCTCCACCCGCTTACTGCCGATGGCAACGGTACCTGAGGTGCAGGCATAAATGATCACATCCAGCTCGGTGCCCGGCAGTATGGCATCCGCAACGGCGCTGATGCCCGGAGCCATGGTGCGCAGGTTTTCAATTGTCAGCGGGTTGAAGTTGCGTACCCGGCTGGTAAACATTTCTACCCCATCCGGGTAGATACGACGCAGATCATGCTCGATATTGAAATCAGTCGCCAGGCTAATCACCCCGACTCTCCCCAAGGGAGCCAGGTGATCCAGCGGATAGCGTGGTGACAACGTCTCGGTTTTCATGCTTCCCTTCTCTCGCGCAATGTCGGATTAAATACTGTTGTCGAGTCCCTTATCCCGACTTGAACTCATGTTACGTGCCACGCCTGAAGACATTCATACAATTTGCCGTCATGAATGAGGAATTTATGCAAATCCACGCCAATATGCGTGTTCATTACCCACTCCCCCGGGCCGGAGGGAAGAATGGGGCTGGCAATACATTCAGCCCCGCCAATGCTTCGAGGTCTCCCCCGGGAGCACATGGGAACGCTCAGAAAAAAGGAAGAGGCAGCAGGCACTTCAGGCCAAAAAAAGCCCTAAAATGCCGGTTGTAAATAACTTAAATAGAAATATCCGGTGGCAAGGGGTCAGCGACCACTGGTGCTTGATAACGATGCAAGACTGCGACAGTAATGACTGACACCCGCCAGCTTCACAACCAGACGGACCTGACTCGAGAATTGCGCAAGCAGAGGGTTTGAGTCGATAATATACAGTGGCTGACCCGCAGGCGCATACGCCCCGAAAACTGACCCTTATTTATACTTATTTTAATATTTTTCATAAACTTAAGACCAAACCATAAAGGATTATTCATGCCCCCGTCCAGCTCGACCCTACTCGACGCTTTTGACCAAAAAATCCTCAAGATCCTGCAACAATCCAATCGCACCACCTCCGATCAAATAGCCGAGCAGGTTGGACTCTCGCCAGCGGCCATACAACGCCGGATCAAGCGCATGCGCGAGCAGCAGATCATCAGCGCCGATGTGTCGATCGTGAATGCCAGGGCCATTGGCCGAAATATGACCTTGATTGTGCAAGTCAGCCTGGAGCGCGAACGTGTCGATCTGATTGACCTGTTCAAGAAAGAAACCAAAAAGCGGGAAGAAGTACAGCAGTGTTACTACGTGACCGGTAGTGCCGACTTTATTCTGGTGGTCACGGCAGCTGACATGGAAGAGTACGAACAATTCACACGCGACATGTTCTTTGACAATACCAATGTGCGCAGCTTCCAGACTCATGTGGTTATGGATCCGGTCAAGGTCGGGCTGACGGTACCGGTTGACGACTAACTAATAACAACATGAAAACCAGCCTGTATCGCAACCAGAAAAACGAAAAGGGGCGACCACCGTCGCCCCTTGTTTCTTCATGCTCTCAATGCGGAATTAACCAACCAGCTGCTGGTACACTTCGGGATCCGTCGCCCCTTCCGTGCCAATCACCAGTACCTTGCTGTTACGATCCAGACCCAGCGCCGCCGCATACTCGCCGCTCTGACGTGCCCGAATCGCCGCAGCCAGCCCCGGTACTGCGGATTCCCCCGCCTCAATGGCCGGATCCTGGCGATAGCCCCTGGCCAACATGCGCATGGTGGCCGGTACCGCCTCCTCACTCAGCGTCATGAAATCATTGGCTCCGGTCGCCAGTATCTCCCAGGCCAGCAGAGAGACTTCGCCACAGGCCAGGCCAGCCATCAGCGTCTCCAGATCACCGTCCACGGTCACCGGCTTGCCGGCCCTGGCGCTCATCTGCAGGCAGTTGGCCTGTTCCGGCTCCACCACAATAAAGCGCGGACGACGCTCTCCCCACAAATCCCAGAAATACCCACATACCGCCGATGCCAGGCCACCGACGCCCCCCTGAATAAAAACATGGGTCGGTATTTCCCCATCCAGTTGTTCAACCAGCTCGGACAGCATGACGGTATAGCCCAGCGCCACATCCTTGGGGATCTCCATGTAACCTTCATAGCTGGTATCAGAGACAATGATGCGGCCATGGGCCCTGGCTTCGACGTCGGCCAGTCGTACCGAGTCGTCATAGTTTCCGGCAATGCGAATAACCTCAGCCCCGTAGGCTTCCATCGCCCGCTTGCGACCCTCGGAAACATCACGGTGCACATAGATCACACAGCCACAACCGAACATCTGGGCACCCCAGGCAACGGAGCGGCCATGGTTACCGTCTGTAGCACAGCTAACAACCAGCTCGGCCACCTCGTTTTTCCATCGCCCATCGAGCAGCTCGGCAATGTCAGGGCGTGTGCCGGTTTTCTGTTCCAGCGCCAGCTGCAGCTGGCGGGCAACCGCATAGGCGCCACCCAACGCCTTGAAGCTTTTCAGATCGAAGCGTTGGGATTCATCCTTGTACCAGATACGAGCCAGGTCGGTATCTGCCGCCAGCGCATCAAGGGAATGTAACGGTGTTGCCGCATAGCCGGGCCAGGTTTTGATATCACGAATTGCCTCGTCCGCAGCGGCAACGGAAATCACATTCTTTTGCGTCTGACTATAAGCAAGCCCGGCGTTAGCCTTGTGGTTGGAAAAATGTGTCAGCCTTCCTGTGAGATCTAACATAACTGTCGATACCCTCTTTATAATTGGCCGCTGTGCCCAACTGCATTGAATTGCAGCAATAAACCCGTTCAGTGAACGGTGAACCCAGCTCGTCCCGGAGATAAACGGCTCAGGGTAGTCCGAGCCCGTGAACGACACCCTGTCAACATTACCAATTACGCATGATGATGAATTGTTCAGTGCCAGTTAAAGCCAGTTTACCGGGCGGCCTGGCGGCCGTTCTTCAAATTGCTCCGGCCAGCCGAGGAAAAACAACGGATTAGTTTTGTTCGTCGAGGAAACTCTGCATGAACAACCAACGTGTGCTTGTCATGCATCGGGGCAACACAGATATCCAACAGTGAAAAATGATCCGGCGCGGGAAGCAATGCTCTACGAAATCGTGGCCTACGCAGCCAAGTCCTGAACCAACCATAATAAGACCAATACGGCACAGGGCCTGCTCGGAGAAGCAGGCCCTGTGCCGTTATCGTATTTATTGCTTTATTCCACCGGCTGCTTTAGTGCGCCTGTTCCACCGCCCCCCGACTGACTCTGCCGGACCAACCTTAGCACTTCAAAATAACTGACAAACTTGCTCAACTATTGTCGGTTTAAATAACAGCATGCCCTGGTTAGCATGGCGGAGTAACAAAATACTTTGTTAATAATATTGAGAGGAAATCATTATGCGTATCACCCTGCTACCCGCTATTGCCCTGCTTGCCGTTGGTGCTGTACAGGCTGCCGAGCTGCCGTCCAACCGGGATCCAGCCCACGTTACCCTGCAAAGTGACAATGACGGCATTGACCGCCTGGAGAAACGCCTGTCCGACCTGCGTGAAGCCCAGATTCGTATCGTGCCCCAGCCGGCTATCGGCATTTGATACCGGCAACACCCAAGCCCGGCGCTACCGGGACAGTCGACATGGATGCCAGACACAATAAAGGCCAGCTTCACTAGCTGGCCTTTTCGAAAGTGATCGGCGTTGCAGGATTCGAGCCCGAGAAAACACACTCTGGTCCCGCTACTCCCAACATATGGATGCGCCACCAAGCTGCGCTGACGGTGCAGATCCCAAACAAAAAAAGCCGGCTTCAATAGCTGGCTTTTTTTGAAAGTGGTCGGCGTTGCAGGATTCGAACCTGCGACCCTCTGGTCCCAAACCAGATGCGCTACCAAGCTGCGCTAAACGCCGAAATAACTTTTTAAAGTGTTGTCAGGACTGAGCCTAACATAATAAAGCAGTGGTGCGAAGGGGGGGACTTGAACCCCCACGTCCATAGGACACTAACACCTGAAGCTAGCGCGTCTACCAATTCCGCCACCCTCGCATTGTTTACTGCTTTATCCTGCCCTATCAGGCAAAATCTGGGGTGACCGACGGGGCTCGAACCCGCGACAACCGGAATCACAATCCGGGACTCTACCAACTGAGCTACGGTCACCAAAATAACTTTTCGTCCATTACCAGATGGCGCGCCCGACAGGATTCGAACCTGTGACCTCTGCCTCCGGAGGGCAGCGCTCTATCCAGCTGAGCTACGGGCGCTCGATATTGGACGACGCGAATACTAAGATCCCGCCCCTACCTTGTCCAGCACTTTTTAATAAAAAACCCTCATCTGGCCGATTTGTCGCCAAGGTGGCTATATTTAGCGCGGTTTGTCCGATTCGACACGCCAGGCCTCTGGTAAAGATGGTTGACTTGGACGCCAGAGCCCCTAAAATCACAAAAATGAATGAACGGTCATTCACAAATGGGTGATTACAATGGAAAAAGACAAAAAAACACGGATTATGGATGCAACTGAATCCCTAATCGCTCACTATGGTTTTCGCGGCATGTCCATGCAGCTGGTAGCCACCCAGGCAGGCGTCGCCACCGGTACCATTTATCGCTACTTTGCCGATAAGGAAGCCCTGTTGCGTTGTGTCCATGAAGAGCGGATGCGAGAAGTCGGAGCCAATATCATCCAGGGTCTCGACCCCGACGCATCCCGCTATGAACAGTTCCGCACCCTCTGGCTGAATACCATCCGTTGTCTGCTCGACAGTCCAGATGCCCTGCTTTACCGGGTGCAATACGAAGCCTCGCCTCTGTTCAGCAAGGAAGAAGACAAGGAACTGCACGACCGTTACTTCAAACCTATCTTTGATTTTTTTGAGCAAGGCCGCCAAGAGGAAGTCTTCAGGGATCTGCCGGCCGAGCTGCTGGGCAGCCTGGCATTGGAAAACCTGATGCTGCTGACCCAGAAACACACCAAGGGCTGTATCGATCTGCACGAAGGGCTGTATGAGTCGCTGATCGACGCCAGCTGGAATGCCATCCTAAAACGATAAAAATTTGCGGGAGCTACCTGATGAAAAAATGGACCCTGTCCATGCTGCTGATAGTCACAGTGATCTTTGGCAGCGTGATCGGTTTTAATCTGTTCAAACAAAAGATGATGGCACAGTTTTTCGCCAACCAGCCCGTGCCCAGCTTTCCGGTCACCACCCTGACAGTCAAGGCCGAGAACTGGTCGCCCACCATCGCCGCCATCGGCTTTATCGAACCAATCCAGGGCATCGACGTCAGCAACGAGTCGGCCGGCATCATTCGTGCCATCAATTTTGAATCCGGCCAACAGGTTACCGCCGGCCAGATACTGGTCGAGCTGGACGCCGACGTGGAAAAAGCCAACCTGCGCAGCGCCCAGGGTCGGCTGCCCTCGGTACAGGCCAACCTGAAGCGAATGCAAGAGCTGTACGGGCGCGGTTCGGTTTCCAGGGGGCAAGTGGATGAAGCCGAGGCCGACTACCGCGAGCTGCAGGGCCAGATAGACTCATTGCAGGCCACCATAGAGCGACGCACCATACGCGCACCCTTCGATGGCATCATGGGGATACGCAACGCCTTTCTCGGCCAGTACCTGACCGCAGGTACCGACATAGCCCGACTGGAAGACACCAGCCGTTTCCGTATCCGCTTCACCATCCCCCAGACCCGTATCGCCGATATTGCCGTGGGCCAGACCCTGAACATTTTTGTTGACGCGTATCCGGACACTCCTTTCGAGGGCAAAATCACCGCCATCGAGCCGGTGGTGGATCCGGAGTCCGGAGTGGTGCAGGTGCAGGCCAGCATCCCCAATCAGGACGGCAAGCTGCGCTCGGGCATGTTCGCCAAGCTGAATGTTAATCTGCCAGCCCTCTCCGATCAGCTGCTGGTGCCCCAGCATGCCATCAACTTCACCCTCTACGGTCAGACCGTCTATGTGGTGGAAGAACAGCAAACCGATGACGGCGAGCCCCTGCTGATTGCCCGACAAAGGGTGGTGGAAGTCGCCGAACGGGAAAAAGATGTCGCCCGGGTGATCAAGGGTCTGCAGGCGGGTGAACAGATAGTCACCTCAGGCCAGGTGCGCCTGTCAAACGGTAGCCACGTCAAGCCGGTGGAAAGCGATGCCCTGGACACCCCTGAGTCTGCCCCCTTGCTGTAAGCGGAGAATCTGATGCGCTTTACCGACATATTTATCAAACGGCCGGTGCTGGCCGTTTCCATCAGCCTGCTGATCGTGTTGCTGGGGCTGCAGGCCCTGCAGAAAATGCAGGTGCGGGAATACCCGGAGATGACCAATACGGTGGTCACCGTCAGTACCGGTTACTACGGCGCCAGTGCCGATCTGATCCAGGGCTTTATTACTCAGCCCCTGGAGCAGGCCATCGCCCAAGCGGACAACATCGATTTCATGAGCTCCTCCAGCAGTAACGGCAGCTCCCAGATCACGGTGCAGATGAAGCTGAACACGGACCCCAACGCGGCCCTGTCGGATATCCTGGCGCGGGTCAACTCGGTGCGCTCCCAGCTGCCCCAAGAGGCGGAAGACCCCAGCCTGGCGATGAGCACGGGCTCATCGACCTCGATCATGTACATCGCCTTCAGCAGTGAGCAGCTCAATGCCTCCCAGATCACCGACTACCTGGAACGGGTGATCCGTCCCCAGTTCTACTCGGTGGACGGAGTGGCCAAGATCAACCTGTTCGGCGGCGCCAAGTTTGCCCTGCGCATCTGGCTGGATCCGCTGCGTATGGCTGCCCACCAGCTGACCGCCAGTGAAATCCTGTCGGTGCTGCAGGCCAATAACTACCAGTCCGCGGCCGGCCAGTCCACCGGCTATTTCATGCTCTATAACAGCGATATCAACTCCCAGGTCGAGAATACCGATGAGCTGGAGTCGCTGGTGATTGCCACCCGAGACGATGCCGTGGTACGCCTGCGCGACGTGGCCAGGGTCTCGCTGGAAAAAAGCCACGACGTGGTGCGCGCCCTGGCCAACGGCCAGTCGGCGGTGGTTATCGGCGTCGATCCCACCCCCTCCGCCAACCCCCTGGTTGTAGCGGACAGTGTCCGCGCCATGTTGCCGACCCTCGAGCGCAACATGCCCGACACCATCGAAATGAAGCTGCTGTACGATGCCACCGAGGCCATCAACGAGTCCATTTTCGAAGTGGTCAAGACCATCCTCGAGGCCTCCCTGATCGTGATCGTGGTGATCACCCTGTTCCTGGGTTCGCTGCGGGCCGTGCTGATCCCCATCGTCACCATCCCCCTGTCGTTGATCGGAGTGGTCATGCTGATGAGCATGTTCGGCTTCAGCATCAACCTGATGACGCTGTTGGCCATGGTGCTGGCCATTGGTCTGGTGGTGGATGACGCCATCGTGGTGGTGGAAAACGTCGACCGGCACATCAAGGCCGGCGAACCTCCCTACCGGGCGGCGATCCTGGGTACCCGGGAAATCGCCCTGCCGGTGATCACCATGACCATCACCCTGGCGGCCGTGTATGCGCCCATCGCGCTGATGAGCGGTATTACCGGCTCGCTGTTCAAGGAGTTTGCCCTGACCCTGGCCGGGGCCGTGTTTATCTCCGGGATAGTGGCGCTGACTCTTTCGCCGATGATGTGTTCCAAGCTGCTCAAGGCCCACGACAACCCCAGCCGCTTTGAAAAAGGCGTTGAAAACACCCTGGAAAAGCTCACCGACGGCTATGCCCGTATGCTGGACGCAGTGCTGCAGAAACGTCCCGTGGTGATCGCCTTCGCGGTGCTGGTGTTCGGCACCCTGCCGGTACTGTTTAGCTTTATTCCCAGCGAGCTGGCGCCAAACGAAGACCGCGGCGCCTTCCTGATGATGGCCAAGGCACCCAACACCGCCAACCTCGACTATATCGAGAACAATATGCGCAAGGCGGTAGAGGTGCTCAATAAGGACGATGCCCTCAGCACCTCGCTGACCATCGCCGGGGTGCCCAATGCCAACCAGGGGCTGGCGGTGGCGGTGCTCAAACCCTGGAGCCAGCGGGATGCCCAGAAAGACGTCATCGGCCGCCTCACCCCGCCGCTGCAGGCCATTCCGGCAGTGGCCATCAGTGCCTTCGAGTTTCCCGAGCTGCCCGGTGCCTCCAGCGGCCTGCCGATACAGTATGTGCTGACCACGCCCAACAACTTCGAAAGCCTGTATGAAGTGGCCGCGGATGTGTTGACCAAGGTCAGCCAGAGCCCGTTGTTTGTCTACAGCGAGCTGGATCTGGCCTTCGATTCGGGCACCATGAAGATAGAAGTCAACCGGGACAAGGCCGGCGCCTACGGGGTGACCATGCAGGACATCGCCATCACCCTGTCGACCATGATGAGCGACGGCTATGTCAATCGGGTCGACCTGGATGGTCGCAGCTATGAAGTGATCCCCCAGGTCTCCCGGGAAAACCGACTCAACCCGGACTCCATCAAGGACTATTATGTCCGCGCCCACAATGGCGACATGGTGCCGCTGGCCAACCTGGTATCGATTACCATGGAAGCCCAGCCCCGCTCCCTACCCCACTACAATCAGCTGAACTCGGCCACCGTTGGCGCCGTGCTGACCCCGGGTGTGTCCATGGGTGACGCCATCGGCTTCCTCGAACAGGAAGTCACCGCTCAGCTGCCGAGCGGCTACAACCACGATTACCTGGGGGCGGCCCGTCAGTTCGTGACCGAAGGCAATGCCCTGTACATGACCTTCCTGCTGGCGCTGTTCATCATCTTCCTGGTGCTGGCGTCCCAGTTCGAGAGTATACGTGACCCGCTGGTGATCATGGTGTCGGTGCCGCTGGCCATCTCCGGGGCGCTGGTCGCCCTTGCCTGGGGCCTGGCGACCATGAACATCTACACCCAGGTAGGCCTGATCACCCTGGTCGGCATCATTACCAAGCACGGCATCCTGATGTGCGAGGTAGCCAAGGAAGAACAGTTGCATCACGGCCGCAGCCGCACCGAGTCGATTCGGGTGGCGGCGCGCATCCGTCTGCGCGCCATCCTGATGACCACGGCCGCCATGGTGGCCGGCCTGATCCCGCTGCTGTTCGCGGTCGGTGCCGGCGCCGTTTCCCGCTTCGGCATGGGTATCGTCATCGTTTCCGGGCTGAGCATAGGTACCCTGTTCACCCTGTTCGTGCTGCCGGTGATCTATACCTTTATGGCATCCAGCCACAAGCCCCTGCCCGTCTTTGACGAAAAGCTGGCCCCCAAGGCCAAGGGACTTCACTGACAGGCAGGTCATACAGCAAAAGGGCTGCAACCGCAGCCCTTTTTCATGGTGTCATGATCCAGCCTTGCTTACGTTTTCATGAAGGTCAGTATCCAGCGCGCCAGCAATTGATCATCCACTTCCGCATTGAGTGACGCCAGTGCTTCCCGGTAACGATTGGGCGGAAAACGTTCGAGCCGGGTTGCCATCAGGTCGGCCGAATAGGGTCGGCTGAACTCGGGGTGTCCCTGTATGCTCAGGAAATGATCCTGATACTGCACCATATAAAAAGGACAGAACTCGCTGCTGGCCAGCACTTCCGCGTCGGCCGGCAAGCGGCTGATTTGATCCTGATGGCTGACCACCAGATCAAGAGCCCGGGATTGAGGCTCCATCCAGGGTTTCATCTGGTGGATCTGGTTGAACGACACCCCTATGCCCCACCCTTTCTCCGACTTGACCACCTCCCCGCCCAGGGCCTTGGCGATCAGCTGGTGACCGAAACAGATTCCCACCAGCTTGCGCTGTTCCTGATACAACAAGGCCACAAAGTCGGCCAGACGATTGCTCCAACTCAGGCCATCGTTCACCCCGTGGCGACTGCCGGTGGTGATATAGGCATCACAGACAAAGGGATCTTCCGGCAGTTCGTTATCCAGGGCCCGATATACCTCAAACTCCAGACTACTGTCCACGGCGGTCAGTAACTGGCGGATCATCTGCGGATAATTGCCATGCCGCGGCTGCAGTTGTTCCAATACATCGTCGCACTGCAAAATACCTATCTTCATCGGCGTTCCTTAACCGGCCTCACAAGGTGCCGGTGATAGCATTGCGGCACAGCTGTTCATACTGCTCTGCCGTAAACGGGATGGGATTTCCGCCGGCCGACGGGTCTACCGCCGCCATGGCGCCAATCTGTTCGGCCCGGTCCAGTTCAATACCGATCTCGCCCAGGCTGGATGGGATACCCAGCTCGGCCCTCAGGGTCAACACCCAGTCCAGGAAACCGTTAAAGCCGCCGTGCTCCAAGCCCAGGTAGCGGGACAACCGCTCGATAGCCGGCGTAATGGCCTCTTCGTTGGCCTTGAGCACATAAGGCATGAGAATGGCGTTGAGCAGGCCGTGATGGGCGTCATACAGGGCACCGATGGGATGAGCCAGAGCATGCATGCCGCCCAGCCCCCGCTGAAAGGCGGTGGCCCCCATGCTGGACGCCACCAGCATCTGGCAACGGGCTTCCAGATCGCTGCCGTCCCGCACCGCTCGCGGCAGATAGGTATGGATCAGACGAATGCCCTCGAGGGCAATTCCTTCCGCCATCGGATGATACCCGGGGGCGCAAAAGGCCTCCAAATTATGAGACAGGGCATCCATACCGGTGGCGGCGGTAATCTTGCCCGGCAGACCGACTGTCAGCCCGGGATCCAGGATCACCAGCGCCGGCAGCATCTTCGGATGAAAAATGATGCGCTTGATATGGTTGGCCTGATCGGTGATCACCGATGCCCTGCCGACCTCGGATCCCGTCCCCGCCGTGGTCGGCACCGCCACCACAGGCGCCACCCCTTCTTCTTTCACCCGGGACCAATTGTCCCCTACATCCTCGAAATCCCATAGAGGCCTGTCCTGGCCAACCATCAAGGCAATGGCCTTACCCGCATCCAGCGCGGAGCCTCCGCCCAGGGCAATCACACCGTCGTGCCCGCCCGCCCTGTAGGCGGCGACCCCGTCTTCGACGTTTTCTCCGGTCGGGTTGCCCTTGATGGCGGAAAACACCGCCAGCTTCATGCCCTGCTCCCGGCAGACGGCCACAATGGCCGGAACCATGGGCAGGGCGGCCAGGCCCGGATCCGTCACCAGCAGGGGGGCAGTCATACCCAGCTGACGGCAGGCGTCGGCCAGCTCCCTGATGCGTCCATTGCCTACTTTGACCTGAGTGGGATAATTCCAGTTGGCGACATAGGTAGTCATAATCTCTCCTCAGTTCGGCAGTTTGATATGAAAAGACTTGGGTCGGGTCAGGCTTTCGTAACCCAACTTCGACAGGGTACAGCCCCGCCCGGATTGTTTGACCCCGGTCCAGGCCAGGCCCGGGTCCAGGTAGTCACAGCGGTTGATAAAGAAGGTGCCGGTATGCAGCTGTTCGCCGAGGCTAACCCCGGTATCGATATCCCGGGTAAAGATGGCGGCGGTCAAGCCGAAATCGCTGTCGTTCATTAGTGCAATGGCTTCTTCATCGGACTGCACCTTCTGAATGCCCACCACAGGGCCGAAGGACTCTTCCATCATCACTCTCATACTGTGGTTGACCCCGGTCAGAACCTGGGGCGCCAGATAGGGGGTGCCTGGCTTGTCCAGGGGAAAGTCCGCCGGATTGATATGGGCGGTGGCACCCTGGGCGACCGCCTCGGCTATCTGGTCACGCACAAAATCAGCGGCACCAGCACGCACCAGAGGCCCCAGGGTAGTATTGGGATCATCAGCACGACCCAGCTGGTAACCCTTGACCAGGGCGATGGCCTTGTCCACGAAGGCATCGTGTACATCCGCATGCACATAGATACGCTCTATGCCACAGCAGGACTGACCCGAGTTAAAGAAAGCGCCATCGATGACGGTATCCACAGCCTGATCGATATCCGCATCGGCCCGCACATAGGCCGGATCCTTACCACCCAGCTCCAGTCCGACGCCGATAAAGCGCCCGGCTGCCGCCTGTTCGACGGCGGCTCCGCCTGCAACCGAACCGGTAAATGCCACATAGTCCACCTCGGGGGCCTGGATCAGGCCGGTGGTGTCCGGGTGAGAAAGGTGTAGATATTGGAACACACCTCTCGGCAGACCGGCAGCGTCAAAGGCCTCGGCCAACCGCTCGGCGCACAGCGGAGTCTGGGCGGAATGCTTGAGGATCACCGTATTACCCGCCATGATGGCCGGCATCACCGCATTAATGGCGGTAAGGTAGGGGAAGTTCCAGGGGGCGACCACCAGCACCAGGCCCAGGGCCTCGCGCTTGATATAGCGCTCGAAACCGGGCTTTTCCGGCAAGCGCACCGGCGCCAGCGCTTCTTCCGCCACATCTATCATGTAGCGCGCCCTTTCGGCCAGACCATCGACTTCACCGCCGGCATAGCGGATTGGACGCCCCATCATCCAGCTGATTTCTTCGGCAATCGCTGCCTTGTTGGCCACAAAGGCGTCTACCGCACGTTGGCACAGGGCCGCCCGCTCGGCCACCGGCACCCGACTCCACTGCCGCTGAACCTGCTTGCCGAGACGCAGTGCTTCTGTGACGGCCGCCTGGTCAGCAAAGGGGCGTTCCACATAGACACTTCCGTCGATGGGAGAAATCGTTTTTACCTTGTCGTTCATATGACACCTGACTCCATAAGAATAGGGTTAGATAATTTCGAAATAGCGATCCATTTCCCAGTCGGTAATGTGTTTGCGGAACTCCCGCTCTTCCCATTCCCGGGTGGCGGCAAAGTGCTCGACAAATTCATTGCCGAACATTTCCCGCGCCGCTTCCGACTGTTTCAGGCGCTGGGCCGATTCCCACAAGGTGCGGGGCAGGTTGAGGTACTCGGGATGCTCCTGCTCATAGGCATTGCCCTTTATTTCGGCTTCCGGCTCCAACTTGTATTTAATGCCGTACAAGCCAGCCGCCAGCGCCGCCGCCAGCGCCAGATAGGGGTTGGCGTCGGCCGAGCCCAACCGGTATTCCACCCGCTGGCTCTTGTTGCTGCCGGGTATCACCCGCAGGGCGGTGGTACGGTTTTCTACGCCCCAGGTCGCTTCGGTCGGCGCCCAGAAACCGGGGATCAACCGGCTGTAGCTGTTCACCGTTGGCGCCAGCATGGCCAAAAATTCCGGCATCAGCTTCTGCTGGCCGGCGATAAAATGCCGCTGTAACTGGCTCATGTTGTGAGTCTGACTCGGGTCATAGAACACATTGGCGCCGGCATCGTCATAGAGGGAAATATGAATGTGGCCGCTCTGCCCCGGATAATCACCGGACCACTTGGCCATAAAGGTAGCCATTAGGTTGTTTCGCTGGGCCAGCACCTTCATGAATGTCTTGAACAGCGCGCCCTTGTCGGCGGCATTTTCCGCATCATCCACCGCGATGGCCGCTTCCAGCACACCGGGGCCGGTTTCGGTGTGAATGCCTTCCAAGGGAAAGTCCATGGTCTCACCCAGATCCATGATCTGGTGGTACAGCTCCGCATGCACCGAGTTACGCAATACCGAATAACCGAACCAGTCAGGCGTCAGCGGTTCCAGGTTGCGGAACCCTTTCTGCCGCACAGACTCGGGGGTTTCCTTAAACATGAAGAATTCATATTCCAGCGCCGCCTTGGCATTCAGCCCCATGCTGTCGGCCATCTCCAGTACTCGCCGGAGTGTTCCCCGCGGACAAATGGCCTCGGCCTGCCCCGTAAACTCGCACAGGAACAACAGCATGTTGTCCTCCATCGGCAGTTCGCGACAGGTGTGAGGCAGGATCCGAACCTCGGCGTCGGGATAGCCATTATGCCAGCCGGTATATTTGACGTTGTCGTAGAGCTGATCCTTGGAATCCCAGCCCAACACCACACTGCAGAAGGCGAAGCCGCCTTCGAGGGCCGAGAAAAACTTGTCTTTCCTCAGATATTTCCCCAGCAACACACCATCCTGATCGAATACCCCTACCTTGACGTGGGTGAGACCCCGCTCTTCGACTATCTGGCGAGCCTGTTCTGTATTGGTTACCTGTCTTGGTTCTAACATATTGTCACCTTGGTTCCTTGTCGATGTACGAGCCAAATTCACTCTGGCCGTATTCAGGCCCGGCCAAGCCGGGCCTGCAATATAGGGTTATTGCAATTCGGCTTCTGCCTGGGCGATGGCGGCAAACTCCTCTTCCGGTGCCTGAGCGACCAGGCACTTGCGGCTGTAGAAAAAGAAGTAGCCGACCATCAGGGCATAGAACAGAGCCGACCACAGAGCGGCCTCCACACTCACCAGGAAGGTGGAAATAAAGGCGGCTATCGCCAGTAGCAGGGCAAGGCTGGTGGTCAGAATGCCACCCGGCGTCTTGTAGGGCCGCTCCATATCGGGCTCGCGCAGGCGCAGCACTATGTGGGACAGCATCATCATGGCGTAGGAAAGGGTGGCTCCGAACACTGCCATGGTGATCATCAGATCACCCTCACCGCTCAGCGACAGCATGAAGCCGATCACGCCCGGGATGATCAACGCCAGGGTTGGCACCTTGCGCTTGCTGGTCAGCGACAGAAAGCGGGGCAGGTAGCCGGCCCGGGACAGGGCAAATACCTGACGGGAATAGGCATAGATTATCGAGAAAAAGCTGGCGATTAGGCCCGCCAGACCGACCAGATTCACGAAAGAGGCCAATTGTGAATCACTGCCATACACGGATTGCAGGGCTCCCACCAGCGGTGCTCCATGAGCCTGCATCAGATCGGCGCCGGCGGCACCAGGCGCCAGGAACAGCACGCAACCCCCGAACACCAGCAGAATCACCATGGCGGTAATGATACCTCTGGGCATGTCTCTGGCCGGGTCTCCGGCTTCTTCAGCCGCCAGCGGCACCCCTTCGACCGCCAGAAACAGCCACATGGCGAACGGCAGCGCCGCCCAGATCCCCATATAACCCTGGGGCAGGAAGTCGGATGCCCCCACGGCAGTTGGGTTGGTGGCGATATTGAACAGGTTGTCCCACTGGAAATGGGGAATGAGGCCGATGATGAACACCAGTATGGCCACCGCCGCCAGGGCGGTAATACCAAACATGATTTTCAGTGCCTCACCGGCCCCCCACAGGTGGATACCGACGAAGATCGTGTAAAAGAGGGCATACACCAGGGGACCATCCAGGCCGAACAGCTCATTGACGTAGCCGCCGATAAAGATGGCGATGGCAGCCGGCGCTATGGCATATTCGAGCAGGATGGCAGTGCCGGTCAGGTAACCGCCCCAGGGACCAAAGGCCCGGCGGGCAAAGCTGTAACCACCACCGGCGGTAGGCAGGGAAGAAGATAACTCGGCCAGGCCCAACACCATACAGATATACATGGTGGCCATCAGTATGGTAGCTACCAACATGCCGCCGAAGCCACCCTGGCCCAGACCGAAGTTCCAGCCGGCGAAGTCACCGGAAATCACATAGGACACCCCCAGACCAGCCAACAAAATCCAGCCGGCAGCGCCTTTTCTCAGCTGTCGTTTTTCCAGATAGTCCTGCGATACCGAATCATAGGACACTGTTTTCGTCATTTCGTACTCGGACATAACTCACCCTCATCCTTTGTGGTGTGTTTGTTGGTTCGAAGACTGGCAGACATCGAATCGACGAACTCCAGCATTCCTTGCGAGTCTTCAATTGTCGGAGTCAGTCTAAAGCCGGCTGAAAACATCTCAACAAGCATCACTTTTTGTTTGAAGAGCACTATAAGATTTACAAATAGTACTTTCATTTCAATGTGATAGGTAAGGATTGATAAATTAAGGTTGCCCGGAAGGAGGAGACATGAATTCGATAGACAGATATCAAGGCGCGGCGGGTCTGCTCACCGGCTCCTGAGCTCCGCCTCGAAATCTAGCGGTATTGACATAAATTATTCAGTGCGAGAGCTCACCAATTTCGATCATCTCGCTTACCCAGGGCAGGTGTCGGGTGACCTCTGACAAATACTCGCTAGTCAGGATATTCCGGATATCATCGGCGATGACCTGAGGTAACTCGTGCAGCTCGTGCTTGCGGGTCAGCAGGGTCAAGTTGCGATAGAAACTGCCTCCGGGTATCGGCAGGCAGCGTACCTGTGACAACCAGATCCCGCTCTGGAACAGACAAAGCGGCGTAGTGATGGTCCAGCCCAGACCAGCCGCTACCATAGAAGAAACCGCATAGCTGTTGTCCATAACCAGCCGATGCGGAGGCTCCAGACGGCGGTAACGAAGATTGCGTTCGATACGTTGTCCAATAAGGGAGTGGGCGGGATAACGAACAAAATCCAGTCGTTTTATCAGAGATTCAAGCTGTTTGACCTCGCCGGTGAATGTCTTGGGCAAAACCAGCATGAAAGGCTCGCGCAAAATGCGGAATCGGCTTAATTCCGGATAGTCCATCAGAGCATCATCGGAAATGATGATATCCACACTGCGTGAAAGCAGGGATTCTCCATGCATATGAGACAGACCTGTGGTCATCGACCACTGCTCGGTATGACGCTTGACCGCATCCGCCAGCGGTTTGCCCACAGCAGTGGCCAGTGAGTCCACCAGAGCGATGCGCACATGACGCAGTTTGTCGAAGCGGCCTTTTTGCATGGCCTGGCTGGTCATCCTGGCTTCCTTTAACAGCTGGCAGGCTCTGTCATAAAAGAAACGGCCGGCACGGGTGATGGCAATGGGCCGCACAGAACGATCCAGCAGTTGGGTATTCAGGCTCTTTTCCAGATTGGACAGATTCTGGGAAATCGAGGATTGGGTCATGCCCAGATTTTCCGCCGCCGCCGTCATGTTGCCACTGTCTACTATCTGTACGAACACTTCCAGTGCCCTCAGATCGAAACCGAAAGAATGATGCATGGTCTTCATCTAAATCCTTAACATCCACTTACTGTAATGGTTCAGTAACCTAATGAACATGGACGACAGGCACAAATACTCCGGGCTGAATCCCGCTATACTCGTTCGAGGAGACTTATTATGCTGATGTGGATACTCTTGCTCGCCAGTGCCGCCCTGCTGCTGTTCCTGTTTATCAATCACGGCCGCTCCCGGGTGGATCTGGCAACCCGGCTTGATGCCCTGGAGGCAGACAACCGACGGCTGCAGGAGCGGGTAACCACCCTGGAAAGCCTGGTGCTGGAAAAGGAAAAGCAGCGTCCCTTCGACGAACTGAAATGATAGGCTCGACTCGCTCCCCCTTGCCCGGCACACGCCGGCTCCCTACACTGGCCCATTCTGTGCACGGGTTGATAACCACAATGAAAGATCAAAAGAAAGCCTATCTGTTCGGCCTGGGGGCCGTCGCCTGCTGGTCAACGGTGGCGACCGCCTTCAAGCTGTCCCTGAACCATTTTTCTCCGCCCCAGCTGCTGCTGGTGGCCACCGCCAGCTCCATCCTGGTACTGCTGGGGCTGCTCGCCCGTAAGGGCAAGCTGGCCCTGCTCGGTACCTACCTGCAGGCCCGCCCCGGTTTCTATCTGTTGCTGGGGCTGCTCAATCCTGCACTCTATTATCTGATCCTGTTCCAGGCTTATGACCGGCTCCCGGCACAACAGGCACAAACCCTGAACTATACCTGGGCCATTACCCTGACCCTGCTGGCGGTGCCTTTCCTGGGCCAGAAGATTCGCAAGCAGGACTGGATAGCCATCGTGCTCGGCTACCTGGGGGCCATGGTGATCGCCACCAGGGGCAACCTGCTCAGCCTGGATTTTGACGACCCCCTGGGGGTCGCCCTGGCGCTTATCTCCACCCTGATCTGGGCCGGTTACTGGATACTCAACACCCGTAATCAGGGGGATCCGGTCGTCGCGCTGACCCTGAGCTTTATGCTGGCGTTGCCGGTGATTGTACTGGTCACCGCCGTCTGGTCCGATTTCAGGCTCACTGCCTGGCAAGGCTGGGTCGGCGCCATCTATGTGGGGCTGTTTGAGATGGGCTTCGCCTTCGTGATGTGGCTGATGGCCATGCGTTACGCGGAGAACACGGCACGCATCTCCAACCTGATTTTCATCGCACCGTTCGCCTCCCTGCTGCTGCTGCGGCTGCTGGTCGGCGAAGAGATTTATACCGCCACCCTGGTGGGCCTGGTGATGATAGTGGCGGCCCTGCTTATTCAGCAGATCAAGGGGCCGGTGCGGGCCTCGCGCCCGTTTGCCAAGGGTCGGAAGGCGGAGTAGAGTGACCAAAACCAGGACCGAGTACGATGTCAGATAAGCCGGGCTCTTCATAAGCCCCTGACCCAGCCGGTCGTTGAAAACCGTTGGGCTCGCCTGTTCGATGGCCAATTCGAGGAAGCCGCATCCCCTGGTGCGGGTTGCTCGTATCAACCAGGTCAGCTTCGATATCGTTGGATGGAGCTGCTCCTCTCCCGCCGGGGTACCCTCCCCGCCGGACGGGAACATGCCCAGCCGTTGCCACTGTGCCGTCATATCAATGCCGCCGCCCTGTCGCAACAGCATATTGGATCGGCGGGTCAACCATTACACAACTGCTCACATCTCGTTAAGGAAGCTTTATGATGCACGCCAACCGTCTTGCCGATCTGCGCCAGAGCCTGCAGCAACAGGGCCTGGATGCCTTTATTGTTCCCCATGATGACGAGCACCTGGGTGAATATATTCCTCCCTATGCCGAACGGCTGAACTGGATTAGCGGCTTCAACGGTTCGGCCGGGGCCGCGGTAGTGCTGACCGGACAGGCCGCCATCTTTGTCGACGGTCGCTACACGGTGCAGGTCCGCCACCAGTGCGACCCGGCGGTGTTTGAATTCCGCCATCTGATCAACGAACCCTATCTGGACTGGCTGACCGAGCGGCTTGCCCCCGGTGCCCGGGTCGGCTTCGATCCCAGGCTGCACAGCCAGAAGTGGTATCAGGATGCGGATACCAGGCTGGCGGCAAAAAGCATTCATCTGGTACCCATGAGCCATAATCCCATCGATCAGCTCTGGCATGACAGACCCGTCCCCGGTCATCACCCCGCCAGCCCGCTGGACCAGGAGTTCAGCGGACAGCACAGCGAGGCCAAACGCCACCGCATCGCCGAAACCCTGGCTGCCGGCAACATAGACGCCCAGCTGCTGACCCAGGCAGAACCGATCAACTGGCTGCTCAATATTCGCGGCCGAGACATTCCCTGCCTGCCGGTGGTGCTGAGTTTCGCCCTGCTGCATCAAGACGGCCGGGTGCAGCTGTTTGCCGAACCCGACAAATTCACCGAGCTGGACCTGCAGGCCCACTGCGGCCAGGACGTGATCCTGGCGCCCTTGGATGCCTTGGAACAGGCGCTGACCGAATTGGGTCAGCAGGGCGCACGGGTACAGCTGGATCCCGGCACCGCCAATGCCTGGAGCGCCCTGGTGCTGAGTCAGGCAGGTGCCGAACTGGTCTATGGGGACGACCCTTGCATGCTGCTCAAGGCCTGCAAGAATCCGGTCGAGGTTCACGGCAGCCGCGTCGCCCACCTGCGCGATGCCGCCGCCGTGTGCCGTTTTCTGGCTTGGCTCGACCGCCGCCTGGCCGAGCCAAACCCCGAGTTGGAAGACGAGGGGACCCTGGCCGACAAGCTGGCCGACTGCCGTCGACAGAACCCGGAGTTTATCGAGCCCAGCTTCAGCACCATATCCGCCCTGGGGCCCAATGCCGCCATGTGTCACTACCATCATGCCAATGGCGTGCCCCGCCGTCTGGGCCAGGATGCCATCTACCTGGTCGACTCCGGGGGCCAGTATCTGGACGGCACCACCGACATCACCCGTACCGTGGCGGTCGGCCAGCCCGATGACGACATGCTCAAGCTGTTCACCCTGGTGTTGCGAGGCCATATCGATCTGGCCCAGGCCCGTTTCCCTGCCGGCACCGGCGGCCTGCAGCTCGACGCCCTGGCCCGCATGCCGCTGTGGCAACAAGGCTATAACTTCGATCACGGTACCGGCCACGGGGTCGGCCACTTCCTCAGCGTGCACGAAGGTCCCCAGCGGATCTCACCAAAGGGCAGCATGGTGCCGCTGACCACCGGCATGATAGTGTCCAACGAGCCCGGCTATTATCGGGAGGACGCCTTCGGCATCCGCTGTGAAAACTTGGTGGTGGTGCAACCCGCCGCCACCGACGGTGACATCCCGGTGTTCGAACTCGAAACCCTGACCTTCGTCCCCTTCGACCGGCGGCTGATCGACTTGTCCTGGCTCGAGCACAAACACATCGCCTGGCTTGACGACTACCACCGGCAGGTATGGGAAAAAGTCAGTCCATGGCTGGACGGCGAGGATCTGGCCTGGCTGGAGCGGGCCACCCAACCGCTGTAACGTCAAAAGCGGGGATTGGGGACTCGGGATTGCCCGTTCCCGGATCCCCATCCACCTATCCCGGCTTTCCATGCAGCGATTTGCCGCCCTTCCGATAAATTCGGTACACTGCCCCCGAATTTTGTCGTTTAAGTATGGTCTTAAACGGCAACCTATTTTCTTCAGGGTTATCTATGCAGCTAGCGAATTACTACAGAAAATTGCTCGAACGCATGCCCAAACTGGCGGTCGACGCCGACCAGGTGCAGGTGCTCCATTCTGCCAAGGCATTCAAGCAACGGTTGCTGGAACTGATCAGCAGGGCTCAAACCCGCATCTACCTGGTCTCCCTGTACCTGCAGGATGACGAAGCCGGCCGGGAAATTCTCACCGCCCTCTATGAAGCCAAGCAGGCCAACCCCGCCCTGGATGTCCGCCTGTTCGTCGACTTTCACCGGGCCCAGCGCGGCTTGATCGGCCATCAGGGACAGGCCGGCAATCACCTCATGTATAAAGAGTTCGCCGCTCGCTATCAACAGCAAATAGCCATCCACGGGGTTCCGGTCAAGGGCCGGGAGATCCTTGGGGTATTACACCTCAAGGGATTTATCTTCGACGATACCCTGCTCTATTCCGGCGCCAGCCTGAATGATATCTACCTGCATCAGCAGGATAGATACCGCTTCGATCGTTACCACGAAATAACCGACCCGCCCCTGGCACAGACCATGGTCAACTATATCCACAAGCTGTTTGCCGATAACCCGGCAGTGCCCTCCCTTACCCAGACGGATATCCCCCGGGCCCGCCAGCTGCGCAACGAAATTCGCCAGTTCAAGCAGGCGCTGCGTCGTACCCAGTACCAGTTCCGCGATACCCTCCGTAACCCGGGACAGGTCAGCATCACCCCGCTGGCCGGCCTGGGCAAACGCGGCAACCGGCTAAACCGCGCCATCCGTACCCTGGTGCGGGGCACGCGCCAACGGCTGTTTGTCTGTACCCCCTATTTCAACCTGCCCAAGCCGCTGGCCAGGGATATCCGCAACCTGCTCAAGAAAGGGATCGAGGTCACCCTGGTACTCGGTGACAAGACCGCCAACGATTTCTATATCGCGCCGGAAGAGACCTTTCGCACCATCGGCGGCCTTCCCTACCTGTACGAGTCCAACCTGCGTCGCTTCGCTCGTGCCAACCAGACCTTTATCTATCAGGGGCATCTCAATATCATGCTCTGGCGCCATGAGCGCAACTCCTATCACCTCAAGGGGCTGTTCGTCGATGATGACCTGGCGATGATCACCGGCAACAACCTCAACCCCCGTGCCTGGGGCCTGGATCTGGAAAACGGCCTGCTGGTGCAGGATCCGGAGTTGTTGCTTAGCTCCCGTTTCGAGACAGAACGACAAAATATCCTGACCCACTGCCAACGCATCGAGCATTTCAGCGAGATAGAAGAGCTGGCCGACTATCCCCAGGCGGTACAGAAGCTGCTTAAACGCGTCCAGCGTACCCGCGCCAATGTGCTGCTGAAGCGACTGCTCTAAAGCGGGAAGCCATCAGCTAAAGCTGGAAGCCAGCTCATCGCATCTTCCGGCTTCGCGCTTCCAGCTTCCCACTCTTGTTGCTATCCTCTGTAAATATTTACAGTGTAGGGCCGCTATGAATCTGGACAAGATGCCGCTCAGCCTGCTCAAGGGCGTGGGTGATAAGATGCAGGAAAAACTGCACCGTCTGGGCCTGGAGACGGTGCAGGATCTCTTGTTCCATCTGCCCCTGCGCTACGAGGACAGGACCCGGGTCTACCCCATCGCCGGCTTGGTGCCCGGCATGCATGTCTCCGTGGTCGGCGAGATCACCGACAACCGTCTGGTATTCGGCCGCAAGCGCATGCTCACCTGCCGGATGCAGGATCACAGCGGCTCGCTCACCCTGCGTTTCTTCAACTTTGCCGCCGCCCAGAAAAACAGCCTGACCGCCGGCACCCGGCTGCGGGCCTACGGCGAGGTCCGTCCCGGTCACCATGGACTGGAAATCATCCATCCCGAATACAGCCTGCTCGGTGACGGCGAGGCCGTATCCGCAGAGGCTAGCCTCACCCCTGTCTATGGCACCACTGAAGGGCTGCGCCAGCTCAGCCTGCGCCAGCTGACCGAGCAGGCGCTGCAGCTGCTGGAACAGCAGCCGCTGCAGGAGTGGCTCCCCGAGGGCCTCTACCCCCACCAGCTCGGATTGAACCAGGCGGTACGCCTACTGCACCGGCCACCGCCCGATGTGCCGCTGGAACAGCTGGAGCACGGCACCCACCCGTCCCAGACCCGGCTGATCATGGAAGAGTTACTGGCTCATAACCTGTCGGTATTGCAGGTGCGTGAACAAAGCCAGGCCCATGCCGCCCGCCCCCTGCCCTGCCCCCAGCCCTTAATAGACAATTTCCTGGCCCGGCTGCCCTTCGAACCGACCGGCGCCCAGTCGCGGGTGGTGGCCGACATCCGTCGGGATCTGCAAAAGCCGGTGCCCATGATGCGCCTGGTACAGGGCGACGTGGGTTCGGGCAAGACCCTGGTGGCGGCCCTGGCAGCACTGCAAGTGATCGGCAATCAGGCCCAGGTAGCGCTGATGGCGCCCACCGAACTGCTGGCTGAACAACATGCGGCCAACTTCGCCGCCTGGCTCGAGCCACTGGGCATAGAAGTGGGCTGGCTGGCGGGCAAGGTCAAGGGCAAGGCCCGCACCGAACAGCTGGCCAGGATCGCCAGCGGCGAGCTGGCAATGGTGGTGGGCACCCATGCCCTGTTTCAGGAACAAGTGGTCTTCAACGCCCTCGAGCTGGTCATTATCGACGAGCAACACAGATTCGGCGTGCATCAGCGCATGGCACTGCGGGAGAAAGGCAGCCAGGGCGAAGTCTGTCCCCATCAGCTGATCATGACCGCCACCCCCATTCCCCGCACCCTGGCGATGACCGCCTATGCGGATCTGGATACCTCTATCATCGACGAGCTGCCGCCCGGGCGCAGCCCGGTCACCACAGTTGCCATCCCCGATACCCGCCGCGATCAGGTGATTGCCCGGGTACGTGAAGTATGCCGGGAACAGGGCCGTCAGGCCTACTGGGTGTGCACCCTGATCGAAGAGTCCGAGGTGCTGGAATGCCAGGCGGCGGAAGACACCGCCACCCAATTGCTCGCACAATTGCCCGAGCTGAAGGTGGGCCTGGTGCACGGCCGGATGAAGGCGGCGGAAAAACAGGCGGTGATGACCGACTTCAAAGACGGCGGACTGGACCTGCTGGTGGCCACCACCGTGATCGAGGTGGGGGTGGATGTACCCAATGCCTCACTGATGATCATCGAAAATCCGGAGCGGCTGGGCCTGGCCCAGCTGCATCAGCTGCGCGGCCGGGTCGGTCGGGGCGCCACCGAGTCCCACTGTGTGCTGCTCTACCACGCACCGCTGTCAAAAACCGCCGGTCAGCGGTTGGGGGTGTTGCGGGATACCGCAGACGGCTTCGTCATCGCCCAGAAGGATTTGGAAATCCGTGGCCCGGGCGAGTTGCTCGGTACCCGTCAGACCGGCCTGGCCGACCTGAAGGTTGCCGACCTGGTGCGGGATCAGCACCTGCTGCCCGAGGTCCAGAGGCTGGCCCGGTACCTGGCGGACCGGCACCCCCAGGCGGTGGCACCGCTGATCCGTCGCTGGCTGGGGCTGCGCGACCATTTCGGCAAGGTGTGAACCCACCGGTTTGCCCGCCGCGCCAAGCCGGGTATGATGGCTAAGTCACGGATTTAAAAGGGATGATGCATGAAGAAGCTGGGCGGTTTTTTGCTGGTACTGGTGTTGCTGCTGCTGGTCTCCGGCTGGTTGCTGCTGGGCTTTTTTGATGCCAACCGGCTGAAAAAGCCGGTACTGTCCTGGCTCAACCAGCAAACCGAGCTGGCCCTGGAGGTCGGCAGCCTCGACTTCAATCCCCTGCATCCCTACACTCTGCTGGCCAAGGATGTACGCCTGGGCGACTGGTTCAGCGCCAAAGAAGTCTATCTGGAACTGGCCGAATTGTCGCCGGTCAGGGTGAAGCTGGTCGACCTGATAGACCCTCATATCGCCCTGGAGCGAGCCACCGAGGTTACCCTGCCCGCCAACCTGGCCGATATACAGATCCAGGAGCTGAATACCGACAACCTGTCGCTGACCCTGGCCGACTGGCAGGCCCATGATGTAAATCTCCACCTCAGCGATTGGCAACCGAGGAAAGACGGCCAGTGGCAACTGTGGTCCGCGCTGACGGTCTCCGCCACCGCCGGTGGACTGTCCCACCCCTTGCTGGATGCCTCCCAGATCGAGCTGGAAGGCAATATCCGCGGACAGCAGCTGGTCCTGGGCAAGCTACAGAGTCGCCTCTATGACGGCCTGTTCGATAGCCAACTGACTTTGAACTGGCCCATGCGGGAACTGAGCCTGACCAAGCCCCAGCTCAGCCACAACCGGCTCCAGTTCGAGCACTTGCCCGACCTGGCAACGGACTGGAAAATCTTTATCAACCGGGCCAGTTTCAGCGAGCTCAGCCTGAACTTTCCGGCCCTGACCGCCAACGGGGTCAGCGGCACCCTGACTTACGGGGAGTGGCAGGGGGAGGGACTGCCCGAGGCGCGCGGCCAATGGCAGGCGGAAGAAGCCGTGCTCGACTGGCTGCGGCTCGAGCAGCACCGGGGCCAGCTGCTCGGCAGCCGGGAACGCCTGGGCCTGAGCCTGCAGGGCAGGGCCTATCAGGGCAGCGTCGAGGCGGAGCTGGGCTGGTTTCCTGAACAGGGCCGGCTGGATATAGATACGCTCCAGCTGCTGAACACCAAACTGGTGTGGCTGCCCGAGCTAAGCTGGCCGCTGCCGGACATCCGCATACACAAGCTCAACATGAGCCAGGGCCAGCTGCTGTCAGCCGATCCGGAGCTGCCCCTGTCAATCCATGATTGGCAGCTATTCATCACCGATCTGGCCTGGGCGGGGGATCAATGGCGGCCGCTGACCGAACAGGCGCGGCTGGACAGTAACTGGTTTGAACTGGCCTATGACAGCCTGATCGCCCGCCAGACCAGCGTCGCGGCGCGGCTGACCGATACCCGCCTGACCCTCGACCGGCTGGCGGGCCAGCTGCTCGAGGGCCAGCTGAACGCCAGTGGCAGTATGGCTGTCTACCCGCCTTATAAGGCCGAGCTTGAGCTGAACGGTCAGGATCTCGATTTAAGCCGGGTCAGCCGCTGGTTGCAGGCTGGCCAGGATTTCTCCGGCACACTGGATATCAGTGCCAAACTGACGGGGGCCCCCGCCGATATCTCCGGTTGGCAGGGACAGCTGACGCTATCCGGCCAGGATATTTTTATCGAGCAGTTCAACCTGGACGGCTGGCTGCGGGACCGGCTGCAGGAGGACTATCCCAGTCCGAAACAGGTCGATCCGCTGCTGGCCGCCATGGCGTTAACCGGGGGAAGTGCCTTTATCCATCAGGCCGAGCTGGCCGGCCCCATCAACCGGGGGCGCTGGCAGCTGACCGGCAGTGCCCTGCAGACGGTGCGCCACCTGCTGGCTGTTCGCGGCGAGCTGGATCTGGACGGCGCTTGGCTGCTGGACCTGGGCGCCATCAATGATCGCGGTTGTCGCGAGCTGGCCATCCGCCTCGGGGGCCGCTGGCAAAGCCCTTCCCTCAGCCTGTATCAGCCGCCCCTCGCCGAACCCTGCAAGGCCTGGTATCAAGGGCACGTGCCCTATCCCGCCGCCGGCATACCGGGACGATTGAAAGGCGCGCTGGGTTCTGGGGAAATAGGAGATAGGGAATAGGGAATAGGGAACAGCCAGCAGGGAGCCCAACCCGGCTCCCTGCCGGCTCAGGGATCTATTGCGGCAGTATCACATAGCGACCGCTGAACCGGGCACCCTTGGTGTCACCGCTGTACAGGGTCACATCCAGCTCAATCTTGACCCTTTCACCTCGCTGCAACGGCATCAACTGCTCCCTTAGCCGTCCCTGGACTTCGGCCGTGGGTTCGTCCCAAACCGGTGTCAGGTACTTGATATCGCCATGCCCCTGCACTATGTCACCGGTTACGCCAAACTCCTGCATCTGCAGCCAGATCAGACCCCAGCCGGTCAGTACACACTGGCTGTAGATACTGCCGGCAAACATGGATTCATGCAGATTGAGGTTGGCGTTGAGGTTGGCCTTGGTCTTGAATCTGGAACCCGTGTACTGGATGATCTTGATCCCCATCTTGTCGCTGATGGGGATCCGCCGGTGCCACAGCCGCTGCAGCTCGTCACACAATTCCGGCCGATGGCTGATCTGGTGAATGGGCGTCAATGTCTTGATCATCTGCCGATGGGGGATCTTGCCGAAGCTGATCGGCCCTTCCCCCACCACGGTAAAACCACAACGACTGTAGAAGGCCACGGCTTCTTCCCGGGCATTCATGACCAGCCGGCGCACTCCCTGCTGGCGGGCGACCTGCTCCAGCGCCTGCACCATCCTGGTGCCCAACCCCTGGTCGCGGCAATCGGGCGCCACCGCCATAAAACGAATCTGCGC
Source organism: Zobellella maritima (assembly GCF_003075035.1). Taxonomy (GTDB): domain Bacteria; phylum Pseudomonadota; class Gammaproteobacteria; order Enterobacterales; family Aeromonadaceae; genus Oceanimonas; species Oceanimonas maritima. The sequence continues at coordinate 83,229 of NZ_QCZE01000002.1, read as the reverse complement.
TTCGTCCCCGCTCACATACAGGCGTCCGACGGCAGCCAGCCTGCCGTCGTCGTCCACCATCATCCGATGGAGGGCATACTCGTCAAATTCATCGCGTTCAGAACCCCTCGGCTGTTGCCAGGGCTTGCGCAGTAACTCCCAGCGCAGCCGATAATAGGCTTCCAGTTCCGCGTCCGTTTGCGGGGTGACCACCCGGTACATGGTCTGCTCCTGTTTAGTTTGTCAGTACCCATCTTGCCGCGAGTACCGACAGAGTGCAATTAAGGCGGGGAATTATACCTGCAACCAGAAGGTTACCGGACCATCATTTTCGAGGGATACCTGCATATCGGCGGCGAAGCGGCCGGATTCGGTCCTGATTCCCAGGTCACGAGCCGCCATCACGAAATAATCGTACCAGCGCTCGGCCTCCGCCGGACTGGCCCCACGTGAAAAGCTGGGTCGCAATCCACTGTTGGTATCCGCCGCCAGCGTGAACTGGGACACCACCAGCAGTTCACCGCCGGCCTGCTTCAGGTTGAGGTTCATCTTGCCCGCCTCATCAGCAAACACCCGATAACCCAACACCTTGTTCAACAACTTGTCGGCCTTGGCCCTGTCATCTTCACGCTCAACCCCCAACAACACCAGCAGGCCGGGCCCTATGGCCCCCACCCGCTCACCCGCGACGGTAACCGACGCCCGACTCACTCTCTGGATCAATGCAATCATGCGTGTGCCAACTCCCGTGCCATGGTATCTGTGGCTTTAACCAAGGCATTTATCATACCCGGTTCAAAGGCGGAATGTCCGGCATTGGGCACGATTTGCAGCTCCAGCTCGGGCCAGTGGTCGCTCAGGCTCAGGGCGCCCGCCGGCTTGCAGATGACATCGTAACGACCATGGATCAGGACCGCGGGTAGGTGGCGAAGCTTTTCTATGTTACGAATGATATGGTTTTCCACGAAAAAACAGCGATTTACAAAGTAATGGCATTCAATTCTGGCCAGCGCCAGGGCGCTGTGGGTTTCACCGTAATACTGTTCGGCATCGATCCGGGGCAAGAGGGTGGAGATCCTGCCTTCCCAGATGGCCCAGGCCCGGGCGGCCTGCAGCCGGGCAAGTTCATCGTTACTGGTCAGCAAGCGATAATAATGACTCAGCAGGTGTCGGGCATCGCCGCCCAGAGGAGCCAGGAAATCCCGATAATAATCGGGAAACAGCTGGGCAGCCCCGCCATCGGGCTGATACAACCAGTGCAAATCCTGCTCCCTGCCCAGGAACAGGCCTCGCAACACCAGTCCCAGTACCCTATCGGCATGGGACAGAGCATAACAGAGCGCCAGGGTGGAGCCCCAGGAACCGCCAAACAACAGCCAGCGATCTATGCCCAGCTCATTGCGGATGGTTTCCATATCCTCCACCAGCGCCTGGGTATGGTTGTCTGCCAGCTCGGCATGGGGCTCGGAGCGCCCCGCACCGCGCTGGTCAAACAAAATGATACGGTACAATCGCGGATCGAAAAAACGCCTGTGTTCCGGACTGGTACCGGCCCCCGGACCACCGTGAACCACCACCACAGGAATACCCAGCGGATTACCGCTTTCTTCCACATAGAGCCGGTGGCGCTCGGATACCGCCAGCCAACGGCTGTGATTCTCGGCAATCGCCGGATATAAAATTCGCATCAGGAGCCATCCTTCGCTGATTGTTCTTCGTTTTTCCTAAAGCTTAGCCCGTGGCTGCGCTCATAGTCACCCAGGCTGGCTGTCAATTCGGCGCCCAGCAGTGCCACCAGCCAGCTGACATAGACCCAAACGAACAGGATGGGAATGGTCGCCAGGGCGCCGTAAATCAACTGATAGGAGGGAAACTGGGTGATGTACAAGGCGAATGCCCGCTTGGCCAGTTCGAACAGCAGGGCCGCCACCAGGGCCCCACAGATGGCATGGCCGAAGCGTACCCGGGTATTGGGCACCACCATATAAAACACCACAAACATCAGACAGGAAAGAATAAAAGGCAGCAGCGACAGCAGCACCGCGCCGATACCGAGGAAGCTCTCGGCCTGGAAGATACGCAGCGACACCACATAGGAGCTCACCGCCAGGCTGGCCCCCGCCAGTATCGGACCCAGGGTCAGTATCATCCAGTAGGTGGAGAAGGCCACCGACCAGCGCCGTTTATGGGTAACCCGCCAGATATGGTTGAAATTCTGCTCGATGGCGGAGATCAGCAACATGGCGGTCACCGCCAGGGCGGCCACCCCTATCGCCGTCATGCCGGAGGCATTGTCCACAAAGCCCTCGATATGCTGCTTGACCACCTCACCGGCGGTCGGCACAAAGTTGGCAAACACGAAGTCCTGCAGGGTATCCCGTAATTCGGCAAACATGGGAAAGGCCGACATCATGGCAAACACCACAGACACCAGAGGCACCAGCGACAGCAGGGTGATATAGGCCAGGTAACCGGCGGTCACCGTCAGCCGGTCCTGATTGATCCGCTTAAGCAGGAAGCGGCCGAAACCCGCACCATGCTCACGAATAAAGTGCAGTCGGTCTCCGATAGGGACGATAACCTTGGTCATGGCGAGTCCTGTTTGCAACAAAGGTGTGTCTATTGTGGCAAATTTTGTGCACCGGTCGCCAGCCAATCCCCAAATAACCGGCTTCAAATGAAAAACCGCCCGGCCTTGCGGCTCGGGCGGTAAGTAACGGACCTGGAAAGCCGTAACCTGGGTAATTAACTACGCACCCCTTCCAGGTGCATTTCCAAATAGACGGTGGATGAGGCCGGCCCCAGATCGTACTCGATGCCAAAATCGGCAGGCTTGAGTTCCATTTCACCTTCAAACCCCCGGCGGAAGCCACCCCAGGGATCCTTGCCGGCACCGACCTGCTCAACCTCGAACTCCACCTGTCTGGTGACACCGTGCAGGGTCAAATCGCCGCGCACCAGATATTCGCCTTCATCGTCAGTCTTGGTGACGCTGGTGCTTTTGAAGCTGGCTTCGGGAAACTTGCTCACGTCCAGGAAGTCGTCACTGCGCAGGTGGCGGTCCCGCTCGGCATGGTTGGTATTCAGGCTGGCGGTGTTGATGGTGATTTCCACGCTGTTGTCGGCGGCATTGTCTTCATCATAGGCAAAGCTACCCTTGAAATCGTTGAAGCGTCCCACCAACCAGCTGTAGCCCAGGTGGCTGACCTTGAAGTTCACCGAGGCGTGCATGCCCTCGGAGTCCACAGTGTAGTTTTCCACGGCGGCAAAGGCCTGAGGGGCGGTCATTGCCAGCAGAGCGGCAGCCATCACGGTTTTTTTCATCTGAGATATCTCCTCTTGGGTAAGACTTAAAACATGCGTTTGAGCGTGTCGTCCTGGTCCAGCCAGTGATGCTTGACTGCAGCCAGCGCATGCAGCACCACCAGGCCAATCAGTGACCAGGCACAGTATTCATGGATCAGACCGGCCACTTCTTCCTGATTTTCAAACGGGGCAAACAACACCGGAATGTCGAACCAACCAAAGAAGGAGGCGGGTCTGTCGTCGGCAGTGGCGATCAGGTAGCCACTAATAAACAGGGCAAACAACAGGCCGTACAGCAGCCAATGCATCAGCCGCGCCAGCAGGCGTTCCCACTGCTGATGGCTGTCCAGCGGCCCCGGAAGGGCTGCCATCCAGCGAGTCAACAAACGAACCACCACCAGGGCCGCCAGCAGAAACCCGACACTTTTATGCCAGTAAGGCAGCACCTGATAGAGGGCATCGTAGTAACCCAGGCTGCGCATCCATAGCCCCACGCCGAACAGGCCAAGCACCAGCAAGGCGGTCACCCAGTGTAAAAGACGTATTGCAACCGAATATTTATGCATAAATACTCTCCCCTCCGCCCGCTAAAATGGCAGCGAGTTCAACTTCATATAGTTAACCGGACCCCAGTGTAACCATCCAACGGCACAATCCAAGCGACGATTATTGTTCTATATATTCAAATAATTTGAATATCTGGGCTGCAGACAGCAAAAAGGGCGCCGAGGCGCCCTTGTATGCTGTCAGGCCAACCGCCTGTTTACGCGTTACGCGCGACCGGCACGTTTGCGATCGTTTTCGGTCAGCAGACGCTTGCGGATACGGATATGGTTGGGGGTCACTTCCACCAGCTCATCGTCATCGATGAATTCCAGCGCCTGCTCCAGGGTCATCTTGATCGGCGGCACCAGGGTCAATGCTTCATCGGTGCCGGCGGCACGAATGTTGGTCAGCTGCTTGCCTTTCAGACAGTTGACGGTCAGATCGTTGGAACGGTTATGAATACCGATCACCATACCTTCGTACACTTCGGTGGCGTGTTCGATAAACAGGCGGCCACGCTCCTGCAGGTTGAACAGGGCGTAGGCCAGGGCCTTGCCCTTGCCGTTGGAGATCAGCACACCGTTGATGCGCTGGCCGATGTTGCCACCCTTGTGCGGACCGTAATGGTCGAAGCTGTGGTACATCAGGCCCGAGCCGGAAGTCAGGGTCATGAACTCGGTCTGGAAGCCAATCAGGCCACGAGCCGGGATCATGAAGTCGATGCGTACCCGACCCTTGCCGTCCGGTACCATGTCGGTCATCTCGGCCTTGCGCTCACCCAGTTTTTCCATGATGGAGCCCTGGCTGTCTTCTTCCACATCCACGGTCAGGGTTTCGAACGGTTCCATCAGCTGGCCGTCTTCTTCCTTCAAGATAACCTCGGGGCGGGACACCGCCAGCTCGAAGCCCTCGCGACGCATGTTTTCGATCAGGATACCCAGGTGTAGTTCACCCCGGCCGGATACACGGAATTTATCGGGGTCACCGGTTTCTTCCACGCGCAGGGCCACGTTATGCACCAGTTCTGACGTCAGGCGCTCCAGAATGTTACGGGACGTGACATACTTGCCGTCCAGGCCAGCGAAGGGCGAAGTGTTGACCTGGAAGGTCATGGTCACGGTCGGTTCATCGACCGACAGCGGCGGCAGGGCTTCGACCGCGCCCTGGGCACAGACGGTATCGGAGATCTTCAGCTCGCCCAAGCCGGTGATAGCGACGATATCGCCGGCATTGGCCTCGGTGACTTCGTGACGCTTGAGGCCCAGATACCCCATGACCTGACCAATCTTGCCGTTGCGGGTCTTGCCATCGGCACCGACCACGGTGACCTGCTGGTTGACCTTGACGGTACCACGCTTGATGCGGCCCACACCGATAACGCCCACATAGGAGGAGTAGTCGAGCTGGGAGATCTGCATCTGCAGCGGGCCTTCCAGATCCGCATCGGGAACCGGCACCTGATCCACTATGGTCTGGAACAGGGCGGTCATGTCCTCGGCCGGGGTATCCGCGTCCAGAGATGCCCAGCCGTTCAGGCCAGAGGCATAGACCACCTGGAAGTCCAGCTGGTCGTCGGTGGCACCCAGGTTATCGAACAGGTCGAATACCTGATCCATCACCCAGTCGGGACGCGCGCCAGGCTTGTCGACCTTGTTGATGATAACGATCGGCTTCAGGCCCTGGGCAAACGCCTTCTGGGTCACGAAGCGAGTCTGTGGCATGGGGCCTTCCTGGGCGTCGACCAGCAGCAGTACCGAGTCGACCATGGACATCACCCGTTCGACTTCGCCACCGAAGTCGGCGTGACCGGGGGTGTCCACGATGTTGATGCGATAGTCCTGGCCGTCGGGAGAAGTCCAGCGAATGGCGGTATTCTTGGCAAGAATGGTAATGCCGCGCTCCCGCTCTATATCGTTGGAGTCCATGACCCGCTCTTCGGTTTCACCGCGTGACTCCAGCGTGCCTGACTGCTGCAGCAACTTGTCTACCAGGGTGGTCTTGCCATGGTCAACGTGGGCAATGATGGCGATATTACGTAAGTTGTCTAACATTCCTGCCTCAAAAATACCGGGGTGGATAAAAAATGGTCGGTCATTTTACTCGGCCACCGATGATCTGCCTAGCAGATTTGAAAATTACTGCACAACGGCTGTTCAAGCGGGCCGGAATGCACCATGATGGCCATTGCCAGTAGGTGCTTGCACCAAAAAGATCCGAGATTGCACCACGATAGTGCAATTCCGGCCTATCCTGGCCTGGGCCTGAGGTTAAAATCCCTGTGTGACAGCAGGTTTACGATCTGGCACGGTTTTCGCTTTATATTTTTCAACTGATGAATTTGCTCATCAGATCCTGGATAACAACTTTGGAGGTCGACATAGATGTCAGCTGAAAACGTAATGGCTATGATCAAAGAACACGATGTCAAATTCATCGATCTGCGTTTTACCGATATCAAGGGTAAAGAGCAGCACGTGACGATTCCGCTCAACCAAATCAATGATGATTTCTTTGAAGATGGCAAAATGTTCGATGGTTCTTCCATGACCGCCTGGAAAACCATCCATGAATCTGACATGGTGCTGATGCCTGACGCCTCTACCGCCGTGCTGGATCCCTTTACCGAAGATGCCACCCTGAACATCCGCTGTGACGTGCTTGAGCCAAGCACCATGCAGGGCTACGACCGTGACCCGCGCTCCATCGCCCGCCGTTCAGAAGAATACCTGGTGTCTACCGGTATCGCCGATACCGTGCTGATCGGCCCGGAGCCCGAATTCTTCATGTTCGACGACGTGCGTTTCAGCACCGACATGTCCGGCAGCTTCTACAAGATCGACGACTCAGAAGCCAAGTGGAACTCCGGCCGTGACTACGCCGAAGGCAACAAGGGTCACCGTCCCGGCGTGAAGGGCGGTTATTTCCCGGTAGCTCCGGTTGACTCCTCTCATGACATCCGTTCCGCCATGTGTCTGATCATGGAAGAAATGGGTCTGGTGGTCGAAGCTCATCACCATGAGGTGGCTACCGCGGGTCAGAACGAAATTGCCTGTAAATTCAATACCCTGACCCTGAAGGCCGACGAAATCCAGATTTACAAGTATGTCGTGCACAACGTTGCCCATGCCTTCAACAAGACCGCCACCTTCATGCCCAAGCCGCTGGTCGGTGACAACGGTTCCGGCATGCACGTACACCAGTCTCTGGCCAAGAACGGTGAAAACCTGTTCTCCGGCGACCTGTACGGCGGCCTGTCCGAAATGGCGCTGTTCTATATCGGCGGTATCATCAAGCATGCTCGCGCCCTGAACGCCATCACCAACCCGTCCACCAACTCTTACAAGCGTCTGGTGCCCGGCTTCGAAGCCCCGGTGATGCTGGCCTACTCTGCCCGTAACCGCTCCGCCTCCATCCGTATCCCGCTGGTAGGTTCACCCAAGGCCCGTCGGATCGAGACCCGCTTCCCGGATCCGGCAGCCAACCCCTACCTGTGTTTCGCCGCCCTGCTGATGGCCGGCCTGGACGGTATCCAGAACAAGATCCACCCGGGCGACGCCATGGACAAGGATCTGTACGACCTGCCGGCCGAAGAAGCCGCCGAGATCCCGACCGTGGCCACCTCGCTGGACAACGCCCTGGACTCACTGGACAAGGATCGCGAGTTCCTGACCCGTGGCGGCGTGTTCAGCGACGATTTCATCGACTCTTACATCAAGTACAAGCGTAAGGAAGCCGAGCTGATCAACATGACCACCCACCCGCTGGAGTTTGACCTGTACTACTCAGTTTAAGCTTGAAGCAATAAGCTGGAAGCCAGAAATGAAAGGCCCGGGTCATCCCGGGCCTTTTTGTTTTTACTTCCAGTTTCACGCTTTCCGCTTACGGCTCAAAGAGCCTGGTGGCGGGAAAGACATTCAGCAGCTTGTGCACCAGATAGACACAGCACAGAGTCAGCAGTATGGCCACCGTCATCGAGCTCATCCGGTAGAGGGCGCTGTAAACCAGATCGTGCTCCGGCGTGACATACTGGCCAAACAGAATGCCTATGGTGGTCAGTCCCGCAAAGCCGACACCAGGCAGCCCCTCTCTGGCATGCATACGGGCAAACAGCATGGCGCATATCCAGAACGCCGGTACCAGCAACAACAGGTTATGATAATGGTCATAGAGCAGCAGCTGGAACAGCATGCCCAAGCCACACCCCAGCAGAGTTCCCATACAGCGCTGCCTGCCAGACTGGACCGCGCCGCTGAAACTCATGGGAAACAGGATAAGCACAGTGGCCACCTGAGCCGACAGCGAATCCACCAGATCCATTGTCTGGAACACCACAAAACTCAGGGTCGCCACTATCGCCCCCAGCAGTGTCTGGTGACGGATCAGGCTGGCCCCCTTCTCAGGCAAGGCCCGCACCTGGAGAGGAGAGCTATTGGGCAACAGGGCATAGAGCAGATAGGCGACCCCCACCGACAGCACCGAGGCGGTGATGTTGCTCATCGCCATATCCGTCAAGTCAAACTGAGGATAGCTGGCAAAATGCAGCATGATACTGAGGCTGACGCAACCCGTGGCCCCGAACAACATCAGCGGCCCCCTGGCCATTAAAAAGAAGCGCCCCAGAAACAGCACGAACACTACCACCGTATAGGCCGGCGGCCAGTGGCTCAGCAGCCCGGGCAGGATCATGACCTCCAGGGAGGTGAGCAGGGACGAGGCAATAAACTGCAGCGCCACCGAATGGTTGAGCACCGGCACCATGCCCAGCAGCAACATGGGATAGACGGTAAAGAACACCCCGAAGTTCCAGTTCATCACCTTGGCCAGCACCATACCGGCGGTACTGCCGATGGCAACCCGCAGGCAGAGGCGCAACCGGTCTTCACTCAGCGCCATGCCGTCACCTAATATAGATAGCGTAGTTGGCTGACCAGCCGGGCCTGCATCCTGCCCAGGCCACGCAACAACGGGTTATCACTGGGATACAACTGCACCGTGGCCTTGGCGCCGGTGGCCAGTGGCGGCCAGTCCTGATCCAGGCGGATATGGGCGCGCAACCGCTGGGCGTCACGCACCCAGCGATCCGTGTTGGCCGGTTGGGCCAGCCGGCCATCGGCCAATTGCTGACCGTCACGCACCCCGCTGTCGATGTCGCTGACCTGTCCGCTGAAGATCTGCCCGGGCAGAGCATCGAAGATGATCTCGACCGGCGTGCCCCCGGTGACATGACGCAGGCTTTTCTCCCGCAGATCCGCCGTCACCCAGGCCTGGTCCGATACCAGCGCCAGCAATGGCTGGCCAACCTGGGTATAGGTACCCTCCTGCAGCTGCAGATTGCCGATCTTCCCGGACAACTCGGCCCGCACCCGGGTGCGCGACAAGGCCAGCCGGGCCTGGCTGAGGGTATTCTCAGCCTGCTGCAACCGCACCTCGCCCGCCTTGACCGCCTGCTCCGTCTCGTTCAGCCGGGCGGCGATGGCCCGCAGCCGGCTCTGCGCCTGCTCCGCATGGCTGGCCGCCTGTTCCCGCTGCTGCACCGACATATGTCCCTGCTGGTGCAGACGGCCGATCCTCCCGGCCTCACGCGACAACTCATCGGCCTGGATGCGTTCCTGCTGCAGGGTCGCTGCGGCGGCCTGGCGGGCCGCCTGCAACCGTCGCTGCTCCACCCTGGCCAGCGCCAGTGCCAGCTCGGCCTGCTGTTCGGCCAACCGATAGTCACTGTCATCCAGTTCAAACAGCAGGGTGCCCGCCTCGACATGCTGATTGTTTTCTACGTAAACCCGGCTCACCTGGCCGGCCACACGGGATGCAACCGGCACCACATAACGCTGAACCTGAGCCTGGGGCGTCATCGGCATATAGTTGTCGGCGAGAATAAAATAGGCAAAGAGCAGCAGGAAGACGAGCAGCGCCCCCCTGACCCAATGACTGAAGCTTTGTTCGGGAGTCATGATCGCCTCAACTCGATAGGGGGGAATGACCGCTCATATGCTGCAGATTATTCTTTATCTGATCCATCACCCGACAGAAATGCTGCAGATCCTGTTCGCTCAGGCCGTCCAGTATCTGCTGCCGACTGTCATCCAGTACTGTCTCCATCTGCACCAGCAGGGGCGTGGCCTGCTCGGTGAGGTGCACTGTCTTGGCACGCCTGTCATCGGCACAGGGTCGGCGCTCGATAAGGCCCGCCGCTTCCAGGCCGTCCAGGGTACGCACCAGGGTCGGATTCTCTACCCCGACACAACGGGCCAAGTGAGTCTGCAGCACGCCATCTTTCACTTTCAGGTGATAGAGGGTGATCCAGCGACTTTGGGTCAGACCCAGTGGTTTGAGCCGCTCATCATTCACCCAGCGCCACTGGCGTACTATGTAGGCCAGGGTCATTCCCAATGTGTTCATAGTGGCTCCAATATAGTTAGCATGCTAATTATATTAATGCTAACTATATCTACAAGATTTATTTATCCCGCCGATGGCCTTCACTATGATTAAAAGATGATCACGCCCTTGGGGCTATGATGAAATACTGCCTGTTATCCCTGCTGCTGAGCCTGCCGGCAGCGGCTGACACCCTGTCCCAGCGGGTAGATGACAGCGGGGTCAGTCACCTTTCCGATGTCCCCCATCCGCACACCGAGAGGGCCTCGGACCACCAGCAAGCGGCAGGCATAGCCGTCGGCTCCTCACCCATGGCCGCAGCCCCGCCCCTGCCCATTACCAACTATCGGGTTACCTTCAACAGCCCCAGGGATGGCGACACCCTCTGCAGCCAGCAGGGCAATGTCAGCCTGTCTGCCGCCCTCGATCCGTTGCCGGAATACTATCAACTGGAACTGTGGCTCGATGGGCAGGCCGCCGCCCGGGTCAGTAACAGCCCTCGACTGACCCTGGAAAACCTGGCGAGTGAGCAATATCAGGCTTTTTTCAAGCTGTTAGATAAAAACGGCAAGTTTCTTGCAGAATCCTCTACCATAACCTTCTACCTACGCAGGGCTCGGGTCGGCCAGGCCAGTCAGGCCGCACCATAAGGCTGCAGACAGCGTCCGGGCCGGTTAGAATGAATGCACCATATTGGTGCAGATACCATTGAGGGGACAAGGGTGCCGGAATCCCAAATCACCACCAAAGCGATTATTGACAACCTGCTGACCGCCGTACTGGTGGTCGATGGCGGCCTGTTGGTCTGTTATGCCAATACCGCCGCCGAGCAGCTGTTGACCCTGAGCCAGCGGCGCCTGCAGGAAGCCTGTCTCGACCAGCTGGTCGAGGATATCTCCCTGGATATCCGGCGTATCAAACGCTGCATCGAGACCGAGCAGGGCTTTACCGACAGCGAAGTGCAACTGGTGATCGATGGTGCGCCCCGCTGGGTCGATGTGACCGTCTCGCCGTTTATTCTCGAAGGCAGTACCCTGGCCCTGATCGAACTGCGCCTGATTGATCAGCAAAAGAAAATCACTCAGGAACTGCAGCAGCGAGCCCAGCAGCAGGCGGCACGGGAGCTGGTGCGCGGCCTGGCCCATGAAATCAAGAATCCGCTGGGTGGCCTGCGCGGTGCGGCCCAGCTGCTTGAACGGGAACTGGCCCAGGAAGAACTGAAAGAATTCACCCAACTGATCATCGCCCAGGCCGACCGACTGCGAAACCTGGTCGACAGGCTGCTGGGCCCCCAACGACCGGGGCTGCGCCAGGTCACCAACCTGCATTCGGTGCTGGAACAGGTTCGACAGCTGGTAGTCATGGAGATCCCCCAGGAAATCCGTATCGGCCGCGACTACGACCCCAGCATCCCCGACTTCGAGATGGATCCCGAACAGTTGCAGCAGGCCATACTCAACATTGTACGCAACGCGGTCGAAGCCCTGGCCGGGCGGGGGCAGATCCATATCCGCACCCGAACCGCCTTCCAGGTGATGCTGCAGGGCCGCCGCTACCGACTGGCCGCGGAAATTCGCATTATCGACGATGGTCCGGGTATTCCCGAGCAACTGCGGGATACCCTCTTCTACCCCATGGTCACCGGACGGGAGGGAGGCACCGGCCTCGGCCTGTCAATTGCCCAGGACCTGATCCACCAGCATCAGGGCCGCATCGAATGCCAGAGCCGGCCGGGACACACCGAATTTATTATCTATCTGCCGCTACGACGATAGGAGGGCTTATGGCTGAACTGGTATGGATAGTGGACGACGACAGCTCAATCCGTTGGGTACTGGAGCGGGCCTTGGGACAGGCCGGCTTCCGCTGCCGCAGTTTTGAAGATGGCGAGAGCGTGCTGACGGCTCTGCCCCAGGGCAAGCCCAGCGTGGTGATCTCCGATATCCGCATGGGTGGCATGGATGGCCTGGCGCTGCTCAACGCCATCCACGACCAGGCCCCCCAGCTGCCGATCATCATCATGACTGCCCACTCGGATCTGGATAGCGCGGTCAGCGCCTATCAACAAGGCGCCTTCGAGTATCTGCCCAAGCCCTTCGATATCGATGAGGCGGTTGCCCTGGTGCAGCGGGCCGTGGCCCATCTCAAGGAAAGCAAGTCCAAGGGCAGGGCCAGCGAACCGGAGGCCGTCAATGCCCCGGAGATCATCGGCGAGGCCCAGGCCATGCAGGAGGTGTTCCGGGCTATTGGTCGGCTGGCACGTTCCTCCATTTCGGTGCTGATCAACGGCCAGAGCGGGACCGGCAAGGAGCTGGTTGCCCACGCCCTGCACAAACACAGCCCGCGAGCGCGCAATCCGTTTATCGCCCTCAATATGGCGGCCATTCCAAAAGACTTGATCGAGTCTGAGCTGTTCGGCCATGAAAAAGGCGCCTTTACCGGCGCCAACAGCGTGCGCCAGGGCCGCTTCGAGCAGGCCGACGGCGGCACCCTGTTCCTCGATGAAATTGGCGATATGCCCCTCGATATCCAGACCCGGCTGCTGCGGGTGCTGGCAGACGGCCAGTTTTACCGGGTCGGCGGCCACCAGCCGATCAAGGTGGATGTGCGCATCATCGCCGCTACCCACCAGGACCTGGAACAGAAGGTGGAGGAAGGGGATTTCCGGGAAGATCTGTTCCACCGCCTGAACGTGATCCGGGTACATATGCCGGCGTTGAAGGACAGGCGGGAAGATATCCCCAAGCTGGCACGGCATTTCCTGGCCCGGGCGGCCAAGGAGCTGTCGGTAGAGGCCAAGAGTCTGCATCCGGATACCCAGGCCTATCTGCAGACCCTGTCCTGGCCGGGCAATGTGCGTCAGCTGGAAAATGTCTGCCGCTGGCTGACGGTAATGGCATCGGGCCAGGAGGTGCTGATCGCCGACCTGCCCCCCGAACTGATGCAGAAGGAGCGGGAAAAAGACCGGGAAGGGGGCGACCATGACTGGCGCCAGGCCCTGAAAGACTGGACCGAGCAGGCACTGGCCAGGGGACAGCAGGAGTTGCTGTCGGAGCTGCAGCCGGAATTTGAACGTATCCTGCTGGATTGCGCCCTGTCACACAGCCAGGGTCACAAGCAGGAAGCCGCCCGTCTATTGGGCTGGGGGCGTAATACCCTGACCCGCAAGTTAAAGGAATTGCATGGTGACGACAGCCTGGTCGAAGACTAACATATAGCGCAGACCGCAATGATAAAGGGAAAAACCATGATAGACCCAAGCCTGCCCCTGCTCGATCTGCATCGCCACCTGGACGGTAACATCAGGGCTTCCACCATACTGGAGCTGGGCCGCACCTTTGACATGATGCTGCCGGCCACCGATCTGGCAGGGCTCAGGCCGCACGTACAGGTCATGGACAATGCCCCGGATCTGGTGTCTTTCCTCAGCAAGCTGGACTGGGGTGTCAAGGTGCTGGGCGACTACGACGCTTGCCGCCGGGTCGCCTTTGAAAATGTCGAAGACCTGCAGGCCGCCGGCATCGATTATGCCGAGCTCAGATTCAGCCCGGCCTATATGGCCATGACTCACGGCCTTGATCCCCAGGGAGTGGTGGAGGCAGTGATCGACGGCGTGGCCGCCGGCAGTCGGGATTTCGGCATACCGGTCAAGCTGATCGGCATCATGAGCCGCACCTTCGGTCAGGATGCCTGCGAGCGGGAGCTGGCTGCCTGCCTGGCCCACAAAGACAAGCTGGTGGCGATGGACCTGGCCGGCGACGAGCTGGGCTTTCCCGGTGAACTGTTTAACGAGCACTTCAAACGGGTACGCGATGCGGGCTTGCGTATCACAGTCCATGCGGGCGAAGCCGCCGGCGCCGCCAGCATCTGGCAGGCAATTAGAGAGCTGGGCGCCGAACGTATCGGCCACGGGGTCAACGCCGTGCAGGATCCCGCCCTGCTGAGCCACTTGGCCGAGCAGCGCATCGGCATCGAATCCTGCCTGACCTCCAACCTGCAGACCAGCACGGTGACCGAGCTGGGCTCCCACCCCATTCACCGTTTTCTGGAACACGGTATTGCGGTCTGCCTGAATACCGACGATCCGGCGGTGGAAGGTATAGAGCTGCGCCATGAGTACCAGGTTGCTGCCGTCAAGGCCGGGCTGACCGCCGCCCAGACCCGCCAGTGCCAGGAAAACGCCCTGGCCATGGCCTTTATCAGCGCCGAGGAAAAAGCCACGCTGCTGACGGCCAGCGCCGAACGGCAATAGCAGCAGGACACCTTTTAGCTCTGACTCTGGATAGGCTGATCGTGCCCGACTGGGTACGATCAGCCTATCCAGGTTATTGCAGCAACACCAAGATGCCCGAACCCAAGGCAAACACCAGCACAAACTGACGCAGGAAACGGGCGTTGACCGTCTTGTGTACCAGCTGGCTCAGGATCAGGCCAGCCGCCAAGGCCGGCAGCATCCAGCACACCGGTAATAGAAGCTCACCGTGCAGGTGACCGCTGGCCGCCAACACCAGCAATGACACCAGTTCACCAATAAGAAAGCACAGAGCCACAGAGGCACGCAGGGTCGCCACCGGCATATGCTGATAGACCAGGGCCAAGGGCGGCCCGCCGATACCGGTAGCGGTCTCGGTAATGCCTGTGATCACGCCGGTGGAAACAAAGGCCTTGCGGCCCGGAGAGAAGGCCGGTGCCAACCAGCTGACCAGGGAGGCGGCAATGGTGGAAACACCGATCAGGATATTGAGCTGACTCAGGGGCAATACAACCAGCACCCAGAGCCCGCCAAAAGTCCCCAATACCCGGCCGAGAGATATCCATTTAGTGCCCAACATATCGATGGCGTGCCGCTCCCGCCAGGCGACCAGTGCGTTGAGCGGCAGCATCAACAACAGCAGACTAATCGGCAGCAACGATGGCGCCAGCAGTCCCAGCACGGGCGCCACTACCAAGGCAAAGCCCATGCCGGTAGTACCCTGGATAAAAGCGCCCCCCGCTACCGCCAAAGCGACCCAGATAAAGGTGTCAGGATTCATGCGTACTTTCCGTCATCGTGCAGCAAGGCGGGGTCGGCAGCTCCCAGAGCTCGCTCCGGTGCTGGGAAGAGAAGGCGTGGATCTTCTGGATTGGGGCCTGATCCACGGCCGCCTTGGCCAGCACACTGACTTCCCGCATCAGTGCCCTGGCATCCCAGTCCAGGGGCCAGCCTTGCCATAGCCTCAGCCGTCCGGCGACAAAAACGCCCTGGATCTGATCCCGGTTAGCCAGACGTACCAATTCCCAGGACAGATCCCAGGAGGGCAGCATCTCAGGCACTTCCAACTCCACCAGCAGGAAATCGGCAGCATTGCCCTCGGCTATCACCCCCGTAGCCAGACCCAACACACCGGCCCCGCCTTGGGTCGCCTGCTCCAGCCAAGGCCAACCGCCACCGCAGGAAGAATCCCCCACCGCCAGCCCGAAGGCGAAACGCTGGGCCGCCTCAGCGTAATCCAGCAGCCGGAAGCCGTCACTGCGGGTGCCGTCCGTACCTAGACCGAGACGAATACCCAGGGTGTCCATCAGCTGAGCCTGGGCCACGGCGTTGCCCTTCCAGGCGCTGGCCACCGGGTTGTAACTGACAGCGGCGTCTGTGTCCTTGACCATCTTAAGCTCAGTGGGTGTGAGCAAGGTGGCGTGGGCCAGCAGGGCCTGGGGGCCGAGGGCGCCCACCCGGTAGAGGTGCTCCACCGGTCTCAGGCCACGCTGTTCCAGGGAGCGCTCAACCGCAACCAGATGCTCGTTGACATGGGTCTGGAACACAATGCCGGCCTCGGCACAAAGCGAGGAAACTGCATGCAGCATGGGATCCGTGGCGATCTCCGGAATGGGAATCGCCAGGGAAGGCACCACCAGTTCATGCCCTTCCCAGGCGGCTATGTGCCGCTCGGCCTGGCCCATCAGCCGCGCCCTGTCCAGCTGCTCCGGACCCCGTTTATCGTTACATACTTGGCCCAACACGCAGCGGATGCCCGCCTCAATGGTCGCCCGGGCGATGGCGTCCAGACCTTGGCTTGCCCGGGTACCCGCATCGCAGACGGTGGTAAAACCGCCACGTAGGGCCTCCAGGGCTGCCAGCTTGGCGGTAAGGTAGAGGCTATCCGGGTTCAGAGTGGCTTCCATCGGCACCCAGACCCGACGAAAGATTTCCGAAGGCTCCCCGAATACCAGGGCCTTGCCGAAGGCCTGGGTCAGGTGATGATGAGTATCGACAAAACCGGGCATCAGCAACTTGCCGGGGAGCCGGGTCAATGGCAGGCCGGGGTACTTGTCCTGCAGCTGGGTCAGGGGGCCGACGGCGGCAAATTTATCGCCGTCCACCAGAATGGCCTGCTCCCGTGCCGGTCCTTCCGGCAGCAGTAACCAGTCGGGAGCCAGGAGCTGAGCCTGATTGTCGAACTGTTGGGGACTGAGTTGACTGTTCATATTGATCCTTGTGTCAAACTGGGGGCAGAACGTAATTGCCCCACTCATGGGTTATTGGCTCTGTAACTCAGGCTTTTCCTCGGTCACCGGAGCCTGGGCCGCTTTCTTGCCCAGGCAATGAAAGAGGGCGTTCATCAGGGCGGCGGTGATGGCCCCCATGGCCACGCCGTTACCCAAGAAGGAAGCCAGCCCGGCGGGGAACTGGCTGTACACCCCCGGCACCAGTATCGGGAAGAGTCCCACCGCCAGAGCCACGGCCACCACATACATGTTGGCGTGATGACGCAGATCGACACGCCGCAGCATGTCGATGCCCATGGTGCCGACGATGGCGAACACCACCAAGCCGGTGCCGCCAACCACGGCCTCGGGCACGCCATGAATCACCCGGGCCAGGGGCGCGAGCAGGGCAAAGGCTATCAACATCAGGCCGGACATCAGGGTGACATAGCGGGAGCGGATACCGGTGGCCCGCACCACACCGATGTTCTCGCCACTGGTGATGATCAGCGAGGTTCCGAACAGCCCCCCCAACAGGGAAACGGCGGCATCCCCCCTGATGGTCTTGGCGACGTCGTTTTCGGTATCGAGTTTCTTGTCCACCACCTCACCGATGGCGATAGTCTGGCCCGTGGCCTCCACCATGGAGATGACGCAGAAGATCATTAGCGGCAGGGCCGCGAAGAGGTCAAATTTGGGCATCCCGAAGGGCATCAGCGACGGCAGGCTGAACAGGGGGAACAGCGACAGGTGCTCGAAATGAAAAGCGCCCAGAACCATTGCCACCAGAGTCCCCCCCAGTAGGCCGAGAAGGATGGCCAGCTGGCTCCACATGCCTTTGAGCAGGCGGGCGAACAGCACGGTAAACGCGATGGTGGCGAAAGCCAGCAAGAGATGCGTAGGGTTGGCATAATCCGCCGAGCCGGCCTTGCCCACGATGAGGAAACCGGAGATCTTCACCAGGTTGACGGCCACCAGCAACAGCATGGTGCCCACCACCACAGAGGGAAAAAAGCGCAGGAACTTCTTGAAGACGGGCAATACCAAGAAATAGAAGAGCGCCGTCAGTATCACAGCCCCCGAAGCGGTGGCTACATCGGTCTGTTGAGCGATCAGGATAAAGAGGATGACGGGTGCGCCGCCCGGCAGCATGATAAAGGGCAGGCGGGCGCCGAATCCCTTGAAGCCGACCGACTGCAGCAGGGTACCTATGCCGCAGATGATGAAGGTGGCGCTCAGCAGGTTAATGGTGAGTTCGGAAGGGAAGTTCAGGGCCGTGGCCATCAGGAATACGGAGGCGATGGGGGAAGCCGCCATCACCAGTACATGCTGCAGTCCAAACGCCAGCAGCGTCTTCAGCGGCAGCTTTTCGTCTACCGGGGCGGTGACGTCCTTGTGTTCTTTCAACATGATAATCTCCTTAAAGCAATACCTTGCTAAGTGGCGGTAAATACCGGGTCCTTATCATCATGAACCAAACCCAAATCGATTTGGGTAGTGGGCGAAAACGATCCGCAGGTAATCTTGGCTATACGGATCGCCCAACCCAAGGAAAAGGTCCAGATAAAATCGATTTCGGAGTTATATATTGCAAACCCAAATCGATTTGGTTAAACCGTAATCTGGGTTTGTCAGCTTGTCAATCGGAAAACAGCCCGAATTTAATCGGGCTTACATGCCAACCTAAATCGATTTGGCTGAGGGCCTGGGCTCCTGTATACTCGACTGGTTCTGCTATCAGCGCCCAGGGAAGTTATGAGTTCAGCCAAGCACAACGGTTTACGTCGCCTTACCATTGCCGATGTCGCCGAAGCGGCGGGCGTGTCCCGTACCACGGTATCCCATGCCCTCAACGACCGGGGACAGGTAGATCCCCAGACCCGGGCCAGGGTCAAGGAGGTCGCCAAGCTGCTTGGATACAGGCCCAATTTACGGGCCCAGCGGCTGCGCACCGGCCGCACCAATTCCATCGCTCTGCTCTCCTCCATGCCTTTTGCCGTGGCCGGCGGCGCCTCCCGCCTGGGTTTTATGATGGAGATTGCCGCTACGGCGGCGGAAGCGGCCCTGAAACAGGGGCTGGCGCTGGTGCTGGTACCGCCCCTGGAGGAAGCCAGGAGGCTACTGGACGAGCTGGATATAGACGGCGCCATTATCATAGAGCCGTCGGCTCAGGATACACAGATAGCCCAACTGCAACGTCGCGGTATCGGTATAGTGTCCATCGGCCGTCAGCCGGAGGCAGACACCACCCTGCCCTATATCGATCTGCAGGCCGGGGAAACCGGGCTGCTGTTGCTTGATCATCTGGCGGAACAGGGGGCCAGGCAGATAGCCCTGCTGATCGGCGAGCAACGCCGCCACTCCTATGTGGACGTAGAACAGGCCTACCGGGAGTTCACCTCTGCCCGGGGCATGCCTTGCCTGATTGCCAAGGCCGACGAAGCCGGGGGCGAAGCCGCGGGAGCCGAGGCCTGCCGCCAACTGATGGCCAGCCATCCAGATCTGGACGCCATCTGCGCCCCGGTGGATGCCTTTGCCGTCGGTGCCGTCAGGGCCCTGCGGCAGGCCGGCCGGCGGATACCGGAAGACGTCAGGGTGGTCACCCGCTACGATGGCCTACGGGCACAGCAATGCCAGCCGCCGCTGACGGCCGTGAATTTGCACCTGGAAGATATCTCCGCCCAGGCCATCGCACTGCTGCTGGAACACATCAACGGTAAAGGAAAGCGCACCATCGTTAGAGGCCCCCGCCCACAGCTGATCGTCCGTGCCTCCTCTGGAAGCCAGGGGCAGGCATAGGGCCCATGCCCCTCTACGCGTTTTTAGTGAGGTATTAAATCACCCTTGAGAACTGCTGCAACCGGGCCGGGCGACGCAGATGTACGTCGAAGCACATGCAGATATTGCGGATCAACAGCCGTCCCCTGGGCGGGACCGAGAGGCGATCGGCGGAAAGCTCCACCAGGCCGTCGTCGACAAAGGTCTGCATCAGGCGGATATCTTCGGCGAAGTAGTCGGCAAAGTTGATGTTGTAAGCCTGCTCCAGCGGGGCAAAATCCAGTTCGAAGTTACAGATCAGGGTCTTGATCAGATCCCGGCGCAGGCAGTCATCCTGGTTCAGGGCATAACCCTGCCACTGGGCATGGCCCAGTTTGTCCAGTTGCCCGTAGTAACGCTTGAGATCTTTATGGTTCTGGGAATAGGCATCGCCGATCATGCTGATCGCCGACACCCCCAGCCCCAGCAGATCACAGTCACCCTGGGTGGTATAGCCTTGGAAATTACGGTGCAGCTGGCCCTGGCGCTGGGCCACCGCCAGGCTGTCGTCCGGCTTGGCGAAATGATCCATGCCGATAAACTGGTACCCCTCGGCGGTCAGGTAGCCGATGGTATCCTGCAACATGGCCAGCTTCCGGGCCGGCTTGGGTATGTCCGCCTCATTCAGCTTGCGCTGGGCCGGGAAGCGACCGGGCAAATGGGCATAGTTGAACACCGATAGCCTGTCCGGTGACAGGGCCACTATCTGCTCCAGGGTATGGTGAAAGCTTTCCGGCGTCTGCAGCGGTAGGCCGTAGATCAGATCCAGGTTGGTGGATACAAAACCCAGCTCCCGGGCGCGCAGCACCAGCGCCTTGATAAAGTCGTTATCCTGCTCCCGATTGACGACCTGCTGCACCTCCTTGTTGAAGTCCTGTACCCCCAGGCTGATGCGGTTGAAGCCTTCCCGCCTGAGCAGCGCCAGCACATCCAGTTCGATTTCCCGCGGGTCGATCTCGATACTGAACTCGCCCTGTTCGGCAAAGTGGAAGTGGCTGCGCAGCAGGCCAGTCAGGCGGCGGATCTGTGGCTCGCTAAGGAAGGTGGGCGTACCGCCGCCCCAGTGCAACTGAGTCACGGTGCGGCCGGCAAAGCGGGGCGCCAGGGTTTCTATTTCCCGTTCGAGAAAATCCAGATAGGTGTCGGCCTTGCCCTGGTGACGGGTGATGACCTTATTGCAGCCGCAGTAATAACAGAGCTTGTGGCAGAACGGGATATGCACATAGAGGGATAGTGGCCGATCCGGGTAGCGACCGACGGCAGCACCGAATTCCGCCATGCCAAAGGATTCGTTGAATTCAAGCGCCGTCGGGTAGGAGGTGTATCTGGGACCCGAGTAGTTGTATTTTTCGATTAACCCCTGGTCCCATTCAATCTGTAGCGACATGTCCGTCTCCGATAGCTTATCGGTCGGACAGCTCCAGGGTCGCCAGCAGTGCTACCTCTGTCTTTATCTGCCCTTCCAATTCATGTTCAAAACCGGCCCGGTCCAGGTCCATACGCATGATTTCATTGCGCTTGTATTGCTTGCGGGCCTCGTGGGTCGGCATATGCTTTACCTTGTCGTACAGACCATAGAGGCCGGGATACTCGCTGGTAAAGTCTCTCGGCTGACGAAACTGCAGGGTATCGAGCAGGTTGGTCAGGCGTATCGCCCCCTCGGACGGATTGCACTGCTCATCCCGCACCGCAGCGGCAATCACCCGTATGCTGTCGAGAATACGGGCGTTGCGCCGGGCAATCGCCTGTTCGCGACGCTGCTGTTGTTGTTTTAGCCGGGCCAACAGGACGCCGGCATAGCCGGCCAGGCCTACGATAATAACGCCGCCCATGAGGGCGGCGATTAGCCAGGGGGAGATCATGACTTGTCTTTTTTCTCCTGGTATTGAGCAGGATCAAACTCTGCGTCCATAAAACGGTTCCACAGATCATCGGGCTCATCCCCGGCTTCCGTGTCGTCTTCGTCCAGCAGGCCCAGTTGCTCCAACAGCTGCTGATGGCGGGCCAGGGTCTTGTCCAGCCAGAGGGTGTCGTCCTTGTTCAGCTTGTCGCCGGCCTCTACTCGATCCAGCAGCGCGTTGAGTCGCTCGTTGTTTTCCAGCTGCTCCAGTTCCTGCTCGGGGGTCAGCTCGAGCGCCGGCACCGTTACTTTCTCGGCCTTGGGCCTGGCTTGCTGGGCTACCGCTGCTGGCTGTTCACCCTTGATCAGGGCAATCGGTTTTTTGGAGCCCAGACGGGGATCCTGGGCAGCCTTGGCACCGCCGCCCTGGCCAGAACCCGATTCCGTATTATGACGGGAACCGGGGGCCAGGCCCTTGCGTTTGGCCTTGCGCTTGCGCTCCCTGCTTTGATCGGCACTTTCGCGACTTTCCTTGCGGGAACCGATTTGACCCGGGGTACGGGTCTTCTTGATACGTGTCATACGGACTCCGGTTTTTGCAGTAATATCACATCGGCACCAATGATGACGATGCTCAGCCCATCCCGCGCCGCCAGCCAGTGGAAGGTTTCCCGGCTGAAAAAACTGACGTGGGTGGGGTCCTGTTTGTAGTGCCAGTTGGCAAAGGCATCTTTGCCCAAGGCCAGCTTGGTCATCAGTCCAAGCCAGCCACCGGGCTTGAGCAAGCCCAGCAGGCGCTGCCATTCTTTGCCCGGTTGATAAAAATGCTCGATCGCCTCGGTGCAGGTGACAAAATCATAGGTCTGCTCCAGGTGCTCGGAATAAGGTGCATAATAGGGATCATAGGTCCGGGTGGAGAAACCAACCTCCCCCATCATCTGGGCCAGTGCCGGACCCGGGCCACAGCCAAAATCCAGGCCCCGGCTGCCTGCCGCCAGCCGGGCCGTCAACGGCTCGGCCAGGCGTGCCAGAAAACGCCGATAGCCGGGATCGCCGGGATCATTCTGATGGATATCGTAAACGGCTTTTTCCGCATTCGCATCCAGCCGTTGAGCGGGATCGACAAAAATCAGCCGGCAGCGGTCGCAACGGTAATAATCTCGGGTTTTGTCCTGCCAGAAAGGGGAAGTTCCGGAATGATCGCAGAGGGGACACAACAAGTAGCTAGACTGACATTGCATGGGCAAACCAGGAAACAAGGGGGCATATGCCCCCTTCGGTGTTAGCGTAAACCAACTACATACTGAGACAGGATTTCGATATCCTGATCGGTCAGTTTTTTGGCGATATCGCGCATCATGCCGTTGGGGTCATTATCCCGCTCACCGGCACGGAATGCCTTCAGCTGAGCAGCCACATAGGCCGGATGCTGACCGGAAATACGCGGGAACTTGGCTGATTCCAAGCCTTCGCCACGGGGACCATGGCAAGCGATACAGGCGGTAATGCCGCGCTCTATGTCACCTCCCTGATACAAGGCGGCCCCCTGTTCGATCACGTCTTCCGATACGGCAACTGGCGTGACGGATTCGCTGGCAAAATAGGCAGCCAGATCAGCCATGTCCTGTTCGGACAGGGGCATCACCATACCGGCCATGATGGCATTACTACGACCAGCACCACCGCTGGCGGCGGACTTAAATTCGACTAACTGTTTTTCCAGATAGCTGGCATGCTGGCCAGCCAGCTTGGGATACATGTCGGTAGGGCTGTTACCATCAGCACCATGACAGGCGACGCAGGTAGCGGCCTTGGCTTTGCCGGCTTCGGCATCGCCCTGAGCCTGTGCTACACCGACGACTCCGAGCATTAAGGCTAGCGTGAAGACAATTTTTTTCATGATGTTCCGACTTCTCGTTGTAATAGCTTCCAGATCACATACCTGATGGGGCATGTTACAATGCGACTTAGAAAACGGCACCATTTTACACAAATTTGCGAGAAAGTAAGCAAGGCTGGTTCAGAACCACGGGGATTTAACATTGAATAGCAAGCAGATAAATTTTCAAGTCGCCCGCTTTATCACCAGCGCGCCCAATATCAAACATATGCCGGAAGACACCGGAATAGAGATTGCGTTTGCAGGAAGGTCAAATGCTGGCAAATCATCTGCTTTGAACACAATAACACAGCAGAAAAGTCTAGCAAGAACCAGTAAAACCCCTGGTCGAACCCAGCTCATCAACGTCTTTGAATTGAGTGAAGGCAAGCGGCTTATCGACCTGCCCGGCTATGGCTATGCCAAGGTGCCGGAAGAAATGAAGCTGAAGTGGCAGGAGGCCCTGTCGGAATACCTGCAGAAACGCGACAGCCTCAAGGGTCTGGTGGTGCTGATGGACATTCGTCATCCGCTCAAGGACATCGATCAGCAGTTGCTGCAGTGGGCCTGCGAAAGCAAGCTGCCGGTGCTGGCGCTGCTGACCAAATGTGACAAGCTCAAGTCCGGCGCCCGCAAGGCCGAGGTCCTCAAGGTACGCGAAGCGGTCACCGTATTCGGTGGCGATATCCAGGTTGAAGCCTTCAGTTCACTCAAAGGTACTGGGCTGGACAAGGTCAAGGAAATCCTCGGAGAATGGCTGCTGCAGGGCGATGATGAAGCCATCACTGCAACAACACCCGACGAACTAGCATAATCACCGCCCCACCAACAACACCTTTGCCAGGAATGATATGCACAAAACCAGAACGCAATTTGTCGCCGACGCCGTCAGGACCAAGATCCTGCGCGGTGAAATAAAAGGCGGTTCGGCCCTGCGCCAGGATGCCTTGGCAAAGGAGTTCAATGTCAGCCGTATACCGGTGCGCGAGGCGCTGCTCACCCTGGAAGCGGAAGGGCTGGTGGAATTCGAAGCCCATAAGGGCGCCTACGCCACCGAGCTGTCGGCCCCCAAGATCCTGGAACTGTTTGAGCTGCGGGTGTTGCTGGAATGTCACATCCTGGCGGCGGCCATTCCCAGATTGACCAAGGAGCAGCTGGATAACGCAGAAACCCTGTTAATTGAACTGGATCATCTGCTGGATACCTCAAGCCAGATTGATCACTGGAGCGATCATAACTTCGCCTTTCACCGGGCCCTCTACGAGGCCGCTGAAAAACCGGAAACCATGGCACTGATCACCCAGCTGAACACCCAGTCCGACCGTTATATCCGGATTCACTTACTGCATGCCGCCGGCGTACACAAAGCCGAGGCAGAGCACCGGGAACTGCTGGAACTGTGCCGCCGTGGCGATATCGCCGCCGCCTGCGACCTGCTGCGACGTCACATTCTGGTTGCGGCCGATGATATCGTCGCCCTACTACATCAACAGCAGCAACAGGATTGCTGACAACACTGGAAATTTAATGCGCCTCGATCGTTTTTTATGTGAAAGCACCGGCCTGACCCGTTCTGTAGCCAAAAAAGCCCTGCATCGGGGTGACGTCACCGTCGATGGCATAGTCGTCAAAAAGAGCGACCTGCAAATCAACGACCAGGAAGTACGTCTCGAAGGTCGACTGCTGAGCGCGCCGTCCGCACGCTACCTGCTGTTACACAAGCCCGCCGGCTACATCAGCGCCACTCAGGATGAAAACTATCCCTGTGTACTGCGGCTGCTGCCACCCGAACTGTGTCGCGGTCTGCAGTGTGCCGGCCGACTGGATGTGGATACCACGGGTCTGTTGCTGCTCACCGATGACGGCCAATGGTCGCATCGCCTGCGCTCCCCCAAAAAAGCCTGCAATAAGGTCTACCAGGTCGACCTGTCCGAGCCGCTGGCGAGCGATGTCTCCCAACGTTTTGCCGAAGGTGTGATGCTCCATGGCGAAGACAAGGCCACGCTTCCCGCCACCCTTGAAACCATCACCCCGACCCGGGTCCTGCTGACCATACAGGAAGGCAAATACCATCAGGTTAAGCGCATGTTTGCCGCCGTCGGCAACCACGTTGAAAGCCTGCACCGGCTTCAGATCGGAGATATCCGGCTGGATGACAACCTGGAGCCCGGTCAGTGGCGACACCTGACCGAAGAAGAAATCGCCAGCATATAGGTATACCCCTCATGAAAATGGCGCCTTGCTGGCGCCATTATTTTAATTAGTTATCAAGCTGGGCAGGTAGGTTGCCGCCATCGGAAATACCACCACCGACAACAAGACCAGTAACTGCAGGATAACGAAGGGCATCACCCCCTGGTACATGTGCCTGTATGTCATATCATTCGGTGCTATGGACTTCAGATAAAAAATCGAAGGTGCCATTGGTGGAGTCAGATAGGAAGTCTGTATCACCACCATAAACATCACCGCGAACCAGATAGGATCTATGCCGGCCATTTTTATAAGTGGCGTGAAGATAGGTACAAAAATCAGCACAATTGAGATCCAGTCCAGCACGAAACCGGCCAGAAAGATTACCGCCATCAGTATAAAGGTAAGCTGATAGACACCGATATCCAGGCTGTTAATCATATCGACTATCATCCAGCCGCCGCCGGAAACCGCGAAGATACTGGTGAACATGGTTCCGCCAACCACAATCATCATGATCATGGCGGTAATCTGTATCGTGGTTTTCAGGGCACCGATAAAACTGGGCCAGGACAACTCACGAAAAACTAGGGCAATGAGTGCCGCACCGGCAGCGCCTACCGCAGCCGCCTCTGTCGGTGATGCGATACCCAGTAGCAGAGAACCCAGTACCGAGCTGATCAACAGCAGGGGAGGCAAGATGGCCTTGGCAGTAATCAGCAGTTTTTCTGACAATGCCACTTCCTGTTCCAGTATCACCGCCGGCCCCAGGTCTTTCTTGAAATAACAGGCGACAACCATATAGATCATGAAGAAAGCAACCATCATCACACCGGGGATCAGACTGGCCGCAAACAACTGCCCAATCGACAACTGGGCCATAGAGGCATAAACCACCACCACAATGGAAGGCGGTATGATGGTACCGAGAGAACCGCCGGCACAGACGGTACCCGCCATCAGTCCCTTGTTGTATTTATATTTGGCCATGGCGGGCAGGGCCATCATGCCCACGACGATTTCCACCGCGCCTACCACTCCCGAAGCGGCGGCAAAGATGGCACACATCACTATGGTAGACAGCGCCAGACCGCCGGGTAGACGACCAAACCACAGTTGCAATGCCTGAAACAGCCGGAGCGCAAGACCCGTTTTCTCCAGGATGGCGCCCATTAAAATAAACAACGGAATGGACGACAGCGTGAAGTTTGATGCGGTATGCAATATGGCGCCATAAAGCTGACTAAACAGCAGATCGCCAAAGGTGAAAAAACCAAAAATTACCGAGGTGACTATCAATGACAGCGCCACGGGAATACCGAGAAACACGAATACAAACAGGATGATAAACATCCACAATGGAATTAACTCAGCCATGACTCATCTCATCCTTGGTAACCGACTCTCCGGGGATCTTGTCCCCCTGTAAATATCTGATACCGTCTATATAGACCTGCAGGGTAAACGCCATCAAACCGATGGCGATAGCACCATAGAAAGGCCAGACCTGAGGCGACCAGGGACTGACACTTTCCACTTCACCCGTTATCCATGCACTGATGGCTTTCTCTCCTGCCACATAACTCAGCAAGAAAAATGATGGCCCTATCAGGAAGAAGTAAAAAAACAGATTGATTAACTGTTGACGTCGCAAAGAGAGCCTGGAAGAAAGAAAATCAATTCTTACATGAGCCTCTACCTTGAGTGAATAACCACTCGCCAATAAAAATAAAGCGCCATTTAACATATAGGATATATCAAATGACCATAATGTCGGCGCACCAAACGCATAGCGTGATACCACTTCATACAGGATAGAAGTAACCAGCATCAGCACCATAGCCATGGAGGTCTTCGCCAATAAACCGGAGATACCATCGAGACGTAAAAATAACGCATTCAAAACTTTCACCCCATTAACAAGTGACACCATAAGGTTTACCTTGTCATTATCAAAACAACCCTATTATTTCAAAATAAATACAGGGCAGGCTGTATAGACAGCCTGTTCCTAATTCTGAGTCAGGAGGTTATAAGTAAGAGACTCAATCTCTTACCAGTACGGATGAGTTCCTCGACCAACGATCCTGATAATTCTGATAATCCTTGAGAATACCCATCATTTTTTTATTTCCTTTCTCGGCCTGTTCACTGGCCCGCTCTTCCATCCATTGATGACCATAGCCTCGTATCTGCGCGATGACATCCTGATCCAGAGTGATGACTTCAGTGCCATAATCCTTATATTTGTCCATGGCTTTCATATCTTCGTGGGCAAAGTGAAGATAAGACTCCATCGTCGTCAGACGGGCGGCATCTTCGATACGTCCCTGTAATTCGGGAGACAGCTCATCCCAGGTTTCCTGTTTCACAAAGAACTCCCACACAAAGGTAGGCTGGTGAATACCGGGAGTAATAATATAAGGCGCTACCTCATGGAACCCCTCCATAATATTCGAGCCCGGAGTGGCCCATTCCACCGCATCGACCCCTTTTCGTTGCAGCAGTGTATATATCTCACCGGACGGCACAACAGTAGGGACACCGTTGAGATGATTTTTTAATACCCCGGCCCAGGCACCGGAGGTTCGGTACTTGAGATTCTCGAAATCGGTAATACCATGAATCGGTTTATTGGCATGCGCCAGGATTTCGGAAGTACCCAACCCTACCACCATGGTATGCAGTCCCATGGTTTCCTGCCGATATTGCTGCAGACTTTCCAGTCCACCGCCTTCATAAAGCCAGGTAATGGTTGCCTCGGGAGACATACCTCCGGGAAAACCGGCAAATATGGCATTGGTCGGATCCTGATTGACCAAATAGGAAGGGGTGGAATGTCCTGCTTCAACAATACCATCCTGCACCGCTTCATATACCTGAAATGCCGGCACCACTACACCGGCACCGAAGGTTCTCAATTTTATTTCCCCTTCGGAGTATACCTTCAGATGGTCGCTGAAACGTTGCAGAAAGTTATTGTAGAAAAAGGAGCCTTCCGGCACAGAAGTGGGAACCTTCCAGGTCACTTCCTTGGCTGCTAAAGCCGGTGCGACAAGAAGAGCACAGGCTGTAATAATGGAACCACATTTATTAGCTATTTTCATTTTTATATCCTTTTAAAAATAAATCATTGCTTCCCATACAATGGGAAACAATATGACGAACATCATAATCAGAAGTTTAATAATTTAACTTTATTAAAAATGGCGCCATTCATTTGTCTGACGCCATGCTATTAACTATTTATTCACCCCTGGTTATACCAGATGGTTTTCTTTTGCAGATATTGTTCCATGGCTTCCAGACCATTGTCTCTGCCACCGAAGCCGGACTGACCATAGCCGCCGAAGGGGGTGGTAATATCGCCTTCACTGAAACAGTTGATGGAGACGGTGCCCGCCTTCAGTGCCCGGGAAACCCGGTGGGCCCGCCCCATATGACTGGTATAGAGGGAAGCGGCCAGGCCATACTGGGTCTGGTTGGCCAGCGACACCGCTTCTTCCTCGCTGGAGAATTCGGTTACCGCCAGTACCGGACCGAATACCTCGTCCCGGAACAGGGTCATGTCGGCACTGACCTCATCGAAAATGGTGGGCTCCACGAAAAGGCCGGCACCCAAGGCGGGCGTATTACCGCCGTAACGCAGCCTGGCCCCCTGTTCCCCGGCCAGCTCGACCATGGCCTTCACCTTGTTGAAATGCACCGGCTCCACCATGGGCCCGACCATGGTGTCTGCTTCCTTGGGATCACCCAGTTTCCAGCCAGCCAGACGGGAACACAGCTTGTCAAGCAACGGCTCCTTGATGCCCTGCTGCACCAGCAGACGGGATCCACAGCTGCAGTTTTCGCCCATATTCCAGAAGGCCGCCGCCAGCACATCGTCGACGATGGCATCCAGATCTTCCACATCATCGAACACCAGCTGCGGGCTCTTGCCGCCACACTCGAGCACCACTTCTTTCAGGTTGCTCTGGGCCGAATACTGCAGGAACAAACGGCCGACCTCGGTCGAGCCGGTGAAGGACACCATGTCCACATCCGGGTGCAGCCCCAGCGGCATACCGGTCTGCTCACCCAGACCGGTCACCAGCTGCAGCACTCCTTGCGGAATTCCGGCCTGATGGGCCAGCTGCACCATGCGCCAGGCACTCAGGGAAGTCTGTTCGGCCGGTTTTACAATCACCGAGTTGCCGGTCACCAGCGCCGGGCCCACCTTCCAGGCAAACATCTGCGCCGGAAAATTCCATGGCAGCACGGCAGCAACCACCCCGATGGGCTCGTTGACCACCAGGCCCAGGGTATCATCCCCGGTCGGTGCCACCTTGCCGAACACCTTGTCCACCGCTTCGGCATACCAGGCCAGGGTGTTGATGGTTTCCGGAATGTCGGTGTTCAGACACTCGCTGATCGGCTTGCCACCATCAACACAATCCAGCGCCGCCAGCTCTTCCTGGTGCTGCTCCAGCAGCGCAACCCAGTCCTGCATCCGCTGCTTGCGCTCGGCCGGGGCCAGCTTACGCCACTCACCCTGCTCGAAGCTGGCACGGGCGGCAGCCACCGCCAGGTTCACCTGTTCTTCGGTACAGGCTTCAACCTGACCGATAACAGACTCATCAAAGGGATCCCGGGTTTCCAGTGTCTGGCTACCAGTGCTATAACCGACGATGATGGCCTCGGCTCGCAGTTCTCCCTGCCTTGCCTTGGCAAAGACGTTTTGCACTTGTTCTGACATGCCTATCTCCTTACTTCAGCGCCTGGGTCAGCAGGGTCAGAAAGTCGTCTTCATCCTGCTGGCTCACCGGGTACAGGGGCGCCCTGACCGGGCCGACCGGGTAACCGATATGGCCGCAGCCCAGCTTGGCTTTCTGGTTATAACCACCGGACTCCATGTTCTGCAGCACGGGCAGAATATGAGCCATAATGCTTCGCACCTGCTGCCAGTCGCCGGTCTTGGCCGCTTCGATCATGTTGACATGATCGGCGGCCAGGTAGTTGGCGCCACCGCCAATCCAGGAGCGGGCGCCCCAGAACAGATAGTCCGCTCCCTGGTCATCGGAGCCACACACCACTTCAAAGTCTTCCAGACCCAGGTTGAGCAGGGTGACGGCGCGGGTGAAATCGCCGCTGCTTTCCTTGATGCCGACGATATTGGGATCCTTCGCCAGTACCTTGACTGCCTCGATGCCGATCTCCACCCCGGAGCGGGCCGGGAAGTTGTACATGATGATGGGCATGTCTGCTTCGCGGCTCACGGTCTGGTAATGGGCGATAATTTCGTCCTGCTCCGGCAGGCAGTAGATGGGGGGAGCCAGCATCAGTGCCTGATAGCCCAGCTCCTTCGCTTCCAGCGCCTTGGCAATGGATCCTGCCGAGTGAGTGTCGTTAACACCGGCCACCAGTAACGCCTTGTCACCCACCTCTTTGGCAATAAAGGCCATCAGCTCACGGCGCTCAGCCTGGCTCAGGGCGTAATACTCACCGGTGGTACCGCAAGCGACGATGCCGCTGACACCGGCGTCCAGTTGGTGGGCCAGCAGCGCCGCCAATGCCGGGTAATCGATTTGACCGTCTTGAGCAAACGGGGTGACGACCGGAACCATTACACCTTCAATTTTCATTATGCATATCCTTATCGTGATAAAGGGCCTGAGACACAGGCCCGGAAAAGTGAGTTATGAAGAAACCTTTGCCAGAGCCAGATTCTCTTCGAGTTCGTCTGCGGCCACTGCACCGTCGCCACCAGTGCGCCAGATGGCGATATTGGCGTAGCCGTAAATCAGCGAGATGATCAGCACCAGGAAGTGGAACCAGAGGAAAGGCAGATAGCTGAGGGTACTGACCCCCAGGGTGGTGGCCATGAAGACACCACCATCGGACCAGGGCACCATGGGGGTAGTAACGGTACCGCCGGCCTCGGCATTACGGGACAGCACTCGACGGTCGATACCCTGCTTGTCGTAATTTTTCTCGGTGATGGTACTGGCGGTGATCAGCGACACATAGGCCGCACCACCAAAGAAGTTGCCGAAGAAACCGCCCAGCAGGGTCGACAAGGTCAGGCGGCCGGCGTTGCTGGCCCAGGACAGGAAGCCGTTACAAATAACGGTCAGGATACCGATGCGATCCATCAGCCCGCCCAGCCCGAGCGCGAACAGCACCAGGGCGATAACCCCGAACATGGACTCGATACCGCCCCGGTTGAGCAGGGTGTTGAGGAAGTCGACGTCTGAACTCATGGTATTGCCGAAGTAGGCAGT
Source organism: Zobellella maritima (assembly GCF_003075035.1). Lineage (GTDB taxonomy): Bacteria > Pseudomonadota > Gammaproteobacteria > Enterobacterales > Aeromonadaceae > Oceanimonas > Oceanimonas maritima. Next base: position 51,569 of record NZ_QCZE01000002.1, on the reverse strand, counting down.
GTTGACTGCATCCAGCGCCGCCATATCCTGAAACAACACAGCACAGACGATGCCCATTACGGCGCCAAAGCTGATCACCGGGATGGACGGCTTACGCATGGCCAGCAGGCCGATGACCGCCACCGTCGGCAGCAGCAGATACCAGCTGATGTTGAACTGTTCGGCCAGGGCCACCATGGCCGCATCCGCCCGGCTGGTATCAACGGCACCGTCAACATAGAAATAACCGACTCCCAGGAACAGCAGGCTGGCGATCAGCGCAGAAGGCGCACTGACATGCAACATGGACTTGATATGGTCAATCAGATCCACCCGGCACAGTGATGCTGTCATCACAGTGGTGTCGGACAGGGGCGACAGCTTGTCACCTACATAGGCCCCGGAAATAACCGCGCCGGCCACCAGCGGCATTGGGATGCCGAAGCTGTGGCCGATACCCATCATGGCGATGCCGGCGGTGCCCGCGGTACCGAAAGAGGTTCCGGTCGCCAGCGAGGTCAGGCCGCAGATAATGAAAGCCGCAAACAGGAAGATGCTGGGGCTCATCACCGACAGGCCGTAATAGATGATGCTGGGCACTATGCCACCGGCAATCCAGGTACCGATCAGCGCCCCGACGGTAATCAGCACCAGCACGGCTTCCATGCCGTTGTTGATCCCGTTCAGCAAGCCTTTCTGGATGGTCTCATACCCCAGCCCCAAGCGAATGCCCAAGCCGATGACCAGAAACCAGGACACGAACAATGCCAGTTGTATGGGCAGGGCCCACACATTCAAAAACAAATACATAACGCCAATAAAGGCCGCCAGCAGGCCCAGCACTTCAACGCTGCTGGGCAGGCGAATCCGATCCGCCGGAGTTGACTGCTTGATATCCATATACGTTCTCCCTGTGTGACGCCTGTCCGGTCAGCTTTCTGAGCCGGGCAGGCAAACACTGTTGTTTAAGGTGTGCGAGGGTGGTAGTTGCCCAAACCGCGCCAGGCGGAAAGGAGCGATGTCGAGCCCGGACGGTTTTCCCGACAGCAGGCCCTGAATAAGTTGGGCAGTGATCGCCGCTTGGGTCAGCCCCAGATGATGATGACCCAGGGCCAGCAACAGACGCCCTTGCGGGCCAACCCGATCTATAACCGGTAATGAATCCGGTAAGGAAGGACGGCAGCCCATCCAGGGGGTTGCATCCCGAGTATCCAAATGCCGATCGAACAGCGCATCCGCATGGCGCAACAACCCCTGGGCTCGACGGTAATCCGGAGCCTTGTGCAGACCGGCAAATTCCACCGTACCGGCCAGACGCAGCCCGCCCGACATCGGGGTCATGATGAATTTTCTCTCCAGGGAGCTGACCGCCATCGGCAGGCGGTCGGGTTCGGCCGGCAGCATCAGGTGATAGCCCCGCTCGGTATCCATAGGTATCTTGATACCGGCCAGCTCCCTGACCAGAGGCGCGGACCAGGCGCCGGTGGCGACCAGCACCCGCTTGGCGAACAGCTTGCCCTTGCTGGTACTTAGCTCGATGCCGTTATCCAGACAACGTCCACCATGAACCTCCGCCTGCCACCGCTCCAGGCCGCCGGCCTGCGCCTTGGCAAACAGCTGCGCCACCAGCTGATAAGGGTCGGTCACATGGCCGGTCGCGGGGAAGAACAAACCGCCGCTGACCGCCGATGCCAAGCCATCAAACTGCCGATGTAATGTCGGAGCGGACCAGGACTCGGTCACCACTCCCAGTGTGGCCAGCACCTGCGCATGCCGCTGCAACTCGGCAAATGCAGACTCGCTTTCACACACCAGCAAGGAACCGTCTTCCTTCAGCAACCGGCTCAGACCTGCCTGCTGTAACAGTTGCTGCCAGGCCGACAGGCTGGCTTCATTCAGCGAGCGTAATCCATCACTGCTGGTGCGCTGGGCCTGGGGGCACATGTTCGCAACCAGCTTTAACAACCAGGGTGCTATGCGAGGCAGATAACGCCAGTCCAGGCGCAAGGGCCCCAACGGATCCAGCAACATACGCGGTAACTGCCGTAATACGGCGGGTGAGGCCAGTGGCAAGACCTGCTCGGTGGCGATATGGCCGGCATTGCCGAAGGAAGCACCCTGTCCGATTTCATTCTTTTCCAGCAGCAAGACCCTGTAACCCGCACGAGTCAGTTGCCAGGCGCAGGTAACGCCGATAATTCCACCACCGATGACCACCAAATCGTGATTCAGGTCTTGCATCTGTGTATCCCTTCACCAAATTTCTTGATTGTATAAAATATACAATTTATATCTGGATGCCAGTGATGCTGGTTAATCATTTGTAAAATCATGATCCAGATCTCACAAGTCGAAATCATTTCCAGGAGAAACATGCGATGCGAGAAGGTACTTTTTTCTGTATAGATGCCCACACCTGTGGCAACCCGGTACGACTGGTGGCAGGAGGCTATCCTGCCTTGCAAGGCAGTAACATGAGTGAAAAACGGCAGGACTTTCTGACCCATCACGACTGGATTCGCCAGGCACTGATGTTCGAGCCTCGGGGGCATTCGATGATGTCCGGCTCCATCCTTTACCCGCCGTGCAGCGAGCAGGCCGATGCCTCCATTCTGTTTATCGAGACCAGCGGCTGCCTGCCCATGTGTGGCCACGGCACCATAGGTACCGTTACCAGCGCTATCGAACATGGTCTGCTCAGACCCAAAACCCCGGGCAAGCTGATCCTCGACGTGCCCGCCGGGCAGATCCGTATCGATTACGAGCAAAATGGTGGCAAGGTTGAGAAGGTACGCATCTACAACGTCGCCAGCTATCTGGCGCACAGGGATGTCACCATAGAAGTGGAGGGACTGGGCGAGCTGACCGTGGACGTTTCCTATGGCGGAAATTACTACACCATCGTCGACCCTCAGGCTAACTTCCCTGGTTTAGAGTCGTTCAGCGCCGATCAGGTATTGCATTACTCTCCCAAGGTACGGGAAGCGATCAACAAGGTGGTGGATTGTGTGCACCCGCTGGACCCGACTGTGCGCGGCGCCAGCCATGTGATGTGGACCGGCCAGCCAACCCAACCGGGCGCCCATGCCCGTAATGCGGTGTTCTACGGTGACCGTGCGATCGACAGATCCCCCTGTGGCACCGGTACCAGCGCGCGCATGGCCCAGTGGGTGGCCAGAGGCAAACTGGGGATTGGTGAAGAGTTTGTGCACGAAAGCATTATCGGCAGCCTGTTTGTCGGCCGGGTGGAGAGCGAGGCTGCAGTGGGTGACTATCCAGCCATTATGCCCAGCATTCAGGGGTGGGCCCGGGTCACCGGTCACAACACCATCTGGGTCGACAGCGAAGACCCCTACGCCTACGGCTTTGAAGTGAAATGATAGAGCTGGCATCCGACATGGGTGCCATTCAATCCTCTTCTTCCCGCTTGCGGGAGGAGCTGCCCAGCTGGTGGGTGTTGAGATCGTAACGTTCCTTAATCACATCCTTGACGGTGCCTTCCCATAGCCTGATACCCACGAAATAGCCGGCCCGGGCCAGCACATGGGCGGCCACCGGCGCCGTCATGATTACGAACACCACCACCGCCAGGGCCCGCACCACCACGCTTGTCTCCTGAAAGTACACGGCAAAGCCGCAGGCCATCAGACCGACCCCCAGGGCGCCGGCCTTGCTGGTGGCGTGCATGCGGGTCAGCAGATCGGGCATGCGGATAATGCCGATACCGGCCAGCAACATCAGGAAGGAACCCGACAATAACAAGAACCCGGTCAACAGCTCGGTCACCACAGGCATACCTCCTTCTCTCCGGACTGCATCAGGAAGGAGCTCAACAACAGCAGGAATCCCGTCAGCAGTTCAGTCATCATCGCGCTTGCCTCCCCGCTCCAGGTAACGGGCAAAGCCGACGGCGGTCATAAAGGAGGTTAGCGCCAGCACGATCACCACATCGATAAACTGGGGCCGCTCGAAAGCCACCGCATACAGCAGGATAAAGCCGGCGGTAATGGAGGCGATCAGCTCCAGCGCTACCACCCGGTCGGGCAGGGTCGGGCCCAGCAGCAGACGGATGGCTGCCAACACCAGACCCAGGCTCAGAAAAACAAAGGCAATGGTCAGGGCAAGATCGAACATAGGCTTATCCCAGCAAATCGATGACACGGGCCTCAAGGGCCTTCAGTTCCGCCAGCTGGCGGGCCTCGTCGTCCAGATACATGATATGAACATACAGCACCCGGCGGTCGCTGGACACGTCCAGGGTCAGGGTACCCGGAGTCACAGTGATCAGGTTGGCAAACATGGTGATGGCGCCTTCGTCCTTCACATCCAGGGGAATGGCGATCACCCCGGGCCGCATCAGGTGGGTCGGGGTCATCACATCGTAGGCAACCCGGGCGTTGGCCTTGATCAAATCCCAGATAAAAAACAGGATAAAGCCGACAATCTTCGGCAGCTTGCCGAAATAGCGGGCAAACATCGGCTTGTCGCGCAGCACATAGGCCAGCACCAGGTAACTCAATACCATGCCCACCACCAAATTGCCGATGGTATAGGTGCCGGACAGTATCATCCAGGCCAGGGCCAGAAGCATGTTCCATCCAAACGCCCTCATCGCCTCCCCCCCAAAACCGCATCAATGTAACCGGACGGCGTCATCAGTTGATCGGCGGTATCGGTCGCCAACCGCACAAACCCCTCGGCCCCAAAGCCGATGGACAGGGTGATCAGCGCCAGTCCCAGCACCGGCAGGTAGAGCAGATAGAGGTGAGGATCCTGCGCGCCGCGCATCGGTTTGGCCTGCTCCGGTATCTCCTTCCAGAAGGCCTCGGCCCATATCTTAATCATCGAAAAAAGCGTCAGCAGCCCCACCAGCAACGCCACCGCCACCATCAACCAGGACTCGGCCAGCAAGCCCGCCTGGATTACCGTGTATTTAGCGAAGAAGCCGGACAGGGGCGGAATGCCCGCCAGCGACATGGCCGGGATCATGAACAGCACCGCCAGCCAGGGTGCCGAGCGGTACAGGCCGCCCAGTTTGCCCAGCTCGTAGCTGCCGTGGTAGCGATAGATGATCCCGCTGACCAGGAACAGGTTGGTCTTGACTATTATGTGATGGAAGATATAGAAGACACCGCCGGCAATGGCCAGCGGGGTAAACAGCGCCAGCCCCACCAGCATGTAGCCTATCTGGCTGACAATATGAAACGACAGTATCCGCCTGACCTCGTACTGGGCCGCCGCGCCCAGCACCCCGGTCACCATGGTCACCATGCCCATCCACAGCAGTATGCCATGATGGGTAAAGGCCACATCCTGGGTGAAGATCAGGGTAAACACCCGGTACAGGGCATAGACCCCGACCTTGGTCAGCAGACCGGCAAATACCGCCGAAATCGCCACCGGCGGCGTATGGTAGGACGCGGGCAACCAGAAAAACAGCGGGAAGGCCGCCGCCTTGATGCCGAAGGCCACCAGGAACAGCATGGCGATTACCGTCACCAGGCCGGTCTGCTCCGCCTGGCCCAGCTTCTGGGAAAGATCCGCCATGTTGAGGGTGCCGGCATAGCCGTAAAGCAGGCCCACCGCAGTCAGAAACAGCGCCGAAGAGATCAAGTTGAGGGTCACGTACTTGAGCGCCCCCTCCATCTGGGCCCGCTCCCCCCCCAGTATCAACAGGCCGAACGAGGCCACCAGCATGATCTCGAACCACACATAGAGGTTGAAGATATCCCCGGTCAGGAAGGAGCCCACCACCCCGGCCAGCATCAGGTGCAGCAGGGGAAAATAGCCGAACGCCTCGTGGCTGCGGCTCATGGTGGCCAGCGCATAGACGGCCACCGCAAAGCCGATCACTCCGGCCACCAGCACCATGATGGCACTGAACAGATCCGCCACCAGGGTGATGCCGAAGGGCGCCGCCCAGCGGCCCACATAGGTGACCTGTATGCCGTCCTGCTGCACCTGCATCAGCAGTATCAGGCCGGCGCCCAACAGGGCACCGGTGGCCAGCACCGCTATCCAGCGCTGGATCAGGCGTGAACGCCAGCTGATCAGGGACAGGGACCCGGCCAGCATGGGGATCAGGATGGGAATGACCACTTCGGTTCTCACGTGTCGGTGCTCTTCATTTCGTTCATGTCATCGGCACCAATCACCTCGTAGGCCCTGTGGATCAGCACAACGGCAAAGGCCAGCACCCCGAAGCTGATGACGATGGCCGTAAGGATAAGCGCCTGGGGCAAGGGATCGGCGATCGGACCGTCCGGCACCGTCATGCCCTCGGGGATCAGCGGCGGCGCACCGCGCACCAGTCCACCGCCGGTAAAAATAAGCAGGTTAGCGGCATTCGACAGTATCATCAGGCCGATCACCAGCTTGACGATACTGCGCCTGAGCATCATAAACAGGGCAGTGGCGTAGAGACCGCCAATCACGAATGCGAACAGGTTTTCCATTTATTCCTCCGCCTTGGCCAGGGACAGCACTATGGTGGTCACCACCCCGACCACCACCAGATAAACACCGATATCGAACAACAGTGGCGTACTCAGACTCACCTCACCGATACCGGGTAGACTCAGGCTCCACCACTGGCTGCTCAGAAACGGCTGGCCATGCACCAGCATGCCGAACAGACCGCTGAACAGGGCCAGCAGCAGGCCTATGCCCATCAGCAGCTGTGTCTCCACTCCCATCAGCTTGCGGGTACTGCCGGCATCAAAGGCAAACAGGTGCAGTGCAAAGGCGCTGGACGCCACCAGGCCGGCGATAAAACCGCCACCCGGCTCGTTGTGGCCGCGCAACAGCAGGAACACCGAAAACAGCAGCAACAGGGGCACCAGAAAGCGGGTCGCCATCTGCAGGATAAGCGAGGTATCGGTTCTCACTATGACGCCTCCCCACGAAAGCGGATCATGGCATTGACGCCAATCGCCGCCAATGCCAGCACAAAGATTTCACCCAGGGTATCCAGCGCCCGGAAATCCACCAGGATCACGTTGACGATATTACGACCGTGGGCGACTACGTAGCTGTTTTCCACCAGGAAGCTACTGATACTGTCGCCGAGGGAAGACTGGTTGACGGTCAACACCAGCAGGGTGATCAGAGCTCCGAAGCTGCCGGCGACCAGGGCGTCGCGCCAGCGGGTCCAGGGAGTGGACAAGTCCTGAAAACCGGGCAACCGGAACAACACCAGTACCAGCAGGATCACCGTCAACGTTTCAACCAACACCTGGGTAATCGCCAGATCCGGGGCACTGAAGAACACATAGATCAGCGCCATGGCAAAACCCAGCACCCCGATGGCGGCGACCGAGCCCAACCGCAGATGGGTCGCGCTGGCATAGACCACTGCCACCAGCATCAACAGGCTGACCACCACCTCGTAGAAGCGCACCCCCTCGAAGGACAGGCTATACACCAAGGCATTTCGGGAAACCAGGGTATAGGCCAGCAACCCTATGGTAGTCACCAGTATGGTGAGAATATAGCGGGTCATGTAACCGTTCTGCAGCACCCGGGTCTGCCAGTCGGCGAGCCGCACCAGACCGTCCATCATCCGCTCATAGCCCCGCTCAGGGCCATAGGCCAATGGCCTGATCAGCCGCGCCAATGGCTCGCGCCATCGGTCCCATTCCCGGTACAGCCAGACCCCCGCCACTAGGGCCAGGCCGCTGAACAGTAGGGGCAAATTGAAGCCATGCCAGAGTGCCAGCTCGAGCGGAGCCACCGGATGACCACTGATCGCCTGCACCGCCGCCCGCAGCAAGGGTTCGGCCAGGCCGGGAAACAAGCCGAGCAGCAAGCCGGAGAGGGCCAGCACACTGAATCCCAGGCGCATGGCGAACGGCGCCTCATGGGGTGTTTTCGGGGTTGGCTTGAGTTCGCCCATAAAGGGTTTGACCGCCACCAGGGCGGAAGCCGCCACTATGCAAACGGCGGTGAGCATGGCCATCACCAGCAACAGACCGGACAGGGCGCCCGCCTGCAGGGTGGCTTCCAGCATCAGTTCCTTGGCAATAAATCCGAACAAGGGCGGTACCCCGGCCAGGGCCAGGGCCGCCAGCCCGACAAACAGGGCGGTCTGGGGCATCAGCCGGCGCAAGCCGCCCAGATCATGGACATCCTTGGTGCCAGTACTGTGATCCAGGGTGCCCGCCGCCATAAACAACGCCCCCTTGTAGAGGGCATGGGCCAGCAGAAACACCATGGCCGCCATCAGGGCTCCCGGCGTGCCAATGCCGATCAGCATGGTCAGGGTACCCAGGGCCATCACGGTAGAAAAGGCCAGGATGCGTTTCAGATCCGTACTGCATACCGCCATCACTCCGCCCACCAGCATGGTCAGCGCCCCGATCAGGGTCAGCGTCAGGGCCCAGCTTTGATGACCCGCCATCACCGGCTGCAGCCGAGCCATCAGATAGACCCCGGCCTTGACCATGGTCGCCGAGTGCAGATAGGCACTTACCGGGGTGGGCGCCGCCATCGCATTGGGCAGCCAGAAATGGAAAGGGGTCTGGGCCGACTTGGTGAAAGTGCCCGCCAGTATCAGCACCATCATCGTCATAAACAACGGGCTGGCCTGCAGTACTGTGCCCTGAGCAAGCAATTCGGGCAACTCGAAGCTACCGCCCATTCCGCCCAGCAGCAGCAACCCCGCCATCAGCGCCAGCCCGCCGCCCACGGTCACCATCAGGCCTTGCAGCGCCGCCTTGCGGGCGGCGTCATGCTCGTGATTGAAACCGATCAGCAGATAGGAGGTAATGCTGGTCAGCTCCCAGAACACAAACAGGGCAATCAGGTTGCTGGACAGCACCAGGCCAAGCATGGCCGCCATAAAGGCCAGCAGATACATCAGCAACTTATGGATATCCTTATGGCCTTTGAGATAGGCGCCCGCATAGACCAGGATAAAGGTGCCGATGCCGGTGATCAGCAGGGCGAACATCAGGCTGAGACCATCGACCAGGAAGTTGAGGCTGATCCCCAGGCTGGGGATCCAGGGATATTCGATCACCCGGCTGCCCCCCTGCACTATCCCGGGCAGGAAACCGGCAAAATAGACAAACAGGGCCGCAGGCAGCAAGGCCAGGCACCAACCGATATGACGCCCCATCAACAGAGACAGCCGGGGCACGATACAGGCCAGGATAAACCCCGCCAGAACAGCAACAAGCATGGTCAGACCGCCTCCTTTCTACACCTGAAACAGCCCGGGATCAGCTGAGGGGACAGAGAAACAGCACTGTGCAGACTATAGTTTGGGAATGGATGGATAACCCTTCGCGCGGTTATTTATTTTTAATTATTAACACCTTGGATACTAGCAAGCCCCCGGTAAAAGGCAAGATGGCAAGCCGTTGCCCCCGCCCCTGTCGAGCCGGCCATGCCGCGCCATCAGCACGAACAAAAATGTAATAAAAAAACATAAAAATTCGGGGGGATACCTGATGAGGACCGGCTTCAAGGCGCTTCACTGGCCGCTATGGCACTGCCGGCAGTGGTCATATCGCCTACGCCCAAGGCCCTGGAAAATCGCACTTTGACAGAAAAAAATGCCCCCGAACGAAGTCCGGGGGCGGCTTAGCTAGCCAGCTTCAATTACGTGAATAAAAGGTCAGCAAGACTTGCGTCCTACCTCTGTACCCTACTCTCGCACTGTACAACAGCTGTACAGATAAAAAAAGCCAGAATTGTAATATTTTTACACTTTTGTTTTTTGACAACCTGACTTAGTGCGCCTGATCCCAGTTATCCCCCACCCCTGCTTCCACCAGCAGGGGCACATCCAGGCTGGCCGCCTGCTCCATCAGCCCGGTCAGCACCGTCTTGTAGTGCTCTACCTGGTCTTCCCTGATCTCGAATACCAGTTCATCGTGCACCTGCATCAGCATGCGGATGCTGTCAGCCGGCTGCTGGTCGATCCAGGCAGCCACCTTGATCATCGCCATCTTGATGATGTCCGCCGCCGTGCCCTGCATGGGCGCATTGATGGCAGCCCGTTCTGCGCCCTTTCGGCGGGCGCCGTTCCTGGACTTGATGTCCGGCAGGTAGAGTCGCCGGCCGAACAGGGTCGATACAAAACCCTGTTCGGCAGCCTGAGTGCGGGTTTCTTCCATATAACGCAGCACCCCCGGATAACGTTCAAAATAGATATCCATATAGGCCTGGGATTCGGATCTGGGGATACCCAGCTGACGCGACAGGCCGAAGGCGCTCATGCCATAGATAAGGCCGAAGTTGATGGCCTTGGCCCGCCTGCGCTGCTCTGTGGTGACCTCGTCCACCGCCACTCCAAACACCTCTGCAGCAGTCGCCTTGTGAATATCCAGGCCGTGGGCAAACGCATCGAGCAACCCCTTGTCCTGGGACAGGTGGGCCATAATACGCAGCTCGATCTGGGAGTAATCGGCCGCCACCAGCCGGTAACCGGGCTCGGCCACAACGGCCTGGCGGATACGCCGTCCTTCCTGAGTGCGGATGGGAATGTTCTGCAGATTGGGATCCGACGACGACAACCGGCCGGTGGCAGCGTTGGCCTGGTGATAGGAAGTATGGATGCGGCCACTGTGTTGATTGACCATCTGCGGCAGCTTGTCGGTATAGGTGGACTTGAGTTTGCTCAACCCCCGGTATTCGATCAGCACCTTGGGCAGAGGATAGTCCAGGGCCAGTTCCTGCAGTACTTCTTCCGAGGTGGACGGTGCCCCCTTGGGAGTCTTCTTCAGCGCCGGCAGCTGCAGTTTTTCAAACAGGATCTGGCCCAGCTGCTTGGTGGAGCTGAGATTGAAAGGCTCGCCGGCCAGCTCATGGGCTTCCTTTTCCAGCGCCTTGAGCCGCTTGGCGATCTCGTCGCTCTGAATGGCCAGCAGCCCGCTGTCGATGCGCACCCCGGTATATTCCATCTTCGCCAGGATCGGCACCAGTGGCATTTCGATGTCGTTGAACACCCGCTGCAGCTCCGGTTCGGCGGCCAGCCTGGGCGCGAGATGATGGTGCAACCGCAGGGTGATATCCGCATCTTCTGCCGCATAGGGTCCTGCCTGCTCCAACGGGATCTGGTTGAAGGTCAACTGTTTGGCGCCCTTGCCGGCAATGGATTCGAAGGAAATGGTGTCATGATTCAGGTAAAAGGCGGCCATGCTGTCCATATCATGGCGGGTCTGCACCGAGTTGAGCACATAAGACTCCAGCATGGTGTCCAGGCCGATGCCTTTCATGTCGATGCCGTGATTCTTAAGCACATTGGCATCGTACTTCAGGTTTTGGCCCAGCTTGATGCGGTTCTCATCCTCCAGCAGCGGTTTGAGCGCCCCCAATACCGCCGCTTCGCTCAGCTGCTCGGGCGCATCCAGATAATCGTGACCAAAGGGCACATAGGCGGCCTGGCCCGGTTCAACCGCGAAAGAGACCCCCACTACCCGGGCATCCCGATAATTCAGGCTGGTGGTCTCGGTATCGAAGGCGAAATAGGGGGCCTGCGCCAGCCGCGCGAGCCAGTCGTCCAGTTGCGCCTGCTCGAGGATGGTCTGGTAGTCGGTGGCGAGCTGTGCCTCCGGCTCGGTTTCATGCGCCGGTTCGCTACCCTCGCCGCGCTCCAGCTCCTCCAGCAGGTTGCGGAATTCATATTCCCGGTAAATGTCGCGCAGGGCTTCGCTATCGGGCTCGCTCTGCTGAAGCTCGGCCGGGCCGAACTCCAGCTCCACATCGGTCTTGATGGTCGCCAGCTGGCGCGAAAGCCGCACCATTTCCTGATGCTCCTGGAACTTGGCGGCAAAGCTCTTGGCACCGCGAAATCCCAGCCCGGCAACCTTCTCCAGGTTGGCGGCAACATCATCAATGGAGCCCAACCCCTGCAACAGCGCCAGGGCGGTTTTTTCACCCACACCGGGCATACCGGGGATATTGTCGACCTTGTCCCCCATCAGCGCAAGGAAGTCCACAATCAGCTCGGGCGGCACACCGAACTTTTCGATCACCCCCTCCCTGTCCATAAAGCTGTTTTTCATGGTGTCCATCAGCAAGACATGATCGGATACCAGCTGGGCCATATCCTTGTCGCCGGTGCTAATCAGCACATCCAGCTGTTGCTCGGTTGCCTGCCGGGCCAGGGTACCGATCACATCGTCCGCTTCCACTCCTTCTTCGATGATCAGCGGCAGGCCCATGCCTCGGATAATGTCGTGGATCGGCGCTATCTGTTGCCGCAGCTCATCGGGCATGGCCGGTCGGTTGGCCTTGTAGTCCGCATAGATGTCATCGCGAAAGGTTTTGCCCTTGGCATCAAATACCACCGCCACCCGGGATTCGGGAAACTGCTTGTGCAGGCTACGCAGCATATTGGTAACCACTCGGATAGCGCCGGTGGGACGGCCGTCGCTGGTTCTCAGATCCGCCTGCTGGGAAGCGAAATAGGCCCGGTACAGATAGGAGGATCCATCGACCAGGATCAGGGGTTTGGCAGGAATGGCGACCATGACTTTTTTCTCTTTGTTCGATTGGCCGCTAGCATGCCATAGCTACCTGACCGTTCCAAATCATCGGGGGCAGGCGCCCCGCCTTACCGGCCGTCCTCCCGCCTGCCAGGCCTGTGGATAAGTCTGTGCAACAAGTGCCGACCAAAACCTGGAAGATATAATATTTTTCCTAATTTATCAGAGTGATAGGATCAACATATGGATCAATGAAAACTGTTATTGAATGTGGAAAATCAGCGAAGAGTGGAACGCAGGTAACCCGTAAAGTGAATTAATGCTAGCATAGTTTTATCGGGGCGCCAGTCGCGATAGATATTGTTTGGGACTCAATAAGGATAAGCATTGATGAAGAATGTAGCCGTGATCCTGAGTGGCTGTGGCGTCTATGACGGCGCCGAAATTCACGAGGCCGTACTGTGCCTGTTGCACCTGACCAAACAGGGAGCCCGTTACCAGTGTTTTGCCCCGGACAAGGCGCAACAGCATGTGGTCAATCACCTGACCGGCGAAGAACAACCCGGAACGCGCAATGTGCTGGAAGAATCGGCGCGTATCGCCCGGGGTGAAATCAAGCCGTTGCAGGAGCTGGATGCCAGCCAGTTTGATGCCCTCTTGTTGCCCGGCGGCTTTGGTGCCGCCAAGAACCTGTGCGACTTTGCAGCCAAGGGAGCCGACGCCGAGATCGATCCCCAGGTACTGACCGCCTGCAAGGCCTTCGCCAAGGCCCGCAAACCGGCCGGCTACTGCTGCATCGCCCCCGTGCTGATCCCCCATGCCTATCCCGCCGGGGTCAGAGGCACCATAGGGACGGACGCTGGGGTGGCCGAGGCATTTAACGCCATGGGTGGCGATCATGTGGGCTGCGCGGTGACCGATGTGGTGGAAGACAGCCACTACCAGGTACTCTCTACCCCCGCCTATATGCTGGCCGGCAATATCGCCGAGGCCGACACCGGCATCGGCAAGCTGGTGAAGCGACTGCTGGAAATGTAAGCCGACGCCAACAGAGGTTGGCAAAATAAAAAAAGGCCGGCAAACGCCGGCCTGAAATTCTGGAAGCAATGTGAGCAATGTCGTGCCTTCACAAGCAGCCTTCATCAGCATTGAGAGAAAACCCGAAGCCTGTCTGGAACGCAAGTTAACGATAATCGTTATCATTACCGATTGCAACACTTTTTCCTGCCCGACTCCTTTCCAGTCGCCCCTATCAGCCTCCCCTTGACTAAACTAGGTAGCATTAAGCGTGCAGGGGAAAACCGATGAAATACGGATTATGGCTGTTAGGTCTGTGTCTGCCACTATTGCTCACCGCCAACGAGGCCGATATCAAACAGGCCATCGAAGAGGGTCAGAAGGCCTACCTGGCCGGCGAGCTGTCCCGGGCGGCCTCCCAGTTCGACTATGTCGCCACCCTGATCCGCCAGCAACAGGCGGCCGGGATGGGCGAGCTGTTTCCAGAACCGCTGGACGGCTGGCAGGCGGGGGAAGTCAGCAGTCAGGCAGGATCGGCCGCCTTCTTCGGCGGCGGCCTCAATGCTTCCCGCACCTACCGGATGGCCGATAAGCGCCTGGAAATCGTCATCACCAAGGATTCACCCCTGCTGCAAACCATGGCCATGCTGTTTACCAATCCCAGCATGGCGACCATGGGCGGCTATAAGGTCAGGCGCATTCAGGGGCATACCGCCATGTTCAAGGAGGAAGGCACCAGCATGGAGCTGCAAATGCTGATCGCCAACACCCTGCTGCTGCAATTCAATGGCCGAGGCCTCAGCGAAGCAGAGCTGACGGCCTATGCCGAGGCCGTCGACTATCAGGCCCTGACCCGGCTGTAGCGGTGCCTCAACACAAAGTCTCTGGTTGCCGGAGCGCCTCGCCGGTTATCTTGCGGCTCAGATACTTGAGCAGCAGGCCATAGGCAGGAACGAACAGTCCGAGGCTGAACAACAGCTTGATCCCATAGTCCACCAGGGCGATTTCCATCCAGTTGGCCGCCATAAACGGATCCGGTGAGCGGTAGAAGGCCAGGCTGAAGAAGGCCAGGGTGTCGAGCAGGTTGCCGAAAATGGTGGAGCAGGTGGGCGCCACCCACCAAGCCCGCAGATGTCGCAACCGGTTAAACACCGACACATCGAGGATCTGGCCGAGCACATAGGCCATAAAGCTGGCCAGGGCGATACGGGCGACAAACAGGTTGAACTCACCCAGAGAAGCCAACCCCTGATAGTCGGCTTCATAGAAGAGCACGGACAGCACATAGGAGGTGGCCAGCGCCGGCAGCATCACATAAAAGATAATACGCCGGGCCAGCCCGGCACCAAAGATGCGCACCGTCAGATCCGTGGCCAGGTAGATAAAGGGGAAACTGAGCGCTCCCCAGGTAGTATGCAGGCCGAAAACGCTAAAGGGCAGCTGCACCAGGTAGTTGCTGGCGGCAATAATGGCAATATGCAGCAGCGACAACCGGATCAGGGCGGTACGGTATTGGGCGGTGGAAATAACCATCTTTTACCTTTTTGATCAATGGGGTTAGGGAACCCATCCCGGAAGCGGGGCCAGTACAGTCACAGGGCCAACATTGACAAGCGCTTTTTTCTGACCAAAACCGGAATGCGTGCGCCGCATCTTACCCTTTCGCTTCCACTTTGTCTTTACTTGAAAATAATTGCCACAGGCGCGCACCAAATACATTCAGCCCCAATCCCAGCATCACCAGCAGGGCTCCGGCCCACTGGGCCGATGTGAGTCGCTCGTCCAGCAACCATACCGCCGAACTTAAGCCCACCACCGGCACCAGCAGCGAAAACGGCGCCACCATGGACGTCGGATAGCGTTGTAACAGGCGACTCCACAGGCCATAGCCCAGCAACGTGGCCACAAATGCCAGATATCCCAGCGCCAGCAGGGTATGGCTGCCGATGTGGCGCAAGGCGTCCGCTATCTGTTGCGGCCCTTCCAGCCAGAGCGACAAGCCGAGAAACGGCAGCGGCGGTACCAGGTTTCCCCAGATGATAAGGCCTACCAGATCGACCCGGCCTATTTTCTTGGTCACGATATTACCCAATGCCCACATGGCTGACGCCGTCAGGGTCAGTCCCAGCCCCAACATAGTCATATTGCCATCGCCACCCCGGCCAATCACCGCCAGCCCGGCCGCCGCCAACAACAACCCGACCAGATGGACCGGCTTGACCCGCTCCCCCAGCAGCACGGCGGCAAACAGCAGGCTGAAGAAGGCCTGGGATTGCAACACCAGAGAGGCCAGGCCCGCCGGCATGCCATTGGCCATGGCGTAGAACAGGAAGGCGAACTGGCCCAGCGAAATGGTGCTGCCATAGGCAATCAACCAGCGCCAGGGTACCTGAGGTCGCCTGATCAGAAATATCCCGGGAACGGCGACCAGGGTAAAGCGTAGTGCGCCGAGCAGCATGGGCGGCACCCCTTCCAACCCCACCAGGATCACCACGAAGTTCATGCCCCAGACCCCAATCACCACCAGTGCCAGTAACAAATCCTTGAGCGCCATATCCGGGTTTCCTTTAGTTAACAAGACAGGATGAAAGAATGCAGGAAGCCTGCAGTACCGGGTTGGAAGGCAAGCGGGAAAAGAAGAAGTTGATAACGAGGGACTAGCCAATCCCTCGTTTCCACTGTGCTCAGTCGTTCCAACGGCCGGCCAGCCAGTCAGCCACCGGCTGATCCTGCTCGCTCAGGGGGCTGAACCAGGCACAGTCAAGATAATGCTGGTAACAGAGCAGCAGACGGGTGCCTTCAAATTCCACCAACCACTGGTGATAGTCGGCCCCGATCTCCTGTTCTATCAGCCGCAGTTCCAGGGTGTCTACCAGGGCGGCGGCCCAGGCGGGGAAGCTGTCCATGGTCAGCGGGGGTTCGGTTGTCAGTATGTTCATCATGAGCTGCAGGATACACAGATTTGTTTGGCCCATTCCGGCGCCGGCTGGGCATAGGATTCGGCTTCGGGCTGTTCATCGAAGGGACGACGCAAGACGGCCAGCAGCCGCTCGCATTCGCCCATGTTCCCCTGTTCAGCCTCCTTGATGGCCTGCTCCGCCAGGTGGTTGCGCAGCACGTATTTGGGGTTGATCAGATCCATCTGCGCTTTTTTCTCCGCCTGCTCACGGTGCTCGACCGCCAGCCTAGCCTGATAGCGGCGGAACCATTGCTGCCAGGCATCGGGCTTGGCCAGCAGGGCCAGGATCGCCTCGGGCACGGGGTGGCCGGCCTCGAGGCTCGATAGCCGGCGGAACCAGGCGGTATAGTCCACCTTCTGCTCGGCCATCAGCTCGAACATCTGCCGGAACAGCTCGGGATCCTCGTCCTGCCAGCCGCTTAACCCCAGTTTCTGTCGCATCAACTCGGAAAAGGTCGACAACAGGCCATACTCGTATTTGCCCAGGGCCTCCTGCAGCTGCTCGATGGGGATCAACCTGGACAGGGCCTGGGCCAGACGCTGCAGATTCCAGAAACCCACCGCCGGCTGCTGATCATAGGCGTAGCGACCGGCATGGTCCGAGTGGTTGCAGATATGGAAGGGATCATAAGCATCGAGAAAGCCGTAGGGACCGTAGTCCAGGGTCAGCCCCAGGATCGACATGTTGTCGGTATTCATCACCCCGTGGCAGAAACCCACCGCCTGCCATTGGGCAATCAAGCGCGCGGTGCGCTCCACCACCCGCTCGAACAGGGCCGCATAACCCTGTTGGTCCTTGGTCAGATCCGGCCACTGAGTGTCGATCAGGTAATCGAGCAGGGCGGCAATATGCTGTTCTTCACCGCTGTAAAAGAAGTATTCGAAATGACCGAAGCGCACATGGCTGGCGGCAGCGCGCAACAGGGCGGCGCCGGTTTCCACCTCTTCCCGGTACACCGGCTCGTCACTACCCACCAGACAAAGGGCACGGGTGGTGGGAATGCCCAGGTAGTGCATGGCTTCGGATGCCAGATATTCACGAATCGAAGAACGCAACACGGCCCGGCCATCACCGAAGCGGGAATAGGGGGTCTTACCGGCACCTTTCAGGTGCAAATCCCAGCGCTGGCCATCGGGTGCCTCCACCTCGCCCAGCAACAGGGCGCGGCCATCCCCCAGCCGCGGACTGTAGCCACCGAACTGATGGCCGGCATAAACCTGGGCGAACGGCTCCATCCCGGCCGGCAGCCGGGTACCGCTGGTGATCTCCAGCCACTGGCGATCACTCAGCCCTTGCAGCCCCATCTGACTCGCCAACTCATGGTTAACCAACAGCAACCGGGGGTCCGTCAACGGCGTGGGTTCAACCCGGGTGCCGGCCCAGTCAAAAGTCGCATACAAATTCTTTAATATCACACTTTCATCCTCTGGCCTGCACCAGCGTTTTATTTTTCACCATAGCTTACTTTATACTGCTTCTGCTCAATAAAGGAGCCCGGAAGCAATTCGTCTTTCTAACAATAACGGAGTCCACGATGAAGAAATTGATGACAGCCGCCGCCATGCTGGCCTTGCTCAGTGCCCCTGCCTTCGCGGCCGGTGACGCTGCCGCCGGCAAATCCAAGGCTGCGGTCTGTGCTGCCTGCCACGGTGCCGAAGGTATCTCCGCCATAGATATCTACCCCAACCTGGCCGGTCAGAAAGAAGGCTACCTGGTAAAACAGCTGAAAGCCTTCCGCGACGGCGATCGTAACGACCCCATCATGGCACCCATGGCCAAGCCCCTGTCTGATCAGGATATCGAGGATCTGGCCGCCCACTTCGCCGGCCTGTAATGTGCTAAGGTCCGCCCTTGCGGGCCTTATCCCTGCCGGCGTAGCAGCGCCAGAAAGGCCGCACCGTAACGTTCCAGCTTGCGTACCCCTACGCCGTTGATGCCCAGCAGTTCTGCCTCTGTGCGTGGCCGGTAACGGGCCAGCTCGGTCAGGGTGGCATCGCTGAACACCACATAGGGCGGCACGTCGGCTTCCTCCGCCAGGCTCTTGCGCAGTTGGCGCAGCTCCTTGAACAGGGCCCTGTCTTCGGCCCGGCTGAGCACCGACTCTCCCTTGTCCTTCTGCCTGACTCGCACCAGCCGGGGCTCGGCCAGTTGCAGTGACACCTCGGCACGCAGTACCGGACGGGCCGCCTCGGTCAGCTGCAATACCATGTTACGGGTAATATTCTGGGTCAACAGCCCCAGATGGATCAGCTGGCGGATCACGCTGACCCAGTGCTCCTGGCTTTTGTCCCGACCGATACCATAGGTGGATAACTTGTCATGGCCATGGTCACGCACCCGCTGGGTGGCGGCGCCGCGCAACACTTCCACCACATACATGACACCGAAGTGCTGACCGACCCGGTACACACAGGACAACGCCTTGCGCGCGTCTTCGGTGCCGTCATAACTCTGGGGCGGGTCCAGGCAGATATCGCAGTTGCCGCAGGGCTGGCTCTGGTAGTCGCCGAAATAGTTGAGCAGGACCTGGCGCCGACAGGTCAGTGACTCGGCAAAAGCCGCCATCACATTGAGCTTGTACAGCTCCACCTGCAGCTGCTGCTCGTTATCGCTGTTTTCCAGCAGCCGCCGCACCCGGCCGACATCGGCCGGATCATAGAGCAGCAGCGCCTCCGAAGGCAGGCCATCCCGTCCGGCCCGGCCGGTTTCCTGATAATAGGACTCGATATTCTTGGGAATGTCATAGTGCACTACATAGCGCACATTGGGCTTGTCGATGCCCATACCGAAGGCCACGGTCGCCACCACAATGTCGACATCGTCACGAATAAACTGCTCCTGCACCGACTGGCGCAGCGCCAGCGGCAGGCCCGCATGGTAGCTGGCCGCCCGGTAGCCCCGGGACAGTAGCCGCTCGGCCACCTCTTCCACCCGCTTGCGGCTGGAACAATAGACGATGCCGCACTGGCCCTGCTGCTCGGCCACATAGCGCAACAGCTGGTCGATCCCCTTGAACTTTTCCACCAGGGTGTAGCGGATATTGGGCCGGTCGAAACTGGCGATATGGATCAGGGGGTCATGCAGGCCCAGCCGGCCCAGCATATCCTGGCGGGTAGCCTCGTCGGCGGTGGCGGTCAGCGCCATCACCGGAATATGGGGAAACCACTGCTTGAGCCTGCCCAGTTCCGCATATTCGGGCCGGAAGTCATGACCCCACTGGGAAATACAGTGGGCCTCGTCGATGGCAAACAGCGCCAGCTGCAGTTCGCCGAGTCGCTCCATAAACTCATGCTGCAGCAGGCGCTCCGGCGACACATAGACCAGCTTGATCTCGCCCCGGCGCATGGCGGCGAAATGGCGCACCATCTCTTCGCGGCTCAGGGCGCTGTTGATATAGACGGCGGCCACCCCGTTGGCCACCAGGCTGTCTACCTGATCCTTCATCAGGGAAATCAGCGGCGACACCACTATGGTCAATCCGGGCCGCAACAGGGCGGGGATCTGGTAGCAGATGGACTTGCCACCGCCGGTGGGCTTGATGACCAGGGCATCGCGGCCATCGGCCACCGAGCGGATAATGTCTTCCTGACCGTCCCGGAAGCTCTGGTAGCCGAACACCTGCTGCAACACCGCCAGGGGCGTATCGGGGATGGCCAGGGCCTGGGGCTGTTCGGGCAAGGCAGTCATGTGAATCCGCTATTTCAGAAGGAAGGGGCATTGTAAAGCAGGGGGGGCAAACAATAAACCGGGCCGGCCATGGGTATCTTCCCCGGCGGCCGGCCGAACGGCGCCAGGATGCAGCCCTGCCGGCAACAGACGGGGATCGGAACTGGCCCGGTTATTTAGTTATATTTGCTACTGGCCAGCGGCCGGCTATTGTGGCTAAACTAGTTTTCTACCTTCTTGCCAGATTTCTTGCTATGGAAAAAGATCACGCCGCCCAGGGTGCCCTGTACGCCCTCGGGGCCTATTTTCTATGGGGCATAGCCCCCATCTATTTCAAACAGCTGATGCATGTGCCGGCCTATGAGATCCTCACCCACAGGGTGATCTGGTCCTTTCTGCTACTGCTGGCACTGATCAGCGCACTCGGCTACTGGCCCAGGGTCAGGGCCATGCTGCGCGAACCCAAACACCTGCTGATGCTGCTAACCTCTTCGGTCATCATAGGGCTGAACTGGCTGATCTTTATCTGGGCGGTCAATAACGATCATATGCTGGACGCCAGCCTGGGCTACTACATCAACCCCCTGTTCAACATAGTGCTGGCCATGCTGTTCCTGGGGGAGCGCTTCCGGCCCACTCAGTGGCTGGCGGTGGCGCTGGCCTGCAGCGGCGTGGCGATCCAGTTGCTGGTATTCGGCAGCCTGCCTTGGGTGGCGCTGGTGCTGGCCACCTCCTTCGGCTGCTATGGGCTGATCCGCAAGAAGGTGCCGGTCGATCCCTTTACCGGCTTGATGCTGGAAACCCTGGTCCTGCTGCCCGCCGCCGCCCTCTACCTGTGGGGATTTGCCGACAGCGCCACCAGCCAGATGAGCCACAACTCCCTGAACACCAACCTGTTGCTGATCTCCGCCGGGCTGGTAACCACGGCACCTCTGCTGCTGTTCGCCGGGGCCGCCAGGCGGCTCCGGCTGTCGACCCTGGGCTTTTTCCAGTACCTGGGTCCCAGCCTGATGTTCCTGCTGGCGGTGCTGCTCTATGACGAACCCTTTACCCTCGACAAGGCGATCACCTTTGCCTTGATCTGGGTGGCACTGGTCATCTATACCCTGGACGGCGTCAAGCAGCGGCGGCGCAATTCTTTACAAAACGACCCCTCGGCGGTACCGCTAAAATAGGGCCATGAACACTGCCAGATACTGGAAACATCCTTCACTGCCGGGCATGGAACTGTGCCTGGCTGACCATGCCGCCTTCAGCTACGGTCGGCATGTTCATCTCGACTACCATATCGGTCTGGTCGAATCGGGTGCCCAGAAGTTTATCCATAAAGGCAGTTCGGCGCCGCTAGCCGCGGGCCGGCTGTCGCTGCTCAACCCGGATATCGCCCATGACGGCGGCTGCTTCGACGAACGAGGCTTCCGGGTCCGGGTATTTTCCATCGCCCCGGAGCTGATGGCCAGCCTGGCCAACGAGCTGGAACAGCCCCTCCCCTTCTTCGGCCAACCCCTGTTGGATCATCCCGACCTGTACCGGCAAAGCCTGGCCCTGCATCGGCGGCTGGAACAGGGATGGCTCGACTGCCGGGAAGCCGAGAGCCAGCAGTTGAGCCTGTTGTCCGCCTTCTTCCCCCAGGCGGGCAACCGGCCATTGGCCACCGACACCCTGCTCAAGATCAGGGAGCGGTTGCTTGCCGAGCCGGCCCTGCCCCATAGTCTGACACAGCTGGCCGATGAACAGGGCCTGTCGCGCTTCCAGTTTTTACGCCGGTTCAAGGCGGCGGTTGGTATCACCCCTCACGCCTACCTCAAGCGATTGCGCCTGGAAACGGCCAAGAAATACCTGGCTTCCGGCGCTACCGTTGCCGACACCGCCCAAGCGGTGGGCTTTTTCGATCAGGCTCACTTCCACCGCGCCTTCGTGGCCGCCTATCGCATCACCCCGGCCCGCTTTCGCAGCCAAATGCAATAACTTACAAGCCGGCCGTCGTCCGACTCCTTAACCTGTGGGCAACTCATCGCAGGAGCCAAACATGAATCTCTCACTTCTTTTGACAATAGGCGTCATCCACCTGGCGGCATTGGCCAGCCCAGGACCGGATCTGGCGCTGATGCTGCGCTTTTCGGTCCACCGCCGAGTGGCGCTGGGTGCGGCGGTAGGCATCGCCGCCGGCATCCTGGTGCACAGCGTACTGAGCATCACCGGGATCAGCCTGCTGCTCCAGGGCCATACGCTGCTGTTTACCCTGGTACGGCTGGCGGGGGCTGTATATCTCGGCTGGCTGGGCCTGTCCGCGCTACGGGCAGCCCTCTTCCCACAACAGGTGGCCGGCACCACGGAAGGGTTTACCCCAGGCCTGCCGGCCCACGGCTTCTGGACCGGCTTCAGCACCAATTTGCTCAACCCCAAGGCCCTGGTGTTTTTTATCGGCCTGCTCGCCGCCCTGGTCGGCCCGGAAATCAACTGGCTGACCCGCACCGCCCTGGTGGTGGAACTGTTCCTGCTGAGCCTGGCCTGGTTTGTGTTGCTCGCCTGGTGGCTGTCATCGCCGCGGGTGCAGGCCCGGTTGCTGGCCTGGGGTCGCCCGCTCAATGGCCTGTGCGGCCTGTTGTTCTGCGGTGTGGCCGGCTCCATCCTGTGGCTGGTGCTGGGTGAGAGATTGAGGTAGCTGCGCCTGGCCGACTGCCAGAGAACAGCCAACTAAATAACGGTCTGAGGAGCCCGCCGGCCAACGACGCCCGGGACGGCGAGGGAGCAAAAGGTTCCCGAAAACCCGGGAAACGGACGAAACAAGCAAAGTGAGGAATGAAACCAAGCCCGGACCAATAACAAGCATGATTCGTCCGGGTTGATTTTTACTTATGGCTGACCGCTTACGACTTGCCGCTGTCTGTTAAAGCGCTTCCAGCCGGGCATAGGCGGTGACCAGCCATTTGGCGCCGCCATCGTCGAAGTTGACCTGTACCCGACTCTGGGCGCCGGCGCCTTCGAAGTTGAGCACTATGCCTTCGCCGAACTTGGGATGCGCAACCCGCTGGCCAAGGCGGAATCCGGTCTGGTCGAAGGTCTGCTGTACCCTGTCCTGGCTGAAGCGACCGTTGGGCATCGCCCGGCTAACGGTCGCCTTGAGCCGGATCTCCTCCAGGCAATCGCCGGGCAGTTCCCTGATAAAACGGCTGGGTCGGTGGAACATTTCCCGGCCATAGAGCCGCCGGCTCTCCGCGTGGCTGATATACAACTTGCGCATGGCCCGGGTCATGCCCACATAGGCCAGCCGCCGCTCTTCCTCCAGCCGTTGGCTCTCTTCCGCCGACTGCTGGCTGGGAAACATGCCTTCCTCCACGCCCACCATGAACACCAGCGGGAATTCCAGGCCCTTGGCAGAGTGCAACGTCATCAGCTGGACCGCATCGTCGAACTGATCCGCCTGGCCCTCGCCCGCCTCCAGCGCCGCATGAGACAGGAACGCAGACAGCAGCGGCATATCGTCCTCTTCCGACGGGGTGAACTGACGGGTGGCGCTGACCAGTTCCTCCAGGTTTTCCACCCGGGCCTGGGCCTTTTCGCCTTTTTCGGCCTGATACATGGCCTTGAGCCCGGACAATTCGATCACCCGGTCGGCCTGCACATGCAGCGGCAACTCGCGGGTATCGTCCTCCAGCTGGTTGATCAGCGCCAGGAAGCGGCTGACCGCCGATGCGGCCCGCCCGGTGAGGATTTTTTCCTCCACCAGCGCCCAGGCCGACTGCCACAGGGTCAGCTGACGATCCCGGGCCGCATCGCGAATCAGCCCCAGGGTACGCTCGCCGATACCACGGGTGGGTGTATTGACGATGCGCTCGAACGCCGCCTCGTCGCCCCGGTTGTTGATCAGCCGCAGGTAGCCGAGGGCGTCCTTGATTTCCTGACGTTCGAAGAAGCGCAGGCCACCGTAGATACGGTAGGCAATACGCTCCTGGATCAGCGCCTCTTCCAGCACCCGTGACTGGGCGTTGTTACGGTAGAGGATGGCGGCTTCGCTCAGGGTGCCGTCCTGCTGCCGCCACTGCTTGATGCGTTCCACCACGAAGCGGGCTTCATCCACCTCGTTGAAGGCGCCATAGAGGGCGATGGGTTCGCCTTCGCTGCCTTCGGTCCACAGCTCCTTGCCCATGCGCTCGGCATTGTTGGCGATCAGGGTGTTGGCGGCCTTGAGGATGGTGCCGGTGGAGCGGTAGTTCTGCTCCAGGCGAATGGTGTCAGAACCGGGGAAGTCGGCCAGGAAGCGGGCGATATTTTCCACCCGGGCACCGCGCCAGCCGTAGATGGACTGGTCGTCGTCACCCACTATCATCACCCGGGCGCGATCGCCGGCCAGCATCCGCAGCCAGGCGTACTGGATGCTGTTGGTATCCTGGAACTCGTCCACCAGGATATGGCGGAACCTGTCCTGGTAGTGGGCCAGAATATGGGGCTGGTGCAGCCACAGCTCATGGGCACGCAGCAGCAATTCGGCGAAGTCCACCAGCCCGGCCCGATCGCAAGTATCCTGATACACCTGATAGATGCGCTGGTAGGTTTGCTGCAGGGGATCATTCAGTACCTGGATGTCCTTGGGGCGCAAGCCTTCGTCTTTGCGGGCATTGATAAAGCCGGCGGCCTGCCGTGGCGGCCACTGTTTCTCGTCCAGGTTCATGCTTTTCAGGATCCGGCGCAGCAGCCGTAGCTGGTCGTCCGAATCGAGGATCTGAAAATCCTGGGGCAGGCCGGCATCCAGGTGATGGGCGCGCAGCAGACGATGGGCCAGGCCATGGAAGGTGCCGAGCCAGAGCCCGAACAACTGGCCGCCGAGCAGCTGCTCGACGCGCGCGCGCATTTCCGCCGCGGCCTTGTTGGTAAAGGTCACCGCCAGTATGGCCGAGGCCGGCGCCTGCTCAACCTGCATCAACCAGGCGATGCGATGCACCAGCACCCGGGTCTTGCCGCTGCCGGCGCCGGCCAGCACCAGCATGTTCTGGGCGGGGGCCGCCACGGCCTCCCTTTGCTTGTCGTTCATGCCGTCAAGCAGGCTGGATACATCCATCACAACTCCTGTCTGTACTTTAAAAGCAATACCGGGCGTTTAGAGAACAGGGGGGTGGTCTAAGCCATCGTCGAGCATACAGGAAAGTACTTGCTGCGTGTTGGCATGGCCACCCTCTGTTCCGATAGCGCAGAGGCTGACCGGTATTGCGGTATGCCGGCGATTATAACAGCTCCAGCAGCTGCTCCAACCGCTCCAGGGTAAGATGGGGCAAACAGCTTAACCCGGCTTCTGACTGGTTGGCGTCGTTCAGCCACACCGCCTGGCAGCCACTGAGTACGGCCCCGGCCACATCCGTGCTTCTGTGGTCACCGATATGCAGTATCTCAGCCAGACTCACTCCGGCCTGTTCGGCCAGTCGCTGGAACATGTCCGGGGCCGGCTTCATCCGGCCGTCCCTGCCCGCCTGCAGCACCAGTTCGAAATAGGGGGCCAGCTCGGTATGCTCGATCGGCAGGTTGCCATTGGTAATCACCGCCAGCCGGTAGTGTCTGCCCAGGGCGGTCAACACCCTGTGGGTGGCCTCCGGTACCTGAATTCGGCCACGCACCGCCAGGAACCCCCGGTAGTATTCTTCCGCCAGCTCCCTGGCCCGGCCGTTGGCCACGCCCTGCCGGGTCAGCCCTTCGGTCAGCACAGCCAGCCGGCAGGCACCGACATCATGGGCCAGCTCGGGTCGGGCCTGTAATACTTGCCGCTTTATGGTCGCCAGGCTGGCCTTGTCGAGCAGGGTCGACTCCGGGTGATCATGCTTGAGCGCATCCAGCAGCCAGTTTTCCGCCGCCGCGATCACCGGCACATTGTCGTACAGGGTATCATCCAGATCGAAGCTGACCACCTTGATGGATGTCAGTCGTTTATAAAAGCGCATGGGGTCTCCCTTGACGATAAAAGATGTCGGCCCAAGGACCGACCTACGCACTATACAGATTGATGAAAGGGCACTGCCAAGCCAAGGCTCGACCTCGCTTGACCCTTGACCTTATGGTTCGACCTTGCTCACTCTTCATCCTTCTTGCCGCGCCTGGCCCTGGGATGGGCCTGATCATAGGCCTTGGCCAGGTGCTGAAAGTCGAGGTGGGTATAGATCTGGGTGGTGGCCAGATCCGCATGGCCCAACAGCTCCTGCACGGCCCGCAGATCGCCGCTCGACTCCAGCATATGGGTGGCGAACGAATGGCGCAGCTTGTGCGGGTGAATATGACTGGACAGCGCCTGCCTGCTGCCCCACTCCGCCAGCCGCAGCTGCACGCTGCGATGAGAGATACGCCGTTGCTGCTTGCTGACAAACAGCGCCTGCTCAGCGGGGCCGGCGAGGGAGTCACGCACCTTGAGCCATTTATCCAGCCATTCCAGCGCCATCCTGCCCACCGGTAATATACGTTGCTTGTTGCCCTTACCGGTCACCCGCACCTGCCGCTCGGCAAACTGGATATCTCCCAGATCCAGCGCTACCAGCTCGGCCAGGCGCAGTCCGGAAGAGTACATCAGCTCCATCATGGCCCGATCGCGCAGCGCCAGCGGATCCGACTCGTCGATATTCATCAGCTGATGCAGTTCATCCACATCCAGGTTTTTCGGCAGCGGTCGGCCCTGCTTGGGCGCACTCACGTCTTTGGCGGGATTGGCGGCCAGCAGACCACGCTGGATCAGCCAGTCGCAGAAACTGCGCAGCGCGCTCAGCTGGGTGGCAATGGAACGGGGTGCCAGACCCCGCTTATGCATACGGGTGGCCAGCCCCCGTACATGGCTGACGGACAGCTCCCGCCAGCAGTCGAGGCCAAGTTCCGCCAGCTGGCTGGCCATGGCGGTAAGATGCCGCCGGTAACCATCCCGGGTATGCGGACTAAGCTGGCGCTCGACCCGCAGGTAGTCGATAAAGTCGGCAATGTCGGTGGTCAGCTCAGGGCTGCTCATCAGCCACCAGCCTGGGCAACAGCAGCGACACCACATCGGCCAGCTGGCTGAGGAACAGGGTGTCCTTTTCCGCCCCGTAATGTCCCGCATCGACGCTGCCGAAGGCCAACAGCCCCTGCTCGCCCCTGGCGCCCAACCGCACCAGGGCACAGGAGCTGACCATGGCATCACCGAACAGCCGCTGTTTTTCGTCTTTGCCGAGCCGTCCCAGATAGATATCCCTGCTGACCATGCGCTCCCGGTACAAACGCTCCAGCTGCTCGCCGGACAATGTCGATGACACCGGCCGCCAACGCGGATCGATCACCAGCATGATGGCCGACAGCCGCAGTTGCTGCTGGAAGGTGCGGGCCAGCAGCCGCTCCAGTTGACTGAGGCTGGAGCAGGCGAACAGCCGGGGGAACAGATCCACATAGACCCGGAAAATGCGTTCGTTCTCTCCGGCCACCGTCATCAGCCCGGTAATCTCCTCTTCCAGGGCCTGGATGCGCTGGCGCTGACGCTCCAGCCTGGCTTCCACCAGGGAAATGCTGCCTTTCTGCTCATGGGGCAGTCTGAGTCGTTCCAGCAGTGCGCCGTGACGCACGAAGAAGTCAGGGGTATCCCGCAGGTAGTCCGCTACCTGCGCCTCATCCAGTTCGGTGTCGTCCACCAGGGTACCGTCTGTCATAGGTTAAGCTGTCCATCGAAGACATGTTCGGCCGGCCCCGTCATATAGACGGGCTTGCCCGGGCCTTTCCAGGAAATGGTCAGGGTGCCGCCCGGCAGATGGATCTGCACCCGCTCTGCCAGCTTACCCCAGCTCATGCCCATCACGGCGGCGGCACAGGCGCCGGTGCCGCAGGCCAGGGTTTCACCTGCACCCCGTTCGAAGACCCGCAGGCGGGCCTCCTTGGCATTTATTATCTGCATAAAGCCGACATTCACCCGTTCTGGGAACCGTTCATGGCATTCCAGCTCGGCCCCCAGGGTTTCAACCGGTGCCGTGTTCACATCATCGACTTCCAGCACGCAGTGAGGGTTACCCATGGACACGGCGCCGCACATCAGGGTCTGCTCCCGGGTGCGAACCAGGTAGGTTTTTTCCGCCTTCTGCGCCTTGAAAGGGATATTGGCCGGCTCGAATTCGGGTACCCCCATATTGACGGTGACCTGGTTGTCATTTTCCAGCTGCAGCACTATGGTGCCTTTCTGAGTGCTGACTCTGACCCTGTCCTTGTTGGTGAGCCCCTTGAGCCGTACGAAACGGGCGAAGCAACGGGCGCCGTTGCCGCATTGCTCCACCTCGGAGCCGTCGGCATTAAAGATGCGGTAATGAAAATCCAGCTCGGGATCATAGGGGGGTTCGACCAGCAGCAGCTGATCGAAACCGATACCAAAATGACGGTCCGCCAGCTGGCGGATCACCTCGGGGTTGAAGAACACCTTCTGGGTCACCCCGTCCACCACCATGAAATCGTTGCCCAGGCCATGCATCTTGGAAAAATGAATCACGACAACCTCTTATGCGTCGGGCAACAGGGTTTCGCCCTGCCACAGTTCGGCCAGCTGTTCCCGCTCCCGCACCACATAGGCCTGATCCCCATCCACCATGATCTCGGCGGCACGGGGCCGGCTGTTATAGTTGGACGCCATCACAAAGCCATAGGCGCCGGCCGAGCGAACCGCCAGCAGGTCGCCTTCGGCGATGGCAAGCTCGCGGTCCTTGCCGATGAAGTCGCCGGTCTCACACACGGGCCCAACCACATCATAGACCGCCGCCTCGCGCTGCAAATTTAGATCCGTGGGGATGATAGCCTGCCAGGCGCTGTACAGGGCCGGGCGGATCAGGTCGTTCATGGCCGCATCGACGATGGCGAAGTTCTTGGCTTCGCTGGGTTTCAGGTGCTCCACCCGGGTCAACAGCACACCGGCATTGGCCGCGATGGCCCGGCCCGGTTCAAACACCAGGGTCAGATCGCGGTTGCTGAGCCGGGCTTTCAACTGCTCCGCATAGCGGCTGGGCTCGGGTGGCGCCTCCTGATCATATTTCACACCCAGTCCGCCCCCCACATCCAGATGACGGATATGAATACCTTCGGCGGCCAGGTTATCGATCAACAACAGCAGCTTGTCGACCGCCTCCAGGAAGGGGGACAGCTCGGTCAGCTGGGAGCCGATATGGCAGTCCACGCCGCTGACATTGAGGTGCGGCAAGGCAGCCGCCTGACGGTAGATGTCCAGGGCCTGTTCGATGGGAATGCCGAACTTGTTCTCTTTCAGGCCGGTGGAGATATAGGGATGGGTACCGGCGTCAATATTCGGATTGACCCGGATGGAGATGGGCGCCTGAAGGCCCATCTCGCCGGCCACCCGGTTGATGCGCTCCAGCTCCGCCACCGATTCGACATTAAAGCAGAAGATGTCCTGTTCCAGGGCGAAGCGGATTTCGTCAACACGCTTGCCGACTCCGGAAAACACCACCTTGCGGGGATCACCACCGGCGGCGATCACCCGGCACAATTCGCCCTTGGAGACGATATCGAAGCCGGAGCCCAGGCGGGCCAGCACGTTGAGCACCGCCAGGTTGGAGTTGGCCTTGACCGCATAACAGATCAGATGCTCCACTTCACCGGCAGCCTGATCGAAGGCATGCCAGTGGCGCTCCAGGGTCGCCCGGGAATAGACGTACAAGGGGGTGCCGTGTTGTTCGGCCAAACGGGCGAGTTCGCAGGCTTCACCAAAGAGGTGGCCGTTATCCTGATAATTAAAGTAATCCAAGGTTCTTCCCTTTAAGGTTGCGCAACCTGAGTGCTGTTCTGTTCGGCCTGGGGCAGGGTCAGGGGGCCTTTGAGGCCGCAGCCCGCCAGGGTCAGTGCCAGGGCAGCGAGAACGGTCAGCTTGATTTTGTGCATCATATGACTGTGAATATGGTTCCAGGCTCTTATAATCGCATTCAGATTCTCAAAAGCAATAGGAAGCAGGCGATGAACGACAGTGAATTCCATGCCTTGGCGGACGCCATTTATCAGCATATAGAAGAATGCATCGATCAGAGCGGAGTCGATATCGATTGCGAGACCATCGGTGGGGTCATGAACCTGACCTTCGAGAACGGCATCAAGTTTGTACTCAACCGCCAGGAGCCCCTGCACCAGATCTGGCTGGCCACCCGGGAAAACGGCCACCATTTCGCCTACCAGGAGGGCCGCTGGATAGATAACCGCCAGGGCCATGAGCTGATGGCCTGGCTGACCCTGCAGGCACAACGCCAGGGTGACACCGAAATCACGTTTTAATCGCGGCGGTACCGGCTCCTCAGCCGGTACAGGCCCGGGAACTGTCCTTGTCTTCCTTGACGCTGCGGTAGGGTAATACCTGCGCTAGGCCATCGTCCCCGGCCACAATTTCGTAGTACTGGGGCAGGTTGAAGTTGGCGAAGTTGCCGGCAGGCGGCTGGTGTTCGTGGTTGGAGGTGTAGAAGCGGTTGATGCTTTGCACCAGCTCATCCTTGCTGCCGAACACATCCGGGTATACCTCGATACGGTTGGTTTCATCCAGTATGTACAGGTTGAAGCCTTCCTCCGTATCTTCAAAGAAAAACTGCATCAGGCCTTCGCTGGCATAGGCATCGACGATATCCGGCACCGCCCTGTCTTCGGTCTTGTCCAGGCGCAGGGCGTGGCGATGCTGTTTCTGGGCGGACAGCTGGTTGTAGAAATCCACCGCATTCTCCAACTTCTGTACGCTGACTCCGCGACGCTCGAAGAAGATGCCGTATTTTTCCCGGCCCAGCACCAGCGTCTTGACGGCGCTTTCCCGCTGACGGGCCAGCCGCAGCTTGACGCTTTCTTTCACCAGCTGTTCGAAACGGGTACGCAACAGGCTACGGAAGTGCCGGCTGTAGCAGAATACGTTCAGGCTTTCCGGTCCGCTGGCATCCTGATGCATCTTGCCGAGTATGGTGGTCAGAGCATCCACAACCGCCGTCGGCCCGTTGAAATGCAGGGTGCGGATCTCGTCCCAGGAGTTGCGGTACAGGATATCCACCGACCCCACCAGGTTTTCCAGCTGGTGGCCAAAGCTGAAGGGATCGCTGGTTTCGGCGCTGAATTCGATGGCCTTACCCTGCCAGTGACTGGTGGGATCGACCTCCAGGTTGAGGAAGATGCCCAGGTTGCGCACCTCACAGGGACGACTCAGGGCCAGGTTGGTCGGGGCGGGACAACGCACCGGAAAGGTTTGTGCCAGATCGCGACAAAATTCCCGCAGATGCTGATGGATCACGTCCGATCCCTGATTAAACAGGTGCACCCGGGTTGCCGGCACCAACAGACCGTTAAAATGCGCCCAGGCCACCAGCTTGCTGATGTAAGCATTGTATTCCAGAGGGCTGCGACCGATGATCTCGCCCGGGGTCAGGCCATATTTATACAGATACCAGCCGGCCCTGTTGACCTTGCCCTCCGGCACCTGCACCAGGCTGATGTCGGCCTCGCTCAGGTTGGGGGCTATCTTGAGGTTGATCAACCGCACCTTGCCGGGCAGGTTCTCGAACGCCGCATACAGCTTGCGCGACAGTATGCCGATATCCTCCGGGTTGATGGACTCGCTGATGTTGTTACGACGGGCAAACTGGATAAGGTTGCGATAGCTGTGCATCAGCGCATCAAGCAGCTCGCCGTAGGCGGTTTTCACCTCTTCCACCCGCCAGTTGGCCCTGTTGTTCAGGTAGGCGAGCTTGTCTTCCGACCAGCCCCATTCCGCCACCAGCCGGCTTATCAGCTGATTCCGCCAGCCGTACTGTTCGTTATCCCCGTGAGTCAGATGCAACCCTTCCGATACCTTGAGATAGAAACAGCGCCGCACCAGATCTAGCCGGGTGGTGTCACCGATCGAGCTCAGATAGTCGGTGACCTTTTTCAGCATCAGCATATAGTGATCCTGACGCTCGTCCAGTTGCTCGGCGGTCTGAAAGTGTCCCTTCAGATCACGACACAGCAGCTGGGTATCCGGATATTCATGGGAATAGGCCTCCATCAGCACGGTTTTCAGCACCGCCTTGTAAGGCGAATCTATGCCTTTATACAGCTGCCACAGGGCGGCACCGAAATATTCCTCGGCCGGAATACGGGCAAAGCCCCCCAGGTCCAGCCATTCATCGCTGTTCAGGGTGCCGTTGGCAAACTGCTCGGTCACAAACTTGTCGTAGTTGGGCCCCAGCTTGCCCGGGGCAAACATCCATACCAGCTTCTTGCCGGCGATCCGCAGGTGGCTGCGATAAAACTCATCCAGTAGCAGCAGATGCTGGGCACTGCCGCAGCTTTCGCCTTCGACCCATTGCTGGTTGTCGGTACGGAATTTATTGTCGGGAATAAGAAACAGGTTCAGTTCAACCTGCCGTTGTTCGGCCCACTTGGAGATCAGCAGACATTTTTGTTGCAGCAGCTCGACCCGCTCAACAGGCAGGTGGTGGGAATAACATACCCAGATATCCAGATCCGAATGCCGGCACTGACCGATGGAGGAGGTACTGCCCATGGAATAGAGGCCGAAGATCTCTGGACTCTCATTGTGCAATCCCTGGCAGCCATTCGCCGCCAGGCACAGCTCATCTATAAATTCCTGCTGCCGCCGGTTGGGCTGGAAATGACAGACACCTGCAGGCACCTTCCCCGGCACAAAGCCCGGTAACAGAGGGTGATGATAATGCAGCAACACGGGCAACAGCTGGAAAACCTGCTGGCCGTGACGGCTCATAACGGCGAGCGCCCGAGCCTGTTTTTGCTGATTAAACTGTTCACATCGCTCAACGAGTCGATGAAAATTCTCGTGCAAGGATAGGGCCTTTGGTTGACCGACAACGACCTTACAGGTCAAAAGTGTGATCATGGTAACAATTAGCCAAGGAATGAACAACATGTTCGATGACACATTCCTGCAACATCTTGATGCACAACCAATCCGTGCGCCTTTCTTCCCTGAAATCGGCTGTCAAGGGTGATAATATCGGGACATCAAGGACCAACACAGAGACGCAAATGGCCAGTCGCATTATCCGTATCGCCACCCGCAAAAGTCTGCTTGCCCTGTGGCAGGCCAACCATGTCAAGGCGCGCCTGGAGGCACTCCATAGCCATATCCAGGTTGATCTGGTACCCATGACCACCAAGGGCGATGTACTGCTCGACACCCCCCTGTCCAAGGTTGGCGGCAAAGGCCTGTTCGTCAAGGAACTGGAAGTGGCCATGCTCGAAGGCCGCGCCGACATCGCCGTCCATTCCATGAAGGATGTGCCGGTGGAATTCCCCCCGGGCCTGGGGCTGTCGGTTATCTGTGAACGGGAAGATCCCCGGGATGCCTTTGTATCCAATGATTATGCCTGCCTGGACGAACTGCCCGCCGGGGCCGTAGTCGGCACCGCCAGCCTGCGCCGGGAATGCCAGATCCGCGCCCGCCGTCCGGATCTGGTGGTCAAGACCCTGCGCGGCAATGTCCAGACCCGACTGCGCAAGCTGGATGAGGGGGAATACCATGCCATCATTCTGGCGGCGGCCGGCCTGAAACGACTGGAGCTGGACGAGCGCATTAAGGCGCTGATGAGCCCGGAAGAAAGTTTGCCCGCCAATGGTCAGGGCGCCGTCGGTATCGAATGTCGGCTGGATGATCAGGAATTGCTGGCGCTGCTCGCCCCCCTGGACCACCAGCCAACCCGTTTGCGGGTGCTGGCCGAGCGCGCCATGAATCACGGCCTGGAAGGAGGCTGTCAGGTACCGATCGGCGCCTATGCCGAGCTGGAGGGCGACCAACTGTGGTTGCGCGGCCTGGTAGGCCGGCCGGACGGCAGCCAGATTATCCATGATGAAATTCGCGGCCCGGCCGACACCGGCGAACAGTTGGGCCAGACCCTGGCTAAACGGCTACTGGCCCAGGGAGCCGATCGGATACTGGACGAGATCTACAAGGCATGACCCCTCTGGTCGTCAGACCCGAGCCCCAGTCCGAATCTCTCTGTCGGCAGCTGGCTGCGGCGGGACATCAACCCGTAACCTGTCCGTTGCTCGACTTTGCCGCCGGCCGGGATATTTCCCGATTGGGTCCAAAGCTGGCATTATGCGGTCCCCGGGATTATGTGATAGCGGTCAGCGTACAGGCGGTGACTTTTGCCGATAATGCGCTGAAAAGCCAAAATCGACCTTGGCCAGATACCCATTATATTGCCGTCGGCGAGGCCACGGCACAGGCCTTTGCCAGCATCGGCATCCGTCGGGTCAGTGTGCCCGATGACCCCCGTTCGGAGGGGATCATCGCCCTGCCCGAATTGCAACAACCGGCAGGCAGACAGGTGATTATCCTGCGCGGTGATGGCGGTAGAGACCTGATAGCCCCGACCCTCGAGGCCTGGGGCGCCCGGGTGCGCTATTGCGAGGTCTATCGTCGCCAATATCGACCGGATCCCGACGGAGGGCTGGTGAAAGGTTGGCAGAGACAGGGTGTCGACAGTATCATCGTCACCAGTGGCGGATTGCTGAACCATCTTTTTCAGCTGGCTGCCACCCGAGCAAAGGACTGGCTGCTTAGCCGTTTGTTGATAGTACCCAGTGAGCGGGTGGCCCAAGCAGCCAAGACACTGGGATTTACTCTGGTCATCAATGCAGAAGGTGCATCCAACCAGGCGCTGCTCAAAGCGCTGGATGAGAGGAAAAGGAATGACAAATAATAACCAAGACAAGCAAGCCAAACCCGTGACGAGCAGCGCCGTGCCTGAAAAAGCGGCCGGAAAGCCGGTTGAACCGGCAGCAACCCAGCCCCGGGCCAAAGAGAAAAAATCCTCTTCCTCAGCCATAGTGCTGGCTGTCATCGCCATAGTGCTGGCCATACTGCTGACCGCCGGCTTGTATTGGCATGGGCATAATCAGACCGTGGCCCAGACAGCGCAACTGGCCAAACTGGAGGCCGAGCTGACACGCCAACAGGCCGCTCAGGCCGCCCTGCAGTCCCATCTGGGCAGACTGGACAACAGCCAGACCAGTACCGACGAACAGCTCGCCGGCCTGTCACGCAAGGTACTGGATCTGGACAACAAGCGCCCCAGCGACTGGATGCTGGCCGAGGCTGAATACCTGGTGAGGATGGCCGGTCGCAAACTCTGGCTGGAGCAGGATGTGGTCGCTGCCGCCATGATGCTGGCCAATGCCGACGCCCGTCTCGCCGCCCTCAATGATCCCAGCCTGGTGGCCGTACGCCAGGCGCTGGCCCAGGACATCGCCAGCATCAAGTCGCTGAAAAAGGTCGACCGGGAGGGCCTGGTGATCAAGCTGAATACCATTAACGACCAGGTTGACAAGCTCAAGTTGGCCGGCATTGTTATGGCCGAAGCAGCCGAGCCCGATCATACCCTGTCCGAATCGGTCACCGACTGGAAAGAAAACCTCAAGAAGAGCTGGGCCGGCTTCAGTGAAAACTTTGTGACCGTGCGTCGTCGGGACGGCAAGGTGGAAGCCCTGATCTCTCCTCAGCAGCACTGGTACCTGACCGAAAACCTCAAGGGCAAGCTGCTGCAGGCCCAGCTGGCGGTCTACCGTGAGCAACAGGCGGTCTACGACAGCTCCCTGGCCCAGGCCAGTGAATGGCTGACTGACTACTATGCGGACGACAGCGTACGTCAGTTCATGCTGGAGCAGATAGCCCAGCTGCGTGACCAGCAAATCGATGTGGAGTATCCCGAGCAGTTCAGTGCCCAGGATCGTCTGCAACAGCTGCTGGATGACCGGCTGCAACGCCTGTTAACCGGTTTATAAGGGGGAGACCATGATACGCCTCGCCATTATTGTCGCCTTCCTGGCCGCCGGCCTGATTATCGGCCCGGATATCGCCGGTCGTCAGGGCTATGTGCTGATCGCCGCTGGCCAATATACTATCGAATCGACTGTCACCGTGCTGCTGATTTCGGCCGTGCTGTTCTATCTGCTACTGCTGTTTCTGGAATGGCTGCTGGGCCGTATGTTTGGCCTGAGCCACCGCACCCGCGGCTGGTTTATCGGCCGCCGCCGTCGCAAGGCGCTGAATTTCACCCAGACCGGCATGCAGGCCCTGGTGGCCGAGGATTATGCCACCGCCGAAAAAATGCTGGTCAAGGGCACCAAGGGTAACGAGCTGGCGTTGCTCAACTATTTGAATGCCGCCACCGCCGCCCAAGCCCAGGGAAACGACAGCAAGCGGGATGATTACCTGCGTCAGGCTCACGAGCAGAGCCCTGGCGCCAGCCTGGCGGTGGGGATTACCCAGGCCAAGCTGCAGATACAGCAGGGCCAGCTTGATCAGGCCCTGGCCGGCTTGGAGCAGTTGGAACAGGATCACGGCAGCCAGCCGGCCCTCCTCAAGCTGCAGAAAGAGGTCTACCTGGCCTTGGGTGAATGGGAAAAGCTGCTGGCCATCCTCGACAACCTGAGCCGTAAGCAGCTGATTCAGGACGATGAAAAACAACGTCTTCAGCAACAGGCCTATGAGGGCTGGTTTGATCGCACCGCCCGACAGGACGGCAGCGAAGGCCTGCTCAATGCCTGGCAGGGATTGCCCCGCAAGCAGAAGTACCAGCCCGATATCCTGATTCCCCTCTGCGATCGACTGATCCATCTGAAGGCTCACCAGGAGGCTCAGCAACTGCTGCTGGACGGTATGGACAAGCATGCCGACAATCGCCTGCTGGCCTGCATGACCCAGCTGCAACTGAGTGATTATCACCCCCTGTTGACCATACTGGAAAAGCGGGCCAAACAGGAAAACAGCCATCAACTGCATTCGGTATTGGGCCAGTTGTATCTGAAGGACAATCAGCCCAAAGAGGCCGAGGAACACCTGCAGAAGGCGGTGGCCCTCCAGCCAGAGGCCCGGGACTATGTGCTGCTGGCCGGCCTGGCTGAACAGCGCAAGGACCTGGCCAAGGCCAATGACTACTACCGACACAGCCTGGCGCTCAAAACGGCCTGAGCCGTGTTCTTGAAACGAAAAAGAGGAGCCTATCGGCTCCTCTTTTTCGATGCTTGACCAAGTGGGTCAGGCGTCCTTGTACAGCC
The DNA here is from genome assembly GCF_003075035.1 of Zobellella maritima. Lineage (GTDB taxonomy): Bacteria > Pseudomonadota > Gammaproteobacteria > Enterobacterales > Aeromonadaceae > Oceanimonas > Oceanimonas maritima. The sequence goes on along the minus strand of NZ_QCZE01000002.1, from coordinate 14,482 downwards.
TGATCAGGGTAGCGGGGTCCCGCTCCAGGAAGCCCTTGCTGCCGTGCTGACGCATCAGTTGGGCGGCCAGCCCCGACATGGGGGTGGCGCTGCCGGCACGCTGGCTTTGGGCCACCGCCATATCCAGATCCTTGAGCAGGGTGCGCACATGCCATTTCGGATCCGGATCCGACTCGGTGGCCATCAGCGGGCCGGTCAGCTGCATCGGCCTGGAGTCGGCAAAGCCGCCAGCCAGGGCATAGGGTATCTTTTCCGCATCCACGCCACAGGACTTGGCCAGGGCCATCATCTCCGCCAGCACCATCAGGTTGCAGCCCACTATCATCTGGTTGCAGACCTTGGTCACCTGGCCCGCCCCAATCGGGCCCATATGGGTGACACGGTGGGACAGGGGGGCCAAGACCGGCTGGATGCGCTCGATATCCGCCGCCTGGCCACCGCACATGATCGCCAGGTTTCCCTCTTCGGCTCCGGCCACCCCGCCGGACACCGGCGCATCAACCCAACCCATGCCGCACTCCGCCTGCAGGCGGGCGGCAAAATCACGGGTCGCCTCCGGATCCGAGCTGGAGAAATCCACCAGCAGCTGCCCGAGCCGGCCATGGGCCGCCACCCCTTCTTTGCCGAACACCAGCTGCTCCACTACCTGGGTGTTGGCCAGGCACAGCAGCACCAGATCCACCCCGGCAACCAGCTCGGCGATGGTTGCCGCCTCGGTGGCACCCGCCGCCTTCACAACCTCCAGTTTGTCCGGGCTGCGGTTCCATACCCGAACATCGAATCCCGCCGCCAGCAGACGCAGCACCATGGGTTGACCCATCAGGCCGATACCAATAAATCCCAGTTTCATCATCTCTTTTCTATATCCTTATCTTCGGAGGTGTCGGTTGACACTTATTTCCGGCGAGCCATTGAGCCAGCAGGCAAAGCCAGCAACTCAATATGAAGGGCATGGTCAGCATCGGCAGACCCAGCCTGAGCATGGCAGCCGTCATCCCCCCAGCCAACAGGGCGGCGATCAGACTCCAGCCGAACCTCGATCGCTGCCAGAACATGGCGAGCGCCGCCAGTACCCCGTTATAGCCGGTCAATCCAAAGTTCATATAATCCGGGTTGACCAGCAGTCCCAACGCCACCAGGCTGGCAAGCAACCCACCTGCCAGCGCCCAGCCCAACATACCGATACCCGCCGTCAGCAAGGCAATGCAGAGCAGCACCGCCGGCAGGGTGTCGGGCAGAAACACCACCTGACCCACCGCCGACAGGATAAACTGATACCCACCCGGGACCTCATCGGCCAGGCGCTGTCCACTCCAGTATAACCAAGGCAGGATCAGCAGGTTGAAGGGCAGCGTATACCAGGGAATATTGCCAAGCTTACGCAACAAAAAATACACCAGGCAAGATACACAGCCCAGCACTACTGCTATCAAGGGTACCCAGACAGTATCCGGTGCGAACAGGGTCAGGGCCAGCCCCACCAGGGCGGCATTGTAGCCATAGACTCCCTCGGCCAACGGCTGTGCATCAAACTTTAGCCTGTGAGCGGTCAGGGTCGCACTGGCCGTAGCCAGCAGCATGACCAGCGCCATGTAGGGAGAGACCCAGGCCACCGCCAGGGTGATCAGCAAACCGGGAAGAGGACGATTGATAAAATAGATTTGGCTAATCCCAGCCAGTACAGCAGACAACAGACCCATCGACAGGGACCCCTGAAAGCAAAAAGAAACGTTCGGGATTAGAGCAGGATAAGCGGGCTTTATCAATCTTTATCAATACATCATTGTGCACAATAACGCTGACAAATTAAGGGGCCGGCAGAACCGGCCACTCCTTTAATCACACAGGCCTGCGCCTGGATGCAGCGTTCAATTCGCCAGAAAGAACCGATAGGCGGGATCCTGGGTCTCGTCGTGCCAGACATAGCCCAGCTCGGCCAGGTGCTGCTCGAACGACGCCAGATCCGCCTCGGGCAGTTCGAAGGCACAGAGCACACGACCGTATTCGGCCCCATGGTTGCGATAGTGAAACAGGCTGATATTCCACAAGGTGCCCAGGGTGCGCAGGAAGCGCATCAGGGCCCCCGGCTGCTCCGGAAACTTGAAGCTATACAGTCGCTCCTGCAGCGGCTTGGGTGGCCGACCACCGACCATGTAACGTACATGGGACTTGACCAGATCGTTGTCGGTCATGTTGGCCACCGGATAACCGGCCTGTTCCAGCTCTGCCATGATCTGCGCCAGCTCCCGGTCACCCTCAGTGAGCCGAACCGACACCAGCAGGGCCGCCTTGTTTTCGGCGGAATAGCGATAGTTGAACTCGGTGACCATGCGGTTGCCAAGCACCTCGCAGAACTCAAGGAAGGCGCCCTTGCGTTCGGGGATCGTCACCGCCAGCAACCCTTCCCGCTTTTCACCCAGCTCGCAACGCTCCGACACATAACGCAGTGCATGGAAGTTGACATTGGCGCCGCTGAGGATGGCCGCCATACGGGCGTGGCGGTAATCACCGGCCTGGCTGTATTTTTTCAGACCGGCCAGTGACAGCGCCCCGGAAGGCTCGGCGATGGCCCGGGTATCCTCAAAGATATCCTTGAGCGCAGCACAGATCTCGTCGGAAGTAACAGTAATCACCCCATCGAGATACTGCTGACACAGACGGAAGGTTTCACTGCCGATACGCTTAACCGCCACTCCATCGGCAAACAGGCTGACCCGTTCCAGAGTAACCGGCTCACGGGCACTGAGCGCCGCCTTCAGGCAGGCGGAGCCCTCGGCCTCAACACCGATCACCTTGACCTCGGGTAATAACTGCTTGATATAAACAGCCACCCCGGCGGCCAGGCCGCCGCCGCCCACCGGCACAAACACATGGGTCAGGCGAGTGTCCTGCTCTAGCAGTTCCCGGCCGACGGTGCCCTGGCCGGCAATCACCTCTTCATCGTCAAATGGCGGGATCAGGGTCAGCCCCTGGGCCGCGGCCAGTTGGCAACAGTGGCCATAGGCCTCATCGAAGTTGTTGCCGAACAGCACCACCTTGCCGCCGAAACGGCGTACCGACTCCACCTTGATATCCGGGGTGGTGGTCGGCATCACTATGGTAGCGTCTATGCCCAGCTTGGCGGCGGACAGGGCCACCCCCTGGGCATGGTTGCCTGCCGAAGCGGCAATCACCCCGGCCTGCTGCTGTGCCTGGCTCAATTGGGCGATCTTGTTATAGGCGCCCCTGAGCTTGAAAGAGTGCACCGGCTGCATATCCTCCCGTTTCAGGGACACAGAGTGCCCCAGACGCTCGGAGAGTTTCTTCAGCGGAGACAGCGGCGTCACCCGGGCCGCCTCGTACACCGGGGACAGCAGGATCTTGCGTAAATACTCGGCCGCCGAACGGGGCTGTACGCTTTCCTTGGGTCCCGAATCTGCCATGTTAGCCTCCCAGCTTGCTGAGATCGCGTACCGCGCCCTTGTCGGCGCTGGTCGCCAGAGAGGCGTAGGCGCGCAGGGCAAAGGACACTTCCCGCTCCCGGTTTTCCGGGCGCCAGGCCTGCTCGCCCCTGGCTTCCATCGCCTCACGGCGGGCTGCCAGTTCGGCTGCAGGTACATCCAGCTCGATTTTACGGGTCGGGATATCGATATTGATCATATCACCGTTCTGTACCAGACCTATGGTGCCACCGGAAGCCGCTTCCGGCGACACATGGCCGATCGAGAGGCCGGAGGTACCGCCGGAGAAACGGCCATCAGTGATCAGCGCGCACTTGGTGCCCAGGCCCATGGACTTGAGGTAGGTGGTCGGATAGAGCATTTCCTGCATGCCAGGACCGCCCTTGGGGCCTTCGTAGCGGATCACCACCACCTCGCCGGCCTGCACTTCACCGCCGAGGATACCGGCCACGGCGCTATCCTGGCTTTCATAGATGCGGGCGGGGCCGCGGAAGGTCAGGTTGTCGTCGGAGACACCGGCGGTCTTGACGATACAGCCGTCCACCGCCAGGTTGCCGGCCAGCACCGCCAGACCGCCTTCCTGGCTGTAGGCGTTGTCGATGCTGCGGATACAGCCCTCAGTGCGATCATCGTCCAGGGTCGGCCAGCGACAATCCTGGCTGAAGGCCTTGGTGGTACGGATACCGGCAGGACCGGCACGGAACATGGTCTTCACCGCCTCGTCCTCGGTCACCATCACGTCATACCGGCCCAGCTGATCGGCCAGGGTCATGCCCAGCACGGTGGGCACATCGGTATGCAGCAGGCCGGCCCGGGCCAGTTCGCCGAGGATGCCCATAACGCCACCGGCGCGGTGCACATCTTCCATATGGTATTTCTGGGTGGACGGAGCCACCTTGCACAGCTGGGGCACCTTGCGCGACAGGGCATCGATATCGGTCATGGTGAAGTCGACGCCAGCCTCGTGAGCCGCGGCCAGCAGGTGCAGCACCGTATTGGTGGAGCCGCCCATGGCGATATCCAGCACCATGGCGTTTTCGAACGCCGCCTTGGTGGCGATGGCGCGAGGCAGGGCAGAGGCATCTTCCTGCTCGTAATAGCGTTTGGTCAGCTCGACGATACGATGCCCGGCCGCCTTGAACAACTGCTCCCGATCCGCATGGGTAGCCAACAGCGAACCGTTGCCGGGCTGGGAAAGCCCCAGGGCTTCGGTCAGGCAGTTCATGGAGTTGGCGGTAAACATGCCGGAGCAGGAACCGCAGGTCGGACAGGCGCTACGCTCGATCTGCTCGCTCTGGGCGTCGGATACAGTGGGATCGGCGCCCTGGATCATGGCATCCACCAGATCCAGCTTGATAATCTGATCGGACAGCTTGGTCTTGCCCGCTTCCATCGGGCCGCCGGAGACAAAGATCACCGGTATATTGACCCGCAGCGCGGCCATCAGCATGCCCGGGGTGATCTTGTCACAGTTGGAGATACACACCATGGCATCGGCACAGTGGGCATTGACCATATACTCGACAGAATCGGCGATCAGATCTCGGCTGGGCAGGCTGTAGAGCATGCCGCCGTGGCCCATGGCGATGCCGTCATCCACGGCGATGGTATTGAATTCCTTGGCAACCCCGCCGGCAGCCTCGATTTCACGCGCCACCAGCTGGCCCATGTCCTTGAGGTGTACATGACCCGGCACGAACTGGGTGAAGGAGTTGACCACGGCGATAATCGGTTTGCCGAAGTCTTCTTCGGTCATACCGGTGGCACGCCAGAGGGCGCGGGCGCCGGCCATGTTGCGGCCGTGGGTGGTGGTGGCTGAACGATACCTTGGCATTCTATAACTCCTGAAAAAACAATTGAGTAAAACAGGGGCGCTATCGGTCTGTCTGCTGTTCAGCCAGGCAGGATAAGGTGTCCCCCGGACCAGCCGTTGATGGCATGGATGCCATCGTCGAGCATACATGGATGTACTTGCTGCGAGGCTGGCACGGGGGATCCTTATCCTGATGTACTTCCTAACTAACCGGCATCAGACACATAGCACCCTTCTCTCTATCTGAAAATCAATCCTTCACCGGGGTCAACCAACCCCATTTATCGGCAGTGGTACCGTCAAACAGCCCGAAGAACGCCTGCTGCAACTGGGCGGTGATGGGACCACGTTTACCCTCGCCCAGGGTGATGCCGTCCACGCTACGCACCGGGGTGACTTCGGCGGCGGTGCCGGTCATAAACATTTCGTCGGCCAGATACAGGGCCTCACGGGAGATGGCTTCTTCGCGAACCTGATATCCGGCTTCGCGAGCCAGGGTCATCAGGGTATCGCGGGTGATACCGGGCAGGATACAGGCAGTAACCGGCGGGGTATAGAGCACGCCGTTCTTGATCAGGAACAGGTTCTCGCCGGCCCCTTCGCTCAGGTGGCCGTGTACATCGAGGGAAATCCCCTCGGCGTAACCGTGACGCTTGGCTTCACCGGAAATCAGCTGAGAAGAAAGGTAGTTACCACCGGCCTTGGCACCGGTGGGCATGGTATTGGGCGCCAGCCGGTTCCAGGAGGTCACGCACACGTCCACCCCCTGCTCCAGCCCTTCTTCGCCCAGGTAGGCGCCCCAGGGAATAGCGCCGACGATGACTTCGCAGGGCACATCCCTGGGGGCATTCAGGCCCAGACCCACATTGCCGATAAAGGCCAGTGGGCGCAGGTAGGCGCTGTCCAGATCGTTCTTGCTGACCGCATGACGGCAGGCATCCATCAGCTCGGTCTTGGTATAGGGAATATGCATCCGGTAGATCTTGGCGGAGTCGAACAGCCGCTGCACATGCTCCTCCAGGCGGAACACCACTGAACCCTGGGGAGTCTTGTAGGCACGGATGCCTTCAAACACCGAAGAGCCATAATGCAGGGCATGGGTCATCACATGCACCTGGGCGTTTTCCCAGGGCACCATTTCACCATTGAACCAGATATATTTCGCGGTAGACATGGATTGTTTCCTCAAGCCGTTTTTCTAAGCTGCTGTTCCAGTAGCTGTGCTTCTACACGGGTGACATCCATCAGCTTTTCGAGCTGGCGACTCAACAGCTGTATGGGTCTTTCGCTACTGACAGTAACCCGAATGTTCAACTTTTTACAGTCAACCGAGGTCGACATCTCCATATCATCGACCCGGAAACCGCGGTGGCGGGTCATACGCAGCACCCTTTCGAGTACTTCCGGGCGAAACTGGGTTTCTATCTGCAGGTTGTGCTGGTTCATGATTGATCCTCCATCATCTGATCATTGGCGACGCCCGGCGGCACCAGAGGCCAGACGTTGTCTTCCGCTGAAATGCGAACATGCAATAAATAGGCGGTCTCGGCCGCCAGCATACGCTGGATGGCCGGCTCGACCTCGGCCTTGCGAGTAATGGTTTCCCCGGGAATATTGAAGGCGGCGGCCAGAGCCACGAAGTTGGGGTTATCGGTAAGGATGGTTTCACTGTAACGGCCGTCGAAAAACAGTTCCTGCCACTGGCGCACCATGCCCAGCCGCTGATTGTCGAGCAGCACCATCTTCACCGGCAGCTGGGCGCGCTTGAGGGTCCCCAGCTCCTGTACATTCATCATAAAGGAGCCGTCGCCGGAGACCAGTACCGACTCATCCTCGGGCCGGGCCAGCTTGGCACCGATCGCTGCCGGCAGGCCGAAGCCCATAGTGCCCAGGCCGGAACTGCTCAGATGGTTGCGGGGACTGGTAAAACGCATATGCTGTGCCACCCACATCTGATGCTGGCCCACGTCGCAGCTGACCATGGCGCTGTCATCCAGCGCCTGGCTCAATTGCTTGAGCATCAAGGGTGCGAAGATATTCTCGCCCGGATGATCGTAGCGCCAGGGATGTTCGGCCTTTAACGCCCGGCATTCCTGCCGCCAGGCATCAATCTGCAATTTACCGACATTCAGGGCGGGCAGGACCTCCTTCAGCTCGGACGCTATACCCACCTGGGCATGACGTACCTTACCGAATTCGGCTGCGTCTTTATCCAGGTGGATGACCTTGGCATTTACTGCAAAGGCATCCAGTTTGCCGGTTACCCGGTCATCAAAACGGGCACCGACCACCATCAGCAGATCACACTGCTGAACAGCCAGGTTTGCAGATTTTGTTCCATGCATACCCAGCATACCCAGGAACAGTTCATCTTCCGGCTCCAGCGTTCCTATGCCCTTGAGGGTGGTCACCGAAGGGATTTGACTGTTGGCAGCAAAAGCACGTAATTCTGCCTCTGCCGACGCCATGCCGACACCGCCCCCCACATACAGGATCGGTTTTTCGGCAGCCGCCAGCAGGGTCTTGGCGGCCTCGATACCCTGGTTATCCAGAGGCTCAGACTCGATACGACTGGCGCTCAGTGGCTTGGGTTCTACCAACGCTGTTTGGACATTCTTGGGCACGTCGATCAATACCGGGCCGGGACGGCCGGAGCAGGCCACTTCGAAGGCTTCGGCGATGATGGCACCCAGATCCTCCGCTCGTTCAACCAGATAGGAGTGCTTGGTACAGGACAGGGACATGCCCAATACATCCACTTCCTGGAAGGCATCTGTGCCGATGGCGGCCATCGGCACCTGGCCGGTGATGGCCACCACCGGAATGGAATCCAGCATGGCGTCCGCCAGACCGGTGATCAGGTTGGTGGCGCCCGGACCTGACGTGGCCATACAGACACCTACCTGACCACTGGCTCTGGCATAGCCGACGGCGCCCAGGGCGGCGGCCTGCTCGTGTCGACACAGCAGATGCTCGACACCACCATCGTACAGGGCATCATACAGCGGCATGATGGCTCCTCCCGGGTAGCCGAAGATCTGGGTTACCCCTTGTTGTTTTAATGCCTGAACAATGTATTGAGCGCCATTCATTTGCGTTTTTGTCCCTGTCACTTGCCTGAAAGTATGCGTAAAAAAAAACCCCCGAGCGATTGGCTCGGGGGTTTTGTTGTCGTCTGCCGGTGTTGTTACTTTTCGTCAGACCACGGTACCCCGAGCGGTGAGTAAATCACCACCACTAGGACCACGATAATGTTGACGAAACGAGCGAACAAATTCATATACCGACCATAATAAATAAGATTGCCGGCTAAACCGGCTGCAACTGGCCTATAGAACTAGCATGGCCGGCTATCATTAACAAGATTTTTATCACAAAAAGGCAAGTTAACCGCTAAATTTGGTTCGAATAACATCAGTATAAAATACCAGCTAAATAAGCTTTATCAGAATAATAAACATAAGGGTGCAGGGATGTCACTAGCCGTTGTTTTTGCCCGGGCCAGTCTGGGAATTAACGCCCCATTGGTCACGGTTGAAGCCCACCTGGCCAATGGCCTACCGGCATTCAATATCGTCGGACTGCCGGAGATCACGGTCAAGGAGGCCAGGGACAGGGTACGCAGCGCCCTGCTTAATGCCGGATTTGAATTTCCCGCCAAGCGGATCACTGTCAACCTGGCTCCCGCCGATCTGCCCAAGGAGGGAGGTCGCTTCGACCTGCCCATCGCGATCGCCGTCCTCGCCGCCTCCGGACAGATCCCGGCTCAGTCACTGGAACAGCTGGAGTTCCTGGGGGAACTGGCACTGACAGGTGAGCTGAGATCGATCAAAGGCGCCCTGCCGGCCGTACTCGCTGCAAGGGAAGCCGGCCGGCAGCTGATATTGCCTGCCGGCAATGAAGCCGAGTCCGGCCTGATCCACCCTACCCCAGCCAGGATCGCCCCCCACCTGCTGGCCATTACCGGCTGGCTGCACCAGCAGGGAGATTTGCCGACACCGACGCCGACAGCACACCATCATCAACCACAAGACGGCTGCCTCAGCGATGTAATCGGTCAGGAAAGTGGCAAGCGGGCCCTGGAAATTACCGCTGCTGGCGAACATAACCTCTTGTTGCTGGGACCACCGGGCACAGGAAAAAGCATGCTTGCCAGCCGTCTGCCCGGATTGTTGCCGCCCATGTCTGAGCGAGAGGCGCTGGAAGCGGCGGCGATTCGTTCCATCAGCGGCCAGGGACTGGATCCCCATGACTGGCGGCGGCGGGCCTTCCGCCAACCTCATCATTCCGCTTCGGCCGTTGCCCTGGTAGGCGGTGGCAGTTACCCCAGGCCGGGAGAAATATCCCTGGCCCATAACGGCGTCTTGTTTCTCGACGAAATGACCGAGTTTGAGCGGCGGGTACTGGATGCACTAAGGGAACCACTTGAGACCGGAATTGTGTCCATTTCCAGGGCGGCTCACAGGGTTACCTTTCCCGCCCATTTTCAGCTGATCGGTGCCATGAACCCCAGCCCCTGCGGCCACTATGGGGACGGCATGAGCCGCAGTTCCTCCGAACAGATACTGCGCTACCTGGGCAAGGTATCCGGGCCTTTCCTGGACAGGTTCGACCTGTCGGTTGAAATCCCCCTGTTGCCCCCCGGTGCCCTGAGTCGTCCCAGGCCCAAATCCGAAAGCACGGCAACGGTCAGGGAGCGGGTGTTGGCAGCCCGGACGCGGCAGCTGGCCCGGGCCGGCAAAACCAATGGCCGTCTGAACTCATCCGAGCTGGACAAGCTGTGTCCGCTCAAACGCGATGATGCCGCCTTCCTCGAACTGGCTCTGAACCGCATGCAGTTATCCATCCGCGCCTGGCACAAGCTGATACGGGTTGCCCGCACCATCGCCGATCTGGAAGGGGAGCAGGAGATAGCCAGGGCACACCTAATCGAAGCCCTCGGCTATCGGGCCATGGACAGGCTGTTGCGAGAACTGCAAGGCTAAACAATAACAAGACTGGGGCTTGCACTACTGCTATAAATAGGATGAGGCGGCAAAAGGAAGTATGGATGAAAAGTGCAAAAGAGTTCGCCAACTGGCTGGCTGGGCAGCTGAAAGAGGTAAAATCCGGCGTCTATCTAACCAGAAACGATATTGGCACCTTGTCGGGGCGACAACGCTTCACCCCGGATTTTATCCGCGATGTTCACTATGAGCTGGCATTCTATGGGATGGGCTTTGTCGGCGATCTCCACCGAGAAAAATACTACCTGTTTCACCTCCCCACCAAGCAATGGATCGTGCATGGTGAAGGCTCCCAAGAGCCTAAAACCAGCAATGTACACTCCATTACCGATAAAAAAACAAAATGTTGATATGGGGCCAGCCAGGGCCCCGATAGCGTTTATTCTGCGCTAAGCAAATATTCAACAACACGGTAAAAACGCTCTTCCGAACCGATCTCACCCATATTAAGCTCATATTTGCCATTAACCACTATGGTCGGCGTTCCCCTAATATTGAAGGCTTCGGTCGTCCTGTCATACTGAGCCACCATGCCATTCAGGGCGAAGCTATTGATAACACCATCAAATGTTTTTGCCTCCACCCCATTGGCGACAAATATCGCCTTCACATCATCCATGGACTGGGGCATGTTCTTCTGCCGATGGATCTGCTCGAAGATAACCGGGGTCATCTTGTCTTCTACCTCCAACAAGCGGGCAGCGGCATAGGCCTTTTGCAATACCGGCCCCATGTCACGCCCCAGGAAGCCCACCGGCACTTTTTTTATTTCGGCTTCAGGCACCCGTTTCGCCAGGCCGTTTACCAAGGGTTCAAAGCTGTAGCAGTGAGGGCAGACATAAGAGAAGAACTCGATCACCTCGGGAGTACTGGTCGCGGTCTCTTTAACGACTGTGTATTCAACGCCTTCCTTGAACTCAGTGGCAGCCATCGCTAAGGGCGCAAACATAAACACGAACAGCGAAAACAGTATATTTTTCATAGTGGATCCTATTCAGTAAAGGCGCCTTCAAATTAAGCAATCAATTCCAGGACGTCAAGGACAAAGGCGGGGCATCAAGGGCCATCAGCTGATCGCCGAGTATTCGGATCTGCTGCTGCCAATACTCATCAGTATTGAACCAGGGAAAGCTGGCCGGAAACGCCGGATCCTGCCAACGTGCCGCCAGCCAGGCCATATAGTGCACCATGCGCATGGCTCGCAACGGCTCTATCAGCGCCAATTCAGCCTGGGGAAAATCCCGCACCGTTTCATAGCCCGCCAGCAAGGTATCGAGCTGTACCAGCTGCTCCTGGCGAGAACCGCTGAGCATCATCCAGATATCCTGTACTGCAGGTCCGCGACGGCAATCATCAAAATCCACCAACAAGGGACCATCCCGCCATAAAATGTTGCCGACATGACAATCACAATGCAGGGTCAACTCATGGCGGGGACGATACAGCTGCTCCGATTTGGTTATCAGCCTTTCCAAGACATCGAAGAACTCCCTGGCAGTGTCGGCCTTGATCTGTGCCTTCTGTTTCAAGGTGTCACGGGAGCGATGCAGGTAGTCGGCGGTGGTGAGCTTCGGCCTGTGCTGTAAAGAAAAGGTTTCTCCCACCTGATGCAAGCGCCCCAACTGCTCGCCCAGCGCCTCCAGCTGATCCAGATTATCGGCCTCAAATTGCCGGCCTCCCACACTTTGCCAGAGGGCAAACAAACGTCCCTGATACTCGAACAGGGTTTCCCCCTGCAGACTCATGGGTGCCGCCGCCCTGACGCCGGCCTGAGACAGGGCGGTCAGAAAGCCATGCTCTTCCCGGATTTGCTCCCTGGTCCAACGCATCGGGCGATAAAACTTCACCACCAAGGCGCCCAACTCATCATTTTTGAATCGATAGACCCGGTTCTCATAACTGTTGAGCGCCAACAGGCCGGAGTCCAGATAAATATCTATGCTGCCGAGGGCATCGGCAATGAAGTCCGGCGTTAGCTGGGTATATTCCATAAGAAATCCTACAAATAACAGGAAGGCAGCCATGGAGATTATCACCTCCATGGCTGCAGGGCTTGCTAAATAGCCGATTCGAATGCTACTACATCGACCGGGTCACAGGCTTCGCCGCGCCATTGAACGACAGAGATGCCGAAATGGCAGGGACCTTTCCGACCCTGGCGCCGAGCGTCTGTTTGGCAATACTCGCTCGCTGTCTCGAGTGACCTAAAGCATTTAGAGTGAGCTGAAGAACTTGCTTGGATTGCGGATAACCGCTTTCCGCTGATCCGGACTCACGCCCTTGCGGGTCACCACAAACTCCAGATCTCGCACCGTCCCATTCAGGTTATAAGGATCTATCGACAAACTGATGGGCAGGGTATAGACCTCTCCTCCCTGGACGGTTACTTCGGTCGCGCCTATCCACTCAACCTCATCCAACCCTTCCACATGCAGCTGATAGGTTTCCGCCGCCAGGGTCTTATTGATGATTTTGAGGGTATAGGTATTTTCGATCAGGCCCTCGGCCGTTTCACGATACAGCTGGTTACGGTCGCGGATCACTTCCAGTCCCATGGGCATGATACTGGCAGCCATATATACAAAGGCCGCCAGCATGATAACCATGACCAGTCCATAACTTATCAGCTTGGGCCTGGCCACATGGGTGTGATCATGCTGCAACTTGTGCTCCGTGGTATAGCTGATAAGCCCCCTTGGGTAGCCCATGCGATCCATTGTCTGATCACAGGCGTCGACACAGGCGCCACAGTTGATGCACTCATACTGCAGGCCGTCACGGATATCGATACCCGCCGGGCAGACCTGTACACACATATCACAATCGATACAGTCGCCCAGCCCCAGTTCCCTGGGATCTTTCTTGCGGGGCCTGGGACCACGAGCCTCACCCCGCTTCACATCGTAGCTGACGGTATAGGTGTCTTTGTCGAACATGGCCGACTGGAAACGGGAATAGGGACAGATATGGGTACACATAATAGTGCGCATCCAGCCTGCGTTGCCGTAGGTACAGAAGGCGAAAAAAACCACCCAGAAAGTAACCCAGAAGCCGGCGGAGAAGGTGAGCAAACCCAGTCCCAGCTCCTCTACCGGCACGAAGTAGGCGATAAAGGTGAAACCGGTAAACAGCGAAACCAGCAACCAGCTCAGATGCTTGCCGGTCTTACGCCATACCTTGTTGAAATTCCAAGGAGACTTGTCCAACACCTTGCGTTTGTTGGCACTGCCCTCAAACTTTTCCTCAAACCAGATAAATAGAAAGGTCCATACGGTTTGCGGACACAGGTAACCGCACCACACCCGGCCCAGAAAAGTGGTAATAAAAAACAGGCCAAACGCCGCCACCACAAACAACAAGGCCAATAAAGTGAAATCCTGTGGCCAGATGGTCGTACCAAAGATATGAAAACGCTGCTCAACCACATCCAGCAATACAGCCTGACGGCCGTTCCAGGTCAGCCAGGGTCCCATCAGGAACAACAACATAAAAAACCAGCCCATCTGTTTACGCAGACGCTGCCACCGGCCTTGCTGGGATCGGACATAAATATGGCCATTGTCTACCGGCCTGTGGGAACGCACAGCGCCTGTGACATCTTTAATGTCAATCTGGTTGTTTTTGTCGTTCATCTTGCTCACATGGTTAGTTGGACATTGCTGCAGCTGATCGCCAGGCAAGCTGGTAACCTTTTGTTAACTTGCAGATAAAATGCGTGTTATGCCACATTCTGCGGCAAATACAGATAAAAAAAGGTGATCATCTTCACCTTTTAATAGCATGATCACTTATTAAAAATATGGGTATAGGTGCTTGAGCGGAATGCAAAAACGAAAAAGCCCCGCTGTTGAGCGGGGCTTGGTAATAGGTGTTTGACTGTGACCTACTTTCACATGGCAGCTGCCACACTATCATCGGCGCGGGTGCGTTTCACTTCTGAGTTCGGCATGGGATCAGGTGGGACCACAACGCTATGGCAGTCAAACAAAACTTTCTACATCTAATTGTAATATGGTGCTGATACCCGGATTTGAACTGGGGACCTCACCCTTACCAAGGGTGCGCTCTACCGACTGAGCTATATCAGCAGAATTTGGTGCCTGGCAGTGACCTACTTTCACATGGCAGCTGCCACACTATCATCGGCGCGGGTGCGTTTCACTTCTGAGTTCGGCATGGGATCAGGTGGGACCACAACGCTATCGCCGCCAGGCATAAACTGG
>NZ_QCZE01000001.1:1860758-2563810 GCF_003075035.1 Zobellella maritima | reverse complement strand
CCAGTTTATGCCTGGCGGCGATAGCGTTGTGGTCCCACCTGATCCCATGCCGAACTCAGAAGTGAAACGCACCCGCGCCGATGATAGTGTGGCAGCTGCCATGTGAAAGTAGGTCACTGCCAGGCACTCAATTCAAAAACCCTTCACCGATGGTGAAGGGTTTTTTTTGTTTTCGCACAACTCGCTTTCACATGGCAAAGGTAGATACAGCGGAGCGAAGCGACTTCTCTGCTGTGAAAGTAGGGCGAAGTGCGCCCGGAAAAGGCACCGCCTTTTCAGTGCTGAGCGACCCGAGCTCTGCGAGGGGACGGGCCACTGCCAGGCACCCAATAGAAAAGCCCGATACTGTTGTATCGGGCTTTTTTTCGTTTCGGCGGCCGGCATCTTGCACATGACAAAGGCCATGCCTTGAAAGCCGGCGCGCGATCCTCGCCCGACGAGGGGTAACGCCAGGCAATCCAGTTGAAAAGCCCTTCACCGATGTGAAGGGCTTTTTTCATTTTAGATAACCTATTTATACCAAACAGATTAAATAATTGATCTATTTGATCGCTCTGAAAAGGTCGGACAAATGGACAGCTCCTCCGACACGCCGTGCATACCTCCATGTCGACACCCAAGGAGCAGGGGGGTACTGGCTGCTGTATCGAGCGAAACGAGGGGTTTATTTTCATCACCAAGAGTCTGAGTGGGAGGATTGTGCCAGCATCTATATATCCGAGTAATGTATTTGTGATCATATTAAACACATATTTATTTTGCATTGTGCACATTTTTTGATAATTAAATTAACATCAATGTATATTGTGGTGTATTGTTTTATGACCTTCCGCCAGATGAGCGGCGAAGCAAGAAGATAAAAATGAGTGTTCAACGAATGACATGAACGTTGATACAGATTAGATGTGTCACACTGCCAAGGGGTTATCTGTCTCGGCAAGAACTAACAAAGGATCTGTTATGACCCAAGATGTAACCAAGGAAACCGGCAAGAACCATGACTTGCTGTATGCTCTGCATGATAAACCGGAATTTCTGCCATCCTGTTTTGCCGCATTGCAGCACGTGCTGGCCAGTTTGGTTGGGGTGATCACACCAACCTTGATAGTGGGAGGTGTCCTGGGACTGGGGGAGCATATCCCCTATCTGATCAGCATGGCGTTGATGGTTTCCGGCGTGGGCACCTTTATTCAATGTCGGCGCATCGGGCCGGTGGGGGCCGGCATGCTGTGTCTACAGGGGACCAGCTTCGCATTTCTGACTGCTATCCTGTCGGCCGGAATGATAGTCAAGAGTCGTGGTGGTACACCGGAAGATATCCTGCTACCATATTTGGCGTCAGCTTCTGTGCCGCCTTTATCGAAATTTTTCTGAGTCGCTTTATTCATAAGTTACAGAATATTATTACCCCAGTGGTGACCGGCACTATCATCATCCTGATCGGTATTCCTCTTATCAAAGTGGCGATGACCGACATTGGGGGTGGTTTCGGGGCCGAGAATTTCGGTTCTCTGGAAAATCTGATGCTGGCCGGGATTGTTCTGGTGAGTGTGATCCTGCTGAACCGCTCCCGTAATCCCATGATCCGCCTGGCGGCCGTGGTGATCGGCTTGGTGCTAGGTATGATCGTCGCCTTCTTCATGGGCCGCCTGGATTTTTCTCACCTGAGCAGCCTGCCTCTGGTGTCGATCCCCATGCCCTTTAAGTTTGGTTTTCAGTTTGACCTGGCTGCCTTTATTCCACTGGCAATCCTGTTTTGCGTAAGCGCCATGGAAACCACGGGGGATCTGACGGCCAACTCCACGATCTCCAGGGAGCCGGTTGCGGGCCCTGTCTATCTGAACCGGATTCGTGGGGGGGTACTGGCGGATGGGATCAACTCGATGATCGCTGCCACATTCAACAGCATGCCCTCTACCACCTTCAGCCAGAACAATGGTGTTATCGCCCTGACCGGGGTGGCCAGCCGTTTTGTCGGCATCTATATTGCGGCGATACTGGTGATTATGGGGCTGTTTCCGGTTATTGGGGGAGTCTTGCAGCAAATGCCCAAGCCGGTGCTGGGTGGTGCGACCCTGATTATGTTCGGTACAGTGGCGGTAGCAGGTATCCGGGTACTTTCCCATGCTGAGCTGGATCGTCGTAATATGTTGATAGTCGCCATCTCCGTCGGACTGGGTATCGGTGTATCCACAGTACCAACCGTGTTGCAGGAACTGCCAAAAACCCTGGCCAATATCCTGGGCTCTCCTGTGGCAACCGGCGCTATTTCCGCTATCCTGCTGAGCCTTATCCTTCCCAAAAGTATCAAGGATGAGGAGCAAGCAGGGGAGGAGGAGAAGCCTGTGGACACAAAAAAAAAGTTAACTAGAGCGGGCGAAAAAGCCTGATCTTATTGCTGCCTGCTGATCGGCAGGCTCAATCCCCTGACGTACCTTCCCGGGTTGTGCGTCAGGGGCTTTTACATCCGGGTTATGCCAACTTTCATCAATATGGAGTCGAAAGTCTGATGCAAAACCCCAACACCCTATGGATTAAAAATCCGCTTGCCGCACTGAGTCCCGTTTACGCAGGAGGTGTGGTCGTCAAAGATGGTAAAATTGCCGAATTGGTCGCTGCCGGCCGGCAACCGGCCTTGCCGGTGGCTGCTACCTTTGACGCGCGCGAACATGTGCTGTTGCCGGGCCTGATCAATGCCCATCACCATTTCTATCAAACCCTGACTCGGGCCCATCCGGTTGCCTTGAACAAGGAGCTGTTTTCCTGGCTGGTTTCCTTGTATCCGGTATGGGCCAAACTGCATCCGGAAATGGTGGCGGTCTCTACCCAGCTGGCGTTGTCCGAGCTGTTGTTGTCGGGCTGCACAACCGCCAGTGATCATCATTATCTGTTTCCCCGGGGCCTGGAGGATGCGATCGATATCCAGCTTGCCCAAGCCGAAAAACTGGGGGTACGGGTTCATTTGACCCGTGGCTCCATGAGTCTGGGTCAGGATCAGGGGGGCTTGCCCCCGCAATCCACGGTGCAATCGGAAGCCACGATTCTTGCTGATAGCGAGCGGCTGATCCGGCGCTACCATAGCGCCGAACCCGGGGCCATGAGCCGGGTTGCGTTGGCACCCTGTTCGCCCTTTTCGGTCAGCACCGAGCTGATGAAGGCTTCCTCCGAGCTTGCCAGCCGCCATGGAGTACAACTGCATACTCACCTGGCCGAGACCCACGATGAGACCGAGTTCTGTCTGAAAATGTTCGGGATGAGGCCGGTGGACTACCTGGAGTCGGTCGGCTGGTTGAACAGCAGGGTTTGGCTGGCCCATGGTATCCATTTCAATGAAGAGGAAGTCCGGCGACTGGGCAAGGCCGGCGTCGGTATCGCTCACTGTCCATCCTCCAACATGCTGCTGGCATCGGGTCAGTGTCCGACCCTGGATCTGGAGGCGGCAGGCTGTCCGGTGGGCATTGGTGTGGACGGTTCGGCGTCAAATGACTGCTCCAACATGATATTGGAAGTACGGCAGGCATTACTGTTACAGCGTTTGCGCTATGGTGCCCGCCGGATTACCCATCAAAAGGTGCTGGAGTGGGCCACTCGCGGCTCGGCTGCCTGTCTGGGAAGGGATGACATCGGTGAGCTCGCGATCGGCAAACAGGCGGATCTGGCCCTGTTCAAGCTGGATGAGATCCAGTTTGCCGGTGCTGGCGATCCTCTGGCCGCTCTGTTGCTTTGTGGTGCTCATCGTGCCGACCGCATGATGGTGGCCGGTAAGTGGCGGGTCATAGATGGTGCTATTTGTAACCTTGATATAGAGGCGCTCAAGAGCCGCCAGCGGGAACTGGCCGCCAAGCTGCTGTAATCAATAACACCGGTGGTTAATCCCCATACTGGTTAGTTAAGGTGAAGCGGATGTATTGGCTTCCCATTGCCCCCTGAACCCTTTCGACGGATTCAGGGGCAGTTTGAGGATTGGCTAATCCTCAAACTGCCGGCAACATTGTTTTTACGCTTACCTATCTGATAATAATTATTTTTTCTGATATAAATAGCGCTCTATATCCATGATTTATGATATTGAATATGACATGGGACTATAAAGGCCTCGGTATTCTTCATGGCCTGGCATTTTTATTATTTTTCTCCTGGTTCTTCGGTTATTGGCAGGTGCTGGACGAGGGCGTTTTCTGGTTTTTCAATGGCTTGCTGACCAGTGTTCCCGGTTGGGCCGAGGGGGTGGCATTTGTCAATCAGCGCTGGATAGACGGTGCCGTGGCCTTGCTGATGACGTTGTTTGTATTCCGTTACGCCTGGCAGGTTTCCTGGGGTGAGCGATTGCGGCTGCTGTGTTTGTTGCTGCTCATGGCCGGTGCCTTTTCCATCCAGGCCGCGGCGGGTAAAGCCCTGCCTATAGAGAGGGCCAGCCCGACCCTGAGCCATGAGAATGCAACTCGAGTGAGTCAGCTTGTGCCGGACATCAAGGCAAAAGATGCCTCGGGGGACTCTTTCCCCAGCGATCACGGTATCGGATTTGCCACCTATCTGCTGTTTATTTGTTATCGTTTTCCCCGCCGCTATCTTTATGCCGTTGCGCCCCTGGTGCTGTTACTGGCCATGCCCAGGATACTGTCCGGTGCCCATTGGCTTACCGACTTTTTCTGCGGGTCGGTGCCGCTGGCCCTGATCACCGGTGCCTGGTTATTCCACACACCTCTGGCCGAGCGTCTGAGCAATTTGATGAGTGCTGTATTGGTGAAGACATTCATCCGCCCTGACCGATTTGAATAAACGAATAGTCGATCACTCGAGACAACGAGCGGATATCGCAGAGCAGATCCTCTGCATCATGATCGGAAAGCGTATTTGCCGCTTCGCCGTCCCTGGCGCGGCGAAGCTCCTAGGGGGGAGCATGGAGAGTCTGCGTTAGGGCCTGCTCTCTGTAGCGCAATGTGGCACAGTTATTTGGTTCCCTATGTCAGGATGCCAGTATCAGGCGTTCGCTACAGGGCAGGATATCGTAGTCGATCATCACCTCCTGCCCGCCGAGATGGCGACGCAGCATGTCCAGGGCAGCGAAGGCCAGCAGCTTGCGGCGGGAGAGCGGATCGCGAAACTGGACTTTCAGCGTCTGGGCATGGCACCCGTCGGCGGTGAGCAGGGCCAGGGGAATACCCTGGGGGCCTTCGGCACCGATGGCCAGGGCCAACTCCCGGCTGGAACCCTGCAGCCAGGTTGCCAAGTCCCGAGCCTCGTCGGGCAAGCCGCACAGGTAATGGCCTTCGAACTCGGGGGTGATGGTGCTGATGGTATCCGTCAGCCGTCCGCCGCTGGCTTCTTCAAACAGGGTCAGACTTCGGTTGGCCAGCGAGGAGCCCAGGCTGGTCTTGAAATCCAGTTCTCCCCTTGCCAGCAGGTGCCTGCCTACCTCGTCCAGCAACTGTTGTTCTGCCTGCTGCACGGCGGCGGGCGAGGCCTGCTCTATGATCAGCTTGACCTCTATGGTCGGTAGGCTGGCGCGGTAACCCAGGGTTATGCCCGGTGGCCAGCTCTTGCTGTCCAGACGGTCGCTCAGGCCTGATTCGGACAGGCCGAACAGGAAGAAGCGACGTACCTCGTTGGCGCCTTGAAGGCCAAACAGCCGGACCAGGCGGGGCACGATTTCTGTGGGCATCATATTTTTCAGCTCGGATGGTACCCCCGGAGTAAAGATAAAGGTGGCGCGGTTGAGCTTGACGGCAAAGCCACAGGCGGTGCCAAGCGGATTGTCGATGACCTCGGCACCGGCGGGCAGCATGGCCTGCTTGATATTGCTCTCGGGCATGGGCCGATTGCGGGCACTGTATTTGGCGCGCATGACCTCCAGCCAGTGCTCGTTCAGTTCCAGGGGCACAACCGCCGCTTCGGCCATCGCCAGGGCGCTGATATCATCGGAAGTGGGGCCCAGCCCCCCATTCACTATGACCAAATCCGCTTCATGGCTGCGTTGCTCGAACAGTTGCACCAGATCAGCCTTATCATCACCAACGGTAAAGCGGCGTCTGACCTGCCAGCCCAGCTCCAGCAGTTGCTGGGACAGCCAGCCGGCATTGGTGTCGGTAATTAATCCGGTCAGCACTTCGTCGCCGGTACTTACCAGCTCAATCACTGGGTTCATGATAGTGTCCTTGTTATGGCTCTGTCGGGATTCTAACGCAACTTGCCTGTCCCGCCCATGTCGGGGATGACAACCGCCACGCCTTTGTTGTAGATTTCTGGATGTCTAGACTTTTTTACCGATACTGTACAGGGAGTAAGCACATGCCCATCAAGATCCCGGATCGCCTGCCCGCGGCCAATGTCCTGACTCAGGAAAATATTTTTGTGATGACGGAGTCCCGTGCTGCCCATCAGGATATCCGTACCATGCGGGTACTGCTGCTTAACTTGATGCCCAAAAAAATAGAAACCGAAAACCAGCTGCTGAGGATGCTCTCTAATTCGCCACTGCAGATAGATGTGGATCTGCTGCGTATCGACGACCGGGCTTCGAAGAATACGCCGCAATCCCATCTGGAAAACTTCTATTATGATTTCGAGCAGATCAAGGACGAGTATTATGATGGCCTGATTATTACCGGTGCTCCCCTGGGGCTGACCGATTTCTGTGATGTACTCTATTGGGACAAAATAGAGCGGGTGATCGAATGGGCGAAAAGCCATGTGACTTCCACCCTGTTTTTATGCTGGGCGGTGCAGGCGGCATTGAAAATTCTGTATGGGGTCGACAAGCAGACCCGGCTGGAAAAGCTATCCGGTGTCTACGAACATCAGAAGCTGGCCGAATTCGAGCCCCTGGTGAGGGGCTTTGACGATGTGTTTCTGGCGCCCCACTCCCGTTATGCGGACTTTCCAATCGAACTTATCCGGAAGCGGACCGATCTGAATATATTGGCGGCGTCGGAGCGGGCTGGGGTATACCTGGCGGTCAGCCCGGATCGGCGGCAGGTATTTGTCACCGGCCACCCCGAGTACGATGCGGGTACCCTGCACGGGGAGTACTTGCGTGATCTGTCGGCCGGGCTCGAGCCCGCCATTCCGGAAAACTACTTTCCCCAGGATAACCCGAATAATGCACCAAGGGCGACCTGGCGCAGCCACGGGCATCTGCTGTTCGCCAACTGGCTGAATTACCATGTCTACCAGCTGACGCCTTACGATCTGCGTACCCTGAGTGCCGAGGGGCAGACCCTTACCCGTTTCTGACTATCTCTGCGGCCGGAGGCAGCCGTAACAACAGGGCCTGGCGAAACAGGGGGGCGCCGGGCCTGTTGCTGGGTGATACCGGACCTTTATGTCAGCCGAAGACCCCGGGCTTTTCGAGTGCCTTGGCCTTGTTGATCATGGGGGTGATGGTCATACCCTGCACTATGATCGAGAAAATCACGATGGCGTAGGTCATCATCAGGATCAGATCGCGCAGCTCAACCTGGCCACTGGCCCCAAGTTTGATGCCGGCCGGGATCGACAATGCCATGGCCAGTGACAGGCCGCCGCGCAAGCCGCCCCAGGTCAGGATACGCACCGAGTACTTGTTGTAGCTGCGAAAGCGGCGGAATCCCAGGTAAGGGACGGCAACGCTGACAAAGCGGGCCGCCAGCACCAGGGGGATGGACAGCAGTACCAGGATCCAGGCCTGCCAGTGAAACTGCACCAGTAGCATGGCCAGGCCGATCAGCAGGAACAAGAGGGCGTTGAGGAATTCGTCCATCAGGTGCCAGAAGTGATCCAGATATTTCTGGCTCTGTTCGCTGAAACCGGTATGACGGGTCCAGTTGCCGATCATGATGCCGGCGACCACCATGGCCAGGGCACCGGAAACACCCAGCATATTGGCGATGGCAAAACCGGCTGTCGGTATGCACAACGTCATCAGCAGCTCCATGGAACCATCATCGGTGGCGCTGATCATGATATGAGACATCAGCCCAAGCAGGCCGCCGAACAGGATGCCGCCGATGGCTTCATGGGTAAACAGGGCCAGGACCGAGCCCATGCTGGTCTCATGGCCGTTGAAGGCCACGGCGAAGATGGTCAGGAATACCACCAGGCCGATACCATCGTTAAACAGCGACTCGCCTTCAACCTGGATGGCAATCTGCTCAGGCGCTCCCAGCTTCTTGACGATCGCCAGCACGGCGATGGGATCTGTAGGTGATATAAGGGCCCCAAACAGCAGGCAATAGACAAAAGGCAGGGGGATGGCGGCGATAAAGGCCAGCAGCCAGAGACCGGCGGCCACCACCAGGGTCGACAGCAAGACCCCGAGGGCAACCAGGGTGGTAATTTCCCATTTCTGGGTTTTGAGTGCAGACAGGTTGATGCCCAGTCCACCGGCAAACAGCAGGAAGCCGAGGATCCCCTTCAGTAGAAAATCGCCGAAATCAACCGTCTCGAGGGTGGCGACCGCATGCAACTGCAGCTCGGGCCAGGTGGTTTTCCCCAGGATCAACATCAGGATCGAAATGGCCAGGGCACCCGAGGTGATGGCAATGGTGGTTTGTATTCTCGTTATATACTGATTGACAAAGGCGATGGTAATCGCCATAGCCGCTAAAATACACAGGGTGTAGTAGACGCTCATTTAGGCACTTCCAGTTGTTATTGTTAGTCATTTGCAAGCTAGATTTCCGGTCTTTGCCGGATGCGCATAGTTTGCCCTATTTCTGCTGCCGGTCTCTAGTGAAAACTGCCATTTCAGAGGCTATTTAATTAAATATTTGGGCGCTTTTCTGGTTAGCTCGCGAGATTCCGGAAATCGACTTCGCTGGCCTTATGGATGGCTGGATTTCTAATGATCATTTTTGTGATAGCATGGAGTCCGCCCGCAGGAATCATGTTGTTACAGGAGTCAAAAGTGTCCAAGTCCCCGGTTTTTTCCCAACTCGAGCAGGCGCTCGCCGAACGCATTTTGATCATAGATGGCGGCATGGGCACCATGATCCAGTCCTACCGGCTGGATGAGGCCGCCTACCGAGGCGAGCGGTTCGCCGACTGGGCCTCGGATCTCAAGGGCAACAATGATCTGCTGGTACTGACCCAGCCTGAAATCATCGCACAGATCCATAGTGATTATTTTGCTGCCGGTGCCGATATCATCGAAACCAACACCTTCAACGCCACCACCATCGCCATGGCGGATTACCAGATGGAATCCCTGGCGGCTGAAATCAACCTGGAGGCGGCCCGACTGGCACGGCGGGTGGCCGACGAATGGACCGCGAAAGAGCCGCAGAAGCCGCGCTTTGTCGCCGGGGTGCTGGGACCGACCAACAGAACCGCCTCCATTTCTCCGGATGTCAACGATCCCGGTTACCGCAACATCAGCTTCGATCGGCTGGTCGAGGCCTACACCGAAGCGACCGAGGCATTGATCGACGGCGGCGCCGATTTACTGATGATCGAAACCATCTTCGATACCCTCAATGCCAAGGCGGCGGTGTTCGCCATCGAAGGGGTATTCGACCAGCGTGGTATTCGCCTGCCGGTGATGATCTCCGGCACCATCACCGACGCCTCGGGCCGTACCCTGACCGGCCAGACCACAGAAGCCTTCTACCACTCCCTGCGCCACGCACGGCCTATTTCCTTCGGCCTGAACTGCGCCCTGGGGCCGGACGAGTTGCGCCAGTATGTGGCCGAGCTGTCGCGCATCAGCGAGACCTATGTGTCGGCCCACCCCAATGCCGGCCTGCCCAATGCCTTCGGTGAATACGACCTTGAAGCCGACGAAATGGCCGGCCATATCAGGGAGTGGGCCGAAAGCGGTTTCCTCAACCTGGTGGGCGGCTGCTGTGGCTCAACCCCCGAGCATATTCGGGCCATGGCCGAGGCGGTGAAAGGCATAGCGCCGCGTAAACTGCCCGAGCTGCCGGTTGCCTGTCGGCTGTCCGGCCTGGAGCCGGTGCAGATCACGCCCGAGAGCATCTTCGTGAACGTGGGCGAACGTACCAACGTCACCGGCTCGGCCAAATTCAAGCGGCTGATCAAGGAAGATAAATACGACGAGGCGCTGGAAGTGGCGTTGCAGCAGGTGGAAAACGGCGCCCAGATCATCGACATCAACATGGACGAGGGCATGCTCGATGCCGAGGCCTGTATGAGTCGCTTTCTCAACCTGATCGCCGGTGAGCCGGATATCTCCCGGGTGCCGATCATGATCGATTCCTCCAAGTGGGAAGTGATCGAGGCCGGCCTCAAGTGCATACAGGGCAAGGGCATCGTCAACTCCATCTCCATGAAGGAAGGGGAAGAAAAGTTTATCGAGCAGGCCCGACTGGTGCGTCGCTACGGGGCGGCCGTGATCGTCATGGCGTTTGACGAGGTGGGTCAGGCCGATACCCGGGAGCGCAAGTTTGAAATTTGTGAGCGGGCCTACCGGGTGCTGGTGGACAAGGTGGGTTTTCCACCGGAAGACATCATCTTCGACCCCAACATCTTCGCCGTGGCCACCGGCATCGACGAGCACAACAACTACGCGGTGGACTTTATCGAGGCGGTGAAGGATATCAAGGACAACCTGCCCCACGCCATGATTTCCGGCGGTGTGTCCAACGTGTCGTTTTCGTTCCGCGGCAACGAACCGGTACGTGAGGCCATTCACGCCGTCTTCCTTTACCATGCCATTCGCAACGGTATGGACATGGGCATTGTCAACGCCGGCCAGCTGGCCATCTATGAGGACATAGATCCCGAGCTCAAGGAAAAGGTCGAGGCGGTGGTACTCAACCTGAATGACGATGCCACCGAGGCGCTGCTTGAAGTCGCCGAGCGTTATCGCAACAGCGGCGGGCAGGCCAACGACGCCCGGGATCTGGAGTGGCGCAGCTGGCCGGTGAACAAGCGGCTGGCCCATTCCTTGGTCAAGGGGCTGACCGACTTCATCGAAGAAGATACCGAAGAGGCCCGCCAGCAGGCGTCCCGGCCACTCGATGTGATCGAGGGCCCGCTGATGGACGGCATGAACGTGGTCGGTGACCTGTTCGGCGAAGGCAAGATGTTCCTGCCCCAGGTGGTGAAATCGGCCCGGGTGATGAAGCGGGCGGTGGCCTACCTCAATCCCTATATCGAGGCTACCAAGCAGGTCGGCCAGACCAACGGCAAGGTAGTCATGGCGACGGTGAAGGGCGATGTACACGATATCGGCAAGAATATAGTCGGTGTGGTACTGCAGTGCAACAATTATGAGGTGGTGGATCTGGGGGTGATGGTGTCTTGCGAGACCATCCTCAAGACCGCCCGGGAAACCAATGCGGACATGATCGGCCTGTCCGGCCTGATCACCCCGTCGCTGGACGAAATGGTGCATGTGGCCAAGGAAATGCAGCGCCAGGGCTTTACCATTCCGCTGCTGATCGGCGGAGCCACGACTTCCAAGGCCCATACTGCGGTCAAGATAGAGCAGAACTATGATGAGCCGGTGGTCTATGTGTCCAATGCTTCACGCGCCGTGGGCGTGGTGCAGAGCCTGCTGAGTGAAACCAATAAACCGGCTTTCGTCGAGCGGCTCGACAAGGAATACGAACTGGTGCGTGATCAGCATGCCCGCAAACAGCCGCGCACCCGGCCGGTGACCCTGGCCCAGGCCAGAGCCAATCCGGTGGCCATCGACTGGCAGGCCTATACCCCACCGGTGCCGGCGAAACCGGGTATTCACGAGTTTCACGATGTGCCTATCTCGGTGCTGCGCGACTACATCGACTGGACGCCCTTCTTCCTCACCTGGTCGCTGGCGGGCAAGTATCCACGTATCCTCGAGGACGAGGTAGTGGGTGAAGAAGCCAAGCGGCTGTTTGCCGATGCCAATGACCTGCTGGACAAGCTGGCAGCCGATGGCGAGCTGAGCTGCGCCGGTGTTATCGGGCTGTTTCCGGCCAACAGCGTGGGTGACGATGTGGAGATCTATACTGACGAGAGCCGCTCACAGGTATTGCACACACTGCGCTTTTTGCGTCAGCAGACCGAGAAGAAAGATGGCTTCCCGAATTACTGCCTGGCCGATTATGTGGCCCCCAAGGGCAGCAAGCCTGATTATATCGGCGGTTTTGCGGTGACCGGCGGCATCGGCGAGGACGATATCGTGCAGCGCTACAAGGACGCCCACGACGATTACAATGCCATCATGGCCAGCGCAGTGGCCGATCGACTGGCCGAGGCCTTTGCTGAATACATGCACCTGCTGGTGCGCAGGGAGTACTGGGGCTATGACCCGGACGAGGATCTCAGCAATGATGAGCTGATCCGGGAGAAATACCGGGGCATCCGCCCGGCGCCCGGCTATCCGGCCTGCCCGGAGCATACCGAAAAAGGGACCCTCTGGAAGCTGCTGGACGTCGAGGCCCGCATCGGTATGAAGCTGACCGAATCGTTTGCCATGTGGCCGGGGGCGGCGGTATCAGGTTTTTATTTCTCCTACCCAAATACCCGCTATTTTGCGGTGGCACAGATCCAGGAGGATCAGCTGCTGGATTATGCCGAACGCAAGGGCATGACCCGCGAGGAAGCCGAGAAGTGGCTGGCGCCCAACCTGAGTGAATAGACTAAAAGCCAAAGACAGGCGCCGTTCGGCGCCTTTCTTTTGCCGGTTTCTTGATAACGACAATTAGGATGTGTTGGGGGCTCCACAAGCGTCAATTGCGATATATGATTAGGGTATCCAACTCTGCAACGGACAGGTTTTGTCGCTTGGTTCCAAATGCTGTTGCGTCTGTGCGACCCGGCGTCAGAGGTAGGAGAAAATAAAAGAGTAAAGCTGGACAGCATGATGTTCATCACGTAATTTCTGCCGGCTTTTTCAACATTCAGAGAGGGTAGATCCCATGTTTGCTTTAAAACGTGCAGGGAAGAAGGGATATTTTATCCTGGCAACCATGTTGTTTATCTCCCTGTTTACTCAGGCTCAGGCTAATCCCCGTTATGCCGCCATTGTGGTGGATGCCAATACGGGAGAGATCTTGCATGCCGCCCATGCCGATGCTCCCCGTTACCCTGCCTCTCTGACCAAGATGATGACCCTCTATCTGTTGTTCGAGGCCATGGAGCAAGGCAAGTTGACCCTGGCCAGCAAGCTAAGGGTGTCTGGCCATGCTGCATCCATGCCACAGACCAACCTGAGCCTGCGGGCGGGGGATGGTATCCTGGTGCGTGACGCCATTCCTGCCCTGATAGTGCGTTCGGCCAATGATGTCGCCGTGGTGGTGGCGGAAGCCTTGGGAGGCAGCGAACGCAACTTTGCCCGGATGATGACCGACAAGGCTCGCGAGATGAAGATGAAGGATACCCAGTTCCGCAATGCCTCCGGTTTGCCTGACAGTCAGCAGAAGAGTTCGGCTCGGGATATGGCGACCCTGGCACAGCGGCTGATGCAGGACTTTCCCAAGTATTATCATTATTTCTCGGCTCCCTCCTTCCGTTATCGTGGCAAGACCTATACCAGCCATAACCGGATAGTGCGCAGCTATCAGGGAGTCGACGGCCTGAAGACCGGCTATATCCGAGCCTCGGGTTTCAATGTGGCCACTTCGGCCAAGCGAGGCGAAAAGCGGCTGGTCGCCGTGGTGATGGGGGGGCAGACAGCCCACTCTCGTGATCAGCATATGGCCCAATTACTCGATCGCGGGTTTGTCCGTGCCTCGGCGCAGCAGCGGGTTGCGCAAAGGGTAACCAAGGAGGTTTCCGCTCAGCCACAGATCAGCCCGCAAGCCCCGGAGGCCCCTAAATACGAGATCAAACCAGCGCCCCTGATCAGCAAGTCGACGGATACGGTGGTATTGCAACGGGAGGTCCTGCCGGTTCCGACCGAAAAGAGCGAAGCTCCCCTGGGATCGGGCTGGGCTGTTCAGGTTGGTTCCTACCGTGGTCAAGACCAGGCCAGGGCTCAGGCAGTTGCCGCCACCAGATGGGTGCAGGGGCAGGTGGCGGTCAGCGAGGTGGAAATCAGTAATCGCAAGCTGTTTCGTGCCCGTCTGGTGGGTCTGCAGGAGAAACAGGCGCGCAATGCCTGCCGGAGCCTGTCCCGTCGGGGGATGGATTGTCTGGTCGTCGCTCCCCACGGCTGAACCATGGCTGGCATATGGATACTAAAAAGGCGCCGAACAGCGCCTTTTTTGCTTATTATTATTGAGTGAGCGGGTATCACCGGGAATCCGGCTCCGGCGTTGATGAGAGGGATACGCCGTATAACTTCACGCCCGGCAGGACCGACGATTAAAAACTGTGAGGAGAGGTTATGGCGGAAAATCCGGATCTGGGCAAGTTGATATTACGCCTGACCCTGGGGATCTTGATCTTGTTTCATGGGGTTAGCAAAGTGTTTGGTGGTGTCTCGGGCATCGAAAACATGCTGGTGAGCAAGGATCTGCCGGCTATCCTGGCCTACGGTGTCTATGTGGGCGAGGTCATCGCGCCCTTGATGCTGATAATCGGCTACTACAGCCGGGTCGGGGCCGCGCTCATCGTGGTGAATATGCTGTTTGCCCTGGGGCTGGCCCATTCCCACCAGTTTTTCATGCTGGGAGATTCGGGTGGTTGGCAACTCGAGCTGCAGGGCTTTTTTCTGTTGACGGCGGTGGCGGTGATCCTGCTCGGGCCGGGGAAATACAAGTGGCGACATTAAACGTCATGCTGCCATCGCGGCAAAAAGGAAAAAGGGGGACGACATCATGTCATCCCCCTTTTGGGTCGTCTTAGCGGTTCAATCCCTAAACCAAATTGCTCCCTGCAATCCCTGACATTACCTTAATCCTTAAGGTGCTCCTCTTCCCGATCCTTCGGGGTGTCCTTGGTTATCCTGACCGCGTGTCATCCTGACTCGCTCGACTATCTCCATCCTGGAGGTGTCCTTGACCGCATCCTGCGGTGCTCCCTTCGCCTTTCCTGGCGGCCTGTCTTCCTGACGGACCTCCTTGCTCCTTGCGGAAGAGATAATAGCCTAACTGGGCTACTGCTCAAGCAAGCTGATGTAAGCCGAACAGTACGAAAAATAGAGGGTAATATTTAACTTGTTGTATTTAAATGGAAATGTAGTAATCCATGCCGTTATTCCATAAGCAGAAAACGTTTTATCTGTCGCTTCGTTGAGAGATCTCTTACAAAGTGGATCGTATTTATCTGCTACGAGCCCGCCCCCCGATGGAGGCTGCCAGGCCGGCTTCATGACGCAGCAGCCAGTCCTTGCGTTCCAGGCCGCCGGCATAACCGGTCAGCTTGCCATTGGCACCGATCACCCGGTGGCAGGGGATGACAATCGGAATGGGATTACGGCCATTGGCCGCACCCACGGCGCGTACGGCCAGGGGATTACCGATACGGAGGGCGATCTCTCTATAGCTGCAGCGTTCGCCATAGGCCAGCTGTTGCAGGGCTTGCCATACCTGCTGTTGGAAACGGGTTCCTTTCGGAGCCAGAGGCAGGGAGAAGCTGTGCAAGCTGCCAGCAAAATAGGCTTTCAGTTGGGCACTGGCCTCGCTTAGCAGAGGAGTGGTTGCCGGCTGCTCGGGTTCCGGCTGATCCAGGAAATCAATCCGAACGATGGCGTTTGGATCGGCGATAATCTTTAACTGACCACAAGGGCCGGACAGGGTGCAATACATAAAACGCCTCTTATATCGTTAGCTGGACTATATACAATGGGTATTGTTTGGTCTTGACCGACAGGGATCCGCTATCAAGCCGATGATCCCATCCACATTGTTAAGATTGCCGCCGGCTCGGGAGCCCAGATGGAGCAGAGTGAATATGTGATCTTCGGTGAGCTGGATCCGGATGCCTTCGAGCAGATAGTGACCAGGCTCGGCGGCCGTTACGAGCATCTGCGATTCGGCAGGCAGGGGGATGACTGGATCTGGATCGACTATGCCCATGGGCGGATCGAAATCGATACCTTTGGGGCCATGGTGCTTGAGGTCAAGGGGCGGCGACGGGATTACGGTGTTGCCCGGGAGATCTTCCGGCTCCTGGACAGCGCCTGGATCCGGCAGGTTTTTATGCCGCCCAGGATGGATCTCGGGCGCTAGTGATGGCCGCCGTACAGCACCGGTGCAGGGCCGGCCCTAAAAATCACTCAGGGGCCAAGCATCGAAGGCGGGTTCTTCATAGGGATGGGCCTCGCGCAGGGCGGCGACGGCCTCGCGGATCAAGGCATCCTCGCACACCAGCTCCACCCGAACTTCTTCGACCTGCTCCAGTTTCTCGGACTCGCCAATAAAAGGCCGGGCACCGGTCAACGGCCGGAACTGACCCATGCCTCTGGTTTCGAAGCAACATTGCTCATAGTCGCCGATTTTTCCGGCGCCGGTGGCGAATACCGCCGTCTTGACCGGTTCGAGATGGGATTCGGGCACAAAAAATACCAGCTTGTACATCACTCCTCCTGAGGGACTGTTTTTGAATCAGGCTTTGTTAAGGAATTTGGCCACCAGTACGATTTGTACCCGTTTACCTTGCCTTCGATATGCTCCGGGTTGCTGGTCAGGCTGATGCCCCTGGTCGGCACCGCACAGTTCGCGATTGCCACCACTGCGGTCCATCAGTTGCTGTTCAATACTCATCAGCTAGGTCACCTCGACGATAAAAGTGACAGGACTATAGCATACTGACCATACTCGGGCCGGGTCGATGGCCGTGGTTGCGTGGTGGGCAGCCCGCCTGTATCTGCTTATGCTTGTGTAGAAGACTTATTGTACGGCGGAACCCATGTCTCAGTCGAAAAGCAAGTGGCACCGGCTTTTGTTCAGGCCCTCGAACAGCCTGTTACCCTTGGTATTGCTCGGCTGCGTGATAGGCATAGTGTCCGGTCTGGTGATGGCCAGTTTCCTGAGTCTGCTGAATATGACGTTGGGCTGGCTGAATGGCGCTTCGCTGGAAGATTTCGAGTCGCTATCTCCCCTTTGGCGACTGGGGCTGCCGGTGTTCGGCAGCTTGCTGTTGATCGGCCTGTACCGGGTTACACCGGCTTCGGCACAGGCGGTCGGGTTGCCCCATGTTCTGGAGCGCCTGCAGTTCGGCCAGGGGCGACTGCCGGCCGCCAACCTCGCGTTTCAGTTTGTGGGGGCCTTGATTGCCCTGGGCTCGGGCCAGAGCATTGGTCGTGAGGGACCGGCGGTGCACCTGGGCTCGGGGGTGGCCAGTCTGCTCGGCCAGTATGCGGGGCGGCCGCCGAGTCAGCTGCGGCTGTTGATCGGCTGTGGTACGGCGGCGGCCATTTCCGCCGCCTTTACCACTCCTCTGGCCGGGGTGTTGTTCGCCATGGAAGTGGTGCTGATGGAATACAGCCTGCTGGGATTTGCCCCCATCATTGCCGCTGCCATCACCGCTTCGGCCTTTACCGAAGTGCTGTTGGGGCCGCATCCGGTGCTGGAACCGGTGCAGTTGGCTCTCGCCGGCTACTCCGATATTCCCGGCCTGCTGTTCACCGGTATCTGGGTCGGGCTGGTGGCGGTGCTGTTTCACCATCTGGTCCGGCTGTTTCTGCGGTTTCCCATCCAATCGAAGGGGCCCAGGCTGCTGCTGGCGGGCGTCATTACCGGTGTCCTGGCCCTGGTCGCTCCACAGATACTGGGCTCCGGATACGATACCATCAATGCCACCCTGGTCCAGCCGATGCCCTGGCTGCCGTTATTGCTGCTACTGCTGGCCAAGCTGATCGCCACGGCGGCGGCGATCGGTTTGGGGGTACCGGGTGGACAGATAGCGCCGAACCTGATGCTCGGGGTCTGTGCCGGCGGGGTGGCAGGGGCCCTGGTGCCGGGGGGATCCGATCCTGGCCTCTATGCGTTGCTGGGTATGGCCGCCATGATGAGTGCCGTACTCCATGCACCGCTGGCAGCGCTCGCCACTGTCCTGGAGCTGTCGCTCAGCGCCGAGGCGATGTTTCCGGCCATGGTGGTGGTGCTCAGTGCCAACCTGGTATGCCAGCATGGGTTTCGGCTGCCATCCTTGGTGCTGACCCTGCTCAAGGAGCGGGGGCAGGTGCTGCAAACTCATCCGGTATGCACAGCCTTGGCCCAGCGTTATCTGTCCGAGCTGGCCATATTTCAGTTTGCCGCCATTGACGTCGACACCGATGAGGTGCCCGACGAACTACTGCGGCAGCCGCCGCAATGGATCGTGGTGCGGCAGGCCGGGCACCCCTACCTGGTTGACGGCCAGCGTTTCAATGAAATGTATCTGGCGTGGCGGCAGCAGCCGGATGACGTTCCCCTGAGTCAGCTACTTGAACCCTTGCAGGCCAGCCGCCACCGATTGATCGAGCTTACCGAAGATGCCTCCCTGCTGGCCGCCATCAAGGCACTGCAGCAGGAAGAAACCGCCGGCTTCCTGCTGCCCGTCGGGCGCCAGGGGCAGGGGCTGGTGACCCGTGCCCAGCTGGTCGGCATGCTCACCACCGAGGGGCCTGTCTATTAACAGGTGCCCCATCGGCCTTAACGGGACCTTGTCAGCCTCTTGGCGGAGCCTTGCATCATGGCCGGGAAATACGTCTGCCATGCCGCTTTTCTCGTCATCCCCGGTGGCCGGTGACGTCGTCAAGCTCGGGGGCAGCTTGCTGCCGAACCGAGTATCCAGTGAATGTTCGCCGTCGTTTTCCGGTACAGGTGACCTTAAGTTGCGACTCAATGATATTGAGCGGTTGCTTAATGGAATAAAGGGACAAGGTTCAGTTTTGCTCCAGTTGTTGCTGTGCCTGTCTGGCATGGCTTTGCCATTGACCGGGCAATGCGGCGGCCCGACCCAGGCTGTAGGTCGCGGCCTGCCGTTGATCCAGGGCCGCTTGCGCCAGACCCAGGTTGAGCCAGGCGACGGCGAGAGCCGGCGCCTGTTCTGTGGCCCGGTGAAAGGCATCGATTGCCGCCTGCGGCTTGTCGGTGGCATAGAGGGCATTGCCCAGGGCAAACCAGCCCATGGCATGCGTGGGCCAGCGCGTGACCAGGGACTGCCAGGCCGGTAGTGCGGACTCGGATCCGGCTACCGTTTCAAACGCGGCTATGCTCTCGGTCGCCAGCTGCGGTGTGATGGATTCCGGGAGTTGACCCGGAGGAAGCGCAACCATGGCCCACCGGTCACTGCGTGCCCAGGTAGCGTCAAAGCGGCCCATGGCAACCGGCTGGTGCGATTGTTCACCGCTGTGCAGAAGCAGTCGAGTACGCTCCTGGTCGTAACCTATAACCACCGCGTAATGCCACAGCGGCCAGAGTGGCAGCGACAGGTTTTGCAGCACCAGAACAGGATGACCGGCGGCGACTTCGGTGAGCAGCGTGTCCAGGCTGCCGGTCAACGGGTAGCTGATCCGCCCATGGCGGCGGGCAGTGGCCAGCATTTCCGGCTGCACGCTGCCGGAGCGACCGGGTACAAATACCTGGGAGATTAGCTGTTCAACGTCGACCCGGACGCCGCTGGCATTGAGCAGCATGGCCAGCGAAGCGGGGCCACACTGATAGTCCCGCTGCCCATGGAAGGGCACGCCCGCTATATAGGCGTTGTCCGGTAGTCTGCCGGCCACCTCCGCCGAGGGGCGGGGACTACTACAGCCGGCCAGTAATATCATCAGCAAGAATGGCAAAACACCCGCCAGACGGACGCTTTGCAAACCAGGCACCTTGCCCATCAACGGGTGAAGGGGAACACGTTGGTCAGTCCCAGCAGGTCGGTGACCAGCAGGATAATAAAGACGGTGAGCAGGGCGCCGACTACGGAGTTGGCCCCGGCCGGCATATTATCCAGCTGCTCGGCCATCTGACGCACTTCCTGGTCCGAAAGGGCTGCGACCCGCGCTTCGACTTCGGGTAATGAGACGCCGTAGGCGACCAGTTGCTCACGCACGTCGGCACGGGCCAGCAGGGCATCGATGCGTTCACGGTCCATGCTGGCCTGTTCGGTGCTCAGCGCTGTTTGGGTGGAGATCAGTTGGCTCGGCTGGGCCTGTGCTGTCAGCGGCACTGTGCCCATGAGCAAGGAAACGATCAGTAGGGGGTTAATTATCCGGCAGATTCGCTGCATCATTATTATTCTCCTGGAAGTGGTGATCAAGGGGATGGGGCGCCCTGACATGGACCTCATGCCTGTTTCGTGCCACGTCCCGCCATTAGTATAGACTTGATAGCAAGGCCGGATTTTCATTTAAATCACAGCAAAATCAAGGACTGTGTCCGCCGGGTGGGATGGCTTTGCCAGCCGTTTTCCCGCCTGCTCGGCATCCTCTGGGGCTTAGGCCTGATTTTAAGGATGTGCGTACTGCGACGACAACAGACATGGGAGCCGATCCGGCCTATTCTCTGTATAATAATGAGCATGGGCCGGGGTGGCAGAAGGAGCAGCTTTGTGTGGGTCCGAAATCCGCAGGAAAGCAAAGATCAATGTCTCGAGCCCGGCAGCGGGCCTCATGATAATCGGGTACTTAAGCTGGAGCAGGTATCCGTGGGCGCGTTGACAGGGATTTCCCTGACTATTGCACCGGGAGAGATTGTTTGCCTGTCCGGCTCTTCGGGATCAGGCAAAAGCCGGTTATTGCGTGCCATTGCCGATCTGGATGTCCACGGTGGAGAGGTTTGGCTGGGCAATATGGCCCAGGCCGCCGTCAAGGCCCATCGCTGGCGAGGCTGGGTGATGCTGGTGCCATCCGAAAGCCCCTGGTGGGCGGAGCGGGTAGCGGATCATTTTGCCGAGCATCAGGATCTCGACCGGGAGCTGGCTGGACTGGGTCTGGAACCCGGGGTGTTGGGGTGGCAGGTCGGTCGTCTGTCTTCCGGCGAAAAGCAACGCCTGGCCCTGTTGCGGGCCTGCTCCTATGGTCCCAGGGCTCTGTTGCTGGATGAGCCGACGGCCAACCTGGATCCGGAGCTGACCCTGAATGCCGAGGACTGGCTTGCCCGCTGGGCACGCACTCAGCAGTTACCGGTACTGTGGGTCAGCCATGACAAAGCCCAGATAGGGCGGGTGGCGGATCGTCACTACCATGTTCAGGGCTCCCGGCTGGAACATCAGTAATGGCGGTCATCGAGTTAAGCTGGTGGCAGCTGGGGCTGGCGGCGCTGATGGTGATGGCACTGGCGGGTTGCACTCACCTGGCGCGTTTGGGTATTGCCCGAGGCCTGATGATTGCTGCGCTCCGGACCCTGTTGCAACTGGCGCTGATCGGTCTGGTACTGGAAGCCCTGTTCTCGGCTGCGTCCTGGTATTGGGTGGTACTGATGGCCCTGGTGATGCTGCTGATCGCCGGCCGGGAGGTGGTGGCTCGGCAGCAGCGGCGGTTGGCCGGTGGCTGGACCTTTGGCATCGGCACCCTTTCCATGTTTGTTTCGTCTTTTTCCGTTACCCTGCTGACCCTGAGCCTAATCATAGGTCCGGACCCCTGGTACACCCCCCAATATGCCATCCCCCTGTTGGGCATGATGCTGGGCAATACCATGACCGGGGTGGCCTTGTGCCTGGATCGGCTGACCGATTCGGTCTGGCGGCAGCGGGCACTGATCGAAGGGCGGCTGATGCTCGGCCAGGGCTGGAGTCAGGCGATCGGTGAGCAGCGGCGAGAGGCGATGCGTGCAGGTATGATCCCCACCATCAATGCCATGGCGGCGGCCGGGGTCGTCAGCCTGCCGGGCATGATGACAGGACAGATATTGGCGGGCAGTCCGCCGGCGCTGGCGGTGAAATACCAGGTGCTGGTGATGTTTACCATTACCGTCGGCACCGGTTTCGGTACCCTGGCTGCGGTATCGGTGGCCAGCCGGCGGCTGTTTGATGAGCGGGAGCGATTACGGCTAGACAGATTAACCGCCCCTTAAGGAATAAGGTCGCTCAGTTTACGGTATGGGTTGGTTTTACGAGGTGTTGGCGGGAAGCTAATCAATCCCGAACATGCTTAAGTAACCAGCATTGTATCCTAAGGAGGCTGTGATTATTTTCTTGTTTAAATGGGGCTGTGTCCTGTTGTCCTGCTGGGTTTGTTGTCTGTCGGTAGTGGCCGAACCGCTGGCCGAGCGGCTACGGGTTGAAGTGGTGCGCACCCTGCCTCATGATCCGGACGCCTTCACCCAGGGGCTGTTGTTGCATGAAGGGCATTTTTACGAGAGTACCGGTCTCTATGGCCGAGCCAGCTTGCGCAAGGTGGATCCCGAAACAGGTCGGGTGCTGCACCGGCTGGCGCTGGATCCGGCCTATTTCGGCGAGGGGCTGACCCGTATCGGGGATCAGCTTATTCAACTGACCTGGAAGGAGGGACTGGCTCTGGTCTATAACCTGGATGATTTTTCTCTGCAGCGGGCCCATCAGTATAGTGGCGAGGGCTGGGGCCTGTGTTTCGACGGTGAGTTCCTGTGGATGACGGATGGCAGCCAGACTCTGTATCGCCGCCATGCTCAGAGTTTCGAGTTATTGGGAGAACAGCTGGTGTCTTTTGGTGGCCGGACACCGGGACCGCTCAATGAGTTGGAATGTGTGGGTGATGCCGTGTATGCCAATATCTTTCGTGACAGCCGCATCGTAAAGATCGATAAAACCAGCGGCAGAATACTGGCCGAAATCGATGCAACCCCCCTGCTGCTGTTAAGCGAGCGCTCCTGGGATGGGGAGGCTGTATTGAATGGCATCGCCTACGAGGCCGAGACCGATACCTTCTACCTGACCGGCAAGCTGTGGCCGTACCTGTTTCAGGTGCGCTTTGTGCCTGCTACGTTGTAAGCCCACTGACATTCCCACTGGCGGTGACATCCCCCTAAGGCTGCGGGAGCGATGTCATGGCCGTCGTGTCGGCGTCCTGGCCGGATTGCCCTTTATCCAGAGAGCGAAGGGCCTTGCTGATGTTGTCCTGCTTCAGCAAGGGCTCGTCTGGATAGAAGTGGCGCGCCTCGGCCAGTAACCGTTTGGCTCGGGCCGGCTCGTTCAGCTGGTTAAGTGCCAGCACCAGGTTGTAGTAGATATTGGCCCTGGGCGTATGGCGCACAAACTGTTCGCCCCAGGACACATACGCCTTGAGTGCCTCCACATCCTGTTGTGCCTGGCCAACGGCCAGCTGTAGCGACATGGCGTTGAACTCCAGCCGGGTCAGCCAGGCCATGGGGTTGCTGGCCGACAACAACAGTTCGGGCTCCTGGTAGCCCCCCCGTTCATACCGGGTCACTACATGGGCGGTTTGCAGGCCGCTGAGCATAAAAGGGATCACCAGTGCCGGCAGCAGCACGGCGGTAAAACGGGCCAGCAGCCAGGGGTGGAAAGGCCGCTCAAGGGGGGAGCTCAGCCGGCTGTCAATCCAGTACAGCAGGACCAGCAGGGTGACCCAGTGGATCAGGGAATGATAGAAGGGATATTCGGTCTGGCTGTGCAGGGCGATGGGCCAGACCAGGGCTGCGAGGGCCAGGGAATGGCGCCAGTGGGTGTTGCACAGCATGCCTATCGCCCCGATGCTGGCCAGCAGGATCCCCAAGACCGGCAGCAGGCCACCCTCTATTCCCCAGAACAGCAATTCGTTGTGGGGATGATTCAGGTTAGGTTCCATCGGCGGCAACCGGCCCTCTGCCACCCGACTGGCGTTGTAAAACTCCATAAACTGACGCTCGAAGTCGCCATAGCCGTAGCCGAACAGGGGGGATGCCTGGATCATGGCCAGGCCCTGCTGCCAGTAGCCTTTGCGATAACCGGGATTGGCCAGGGACTCGACACCTCGCTGTAGGCCTTCGTTCAAGGACTGGGAGTACAGGGCCGCCACTATGCCGGCCAGTACCAGCCCCAGTCCAATAAACAGGCGTTTCTTGTCGGTCTGCCAGGCCAGGGGCAGCAACAACAGCAGGCCGAGTACCGCGGCCAGCTGCCCGGTGCGAGATTGCAGCAGCATCAACAGCAGGGGGGCGGTGAACAGCACGGCGGCCAGCCACAACCAGCAGGCCCGGTTCCGGTGATGCTGTTTATCGTCCACCCCAAGGTAACAGGCCAGCATCAGGCCGGTGGCCACAAAGCTGGCCATGACATTGGGCTGCTGGAAGATACCGTAGGGGCGGTTGACCTGGGTGTTGTAGCCCATGCGGTTGCCCGGTTCCAACAGGTAGAACTGCACCAGACCGAGCAGTATCTCCAGGCTGACACCGGCCAGCAGCAGGTACAGCAGGCGGCGGCGCTGGACCAGGTCGAAGCGGCACTGCAGCAACGAAAAATACAGCAGCAGGCCGCCGGCGGCGCCAGCCAGGCGAGGCAGGGCATGGTCGGCGAATTCATTGTTGGGATACAGCAGGGGGACAAACAACAGCCCCAGTACCAGCCAGCACAGGGCATGGAAGCGGCTGAACCTTACCGCCCGGTTGAGGGTCATCTGCCACAGGCCGACGGCGATCAGCAGAGAGACGAAAATCCAGCCCACCATGTTGAAGGGCAGATAGAAGCCCGAGCCGCCGGGATTATGCATAAAGAAATGCATACCGAACAGCAGGTAGGCGGTAAACAGCCAGAACCAGGCCTGGGGGAGTGCGGTACGGGTCATCCTTGACTCCTTGTTGTTATCTGTTCAGGTCAGGGCATGTTGGCTATGGCGCAACCATGTCCATCATGGACCTAGCTTCCCGTATTCAGCATAGGCCGTAAAAAGCGGGCGGTATGGGATTCTTGATGTTCGGCGACCTGCTCCGGGGTGCCGGTCACCAGGATCCGGCCGCCGCCGCCGCCGCCTTCCGGGCCCAGATCCACTATCCAGTCGGCGGTCTTAATCACATCCAGGTTGTGCTCTATGATGACGATGGTATTGCCGTGATCCCGCAATCGGTGCAGCACATTGAGCAGTTGTTGAATATCATGGAAGTGCAGGCCGGTGGTGGGCTCGTCCAGGATATACAGGGTCTGGCCGGTATCCCGCTTCGACAGCTCCCGGGCCAGCTTGACGCGCTGCGCCTCGCCGCCCGATAGTGTGGTGGCCGACTGGCCGAGACGGATATAGGACAGGCCCACGTCCATCAGGGTCTGCAGCTTGCGGGCGATGGCCGGCACCGGTGCGAAGAAGTCATGGGCGTCTTCCACCGTCATGTCCAGTACCTCGTGGATACTCTTGCCCTTGTACCGGATCTCCAGGGTTTCCCGATTGTAGCGCTGTCCCTGGCACACATCGCAGGGTACATAGACATCGGGCAGGAAATGCATTTCCACCTTGATCACCCCATCGCCCTGGCAGGCCTCGCAGCGGCCACCCTTGACGTTGAATGAGAAGCGGCCCGGCTTGTAACCCCGGGAGCGAGCTTCCTGGGTGCCGGAAAACAGTTCGCGGATCGGGGTAAAAATGCCGGTGTAGGTGGCCGGGTTGGATCTGGGGGTTCGGCCGATCGGGCTCTGATCGATATCCACCACCTTGTCCAGCCGGTCCAGGCCGTGAATTTCCCGGTAGGGTGCCGGTTGGCTGACGGTGGCCTTGTTCAGCTCCCGATGGGCGATGGGAAACAGGGTGTCGTTGATCAGGGTCGACTTGCCTGAGCCTGATACCCCGGTGACGCAGGTCATCAGTCCCAGGGGAAGGGCCAGATCCGCATCTTTCAGGTTGTTGCCGCGGGCGCCTTTCAGCTCCAGCCAGTGCTCACCCACCGGTGTACGGGTGGCCGGCACCGGGATCCGCTCCCGTCCCGCCAGATAGGCGCCGGTGAGCGAGTCCGGGTGAGCCATCACTTCGGCGGGCGTGCCCTGCGCGACGATGTTGCCGCCATGTACGCCGGCGCCCGGACCGATGTCCAGCACATAGTCGGCGCTGCGGATGGCATCTTCGTCATGCTCCACCACGATCACCGTATTGCCCAGATCCCGCAGGTGATTGAGGGTGCCCAGCAGGCGTTCGTTGTCCCGCTGGTGCAGGCCTATGCTGGGCTCATCCAGCACATACATGACCCCGACCAGGCCGGCGCCGATCTGGCTGGCCAGGCGGATGCGCTGTGCTTCGCCGCCGGACAGGGTTTCGGCACTGCGTGACAGGGTCAGGTAGTTAAGGCCCACATTCACCAGGAAGCCCAGCCGGGCAATGATTTCCTTGAAGATCTTGTCGGCTATCTGGGCCTTCTGGCCGGAGAGTTCCATACGGCTGAAAAAGTCATGGGCTTCGCCGATGGCCATGTCCGCCACCTGGGGCAGGTTGTGGTCGGCCACATAGACATGTCGCGCACCTTCCTTCAGGCGGGTCCCATGGCAACTGGGGCAGGCCCGGTTGGCCTGGTATTTGGCCAGCTCCTCGCGCACCGAGTTGGATTCGGTTTCCCGGTAGCGCCGCTCCATGTTGTTGATGATGCCCTCGAACGGATGCTTGCGCACCAGCACATCACCCCTGTCA
Organism: Zobellella maritima; assembly: GCF_003075035.1. Lineage (GTDB taxonomy): Bacteria > Pseudomonadota > Gammaproteobacteria > Enterobacterales > Aeromonadaceae > Oceanimonas > Oceanimonas maritima. The sequence continues at coordinate 2,537,505 of NZ_QCZE01000001.1, read as the reverse complement.
TTCATGTATTTGAATTCGATGCTGGTACGGCCCGAGCCGTAGAGTACGGCTTGGGTTATCTCCCTGGACAGGCTCTCCCAGGGGGCATCCAGATCGAACTGGTAATGCTCTGCAAGTGACTTGAGCATCTGATAATAGTAAAAGCTGCGTTTGTCCCAGCCACGGATGGCGCCGCCGGACAGGCTCAGTTCGGGGTTGCTGATCACCTTGTCCGGATCGAAGATCTGCTGCGCACCCAGGCCGTCGCAGCTTTCGCAGGCACCGGCCGGGTTGTTGAAAGAAAAGATGCGAGGCTCCAGTTCGGCGATGGCGTAGCCGCACTCGGGGCAGGCGAAATTGGCGGAAAATACCAAGGGAGCTTCCTCGGGGTCATCCATCGCCACCACCGACGCTATGCCGCCGGACAGTTCCAGAGCGGTTTCGAATGATTCCGCCAGTCGCAGCTGCAGGTCGTCGCGCACCTTGAACCGGTCGACCACCACTTCTATGGTGTGCTTCTTTTGCAGCTCCAGCGCCGGCGGGTCGGACAGATCACAGACTTCACCGTCGATCCGGGCGCGGATAAAGCCCTGGGTCGCCAGGTTATCCAGCAGCTTGCTGTGTTCTCCCTTGCGATTGCGCACCACGGGCGCCAGCAGCATCAGCTTCTTGCCTTCCGGTTGTTCAAGAACCTTGTCCACCATCTGGCTGATGGTCTGTGCCGTCAGTGGCAGCGCGTGGGTCGGGCAGCGAGGCTCACCGACCCGGGCATAGAGCAGGCGCAGGTAGTCGTGGATTTCAGTGATGGTGCCGACGGTGGATCTGGGATTGTGGGAGGTGGATTTCTGCTCAATGGAGATGGCCGGCGACAGCCCTTCGATGTGGTCCACATCGGGCTTTTCCATCAGCGACAAGAACTGCCGGGCATAGGCCGACAGCGACTCCACGTAACGGCGCTGACCCTCGGCATACAGGGTATCGAAGGCCAGTGAGGACTTACCCGAGCCGGACAGACCGGTGATCACGATCAGCTTGTCTCTGGGCAGCGTCAGGCTGATATTCTTCAGGTTGTGGGTCCGGGCACCGCGAACTTCGATTTTATCCATCTGCAACATAACCTTGGGTTAAATTCGACCTGCCAGTATGGCACCGGATGAATAGCCGGCCAAGGGGCAAGGGGGGATTAATCTCGACTGTCTCCCCGTGCTAAACTACCCGCCTTTGCATCTTGATGGTGGGCGGAAGGATATCCATGAGCGACGAACAGGGCTTCAGTGTCCGGGAGCAGCGGGCCGCGTTGACACTGGCCAGCATTTTCGGCATGCGGATGCTGGGATTATTTATGATCATGCCGGTATTTGCGCTCTATGGCACGGATCTCATCGGTTTTTCTCCACTTTGGGTCGGTATCTGTATCGGTGCCTACGGCCTGACCCAGTCGCTGTTGCAGATCCCCGCCGGTTGGCTGTCGGATCGTATCGGTCGCAAACCGGTGATCTATGGTGGCCTGGTGCTGTTTGCCCTGGGGTCGGGGGTGGCGGCCCTGTCTGAGTCAGTCTACGGCGTGGCGGCCGGCCGGGCCCTGCAGGGCTGCGGTGCCATCGCCGCCGCCATACTGGCGCTGGCGGCCGACGTTACCCGGGAAGAGCACCGCACCAAGGCCATGGCGATCATTGGTGTTTGTATCGGCATTTCCTTTGCCGTGGCCATGGTTGCCGGTCCCTTGCTGGCTTCGGTGGCGGGTCTGTCCGGGGTGTTCTGGGTGACGGCGCTGCTGGCCCTGCTGGCGATGCTGCTGGTGTACTTTGGCCTGCCGGGGGGGAATATTCGCGGCCAAATTCGCGATGTCACCGCCGCCCCCGAGCTGTTCGGCCGGTTGCTGAAGGACCGCCAGTTGCTGCGCCTGGACTTCGGCATATTGCTGTTGCATATGACCCTGACCGCGGTGTTTGTGGCCTTCCCGCTCAGCCTGCTGGATGCGGGGCTGGCGGCCGGGCATCATTGGTGGCTGTATCTGCCGGCCCTGCTGTTGTCGTTTGTGTTGATTATCCCCTTCCTAATCCTGGGGGCCCGCCGCAATATGAACAAGGTGCTGTTTCAGGGCTCGATCCTGGTGATGATGACGGCGCTGGTGCTGATGGCGGTGGGTCAGGGGCAGCTCTGGCTGCTGGCGTTGGCCATGGTGCTGTATTTTACCGCCTTTAATTTTATGGAGGCGTCGCTGCCCGCCTTTTTGTCCATGCTGGCTCCCGCCGGCGCCAAGGGGACGGCCATGGGTATCTATTCGACCAGCCAGTTTCTGGGCGCCTTCCTGGGGGGCATCTGTGGCGGTGTTCTGTATCAGCAGCTGGGCGGTACCGGTGTGTTCTTGCTGGTCGCCATGACCATGGCGGTCTGGTTCTGGGTGGCGGCGGGGATGGCAAACGTCAGCCAGGTGAGGTCACATATATTGCCCATTAGTGGTAATATGGAGGACAGTGTGGTTACCGAGCAGCTGTTACAGCGGCTGATGGCCTTGCCCGGGGTGCAGGAAGCCCTGGTTATCCCGGAAGAAAAAGCCGCTTACCTCAAGGTAGACGCCAATCTTTTTGAACTGGATCAGGCCCGGCGCCTGGTCAATTTGTGAGTACGGAGCGAACTATGGCCAATAGAGGCATCAATAAAGTCATCCTGATCGGCCACCTGGGCCAGGATCCTGAGGTGCGTTACATGCCGAGCGGCGGCGCCATTGCCAACATTACCCTGGCAACCTCCGAAAGCTGGCGCGACAAGCAGACCGGCGAACAGAAAGAACGTACCGAGTGGCACCGGGTGGTGTTTTTCGGCAAGCTGGCCGAAATTGCCGGTGAATACCTGCGCAAAGGCTCACAAGTGTATGTCGAAGGGCGCCTGCAAACCCGCAAGTGGCAGGATCAGAGCGGTCAGGACAGATACACCACGGAAGTGGTGGTCGATATGGGCGGCACCATGCAGATGCTGGGCGGTCGTCCCCAGGGTGGTCAGGCCAGTGCCGGCCAGGGGCAGTCCTCCTGGGGGCAGCAGGGAGGCCAGCAGCAGGCGGCTCCCCAGAAGCCCCAGTATAATCAGCAGAATCAGGGGCAGCCTCAGTACGGTCAACAAAAGCCGTCACCGGCCGGTAAACCCCAGGCCCAGCCCCCTGTCTACAACGAGCCGCCGATGGACTTCGATGACGATATTCCGTTCTGAGAATAACCTGAGACTAATTTCGTAAAGAATTGAGAATAACAAGGCCCGTATATCGGGCCTTGTTTTTGCGACATTAACGGTCACAGGAGAGGTAATTTTTCTATATTGGCAGCGATCCTGAAAATGAATCCTTGTGTAAAGCCATTCAGGTCTGTGATAAAGGTAGTCAGGCAGACAAATGGGATGTCGGCCTGAAATTCTATTAGGGACTAGTGATGAGATTTACCAACCAGTTTATTGCCACCATTACCCTCAGCGTGCTGGCGGCGGTATTGATGGTGTTGGCTGGCGCCGGGGTCAGCTTCTACCAGATGGGCATGGCCTACCAGCAGCGCCAGATCACGGCGCTGGTCGAGCTGGTGGATGAAAGCTGGCAACGGGACATCGTCGAACAGACGACGATTACCCGCTGGCTGCCGGCCCTGCTGAACGTCAACGACATTATCGAGCTGACGGTGCGGGATGATAACCGGGTGCTGTATCAACACAACGCCAACCAGCGGCTTTCGGCCAGTGAGTTATCGCTCACATACCAGCGTTCTCTGCCGAACCATCCCGAATTAAAGGTGGAGCTGATCCTGCGGCCGCCCTTCTACGATGTCGATCATTCGCTGGCGGCGATATCGGGCCTGACGGCGGCCATGTTGCTGGTTTTTTTTGGCCTGCTGTACAGCATCCGTTGGTTCAGGCAGCAGTTGAGAGGGGCGGAACTGCTGGACTTGCGTGGTCAGCTGATCCTGGACGGTAAACTGAAGATGTTACAGCATAATCCCCGGGAAGAATGGCCTAACCATGCCAGCCAGGCACTGGATAAGCTGTTGCTCGAGTTGAAGGATGCCCGCAAGGAGCGCAGCCGGTTCGATACCTTTATCCGGGCCAATGTGTTTGTGGACAAGAATATCGGTATCGGCAACCGAATCTTCTTCGATAATCGACTGGAGGCCGCGCTCAATGACCCAGCCAGTCATTCCAGTGCCCTGCTGTTGGTGGAACTGCAGGATCTGGAGTCGATCAACTACAGCCTGGGCTATGACAGGGGTGATGAGCTGCTGTCGTCGGCATCGCGTTATCTTGGCCATCTTATCCGCCGTTATCCCGGTTCCCTGCAGGCCAGGTACACGGGTAATACCTTTGCGCTTTTGTTCCCCAACCTGGTGGAAAGTGAGGCCCAGGAGGCGGCGCGGCAGATAATGAAGCTGCTCCATCGCCTGCATTGGCCGGATCAGATCCGGGAGCCAGCGTTCTATATTGGTGGGGTCTGTTTCCGTTTTGGTGAACAGCTCAATCAGGTGGAAGAAGAAGCTGAACTGGCCTTGCGCAGCGCCGCCCTGCAGGGGGGGGATGGCTATTTTATGTATTACAAGGGGCTGACCGAGGAAAACAGCGGTAAGGGCACGGTACGCTGGCGTACCCTGCTGGGCCGGCATATTGAGCAGGATAGCGTGTTGCTGGACAGGCAGGGCATCTATAGTGACAAGGAACAGGCCCCCGTGCTCAATGAGCTGCTGGTGCGTATCCCTGATGAGCAGGGACGGATACTGTCTGCGGGCCACTTTATTCCCATGGCCGAGAAATGCGGCCTGCTGCAGGGTCTGGATCGATTAATCCTGTTGCGCACCCTGACCCTGCTGCGAGAAGGGAGTCGACCTTGTCCGCTGACCGTGAACCTCTCCGCCAGCAGCCTGCTTCATCCCGGTTTTCACCGCTGGTTAATCTTCGAGCTTATCCAGCTTCCCAAATCCCTGCTGGCCGAGTTGGTTATCGAGTTTTCCGAGGCCCAGGCCAGCCGCCATTTTCAGGAACTGGTCAAGCCGGTACGTGCCCTCAAGGCGATGGGCTGTCAGTTGGCGGTGGATCATGCCGGCCAGGATGTGGTCAGCACCCAGTATATCAAGGACTATGAGCTGGATTACCTGAAGCTGCACCCCAGCCTGATCCGGGATATAGATAAGAAACCCGTCAACCAGATGGCGGTACGCAGCCTGATCGGCAATTGTGCCGGTGGCACCACCCGGGTGATTGCAGTGGGAGTGGAGGCGGAAAGCGAATGGGAGTGCCTGCACCAGCTGGGGGTCTATGCGGGACAGGGGTATTACTTTGCCCGCCCCGAGCGCTTTGAGTTGTGCTGACTCCTGGCTCCCTGCAGACCGCCGGTATGCAGGAAAACCAGGCGGCTGCCGGGTGCATAGTGGTTGGCGGCGATATCCCTGAACAAGCCCAGCAGTGCCTTGCCGCTGTATACCGGCTCTAGGGGAACACACAGTTCGTCGGCTAGTTGCGCGATGGCGATCCGGTCTGCCGCCGAACACTTGGCATAACCGCCGCCGTGGTGCTCCAGCTGCAGTTGCCAGCCGGGATCCTGTAAGGCATCCGGAAACAGCCGGTGCACCGTTTCGGCAAGCCAGTCCTTGCCCTTCAGTACTGCATAGCCACGCAGTCGGGTGCCGGCTGGCCGGGCCGACAACAAGCCAGCGAGGGTGCCTCCGCTGGCGACCGGCAGGATCAGCTCATCGATCGGTGGCAGTTCTTGCCAGAGTTCGGCAACCCCGGGTAGGGCCAGGGAGCAGCTGCCGCCTTCCGGTATGATACGGTAGCCGGGATAGCGGTATGCCAGCTGTTCCAGGTATGCCTGCGTATGGCGCAACCGGTATTGCTGGCGATCGACGAATTCCAGCGCCATGCCCCAGGCCCTGGCATCGCTCAGGGTGGGATTGTTGATGCTGCCGGCTTCTCCCCTGACCAACCCGACGGTCGCCAGGGGGAGCTGCCGGCCGGCGGCCGCCAGGGCATGGAGGTGGTTGGAATAGGCCCCCCCGAAAGTGAGCAGTCCCCGGGCGTCCTCCGACAGGGCATGACGCAATACATATTTCAGTTTTCGCCATTTATTGCCGGAGATCTGGGGGTGCAGCAGATCGTCTCGTTTTATCCACAACTGGATCCCCTGTTGTGTCAGCAGGGGGTGGCGGATTGGGTCCAGAGGCGAAGGACAAATGCGGCGATTCAGCCGATGCCAGGAGGTGAGTCGGGTCACGGAAAAAAATAAAAAAAGATGGAAACCACCAGTTTACGGAACTTGTTGATTTATGTGAACTCTTCTCTACCGGCAGGAGGCCGGCTGCGTGTTGGTACCTTGCTACGAACCGGCTGCATTGGTAAAGTTAGCCGAATTTTCCGGTTTCTCAATCCAGGATCCCCTTCAGCATATGTTTAAAAAGCTCAGAGGCTTGTTTTCCAACGATCTTTCGATCGATCTGGGGACGGCCAACACCCTTATCTACGTCAAAGATCAGGGCATAGTTCTGAACGAGCCTTCGGTCGTGGCCATTCGCCAGGAAAGATCCGGCTCGGCGCAGAGTGTTGCCGCCGTCGGCCATGCCGCCAAACAGATGCTGGGACGAACCCCCGGCAATATCGCCGCCATTCGTCCAATGAAAGACGGTGTCATCGCCGATTTTTATGTGACCGAAAAAATGCTGCAGCATTTTATCAAGCAGGTGCATGACAATAACTTTTTCCGCCCCAGCCCCCGGGTCCTGGTGTGTGTACCCTGTGGTTCTACCCAGGTAGAGCGCCGGGCCATCAAGGAATCGGCGCTGGGCGCCGGCGCTCGGGAAGTTTATCTGATCGACGAACCCATGGCCGCCGCTATCGGTGCCGGCCTGCCGGTCTCGGAAGCCACCGGTTCCATGGTAGTGGATATCGGTGGTGGTACCACGGAGGTGGCCATCATCTCCCTGAATGGCGTGGTGTATTCGCAATCGGTGCGCATCGGCGGCGATCGCTTCGATGAGTCGATCATCAACTATGTGCGGCGCAACTATGGCTCCCTGATCGGGGAAGCCACTGCCGAGCGTATCAAGCATGCGGTAGGTTCGGCCTATCCGGGCGATGAAGTGCTGGAAATCGAAGTGCGCGGCCGCAACCTGGCTGAAGGGGTACCGCGCAGTTTTACCCTTAATTCCAACGAGATACTGGAAGCCCTGCAGGAACCCCTGAGCGGCATCGTTAGTGCCGTTATGGTGGCGCTGGAGCAGTCTCCCCCCGAACTGGCATCGGATATTTCCGAGCGGGGCATGGTGCTGACCGGCGGCGGAGCCCTGCTGCGCGATATCGATCGCCTGCTGATGGAAGAAACCGGCATCCCCGTGGTGGTGGCCGATGATCCCATGACCTGTGTTGCCCGTGGTGGTGGCCAGGCCCTGGAGATGATCGACATGCACGGTGGGGATCTTTTCCATTACGACTGATAAGGTGGCCGACCTGCTCGGCCTCTTCACTCACCTATGAAACCCATTTTTGGCCGTGGGCCTTCCCTGCAGATCCGTCTGGTGTTGGCGGTCATCGCCTCCGTGGCCTTGATTATCGGCGACAGCCGATATCATGCCTTTTCCGAGGCCAAGCTGTACCTCTATTCCCTGGTCAGCCCGCTCCAGTATCTGGCCGATAGTCCCCGCCTGCTGCTGGACTCGGCCTCCGATCGGCTGATGACCCGCCATGCCCTGCAGGCCAAGGCCTCCCGCCTGGAGCGGGAGCTGTTCCTGCTCCAGGATGACCTGCTGCGGCTGCGCCACCTTGAACAGGAAAACGAGCGGCTGCGCCATTTGCTGGGCTCCCCGCTGCGTTATGATGCCCGCCGTATGGTGGCGGAGATCATGGCGGTGGATACGGATCCTTTCTCTCACCAGGTAGTGATCGACAAGGGCAGCATTCATGGGGTGTTCGAAGGCCAGCCGGTGCTCAATGAACAAGGGGTGATCGGTCAGATTATCGCCGTGGGCAAGACCACCAGTCGGGTGCTGCTGCTGACGGACAGCAGCCATGGTATACCGGTCCGGGTCGAGCGCAACGGCCTGCGGGCCATCGCCAGCGGTAGCGGTCAGCTCGATACCCTGGTGCTGCACAATATCACCCGCAATACCGATATTAAGGAAGGCGATGTGCTGTTGAGCTCCGGCCTGGCCGGGCGTTTCTCAGAAGGTTATCCGGTCGGCGTGGTCAGCCATGTGGGCTACGAGGAAGGCCTGCCCTTTGCCGATATCCGGGTACGCCCGTTTGCCGCCCTGGATCGGGTACGCTATGTGCTGTTGCTCTGGCCCCAGCCCCGGTTGGTGGATGACAGGGATACGACCATGACCGAGCCGGATAATGAGGTGACACCATGACCGCGTTTTCCCTAAAGGGCAGGTTGGTGGTGATCTCCAGCCTGCTGTTGGCCCTGATCCTGTCCATCCTGCCCCTGCCCGGACTGGTGGCGCCCTTCCGACCCGACTGGCTGCTGGTGATCATGCTGTACTGGGTACTGGCATTGCCGCACCGGGCCAATGTAGGCACTGCCTGGGTGGTTGGGCTGTTGCTGGATCTGTTGCTTGGCTCGACCCTGGGGGTGCATGCCCTGGCCCTGGTGATCCCCGTCTATCTGGCGGCCGCTCAATTTCAACGGTTGCGCAACTATTCCGTCTGGCAACAGGCCTTTATTATCGGCGCTCTGGCCCTGCTCAATAAACTGATCATCTTCTGGGCGTCCTATATCGACCGGGATATCCAGCTGGACTACCATTACTTCTGGTCCATTATCAGTAGTATGGTGATCTGGCCCTGGGTGTTCCTGCTGTTACGCAAGTGTCGTCGGCAATTTGCCCTGGTGTAAAATATGACCAAACCGCTGCTATATCTCGCTTCTGCCTCGCCTCGCCGTCGGGAACTGCTGGGCCAACTGGGCCTGCCCTTCGAACTGGTGCTACCCCGGGTCGAGGAGCGCCGGCAGGCCGGTGAGCTTCCGGCAGACTATGTGGTACGCCTGGCCCGAGACAAGGCCAGGGCCGGGGCTGACATGGCTCCATTGCCCCTGCCGGTACTGGCCGGCGATACCATAGTGGTGCTTGATGGCGAAGTGCTGGAAAAGCCGCAGGATCGCGACCATGGCCTGGCCATGTTGCATCGACTGTCCGGACGCACTCACCGGGTGATGACTGCCATGGCCCTGTCCCGTGACAACCAGTGCCTGAGCCTGCGGGTGGAAACGGCAGTGACCTTTCGCGTCCTGAGTGAAGCGGATATCGAGGCCTACTGGGCCACCGGCGAGCCGGTCGACAAGGCCGGCGGCTACGGTATCCAGGGTTTGGGAGGGCGCTTTGTCTCCCGTATCAACGGCAGTTACAGTGCCGTGGTGGGGCTGCCCCTGGTGGAAACCGAAGCCCTGCTGCGGCAGGCGGGAATCTTGCCTGACTAGCATGCCGCAACGCTGCTGCGTAGTAGCACATGCTAACCCTGCATAATCCGGCGCTTTTCTATGTTAGGTTAACTGAACCGTTACAAATTTATTGCCGGAGCAACCATGTCTGCAGAATTAATAATCAATATGACCCCCGCAGAAACCCGGGTGGCGCTGGTGGAAAACGGCATATTGCAGGAAGTTCATGTTGAGCGTCAGGCCAAGCGCGGTATTGTCGGCAATATCTACAAGGGCAAGGTTAGCCGGGTGTTGCCGGGTATGCAGGCGGCGTTTGTCGATATTGGTGGCGAACGGGCGGCGTTCCTCCATGCCTCAGACATAGTTCCCCATACCGAATGCGTGGATACCAAGGAGAAGGAGCATTTTCAGGCCGGTAATATCGGCGAGCTGGTGCGTCAGGGCCAGGATATCATGGTGCAGGTGGTAAAGGATCCACTCGGAACCAAAGGTGCCAGGTTGACCACGGATATTACCCTGCCGTCCCGTTACCTGGTATTTATGCCCGGCAGTTCCTATGTGGGTGTTTCCCAGCGTATCGACTCCGAAGAGGAGCGAGAACGGCTCAAGCAGATCGCCGGCGGTTATGTGGACGAGCTGGGCGGTTTTATCATTCGCACTGCCGCCGAGGGTATTGGTGAGTCGGAGCTGGCCCAGGACGCGGCCTTCCTCAAGCGGCTGTGGCGCAAGGTGCTGGAGCGACGGGGCAAATACAAGGCCTGCTCCATGCTGTATGAGGATCTGGGACTGGCCTTTCGTATCGTAAGGGATTTTGTCGGTGCCGAGCTGGATCGCATCCGGGTGGACTCTCGCAATACCTGCGAATTGCTCAAGCTGTTCGTTGATGAGTATGTGCCCGAGTTGTCGGGCAAGATCGAATATTACAGCGGCGAATCGCCGATCTTCGATCTCTATGATGTGGAAAACGAGATACAGCGAGCCCTGGATCGCAAGGTGGAGCTCAAGTCCGGTGGTTACCTGATCATCGACCAGACCGAGGCCATGACCACGGTTGATATCAATACCGGTGCCTTTGTCGGGCATCGCAACCTGGAAGAAACCATCTTCAACACCAATATCGAAGCGACCCAGGCTATCGCCCGTCAGCTGCGGCTGCGCAACCTGGGCGGCATCATCATCATCGATTTTATCGATATGTATGACGAAGATCATCGGCGACGGGTCCTGCACAGCCTGGAACTTGCGCTGGCCAAGGACAGGGCCAAGACCAATGTCAACGGCTTCTCCCAGCTGGGGCTGGTGGAGATGACCCGCAAACGGACCCGGGAAAGCCTGGAACATGTGCTCTGTGGCGAATGTCCCGAGTGCCACGGCCGGGGACGGGTAAAAACGGTGGAAACGGTCAGTTACGAGATTTTGCGTGAGATCACCCGGGTCAACAAGGCCTACGATGCAGACAAATTTGTGGTCTATGCCTCGACGGCTGTCGCCAGTGCCTTGCAGGAAGATGAATCCCATGCCCTGGCGGAGCTGGAAGTCTTTATCGGCAAGCAGGTCAGGGTCAGCAGCGAACCCCTGTATAGCCAGGAACAATTTGATGTGGTGATGATGTAGTGCTGAAACGGGGGTTAAGCTGGGCATGGTTTGCCCTGGCGGGAGTGTCAGTGCTGCTGGCACTGGTGATCAGCCTGATCCGCTTCGGGGGGCCCGTGCTGGATCAATACCAGGACCGGCTGTTGGCCAAGCTGCTGACCGACAGTGAACTCAGCCTGCGGGTGGAGAAAATGGGGCTGACCTGGCAGGGCTCGGGCCCGGTGCTGGTGCTGAACCGGGTCGGCCTGAGCCGGCCCTCGGCGCCACCGATGCAGTTGGAAAGGGCCTATATCGATCTGCATTTCTGGCAGAGTCTGCGTCAGCTGAAACCGGTGTTGAACGAACTGACCCTGGAAGGACTGCAGCTGACTGCAGGGCTGGGGGGGGGCTCAGCCACCAGCGCGCCGCTGGAAACCCTGCAATGGCTGGCGTTGCAGGGCGTGAAGCGCTTTACCCTGCGCGACGTCCGACTGGCACTGGGTGGACAGGATAATCCCCTGGTGCTGCATGTTCCTACCCTGAGCTGGCAAAACCAAGCGGGCCTTCATCAAGGCCAGGGCCGGCTGGGACTGGGAGGGGAGCAGGCACAGCTGATGGATATTAAGGCTCGTTTCCACGGTGAGCCGGATGCCCTCGACGGCAGCCTGTATCTGCAGGCCGATCAACTGGATGCTTCCGTACTGGTTACCCAGGTCAGGCCGGACGACCAGTCCGCACGGGTCAAGCTGTCCTTCGAGCTTTGGCTGGAATGGCAGGCGGGTCGACTCAGTGGTGGCCTGCTGACCCTGGGCGACAATCAGCTGACCTGGCAACAGGATGGCACTGCCCATCGGGTTCAACTGGGAGCCGGTCGCGTTCAGTGGCAGCCGACGGAAGATGGTTGGCAGCTGGCCAGCAGGGAGGTGGCTATTGCCGTCGATGGTGAATCCTGGCCTGAATGGCGCCTGCAACTGGATCGGCAGGGCGATGAGCTCAACGGCTATTTGGATAGCATAACCTTTGCAGATCTTGCCCTGCTGGCGGAATGGGGGCAGGCCAGCCGGCCCGGTCTGGTGGAACAGCTGAATCATGTTCGTCCGGCCGGCAAGCTGAATAACCTGCGGTTGGCGGCCAGCCTTGAGGACAACAGCTGGCGGCTGCAAGGGGATTTGGTGAATGTGAGCACCCGTGCCTACGGTTGGATACCGGCCACCGAGCGACTCAACGGCCGGTTTGAGCTGGCACCGGGCAGTGGCAGTCTGCAGCTGCAGCAGCAAGAAGCCAGCTGGGTGTATAAGGAGGCGTTCAGGGCGCCCTGGCCGATGCAGCAGTTGGCTACCGAGATCCACTGGCAACGACAGCTGGATGGTTGGCAGGTAAGCAGCGATCGGCTGGCGATTGAAACCCGGGATTTCGCCCTGCAGGGCTGGTTCAACCTGGGGTTGCCTGAGCAGGGGGATGCCTGGCTCAGCGCCTCGGCGAATGTAGATCTGTATGATGCCGGCCGTGCCTTTGCCTATTTCCCCGAACCCCTGATGGGCAAGAAGTTGGTCGATTACCTGCAGGGGGCCATCAAGGCGGGTCGGGCCGACAATGCCCAAGTGCTCTGGTATGGCCCTTTGTCCGGTTTCCCTTATGCGGATCAGTCGGGCATATTCCAGGCTCGGGTGCCCCTGAGTCAGGCTGAGTTTCAGTTCGGACCCCAATGGCAGCCGCTGACCGATCTTGATCTGGATCTGCTGTTTGAAAATGATGGCCTGTATATGAGCAGTCATCGGGGCCGCCTGGGCAAGGTGACGGCCACCCAGATAGATGCCCGCATCGTGCCCCTGAAGGCGGCGGCGGAGTTGACCATCAATGCCGATATTGCCGGTAACGGAGAGGCGGTCACCCGCTATCTGCAGGCCTCGCCACTGGCCGGCTCGGTCGGCAAGACCCTGGCGGAGGTTCGGGTCGAGGGCCCGCTGACCGGCAGCCTGGCGCTGGCCATTCCGCTGTCCGGGGACCGGCCCAGGGTTAGCGGTCAGGTTGATTTTGATGATAACAAGGTCAGCATTCGCGCCCTGAACCTGCCCCTTGACAACGTTCACGGCCGGCTGCAGTTCGACGACAGTCAGACCCGTTTCCATCAGTTGCAGGCGACCCTGGCCGGCCAACCGCTGGTGTTGGACTATGAAGGCAAGACCCTGGCGGATAAGGGCTACCGGGTCGATATCGGCATGTCCGGCCAGTTGGTAGCCGACCGGTTGCAGACCGTGCGACCGGAACTGGCCAGCCTGGCGGGCGGTGCCCCCTGGCAGGGACAGCTGGCTCTCGAGCTACCCAAGGATGGAGGGCTGAACTATCATTTCGAGGCCAACAGCCAGCTGACAGGGCTCGGCAGCCGCTTGCCCCCCCCTCTTGACAAGGCAATCGATACTCGCTGGCCGAGCCGCCTGCTGGTCAGCGGTGATCAACGGCAGGCTGAACTGGAGCTGCAGTTGGGTCCGCGGCTGCGGGGACAGTCTCTACTGCATTTTTCCCCCCGGGGGACTGAGGTCAGCCGGCTCTGGCTTCAGTCCGGTGTCGATGTGGTCACAGGTCCGCGCGCGCCTCTGGATGTGGATGCCCGGGTGTCGCAGCTGGCCATCGACGACTGGATAGGCTTGTTGCATCCCCTGCTGGTCGGCAAGGAGCCGGCGCAGGCAGAGACCGCCATAGGCTGGCCCAGCCCCTACCGTGTCAGGGTGCAGGCAGCCGAGGCCAGCCTATGGCGGCAGCCGCTCGATAATTTATCCTTGCTGATAGCGCCGAGCGCTGACGGCCAGCACCGCTTCAAGGCCCGCGCCGACCAGGCGGAAGGGGAAGTTCGGCTGTCAAAGGCCGGCGCCTTGCACATTGATCTGGACCGGCTTACCCTGGCTCTGTCCGATGAAGATGGCTCAAATGAGTTGGAAGCTACCGAATTCCGGGCCGAACAACTGCCGGCCATTACCTTCAACTGTGCCGCCTGCTGGCTAAACGAGATGCCGTTGGGTCGCCTTGAAGTGGAACTGGAACCCAAGGGCAAGGGGGTGGACATGTCCAGGTTGCTGCTGGACGGCCCCCTGCTGGAGCTTTCCGGCCATGGTCAGTGGCTGCAGCATCGGCAGGGAGCCTTGACCCGCTTCGAGTGGCAAGGCAGCACCGCCTCATTACAGGCCTTGTTTGAAGCCATGGGGCAGGCATCCCCGTTCAATGGTACCCAGGCCCGCCTGAATGGCAGGCTGCTCTGGCTGGGTGCGCCCTGGCAACCGGATTGGGGCAGCCTGGATGGCGAGTTTGAGTTCGGGGCGGAAGCCGGCGTACTGACCGAATTAAGTGACAAGGGGGCGAACTTCTTGTCCGTACTCAGCATAGAATCGGTATTGCGTCGGTTGCGACTGGACTTCAGGGACGTGTTCGACAAGGGTTTTTACTTTGAACGGATCGCCGTCAGCAGCAAGATCCAGGATGGGATCATGCGCAGCGATAACTTTGCCCTGGCCGGTGCTTCCGGAGATCTGAAAGGGGCAGGCCTGGTCGATTTGGGGGCGGAAAAAATTGATTTCAATTTCACCTTTACCCCGCATCTCACCGGAAATCTGCCGGTGATCGCGGCCTTTGCGGTCACCCCGGTTACCGGCCTCTATGTGTTGGCCTTGTCCAAGATCCTGGGGCCTGTGGTCGATGTATTTACCCGTATTCGTTATCGGGTCACGGGTCCCCTGAGGCAGCCGGAGATCCATGAGATCGACCGGGAGCGAGGCCAGTTGTCCTTGCCCTCGGAGCAATGAAGGAGAGAGCATGAAACTGGTGGCGATACAAACCAATGCCGGTGCCGACTGGCCCGGCAATCAAGCGACCCTGGAACGGTTGCTAGGGCAGTTACCACCGGAGCGTCCCTTGCTGGTGCAATTGCCGGAAAATGCCGTGGTATTCGGCAGTAAAGCGTCCGCCCTGAGTTGTGCCGAGCCCCTGGGTGACGGTCCGATCCAGGCACAGATGGCCGCGTGGGCCAGTCGTCTGGGGATCTGGCTGGTGGTGGGTGCCATGCCGACCCGGATTATCAACAGCGAAAAACTGCACTCCAGCTGCCTGGTCTATAACGACAAGGGTGAGCTGGTCGGCCATTATCACAAGCTTCACCTGTTTGATGTGGAGGTGGCCGACGGTCATGGCCGTTATCAGGAGTCCAGTACCTACCAGGCCGGCGATGGTCTGACGGTGATCGACAGCCCCTTCGGCCGGCTGGGGCTGTCGATTTGCTATGATTTACGTTTTCCCGAGCTGTATCGGGCATTGCGGGATCAGGGGGCCGATATCCTGCTGGTGCCTTCGGCCTTTACCCGGGTAACGGGTCAGGCCCACTGGATGCCGCTGTTGCAGGCCAGGGCGATAGAGAATCAATGTTATGTACTGGCGGCCGCCCAGGTCGGCGATCACGGCAATGGCCGGGAGACCTGGGGGCACTCGGTGATTATCACTCCCTGGGGTGAAATACAGGCCTGTTTACCCAAGGGCGAAGGGCTGGTTGCCGCCGACGTGAATTCGACCCGTCTGGCGGCGATCCGTCGGCAGATGCCGGTGGCCCAACATGCGCGTATGAAAGCGGTTTGGAGAGAGAACGAATGAGTATTGAACAGATTGACCTCAGCCTGCTGGCGCCGAATGACCTTGATATGGCCTTGCTGGATGCCCAGCTGGCACGGTTGTGTCGTCACGATATCGATTTTGCCGATCTGTATTTTCAGAACAGTGTCCATGAGTCCTGGGTACTGGAAGACGGCATTGTCAAAGACGGCAGCTACAACATAGAGCAGGGAGTCGGGGTACGCGCCGTCAGCGGTGAAAAGACCGGCTTTGCCTACTCCGACGAGCTGACCGCTTCGGCCCTGAGCCAGGCGGTGGGAGCTGCCAGGAGCATTGCCGAGCGGGGCGGTAACCGGCACTTGAAACTGGGTAGCCAGGTCGCAGTTGAACCCCGTTACCTGGGGATCAACCCCCTGGACAGCCTGACTCGGGAGCAGAAGATTGCCCTGCTGCAACAGATGGACGCCTATGCCCGCAGCCTGGAGCCGGCGGTGACCCAGGTCATCGCCTCGATATCCGGGGTCTATGAAGAAGTGCTGGTGTTGGCGACAGATGGCACTCTGGCAACGGATCTACGCCCCCTGGTGCGGTTGAACTGCTCGGTATTGGCCGAGCGTAATGGCCGCCGTGAACGGGGCGGCAGCGGTGGGGGCGGTCGTGTGGGCTATGATTTCTTCCTGGAAGAGGTGGACGGGCAGCCCAGGGCCATGGGATATGTCAAGGAGGCGATTCGCCAAGCTCTGGTCAACCTGGAGGCAGTGGACGCACCGGCCGGCACCATGCCGGTGGTGTTGGGAGCCGGCTGGCCCGGGGTCCTGCTGCATGAGGCGGTGGGGCATGGCCTGGAGGGGGATTTCAATCGCAAGGGCTCTTCCGCTTATTCCGGTCGCATCGGCGAAAAGGTGGCCTCCGGCCTGTGTACCATAGTGGACGACGGAACCCTGCCCAATCGCCGAGGTTCGCTGACAATCGACGATGAAGGGACCGCCTCCGGATATAATGTGTTAATTGAAAACGGCATCCTCAAGGGCTATATGCAGGACAAGCTCAATGCCCGGCTGATGAAGACGGCACCCACCGGCAATGGCCGGCGGGAGTCCTATGCGCACCTGCCGATGCCGCGCATGACCAATACCTATATGCTGCCGGGAGAGACGCCCCCCGAGGAAATTATCAGGAGTGTCAAGCGGGGTATCTATGCGCCCAACTTCGGTGGTGGCCAGGTCGACATTACCTCAGGCCGATTCGTGTTCTCGGCGTCCGAGGCCTATTTGATAGAAGATGGCAAGCTGACCGCGCCGATCAAGGGGGCGACCCTGATCGGCAATGGCCCCGAGGCCATGAGTCAGGTATCCATGGTAGGCAATGATCTGGCGCTGGATGCCGGGGTTGGCGTGTGCGGCAAGGATGGCCAGAGTGTCCCGGTCGGGGTTGGACAGCCGACCTTGAAGCTGGATCAGCTGACGGTCGGCGGCACCCAGTAGTGGTTGATTATCAACCAAGGTGAAAAAGGCTTTTTTTGTAATTAGTGAGAGCATATATGGGTCATACTAATACAGTTGCTTTCTATGCAACGGTGTGAGGAGGCTTATTATGAAAACGCTACTTTCTATTGCATTTGCCTCTGTACTGGGTTTGATTTTGATGCCAGTTCAGGCAGGTACGGTTGCCAACCAGAATCCGATTGTTAAAGATATGGTTGTGCAGAGCGAGGGTGATGGTATCGATAGCCGTCATTGTGCCAAGTTGAAAAAAATGGGTAAAAAACCTGCGGACATGTGCTTCTAACATGGGTTTCCGTATATACCCAGACTAACAACGGGAGCCAGGCTCCCGTTGTTGTTTTATGTTGTGGTAACCCGGAGGCTCAGGGCTCCAGGTTTTGTTTCAGGTACTGAAACAGCTCCCGGTAGGCCTTGGGGGGCAGGTCAGCAGCCAGTTCCTTGCGGGCCTGACGTGCCAGCTGGCGCAGCTTCTGCCGGTCCAGCCGCTGATATTCGGCCAGCAGTGCATCGACGCCCTTGTCACCTTCCCTGACCAGGCGGTCACGCCATTGCTCAAGCCGGTGAAAATGGGCGTTGGCAACGGCGCTCTTATGATCGAACGCCGCCAGGGACTGCTCAATGGCGGTCACGTCCCGGCTGCGCATCAACTTGCCCACATACTGCAGGTGGCGGCGCAGTCCTTCCCTTTCCTTTTTGCTGCTAAGTTTGTGCGCCAGATCGATGGCTTCTTTCAGTTCATCATCCAGCGGCACCTTGGCCAGCTCGTTCGGCTTGAGCCTGACCAAGGCCAGCCCCAGTTCTTTCAGGGCATGCATTTCCCGCTTCATCTGGCTTTTACTGACCCATTCGATCTCGTCGTCCTGGTCGGGGCTTTCATCATGGTGGCGCATAGGCTTTCCGTAACAACAGACAATGACATATATATTACCAGCTTCTCCCAAGGGGCGCAGGGGTCTGTTATGCTAACCCCATAACGGAGCGACCAAACATCATCATGAACCCAGCAGACATTCAAACAGAGCAACGCCAGCTGGAACTGGCGGTAGAGCAGGCGCTGGACTCGGCCAGGCGCCTGGGGGCTGACAGCGCTGAGGTGTCGATCAGCAAACAGACAGGGTTGTCTGTCAATACCCGCAATGGCGAACTGGAGAATATCGAGTTCAACAAGGATGGCGCCCTGGGGATTGCCGTCTATCGGGACGGCTGTAAAGGCTCGGCTTCCACCTCTGATTTGCGCCCCGAGGCGATTGCCAAGACGGTCGCCGCCGCCCTGGATATTTCCCGCTATACCTCGCCCGATCCCTTCGCCGGCATTGCCGAGTCCGGTGATCTGGCCTGGGATGCCCCCGAGGTAGCCATGTGTTTTCCCGCCGAGCTGGAGCCGGAATTCGGTATCGATCTGGCACTGCGCTGCGAGCGCCATGCCCTGGGCCGGGACGGGCGTATCAAGCAATCCGATGGTGCCAGTTTTTCCAGTACACTGGGGACCCGGGTCTATGGTAACAGCCATGGATTTATCAAGGGTTACAGCGGTACCCGTTTCGGCATGAGTTGCGTGTTGATCGGTGAACAGGACGGGGATATGCAGCGGGAATACGGTTATACCTCGGCCCGTAGCCTGACCGATCTGTGGACCCCGGAACAGGTGGCCGATGAAGCTGTCACCCGTACCCTGGGTCGCCTGGGCGCTCGCAAGATAGGTACCACCCGGGTTCCTGTGCTGTTTCACCCGGATGTGGCGTCCGGCCTGTTTGGCCACCTGGTTATGGCCATCAGCGGCGGCAGCCTGTACCGTAAATCCTCTTTCCTGCTCGATGCCCTGGGCAGCCGTATTTTCCCCGAGTGGCTGACCATCAATGAACAGCCCCACCTCGACAAGGGCCTGGCCAGCTCACCCTTCGATAACGAAGGGGTGCGCACCCATGCCCGCAATATTATCGAGCAGGGGGTGCTGCAGAGTTATCTGCTGACCAGTTATTCGGCCCGCAAGTTGGGCATGGAAGTAACCGGCCACGCCGGTGGCATCCACAACTGGCAGGTGGGCAGCAGTGGCCAGAGCCTGGATCAGCTGTTGAAGCTGATGGATACCGGGTTGCTGGTGACCGAGATGATGGGCCAGGGGGTGAACATAGTGAACGGTGACTATTCCCGTGGCGCCGCCGGCTTCTGGGTGGAAAAGGGTGAAATCGCCTATCCGGTGGAAGAGATCACCATTGCCGGCAACCTGAAGGAGATGTTCGCCGGCATCCAGGCCATCGGCACCGATGTGGAGACCCGCTCCAGCCTGCAGACCGGCTCGGTATTGATCGAGCAGATGAAGATAGCCGGGCAATAAAGCTGGAAGCCATAAGCTGTCAGGGGGCCGCATACGCGGCCCTTTGTGTTTTGGAAACCGGCACCGTGTTTGCCAGAATGGCGTTGTGATTTCCGTTAGCGCCGGGCGGCTTCCAGCTAAAAGCCGATTGCTTACAGCTGCTGTCAGTTCAGCAGCAGCAGGGTCGCCAGCCCCAGGAAAGACAAGAGACCGACGGTATCGGTAATGGTGGTCAGTGCCATGGAGCCGGCCAGCGCGGGATCTATGTTGAAGCGGCGCATCACCAGCGGGATCAGGGCGCCGGCCAGGCCGGCTACCGCCAGGTTGATAAACATGGCCGCCGCGATGACCAGGCCGATGGCGATACTCTCTTTCCAGAAACTGACGACCACGGCGATGGCCAGCGCCCAGATCAGGCCGTTGATCAGGCCAACCAGGGCCTCCTTGGTCAGCAGCCAGCGGGCGTTGCTGTCACTGATATGACCGACCGCCATGCCGCGGATCATCAGGGCCAGGGTCTGGTTGCCGGCAATACCGCCCATGGAAGGGACTATGGTCATCAGGATGGCCAGGGTCGCCAGTTGCGAGAGCGTGGCTTCAAACATGTTGGAGACGCTGGCGGCGATCAGCGCGGTGCAGAGGTTCACCGTCAGCCAGATGGTGCGGCGCTTGGCGCTGGGCAATACAGGTGCGAAGGTGTCTTCATCGACATCCATCTTGGCCATGCCCATCATCGAATGCTCCCCTTCTTCGCGGATGATATCCACCACATCATCTATGGTTATCCGCCCCAGCAGGATGCCGTTTTCATCGACCACAGGGGCCGACAACCAGTCATGGCGCTCAAACAGGTTGGCGGCTTCGACATCGGACATGGTCAGGGGAATGGCCTCGACCTGGGTATCCATGGCTTCGGCGACCGTGGTGGCGGGAGCCTGCACCACCAGGCTGGCCAGGGATATGTCTCCCAGCAGACGGTTGTCCTTGTCCACCACATAGAGGGTATCCGTGCCTTCCGGCAGCTCGCTGCGCAGGCGCAGATAACGCAGCACCACGTCGATGGTCACATCCGAGCGCAGGGTGATGAACTCGGTATTCATGATCGAGCCGGCGGTGTCTTCCGGATAGGACAGTGCCTGCTCGGCCCTGAGCCTGTCCTGCTCATCCATCTGGGTCAGTACCTGGCGGTACAGACGCTCCGGCAGATCCCGCAGTACATAGGCCAGATCGTCCGACTCCATGTCTTCCAGGGCGTTGGCCAGTTTTTCCGGGTCCATCAGCCGGATGATACCGTCCCGGACTTCTTCTGACAGTTCTTCCAGAATTTCGCCGTAATCATCCGGGTCGACCAGCTGCCACAGAACCTTACGGCTGGGGGCGGGCGAGGATTCCAGCAGCCAGGCGACGTCGCCGGGGCGCATCTGTTGCAGCATGCGCCGAACATGGATGAACATGCCGCTGTCCAGGGCCCGGCTGATGGTTTCCAGCTGATCCGTTGTCCTTTCCTGGTCAAGGGGCTCAGTCATCCGGGACTCCTAATGGGGGAATTCAATTGGATATGAATTTTACCCTATTTATTCCGATTCGTTAAAACGATCCGCGACCAGGCGGGCGACAGCGTCCATTGCCGCCTCAGCCTCGGGACCTTCTACGACCACCCGGATGGCATGGCCCTGAGCGGTTTCCAGCATCAGCAGCCCCATCACACTGTTGGCGGGTGCTTGTTTTTCCTGATTGCAAACGGTGATGATGGCATCGAATTGTTGTGTTAATTGCACCAGCTGAACAGCGGCGCGGGCATGGAGTCCCAGTTTATTGACAATTTCCAGATCCCGTTCAATTTTCGGCATTGCGTTTTTCCAGTGTACGGTGGCGAACTTGCACGTTTTTTCCCAAGCTTTTGAAAGCCTGCGTTAATTGCTCAGCGAGGTAGACGGATCTGTGCTGGCCACCGGTGCAACCGATGGCGACGGTTACATAGCTGCGGTTATTGCGCTCTAGGTGGGGCATCCAGGTCAGTAGCAGGTTTTCTATCTGCCACAGGTATTTCATCACCTCGGGTTGGCTGGCCAGATAAAGGGCCACCGGTTCATCTTTGCCGGTAAAAGGCCTGAGTTCGGCGATCCAGTGGGGGTTGGGTAAAAAACGGGCATCAAAAACAAAGTCGGCATCCTTGGAGACACCGTGTTTATAACCGAATGACTCGAATACCCAATTCAGCTCACGTTCCTTCTTGCCGAGTACGCGTTCACGGATTATCTCGCTCAGATCGTGAATGCTCAGACTGGAGGTATCGATGCGCAAATCCGCATCGGAAGAGAGGGGAGCAAGCAGCTGGGTTTCTTCCCGGATCGCTTCATCCAGGGTCAGACTTTCCCTGGATAGGGGGTGCAGGCGCCGGGTGTCGCCAAACCGGCGGATCAGAATGCTGTTTTCCGCATCGATAAAAATACTGGAGAGGTTGACCTCTGCCATCGATTTGATTTCCGCCAGACAGGCTTCCAGTTTTTCGGTACTGTCGGGCAGGTTACGTACGTCTATGCTGACCGCCACTTCCCCAGGACGAGTCAGACGCATATTAATCAGGTCGGGCAGCAGTTCGACCGGCAGGTTATCGACGCAATAGTAGCCGAGGTCTTCCAGTACCCGCAGGGCGACTGTCTTGCCCGAGCCCGAACGGCCACTCACGATAACCAGTTGCATAGCCAGCTCCTCAGGCAGAAATCATGATTTGGTACAATTCATCGTCGCTGGTGGCCTGGCGTAGTTGTTTGCAAACTTGCTTATTACTGAGCTTTTCGGCGATCAGCGACAAGGTTTTCAGGTGTTGTTTACATTCTTTTTCCGGTACCAGCAGCGCAAAAACCAAGCCCACCGGTTGGTTGTCGATAGCATCGAATTCCACCGATTCGGCAAAGGTCAGCAGTACCGCCGTCGCCTTGTTTTCATTGCCGATACGGCCATGGGGGATAGCGATACCGTTACCTATGCCGGTTGTGCCCATCTTTTCCCGGGCTAGCAGGCAGTCAAAAAGCTGTTGGCTGTTGATATTTAGGTGTTGAGCGGCCAGCTCGCTGATGATTTCCAGGGCGCGTTTCTTGCTTGTACAAGGGACTGCACTGCGTGTGCAGTCCCTGCTTAATATGTCGGCGACTTCCATGATTAGATTTGTTTGAGTTTCTCTTTGTGTTTGATGATCTGGCGATCCAGCTTGTCAATCAAGCCGTCGATGGCCGCATACATGTTTTCATGCTGGGCATTGGCGAATACTTCTCCGCCGCTGACATTCAGCTTGGCCTCGGCAATCTGTTGTAGCTTTTCCACGTTAAGGATGACATGGGCATTGGTAATATGATCGAAGTGACGTTCCAGCTTGGTAAATTTGCTATTCACATAGTCACGGAGTGCATCGGTGATTTCTACATGGTGTCCAGTCAGGTTTATTTGCATAACGTCTTCCTTCTCGGTTTGCCTTAAACCAGGCGTTTACGCTGATTGGAAGGGGCGATGGCCAGAGACTCGCGGTATTTTGCGATGGTTCGGCGGGCCACTTGTATCCCCTGTTCGGCCAGCAATTGAGCGATTTTGCTGTCGCTTAACGGCTTGGCCGGATTTTCTGCACTGACCAGCTTCTTGATCAGGGCACGAATTGCGGTGGAAGAACATTCACCCCCATCGTCGGTTCCCACATGACTGGAGAAAAAATACTTCAGTTCAAACACGCCCCTGGGGGTATGCAGGAATTTCTGAGTCGTCACCCGGGAGATGGTAGATTCATGCATTTCCACGGCTTCGGCCACATGGTTCAGCACCATGGGCTTCATGGCTTCCTCTCCCAGTTCAAAGAATGCCTGTTGTTGTTCCACAATACAATTGGCAACCTTGAGCAGGGTCTCATTTCTGCTTTCCAGACTCTTGATAAACCATTTGGCGTCTTGTAAATGACTGCGGATAAACTGGCTATCCCGACTGTCCTTAGTGTGTTTGGCCATGGCAGCATAAGTTTGGTTCAATTTGACCTTGGGCATGGCATCGGCATTCAACTCGGCTGCCCAGATCCCCTGACGCTTGCTTACCACCAGATCCGGGATCACATATTCCGAGCTGCTCTGGATAACGCTGTTGCCGGGCCTGGGTTCGAGCTGTTGGATCAGGGCCAGCACGGCGCGCAGCTCGTCCTCCTTCAGCCTGGCCTTACGCTGCAGGGTTCGATAATCCCGGTTTCCGAGCAAATCCATATGCTGTGTGATGACGTCCCGGGCCTGGGGTAGCCAGGGC
Organism: Zobellella maritima; assembly: GCF_003075035.1. GTDB lineage: Bacteria > Pseudomonadota > Gammaproteobacteria > Enterobacterales > Aeromonadaceae > Oceanimonas > Oceanimonas maritima. The sequence goes on along the minus strand of NZ_QCZE01000001.1, from coordinate 2,513,870 downwards.
GTGTCGTCAGGGAAGCGTTCAAGTTGGATCAACAAACACTCCTGTACCGAACGGGCGGCAACACCGACCGGGTCAAAATGCTGAATTCGTTTTAGTACAGCTTCGACCTCTTCCGGCTCAATGTCCAGCTCATCGCCGCCAACCGCATCACAGATATCCTGAATATCTATGGTCAGGTATCCGGCCTCGTCGATGGCATCGATAATGGTGGTGGCAATGGCCTGGTCGGTATCGCTGAAAGGAGTCAGCTGCATCTGCCAGAGCAGGTAATCCTGCAGGGTTTCGGTGGTTTCCCCCTGGTAGACCATGTCTTCGGCGCCTTCCGGAGCCGGACCCGGGCCGCTGGAGGAGGCACTGTAGACATCGTCCCACTGGCTATCCGTGGGCAGCTCATCGGACAGCTTACTCTGCTCCATGGCGGTGTCCGTGGCCATTTGTTCATCCTGGCGGGGCTCCGCGACCTCAATGGTTTCCGGCTCTTCCTGCTCCAGCAGGGGGTTCGATTCCAGAGCCTGCTGGATCTCCTGTTGCAGCTCCAGGCTGGAGAGTTGCAACAGCCGGATGGCTTGTTGCAATTGGGGCGTCATGGTCAGCTGCTGACCCAGACGTAACTGGAGTGTTGGCTTCATCTGTTCGATAAGTCCTTGTAAATTATGCCGCGATTGTGCCCTGACGAGCCGGCTCAGAGGCTGAACTGATCGCCCAGATAGACTTTTTTCACCTGCTCGTTACTCAAAATTTCGGCAGGTGTGCCGGCGGCAATCCGGTGTCCATGGCTAACAATATAGGCGCGTTCGCAAACATCCAGGGTTTCCCTGACATTATGATCGGTGATCAGTACGCCCAGGCCCCGATCGCGCAGGTGCAAGATGACTTTTTTGATATCGATAACCGAAATGGGATCAACACCGGCGAAGGGCTCATCCAATAAAATAAAACGGGGGTCGGCCGCCAGGGCCCGGGCAATTTCTACCCGCCTGCGCTCCCCACCGGACAGGCTCATGCCCAGGCTGTCCCGGATATGAGTGATGTTGAACTCTTCCAGCAATTGTTCCATTTTTTCGTCACGGCCCGGACCATCCAGATCCTGACGGGTTTCCAATACCGCCATCAGGTTATCGGCCACGCTCAGACGGCGGAAGATAGATGCCTCCTGGGGTAAATAGCCGATTCCGGACCTGGCCCGGACATGCATGGGCTGATGGCTGATATCCTGGTCATCTATGGTAATGCTGCCGGCATCCCGCTGTACCAGGCCCACTATCATATAGAAGGAGGTGGTTTTTCCGGCACCATTAGGGCCCAGCAGGCCGACAACCTGGCCGGTGTTGACGGTCAGGCTGACATCGGCTACCACCTGGCGTCCCTTATAACTTTTTTGTAATCCTCGTGCTTTCAGTATCGCCATGGCTCAGTCCTGTTTACCTGTATTCTCCAGGTCTTCCACCTGTTCCGGCAGGAAGACAGTGGTGACCCTGCCTTGCTGGCCTTGGCCTTCGGCTTCCATCTGCTGGCGGTCTATGTGATAACGAATGCGGTGGCCGCTGACGGTATTATCTCGCTGCTTCAGCTTGGCCTCCTGTAACAAGGTGATGGTGCGGGCCTTGATGTCGTAATGGATCTCCCGCGCCTCGGCACGCATGGGCTGGCCATTGTCCAGGATTTGGGAGTAGGTAGCGGGTGCGCCGTAGGCGATCATGGACTGTAGCCCATCGTCATTGCGGATCACCACCAGCTTGTCGGCGCGTACATCGATACTGCCTTGCTTGACCACCACCTTGTCACTGAAGGTGACCTTGTCGTCTGACAGCTCAACCAGCTGATGGCCGGCGTCTATGGTGACCTGCTGGTTGAAATCGGATTCCTTGGCCTGAGCCAGGTTGATCGACAGGGCCAGCAGGCCGGTGATGCTAAGGGTTATAAGTTGCCTGGGTGCCATTTAATAATTCCACGGTTTGTTGATCGAGTTTGCCTAGCAAGCCCTGGCCCTGGGTATGGTATCCGGGACCGCGCAGTATCACTGCCTGGTTTGAGCGTAGCTGATTATGTACGAAGTCCATTTCCAGGTATTCGGTCGTAATGGAATCAATCAGCGCGTCGCTCTGCAGGCTTTGGCCCAGCACCGACTTCCGCAGGATGGCGTTATCGTCGGTATTGATAATGCCTTCCTCACCACTCAACTGCCATTGGGGACGGCCATCGGGGGAATAGAGCAAGATAACAGGTTTTTCCAGCAGGGTCATGGCCAGGCCTCCGTAGTATTCCGCATGCGCTGCATTCATGCCCCGGTAGGGGAGGCCCAGGCTATTGTATTGCAGGCTGCTCAATTCCTTGGCGGTAAAATCCGGCTGATAATCCTGATCCGGGCCGCTGCTGGGGGGAGTGGGCCTGAGCCATTGCCAGCATATCAGGGCGAACAGCAGCAAGCCGGCAAACAGCCAGTTCTGGCGGTTCATACGCTCATGCCCTGGGCTTGCTCCAGCCGGCCCTGTGCCGCCAGGATCAGATCGCAGATCTCGCGCACGGCACCGAATCCACCCGCAGTACGGGTAATATAATTCGCGTCCTGCAACACCAGGGGGTGGGCATCCTTGACCGCCACCCCTAAGCTGCAATCCCGCATCACCGGCAGGTCGACCACATCATCACCGATATAGGCCACCTGCTCCGGCATCAGTTTCAGGGTATCCAGCAGTGCCTGATAGCTGTGCCACTTGTCGCCCTGGCCCTGGTACACATGACGCACACCGAGCGAGGCCATGCGTTCACTGACGATACGGGAATCCCGGCCGGTGATGACCGCGACCTGAATACCGGCGTTGAGCAGGGCCTTGATGCCGAAACCATCCTTGGTGCAGAAACTCTTGTATTCTTCCCCTTGATTGCCCAGGTAGATCATTCCGTCTGAAAGTACCCCGTCGACGTCGCAGATCAGTAGCTTGATACCGGACAAACGGCTCCATACAGAATTGGCCACAGGTCCATAGAGGCTATGCTGTTTCATTAGATGACTCCCGCCCGTAACAGGTCATGCATATTGAAGGCACCCACCGGTTGGTTGTGCTCATCGACCACCAGCAGTCCGCTGATGCCTTTCTCTTCCATTAGCTTGACCGCCTCCGCCGCCAGCATGCCGGCATGGGCAGTAATGGAGTGGCGGGTCATCACCTGGCTGATGGGAGTCTGATGGACATCGATGCAATGATCCAGGGTACGGCGTAAATCCCCATCAGTATAGACGCCCATCAGGCGCTGGTGCTCGTCCACCACGGCGGTAAAACCCAGTCCGGTACGACCGATCTCCAGCAGGGCCTCGATAATCAGGGTCTGGGGTCCGACCTTGGGAACCCGGTCCCCCTTGTGCATGATATCGCTGACCCGCAGCAACAGCCGCTTACCCAGGGCCCCCCCCGGGTGGCTCAGGGCAAAATCGTCGGCGGTAAAACCACGGGCTTCCAGCAGGGCGACCGCCAGGGCGTCACCCAACACCAGCGCCGCCGTGGTACTGGAGGTCGGGGCCAGGCCGAGGGGGCAAGCTTCCTGTTCGACCCGTGCACAGAGGTGGATATTGGCTTCCTTGGCCATGGTGGATGCAGGATTGCCGGTGATACAGACAAGCGGCAGGCCGCGGCGCTTGAGTACCGGCAGCAGGGACAGAATTTCGTCGCTTTCCCCCGAGTTGGAGAGGGCGATGATCACATCCTGTTCGCCGATCATCCCCAGATCACCGTGGCTGGCTTCACCGGGATGGACAAAAAAGGCGGGGGTACCGGTGCTGGCCAGGGTAGCGGCTATCTTGTTGGCAATATGGCCGGACTTGCCCATGCCGGTGACAATGACCTTGCCGCTACAGTTAAACATCAGGGCGCAGGCCCGATCGAAGGCGTCATCCAAATATTGATAAAGGCCATCTATGGCGGCCTTTTCAATATCCAGAACCCGTCGGGCCGTTGTTCGATAATCAAATCCAGAAGACATAGTTTTCTCCACACCGTTGGCGGCGCCATTATAGAAAAGCTTCTGCTCATAAGCGACTGTGGCGAGGCCGGAAGCCCTGTTTTCTCGGTATTTTGAGGGTTATCGGGTCACGAGTTGCCGCAGGATAACAGGAAAAGTCATGGCCTTGGTTGCCGAGGACCGAGCTTCCCCATACAATTCTTTCTTTTCTATGAGGAATTGAGTTTGGACAACAGCCTTGTCGAGATACAGGACCTCTGCTTCAGCCATGGGGACAGGATACTGTACGACCGGATCAGTGTGCGTGTTCCCAAAGGCAAGATCACGGCCATCATGGGCCCCAGCGGCATAGGTAAAACCACCTTGCTGCGATTGATCGGCGGCCAGCTCAAGCCCGACAGCGGCAAGATACTGTTTGATGGCGAAGATATACCGGCTTTGTCCCGTCATCGCCTGTATCAGGTAAGACAACGCATGGGCATGTTGTTTCAAAGCGGTGCCCTGTTCACCGGTATGTCGGTATTCGATAATGTGGCATTTCCCCTGCGTGAACACAGCGGCTTGCCGGAGGCGTTGATCCATACCCTGGTGATGATGAAGCTGGAGGCGGTCGGCCTGCGCGGGGCCGCCGATCTGTACCCAGCGGAGTTGTCCGGCGGTATGGCCCGGCGCGCGGCCCTGGCCCGGGCCATCGCCCAGGATCCCGAGCTGATCATGTATGATGAGCCTTTTGCCGGTCAGGACCCGATCAGCATGGGCGTACTGGTCAAGCTGATCGCCGAGCTGAACCGGGCCCAGGGACTGACCTCGATTGTGGTGACCCATGATGTTTCGGAGGTGATGAGTATCGCCGATTATGCCTACATCATCGCTAACAAAAAGGTAGTCGCGGCCGGTACGCCGGCGCAGTTGCGTGAACATACTGATCCTCAGGTCATCCAGTTTTTGCGGGGGCAGGCAGATGGTCCTGTTCCTTTCCATTATCCGGCACCTGACTTAAGAGAGTCATTTCGATATGTTGATTGATATGATCGGTGGTCTGGGGCGGAAGGGCGTGGCGGTCATCATTGCCCTGGGGCGGGCCGGCTTCATGCTGATGCACGCCCTGATGGGACGGCCTCAGCCGGGTAAGCATTTTCCCTTGTTGGTGCAGCAGCTGCATGTGGTGGGGGTGCAGTCGGTTGCCATTATCCTGGTATCCGGCCTGTTTATCGGTATGGTGCTGGCACTGCAGGGGTACAATGTGCTGGTGGATTTCGGCGCCGAAGGCAGCCTGGGGCCCCTGGTTTCCTTGTCTTTGTTGCGAGAGCTGGGACCTGTGGTAACCGCGCTGTTGTTCGCCGGCCGGGCAGGTTCCGCGCTGACCGCCGAGCTGGGGCTGATGAAAGCCACCGAACAGCTGTCCAGCCTGGAAATGATGGGTATTGATCCGCTGCGACGGGTGGTAGCCCCCCGATTCTGGGCCGGCCTGATAAGCATGCCGCTACTGGCCCTGATGTTCAGCCTGGTGGGGATCTGGGGCGCCAAGTTGGTCGGGGTAGACTGGCTGGGGGTCGATCAGGGCGAGTTCTGGTCCAGCATGCAGGCGGCGGTCGACTGGCAGGAAGATGTGGTACAGGGTTTTATCAAGAGTCTGGTGTTTGCCCTGCTGGTGACCTGGATTGCACTCTTTAACGGGATTGATGCCGCGCCGACGGCGGCGGGTATCAGTCAGGGCACCACCAGGACAGTGGTTCATTCATCTTTGGCCGTGTTGGGATCCGATTTTATCCTCACTGCCGTCATGTTTGGGTAATCAATAATGAAATACAGCAAACTGGAATTCAGTGTCGGCTGCTTTATGTTGGCAGGTATCGGCGCCCTGCTGCTGCTGGCTTTCAAGGTAGCGGGGCTGACCACCAATGGTCAGGGGGAAACCTATACCCTGTATGCCAAGTTTGACAATATTGGCGGTCTGAAGGTGCGCTCTCCGGTCAAGGTCGGCGGTGTAGTTGTCGGACGGGTGAGCAACATCAGCCTGGATCCGCGGGATCAGGTGCCCCTGGTTACCCTGACGCTCAATAAAGAAGCGGGGGAGTTTGCCGAAAGCAGTACCGCCACGATTTTGACCTCCGGCCTGTTGGGAGAGCAATATCTGGGACTGAACCCCGGTTTTGCCGATGAGGAAATGGGTATCGGTGTGCTGGCCGATGGCGATACCATAGCCGACACCCAGTCTGCACTGATCCTGGAAGAACTTATCGGAAAGTTTATCTATTCCATCGGCGATAACTAAGCCATGGATAACGATTGAGGTGACCATGAAAAAATTATTGATGTCCTGTCTGTTATTGCTGGGGCTGGGCTGGGGCCCTGTCACCCTGGCGGCGACCGACCCCTATATGCTGGTGGACCAGGTGGCACAAAGCACCTTTGATCGGTTGAACCAGCAGCAAACCGAGATCAAGCGTAACCCCGCCTATTTGCGTACCATAGTCCGGGAGGAAATGCTGCCATGGGTTGATGTGCGTTTCTCTGCCTTCCGGGTGATGGGCAAGCAGCTGAACAGTACCACTCCCGAGCAACGGGAACGATTTGTCGCGGCCTTCAGTGATTATCTGGTGGTTACCTATGCGGATGCCCTGGCCAGTTATGGCCAGCAGACCCTGGACATCGGCAAGGGCCGGGTGACCGGGCAGGAGAAGCTGGTATCCGTGCCGGTGTCGGTGCTTGAACCGAGCAAGCCGGCGATCCTGCTGGAGTTCAAACTGCGCAAAAACAGCCGTACCGGCGAATGGAAGGTATTCGACATGATAGCCGAAGGGGTCAGCCTGTTGTCGGCCAAGCAATCCGAGCTCAGCGGACTGATCCGCCAAAAGGGTATTGATGCCGTCATCCGGCAGTTGAACGAACACACCCAAAAGCCGGTATCCCCCGTGGACTATACCCAATGAAACTGACGCGTCCTTTGACCAAGGCTGAGCTGGCCAAGTACTGGTCCGAAAGGGCCCGGTACTTCGAGGCGGCTGATGCCGACTTAAGTCAGGTGACACAGATGGATTCGGTAGGGTTGGCTTTCCTGGTGCAGTGGAGCCAGGCTCTGGCGAATACGGGTAAAACACTGGAACTCAGGTCGCCGCCGGCGGCCTTTCATTCACTAGCTCAATTATATGGTGTCGGCCAATTATTCACGCTGACACCCAACAATCCTGGGAGCCAACATGGATCTGAATAACGAAGTCGAACGGTTACTGCGGCAGGCCCTGCCCCTGGATGAGCTCTTTATCAAGAGTGAAGGCAGTCATTTCGAAGTGATTGCGGTATCGGCCGAGTTTGCCGATATGAGCCGGGTCAAGCGGCAACAGGCGATTAACGGCCCGCTGGCCGAGCTGATCGCCCAGAATGCCATTCATGCACTGAGTGTGAAAACCTTTACCCCCGAGCAGTGGGCTCGGGAGCGTAAATTTATTATGCCGTCCTGATAGGAGCCGAAATGGATAAGTTCAAGATCCAGGGGCCCTGCCGGCTGAGCGGCGAGGTCAGAATATCCGGTGCCAAGAATGCGGCCCTGCCTATCCTGTTCGGTACCCTGCTGTGCGACGAGGTGGTGCAGCTGTCCAATATGCCCAAGCTGAAGGATGTGGATACCACCCTGCAACTGCTGGCCACTATGGGCGTGAATGTTGCGGTCAAGGGTGATGTTACTGTGCTGTCGGGGCCGGTCAACAGCCATATTGCCCCCTATGAGCTGGTGCGCACCATGCGCGCCTCGATCCTGGCACTGGGACCCCTGGTTGCCCGTTTTGGCGAGGCGGATGTGTCCTTGCCCGGTGGCTGTGCCATCGGCGCCCGGCCGGTGAACCTGCATATTCATGGCCTGGAACAGATGGGCGCCCAGATCCGGGTCGAAGACGGCTATATCAAGGCACGGGTCGATGGTCGTCTGCAGGGCGCCCATATCCTGATGGATATGGTCAGTGTGACCGGTACCGAAAACCTGATGATGGCCGCCGTGCTGGCGGAAGGGCGAACCATCATCGAGAACGCGGCCCGGGAACCGGAAGTGGTGGATCTGGCCAACTTCCTCAACGCCCTGGGTGCCCAAATCCAGGGAATAGGGCAGGACACCCTGATCATCGATGGGGTTGAACGGCTGCACGGCGGTGACTACAGCATTCAACCGGATCGGATCGAAACCGGAACCTTCCTGGTGGGAGCGGCGATAACCGGCGGGGATATCACCTGCCGCAACACGGATCCCCGCCTGCTGGAAGCGGTTCTGGTCAAGCTGAAGGATGCCGGAGCCATGATTGAAACCGGCAAGGATTGGATTCGTCTGGATATGACCAATAGGGTGCTGAAGCCGGTGGATATCAAGACGGCGCCTTACCCCGCCTTCCCGACCGATATGCAGGCCCAGTTTACCGTGCTTAATGCGGTTGCCAAGGGCGTGGGCCATATCACCGAGACCATCTTTGAAAACCGCTTTATGCATGTGCCCGAGCTGAACCGGATGGGGGCCAATATCGAGCTGAGCGGCAACATGGCGATTTGTGGCGATACCGAGCAGTTGACCGGTGCTACCGTGATGGCCACGGATCTGCGTGCCTCCGCCAGCCTGGTGATCGCAGGCTTCGTGGCCGAGGGTGTGACCACCGTCGATCGCATCTATCATATCGATCGGGGGTACGAAGAGATCGAAGCCAAGCTGTCCGGCCTGGGCGGAAAGATAGAGCGTATCAAGGCATAGGTATCGCCGGGGGGTTAGGGAGAGAAGACCAGGAACTGGCAACCCCCTAATCCCTTATTTCTGCCATTGCTCAGCGAACAGGCTGGAAGCGCTTGTCTTCCTCGATCATTACCGGCAATTCCAGTACTTCTCCTGCCCTCAGCAGACTGATTTTTATTTCTGTTCCCGGTCGTACCTCGGCGATCATGTCCATGGCATGGCGGACATTGGTGATCGGCTGTCCATTGATTTCCAGCAAGACATCGCCGGCCAATATCCCGGCCTTCTCGGCCGGGCCTGCCGGGGTGATGCCTTCGACGTAGATGCCCGAACGACTCCCCAGGTTGAGCAATTGCGCCATCACCGGCACTATGTCTGTGCCCCCTATGCCGAGATATCCCCGGATCACCCGGCCATTGGCGATCAGCTGGTGCATGATCCGGTGGGCCAGCCGATAGGGAATGGCGAAATTGATACCGTAGCTTTCCTGGTGGGCGACGCTATGGAAAGAGGCAGTATTGATGCCGACCAGTTCACCATAGACATTGACCAGGGCGCCGCCCGAATTCCCTTCGTTGATTGCCGCATCGGTTTGCAGCAGATCCTGGCGACCGTTACTGTCCGGCCCCATGCTGGACAGGCCGCTGCGGCCGGTGGCGCTGATTATACCCTGGGTAATGGTCTGGCCTACGTTATAGGGATTGCCGATGGCCAGCACAATATCGCCTACCTTGGGGTCAAGTCCGGGATCCAGGGGGATAACCGGCAGCTGTTTGGCTTCGATATGTAGCACCGCCAGATCGGTCGGGACGTCAAAGCCAATGATGTCGGCGGCTATGATACGGCCATCCTGCAGCGCCACTATGACCTGATCGGCGGTGGCGATAACATGGTAATTGGTCAGTATATAGCCTTCTTCTGCCATGATAACCCCTGAACCGAGCCCGGTGGACCTGATCTCGGTCTGGGCGTCGGAGGATGCCGGCTGGAAGCTGCGAGTATAGATATTGACGACGGCGGGTCCGGCCCGCTTGGCGGCATAGGAAAAGCTCGCCACTCCCACCTGTTCGGTACGCCACCAGTGTTCGAAGGACTGGGTGCGGAGCTGGGGAAACAGTACTAACAGGACCGCCGCCGTTACTAAGCCGATGGCGACCGCCTGGAACAGGTAGATAAGGGATTGTGGAAGGCGCATTTGGAGCTATCATGACCGGAGTATCCAAAGAGCATAACACAAAGGTATTTGATTGGGAGCCTGAAACAGAACAGACTCCCAATGACATCAACTACTTAGTTACCTCAGGACCAGGTAGATGGAAGAGCTGCCGCGCTGGATATTGAGGGCGATGACTTCCGGTTTGCTCTGGATAATCTGGCGCAGATCATGCAGCGAGCGCACCCGTTTACGGTTGACCCCGATGATGATGTCGCCTTTTTCCAGTCCAGCGGCAGCGGCGGCGGAGCGGGCAGTGACCTCGTTGATCTTGACCCCGGCTACCGGATCGTCCTGGCTGGTGTTGGCGAGGCTGGCACCGTTAAGGGACTCGTGCAGGCTACCGGCCAGTACCTGTTCATCATCTGCCTTGGTCAGGGTGACTTCGACCTTGGTTTCTTTGCCGTCCCTGAATACCCCCAGGATGACGTCTTTTCCGGCTCCCATGGTCGCAACCTTGGCGCGCAGCTCACCGAAGGAGCGGATCGGCTTGCCATCCAGGCTGATGATGATGTCTCCCGCCTTGAGTCCGGCCTGGGCCGCTGCCGAGTTCTCCAGGACCTGGCTGACGAAGGCGCCATGCTGGCTGCGATAACCGAAGGTCCGGGCCAGCTCGGTGGTCAGCTCGCCGCCCATAACCCCAAGTACCCCCCGGCGCACTTCACCGAATTCCAGTATCTGTTCGACCAGGTTCTTGACCATATTGGATGGAATCGCGAAGCCGATGCCGATATTGCCCCCGCCCGGTCCGAGGATGGCGGTATTCATGCCGATGAGCTTGCCTTCAAGATTGAGCAGGGCCCCGCCCGAATTACCCGAGTTGATGGCGGCGTCGGTCTGAATAAAGTTCTCCAGGTTTTCGACGTTCAGCCCCGAGCGGCCGAGGGCACTGACGATACCGGAGGTGACGGTTTGTCCCAGGCCGAAAGGATTACCGATGGCAACGGCAAAATCACCGACCCGCAGGGCGTCGGAGTCGGCGAACTGGACCTCCACCAGGTTCTTTGCATCTACCTGCAGCAGGGCAATGTCCGACTGTTTGTCGGAGCCAATCAGCTTGGCTTCGTATTCCTGGCCGTTGATCAGGGTGATTAGAATCTTGTCGGCGTCATCCACCACATGGTAGTTGGTGATCACATGGCCTTTCCTGGCATCGATGATGACGCCGGATCCCAGCGCCTGGAAGGGACGCTCCTGCAGCTGGGTATCGGGGCCGTTGGGGCCGAAGAAAAAGCGAAAAGGTTCGGGCAGGCTCTGGCGGCTGACCTTGCTGCCGGAGACGGAAATATTGACCACGCCCGGACTGACCTGTTCAATCATGGGGGCCAGGCTGGTCATCTCGGAGCCCAGTCCAAAGGGCAGGGCGGCCTGTGCCGCAGGAAGGTTCACAACCAGTCCCAGGCTCAATGCCAGGGCTGAAAACAGAGGGAGACGACGATTCATCTAATACTCCTACCTAAATTGTCGGACATGCCGGAATCGTTCAATGTGACCCGAACGCAGCGGCAAGAGTTCCCGCGCATCGGTCATTAACTTGGGTATCACATTAATTGCGGTATTTATGCCCAATATCAAGCTGTTGTGTGCCAAGGGGCTTGCGACGGCAGGGAAGGGGCATTTACACTGAACATTCCGTGCCTCTTTAACTTAACGTAATGAACCCAAGTAAAAAATACCAGGCCGACTTACAGCGTACCGATTTTGTCAGTGATCCGGCTCAGGCCAGTGCCGTTGGGCATCTACAGCGGCTGTTCGACGAGCTGATGGCGCCCCGGGAAGAACCCAGGCCGAGCTTGTGGCAGCGCCTGACCGGCAAGCAGCCCCAGGCTCCCAGGATTCAGGGGCTGTATTTTTGGGGCGGGGTCGGCCGGGGCAAAACCTATCTGGTCGATACTTTTTACGATTGTCTGCCCTTCGACAACAAACTCAGGGTGCATTTTCACCGCTTTATGGTGCGGGTCCATGATGAACTGAAAACCCTGAAGGGCCAGCCTGACCCGCTTAAGGTGGTGGCCGAGCGGCTGGCACGGGATGCCCGAGTGATCTGCTTCGACGAGTTTTTTGTCTCCGACATTACCGATGCCATGATGCTGGGTACCCTGTTCCAGTATTTGTTCGGGCACGGGGTCATTCTGGTGGCGACCTCCAATATTCCGCCCGACGAGCTCTACCGCAATGGCCTGCAGCGGGCCCGTTTCCTGCCGGCGATCGCGCTTATCAAGGAAAACTGTCAGGTAGTCAATGTCGATTCCGGCGTGGACTACCGATTGCGGACCCTGGAGCAGGCCGAGATCTATCATCATCCCCTGGATGTCCAGGCCAGGGTGAACCTGGAGCAGTATTTCGCCCGCCTGACCAATGAGCCGGGACGCTGGGGGAGCGAGATCGAAATCAATCATCGGCAGTTGAAGACGCTGGCAGAAGGAGACGGTGTCCTCTATATCGATTTTCAGCAGCTGTGCTGCACGCCGCGTTCCCAGCTGGATTATATCGAGTTGGCCCGTTGCTACCATACGGTGCTGCTGGCTAATGTTACGCCCATGGGGAGAGATTCGGATGACGCTGCCCGTCGCTTTATCGCCATGATCGACGAGTTTTATGAACGGCACGTCAAGTTGATCATCTCCGCCGCCGTGCCGATGGAGCAACTTTACGATCTGGGGCGGCTGAATTTTGAGTTTAAACGCTGTCTGTCGCGACTGACTGAAATGCAATCCCACGAATATCTTGCCAGAGAGCACCTTCCTTAGTCACAATATGCCGCCCGTGATCAGGGCATGGTCACGGGGAGGGGCGGGCGAGCCGACTAATTTTAAGGGCACTGAAATTAGCAGGTGATTTTTAAGGCAACTTTACCTATAATCGCTCGGCCCACGTTACACAGTCATCGATAAGATGACATCACAGTAAGCAGACAGGTACTCGAAGGGGTTCAGGTCTGGTCGTGTTTTGCGCATGGTGCGCAAGTGTAGGATTCATTTTCAGTAATTTGGGTTCATCCATGAAAACTTTTGTTGCTAAGCCAGAAACCGTAAAGCGTGACTGGTATGTTGTTGATGCAGAGGGCAAAACTCTGGGTCGTCTGGCCACCGAGATTGCTCGCCGTCTGCGCGGTAAGCACAAGCCGGAATTCACTCCGCATGTTGACTGCGGCGATTATATCGTTGTGATCAATGCCGAGAAAATTCAGGTAACCGGCAATAAAGCCGAAGGCAAGATTTACTATTCTCACTCCGGTTTCCCCGGTGGCATCAAGTCCATCAGCTTCGAGAAGCTGATCGTACGCAAGCCCGAGATGGTTATCGAGTCTGCCGTTCGCGGCATGCTTCCCCGTGGTCCTTTGGGTCGTGCCATGTTCCGTAAAATGAAAGTTTTCGCGGGCAGCCAGCACAACCATGCGGCACAACAACCACAAGTACTAGACATCTAATACGGGATTCAGGCAAATGGCAGAAACTCAATACTACGGTACCGGTCGTCGCAAAAGCTCTACTGCGCGCGTATTCGTAAAGCCGGGCAGCGGTAACATCGTTATCAACAAGCGTTCTCTGGACCAGTACTTCGGCCGCGAAACTGCACGCATGGTCGTGCGTCAGCCGCTGGAGCTGGTCGAGATGACCGAGAAGCTGGACTTGTACATCACCGTCGCTGGTGGTGGCATTTCCGGTCAGGCCGGCGCTATCCGTCACGGCATTACCCGTGCCCTGATGCAATACGATGAAACTCTGCGTGGTTCGCTGCGTAAGGCTGGCTTCGTGACTCGTGACGCTCGTCGCGTTGAACGTAAGAAAGTCGGTCTGCACAAGGCGCGTAAGCGTCCCCAGTTCTCCAAGCGTTAATTGGGATTGCAAACTTGTATTCAAAGCCCGGGTTTCCGGGCTTTTTTGTATCCGGATGAATATCCGGATATTTTATCAAGTTGTTGTTTTATATGTGCTTTATTTGATAAGCGATAATTTTTAAGACTTTTCGTATCCTTGTAAAAGACCGCGCTTTTCTTTAGAATTCCGGGGTTTTTTTGTGGCAGTTGAAACCATAATATCCGCCGCGGTTGTCACAAGCTGTATTAATGCATGGAACGTAAAATAAACGTGCGGAGACCAAATGGGAGAGTTTTTGGATGAGCAATGCGCCAGTTGATACCGGTCGCCGCAGATTTCTGACCTGGTCAACCACAGTCGTGGGTGGGGTCGGAGCTGCTTTTGCCGCAGTGCCTTTTATCAAGTCCTGGAATCCCAGTGCCAAGGCGAAAGCGGCCGGGGCCCCGGTAGAGGTAGACATCAGCAAGATGGAACCCGGTCAGTTGATCCGGGTTGAATGGCGAGGTAAACCAGTATGGGTCGTACGCCGTACCCAGGAACTGCTGGATGCCCTGCCTCAGCACGATAACCAGCTGCGTGACCCGAATTCCGATGAGCCACAGCAGCCTGAATATGCACAAAACGCCTATCGCTCCGTTAAGCCGGAGATTTTCGTAGCCGTCGGTCTGTGTACCCACCTGGGTTGTTCTCCCACCTATTTACCGAACAGCTTCGGTGAGCAGGTGCAGGGCGTCAGCTCCGGGTTCTTCTGCCCCTGCCATGGTTCCAAGTTTGACATGGCCGGACGGGTATTCCAGGGTGTACCTGCACCGCTGAACCTGGTCATCCCCCCTTATTACTATGTCAATGACACCACTGTTCTGGTCGGTGCCGACAAGGAAGGAGCCTAATCATGTTAGGTAAACTCGTAAACTGGATTGACGAGCGCATTCCAATGACGGCGACCTACAACAAGCATGTAGGTCAGTATCCCGCGCCGAAAAACTTCAATTTCTGGTACTTCTTTGGCTCGCTTGCCATGCTGGTGCTGGTTAACCAGATCCTGACCGGTATCTGGCTGACCATGAACTACAACCCCTCAGGAGAGGGTGCCTTTGCCTCCATCGAATACATTATGCGCGATGTCGAATACGGCTGGCTGCTGCGTTATATGCACAGTACAGGCGCATCCGCCTTCTTCGTGGTGGTCTATCTGCACATGTTCCGCGGCCTGATTTACGGTTCTTACCAAAAGCCCCGTGAACTGCTATGGCTGTTCGGCATGCTGATCTTCCTGGTGCTGATGGCCGAAGCCTTCATGGGTTATCTGCTGCCCTGGGGACAAATGTCGTTCTGGGGGGCCCAGGTTATCATCTCGTTATTCGGCGCCATTCCGGTGATCGGCGATGATCTGACCCTGTGGATCCGCGGTGACTACGTCATTTCCGGTGCCACTCTGACCCGCTTCTTCGCCCTGCATGTGATTGCCTTGCCGCTGGTGCTGGTGATCCTGGTGTTCCTGCACATTGTGGCACTGCATGAAGTCGGCTCCAACAACCCCGACGGCATCGACATCAAGAAAAACAAGGACGAGAACGGCTGGCCGAAAGATGCCATTCCCTTCCACCCCTATTACAGCGTGAAGGATCTCGTCGGTGTTGCCGGTTTCCTGTTTTTCTTCGCTTTCGTAATCTTCTTTATGCCGGAAGGCGGCGGTTACTTCCTGGAAGCGCCAAACTTCGAAGCGGCAAATGGCCTGAAGACGCCTGAACATATCGCTCCCGTGTGGTATTTCACCCCCTTCTACGCCATCCTGCGTGCGGTACCCGACAAGCTGATGGGGGTTATCCTGATGGGGCTGTCGATTGCTGTGCTGTTCGTGCTGCCCTGGCTGGATCGCTGCAAGGTACGTTCGTTCCGCTACCGCAGCAAGCTGCACCTGCTGAACATAGTGCAGTTTGTCATCTGTTTCATCATTCTGGGTGTACTCGGTGCCCTGCCGTCCACACCTGTGTTGACGCTGCTGGCCCAGGTTACTTCATTCGGCTATTTCGCCTTCTTCGTGCTGCTGTTCTTCTACAGCAAAAACGAGAAAACCAAGCCGCTGCCAGAGAGGGTTACATTCAAATGAAGAAGTTAATCATCGCTGTATTTGCCTTTTTACCGGCGCTGGCAATGGCCGCGGGCGGTAATGTCCATCTGGACGAGGCCGATTACGACCTGAGTGACAAGGCGTCGCTGCAGAACGGTGCCAAGCTGTTTATGAACTACTGCTCGGGCTGTCACAGCACCCAGTACCAGCGTTATAACCGGGTAGCCCAGGATCTGGGCATCCCCGAGGACATCATGCAGGCCAACCTGAACTTCACCGGGGTGCCCGTGGGCTCGCTGATGGAGAACTCCATTCCTGAGAAGGGCGCCGCTAACTGGTTTGGTGCGCCGCCGCCCGATCTGACCTTGGTTGCCCGGGTTCGTGGTGCCGATTGGCTTTATACCTATCTGCGTTCCTTCTATGCGGACGACAGCCGGCCCTTCGGCGTCAACAACCTGGTGTTCCCGTCTGTGGGTATGCCCCATGTGCTGGAGCCACTGCAGGGTACGCCGCGTCTGGAAACCGTCACCCGTACAGTAGATGGTCATGAGGTGCAGACCCCGGTCGGCATCACTGCCGACGGCAATGGCGAAATGACCGCCGAGGAGTTCGATGGCGCCGTGTTGGATATCGTCAACTTCCTGGTCTATTCCGGCGAGCCGATGAAGCTGGAGCGTCAGCGCCTGGGCTATTGGGTGCTGGGTTTCCTGGCCATCTTCTTTGTCTTTGCCTATTTGCTGAAGAAAGAATACTGGCGTGACATACACTGATTAGACATCGTCTAAGCTAAACAGGGGAGCGGCAATGGGGGTAATAGGCTTCCATTGCCGTTCCTATTTATGATTTGCGGAGGATTCAATGGCAGTTGCGGCCAATAAGCGTTCGGTAATGACGCTGTTTTCGGGTGCTGACGATATATACAGCCATCAGGCGCGTATCGTTCTGGCGGAAAAAGGGGTCAGTGTGGAAATCAGCCAGGTGGAACTCGATAACCTGCCTGAAGATATGCTGGAGCTGAATCCCTATGGCACGGTTCCGACCCTGGTAGACAGAGAGCTGGTGCTTTACGAGTCTCGTATTATTATGGAATATCTGGATGAGCGCTTTCCTCATCCGCCACTGATGCCGGTCTATCCGGTGGCACGGGGCTCAAGCCGGCTGATGATGCACCGTATCGAGCAGGATTGGTATTCCCTGGTCAGCCGTATTCAGCGCAATGACAAGGCGGACGAGGCCCGCAAGGAACTGCGCGAGGCCCTGCTGGCCATCGCTCCTGTGTTTGCCGAATACCCCTACTTCATGAGCGAAGAGTTCAGTTTGGTGGATTGCTATATGGCGCCCCTGCTGTGGCGCTTGCCGTCCTTGGGAATCGAGCTGTCCGGTCGGGGGGCAAAAGAGCTGAAAGCCTATATGATCCGGCTGTTTGAGCGCGATTCTTTCCAGGCGGCCCTGACCGAAGCCGAGCGCGATATCGGCGGCAAGGTGTAAGTGATGGACAACCTGACTCCCAGTCGTCCCTATCTGCTGCGCGCCTTCTATGACTGGCTGCTGGATAATGAGCTGACCCCCCACCTGCTGGTTAATGCCGATGTACCTCATACCCAGGTACCCCGGCAGTTCGTACAGGACGGCCAGATAGTGCTGAGCATTTCACCCTCAGCCGTGGTCGGCCTGCATATGGATAATGAGGCGGTCAGTTTTAACGCCCGCTTCGGCGGATCGCCGTTTCAGGTTTATGTGCCGATGGCGGCGGTGATTGCCGTTCAGGCCCGGGAAAATGGTGCCGGTACCTTCTTTCCTCCCGAGCCGGCTTATGAAGCCTGGCTGGCGGAAATGGAAAACGAAGAGACAACCCCGGCTCCAGACATGGAAGAGCCATCCCCGCCACCCAGGAAAGGCAGGCCCTCCCTGAAGGTCGTAAAATAACAAACGCAGCCGGCTGGCTGCGTTTTTATTTGATGGGATTTTTGATTTTCACGGACGGATACGCGCTAACCGGAACAGTCATTGATCTTATAGTGAGGGCGGTCCACTATGTGATCCGGGGCCAGCACGGGCTGTGCTCATTCGCCGCTCACATTTCGCATCAAGGTGGCCTATGGAAATCCGACAGGTTACGGCGGACTTTTCCGTCGCAGATCAAATAACCCCGGCCGATCTGGCCGAGTTGAAGAGCAGGGGCTTCACTACCCTGATTTGTAATCGCCCCGATCATGAGGTGGTGGAACAGCCCACGGCATCACAGCTGGCCGAGGCCGCTAGGTCCATGGATCTTGACTGGTATTGGATCCCGATAAGCTCCGGTAACTTTACCGAAGAGGCCATCGTTCAATTTCGGCAGGCATTGGCGAGGGCGGGCCATACCCTGGCCTTCTGTCGTACCGGTACCCGCTCCATTACCCTCTGGTCCCTGTCGCAGGCCCTGCATACGCCGCCCGCCGACTTGCTTCGGCTGGGCCGGCAGGCCGGCTATGATCTGCAGGGAAGCGAGGCCCGGCTGCAGGGCATTTACCAAGATCACAAAGAGGGTAAAATGTAGCCAAAGAGAACTTGCATTGATAACCACTATCATTTAGATTTAACGCATTGAATTTGGAGGATGCGTTGATGTATGTGTGTCTTTGCAAGGGAATTACCGAGCGACAGCTGAGGGCCGCGATTGCCGAAGGCAAGACGGAATTCAAAGAGCTGAAGCGTGAACTGGGGGTGAGCTCCCAGTGCGGCAAGTGCGTGCCGGTGGCGATGGCGATCCTGGCCGAGGAAAATGCCAAGGTTTGCGAGTATTACGAAGTCGCCTGAGCCAGCTTTACAATTTAGATCCCTGAACTATCTTTACAACACCTGATAAAGATAGGAGTCGTCTTGTATGAAAGGGGATCCCAAGATTATTACCCACCTGAACAAGGTGTTGGGCAATGAGCTGGTGGCTATCAACCAGTATTTCCTGCATGCCAGGATGTACAAGGACTGGGGACTCAAGCATTTGGCAGATAAGGAGTATCACGAGTCCATCGATGAGATGAACCATGCCGACAAGATTATCGAACGTATCCTCTTCCTCGAGGGGATACCCAACCTGCAAGATCTTGGCCGGCTGCGCATTGGCGAAGATACCCTCGAGATGCTCAAGGCAGACCTGTCCCTCGAGATGGACGGTATTCCCGATCTGAAAGAAGCCATCGCCTATGCCGAAACAATCCGTGATTATGTCAGCCGTGATCTGCTTAACGAGATACTGGATGAAGAGGAAGAGCATGTCGATTGGCTGGAAACCCAGCTGGGCCTGATCGACCGAGTCGGTATCCAGAGCTATCAGCAGGCTCAGTTTGTAGACGAAGATTGACGCTGCCGGTTTCATCGAGTCATTAGCCCCATCAGGGGCTTTTTCTGTTTTTGGGCTGCGTATTGAGCATGGCTTTGGGTAACATGGGGACAGTTCATACAAAGGAAGAAAATAGATGAAAGAGATAGAGCGCGTCCTGCCTCCTCATAAACACGTAGCCCTGGTTGCTCATGATCATAAAAAAGAGCAGCTGCTTGAATGGGTATCGAGCCGTTGCGAACAGCTGAAGCTGCATCATCTTTATGCCACCGGCACCACCGGAACCATGTTAAGTCGTAAAGTCGGGTTGCCGGTGCGCTGCCTGATGTCGGGTCCCATGGGGGGGGATCAGCAGTTGGGGGCCATGATTGCAGAGAGCAAGATCGACGTGCTGATCTTTTTCTGGGATCCGCTGAACGCGGTCCCCCATGATCCGGATGTGAAGGCCCTGCTGCGGTTGGCGACTGTCTGGAACATCCCGGTAGCGACCAATGTCTCTACCGCAGATATGTTGATGGACAGTGTGCAAATGACCCGCAGTTTCGGCATCAAGATCCCTGATTATGAGGGCTATATCAAGGAAAGGACGAAATAGTGCCACAGCCTGCCGCCCATTGCATTGGCGGCGGCTACAGGCGGCAGGCTGTACATCGAGGCCATGGGGTATAAGGTTGTCGTTATACCTACTGTGGGGGATCCCGTTATTGTTATACTCGGCTGATTCACGTTGAGTCCTTTGGAGTCCTGCCCCAGTATGTCCCGAATCCGAGCCAAGAATGAAGAAAAGATCATCCGCGCCGCCAGCCGCATCTTTGCCGAGCACGGCTATGCGGCGACCAAAACAGCAGCGATTGCCGATTTGGCCGAACTGCCCAAACCCAATATCTATTATTATTTCGGCAGCAAGGAAAAGCTCTATCGGGCGGTATTGGAGAGCATGGTCGAGCCCCTGCTGGCCGCTTCCGAGCCCTTGGTGGAATATTCGGATCCGGTACGGGCACTGACTGCCTATATCAGAACCAAGTTATTGATTTCAAAAGAGTATCCTTATGCATCAAAGGTTTTTGCCAATGAAATCATGCATGGCGCTCCCCACCTTCCCCAGGACATAGTCGCGCGACTGACGGCACAAACCCGCATATTGACCTCCCGCTTATCCGAGTGGATGGAACAGGGGCTGATGGACAGGGTTGATCCCAAGCATTTGTTGTTTTCCATCTGGGCCTCTACCCAGACCTATGCGGACTTTAACTGGCAGATAACCATGACCCTGGGCAAGGAAGAGCTTGATGAGCAGGATTTTGAGCAGGCCGCAGCCCTGATCACCCGGCTGGTGATCCAGGGATGTGCCGTGAAAACCGCAGAATAATCGAAACCCCGTAGGCTATTGCTGTGCGTTATCATGCTTGGCGGTGGTGGCCAGCGGGGCGTCCGGCATCACCAGGCCGAACAGCAGGCTAAAGAGTCCATAACTGGCCACCATAATAAACACCGGCAGCATCCAGTCGGTACCCGGGCTGTCCTGCTGCTGATATTGCCAGCCCAGCAGGGCCACCCCCAGGGTTCCCCCCAGAGAGCGGATAAAATTCATCAACGCCAGTCCCGAGCCCATTTGCCCCGGGGGCAGGGCGTTTTGCACCGCAATAGAGCAGGACACAATCAGAAATCCTATGCCAATCCCGCCGATAATCAGGATGGGCAGCAGCCAGTAGCCGGCCCAGAGCAGGCTGAAGTTCAGTAGCACCCCTATCCCGCCCAGGGCCAGTATCACGCCGCCCAGTCGGGGGAAAGGCTGACAATAGCCCTGTTTGGCGATGCGTTTCCCGCTGATAAAAGTGCCCAGGGTCACGCTCAGGATAAACCAGAGCAGGATCCAGCTGGTTTGATCGGGGTTCATGCCCCGGGTGCTTTCCAGAGCCAGAGGCACATACACCAGCAATGCCAGGCGCATGGCTTCCGATAATGCCAACAGCAGAATGGCAGTACGAAATAGTGACTCTCTTATGAAATGCAGAGGCAGCACCGGATGAGGGTGCCGCCACTGATGCCAGATCAGCAGCAGGCTGACGGCAGTGGACAGCAGCAGCAATGGCCACCGGTAAGCATCCAGTGACGGAAGGAGCAGCCGGGCGTCGGTGGCCATGGCCCAGCCCAGGGCCGCCACAAGCAAGAGCGTCATTCCCGTGATATCGATGGCTCCCCTGACGCCACCATGGCCCAGCCCGCGTAGCGCCCAATGATTAAGCGCCAGTGCCAGCAGGCCGAGGGGGACCTTGAATAAAAACAGCCACTGCCAGTCGAACCAGGCGATAAGCAGGGCGCCGAGCAGGGGGCCGGAAACACTGGAAATGGCGAAGATGGCCGAGATATAGCCCTGATAACGGCCCACATAGCGGGGCGGTATCACATCGGCGATAACCGCGAAGGACAAGGCAATCAGGCCGCCGCCCCCGAGGCCGGTCAACAGGCGGGTGACAATCAATGCCGGCAGCGTCTCGACCAGGCCGCTGGCCAGGGATCCCAGGGTGAACAGGCTGATGGCGACGGACTGACAGGTGCGTCGGCCCAGGCGATCGCTGAGCTGACCGTAGACAGGCATGCTCAGGGTCATGGCAAACAGGTAGCTGCTGACCAGCAGGGGCGCTATATGCGGGGCGTCAAACAGGGTGCCGAGCCGGGAGAGGGCGGGCATCAACAGGGTGATCTCAAGGGCCCCCAGCATGATGGCCAGCGCCACGCCCATAAACACCCGGATAACCCGCTCAGGGCTGAGATTGTCTGTCGGCTGACCCATCGCTGCTCCTGTGAAACTACACTTTAAATACAAGGGGAGAGAAAAATGCTGCCACTAACGTACACAATTTTCATGTTAATGGCTTGTTCTATCGAGGGATTTTATCATCAAGTACGAAAAGGTCTCGTTTGGTGACAATAAAATTTCTTGACTAATGGGTCAGTTTTTAACTTTAATTAGACCTGAAGATAATATGTTGTTCGGCAATCGCGGCACTTAGCTGAAGGAGGCAAGGCTTGATTAAGTTCTTACTTAACCAGGAGTTGCGGGAGGAGAAGGACCTTTCGCCAAATATGACGGTACTCAATTACCTGCGCAGCCGTGTCGGTAAGAGTGGAACCAAGGAAGGGTGTGCATCCGGCGACTGTGGCGCCTGCACTGTGGTACTGGGTGAGCGGGACGGTGATCGTATCCGCTATAGCTCCGTGAATTCCTGTCTGACCTTTGTGTCTGCCCTGCATGGCAAGCAGCTGATCACGGTCGAGGATCTCAGGTCTCGGGATGGCAGCCTGCACCCGGTGCAACAGGCCATGGTGGACTTTCATGGTTCACAATGCGGCTTCTGTACCCCGGGCTTTATCATGTCGATGTTTGCCCTCAGCAAGAACAAGCCGGCGGCGGACCAGCACGATATTCTCGAGGCGCTGGCTGGCAACCTGTGCCGCTGTACCGGCTACCGTCCCATCGTCGACGCCGCCAAGGCGATCGCCGAGCAGCCCCGGCTGGCCGACGACTTTTCCCGTTACGAGGCGGACGTGGTGGCCAAGCTGGCCCAGATCGAAACGGATTCCCTGGTGACCCTGCAAGGGGATGACAAGCTGTGCTTTTCACCCACATCCGTGACCGAGCTGGCCGAACTGCTGCTGAAAAATCCGGATGCCCGGCTGCTGGCCGGCGGCACCGATCTGGCCCTGGAAGTGACCCAGTTTCATCGCGAGCTGCCGAAGATGATTTATCTGGGCAATGTGGCCGAGATGAAGCAGCTTGAAGAAACAGACGACAGCCTGAGCATCGGCGCCACCCGATCGTTAAGCGACAGCTATGCTGCCTTGAGTGCTCTCTACCCGGATCTGGGAGAGTTGCTGCACCGCTTCGCCTCCCTGCAGATCCGCAATCAGGGTACCCTGGGCGGCAATATCGGCAATGCCTCACCCATCGGTGATATGCCTCCCGTGCTGATGGCCCTCGATGCCCGCCTGCAGCTGCGCCGGGGCGAGCAGATCCGGGAGCTGGCGGTCGAGGATTATTTCCTGAGCTACAAGGTGACCGCCCAACAGGAGTCCGAGTTTATTGAAAGGGTGATAGTGCCCAAGCCCAGGGCCAATCAGCACTTCAAGGTATACAAGTTGTCCAAACGAATAGACGACGATATTTCGGCGGTGTGCGGTGCCTTCAACCTGACCATCGAACAGGGCAAGGTGACGGCTGCCCGTATCGCGTTCGGCGGCATGGCGGCTGTACCCAAACGGGCCAGTAGTTGTGAACAGGCGTTGATCGGTCAGGATTGGAACCGTGACACCATCAAGGCGGCGATGACGGCCCTGGAAGGGGACTTCCAGCCCCTGTCCGACTTCCGTGCCAGCAAGGAATATCGCAGCAAAACCGCAGCCAACCTGCTCTATAAGTTTTATATCGAGCAACAGAGTCTGAAATTGGAAACCAGGGTGACGTCTTATGTCTAAGCAGCACAAGAACATGCTCACCATCGAACAGATGATGGAGCGAGTCAAACAGGATCTGCAAACCGGTGTGGGCAAACCCGTTCCCCACGACAGCGCCGCCAAGCAGGTGTCCGGCGAGGCGGTTTATATCGACGATCGGCTCGAGTTTCCCAACCAGCTGCATGTCTATGCCCGGCTGTCCGAGCGCGCCCATGCCAGGGTCACCCGCATCGATGTCAGCCCCTGCTACCAGTTTGAGGGGGTGGCGATCGCCATCACCGCCGAGGACGTGCCCGGTGAGCTGGATATCGGCCCCGTGCTGAGCGGCGATCCACTGCTGGCTGATGGCCTGGTGGAATATGTGGGTCAGCCGGTGCTGGCGGTGGCCGCCAACGACCTGGATACTGCCCGCAGGGCGGCGATGGCGGCGATAGTGGAATACCAAGATCTGCCGGCCGTGCTGTCGGTAGAGGAGGCCCTGGAGAAAGAGCTGTTTGTCACCGAAAGCCACAAGCAGCAGCGTGGCGATTCCGCCGCTGGCCTCAAGCGCGCCAAGCATGTGATTGAAGGCAGCCTGCACATCGGTGGTCAGGAGCATTTCTATCTGGAAACCCAGGTAAGCACGGCGGTGCCCGCCGAAGACGGCGGCATGCTGGTGTTTACCTCCAGCCAGAATCCGACCGAGGTTCAGAAGCTGGTGGCCAGTGTGCTGGATGTCCCCATGCACAAGGTGGTGATCGATATGCGCCGCATGGGCGGTGGTTTCGGTGGCAAGGAAACCCAGGCCGCCGGTCCGGCCTGTATGGCGGCCGTGGTGGCCAGGCTGACCGGTCGCCCGACCAAGATGCGTCTGCCGCGGATGGAAGACATGATGATGACCGGCAAGCGTCATCCGTTTTTCAACCAGTACAAGATAGGCTTCGATGATAACGGCCGTATCGAGGCCGCGGAGATTACCGTGGCCGGCAACTGCGGTTACTCACCGGACCTGTCTTCATCCATTGTCGATCGGGCCATGTTCCATTCGGATAATGCCTATTACCTGGGCGAGGCCACCGTGATCGGCCATCGCTGCAAGACCAATACTGCCTCCAATACCGCCTATCGCGGTTTCGGCGGCCCCCAGGGGATGATGACCATAGAGCATGTGATGGACGAGATCGCCTCCGTGCTTGGCAAGGATCCGCTGGAGATCCGCAAGATCAACTTCTATGGCAAGGATGAGCGCAATGTGACTCACTACCATCAACAGGTGGAACACAACATCATCCACGAGCTGGTGGCGGATCTGGAGCAGTCTTCCGACTATGCCCGCCGCCGGGCAGAGCTCAAGGCCTTCAATGCCAACAGCCCGATTCTGAAGAAAGGCATCGCCATCACCCCGGTGAAGTTTGGTATCTCCTTTACCGCCACCTTCCTCAATCAGGCCGGGGCCCTGGTGCATATCTACACCGACGGCAGTATCCATCTCAACCATGGCGGCACCGAGATGGGGCAGGGGCTGAACATCAAGGTGGCCCAGATAGTGGCGGAAGAATTCCAGGTGGATATCGACAAGATACAGATCACCGCCACCAATACCGACAAGGTGCCCAATACCTCGCCGACCGCCGCCTCCAGCGGCGCAGACTTGAACGGCAAGGCGGCGCAGAATGCGGCCCAGACCATCAAGCAGCGGCTGATTGACTGGGCTGCGGGTCACTTCCAGGTAAGTCCGGAAGAAGTGGTGTTCAAGAACAACTTTGTGCAGATCCGCGAGCAGATATTGTCATTCCAGGAATTTGTGCAGCTGGCCTATTTCAACCAGATCTCCCTGTCCAGCACCGGCTTTTACCGGACGCCCAAGATCTACTATGACCACGCCACCGGCCGGGGCCGCCCCTTCTACTACTTTGCCTACGGGGCGGCCTGTTCCGAGGTGGTGATCGATACCCTGACCGGTGAATACAAGATATTGCGTGCCGACATACTGCATGACGTGGGGGATTCCCTCAACCCGGCCGTCGACATCGGCCAGGTGGAAGGTGGCTTCATCCAGGGGGTGGGCTGGCTGACCACTGAAGAGCTGGTGTGGAACGACCAGGGCCGGTTGATGACCAACGGGCCGGCCGGCTACAAGATCCCGGCGGTGGCCGATATGCCCCTCGACTTCCGGGTCAGGCTGGTGGAGAACCGCAAGAATCCGGAAGACACCGTATTCCATTCCAAGGCAGTGGGTGAGCCGCCCTTCATGCTGGGCATGTCCGTCTGGTGTGCGCTGAAAGATGCGGTTGCCAGTGTATCCGGCTACCGCAAGTATCCCCATATCGATGCCCCGGCAACCCCGGAGCGGGTGCTGTGGGGTGTACAGCAGATGCAGGAGCTGATGGAGCAGGATGAAGCCCTGGCCGAGGATGTGCTGGTAAAATAGCCGGTTTTTGCGCGAAAGAGGCAACAGAGTTGCCTCTTTCGACCCGCTACAAGTACATCCGTGTAGCGCTCACACATGCCAGGGATGGCGCGGCTGAGCCCCCATGGCGGGGTTTACGGTGAGTCGGCGGAGCTGGCCCTTTGGTCGATGCCCTTTGTGGAGTAAAGCCAGCACTCGCGTTTGGTAATAGAGGTGAAGTTATGTTCAAGGACAACTGGATACAGACGCTGGTCGAACTGGAGCAGAAAGGCGAAGCCTGTGTCCTGGTGACCGTGATCGAGCACAAGGGCTCAACCCCGCGGGACAGCGGCACCAAGATGCTGGTCACCCGTACCGGCTGCTATGCCACCATTGGCGGCGGTCACCTGGAATACAAGGCCATGGAGCTGGCCCGGGAGATGCTTGTCAAGGGCGAGCGCCAACTGCGTATTGAGCGCTTCAACCTGGGCGCGAGCCTGGGCCAGTGTTGCGGTGGCATGGCGACCCTGATGCTGGAGCCTGTGGTCCAGGACAAGCATCATCTGGTGTTGTTTGGCGCCGGTCATGTGGCCAAGGCCCTGGTGTCGGTGCTGGCCGGCCTGCCGTTTCGCATCACCTGGATAGATGAGCGGGAAGACCAGTTCCCCGCCCGGCTGCCGGAAGGGGTAACCCGGGTGGTCAGCGATGATCCCGTGGGGGAAGTCGACGACCAGCCGGCGAACAGCTTCTACCTGGTGATGACCCATAATCATCAGCTCGATTTCGAACTGGCGGCCCGTATCCTCAAGCGCGGTGATGCCCGTTATTTCGGCATGATCGGTTCTCACACCAAGCGCAAGCGTTTCGAATACCGGCTGCGGGAGCGGGATTTTGACCAGCAGACGGTGGACCGGATGGTGTGCCCCATCGGCCTGGCCGAGGTCGGCGGCAAACACCCGGCCGAGATCGCCGTGTCGGTCGCCGGCCAGTTGATCGCCTGTTATCAAGGTGATGCAAAGCCGGGCCTCAGCCCCCTTTCAGCAGCCAAACATGCCGACCCGGTGTCGGCCCCTCATTCTTAAGGAGAAGCACGCAAATGACTCATGCCGTGGCGTATCGTGCCGCCATTTTGCACAGCCTGGACGATCCCGCCAAAGTCGGGTTGGAGGCGTCCTATGCCTATTATCCAGACGGCGTCCTGGTGGTGGCCGATGGCCGTGTACGGGATATAGGTGCCGCCGCCGATGTACTGGCCCGGCAACCTGCCGGGCTGGAGCTGGTCGAGTTTAACAATAAACTGATCACCTCGGGTTTTATCGATACCCATGTCCATTTTCCCCAGTCCGAGATGATCGCCTCCTATGGCGAGCAGCTACTCGACTGGCTCAACAACTATACCTTCCCGGAAGAACGCAAGTTTGCCGATCCGAGCCATTCGGCCCGGGTGGCCGAGTTCTTCCTGAATGAACTGCTGCGTAACGGTACCACCACTGCCATGGTATTCGGTACCGTGCACAAGGCTTCGGTTGATGCCTTTTTTGAGGCCTCGGATCGGCGCAATATGCGCATGATCGCCGGCAAGGTGATGATGGACCGGCATGCCCCGGATGACCTGCTCGATACCTCCGAGTCCGGTTACGCGGACAGCAGGGAGCTGATCGAACGCTGGCACAACAAGGGTCGTCAGCTCTATGCGGTGACCCCCCGCTTTGCACCGACCAGCACCCCCGAGCAGCTGAGTCTGGCGGGGAGGCTGCTGACCGAATATGACGGCCTCTATATGCAGACCCACCTGTCCGAAAACAAGCAGGAAATAGCCTGGGTCAAATCCCTGTTCCCGGAACAAAAGGGTTATCTCGATGTGTACGATCATTTTGGCCTGCTAGGGGAGCGCTCGGTATTCGCCCATGCTATCCACTTGGAAGAGCCGGAGTTTGATCGCATGGGGGGCAGCAACTCGGTTGCCGCCTTTTGTCCGACCTCTAACCTTTTCCTGGGCTCGGGTCTGTTCAAGCTGCCCAGGTTTGAGGATTATGAGATAGATGTTGGTCTGGGCACGGATGTGGGGGCCGGCACCAGCTTTTCCATGTTGCAGACCATCAGCGAGGCCTACAAGATCCTGCAACTTCAGCAGCACAGGCTGCACCCGCTCAAGGCCCTGTATCTGGCGACCCTGGGGGGCGCCCGGGCACTGCGCCTCGACCATAACATCGGTAACCTGCAGGTGGGCAAGGAAGCGGATTTCATCGTGCTGGATCTGCAGGCGACACCGCTTATCAAGGCGCGTATCGATAACACCAGCACCCTGTTCGAGCAGCTGTTCGTATTGATGATGCTGGGGGACGACAGGGCGATAGCGGAAACCTATATCTATGGACAGCGTCAATACCGGCGGGGGTGACAACGGACACCGCTACCGGCCGGGTATTTTGTGGTGTCCAGTCACATAGTTGGTGATAGACGGTGTGGTTCTGCCTGAAAAGTGGGTAAAATTGTATACGACCCTAGTCACAAATTTATCATCAGGTATGGGCCACGGTGTCTTGGACACTCGCTGTCATGCCGTAACTGGAAACGGAAAGCATGAGTTCACTCAGTCAATTGGAGCCAGGTTCTGTCAAGTCGAGCTCAAACACCCAGGACGATATCGTCTACGAGCATATTTTTGATGCCATTCTTGAACAACGACTGGCCCCGGGTACCAAGTTAAGCGAAGAAGCTCTGGGCGAAATATTCGGTGTCAGCCGCACCATTATCCGGCGCGCCCTGTTGCGTCTGTCCCATGAGCAGGTGGTCAGCATCAGGCCCAATCGCGGCGCCGTGGTAGCGGCCCCGAGCGTGGAAGAAGCCAGGCAGATATTCGCCGCCCGTCGGGTGGTTGAGCTGGCGGTTACCGAACTGGCGGTGGAAAACGCCACCCCGGCCGGACTGGCCAGGATTCGTGAAATGGTCAAGGAAGAGCAGGATGCCTTTTCCCAGGGCGATCGCGGCAAGGGCATTCGTCTGTCCGGCGAGTTTCACCTTGAGCTGGCTCACATGGCCAGGAATATTCCCCTGCTTAACTTTCAGCGCAGTGTGGTATCGCAAACCTCGTTGATCATTGCCCAGTACGAGGTTGGCCATCAGGCGCATTGCTCTTTTAACGAGCATGAAGAACTGCTGAAAGCCCTGGAAAGTGGCAACAAGCAAACCGCGGTCACCATGATGAAAGAGCACCTGGATCATATCGAGGCCAAACTCAATCTGGACGGTGAGTCCGCCTCCACCGATCTGCATGTGGTCTTCTCCGGCGTCGTTAAAAAACAGCCGGCAGGACGTCGCTCCGGTTCAAAATAGTGCCCTACAGCACAGGGAAGCAGCTTCCCTGTGCATGTTCATAGTCTGCGACTGAAGAGTCGATGTCGTTGCCAGCTGCAATCAGAACCCACGTCTAATCGACATTAGACAGATTGATATCAGCGCCTTCTCCCCCTGTTTTTTCCATTCTCAAGTTCCCTCGCAAGCCCGTTTTCCCCTTGTTATAGCTCCCCGAATCCGGGTGGTCCAAGTCAAGGCCCCTAACTGGCGCTACCGGGATCGGCCTCAGACTCCTAATGTTGGCGATATGTAAACAACAGTGTGTTTGTTGTTGAAGAGCGTCATTTTCTAACAGGTGATCCCTGTTACATTGAGGAGAGAGGCATGTCCGCCGAAAATTCTGTAACCGTAAAATTGCTTGAAGATCTGTTCGCCGCCTTTAACCGTCACGATGTGGAAGGCGTCATGGCCTGTATGACCGATGACTGCGTGTTTGAAGGCGCCGCCGGCCCCGAGGCCTATGGTGTGCGTTTCGAAGGTCGTGAAGCGGTGGCCGCCGCCTTTGTCAAGGTGTGGACCACCTTTCCGGACGTCAGCTGGCAGAACACCAGGCATTTTGCCGCCGGCGATCGTGGCGTATCCCAGTGGACCTTCTGTGCCACTGCGCAGGATGGTCGTCGTATCGAAGCCGATGGGGTCGATTTGTTCACCCTGAAGGACGGCAAGCTGGCACTGAAGCAGGCTTTCCGTAAAGACCGTCCCATGCTGGACCCCAAGTAACTTCGCCTTCACGGCCTTAACCTTTTCATCCTGGGAAGACAAATATGGATATCGTCAACAAAGCTAAAACGGATCTCGGGCAAGACCTGCAAAGCCGCAAGGTACTTGACCGCTATGACCCCACCTATGATCCCCTGGTCGCGGCCAATCCGGGACGTGGGCAGCAGTATGCGCCTACCTACTGGGTAGCGACGGCCGGTGCGCCACCGGAAGATGACGGTCCCATCACCCAGGATGTAGATGTCGATGTGGCCATTATCGGCAGCGGTTTTACCGGTTTGTCTTGCGCCGTATTTCTGGCCAAGGAACACGGCATCAAGGCCACTGTACTGGAAGCCAACCAGGTCAGCTGGGGCTGTACCAGCCGTAATGGTGGTCAGGCCCAGAATGCCTCCGGTCGCCTGAGCCGCTCCCAGTGGATCCAGCGCTGGGGCCTGGATACCGCCCGTCGAATGCATGAAGAGGTGCGTGAAGGTTTTGATACCTTCAAGGGGCTGATCAAGGAAGGCAACATCGACTGCAACCCGCAGGACGGTGGCCATCTGTATATCGCCCACCGGGAAAGCGCGATGCGCAAGCTGGAGGCCGAGGCCAAGGTGCTGTCCGACAAGTTCGGTTACCATACCGAGCTGCTGGACAAGGCGACTCTGAGCCGTGACTATGTCAACGAGGCCGAGGCAGTGGGTGCCATGCATGAGCCGGATGGTATCGGCGTGCACCCGCTCAAGCTGGCCCATGGTTACCACCGCATGGCACGGGAGTTGGGTGCCACTATCCACCCTTCCAGCCCGGTGATCGGCTGGGAAACCAAGAATGGCATTCATTACCTGAAGACCCCGGGGGGGGTGGTTCGTGCCCGGGCTGTGGGGGTCGCCACCGGTGGCTATACCTCTCAGGGATTGCACAGCCAGCTGCGTAACAAAATCATGCCGATTTTGTCCAATTCACTGGTGACCCGTCCGATGACGGAGCAGGAAATGGCCGAGTGTAACTTCAAGACCAACGAGGTGATCACCGATACCCGCACCCTGCGTCATTACTATCGCAAGCTGCCGGATAACCGTCTGCAGATCGGCAGCCGCAGTTCGATTACCGGCAGCGATGCCCCCAATCCCAAACATCTGCAGTTGCTGATCGACGGTATGCATCGCAAGTTCCCCGCCCTAAACGGTATCAAGGTGGATTATTCCTGGTGGGGTTGGGTGGATGTGAGTCACGACATGATGCCGAGGATCGCCCAGCCCGATGACAAGGAGCAGGTATTCTATGCCCTGGGTTATGGCGGCAACGGGGTCATGTTCTCGGCCCATGCCGGCCGTCGCATGGCCCAGCGCATCGCGGGCATCAAGGAAGGCTTCGAGCTGCCGATTTACAACTCGGCGCTGCCGGGCCATCTGTTTGCACCTTTCCGGCGCCTGGGCCAGCGTATGCTGTATCACTGGTATCACCTGCGCGACGAGCACCTGTAAGCAGTGGGGAGCCGGTAGCAGAGAGGGCAGGGAGCAATTCCCTGTCCTCGCTGGCCTTTTGATGACGGTGATTCTTGATAATTGTTTTAATTTTCAATGTCTCGTCGACAAATAAGTAACAAAATACGGTGCCCGATGTTATGGTCTTGGAGTGGTGGTGACATACACACCGCCACGTTTTTCCCTTTTCCTGTTTGACGTCGACACACCATGCTTCCACTGTTTCATCTTTCGACCGAAAAAACGACCAGCTTGCAGCAACAGCTACGCGAGCAGATCGCCGCCGCCATCCTCAATGGCAATATTCCCCTGGACAGTCCGCTGCCTTCCAGCCGCAAGCTGGCCAAACAGCTGAGTATCGCACGCAACACTGTGGTGCTGGCCTATGAACACTTGCTGGATGACGGCTACCTGATTGCCAGGGAGCGCAGCGGTTATTTTGTCAATCCGGAGATCCTGTCGCGCAAGGTGGAATTGCCCTTGACCGAGCCGAGTGAGCCGACCGGCCATATGCCGGAGTGGCAGCAGATCTTCAAGATCCACCCTTCTAACCAGCACAACATTACCAAGCCCAAAGACTGGCAAAAGTACCCCTATCCCTTTATTTACGGCCAATTCGATCCCGGCCTGTTTCCCAGCAATAACTGGCGGGAATGCTGCCGCGATGCGGTCAGTGTGCCGGCGATCCGTGACTGGGCATCGGATCGCTTCGATAACGACGATCCCCTGCTGATCGAGCAGATCCGCACCCGGCTGCTGCCCCGCCGGGGAGTCTGGGCCTCGGCGGATCAGATACTGGTCACGGTCGGTGCCCAGCAGGCGCTCTATATGCTGGCGCGGCTGCTGCTGGACAAAGACAGCATCATCGGCATCGAGGATCCCGGCTATGTGGATATCTGCAATATTGCCGCCATGAATCCGGCCCAGGTGCGGCCGTTGCCGCTGGATGAGCAGGGACTGATCGTCGATGATCGGCTCAATGAATGCGACGCCATCTATACCACACCCAGCCACCAGTGTCCGACTACGGTGACCATGCCCCTGGAGCGGCGTTATCAGCTGTTGGAAAAGGCCAATCAGCATAATATCCTGCTGATCGAAGACGACTATGAGAGTGAAAGTAACTTCAAGACCAACCCGATCCCGGCGCTGAAAAGCCTGGACAAGAACGATCGGGTGATTTACGTCGGCAGCCTGTCCAAGACTCTGGCACCGGGCCTGCGTCTGGGCTATCTGGTGGGACCGGTCGAGCTGATCCGTGAAGCCAGGGCCCTGCGCCGCCTGATCCTGCGTCATCCCGCCGCCAACAATCAGCGATCGGTGGCCCTGTTTCTGGAGCGGGGCTATCACGATGCGTTGATCATGAATATCGCCAGGGCCTATGAAGAGCGCTGGCAGGAGATGGCCGAGGCCCTGAATGAGTATCTGCCATCGTCGTCCCGGCAGCCGACCTTCGGTGGTTCCTGCTACTGGGTCAGGGGGCCGGAAGGACTTGATAGCCGGCTGTTGCGCAAGGAGGCCGCCGACAGGGGCATACTGATAGAGCCGGGAGATATCCATTTTCATGGTGAGCAGGTGCCGCTGAACTATTTTCGGCTGGGCTATTCCTCGATTCCCGCCAATAAAATCCGGCCCGGGATCAAGGCCCTGGTCGAGCTGATCAACGATATGGTATAGCCCGCAATCGCCCCTGTGTCTGTCGTAGATACAGGGGTAATGAGACATTCTGGTTCGATTAACTCATGAGCTGGCGTGGCTTTTTGGCCTGCTTTATCCCTTTTTGGTTACATTTCTGTTAATCACTGAGTCCTTTCAGTGTCCTCTGATTCATAAAAAAATATTTTAAATTCAAGCGGATGAATCCTATTCAGGGGCTGGCGTAACGGTTGTTACGGAACTGGTCCTACTCAGTAACCGAGCCAATTCCTACTCTTAACCACAGTGAGTCGCACAACAGCCCACTTGCGAATTGCCTGTTTTACCTGCCGGCTATTCTCCGGGAGGGGAAGCCCGGAAAAATGGGGCCGGCAGAAGCAGGCGCAGCAAGAGAGCGATTCGCGATAAACCTAAAACGAATAAGAAACGAACTGAAACCTGCTTCGATATAGAGCAATCAAGTGAAAACAAGGAGGCGATGGTCCGCCGTCGCCACTGACAGGAAAATTTAAAAGGAAGACAGCTATGCCACGTATGACTCCTAGTGAAGCCCTGGTTGAAACTCTGGCTGCCAATGGTGTAACCGATGCTTTTGGTATCATGGGCTCGGCCTTTATGGATGCCATGGATATTTTTGCTCCGGCCGGTATCCGTCTGATCCCTGTGGTTCATGAGCAGGGCGCGGGCCATATGGCTGACGGCTATTCCCGCGTCAGTGGCCGTCACGGCGTTTGTATCGCCCAGAATGGTCCCGGTATCACCAACTTTGTTACCGCTATCGCGGCCGCCTACTGGGCCCACAGCCCGGTAGTATGTATTACTCCCGAAACCGGTTCCATGAGCCAGGGACTGGGTGGTTTCCAGGAAGCACAGCAGCTGCCTTTCTTTGAAACCATCACCAAATATCAGGGCCATGTGGCCAACCCGGCCCGTATGGCCGAGCTGACTGCCCGCTGCTTCGACCGCGCCATGCTGGAAAACGGTCCGACCCAGCTGAACATCCCCCGTGACTTCTTCTACGGCGATATCAATGTCGAAATCCCCCAGCCGATCCGCATCGAGCGTGGTGCCGGCGGTGAGCAGAGCCTGCAGGAAGCTGCAGAGCTGCTGGCCAAGGCCAAGAACCCGGTGATCATCTCCGGTGGCGGTGTGGTGATGTCCGGTGCCGTCGAGGAATGCAAGGCGCTGGCTGAGTTCCTGGGTGCCCCCGTGGTGAACAGCTATCTGCATAACGATTCCTTCCCTGCCAGCCACCCGCTGTGGTGCGGTCCCCTGGGTTACCAGGGCTCCAAGGCCGGTATGAAACTTATCTCCCGTGCCGACGTGGTGT
This sequence comes from Zobellella maritima, assembly GCF_003075035.1. GTDB lineage: Bacteria > Pseudomonadota > Gammaproteobacteria > Enterobacterales > Aeromonadaceae > Oceanimonas > Oceanimonas maritima. Next base: position 2,479,423 of record NZ_QCZE01000001.1, on the reverse strand, counting down.
TGGCGTTGGGTACCCGCCTCGGTCCGTTCGGTACCCTGCCGCAGCACGGCCTGGACTACTGGCCGAAAGAAGCAAAGATCATCCAGGTTGACTGCGATGCCAAGATGCTGGGCCTGGTGAAGAAGATTTCCGTCGGTATCTGTGGTGACGCCAAGGCGGCTGCCGTATCCATGCTGGACCGTCTGCAGAACCTGGATGTGGCCTGCCTGGAAAACAAGGGCGCCCGTGCCAGCGAAATCGCGGCCGAAAAAGAGGCCTGGGAAAAAGAACTGGACGAGTGGATCCACGAGAAGGACGAATACTCTCTGGACATGATCGCCGAGCAGTCTGAAGAAGAAGGCAGCTTCCTGCACCCGCGTCAGGTACTGCGCGAGCTGGAAAAGGCCATGCCGGAAGACGCCATGGTGTCCACCGATATCGGTAACATCAACTCGGTTGCCAACAGCTACCTGCGCTTTGAAAAGCCCCGTTCTTTCTTTGCCGCCATGAGCTTCGGTAACTGTGGTTACGCCCTGCCCACCATTATCGGTGCCAAGGTGGCCGCGCCCGAGCGGACCGCCATCTCCTACGCCGGTGACGGTGCCTGGGGTATGTCCATGATGGAAATCATGACCTGTGTGCGGGAAAACATCCCGGTCACGTCCATCGTATTCCACAACCGTCAGTGGGGCGCCGAGAAGAAGAACCAGGTCGATTTCTACAATCGTCGCTTCGTCGCCGGCGACCTGGAGAACCCGAGCTTTGCCGCCATTGCCCGTTCCATGGGGGCCGAAGGGGTAACCGTGGATCGTCTGGAAGATGTAGGTCCAGCCCTGAAGGCCGCCTGTGTTGCCCAGAAGGAAGGCAAGACCACGGTTATCGAAATTATGTGTACCCGTGAACTGGGCGACCCCTTCCGTCGTGACGCCCTGTCCAAGCCGGTCCGTCATCTGGATAAGTACAAAGACTACTGCTAAGCAACGCAGCAGTTAACCACGGGCAGGGGGTGATAACCTCCTGCCCGAATTTTAGGCGATAACCAGAGCTTATTGTCCCAGTGACCTCTGTTTATTTTCTTCATTACCAGGGTAGGTATCATGCTGAGTTCAATCCCCAAGGAGTGCCCCGCTTATCTGTTGGAGCAGGCCCGTCAATTGCCCCGGGTGACCACGGTAGTGATCAATCCGGTGAATGCGGTTTCCCTTTCCAGCGCCCGGCTGGCCAGCGATCATGGCCTTATCGAGCCGATCCTGGTCGGCGCCATTGACACAATGCGCCATGAGGCCGAGTTACTGGGTTGGGATCTCAGCGGCGTCAGGCTGGTGGATGCGGCCGACGAAACCCAGGCTGCCCAGCAGGGGGTTGCCCTGGTAAGCCAGGGGGAGGCGGCCTCCATCATGAAGGGCCATGTACATACGGATATCCTGCTGCGTGCCGTGCTCAGCCGATCCGCCGGGCTGAGAACCGACAGCCGCCTCAGCCATGTGTTTCATATGACGATACCGGGCAGCGACAAGGCATTGTGTATTACCGATGCGGTGATCAATGTGCAGCCAACGGTAATCGATAAGCTGCATATCGCCCGTAACGCCGTCAGCTTGGCCCATGCCCTGGGTAACGCCCAGCCTAAAGTTGCTGTGCTGTCGGGCACCGAGGAAGTCAACAAGAGCATGCCTTCCAGTGTGGATGCGGCCGAACTGGTGAAGCTGGCACAGATGGGCACCCTGCCTGGCGCCATAGTGGAAGGGCCGCTGGCCTTCGATAATGCGGTGTCACTTGAGGCTGCCAGTATCAAGGGCATCAAAGGACAGGTTCCCGGGCAGGCCGATATCCTGCTGGTTCCCAACCTGGAGTCGGGAAACTTCCTGTTCAAGCAGATGGTGTATTTTATGAGCGCCACCGCCGCCGGCCTGGTACTGGGCGCCCGGGTGCCGATCATCCTGACATCCCGAGCCGATCCGCCCGAGGCCCGGCTGGCATCCTGTGCCCTGGCGTCCCTGTACAGTGCCTACTGCGCCAGTCAGGAGCCGGCGCTGGCTTAAGACAGGATGTGCCGGCAACTCGGCAGAAGGGGTCGATTAACCCTGTTTTTTATCAGCGCACTGGCTTTACACTATGGCTTAGCCGTTTTGCACCATAAGTAGTCGGATTGATTAAGGAGTAAGATATGCCGCTTAGCCGTTATGGTTTTATCATCAAAGCGACCGATCTGGAGATGTTCAAGCACCATGGCCGGATCAAGAGTGAACTGTTCGATATCGCCGTGTCCGGCGTGCAGTCGGTGGACGAGGCGATCATGGCCGCCCAGGAGATGCTGACCCGGCGCATTGAGGCGATCGAGTTATGCGGGGGCTTCAGCGCCGAAGAAGAAGCGCAGATCCGCGAGGCAATCAATGACCATGTGCCGCTCGGTCGGGTGCAATACCGGGAGCAGGACCGGAACAGGGTCGACTGGCCCTGAGTTTTCCCGGGGTATCGATACCGTCTGTGGCAGTCTGCTGCAGGCGGTAATAGGACCCTCACAGCCCCAGGGCGTCGGCCTGGGGCCCTTTCTTCCTTCCATTTCTACCCTCGGCTCCGCTGATGGCAACAGACCTTCCAGGGATGTGGCCAGTGCGACCCATCTCAACCCCTTTTCTCCAGCCAGTTGCCTCCCGTTTAATCAATATGTGCCCTTGGGTCGCTCAAGCGCTGATGTGCTCCAGGAAATAGACGGACACGGATCCGAGAGGTTATCCATAACGGTGAACATGGTATTGCTTTCATCGTTAACGATTTTTGCGTGTTAATAGGATGATCTTGACGCTGGATCCTTGAACGCTGACACGGCTGGCAGGGCCGCTACCTATCTGGCTGACGTGCTCCCGGTCGGTGTCGACAGACGTAATAAGGCGCCAGGGGGTTTTATATCTAATTGTTTTTATTGTGATTAATTTAAACTGGTACTGTATCCTCCGGTTTTTTAGGGGCGTGTCTGTTCCGCTGCTGTCCATGGCGGCATAGTACAGCCATGGCGCTCCCGCCTGATCTCCTCCCCATAAGTTGCGTATTGCTCCTGGCTCGGCTCAGTGATAGTAGGTGAACATTTTTTGATAAATATGTTTACATTTTGTTAAGGGTGGTATTAAGATTAAATCGTTAACAAAGTTAATATTTAATCGTAAACATGGAGCCGCTATGAAGATCAAGATCATCAATCCCAACACCACCCAGGCCTTCACCGATGCGTTGCAGCGACTGGCCGATGGGGTGGCACGTCCGGATGCCGAAATACTGGCGGTCAGTCCGGCGTCGGGGCCCAGTGCCATAGAAAGCTTCTACGATGAAGCCCTGGCCGTACCCGGCGTACTGGAGGAGATTCGCAAGGGAGACCAGGAGCAGGAGGTGGATGCCTATGTGTTGGCCTGTTTCGGCGATCCCGGGCTGTACGCGGCCCGTGAGCTGACCGACAAGCCGGTGCTGGGCATTGCCGAAGCGGCCTTCCATATGGCGGCCATGGTCAGTGCCTGTTTTAGCGTGGTGACCACCTCGCCGAGGGTACGCTTCATGACCGAGCACCTGGTCAGCCGTTATGGCTTTGATGAACAGTGCAAGAAGATCAGGACCACGCCTATCCAGGTACTGGATCTGGCCAATTCGCCGGATACCGCCATCGCCAAGGTGATCGCCGAGTGCCTCAGGGCCAGGGATGAAGACAAGGCCGAGGCCATCGTGCTGGGCTGTGCTGGTATGTCCCAGTACCGGACCCGGATCGAGGCGGAAATCGGCATTCCGGTGATCGATGGTACCGTCGCCGCGGTCAAACTCTGTGAGGCCCTGGTGGATATGCAGCTGGGCACCAGCAAGGTGCTGACCTTTAACTGGCCAAAACCGGGAATGGCCAAGGGGGTGCAGGCAGATATCAAGTCGATTGCCTGAACCGGATAACAACCCAGGGGCAGGTGCCTTCAGATGGCACTAACGGGAGTGAAACCTGCCAAAGCAAGTATGACTGCGGAGCAGTCAATAGTGGAAACCGGCCGGACGGTGCCAGCAAGTCAAACCGGCCGACGTGATGGATTACCGAGGACAACCTAATGGCAATTGAACAAGCAAATGGCCAGCTCGCCGCGGCTCAGGCCGTGACCCAGCACAACTCAGCCGCTGCCGGTCAGCAGCAAGAAAAGAAGGGCGGGGATGAATCCCTGGCTCCCCAGAAGACACGCATCATGGGCCGGGTTTCCTACCTGCTGGCCTGGTTTGGTGGCTGTGTCTCCATCGGCACCTTTACCATGGGCTCCAGCATAGTGGGGACCCTCAACCTGTTGCAGGCCTGTCTGGCGATTGCCATCGGTTGCTTCGTGATCGGTATTGCCTTGGCGCTGAACGGTGCCGCCGGCTACAAATACGGCATCCCCTTCATGGTCCAGGCTCGCAGCGCCTTCGGTTTTGCCGGCACCCGTTTCCCGGGGTTGGTGCGGGCGGTGCCGGCCATCGTCTGGTACGGCTTCCAGAGCTGGATCGGCGCCGGCGCCATCAATGCGGTATCGGCTACCCTGTTCGGTTTCGATAACCTGGTGCTGTTCTTCGTGCTGTTCCAGTTCCTGCAGATAGGCCTGTCTATTTTCGGCTTCCAGGGCATCAAGTGGCTGGAAAACATCGGCAGCGGTTTTATCCTGGTAGCCCTGGTCTATATGTTCTACAGCGTGATCAACCGCTACGGTGACGAGATAACCACCAACCTGGTGAATGTCGAGGGCACCTGGGGCCTGCCGTTCTGGGGCGCGACCATGCTGTTCCTGGGTATCTACAGCACCATGATGCTCAACGTCAGTGATTATTCCCGGGAGCTTAAGGAAGGCAGTGGTCCCGGCCTGCTGGCAACCCTGTACTCCATGTCTATCCTGCCCTGCACCCTGTTTATGGGGCTGATCGGCCTGATGGTGTCCGGTGCCACCGGGGTGTCCGATCCCATCCAGGTATTCTCCAGTGCCGTGGACAACACGCCGCTGCTGGTGATCACCCTGCTGTTTATCGCCTTTGCCCAGGTGACCACCAATGTACTCAATAATGTGGTGCCGCCGACCTATATCCTGATGGATGTGTTCAAGCTGAAGTTCCGTACCTCCACCATCATAGTGGGTCTGCTGGCCTTCTGTACCTTTCCCTGGGAGCTGGTCAAGGATGAGTCGGCCGCGGGTCTGCAGCTGTTCGTGCAAACCTATTCCGCCTTCCTCGGTCCTATCTTTGCTATCCTGGTGGTGGACTATTTCATCGTCCGTCGTCGCAAGCTGGATCTGGACAAGCTCTATGATGAAAACGGCCCCTATAAAGGCGTGAACTATGCGGCCGTGGTGGCGGCTCTGGCCGGCGCTGTGGTGGCACTGACCTTCTCTTCGGTCTCCTGGTATGCCAGCCTGGTGCCAGCCGGCCTGACCTATTACCTGCTGATGCAATACTGGCAGCCCTGCCAACGCTTCCGCAACTGATGCGCCATGTCTGAGCGTTTATACTGAGTTGTAGCCATACCGGCCCGCCTTTCTGCTGATGGCGGGCCGACTACCTATCTGAGGGAGAGCCTCTTATGGATGACGCCAACCTTGAAATTAAGCATAGAGACAGCTCGTTATATAACGAGGATCTTGCCCCCATCAAACACAGTGACAGATCCTGGGGCTGGTTCGAAATCTTTAATGTCTGGTCCAACGATATTCAGAGCCTGTTCGGCTATACCCTGGCCGCCTCGTTGTTCCTGTCTTATGGTTTGAACGGCTGGGCCGTGATGGCGGCCATTATTCTGGCCGGCTGCGTGGTGATGGTGCTGGTCAACCTGACCGGTAAACCCAGTGTCAAGTATGGTATTCCCTTTCCGGTGATGGTCCGGGCCAGCATGGGGGTGCGTGGCGCCAACTTCCCGGCCCTGTTGCGGGCCATCATAGGTATCTTCTGGTATGGGGTGCAGACCTATTTCGCCTCGACCGCCGTTACCCTGATGCTGACCGCCTTGTGGGGGGCGGGCAGCGGCGAGACCTATCTCGGCCTGTCCGGCACTGCCTGGCTGGCTTTTGTAATTGTATGGGTGTTCCAGATTGCCCTGTTCTGGCAGGGGATCGACAAGATCAAGGTGTTCCTCAACTGGGCCGGTCCCCTTGTCTATGTGGTGATGCTGGTGTTGATGGCCATCGTCTGGTTTGAAGCCGGCGGCGAGCTGATCCCGGCGGTCGGCACCATCTTTAGCGGTGGCGGCAGCTACCAAGGGGGAGACATTGCCGCCTTTACCGCCATCGTCGGCACCATGATCGCCTACTTTGCCGCCGTCGTAATCAATTTCGGCGACTTTACCCGTTTTGTGCGCAGCGAGCGGGAAATGAAGCTGGGCAACCTGGTGGGGTTGCCGCTCAATGTCGCTTTCTTCTCTTTTATCGCACTGATTATTACCGCCGGAACCCTGGTACTGTTTGGCGACGCCCTTACCAACCCGGCCGATATCGTCGAGCGGGTAGGTTCATTGCCGCTGACCATTATTGCTGCCCTGACCTTCTTCGCTGCCACCGTGGGTATCAACCTGGTCGCGAACTTCATTCCCCCCGCCTATGATCTGGCCAACCTCTTCCCCAGGCTGATCAGTTTCCGTATAGGGGGCCTGATCACCGCCACCGTGGCCTTTTTTGTCGGCGCCTTGTGGGTATCGGTGATCAGCCAGATCGGTATTCCCGGCTTCGTTAACGCCCTGGGTTCGGTCGTTGCCCCTTTTTACGGTATTATCGTGGTCGACTATTACCTGATAAAGCGCCAGCAATTGAACATGGAGCAGCTGTTTTCGTCTGATCCTAAAGGAGCCTATTACTACAACAAGGGTTGGAACGGCAAGGCTCTGCTGGCCTTTGGCCTGGCGGCGGTCTTTTCCATCTCAACCGTGCTGGTGCCGGCGCTGAGCAATCTCAACGGCTACGGCTGGCTGCTCGGGGCCGGGCTGGGCGGGCTCTTCTATTATCTGCTGATGCCGCGGGCCGGGCTTGTGCACAGCTCGGCCGGCAACTGAGCTATCACCAAAGGGGCACGACCGTTAGCAAAGACGAGATCCGGGTCTCGTCTTTGTTTTTTAGTGTTACCAGGGATCTGTTTTTTACAAACTACCGCATTTATTGTTGACGATAATACCCTGTGTTAATCTGTCGAAAAGCCAACACAGTAAAATGGTCCGGTGGTGCAGCCACAGGGGATGCGGTGATCGCTTATCATTCGACCAGAGAACCCACTTCTCTTGTTGTGATACAAGGCGTCATCCGTAGTCTGTAGCGAATAATGTCACTTTATTATTGCAACGGCGTTACGCGGGGCCGGAGAAAACACAGCACCACTTGCCCTGCAACGAACTAAGGTAGGGTCATGCCAAGTCCGAAAACATCAGATGTCGATACGGTATATCAGCGGATATGGGAGGCGATCGTCGCCCATAAACTGCTGCCGGGCACGCGTCTGAAAGAAGAAGAACTATGCGAAACCTTCGGCATCAGCCGTGGCTTTGTACGCAAGGTGTTGCTGCAGCTATCCCATCATAAGCTGGTTAACCTGGTGCCTAACAGCGGTGCCTTTGTTGCCGAGCCCTCGCCGGCAGAAGCGCGCGAAATTTTCCAGGCCCGGCGGCTGATCGAGGCTGAGCTGGTGCGGGAGCTGGCCGGCAAGTGTACCGAGCAGGACAAGCGTCTGCTGGAGCAGCATGTGGCCAGGGAGCACGAGGCATTTGAAGGTGGGCAGCTGAGCCTGCGCATCCGCCTGTCCGGGGAGTTTCACCTGTTGATAGGGCAGTTGGCTAACAAGCCGGTACTGACGTCTTTTCTGCATGAGATTATTTCCCGGTCTTCCCTGATAGTGGCCTTGTATCAGGGGGCGAGTCCCCGTAAGGGCAAGCAACGGATCTACAGCCCCTGCAGTGAGCATACCGGTTTGCTGGAGGCGATAGCCGCACGGGACGTACAGAAGGCGGTAGATTTAATGGCTGAGCACCTGAATGAAATCGAAGCCCAGCTGCAGCTAGAGCCACCCAAGGAAGAGGCGCTTGATCTGAAGGCGATTTTCTCCGAGCTGTAATAGTCACTGCCACCCGCGTCGGGTGGCAGTCAGGGTTATGCGCTTTTTTCCTTGTGTACTTTTTTCTCTGGGCGGGGGACGATAAGGGTGGGAATGCGGGATTCCCGCAGCACGTTTTTGGCCACGCTGCCCAACAGGGTATGCAGCCAGCCCTTTTCATGGGCCCCCATTACAATCAGATCACAATCAAGTTCTCTTGAGCGACGAAGAATAGTCTGAGTCGGATAGCCTTCGATAATTTCACAAGAGACAATTTTTTTGCGCATGGCGCTTTCTTCCGGCGCGATTTTCTTCCAGAAGTACTCCTGTCTTTCCTGCAGCTGATCATTGGCATTCTTCAGGCGTTGCTTTAAAAACTCCTCCCTGCTCACCTGGTTTATTATATAGGTTTGCAGGGTGAACTTTTCCTCATTGGACAGCTCTTCAACTACTTTCAGGATATGTATGTTGGCCCCGGTTTTTTTTGCCAGATAGACCGCATGCTTAAAGGCAAAGGAGGCATTTTTTGACAGGTCGGTACAGTACAGAATCGTTTTTATATCGGGCAGCATCTTGTGTCCCTCATGCTGTTATTAACCAAGAGCCAGCACGAAGCTGGCTCTGTGTTTATATTTTCACTAATACCCCAATAGGCTGGGTAGGAACAGGGTTATTTCCGGTATATAGGCAATGATGAAGACGGAAAGTACCGACATAAATGCAAAGGGTAATGCCTTGATCGATATTTCCTCAATTGACGAACCCGAGACCCCGGAGGCAATAAACAGGTTTTCACCCAGTGGCGGTGTCTGGAAGCCTATCGACAGGCAGCAGACCACGACGATGCCAAAGTGGATGGGATCAATGCCCAGGTTATAGGCCACCGGCAATAACACCGGTGTCAGGATCATGATGGCTGCCAGGGTTTCCATAAACATGCCGACAAACAGCAGGAAGAAGATGATCAGTGCCCATATCAGATACAGGTTGGTGGTCATGTCCAGCATGGCGGCGGCGACGATGGCCGGGATCTGGTTCTCGACCAGCAGGCGACCGAACACGGTGGCGGTAAACAGGATCAACAAGACGCGGCCGGTAAGCCAGGTGGTGGTCTCAAGCGAGTGCATCACATCCTTGAATTTCAGCTCCTTATGAACAAAGAAACCGATAAACAGGGTGTAGAAGATGGCGACGATGGCCGACTCGGTTGGGGTAAACAGGCCGCTGTAGATGCCACCCAGGATCACGATCGGGGCCAGCACCGACCAGATACCCTTGCGGAACGCGGTCATGGTGGTGGCGACGGACCAACCCTCGGTAGAGCCTTTGTAACCATGCTTCCTGCACAGGCAGTAGTTCATAATCAGCAGGCCGACGGACAGCACCAGGCCGGGGAAAAAGCCGGCGATAAACAGCTTGGGTATGGAAACGGACTGGAACTGGCCGTGCTCGGCAATGGCCGAGGGAGGTGGCATCAGGCCCATGGCGGAAATACCGAAGATCACCATCGGAATGGAAGGCGGTATCACCACCCCCAGGCCGCCGGAGGAGGCGGTGATGGCCGAGGCATAGCCCTTGCTGTAGCCCCGCTGTACCATGGCCGGGATCATCAGCATGCCGACCGCGGCCGTGGTGGCCGGGCCCGAGCCGGAAATGGCGCCGAAGAACATGCAGGCCATAACGGTGGCGGCTGACATGCCGCCGGTAAAGGGGCCGGCGAAGCTTTCCGCCAGATCAACCAACCGTTTGGAGATGCCTGCCGCTTCCATCAGGGCGCCGGCCAGGATAAAGGAAGGCAGTGCCATCAAGGGGAATGAGCCCACCGAGGTAAAGGCAATCTGTACAAACTTGATGGGATTTTCACCCAGATACAAAAAGGAGGCGAGAGCCGATACCCCCAGTGATACGCTGATGGGCGCGCCCATCAGCAGCAACAGCAGGAAGCTCCCGAATAAAATCATGACGACCGATGTTTCCACCATGGGACAACTCCTGAACTAGTTTGACTGGGTTTCTTTATCAGATGACTCAATAAGCTTTTCAACTTCCAGGGACTCAGGATCCCTGATGTCAATGCCTTTGATTAGCTTGTAATAATTGACCTGTATAATGCGGATGGTCATCAGCGTAAATGCGATAGGCAAGATCATATATATGTATTTCATCGGAACCCCCAAAGTCTGGGATTTCCAGAATAGGTTCATTTTGTTAAATACAAAGTCATAGCTTAAGAAGACAAAATAGCAGTTGAAGCCGACCCAGATTAAATCCGCCAGGGCTTCGGATACGACGGCGAATTTGGGTGGGAACAATTTAAATTGAAAGGTGACCCTGTTGTGTGCTGCCAGTTTGGTTGCATAGCTGGCACCGAAATAGACGAACCAGACAAACATATAGGTGGATAACTCTTCACTCCAGGCGATGGAGTGGTTGAATACCTGCCGCGAAATGATTTGTATGAACAGGATGACAACAAACGTTGCCAACAGGCTCCGACAAATAAAGCTTTCTATATTATCTATCAAGCTGTAAATCAGCTTTCCGATGGTCATTGTTGTTTTCTCCCTGATAAAAATGCACTCAGCCAGAAAGCTGGTCTGAGTGCATTCTGGCTGAGCATGCTGCTTAGATTTCGTCGCGGCCCAGGGATTTGAGGATCTTGTTCAGCTCGTCCTTGCCACCCAGCTGGTCATAGTACTTGGGCCATACCTGGCTGATGGCTTTCTCCATCCACTCTTTTTCGCCGTTGGCAGGCTGGGTGATTTCCATGCCTCTGCTGACCAGTTCGGCCTTGATCTTGTCTTCCTGCTCCACCAGCCATTTGGCACTGTGCTCGGTAGCGGCCTTGCCCGCTTCCAGGATGGCCTGCTGTACATCGTCAGGTTGGGACTGGAATACAGACTCGGAAACGATCAGCGGTTCGATGGAGAACAGGTAACGGATATCGGTGATGTATTTCTGTACTTCATCAAATTTCATCGAATAAACGGTGAGGTAGGGGTTATCCTGGCCATCGACCACACCCAGTTGCAGGCCGGTAAAGGTCTCGGACCAGGCCATGGGAGTGGGGTTGATACCCCAGGCGCGATAGGTGTCGATCATGATTTCATTCTGGGGCACCCGGATCTTCAAATCCTGGAGATCTTCCAGGCTATTCACCGGGTGCTTGGAGTTGGTCAGCACCCGGAAGCCGGTATAGGTCCAACCGACGATGCGTACCCCCGCGTCGCGAATGGTATTTTCCACCAGCTTCTGCCCGACCTCACCCTGGGTCAGGGCAACCGCATCATCCACGCTCTGCATCATGTAAGGCAGGGTCAGGACGCCAACGGAGGGAGAAAAGGGGGTAACGTTGTTGATGGCCAGGATGGAGAAATCCAGCAGCCCCATGGAGGCATCGTTGACGGTGGCCTGTTCATCACCCAACTGACCGTTAAGGAACAGTTTGGTGTCGTGCTTGCCGCCGGTCTTTTCCTTGAATACTTCAGAGAACTTCAGCCCCAGCTCATGTTGCGCACTGCCGGCGCCGTCCCCGACGGCGACCCTGAAGGTGGCGGCCTGGGCCATGGAACTACTGACGGCCACCGCGGTTAAACACAGGGCGGCGGACAAAGACTTTACAAAGCGTTGTTTGAATATCATGACTTCTTGCTCCAGTTTCTGATATCCCGCCTGCTGGCAGGACAATGACCTTCCGTGATACCAGGCAGCGGGGTGTCATATATCCCATTGCTGCCTACAACTGGCTCAACTCGTGCTGTCCCTGCCCGTCCGGAGTCACCTGAATGACCTTTGTTATCGAGCGGGCAGAAACGAATGACCCGTTGATAATATTCGAATTTGACCCCGCAAATAGTTAGGACCACATGCCTGAACACACTGGGTCCAGAGCTAAAATACTTTATATTCAATAACTTGATAACCACTCATTGTAAAGTTAATGTTATTTTTTTGTTTGTCTTCCTCCCAGTGCCTTGCTCATCAGCGTCAGCACTTCATCGAATACCCGGTTGTCAAGGGATTTGTTCAAGTCTAGCAGCTGGCTATGGCGATAGTAGCTGCTTAAATCCAGCCCTACACCCAGGGCACAGAGGGCGAGCTGGCCGCTGCGCTCCAGGCGGTTCGCCACTTGACGCAGGTGCAGATCGAGAATGTCTTCTTCATTGGTCTGGTGGGTGGCGGTATCCATGGGACAGCCGTCGGAGATCACCACCAGCAGGCGGTCCTGCTCGTTACGCTCCAGCAGCCGCTGCTCAGCCCATTGCAAGGCCTCGCCATCCAACCCTTCGCGAAACAGGTCTCCCTTGAGCAGGGCGGCGATGGCCGGCCTGGCCCGACGCCAGGAGGTATCTGCAGTCTTATAGACCACATGGCAGCGTTCATTGAGCCGCCCCGGGTTGGCGGGCCGGCCACTACGCTGCCATTGACGCAAGGGCTTGCCGCCATTCCAGTGGCCGGTGGTAAAACCCAGTATCTCTACCTTGGCACCGACCCGTTCCAGGGCACGGGCCAGGGTATCCACCAGCATGGCGATGCTTTCAATGTGGGCTCGCATGGAGCCAGAGTTGTCGATCAGGAAGGTCACCACTGCATCACCGTGGGGCTCTATCTGTTCCTGTTTGAACACCCTCCTGTCAGCGGTCGAGGTGACCAGGGTGGGCAGACGACGTCCGTCGAGCCGGCCGTCTTCCTCACCGAAGCGCCAGCCGCTGAGGCGGGGTCTGGCCAGCAGATGGCGCAGCTTCTTGGTGAGCAGGTTAAGGTTGAGTCCCTGTTCCCGGATGCGCTTGTCCAGGCTCTCGCGCAGGCTGCGCAACAGCTCCGGACGAACTCGTTTCTCGGCCGGCCACTGCTTGTCAAACTGTTCACTGTAGATGCGGTACTCTAACCGTTCGGCGGCCTGGCGCAGGCGCAGCTCCAGCTGAGATTGGCTTTGGGCCAGGCCGTCTTCGCCGTCCCCTTCCGGCTCCAGCAGCAGGCCGAAGGCCTTCTTGGTGTTGTCGGCCAGCTCATCGGCCTTGCGCTCGTCATTTTTCAGCATCTCGGCACTGAGTTCGTCGATCATGCCATGAAGACAGAGGGCGATACGCTGGGCCTGCTCGGCGAAGGCGGCCTGATCCTGGCAATTGCGGCGCAACAGGCCAAAGGGAGGGCCGATTTCCCGCAGCAGGAACATGCGGGTCGACTCAATTTGCATCTCGGTTGCTTCATCCAAGGGACCGCCGCCGAGCTGCACCCAGCTCATCTGGGCCAGGGTGAACAGCAGCAGGCCGATATGGTTTTCGGTCTGGCCCGACGCCTGGAACTGATTGCTCCAGGCGGTGAACCTGTGATGCAGGTTATGTTTGCTGCCCGGATGATAGGGTTCAACCAGGGATTCGACCCTGAGCTGCTCCAGCAGTTCGAACACCAGCCGGGCCACCGGTTGGGCCGGCAGCCATTGGCGGTGGATATCGGGGTTGTTATGGCGAAGGCGCAGGGCGATGGCGTCTGCGGTGCCGCGGAACGAACCCAGATCGTCCTTGCCCTGCTCGGGATGCAGGTGAGGGGGGCGCAAGGGATAGGGTTGCCCGTTCCATTCCAGCCGGTGACCCCGGTAGCGAATGTCTTTCTGGGCCGAAAGGGCGCGCATCATGGCCGCGCTCAGTTCTTCCAGGCGTTGCTGCCTGCGTTCTTCCTGGGCCAGGTCCGGGCCCGGAGTGGTCGGGGGCGTGGTCATCTTGGTGCTTCCTTGTCTCAATCCTGATCGTGCTCGGTGGAGCAGATAGACTGAAACCGGAGCCGCCGTAAATCCATCCCTGGGGACTTCGCTGCGCCATCCCTGGCGCAGAGACTCCTGTTTCAGTCTATCCGCGCCACCTTGGTAAGTAGCCTGACAGGCCGAGTTACAGCAATGTCAGTTTGACCGACCGGGACTCTTCCAGTTCCTGATCGAAACAGCGCTGGTAGTACTCGGCCACCAGGGGGCGTTCGGCCTCATCACACTTGTTGAGGAACGACAGTCGGAAGGCCAGTGCCGGATCGTTGAAGATCTCGGTGTTTTCCGCCCAGGAGATCAGGGTGCGGGGCGACATCAGGGTGGACAGGTCGCCGGCGGCAAAGCCTTCCCGGGTCAGCTCGGCCACCGCCACCATGGCATCGATCAGTTTGTAGCCGTTGTCGTCGGCATAGCGGGGCACCTTGCCCTGTACGATACGGATCTCGTCGGCCCTGGGCAGGTAGTTGAGGCTGGCCACTATGTTCCAGCGATCCATCTGTGCCTGGTTGACGTTCTGAGTGCCGTGATACAGTCCGGTGACATTGCCCAGGCCCACGGTATTGGCGGTGGCAAACAGCCGGAAATAGGCGTGGGGGTTGATCACCTGATTCTGGTCCAGCAGGGTGAACTTGCCGTCCTGCTCCAGGATCCGCTGGATCACGAACATCACATCCGGACGCCCCGCATCGAACTCGTCGAAGATCAGGGCCACCGGCCGGCGCAGGGCCCAGGGCACTATGCCTTCCTGAAACTCGGTGATCTGCTTGCCTTCCTTCAGCACTATGGTGTCTTTACCCACCAGATCCAGGCGGCTGATATGGCCGTCGAGGTTGACCCGCACGCAGGGCCAGTTCAGGCGGGCCGCCACCTGTTCGATGTGGGTGGATTTGCCGGTGCCGTGCAGGCCCTGGATCATTACCCGGCGGTTGCGGGTAAATCCGGCCAGGATGGCCATGGTGACATCCGGATTGAAGCAATAGCTGGGGTCGATTTCGGGTACGTGTTCATCCTTGTGGGTAAAGACGGGCACCTTGAAGTCGGAGTCAATATCAAACAGCTCGCGGACGGAAACAAGCCGGCTGGGGCGCTCGTGGATCAGGTCGGTCATGATATCGGCCTCTTCGGATTAGCATCATGCTGTAACTAAGGTGTTAACCAGTGTAACCGGCCCGCAGCCAGGGGGCAGGGGCCAGTTATCAAGGCCGCATATGGCCAGCCTCGGCTGGCGAGCATCGCAACTCCTCATCTTGTGCCAGCGGGCGGTGCTATATGGCACTCCTGAAAGATCTTGGCGGTGCAGGTCTGGCAGATGGCGGGATCCAGCTGGTCGTAGATCCGGTGGATGGCTTTGCCCTTGTTGATAAAGATATGATCCTCGCCTAGTTCCTCGATCAGGTTATTGCGTTTGAGGAAGCGGCTGACCCCTTCTTTCAGGTTGCACAGATAGAGATCTCCCCCCGCGGCCCTGCGCCGTTTTGCCTCCTGTACCAGCATTTCGGCCCCGACCATGTCCACGAAATTCATGCCGTTGCCCACGATCAGCAGCCTGGGCTCCTTGATCTGTTGCAGGTATTCCTGCACATGATTGACCGCGCCGAAGAACAGCGAGCCCTCTATACGGATGATGCGCAGCTGGGGGCAATAGGGCAGGCGCTTGTGTTCGGCGCTGATAAAGAAGGGATGCTTGCTGTCCGGGTCGGGCAAGATGGTCACGATTCGGGGAGAAGAGGTGCGTTTAAGGTAGAACACCAGCGACAGGAACACCCCGGTATAGATGGCGAATTCCAGGGCCACAAACAGGGTGGCGAAGAAGGTGGCCAGCAGCACTGTGGCCTCGGACTTGCCGACCCGGATAATCAACCGGATATGATGGAAATCGATCAGGTTCCAGGCTACTACCAGCAGCAATCCCGCCATGGCCGGGATCGGCAGGTGAGGGATAAGGTCGGAAAACAGCAGCAGGATCACCAGCAGGAACAGCGAGGCAAACACCGCCGCCAGGGGAGTGCGGGCGCCGCTGGTATAGTTAACCCCGGTACGGGTAAAGGAGCCTGAGGAGGCATAGCAGGAGAAAAAGGCCCCGACCACATTGGACAGCCCCTGGCCCACGAACTCCTGGTTATCGTCCAGCCGCTGGTGGGTGCGGGTGGCGATGGCACGGGAGATGGCGGTGGCCTCGACCAGACCCAGCAGGCTGATGGCCAGGGCGGCGGAACCGAGGCTGCTGATATTGTTCAGGCTGAGATCCGGCATGCTCAGGGGCGGCAGGCTGGCAGAAATGGCGCCAACCAGGGCGATGTGCTGCTGCCCGGGATCCAGCAGCCAGGCAAGCATACTGGCCAGGATCAATGCCAGCAGCATGTTGGGCCAGCGGGGCCGGAGTTTCCTGATGACCACGCACAGGGTCAGGGTGAACAGGGCGATGGTCAGGCTGTAGAGGTTGGTGTCAGCGAGATGCAATGCCACCTGCAGCCAGTTGTCGATAAAGGTGCCGTCTGTGGTCAGCGAGAGACCGAGCAGGTTCTGCAGCTGGCTGGAGGCGATCACCACCGCCGCCCCGGCGGTAAAGCCGATGACCACTGAATGAGACACAAAATTGACCAGCACCCCCAGGCGGGCCATGGCCAGCGCCAGCTGAAACAGCCCCTTCATCAGGGTCAGGGTCAGGGCCAGCTTGATAAACTCGGGGGTGCCCGGCTCGGCCAGCGGGCTGACCGAGGTGAACACCACGATCGACATGGCGGCAGTCGGACCGGAAATCAGGTGCCAGGAGGAGCCGAACAGGGCGGCGATAATGGCCGGTATGATGGCGGCGTAGAGGCCATACTCGGGGGGCAGGCCGGCGATCAGGGCATAGGCCACCCCCTGGGGCAGAACGATAATGGCGTTGGTCAGGCCGGCCAGCAGGTCTGCCCTCAATACCCTGCCGTTGAGGGAGGGTGCCCATTGCAGAAAAGGAAGCAGGCGGGCCCACGACTGCGGCTTCAGAGCTCTGTTGTTTGCCATTCATCCTCCAGGATAACTGCCCAAGCTATAATCCTATTGTCTGGTGCTGTCTTTAACCAGTCTCAGCGGCTTCACGAAGTATACAAAGTTAACCCTATTCTGGCGGGACTGGCTCCATGGCGTCCCGGAAACTGGCATTTGTTACCTGGGTTGCAACTATGTAACGTCTGCTTGATTACGGTGTCCAGCCTGACACCTGGGCTGGCTGTCAATCCACCACATCACCGGCTAAGGGACGGGGAAGTCCGGGCCCGACGGTGCCCGTATTAAGCATAAGGTGCAGCGATGATGAATTTCACTTCATACAACCCGGCAACCGGCCAGCAGACCGGCACCTTTGCCAGCCTGTCTGATAACGAGCTGGAGACCCGCATCGACGCCAGCCGGCAGGCGGCGGAACAGTGGCGGCAGTCTTCTTTTGCTGATCGTTCCGCGCTTTTGAATCAGCTGGCCTCCTTGCTGTCGTCCAAACGACATCAGCTGGCGCTGTGTATGTCGCGGGAAATGGGCAAGCTGCACAGCGAGGCCCTGGTGGAAGTGGATCGTTGCGCCCTGGAATGTGCCTATTTCGCCGCCCATGGTCAGGCCATGCTGCCGCTGGCTCGCAGCCTGACCACCTTTGAACCCATGGGTACTGTGTTGTTACTGACTTCCTGGCGTTTTCCCCTGTGGCAGGTGTTTCGCATGCTGGCGCCGACCCTGATGGCCGGTAACAGCGTATTGCTGAAACTGGCCGAAAACCTGCCCCAGTGTGCGCAGCAGATTGAACAGCTGCTGCAGGAGGCAGGGGCGCCCGGCGGGTTGGTTTCCAGCCTGTTGATCTCCAAGCCCACCGTAGCCACCTTGATTGCCGATCCTCGGGTCAAGGCGCTGGCTTTCAGCGGCAACAAGAAAGATGCCAGCCAGGTGGCCGCCATGGCTGGCCAGTGTCTTAAGAAAGTGGTGCTTGAGCTGGATGAAATAGAGCTGCAGATCATCCTTGATGATGCGGATCTGGATCAGGCGGTCGACGCGGCCCTGCGTTCCCGTTTTCGCAATGCCGGCCAGTTGGGTCATGCATCCAGGGGCTTTATCGTCACGCCCGCCATCGCCGATGACTTTGTGGGCCGGATGGCGGCACGCTTGGCCGAGATCCGACCCGGAGACCCAGAAGATCTGGAGTCCAGCCTGGGGCCGTTGGCCACGGCACAGTTGCGCCAGGATCTGCACCGGCAGGTGACGGCAGCGTTGGCGGCCGGTGCCCGCGCCGTGCTGGGTTGCGAGTTGCCCGCAGGACAAGGCTGGTATTATCCGGCCTCCCTGCTCGATCATGTTGGGCCCGAGATGGCGATATTCCGGCAGCAGCTGAGTGGTCCGCTGGCCTGCGTGGTGAGGGTACCGGGCGTTGAACAGATCACCGGACTGTGCAACAGCCTGGGCCAGGGCGGTACGGCCAGCATCTGGACCCGGGACCTGACTCAGGGCGAGCGGCTGGCGCGCAGCCTGAGCGTCAGCGCCTGTTTTGTCAATGCGGAGCCTTACAAGGGAAGGGGGCATACCCAGACGTTTGGTCCGGCCCCGGAAGGCCGCTTCAATATCAAGGAGTTCTGCTATATGAAGTCGCTGGTGCTGTCGGTTTAAGCTAAACTGCGGGCAGTTAGGGAGCCACTTGTTCCCCCTCGCCCCAGCCGGGGGCTTCCTGGTTCCAGCATCTTGTTAAATCTGGCCCTGTTGTATATTTGTACTGTACGTCTATAATCCGCACCAAAGCTTGTCTGGCCTGCCAGGAATGGCAACCGCTCCGCATTGCGGGCACCCTCCGTCACGGATTCGACTCCTTCTAGCTCAGCAGCTAACCCATCCGCTTACTTAAAAACCGCCGATGCCGGTTTTTTTATGCGGGGGGACGTATTTTTTTTGCAGTATCAATATCTTGGGCGAAAATAGATGACTTCAGCATATCCCACCCTTTCACAAATGGGGATCACCTCGTTTGACAGTATCAGCCGCTACAGCCTGCGCCGTGAAGCCAGGGCTGATGTGCTCAAGGTGTATTACCACAGATCGGCAGGATCGCTGTTGTCTCGCAGCAAGAAGTTCACCTTTGCCCGCGCCAAGGCCAATGTGCCGGTGGAGTTTCAGAAAACCGAAGAGTGGCACAAGCTGGAAGACACCAGCCCGGTGTTGCGCCAGGCGCTGGTGGAGTTACAGCAACTGCTCAAGCCGGTGGCCACCGCCGATACCGGCACTCGGGATACCAAGCAGCAGTTGCTGGCCGATCTGGAGCATATGGAACGGGTGATGAAGGCCAAGCTGGAAGAGTTGCGCCAGCAGATAGAAGCGCTGAAATAATGCGACAAGGGCGGCCTAGCCGCCCTTGTTGATAGTCCAGCGGGGTCAGCTCAGTTGGTCTGCGCCTGTTTTTGCTTTAACAGCGATTCCGCCATTTTCTTGCCAAACAATTCCATCACCGCCTCTTCATCGCCGTTGGCGTCACGCAATGCCCCGACCATGGCTTCCAGGGTCGGCAGCGTCTTCTCGATCAACTGCTGTACATAAATCTCCGGAGTGACCCGGGTAAATGCCTCGTAGTCGGCAAACAGACGCGCGGTATCGGCATTCAATGAGATGGTCAGCTCTGTCTTCTCTGACATGGGAACTCCTGTAGATCCTCGGCTAAGCGTTAACAGGCAATCTAGAGTGCCCAGGCGAGCAGGGTTAGGGCCAGCGGCCCAGACTTCTTGGGGCCAGCCGACTGGTCTTATTGATGCTTGCAGACTGGCCCTAGGGCACCGGGGTTATGACGGTTAGTTTGATGTCTTGTTAACATCATGTAAACTGGGTCGCAGTGTCCAGAGCCAACAGCAGACGGGGTAGCCATATGTCCGAGTTTCCAACCTTAACCGCCATGGGCATCCAGGACGTCCATGAGATTGAGCGCTTTATCGTGCGTCACGAGTCTGCCCATGACGAGCTCAAGGTTTACTTCAGGCACGACGCCGACTCCTGCCAACCGACCAGCCTCAAGTTCCGTTTCTCGCACCATGACGGCGGGGCAGCGATCGACAAGGCGGTGAGCGAGCTGAACCGTCTGTTGGGCGAGAACCCGTCTGCAGAGGATCCCAAGGCGGCGATCATCCGTAACCTGGATCAGTTCGAACTGGTCATGAATGCCAAGATGGCGGAGATCCGCCAGCGCCTGGAACGGATATCTGCCTGACGGCATCCCCAATACCCTTTCTGTCGAAGGCCGTTGCCAGTGGTCCTGTCCGGGATTCTGAGTCCCGGTCATGTTTCCGGGTATCACAACCCCTGTTTATAGAGCTCGATCAGATACTTCCAGAAGGTGTCCACTTCCGGCTTGACCGTATGCCGGAACCGGTGGAGCAGTATCTTGAGATCCACCGAAGCCAGCGGCGGCTCCAACACCACCAGCTGGTTATTGAGCAACTCGTTCTGGATCAGGCTGGAAGGCAGCCAGGCCGCCCCATATCCCTGCAGGGCCATCGCCTTGAGCCCTTCGGCCAGCGCGTTCTCACAGACGATTACGTACTCGAGGTCGGATTGGGAGCCGGCCAGGCACTGTTCCTTGACCAGACCCCCCAGGAATGAATTGTCGGGATAGGCGAGCAGCTTGAGCGGGCGGCCCATGCCCGGCGCATGCAGCGGCGTGCCGTTGGCGGCGAGCGCCGAAACCGGAACCAGCTTGTCGGTGCCCACCTGGATGCAGCTGGTGTCGTTACGGGACAGCTGACTGATATTATCGGTAGAGGAAAAGCTGAGCAGGAAATCCCCCATCCCCGCCATAAAGGATTCCATCACATCGTGCAGGTCACCCGTATTCAGCCTGACCAGGGTATCGTCCACCAGCGGCCCCAGGGTGCGGATCCAGCTAGGAAAAAACGACACCGCCGGCGAGTGCTGGGCAAAGAAGATCAGGCTCTGGCGTGATTCCTGGCCCTGCAGCCGTTCGCGTACCCGATAGGTATCGAGGATCATGCGTCTGGCTTCTTCAACAAAAGCCAGGCCGGTCTTGGTCAGGGTGGTGGGATATTTGTCTCGATCGACCAGGGCGATGCCCAGCCAGTTTTCCAGCGAGCGAATGCGACGGCTGAAGGCGGGTTGGGTGACAAACCTGGCGTCGGCGGCTTTGGAAAAACTGCCGTGTTCGCTCAGTGCTACAAAGTCTTTCAACCACTTTAATTCCATCTATCCTCGCTCCTGAGCCGCGCTATCGGCGGCCTATACCGAAAAGTAATCGCTTGCGGAGCCAATATAGCATTGGCCGCCCCGGCCGTCTTCTTCCAGTATGGAGATGTTGCCAGCTTGTATTGGCCATGTATCTAAAATAGAAAAGGAGTATTACCATGCTTTTGGCTCGCTACCCCCGTCTGCACTTCGCCCACCTTGCCACCCCGCTGGAGCCGATGCACCAGCTGACCAAGTTGCTCGATGGCCCCAACCTGTGGATCAAGCGTGATGACTGTACCGGCCTGGCTGGCGGCGGCAACAAGACTCGCAAGCTGGAATTCCTGATGGCCGATGCCCTGGAGAAAGGCGCCGACACTATTATCACCCAGGGCGCTACCCAGTCCAACCATGCCCGCCAGACCGTGGCCATCGCCACCAAGCTCGGCCTGCCTTGCCATATCCTGCTGGAAGATCGCACCGGCTCCGAAGATGCCGATTACATCTACAACGGCAATGTGATGCTGGATCAGCTGTTTGGTGGCCAGCTGCGCAAGTTCCCGGGTGGAACCGACATGAATGCGGCGATGGAAGAGCTGGCCGCCGAGCTGAAAGCCGAAGGCAAGAAGCCCTATATCATCCCCGGCGGCGGTTCCAATGAAATCGGCGCCCTGGGCTATGTCAACTGTGCGCTGGAGCTGCTCGGTCAGGCCAATGACCGCAGCCTGCGTATCGATCATGTGGTTCATGCCACCGGTTCTGCCGGTACCCAGGCCGGCCTGGTCACCGGCCTGGCGGGCAGCAACAGCCTGATCCCGGTACTGGGTATCGGTGTTCGGGTGCCTCGCGAACAGCAGGAAGCCAATGTGTTCCGCCTGGCCGAGCGTACTGCCGAGAAGCTGGGCATCGCCGGCTCCGTGAAGCGTGAAGACGTGGTTGCCAACTGTGACTATGTCGGCGAAGGCTACGGTATTCCTGCGGCCAGTACCCTGGAAGCCATCGAGCTGTTCGCCCGCCACGAAGGCATACTGCTGGATCCGGTTTATTCGGGCAAGGGTGGCGCCGGTCTGATCGATCTGATACGCAAGGGCCACTTCAAGAAAGGCGAAAATGTCGTCTTCCTGCACACCGGCGGTGCCCAGGCGCTGTTCGGCTATCGTGAAGCCTTTGATTTTCCGAAGTATTGCTAATTTAGCGGCTGGCGGGTCCTTCTCCAGCAGGATGGCCCGCGTCCAAAGTTAACCGATCGGAATAGTGTGTAACTTAGCTTTAGCTTCCTTTTTAACAGGTGTCATACCATGGAATATCTTAAAAGAGCGGCTGCGGAAGACGGCGTAGCGCAGGAAGATGAACGTATCCAGGCGGTGGTCAAGGATATGCTGGCCAATATCAAGCTGCAGGGCGAGCCGGCGGTACGTGAATATGCCAAGCAGTTCGATAACTGGCAGGGCGACTTCATCTTGTCTGAAGAGAAGAAACAGGCCCTGATCGAGCAGGTTCCTCAGCGGGTAAAAGACGATATTGATTTTGCCCATCGCCAGATCAAGCGCTTTGCCGAGGCCCAGCGCGACAGCCTGACGTCCTTCGAGATTGAAACGGAAGAAGGCGTACGCCTGGGGCAGCAGGTACTGCCGGTCGACTGTGCCGGTTGTTATGTACCCGGCGGACGTTATGCCCACGCTGCCTCCGCGCTGATGAGCGTGGCAACCGCCAAGGCCGCCGGCGTGCCCTTTATCGTGGCCTGCTCCCCGCCCCGGGGTGACAGCATCAACCCGGCTGTGGCCTATGCCATGCATGTGGCGGGTGCCGATGTGATCCTGGAAATGGGTGGCGTGCATGCCATCGCGACCATGGCCTACGGCCTGTTTACCAACAAGCCTGCCGATATCCTGGTGGGCCCGGGCAATGCCTATGTGGCCGAAGCCAAGCGCATGCTGTTCGGCGAGGTGGGTATCGATGTGTTTGCCGGCCCGACCGAGTCGGCCATTATCGCCGACAAGAACGCCGATCCCATGACCATTGCCGTCGACCTGGTGTCCCAGGCGGAACATGGCCCCAATTCCCCGGTCTGGCTGTTTACCGACAGCCGTGAGCTGGGCGAAAAGGTGCTGGAGATCATGCCCAAGGTAATCGCCGACATGCCCAACGCCGATGTCTGTGAAGCGGCCTGGCGTGATCATGGTGTGGTGATCCTGGGGGACAGCCGCGAGGAGGTGGCCAGGGTCAGTGACGAGTGGGCCTGTGAGCATCTGCAGGTACTGGCCGATGACCTGGAATGGTGGAAGGCCAACCTGAACAACTACGGCTCCCTGTTCCTGGGCGAGGGAAGCACAGTGTCTCATGGTGACAAGTGCTCCGGCACCAACCATATCCTGCCCACCAAGAAGGCGGCCCGCTACAGCGGTGGCCTGAATGTGCAGAAGTTCATGAAGGTACTGACCTATCAGGAACTGAGTGAAGAAGCCAACCTGGTGTTCAGCGCGGCCGGCTCCCGGATCTCCCGTACCGAAGGTATGGAAGGCCACGCCCGGGCCTGTGACTGGCGCCTGCGCAAGTACTTCCCCGAGACCGAGTGGGATTTCCACGTTTACGATCAGAAGCGTTATTGCTGAGTAAGACAGGCAGGTGCCCGGCACCTGCCCGGAGAGATGTCATGATCAAATTCAACAAGTCTTTCACCCAGCAGGAGCCCATCCCCGAACAGGGTATCGAGCAGGCCATTGCTGTGATGCGCAGCGGCCGCCTGCATCGGTACAACTCGCTGGCCGGGGAGCCGACGGAAACCGAGTTGCTGGAGCAGGAGTTCGCCGCCTACTTGGGCTGTCGCTACAGCCTGGCCTGCGCCTCGGGCGGTTATGCGCTGCATATCGCCATGCGTACTGTCGGCGTTCAGCCTGGTGACAAGGTGTTGTGCAACGCCTTCACCCTGGCGCCGGTACCCGGTGCCATCAACAATGCCGGTGCCGTTCCGGTGCTGGTGGAAACCACCGACGATTTCACCATCGATCTCGATGATCTCGAGCTGAAGGCGGCGGCCGACGATGTGCATTACCTGTTGCTTTCCCATATGCGTGGCCACCTTGCCGATATGGATCGGCTGATGAGCATCTGTGAACGGCATCGGATTACCGTTATCGAAGACTGTGCCCACACCATGGGGGCCAGTTGGAATGGCCGCAAGAGTGGCACCTTTGGCCGGGTAGCCTGCTTCAGTGCCCAGACCTACAAGCATATCAATTCCGGCGAAGGCGGCTTCCTTACCACCGACGACGATGAAGTGATGGCCAGGGCCATCATCTACTCCGGTTCCTACATGCTGTTTGAGCGTCACCTGGCGGCGCCGCCCAAGGAAGCCTTTGCCCGTATCCGTTTCGAAACGCCCAACTACAGTGGCCGTATGGATAACCTGCGGGCGGCGATACTGCGTCCTCAGCTCAAGAATCTGGACGAGCAGTGCCGGCGCTGGAACCAGCTCTATAACGTGACCGCCGAAGGTCTGAGCCAGGTAGCGGGGATCCGCCTGCCTGTTCGCCCCGATGCGGAATATTTTGTTGGCAGCTCCATCCAATTCTCCCTGCCGGATCAGAACGCTGCCACCATCGCCCGTTTTATTGCGCGCTGCGAGGAGCAGGGGGTACCGCTCAAATGGTTCGGTGACGCGGATCCCAAGGGCTATACCAGTCGTTATGACAGCTGGCAGTACCTGGGGCATATGCCGGAACTGCCCAAGACCCAGAGGGTGTTGGCGACCATGTGCGACATGCGCCTGCCGTTGACCTTCGACGAGGCGGATTGCCGGTTGATCACCCGCATCATTGCCGAGGTATTTGAAGAGGTCTGCTAGCCCTCGGGCATGGTTGCCCGACAGTTATACCCGGATTGATCAGATTCCAGTTTCATGGATGTAAAAACACGGAAATACATTGAGGTTATGAATATGTTCTCTATGAAAAAATTAGCAAAATGCCTGACGGTTTCTCTTGCCTGCGCATCTGTGGCCTTGCCGGCGCTGGTGGACGCCAAAACCATGAAGCTGGGTATGGGCGATCCCCTGGACTCGGATCAGGGGGCCTATGCCAGCCGTTTCAAGGATTTGGTGGAATATTATTCTGCCGGTGATATCAAGGTGACCCTGTATCCCAATGGCGCCATCGGCTCGGAAACCGAGATGGTGCAGAATGCGCGTCTGGGTTCCCTGGATATGGCCCTGGTCGGGATCGGCAATGTCACGCCTTTTTCCAAGGAGTTGGGTGTGTTGACCATGCCCTATGTGATCAAGAACTCATCCGATGCGGTGAAGATCACCACAGGCCAGCTGGGGGATCACTGGAATCAGTTGGCCCAGAAGCAGGTTGGCGTCAATATCCTGGGGTGGACTTATTCCAACTTTCGCCACCTCACTAACTCCAAGCGCCCGGTCAAAAACCTGGAAGATGTCAAAGGGCTGAAGGTTCGGGTGCCGCAGAACCCGATCATGCTGGCTTCCTGGGAAGCCTGGGGCGCCAACCCCATCGCCATGGCCTGGACCGAGACCTTTACCGCGCTGCAGCAGCAGGTAGTGGATGGCCAGGACAACCCCTATATCGTCAACAACACCATGAAGTTCTATGAGATCCAGGATTACGTGACCGAGATCCATCATCAGTACTCGCTGCAGCCGCTGCTGATAGGTAAGCGCACCTTCGACAAGATGAGCGATGAAGAGCGCAATATCCTGACCCGTGCCGGCCTGGAAGCCCAGCAGCATGCGTTGATGTTCCAG
This sequence comes from Zobellella maritima, assembly GCF_003075035.1. Classification (GTDB taxonomy): domain Bacteria; phylum Pseudomonadota; class Gammaproteobacteria; order Enterobacterales; family Aeromonadaceae; genus Oceanimonas; species Oceanimonas maritima. The sequence continues at coordinate 2,453,702 of NZ_QCZE01000001.1, read as the reverse complement.
ATTTCCGAAGCCGACAAGGCCAAGCAGAACATGATCGATAACGGCGTCGAGGTCTTTACCCTGGAAGACGAGGATAAATGGATCGCGTTGGCCAAGGAAAAAGTCTGGCCCCAGTTCTATGACACCATCGGTGGCAAGGAAAACTTCGAGTCCGTGCTGGAGCAGTTGAAGTAACCCTGATGTTGAATGCTGTTAACCGGTTTTGACAAAGTAGGTTGAAAGTTGAATAAGGGAGTGGAGTCCTTGCTCCGCTCCCTTTATCGGAGTGTTACCATGTTTAAACTGTTAAAGCAGATAGACAAGTTGGAAAACTATGTCTGCCAGCTGTTGCTGTGTTTGTTTGTGGTCCTGCTATTTACGCAGGTCGTATTGAGGGTTGTATTTAACTACGGTATTCCATGGAGTGAGGAACTATCACGGTTCGCCTTTGTCTGGTTTGTTTTTCTTGGCGCTTCCTATGCAGCCAGGCTGTCGGCCCATAATCGGGTGACCTTTCACCTGAGAATGATGCCGACAAAGTTGAGAAATATTGTCGAGCTGCTGGGTGATGTTTTCTGGATTGCCTTCAATACCCTGATGACCTTCAAGAGTATCGAGGTCATTGAATCCATGATGGAGTTTACCTTCTATTCTCCCGCCCTGGACTGGTCGATGGCTTACCTCTATATGATTTTCCCTATTTCATTCACCCTGACCAGCCTGCGTATTATCCAGGTCAACTATATGAAACTGGTGTGTGGGGTGAAGTTTGATGATGTGGACGAGCCCAACCTGGAAGAAGATGTAATGAGCACACCGGCGTCAAAGCGTGAGCAAGCTGGCAGTCGCCCCTTGGCTTGAAACATGGATTTTATGGGGTAAGAGGATCAGATAATGACAGCTCCCTTTATTTTGTTTGGTATGTTTTTCTTTCTGCTGGTGATCGGTGCCCCCATAGTGGTGGCACTGGGGGCCTCGGCTCTAACCGTCTACCTGGCGGCGGGCGATGACTTTGTGTCACTAGTACAGACCGCCTGGAATGCGGTTGATTCTTTCCCCATTATGGCGCTGCCTGCCTTTATCCTGTCCGGGGCCCTGATGCAGAGCGCGGGCATTTCACGCCGGCTGGTGCACATTGCCGAGGTGATGGCCGGCCCCATGGCCGGGGGCCTGGGCTTTTCCGCCATCCTCGCCAGCATGTTTTTCGGCGCTATCTCGGGCTCGGGACCGGCGACCACGGCAGCCGTGGGCATGCTGATGATCCCCGCCATGGTCGATCGTGGCTACGGCCGCAGCTACTCGGCGGCACTGACGGCGTCTTCCGGTGGCCTGGGTGTTGTGATACCGCCCAGCATTCCCATGGTGATCTATGGGGTGACCGCCAGTGAGTCTATTACCAAGCTGTTTATGGCCGGCATTCTGCCGGGGATCATGCTGGCCGGCGGCCTGATGATCGCCAACTATGTAATCAGCAAGAAAAAGGGCTATGTGTCCGGCAATATTCATCCGCCGGGGGCCCTGCGCAAGGCCTGCAAGGACGGTATCTGGGCAATTCTGGCGCCTGTGGTGATCCTCGGGGGTATCTATAGCGGTCTGTTTACCCCCACCGAAGCCGCCGTGGTGTCGGTGTTCTACACCCTCTTTGTCGGTGTCTTTATTCATAAAGAGCTATCCCTGGACGGCTTCAAGGAATCCCTGAACTCCACCACCTGGCTGACCGGTCGCGTACTGATCATCATGTTTACCGCCACCGCCTTTGGCCGGATCCTGGTTGAAAACGATATTCCGGGAATGATTGCCCAGTCGCTGCTCAATATGACCGACAGCCTGGCGCTGATCTGGATCATCGTCATCGCCTTCCTGATCTTTGTGGGCATGTTCCTGGAAACCCTGGCCACCATCATGATAGTGACCCCGGTGCTGTTGCCGGTGATGGTCAGTCTGGGTGTGGATCCCATTCATTTTGGCATCGTGCTGGTATGTTGCTGTGAAATCGGTTTCTCCACCCCGCCGTTGGGAGAGAACATGTTTATCGGCTCCAGCATCGCCAAGGTATCCATAGAGGAAATTTCGGCCAAGGCAATTCCCTTTGTGGCGGTGGAGATCCTGGTGGTAGTGCTGCTGGCTTTCTTCCCCGAGCTGGTGCTCTGGCTGCCTGAGTTGTTTGGATATTAATTCGGTAGTACTGAATGAGATACGGTGATAACACTTTAGATTGGATGAAGATAAATGAGTGAAAAGACGGTTGGTGTAATAGGGGGCATGGGGCCGGAAGCGACGGTGGATTTGATGCGCCGTGTGATTGCCGCCACCCCGGCGAAAGATGATGCTGATCATATCCATATGCTGGTCGACAATAATCCCAAGGTGCCTTCCCGGATCAAGGCGTTGATCGAGGGCACCGGCGAGAGCCCGGGTCCCTTTATGGCTGATATGGCCCGGGGCCTGGAGCGGGCCGGCGTGGACTTTCTGGTGATACCGTGCAATACCGCGCACATGTATTACCCGGATGTCGTGGCTGCGGTGGACATTCCAGTAGTGAATATTCTGGATGTGACGGTGCAGCAGGTTAAACGCTGCCAGCCGGGTATTCGAAAGGTGGGTATGCTGGCTTCCACGGCGGTCGAAAATATCCGTTTATATCATGACAAGTTTGATGACGAGGGCATCGAGACTCTGTTTCCGTCCCCGGATCACCAAGCCAATGTGATGAGCCTGATCAAGCGGGTAAAGGCAAAGACCCATGATGCCGAGATCCTGGCCAGGTATAACGAGGCGGCGGAAGATATGAAAGCAATGGGAGCCGAATGCATAATACTGGCCTGTACTGAACTCTCGGTGATTTCCGACAAGCTGACCATTGACTTGCCAATCTATGATGCCTCCCAGCTGTTGGCCGAAGAGATTGTTTTCAGGGTGAAGGGGGGATTATAAAATCGTATTGATTTAACTATTAATGATTCAGGGTTTTTAAAAGTATTTAAGTAATAAAAGCGATTCATTTGACTTGTTAACCTTTATTGATTTGTCGCTTTTTTATTTTTATTTAACCCGAAGGTATGATTGAAAAGGAATTCAACTATGAATACGGCAACGGTCCAAACACAATTAAACAATGTCAACTGGTGGAAGCGGTTGCAGGTTTGGCAGCATGATACTGCTGACCGCCATCCTGGCCTCTATCGGCACCGCATCAGTACCCGGCGGCGGCCTGATTGTCCTGTCTCTGGTGCTGAGCTCGGTGGGCCTGCCGCTCGAAGGCGTTGCCCTGGTGGCCGGTATCGACCGGATCCTGGACATGGCGCGCACCACCATTAATGTCACCGGAGATGCGGCGGTATCCGTGTTGATCGCCCATAGCGAAGGTGAGCTGGACAAGGACGTCTACTACAAGAAAGCGGTGTAACCCTCCGTCAATGCACGGACATAACACCGGCAGGAGTTATGTCCGTGTGCCCTCGTAAAGAAGCCCCCTCTTAAACATCAATATTGGGTATTCAGCGCGGCTATTTCCCGGGCCAGCTGGTTCAGTCGTTCTCCATTTGCGCCGATACACACCAGTTGCCCCTTGGCCGGGCTCTTCACGACCGGTGACCAGTTCAGCCTGCCGCCACTGAGTTGCAGCACCTCGGCTTTGTCGCCCCCCCGGCGCTGCAGCATGCCTTTGGCCCGAAGCAGCACATCCCCATAATCGTGCAACAAGTCCGCCAGTCGCTGACCATCGATGGCGTGATCAAACGTCTGGCTGAAGGAATGCCAGCGGCCATTACCTGTTGTTCTCGGTGCCGGCCTGGAGTCGGCAATGGCAGCCATCTCTGCTGCTCCGGGCAAGCGTTCCACCCGTGCCCGGGAATGGTTCACCAGCTGATTCAGCACCGTGGGCAGGCTCAGGGAAGGAGGCAGTCTGTTGATGATCAGCCGGCTGGCAGCCCGTATCTGCTGATGCCAGACTTCGCTCACCAGCGGATCCTGGCTGTAACGTTCCGCCTGGCCGGCATCGACCAGACACACTACCTCGGTCAGATTCAGCCGGGGGGAAACCCTGACCATATCGGCGATGCGTGTCGGGTTGGCGATGCCGCTGGCTTCGATATAGATGGCGGCAGGCAGCGGTGACATACGCAGTAACTCGGCCAGCCGTTCCGCCAGGCTGCCACCCAGGGTACAGCAGATGCAGCCGTTGCTCAGACGCATGATGTGTTCATCGCTGTATTCGATCAGCTCGGCATCGATATTGATGCTGCCAAAGTCGTTGACCAGGATCAGGCTGTCCGGGGGGAGCCCCTGACTCAACAGCCTGTTCAGGTAGCTGGTCTTGCCGGCCCCGAGAAAGCCGGTGAGCAGGGTCACCGGAATGGCCTTAGTCATTTTCATGGACTTGTCCTCCCAGCACAGTGGCATGGACCCTGATATCGCGCAGCCGTTCGGCGGGGATCTGCAGAGGATCCTCGTCCAGCACCACCATGTCCGCGAACTTGCCTACCTCCAGGCTGCCCACCAGGTGATCCAGGCGCAGGGTGTAGGCGGCACCCAGGGTGATCATCTGCAGGGCATCGGTGACATTGAGGCGCTCTTCCAGCCCCAGACTTGCGCCGCTGGCGGTTTGCCTTTGTGCCGCGCACCAGGCGGTAAACAGAGGGCCAAGCGGCGTCACCGGGGCGTCCGAGTGCATGGCGGTGGGGATATTCAGCCGCAATGCCGAGGCCAGGGGTTCAAGCCGGCGGGAGCGGGCGAAGCCCAGGGTCTTGCGGCGGTGGATATCGCCCCAGTAATAGATATGGTTGGCAAACATATTCAGGCAGACGCCAAGACGGGCCGCCCGGCGCAGTTGGGCTTGGCTGATAAACTGGCAGTGTTGCAGGGTATGGCGGTGATCCGGCCTGGGCCACAGGGTCTGGGCATCCTCGATGGCGTTGAGCATCAGCTCCACCGCCTGGTCGCCATTGGTATGGATATGTAATTGCAGCCCGGCCTGGTGGTAGTCCTGCACCAGCTGATGCAGGGTTTCCGGGGGCGCATTCCAGATACCGTTGGAATGGCCGTCATGGTAGCCCGGCCATTGCATACGGGCGGTATAGCCTTGAATGGAACCGTCAGTCATCAGCTTGACCAGGCCGAAATGCAGCTTGTCGTTGCCCTGCTGCTGGCAGTCCTGCAGCCGCGCTATGCCTTGCTCCGCAGTCCAGGACAGGGCGCTCATCGCCGGTACCAGGCGCACCGGGTAGTCGGGTGCAGCGGTGATTTCCCGCAGCGCGGCAATGCCTGCCTCGGTCAGCGGATTGTACAGATCCGTGATGGTGGTGACGCCGGCGCGCCTGGCCACCTGGCCATAGGCCCGTAGGGCGGACAGGGAAGACACCTCTTCAAACAGGTTGCAGCCCAAGGCCTCGAACACCGCATGCATGGCGGCCATTTCCTGTAGCTCACCGTTGGGGCGGCCGTCCGCATCCAGCATGATGCCCTCTATGCCGGCGTGTTGTGTCAGTTGCGCCATTTCCAGCATGTAGCTGTTAACCGTCATCACATGCAGGCTGGCGTGAAAGATCACCAAGGGTCGGTTGTCTACCGCCTGATCCAGTACCTGTCGGTCCAGGCGCATGCCTTCGAAATAGACGGGATCGAAACCCCAGGCAATCAGGGGCTCACCGGCAGGCAGGCGGTCGGCCTGCTGTCGTAACCGTTGCTGCATTTCCGCCAGGCTGGTTACCCCGCTCCAGGTGTTGCCATGGGGATCCTGACGGGGGAAATAGCCCAGGTAAAGATACTGCCACATGGCCCCTTCCAGGGCATGGCTATGGCCTTCGACGAAACCGGGCAGGATCACCTTGTCGGCGAAGCGATCGTCCAGTTGATACTCGCCCAGGTCCTGAAGTTCCTCGAGCGGGCCGACGGCCAGTACCTTGCCGTCCTGCACGGCGATATGGGTAGCCTCGGGCAGCGAGGGATCCATGGTGATGATGCGCCGGGCGCAAAACAGGGTAATGCTCATTTAACTGCCTCCTTGACATTATTGAGCGGTGCACCCGTTTTCAGCTTTCCCATCAGCAGGGGCACCAGCACCAGGGCAACCAGAGCCGTGCCGCCGAAGGCCAGCAGATAGGCTCCGGTGCTCAGGGAAGGGGCTATGGGGGCAAAGATAAACAGCAGATGCATGTTGACCAGTACGATGGCCAGGTTGAAGAAGGCCAGTTCCTTGGCGACCGAGGTGCTGAAGTCGGCATCCAGCATGCGCAGCAGCAGCAGGCCGGTACCGGTGGAGCCGCAGCAGCAGCCAAAGGAGGTCAGCGCCCGTTCATGGCCCAGTTTGCCGCTAAGGCGGCCCAGCCACCAGCAGCCGGCGAGGGTAGCCAGGGTGACGGTCAGGGTCACCAGCAGGATCGGGGTCAGCAGGGAATAAAGCACGGCAAACTGTATGCTCATCAGGGTACCGACCACCATGAAGTCGACCGAGCTGCCGGTGATGCGCTTCAGGGTATCGTCATCCACATAGCGGTTCAGGCCGGCCTTGTCGATGAATAGACGCATCAGCACGCACACGCCCAGGCCGTGGATGAAGAACATGTTATGGCTGAACAGCACGCCCAGATTCAGGCCCCAGGGGCTGAAACCGGTAACCAGATCACGTACCGACAACAGCCATATATGGGTAAGCACATAGGCGATGGCCAGCAGGCCCAGGTGCCAGGCGACTGAGTCCATGTTGGCACTGTGGGTTACCATGCGACCGGTCTCCGGCTTGTCTTCGGGCGAATAAAAGCCGGACAGGAAATACCCGTCTATGCTGGATTCCCGGTTCAGGTTCTGGCCCTTGCGGATCACCCGTTTGGCCCAGGGCACGCCGACCAGGAAGGCCACCAAAAAGCCGAGCGAGGCGTAGATCATGCCCACCTGGGCGGCATTACTGATGCCGTATTCTTTTTCCCAGATGGTACCGAAGGTCAGCGCTTGACCAGGTCCCTGGGTGAAGCCGTGGGTAATGATGGCCCCCAGTAAGGCGCTGATATCCGAGCCGGTCAGTTGATCATAGGCGAGGATAACCCCATAACCCAGCACCCCCTGAATTCCCAGACTGATGGTCCAGATCAGGGTCAACCAGAGACCCCCGCGGAGGATGCTGCCGCCGGATAGGGACTTGTTCTTGCTGCTGCCGGTCAGGCACAGGGACATAAAGCTGAGGGTAAAGAAATGAAAGGTGAGGGTGGTAAAATCACCGGCACCGAAGCCGGGGAGCAGGTCGAAAGATAGCAAGCTGAAACCCAGCAGGCCGCCGATAATACTGGCGGGGACCAGTGAATGTCTTAACAAGGGAATATATTTTCTCAGCAGGCTGCCGATCACCAGCATGCCGGCCAGCAGGGCAAATGCGATTACACCGTGAAACGAGCTTTCCATAGCGAACTCCGTATCTTACCGAAGCACCAGGCTCCGGTTATCATCCATGCCGGCCGGGTATAGCGGCCGACCAATGCCTGATCCTGGCGATCAGGCGCAGTTCCTAAACTAGAGAAGCAGTGTTAACTTGTATAATACTGTTGCCTTACCAATTGATAACATTTAGGTATCACCATGCGTGTGGAACTGCGGCAAATCCGCCAGTTTATGGCAGTAGCCGAGACCCTGAACTTTCGTCAGGCCGCTGACAATATGGCTATTGCCCAGCCGGCGCTGAGCCGCGGCATTCAGCTGCTGGAGCATCAACTGGGAGTCAGTCTTTTCGACCGGAACAACCGGCGTGTCGAACTGACCGCGGCCGGGGCCGTGTTTCTTGACGGTTGTAGCCTGTTGCTGGCAGATCTGGAGGAAACGGTACGCCAGACCCAGAAGGCGGCCAAAGGTGATCTGGGACGTCTCGCCATTGGTTATACGGATTTCGCCATTACCGGCGTGTTGCCCGGTTTGCTCGATACCTTTCGTCGGCATTATCCGGATATCGCCATCGAACTGATCTATGGTTCGACCCAGGATCAGCTGGAGGCGCTGGCCTGCCGTAAAATCGACATCGCCTTTTTAACCAGCCCGTTGCACAGCGAGGCCATCGAGCATCAGCCGGTACAAGTGGATCGTTTTGTGGCGGTACTGCCCGAGCGGCATCCGCTGGCCGGGCAAGCGTCAGTGGATATTCACGAACTGGCCGATGAGCCATTTGTGGTGGGAGTGATGTCCCGCTGGCAACATTTCCGCCGGCATCTGGATGCGCTTTGTCTGCAGGCCGGTTTTCAGCCGCTCATAGTGCAGGAAGCCTATAACAGCGAAGGGATGTTCGGCCTGATCAGTGCCAATATCGGCATTACCATTCATCTGGAATGCGCCAGCAACTATATGCGTACCGGGGTGGTGATGTTGCCGCTGACCGGTACCAGTGCGACAGTGGTGACCGAGGCGGCCTGGCTGAAAGAGGACATCAGCCCCGTGTTGCGACGTTTTGTGGATATGTTGATGTCGGCAGGAAAAAGGTCCCTGTCCCCCTGCTCTGACCAAACTTAATTAAGAGCATGGCCGTTGTTGTCTGTTCATATAAGCCGCTACCGCCGCGCGGCTCTCCAGTTGCAAGACATGCAATATGCGGCTGACTTGGTTCTTTACCGTCTGTAATGCGAGACCACTTTGATCTGCTATCTCCCTGTTACCCAGCCCCTGGGCAAGTAGCCCGAGGATCCTGTGTTGCGTCCGGGTCAGTCCTGTTAATTCCGGCCGATCCGGGGCGAGGCTGTCAGCATATGTTGTCGGTGGTGAGCCTGTATTGCCGGACTGCAATATGTGTGGCGGGAGATAGACGCCACCGGCAATCACCAGCTCCAGTGCCTTGATCAGTACCTGATTGCAGGTGGATTTGGGGATATAACCGGAAGCCCCCTGACGGATGGCAGTGATAATAGTCTCGGGGGTGTCATCGGAAGAGACCAGGACGATGGCGACTCCAGGGAAGTGAGACAGTAACTGCTTCATCCCTTCAAGGCCGATGGCCCCCGGCAGGTGCAAATCCAACAATACCAGGCTGATATCGGCATCATCGCTCAACCGCGCCATGGTCGCGGGCAAGGAAGCAGACTCCTGCACATTCAACTCCGCAAGATGGTATTCGATAAGTTGGCGTAACCCCTTGCGGATCAGCTCATGATCATCGGCCAAAAGTACTTTCATGGTGGTATTTGTCTCCTCGCTACAGGTACCAAAGTACCCTTTCTGCAAGACACTTTTATTGCAAGTGAGCGGAATACAATTCACAAATAGAGCAACGGGTTAGAGCAAGGTGCTGTGCATTAGCTGCCGTTTTATCGGGCTTGTTATCAGTACCCAGGCAAGTGAAAAAGTACTTATGTACTCTTTGTCGTGTGCATAAGTATATGATTTTAAAGTTATTTTTATAATAAAACTGTCATTTTCCCGGCTTATCGTGAACCTCAACCGTAACAACACAAGACGTTTGAGGAGCATGCTTTGGCACAAATTAGCATCAACCGCCTGCGCAAGGCATTTGGCCAGACCTCGGTCCTTAAAGAGATTGAGCTGACCATTCGCGATGGCGAGTTCATGACTCTGATCGGTCCATCCGGCTGTGGCAAATCGACCTTACTGCGCATCATTGCCGGGCTGGAATCCCAGACCGGCGGCCATATACAAATAGGCGAACAGGTGGTGGACGAGCTGAGACCCAAGGAGCGTAACCTGGCGATGGTGTTTCAGTCCTACGCGCTTTATCCGCACCTCACGGTTTTCGACAACATTGCTACCCCGTTGCGGATGCGCAACGGCAGCTGGTTCCAGCGCCTGCCGCTGATTGGACGCAGGCTGCCGGGTAGCGCTGCGCTGGCAGAAGAGATCGAAGAAAAGGTCGCCGAGGTGTCTTCCCTGTTGCAGATTGAACACCTTCTGCAGCGCAAGCCGGGCGAGTTGTCGGGGGGCCAGCGGCAGCGCGTTGCCCTGGGCCGGGCCATGGTCCGCAGCCCGGCGGCTTTCCTGATGGATGAGCCGCTGTCCAACCTGGATGCCAAGCTCCGGGTACATATGCGTTCCGAAATTGCCCAATTGCACCGCCAGCTGGGTAGCACCTTTATCTATGTGACCCATGATCAGGCGGAGGCCATGACCATGTCCGACCGGGTCGCATTGATGATGGATGGTGAGCTGCTGCAGGTGGATACCCCGGATGAAATCTACCGCAATCCGGTCGATGTGCGGGTGGCCGAGTTTATCGGCAGCCCCAAGATCAACCTGTTACCGGCCACCGTATCTCTTTGTGGTCGAGTAGCACTGGCCGGTCATCTGCTACCCGTCAGTACCGATGTCGGCGTCGGTGAGTCTGTGACCCTGGGGATCAGGCCGGAAAGCGCTGTCATCTGTGCGACTGAAGGGGGTGAGCTGAGCGGCAGACTGACCTATCTGGAGAACATGGGCGGCGAGTATTTTGTCCATGTATCAGTGGCGGAACTCGCGGCGCCGCTGGTGGTGCGGTGTGGCGTGGAACAGGGACAGGGACTGGCCCTGGAGATGTCGGTGGGCATACGGCTCAAGCTGGATCAGGCCCTGGTATTCGATTCCGCTGGCCAACGCATTGACGCCACCAGGATCAACAGGGAGGCTGCCGATGAACAGTATCAGCGCCGCATCGCCTGAGCATACTGTCTGTCGCGGCGGTGGTGCCGACGCGCATCAGCGCCGGGTCGGCTGGCTGCTGTCGACTCCTGCCGCCGCCCTTATGGTGTTGTTTCTGCTTGGCCCCTTGCTGGCGGTGCTGCTGCTGTCGTTTACCGACTGGCAGCTGGGGATGGACAGCCTGGCGTGGGTGGGATTGGCCAATTATCAGGAGATGTTCGGTGATGACACCTTCTGGCGCTCCCTGAAGAACACCATCATCTATGTGGCCATCGTGGTGCCGGGCTCCATCTTTCTTGGCCTGGGGACTGCCATGCTGATCGAGGCGGGAGAATATGGCAAGGGCTTCTACCGGGCGGTCTATTTCCTGCCGGTGATGGCCACCCTGATCGCCATGTCCATCGTCTGGCAGGTGATCCTGCACCCTGATTTTGGTCTGCTCAACCTCTTGCTGAAGGAAGTCGGTATCAAGGGGCCCAACTGGCTGCAGGATCCGGACCTGGTGCTGTATGTGCTGTGCGGCATCGGCATCTGGCAGCAGGTGGGCTTTAATATGGTGCTGTTTCTCTCTGGGCTGATGGCGGTACCTCGCCACCTTTACGAGGCGGCGGAAATGGACGGTGCCAGTTCGGTATGGCAGCGCTTCAGCCTGGTGACATGGCCCATGCTGGGGCCCATTACCCTGTTTGTGGTGGTGATCACCTCCATTAAGGCCTTCCAGGTATTCGATACGGTTCAGGTGCTGACCCGTGGCGGCCCGAACAAGGCATCCGAGGTGCTGCTCTACACCATGTACACCGAGGCCTTCGAATATTTTCGCACCAGTTATGCGGCAGCGGTGACAGTGGTGTTCCTGTTCTTTGTGCTGCTGCTGACCCTGATTAAAACCCGCTTTATCGAACGCAAGGTACATTACTCATGAACCGGCAAGCTTCCCTGATATTCCGCCTGCTGCGCCATCTGCTGCTGCTCTGTGGTGCCCTTGTCATGCTGCTTCCCTTTATCTGGATGTTGCTGACGTCCTTCAAGCCACCGACGGAGATCTTCAGCGCTGAGCTGCGCTGGTTACCGGAGCAGTGGTATCTGCTGGAAAACTACCGCGAGGCCCTGAGCCGTGTGCCCTTGCTGCAGTTTATGCTCAATGGCCTGATTGTGACCGTAGCGATTTTCCTCTGTCAGGTCAGCGTGGCGGTACCGGCGGCTTATGCCCTGGCCAAGCTGCAGTTTCGGGGACGAAAGGTGCTGTTTGGGGCTGTTATGCTGTGTCTGTTGATCCCGCCTCATGCGGTTTCCATTCCCTGGTACTTGCTGATGTACCAGTTCGGCTGGCTGGACAGCTACACCGCCCTGATCGCGCCATTCTCCATTTCGGTGTTTGGCATCTTCCTGATGCGGCAGTTTTTTATGACGGTGCCGGATGATTTGATCCATGCCGCCCGCATGGACGGTTTCAGCGAGTTTGCCATTGTCTGGCGGGTGATGCTGCCCACCGCCATTCCCGCGCTGATCTCGTTTGGCATCTTCTCAATTGTGGCCCACTGGAATGACTATTTCTGGCCACTGATCGTACTCAACTCGCCTGATTACTACACCCCACCGCTGGGCCTGGTGAGCTTTCGTAACGATGACACCGGCAATGACTACGGTCCCCTGATGGCGGCGGCCACTCTGGTTATTGCGCCTTTGGTGCTGGCCTTCCTGCTGGCTCAGAAACGCTTTATCGAAGGCATCACGCTGTCGGGCATGAAATAGCTTTTAAAAACCATTATTTCCATTGATACGGAGCAACACCATGAAACTGAAATGCCTGCAACCACTGCTTGCCGCTGGCGCCCTGTCCCTGTCGGGTTCGGCCCTGGCGGCCACCGAGCTGGTGGTGCAATACCCCTACGGTGGTTCGTTCAAACAAACCTTTGAGCAGATCCAGCAGGAGTTTGAAGCCCAGCATCCGGACATCAAGCTGACATTCCGCGCCCCTTACGAAAACTACGAGGATGGTACCCAAAAAGTACTGCGTGAAGCCATTACCCAGCGTCTGCCCGATGTGTCCTTTCAGGGGCTGAACCGACTGCGCATCCTGGTGGAGCGGGATATCGCCGTTTCCCTCGAGCCCTTTATCGCCGAAGAAGCCGACTTCGCCCGGGATGGTTACCACCAGGCAATGCTGGACATAGGTACCCATGAACAGCAGGTATACGGCTTGCCGTTTGCCGTTTCCCTGCCGATCGCCTACTACAACATGGACCTGGTGCGCCAGGCCGGCTGGGATGAAAGCAGGCTGCCCCAGAACTGGGATCAGGTTATCGAGCTGTCGCGTCAGATTGATGCCCTGGGTGAAGACATCACCGGCATGGTGTATGGCTGGCAGATTACCGGCAACTGGCTGTGGCAGGCGCCGGTCTTCTCCAGGGGAGGGGCCATGTTGTCCGCGGACGAAAAGGAGGTCGCTTTTAACGGAAAAGAGGGACAGTGGGCGATGAATACCTTTGCCCGCTTCGTCAATGAGGGGGGCATGCGCAACTATTCTCAGGCGGACGGGCAGCAGGCGTTCTATTCCGGCAAGGCAGGCATGTGGTTCTACTCGACCTCGAATGTCACCAATGCCGAGTCCATGATCGGGGATCGCTTCGAGATGAAAACCCATGCTTTTCCAGGGGTGACCGAAGGCGGCGCCTTACCGGCAGGGGGCAATGCGGTGGTCATGTTGACCAAGGACAAGGAGAAGCAGCAGGCTGCCTGGCAGTTTATCAAGTTCGCCACTTCCGGCAAGGGGGCTGCCATTGTCGCAGAGACCACCGGCTACATGCCCCCGAACAAGAAAGCCAACGAGCAATATCTTCAGGATTTCTATGCCACCCACCCGAATCATTACACGGCGGTCAAGCAGCTGCCGCTGATGGCTGACTGGTATGCCTTCCCGGGCAAGAATGGCCTGAAGATCACCCAAGTAATCCATGACCATATGCAGTCCATCGCCAGTGGCAATCGTGCCGGAGAGCCGACGGCGGTTCTGGCGGAGATGGCCAGTGATGTTCAGCAGTTACTGCCCCGCTGATTGGACAGCTCCTTAATAAGTCAGTTGGCTCGGGTAGGTATGGAACCTTTTCCCGGGCTGATTATTAACAATGCCCCTCGTGGGGCCTATCAACGACCGAGAACAGCATGAAACTGATCCACTTTACCGATACTCATTTGTGTTTGCCCGGCGAGTCACTCTATGGGCAGAGCCCGGAAGAGAGGCTGCAGGCCTGTATCGATTCCATTAATGAAGAACACGGCGATGCTGCCCTCTGTGTGATTACCGGTGATCTGACCCACAGAGGAGATCCGGCTGCATTTGAACTGTTGCAAACGCTTATTGGACAGCTGCGGATACCCTGTCAGCTGGTGATCGGTAATCACGATCACCGTGAACGGCTTTGTCGGCAATTTCCCGAGCTGGGTAGGGATGAGCATGGTTTCGTTCAGTCGGTAACGCACACCGAAGCCGGAACTCTGATCTTTATGGACAGTGTCAAGAATGGTACCCATGCCGGTGCCTACTGTGCAAAGCGGCGTGACTGGCTGGCCCTGCAGCTGGAGCAGGCTCCGGGGGACGTCTATCTGTTTATGCATCATGCCCCCTTTGCCACCGGCATCAAGGCCATGGATCAGATCGGGCTCGATTGCGAAGATGCGGCGGCGCTCAAAGCGCTGCTGAAGGCGCACGGCCGGGTCAGACATTTATTCTTCGGGCATTATCACAGGCCCATCCACGGTACCTGGGCGGGCATCGGCTTTTCCACCCTGCGCAGTATGAATCATCAGGTGGTGCTGGATCTGACTACGCCGGATCGGCTGGCCTTCAATCATGAGCCGCCGGCTTATGCGGTGGCCCTGCTAGACCGGGACCAGGTGGTGATCCACGACCATGAGTTCATGGACATGTCAGCACGTTTTATGCCGGGTGACGAGCCCGAATGCGATCAGCAGTAAGTGGTTGAACTGGCTGGACCGAATGTGCCCATGACTGACATGTCATTGAAATGGAGGGATAATGAATATGAAACTGGCACCTGACATCGTTACCGTTGCCGAACGGGTCGCCTCGGCGGAGGCCGTCCTGGTGGATATGGACGGCTGTCTGATCGCCAGTGGTCGGGCACTGCCGGGGGCCGAGCGCCTGATCGAGATGGCCGGGGAGCGCCTCTATCTGGTGTCCAATAACTCCAGTCACAGTGCCGGGGAGCTCGCCGCCTGGCTGGCGATGCTCGGGCTGTCGATTCCGGCCGAGCGGATGGTTCTCGCCGGAGAGTTGGCCCTGCATACCGCCCGGCAACATTTTCCACATCAGCCCCTGATGTTGCTGGCGCGCACTGAACTGCAACATTACGCCGCTACACTGGGTACAACGCTGGATGATGAGAATCCCGCCTGTGTGGTGCTGACCCGTGATCTGGACCTGACCTATGCCCGCCTGGCGCAGGCGATAAAGCACCTCAGTCGCGGTGTCCCCCTGCTGGTGGCCAACCCGGATTTGACCCATCCGGATTGGCAGGGCGAACCGGTGCCGGAAACCGGCAGCCTGCTGGCCATGTTCCGGGCCGCGGTGCCACAGCTGGACCATCAGGTACTGGGCAAACCACAGCCGGCATTGTTTGAAGCGGCCCTGGTCCGAGCCGGTGCCAGAGCGGAATTCAGCTTGATGATTGGCGACAACCCGGTCACAGACGGTGCCGGGGCTGAAAGCCTGGGCATTCCTTTTTTTCAGGTTGGTCATGCTCGCGACGCGGATGCCGCCGATATAGCACGATTGCTGGCCATGACACTCGGTTAACAAGGAACCAGGCCCATGAACAAGATAGATGCAGACCATAACTCGGAACAGGCTTCACTGACCTCTTTTCTGCAGGAGCTCGCGAGCCCCGAGGTGTGGGAGCTGCTTAGCAGCCAGGCCGGCGGGTTACTGGATGCGATAGAAAACATAGCGGAAGCCTTCGTGTACTGGGATGCGGATGATCGACTGGTATTGTGCAACCGCAAGTATCCGCTGCAATTCATGGAGCCGGACAAGGTCCGCCCCGGGGTCAGGTTTTCCGAGTTGGTGGAGCAGAATATCCGTACCGGCCGGGTGATCAGCTTCAACGAAATCGAGAACGTGCCCGAGTCCCCCGCCGCTTATCGGAAACGGCGTATGGAGATGCACCGGCAGGGGAAAGGGTCATTCGAGGTCAAGAACCATGACGGCCGCTGGTTACAGGCGCGGGAGCGTCGTACCCGTGATGGTGGCACCGTGGGGATCTACACCGACATCACAGAGATCAAGGAAGCGGAGCGGCGTGAGCATGCGGCCGCCCTGGCTGCGGAACAGGCCAACCAGGCCAAGTCCCGCTTTCTGGCCGCGGCCAGTCATGATCTGCGTCAGCCGCTACATGCCATGGGGATCCTGCTCGGGGCCCTGGAAGGGCGCCTGCGGCATCCTTCCGAGCGTGAGTTGCTGCAGGATATCGACTCCTGCCTGCAGACCATGCAGAGCTTGTTTGACTCCCTGTTGGACGTGTCCCGCCTGGATGCGGGCGTGCTTCGGCCACAACCACAAAGGCTGGAGCTGGATACCTTCCTGAAGGCGATGGAGCGCGAGTTTGCTCCCCAGGCGCATCGTCAAAGCCTGAGCTTCAGGGTCAGACACAGTCCTTACTGTACCTGGAGCGATCCGGCCATGCTGGGACGGGTCCTGCGTAATCTGATTGGCAATGCCATTAAATATACCGATCATGGCGGCGTGCTGGTGGCGGCTCGTATACAGGGCCGCCAGCTGGCACTGGAAGTGTGGGATACCGGCATCGGCTTTCCCGAAGAGCAGCTGGAAGTGATGTTTGGTGAATTTCGCCAGCTGGAGGTCGGGCAGGTACGGCGACAGGGACTGGGGCTTGGGCTGTCGATTGCCAACCGGCTCAGCCAGATGCTGGAGCATAAGATTGAGGTACGCTCCGTGGTTGGGCGCGGCTCCTTGTTCCGGGTACTGGTGCCGCTGCATGGCTCCTCACAGGCAGAATCGGTTCCCTGCATTCCGGTCCCCCCCGTTGAGCACAATGCATTTGATCTGCGGGTACTGGTGATCGATGATGAACCGGACAACCTGCATGCCACTGCCACCTTGCTGGAGGGATGGGGATACAGGGTCGATCTGGCCGCCTCTTTGGAGCAGGCCAGTCGTTTGCCTCATTGCCCGGACTTTATTTTGGCCGACTATCATCTGCAGGCAGGGACACAGGGAACCGACGTCATCGCGTGCTTAAGCCGGCACTTCAAATGCGAGATCCCCGCTGTAATTGTGACGGGGGATACCGAGCCGGAGCAGCTGCGTCACATTCAGTCATTAGGTTACCCTGTGGTCCACAAGCCACTTAAACCGATCCGCCTGCGGGCTTTGTTACAGCGTCAGCAGGCGGATCGTTTTTAGGTTGTTGAGAGGATGATTCACATAAACACGAACTTGGCGATAAAGATGGCGCTCAGGGCATAGACGCTGAGCGATACATCCCGCGGGTGGCCGGTGGCCATTTTCAGCACCGTATAGGTGACAAAGCCCATGGCGATGCCGTTGGCAATGGAGAAGGTCAGCGGCATCATCAGGGCGGTGACCGCTGCTGGGGCCATCTCGGTAAAGTCGTCCCACTCTATCCTGGCCAGGCTGCCCATCATGGCGAAGGCCACGAATATCAGGGCTCCTGCAGTGGCGTAGGGCGGTATCATGCCGGCCAGCGGGGCCAGGAACATGGACAGCAGGAACAGCAGGGCCACGGTAACCGCAGTAAGGCCGGTACGGCCTCCGGCGGCCACGCCGGCGGCGCTTTCCACATAGCTGGTTACCGGCGGACAACCGACAAAGGTGCCGATCACGGAGGAGGCGCTGTCTGCCTTCAGGGATTTTTTCAACCCTTCGATCGAGCCATCGGGCCGGCGCAGGTTGGCACGCTCGGCCACGCCCATCAGGGTGCCGGCGGTGTCGAACATATTGACGAACAGGAAAGCCAGGATCACGGTGATCATGCCGATATCCAGGGCGGCCATGATATCCAGCTTCAGGAAGGTGGGCTCAATGCTCGGTGGCATGGCGAAGATGCCGTTGTATTCCACTATGCCCATAAACAGGCCGATCAGGGTCACGCTCATTACCCCGATCAGTACGGCACCGAATACCTTGCGGTGTACCAGTATCGAGATGGTCAGGAAACAGACGGCGGCCAGCAGTGCGCTGGGCTTGGTGAAGTCGCCCAGGGTCACCAGGGTGGCCGGGTTGTCTACCACTATGCCGGCGGTCTTCAGGCCGATCAGCCCCAGGAACAGGCCGACACCGGCGGTCATGGCATAACGCAGGGATTCGGGAATGGAATCCAGTACCCATTCACGGATTTTCCAGAAACTCATGGCGGTGAAGATGACGCCGGACCAGAACACGGCTCCCAGGGCGACTTCCCAGCTGTAGCCCATTTCACCGACCACGGTAAAGGCAAAGAAGGCGTTCAGACCCATACCCGGGGCCAGGCCGACCGGCCAGTTGGCGTACAGGCCCATAAACAGGGTGGCGACGGCGGCGCCGATGCAGGTGGCGACAAATACGGCGCCGGCATCCATGCCCGAGGCGGCCATGATATTGGGGTTAACGAAAATAATGTAGGCCATGGTGATGAAGGTGGTTAATCCCGCCACCAGTTCAGTCTTTACCGTGGTACCGTGGGCACCCAGCTTGAACCATTTGTCGAGCAGGCCTCCGCTCTCGCCTTGCGGCAGCGCTTCCTGATTGGTTGACTCGTTATTGACGTTTTCCATGACCTTAAAGTCCTCAAATATTTTCGATATGGCACCGGCCTACGATGCCGCGGCAGCTGTCCTGCGGCGGCGGCATCGCTTGGATTTAGCCGGATATGATCGTTAGCTGCCCCGATAAGTCGAGTAGCTGTAGGGGGAAATAAGCAGCGGGACGTGATAATGATCTTCTTCGGCGACCAGGCCAAAACGGATCACGACATCGTCCAGAAAGGCGGGCTCCAGCAGCCGGATGCCTTGCTTATGGAAGTAACTGGCGGTGTGGAATACCAGCTGATACTTGCCGGTGACATAGTCCTCGTCGGCCAGGATGGGAGCATCGGTACGGCCATCGCTGTTGGTATAAACCGTGTTCAGCAGCTGGGTCTGTTCACCTTCAACCCGGTACAACTCGACCTTGATGTCGGAGCCGGGCAATCCTTTGGCGGTATCCAGTACGTGTGTGGTTAGTCTTCCCATGATTCGTTACCTTGTGTGTTAGCGCATTTTCATGCTTAAGGTGACATCACCACCGCGTGGCGGCGACAAATTAACTTTATATCAAAATAAAATAGCTCGTCTACATTAAATTAACGAAAATGTGTACAACACAGCTATGAAGCTGTGTTAAAAGCTATTGGTATCTTGATCGAAATGGATTGTCTTTGCTTTGACATGCTAAAGCAAGGATATAGAGGAGTGCTTCGATACAAAAACAAAACTGTTTATTTACATTGGTTAATTTTATTGTGTACAATTTAGTGAAGTAAGATAGCCAATGAGCTCTCGCTGTTTTGGTTGCAACTGCTAATTTAGCCTCAAGTTTCAAGGAGTTCTCCGATGAGTAAAAATGCCGAATATCCCCGTGATCTCATCGGGTATGGAGCTAACCCTCCCCACCCACAATGGCCGGGTAATGCGCGTGTCGCTATCTCTTTTGTATTGAATTATGAAGAGGGTGGTGAGCGCAACGTGTTGCATGGTGACGGTGAGTCCGAGGCCTTTTTGTCCGAGCTGCCAGGTGCCGTGCCCTTCGAGGACGTCCGCCATATGAGTATGGAGTCTGTCTATGAATATGGCAGCCGTGCCGGCGTCTGGCGTCTGTTGCGGTTGTTCAAGAAATACGACATTCCGCTCACCATCTTTGCCGTGGCCACCGCCATAGAACGCTATCCTGAAGTGGCCAAGGCCTTCGTACAGGAAGGCCATGAAATCTGTTCCCATGCCCTCAAATGGATCACTTATCAGTGGATGGATGAAGAGCAGGAGCGCCAGCAACTGCGAGAAGCGGTCGACATTATCGAGCGGGTCTGCGGACAGCGTCCCCTGGGCTGGTATACCGGGCGCGACAGCCCCAACACTCGTAAGCTGGTAATGGAAGAGGGGGGCTTTATGTATGACTCCGACTCCTACGCCGATGACCTGCCCTATTGGGTCGACAATAACGGCAAGGGCCACCTGGTGATCCCCTATACCCTGGATACCAACGATATGCGCTTTGCCACCCCCCAGGGGTTCAACAGCGGTGAGCAGTTCTACCAGTATCTGAAAGATGCCTTCGATGTGCTCTATGAAGAAGGGGCCGAGTCACCCAAGATGCTGTCCATCGGCATGCATTGTCGCCTGCTGGGCCGTCCCGCCCGGATGGCCGCCCTGGAGCGCTTTATCAAGTATGCCCGCAGCCACGATCGGGTGTGGTTTACCCGCAGGATCGATATCGCCAGGCACTGGCATGAGTATCATCCTTATCAGGGAGCAAAATAATGAGTCAGTTCAAGACCTGTACTCCCAGTACCATGGGCCGGGCCGATTTTGTCGCCGTGTTCGGCGATATTTACGAGCATTCTGCCTGGGTGGCCGAGCAGGCTTTCGATCAGGGGCTGAATACCGAGCATGACGAGATAGAACAGTTGCATGCCGCCATGATGCGTATCCTGGCCGGTGCCAGCAAGCAGGCCCAGCTGGACCTGATCAACGCCCACCCGGACCTGGCCGGCAAGGCGGCGGTCGAAGGCAAGCTTACCAAGGCCTCTACCAATGAGCAGGCCGGGGCGGGTATCGACCAGTGCACCGCCGAGGAGTTTGTCCGTTTTACCGAATTGAACGACGCCTATAAGGCCAAGTTCCAGTTCCCCTTTATCATGGCGGTGAAAGGGTCAAACCGGCATCAGATCCTGGCGGCCTTCGAAGAACGTATCCATCATGACTACGATACCGAGTTTGAGCGTGCTCTTAACGAAATCAACAAGATAGCGCTGTTCCGCCTGCTCGATCTGTAATACAGTCAGGCACATCATGAAAAACAGAGGCCCGGCATGACCGGGCCTTGGCGTTGGCTGTAAACTGAGAAGCGGCTGAACCCTTAATTCAAGCCCTTTGAGTCGGAGAAAAGCATGTATAACAAGACGCTGGCCATAGAGCCGCTGACCAAGGAAGCGTTTGCGCCGTTCGGTGATGTTATCGAATCGGAGGGGCGTGACTACTTTATGATCAACAAGGGTTCAACCCGTCGTTATCATCGTCTGGCCGAGGTACAGACCGACCAGCAGGGAGAGGGAATCATCAGTATCTTCCGTGCAACCCCCCTCGAATATCCCCTGCGGATCGGCATGCTGGAACGTCATCCCTTTGGTTCCCAGGCGTTTATCCCCCTGTTCGGCAACGAGTACCTGTTGGTTGTCGCACCGGCTGGCCCCTATCAGGTTGATCCTGCCGCGGTGCGCGTCTTCCGTGCCAGCGGCCGTCAGGGCGTCAACTACCATAGGGGAGTGTGGCACCACCCGGTATTGGCGCTGACCGACAATGATGAATTCCTGGTCGTCGACAGAGCCGGGCCCGGCAACAACTGTGACGAGTATTATTTCGACGACAGCGTTCATCTGGAACTGAAACTGGATTAACAGTAGCGGCCCTGCGAAGGTCAGGGAATCGATAGTAAAGGGGGCATGAAAATATGCCCCCTTTTTGTCGATACCCCCGGGTAGCAATGCTATCCATTACATCCCCTGATAATCGGGGACGTTAGTGGCTGTTTCAGGTGTGTCATGGTTTCCGGCAGCAGGTCATCGGCGCACACCGCCAGGAGCCGAATCTGCAGGCGAGGGAGTATGCTATTGAACTGGGGCCGGCCTATCTATGGCGCTCTTCCCGTACCATGGGGGATTTACTGGCAGGTCCAGAGCAGTTGGATGGTCTGGGTGCCGGTGGTTAGCAAGCCCGGACCGAGCGGGGTTGGAAACCCGCCGGGCACCGGAGATGATGAGCCTGCTCCAGAGCTTCTAGGGGGTGACGTTGAATTCACGCATGAAGATCCCCCAGAACACCATAAACAGGGCGGCGATCAGCGGCCCGATAACAAAGCCGTTGATGCCCATCAGGCTGATTCCGCCCAGGGTGGAAAACAGCACCACATAGTCCGGCAGCTTGGTATCCCGGCCAACCAGCAGAGGGCGCAGCACATTATCCGCCAGTCCTATCACCAGGGCACCGTAAGCCATCAGGATAGTGGCGGCTATCCAGTCGCCCTTGGCATACAGATAGATGGCCACCGGCAGCCAGACCAGCCCGGCCCCTACCGCCGGGATCAGTGATAGAAATGCCATCACCACGCCCCACAGCAGGGGGCTGGGAATATCCAGCAACCAGAAGATAAAACCGCCCAGGGCCCCCTGTGCCATGGCTACCAGTATATTGCCCTTGACGGTGGCGCGGATGACCTCGGAAAACTTCTTGAACAGCATGCGTTCCCGCTCGTCCCCCAGGGGCAGGGCCTTGACCAGCAGCTCGGTCAGTTGGTGCCCGTCCCGCAGCAGGAAGAAGGTGAGATAGAGCATCAGCACCACATTGACGATGAAGCTCAGTGTACTCTGGCCGGCGGTGAAGGTTTTCTGCGCCAGCAGCCGGCTGGCCGCAACCGCCGCCTCGGCCAGTTTCTGGCGGATATTTTCCAGATCAATGCCGAATCGCTCCAGTAACTCGGGCAACAGGGGGAAGGCGATGCGTATTTCTTCCAGGAAGCGGGCCGGACTGATCTCGCCCCGATCGATGCGTTGATAGAAGGCGACGCCTTCCTGGACAAAGGAGCCGGCGATCAGCAGTACCGGCAGCACTACTATCACCACGCTGGCCAGCAGGGTCAGCAGGGAAACCGTATTGGGCCTGTTGCCCAGCTTCGCTAACAATCGCAGCTGCAACGGATAGAAAATGATGCTGATGGCACAGGACCAGAATATCGCGCCCCAGAAGGGTTCCAACACGATGCCGAACAGCAGGGTGACCAGCATCAGCATAAACAGAAAAGAGCGTTGTTCCAGCTTGTCGCGCATGAGAAAAAGCTTCCGGCGGAATGATGTGCTCATAGTAGAGAAATGAACTTGCCGGCGCCACCGATAAGCTAATGGCCCGACGTTTCCAGTTGGTGTCGAATGTCGGCGCAGCCGAAATCAGCTCTGATTCCAATTGGCAGGTCCAGTGGTTACTATCTCACGATGAACAAGACATCAGACCCCGACATCGGCAGCCGGATCCTGGCCGGTCCGATACTGCGAAGGCTGAGCCAGGAGCGATTGGTGCTGTGGCTGGCCAGCCGCTGCCCGCTTGAGTTTCGTTTACTGCTGACGGCCGCCGACGCCGAGCCCGTTACCCTGGTATTGAGTGCGGAGCAACAACAGCTGCCCGTCGGCGAGCATTGTTATCTGCAGCTGCTCGATATTGCCCTGGCGACACCGCTGCCCTGTGATGTGCCCATTGGTTATGATCTGCAATGGCGACAGCAAGGCAATGACTGGTGCGGAATCGGCGAATGGGCGCCCGAACTCTGCTACGAGGGTGAAAGCCTGCCCCATTTTGTTATTCGCAGCCGGTTGGACGGCATCTTGCACGGATCCTGCCGCAAGCCGCATTATCCGGCAGAGGATGGCCTGGTCGCCGCCGATCACTGGTTGCAGCAGCACTATGCCGAGCCTCTGTCCTGGCCTGCGGTGCTGATGCTGAGCGGTGATCAGATTTATGCGGACGATGTGGCGGGGCCCACCATAACGGCCATTCACCAGCTGATCGCCGAACTGGGGCTGTATCCGGAAACCCTGCATGGGGCCCTGGTGGCCGACAGCGACGAGCTGTTTGCCAGTTCGCAGAACTATTACGGGCGCGATGAGCTGTTGCCTCATACCAAGGCGAATGTGCCCCTGCAGAAACGCTTCTTCGGCGGAGCGCGCAAGCCGATTTTTACCACCAGCAGTGCCGACAACCACCTGATCACCCTGGCAGAAGTGATGGCCATGTATTTACTGGTGTGGTCGCCGGTGCCCTGGCTGGGGCTGTCCGAGTGGCAACCGCCGTTGTCGGACGAACAGCGGGCACGTTATCAACAAGAGCGGCGGCACCTGAGCCGTTTTGTGGCGGGCCTGCCCCGGGTTCGACGACTGCTGGCCCACCTACCGACCCTGATGATCTTCGACGATCATGATGTCACCGATGACTGGAACCTGAGCGCCGCCTGGGAGGAAAGCGCCTATGGGAATCCTTTTTCCCGGCGGATCATCGGCAACGCCCTGGTTGGTTATTTTCTCTGTCAGGGGTGGGGCAATAATCCGGATGCCTTCGCCGGCAAGCCCATGCAGTTGATGCAGGACTGGGTGAAAAAGCCAGACAGCCGACATCAGGATGCGCTGATCGATCACCTGCTGAGCTTTCAGCAATGGCACTATAGCCTGCCGACCACCCCCAAGCTGCTGGTGCTGGATACCCGCACCCGGCGCTGGCGGGTCGAGCGCAACCTGGGCAGTCCCTCCGGGCTGATGGACTGGGAAGCCCTGACCGAGCTGCAGGGGGAATTGCTGCACCATGATGCGGTAGTGCTGATCTCGCCCACACCGGTATTCGGGGTCAAGCTTATCGAGGTGATCCAGAAGATCTTCACCTGGCTGGGCAAACCGCTGCTGGTGGATGCGGAAAACTGGATGGCTCATCCGGGGACCGCCAATGTGATCCTCAATATATTTCGCCATACCCGTACCCCGGGCAATTTCGTGATCCTCTCCGGTGATGTCCATTATTCGTTCATGTACGACATCCGCATCCGGTTTCGTGAGCATGACCCCCATATCTGGCAGATAACCAGCAGTGGTCTGAAGAACGAGTTTCCCGGGCGCCTGTTGGACGTGCTGGACAGGCTCAACCGCTGGCTCTATGCCCCCCGTTCGCCATTGAACTGGTTTACCCGCCGTCGCCGGATGGAGATTACCCCCCATCCACCGGCCGGTGCCGCACGAGGGGCGCGCTTGCTCAACAAGGCCGGCATCGGTTATGTGCGCTTCAACGAGGCGGGGGAGCCGGTGCTGGTGCAGCAGATCACGACCGATGCGCAGGTGGATTTTGCCGTCGAGCATCCGAAGACGGAGGTAGCGGATATGCCCCTGACACGCGGAGATGCTTAAACGGGGGGCTCGCCCAGCGGCTGGCCGTAGCTGAACTCCACATAATTGCCGTTGGGATCCTTAACGCCGCAGTAATAGCCGACCGGGAAAGGTTCATCCCGCGGCGGCCAGATCAGGCAGCCGGCCCGTTTTGCCCGTTCGGCGATGATGTCCACCGCTTTCCTGCTGGGCAGGGCGAAGCCGAAGTGGCGATAGTCGTTGTCTGCCAGTTGCAGATCCTGGCCGCCGTTCATCAATACGAAGATAAACTCGCTTTCCCGGCCCGGCTCCGCAAGCCAGACGATGGTTTGCTGGGGTAGCTCCCGTCGGTGCGTCTCAATCATGCCGCAAAACTCACCATAAAAGCGGATACAGGCGTCGATATCGGCCACATGCAGGGCGATATGGGTCAGGCGGGGATAATGGTATTGCGCTACGGCCATAAGTGGTCTCCCTGTTTATTGCAATTGGGATGGCTATTCGGGTACTGCTATCAGCTTAGCCGCAACAGATGCGCCTTGGTGTCCTGGCTGTTAAAGTACCCCTGTCGTCCATAACCCAGAATGTGAACAATGAGCAGCATAACCGGCACCCTGGTAAAGATGCCGGCGGCCCTGGAAACACCGGTCGCCTACCAACTGGCTTTGGGAGAGGAGCGCGTGGCGCTTAATCCGCTGATTGGCCAGTCCATTACCCTGACCCATACCGGCAATATCTATTGTGATGCCTGTGGTCGCAAAACCAGCAAAAGCTATTCCCAGGGGCATTGCTTTCCCTGCATGAAAAAGCTGGCGCGCTGCGACATGTGCATTATGAAGCCGGAAACCTGCCATTATTTCGAAGGCACCTGCCGGGAACCCGAATGGGGGGACAGCCATTGTATGGTGCCCCATATCGTCTATCTGGCCAACACCTCCGGACTCAAAGTGGGTATTACCCGCGCCACTCAGATACCGACCCGTTGGATAGATCAGGGCGCCACCCAGGCGCTACCCATCTTCAGGGTGGCCACCCGGCAGATTTCGGGCCTGGTGGAAGTCGCCCTGGCCGAGCTGGTGGCGGATAAAACCAATTGGCGAGCCATGCTGAAAGGTGACGAGTCGCCCCTGGAGCTGAAAATGGATGCTGCCCGCCTGATCCCCGAGATCCAGGCCAGGCTGGCCGACTTGAGCCTGCGTTTCGGCGCCGAGGCCATAGTGCCGCTGGATGAATCTCCGGTGGAGATCCGTTATCCGGTCACCCAGTATCCCACCAAGATCGCCAGCCACAATTTCGACAAGAACAAGACCGTATCCGGCGTACTGTTGGGCATCAAGGGCCAGTACCTGATCCTGGACAGCGGGGTGATCAACCTGCGCAAATTTACCGGTTATGAAGTGAGTTTCGGGTAAGCTCCGGCATTCTGATTGTCGAGTTACCTTATCCGCATGGCAGCAAAGTATAAGAGGCAGGGAGACAAGATGCGCTTTTTGATCGTGGGGGCCGGGGGGATCGGTTGCTACTATGGTGCTCGCCTGTTGCAGGCCGGGCATCAGGTAAGCCTGGTGGCACGCGGGGAACATCTGCAGGCCTTGCAGCAACAGGGGCTCCGGCTGGAGCATGAGCAGGGTGGTTTTCAGGGGGCCGTGTCGGCGGTCGATATCGACACCCTGCTGGTGCAATCGGCCTGTGCCGACTTTGATCTGATTATCCTGACCCTCAAATCCCAGGCCACGGCCGGAGTAATGGCACAGCTGGGAGACTGGTTAAAGCAGGCCGATACCCCGATACTATCCCTGCAAAACGGGGTTGATAACGAGTCGGAAATCAGCCGTTGGGTCGGCGATGCTCGCACCTTGGGAGGACTGGCGGTTCGCATCGGCGGTCATATCATTGCTCCCGGTGTAGTGCATGCGGATGGCCCGGCCCAGGTAGTCATGGGCGCCTGGCCACGGCAGGCGGAGCCCCTGGCCGGATTCCTGCCAGCACTCGAGCAGCTGTTTGAGCAGGCGGCAATTCCCACCCGGATATCCAGCGATATTCGCAAGGAGCTGTGGCGTAAGTTGATCATCAACAATGGGGTCAATCCCCTGTCGGCCCTGACTGGTCTGGATACCCGCAGCCTGAGCCACGATCCTTGTCTTGGCCAGTCTGTATATCAGATGATGAACGAGACGGCGCTGGTCGCCCGGGCCGATCAGGTTGAGCTGGACCGGCAGGATGTGGAGGAGATGTTCACCCTTATTCGCAATTTCGACGCCATCAAGACTTCCATGCTGGTGGACAAGGAAAAGGGGCGTCCGCTGGAGCTGGATGCGATCAGTGGTGCCGTGTTGCGCAGAGCAGAACGGCTGGGGGTAGCTACGCCCGTGACCCGGCTGGTCGTGGGGCTACTGTCACTTAGCCAGGGAGCCAGCGCTGTGTATGAAGCTCGGCCCGATAAGCAATAACCGATCCTATTGATAGCGCCGGCGGAACTTGGCCAGCTCTATCGGTTTGACGTTTGTCGTTTGGGATAATTCATCCAGGAATTTGGGTTTGCCGAACCAGTAGCCTTGCAGGTAATCGCAGCCGGCGGCGGTGAGCATGTCCGCCTGAGCCTGGTTTTCCACCCCTTCGGCCACCACCCGGATCCCCTGCAACTGGCAGAGGGCGATCAAGGGTTGCAACAGCTCCCCCTGTTGGGTGTTTAACAGCCGTTCGAGGAAGGAGCGGTCGAGCTTCACTTTGTCTACCGGGTATTCCAGCATCTGCAGTAGCGATGTATAGCCGGTGCCGAAGTCGTCGATCACTATGGTAAATCCGGCGGCGCGCAGCCGCTTGAGCAGGGCGTCGGCCGCCAGGCTGTACTCCGCCTTGTAGGTTTCGGTAATTTCTATTTCTATATATTGGGTCGACAGTCGGTAACGGTTGGCCATTTCAAGCAGGAATTTGTCCACCCCGGGCATGCCGAGTTCGGCAGAGGACAGGTTGATGGCTATCCTGGTCTGTTTGCCGAAACAGCCCTGCAGTTTAGAAAAATCCCGGAAGGCTCGCTCTACCACCCAGTGATCAATCTTGTCATACAGGCCACAGTTTTCTGCGATGGGGATGAATTCATCGGGGGGAACCCGGCCCAGTACCGGTGAGTTCCAGCGCAGCAGCGCCTCACAACATACGGTCACTCCCGTTTTGCCATCGACGATAGGCATATAGACCAGCTGAAACTCCTGATCTTCGACCAGGACTTTCAGCTCTTGCTCTATGTCTTTGGCGCGGCGTATTTTCATTGCCAGGTTGCGGGAGTAAAAGGCGACCTGATTTTTTCCTATTGCCTTGGCCTGGTACATGGCCACCTCCGCATTGGCCACCAGCTCGCTGGCACTATTGCCATCTTCGGGATAGGTGGCGACCCCAATCCCCATGGTGATGGGGTAGCAGCCCAGTTCGAAGGTGAAGCCCTCCTTGAACAGGTTTTGAATCACAGTGGTCTGCTGATAAATCAGATCGGAGCCGGCGCTGTGCTCCAGCAGCAGGGCAAACTCGTCCCCGGCCAGCCTGACCAGCAGGGGAGTATGGATCATCGAAGCGGGCGATTCGGGGTGTAGCAGTGTTTTGCCCACCTGCAGGGCGATGGCCTGCAGCAGTTGATCGCCGAATTCATGGCCGTACTTGTCGTTGATGTACTTGAAGTTGTCCAGGTTCATCGATAGCAGGGACAACTGGTGGTGGTGTTGCCCGGCTTGTTGTAGTGCCTGAACAATCTGCTCTGAAAAGGCCATCCGGTTGGGCAGGCCGGTGAGCGGGTCGATAATTGCCTGCTGGCGGGTTTGTTTGTAGGCATGGGAGAGTTGTATATAGAGTGACTGAAAGGTCTGGCCCAGACGGCCGATTTCATTATCGTCCCTGATATCGGACAGCTGACTTTGCTCGCCGGAGATCACCTGATGCAGATCCTGTTCAAGGTGGCTGATCGGCTGGGTGATATAGTGCCGGATCAGCCACAGCAACAGCAGGGTGGAGCAGACAGCGAGCAACATCAGACCAACCAGTAAGGATTCTTGCAGCTGACGCAGTTCGTCCTGCACTACGTCTGGCGATGGGTCAATGCCGAGGTACAGGTTGTTGCCCACCGGGGCCGAGGCTGTCAGTGGCCCGCTCAGGACGGGAGGCTGAGGGGAAAACATGACCCCGGCTTGCATGCTGTGTTCCAGTTTCAGGCGCAGGCGATCGAATTCGGTGGGCTCGATGACGATGGCGGCGGTAATGGTCTGTTCTTGCTGGGTAGGCAGGGGCTCACTGGCTGTTCTCCGGTCCAGGCGCAGCCCCTGGATGATGCGGGTACGTCCGTCCGGTTCTGTGGTCAGGGTCCAGTCCATCAGCTTTTGTTGCTGTCGCAGCGAGCGGGCGAAGGCAAGCAGGGCGGGACTGGGCTCGGCGAAGGGATCCTGGCTGCTTTCGAAATAATACTCAGTGTGCCCGCTGTCTGGCACCAGGGCAAAGGCCAGGTAATCGGAGTGATGGCGTTGGAAGCGGCGCAGATAGTCTTCCATCTGTGCACTCAGGGTCAGGCTCCGGTAATGGTTGTCGGGTTCCGTCAGGAAATAGAGCATGACCTCGCTCGAGCTGGTGCTGAGCAGGTAGCTTTCGGAAAATGAGATATAGCTGGCCAGACTGGCCGACAGCTCGGCCATGCTCAGCTCGAGCCGGCTCTGGGTATGCTGATAGATGGCCTGTTTCTGAACCATATAGACGCCGGCACCCGCCAGCAGGTAACTGGCCAGTAACACCGGCAGGATCAGCAGGGTAGCGCGTTTACTGAGTTTCATGGTTCTTTAACACCGCCAAAGTGATTCGATTGCGAACTTCCATATTTTTCGGGTCCAGCAAGGGGGCAAGCTGGCTGCTTTGCAAGATGGATGAAGATGGAAATATGGAACTGTCTTTCCTGAACTGGTCGGAGAGCAGCGTCAGGGCCGCATCATTGGTGGGTGCGGCGAACGTCTGCTCGGCATTGAGTGCGGCTATTTCCGGAAGGTTAAGGAAGTTGAGAAACTCGATGGCCAGGGCCTGGTGGGGAGAGTGAGCAAAGATAGCCAGGCAATCCAGCCAGACCGAGGTGCCTTCATCCGGCACCACGAACCGCCAGTGCTCCTGACCTGAAAGGCGGTTCATGGCGGCCCGGTCACTGCTGTATCCCTGGGCCATATAGAGCTGATCTGCCTGCTGGCTGTGCTGGATATAGGTCAGGGGATACTCATAGGTCAGCACCCAGGATGATTGGGCCTTTAACAGCAAGAAGGCTTCTCTGAGGGCCTGGTTGTCACCGCTGCCGAGCGGCTGTTGCAGCATGGCCAGGGGGGGAACCAGAGTATCGTGGTAGTTGTCGAGCATACCGATGTGGCCCTTCAGGCCGACATCGGGAACCAGCAGATCACGCCAGGAGCTGGGTGGTGGTTGCACCTTATCAGCCCGGTACAGGATCCCCAGGGTGCCCCAGAAATAGGGGGCGCCAAACTGACCGCATTGTTCCCTCCGGTATTCAGGTACGTGGTCCAGGTTGGGAATCTGTTCCAGTGTCAGCGGGCTGAACATACCCCTGGCACCGAACAGCCGGGCGGTAATATGGTCGACCAGGACCAGATCAAAATTATACTTGTCTGCCCTGCCCAGCAGGGTGTTGCGCTTTTTTTCGCTGTCATAATAGACTTGCTCGATGCGGTGACCGGTCTTTTGTTCAAAGCGTGCGGTGACCTGGTCAGACAGATAGGCTTCCCAGTTGAGGATATGCAGAGTCTCGGCCGGCGAGGAAAAGCAAACGAACAACACCCATACTAAAACACATGCCTTGTGTTTTTTTATCATGGCGACATCCACTGTCATCTAGTTCGATCAGTAACTTAAGTCACTGTTTTAAGTGATCCTAGTTTATTATCTGAAAAGGCACCAATCGGATATGACAGATAGACAGGGGATCCGTGGCGGCGAAACCATGACCCCCTGCCGGAATGCGAATGTCTGTCAGGCAAGCGGCTGAACGGGACTAACCCTGGGGCCTGTCCGCTGTATCCACAACGCCAGGAAGACCAGCAATATCGCGGCTGCGGTTAATACGAGATAGACACTGTCCAGCGAGCCTGTGGCCTCGCGAATATATCCGGCCAGCAGGTTACCCAAGGTACCTCCCAACCCGAAGGTCACCATGCAAATGCCGCTGATCTGCATGGTGGCGGTCGAAGAGTAGCTCTGGCCAATCCAGCCGGCGAGTATGCCCCACATGGGAAAGTACATCATGCCATAACCGAAGCCGGCAAGCAGGGCGCAGTGGGCCGGATCATAGGTAAAGGCCAGCAGACCCAGGGCAAAGCAGCTGAAGATCACCAGCAGCGCCACGCTGTGGCCTTGACGGTCGGCCAATCTGCCGGTGAGCAGGCCCGCCACCATGCCGGTTACACCGACGGTGGTCCAGGTATATCCACCCAGGGCGGCAGGCAGCCCCAGCTGATCCAGATAGGTGTTGAGCCAGTTGGAAAAAGGCATGGTGGTGAAACCGACCAGGAAACAGATCAAACAGGCCAGCAGGGCGGTACGTTCCCCGCAGATGGTCGCAAGCAGTTTCGAGGCGGGAATGACGGATTCGGCGGTATTCTCCCCGTTGGCCGGTCGTTTCTGTAAGCCGCGCAACAGATGCCAGGTCAGACCAACCACTATCATGCCGATGACGCCGGCTATTTGCCAGCCGCTTTGCCAGCCAAATACGGGCACCACCAGCAGGATCAGCAGGCCGTTCAGGCCATAACCCCAGGCCGTGCCGCTGGATGCGGTCGAAAGGTAGGTGGACCTTTGTTCGGGCTTGGCGCAACGGCTGACGATCTCCACTATGGTGCCCCAGCTGATCGCCGCGCTGGCGGCCAGGCAGGTCAGGGTCAGGGTGATAAGCAGCGGATCCCGCAGCTGTGACATGGTAAACAACAGGGCGGTGCTGAAGATACCGGTTGTCAGTGCCAGGCGGGCTGTCCCCAGGCGATGACCAATCAATCCGAGCAACATGGCCCCGGCGAGGTATGCCAGCTGGGTAAGGGCGCCGATGGCGGCCAGGTGCCAATGGTTGAGGGTGATGGACTCCCGCATCAAGGGCACCAGGGCGGCAAACAGGAACATACCGAAACCATGACTAACTATCTGATTCATCCCGAATATGGCGGCCATCCGCATATTGACTCTCCCTGATGATGAACGGTTAATTAACAGTACCTATCCTGAACGCTTGTTATTGTTCGGTAAATCGATAAATATTGACCCCTGCGTTCAACAATATTGAAATCTTGCCATGCGTGATTTACCCATTACCTTGCTGCGGACCTTCGTGGTGGTGGCAGATACCCTCAACCTGACGGTGGCGGCAGGCCGGTTGCACCGGGCCCCTTCTACCATCAGCATGCAACTGAGTCGACTCGAAGAACTGGTGATGGCCGAGTTGTTGGAGCGTGGTCAGTATGGGGTCAGGCTAACCCCTGCCGGGGATCAGCTCAGGTCCCATGCCCAGCAGCTGCTTAATTTGCACGATCGGATCCTGGGCTCCTTCCAGAATGCGGATATTGCGGGCAAGGTTCGCTTCGGTACCCATGATCAATACGCCACCCGCAACCTGACCCCGCTGCTGGAAACCTTCGTACTCAACTACCCTGAAGCGCGGCTGGAAGTGCTCTGTGATCACCGGCCTCATTACCTGGCGTCACTGGTCAAGGAAGGTAAACTGGATGTCGCCCTGGTGGAAATGCCGGTATTGTCGGAGGGGGGCCTGCGTCTCGGTCGCGATGAGCTGGTCTGGGTGCGTTCAGAAATGCATGAAGCACA
The DNA here is from genome assembly GCF_003075035.1 of Zobellella maritima. Lineage (GTDB taxonomy): Bacteria > Pseudomonadota > Gammaproteobacteria > Enterobacterales > Aeromonadaceae > Oceanimonas > Oceanimonas maritima. The sequence goes on along the minus strand of NZ_QCZE01000001.1, from coordinate 2,421,111 downwards.
TCTGCGCGAACCCTTGCCGCTGGCGGTGTTTGTTGAGGGCTGCTATCACCGGGATTCTGCCCGTCAGGCTTTGGAAAGTACGGACCAGTCCTATCGAATTGCCTTCACCAGCCAGAGCCGGGCGGGAATATTGGCGGCGGTGCGGGCGGGTATTGGGGTCGGGGTGATCCCGCGCAAGACCCTTGAACCGGGCCTGGTGGTGGTCGAAGAAGGACTGCCCCCCTTGCCCTGGACCGATACCACCCTGTTCGTGGCCGAGCGGGTGAACGAGGCCACGTCCCGCCTGGTGCAAACCATAAAGGAGAGTCCTCAGTTTGCAGCTGCCAAAATGGTCATCGAAGATTGGCACCGGCACCAACTTGGTTGATCCTGCCCCCGACCTGGCGATCCCAAAGCACTTGCCGAAATGGGGGGGAATAACTAGGATCCTTATCCATTTCAACCACGGATAGCCGCACCTGGTGTCGGCAAAGAGAATATGATGAAACTAGTTGCCGTTGATTATCGTGCCGACAACGCCGCCGAGCAGTTTGTCGAGTCGCTGCGCAGTACCGGCTTCGGGGTACTGAAGCATCACCCCCTGCAGCAAAGCCGGGTCGAGTCCATCTATCGGCACTGGCAGGCCTTTTTCGATAGTGAAGACAAGCATAGATACCGCTTCGACCCCAAGACCCAGGATGGTTACTTCCCGGCCGAGATCTCCGAGGTGGCCAAGGGGCACTCGGTCAAGGATATCAAGGAGTACTTCCACTTTTACCCCTGGGGTCGTTGCCCGGATGCGTTGCGGGAAGAACTGGTGGATTATTATCAGGCGGCCAACAGGCTGGCCGGCGAGCTGTTGTCATGGGTTGAGACTCATGCACCGGCCGAGGTTCGGGCGGGCTTCAGCCAGCCGCTGTCATCCATGATTGCCGACAGCGAGCAGACCCTGCTGCGGGTATTGCACTATCCACCGATGCTGGGAAATGAGGAACCGGGAGCGATTCGTGCTGCCGCCCACGAAGACATCAACCTGCTCACCATATTGCCGGCAGCCAACGAGCCGGGGTTGCAGGTAAAGGGAACCGGTGAGCAATGGCTTGATGTGCCCTGCGACTTCGGCAACCTGATCGTCAATATCGGTGACATGCTGCAGGAGGCCTCGGGGGGCTATTTCCCGTCGACCTCTCACCGGGTGATCAATCCCGAGGGCCTGGATATGGGCAAATCGCGTATTTCCCTGCCACTGTTCCTGCATCCCAGGCCGGAGGTGGTGTTGTCAACGCGTTATACCGCCGACAGCTACCTTAAGGAACGACTGAGAGAGTTGGGTGTAATCTAAATGGTTAGCCTCCGGTCAGCTTGATAACAGGGCCTCGGTACATTACAGAATCTATTATCCCGTCAGGCGCCAGGGAAGGCTGTTATGCCGGTGTGGCAGGTAGTTGCCTGACACCTTGATTGTTCTACTATTCACAGCTGCAATGTAAGGCTTGAAAATAAAAACTGTAACGGTGATGGAACACCAAATAAATTAAAAAAAACTAACCGTCTGATATTAATGGGAACTCTTTTTTTTAACTGTGTCTTTTTTGTTACATTGATTTATTTAAATAAACTGGCCCAGTTTTCAATTTATTGATTATCGGTTGATTATTTATTTTCCTTATTGTCCGGTTTCTTTACTGTGCACCATTTTATCGGGTGTAACTATCCTCGTCGCTTCTTTATCCTCTTTTGCAAAGCCGGCTGTTTTCGTCAACGCTTAATAGTGACAGGGATGAAGCTGTTTAGCTCCCGCCTTTAATGATGTTAATACGCCTGAAGGGATGGCCGATTGTCGGCGTGGGCGATTGCGTCTTCCTGCTCTTTAAATGAATAAGAGCAATGTGTTTTTTAAGAGAATAATAATCTGTCGTTAATAACGCCGCCATGGGAATGGCCGTGTCTGTCGACGGATATGGAGAGTCTGACACTCTCTGGCTGTAACCCCAGCTATTGCCGCAAATGTGAGGAGCATATAGCGATGAGTACAACAATTTTTCGAACCTCCGCAATCACGAGAGTCGTGACCATCATGGTGTTTGCGAGTGGCTTGAATCTGACATCCGGCCAGGTTCAGGCCAAGAAGGATAAGGATACCGCCAATCTGGACGATGGCGAGCGGATCGAGGCCCTGACCGAACTGGGCAAGCGGGTGTTTTTCGATCCTATCTCCGATCCCAAGGGCGCGCAGTCCTGCTCCAGCTGCCATGATCCCGCGACCGGCTGGACCGGACCCTCTTCTGACATCAACCGGCTCGAGGTGGCCCAGCCGGGGGCCAATATCCACAAGGATCCCGAAGCCAGGGGGGGGCTGAGGCCACCCACCAATGCCTATGCCACCCTAATCCCGTCGTTTAAGTTTGTTGATTCTCCATTTGGGAATAACCAGGTACCTGTCGGTGGTGCCTTCTGGGATGGTCGCTCCGAAGGTGACGAGCCCCTGTTTCCGAACGGGGCGACCGAACATATCTACCTGGCGGATGTGCTGGCGGGTGTAACGGAAGGTACAACGCCATTGAGTGAGTTTGAGCGGGCGGTCAAGCATTACCTGGGACCGGTGGCCGATCAGGCACTGAATCCCTTCCCCAATCCGGTCGAGCAGAATATCCGCGAGAAGGCGGTCTGCCACCATGTTGAAAAGTCCAGCTATGCCAACCTGTTCAGGGACGCCTGGGGAGAGCGCATTAAGTGCAATGAGGACGTTTATCGGACCAGTTTCAAGCGTATCGCGGTGGCGCTGGCCGCCTACCAGGATTCCCCCGAGGTCAATGCCTTCAGCTCCAAGCGCGATGATGCGCTGCGGAAGGAGCTGGCCTGCATGCCGCTAGGTGAGATACAGGCATTGTCCTGGGCTCAGAGGCTGCCGGCAGGGGAAAGCGTTGAAAGCGTCCTGTCCCGGTTCGGGGTTGACGAGATACCTTGCGATACTGACAAGACTGATTCAACTCCGGGACGGTTCCCGCTGGCGGGGTTAGATGAAATGGAAAACTGGGGACATGATCTCTTCTATGCATTCGGCAGTGTACCAGTCGGTGCATATGACGCCTGTATGGGGGAGTTCATTACCGAAGACTCGACTCCTAAGCCGGGGGCGCGTTGTGTTGCCTGCCATACCAATAATCGAGGGGATGACGGCACTGAGCCCTTGCAGATCTATTCCGACCATGGCTATCGCAATATCGGCACGCCGGTGAACTTTGAAATACCCGGCGTCACGGAAGCGGCCCTGGGCCTGGCCGGCCATACCGTAGATGAGAACGGGGTCATCAATGAGGCGCATGTTGGGCTGGTCAAAACCCCCGGCCTGCGTAATGTGGACAAGCGGCCTGATGACGAGTTTGTGAAGGCCTATACCAGCAATGGCTGGTTCAAGAGCCTGGAAAGCCTGGTGCATTTCTATAATACGTCTCTTGTTACTCCTGACGATTCCATTATTGGTGCTGTCCCGAATCACGACGTGGTACGCTGCCCGGATTATATCCTTACCGAAGCGCAAGCATTGGGTGATGACGGTCTTCCTGCCTGCTGGCCTGAGCCCGGACATACCAATGCGGTATCTTTTCGTGTTGGTGTTACCGGTAATCTGGGGCTCAGCGCCTGTGATGAAGAAGCGATAGTGGCCTACCTGAAGACCTTTAGTGATGGATTTGGTGATACAAAGGGGGGGCGGCCGCCGAAAAATAAAAAATCCAAATAGCCTTGCCTTATCACCGGGTTTTGCCCCCCGGTAAGAGAGCAGGCAAAAGTCGACAGGCAAACCGCCGGTACCCTTGGGTACCGGCGGTTTTTTGAGGAGGATTGCAGAAATACATAGGAACCTTGGCGCATTTGGCCAGCCTGAACACGACAGGGAAGAAGCCGGTGTGCCTTTCCGAGTAGCCGCCGACCATAAGCGAAATCAGGTCATGTTGCTGGTTAACTGGCCCACCTCTCCGGCGACAGCGCACAGCGATTCAATCTCGGCCGACTTGCAGCCCCTGCGCCAGGCCAGCATCAGCGGGGAATAAATGGGGAGGTCATCGAGTTCGTGGGCGATGAGGTTATCGTCACCTGCGGCCAGGATGCTGGGCATGATGGCGTAGCCCATGCCCGTTGCCACCAGGCCTCGGATGGTGATGTCATCGTGACACTCCTGCACTATGTTGGGCCTGATGCCCGCCTCACGAAGATGCCGGTCGATGCGATCAAAGCTGCCGGGTGTCGAGTTACGCTTGAACCGGATGAAGGGGGCGCCATCCAAGTCTCGCAGTGAGCCTGGCGCTTTACCCTGTAAGCCGGGTTGACGGCGGGTAATCACCGCCATGCGAAAGGTACCGATGGGCAGGGTATCGAGCAGCGGCTCATCGCCGGGCTCGATGAACAGGATACCTGCATCCATACTGCCCTGAAGGATGGCAGAGGTCTGGGGGCCGGACAGCATGGACTCGAGTGACAACTTAATGTCCGGATATTGTGTGCGAAACCGGCTGATCAACCCCGAAATGCCGGGAATATAGGGATGAATCGTGGTGATGCCGATGGACAGGCTGCCGGCTTCGCCATTAGATATGGCTTTGGTTTTCTTGGCGACGTTATCGAAGTCGGCCACCAGACGCAGGGCGTTGTCATACAGGAATGCGCCTGCCGCGGTCAAGACCACCCCCTTGTGATTTCTATCGAGCAGCCGGGTGCCCAGCCCTTCTTCGAGCAGCCGGATCTGCCGGGTCAGTGCCGGCTGGGCGATGGGAATTTTTTTCGCCGCCGAAGTAATGGAACCCTCGTCTACGACCGACAGAAAGTACTTCAGTTTTCTTATATCCATGGTGTTATCTCGCCCCAATCGGCATGTGGCATATCAAAAAGGCATGCCTCTATCGAGAAGAAGTATTTTCCCGCCCTTAACTCCTTGAATATGATGAAAAACGCCTTTTAGTGCAACATCACAGAATGGCTGTTTCATGGACACTTTCCCCTGACGACGTACCTCTTGCAATGAGAGTCTGTGCCGTCGCGGAGGAAAAACGGTTTTTGGCAATGACACAATAGAGGGATCTAGCCAATGAATGAGCGTGATATAGAGCGCATGATTGCCTTTCGGCGCGAGCTTCATCGTTTTCCGGAGCTTTCCTGTGGCGAACAGCAGACTGCCGAGCGGGTCATCGGCATGCTGCGGGAGATCGGCGTCGACGAGGTGCATCAGGGTATCGGCGGCCACGGCGTGGTCGGCGTCATTAACGGTCTGTCCGCCGGCCGCAGCGTGGGCCTGAGGGCCGACATGGACGCCCTGCCGCTGGTTGAAGAGAACAGCATCGAGTATTGCTCCAGCCATCAGGGGGTGATGCATGCCTGCGGCCATGATGGTCACACGGCGATGCTGGTCGGGGCCGCCCTCTCCCTGGTGCAGAAGCGTCCCCCTTCCGGCCGGGTGGTGTTGATCTTCCAGCCGGCCGAGGAGCTCGGCACCGGGGCCCCCGCCATGCTCGAAGACGGTCTGCTGGAGCGCTTTCCCATCGAGGCGATATTCGGGCTGCATAATTGGCCCGGGGTCGAGGCGGGATGCTTTGTTGTTCACGACAGGCCACATATGGCATCGAGTGATGACTTCGAGGTGCAGTTCAACTCCGAGGGCGGCCATGGCGCCATGCCTCATCTGGCGTCGGATCCGGTCTTGGCCTCCGGGCTGTTCGTGACCGCCCTGCAGCAGATAGTCAGCCGTAATACCAACCCCGAGGACATCGCCGTGGTCAGCGTCGGCAGCCTCCAGAGCGGTCATGCCAGCAACATTATCCCGGCCTCGGCCAGGCTGAAAGGGACCGCCCGCAGTTTCAAGCCCGAGGTCAGGCAGCATATCGAAAAGCGCATCCACGATATTGTGCAAGGCATCGGCCTGGCGACGGGGTGTACTCCGACCATTGACTACCGCCGCTCTACCCCCCCGGTAGCCAATGACCCGGCTTGTGCCACCCTTTCCCGCAGCGTGGTTGCAGAGCTGTGGGGAGAGGCCTTGCTGGTGGATCATCCGATCAGCATGGGAGCTGATGACATGGGGGCCTTCCTTGAAGAGGTACCCGGTACCTATGCCTGGATTGGCAATGGCTGCGGTAGCGCCGCGCCGCAGCTGCACCAGCCCGACTATGACTTCAACGACGACATCCTGGAGAAAGGAAGCCGCTTTCTTTCCCATGCCGCTCGCCGTTTTCTCGACAGCAACCGGTGAACCAGGGAGGTAACATGAGTCATCTGGAAAGAACTTCTATGCTTGAGGCGACACCACGCCGTCAGCTCGCTTTTCCACATATCTTCGTGGTCTTGTTCACCTTTATTTGTGTCGCGGCCGCGATGACCTACCTGATCGATGCTGGCAGCTATGAACGGGTGCTGTCCGAACAGGGCAAGACGGTGGTGGTGCCAGGCAGCTACGCCACTATCGATGGACAGAAGGCAACACTACTCACGCCTTTTATGGCGGTCTTTGAGGGAATGAAAGAAGGCAGCAGCATCATCTTCTTTATCTTTATCTCCGGGGGCGCCTTCGGTGTGCTCAAGGCGACGGGGGTGCTGCAGAAGCTGGTGGCCAGTATCAGTCGTAGCCTGTCGGGCCATGATCTCGTGCTGATCCCGCTGCTGATGCTGCTGTTCGCCATCGGCGGCGCTACCTTTGGCCTTGCCGAGGAAACCATCGCCTTTATCATCATACTGGCGCCCATGATGAAGATGCTGGGCTATAACGCCATGGTCGCCGCCGCTGTCCCGCTGGTTGGTGCCGGAGCCGGATTCTCCGCGGCGTTCATGAACCCCTTTACCGTTGGTGTGGCCCAGGATATTGCCCAACTGCCGATGTTTTCTGGCCTGGGCCTGAGGGTCGTTTACTGGCTGGTATTCGTTGGGGTGAGCATTGCTTTCGTGACCCGTTATGCCGCCAAGGTAAAATCGGCCCCGGCTTCCGGGGCTGCGGGGAGTCAGGATGCGCTCAGTGAGACCCCCCTTACTCATTCCGACCGCTTGATCCTGTTGGCCTTCGCCGGCTCCATCCTGGTGATCGCCTACGGCGTTATCCGCCATGGTTGGTATATCGGCGAAATGTCCGGTGTGTTCCTGCTGATGAGCATGATGGTCGGAGCCTTTGCCCGCATGAGCCCCAACGAGATCGCCGAGCAGTTTGTGAATGGACTCAAGGAAATCGCCATGGGGGCCCTAGTGGTTGGTTTTGCCTTCGGTATTCTGATTGTGCTCAAGAATGGCAGCATCCTCGATACCATCCTCTATCACCTTGAGCAGCTGATTGGCGGCATGCCTCCCGTGCTCACGGCCGTCGGCATGTTCCTGGTGCAGCTGTTCCTTAACTGCCTGGTGCCCTCCGGTAGCGGTCAGGCCGCCCTCACCATGCCGCTGATGGTACCGCTGGCTGATCTTGTGGGCGTTACCCGCCAGACCGCGGTGCTTGCCTTCCAGCTGGGCGACGGGATCACCAATATCATCACCCCCACCTCCGGCTACTTTATGGCGGGACTGTCGGTGGCCGGCGTCTCCTGGAGCAAATGGATCAAGTGGATCTTGCCATTGTTTATCATCCAGCTGATGCTGGCCGCCAGCATGGTCACCCTTGCCTATTATATTTCCTGGTCTTGAAGGACGTTTTCCTATGCAGATTAAACAGATCACCGTTTATGGCATTCGCTTGCCACTCAAACAGCCATTTAAGATCGCCTACGACACCTATGAAGATATCGAAAGCATACTGGTCAGGATCGAATCGACGTCGGGAGAAGTGGGGTGGGGAGAAGCGGTTGTTGACCAGCATGTCTCGGGGGAAACCTGGCAGGCAGCCCGGCAAATCATCACCAAGGAGCTGTCACCGCTGCTGATTGGGCGCACGTTCGACAGCATCGGCGCCTTCCACCGGATGGCCGAGGCGCGCATACGTCATAACCCGTCCGCCAAGGCTGCCCTGGACATCGCCCTGCACGATCTGCTGGCCAGACACTGCAAGGTCCCCCTCTATAGCCTGCTCGGAGGACGCTTCCATGCCCGCCTCGAACTGCCCTGCGTGATCAGCATGCTGGCGCCGGAGGAGATGGCGCGCCAGGCCCGAGAGGCCTGTGAGCGAGGCTATAGCTCGATCAAGATCAAGCTCGGCGATGCCCCGGAGCAGGATATTGAACGCATCGCTCGCGTCCGGGAGGCAATGAGCCCGGGTGTGGCCTTGAGGGTGGATGCCAACCAGGGCTGGACTGCCAAGCAGGCATTGCAGGTTATTCGACATGCTTCCCCGTATCGGGTGGAGTGGTTCGAACAACCTGTCTCCATCGAGAACCTGGACGCGCTGGCCCGGATCACCCAATCCACCGAGGCCTTGATCATGGCCGACGAGCCCATTCACGGTGTACGTGACATGCTTGAGGTGGTCCGGCGCGAGGCGGCGGACATGGTCAATATCAAGCTGATGAAATCCGGGGGATTGCACGCCGCCCGCGCCATGGCCGAACTCGGTCTCGCTGCCGATATTCCCTGCCAGATAGGCTCCATGGTGGAGTCCTCCGTGGCCACCCTGGCGGGCGCACACCTGGCGATGGCCCATTGTAACATTGTGGCCAATGACATGGTGGGACCGGCCATGATATCCGCCGATGTTGCCGACATGCCCGGCAGCGAAATGCACATAGAGTTACCCGAGGCCCCGGGGCTGGGCGTCCTGGTTGACGAGGATCGGGTGCGATCACTCAGCACCTTTGAGGATCGCATCGACTGATGCCTTGAAAGGGGGAGGCTTGCCTCTGGATCCTCAGAACCAGTGGCGGCCGCATCATGTAGCGGTAAGCTCTTCAAAGGCCGAAAAAGCTCTTCAATAGCTACCGGTTAGGAGTCACAGAGGCCCTATCTCCAGTCAAAATCCGTAACCATTAATATGGTTACGGATTTTTTATGCACTTCTTCACGAGTGCTGAGTCGCCTGTAGACTGTGCCAACAGGCGACTCTGTTGCATCAGGGAAGGTCGTCGGAGTAGGCCATTCGTCCGACCTTTACAAAGCAACTAAACAGACCGGTTACTTAATCTGTTTGTTATAAGATAGGCATCATACGCAGGCATGCCCGCTGTAGGCTTCGCCTCGGCACCTACTGCCATGGACAGCGGAAATGCCGGAAGGGCAGGCGCGTTTTCCCATGGCAGCCGGTCGCGCTTTACCAGGCGGAACAGCCATTTAAAAGATAGGTGAGGCCTGTTTGGGCAGGTGCCGATGATGTTCCCTCCGGAATATGGAACACAGGGCACAAAAAAGGGTTAGCGGCTGTTAAGCTGCTAACCCTGGTATTTGGTGGCCCCTGCTGGACTTGAACCAGCGACCGATCGATTATGAGTCGAGCGCTCTAACCAACTGAGCTAAGGGGCCAAAAGTGGAGCCGATTATAAGGAATGCACCGTCGGCTGTCCAGAGCCCGGCTGACCGGGTGTCTGCTTTTTAAGCGGATAAGGGGGAGTGGGGTAGAAAACAACAAGGGGCGCCTGAGCGCCCCTTGTTGATGCGGTTTTGCTTACTCGTCGAGGAAGCTGCGCAGCACTTCCGAGCGGCTCGGGTGGCGCAGCTTGCGCAGGGCTTTGGCTTCGATCTGGCGGATACGCTCCCGGGTAACGTCGAACTGCTTGCCGACTTCTTCCAGGGTGTGATCCGTGTTCATATCGATGCCGAAGCGCATACGCAGCACCTTGGCTTCCCGGGCGGTCAGCCCGGCCAGCACATCGTGGGTGGCGTTACGCAGGCTTTCGCTGGTGGCCGAGTCGGCGGGCAGCGACAGCGTGGTATCCTCGATAAAATCGCCCAGATGGGAGTCTTCATCATCACCGATGGGCGTTTCCATCGAGATCGGCTCCTTGGCGATTTTCAGCACCTTGCGGATCTTGTCTTCCGGCATGGCCATACGGTGAGCCAGCTCCTCCGGGGTCGGCTCGCGGCCCATTTCCTGCAGCATCTGCCGGGAAATCCGATTGAGCTTGTTGATGGTCTCGATCATGTGCACCGGAATACGGATGGTACGGGCCTGATCCGCGATGGAACGGGTAATGGCCTGCCGAATCCACCAGGTGGCGTAGGTCGAGAACTTGTAACCGCGACGGTATTCAAACTTGTCTACCGCCTTCATCAGGCCGATATTGCCTTCCTGGATCAGGTCCAGGAACTGCAGACCCCGGTTGGTATATTTCTTGGCGATAGAAATAACCAGACGCAGGTTGGCTTCGACCATTTCCTTCTTGGCACGACGGGCCTTGGCCTCGCCAATGCTCATGCGGCGGTTGATGTCCTTGATCTGGGAAATGGTCAGGCCGGTTTCTTCTTCTATCCGCTTCAGCTTACCGATGGCGCGCAACACATCTTCGGTCACTTCTTCCATCTTGGCGGACCAGGCTTTGCCGGCAGTCAGTTGCTTGTCGAACCAGGCCTGTTCGCTTTCGTGGTGGGCAAATGCCTGCACGAAGGTCTTCTTCGGCATCTTGCACTGCTCGACACACAGCTTCATGATGATGCGTTCCTGCACGCGTACCCGCTCCATCATGTCACGCATGCTGTTGACCAGGCGATCAAACTGCTTGGGTACCAACCGGAACTGACGGAAGACGTCGGCCAGGACTGTTATCTGCTCGGCGGCCTCACTCGATGTACGACCCTTGGCCTGGATGGTGGCGCGGGTGGTCTCATACTGGGTACGCAGCAAGCCAAACTTTTCCCGGGCGATTTCCGGATCCGGACCGGTATCGGCGTCTGAATCGTCGTCGTCCCCGTCTTCATCTTCGTCTTCGTCGTCGTCTTCGTCATCCAGATCTTTTTCGCTCAGTTCAGAGCCGATATGGGTGGCGGTCGGGGCGACTTCGTCGGTTTCGTCCAGATCGACAAAGCCGGAGATGATGTCGCTCAGCTTGATATCACCAGCTTCAAAACGATCGAACTGATCCAGCAGGGAGGTAATGGCCTCGGGATATTCGGCCACCGAACTCTGCACCTGGTTGATCCCGTCTTCGATGCGTTTGGCGATGTCGATTTCGCCTTCCCGGGTCAGCAGTTCCACGGTACCCATTTCACGCATGTACATGCGTACCGGATCCGTGGTGCGACCGATTTCAGACTCGACAGAAGCCAGTGCCTGAGCGGCGGCCTCGGCGGCATCTTCGTCAGCAGTGGTTTCCGACATCATCAGATCATCGGCATCGGGGGCGCTTTCAACCACCTGGATGCCCATGTCGTTGATCATCTGAATGATGTCTTCAATCTGATCGGAGTCGACAATCTCCTGGGGGAGGTGATCGTTCACCTCGGCATAAGTCAGGTAACCCTGTTCTTTACCTTTGGCAACGAGAAGCTTAAGCTGTGACTGTGGGGTTTGCTCCATAGAACTCGTCCGATTAGATGTTGCAAGAGGATGTAGGCATAAGGCACTCTTTTATGGCGCGCAAGTAGCCGATTATAACAAAAATTGACCAGCATGACTACGCCGGTCCGTGCTAGCCAACACCTCTCGCCATCTTGATGTTTATGGGAGTGGGTGCTGCAGCCGGTTCTGCTTCATGTCTCCCCGTTCGGGGATGTCATACGATATTGGGGCCGGGCACCCGTTTTTCAACGAGGTTCAGGCCGAGCCGCTTTTGCTCTCTGTTAACAATAGCAGCAATTCCTGTTTTTCTGTCGGTGTCAGTCCCTGCGGACTGTTGCTTTTCTGCTGCAAGGTCTCGATACGCTGGGCCAGATACCCGTTGATCAGTACCACGAAGATATCCTGCAGCTCTTGTTCGATATTGTCTCCGGCGAACAGCTCTTCGGCCATCGCCAACCTGGCAAGGGCCTGCTCAGCACTGTGCCCGCGCCAGTGCTCCAGCAACTGGGCCGTGCTCATGTCCGGATGGCGGCGAACCTGGTCTAACAGCTCAAGCAACAATTCGATGCCGGGTAGAGACAGTTCGGTCAATTCGACCATGGCCGGCAGCCTGGCCGCGACAGCCGGATATTGTAGCACAAGTGCAATGGCACGGCGAAGGGGGGTGAGCTTTATCTTTTTCGGGTTGGGCTGACGTTGGTCGTTGGTCGTTGCCGTCGACTGTAGGCGGTTAAACAGCTCCCGTACCCGCCGCTCGTTCTCGCCCCAGTTCAGCTGGCGGGAGAGCCGGGTGATCAGCCCCTCACGGGTAAAGCCTTCTGGTACCCGGCCGATGGCTTCCGCTGCCCGCTTGGCCAGTTCATGCTGGCCGGCCTCGCCACCGAGCTGGTTGTCCTGGGACAGGCGCTCGAACAGGAAGTCCCCGAAATCCTGGGCCTGGTTCAGCATCTGCTCAAAGGCCTGGGCGCCGAGCTTGCGTACCAGAGTATCCGGGTCTTCACCTTCGGGCAGGAAGATGAACTTCAGGCTGCGGCCGTCCTGCATCAGTGGCAGGGCATTGTCCAGGGCGCGCCAGGCCGCTTCCCGCCCGGCCCGGTCGCCGTCGTAGCAGCAGACCACTTCCTGGGTGGTGCGGAACAGCAGCCGCAGGTGATCCGGGGTGGTCGAGGTGCCCAGTGTGGCTACGGCATAATCGATGCCGAACTGGGCCAGGGCGACCACATCCATATAGCCTTCCACCACCAGGATACGCTCCGGGGTGCGGTGTGCCTGGCGGGTTTCATACAGGCCGTAGAGCTCCCTGCCTTTGTGGAACACCGGGGTTTCCGGGGAGTTCAGATACTTGGGAGTTCCTTGTTCCAGGATGCGGCCACCGAAGCCGATGATGCGTCCCTTGCGATCACGGATGGGGAACATGATGCGATCGCGAAAGCGGTCGTAGACGCGCCCGTTGTCACTCTTGAGCAGCATGCCACCCTCAAGCAGTTGCTGTTCGGCGTCCGAGTTCCTGGCGAACTGGCGCTTGACGGCATCCCATTGGGCCGGGGCATAGCCGATGGCGAACTGCTTGACTATTTCTCCACTCAGGCCTCGCCCTTTCAGGTAGTCGATAGCTTGTTGCGATTGCTTGAGCTGGCTTTGATAGAAGCGATTGATGTTATCTAGCCGGGTATAGAGATCCTGGCGTACCGCCTTGGTTGCAGCCTGGTGTTCCGCTGAGCCCGTACTTTCCCTGGGTACGGTAACGCCGTGCAGACTGGCCAGTTCATCGATGGCGTCGAGAAACTCCAGGCCATCGTATTCCATGATAAAGCCAAGGGCAGTGCCATGGGCGCCACAGCCGAAACAATGGTAGAACTGTTTATCGGGGCTGACGGTGAAAGAAGGAGATTTTTCGTTATGGAAGGGGCAGCAGGCCTGGTAGTTCTTGCCCGCTTTTTTCAGTTTCACCCGTTGATCGATCAGGTCGACGATATCGGTTCTGGCCAGCAGATCGTCGATAAAGGATTGGGGGATTTTACCTGCCATAGTTCACCGGGAAAGCGGAAAAAACAAAGCCGTGCATCATAAAGAAGCACGGCCCGTCGACAGGGAGCAACCAGTTTAAGCCAGTTTGGCTTTGATGCTGGCGCTGACCTTGCCCATATCTGCACGTCCCTGGATCAGCGGCTTGAGTACCGCCATGACCTTGCCCATATCCTGCATGCCAGTGGCGCCGGTATCGGCGATGGCTCGGGTCAGCAAGGCTTCCAGCTCGTCTTCTGTCAGAGGTTGCGGCAGGAATTCCTGCAGCACCACGATTTCCTGGCGTTCACCATCGGCCAGTTCTTGGCGGCCTGCCTGCTCAAACTGGGTGGCGGCGTCTTTACGCTGTTTTACCATCTTGGTAATAACGGCGATGATGGCTTCATCGTCCAGGGATTCGCGGCTGTCTATCTCTTTCTGTTTGATCTCGGCCAGCAGCATACGCAAGGTGCCCAGGCGAGCCTTGTCTTTGGCACGCATGGCATTTTTTTGTTGCTCTGACAGCTGGTCTTTTAAAGACATGAGATCAGCGACTGCTTAGTACAGACGAGTGCGACGTGCGTTTTCGCGAGCCAGTTTCTTGGCATGACGCTTAACAGCGGCTGCTTTGGCGCGCTTACGCTCGGTAGTCGGCTTCTCATAGTGCTCACGACGACGCACTTCAGACAGAATACCGGCCTTTTCGCAGGAACGCTTGAAGCGACGCAGGGCTACGTCGAAGGGCTCGTTTTCACGTACTTTAATTACTGGCATGTGCCTTTCACCTCGGTTCACTGGCCTGTCACCGACCAGTATGACAATAAAAATGGTGCGAAATTCTACTCTGAACCCGGACCCAAAGTAAAGTCCGGCCAGCCCTTGGCTGGTTAAAAAATCGCGGGCAGGGTAACATAGCGCCATCTTTTCCGACAGCCTTTATTAAGCCATGCGTGTATTGGGTATAGAAACCTCCTGTGATGAAACCGGCATCGCCATTTATGACGAGGAGCAGGGTATTGTTGCACATCAACTGTACAGCCAGGTCAAGCTGCACGCCGATTACGGCGGCGTGGTGCCCGAGCTGGCCAGCCGGGACCATGTGCGTAAAACCATTCCGCTTATCGATGCCGCCCTCAGGGAAGCCGGCTGTAGTAAGGAGGATATAGACGGCATTGCCTATACCGCGGGTCCCGGCCTGATGGGCGCGCTGCTGGTCGGCGCCACCATTGGCCGCAGCCTGGCCTTTGCCTGGGGCAAGCCGGCGGTGGCGGTGCACCATATGGAAGGTCACCTGTTGGCACCCATGCTGGAGGAGCGGATTCCGGCGTTTCCTTTTATGGCACTGCTGGTGTCCGGCGGCCATACCCTGCTGGTGCAGGTCGATGGCATCGGTGCCTATCAGATCCTCGGGGAGTCCATTGACGATGCCGCCGGCGAAGCCTTCGACAAGACTGCCAAGCTGATGGGGCTGGATTATCCGGGGGGGCCACGCCTGGCCAGGCTGGCGGCGCAGGGCAGCGCGGGGCGTTTTGTCTTCCCGCGGCCGATGACCGACCGGCCAGGCCTGGATTTCAGTTTTTCCGGGCTGAAGACCTTTGCCGCCAATACCATTGCGGCCGAGGGAAGTGATGAACAGACCCGTGCCGATATCGCCCATGCCTTTCAGCAGGCGGTGGTGGATACCCTGGCCATCAAGTGCCGGCGAGCCCTGCAGCAAACCGGATTGAACCGGCTGGTGGTGGCCGGTGGTGTCAGTGCCAACCAGTCACTACGGGCCCAGCTGGCGGAGCTGATGGCGGGTCTGGGGGGGGAGGTCTTCTATCCGCGCCCCGAATACTGTACCGATAACGGCGCCATGATTGCCTTTGCCGGCCTGCAGCGGCTAAAAGCGGGGGTCTTTGAGCCTTTGTCGGTCAAGGCCCGACCCCGTTGGCCACTGGACGAGTTAACGCCGGTGGTCTAACTCCTCGGCATGGGTCTGTGTGGTAGCGGCTGGAAGAAAGCCCCCGCTTGCCTGGTGCCGCGCACTTAAGCTAAAAAGGGGGTCTATCACCAGGGGCCGACTCAACAGTCGGCCCCTGGTGATAGACCCCCTTAACTGAACCGTATTACTCCGATTGCCCGGTGTTTACCGCTCGGTGGTTGCCTGTCCCGGGTAGATACCGGGAATGGGAAACACCTTGTCATAGAGCAGGTTGTAGACATAGGCATAGACCAGGTAAAACAGCGCCATGGTGATATCCATCATCAAGGCCTCCATCAGACTTATCCCTAAATGCCAGGCAATCATCGGCAGGAAAATCAACAGCAAGCCTCCTTCGAACAGCAGCGCATGAAAGACCCGTATCATGGTGGTCTTGTGGCTGCTGCCACGGATCCGCACCATGGCGTGATCGAACAGCAGGTTGTAGAAGTAATTCCAGACGGTGGCGATAATGGACCCAGCCAGGGCCAGCACCCCCATCTCATGGAGCTCGAAACCGAACAGCCAGCTGGCCAGCGGGGCGAACACGACAAGCCCTATCACTTCAAAGCCGAGGGCGTGGCGGATCCTGTCTCTAGTGGTACGCATGGTTATTTCCCTGGAAAGCAATCTGTGGGCTATTCTATCTGCTAATATCCAGTAAAAAAGTTAGTTAGTATCGGATAAACAGATAGATGAGCTTCTCCCTGGAACAATTACAGGCCTTTGTGGCGACCGTGGACACCGGCTCTTTTTCTGCCGCCGCCCGTCGCCTGGGCAAGGCCCAGTCGGTGGTCAGCACTGCGGTCGCCAACCTGGAAATCGATCTGGATAACAGCCTGTTTCTGCGCAGCGGGCGCTATCCCCGACTCACCCCGGCCGGTGAGCGGCTATTGGTGGAGGCCCGGGTGATCCTGGAGCGCTGTGAGCATTTTCGCGGTGTGGCCAAGAGTCTGGGGGAAGGGGTGGAGAGTCGGCTGGTGCTGGCGGTGGATGAGCTGTACCCCTCTCCCTGGCTGGCTCAGCTGATGGATGACTTTGCCCGCCAGTTTCCCTCTGTCGAGCTGGAGCTGCTGTTTCCGCTGATGGAGGATGTCAGCCGTATGGTGCTGGAAAAGCGGGTTGATCTGGGCATTATGTGGCGACAGGAAATCTTATCTCCCTCACTGGGTTTCCATGCCCTCGGTTGGGTACCGGTGAAGATTGTCTGCGCCCCCGAGCATGCCCTGGCCGGCCAAAAGGTGGGTTGGGAGGAGCTCAAACGTTATCGCCAGTTGATGGTGGCGACCCGTAACGACAGCGAGGAAAAGGTGCGGCTGCGGGTGGCGGCGGATGTGTGGTGGGTGGAAAGCCATTGGGTGATCGTCGAGCTGGTGCAGCGCAATCTGGGTTGGGCCTTTGTGCCCGAGCATGTGGTGGCCGGCGCCTTGGCCAATGGACTGCTGGTATCACCTGAACTGGAGTTCGACGATCAGGACTGGCCGGTGGCGCTGGAGCTGGTTTGGCACAAGCAGCGGCCCCTGGGCAAGGCCGCCGCCTGGTTGAAGCATGCGGTGATTGGTCAGTCCACCAGATCGTAGGGCAGGGGCTGCAGCGTCAGCCGGCTGTCCTCCTGTCCCTTGAGGCGCAATACCGCATCCGGCCCCAGATCCTTGTTGAGCACGGCGGTGAGCAGGCAGTGTTCCCCCTGCTGCCAGGCATTGAGTACGGTGCCGGCTCGGCGCCAGTTATCACCCAGCTGAAGCTCCAGATCCTGGTTGACTTCAATCTGCCCCTCGTTGTTGCCGGCCAGCACAAACATGGCTTTCTTGTTGGCACCACGGTATTTGGCTCGTGCCACGGTTTCCTGGCCCATGTAGCAGCCCTTGCTGAAGCTGATGCCGCCGAGGGCCTGCAGGTTCAGCATTTGGGGAATATATTCGCCCTGGTGGACGGCGCTCATATCGGGCAGGCCGGCCTGGATCATCAGCCCCTGCCATTCCTGTTCTTCTCCCCTGGGCAGGTCCGGCAGCTCGGCGTCCAGCGGCAGTACCAGCAGGGCATGCTCCGCCGCCACCGGAATGACGATACCCCCCTGCCACAGGTTGCCGTCGCCCACATGGGCGTTGAGCCAGTGGGACAGTCCTTCGCCGGCCAGGCCGAATACCTGCCAGTTGTTGCTGGTGTCGTTCAGCTCTACCTTGGAGAAAACGGCAAATTTTTTCAGTTCGGGCAATTGTTTTTCAACCAGGCTCCGGTTGAGCAGCAACAACAGCTGTTCACCCAGATTGGCGAGCCAGAAATGCGCCCATAGCTTGCCCTTGGCATCACAGTGGCCGCCGAGCGTGGCATCGCCGGCCTCCAGGGAGGCCACATCACAGGTAACCTGACCCTGCAGATATTTTACCCGCTCTTCCCCGCTGAGGCTGAGTAGGGCGCGATCGGACAAGGGGTAAAGCATTGGAGTAGAGGCAATAGTCAACACGGGTAATTCCTTTGTTGTCTATGAGATTGGGAAGTGTGACCCTCATGGTAAAGATGGCCAACACATTTGTCAGTATTCATTTGACCATTTAACATAGGCTTTGTTTTATTTTTCGGGATGGACCATGTTGAATACCTCTGATAAACCGCGCCTGATATGGGCATGCCGTCGTGGCATGTTGGAACTGGACGTGATCTTGCTGCCCTTTGTCGAGCATGAGTACGATGCCTTGAGTGAAAGCCGCAAGGCGGACTTCCAGCGCCTACTGGCCTGCGACGATCCCGATCTGTTTGCCTGGTTCATGGGGCATGCGCGTTCGCCTGACCCCGTTTTCCAGGCGCTGGTAGAATATATCCTTGAGCGCAACCAGCTTCGCAATCAGCGCTGAACCTTCCCTTCTCCATCGCTGGTACCTGACGGGGCTGGGTGCTCTACTGTGGTTGCCGGCCGGACTTTGGCTGGATGACGGGCGCCTGCTCTGGTTTTTGCCAGCCTGGCTGCTGTGCACTGCCATCGGCTGGCGACAGGCTGGGAATTATCGTCTGCGGGGAGAATACCGGGATGGGGTTCTGAAGATAAACGGTCGTGCCGGCCGCTTGTCCGCCCACAGCCGGGCGGGTCCCGGCTTTTTATTGCTGATGCTGGAAGGCGACCCCTGGCCACCTTTCTGGCTGTTCAGCGACAGCGTCCCCGATGAGGTGTATCGGCGCCTGTCTCAGCGTATTTTGCTGTCCACATAATTCGGTGGTACCAGTATGGTGGGCTTGGGCTCGGCCAGCTGCTCCGGGTAATCCAGGGTGAAATGCAGCCCCCGGGATTCCTTTCGTTCCATCGCCGACAATACGATAAGCTCCGCTACCTGTACCAGGTTACGCAGTTCCAGCAGGTTATTGCTGACCCGGAAGTTGGCGTAATACTCCTGTATCTCCCGCTTAAGCAGATCGATGCGGTTTTTGGCCCGTTCCAGTCGCTTGTTGGTGCGCACAATGCCGACATAGTCCCACATAAACAGCCGCAGTTCGTGCCAGTTGTGGTGGATGACGACCTCTTCGTCCGAGTTGGTCACCTTGCTTTCATCCCAGTCCGGCATGGTAGGGGGCTCGGGGACCTGGTCCAGCTTGGCCAGCATGTCCTGGCCGGCGGCGCGGGCAAAGACGATGCACTCCAGCAGGGAATTGGAGGCCATGCGGTTGGCGCCATGCAGACCTGTATAGCTGACTTCCCCCATGGCATACAGGCCCTCGATATCGGTACGCCCCTGTAAGTCCACCATCACTCCGCCACAGGTATAGTGGGCGGCGGGCACCACCGGCATCGGATCCCGGGTGATGTCGATGCCGACCTTGAGGCAGCGTTCATAGATGGTGGGGAAGTGCTTGATAATGAAATCGGCCGGTTGATGACTGATATCCAGGTACATGCACTCGGCACCCAGGCGCTTCATTTCGTGGTCGATGGCACGGGCGACTATATCCCTTGGCGCCAGCTCGTGCCGCTCATCGAAATCGGGCATGAAGCGGCTGCCGTCCGGGCGTTTGAGCAGGGCGCCTTCGCCCCGCAGGGCTTCACTCAGCAGGAAGTTGTTGTCTGCCGGGTGGAACAGGCTGGTGGGGTGAAACTGGTTGAATTCCATGTTGGCAACCCGACAGCCGGCCCGCCACGCCATGGCGATACCATCGCCCGAGCTGACATCCGGGTTGGAAGTATACTGGTATACCTTGGACGCGCCACCGGTGGCCAGGGCTACAAATTTGGCGCGGATGGTTTCAACCTGTTCTCGGGTGCGATTCCATATATAGGCACCCAGTACCCGGTTGCCGGGCAGGCCCAGCTTGGCGGTGGTGATCAGATCCAGGGCATTGACCCGTTCCAGCACCTTGATGTTGGGGTGCTTGAGTACCTGTTCGGTGAGCGTGGTCTGTACCGCCCGTCCGGTGGCGTCGGCGGCATGAAAAATACGCCTGTGACTGTGGCCGCCTTCCCGGGTCAGATGGTAGGAAGGCTCGCCCTGGCTGCTTTCTTCGGTATCGAAAGGCACCCCTTGACCGATCAACCATTGGATGGCGTCGGGGGCATTGCCGGCGGTAAATTCGACCACGGCCTCATCGCAGAGCCCGGCTCCGGCGATCAGGGTGTCCTCAACGTGAGATTCTATACTGTCGGTTTCATCGAAAACGGCGGCGATGCCACCTTGGGCGTAGAGTGTCGCTCCTTCGGTAAGCGGGCCCTTGCTCAGCACGTGAACCTTGGCGTGATCAGCCAGTTTCAGTGCCAGAGAAAGGCCGGCGGCACCGCTGCCAATGATGAGTACATCACAGAGGTATTCAACAGGATCATTCATGAAGTATCATTGGCCCGGTATAAATTGAGACTCTATGTTATCTCAAGCCGAATACCGGCGCAGCCGTAATTGTCAGTCGGTCATGATTTCAGAACTTTTTTCCGCACTCATAGTCTACTAAAGTGCGCTTATCTCGGGCCGGTGCCTTGGTACCGGAATGATCGGAGGTTACGCGGCTCGCATGAGCGAACATTTAACGGACCAGCAGCTGGTAGAACGGGTCCAGCGTGGCGACAAGAATGCATATAACCTGTTGGTAATAAAATATCAGCACAAGGTGGCGAACTTGGTCTCTCGTTATGTGTCAAACGGAGATATACCGGACGTGACCCAGGAAGCCTTTATCAAGGCCTATCGGGCGTTGCCCGGTTTCAGGGGAGAGAGTGCATTTTTTACCTGGTTGTATCGTATTGCCGTGAACACGGCAAAAAACTATCTGGTCTCCCAGCGGCGCAGGCCGCCGGGGTCGGACGTCGAGATAGGTGATGCAGAATATTACGAAGGTGGCGACGCCCTGAAGGAACTGTCGTCACCCGAGCACCTCATGTTGTCGGACGAGATCAAGCGGGCGGTTTTTGACACCATTGATGCGCTTCCGGAGGATCTGAAAACAGCAATTACCCTGCGAGAGCTGGAAGGGATGAGCTACGAAGATATTGCCAACGTGATGGATTGTCCGGTCGGGACGGTTCGTTCCCGGATATTCAGGGCACGTGAGGCAATCGACAAGCGGGTCCAGCCTTTACTCCAGGGTTGACGAATAAGGATAAACCTTATGGCTAACAAAGAGCACATTTCGGCATTGGTAGACGGAGAGCTCCAGGACAAGGTGCTGCTTGAACAGTTGGGCAAGGACAAGGCCCTGGCCGCCACGTTCGGCCGTTATCAGCTGTATGGCGACGCGGTACGCAGTGAGCTGCCCACCCATTTGCACCTGGATTTATCCGACAAGATAGCAGCGGCCCTCGAGCAGGAGCCGACGATTGTGGCTCCTGCTGGCAATGTGACGGCAACGGCGGTGCCGCAATCGGCAACCGTTAGCAGGCCGGCTTTTGGTCGGACCCTGGCGCGCCATTTTGCCCAGTTTGCGGTGGCGGCGTCGGTGTCGGCGGCGGTGATATTTGGCGTACAACAATACGGACAGCTGCAGGAAGTCGGTCCTGGCTCGGTATTGAATACGGTGCCGGTCAGCGGTTCGGCGGCCCCCGTCAGCCTGAACTACAGCCCCGCCCAGGACGAACGTATCAGCCAACAGGATCTGATCGAGCAGCAGCAAAAGATTAACGCCTTGCTGATGGACCATGAATTGCAGCAACGGCTGCGCCAGCAGTAAGGGAAGCGGAACTTGATTAAACGCGGATTGGCTGTTGCCTTGCTGTGGTTGTCGGTGGCTGCCTCTGTGCTCGCCGCAACCGGTGTCAGCCCGGCCGTCACCTTGTTGCAACAGATGCAGCAGGCGTACCGCGAGCTGAATTTTGAGCTGACCCTGATCGAACTGCGTCAAGGCCAGCTGGAGCCCAAGCGTCTGACCCGGGGTCATCTCGACGGCCAGACGCTTACCCACCTGAGTTATCTTAATGGCCAGCCCCGGGAATATGTGCAGCGGGGTGACGAAGTCAGCTTTTTCGAGCCCAGCCACGATGGTTATACCCTGAAGCCTTCGGAGTTACCGGGGCTGTTTATCCGTTTCCAGTCCATGGCCATCGAGCAGATAGTGGTTAACTATGATGTGGTCGCGGCGGGGCGTAGCCGGGTATTGGGGCGTATCGCCAATGTCCTGCGGCTGACGCCCCGGGAGCCGGATTATTATGGCTATGTGCTTTGGCTGGATCAGGAAAGCGGTCTGCTACTGAAGCTGGATACCCTGGATAAAGAGACGGGCCTGGTCGAACAGGTCATGGGGGTTGCCCTGGAAATCAGTCCGCAACCGGCGGCGTTTTTAGACGAATTGAGAGCAGCCAGTCTGCCTCCCGCTCTTTCCCTGATGGAAGCCTATCCGGCGCCCCAGCAGACATTGCGCTGGCAGCCGGGCTGGTTGCCCAGGGGGTTTGAAGTCCGTTCCCAGGATAAACATCAGCTGCCGTTGACCGGTCAGCGGGTTGATTATCTGAAGGCCTCGAATGGACTGGTCGATGTGTCCGTTTATGTAGCCAATGCCGTGCCCAGTTCGGATCCCCGTCAGCAGCTGATCCGCCAGGGCGCCACCCATCTGGTCAGCCTGGTGAATGCCGCCAGGATAGAGGTGACGGTAGTGGGGGATATACCGGCGGATGCCGCCCGGCGCATTGCCGAATCCATTGTGGTCAAAACGAGTGAGACACCATGATTGAAGAAGTGGCGACGGTAGTGCGCCTGGTACCGGAGGGCGTCGCGGTGGAATGCTTCAGCCGCTCGGCCTGTGGCCAGTGCCGGCAGAGTCAGCACTGCGGCACCGGCTTGATTGCCAAGGCATTGTCCGGGCGTAGCCATCAGTTTGTTATTGCCACTCCCTTGTCCCTGAGGGTGGGCGAACAGGTACGTATCGGGATTCCCGAGCAGAGCCTGATTAAAAGCGCCCTGTTGATTTATCTACTGCCGTTGCTGTGTGTCCTGGTCGCCAGCCTGCTGGCCAGCGTGCTGTTCCGACAGGGAGACGGCGGCACCATAGCGAGTGCCATCGTCGGTGGATGGCTGGGTTTTCTGCTGGCATCGCGCCTGGCTCGGAGAACAGGTGTTGGCCAGGCCGGCCCGGTGATCCTGGGACCACCGATTCCGGTTAGCAATATCGACTAAGGATTGGCCACGGTAGCGTGAATCCAGTAGAATCTCGCCTTTACTGTCGCTATTAGAGTTCGGACTCCTTATCGCATCATGAAGCATATTCGTAATTTTTCCGTCATCGCTCATATAGACCATGGCAAGTCGACCCTGTCCGATCGCCTGATCCAGGTATGCGGAGGCTTGTCGGATCGGGAAATGCAGGCTCAGGTTCTGGATTCCATGGATCTGGAACGGGAACGTGGCATCACCATCAAAGCCCAGAGTGTGACCCTCAACTACCAGGCCAAAGACGGTAATCAATACCAGCTTAATTTTATCGATACTCCAGGCCATGTGGACTTCTCCTATGAGGTTTCCCGCTCGTTGGCGGCCTGTGAAGGCGCCTTGCTGGTGGTCGATGCCGGTCAGGGTGTTGAGGCACAGACTTTGGCCAACTGCTACACGGCGCTCGATATGGAGCTGGAAGTGGTGCCGGTGCTGAACAAAATCGATCTGCCTCAGGCCGAGCCCGATCGGGTCGCTCAGGAAATCGAGGATATCGTTGGTATCGACGCCATGGACGCGGTGCGCTGCTCGGCCAAGACCGGCCTGGGGGTTGATGAGGTACTGGAAACCATAGTTCAGAAAATTCCGGCGCCGGTTGGCAACCCGGAAGGTCCGCTGCAGGCTCTGATCATCGACTCCTGGTTCGACCCCTACCTGGGGGTAGTGTCGCTGGTACGCATCAAGCAAGGCAGCCTGAAAAAACACGACAAAATCAAGGTAATGAGCACAGGTCAGGTGTGGGGCGTCGATCGTATCGGCATCTTCACCCCCAAGCAGAAAGACACCGACGGCCTCAACTGTGGTGAGGTGGGTTGGGTGGTGTGCGGTATCAAGGAAATCCACGGCGCGCCCGTGGGTGATACCCTGACCCATGCCAAAAATGGCGCCGAAAAGGCCCTGCCGGGCTTCAAGAAGGTCAAGCCCCAGGTGTATGCGGGCCTGTTCCCCATTTCCAGCGATGACTATGAAGCCTTCCGTGATGCGCTCGACAAGCTGTCACTGAATGACGCCTCCCTGTTCTACGAACCGGAAACCTCCAATGCCCTGGGCTTCGGCTTCCGTTGCGGCTTCCTCGGTATGCTGCACATGGAGATCATCCAGGAGCGGTTGGAGCGGGAATACGACCTGGATCTGATCACCACGGCGCCGACCGTGGTCTATGAGGTGGTCAAGACCGATGGCTCGACCGTGTATATCGACAGCCCGTCCAACCTGCCGGCGATCAATAACATCGAAGAACTTCGCGAGCCGATCTCCGAGTGCAATATACTGGTGCCTCAGGAATATCTGGGTAATGTGATCACCCTGTGCATCGAAAAACGCGGCGTGCAGACCAATATGGTCTACCACGGCAACCAGGTGGCGCTTAGCTATGATATTCCAATGGCCGAGGTGGTACTGGATTTCTTCGACCGGCTCAAGTCCTGCAGCCGGGGCTATGCGTCCCTGGACTACGGCTTCAATCGTTTCGAAGCAGCCGACATGGTGCGCCTGGATATCATGATCAACGGTGATCGAGTTGATGCCCTGGCGATCATTACCCATAAAGACAATGCCCAGTATCGTGGTCGCCAGCTGGTCGAGAAGATGCGCGAGCTTATTCCCCGGCAGATGTTCGATATTGCCATTCAGGCCTCCATCGGCAACCAGATCATCGCGCGCAGCACGGTCAAGGCACTGCGCAAGGATGTGACCGCCAAGTGCTACGGCGGTGACGTCAGCCGTAAGAAAAAGCTGCTGGCCAAGCAGAAGGAAGGCAAGAAGCGGATGAAATCCCTGGGGCGTGTCGATATACCGCAGGATGCCTTCCTGGCCATCCTCCATGTCGGTAAGGATAAGTAATTATGGCGAGTACCTTTGCCCTGATCCTGGTATTGGTGACCCTGGTCACCGGTATTATCTGGGCTTGTGACAAATGGATCTGGGCCAAGCACAGGGCCCAGAAAATCGCCGATGCCCAGGTGGCCCATGGCAACAAAGTCGACAAGACAGCGTTGGCCAAGGCCAGTCAAGCCCCGGGCTGGATCGAGCAGGCCAAGTCCATTTTCCCGGTGATCGCCGTGGTACTGGTATTGCGCTCCTTTGTCTATGAGCCGTTCCAGATCCCCTCCGGCTCCATGATGCCGACCCTGTTGGTCGGGGATTTTATCCTGGTGGAAAAATTCGCCTACGGCCTGAAGGAGCCGGTGAATAACACCAGACTGATCCCCACCGGCACCCCCGAGCGGGGCGATGTAGCGGTCTTCAAGTATCCGGAGAACCCCCGGGTGGATTACATCAAGCGGATTGTCGGCCTGCCCGGCGATCGCATCGTCTACCAGGACAAACAGCTGTATATCAAACCGGCCTGCAAGGGTGACGACTGTCCGGACTTCCAGCCGGTGCCCCTGACTTTCAGGCAGGGTGGCGAGTTCAGTCAGATGGGGATTCCACTGGAGCGTTATGGAGAGGCATTGATCGAGCCTCCCCATGATATCCTGCGCAACCCCCTGTTGCCGGATCGGATATCCATGTATTACCGCCAGCCGGGGACCGCGCTCAATGAATGGGTGGTACCCGAGGGCCACTATTTTGCCCTGGGTGACAACAGGGACAACAGTACCGACAGCCGCTTCTGGGGCTTTGTGCCCGAGCAGAATCTGGTCGGGAAAGCCGTTGCCATCTGGATAAGCTTTGAATTTGAACGTCACGCCGACAGCTGGCTGCCTTCCTGGGTGCCCTCGGATGTGCGTTTTAGCCGAGTGGGCGCAATCCATTAATGAAAAAACTGAATACTCTGCAAAAGAAACTGGGTCATACCTTTACCGACGAAACCTTGCTGGTACGAGCCTTGACCCACAGGAGCGCGGGCTCCCGTCATAATGAACGGTTGGAGTTCCTGGGGGATTCCATCCTCAGCATGGTTATTGCCGACGCCCTGTTTCACCGTTTTCCCAAGGTAAACGAAGGGGATATGTCACGCATGCGTGCCACCCTGGTACGGGAAAAGACCCTGGCCGAGCTCGCCCGGGAGTTTGAACTGGGCGATTACCTTATCCTGGGACCGGGGGAGCTGAAAAGCGGTGGCTATCGACGCGAGTCGATCCTTGCCGATGCAGTGGAGGCCTTGATTGGCGCCGTCTATATCGATACCGATATCGAAGGCATACGCGGCCTGCTGTTGTCCTGGTATGACGAGCGGTTAAATGAAATTCAGCCGGGCATCGAACAGAAAGATCCTAAGACCCGGTTGCAGGAGCTGCTGCAGGCCAAACGCAAGCCATTACCCACCTATAATGTGGTGGACGTGATCGGCGAAGCCCACAATCAGAAATTTACCGTGCATTGTCTGGTGGACGGCCTGGCCGAGCCGGTGGTTGGCATAGGAACCAGCCGCCGCAAGGCCGAGCAGGCCGCTGCCGAGCATGCCCTGGAAGCATTATTATGACAGAGCAAGAGCAGACCTACTGTGGTTTCGTGGCCATCGTCGGCCGCCCGAACGTGGGCAAGTCGACCCTGCTGAACCAGCTGCTGGGGCAGAAGGTCAGCATTACCTCGCGTAAGGCCCAGACCACCCGTCACCGGATCATGGGTATCCACACCGAAGGCGCCTATCAGGCCATCTACGTGGACACCCCCGGCCTGCATATCGAAGAAAAGCGTGCCATCAACCGGCTGATGAACCGGGCTGCATCCAGCTCCCTGGGGGACGTGGAAATGGTGGTGTTCATGGTGGAGGGCACCAAGTGGACCGCCGATGACGAGATGGTGCTCAACAAGCTGCGCCACCTGCGTTGTCCCGTTGTGCTGGCCATCAACAAGATCGACAACGTCGAAAGCAAGGAAGCGCTGCTGCCTCATATGCAGTGGCTGTCCGGGCAGATGAATTTTGCCGACATAGTGCCGATTTCCGCCGAAAACGGCGAAAATGTCGAGGTTATCGCCAAGCTGGCCCGTTCCCGGCTCAAGCCGTCGATGCACCATTTTCCGGAGGACTATATCACTGACCGTTCCTCCCGCTTTATGGCGGCGGAGATCATCCGTGAAAAGCTGATGCGATTCACAGGCGATGAGCTGCCCTATTCGGTGACGGTTGAAATCGAGCGTTACCAGGTCAATGACAAGGGCGTAGTGCATATCAACGGTCTGATCCTGGTAGAGCGCAGCGGCCAGAAAAAGATGGTGATCGGCAACAAGGGTGAAAAGCTCAAGATCATCGGCACCGAGGCGCGGCTGGAACTGGAACGTCTGCTCGAGCAGAAGGTGTTCCTCGAACTGTGGGTCAAGGTCAAGTCCGGCTGGGCAGACGACGAACGGGCGCTGCGCAGTCTGGGCTATGGCGATGACTAATGAATGGGCCTGGGGCTGCTCGAGTTGTGGTGATGGATACTAGTGGCCCTGGATGCCGCCTTCGTTATTCATAGTCGCCCCTACCGGGAAACCAGCCAGTTGGTCGAGGTATTCACCCGGGAGCAGGGGCGTCAGAGCCTGGTTGCCCGTGGCAGCCGTCAGCCCCGCTCGCCCCTGAAAGGGCTGTTGCAGCCCTTTGTACCCCTGCGGCTTACCTTCGCCGGCAAGGGCGAACTGAAAAACCTGCACCTGGCCGAGGCATCGGCCCCTGCCATTCAGCTGAAAGGGGAGGCTCTGTACAGTGGCCTCTACCTGAATGAGCTGCTCTTTTATCTACTGGAAGCACAGACCCCTTTCGGCGAGGTGTTCGAGGCCTATCATCAAACCCTGAGCAAACTGGCTACCGGTGGCAGTATTGAGCCTTGCCTACGCCAGTTTGAGTTTTATATGCTGGACGTGCTCGGTTATGGGGTGGATTTTACTCAGGATGCCGTCAGCGGGGCCGGGATCGAGCCCTTGGGCTGGTATGCCTATCGACCCGAGTCCGGCTTTATTACCCTGGAGCAGGCCGAGCCGGGCGCCTTTTACGGGGCGCACCTGCTCGCCCTGGCCGAACATGACTTGACCCGGGGCGAGGTGCTGGCTGCCGCCAAGCGGTTCAGCCGGCAGGCTCTGGGCCCTTATCTTGGAGGCCGGCCCTTGCGCAGCCGTGCCCTGTTTATCAAAGGAACGAGAGGTAATCGCAGTGAGTGAATTGTATCTGGGGGTCAATATCGATCATATTGCTACCTTGCGTAATGCAAGGGGCACCCAATATCCGGATCCGGTGCAGGCCGCGGCGGTGGCCGAGCAGGCGGGTGCCGATGGCATTACCGTTCACCTGCGGGAAGACAGGCGGCATATTATCGACAGGGATGTGGAGCTGTTAAGTCAGACCATACAGACCCGCATGAACCTTGAGATGGCGGTGACCGATGAAATGCTGGATATTGCCTGCCGCATCAAGCCGGAGTTTGTCTGTCTGGTGCCGGAAAAACGGGAAGAAGTGACCACGGAAGGCGGTCTGGATGTAGCCGGCCAGCTCGACAAGGTGACGGCCGCGGTGACCCGGTTGAGTGAAGCAGGGATCAAGACGTCGCTGTTTATCGATGCGGACAGGGCCCAGATCGAGGCGGTGCGGGCTACGGGCGCCCCCTATATCGAGATCCACACCGGCCACTACGCCGATGCCCCCAACGATGCCGAGCGTCAGGCCGAGCTGAAGCGGATTGCGGCCGGTGCTTCCTATGCCCATGATTTGGGGCTCAAGGTAAACGGCGGTCATGGTCTGCATTATCACAATGTCAAACCCATCGCCGCCATTCCCGAAATGTTGGAGCTGAATATCGGCCATGCGATCATCGCCCGTGCCGCCTTCGATGGCCTGGAGAAAGCGGTGCAGGACATGAAACGGCTGATGCAGGAAGCCCGCCTGGGGATCTAACCGCCGCCCGAACAAACCGCTGGCACGGTATAGAAGACTGGCTCCCATGCTCTGCGTGGGAGCCAGGTGCTTGCTGGCGGAGTCTGCATTCCTCGGCCCTGAGCCCTGACTCCTCGACTCTTGTCCCTCAGCCGTTATTACAAGTAACGAGCCGCTTCTTCCCTGATCTGCTGGATCCGTTCCTCCAGTTCCAGCAGCTCCGGCTCCAGGCTGTCCAGTGGCTGCTTGTCCAGCATGGCCTGTTCCAGCTGCCCGGCGAGACTCAGCAACTCGGGTACGCCGCAGTAGGCGGCCCCGCCATGAAGCTTATGGAGTGCCGGGTACAGGCTGGCAGTATCCAGGTCACCGGCCAGGGCGGCGTTGAGCCTGGGGGAGAATTCATCGAAGCTGGCCAGTAACAGGGTCAGCATCTCCCGGGCCAGCTCTTCTTTCCCGCCGGCCTGACGCACGGCCAGGGGCCAGTCTATCTGTCCACTGCTGCCGTGGACACGGGCATAGCGCTCGATAATGCGGGCCAGTATCGCCTCGTCTATGGGTTTGGCCAGGTACTCATCCATCCCCTGCTCCATCAACCGCTCTCGCTCGCCCTGAATGGCATGGGCGGTGACCGCCACTATCGGTGTGCTGCGGTTGGGACCCTGGGCACGAATTTCCCGGGTCGCCTGAATGCCATCCATTAGTGGCATCTGGATATCCATGAAAATGATATCGTAATCGTTGACCGTCGCCAGATTGAGTGCTTCCTTGCCGTTGATGCAGGCATCGACCTGGGTCACCTGCTCCGACAGCATGGCACTGATCAGCTTGAGGTTGGCCGGATTGTCGTCCACCGCCAGCACCTTGAGCTCCAGTTTGTGGGTGGGGGGGGCCAGGGTGATCTGCAGCAATTCTTCGGTCGGCACCATCTCCTGGTCGATCAGGGCGTGGGCCAGCTTCTGATAATGTACCGGCTTGCTCAGGCAGAGGTTGGCGCCGGCCTTGAGCAGGACATCCGTCAGGGTAGGATCGGTCGAGCTCAGCAGTACCAGCAGCTTGCCACAGAGGGCTTTGTGTTGCCGTATGGCCTGTTCCATCTCGCTGGGCAGGTGGTTGGGGCCAAAACCCAGGATCACCGTATCTATCGGCATATCGGGATCAGGTTCATGCAAAACCTGCAGGCCCCACTCCCGCAGCAATGCCCGGGTGGTGCGCCGGCTGAAGTTATCCTCTTCAAGGTACAGCACTGTCTGCCCGGTCAGCCGGGACAGGGGCAGGGGCTCGGCCAGGGGCAGGGCCGCCCGTTCAAATTCCAGGGTGAAGCTGAACACGGAGCCGGTGCCCAGCTCCGAATAAAGTTCTATATCCCCCCCCATTTGGTGTACCAGCTTCTGGGTGATCACCAGCCCCAGGCCGGTGCCGCCATAACGGCGGGAAATGCTGGAGTCCGCCTGGTTGAAGGCCTGGAACAGCTGGCGGCGCTGGCTGTCGGAGATACCAATGCCGGTGTCCTGCACATAAAAGCACAGGGCCGTGCGCTCGGGCCGGCTGGCGGGGCGGGCATCGACGCGCACATCGACGTTGCCCTGCTCGGTAAACTTGATGGCGTTACCCACCAGGTTGGTCAGTATCTGCTGCACCCGCAGCGGGTCGCCGGTCAGGCTGTCGGTAACGGCGGCATCGACCCGTAATGACAGCTCCAGCCCCTTGTCGTGGGCGCTGGGGGCCAGCAGCGTCATCACTTCCTGGAGGGTATCCCGCAGCGAGAAGGGGATCTGCTCCATCTTCAGCTTGCCTGCTTCCAGTTTGGAGAAATCAAGGATATCGTTGATGATACCTAGCAGGTTCTGTGCCGACTTTTCGATGGTTTTCAGGTAATCAAGCTGATTCGGGCTGAGCCGGGTTTTCTGCAGCTGGCGAGCGAAGCCGATCACCCCGTTGAGCGGGGTCCTTAGTTCGTGGGACATGTTGGCCAGGAATTCGGTCTTGACCCGGGCTGCCTCCTGGGCCCGTTTCTTGGCCATATCCAGTTCAATATTCTGGATTTCGATTTGCTCCAGGGTCTCCCGTAGATCCGAAGTGGCCTGATCGATGTTCTGCTGCATCTCCTCATGGTACTCCGACAGGGATTTGGCCATGGCGTTGATACCGTTCTTCAGCACTTCCAGCTCGCCGGTGAACTCACCATGAACCCGGGTGTCCAGGCGGCCCTCGCGGATTTTATAGACGGCGCTGACCATGTCGGTGATCGGTTGGGACACCCCCTTTATCAAGCGGAAACCGAACAGGGTACTGGCGCAGATGCCAAGCAGCACGATCAGGGCGGCAACCAGGGTATCCTTGTAGTGGACCAGCATGGCCGAGTCGGTGGTCAGCTGCATGGACACATAGCCCAGCGGAGTGGACGAGGCTTCGCTCCAGTCCGCGTCGACCCGGATATTGTCGGTCAGCACCGGCGTGCGCAGGATAATGCCATCCTCGCTCGCCTCAACCAGGGTCAGGCGGGGCAGGGAAACCCCGTCGGGCAGGCGCATCTGGTTGTAGTCCCGATGATAATTGGAGGTCACCAGCAGGCGGCCTTCCTGATCAAACAGCGCGATGGACTTGATCAGCGGGCTGTTGTTACGGTGAATATTGCTCAGCAGCCTGTTCAGGGCTTCCCGATTGCGGCCGCTCAGCGCCAGTT
This sequence comes from Zobellella maritima, assembly GCF_003075035.1. Lineage (GTDB taxonomy): Bacteria > Pseudomonadota > Gammaproteobacteria > Enterobacterales > Aeromonadaceae > Oceanimonas > Oceanimonas maritima. Next base: position 2,389,695 of record NZ_QCZE01000001.1, on the reverse strand, counting down.
CGCTGGCCAGGGCCAGGGGTTCGATGACATTGATGCCCTCCTTGATCAGTGCATCTTCCAGCTGTTGGTAGCGGTTAACCGAAAAGTAGCCGGCCAGCAGGATGCCGATGATCAGGGTTGGCAATATGGTAAAGGCCAGTACCCGGGCCCGCAGGCCGTATTTGGTCATAATGGGGTTCTGTGGGACAATGCGCGCTTGATTAGGATACGCATATGATGACATAGCCGGTTCGGGGGCTCCACGTTTTATGGTTCAGTTCTTCAAGGTGCGCAAGCCCGACCTCAAGGCCCGGGGGGCCCTGGATATCGATATTCTCGAGTTAAACGGTCATGGCGTGGGCCTCGCCCGTTACCAGGGCAAGCCGCTGTTCGTGCCCGGTACCCTGCCCGGAGAAAAAGTGCGGGTACGGCTCACCGATCAACACAGTAAATATCACAAGGGGCAGCTGCTCAAGGTACTGCAGCCCTCGCCCCGGCGTACCAAGCCGTTCTGTTCCTACATCGACCGTTGCGGCGGCTGCTCCCTGCAGCATTTGCCCCTTGAATTGCAGCACCAGTCCAAGGAGCTGAGCCTGGGCCGCTTGTTTTCCCGGCTGCTGCCGGTCCCCGTGCCGCCAAGTGCTTGGCTGACCGGCCCGGAACGGGGCTACCGGCGTGTTGCCCGCTTGGCTATCCGCCGTCAGGGCAAGGGGGTGGCCCTGGGCTTTCGTCGCAGTCAGTCCCATGAGCTGGTCGAAATCGATCATTGCGGCGTGCTACATCCCGAGCTGTCCGCCCTTATCGTGCCTCTGCGCCAGTTGCTCAACCGGCTGAAGGGCAGCAGGCAGCTTGGACATATAGAGCTGTATCACTGTGCGGAAGGCATCGCTCTGCTGTTGCGCCACACCGAAATACTTTCCGACCCGGATCTGGATGCCCTGCTCAGTTTTGCCCAGCAGCATAGGCTGACCCTGTTTCTGCAGGATGATAAGGACAGACGTCCTTTACATATGTCCTTCCCGCTTTATTATCAGTTGAGCGAGCTTCAGCTGGCATTTACCCCCGGCGACTTTATTCAGATCAACCCGGTAGCCAACGAGGCCATGGTGGCCCAGGCCATCGATTGGCTGGCGCCTGCCCCTGAACAGCGGGTGCTGGATTTGTTTTGTGGTGTAGGTAACTTCTCCCTGCCGTTGGCGGCCAGGGTCAAGTCGGTAGTGGGTGTCGAAGGCGTGCAGGAAATGGTGGAGCAGGCGCGGGGCAATGCCGAAGAGAATGGCTGCTACAATGTCCGCTTCTACCGGACCGATCTGGCGAGCGACTTTACCCGCGAGCCCTGGGCACAGGAAGGCTTCGATGCCGTGCTGCTGGATCCTGGCCGGGCCGGGGCCGAGCGGGTGATGCCCTATCTTATTCGCCTGGCGCCCGCGCGGCTGGTCTATGTATCCTGCAACCCGGCGACCCTGGCCCGGGACGCGGATATCCTGTTGGCGGGGGGCTACCAACTGACCCGCATGGGGTTGATCGACATGTTTCCCCATACCGCGCATTCGGAAGTGATGGCCTTGTTTGAACGATAATAAAGGGATCTTATGGTTTCAGTTCGCGATACGCATCTAAAATCCTCCTTCAGCCTGTCTGAATGGGCAGCGAGCCTACCGATGGAAGTGGAGGCCCGCAGCCAACTTACGGCCCTGTATGAATATTGCCAGCAGCTGGGAGCGCCCAGTGATGTAGAGCAGCGGTTGCACGCCCAGGGTGTCGAGATGGTGGGCATACTGCTGACGCTGAGCATGGATCTGGATACCCATAAGGCGGCCCTGCTCTATCCTTTCCTGGAGATGGGCTACCTCGACCTGGAACGGGTGGAAGGGGATTTCGGTGGCAATATCGCCCGCCTGTTGCAGGGGGTGGCCGACATGGAAGGTATCCGCTCACTGCAGCATGTGCATAGTGACAAGGGCTCCGAGGCCCAGGTCGACAAGGTACGGCGTATGCTGCTGGCGATGGTGGAAGATGTGCGCGCCGTGGTGATCAAGCTGGCCGAGCGCATCACCTGCCTGCGTGAGGTGAAGAGCGCCGACGAGGAGACCCGGGTGCTGGTGGCCAAGGAGATCGCCAATATCTATGCGCCGCTGGCCAACCGCCTGGGGATCGGTCAGTTGAAATGGGAGCTGGAAGATCTGTCCTTCCGTTATCTACACCCGGAGACCTATAAACGCATTGCCCGCTTGCTGGACGAGAAACGCCTGGCCCGGGAAGCCTATATCACCAGCTTTGTCGCCAGCCTGAAGGCGGCACTGGCAGAGGCGGGGGTCGAGGCGGAAGTCTATGGCCGACCCAAGCATATCTACAGCATCTGGCGCAAAATGCAGAAAAAACACCTGGATTTTGACGAGCTGTTCGATGTGCGCGCGGTTCGGGTGGTGACCCGGCGGCTGCAGGACTGTTATGCCGCCCTGGGGATCGTTCATACCCAGTGGCGGCATATCCCCCGGGAATTTGACGACTATGTAGCCAACCCCAAGCCCAATGGCTATCAGTCCATCCATACGGTGGTGGTCGGTCCCGAGGGCAGGACGGTCGAGATCCAGATCCGTACCGATCAGATGCATCAGGATGCCGAGCTGGGGGTGGCCGCCCACTGGAAATACAAGGAAGGCGCGGGCGCCACCAGGCAGAGCGGCTTCGAGGAAAAAATCGCCTGGCTCAGGAAACTGCTGGCCTGGCAGGAAGACATGGCGGAGAGTGGCTCCCTGGTGGACGAGCTGCGCAGCCAGGTGTTCGAAGACAGGGTCTATGTGTTTACCCCCAAGGGGGAAGTGGTGGATATGCCCGCCGGTGCCACCCCGCTGGACTTCGCTTACTACATCCACAGCCAGGTCGGTCATCGCTGTATTGGAGCCAAGATAGACGGCCGCATCGTGCCCTTTACCTATCAGCTGCAAACCGGCGATCAGGTGGAGATCATCACCCAGAAGCAGCCCAACCCCAGCCGAGACTGGATGAATCCCAACCAGGGCTTCCTGCGCACCAGCCGGGCTCGTTCCAAGGTGGCCACCTGGTTCAAGAAGCAGGACAGGGACAAGAACATTCTTGCCGGCCGGGAGGTGCTGGACAAGGAGCTGGATCGCCTGGGGCTGACCTTTGGCCAGATCGACAAGAAAGTGTTGGAACGCTTCAACATGACCAGCCAGGATGATCTGCTGGCGGGCATAGGTGGCGGTGATCTGCGCATCAACCAGCTGCTCAACTACTTGCAAGGCCGGCACAAGAAGCCCACCGGCGAAGAGCAGGACCAGCAGGTGCTCAAACAGCTGGAGCAGAAGTCACACAAGAAGCAGGAGCCCAAGAGCCATGTGGTGGTGCAGGGGGTGGGCAACCTGATGACCAGCGCGGCTCGTTGCTGTCAGCCGATCCCCGGCGATGAAATCATCGGTTTCATTACCCAAGGCAGGGGCATCTCCATCCACAGGGCCGACTGCGATCAGCTCAAGGAATTGGCCAACCAGCATCCCGAGCGGATGGTGGATGCTGTGTGGGGGGAAAATTACTCGGGCGGCTATAACCTGACCATGAGGGTGGTTGCCAACGACAGATCCGGTCTGCTGCGTGATATCACCACCATACTGGCCAACGAAAAGATCAATGTGATGGGGGTGAACAGCCGCTCCAACCGCAAGCAGCAGACCGCTATTATCGATATGGAGCTGGAAGTCTACAACATCGAAGCCCTGAGCCGGACCCTGGCCAAGATCAGCCAGCTGCCGGATATCCTGGAAGCGAAACGCCTGTAATGGAGTGCAGATGGAAAATTATAACTATTCACTGAGCGATCTGTTGGCCATCATGGCGGCGCTGCGGGACCCGGAAAACGGCTGCCCCTGGGATCTTAAGCAGCATTTTGCCAGTATAGTGCCGCACACCCTGGAAGAGGCCTACGAAGTGGCCGATGCCATCGAGCGTGGTGATTTTGCCAGCCTGCCCGGCGAGCTGGGCGACCTGCTGTTTCAGGTGGTGTTCTATTCACGACTGGGGGAAGAGCAGTCGTTGTTCAACTTCGGCGATGTGGTGCAGGCCATCAGCCACAAGCTGGTTGCGCGCCATCCCCACGTGTTCGGGGGCGCCGAGTTTGCCAGCGAAGAGGAAATCAAGGCCAACTGGGAAACCACCAAGGCCGCCGAGCGTCTTGCCAGAGACCAGAATGCCACCAGCGTGCTGGATGATATTCCGCTGGCATTGCCCTCCCTGAGCCGGGCCAACAAGATCCAGAAACGCTGTGCTGGCGTCGGCTTCGACTGGGATGAGCTGGAGCCCGTGATCGGCAAGGTGCGTGAGGAGCTGGACGAGGTGACCGCCGAACTGACCCAACCGACCCGGGATCCGCAGCGGATCGGAGAAGAACTTGGCGATCTGCTGTTTGCCTGTGTCAACCTGGTACGTCATCTCAAACAGGATCCGGAACAGGTGCTGCGTCAGGCAAATAACAAGTTTGAGCGGCGTTTCCGGGCCCTGGAGCAGGCCTTGCAGGATGATGGCAAGGCCCATGGGGAGTGCAGCCTGAGAGAGCTGGATGGCTACTGGGAGCAGGTCAAGAGCCGGGAGTAATGGTAATAAAATTACAGATCGTCGTATTGTGCGTTGTCGCCATAGGCCATCTTGCGTATACTATGACCCCGTCTTGATTTCCACAAATCCTTAAATTCGTTCCCTAGTTTCTTCAGGTTCAGCATGACGACTAAATATATTTTTGTTACTGGTGGGGTTGTCTCCTCCTTGGGTAAAGGCATTGCGGCCGGCTCCCTGGCGGCCATCCTCGAGGCTCGTGGTCTTAATGTGACCATCATGAAGCTGGACCCCTACATCAACGTGGATCCGGGGACCATGAGCCCGACCCAGCACGGTGAAGTCTTCGTGACCGATGATGGTGCTGAAACCGACCTGGATCTGGGTCACTACGAACGTTTTATCCGCACCAAGATGACCCGTCGTAACAACTTTACCACGGGCCGTATCTATGCGGATGTGCTGCGCAAGGAACGACGGGGCGACTACCTGGGGGCTACCATCCAGGTGATCCCCCATATCACCAACGCCATCAAGGATCGGGTGATTGCCGGTGCCGAAGGGCATCAGGTCGCGATAGTGGAAGTCGGCGGCACCGTAGGTGATATCGAATCCCTGCCATTCCTCGAGGCCCTGCGTCAGCTGGCGGTAGAAGTCGGCCGGGAAAATACCCTGTTTATGCACCTGACCCTGGTGCCCTATATGGCCGCCGCCGGCGAGGTGAAGACCAAGCCGACCCAGCACTCGGTGAAAGAGCTGCTGTCGATCGGTATCCAGCCCGATATCCTGATCTGCCGTAGCGATCGGGCGATTCCTCCCAACGAGCGCGGCAAGATTGCCCTGTTCTGCAACGTCTCCGAAAAAGCCGTTATCTCCCTGAAAGATGTGGACTCCATCTACAAGATCCCGGCGCTGCTGCGTTCCCAGGGGCTGGATGAACTAGTGGTCAAGCGCTTCGCCCTGGACTGCCCGCCGTCGGACCTGTCCGAATGGGAGCAGGTTATCTATGAAGAGGCCAATCCGGTCGGTGAAGTGACCATCGGCATGGTGGGCAAGTATGTCGAGCTGCCCGATGCCTACAAGTCGGTCAACGAGGCACTCAAGCACGGTGGCCTGAAAAATCGCCTGACCGTCAATATCAAGTATATCGACTCCCAGGATCTGGAAAGCAAGGGCACCGGCCTGCTCGAAGAGCTTGATGCGATACTGGTGCCCGGCGGTTTCGGTGAGCGTGGCGTGGAAGGCAAGATTATGGCGGCCCGCTATGCCCGTGAAAACCGGGTGCCTTACCTGGGGATCTGCCTGGGGATGCAGGTGGCCTTGATTGAATACGCCCGTAACGTGGCCGGCCTGGAAGGCGCTCATTCTTCTGAATTCAACAAGCAAAGCCCCTATCCGGTGGTCGGCCTGATCACCGAGTGGGTGGACGAAGAAGGCAATGTTGAGGTGCGCACCGAGAGCTCGGATCTGGGCGGCACCATGCGCCTGGGCGCCCAGTTGTGTCACCTGGAGCCCGGCTCCAAGGTACACGCCCTCTACGGCTCGGATACCATCTACGAACGTCACCGTCATCGTTATGAGGTGAACAACCGACTGCTGCCCAAGATTGAGGCGGCGGGCCTCAGGGTGACCGGCCGTTCCGCCGACAAGAAGCTGGTGGAAATCATCGAGAACCCGGATCATCCCTGGTTTGTGGCGGCCCAGTTCCATCCGGAATTCACCTCCACCCCCCGCGATGGTCACGGCCTTTTTGCCGGCTTCGTCAAGGCTGCGGTTCAGCACCAGCAGGGTGAACTCAAGTAATCGAATTCTGCGGCCGAGCCCCCTGGCTCGGCCGTTTTTTTAGTACTTTTGTTTGTTCAACTATGGAAGGAAAATAGCATGGCTAAGATCGTTAAAGTGATCGGTCGCGAAATTATCGATTCTCGCGGTAACCCTACCGTGGAAGCCGATGTCTACCTGGAAGGTGGCGTAATGGGCCGCGCCGCGGCACCGTCTGGCGCCTCTACCGGTTCTCGCGAAGCCCTGGAGCTGAGGGATGGTGACAAGAGCCGTTTCCTGGGTAAAGGTGTGCAGAATGCCGTTGCCAACATCAACGACAAGATCGCCGCTGCCCTGATTGGCCAGGACGCTACCGCTCAGGCCGAGATCGACCGGGTTATGATCGAACTGGACGGTACCGACAACAAGGCCACCCTGGGTGCCAACGCCATCCTGGCCGTCTCCCTGGCCACCGCCAAGGCTGCCGCCGCGGCCAAGGGCCTGCCCCTGTACGCCTGGATTGCCGAGCTGAACGGCACCGCCGGTCAGTACTCCATGCCGCTGCCGATGATGAACATCATCAACGGCGGTGAGCATGCCGATAACAACGTCGACATCCAGGAGTTCATGATCCAGCCGGTGGGTGCCAAGAACATCCGTGAAGCGCTGCGTATCGGCGCCGAGGTGTTCCACAACCTGGCCAAGGTGTTGAAGGCCAAGGGCCTGAGCACGGCCGTCGGTGACGAAGGCGGCTTCGCACCGGACCTGGAGTCCAATGCTGCCGCCCTGGCCGCGATCAAGGAAGCTGTGGAGAAGGCCGGCTATGTGCTGGGCAAGGACGTGACCCTGGCTATGGACTGTGCCGCCTCCGAGTTCTTCGACAAGGAGAAAGGCAACTACAACCTGAAAGGCGAAGGCAAGGTATTCACCTCTCAGGAGTTCACCCATTACCTGGAAGAACTGACCAAGCAGTATCCGATCGTTTCCATCGAAGATGGCCTGGACGAATCTGACTGGGATGGTTTCGCCTACCAGACCAAGGTACTGGGCGACAAGATCCAGCTGGTGGGGGACGATCTGTTCGTGACCAACACCAAGATCCTCAAGGAAGGAATCGACAAGGGCATCGCCAACAGCATCCTGATCAAGTTCAACCAGATCGGCTCGCTGACCGAGACCCTGAACGCCATCAAGATGGCCAAGGATGCCGGCTATACCGCCGTGATTTCGCATCGTTCCGGTGAAACCGAAGACGCCACCATCGCCGATCTGGCGGTGGGCACTTGTGCCGGGCAGATCAAGACCGGCTCCATGAGCCGTTCTGATCGGGTCGCCAAATACAACCAGCTGATCCGCATCGAGGAAGAGCTGGGCGGCAAGGCGCCTTACCGTGGGCTGGTCGAGGTTAAAGGCCAGGCCTAAGACCCCGCACGGTTAATTCTCTCGTTAAGATCAAGCCCCGCCCAGTGCGGGGTTTCTTTTGTTCGCAGCCCGAATATGGGAAACTAACGCGCAACTTAGGAGGACTCATGCGCTTGCTGACGCTGATACTACTTGCCCTGTTAGGCGCACTGCAATACCACCTGTGGTGGGGGAAAAACGGTTTGGCCGAATACTATGAAACCCGGGAGAGTGTGGCCCGGCAAATGGGCAGTAACGAGCAGCTCAGGGGGCGTAACGCCTTGTTATACAGAGAAATAGAAGATCTGAATGAAGGCCTGGCCGCGGTCGAGGAGCTGGGCCGCAATGATCTCGGCATGATCAAGGAAGGGGAAACCTTCTACCGCTTCCTGCCTTCAGACGTTACCCAAAACAGAGCACTACCATGATATCTGAAGACAAGATCACCGCGGTGGTGCCGGCCGCCGGGGTGGGGCGACGCATGGGCGCGACCCTGCCCAAGCAGTATCTGATGCTGGCGGGAAAAACCGTACTTGAGCATACCCTGGAACGATTGCTTTCTCATCAGGCGCTCGAGCGTATCATAGTGGCTATCGGCCCGGAGGACACGCACTTTCCCACCCTGTCGCTTGCCCATGAGCCTCGTATCAGCTGGGTGCCAGGCGGTGCCGAGCGGGCCGACTCTGTGCTCAATGCCCTGCGTCAGGTAACCAGCGACTTCGTGCTGGTTCATGATGCGGCCCGTCCCTGCCTGGCCCGCGCGGATCTGGACGCCTTGCTGGCGGCAGGCCGGCAGCCGGACGGTGCCATTCTGGCCTGCAGGGTGCGGGATACCATGAAGCGCGGCGATGGACAGGGCGGCATTGACCGCACCGTGCCCCGTGACGAGCTCTGGCATGCGTTGACGCCCCAGTGCTTCCCGACCGTCCCCCTGTGCCAGGCCCTGGAGCAGGCCTTGAACAGCGGGGTGGCGATTACCGACGAAGCCTCAGCCATGGAGTGGGCGGGTTTCCGTCCTCGGCTGGTGGAAGGGCGGTCCGACAATATCAAGATCACCCGACCGGAAGATCTGGCGCTGGCTGCCTTCTTCCTGCAGCACATCCTGGAGAGTGAAACATGATGCGTATTGGTCACGGCTTTGACGTGCATAAATTTGGCGGTGAAGGTCCCTGCATATTGGGTGGCGTTGCGGTGCCCTATGTACAGGGGCTGCTGGCCCATTCGGACGGGGATGTAGTACTGCATGCCCTGAGCGATGCCCTGCTCGGCGCCATTGGGGGCGGTGATATCGGCCGCCATTTTCCCGATACCGATGCGGCCTACGCGGATATCGACAGCCGAGAGCTGTTGCGGGAGGTATTCAATAAGGTCAAGCAACGGGGCTATCGGCTGGGCAATGCGGATATCAGCGTGCTGGCCCAGGCTCCCAAGCTGGCGCCTTTTATCGATGACATGGTGGCCAACATCGCCGCTGATCTGGACGCTGATGCAGCCCAGGTCAACGTCAAGGCTACCACCACTGAAACCCTGGGCTTTGTCGGCCGTAAAGAAGGCATAGCGGCGGAAGCCGTGGTGCTGTTGGTGAAAGATGATGAATAATTGGCAGTATTTGCATGGCGAGCCCGCATTCAGCGGTCGGCTGAAGGTCGAGCCCGAAGATTTTGTGGTGGAAGAGGATCTGGGCTTTGAGCCTTGTGGCGAAGGTGAGCATATCCTGCTGCATATCCGCAAGCGTGGCCAGAATACCCAGTGGGTTGCTCGGGAGCTGGCCCGACTGGCCGGCGTTGCCCAGCGGGATATCACCTGGGCCGGTTTGAAAGACCGTCATGCGGTGACCCAGCAATGGTTCGGGGTACACCTGCCGGGCAAGGCCATGCCGGATTTTTCGCCCCTTGAGAACGACGATATCCAGATACTGGCGGTGGGCCGCCATCATAAAAAGCTGAGGGTCGGTGCGCTGAAAGGCAATTTCTTTCGCCTGCGGATCCGTGAGCTGGCGGGCTCCGGCGACCTGGACGGCCGGCTGGCGGCCATTGCCAAAAGTGGCGTACCCAATTACTTTGGTACCCAGCGCTTCGGTTTCAATGGTGGCAACCTGGAGCAGGCGCGGGCCATGTTCGGCGGCAAGCGCATAAAGGACAGGAACAAGCGATCCCTGTATCTGTCGGCGGCGCGTAGTTACCTGTTCAACCAGGCGGTCAGTCATCGCCTGTCCCGGCAATTAGCGTTTCAGCTGTTGCCCGGCGATTGTGTGATGCTGGAAGGCAGCCAGTCGTTTTTTACCCTGGAAGAGCCCGATGATACTTTGTTGAGCCGGTTTGCCGAGGGAGATATCCGGCTTAGCGCCCCCCTGTGGGGCCGAGGCCGGCTGCCGGCGACAGCCGCTGCGGCCGAGCTGGAGCTGGCGGCTGTCGCCGACCATGCCGAGCTGTGCGAAGGGCTGGAGGCCAACGGCTTGAAACAGGAGCGGCGCGCCCTCTTGCTGCAGCCGCAGCAGCTGTCCTGGCAACAGGATGGCGATCAACTTGAATTGACTTTCTGGCTGCCGGCCGGCAGCTATGCCACCAGTGTGATGAGGGAGTTGATCACCGACAGCGGGCAGCATGAAGAAACGGCTGAGTAATGAGCAAGGACAGTGACAAGCATGAAAATACTGGTAAGTAATGATGACGGGGTGAATGCCCAGGGCATAAGGACCCTGAGTCGGGTGTTGTCCGAGTTCGCAGAGGTGGTGACGGTGGCGCCGGATCGGAACCGCAGTGGTGCCAGCCACTCCCTGACGCTCGAGGTGCCTTTACGGGTCGATAAGATAGAAGACACCGGTTTTTACTCGGTCAAGGGAACGCCCACCGACTGTGTGCACTGGGCCGTAAACGGCCTGCTGGATCCGGACCCGGACATGGTGGTGGCTGGTATTAACCATGGCGCTAATCTGGGGGACGATGTGCTCTATTCCGGCACGGTCGCGGCGGCCACCGAAGGGCGTCACCTGGGGTTGCCGTCTATCGCCGTTTCCCTCTGCGGCGAGCGTTATTTTGAAACGGCAGCCCATTATGCGGCCCTGCTGGTGCAAGGGTTGTTGCGCGCGCCCCTGTCTTCGGATCAGATCCTCAATGTCAATGTGCCGGATTTGCCGCTGGAGGAGATCCGCGGTATCCGGGTGACCCGGTTGGGCAATCGCCACCGGGCCGAAGCGGTGATCAAGGAATATGACCCCAGGGGACGGCCCATCTACTGGATAGGGCCCCCCGGTGCCAAGCAGGATGCGGGAGAAGGTACGGATTTTGACGCGGTCGAGCAGGGGTATGTGTCGATAACCCCGCTGACAGTGGATATGACGGCTTACAGCCATATGACGGTACTGGCTGATTGGTTAACCGAAGTGGAGTGAACGCGTGCTAACGGTAGCAGGACAGCAACTCTATGCCCAACTGGCCCGGCAGGGTATCGAGGACCGGCGGGTGTTACAGGCCATTGCCAATCTGCCCAGGGAGCAGTTCGTGGATGAAGCCATGGCCCACAAGGCATGGGAAAACAGTGCCTTGCCCATCGGTTATGGGCAGACCATTTCCCAGCCCTATATAGTGGCGCGGATGACGGAGGTGTTGTTGCTCAACCGGCCGGAACGGGTGCTGGAAGTGGGTACCGGTTCCGGCTTTCAGACTGCGGTACTGGCTCAGTTGGTGTCCCATGTGTATACCATAGAGCGTATCAAGGGGCTGCGCTATCAGGCGCGACGTCGTCTGCAGCGGCTGGATCTGCATAATGTGTCGGCCAGGCACGGCGACGGTTGGGAAGGTTGGTCCAGTAAGGCACCGTTTGACGCCATACTGGTGACTGCCGCCGCTCGGGAAACGCCCCAGGCCCTGCTGGCGCAATTGGTTGATGGCGGGCGCATGGTGATTCCCGTTGGTCACTTGCAGCAGTCATTGTGGTTATACGAGCGCAGGGGCGATGAGTTCCTGCGTACCGAATTGGAAGCGGTAAGGTTTGTACCGCTGGTGCAAGGTGAACTTGAGTGAAGATTTTTTCCCGCTTGTATCGACAAGTCATGATGTGGGCCGTGCATCGTCACGCCCCCGTCTATTTGTCTATGACCAGTTTTGCCGAATCCATCTTCTGGCCGGTGCCCGTCGATGTGATGTTGGCTCCCATGGCGCTTGCCAAGCCGGAGCGGGCCTGGCGCTACGCCGGTCTGGCGACCCTGTTTTCCGTGATGGGTGCGGTACTGGGCTATCTGCTCGGTTATGCCCTGTGGGAACCGGTGGTGGAACCCTTTATCAATACCATGGGCTATCAGGATAAAATGGCGCTGGCTCAACAGTGGTTCAATGACTGGGGTATCTGGGTGATCTTTATTGCCAGCTTCACGCCCATTCCCTACAAGGTATTCACCGTGACCGCCGGCTTGTTGCACATGGTCTTCCTGCCGTTTGTGCTGATCTCCCTGGTGGGGCGTGGCCTGCGCTTTTTCCTGGTTGCGGGCCTGATGGTGTGGGGTGGGGTCAGGATGGAGCGCAAGCTCATCCAGTATATCGACCTGCTGGGTTGGGTATGCATTGCCGCTGCGGTGGTCGCCTATCTGGTGTTTCGTCGCTGATGGTCCAGTGGAAGTCTTGTCTGGGCGGTGGGATCATGCTGTCGTTGATCCTGCTGCTGACGGCTTGTACTTCCTCTTCACCTTCCCGCCCCGCGCCGGTAATGAACCTGGGGGCCCATGCCCATGGTCAGTTTCAGGATCCCAATCGGTATATTGTCGCCAAGGGCGATACCCTCTATTCCATCGCCTGGCTGGTGGGGACAGATGTGCCCACCCTGGCCAGACATAATGGTATTCACTCTCCCTACCAGATTTATCCCGGTCAGGTGATCCGCATGGATGTGCCCGGGATCAGCCGTCCCGTGTATCGGGTCAAAAGCGGTGATACCCTCAGTCGTATCGCCCAGCAACATTCCAATTCAGTCGCCGACCTGGCCACCCTCAATGGTCTGGTCCCGCCTTATCGCATCTTTGTGGGTCAGAAGCTCATACTGAATCGCGCCCGGATCGAGGCGCCGAAAGCGCCTGCTACAAGTCGAGTCACAAGCAGATCGGTGGAGGGGAGCCGGGTTGCCAATACTTCGAAGCCGGTGTCGAGCAGGAGCGCTTCGACTCTACCCAAATCACGGATTCCGGCAGGTACGAGCAGCGATACAAAACCTGGCCAGGGGCTTGCACCCTCCCCAGGAAAGGAATACGCTGGAACTAGAGTACAAAATAACGCCGCTGTCAAATCCGTAATTACCTGGCAATGGCCGACCAAAGGTTCTGTCATCTCGGGCTTCTCGCTGGCAGAGACCGGCAACAAGGGAATCGATATTCGAGGAGAGCGGGGGCAGGCAGTAACGGCCGCAGCGGAAGGTAGGGTGGTTTACGCAGGAAGCGCGCTACGTGGATACGGTAATCTGATTATCATCAAGCATGATGACAATTACCTGTCGGCTTACGCTCACAATGATGTCCTGCGAGTGCAGGACAAGCAGATGGTGAAGGCGGGGCAGCACATAGCAGATATGGGAAGCAGTGGCGCCACTGATGTACGGTTACATTTTGAAATCCGTTATCAGGGAACATCGGTTGATCCGATGCGTTATCTGCCGAAGCGATAGACTCCGGGAGTCGGGTAGTACCCGGATTTAGGGAGAACTGCCATGAGTCATGATAAAAAAATTATCCACGATGACAAGGTGGACTATAAGGCCGATGCCGAGCAGGATGCGAGCGATGACGAGGCCGTTAACGATGAGCAGGAGGTTGTGCTTGAAGAGGAAATCCTGAATACACCCAGCCTGCGCAGCCTGGATGTGACCCAAATGTATTTGGGGGAAATCGGATTTTCTCCGCTGCTCACCGCAGAAGAAGAAGTACACTATGCCCGCCGGGCCTTGCGAGGGGATTTGGCGGCCCGTAAGCGGATGATAGAGTCCAACTTACGGCTGGTGGTGAAAATTTCCCGTCGTTATAACAACCGGGGACTGGCGCTGCTGGATCTGATTGAAGAGGGCAACCTGGGTCTGATCCGCGCGGTAGAGAAATTTGATCCCGAGCGCGGTTTCCGTTTTTCCACCTATGCGACCTGGTGGATCCGCCAGACCATAGAGCGGGCCATCATGAACCAGACCCGCACCATCCGTTTACCCATCCATGTGGTGAAAGAACTCAATGTCTACCTGAGGACGGCCCGAGAGCTTGCCCACCGGCTCGATCATGAGCCCACCGCAGAGGAAATTGCCGACGCCCTCGACAAATCGGTCGAAGACGTATCCCGAATGTTGAAGCTGAACGAGAAGATTAGTTCGGTGGATATGCCCATTGGCGGAGATGGCGACAAGGCCTTGCTGGATGTGATCACCGACGAGCGAGATACCGATCCGGAAAGTGAGACGCAGGATGATGATATGCGACTCAGCCTGGTGCATTGGCTGGAGGAGCTGAATCCCAAGCAGCGGGAAGTGTTGGCCCGCCGTTTCGGCCTGCTGGGATATGAGGCCTCCACCCTGGAAGATGTAGGACGGGAAATTGGCCTGACTCGGGAGCGGGTGCGGCAGATCCAGGTCGAGGCCCTGCGCCGGTTAAAGGATATTCTGACTCAGCAGGGACTCTCTATTGATACCCTGTTTCATGACGACTAAGCGACGCGACTACTGAACGACTGTTAGTTGCGAGGATTCAGGGGACGGGACTGGTAACCCCGCCCCCTGATTGTCCGTTTACCAATCCCTATTCCCTATTCTTCGCTTGTTCGGGCCGCCTTTAATCGGTATAGCATGTCCAGTGCTTGTTTCGGACTCAGCTCGTCCGGATCCAGCTTGTCCAGCAACAGCAGGGCGCCATCTTCTGTGATCAATGGCAGTGACTGCTGGGCGGGAGCCATCTGCGGTGAGGCGGCGGGAGCCGGTTTCTGGCCTGCTTCCAGCTCACTCAGCTTTTGCTTGGCCAGGGCCAGCACTGCTTTGGGGACACCGGCCAGGGCGGCCACCTGCAAGCCGTAGGAGCGGCTGGCTGCCCCTTCCTGCACCGCATGCATAAAGGCGATGGTATCCTGGTGCTCGACCGCATCCAGATGGACATTGGCTACGGCCGGCCAGAGTTCGGCGACCTGGGTCAGCTCAAAATAATGAGTGGCAAACAGGGTATAGGCATGCAGCCGGTTGGCGAGGGCGTCGGCGCAGGCCCAGGCCAGGGCCAGGCCATCATAGGTGCTGGTACCGCGACCGATTTCATCCATCAGGATCAGGCTGTGGCGGCTGGCGTTGTTGAGAATATTGGCGGTTTCCGTCATTTCCACCATAAAGGTGGAGCGGCCGGAGGCCAGATCGTCGGAGGCGCCGATACGGGTAAAGATACGGTCTATCCTGCCGATCCTGGCTTTTTGTGCCGGCACATAGGAACCGATATAGGCCATCAACACGATCAGGGCGGTTTGTCGCATATAGGTTGATTTGCCCCCCATATTCGGCCCCGTAATCACCAGCATCTTGCGGTTAGAGGACAGAGCCAGAGGATTGGCGATAAAGGGTTCCGCCATCACCTGTTCCACCACCGGATGGCGCCCTTCCTCTATATCTATCACTTCCTCTTCGGTCAGTTCGGGACGGCAATAGCCGAGGGTCTCGGCGCGTTCCGCGAGGTTGGCAAACACGTCGCATTCGGCCAGTGCCGCAGCGCTTTGCTGCAGTGGCGCCAGCTCCTGCAGCAGGCGCTCGAGCAGACCTTCGTACAGTTTTTTCTCCAGGGCCAGGCCCTTGCTCTGGGCGTTGAGTACCTTGTCTTCGTACTCTTTCAGTTCGGGAATAATGTAGCGCTCGTTGTTTTTCAGGGTCTGGCGGCGCACATAGTGGGGGGGGACCAGGTGGGCGCTGGCGCGACCCACCTCTATGTAGAAACCATGCACTCGGTTGTAGGCAACCTTCAGGGTGTGGATGCCGGTACTGAGCTTTTCTCTTTCTTCCAGTTCTTCCAGGTAACGATGAGCACCGGCTGCCAGCTCCCGGAATTCATCCAGTTCGGGATGGTAACCGTCGCGGATCACCCCTCCGTCGCGGATCACGACCGGGGGATTGTCGACGATGGCGTTTTCCAGCAGCTCGGCCAGTTCGGGAAAGGCGGAAATACGTCGGGCCAGGGGTTCCAGACAGCCAGGGGCGGCGTCGGCAAGCAGCGCCTGCAGTTCGGGCAGGACCAGCAGGGCCGAGCGCAGCCGACTCAAGTCCCGGGGGCGGGCAGAACGCAGGGCCAGGCGGGCCAGTACCCGTTCCATATCGCCAATCTGACGCAGTAGCGGCTTGATATCTTCATGACGGCCATGTTCTTGCAGGATGGCAATCAGATCCAGGCGGCGCTGTAACTCGGGCAGGTTGCGGCTGGGTTGATGCAGCCAGCGTTTGAGCAGACGGCTGCCCATGGGGGTAGCGGTACCATCCAGCACCTCCGCCAGGGTGTTTTCCACAGAGCCGGCCAGATTCAGGGTCAACTCCAGGTTGCGGCGGGTGGCTGCGTCCATGATCACCATGTCCTGGGCCCGCTCCAGGCGAATGGCATTGATATGGGGCAGGGCGGTGCGCTGGGTATCCTTTACATACTGCAGTAGGCAGCCCGCGGCACACAGCGCGGTGGCGGCCTGTTCCACACCGAAACCAATCAGATCCCGGGTGCCGAACTGCTGGCATAACAGGTGTCGAGCCGTGCCCAGATCAAACTCCCACTCCGGCCGGCGGCGCAGGCCCTTGCGCTGTTCGATAAGCGAGAACCAGGCAAAACCCTCCGGGTACAGCAGTTCGGCCGGCTGGGTGCGTTGCAGTTCGGCGGCCAGGGCCTCTTCTCCATGAAACTGATTGATCACGAAGCGACCGGTACTGACGTCGATGATGCCGTAACCGAATTGCTGACCATCGTGGTACACCGCCGCCAGACAGTTATCCTGACGCTCATTGAGCAGGGCTTCATCAGACAGGGTGCCGGGGGTCACGATGCGAACCACCTGTCGCTCGACCGGCCCCTTGCTGGTGGCGGGATCGCCGACCTGCTCGCAGATGGCGACCGACTCCCCCAGCTGTACCAGGCGAGCCAGGTAGTTTTCGGCGGCATGATAAGGGACGCCGGCCATGGGAATCGGGGTGCCGGCGGACTGGCCCCGCTTGGTCAGGGAGATATCCAGCAGGCGGGAGGCTTTCTTGGCATCGTCATAAAACAGCTCGTAAAAGTCACCCATACGATAGAACAGCAATATGTCGGGATGCTGGGACTTAAGGGAAAGATACTGTTGCATCATGGGGGTATGCTGGGATAGGTCTTGCTTCATATTTACAATCAATGCCTTATGGTTTCATTTTAAGGTATTTTCGGCACCGGTGTGCCTGCCTCCCGGATGCCTGCCGTCATCGGGGTTTGCGCCGGCGGGGCAAGTCGTCATAATAACAGGATATTTGGCTCAGCTCAGGATCGTATGATGCACCGGGATACACACCTTACTCAGCTGGCCCAACGTTTGGGGCGTGCCCTGTCCGCCCGCGGTTTTCTGGCCACCACGGCGGAATCCTGTACCGGTGGAGGTGTTGCCTATGCCATGACGGAAATAGCGGGGAGTTCCGTCTGGTTTGATCGCAGTTTTGTCACCTACTCCAATGGGGCCAAGACCGAGATGCTGGGTGTGCCCGCCGGGCTTATTGCGGAACAGGGGGCAGTCAGTGAAGCTGTGGCCATCGCCATGGCCAAAGGCGCCTGCGCGCATTCCGATGCGCAGTTGAGCGTGGCCATTAGTGGTATTGCCGGGCCCGGTGGCGGAACCCCCGACAAGCCGGTCGGTACCGTCTGGCTGGCCTGGTATCTGCAGCCGGAAGACAAGCTCAGCAGCCGTTGCCTGACGTTGGCCGGCGATCGGAGCGAGGTCAGGTTGCAGGCGATCGCTGTAGCCCTCGAAGGCTGCCTGCAGCAGTTGAGTTGAACTCACACTTGATACTGTACGAATAAACAGTATACTCACTAGGTTATTACACGCTTTATTCAGCGGAGACTTGCATGGATCAGAACAAAGAAAAAGCCTTGGCTGCCGCCCTCGGCCAGATTGAAAAACAATTTGGCAAAGGCTCCATTATGCGCCTGGGCGACAACAAGGCCTTGAATGTCGAGGCCATTTCTACCGGCTCCCTGTCGCTGGATATTGCCCTGGGCATCGGTGGCCTGCCAACCGGTCGTATCGTCGAGATCTACGGCCCTGAATCATCCGGCAAGACGACCCTCACCCTGCAGGTGGTTGCCGAGGCCCAGCGCCAGGGCAAGGTCTGTGCTTTCGTTGATGCCGAGCATGCCCTGGATCCGGTTTACGCCGGCAAGCTGGGCGTAAATGTGGACGATCTGCTGGTGTCCCAGCCTGATACCGGTGAGCAGGCGCTGGAAATCTGCGACATGCTGGTGCGCTCAGGGGCCGTCGATGTGATCATCGTCGATTCGGTGGCGGCACTGACACCTCGCGCCGAGATTGAAGGTGAAATGGGCGACTCTCATGTGGGCCTGCAGGCCCGCCTGATGTCCCAGGCGCTGCGCAAGCTGACCGGCAATATCAAGAGTGCCAACTGCCTGTGCATCTTTATCAACCAGATCCGCATGAAGATCGGGGTGATGTTCGGCAGCCCGGAAACCACCACCGGCGGCAACGCCCTCAAGTTCTATGCATCGGTGCGCCTGGATATTCGTCGTATCGGTTCGATCAAGGACGGCGATGAAGTAGTGGGTAACGAAACCCGGGTCAAGGTGGTCAAAAACAAGGTGGCGCCGCCATTCAAGCAGGCCGAGTTCCAGATCCTCTATGGTGCGGGGATTTCCAAGGAAGGCGAATTAATCGAGCTGGGCGTCAAGCACAAGCTGATCGAGAAGGCCGGTGCCTGGTACAGCTACAAGGGCGACAAGATTGGCCAGGGCAAGGCCAACTCGATCAAGTATCTGCTGGAGCATAAGCCCATCTCCGACGAAATCGAGCAACAGCTGCGGCAGATGCTGTTGCTGGCCCCCGGTTCAGCAAAGGATGAAGAGGGCAAGGCTGCGGTTCCCGAGCTTGATGGCATCGACGGTGGCGAGCACGAATTCTGATCTCGAAGACCGTGTTATCCGGTCCTGTTCCGGGGGCTGAGGCGGAGTATTCTCCGCCCTTTGCCAGGGATGTTCCCGCATGAATGACGACCTCCAACAGGTCTGGGACAGCGCCTTGCGGCTGCTGTCCCGCCGTGAACACAGCCGCCGTGAGTTGATGACCAAGTTGCGCCGGCGGCAATTCCCCGAGCCACTGGTTTCTGCTGTGCTTGAGCGGCTGGAACAACAAAACTGGTTGCAGGACAGCCGCTTCGCTGCCCTGCTGGTGCGTCAGCAGGTATTGAAAAAGCATGGCCCCATGCGGATCAGGGCCGAGCTGATGCACAAGGGCGTTGCCCAGTCCCTGGGCGAACAGGCGCTGGCCGAGGCGGAGGTCGACTGGTTTGAGCTGGCCAGGACCTGCTACCTTTCCCGTTTTGAGCATGAAGCGACCCTGCTGCCCAGAGAGCGTGCCAGGCGGATACGTTATTTACAGGGCAGGGGATTCAATCATGAACATATCCAGTATGCGATGAGTCGGGATGGAGACTGATCTCTTCAAATGTGTCCAAACCGGATACGGACGGGCAATTTCTTTGCCATATTCGCCCCCAATCTCAGGGGGCGTTTTACATTAAGCCGGATAACTTTTAAATTATCAGGGTTAACGCCTATCGATCTCCGGAACATAACAGGATTGTCCATGCAGATGACCACATCTGAGTTACGCACCGCGTTTCTCGAGTATTTTCGCAATCACGGCCATCAGGTCGTGTCTTCCAGTTCGCTGGTTCCCCATAACGATCCGACCCTGCTGTTTACCAATGCGGGCATGAACCAGTTCAAGGATCTTTTCCTGGGGATAGAACAACGGGCCTATAACAGGGCAGTGACTTCCCAGCGTTGTGTCCGGGCAGGCGGCAAACATAATGATCTGGAAAACGTGGGTTATACCGCCCGTCACCACACCTTCTTTGAAATGCTGGGCAACTTCAGCTTCGGCGATTACTTCAAGCAGGATGCGATCCGCTTTGCCTGGGGATTCCTGACCGGTGTGGTCAACCTGCCCAAGGACAAACTGTGGGTGACCGTTTACGAAACCGATGACGAAGCCTTCGACATCTGGAACAAGGAAATCGGGGTGCCTGCCGAGCGCATTGTGCGGATCGGCGATAACAAGGGGGCAAAATTTGCTTCCGACAACTTCTGGACCATGGGGGATACGGGTCCCTGTGGCCCCTGTACCGAAATCTTCTACGATCATGGTGAGCAGATCTGGGGGGGGCCTCCCGGCAGCCCGGAAGAAGACGGTGATCGTTATATTGAAATCTGGAACCTGGTGTTTATGCAGTTCAACCGCCAGGCCGATGGTACCATGGAGCCACTCCCCAAGCCGTCGGTCGATACCGGCATGGGTCTGGAACGGATTGCAACCATACTGCAGGGGGTGCATTCCAACTACGAGATTGATCTGTTCCAGGCACTGATCAAGGCGGCGGCCGAAGCGGTGGGTACCCGGGATCTGGATAACAAATCCCTGCGGGTGATCGCGGATCATATTCGTTCCTGCTCTTTCCTGATCGCCGATGGCGTGATGCCGTCCAATGAAGGCCGTGGCTATGTGCTGCGCCGCATCATTCGGCGTGCCGTGCGCCATGGCCGCAAGCTGGGGGCGACCACCAGCTTCTTCCATACCCTGGTTGGCGCCCTCTGTGAACAGATGTCCGATGCCTACCCGGAGCTGAATACCCAGCGTGGCTTGATTGAAAAGGTACTGCGTCTGGAAGAAGAGCAGTTTGCCCGCACCCTCGATCGGGGCCTGCAGCTGCTGGAAGACGCCATCGAGGGGCTTGGCGACAGCAAGGTGCTGCCGGGAGAGGTGGTATTCAAGTTGTACGATACCTATGGTTTCCCTGCCGACCTGACGGCGGACGTGTTGCGTGACCGGGAGCTGAGCATAGATGAGGCCGGTTTTGAAGTGCTGATGAATCAGCAGCGGGAGCGGGCCAAGGAAGCCTCCAACTTTGGGGCTGATTACACCAAGGTGCTCAAGGTCGAGGGGCGCAGTGCCTTTACCGGCTACCAGCATCTGGCCGACGCTTCCCAGGTGATCGCGCTGTTCCGTGACGGTGAGGCCGTACCGGCGCTGATCGCCGGGGAGGAAGGGGCCGTGGTGCTGGAGAAAACGCCGTTCTACGCCGAGTCCGGCGGCCAGGTAGGCGATGCCGGTGTGCTGAAGATGGATGATGGTCTGTTTGTGGTGAAAGATACCCAGAAGACGGGCAACGCCATCCTGCATTTGGGCTACCTGGAACTGGGCACCCTGGAAGTCGGTGAAGCGGTGACCGCCGAGGTAGACGGTACTCGCCGCAATGCTACCGCCCTCAACCACTCGGTAACTCACCTGCTGCATGCCTGCCTGCGTAAAGTGCTGGGCAAGCATGTGGTGCAGAAAGGTTCCCTGGTCGAGCCGGACCGGCTGCGTTTCGACTTTTCCCACCTGGAAGCCATGAGCGCTCAGGAAGTGCGGGAAGTGGAAGATATGGTGAACCGGGAAATCCGGGCCAACCATGAGGTATCCACCCGCCTGATGGATCTGGATGACGCCAAAAGTACCGGCGCCATGGCGCAGTTTGGCGAGAAATACGAAGATGAGGTTAGGGTGGTGGCCATGGGCGATGCCTCAACCGAATTGTGTGGTGGTACCCATGTGCAGCGCACCGGAGATATCGGCCTGTTCAAGATACTCTCGGAGAGTGGCATCGCTGCCGGGATCCGTCGTATCGAGGCGGTTACCGGAGATGCGGCCCTGGCTTATCTGCACCAGCTGGACCAGGAAATCGCCCAGACGGCGGGCCTGGTTAAAGGCGACTTGTTTTCCGTTTCCGCCAAGGTCAAGCAGGTGCTGGATCGCAGCCGTCAGCTGGAGAAGGAAATTGAACAGCTCAAGGCCAAGCTGACCGCTCATGCCGGGGCCTCTCTGCTGGAACAGGTGACGGAAGTCAACGGCATCAAGGTGCTGGTGGCCAACCTGGACGGAGTGGATGCCAAATCTTTGCGCGGCTCCCTGGATGATCTCAAGAACAAGCTGCAGTCTGGCGTCGTGCTGCTGGCGACGGTCAATGACGACAAGGTCAGCCTGATTGCCGGGGTTACCAAGGACCTGACCGGCAAGGTCAAGGCCGGTGAGCTGGTGAATCTGGTAGCCCAGCAGGTGGGTGGCAAGGGCGGCGGCCGGCCCGATATGGCCCAGGCCGGCGGCACCGAGCCGACTCGGTTGCCCTCGGCGCTGGCTTCGGTCACTCCCTGGTTGAGCGAGCGGTTATAATCATCAAGGGGCCTGTCATCGACAGGCCCCTTGAATTTTAATATATCGCCCCCATCTGTGACTTAGCATAATGCTAGGTTTTTTAGCGCACATATTAGATAATAAATAACATTTATAACGAAAAATCGGATTAAACAGGAGCAGCCTAAATGCTGATATTGACGCGTCGAGTAGGGGAAACCCTGATGATAGGTGATGAAGTCACCGTAACCGTATTGGGTGTTAAGGGTAACCAGGTACGCATTGGTGTGAACGCGCCGAAAGAAGTCTCTGTGCACCGCGAAGAAATTTACATGCGCATACAGGCAGAGAAAGCACCAGGCCAGGAAGGCAATTACTAAGCATATCGGGGCGTTTTTTGTTCTGATTGCTGGCTTTTAACCCATTGTGTTTAAAGACTGTTCGAACGATAAAATCAGGTTGGAAAAGTGTTTGACTTATTTTGGCCTGACGGTAATATACGCCCCGCAAACACGGTGAGGTGGCCGAGAGGCTGAAGGCGCTCCCCTGCTAAGGGAGTATGCGGCTTATACCCGCATCGAGGGTTCGAATCCCTCCTTCACCGCCATTTACGCATCCGTAGCTCAGCTGGATAGAGTACTCGGCTACGAACCGAGCGGTCGGAGGTTCGAATCCTCCCGGATGCGCCATATTTCAAGTCAGTGTTATATATTTAGATAATGCATCCGTAGCTCAGCTGGATAGAGTACTCGGCTACGAACCGAGCGGTCGGAGGTTCGAATCCTCCCGGATGCGCCATCTGAATGTCAAACCCTTTCTTAGCAGTTAAAAAATGCATCCGTAGCTCAGCTGGATAGAGTACTCGGCTACGAACCGAGCGGTCGGAGGTTCGAATCCTCCCGGATGCGCCATTCAAGAAAGACCGGCTGATTGCCGGTTTTTTTATTTCTGTCAGTTCCCGTTCCCACTTCCTGTCGTCGATCACCAGCTTCATCTCACGATATTTTGTATACAAAAAACATATTTGATGCATTTTTTGCATGTTTATTCTTAAATATCAGCATGAAAAATGCGTAATTTTGGCTGGTTTATATTTTTTTTGTAATCTTTACAACATTTTTAGGATCGTAACATTGCCAAGCTAGCCTCAAGCTGGGTATGCTCTTGGCCGGATATTTAGACAGCAAGGAGCATGCTGATGACCGATGCTACATCTCAACTACTGGAAGCCGGCTCCCTGATGGGGCTGGGAATGGCGTTTGTTTTTTCCTTCCTTTCCCTGGTGATCCTGGCAATCAAGGTTCTATCCCGCTTTGCTGCCGAGGCAGCCCCTGTGCCCGCCGCTGCCGCCCCGGCTGCGGTGGCGACGAACGGGCTGTCATCGCAGCAGCTGGCCGCCATCAGTGCTGCCATCGCGCAATATAAGAAAAATAAAAACATCTAAGCCTGTTTCAGGCAGGACAACCGAAAACGGAACTTAACGGAGCTTCGTCAACTATGACTAAACCACTTGCCATCACTGATGTGGTGTTGCGTGACGCCCACCAATCCCTGCTTGCCACCCGCCTGCGGCTGGAAGACATGTTACCCATTGCCGAGAAGCTGGATGATATCGGCTACTGGTCACTGGAAACCTGGGGTGGTGCGACGTTTGATGCCTGTATTCGCTACCTGGGCGAGGATCCCTGGGAGCGCCTGCGCGCCCTGAAGAAGGCCATGCCCAAGACCAAGCAGCAAATGCTGTTGCGGGGTCAGAATCTGCTGGGCTACCGCCATTATGCGGATGACCTGGTCTACAAATTTGTCGAACGTGCCCGCACCAACGGCATGGATGTCTATCGCATCTTCGACGCCATGAACGATGTACGTAACCTGGAGACAGCCATCAAGGCAACCGTCGCTGTTGAAGGCCATGCCCAGGGCACCATTTCCTATACCACCTCTCCCGTGCATACCCTGCAGATGTGGGTCGACATGGCCAAGCGCCTGCAGGATCTGGGCTGTCACTCTATCTGTATCAAGGATATGTCCGGCCTGCTCAAGCCCTACGAGGCCGAGAAACTGATCAAGAGCATCAAGGCCGAGGTGGACCTGCCCCTGGCGCTGCACTGCCATGCAACCACCGGCTTGAGCCTGCCGACCCATATGAAGGCAATTGATGCCGGCATTGATATACTGGATACGGCCATTTCTTCCATGAGCATGACCTATGGTCATTCGCCGACCGAAACCCTGGTGGCCATGGTCGAGGGCACGGAACGGGATACCGGGCTGGATCTGGTCAAGCTGGAAGAGATTGCTGCCTATTTCCGCGAGGTGCGTAAAAAATATGCCCAGTTCGAGGGCAGCCTGAAAGGGGTCGACTCTCGCATCCTGCTGGCCCAGGTTCCCGGTGGCATGCTGACCAATATGGAAAGCCAGCTGAGGGAACAGGGGGCCGCCGACAAGATGGACGAAGTGCTGCAGGAAATCCCCCGGGTGCGGGAAGATCTGGGCTTTATTCCCCTGGTGACCCCTACTTCCCAGATTGTGGGTACCCAGGCGGTGATCAACGTGCTGACCGGCGAGCGCTACAAGAGCATCACCAAGGAGACCGCCGGTATCCTGAAAGGTGAATACGGTGCGGCACCCGCCCCGGTCAACAAGGAACTGCAACAGCGGGTCCTGGCCGGTGCCGAGCCCATTACCTGCCGCCCGGCGGACCTGCTCAGTGACGAGTTGGACAAGCTGACCGCCGAATTCGGTGACATTGCCAAGGCCGAGGGGCTGCGGGTCGCCGATGCGGAGGTGGACGACGTCTTGACCTATGCCCTGTTCCCGCAGATCGGCCTGAAGTTTATCCGTAATCGGGACGATGCCAGCGCCTTTGAACCGGCTCCCAGCGCCGAGGCTCCCAAGGCCAAAGCGGCAAGCGCCGCCAGCCAGCCGGCGGGTGGTCCCGAAGTGTATGCGGTCAGGATCGATGGTCAGGTCTATGAAGTGGAAGTGGGACCTTCCGGCAGCATCAGCGCCGTACACAGTGCCCAGGCAGCCCCCGCTCCGGCCGCAGCGGCTCCTGCAGCGCCTGCTGCTGCGCCAGCCGGCTCCGGCGAGGCCGTGCCGGCTCCGCTGGCCGGGAATATCTTCAAGGTGGTGGCCAAGCAGGGCACCCAGGTGGCGGCCGGTGATGTGCTGTTGATCCTGGAAGCCATGAAGATGGAAACCGAAGTACGCGCATCCCGCGCCGGTCAGGTGCTGAATGTGCTGGTGAAAGAGGGGGATGCCGTATCCGTTGGCGATCCCCTGGTTAGCCTGGCCTAAGGAGCAAAAATGGATTCTTTGCTAACCCTGTGGCTGGAAACCGGCCTGGCCAACTTCCACTGGAAGCAACTGGTGATGATCGCGGTCGGCCTGTTGCTAATCTATCTCGCCATTGCCAGGGGCTTCGAGCCCCTGCTGTTGCTGCCCATCGGTTTCGGTGGCGTGCTGGCCAATATTCCCAATGCGGGCATGGCCGAGCCGGGTGGGATCCTGTACTACGTCTATGAAGTGGGTATCGGCTCGGGTGTATTCCCGCTGCTGATCTTCATGGGGGTAGGGGCCATGACCGACTTCGGTGCCCTGATTGCCAATCCCAAGACCCTGTTGCTGGGCGCGGCGGCGCAGTTTGGTATCTTTGCCACCTTGTTTGGTGCCATTGCCCTGAACTTCCTGCCTGGCTTCAACTTCACCCTGGCGGATGCCTCGGCCATCGCCATCATCGGCGGGGCGGACGGCCCGACGGCGATCTTCCTGGCATCCAAGCTGGCTCCGGATCTGCTGGGTGCCATCGCGGTGGCGGCCTACTCCTACATGGCGCTGGTGCCCATCATTCAGCCACCGATCATGCGGCTGCTGACCACGGAGCAGGAGCGTTCCATCCAGATGGCGCAGCTGCGTCATGTGAGCAAGCGTGAGAAGGTATTGTTCCCGCTGGCGGTGCTGACCCTGACCATACTGTTCCTGCCGTCGGCCGCGCCACTGGTGGGTATGTTCTGTCTGGGTAACCTGATGAAGGAATCCGGGGTGGTGGACCGCCTGTCGAAGACGGCCCAGAACGAGTTGATCAATATCGTCACCATCTTCCTGGGTCTGGCGGTGGGCTCCAAGCTGTCGGCGGACAAGTTCCTGAATGTGGAGACCCTGGGTATCCTGGGTCTGGGCGCCGTAGCGTTCTCCATCGGTACCGCAGGCGGCCTGCTGATGGGCAAGCTGATGTGCAAGCTGTCCGGTGGCAAGGTCAACCCGCTGATCGGTGCCGCCGGTGTGTCTGCCGTACCCATGGCGGCTCGGGTGGTCAACAAGATGGGTCTGGAAGCCAACAACCAGAACTTCCTGCTGATGCATGCCATGGGCCCCAATGTGGCCGGTGTGTTGGGCTCGGCGGTAGCGGCTGGTGTGTTGCTGGCACTGGTGGGCTAAGTCCGGGTTTGATATTTGCTGGAAGAAAAGGCGCCTGCGGGCGCCTTTTCTGTTTTCGCTTACTGATAAAGCCACTGCTCATACCAGTCCCATTAAACAAATGAGCTATTTCATTTCTGTGTAAACGTCGGACAAAAGGCCCGCTCTGCCGACCCGCTCAGACGAATGACACTCAGGGTTTCAGCCTACTGCGAATATTCACTGGATACTCGGTCAGGCTGAAACCCCTCGTCACGGCGAGACAAGCTCGCCCCCTCTGCGCTCAGCACATGACATCCTTGTTATGTGATGGTCGGTGGAGTAGCTCCCTTTGTTCTCCTTAATGCTCCGGCATCGCCTGTTAGAACTGCTTGCAGGCAACTCGGTGTAGCTGAAGAGGCAACAGAGAACGTCTCCCCCGACCGTGAAATGCCATGGACGGCATTCCCGTGCCCCAGGGATGGTTTACGGCGTGTCGTGGGAGACGGCTGTGTTGCCGCTGAAACGATGGCCCAAATATGATCATATGTTTAGTGTGATTGGTATTATTCCGAACCTCATTTCCATGTCGCTTTTGACAAAACATACAGAAAAAGAAAAGGCGCCCGCAGGCGCCTTTGTCAGTTTGGATTGGAAAACGCTCAGGCATTTTCTTCCAGGCCGACGACCAGCCAGGGGGCATTGGCCTGGGTGAGATCCCGCTCCAGGTGCCAGATCTCGTGGATATCCTGCTCAAGCGCTTCCTGGCTGTCGCGATAGCGGCCGCTGAACTTGACGCTGACCTGGGCCTGATAAGAGGTGTGATCGGCGCGAACCAGTTCGGCATCCACAAACATCACTTCGGTGTGCTGCTCGCCGGTCAGTGTGGCCCGCTCCTGGCTCAGCTCGGCAAACAGCTCGGGGGAGACATATTCGCGGACTTTTTCCAGATCGTTGATGTTCCAGGCCTGCTGCAGGGTGCGGTAGTGGTCGCGGGCTCCCTGCAGGAAGGCATGCATATCGAAACCGGCAGGCAGGTTGAACGGCACGTCGCTGGCGGCAAAACCCGTCCCAGCGCTGGCGGCCTGTGGGGCAGCGGCAGGCGCTTCAAACTGCTGCGGGCCGTTATAGGCGGCCCTGGGAGCAGGTGCCTTGCTCTGGCGCAAGGCCTTGATGATGCGGAAGATCACGAAGGCGGCCAGGGCGATCATCAGGAAATCCATTATCTGGAAGCCTTCGAAGGCGCCGGAGCCGAGCAGCCAGGCGAGCATGCCGCCGGCCAGCAAGCCACCGAGCAGGCCCCCCATCAGGCCGGATTTTTTCGGTTGCTGAGTCTGACCGTTGCTGGCGGTATTAGTGGTTTGTTTGGTTGGCTGGCTGGGTGCGGTCTTGAAGCTCTTGCCGACCGAACGGCTGCTGCCGAATTTTTTGGCCTCAGCGGTGAAGGAGGTGGTGCTGATACTGACCGCGAAGATCAGGGTAAACAGGGCCAGAAATTTACGCATGGTATTTTCCTTGTGTTACAGATAGGCAACATCCTAAAGCAGGGACATATTATGTCAACCAGGGATGGGTTTTATTTAATCAACTTCGGTATTTCGGGTAGTATGTTCCGTCGACACTCGGCACCAGCAAAGAATATGGATATCAATGCCCATCAGCGAAACAGATATTGAACGAGCGTTGGTGTTATGGAGCCGGTGAAGTCCATTTGCCCCTTAACCGGCGGGCTTTTTGGCGCCAGGCTTTATGCCGCCCCCAAAAATCCCGATAATAGCCTTTTCCCCGCACCAGAGACAGCCGATGACAGAGAAAACCGCCAGCAAGACAGACAAGGCCGTGGCTCAGCTCAAGATGCCCCCCCATTCCTTCGAGGCGGAGCAGTCGGTACTGGGTGGTCTGTTACTGGATAACAATGCCTGGGACCGGGTGGCGGAGAAGGTCTCCGAAAGCGATTTCTACAGCCGTCCCCACCGGCTTATTTTTCAGGCCATGCAGAGGCTGGCCCAGGCGAATAATCCGGTCGATCTGATCACCGTGCAGGAGGAGCTGGAACGGCACGAAGCCCTGGAGACGGTCGGCGGTTTTTCCTATCTGGTAGAGATTGCCAAGAACACCCCCAGTGCCGCCAACATAGGCGCCTATGCAGATATAGTGCGGGAGCGGGCGGTGGTGAGGGAGATGATCGCCGTTGCCAATGAAATTGCCGAGGCGGGTTTCGACCCCCAAGGCAGGAACTCATCGGATTTGTTGGACCTGGCTGAAACCAAGGTCTTCAAGATAGCCGAAAGCCGTACCAGTGCCAATGAAGGCCCGCAACCGTTACGGGTGCTGCTGGAGAAAACCATAGATCGTATCGAAGATCTGTATAAAAACCCCCATCAGGGCATCACCGGGGTGTCCTCCGGCTACACGGATTTGGATAAAAAAACTGCCGGACTCCAGTCTTCGGATTTGATTATAGTGGCGGCCCGCCCCTCTATGGGTAAAACGACTTTTGCAATGAATCTTTGCGAGCATGCTGCACTAACAAACGACAAACCAGTACTCATTTTCTCCTTGGAAATGCCATCAGAGCAGATTATTATGCGGATGCTTGCCTCCCTCGGGCGTATCGATCAAACCCGCATACGCACGGGGCAACTGGATGATGAAGACTGGGCGCGATTGTCGTCGACCATGGGCATGTTGCTGGAAAAGGGTCAGCTCTATATAGACGACTCTTCCGGCCTGACCCCGACCGAAGTGCGTTCCCGGGCCCGCCGTGTGGCCCGGGAACACGGGGGGATCAGCATGATCATGGTGGATTACCTGCAATTGATGACGGTCCCCAGCCTGTCCGATAACCGGACCCTGGAGATAGCCGAAATCTCGCGCTCGCTCAAGGCGCTGGCCAAGGAGCTGAGTGTGCCCGTGGTGGCCTTGTCCCAGCTCAACCGGAGCCTGGAGCAGAGGGCCGACAAACGGCCGGTCAACTCGGATTTGCGTGAATCCGGCTCTATCGAGCAGGACGCGGATTTAATCATGTTTATCTATCGTGATGAGGTCTATCACGATGACAGCCCGGACAAGGGCATCGCCGAAATCATCATAGGCAAGCAACGTAATGGACCTATAGGCAAGGTCCGGCTGACATTTCAGGGGCAGTATTCCCGCTTTGACAATTATGCCGGACCGGATTTCGATGATGATTATTAAGGAGCTGTCATGGATGCGAAAGGGGCGGTGGCCCGTATCAACCTGGAGGCGATCAGGCATAATCTGAATGTTGCTAAGCGTCTGGCCCCCCAGGCCAGGGCGATTGCGGTGGTCAAGGCCAATGCCTACGGACATGGAGCCCTGTCGGTGGCGGCAGCCCTGCCAGAGGCGGACATGTTTGCCGTGGCCCGTTTTGAAGAGGCCCAACAGCTCCGTGCCGGCGGTATACGCCACCCCATACTGCTGCTCGAAGGCTTCTTCAATCGCGCCCAGCTGGAACAGGCGGCGCTGCAGAATTTCCATATTTGTATCCACCATCTGGCCCAGCTGGAGACCCTGGAACAAACGCCACTGACAGCACCGGTGACCGTCTGGGTCAAGATCGATTCTGGTATGCACAGGGTGGGCTTTCGCCCGGAACAGGTGGAAGGTGTGTTCGCCCGCCTGGCCCGTTTGCCGCAGGTGATTCAGCCGGTGAACGCCATGACCCATTTCGCCCGCGCCGACGAGCCCGATCAAAATGCCGTGACCCAGGCTCAGATAGACGAGTTCAAGCAGCTTACCCAAGGGCGGGTCAAGGCCACGGCCCTCTGTAATTCCGCAGGGGTGCTGGCCTTTCCCGAGGCCCATTGTGACTACATACGCCCGGGCATCATGCTCTATGGCATCACGCCGTTCGGCGATCAGCAGGGCACGGATTTCGGTCTGCGTCCGGCCATGACCTTTACCTCCAGTCTGATAGCGGTGCGCGAGCACAAGGCAGGCGAGCCGGTCGGCTATGCGGGCTCCTGGGTAAGTCCGCGGGATACCCGCATCGGGGTGATTGCCGTCGGTTATGGGGATGGTTATCCCAGGACCGCACCAGCCGGTACCCCCGTACTGATCAATGGTCGCAAGGTACCGCTGGCCGGTCGGGTATCGATGGATATGGCCACCGTCGACCTGGGACCGGAAGCCACCGATAAAGTCGGTGACGAGGTGATTTTATGGGGCGAAGGCCTGGCGGCGGAAGAAGTGGCCCGTCATGTGGGCACCATCGCCTACGAGCTGGTGACCCGGATGACCGCACGCCCCCGTCTGGAATATATTTAGGGGGAGCCCGTTACTGAGCATGAGTGCCGCTTCGGGGCTGGGCACGTCCCCGCCCCAATTAGCGGCAGGGCGTCGGCCCTTTACTCGCTTGCTCGGGTCGGGCTGTCTGCCCGGCCATCTCCTATAGAGCCGACATCCCACCCGGCTCAGTTTTCAGGGCGCCACTGATATAACCATTCATCCTTGCCCGGGTTCCATTTTATATGTATCCAGGGCTGCTCCGCCTGCCAGCTGGGGAAGGTGATTTCTACCTGGTTTTCTTCATATTTGTACAGCGAGGTGTTCATATCCACTTCGCTCAGCGCCATGAACAGGATCCCCAGGATCAATATCCATTTGATTAGAGTACCCATAAGACTCCCTCTTATCGGCTGAATCCGGCCGTTCGTTCCTTCATGTTTTCCGGCATTGCCCACAATGGCCGTGAGCTTCTATGGTCTGGTTGGTAATGGCGAAGCCATGTTGCTCTGCCTGTTGGTTAAAGGCCTGATTGATGGCCTCATCATGCAATTCGATCACCAGGCCGCAGTTGTCACAAATCAACAGCTGCATCGGATGATGCTTGGCGAAATGATCACAGAATAAAAAGGCGTTCAGTGATTCAACCTTATGCACAAAACCCTGAGACAGCAAAAAATCCAGGGCTCGATACACGGTTGGTGGCTTGGCATTGGGTTCCAGCTGCTTGAGTCTGTCCAGCAGTTCATAGGCGCTGACTGCCCCCTTGTGCTCGGCGAGCAGGGTGAATACGTGGCGCCGGGTCGGGGTGAAGCGTACGCTGCGTTGCTGGCATAAACGTTCGGCTTGTTCCAGCTGTCGTTGAACAGACATATGTATGGCAGAGATCCTGGTTATCGTTTGTCGGCATATTAGCACAGGCCGGCATAACTTTGACGGATCCGGATTTGGGTCTGTGGGTGGGCTTGGGTATAATGCGCGCCTTTATGAGCAAAAAGTCATCAATTATGAGTCAGTACCCCAGTGCCCGCTTCTCCGTTGCTCCGATGCTCGATTGGACGGATAAACATTGTCGCTATTTTCATCGCCTGCTGAGCCGACATGCTCAGCTGTATACGGAGATGGTGACCACCGGCGCCATTCTCTATGGCAAGGGGGATTACCTGGCATTTAACGAACAGGAACATCCGTTGGTGCTGCAACTCGGCGGCAGTGATCCTCAGGCGCTGGCCCAATGCGCGGTGATGGCCGAGCAGCGGGGTTATGACGAAATCAACCTGAACGTCGGCTGTCCCTCCGATCGGGTGCAAAACGGTATGTTCGGTGCCTGCCTGATGGCAGAGCCGGGACTGGTCGCCGACTGTGTCGCGGCCATGAAGGCGGTGGTGGCGATCCCGGTGACGGTCAAGACCCGCATCGGCATCGATGAGCAGGACAGCTACGAGTTTCTCTGTACCCTGGTGGAGTCTTTGCTGGCGGTGGGTACCGACGCCCTGGTGGTGCATGCACGCAAGGCCTGGCTGAAGGGGCTGAGTCCCAAGGAAAACCGGGAAATCCCCCCGCTGGACTATGAGCGGGTATACCGGCTCAAGGCGGATTACCCCGGATTGACCATGGCCATTAATGGCGGCATCAAAACCCTGACGGAGGCCAGGGAGCACCTGCAGCATCTTGATGGTGTCATGCTGGGACGGGAGGTGTATCAAAACCCCTATCTGTTGGCGCAGGTGGACAGGGAACTGTTCGGTGCGCAAACGGTGGCGCCCAGTCGGCACGAGGTGATCCGTCAGCTGTTACCCTATATTGAGCAGCAACTTGGCAAGGGTTGTTACCTGGGCAATATTACCCGCCATACCCTGGGCATTTTTCAGGGGCTGCCCGGCGCCCGTGCCTGGCGTCGGCACCTGAGCGAGAACGCCCATAAGCCCGGTGCCGGTATAGAAGTGGTGGAGGCGGCGCTGGCCAAGGTACCGGAGGAAATGCTCGTCTATAGTTAAATTATCCCCTGTCAATGAGGAGTTGGCTAATGAGACATGCGCTTACCGACGAGTTTCCCGAATATGCAGAAAAAATTCAGGAGCTCAAGCAGAACAATCCGGATTTTGCCCAGCTGGCTCGAGAATATCATAAGCTGAATCATGAGATAGAGGGACTGGAATCCCGGAATATGCCCATTTCCGATGCTAATTTTGAAGAACTCAAATTGCGCCGTCATCAGCTCAAGGATCAGTTGTACAAGGGATGGCTGAACGGCCAGAGTTAAGATCCTGTTATAGAAGGAATGGGGAATGGATAAGCCATTCCTCATTTCTTATATTGATAGTCACAGGCTATCAGTTTTTGTTATTTAAACGATTTAATATATCAAACTGAACCCGGCATACTGAGTCCATCGAGTGAGTGAACAACCAAACGAGGACATCTTATGTTGACCAACAAGACCGGCCAAAGCGTACCCCAGGTAACCTTCCGTACCCGTCATCAGGATCAGTGGCTGGACGTCACCAGCGACGATATCTTCAAGGACAAAACCGTGGTGGTGTTTTCGCTGCCGGGCGCCTTCACCCCGACCTGTTCTGCTACCCATCTGCCACGCTATAACGAGCTGGCACCTGTGCTGTTCGAAAACGGCGTCGACGACATCGTCTGTATCAGTGTCAACGACACCTTCGTGATGAACGCCTGGCTGGCGGATCAGGAAGCCGACAATATCCGGGTGATCCCGGACGGCAATGGCGAGTTTACCGACGGCATGGGCATGCTGGTGGACAAGCAGGATCTGGGCTTCGGCAAGCGCTCCTGGCGTTATTCCATGCTGGTGAAGGATGGCATCATTGAAAAAATGTTCATCGAGCCGAACAAGCCGGGAGATCCTTTCGAAGTGTCCGATGCGGACACCATGCTGGAATACCTCAACCCCGAAGCCAAGAAACCGTCTGCGGTCAGCATCTTCACCAAGCCTGGCTGTCCGTTCTGCGCCCGGGCCAAGCAACTGTTGCTGGACAAAGGCATGCGCTTCGAAGAAGTGGTGCTGGGCCAGGATGCGACCAGTATCACCCTCAAGGCCATGTCCGGACGGACGACGGTACCGCAGGTATTTATCGATGGCCGTCATATCGGCGGCAGCGATGAGCTGGTCGACTATCTGGCTTAGGCAAATGGATGGGGGCATGGGCCCCCATATTTTTTCCGGATTTCTGATGAGGAAAAGCGATGAAACAGATACAGGTTGATGTGGCGATAATCGGCAGTGGTACCGCCGGTCTTGCCGCCTACCGGGGTGCCAAGGCTCATGGCAAAAGCGTAAAGATGATTGAGGCCGGTCCCTATGGCACTACCTGTGCCCGGGTCGGCTGCATGCCCTCCAAGCTGTTGATTGCCGCCGCCGACAGTGCGCATCAGCTTGCACGGGCCCCCGGCTTCGGGGTGCATATCGACGGAGAGATCCGTATCGACGGCAAGGCGGTGATGGACAGGGTCAAACGGGAGCGGGATCGTTTTGTCGGGTTTGTGCTCGAGTCGGTCGATTCCATTCCTGCCGAAGACCGGCTAGAGGGGCGGGCCCGCTTTGTCGATGCCCATTTGTTGGAGATCGATGGACACACCCGTCTCGAAGCCGAGTCCATTATCATCGCTACCGGTTCCCGTCCCACCTACCCCTCGCAATGGGACGAGCTGGGCGATCGCCTGCTGGTCAATGATGGTGTCTTTGACTGGGATGATTTACCCGAGTCGGTGGCGGTATTCGGACCCGGAGTGATTGGCCTTGAACTGGGTCAGGCCCTGCACCGCTTGGGCGTCAAGGTATGGATGTTCGGGGTGGGAGGGCAGGTGGGGCCGCTCACGGATCCACAGGTGATGGATTATGCCTCCCGGACCTTTCGACAGGAATTTTACCTGGATGAGGATGCCAAGGTCACGAGGATGGAGCGTCAGGGGGACGGGGTCGCCATTGACTTTCGTAACGCCGATGGCGGTACCGAGCAGATTCAGGTGGACTATGTGATTGCCACCACCGGTCGTCGCCCCAATGTGGATCGGCTGGGCCTGGATCGGCTGGATATCATGCTGGATGACAGGGGAGTGCCAATCGTCGACGCCTATACCATGCAAACCAGCCTGCCTCATGTGTTTGTGGCCGGTGATGCCAGCAACCAGCTGCCGCTGTTGCATGAGGCGGCGGATCAGGGGCGGATCGCAGGCTATAATGCCGGCCGCTTCCCGGATATCCGCGCCGGCTTGCGTCGCAGCACGCTGTCGGTGGTCTTTTCGGATCCGCAGATCGCCATGGTGGGAGTCAGCTACCGGGAGCTGGAAAAACGCTACGGCGGATGTGACTGTTTCACCACCGGCGAGGTCAGTTTTGAAGATCAGGGGCGCAGCCGGGTGATGTTGCGTAATCAGGGGCTGCTGCGGGTCTATGGGGAACAGGGCACCGGCCTGTTCCTCGGTGCCGAGATGATAGGCCCGGATGCGGAACACCTGGCGCATTTGCTGGCCTGGGCCCATCAACAGAAAATGACGGTGGCGCAGATGCTGGACATGCCTTTCTATCATCCGGTGATCGAAGAAGGGGTCAGGACAGCGTTACGGGATCTGAATGACAAGCTGCACCTGGGGCCGAAAATTATCGACCGTTGCATGGAATGCGGGGTGGGGGACTGAGCTGGGCCTTTCTATTTTGTGCAAAATAAGTAAATAATGCACCCAGACGTAGTAACGGATAGGAAAAAGTGTGAATTTAAGGGATCTGGAATACCTGGTTGCCCTGGCCGAAGAGCGGCATTTTCGTAAGGCGGCAGAGAAGTGTTTTGTCAGCCAGCCAACCCTGAGCGGCCAACTGCGCAAGCTGGAAGATGAGCTGGGGGTGGTGCTGATGGAGCGAACCTCGCGCAAGGTACTCTTTACCCCGGCAGGGGATGCCATAACCACCCAGGCCCGGCGGGTGCTGGCGGCGACCAAGGAGCTCAGGGATATCGCCCGTACCTTTACCGAGCCCATGTCTGGTGAGTTGCATATCGGCTTGATCCCGACCGTCGGTCCCTATTTGTTGCCCCATATTATTCCTGCCCTCAAGCAGCATTTTCCCGAGTTGCATATTTACCTCTACGAAGCCCAGACCCAGGTATTGTTAAAGCAGTTGGCCGATGGGGAGCTGGATTGCCTGATCCTGGCCAAGTTGGATGAGATGGATAACTTTGGTTCCATTCCCCTGTATCAGGAGCCCATGATGCTGGCCCTGCCCGATGAGCATATCTGGTCTACGCGGCAGCAGGTCGGATTGAGCGAGCTGAAGGGCGAGAAGCTACTGATGCTGGAAGATGGGCATTGCCTGCGGGATCAGGCCATGGGTTTTTGTTTTGCCGCCGGTGTAGGCGAGGATACCCATTTTCAGGCGACGAGCCTTGAGACCCTGCGCAACATGGTGGCGGCGGGTTCCGGCCTGACCCTGATCCCCAAGCTGGCGATTGGGCAACAACATGAAGCGGCGGGGGTTCGTTATCTGCCGGTCACTGATCTGGAGCCGAGCAGGACCATTTCCCTGCTCTACCGGACCCACTCGGTCCGGCGGCCCTGCTTCAATGAAATGGCCAAGGTGATCAGCAAGATCATGTCGTCATTGTTGTGAGCCGAGTAGCCCAAGGGCTCCTCGGCAGGCCGGGACTGGGTGCCCTAACCGATGCGTCCTGTCCGTGAGGGATTCCTTTGGAGATGCTTTCAGAGCGTGCCATCAAGCGCATCGGCCACCGGCTCGGTTGCAAAACCTGACGGTTAGAACAATTCCTCGGTGACACTGCGTTCACCAAAGCCCTCGCCCGGCTGATGAATAATGGTCACGCGCCTGAGTTCTTTCCCTATTTCAAAATACTCTTCCCTGGTATCGACGCTGGTATCCGTGGTGATTTCACCCGTATAGGTATCTATCCGTGCGCTGTACAGGTTGGCGGGCACGGCCCTGGAGCGTACGGGAAACTCGGCCAGGGCGGCCTTCATGTAATCAATCCAGATAGGCAGGGCGGTGCTGGCGCCGAATTCTCCACCTGACACCTGGGAGGATGGCAAGTTGGGGTTATAGGCCGTCCGTCCCAGGGGACGACTGAAATCATCGAAGCCGACCCAGGCGGTAGCGACCCTGTCCGGGGTAAAGCCGGAAAACCAGGCATCCCTTGAGCGGTTGGTGGTTCCGGTTTTACCGGCAATATCCCGGCGCGCCAATGCCAGCCCGGCACGGCGACCGGTCCCATTCCACTGTTTTCCCCGGGTGCTGCCACCCCGGATGGCCGAGGTCAGGGCATCCGTGATCAGGAAGGCATTTTCCTCGGAAATAATGCGCTGGCTGACCGGATTGTGCCGGTAGATGATGTTGCCTCTGGCGTCTTCGATCCGCTCTACCACATAGGGCTCAACCTTGAGGCCGCCGTTGGCAAAGGTCGCATAGCCGGCTGCCATTTCCAGCGGTGTTGCCGAAGGCGAGCCCAGGGCGAGGCTTTCGGTCGGGGGAATATCCGAGGTATCGAAGCCAAATTGCTGGAGTCGGGTCAAGGCATGATCGATGCCGGTTTCCCGCAGCAGCCTGATAGAGACGACATTTTTGGAACGGGCCAGGGCTTCCCTGATCCGAATGGGACCATCGTACACATTGGGGGAGTTGCGCGGGCGCCAGGGCACGCCCTTGCCCGGATCCCAGCTGTCGATAGGAGCATCGTCGATCAGGCTGGACAGGCCAAAGCCCTGGTCCAGCGCGGCGGAGTAGATAAAAGGCTTGATATTTGAGCCCATTTGGCGCCTTGCCTGCTCGGCCCGATTGAACTTGTTCAGGCTAAAATTAAAGCCTCCCACCAGTGCGGTGATGGCGCCATCGCTGGGTCTGAGTGAGACCAGGGCACCATTGACCTCCGGTATCTGGGACAGCAGCCAGCCATCGGCCGTGGGGCGTACCCAGATTTGTGCGCCGGATTCGAGGATATCCCCGGCCCGGCGGGGAGGGTGCCCCTGCCGGCTGTCGCTGATATAGCGCCTGGCCCATTTCATGCCGTCCCAGGACAGCTGTTGTTTACCCTTTTCTTTCACCACTATGGTTGCACTGTGCGCCTGCACGGCCGTGACCACCGCCGGTTCGAGGGGCCAATAGCCAGGTTGTTCATCCAGGTATTGCTGAATTCGGTTGTCCTCCCAAGGACGGCCTTGCCACAGTTGCGTCTCGGCTCCCCGATAACCATGGCGCAGATCATACGCCAGCAGACGGTCGGTCAGGGCCCGGTTGGCGGCCTCCTGCTCTTTGGCATGGACCGTGGTGTAGATGTTCAGGCCCAGGCCGTAGGCGCTCTCCCCATACCTGGCCAGGGCGAATTGATGCGCCATTTCGGCCAGGTAGGGGGCGCTCAGGGTGATTTGGGTTCCATGATAGCTGGCGGCGACCGGGGCGGCCATTGCCAGCTGATAGTCCTGCCGGCTGATCTTGCCCAGTTCCAGCATACGGCCCAAGACCAGGGCTCGGCGTTCGGCTGCCCGCTCCGGCGAGCGTATTGGATTCAACAGCGACGGAGCCTGAGGCAAGCCGGCGATCATGGCCATTTCCGCCAGGGTCAGTTGATCGACTGTTTTGCCGTAGTAGACCTGGGCGGCAGCACTGACACCATGGGCGCGATTTCCCAGGGGGATTTTATTGAGGTACAGCTCAAGAATTTCCCCCTTGGTCAGCAGGCTTTCGATATGCAGGGCGAGGAAAATTTCCTTTACCTTGCGGGTGACGGTTTTTTCCCTGCTGAGGAAAAAATTGCGGGCAACCTGCTGGGTAATGGTACTGGCGCCCTGACGCTTTTCTCCTGTGGTCAGCCAGACCATGGCGGCGCGGGCAATGCCGATGGGATCTATGCCCGGGTGCTCATAGAAACGGGCATCTTCCGTCGCCAGAAATGCATCTATCAGCAACGGCGGCAGTTGTGCCAGGGTCACCGGGTCCCGCTTTTGTTCGCCAAACTGGGAGATCAGCTCGCCATCCTGACTGAGGATACGCAGGGGCACGTCCAGCTGAATCTCCCTGAGGGCCGATACATCCGGGAGATCGGCCTTGACCTGCTGATACAGTGCAAAGACGGCAGTCGTGCCGGAAAACACCAGGAAAAGACATAATAAAAACAGGCGAGAGAGCCATTTGAGCATTAGTTGCTAACCCAATAAACTATTTGTGGATCAATGGTGTGCAAGTATATTTTTGTTCGGTAGTGTGCAAGTATATCGTGTGGATGGGGGCTTGTTCGAGCGCTTTGTTTTTATTAAATAATTTACTGCAAATCCGATTGGGTCTGCCTATCCTTACCCATACCCGTCACAACAAACGCATGGATGCCTATGTTGAGTCTATCGAAAGACAAGAATACCCAGTGGCTGGTAGGTATCGATTTTGGTACCAGTCATATCAAGGCGGTGGCGCTCAAGGGGCGTCCCGGCCACTATCAGCTCGAGGCCATCGGCTCCGTTCCTACCCCCAAGGGCAGCCTGGTCGATCATCAGATTCAGGACGCCGAGCAAATCGGAGTTGCCCTCAAGCAGCTCAGGCGCCAGCTCGATTGCCGTTACGATAAGGTGGCTACGGCCGTGAGTGGCAGCAGTGTCATTACCAAGGTGATACTGGTGCCCCGTAACCTGAGTGTCGAAGAGCTGGAAAATCAGGTGCTGGCCGAGGCGGAGCAGCATATTCCCTTCCCACTTGATGAAATCAGTATCGACTATGAAAGCCTGGGGCCGGACAGCGCCCTGCCGGAACGGGAAGACATATTGCTGAGCGCGGCGCGCACCGACAACATAGGTACCCGCATCTCCGCCCTGGAGGAGGCCGGCTGGCAAACCAAGGTAGTAGATATAGGCGTGCACGCCCTGGCGCGTGCCGTCAAGGTCTGTCTGGATATGGAAGACCCCCGGGTACGGGTCCTGGCCCTGGTCGATATCGGCAGCGAGTGCCTGACTTTTGCAGTGATGGATGGAGACGAAATCATCTATAACCGCTTGCAGAATTTTGGCGGTGCCCACTTTACCCGGGAGCTGGCCAAGATAAGCGAGTTGTCGCTGGAAGAGGTCGAGCAGGCCAAGCTCAATAACGGCCTTCCCGAGGTGGTGAGATACGATATAGAGCAGCAGCATATCAACGCGATACTGCAGCATGTTCGCCGAAATATTCAGCTTTTTTGCAGCAGCTCAGGTAAGAAGGCGCCCCAGGGGCTGGTCTTGAGCGGGGGCGGCAGCTTGCTGCCCGGGTTGACGGACGTACTACGCCAGGAACTGGGTATGCCGGTTATTCAACCGGATTTTGTCTCCCTGTTCAATGGCAAGGAATCCGGTGGCATTACGGGCGCAGCCTACATGACGGCACTGGGTCTGGCCCTGAGGAGCTATACGCCATGTCCAATATAAACCTCTTGCCCTGGCGCGATGCGGTTCGCGCCCAGCAAAAAAAACAGTTCTGGCTCATTCTGGCGATATCGGCGTTGTGCGCCTTGACCCTGATGGTGGGGATCAACCTGTGGATCATCAAGCTGATAGACAAACAGCAGGCGCGTAATCAATTTCTGCAGAACGAGACGGTCAAGCTGGATGTGGTGTTGGGACAGATCAACCTGATCAAGACTCAGCGAGAACAAATTCTGGAACGCATGCAACTGATTGCCGGTTTACAGCAGAGGCGCAATTTGTCGGTGCGATTGTTCAATGAGATGCCGGAGCTGGTCCCCCCCGGTGTCTACCTGAGTTCGTTGAAGGTGGAGCAAGAGCGTATCGATGTGGTCGGTAAGACCGAAGCCTATAACCGGGTGGCCAGCATGATTCGCCAGATTGAAGACAGCGACTGGCTGGCTGATCCCATGATTAGCACCATCTTTGCCAGCGATACTCAGCCTATGATCCTGAATCAGTTCTCCATGTTGTTTCAGATGGCGGACAATAGGCAGGAGGTAGCCGAATGAACTGGCAGAATATCAATGAACTGGAACTGGACTTCGACAATATTGGGCAGTGGCCCAGGGCCGCCAGGATCATCGCCATCCTGATCATGTGTGGTCTGGTGTCGGCGGGCTTCAGTTACCTGTTTATCAGCGACAGCCTCAAGGGGTTGGAGCAGGCCCGCGCCCAGGAAATCAAGCTGAAGGAAGTATTTGAAGAAAAGGCCAGGCTGGCGGTGCTGCTGCCGGAATACGAGAAGCAGGTGGCCGAGCTGGAGGAGCAGTTGACGGAACAATTGAAAAAACTGCCCAATGGCCTGGAGGTTGCCGGTCTGCTGGATGACATCAGTTTTATCGCCACCGACAATGGCCTGCAGCTGCAGCGGATCAACTGGGAGTCGGAAAAGCCCAATGATTTTACGACCGAGCTGCCCATGCGCATCATTGTAAGCGGAGACTATCATCAGTTGGGCCGTTTCGCTGCCGATATCGCCGCCTTGCCGCGTATTGTGGTGATTGACAGCTTTGATGTCTCCCGGGCCGGTAACGAACGGCTAAACATGAGCATGCTGGCCAAAACCTACAAATACAGTAAGCAGGAGGCGCCATGAAAAACCTGTTGCTACCCGTCCTGCTGCTATTGGTGAGCGCATGCAGTGATGAGGACAGCGATCTGAGAGTATATGTTGCCGAGGTCAAGGCGCGGCCGAGCAATCCGCCCGAACCCTTGCCGGACACGGCGGAGTTTGTGCCCGAACCTTATCGTTCGGTGAGTGAACGCAGTCCTTTTGCCCAACCGCAACCGGAGGAAATGGTGGAGCAGGTTGCCCGCAATCAAACCTGTGATCCCCTGGATACCGAGCGTAAAAAAGAGCTGCTGGAACAGTACTCCCTGGACAACCTGTCGCTGCGGGGCACCCTGGGGGATGGCCGGAGTTTATGGGGGCTGGTCCGTACTCAGGACGGCGTGACCCACCAAGTCGGTGTAGGTCACCACCTGGGTCTGTATAACGGAAAAGTTACGGACATCAACAACGAAGAGCTGACCCTGACAGAATATATTCCCGATGGTAAGGGGTGTTGGCAACCCAGGGTGACACAACTGACCTTGTCCAAAGGCGGATAACAATAAAACAGAACGGCACAGGGGAGTGCGTTATGATGAGAAACCTCGGAATTGGGCTGGCGGGATCGCTGGCTTGCATCTTGCTGTCGGTGAGCCAGGCGCAGGCGCTCACCCTGGAAAACATCAGGGTTAATCCCTTGCTGGGCCGGCAGCTGGTGCTGGAAATGGCGTTTGATGCGCCCCCCATCGGGGTCAAGGATCAGCAGCAGACGGATCCGGATCGCATTTTGTTACAGATCCCCGATGCTTTCTCCCAGCTGTCCGACAACCAGATTCCCATCGAACGCCAGGGGGTGGAACAGCTGGCGGTGCGCCGGACCGGCTCCCATCTGGAGGTGGCGGTGTCCTTGAGCGAATCGATGCCTTATCGGTTGGTGACCGAAGGTAAACAGCTGCGCTTGATCACGGGGACGGCCAGCAATACCAGCCAGGGTAAACGGCTGCCGTCCGGAGCCATCAATGCGGTGACCGGCCTGGACTTCAAGCGCGGGCGGGACGGCCAGGGCCAGTTGTTGGTCAATCTGGACAACGTCACGGCGGCCGTGGATATGCAGGTGCAGGGGAACCGGCTGCTTGCCCGCTTCCACAATACCCATATTCCCGATGAGTTGCTGCGGGTGATGGATGTCAATGATTTTGCCACCCTGGTCAGCAGGATAACCAGCACCCGGGACAAGGACGGTACCCTGTTGACACTGGAAACCAAGGGACCTTTCAAATACCAGTACGATCAGTCCGGTCGCCTGTTTATGCTGGAAGTCGCCCAGCCAGCCAGCGTCTCGTCGAATGCGCCGGCGAAGGGAGAGCGGCGATATAGGGGCAAACCCATCTCAATGAATTTTCAGGATATTCCGGTACGGACCGTATTACAGTTGATCGCCGACTTCAACAACTTCAACCTGGTGACCACGGATTCGGTGCAGGGCAACCTGACCCTGCGCCTCGACGGCGTGCCCTGGGAGCAGGCGCTGGATATGGTCCTGCAGGTACGCGGGCTGGATAAGCGGCTGGAAGGCAATGTGCTGTTGATTGCCCCGGCGGCGGAGCTGGCCGCCCAGGAACAGCAACAGCTGGAAAATCGCCAGGCTCAGGAGGTGCTGGCGCCGCTGGTCACCGAATTCCTGCAGGTGAATTATGCCAAGGCCACCGATATCCAGGCGGTGTTGACCAGTGACAGCACCCGCCTGCTCAGTGAACGGGGAGCGGTCAGTGTCGATGACAGGACCAATACCCTGATTATCAAGGATACTGCCGAGAGCATACAACAAATCCGCCGCATGCTGCAGCTGCTGGATATTCCCATCAAACAGGTGGTTATCGAAGCGCGCATGGTTACCATTGACGACGGTTTTGAAGAAGCCTTTGGCGTGCGCTGGGGTTACAGCAACGACAGCAGCAGTGGGCGTAACCAGCAATCTGTCAGTGGTACCCTGGAGGGATTGCAGGCCGCCGCGAATGGTGATCCGGATACCTCACTGAATGTAAACCTGCCGGTGACGGGCGGGGGCAATATTGCCTTCCAGGTTGCCAAACTGGGTGGCGGGCGCATCCTGGATCTGGAGTTGTCGGCGCTGGAACGGGAAAACAAGGCCGAGATTATCGCCAGCCCCCGGGTTACCACCTCCAACCAGAAACAGGCCTTGATCGAGCAAGGCACACAAATTCCCTATACCTCTGTAGGGGATAGCGGTACATCGGTGGAGTTTGCCGATGCGTTGTTGAGCCTCAAGGTTACCCCGCAGATCACCCCCGATAATCGGGTTGTGCTGGATCTGACCGTGACCCAGGACTCGCTCGGCGATGTGGTTCCGCAGGCCGGCGGCGGCAGTGCGGTCGCCATCAATACCCAGTCGATAAACACCCAGGTGCTGGTCAACGATGGTGAAACCCTGGTACTGGGGGGGATCTTCCAGCAGAATGTCTTGCGTAACGTGACCAAGGTGCCGGTGCTGGGCGATATCCCGGTGATGGGCCACCTGTTCAAGACGACCCGGGACAGCAATACCAAGCGCGAGCTGATTATTTTTGTAACCCCGCGCATCGCCCACGATAGCATCTGAATCCGCTACCGATCTCCGGCAATCTGGCCGGGGATTGGCTTTGGCCTTGCCAGCGACCGACTCAGTTGCGATAATCCGGCGTCCAATTTCAGAAAGTAAAGGGTTCATCATCGTCTACCCTGCGGTGTTCGTGGGGTGCATTTGTTTGTGAGAATTTCGAATAACATGGCTGAGAAACGCAATATCTTCCTTGTAGGGCCTATGGGTGCGGGCAAG
Source organism: Zobellella maritima (assembly GCF_003075035.1). Lineage (GTDB taxonomy): Bacteria > Pseudomonadota > Gammaproteobacteria > Enterobacterales > Aeromonadaceae > Oceanimonas > Oceanimonas maritima. The sequence goes on along the minus strand of NZ_QCZE01000001.1, from coordinate 2,345,612 downwards.
AGCACCATCGGTAAATACCTGGCGCAGCAACTGCACATGGAGTTTTATGACTCCGATCATGAGATCGAGCGCCGTACCGGTGCCGATATCAGCTGGGTGTTTGATGTCGAAGGCGAAGACGGCTTCCGCCAGCGTGAAGAAAAGGTCATCAACGAGCTGAGCGAGCTGCAGGGCATAGTACTGGCCACGGGTGGCGGTGCTGTGATCAGCAAGGAAAGCCGTAACCGCCTGTCTGCCAGAGGCATTGTGGTGTATCTGGAGACCACGGTCGACAAGCAGCTGAATCGGGTACAAAAAGACAAGCGTCGCCCCTTGCTGCAAACCGAAGAACCGCCTCGTCAGGTGCTGGAACGCCTGGCGGAAGAACGCAATGAATTGTATCTGGAAATTGCCGATTATGTGGTGCGCACCGACGAACAGAGCGCCAAGCTGGTCGCAAACCAGATCGTTGAACTGATCGGCCTGTAACAGGCAGGAGACCCATGGAAAGGTTAACGGTCAACCTGGGGGAGCGCAGCTACCCCATTATTATTGCCGAAGGATTACTTGAGCAGGGCGAGCTCCTGCGTGGTGCCGTCAAGGGGGGCAAGGTGCTGGTGGTGACCAACGAGCTGCTGGCGCCCCTCTACCTCGATACCCTGGTAGCCGCTCTGGCCCCTCTGCCTGTGGATACCCTGGTGCTGCCCGATGGCGAGCAATTCAAGACCCTGGAGACCTTCAACCAGGTAATGGGGCATCTGCTGGCCGGCAATCATGGTCGGGACACCACCCTGGTAGCCCTGGGGGGCGGAGTTATCGGTGATCTGACCGGTTTTGCCGCCGCCTGTTATCAGCGGGGGGTACCATTTATACAGGTTCCCACCAGCTTGCTGGCCCAGGTCGATTCCTCTGTGGGTGGCAAGACCGCCGTTAACCATCCCCTTGGCAAAAACATGATAGGGGCTTTCTATCAACCCGAGCTGGTGTTGATCGATACCCTGTGTCTGCAGACCCTGCCCGAACGGGAATTTGCCGCCGGCATGGCCGAGGTGATCAAATACGGCATCATCTGGGATCAGGTGTTCTTCTGTTGGCTGGAAAACAATATCCAGCGTCTGCAGCGGCTGGACGCGGACGCCCTGGCCTATGCCATCCGTCGTTGTTGTGAAATCAAGGCCGAGGTGGTGGCCTGTGACGAGCGGGAACAGGGGGTGCGGGCCTTGCTCAACCTGGGCCATACCTTTGGCCACGCGATAGAAGCGGAGATGGGCTACGGCAACTGGTTGCACGGTGAAGCGGTCGCTGCCGGCATGATGCAGGCCTGCCACACCGCGCTCCTGCGGGGGGAGATGACTGCCCAGGAGCTGGCCCGGGTTGAAGCCTTGCTGATCAAGGCTCATCTGCCAACCCAGGGACCAGGAACCATGTCGCTGTCTCAGTATCTGCCTCATATGCTACGAGACAAGAAAGTATTGGGCGGCCGTTTGCGCCTGGTGCTGCCCAAGGGCATCGGCAGTGCGCACATGGTCGACGATGTATCCGAACAGCTCTTATCTCGGGTGATTGCCCCCCAAGGCTAACCGATCGGTACCTTCCCTCCCGACAGCCGCCGACGGCGGCTGTCTTATTCCTGCCCCATAGTCGATTGTAGTGCCTCTTTCCGGGTGAAAACATGTCCGTTTTGCTGATAGCATGGTGTAAGTCATCAACAGGGGAGCTGTTGAGCCCTCTTTATTCGACGGGATCTTATTGCTATGGCGGAACGGCACATGGGTAAAGGCGGTTATACGCGGCTATTGGAGCGATGGTGGGTAAAGGTGGTGCTGACCGGGGTGGTTGTCCTGCTGTTGGTTGCCCTGATCCTGGGGCTGCAGGGTCGCAAGGACAGCCCCGAACCCCGGCAGGTTGCGTCCAGCGGGGAGCAGCCTGTCGATAACCGCCAACCCGAACAGCGCTCCCTGACCGGGCAGCAAGATCAAGCCGGCGAGACGCAGGCCTGGCCCGAGCAGACCTTACCTGCCTCTCCCGAGATCGATACCCTGGTGGCGGAAACGCCGGATGACAGCGACAAGGAGCGGGTGGTAATCGAAGATAAGGTGGTCAGGCGCCTGCTGGAAAGGGGGCAGGATCCAACCACGGGGCGCGTCCTGGTACCGGCTCCGTCCTCCGTCAAGCCGGCTGAACAAGCCGCGATGCATACCAGTGCCATGAGCCTGCTGAGCGATATGTCTCCCGAGCGTTACACCCTGCAATTAAGGGCGGGCCGCAACCTGGCCGCATTGGATCAGCTGGTGCTGAAGCACACCCTGACGCCGGCCTGGATCTATCCCAAAGCCGTCGACGACAAGCCCTGGTTTGTGCTGGTATTCGGTAATTTTGATAGCGCCGAACAGGCGCGCCGGGCGGTGGCCGTGCTGCCTTTCGAGCTGCAAAGCGCCAAGCCCTGGCCCAAAACCTTTGGCCAGGTACAAAAAGAAGCCAAACCATAGTCATGCCCATTGTGTTGCGGTTACAATGCGTGCCCTTTCGCACCCAGTTTAGTGGCACGGCCTTGATATGATTAAAACGCGGGCATTTCTGAAATGGGCCGGCGGCAAGTACGGCCTGATTGAACATATCAATCGGCGCCTGCCCGAGGGGCGGGTGCTGGTCGAACCCTTCGTGGGGGCCGGCTCGGTATTTTTGAATTCCGACTATGACGCCTACCTGCTGGCCGATATCAATGCCGATCTGATCAACCTGTATCAGCTGCTGAAGCAGAGCCCCGACGCCTTCATCAGGGATGCGGCGGCGTTGTTTATTGATGCCAACAATGAAAAAGGCGTTTATTACGGCTATCGCACCGCCTTCAATCAGGAGCGGGATCCCCATCGGCGGGCATTGCTGTTTTTATACCTGAACCGTCATGGTTATAACGGCCTATGTCGTTATAACAAAAAAGGTGGTTTCAACGTGCCTTTCGGCGCCTACAAGCGGCCCTACTTTCCCGAGAAAGAGTTGTGGTTTTTTGCCGAAAAGGCCCAGAAGGCGACCTTTGTCTGCCAGGGGTATGATCAGCTGTTTGCCCAGGCCCGGAGTGATCAGGTGTTTTACTGTGATCCGCCCTATGCACCGCTGTCTTCCACCGCCAGTTTTACCACCTACGCGGCCAATGGCTTTACCCTGGACGATCAGGCGATTCTGGCTCGTCTGGCACGAGAAACCGCGGCCAGGGGGGTGCCTGTGCTGATCAGTAACCACGATATCCCCCTGACCCGGGAACTGTACCGGGACGCGACGCTGGATGTGGTGGCGGTTAAGCGCACCATCAGCCGCCATGGCCATAACCGCAAGAAGGTGGATGAGCTGCTGGCGCTGTTTCATGACAAGGTGACGGAGTCGCCATCGGCTAGCCTGGCAGTACCCAGTTTACCAGTGCCAGCAGCGCCATAACCAGCAGCACGATGGCGGCCGTTCCGATACAGATATAGGGCCAGGGACTGCCCTGGAACTGTAATCGCCGGTTCTGCTCCGACTGTACCCCGAACAGGGCGGCGGCCACCGCCTGCAGTATCTGTTTCCAGCTCATATGACCTCGCTGTCCAGCTTGTTAGCGTCAGCATAGCTGCCTTGCTAGAGAATAACCGTGCGCTGAGGTAGAATTGGTGCGTTTTTTGCGCTTAAGGGATCCCTGATGAAAGACTATCTGATTGCACCATCCATCCTGTCTGCCGACTTCGCCCGTCTGGGTGAAGAAGTGGACCGGGTACTGGACGCCGGTGCCGATGTGGTGCACTTTGATGTGATGGATAATCACTATGTGCCCAACCTGACCATAGGCCCCATGGTATGCAAGGCGTTGCGGGACTATGGGGTGACGGCACCCATAGACGTGCATCTGATGGTCAAGCCGGTGGACAGCCTGATACCTGAATTCGCCAAGGCCGGTGCTTCCATCATTACCTTTCATCCCGAAGCCTCGGACCATATCGACCGGACCCTGAGTCTGATCAAGGAGCACGGTTGTCAGGCGGGTCTGGTGCTGAACCCGGCCACCTCCCTGCGCTACCTGGATTATGTAATGGACAAGCTGGACGTGATCCTGCTGATGTCGGTCAATCCCGGCTTTGGCGGCCAGTCCTTCATCCCTTCCACCCTGGACAAGCTGCGGGAGGTTCGTCGCCGTATCAATGACAGCGGTCGCGATATCCGTCTGGAAATCGACGGCGGCGTCAAGGTCGATAATATTCGCGAGATAGCCGAAGCCGGTGCCGATATGTTTGTGGCCGGCTCCGCTATTTTTGGCAAGCCCGATTACAAGGCGGTGATCGAGCAGATGCGCAACGAGCTGGCGCGGGCCCATGGTTAAGGCGGCTGTTAAATTAATCCAGTTTGACCTGGACGGTACCCTGATCGACAGCGTGCCCCAGCTGCATCTGGCGGTCAATGCCATGCTGGCTGAATTGGGCCGAGCCCCCGCCAATGTCGAGGCGGTCCGCGGCTGGGTCGGCAACGGTGCCGATATCTTGGTTCGGCGGGCCTTGCTGGCCGGTGAAAAAACCGGTTATGAGCCGACTGATATTGAGCAGGCACAGGCCAGGGCGGCCTTCGACAGCGCCTATGAACGGGTAGCGGATCGTCAGCTGGTCTTTTATCCCGGAGTACAAGAGGTGCTCTGGCGACTGCACAGGGCCGGTTTTATCCTGGCGATAGTGACCAACAAGCCCAGCCGGTTTGTGCCCGCCATCCTGGCTGCGGCCGGGATGAGCGAGCTGTTTTCACTGGTATTGGGGGGAGACTGTCTGCCCGAGAAAAAGCCCAGCCCGGCCCCCTTGCTGCATGTGTGCACGCATTTCGACATGGATCCAGGCCAGTGCCTGATGGTCGGCGACTCGGAAAACGACGTGCTGGCGGCCAAGGCGGCGGGCATGCCGGTGGCGGGGCTGAGCTATGGCTATAACTATGGCCGTCCCATCGCCGAGAGTGATCCTGATTGGGTAATGGATGATTTTTCTCAGCTGGCGGATCTACTGCTGGCTTAAAAATGAAAGATAAAGGATAAGTATGGCTAAACCTATCGTATTCAGCGGCGCCCAGCCCTCCGGTCAGCTGACCATAGGCAACTATATGGGGGCACTTCGCCAGTGGGTTAAGATGCAGCAGGACTATGACTGCCTGTATTGCATTGTCGACATGCACGCTATTACCGTGCGCCAGGATCCCCAGGCGCTGCGTGCGGCCTGTCTCGATGCGGCCGCCCTGTATCTGGCCATCGGCCTGGATCCGGCCCAAAGCACCGTCTTCCTCCAGTCCCATGTGCCCGAGCATGCGGAGCTGAGCTGGATCCTGAACTGCTACACCCAGTTCGGTGAATTGTCCCGCATGACCCAGTTCAAGGACAAATCCAGTCGCTATGCGGAAAATATCAACGCCGGCCTGTTTACCTACCCGGTGCTGATGGCGGCAGATATCCTGCTGTATCAGGCCAACAAGGTGCCGGTGGGCAACGATCAGAAACAGCACCTGGAGCTGTCCCGGGATATCGCTTATCGTTTCAATCAGCTCCATGGCGATGTGTTTGCTGTGCCGGAACCCTTTATTCCCGAAGACGGCGCGCGCATCATGAGCCTGCAGGATCCGACCAAGAAGATGTCCAAGTCCGACGACAACACCAATAACTTCATTGGTTTGCTGGAAGATCCCAAGGTGATTGCGAAGAAGCTCAAGCGGGCCGTGACCGATTCGGAAGATCCGCCAACCGTTCGCTTCGATGTGGCCAACAAGCCGGGGGTATCCAACCTGCTGACCCTGATGTCCGGCGCCAGCGGCCGGCCTGTCTCCGAGCTGGAGCAGCATTTTGAAGGCAAGATGTATGGCCATCTGAAAACCGAGGCCGCCGAAGCGGTGTTGACCATGCTGGAGCCGATACAGCGCCGCTTCCACGAGTTCCGGGAAGACGAAACCGAGTTGAAGCAAATTCTAAATCTGGGCGCCGACAAGGCGCGCGCCAAGGCTGTACAGACCCTGGAAAAGGTATATGATGTGATTGGCTTTGTACCCAAAAGCCGTTAATACTTAAGGGAGCCGTCAAGGCTCCTTTTTCGAATGTTTCATTGGATTCCTTCCCACCTATGATAGAAGAGAAAATCCTTGATCGGGAGTTGACCGACAAGTTTTACTGGCTGCGCAAGTTTCGTATGGCCAAAAACGACAAAACCCTGGAGTTGATGGTCTCGAAAGCCGTTGATGATTATCACCGTCACTCTGCCGTGGTGGCCGCCATCTATCTGGCCGAATGTCAGCGCGAACGGGAAATGATGCAGGGTCGTTTCCTCGATCAATAGTCCCCTGGCCTTTACTTTTCCGGGGCGAGGTAAGCAGTTACTTCCCGGGAACCCCCGTCATATGCTGACGCTTGACGATAGGCACGGCTGTCCTTATCGCAGGCTTTGACCCATTATTAAGGTATCTCTAGCGTATCGGTTGTCAGGCCGATGAGTCGTTTTGGGCTGGCTGGGAGAGGAGGTACCTAATGATACATCAAGTATTCAGACGTTGCCGCTGGTTGTTACCCCTGCTGGGTGCGTTGACGTTTGCTCTGATGGTACCCCAGGCGATGGCAGACAGGGATCGCGGCCACGGGCGGGGTTATGAACGGAGTTATGACCGGGGCCACGACAGGCACTTCAGACATCACAAGCATTACAAACATCATAAGCATTACAAACATCATAAACACCACAGATACCATAGCCATTATCGCCATGCTCCGCGCAGGGTGCGGGTGGTTGAACACTATTATTACCGGGAAGCGCCCCGTCATTATTACCGGGAGCACAGATCGCCGAGGGCCAGTATCTCCGTGATCCTGCCGTTGGGTACCATAGTACACGGCTTGCCCGGCGGGTATGTTAGCTTCAACCTCGGTGGCGACCCCTACTATTACCACAGTGGTAACTATTACCGTCCCTATCATCGGGGTTATGAAGTGGTGTCTCCCCCTCCGGGACACAGGTGGTAAGAGCGAGGTTGTTATCAATGACCTGGCCGGTTTTCTTCCGGCCCGGTTACAGGCCGGCGCTTTACCGGCTTTTGCCCGTGATGGCCGGCGACCGCGATGATTATAAACGGGTGATGGTTTCGCCTTTGATGATGGTTTTTCCCTGCTCGTCTTGCGGCAGGCTGGGTATACGTGCGCCGGCCAGGCTGATAATGGGAATAATGGCCCTATCCTCTGCATCGCCGTTTTGATTGTAGCCTCGCTGAATACAGGTGTGGAGGAGGTAGCGGGGGTCCAGCATGTCGCTATTGTCCAATGCGATATGGCCATAACTGTCTCCACTTGCTGTTGCTGGCAAAGACTGCCAGTTGTATTCGCTGGCAGCCGCCGGCACCGGGCAGTCACCCTGCCGCCAGGACTCGGGCAGCCAACTGTTTTCGACCACCTTGTTGACCTCCCCTCCGACCACCTTGATGTAGTCGGCCTGGGACCGGGCTGGATCGACCCGGTAGGCGATCCGGCCGGCATCCGCACTCACCTGCTGAAAGCTCAGTTCCAGCAGCAGCGGTATGCTGTAGGCGATAATGCCGTACAGCACCATAAAAAAAACCAGAAATAGTGCCGCAAACTCGATGGCGACGGCCCCGCGCTGACGGTGATACAAGGTTATTTTCGGCACTATTATTCCTTAATGGACCAGGCGGGGTGGACCGCAGTTCAACTCGTACAGCTCAAGATAGGATTTTCCCATACCGGCATCGCTGCCCAACAAGTCACTCAATAAGGGGGTCAGTATGTTTGCTCCAACGGTATCCAGGATGGGAGTGATTAAATCGACGAGACCATCTAATACGGTACTGACGGTGCCCAACAATCCTCCGAGTAGACCGCCAAGCAGTTCCTGGCTGCTGTCAGAGTTGATGATATCGATAACGTCCTCTTTCAACCCCTGGACGATATTATCAACCGTGGAGCCTACCGCCAGGTTGTTCGGTCCGGAATAGCGGCTCTGGCCGGCCAGAACACCTTCCAGCGTTTCCGAATAAGACAAGCCTTCGATATGATCGCTGCCCGGGATGCTGCTGCCCAGCATGGTGACAATATCTACCTCTTCAAGTCCTGCCTCGCAGCCCTGGGTTTGTGACCACTTGTTTTCCTCGGGTATATTGCCAAGACAAACATTGACGATTGTTGAGGTGACAAACATATCGGCCTCGGGGGGGGCTTTCTTACAAATTGCCTGATCGAATGAGGCCTCCGCTGTTGTCACATCGATCCACAGGGGGAGCTGTATATTGACCAATTCTCCGGGTAATAGGCCACCAAGAAGCGAGCTTTCCGAGTCGATATCAATATAGGCCCTCACCTGAGCATTATAGGCGGTTGTGCCCACAGGGCCGACAGCGATCGATGGCGGCTCGACGACGCCCAGCTCGACCCTGGCCAAACCCAATATTTCCAGGTCGGGGACCACCAACCCTCGGCCCTGGGCTCCGATGAGTATCGTGGTCTTGAGTAACTCCCCCAGGTTGACCGCTGTCGTCAGCGCGGCGCCGGCAGAATCTTGGGTAGACATTCGAAACAGCCCGGGATTATCTTCTGTACCGAACAGGTTGATGGCGATATCGCCGATGTCGCTCTTGAAGACGTCATTGCCTAATATCTTCAAATCACTTGCAAGTGCCGAATCGGAAACCAGTTGTGCCGAGGCCGTCAGAATGTTGCCAGCGGTTATTATTCCGACCTCAGTATGGAGTTGCTCCAGCAATGCTTTCGGTGTCAGGACTTTTAATTCATGGATGGATAAATTAACTCCTAATGCCTTCAGCAGGCCGGCGGGGGTAATACTGATATTTACCAGGCCATCACTATCAAGTACGATCAAGTTGTTAATATTCAGGCCGACCCCGCTGGCTACCCGACCCAGCAAACCATCGCTATTCACATTCAATAGTTGCGCCCCTATGCTGAAGGCAGCCATGGGCTCTTCCCGTTCGGCCACGGCTTGTGCCTGCAGGGTCACAGTGTCATCGACATTTAAACCAAACAGGCTGCCGGCTCGCAACAGCAGGCTGGCAGGCACGGTTTCCTGTGCGGTTGCCTGTACGGCATTACCGGCAGGGGAAATTTCGGGGATTTTTACACCAGTCGGGGTAGTAAGATTGACACAGCCTGTAGTGAGAGATTGCAGGTTGCTGGTTGAAAAACCATTCAGTTGCGCGTTTTCCTCTGCATAGCTTTGCGCCAGCTCTGGGGCGCTAAAACAGCGGCCCTGCTCTAGTCGGGCAATGCTTTCCAGGGCCGCGATGTCGGCCAGTTTTTGCAGCTTGCGCTGCTCCAGATAGAGGCGGCCGGAATCCAGTACCAGCACCAGGCAGCTTAATGCCAGCAGCAGGGTCCCGGCGGCAAGGATACTGAAAGCGCCGGATTGGCGGGATAAGCGAGACCTGAGCATGTTACGGTTCCTGAGTGTTGGCATTAGCGAATACGCAGCCTGGCTTCGCCTTTGATTTCATCGGGCAGTTGCGGCACCTGCCAGCCGAAAACAGAAAAAGTCGGCAAAATTGCGGCCGGGTCATCGTTGCGAATACACACACTCCACTCATTGCCGCTGACCTTCAGGTAACTATCTGTGTATCCGGCGCATTTTTTAGCCCACTTTTCCGGTAGCCAGGACTCCTCTATCACCCGGCTGACACCGGTATGGTTCGCCGCGCTGGCGCTGTTCTCGGCGGTAACCATATAGATATCCGGACGTCGCACTGCCTCGTGCAGGGCTTCGGCGGAAAGCTGTTGATAGGCCGCCCCCAGTAACAGGGGGACCGTATAACCGACCAGTCCGTAAAAAAGCAGAAACATAATCACGAACATAAACGCAAACTCAATGCTGGCTGCGCCTCGTTGTTTGCACATACGCCGATTCAATTTTCTTTTATTGCTATCGGGGTGGCTCATGTTTCTGCTCGTCTTGTCCGGGCACCCACCACTGAAAATATACTGAATTACAACCCAAACAGTATTCAGGATGGTTGCCTGTGAAGGCATGGAGTCTGAGGTTATGTTATTGTACATGGCTTATATGGTGTTGACAGCAGAAATTCAGTGCTGGAAGGCATTAATTTGGGATTATAACTAAATATATAATATAGCTACACCGGTGGTTTGTTATTGAGTTTCGGTTCTGTGTTTTTTAGTGTTTTTTCGGGCATAATTTGAAGATTAAGCCACTTTAAATAATGACTCTAATGGTGTTACATCATGGCTGTTCCATAACCATTTCCTGGAAATGGGGAGGCGATCTTCATAAAGTGTCTGATCCGTTTCTGCAACGACACCATGCTGTGGCAGTGGTGGTTAGGGGGCAGCTGCTCGTGCATCTTTTGCCAAGGCTGCTCTATCTTGTTAATCCAGGGTGAGTAAACTGGCTGGCGCGGCCAAAACCGAACTGAGACTTTATGCGATCGACCGTCGGTTGGCATCGCTCATCTCTTTAAAGCCAGCCCCGGCGAGAACCTGAGCGGCGGTACTCGCAACTATGCGATTAACGACAAAAAGGACTTTACCCGCCTGGTGCCTTGCCCGTTATCCAGAATGTCAGTGAGATTAACAGCAAGGTTCGGGCACTGGAAAGGCAGAGCAAACCCGGCTGAGCGGCATGCATACCGATGTATTCGCGGAAATCTGGCAGAGTGTGCTGTCTGTTGATGTGTATGGGCCCGAAGATACCCTCTCGACCAGTGAACAGGTGCTGTTCGGTTATCGCAATTTTGGCCGGGACTATCCCGCCGGCAGACCTGTGGCGACAAGGGCTGGGGTCTCGAGCTGCGAGCACGGATACAGCTTTCACCCGAGGCAACCCTGGCTGCGGCTAATCCAGCCCTATGCGGCGGCGGATACGACCCAGACTTGGTTTAATGGCGATAGTTTTGACTCTCAGTTGCGCCCTATGCTCTGGGCATGCGCTTCAGAGACCGGCGGCATGACAACCTGGCCCTGGAGCGGTCACGCTCGATTGGCGATAAGGCGAGTGTCAACAACAACCGTGAGCCGCACCCGGATTTTAGCCCGAGTTATAACTTTTAAACCGTTATATGGATATAAAATAAAAAGCCCCCTGAAAGTGGGGGTTTTGTTAAATTATATTTTCTATGTCTCGGGTTATGTTACTTTACAGCTGCCTTTATTTCGGTACTGATTCGACCAAACAAGGCACTTACATCATCACCTAAAGTAGTTGCGGATACAACTACGGCAAGGCTAATCAATCCAGCAATAACCGCATATTCAATGGCGGAGGCACCGTCTTCCCTGGCTAGGAATTGCTGAAACCTGATGTAGTTCTGTAACAGGAAATGTTTCATGATATATCCTTTCGTGGGTGAGAGGGCGGGTGACGATTTATTATTTTTTCTCTAGCATGCTAGCGCGTTTTTAACCACAACCAAATATATAAAAAGTATTATATATTTGGTTGTGGTTGCGCGATGTTTTCTTCCTTGTTGGCAGCAAGGTATCATAAAGCAGATAAAAGTTGTTGAAGCATATGGTGTTTACTATGCTGTTGGTTTATTTTGAACGTTGTTTGTCAGGTTTTCATATGAGTGCATGTTGGTGTACGCTCACATAAATGCTGGCGTGAATAAAATATTAATGATAGGTGTTTTCCCGCAAGGGTTATTCTGAGCTTCCGATGTGTGGCGCCATATTTTTTTGCACATACTATCGGTCGTTGTTTTTGTGGGCCCAATATTTTTTATTCACAGAGCAATACAAGGAGAGCGGGGTATGAACAGTCGACTGACCCTGGGGTTGGCCGGTGTGATGCTGGCCGGAGCCGTTGTTGCCGGTTATCAGGGCCTGAAGTTTAGTAATGCATCTCGGTCATCTGTTGCCGATACCCTGCCGGCAGCGCCTGTCACCGTGGCCGGCCAGGCACAGGTCGAGCAGGTAGAGGCCAGGGTCGACCAGGAACAGCGCAGCCCCGTGGTCGTGCTGGCCCGGGAGCTGGCGCCCCTGGTGCCGATCTCGGTCGACGATCTGATGGTCGAGCAGTTGCGCATAGCGCCGCCCGGCAGCTTCAGCTCGCCTGACGAGCTGATTGGCCGGCAGGCATGGCAACGGCTGCCGGCCGGGCTGGTGCTCAAGGAGGCCAGCTTCGAGGCCGGGGGGCCGTTGGCCCGTATGATTGGGCCCAATGAGCGAGCGCTGGCCATTGCCGTCGATGAGGTGGTCGCCGGCGGGGGGTTTATCAGCCCCGGTGATTATGTCGATGTACTGCTTTATCTGCGTGAAAGTGACCGTAACCGTGATCAGACCGCCCAGGTTGTGGTGCCCGGATTGAGGGTACTGAGCTACGGCAAGGCGCTGGGCACCACCGCCGACGGAGAACCTGTCGTCTACGCCAGCACTGCCCAGGAGCAGGAACAGGGACGGCGGCGTGTGGTACCGGCCAGTACTGTGGTACTGGCGGTGCCACAAACCTTGCTGACACGCTTCATGCTGGCGACTCAGGTAGGTACCCTGCGACTGGCGGTGCGCAGTGCCGATGAGCAGTTGCTGGCGGACTATTACGCTAAGGGGTTGTCTGATTCACAGTTGAAAGAGACGGAACGTCAGTTGTTCCAGTTTGAGAAGCTGGCCCTACGTCAGTTCCGGCGGCCACAACAGGGGCTGGTTTCGAGCAGGCCGGCAGGCATCCAGATTTACCGTGGTCCGGACGTATCCAGACAGACTCCTTGAACAGGAAGAGCCCATGATAAAGCGCATTTTTTCTTGTCGACCATATTTGTTACTCGTCGCAGTGGTGACCTTGTTTTCCCTATTGTCAGCCGGAGCTCAGGCCCATTCCTGCAACCTGCTGGAGCCGGTCCCGGAGATGCTGGAAATTAGCCAGGGCATGCATGAGGAGTTGAGGCTGCCCGTGCCCATTACCCAGCTGGCGGTGGGGGATCCTCAGGTGGCTGATATGCGCCTGACCGGCAAGCGCTCGCTGTTGCTCACCGGCATCGGCGCGGGAGCAACCAATATCAGTATCTGGACGCGCTGCGCCGCTGCGCCGCGACAAACCATGGTGTTCGTGAAAGGGCCGGCCAGTCAGGCCATGTCAGCTCCCCCCAGGGCCGACAGGGCGGCGCTGATAAGCCAGGTACAGACCGATATCCGTTTTGTCGAGGTGAACCGCAGCAAGCTGAAGGATGTGGGCATTTCCCTGTTCGGGCAGCGGAGTAGTTTCCTGTTTGCGTCACCGGGCAATTCACCTGCCAGCGTGCCCCTGGGGGGCATACCCTCCAACAATACGGTGCCTTTGTCCGACCAGGGTTTCAATATTCTCTGGGGCAACGGCAGCCAGCATTTTCTGGGGGTGCTCAATGCTCTGGAAAACAGCAACTTTGCCTATACCCTGGCCAACCCCAGCCTGGTGGCGCTCAGCGGCCAGAGCGCCAGCTTTCTCGCCGGTGGCGAGTTTCCTGTGCCCGTGCCTAGTAGCGGCAGTGATACGGTATCGATTGAATACAAGGAGTTCGGGGTACGGTTAACGCTTTCACCGACCGTTGTCGACCAGAATCGTATCCTGCTGAAGGTATCGCCCGAAGTCAGCGAGCTGGACTTCAGCACCGGTGTTTCCATTCTGGGCACCACTGTGCCGTCACTGAATGTACGGCGTACCGACACCAGCGTGTCGCTGGCCGATGGCGAAAGTTTTGTGATCAGTGGCCTGATAAGCGCCCACAATTTTTCGACAGTAGATCAGTTGCCCGGCCTTGGTGATATTCCCGTTCTCGGTGGATTTTTCCGTTCTTCCCGCATCGAGCGGGAAGAAAAAGAGCTGTTGATGATAGTGACGCCGCATCTGGTTCAGCCGTTGTCGGCGGAGGCTCGGTTGCCTGAGCTGCCGGGTGAGTCCCTGCGCCAGTACGATCCCAATGCGTTTGAGCTGCTGTTTCTGGAAAACGGCGATTTTGATCAAGGCAGCGGACTTTCATTGTAGGGGGCTTTGGGTATGGAACAGACGTTTCTGGTCTATTCGCACAACAAGAGCGATGTGGAATGGCTGCGATCGGCCCTGGCTCCGCAGCAGGTACTGTCGGTAAATGAGCAGCTGGACGATCTGCTCGGCCTGGTCGACATCACCGGGGCCAGCCTGGTGTTTGTGGGGCTGGGGGCAGACAACATGGTGGCCCAGTGCGGCATCATCGAAGGCTTGCTGGAAGCTCGGCCCTTTGTGACCGTGGTCGGACTGGGGGACGGACTGGATAATCAGCTGGTGATCAGTGCCATGCGAGCCGGTGCCCGCGACTTTATTATCTATGGTATGCGCAGCAGCGAGGTTCAGGGCCTGGTGCGGCGCCTGTCTCAGCGCCTGCCCCAGATGCCGGTACAGAAAAAACAGGGTGAATTGATGCTGATTTACGGGGCACAGCCCGACGCCGATGCCGCCCTCATCGCCTTGCATCTGGCCCTGGGGGCGCAGCAACAGGGAGAGTCGGTGTTGTTGCTGGATCTGGGCATTCCCTTCGGTGAAAGCCTCGAGGGCTTGGGGCTGAATACGTCCTTTTATTTTGGCGATGCGCTGCGCAACTTGCGCCGGCTGGATGCTAGCCTGATAGACAGTGCTTTCTGCCAGCATGACAGTGGACTCAAGGTGCTGGCCCATGACGGGCAGGATGGACCGCTGTCGGCTGTCCACTCGACCGAGTTGTATTTGCTGCTTGGCACCCTGCGTCAGAATTTCGGGCGGGTCATTGTCAACCTCTGTGGTCAGCCCGACAGCGAGTCTCTGCGTACCTTTATCAGTAACAGCCAGTGTCTGTACTGGTACATCGATCAGAGCGTGTCCTGCTGCAAACGCAGCCTGGAGGTACTGAGCGAATGGCGTCAGAGGGGCATAAAGCTGGAGCACAGCAAGCTGTTGATCGATCGCTATATAGCGAGCGTGGCGCCGGATGCCAGCACCCTGGCCAGCTCTTTTCATATGCCTTTGGCCTCGACCCTGCCTTCCTGCCCGGCGCTCAGGCTCCAGGTCAAGAATCAGGGGCGTTCCCTGTTTCAGGGGACACCTCGCAATCCGCTTGGCCGTGCACTTCAGCGTTTGACCGATGCCAATACTCAGACTGTCGATAAAAACTGGAGGAGTGGTTGGATGCAACGTTTGAAAAGGGTAGCTGGATGAACCGCGACACCTACCCGGGCAGATTGCCCCAGCCCAGCGCGCTCAAGGGAGCCCTGCATCGCCACCTGATCGATGCGTTGGAAGAGGAAGACGATAATCTGCTGGACGGCAGTCGTTTTATGCTGTTGCAGTTTGTGACCAATCAGCTGAGTGATTACATCCAAGCCCGTCATCTGGCGTACTCCCGCTACGAGCAGGATCAGCTGGCTGAGGAGCTCGTTGATGAGCTGATCGGTTTTGGCCCCCTGGAAAGTCTGTTACGGGATCCCACGGTCACCGAAATTCTGGTTAATGGCCCCTACCGGGTGTTTATCGAGCGCAGTGGGGTATTGCAACAGATAGATCTGCGTTTTATCGACGAGGCTCACCTGTTGCAGGTGATACAGCGGATCCTGGCACCCATCGGCCGTCGGCTGGATGAATCTTCTCCCATGGTGGATGCCCGTATGCCCGACGGAAGCCGGATCAACGCGGTGATCCCGCCGGTGGCCATTGACGGGGCGGCTCTGTCGGTGCGCAAGTTCCGGCAAGACATGCTGAGGAGTGCCGACCTGCTGGCCAGCCGCTCCCTCAATAGAGACATGCTGGAGTTTCTGGAACTGGCGGTGAGGCAGCGTTGCAACATCCTGATAAGCGGCGGGACCGGCACGGGCAAAACGACCATGCTGAATATGCTTAGTCAGTTGATATCACCCAGGGAGCGGCTTGTGACCATCGAAGATACTGCCGAGTTACAGCTGAAACATGACCATGTGGTCAGGCTGGAAACCCGGCCGCCGAACGCGGATGGCCACGGGGAAGTGGTGGCTCGTGATTTGGTGCGTAATGCCCTGCGGATGCGGCCTGATCGTATCATCTTGGGTGAGATCAGGGGGACGGAAGTGCTGGATGTCCTGATGGCGATGAATACCGGCCACGATGGTTCTATGACTACGCTGCACGCCAATAATGCTCAGGATGCCTTGCTGCGCCTGGAAAGCCTGGTAGGCATGGCGGGGGTGCAGGTGGCCGAGCGTACGTTACGCCAGACGATCTGCTCCGCCATAGATGTGGTGGTGCAGCTGATCCGGCTGGCCGACGGTCGGCGCTGTGTGAGCGAGATCCAAGAAGTAGTGATGCTCAGGGATGATCAGTTTGTTACCAATACGCTGTTCCGCCTCGATCGTCAGGGTAACGGCGTGTTTGTCCGTGAGTCGGCAAATCCGGCGGGAGAAAAGCTGAAGCGGATCTTCTGACGGCCGGTTTGAATGATTGACCGGTTTATGAATATCGAGGAGGAGCCATGGAGCTGCCAATGCTGTTTGGCCTGATTTCCCTGGTCTTGCTGCTGGCCGGGCTGATGCTGTTGTGGCGCAGCCGGTTCCAGGCCAGGGCCGAGGCGGTGGCACTTCGCCTGGTCAAAGATCAGGAAGAGGTGGATCAAGGAAAACTGGGCAGGATTGAAAAGGAAAAACTGAGAGCGGGCATTTCCCTTCCTTTCTGGTTGGCGGCGGTATTGTTGTTTGGCTGGCTATGCCTGCTGTTTGTCGTATTTGAACTGGGCGGATTCAGGTTGTTGTTGGCGGTATCTTTCGGTTCACTCCTGACGGCGCGCTTATATCTGTCATTTCGCTATCGCTGGCGAGTCAAGAAAATGGTCAGTCAGCTGCCCCAGATGCTGGAACATATGATCCGCAGCACTCAGTCCGGCCGGACCCTGGGAGATGCCCTCCTGCTGGCGATGGATGTGGCACCTCACCCCTTGCGTCAGGGGATGGGCCGTAGTCGTCGCTTTATCGAGCGTGGCGGAAGGCTGGGTGATGCGATGGATAGTTTTGCCGAACTTTACGAGCAGCAGGAATTCAGGCTATTGGCGCTGGGGGTCAGGGTCAACCAGCGTTACGGCGGCAGCGCGACCGAATTACTGCAAAACCTGATCATCCTGATCCGCGAGCGGGAAAAAGCTTCCAGCCAGTTGCGGGCGATGACGGGAGAAACACGGATCAGCGCGCTGGTACTGGGGGGGATGCCGCTGGCGATGGCAGCCTATATTTTTATCTCCAACCCGGGGTTTTTGATGGGACTATGGCTGGATCCGGCAGGCAAGCTGATATTGCTGGGGGCCTTGTTATTCCAGGTGGTCGGTAGTCTCTTCCTGTGGCGTATGTTGAGGAGTATCTGACATGAACTGGATGTTCATCTGTGCATCTTTGCTGGTTGGGTCCTCACTCTTGTTATTGCTGTTAATACTGCACGAGCAGAAGGCAAGGCGCGAGGTGGCACGTCGTCTGGGCAAGGGCGCGGGCCATGAAAAAGACCGGCTGTTGCGTGAAATCGGCAGCAGCCGGCTGGTGCAGCGAGGCCTGAGCATCGATGGCGAGACGCGGCTGCTGCTGGACAGGCTTGGCTGGCGGAAAAGCCGTCAAAAGTCGTTGTTTCTGGTGATCCAGCTGGGTTTGCCCCTGCTGCTGCTGCTGCTGAGGCTGTTCACCCTGTTCAGCAGCGAACCGGTGACACATCCCTGGGTAATGGCGTTTTTTGCCCTGGGAGTCGGTTATATAATTCCCAAACGCATCCTGGCGAGGGCCGTTAAAAAGCGGCAGACTCAGCTGGCCGAAGATGTCGCCTCTGCCTTGCCTCTGTTACGTACCCTGTTTGAAGTCGGCATGATAGTAGAGCAGGCCCTCAGGGTGTTGGCAACGGAAGGGCGGCATATATTGCCGGTGTTATCAGATGAATTGCATCAGTTGCTGCAGCGGGTCGACGCCGGTCTGGAGCTAAAAAGTGAATTACGGCGTACCGCCAATTTGATGGATGTGGATGAACTGACCGACTGCTTTGTTGTGCTTGAACAAATGCTCCAACAGGGGAGTGGAGCCATGACGTCGTTGTTGTCGATGAAGAAACTGCTTGATGAACGACGGATGACTCATTTGCAGGGAAAAGTATCCAAGATGTCTGCCAAAATGTCGATTGTCATGGTCTCCTTTCTTTTTCCCGCGTTATTGATTGTATTGGCAGGCCCGGGATTTATCGCCATTGTTCGGGCTATTGGAGACATGGGATGAAAAGAATAACAGGGGCATTACTGATAATAGGGATGTTGAGCGGCTGCTCGGCTATCACCGGCGCGAATATAGCGAATAACCCGTCTCCCTGGTTGATTCAGAGAGGGGGGCCACAGCCGGAGGCGTGCGCGTCGCTGAGCAAGGAGCAAGAACTGGCCTTGAATCTGTCACAAAAAATGGTTGAAAGCGGGCGTTTGCATGCGGCCCTGGCCAATATCGAGCTATTGCCCAATTCGCTCCCTGAGGCCCGTCTGGGCAAGGCAAAGATCCTGCGGTTACTCAATCGGCATGAAGCCAAAGGGCTGTACCAGAGTCTGCTGGAAACTTGCCTGGTCGCCCAGGGACACCATGGATTGGCCCAGTTGGCAGTCACTGCCAAACGCGATCAGCAGGCGCTAGCTCACCTGCAAAAAGCCATCGCTTTGTCGCCCACCAATGATGCCATGCGTAATGATCTCGGTGTTGTCTATCTGAATCTGCGCCAGCTGGAGGAGGCGCGCTTTGAGTTTCTCACCGCAATTGAGCTTAATGAGAGTGACAAGCGGGCGGCCGGTAACCTGCTGACACTCCTGATTTACCAGGACAAGCTCGCTCAGGCCAGCAAGCTGGTGTCCCGCTACAAGCTGTCTGCCAGGCAATATCAGACTGCCGTTGTCAGGGCCCAAAGACTACGGAGGCAGGATAGTGCCAGGGAAGCCGCAGATGTAGAGGCTGAAGCTGGCAGACCCAAAGCGGTTGATACGTAGCTACAAGGCAACTAATTAGCAGTTGCGAATATAAGCCACTCGAGACAGCGAGCGGGGATGAGCAAGCGGACACGCTGCGCCAGGGAGGAAAAGGGCTCCTGCCGTTCCGGCATTCCCGCCATCCATGGCGGTCAGTGGCGCGGCGGAGCCCCTAAGGATGGGTTTATGGTGAGTCTGCGTTCGAGCCTGATTTCTGTAGCACAATTAGGAACAGTTATTTATATCCAAAGGTAGGGGTGCAGATGAACAAAAAGCGATGTATCAGCCTGGCTTTATTGCTGGGAGCTTCCTGGGATGCCGGTGCCGATAGCTTCTCGCAGGCATATCCGAAGAGTGGGCAGCAACCGATGCGACAGACCGAGGTCTGGTTGCAACTACAGCGCGAAGGCACTGTGGGTTCCGAGCACGTTCAGGTGGTGACACCGGCCGAGCAGGAACGGATAATGAAGCGCTGGTTGGAGAGCTATGAACACCCACTTCCCAAATTTTTTGAGCAGGATGCCGGTGGCTTTGTTACTCCCTGATATCAGTCCTGCTCGAATTTTATCTTGAGCAAAGGGGCTATAGCTGCAGAGGTTCCGTCAGTGCCAGCGCCAACTGAGTTCGATTGGTCATATTGGTTAGCCGCAAAATCTGGGACGCATAGAGCTTTACGGTATTCTCCGTGATTCCCAGTTCATGGGCGATCTGATAATTGGTCATCCCCTTACCAATCAGTAAGGCCACTTCCTGTTGCCTGGGGGAAAGTTTTTCAAGCAGTGAGGGGAGCCTTGTCGGATCCTGGTCTATGAGACCGTCTTCGGGAGCCGGCATCTGATTCGGCTGCCATTCCGGTGTCTGGTGTAAATGATTGATGTCCTGATAGAGTTCCTGCAGCGACTCGGTTAATTGGTACATGCGTTGATTCAGGCTGCTGATGGATAGGGCTTGCTGGTTTTGTGCCAGGCGAGCCGCCAGTCTACGTACCCCGGCAAGCAGTTCGGCCATATCGAGAGGCTTCTGGAAATAGTCTGCGATTCCTGTTTTCAAGGCCGTGATGATATCGTCTTTTTCCGATTGTCCGGTAAAAAGAATGGCTTCAACAGGCCGGCTTTCCTGTCGGGCAATAAAGATTAATTTCTGGAGCAGCTGCAGGCCATTTTGACCGGGCATATGCAGATCACTCAGCACTAAGTTGATATCGGCAGTAGTAGAAAAAACCTGGACGGCTTCGTCCGCTGAATGGCAGCAGAAACACGAAAAGCCGTGATCGGTGAAAAACTCTCCCAACTCTTCCGTGATCAGTGGTTCATTATCGACGATCAGCAGTTTTTGAGGGTTCAGGCTGTTCATCTTCTTTACTCTTTCTGGGTGACGGTCATATTTGGGTAGAGTGCATTAAAAGCTTATTATTAATCAATGCTTGCGTGTTCTTATTCATACCCGCGAGTAAATAACTGATACAAATACCGCACTATTTCCAGGCAGAAGTCAGGGGATAATCGGCAGACTCTCCGTCCCAAGGCCGACGAATCTGCACTCTGTCGTGCAATTAGCAACCGCTATTTATTCCCCTCAAGGCCTACTCGGGAGCGACCGGCACCTTGATGGTAAACAGGGCGCCATGTTCGGCGTTATCGACGCTCAACTTGCCCTGCATCTGTTGTATGATGCCGTGGCTGACCGGTAATCCGAGACCGGTTCCCTGGCCCACAGGCTTGGTGGTGAAAAAGGGCTCAAAAACCTCCGGTAGTTGATGGGAGGGGATACCTCCGCCATTGTCTTCCACCTGCAGCAGAACGTGGCTGTCCTGTTCAAGGGCTCTGATAATGATCCAGGGTTTCAGTTCGGGGTGCTGACGCTTGTGTTGGAGCAGCGCATCCTTAGCATTGACCAGCAGGTTGATAAGCACCTGTTCCAGCTGATCGAGATGGCCGTAAACCTGGGGTAGGGGAGCGACCCTGAGCTTCACTTCAATGCCCTTCTTGTCCAGGGCGTCCCGGGTCAGGGACAGGGCACCCTCTATGGCCTTCTGAGGATCAAAGGGATATTTTTCCAGGGCAGAGCGTCGCCCGAAGATACGCATATGTTCGATGATACGAGATGCCCGGACTACCTGACTTTCGATACGTTCCAGCTTGTTCTTGATGTATTCGGGCGAACAGGCCTCGCTTTCCATACGTCTCAGCAAATTGACCAGGGCAATGCGCATCACGTTCAATGGCTGGTTCATTTCGTGGGCCAGGGTGGTGGCCATTTCACCTATGATGGCCATTTTGGTGCTTTGGTAGAGCTGCAGCCTCGTTTTGTGGACTTCGTTGTTATCCCGGCCGACCGCCTGGATTTCACATAGCTCTCCCCTGTCGTTGAAGATTCCCCGTTCGACCCAGACCACCCAGAGCGGCTCCTGGTTCGGGAGATGCAGGCAGATTTCGGCATTGGCAATGGGATTCTCCGGAGAAAGGGAATCCAGTCGTTGCCGGAATGCACTCAACTGCTCGGCCGACAGGTAAAACGTCAGATCCATCTGTTTCAGGGGGCCTGATTCCTGGCCGAGGTAACGGCTGAAAAGGGCATTGGCAAAGGTCAGTGTCAGGTCGGGACGATAGCGGCAGATGATTGCCGGTGAGTCTTCTACCAGCATCCGGTACCGTTCTTCACTTTCGCGCAACCGTTCGGTGGCGATGGTGGCGTCGGTAATATCGATACACAGGCCGACCACTTCCTGGGGTTGCCCCCGGTGATCCCGCAGTAGTTTGGCTTCATCCAGTACCCAGTGATAGTGATGCTGGGTATCCCGTATCCGATAGTAGCTGCTGATGGCTCCCTCTGAGAGCAGGGTAGGGAGCCGCTCGAAAAAGGTTTCGTGATCATCCGGATGAACAAAGGCTGCCAGGGATTCTTGTTGTATCTGCTCGGGTTGCCAGCCCAGCACCGAGTGCAGGCTGGCACTGAAAAATGCCGGCTGCAACACCCCATTTTCGTAATGTTGCACGTAGATGATGGCCGGAGCGCTGGCGACCAGGGACTCCAGCCTGTTGTTGGCCGTTTGAACCTCAATTTCCTGTTGCTTCATCTCCTGTATGTCGAGCAGGGTCCCGATCAGGCAGGATCCCAGCTCCGGATTGTGTGGTTGTATATCAATCCGGTACCAGCGAGACTGATCGTCTATCTGCAGGCGCAGATTCTGGCTGAAAGCGGTTTTTTTTGTGCAGGCTTCTGCAAGACGAATCCGAAATTCTTCCCTGTCAGTCGGAAGTAGCAAGTCCAGCCATCGGGCTAATGATATGGCCTGCTTCCCCGGCAGGCCAAAGGTATGCAGCAAATGTGGTGCTATATGACACAGGCCCACCTCGGGATCATACTCCCACCAACCCACATTTTGTAACCGTTGCAAGGTGTTGTAGCGGGCAAGCTCCCTGTGGTGTTGCTGTTCCTGCAGTCTCTGCAAGAGCGGAGTGATCAACTGGGCGGCAATTTGCGTCCAGTCGTCCGGGCTCAGATAGGGGGCCTGTTGCTCGGCGGTATAGTAGGCGCACAGCAGCCAGGCGCAGACCTTGTTGTCGCTCTGATAGGGAGTGGCCCAGACGAGAGCGGGGTGGCTATTTACCGTATCAAGGGGAAACGAGAGCGGCTCCGGGTAGTCCAGCTTGCTCAGACGGGTGTCGATCTGATACTCCTCCCACCAGTGAACATTATCTCCGGGACGGCAATATTGCTGGTAAAGGTACCAGGTACCCTCATTTTCCAGGGCGATGGCGATACAGGGGATGCGCAGCCGCAGGGCCAGGCCTTCGAGTAATTCGAGGGTTTGCTCCGATAAGTGATGACAGCTTCGCAAACTGCCGGGAATGCTCATGGTGTAGGCGAGCAACTGGGCCTTGCGTTCATACAGATTTACCCTGTCGACCATATCCGTTACGTCTGTCAGTAACAGTTGCCAGCTGTTGTCGGATTGGGTCAACCAGCCGCGGGTGTACAGGGGATGACTATTTTTGCTTTTAAAGCAGAGATCTATGGATTGATTGTTCCAGACAGCAAGGGCATCCATGAGCAGAGGGGCAGGTGAATACAGGTAGTCGGCCAGCATACTCGGAGTCGCCGGCTGAGGATGGGGCAACTCCGCACTCAGTGGCCCCTCGCATCGAATGACGAAACCACTGTCGTCCAGCTCGATAAACAAGGTGTCCTGGGGGAATGAAGGATATGCAGCGCGCTTTGCTACAGGTTGCTTCGGTTCTTTTCTGATGCGCCTAAACCACTTTGTTAACATGTTGACCTCATGGCTATACATATATTCATCACCAACCAAGGTCGGAGGAGTGCTTTATCCGCTGGCGATGGCTGATCACTGATTGGCGTTACCAGTTATTTGCTCTGACCAAAGAGGATCTATGTAGTGTTTTCGTGCGGAAAAATGGTGTTGACTTCAGGCTTTTTATGTTCATTTGGATAAATCAAGGGTTATTGATCTTGTTTTTTCAATGTGAAATAGAACTCATGTGACTTATTGATGGGGGTTATTCCAACTCGAATTTATGATAGGTCGAACCATGTGGCAGATCCAGAGTTAAACGAGATGTGAATAAATATTTACAGGTTGGTGAACACTTGCAATGATATTGGTTTACAACACAGCGATAATCAGGATCTTGATACGAGTGGGTGGTTAAAAAACAGGCTGCGGTGGCGGGATCATTACAAATAATGATTGGAGAGAGATATGTTATATCCAGCGTTGGTTGTTTGGGCCGGAATATGCGCTTTACAGGATGCCAGTCAGAAACGTATTGCCAATAGTCTTACTTTTCCTTGCATGGCGGTGGCACTGGGATATTTGTTGATAAGAGGAGAAACCTTGACCGGTGCTTCACCTAGCCAGGCGATTACCGCTATCTCTGTGGTATTTTTGCTGCTATTACCGGGCTATATGCTTGGCCGGACGGGCGCCGGGGATATTAAAATGATGTTGGGGCTGGCACTGGCCAGTGATGCATTGCATGTTTTGATTTGTATTGTGATTGCCGGAGTTGGAGTGGGAATATGGGCTCTGTTATCAGCTCGTGTTTGGTCTTTTATTCCAGTTAATATGAAAACTTTCATGCAATATATGGCTCCAGGGGGAAATGATGGCATACCCTATGCCCCCTTCCTGTTTTTGGGTTTTTGTTTTGCCAGTGGCTGGATAGGCCTGCTTTGAACTATGCGCTGGATAATGGTGATACCTTGATTCAGATAACAAGCGCAAAGGTTGTGGCATACCCAAATGCGCTCAAGGCCTGCCGGCACGGCTTGATAGGGGATGGCGGGCATGCCCTCGGACCATGTCAGTAAGGGGGATCTGGCTGGAGAGTGATTTCTCCCTGGGTTTGAGCTTACCTTTGCAGACGCAATGAACACGCTCAGCAGGCCAGCTCGGGTCTGTCCCTGAAGTTTTCCAGCGCTTTGGGGTTGGCCAGGGCGCCGATGTTCTTCACCGGCTCACCATGGACCACGTTGCGAACCGCCAGCTCGACAATCTTTCCCGACTTGGTTCTGGGTACATCATGCACCGTCAGAATTTTGGTCGGCACATGACGTGGCGTGCACCGGCTGCGAATACGCTGGCGGATCGCGGCCTCCAGCTCGGGGGTCAGGCATGCCCCTTCCGCAAGTTTGACGAACAGTACCACCCGTACATCCTGTTGCCACTGCTGGCCGATCACCACCGAATCCTGTATTTCTTCGAACTGGTTGACCTGGCGATAGATCTCGGCAGTGCCAATGCGCACCCCGCCGGGGTTCAGTACCGTATCTGAGCGGCCGTAAAACTGCATGCCGCCGTGAGCGCTCAGCTCGACAAAATCTCCATGGTGCCAGACATTCGGGTAAGTGGCCCAGTAGGCTTCGTGATAGCGGCGGCCGTCGGCATCGTTCCAGAAACCGACAGGACGATTGGGAAAGCTGTTGACGCAAACCAGCTCGCCGCGCTTTTCCTGCACTGACCGGCCCTGCTCGTCGAATACCCGCACGTCCAGTCCCAGGCCGATGCACTGGCACTCGCCGCGATAGACGGGGCTGATGGGATTGCCCAGTACGAAGCAGCCGCAGATGTCGGTACCGCCGGCGATAGAGGACAGTTGCAGATCGGCCTTGATGCCCTGATAGACATAATCGAACTGTTCCGGCGTCAGCGTCGAGCCGGTGGAGCAGAGCGTGCGTAGAGTGCCCAGATTATGGCTGTCTGCCGGCCTGATATGCTGTTTTTCGAGTGCTTCCAGATACTTGGCCGAGGTGCCAAACAGGGTCATACCTGTCTCAAGGGCCCAGTCCCACAGCACCTCTCCTCCGGGGACAAAGGGCGAACCTTCATAGAGCAGCAGGGTGGCGCCACTGGCCAGCGCCGAGGCCAGCCAGTTCCACATCATCCAGCCGCAGGTAGTGAAATAAAATACCCTGTCGCCGGGGCGAATATCGCAATGCAGCCGGTGTTCTTTCAGGTGGTTGAGCAGGATGCCGCCTGCCGAATGTACTATGCACTTGGGTTGGCCGGTGGTGCCCGAGGAATAAAGGATATAGAGCGGGGCGTTGAAGGGCATGGGCGTGAATGTGAGCCGGGCGTCCCGGTAATGGTTTAGCAGCTCGGGCCAGTGCCGGGGCTGCTCCCGTTCGCTCAGCTGATGCTGGCCGATATAGGGGATCTGTACCCAGTGATCGATGCTGTCGATGGCGGCGACGATGTCGCGGGCTTTACGGCTGGTATCGTGCAGTTTGCCGTTATAGCGGTAGCCGTCGGCACTGAACAATACCCTGGGCCGGGTCTGGCCGAAGCGTTCGACCACGCTGTCTACCCCGAAGTCCGGCGAGGTGGAGGTCCACACCGCCCCCAGGGAGGTGGTGGCCAACATGGCCACCAGGGTTTCCGGCAGATTGGGCAGGTAGCCGGCTATCACATCACCCGGGACTATGCCCTGGTCCCGCAGAAACCGGCTGATGGTGGCGACCTGCTTGCTGAGTTGCTGCCAGCTAAGGGCCCTGTGCCCCTGGCCCTCGGCCTGGAACAGCAGGGCATCCTGCCCGGCAAAGTCCTGGGCATAAGCCAGCATATTTTCGGCAAAATTGAGTTTTGCGTTGGGGAACCAGAGCGCATGCTCGGCATTATCGGGGTTTTCCACCAATGGCTCGCCCTTGTCGCCGATCACCCCGGCAAAGTCCCACAGCTGGCTCCAGAATGCGGGACTGTCCTGTACCGACCAGGCGTGCAGGCCGGCGTAATCGGTCAGGGGAGGGTTCAGGTGCTGGTTTACCTGCTGCATAAAATCGTGTAACAGGCTGTCTTGTATCCGGGCGGGGGAGGGTTGCCATAACAGGGCGTCTTGCGGTTGCATAGCCATGTCCTTGTCGATGCCGTGATCATTCAAGCTTAACAATAGCATGACGGTTTGGGAGGAGCGCCTGGACAGCTCCCGTTTACTGAGGTGGGTGATGTTCGAGTACGGGTGATGGGGCCGTTTGGCCCCAGGTTTATTGTCGGTCCGGGTGGGCCTGGTTGAACGCATCCAGCCGGTTACAGGCCTGCTCGATGGCCGTGAGTTTGGGATAGGGAGTCAGGTCCAGTTTGAAGCGGCGCGCATTATACAGCTGGGGCACCAGGCAGATATCGGCCAGGGTCGGTGACTCACCCCAGCAGAAGGAACTGTCGCTGTCGCTCAGCTGTTGTTCCAGCGGCGCCAGCCCCTGCCGCAACCAATGGTGATACCAGCTGGTTTTCTGCGCTTCGCTGATGCCCAGTTCACCGGTCAGGTACTTGAGTACCCGCAGGTTGTTGAGCGGGTGGATATCGCAGGCAATCTGCAGCGCCAGTGCCCGGACTCTGGCCCGGGCCAGCGGGGTGCCCGGCAGCAGGGCGGGCTCGGGATAGCATTCGTCCAGATATTCGATAATGGCCAGCGACTGGCTGATGATCCCTTCGCCGGTGTCCAGACTGGGTACCAGTCCGGTCGGATTCAGCGCTCGGTAGGCATCTCCCAGCTGGACGCCGTCCAGCAGTGAAACGGGGCTGGCCTGGTAGGCCAGCCCTTTCAGATGCAGCGCTATGCGTACCCGATAGGCTGCACTGGAGCGTATATAATCATAGAGTTTCATATTTCACCACCTGCTGATCGATGGCGCCGAAGATGGACTGGCCCCGGGCATCCAGCATCTCGATACGCACCCGGTCGCCGAACTGCATAAAGGGCGTCTTGGCCGTGCCCTGGTCGATGATTTCCAGCATGCGCCGTTCCGCCAGACAGCAGGAGCCGGTGCTACGATCCACGTTCGAGACGGTGCCCGAGCCGACAATGGCGCCGGCGCATAACGCCCGGTTGAAGCTGACATGGGCCACCAGCCGGGCAAAGTTGAAGGTCATGTCGGTGCCCGCATCGGGCTCGCCGAACAGCTCACCGTTCAGGTGGA
The DNA here is from genome assembly GCF_003075035.1 of Zobellella maritima. Classification (GTDB taxonomy): domain Bacteria; phylum Pseudomonadota; class Gammaproteobacteria; order Enterobacterales; family Aeromonadaceae; genus Oceanimonas; species Oceanimonas maritima. Next base: position 2,318,276 of record NZ_QCZE01000001.1, on the reverse strand, counting down.
CCCGCAGACGGTGGTGCACCTTGCTGTCTTGCCAGGCATCGCCCAGTTCGTCCGGGGTCACCGCCACCGGCGAGAAGGAAGAAGCCGGCTTGGACTGGAAGAAACCGAAGCCCTTACCCAGCTCGCCCGGGATCAGGTTGCGCAGGGATACATCGTTGACCAGCATCAACAGCTTGATATGGGAACCGGCCTGCTCTGCAGTGGTGCCCATGGGCACATCGTCGGTGATCACCGCTACTTCTCCCTCGAAATCGATGCCCCAGGCTTCGTCGGCCAGGCGAATGTCTTCGCGCGGGCCGATAAAGCCGTCGGACACGCCCTGATACATCAGCGGATCGGTCCAGAAGCTGGCGGGCATCTCGGCACCACGGGCTTTGCGCACCAACTCAACGTGGTTGACGTAGGCGCTGCCGTCGGCCCACTGGTAGGCGCGGGGCAGGGGCGAGGCACAGGCGGCCTGGTCGAAGGCGAAGCTGTCGGCGCAGGCGCCGTCGTTCAGCCGTTGGTACAGGGCCTGTAATTGAGGCTCGGCCTCAACCCAGTTGTCCAGGGCGGCCTGCAGGGTCGCCGCAACTTCGGTGGCCCTGACCGCCCGGCTCAGATCCCGGGATACCACGATAAGCTGGCCGTCGCGGCCCTGTTTCAGAGAGGCTAGTTTCACGGTTTTCTCCTTAAAAAATCTATCGTTACCAAGGTTTCTTCAAACGGGATTGGCTGTCCCTTTAATGTTGGCCAGAAACGGCGCATCGGCCAAAGGTGTCTGCTCTGCCGACTCGCCGTAAACCCGTCCCTGGGGGCAGCCGCACCATCCGTGGTGGGGATGGTCGGCTGAGGCACCAGGGGCAGGTTCCTTTTATTCGGGACACGAGGTGTAGATGCAGATGTACATTTCTTTATGCTTTTACCTGCCAGGAATTCACATACTCGATGTTCTCCACCCCCTCCGGCAGCTCGGCGACGTTAAGGGGCAGCCGGGTGTCGATCATCACCGCCACCTCATCGGTCTCGGTGCGGGTATGCTTGGCGCCGGCGGCGAAGGCCTTGGGATGGGGCCCATGGGTAAAGCCGCAGGGGTGCAGGGTGATCATGCCGGCATCAATATTGTCTCGGCTGAAGAAGTTGCCCTTGTGGTAGAAGATGACTTCGTCGTAATCGTCGTTGTTATGGTAGAAGGGCACCTTGAGGGCACCGGGATCCGATTCGATCGGCCGGGGCACAAAGGTACAGATCACGAAGCCGTTGGCCACGAAGGTGGTGTGGGCGGACGGCGGCAGATGAAAGCGGTGGCTCATCAGCGGGCGAATATCGCGCCAGTTGAGCTTGAACACCGTCAGCTCACCCTTCCAGCCCTGGGCATCCAGCGGGTTGAACGGAAAGGTAATGCAGTTCATCTGCTCTCGGGCCTTGAGCAGTACCCGCCAGTCCCCTGCCTTGGCCTGCTGAGCCTTGAAGGCATCATCGATGCGCGGATATTCGAGTATGGCCGGATCAAACACCGCATGCTGGCCGACCAGGCCGCGTTCGGCGGTCATATAGGAGCCGTCGGTGGCTTCAATCATCAACATGGTGACCGGCTCATCCAGCTCCAGGCGCCAGCTGGTGGAGCGGGGCAGGATAATATAGTCGCCATCCCGGAAGCGCAGATGGCCATAGTCGCAGTAAAGGTGACCGCTGCCCTGGTGGATAAACAGGCACTCGTCGCCGTCGCCGTTACGCACCAAATGGTCCATCGACTGGCTGCTTTTCCAGATACGTACTCGAACATTGGCGTTATGTAACAGGGGAGTGGCATCCCAGGGCGATTGACCCGGCTGGTCCAGTTTATTGGTGTCGAAGGCGCGCGGCCGCAGGGGGCCCTCCCAGGCGCTCCAGCCGGTGGGGGCATGAGTGTGATACATATGGGTGGCCGGGCCGAAAAAGCCTTCCTTGCCGATTTCCCGCTCGAAGGTGCCCTCCGGCATATCACAATGGGCCTGGTGAGATGTGTTCCCTTCACGAATGGGGAACTGGAACCATTTACGCATAAACCTTCTCTCCTTGCATTTCCATAGAGCCGGCTCTATCAAAAGCCGGCTCGAGTGCCTGGGTCTCGTCAATATGATTGGCCGGTAATAAGTTAAGTCTGGCATTGATCTGCAGACTGCGCGCCTTGTCGTCGATCTGGTTCAGTTCGGGTAAATGCCTGTAGCCATGCTCCGGAGCCGGACCGCGTGGCGGCGGTTTTAGCTTATTCATGCCGTGTGCTCTTCCGACCTGCTGTCAAGGGCTTGCTCATCATCTATTCTTTACGGGTCTCAGATGTTGCCAATCACTTAGTTGCATTGGTAACTAATATGGTGGTTTGTCATGTATATGGCAAGTGTTTTTTGTTAATTTATTGTGATTCGGTTTACGGTGTCAGGCCGGTTTTGCCTGCAGGCTCAAGACCGAGCCGGAACCGCTTTTGGTGCAGGGGAGGTGGGTAATATCAATGAGATTACATTTGAAACTATAAATGGGCGGGTGAAGCGTCGGGGGGCCGTTCGGAGTCCCTGTTTCCTCTTTGGTGAATCAGCTCGACCGAGAAGGTATTCCGTATTTGGAGGAAATGACGTTAAAGCCGGGACTACCGTCAAGCTGGCATAGTATTCGGAAGGGGACTGTTCCCGGATAGCCCTGGGCGTTACTTGTCGTATTTGAACTTCATATAGGTAATGCCGGGCGCCATCACCAGGCGCCAGGCCAGTTCCACATCTTCGGAAATTTCATCATCAAATTGCGTTACTGTGCGGATTAAACATTCCAGCCAGCGATCATAAAGCTCCGGGTTAATATCCAGGTGGTCACGGTTGTGTCTTTCGGCGATGCGGCGAATGGAATCGTCAGCCTGGCCGCTGGCATAGAAAGCAAACAGGCTGTAGAAAGACTTTTTCAGCATGCTTTGCTGAGTTGCCATGTCGGTATATGCAAAACGTTGGGCGATTCGCCTATCATCATTCAGAAAGCGCTGATAAAAGGCTTCGAAGAAGTCGTTTCCATCCCTGCGGGCACTCAGTACGCGCTCGTAACTCTCATCAAAGATCTGTTCAAAACTCATATCATGATCCTGCTACCCTGCCCTGTATACTACCTTACCGAATTCAGGCGCGGAGTATGATCAAAACCGATGAAATATTGACCGGTGTCAAAACTCGGTTTTCGCTCGGCTTGGTTCGGGGCATAGGTAACAAGCTAATTCACTGATACCAATACCGCTACATGTCGAGTCCGGGTTCAGGGGCCCGCCGCCAAGGCCGAGTTCAATCCAGCGGCAGCAGTATTTCGGTCAGCTTCCACTCCAGGCCACGGCGCCGTAGGATAAACTTGGCTTCTTCCTCGTTTTCATCCTTCATGGTCACCACAAAGGTATTGAGCGAGGCGTAGCCCATGCGCGCATCGGCAAAGGGCTTGTTGGGTGGGTAGGGGGCGGATTGAGCGTCGCCCTGGGGCTGGTGCGATACCGACGAGCGGTTGGGGATGCCGGGGGCCGGCGTTTCGCCACGCATCAGCTGCTCTATGCCGGCTGGTGTCATATAGGTATCAACCAGGCCATCCACCATCATATTGGTAAAGGCGGCCCCCAGGGCGGCAAAGGGATTTGTCTTGATTTTCCCGCCAAGCTCCTGCAGCAGACGGGTATTTAGCTGATCTTTCAGGCTCTGGCGTACGCTGTCAAACTCCACATGTTCGGCCAGTGCCTGACTGTCATGCCGATCGGCGGCCTCCCGGATCTGGTTGACGGTGATATAGGGCATGGCGGCCAGATAGCCGAGAGCGGCTATCATCAGCAAGGCCATCAGGTATTTCATCTTTAACATCTCGAGTTCCAGCATAGCGATAACAGGCCGTAAGGCTGCATCCAAATGGCGGCGGGATCAAGATGCACGTCGTTGTCTTTTGTGGCCGTTTTTGCGTGTTTTTTGCGCTATTTTGTATCTCGTTATCCAAACAGGGCCCACAATTAGAACCATACTTAGCGGGTGTATACGGGCACCGTGGAGGGTAAAGGAATGTTGGAAGCACATGGCATGGCGGTTGAACTGGATAGGCAAGGCGATACCCTGCTGCTCACCATCAAAATTTACGGGGACATTGCCTACGATGACTTTATGGAGATGGAAACCCGGGTAGAGCAGGCGCTGGAGGAGATGGATACGCCGAAAATCAAGGCGTTGATCAATATGATCGACTTTAATCACTGGGAAACCATGGCCCTGTGGGAAGATATTGTGTTTACCCGCAAGTATGCCAAGGCATTTACCCGGGTGGCCATAGTGGGAGTCGATCTCAGGGAAAGGCTGATGGCAAAGATAGCCCAGTGGTTTATCGAGGGAGAGCTGAAATATTTTGAAAAGACGAACGAAGCGCGAGCCTGGCTGGAAGGTGACAGTGTGCACCAAGCCGGATCTTGACGTTATTATCGACTGAATATGCCAGTTACTGGCGCACGAGAGGGAGTTCTGGCTGGTGGCTGCTTATATCGGCTTTTATCCCGATGCGGGCTCTTGTCTTCTATGTAGGAGCTGTCAGAATCCTCGCCAGTTATTGTTCTTTCCAGATCCCGGGATTACACCTTATGCGTTTTTATAGATTGGGGCTACCCCTGCTGGTAGCGACTATGCTGGCTGCTTGTCAAAGCGCACCCCAGAAAAATGTTCCACCTGCCGACATTCAGGTGCTGAAAGGCCCTACCTGGATCCAGGGGGGGGATGCCAATGGCAGCGAGGACATCACCATAGTAACTCCTTATTTTGCCTTCGCCATCGCCGGGGGTGATAAGGCAGGCAAGGCCGGCAGCATAGTGGATATGGCGCTGGTGGAAAACGGCGTGTTCGGCGCCGATCGTATCGTCTCTCTGGACTTTGTGCCCGGAGAGGAGGCCATGACCCTGAACGCCATCGATATTACGCAGCAGACACCGGAGCGGGTGGTGATCGAGGTGGACCGCAGCTGGAATGGACACCGCCTGCTGAGCCGGTATGAGGTCGAGAAGGCTTATCCCGGCATCAAGCTGAGCAGTCAGCTGGAGAATCCGGTCGGCAAGACCCTGTTTGCCGGTTATCGCCTGGTGCAAAACGCGGCTCCGGAAGCTGCCGAGGGCGCACACAAGGTGCTTACCCAGGCAGTGGTCGGTCACTGGTCCCAGGGCCAGTTGCAGCAAGGGCTGGGTGCCTTGTCTGAAACGGATGATTTAAGACGCAGCTACCAGCCGAGCCAACAGCACAGCTTCGACGCCTGGTTAAGCGCCGGCTCCCTGGGCAAGGTATTGGCCGACGAGCTGGTGACGGGGGCAAGCCCCAATACCGTAATCAGCCTCTATGAATATGATGACAGCAGCAACTTTGAAGCCCAGATGGCCAAGCTGCGTCAACGCTGGAACCGGGGCGAGCGGGTCTATCTCAGCGCCAACCACCTGCTGCGGGGCCCGCGGCAAAACAGCGGTCGGCTGTATGCGTATACGCCCAACGGCAAGTTTAGCGCCGACTTTGCCAGCGCCGTCGGCAGAGGCCACAGTTTTGTCAGTTTTGGCCCCCAGGTCTATGCGGCAGGCACCCTGTTCGGTGAAGAAATCTCCCCCTTCAGCGAGTCCAGGGTAGAGCTGCGTTCCGAGGCTGGCCTGAGCAAGGCCGAAGTCTGGCTGGATGGCGAGCAGGTCGCCGGTTGGCGGATCAACGGCGCCAAGGTGTTCCGTACCGGAGTACCGGTGCCGCCCAACTACACCTGGCTGCAGTGGGTGGTGGAAGACCGTAACGGCAATCGGGCCTATTCCAACCCTATCTGGATAAAAAAGCGCGGCTAACGTCCGAGCCCTGTTTCCTGTCTTTTCTACATGCCCCGCTTGCGGGGCATTTTGATCGCTCAAGTGTCACCCGAGCAGCTACCGTCTGAGGGCGGCCGACTCTATCAGTTTTGACTCAGTCAGCCTCGAGATCGATTTCGGTCTATGTTGAAAGGGTAATGTCATGGGATCTCACAACAGAAGAGGGCTTGTGCCCGGGGTGGATGCAGATGGAAAGCTTTTATGTCAGCCATACGGTGCTCTGTACCGATGCCCAGGCGGTGGCCGCGGTGCTTGCGGGACGAAATGCCTTTGTGACCCCGGCCCACAAGGGCTCGGTGGTGGTGTTTGATGAAGCCTCCGAGCGACAGGAGCCGGAAGTGGTGCTCGCATTGGGTGCCCGGCTGTCGTCGGAGCTGCAGGCCCCCGTGCTGGCGGTGCTCAATCATGATGACGATATCCTGATGTACGCCCTCTGTGAGCAGGGTTGGGTAGTGGATCAATATAATTCGTCACCGGAGCTGTTTGAACCGGATCAGGATGCCGAGCCCATCGGCCCGCAGGGAGGGAATGCCCAGCGCCTAGTGGAGACGTTCGGTAGTGGAGAGGTTGAGACGATCGAAGCCATCCTGCGCAAACCGGCCACCGATGAGGGCTATATTTTTGCCTATGAGCGGCATTTCGAGTTGGTCAAGGCCCTGGGTATCTCCGAATTCGGCGTCAATACCGGTTTTAAATACCTCGAGGCGGGAGAAATCCCTGCCGGCCTGGAAGGTGAACAGCTGATCCGGGTTGAGTAGCCGGAGCGGGTGAACGGTCGGGTGACGTACCCGGAAGGATGCTCATGATGTGGATGACGGCTCATCGGTAGGGATAAGCCGGAAGGGAAAGATAAATAAAGGCCCGGTCAAGCCGGGCCTCTTTGTGTTTATTAGTCCAGGGTTTCCAGACTGTTTTCGTAGCTGTCGAAGGTCTTGGTGACCGATGCCTTGGGCGCACCGGTCAGCTTGCTGACCAGCACAATGGCGATGGAAGCAAAGATAAAGCCGGGGACGATTTCATAGATATCGAAGATGCCGCCGGAGATCTGTTTCCAGGCCACCACGGTAATGCCGCCGACCAGTACCCCGGCCAGGGCGCCGTTGCGATTCATGTTACGCCAGTACAGGCTGAACAACAGGGCGGGGCCGAAGGCGGCACCGAAACCGGCCCAAGCGTAGGACACCAGGCCCAGCACTGTGCTGTCGGGGTTCATCGCCAGCAGCAGGGCCACTACCGCCAGGGCAATTACCGCGAAACGACCAATGTTGACCAGGCTTTCCGGGGTGGCGCTGGGGACCAGCTGCTTGTAGAAATCCTCGGCCAGGGCGGAAGAGGAGACCAGCAGCTGGGAGTCGGCGGTGCTCATGATGGCGGCGAGGATGGCTGCCAGCAGGATACCGGCGATCACCGGGTGGAACACGGCATTGACCAGCACCATAAAGATGGTTTCGGCATCGGCCAGCCCGCCGCTCATATTGTTCTGGACATACAGCAGACCCACCATGCCGACCATCAGGGCACCGGCCATGGACAGCATGCTCCAGGTCACGGCGATACGGCGGGCGGTGGTGATGTCTTTGTTGCTGCGGGTGGCATTGAAGCGGGCCAGGATATGGGGCTGGCCAAAGTAGCCCAGGCCCCAGGCGGCCAGCGAGATAATGGCGATGGCGGACAGGGGCTCGCCCTTGATGTCGCTCCACAGAGTCAGCAGCTCGGGGTTCTGGGCATGCAGATCAGAGCTCAGCTGGCCGAAGCCACCTTCCATCGCGGCGATCGGCACTATCATCAGGGCGGCGGCCATCAGCAGGCCCTGTACCAGATCGGTCCACGATACGGCCAGGAAACCGCCGAACAGGGTATAGGATACGATGCAGAGGGTACCGATTATTACGGCTATCTGGTAATCCATGCCGAATACTGTCTGGAACAGCTTGCCGCCGGCCACCAGTCCCGAGCTGGTGTAGAACAGGAAGAACAGCAAAATGACCAGGGCGGAGATAATCTGCAGCAGCTTGGACTTGTCTTCGAAGCGGCGGGACAGATACTCGGGGATGGTGATGGCGTTGTCCACCTCAAGGGTGTAGGTACGCAGCCGTTTGGCGCAGAACATCCAGTTGGCCCAGGTGCCCAGCAGCAGGCCGCCGGCCAGCCAGAAGGACTCGACCCCGGCGGCATAGGCATAACCGGGCAGGCCCAGCAACAGCCAGCCGCTCATATCGGAGGCGCCGGCGGAAATGGCCGCGGGCCAGGGGCCCAGAGAGCGGCCCCCGAGGAAATAGTCGGCCGAGTTGGCGGTGCGTTTATAGGCGTAGTAACCGATGGCCATCATGGCGATCAGATACACAATAAAGGTGCCGGTAATGGCGGAGTTGGATTCAATCATGCCCTATTCCTCTTGGGGATTTCCTGTCGGAGCCAAAATAATGTCACGCCAAGGGGGCTGGGTCATGCCGCCGCTGGCTTGGATGATTATTTCGGACCTCGCTTTTAAGCAGCGGTTAAACTTTTGTTACTTAACTAAATATAGTAGGAGAAAGTGGCCATGCCGGTCTTTTGCATTACTCCGTTTTTTTTATGAAATACTCCGGTTAGCGGTGCAATTTGCGGTAACGGGCGGGAGAGATATCGAAACGGCTGGAAAATATCTGGGTGAACAGGCTCTGGCTGGAAAAACCGCAATGTTGGGCGATATAGGCCAGGCTGTGATGGCTGGAGGTGAGCATGCTCCGGGCTTCGGCCAGGCGCTTTTCCAGCACGTACTGGTAGGGGGACAGGCCGGTCTGCTCCTTGAACAGCAGGTGAAACTGGCTTTCGCCGAGGAAGACGCAGCCGGCGAGTTGGGCCACCGTGATTTTCCGACCCAGGTGCTGTGCTATATAGGCGTCTATTACCTCTATATTCAGGCGATGGGTGCGGGAGCGGCTCTGGGGGAGATCCATGTGTCGCTGCAGGGCGCACACCAGGGTATTGGCACAGGCCTGGCCGAGTAGGGTGTCGTCCGGACAGCTGCGCATTTCTGCACTCAGCACAGTGACCAACTGACGGGCCTGGGGGCTCAGCTGAAAATAGCGCGGGTGTTGAAACAGCTCATACAACCGCTGTTTTTGCTCCGTCAGTGCGCCATCCGGTTCCGGAGCCAGGTTGACCACCAGTATGGTATTGCTGCCCAGTCCCCCGAAGGCATGGTTGAGGGCGGACGACACCAGGCAGCCCTGGCCCGGCCCCACCAGGTTACCGTTTCCTTCGATATCAAATTCCGTCTGGCCGTTCAGGCCGATGACTATCTGATTGTAATCATGCCGATGATGTGCCATTTCATCAGGTAATGCCATGATTTCAAAGGGATTTAATACATAACTCATAGGGCTGCCAGGCGGATGAACAGACGGAGACAACAAGGTGGTAGTTTAACATATCGCCAGTGGGGCTACCTATGATCAGATCCCATTCCCGGGATCTCCCCGAGGCTACACTAAAAGAATCATTGGCAGAAGATGGGAGAAGCGGATGAGAATCCTCTTGCTTGCCCTGGGATTGCTGCTGACGCTCTGGGCCGGGGCCGAGACGATGGACGAGAGGCTCGATATCCAGGAGTGGGACGTGCCCTGGGACGCTTCCCGGCCGCGGGATCCGCAGGTGGATCTCGCCGGCCGGGTCTGGTATGCGGGTAACCGTAACGCCCATATCGGCCGGCTGGAAATCGCCGACAAGGGTGATATCTGGTATCTGGATTTTGCCGGTGGCCGGCTCGGGCGCTATCAACCGGGCCCGCGCTTCTTCAGCGAATGGCCGCTTCCGGGCCGGCATCGGAGCCAGCCCTATGGTTCGGCCCTGGATAAACAGAACCGGATCTGGCTGGTCGATGTGGGCTCCCGGCCCAACCGCTTGATGGGCTTTGATCCTGTCGAACTCCGTTTCTTTGGTATTACCCCCATCCCCAGCGGGGCGGGGGCGGTACGTCATATGTATTACCACTCCCGGAGCAACAGCATCTGGTTTGGCACCGATGCCAACACCCTGGGGCAGGCCCGGCTCGGGCCCTGAGAGGAGGACACATGCAGGTACAACTACTGGTCACCCGGACCGACTTTTCCACCGCCAACCTGGACCAGGAGTTCAGGGAACTGGGAGTGCCCTATGAGCTGCTCTATATAGAGGATCATCCCGAACTGGTGGCGGCCCACGGCATACAGCACTCCCCTTGTATCCTGGTCGATGGCCAGCTGGCGTTTCGTGAGCAACCAACCGAAAGCCAGCTGAGGGAGTACTTCGAAAGGAACGGCTGATGGCAGGTGTGCCGAGGCGCGATAGGCCACCATCGGGCAAGCTTCATCTGAGGCTTAGGCGCTGGAACTCAGTTTGCCGCCGCTTTTACGCGGCTGGCCGTCGGGGCCGTACAGGGGTTGACCGGTGGCTTCGTGCAGGAAGTTGAGCATGCGTTGGTTGTGCTGCAGGCGCTGGCTGATCAGGGTGCCGTTGAGGCTGTTCAAGCGGGCGGTGCGTCGGGTGGCCTCCAGCAGGGCATGCCATAGCTGCAGGCAACCGGCTTCCTGTGCTGCACGTTCGGCGCCGGCCATGTCCTGGCCATACCCCAGTTTGAGCTGAGTCTGATATCTCTGGGTCTCGAACTTTTCCAGCTGGATGAGCAGGGCCTGTTTGTCGGCGGCAAGTCGCGACAGCCGCTCGCCGTCTATTTCTCCCTGGCCGAGAGCGTGCCGCTCCTCGAGCAGCAATTCGGTCAGCTGCGCCAGTCGCTCTACCTGCAAGGACAGGTGCTGATCCAGGCTCATCGGCCCTGTTGCTCCAGCAAATCGCGTACGCTGTTCAGAAGGCCGTCGGCAATTTTATCGGCGCGGATCTCGAGCCGCCCTTCGCTGATGGCCTGGCGCAGTTCGTTGACCCTGGTCATATCGATATCCCGGCTGGTGTCCTGAATCGCCGGGCTCAGGTGGGTGACGACCGCCGGACCAGCCTTGCCGGTGCCGCCAGCCGTATCGGATGTCACCCTGCCGTTGGGTCTGCCCTGTTCCGGCTGGGTGGTGCGGGACAGCAGCTGATGATGATCGATTTTCAAGGGAAGTTCCTCATGCTGGACTTATCCGGGATATCGGCAGCGTATGCCATAACTTTAATGCTGCAGGCAGCATAGCCGTTCAGGGGGTATTTTGTCCAAGGCTCAGGGTGCAGCCACGGCGACCCGCGCCTGACCGACCACCACCCCGCTGAGAATGGTATGTCTGGAGACCCTGACCCGGATCCGGTCTCCCATTGCCCCGGGCGCCATGGCTTTTCCCTCCCGGGTGATACGATAGCCGGGGCCGGCCGCTTCGAGCACTACCTGCTGCCCCCTTTCGATCAGCGGCGGTTCGCGCAGCTGATGACGCTGTATGGTGGTTCCCGCCGCCAGTGGCCGCCTGGCCTGCTGGCCTATTACCTCACCGGGATCAAGGATGGCCTGCCGGGGCAGCCGGCTGAGATCCCCCTGCCGGAATTCCAGCATGTCGGCAGTGATTCGGGTACCGGCGTCAAGGGCGCGGGCGGCTACCAGATAGCGGCCGATAACCTTGATTTGTGCCTGCATGTAGCGCACCTGTTCACCCTGTTCGCCACAGCGCACGCCGACCGCGATGCGGCCCCATTGCGGTTGCCCATTGCCGGGAAAAAAAGGTTGTGGAAAGCGGCACTCGGGCAACCGGGCGGAGGGGGGGAACACCTCGATACTCACCTCGTCTCCCAGTTCACCGCTTTGCTGGTAGAGGAAGGCATGTACCGCTTCCATCAGTCCAGGCGGCTCTATTGATGCGGGGGTGCTCGGGGCCATCAGCCACAGCAAGACCGTCAGATATGGCAGGATGCGGGGAAATGGGGGGGGCCGGGGCTCGGAGGCTGGCATGGTATGAGTCCTTGGCGGCGCGGTAATGGTTCGCATTATAAGGGGATGGCCCTGTCTCCAAGAACAGAATTGACGGTGAAATATCGGCTTGTTTATCCCTTTATGGCGACGGGGGCACGGTTATGCTCCAGCCTGACTTATTTTCAGCCGCCAATAGGGTCGACACATGATCGATAAACTGGATGGGGCTCTGGGTTTCCATCAAGAGGCCCTGAACCTCCGTCACCAGCGCCAGAAGGTACTGGCCAGCAATATCGCCAACGCCGACACGCCGAATTACAAGGCGCGGGATTTTGACTTCGGCAAGGAGCTGTCCCGGGCCATGGAGCAACAACCCGCCCGTTCGGAGCTGACCGTAGCGACCACGTCTGCACAGCATATCAGCAAACCGGCTTTTGGCAGTGCGGGTGTCAGCGAACTGCTCTATCGGGTTCCCACCCAGCCCAGCCTGGACGGCAATACCGTCGATATGGACACGGAACGCGCCCAGTTTACCGATAATGCCGTGCGCTATCAGACCAGCCTGGTGTTGCTGAACAGCCGGATTCAAAGCCTTAAATCGGCAATGCAGCCGGAATAATCACAGCCCGACCGATTGACAGGAGTAGACCATGTCGATGTTTTCCATCTTTGATATCTCCGGCTCGGCCATGAGCGCTCAGTCTCAGCGTATGAGTGTGACCGCCAGCAACCTGGCCAATGCCGACAGCGTGGCAGGCCCCGACAATCAGCCTTACCGGGCCCGGCAGGTACTGTTCGAGGCACAAAGCGGGCCCGGGGATGGGAATAACGGTGGGGTACGAGTCAGCCGGGTCATCGATGATCCCAGCCCCATGCGCCGGGAATTCAGCCCCGAGCATCCCCTGGCAGACGAGCAGGGCTATATCACCCTGCCCAATGTGGAGCCGGTGCATGAAATGGTCAACATGATCAGTGCATCACGCTCCTATCAAGCTAACGTCGAGGTGATGAATACCAGCAAGCAGCTGATGCTCAAGACCCTGACCCTGGGTGAAGGATAACCATGGCTGGTACCATAAATAGCAATTTTATCAACAGCCTGAATATAGCTAAGCCCCAGACGGCCGGCACCCGTGTCAGTGAAGATTTGCAGGGTAGCTTTATGAGCCTGCTGGTAACTCAGCTGAAGAACCAGGATCCGCTCAATCCGATGGACAACTCGGAGATGACCTCTCAGCTGGCCCAGATCAATACCGTCAGCGGCATAGCGTCTCTTAATGAAACCATGCAGATCATTACCGGACAGATAGATGCCGGTCAGACCCTGCAGGCCACGGCGCTGATCGGCAAGGATGTGCTGGTGCCCGGTGAGCGACTGCTGCTGGGCGAAGACGGAGCCAGCACTCCCTTCGGTATCGAACTCGCCAGCCCTGCCGAGCGGGTCACCATCAGCATCCTCGATGGCAGTGGCCAGCCGGTGCGCGACTTTGAGCTGGGCCGTATCGCGGCGGGCGTCGAGTCCTTTGTCTGGGACGGTACCCTGAATGACGGTAGTCAGGCGCCGGCCGGCGCCTATCAGCTGTCGGTAACAGCGCTGTCTGGTGGGCGGCCATTGAGTCATACCAGCCTTAATTATGCCCGGGTGCTGGGTATCAGTACCGGTGCCGAGGATGGTCCACGGCTGGATCTGGGCGGTGTTTCCGAGCAGATCCGCCTGGATGATGTTCGTCAGATACTCTGAGGTTGCGATACGTAACCGGTTAATAGATATGCTTGAAGGAGCGGTATAATGGGTTTTTCTCAGGCGCTCAGCGGTCTTTCGGCCGCAGCGACCAACCTTGACGTGATAGGCAACAATATTGCCAACTCGCAGACGGTTGGCTTTAAGGGAGCCAGTGTTCAGTTTTCCGATGTGTATGCCGGGGCCCAGTTTGGTTTGGGCACCAAGGTGTCGGCGGTGCTGCAGGATTTCAGTGACGGTACCCTGGAAACCACCAACCGTAATATGGACCTGGCGATCAGCGGCAATGGTTTCTTCCGATTCGAGCAGAATGAACAGGTAGTCTATTCCCGCAATGGTCAGTTGACCGTGAGTAATGACGGCTACCTGGTCAATGCCCAGGGTGGGCAGTTGACCGGTTACCCGGCGGATGTCGGTGCCGGAGGCAACCCACAACGACTCAAGGTACCTGCGGGCGCATTGCAGGCCAATGCCAGCACCAGCATCCAGGCGAGTCTGAATCTGGACGCGGGCTCGGCGGTTATCGACCGTAACACAGTGCCTTTCGATATGGCCGACAGCAGCAGCTATTCCTACGCCAACAGCGGCATCGTATACGACTCCCTGGGCCACACTCATAATGTCACCCTGTATTTCACCAGAACAGGGGACAGCCAGTGGGAAGTGAGACAGGCCCGTGGTAGCGAAGTGGCCACACAAACGGGAACCCTGGAGTTTAACAAGGATGGTACCCTGGCTTCGGCCACCGGCATGGAAGACTTTACCTTCAGCCCCGGCGGCGGGGCAGCAGAGTTGAAACTTGATCTCGGCTTTGCCGGCAGTACCCAGTTCGGCAATGACTTCGAGCTCAACTCACTGACCCAGGACGGCTTCAGTTCAGGCAGCCTGGTGGGGGTCGTTATCGACAACAAAGGTAATGTTGTCGGCAACTATTCCAATGAGCAATCCAAGGTGCTGGGCACCATAGTACTGGCGAGCTTCAATAACCCGGAAGGACTTACCCCGGTTGGTGACAATGCCTGGGCCGAAACCAATGCCTCCGGTGCCGCACTGATGGGGCTGGCCGGTGCCGGCCTGTTCGGCAGCATAGAGGCCGGTGCGGTAGAAACCTCCAACGTCGATCTGACCAGCGAGCTGGTCAAGCTGATTATCGCCCAGCGCAATTATCAGGCCAATTCCCAGACCATCAAGACCCAGGACGAGGTACTGCAGGCCTCGATCAACCTGCGTTAACGGAGGCTGAATCGTGGACGGCATTTTATATACCGCCATGAGCGGCGCCAAGCAGACGCTCGACTCTCAGGCGGTGATCAGCAACAACCTGGCCAATGTTTCGACGACCGGATTTCGTGCCGAACTGTCGGCCATGCGGGCGGTGCCGGTGCTGGGGGATGGCCGGTCGCCGACCCAGGTCTCTGTGGTGGCCTCTACCCCGGGTGCAGACTTCAGCCCCGGCCCCGTCACCACCACGGGACGCGAACTGGACATCGCCCTCGAAGGTAACGGCTGGCTGGCGGTGCAGGGGGCCGATGGCAATGAAGCCTATACCCGGCGCGGCGATCTGCAACTGGATGGTAACGGCCTGTTGCTCAGTGGGGGTTCCCCCGTGATGGGGACTGGCGGTCCCATTATAGTGCCGCTCGGCGCCCGGCTGTCGATAGGCTCAGATGGTACCCTGAGTGCCATCACTGCCGGCGAAGGTCCGGATGCCCTGGCGCAGGTGGGGCGACTCAAGCTGGTTACCCCCGAGCCGGGACAGCTGCTGCGCGGTGTTGACGGCCTGTTTCGTCCGGCGCCCGATGCCAATGGCAATGTGCCTGTGCTGGCACAGGACGAAGACCAGCGGCTGGTCTCGGGCTCACTGGAAGGCAGCAATGTCAGCGCCATCGAGTCGATGGTGGCGATGATCGACAATGCCAGGCGCTATGACATGCAGATGAAAATGATCACCAGTGCCGATGACAACGCCCAGCGGGCCAACAGCCTGCTGTCGCTCCAGGGATAACGAGGTATCACCCATGATTAAAGCATTTTGGACGGCCAGCAGCCTGCTGTCGTTCCTGGAACAAAGAGGAATGACTCATGATTAAAGCATTGTGGACGGCGAAAACCGGTCTGGAATCCCAGCAGGTGCAGATGGACGTGATCGCCAATAACCTGGCCAACGTCAATACCAATGGTTTCAAGCGCTCCCGGGCGGTGTTCGAAGATCTGCTGTACCAGAATATGCGACAGCCGGGTGCCATGAGCAACGAACAGAATACACTGCCTTCTGGCATGCAGGTGGGGACGGGGGTACGGCCTGTGGCGACCGAGCGGTTACATAATCAGGGCGGCCTGGTCAGTACCGAAAACTCCCGGGATCTGGCGATCAATGGTGCGGGCATGTTCAAGGTCATCATGCCCGATGGCAATCTTGCCTATACCCGGGATGGCAGTTTTCAGCTCGATCAGAACGGTCAGATGGTCAATGCCAACGGCTACCCACTGGACCCGGCGGTGATCCTGCCCGACAATGCCCTGTCGGTGACCATAGGAGAAGATGGCACCGTCTCCGTGACCCAGCCTGGCACCAGTCACAGCCTGCAGGTCGGGCAAATCAGTCTGGCTACCTTCGTCAACCCGACCGGGCTGGAAAGCATCGGCGGCAACCTCTACCTGGAAACCACCGCCTCGGGGCCGGCCAATGACAGCCTGCCGGGAATGAATGGCACCGGCCGCCTCTACCAGGGACATGTGGAAACCTCCAACGTCAATGTGGTGGAAGAGATGGTCAATATGATCCAGACCCAGCGGGCTTATGAAATCAACAGCAAGGCGGTCAAAACCAGCGATGAAATGCTGGCCCGGCTGACCCAGCTGTAACAGGAACAAGACGCATGAGATGGCAGGAAAGGCTGACGGGCAAGGTCCTGCTGACAGGGCTGGTTGTGCTGCTCAACGGTTGTGCCCAGTTACCGCGTTCTTCGGTGGTGGGGGAGCAGGAACAGATGACCCTCCCCGAGCCGCCACAGCCCAAGGCCAATGGCGCCATCTTCCAGGCACAGCGCGGCTATCAGCCGCTGTTTGAAGACCGGCGCCCACGCATGGTGGGAGAGATCCTCACCATAGTGCTCGATGAACAGGTCAGCGCCAGCAAGACCTCGGCCGCCAATGCCAACCGGGGGGGCTCGGCCAGCCTGGGACTCAGTGAGTTGCCGGATGCTTTGGAAACACTGGCGGAGTATGGCTTCGATCTGTCCGGTAACAGCGAATTTTCCGGGGGCGGAGGCGCCCAGGCGAACAACTCCTTCACCGGCACCATCACGGTATCCGTGCTGGAGGTGATGAACAACGGTAACCTGCGGGTGCGCGGAGAAAAGCAGATCGCCATCAACCAGGGGGTCGAGTTCATCCGTTTCTCCGGGGTGGTCAACCCCCGTACCATTACCGGTCAGAATACGGTGGCTTCCACCCAGGTGGCCGATGCACGTATCGAATATGTAGGCGAGGGCTATATCAACGAGGCCCAGCATATGGGCTGGTTACAGCGCTTCTTCCTCAATGTCTCTCCTTTCTGAGTTGTGGTCATTATGCTGTTTTCAATATTACGCCGGGCGGTGAGCTCCCTCTTTTCTCAGGGCAAAGGGGAGCGGCGATGGAAGGCATGCCGGCAGGTGATTGGTGTCAGCCTGCTTGGCCTGCTCTGGCTGACGCCAGCCCTGCCAGTGCGGGCCGAGCAGTTGCGTGAACTGGCCACCTTTGCCGGGGTGCGCGACAACGCCTTGGTAGGCTATGGGCTGGTGGTGGGGCTCGACGGTTCGGGCGACCAGACCATGCAGGCGCCCTTTACCGGCCAGAGCCTGACTAACATGCTGTCCCAGCTGGGTATTACCGTGCCACCGGGCACCAACATGCAGCTGCGCAATGTGGCGGGGGTGATGGTGACCGCCAACCTGCCGCCCTTCTCCCGGCCGGGGCAGCGGCTCGACGTGGTGGTATCGTCCATCGGTAATGCTCGCAGCCTGCGCGGCGGTACCCTGCTAATGACCCCGCTCAAGGGGGCCGACGGTGATATCTATGCCATGGCCCAAGGCAACCTGCTGGTGGGGGGCGCCGGTGCCGAGGCCGGTGGCAGCAGCGTGCAGATCAACCAGCAGGCCGGCGGACGCATCAGTGGCGGTGCCATCGTGGAGCGGGAGGTGCCCCTGCAACTGGGTGGCGAGACCGGCGAGCTGGAGCTGCAGCTCAAGGAAGCGGATTTCGGTACCGCCGAGCGGGTGGTGACTGCCATCAATCAGAGCTTCGGCAGCCAGGTGGCCAGTGCCCTCGACAGTCGGGTGATCCGCCTGCGTGGCCCCCTGAGCGCCAACGAGCGGGTCCGCTTTATGGCCAGGATCGAAAGCCTGCGGGTTGAACCCATGGCGGCACCGGCCCGGGTAGTGATCAACTCCCGTACCGGCTCTGTGGTGCTTAATGGCGCGGTAACCCTGCATCGGGCTGCGGTGGCCCACGGCAACCTGTCCATCGTTATCGATACCGAGTTCAGGGTCAGCCAACCGGCACCATTCAGTCAGGGGGAAACCACAGTCGTGCCCGACAGCGATATTTCCATCAACCAGCAGGACGGCGCCCTCCAGGTGGTGGAAGGGGCTGATCTGATGTCGGTGGTCAGCGCCCTCAACGCCCTGGGCGCCACCCCGGCGGATCTGATGTCGATCCTCGAAGCACTCAAGGCGGCGGGCTCGCTGCGCGCCGAACTGGAGATAATCTGATGGACAGGCACGATATCGGCAGCCGCTTTTCCCTTGATATGCAGGGGCTGCAGCGGCTCAAGCAGACTGCCGGGCGAGATCCCGAGCAGGGGCTGGAAGCATCGGTCCGGCAATTCGAGGCGCTGTTTGTGCAGATGATGATGAAAAGCATGCGCGAGACGGTTCCCGACGCCGGGCTGACCAAGGGTGATCAGCGACAGTTCTATACCTCCCTGCTTGATCAACAGTTGTCCCAGGAGGTGGCCGGTCGTGGTATTGGCCTGGCCGAGCAGTTGTTACAACAACTGGGTACTCGCCGGTCGGGGCCGGCCGCAGACATAGCTGGCCAGAGCGAGGCCCTGATTGCCGGTATTCCCAGAGGTCACCCCCGAGTTCTGACCGGCAGCCTGGCTGCGGCACGACCCATGGAGCAAGGCCAGCCACACAAGGAACCGGTTCAGGCCAGCGAGGTGGCGGTCAGCGAAGCACGGCATGTTTTGTCAACGGAAAACAGGCGACAGGCACAGCCCCATGTACAGGCCTTTATCGAGCGACTCGAGGCCCCGGCCCTGGGCGCCAGCCGAGCCACCGGGGTGCCGGCCGAATTGATCCTGGCCCAGGCGGCGCTGGAAACCGGCTGGGGCCGTTATGAAATTGCCACTGCGGATGGCGCCAACAGCCACAACCTGTTCGGTATCAAGGCTGGCGCCGGTTGGCAGGGCAAGACGACCGAAGTTGGCACTCATGAATATGTACGAGGGGAGCGGGTGGCGCTTACCGATCATTTTCGGGTCTACGACTCCTTTGAGCAGGCGTTTACCGATTATGCCCGCTTGATCAGTGATAATCCGCGTTATGCGGGCGTGGTCTCGGCGCCTGATGCGCGGCAGGCGGCGCGGGCGCTGCAGGAGAGCGGTTACGCCACCGATCCCGGCTATGCCGACAAGCTGGTGGCGGTGATGGATACCCTGGGCTCGCTCGATAAACAAGGGATGCTGGCGAAAGGCCGCTCCTTACCCGGGGAGTTTGAGCTGGGCCAGATATTTTGATCCTGGCCGTGTTTGCCTCAAGTAGCAGGGCTGGCTGCCGATAACCATGACAGACCCTAGGGGAATGGGAATATGAGTATTTTTTCCATCGGTATCAGTGGCCTGCATGCCGCACAGCAGGCCCTGTATACCACGAGCAATAATATCAGCAATGTTTATACGCCGGGTTACAACCGCGAAGTGGTGCAGCTGGGAGAGAGTCGCTACGGCGGTGGGGTTCAGATCAGTGCCATTGAACGTCAGTTCGACCGGTTCGTGAACGCACAGCTGAATACCTCAAGCAGCGCCCTGAGTGCGCTGGAAACCTATGAGTTTCAGATTGGGCAGATAGATACCCTGCTGGCCGACCAGGATGGGGGGCTGGCGCCCTTGATGAATCAGTTTTTTGCTTCCTTCGAAGCGCTGGCCGGCGGCCCGGCCGATCCGGCCGCGCGGCAGGGGGTGCTGGGGAGTGCCCGTGCCCTGGCCAGCCAGTTTCGCGCTGTTGATGAGTACCTGGACAGCATGCAACAGGGCATCAATGGCCAGATCGGTGATGAAATCGCCCAAATCAACAGCAGGGCCGAGCAGCTCGCCGGGCTCAACCGGGAGATAGGTCTGGCCAATGTCAAAACCGGCAGCGTACCCAATACCCTGCTCAACCAGCGGGAACAGCTGGTGGCGGAGCTGGGTGAACGCCTTGGGGTCAGCGTGACGATTCAGGATGGTGGCAGATACAACCTGACCATGGGCAATGGCCGGCCACTGGTGATGGGGAGTCAGTTTTACTCACTCGAGGCGGTGAGTTCATCGGTTGATCCGTCACGCACGGCGGTGGGATACCGGGACTCAACAGGCAAGCTGCTTGAGCTGGATGACGGTGCCATCCAGGGCGGCTCTCTGGGCGGTCTGCTCGACTTCCGTTCGCAAACCCTGGATGCCACCCAGCAGCAGCTGGGTCAGCTGGCGGTGTCCCTGGCCGAGGGCGTCAATGGGCAGCACAGGCAGGGGGTGGATCTGAATGGGCTTGCCGGTAAGGACTTTTTCCGGGTGGAGGAGCCGCTGAGCCAGGCGGCCGGTACGCTCAGGCTTGATATCGAGGATATTGCCGATATCGCCGCCGGAGAGGCGTGGGGCAGCGGTGATAACCGCAATGCCCTGGCGTTGCAGGAATTACAGAGCAAGCCGTTGGTGACCGGCAAGGCGACCCTGAGCCAGGCCTATGGCGCCCTGGTCAGTGAAATAGGCAACCGTACCCAGGAGGTGCAGGTGAGGCTGACTGCACAAACGGCCCTGACTGAGCAGCTGCGCACCCGGCAGCAGTCCGAGTCGGGGGTCAACCTCGACGAGGAGGCTGCCAGGCTGGTGCAATATCAGCAGTATTATCAGGCCAATGCCAAAGTTATCGAGATGGGTGCCACCCTGTTCGACACCCTGCTGGGCCTGCGTGCCTGATAGCTACCGGAGATCTCTTATGCGTATCAGTACCCTGACCATGTTTGAACGGAATATCTCGTCGATGAACCGCCAGCAGGGAGAGTTTCTCAAGGTGGGCCAGCAGATGGCCACCGGGCGCCGGGTGGTTAACCCCTCGGACGATCCCATGGCGGCCTCCCGCGCTGTGGGGGTCAAGCAGTCGATGGCGGTCACCGAGCAATATACCCATGCCAGGGTCACGGCGCGCAACGTGCTGGCGCAGGAAGAGAGCGTGCTTAACAGCCTGGGCGACGCCATTACCCGAGCCAAGACGCTAATGATACAGGCGGCCAACGGCACCCAGGTTCATGGTGCGAATGTCAGTGAGATTCGGGGGGTATACGAGTCGATACTGGCACAGGCCAACGCCGCCGATGGCAATGGTGGCTTCCTGTTTGGCGGCTTTCAGAGCGACAGCGCCCCCTTTGTCAAAGGGAAGGACGGTAAGGTGAGCTATGTGGGGGATGACCAGGTGCGTGAGCAGCGTATTGACGCCTCCCGGCTGATGCCGGTCGGTGACAATGGGAGTACCCTCTTTCAGAGCGTCCCGGCCGGTGCCGGTTATGTGGCCGAGGCCAATGCCGCCAATGCCGGCAATGTTACCTTCACCGGCCCTGTGATGCTGGATACAACCCATCCGGATAATGGGGC
This sequence comes from Zobellella maritima, assembly GCF_003075035.1. Classification (GTDB taxonomy): domain Bacteria; phylum Pseudomonadota; class Gammaproteobacteria; order Enterobacterales; family Aeromonadaceae; genus Oceanimonas; species Oceanimonas maritima. Next base: position 2,296,954 of record NZ_QCZE01000001.1, on the reverse strand, counting down.
CGGTTTTACGCTGACCTTCGAAGGCGGCGCCGACAGCATCAGCTACCGTATCAATGGTGGCGAGCCCCAGGCTTACACCGCCGGTCGGGCGATCCAGTTCGGTGGTCTATCCCTAAGCCTGGAAGGCACTCCGGTCTCGGGCGACAGCATCAAGGTGGGACAGGCGAAAGACATGACGCCGGATCTGTTTACCACCCTTGAGCAGGCCATCGCCGTTTTGTCGGCACCGGCAGAGACAGAGCAGCAGCAGGCGGCGCTCGGCAATACCCTGAGCACTGTGATGCGCAAGCTGGATAACAGCCTGGAAAATGTGTTGACGGTGCGCGCCTCGGTCGGCGCTCGGTTGAACGAGCTGGATATGGCCGATACGGTGGCTGACCACCGCATGCTCAACTACGAGCAGACGCTGTCGAATCTGGTGGATCTGGATTATGTGGAAGCCGCATCCAATTACAGCCTGCGTATGGTGGGCCTGCAGGCCGCTCAGAAGTCCTTTGTGGATATTCAGGGCCTGTCGCTGTTCAACTTCCTGAAATAATCACCGGGGCCGACTGCATTCCCACGCGAAGCGTGGGAATGAGGCGACTCCCGCCTGAGCCTGGCTCCCATGCTCTGCGAGGGGCCCTGCTCGTCCGGTAATGTACCTGGCCTGTCATGCCGTGTTCACCGAGGTTACCATTATAGCGGCACCATGGTTTGCACCAGCTGCTGCAGGAAGGCCATCCCCTGGCCGAACAGTCGCTGCATGAAACGCCCCAGATCCGTCATCATGACCATCAACAGCACCAGGCCGACCAGCATGGTCAGCGGAAAGCCAATCGAAAACACCGTCAGTTGCGGCGATGCCCGGTTAAGGATGCCCAGTGACAGGTTGATGATCAGCAGGGCGGACACCAGTGGCAAGGCCAGCAGCAGGCCGGAGACAAAGATGGTGCTGGCAAAGCGGGCCAACAGTTCGAAGGCATTGGTATTCAGGCCGCTGATACCGACAGGCAGAATGACAAAGGTGCCGGCCAGGATCTCGATCACCATCAGGTGGCCGTCAAAGGCCAGGAACAGCAGCAGGCTTATCATGTGCAACAACCGTGACAGCACCATGGTATTGGCGCCGGTATCAGGGGCGAAGAAGGTGGCGAAGCCGAGACCCATCTGCAGGCCGATATATTCCCCCGCTGCCGTTACCACGGCGAACAGAATATGCATGGTCAGGCCCATGGCCAGACCGATCAGCATCTGCTCGACCACAATCCCCAGCCCGGCCCAGGACATCATGGGGATATCCGGCGGGGCCGGCAGGCCAGGGGCAACAACCAGGGTCAGCAGGGCGGCCAGCCCTATCTTGACCCGATTGGGGATACTGGTATGGCCGAGCAGGGGCGCGGCTACCAGGAAGGCGCCGAGACGGATGAAGGGCCAGAAAAAGGCGACCAGCCAGCCCTGCAGCTGGGTAAAGGTGACCTCGAGCATGCTCCTACATCACCATCAACGGAATATTGGTAAACAGCTCTCGGGTAAAGTCGACGATCAGCTTCAACAGGTAGGGGCCGCTGACTACCAGCACGGCAAATACCGCCAGTATCTTGGGAATAAACGACAGCGTCATCTCGTTTATCTGGGTGGCGGCCTGAAACAGGCTGATCAGCAGGCCGACCAGCAGGGCGGTCAGCAACAGCGGGGCTGACAGCAGCAGGGTCACTCGCATGCCCTGATAGGCCAGGTTCATTACCACTTCCGGGGTCATGGCTGTCTCCCTGGGCGAGCCGCGCTAGACATGAAAACTCTGGGCCAGAGAACCGATCAGCAACTGCCAGCCATCGACCAGCACGAACAGCATCAGCTTGAACGGCAGGGAAATGGTCGCCGGCGGCACCATCATCATGCCCAGCGCCATCAGTACGCTGGCTATCACCAGGTCGATGATCAGAAACGGAATAAAGATGGTAAAGCCGATCTGAAAGGCGGTTTTCAGCTCGCTGGTGACAAAGGCCGGCATCAGTACCCGCATGGGCAGGTCTTCCGGGCCCTGTAGGGGGCCGACATCGGCCAGGCGGACAAACAGCGCCAGGTCGGCATCCCGGGTCTGGGCCAGCATAAAGTCGCGCAGGGGCTGGGCGGCCAGCGAGAAAAATGATTCCATGCCGATCTCGTCTCGGGCCAGGGGCTGCCAGGCGGTTTCATGGATCTGGCTGATAACCGGCGACATGATAAAAAAGGTCAGAAACAGCGCCAGCCCCAGCAGCACCTGGTTGGGTGGTGTTGATGGGGTTCCCAGGGCGGTGCGCAGCAGGCTGAAGATAATGATGATACGGGTAAAGCTGGTCATCAGCAGCAAGATGGCGGGCAGGAAGGCCAGGCTGCTGAGCAGCAGTAGGGTCTGCAGCTGGATGGACCACTGTTGACCGCCCTCGGCGGTGGGCTGGCTGATAATGCCCGGTAGTGTCTGGGCGGCGACGAGTGTTGGCCAGCAGCATAACCCGGCCAGCAGCAAGGCTCCGAGACAGGAAGAGCGCTTCATCTTCAGGCTCCGTTTCGCGGCGCGGCGCGGCCTTTGGCCAAGCGTTCACCGGCTTGCTGCTTTAGGGCCCGGGCGAAGCGGCCGGCAAAGCCGGGTTCAACGTCGGGTCGGTCATGCACTAAGGATGCCGGCTGTCGGGCCGGCAGCTCATGGAGCTTGGTTACCTGGCCGTTGCCGACACCCAGCACCAGCCAGGTGTCTTCCAGCTCAACCACCACCACCCGCTCCCGATTACCGAGGGCGGTGCTGGCAATGACCCTCAGATTGAGTCCGCTGCCCGAGCCCATGTTGCCCAGCCGCCTGAATAGATAGGCGCAAAGCAGGATCAGGGCAATGATCAATGCCAGCACAGCGGCCGTTTTACCTAAAACGGCCAGGCCAGGCAGGGAGCCGCCATCGGCGCCGGCAAGGGAAATAGCGGTGGCGCTCATCGATTCAACTTCTTTACCCGCTCTGCAGGGGTGACGATTTCGGTAATGCGGATACCGTACTTGTCATCCATCACCACCACTTCGCCCTGGGCGATCAGGTAGCCGTTGATCAGGATATCCATGGGTTCACCGGCCAGCCCGTCGAGTTCGAGCACCGAGCCCTGAGCCAGCTCCAGCAACTGCTTGATGGTGAGCCGGGTGCGGCCCAGTTCGACGGTCAGCTTGACCGGAATATCCAGGATCATATCCAGATCCCGGGGTGGATCGCTTTGGGTCTTGCTTTCCAGGGGCTTGAACACACTGGTGCCGGCGGGTTTTGCGGCGGTATCGGCCGGCTGCTCTTCGGTCAGGGCGGCCTGCTCTGCCAGTGCCTCGGCCCAGGGATCCTCCTGTTCGGCCAGCGCCAGGCCCTGCTGCCCGGCCATGGCCCATTCATCTGTGGTGTTACTCTGATCGGAAGGGCTGTGATCAGTCATGACGGGGCTCCTTAACTGTGGCTTGCGGTAACAGGCTTTTGACAAAATGACCGGCGTTATCGGCACCGTTGGCGGCATGATCTATGATGCGGGTGATACGCAGGGCCCGTTGTTCTTTCTGGCTGCCGAACTCGCATTCCAGCACGGGCACATCGTCGACACGGGCGAACACGGTATCGGGCAGTTCCATGGGCAGCACGTCGCCGACCTTGAGCGCCATAACCTGGGAAAGGCGAGAGGGCAGGGTAACAAAATCGGCAACCAGCTCCACCTCGGTATGTTTTATTTCACCGGCCATGCGTTGGGTCCATATGCCGTCATCGCTGTTCCCTATGGTGTCGGTCTGCAGTTTATTCAGCTTGTCACGCAAGGGTTCCAGCATGGCATAGGGCATACAGATCTGAAAATCACTGGACAGGTTACCGATTTCCATATGGAAGCGGGTGCTGACTACTATGTCGGCGGGCGTGTTGGTGATATTGGCGAAGCGGGTCTGCATTTCTGAACGCAGGTAGCTGATTTCCAAGGGGAAGATGGACTTCCAGGCGTCCTGATAGGCTTCGATGGTCAGGTTCAGGATACGCTTGATGATGCGTTGCTCTGTGTTGGTGAACTCACGCCCTTCGGACTGGATGAGAAAGCGACCGTCTCCGCCAAACAGATTTTCCACCACCATGAAGATCAGGCTGGGGGGAAAGACCACCAGTGCGGAGCCCCGCAGGGGTTTCATGGCGATCAGGTTGATATTGGCCGGCACAGGTACATTGCGCGCGAAGTCGCTATAGCTTTGGTGACGCATGGACTCTACCGTGATGTCGGCATTGCGTCGTATCAGGTTGAATAACCCGACACGGAACTGTCTGGCGAAGCGTTCGTTAATGACATCCAGCGCATGCAGCCGCTCACGGACAACCCTGTGTTGGCTGGCGGGATCAAACAGGCGCACTTTCGGGGCCTTGCCGTTGCCGCCATCTTCTTCATCAAAGACACCATTGAGCAGGGCATCGATTTCTTGCTGTGACAGCTGTTCGTCTTTAGACATGACGTAATGACACTGGCCGGCTACTGAACGATAAATTCGGTAAAGAGCACGTCATCGATCAGCAACTCCGGCTGGGCATCGGTCATGGGCCGGCGTAGCTGTTCGAGGATGCTCTGAGCCAGCTGCTGCTTGCCGCTGGCGGAGGTTAGTGTGTCTGCCTGTTGCCCCGAGAGCAGGAGCAACAGGCGATTGCGCACCTGGGGCATATGGCTGGCGAGCTGCGCTTCGGTGTCGCTGTTGCCCACCAGCAGGGTCAGGCCGGTGTAGAGCAGACGCGGACCATAGCGATCGGGCTGCAGGTTTACCGTGAAAGGGGCTATCTTGACAAAAATGGGCTCGGCAGCACGTTTGGCAGCCTTGTTTTCGGCCGTGTCGGTCCCGGTTTGGGCGTTGTTCAGGTTTTGCAGCAGAAAGTAGGCATTTACCCCGGTTACCGCAACCATGATCAGCACCATCAGGGCGATAAGCCATTTCGTTTTTCCCTTGCCTTTGGCATCTGCCATTTTATTACCCTTTGTCTTGCTGTCTGTAAGTTATGGTGTTCATGCGGTCCGGCAGTATACCGGAAAAGGCGCCTGTCCGTTGACCGGAAAAGCGTGGCCAGGCCGGCTTATCTTCCTCGATTGGATGTTCAGGCATACAGATCCACGCGGCCATTCGGTAGCAGCGGCTGTACCGTCACCGCATGCCGAGCGGCTTGCTCCGTTTCTTCCTCCGGCTGGGGGGCCCTGGTCAACGGGGCCGGAGCGGCCTGTTCACGGGCAAACGACTGGCCCTGTTCCCCCACCGAGGCTTCACCCAGGCTGATGCCCTGCTCGGCCAGCGCCTCGCGCAGTTGGGGGATGGCCTGTTCCACCGCCTGGCGCACAGGACCATGGGCGGATAAAAACTGTACCTGGGCGTCTTGCTCGGTCAGTTTCAGGCTGACCCGCAGGGGCCCCAGCTCGGCCGGATTAAGGTGCAGCTCTATGCTTTGATCCGAATGCAGTGCCAGGCTGACCAGCTGCCGGCCAAGCTGTTGTAGCCAGGCCGGGCTGGCAATCGGCGCGGGCAGGGTGACCATGCCCGCGGGGGCATGGTGCTGAGTGCTGCCCGCCGATGGGGGGGCAGAGCTCATGGTCGGCAGGCCTCCCCGCTCATCCCCCATCACCGCCTCCGGGGTCAGGGAGCCGACGCTCAGCGGGGCAGGCTCCGCACCCTCGACCATGACTGTTTCTGGTGTCAGTGGATCGGCCTGAGCAGACCTATTGAGGGCCGTTGCGGTCAGGGGGCTGATGGTCAGGGGGGAATGCGCATCTCCCCCGGCCGGTGCCATGGGCTTGGCAGGCGCCGTTTGCTGCCTGCCGACCTGTTCCATCAATGACAGTCGCTGGCGGATATTTTCCAGTGCCGGGGGCAGGCCGCCGGTATCTGGTTCTGGCTCTGTCGTTGCTTCTGTCGATACAGGTACAGACGAGGGGGTGGCTCCACCGGAAAACGCCATGGCCAATAGCAGCCCGTTATCCTGGGGCGGGATCTGGATGGCGGCTGGGGCCTGTTCCGGGACGGAATCCGGCTGCTCGGCCTCCGCTTTTTTCAGACTAGGCCTATTGGCCTCCGCCTTCTGGTCGGCGGTTTTTTCGTGCCGGGCCAGCCGCTGGGCAAACGTCTCTTCGGGCGCCACCTGGCGTGATGCTGCCGGTGCGGGCGTGGTGGCCGGGCCTGTGTTGTTCAAGGCGCTGATCTCTACCATCAGTAGTCCTTTGCTTCCGTCTCGTTTAACCCGCGCGCACCCTGGCGAGCCAGGGCGTTGGTGGTCAGCTCATCACTCTGGCGCAGCTCATGGCGCAGGGCCTGTCGTTGAAATTCGACCGATCGGCGCTGGATCAGGGTGGTATAGGAAGACAGGCGTTGCTGTTGCTGCTGCCAGTGTTGCTGACCGGCCGTGACCCTTTGTTGTTGCTGGTTGATAGATTGTTGGGCCCGGGTGATGGAGGCATCCAGCGAGCCGAGAAACTGCTGGTAATTGTGCAGGGTGGCCGGATCTATACCGGTGCACAGTAACTGCTGCAGGCGCCCGGCATACTCCTGCCGGTAGTGATTGAGGGTCTGCAGCTGGGTGCGCAGCTGGGTTTCGTTGTGCCGCTCGGCGGCCAGTAGCTGACCGGCCTTGTCTCTGGCCTCCCGGGCCAGCTCTATCAGGGTATGCAGGGGGCTGGCGGATGTCATGACTGGGCTCCAAACAAGGCGGCCATGGCCTGATGGGTGATGTCGAGATCGGCGTGATCGTGAATAGCTTGTTGCAGGAAGCCTTCCAGCCGGGGATAGAGCTGCACCGCTTGGTCGAGCAGGGCATCCTTGCCCGGGCTGTAGGCGCCGACGCTGATTAGATCCCGGTTGCGCTGGTAGCGGGAGTACAGCTGTTTGAACTGCTGAGCCTGTTGCAGCCGGGCAGGCGATATGATGGCGCTCATCACCCGGCTGATGGAGGCCTCGATATCGATGGCCGGATAGTGTCCGGCCTCGGCCAGCGATCGAGACAGCACGATATGGCCATCGAGGATGGCCCGCGCCGAGTCGGCAATGGGATCCTGCTGATCGTCCCCTTCGGTCAGCACCGTATAGAAGGCGGTAATGGATCCACCGCCGGGGGGACCATTGCCGGTGCGCTCTACCAGGCCCGGCAGCTTGGCGAACACCGAGGGCGGGTAGCCCTTGGTGGCCGGGGGTTCGCCGATGGCCAGGGCAATTTCCCGCTGGGCCATGGCGTAGCGAGTCAGGGAGTCCATGATCAGCAGCACATCAAGGCCCTGATCGCGAAAGTCCTCTGCCAGGCGGGTGGCATAGGCGGCGCCCTGTAGCCGTTGCAGTGGTGAAGTGTCTGCCGGAGCGGCGACCACCACGGCGCGGCGGCGGCCTTCTTCACCCAGGATATTATCGATAAAGTCCTGTACTTCTCGACCCCGCTCACCGATCAGGCCGACCACGATGACATCTGCCCGGGTATAGCGGGCCATCATGCCCAGCAACACCGATTTACCGACACCGGAGCCGGCAAACAGCCCCATGCGCTGACCCCGACCGACGGCAAGCAGGCCATTGATGGCCCGGATGCCTACATCTATCTGGGTGTCGATAGGCGCCCTCATCAGCGGGTTGAGGGGCTTCGTGGCCAGCGGTGCCCGGGGGGCGTTATCCACCGGCCCCTTGCCATCCAGGGGACGGCCATTGCCGTCCAGCACCCGGCCCAGCAGGGATTCACCCAGGGGAAAGCGGCGGGCACCGGAGGCAGTACCTTCCCCCAGCGGAAACACCCGGGCTCCCGGCGCCAGGCCGTTGAGCTCTGCCAGGGGCATCAGGAACAATCGCTCCCCGGCAAAGCCCACTACCTCGGCTTCGGCGACGCGACCCTGGGGGGAGCCATCCGGGCATGACAGCTCGATGCGACAGGCGCTGCCCAGAGGGATCCTGAGTCCGGTTGCCTCCAGCACCATGCCGGTGGCACGGACAATGCGACCGCTGGCCCGATAGCCGGGCAGGGTCTCGATGTGGTTGCCGACCCGGGCCAGTATGTGCTGCCAGCGGCGTAGATGAGGGTTGGCGACGGTGGCTTGGGTCATAAAGGCGGGTTGTTTTCCGACTGGGACTCGGTGTTACGAGGGGGCCGCAGCTGGTTGGTAATGGCCTGCCAGCGGCTTTCCTGGCTGGCGTCCAGCTCGCCGCTGACGCTGGTGACGCGACAGCCGCCGCGATCCAGTTGTTCATCGGGTTGCAGCTGCCAGCCGGCGGCATCCAGTTCACCGCACAGGTGAGTCTGCACCAGCGCCAGATCTGCCGGGTGCAGCCATAACCGAGGGGTGCCGGACAGGGCCGGCTCCAGCTGCAACAACTCATGTACCAGCACCAGCACCTGTTCCGGTCGGGCGGTGAGGGCGTCTGCCGCCAGTTGCCGGCCGGTTTTCAGGGCCAGCTCGACCAGGGCCTGGGCGATATCATCATCCAGGCTGACCAGGGCCGCGCTGAAGTTCTGTGCCAGCGGCAGCAGGGGAGCCAGCGCCTGCCGGGCCTGTTCACGGCCTTGTTCGGCGCCATCGGCCAGCCCCTGTGCCAGTCCCTGGGCATAGCCTTCCTTGTGTCCGGCTTCCAGGCCTTCCCGGTAGCCCTGCTCATGAGCCTGCCGGCGGGCCTGTTCCCGCAGCATTTCAAGCTCTTTGTGCAGGTCGGGTTTCTGCCGGGGGGTGGGGGCCTGCTGGTCCGGCACCGGGGATGACGGTCGCGCCGGGCTGGGGCGGTTCAGCTGCCCCATTTGCCAAGGCTGCCAGGCTCCGTGTTGTGCTGCAGTGGCATCCGGGCGAGCATCGGATTCGGGCGTTTTAGACATACCCCTCGTCGCCTCCATCCAGCACTATCCTGCCGCTGTCCACCAGGCGCTTGACCACCTGCAACAGGGCCTTCTGTTCGCTCTCTACCACAGAGCGCCGCAGGGGACCCTTGGCATCCATTTCTTCGCACATCAACTTGGCGGCGCGCTGGGACATGTTGCTCATGAACTTGATCATCAGCTCTTCGTTGGCGCCCTTGAGCGCGATCATCAGGCTTTCCGGATCAACTTCCTGGAGCAGGACCTGTATGCTGCTATCGTCCAGATCCTGCAGGTTTTCGAACAGCAGCATTTCGTCGAGGATCTTCTGGGCCAGGTCTTCGCTGTGGGTGCGGATGTTGTCGATCACGGCCTCTTCGTGGCTGCTGCTCATCCGGCCCAGAATATCGGCCGCCGTCTTGACGCCGCCCATCTTGCCGCGCTTCAGGCTCTGGCCGCTCAGTATGCCGCCCAGCATCTCATTGAGTTCCTGGAGGGCGGCGGGTTGCACGCCGGTGAAGGTGGCAATACGCACCATCACCTCATTGCGCAGCCGCTCATTGAATTGCTCGAGTATATCCGAGGCCTGGGCTGCTTCCAGGTGGACCATGATGGTGGTGATGATCTGCGGGTGTTCATCGCGGATCAGTTCGGCAACCACCGAAGCTTCCATCAGGTTGAGGGCGTCGATACCGGTATTTTTATGTTGCTGTTCGTTTGCATCCTCGAACAGGCTGTTGGCCCGCTTGTCGCCCAGCGCCTTGCTCAGTACATTTTGGAAATGCTCATTGGGATGCAGGTTGATATCGGAGAAGCCTTCCACTTCCTGGGTGAATTCCCGCAATATCTGGCGTATTGAATCCTGGGTGAGCTTGCTCAGGTTGTTCATTTCCTTGGTCAGCTGGGTGACCTCGCTGGCCGAGAAATTCTTGAATACCTCGACCGCGCTGTCTTCGTTCAGCGCCATCAGCAGCACGGCACCCCGGCGGGCACCATTGATATCAAGGGGGAGATTGTCACTCATATTTGTTTATCCAACTGCGAATGATCATGGCGACCAGACGAGGGTCATCCTGGGCCAGTTTGCGGAGCAGGGCGAGTTGCTGCTCGTGGGTCTGGGTCTTGCGTTTCTGCAGCACCTGCTCATAGGTGATTTCGGGCACCGGCTCGGGTTCCGCTTCGTCATTCGGTTCATCCCCCACGGTCACCTGAATGCCGGTCGGCTCCTGAGGCGGCGCATAGCGGCGCAGCAAGGGCCGCAGCAGTAGCAGGTAAAGCAGCAGTGCGGCCAGGCCGACCAGCAGATAACGGCCGAAGGTCAGCGTCAGCCACTGCAGCGACGGCGATTCCCACCATTCCAGGGGCGCCAGCTCCGTTTCCTGCTCTATGAACAGGCTGTTGACCACTTCCAGCTGATCGCCGCGGACCTCGGAAAAGCCCATGGCCTGGCGGGCCAGACGGGTGATATGGTCAAGCTCGGTGTCGCTGAGCGGGGTCTGAATGTATTCGCCGCCCTCGCCGGGCAGGGCCCGGTAGTTGACCACTACCGCCACCGACAGCCGCTTGATATGGCCCCGGCGGTACTTGATATGGGAGATATTGCGATCCACTTCGTAGTTGATCACCTTGTTCGACTGGCGCTGGTCGTAGGCGGCGTCCGCTGCCGACGGTTGAGCTGCGTCGGCCGGCTGCTCGATGGGTGATGGGCTGCTGCCCGGCGGCACATTGCTGAGCGCCCCGGGGATCCCCCGGGCCAGTTCATCCATTCCCTGGTAGTTGGCACTGTGCTGGGCGCTGCGCACGGCAGCCGGGTTGGCCCCCTGGTTGGGGGAGAAGCGTTCGGAGGTTTCTTCCCGCCGGGAAAAGTCGATCTCGGCGGCGACCTGGGCCCGCACATTTTGGGCACCCATGATGGGGGCCAGAATATTTTCGATACGCTGCTGGTAGGAGCGTTCCACTTCTTCGATATAGCCGAGCTGGGTGCCGTCCAGATCGCCCATGGTTTTGCTGCTCCGGGACAACAGCTTGCCACGCTGGTCGACCAGGGTGACGTCGGCCGCCGCCAACTCGGGTACGCTGCCCGAGACCATATGCACAATGGCGCTGATCTGACCCTCATCGAGGAAGCGCCCCGGATGCAGGTTCAGCACCACGGACGCCTTGGCCGGCTCCTGATCGCGGATAAAGACCGATGACTTGGCCATGGCCAGGTGAACCCGGGCGCGGGCTACCGGGCCAAGAGATTCGATTGAGCTGGCCAGCTCCCCTTCCAGTGCCCGCTGAAAGTTGATCTGCTCGGCAAACTGGCTGATACCGAAGGCCTGTTCATCCAGCAGCGAAAAACCGGAATTACTGCTCTGGGGCAGGCCCTGCTCGGCAAGCTGCAGGCGCAGGCTGTGCACCTGATCGCCGGGCACCAGCAGGCTGTGCCCGCCTTCGCTGAAGCGATAGGGAATGGCTCTTTTGTCCAGCTCGCTGATGATGCGCCCGCCGTCGGCTTCGCTCAGGTTGTTGAACAGTACCCGGTATTCCGGGCTGCTGGCCCACAACAGCAGGGCAATGATAATGGCCACAACAGCAGCGCCGGCCATCAGCAGGGGCACCAGGGGATTATTGCGCGCACGGGCCATCAGCCGGCCGACGCCAGTCGCTTGTGGGGTTGTGCTCTGGCGTGAGGGGTCGGTAGTGGCGGTTTGGTTCATGCCCCCCCCCGTAGCAGGAAGGCGTACCCAACCGGAGTATATGCAGGCATGAAAGCCGGAGGCATGGTTACATCCGTCAGTTACGACCGCCCGTGTGGGCCGATCTGGGTGAGAGTGTCATTATGCGCAGTGGCACAGGGTCCAATGGATTGAAAAGACGGCATTTTAGCCGTCAATTGGTGATATGGCCAGCGGCCGGGGCTGTTAGTCTTGACCCCCTGAATGTTAACAAGGCAATCCTTATGAGTGTGCCAGCGATTGAATCGACCCTGCAGCAGATGGCAAGCCTGGCCACCGGGGCTGCCGGCCGGCCGGCCGAAGACGCATCCCAGCTCAAGGGAACCGGACCGGGCAGCTTCGGCGGCGAACTGAAGGCCGCGGTCGAGCGTATCAATGAACTGCAGCAGGCTGCCGGCGAAAAGGCGACGGCGTTTCAGGCCGGCGCCCCCGATGTGGCCCTGCACGAGGTGATGGTCGATATGCAAAAGGCCAGCGTCGCTTTCCAGATGGGGGTGCAGGTCAGAAACCGCCTGGTCAGCGCCTACAAGGATGTGATGAATATGCCGGTGTGAGTGGCCTTCATCCGCCTCGTTCCCACGCTCTGTCCAGCCTCGTTCCCACGCTCCGCGTGGGAATGCAGTCGCTTAGCGTGGGAATGCCTGCGGCACGGAAACCTAGGCTGGTTTGAAACGCTTGCCAGCCGGATCGTCTACACTCTGACAATCTCCACCAACAGCAAGGCTCCTCATGGGCAGAAGCCGCTACCGGATCACCGAGGCGGGTGCGCCCCACTTTTTGACCTGCACCGTGCTCCACTGGATCCCTGTTTTTACCCGTCCGGCAACGGTGGACATAGTGCTGGGCAGCCTGCGGTATCTGCAGCAACAGGGGCTATGCATTTACGCCTGGGTGATACTGGAAAATGATCTGCACCTGGTGGCCCAGAGCGATGATCTGGGCCGGGATCTGGCCCGCTTCAAATCCTATACCGCCCGCAGCCTGCTCGATTACCTGCGGCAACACAGGGTGACCATGCTGCTGGAGCAGCTGGCCTATTACAAGAAAGCCCACAAGGCAGACAGGCGCTACCAGTTTTGGCAGGAAGGGAGTCATCCTGAGCTGGTCTTTAGTGACGAGATGATGCGCCAGAAAATCGAGTACATTCACCAGAATCCGGTGAAAAGAGGCTATGTCAGCGAGCCAGAGCACTGGCGCTACTCCAGTGCCCGCCATTACGCAGGCCAGCCGGGGCTGCTCGAGGTGACCACCCGCTGGTAAAGCGGCTCTCCGTGTGGATTGGGCTCCCACGCAGAGCGTGGGAGCCAGGCAAGAAAAAGGTGGAGCCAAGGCCCCACCCGATTCTCGTTCCCACGCTCCGCGTGGGAATGCCAGCTCCCGGCTTAGCCCAGCAGCGACAGCACGCTTTGGGGCATCTGGTTGGCCTGGGCCAGCACAGAAGTACCCGCCTGCTGCAGTATCTGGGCCCGGGTCATATTGGCCACTTCCACCGCATAGTCCGCATCCTCGATACGGGAGCGGGCGGAAGACAGGTTATTCTGGTTGGTCTGCATATTGGTAATGGCGGAGTCAAAGCGGTTTTGAATGGCACCCATATTGGAACGCAGCGAGTCCACCTGATTCAGGGCGGCGTCCAGTACCTTGAGCGGGTCTTCTGTATTGTCACCGGCGGTGGTGGCATCAAAGGTCAGGGTGCCGCCCGCATCCTTATAAAGCTGAGCGCCCTGGCCATCGGTAATAATGCCATTGGCCTGCTCGTAATAGGTGGTGGTGGTGGTCGTGCTAGCATCGGTAGTCAAAGTGCTGTCAGAGGCACGGAAATTAACATTAGCAGAATTGGACGTCAGTTTTACCGTACCGACACCATCAGCACCAGCCGCAACGGTGTAACCCGTGCTGGTAGTGAAAGCCTCATTCAGGGCATCAAATGCGGTACTACTGATGGTTGCGCCGGTAACGTCTAGGGTAGCTGTGTTACTAGTAAAGGTAGTACCACCCATGGTGATTTTGTCGACGCCATCTGTATCAGTTGCGATAGCGGTAGTCAGATCATCAATTGTGGCTTGACCGAGGCCGCCAGCGTTGTTGGTGGTGAGGTTACCACTGCCATCAAGATACAAGGCCTGACCGTCTTTGGTGGTCAGGTTACCAGTGGCACCGTCAACATTCGCGTCGGTATTTGCGCCGCCGATGGTGGCGGTAATGGTGGTGCTGCCACCGGCAGCGGCTGCTGCGGCTTTGATGTAAGTGGCCGCAGCTGAGTCAGCTGCACCTGTAGCATCAAAAGTAAAGGAGTCGGAAGTGGCATTGTAGGTGTAGTTATTGCCAGTGGCAGCCACACCCAGGCCGGTGGTGGTTGCTGTACTGCTGATCGAGTTGGTATCAACCAGGCTGTCCAGTGCATTGGTTGCGGTGGCGGCCGAGTGGGTTTCAGTACTGTCTTTGCTCCAAACTTTGGTGCCGTTGTCACCGTTTACGGAGGCAAAGCCATCGTCGGTCAAATCGCTGGCGTTAGCTGCGGTGTTGGCGACGTCGGCTTTGTTGATATTAAAACCGTCCAGCTTCATGGCACCTCTGTCGATTTTTTTCAGCCCTACGCCGATAGACTGGCCATCATTGGCGCCCACCTGGATTTTCAGTGTCTGGTCGCTGGCCAGTACCTTGGTCCCATTGAACTCGGTTTGCTCTGAAATACGGTCTATTTCATCCAGGCGCTGAGTGATTTCATTCTGGATGGAGTCGAGTGCATCCTGGGAGTTGGTGCCGTTCTGGGCCTGTACGGTCAACTCCCGCACCCGCTGCAGGTTGTCATTGATCTGGTTGAGGGCGCCTTCGGCGGTCTGGGCCAGGGAGATACCATCGTTGGCGTTGCGCTGGGCCTGAGCCAGGCCTGTGATCTGGGCGCTCATGCGGTTGGCGATGGCCTGGCCGGCGGAGTCGTCCTTGGCGCTGTTGATGCGCATGCCGGAAGATAGCCGCTCCATGGCGGTAGACAGGGCATTCTGCGACTTGCTCAGGTTTTGCTGACTGATCAGCGAGGTGATGTTGGTATTGATCACTGACATAATAGTGTCCTTTCTTGCTGCAGAGCCGGCGGCTCCGGGAGTAACGCTCGTTTGCCTGGCCGTACTCGTTCCGGTCTGTCAGGCGGTTATGGTTACTATCGGGCGCGGCCGGCGAACCTTTAGGGCTAGGCGCAAATTTTTTGTTGTTGTTTGAGCTCATGTCCGGGTAGAAGCCAGTTGCTGGTGGAGCACGGGAGCCGGATGGAGGGTATACTCACAGGCGTAGAGCCATGCTGAGGGCAGCAACAGGAGCAAGAAATGCTGGATTTATCTTCTTTTGAAAAAGCACTGGCGGCACTGGGCGAGGCGATTGAAGCCACCGCTTCGCCGGAACTTAAGCGGCTGATGACCCCGGCCCAGTATCATACCCTGCGGGCCGGGCTGGTGCAGAGCTTTGAGTTTACCTACGAGCTGAGCTGGAAGTTTATCAAGCGCTGGCTCGAGGCCAACCTGGGTGCCGTGTATGTGGATGGTGTTTCTCGGCGGGAACTGTTCCGGATTGCGGCGGAACACCGGCTGATAGATGATGTGGAGCAATGGGTCTTTTTTCACAAGCTGCGCAATCTTACCTCTCATACCTATGATCAGGACACGGCAAACGAGGTGTGCGAAGGCGCGGTGCTTTTTTATCGGCAGGCAGAAGGGCTGCTCTCGGTGCTGGCATCCCGCAATGATTGAATGGACTCAGGCGCAGCAGCAGCTGGTGGTGGATATCTTGCGTCGCCATCTGCCGACCGGTGTACGGGTCCATGCGTTTGGCTCCCGGACCCGGCCCGGACAGAGCCGGCCTTATTCCGATCTGGACTTGCTGCTAACGGGGCCAGGCAAGTTGTCTCGCGGATTGTTGTTTACGCTCGAAGAAGCATTTGAATTATCGGCACTGCCCTATCGGGTGGATATTGTCGATGCCCACCGTATTGCCCCGTCTTTTCTCGCAGCCATCCAGGCTGCCAGCGAGCCAGTGCCGTTGTCGGTAACAGGCTGATACCTGAGTCGGTATCGATCTGCGGAGTTTTTCTTTCTAAAGTCATGGCAGGGGCGGCCGATAAGTCAGCTATGTGCTCACCGCTTCGGTTACCCTCATGGCTCACGCCGATCACGACTTCAGCCCTGTGGTCAACCCAACCCATCTGCAATCGCTGCTCGATGCCCTGTGCCGGCCGGGCGCTGCCTCGCTGCTGCCGGAATCGTCGGACGGCCAGCCGCTGCCGGTGGTGGTCGAGCCGCAGCCGGGGCCGTCTCTGTTGCTGGAACTTGCCGCCGGCCACGAGCTGGCCGCCGAGCTGATTAATGGGATGCCGTTTCGCCTGCTGGGCCAGCATCAGCAGGGGCTATTGCGCACCCCGCCGCTGACCCTGCGCGACGGTCAGGAGCGGGAGGGCCGGCTGCAGGGCCGGTGCGATTATCCCGCCGGGCTGGAGCTGATGCAGCGGCGAGACAACTTTCGGGCCCGCCTGCGGCTCGGTATGACGGTCGAGGTGAGCCTGCAGGCCCTGGGCTCTGATGCCACCCTGCAGGGCCGGCTCAGGGATCTGTCGCTGACCGGTTGCCGGGTCGAATGCCGGCCGATCGCCGGGGTAACCGACAGCCTGGATGACAATCCCTTGCCCCTGACGCTGCGCTTTCCCGATGGGCAGCAGTTTGCCGTCGAGGGGGTGATACGCAACCGACGGGTCGATGATGAGCGCAGGCTTGTCGCCTTCGGCATTGCATTTATCCCGGGTACGCCGGAGCGGGAGCAGCGGCTCTGGTATCTGGTGCGTGAAATCGAACGGGAAGCGGCCCGCTGTGCGCAGGCCGAGCAGGGCGCGCGGATGGCTTCCCCGTTGTTTCAGGCCGATGGCGGCGCACTGGGCCGGCGTCATGGTCGGGAGCAAGCCACACCCATGGTCCGCCGCTTGAGCTGCCTGGCCGCCTACCTGGAATTGCAACAGCTGGCACTGCGGCAGGAAGGCTGCATAGACTCGCCATCCCTGTCGCGCCATGCGGAGCTGTTGCTGACCCTGCTGGACGAAGACCGCGAGGCATTGCTGTTCGCCACCGTCTGCCTGGAGCAAGAGTCGCCGCTGATCCGCCATTGCCTGAGCGTGGCGGTGCGGCTGGTGGATATGGTCGGGGGGCGTGGTTTCCCCGGTGAGCTGCGCAAGGCCCTGGCAGCCAGCGCCCTGGTGCATGATCTGGGCAAGTCACTGCTGCCGCCAGAACTGCTGGCAGCGCCCAGGCTGAATGATGACCAGTACCAAGATGTTAAGTCTCATGTGGCCCTGTTGCAGGCGCGCCTGTCTGCCTGTGAGTGGCTGCCGCCGGCGGTGCTGAGTGCCGTGGTCGGCGGCGCCAACGAGCGGCTGGACGGCAGTGGCTACCCCGCAGGCATGGCGGGAGACATGCTGCATGAGCTGACCCGGCTGACGGCGGTAGTCGATACCGTGGATGCCATGGGCCGGCCCCGGCCGGATCGGCCCGCCCATGATATTAATGCTATTTACCGGCATCTGCTCGGCCATCCGCAGCAATATGATGAACGCTGGGTAAGACGTTATATGCGGCATTTTGGCCGCTGGCCTGTTGGGTCGCTGGTTCGCTATGGCGGTGGCGAGTTGGCCTGGGTGCAGCGGCTTGATGGCAACAAGCGGCCGAACCAGGTGCAACTGGCCTCTGCACCCGTTTCACCCGGAGCAGACGCGGGTCGGGTGTTGCGGCAGGGAGAGCTGGCCCGTCTGGGCCCGATAATGGAAATCGTGATGCCGGTTGCCGGTTAAAGTCGGCCGAACCGGTGCCGATAATGTGAAATAACGATAAATGATGCGCTTTTCTGGCCGCTGATCTCGGAGGTCGGGCGTCAGAATAGGGCGTTACAAGCAGGGGGCCGCATTATGGCGAGTATTTCATCACTGGGCATCGGCTCGGGCCTGGATCTGGGCGGGCTGCTCGATCAGCTGGCGTCGGCCGAGCGCCAACGGCTGCAGCCGCTCACCGGGCAAAAAGGCAGCTACCAGGCAAAGATATCCGCCTTCGGCAAGCTGGAAGGCAGCCTGTCCCAGTTTCAGGTAGCGGTGGACAAGCTCAATGATGCCAAACTCTTTACGGGCGTAAAGAGTGAGGTCACCGGATCGGCGGTGACGGCGGCGGCCGGTGCCGATGCCACCGTGGGTAACTACCAGCTGGAGGTGACCACCCTGGCGCGGGCCTACAGCGTGGCCACCAACGGCATTGCCGACAAGGCCACCGAGCTTGGGGCGGGCACGTTGACCTTCAACTTCGGCAGTGGCGATAGCTTAAGTGTTGACATTACCCAGGCACAAAGCTCCCTGGAGGGGATCCGAGATGCCATCAATGCCAAAAACGCCGGGGTGAGCGCGTCTATAGTCAATGATGGCAGCGGCAGCCCTTACCGGCTGGTGCTGGCCTCCACCGAAACGGGCACGGATGCGGCCATCGCCTCGGTCGATTTTGGTAACGTGACCGGCCTGTCGCTGGATACCGGGACTGAAGTAATCGCCCAGAATGCCCAGCTCAAGGTGAACAACATTGCCATTACCAGCCAGGGCAACCGGGTCGAGGGTGCCATTCAGGGGGTGACCCTGGATCTGGCCGAAACCGGTGCCGCCAGCCTGGCCGTCAGCCGGGATCAGCCGTCGATCAAGGAGGCTATCAAGGGCTTTGTCAGTGCCTATAACAGCCTGCAGGGCAGCATGGCGGATCTGAGCAGTTTTGACGCCGCCACCGGCTCGGCCGGTCTGTTGCTGGGCGACAGCACACTGCGCAGTGTACAGAGCAAGCTGCGCGCGACCATGACAGATGGGGTGGCCGAGGGGCAGTTCCAGATGCTCAGTGATATTGGCATCAGCCTGCAGCTGGACGGCAAGCTGAAGCTGGATGAAGGCAAGCTGGATACCCTGCTGAGCGAGAATATGACGGGGCTGGCTGACTTCTTTGCCGGCGGCAGTGACGACACCGGGCTGGCCGGGCGGCTGAGCCAGACCCTGGGGCAATTGCTGGCGGAAGACGGCACCCTGGACACGGCCACCAGTGGCCTGAAAGACGGTATCGAACGGGTGGATCTGCGTTATCAACGCCTGGAGTCGAGTATCGAGGCCACCATAGCGCGCTATCGAGACCAGTTTGCCAAGATGGATAGCCTGGTGGCCAATATGAACTCGACCAGCAGCTACCTGACCCAGCAGTTCGAGATGATGAACGCCCAGTTGAAGCAATAAGGCAGCAGGCATGGCTGCATCTATATGCCAGACAGCAATAAAAAGAGAGGTTAACAGGATGAATTCAATGCGCGGTGCGGCCGCTTATGGCAGGGGAGCCGGCGCCTACGCCCGGGTGGGGATCGAAAGCAATGTGCTGTCTGCCAGCCCGCATCAGTTGATCATGATGCTGTTCGATGGTGCCCAGTCAGGCTTGCGTACTGCCCGGCTGCATATGCAGAACGGCAATGTCGCCGAGAAGGGCAAGGCGATTTCCAGGGTGCTGGATATCGTCAACAACGGCCTGCAGGCGGCGCTGGATCTCGAAAAGGGCGGAGAGCTGGCCGAGCGGCTGGGGTCCTTGTACGAGTATATCGCCCGGCTGCTGGTGCAGGCCAACCTGCATAACGACGAGCAGCGGCTGGATGAAGCATCTGCCCTGCTGGACAACATCGGCTCGGCTTGGCGGGAAATCGGTGACCAGGCGAAGGGAGGCTGACATGGCCACTGAGCAGAATGCAGACGCGTCCATCCAGGAAGATATTATTGCCTGTTATCAGTCTCTGCTGGACTGCTCGGCCAGGATGCTGTACCAGGCGCGGGATGAAGACTGGACGTCGTTGATTGATGAGGAATCCCGTTATGTCAGTCAGGTGGAGCGACTGGCCCGGCTGGAGGCGGTTCAGGTATTGGCGCCGGCGCAGATGGCTCGCAAGGCCGAGCTGCTGGGGCTTATCCTGTCCCAGGACCGGGAGATCCGCGCGCGCCTGATGCAGCGCAAGGAAGAGCTCGGCAGGCTGATTGGGGAGTCTCAGCGCCAGCGCAAGCTGAACCGGGCTTACTCATCATCCAACACGTCGTTATAACGCGGCGACGGGGCGAATTGTGAGTGGTATCAACTCGCTGATCGACACCCTGCTGCACCAAGAGATGGGTCGACGGGAGCCTCGTCCGGTGGCCTCCGAGCCCAACGGGGCGGTCAGGCCGCTCCCACCGGTTGAGGCACCCCGGATGCTGCACAGTGACTCGCGGCTCGATCCCCGGGCTATCCTGCCCGGCGCAGGCGGTGCCCTTATGGCCGGGCAACCGCTGCCTGTGTCACCAGGTGGGAGGCCTGCCCCCATCGGCATCCAGCTCAGTCCGGCGGCCCGGCTTATCGCCGACCTGCTGGGTGTTGCGCCGGCCCCGCTTGCCGTGATCCGCCCCCAACAACCGCTGATAGCGACGACCGGGCCCCTGCTGGCCGAGGATATTGCGCCACGGCTGGCAGGCAGTATCCGTGACAGCGGACTGTTTTATGAATCGCATCTGGCCCGCTGGTTTCATGGCGAGCTGCCCCTCGAGCAACTGGCACAAGAGCCCCAGATGCAGCAAGCAGCAGCCGAGCCCGCCATGGATGAGGCTTTGCGAGGGCTGGTACGGCATCAGCTGGAACTGCTGGTTACCCCTGCCCTGCGCTGGGAGGGGGAGCCCTGGGCCGGCTTGTTGATGACACTGCTGATCCGGCCGCCCGAGGCCCGCCATCAGGAAGATACCGGTGCGGCGCCACAGGATGGGGCCGACGAGCAGGGCTGGCGCAGCGAGCTGACCCTGTCCCACGGCGACCTGGGCGACATAAGGGTCAGCATATGGCTGCACGGAGAACAGCTGGCCATGACCCTGACCCCGGAAACAGACGGGATGGCGGCACAATTGCGGACCGAACTGGATCGGTTGTCTGCGCGACTGACCGCCTGCGGTTTCAGCTCGGTGAAGCTGGATATCGACACGGATGACAGGGAGTGGCAGTTTGATGAGTGAGCGGGAGAGCAGGCGGCGTGCGGTGGCCCTGGCCTACGGCGAAGGGGACCAGGCTCCACGGGTAGTGGCCAGCGGGTACGGCGAACTGGCCGAGCGGATCATTGCCGAGGCCAGGCGGCAGCAGATCTTTGTGCACGATGCGCCCGAGCTGGTCGGCCTGCTGATGAAGCTGGATCTCGATCAACAGATACCCCCGGCCCTCTATGCGGTGGTAGCCGAATTGCTGGTCTGGGTCCGGGAGCTGGAACAGGACGCGCCTTGAATCAGTTTGCCGATGCGCCAGGCAAAAAAAGATTGCCTGTTCAATAGACAAAACAGGGCATTCCTGTCGGTGCATTTCCTTTCCATTTGGCCCCGGTATTTGCTTACTGCGGTTAAGTTCATGTATTTTGTGCCATTCTAGAATTCTCTCCTGGCCAGATATACCGACTCGTGCAGCAATATTTTTGACACGGTGGTAGTGTACGCTGCCTTGTGCTGCGACATTCTCTGGCGGATACCGAGCCCCGGATAGCCAATCTGTCCGCCAAGAGTGGGCCAGGTGATGAATATCCGGCAACGCCGAGTAAGGAACAAGATGGAACAAAACAGTATTCTGGACGAAATTCAGGAGTTGAATCTTTCCTACCTGCTGCTGGTCAGACGCCTGCTTAATGAAGACAAGCCGATGGCCATGTACCGGTTGAAGATTGATGAACCCATGGCGGATCTGCTGTTGTCACTGTCGGCCAAGGAACTAAGCCGGCTCGCCCGCCTTAACCAGCTGATCTGCCGACCGAACTTCGAGCAGGCTGAACAGCTGGAAAAGCTGCTGCGCAACCCCCGCGACCAGGGCCTGATGCCAACCCACCTGGCCATGCTGATGGCGTCGGCCAATCCGGCGAAAGGAGCCGGATAACATGCAAGACAAGAGTCTGCTAGATGAAATGCTGCAGGTACAGACCGCCATTGAGCTTATCGAACTGGGGGCCCGCCTGCAGGTGCTTGAAACCGAAATCTCATTGAGCCGCGGCCGCCTGATCCGTTTATACAAGGAAGTGCGGGGCATATCGCCGCCCAAGGGGCTGCTGCCCTTTTCCACCGACTGGTTTATGACCTGGTTGCCCAATATCCATGCTTCCCTGTTCTACAACATCTATCTGCAGATGACGGAGCAGCATGGCTGCGAGCGGATGGAAGGCTTTGTCAGGGCATTCCGGCTTTACCTGGAGCAGCTCGAGCTGGAGGGCGGAGAGCAGGTGCTGGGCCTGACCCGGGCCTGGACCCTGATTCGCTTCTTTGAAAGCGACATGTTTCAGCTGTCGGCCTGTACCCAGTGCGAGCTAAACTTTGTGGCCCATGCCCATGCCCCCCGCCAGGACTTTGTCTGCGGCATCTGTCAGCCGCCATCACGGGCGGGCAAGACCCGCAAGCGGATGCCCCGGAAGCAGGCAACAATGGTGGATGTCTGAATCAGGCTCGTCCGCCTGTCCCATAGTGCCGATTTTTTTTCTGCTCACCCTCAAGTCTTGATGCCGGCAGCCGATAATAGCGCCGAGACTGTCTGTGCTGTACCACTGTTAAGGATGCTTGTTTGTGCTGATACCCTTGGGATTTATCATCGTTACGCTCTCTGTATTTGGCGGTTATATGCTGGCCGGCGGACACCTTGGCCCCCTGTATCAGCCATTGGAGCTGTTGATGATCGGCGGCGCCGCCCTGGGCGCCTTCGTGGCCGCCAATAACGGCAAGGCGATCAAGGCCACCCTGCGCAGTGTTTCCAGGCTTAAGCGCACCAAAAAGTACAACAAGGCGTTGTACATGGATCTGATGGCGCTGCAATTCAAGCTGCTGACCAAGATCCGTCGGGAAGGCATGAAGGGAGTCGAGGAGGATATCGATAACCCCGAGGAAAGCGCCCTGTTTGCCGAACATCCACAGATCCTTCAGGATCCCATGATTATCGGATTCCTGACCGATTATCTGCGGTTGATGGCCAGCGGCAGCATGAATGCCCATGAGCTCGATGAACTGATGCTCCACGAGATAGAGGTATTCGAGCATGAAGCCCATATTCCGGTGGATGCCCTGACCAAGGTGGCCGATGGCCTGCCGGCCTTTGGCATAGTGGCGGCGGTGATGGGGGTGGTCAAGGCGCTGAGTGCCGCCGATGCCTCTCCGGATGCGATGGGACACATGATCGCCGCCGCCCTGGTGGGCACCTTCCTCGGCATATTGCTGGGATACGGGTTTGTGGCGCCGTTTGCCGGCAGGATGGAGCGGCAGATAGCCGAGGCGGTCAAGATGCTGCAATGCATGAGGGTGACCCTGCTGGCCAACCTCAACGGCTATGCCCCGCAGCTGGCGGTGGAGTTCGGTCGCAAGACACTGCATACCGCCGAACGACCGACCTTCATTGAACTGGAGGAACATGTTCGTAGTGCCAGGGATGCGGGGGGCGCATGAGTGACGGCCACCGCCCCATCGTCATTCGCCGCAAGAAGGTGGTCAAGCACCACCATGGCGGCAGCTGGAAGATAGCCTTCGCCGATTTTATGACTGCCCTGATGGCGCTGTTTCTGGTGTTGTGGATCTTGTCTACCTCCAGTGACGCCCAGCGGGCGAGCGTGGCGAACTATTTCAGCACCCCGCTGGTGGTGGCCATGGCCGGGGGGGACAAGAGCAGCGCCAGCACCAGTGCGATTCCGGGCGGCGGGCCGGATCCCGTGTATGCAGAGGGTGAGCAAATGCGTATCGATCTGCGCAGCCAGGGCCGCTCCGATGAGGGGCAAAACCGTCTGAATCGGTTGAAGCAGCGGATCGAGTCGGTGATTGCCGCGGATGTGCGGCTGCGCGAGCTGAGCAGTCAGATGCGCATGGATATCACCCGTGAAGGGTTGCGCATCCAACTGGTGGATACCGAGCGCCGACCCATGTTCGAACTGGGCAGCGAACAGGTGGCGCCCTATATGCGCGAACTGTTGCGTACCCTGGCGCCCTTGCTGAACGAGTTGCCCAACCCGCTGAGCATCAGTGGTCATACTGACAGCCTGAGCTATATCGGCGGCAACCGGGGCTACAGCAACTGGGAGCTGTCCAGCGACAGGGCCAATGCCTCGCGCCGCGAGCTGGTGGCGGGGGGGCTGAGTCCGGACAAGCTGCTGCGCGTCGCCGGCATGTCAGACCGGGTACCGCTCAATGACAAGGATCCGGACGATCCGGCCAATCGCCGGATCAGCCTGATCGTGCTTAACGAAGAAACCGTCGACAGTATCCGCAACCAGGGCCTGCCCGTTCCGGATGAGCCTATGGCCCCTGCCAACCCTAACCCGGGCCCAGGCTGACCATGACGTTGTTGCGGCACAGCCTCAAGTGCCGCCGCCCTTATTGCCCCTGTGGAAAGGAATATGGATCTTAGCGACTTCTACGACACCTTTTTCGAAGAGGCGGGAGAGCTGCTCGAGGAGATGGAGCGGCACCTGCTGGCGCTGGATGTCGAGGCTCCGGGCGGGGAGCAGCTCAATGCCATTTTCCGGGCCGCCCATTCGATCAAGGGCGGCGCCGGCACCTTCGGTTTCGATGCCCTGCAGGCGAGTACCCACCTGCTGGAAAATCTGCTCGATGCCGGCCGCCGCGGGGAGCTGACACTGCGTCGCGATATTGTCGACACCTTTCTGGAGACCAAGGATATGCTGCAGGATCAACTGGATGCCTATCGTCAGGGGGGCGAGCCGGACCCGGACGCCTACCAGCGTATCTGCCGGGTATTGCAGCAGCTGGCGCTGGAAGAGAGGGTACCCGGAGAGCCGGAAGCCGGGGGCAGCCCTCAACCGGCGCAGCCGGCGCCGGTCGTTGAACCGCCGGCACCGGACCCCATCGTTCCGGTCCGGCTGCAGGTTACCCTGCTCGGTGTGGGAGACAGGGATCGGCAACTGCTGCTGGACGAGCTGGCCCTGTTCGGCGAGATAGTCGCGACCCGGGAACAACCAGGGCGGCTCGACATAGAGTTGCTCGGCTCGGTCAGTGCCGAAGACATAGCGGCGGTGATGTGCTTTATCGTCGAGCCGGAGCAGCTGGAGGTTCAGGTACTGGGCGAGGCGGATCCCTCTCTGGGCAACCAGGCGGTTGCAGCCGAGGCGCCGGAGCCGGCAGCGTGCCCGGTTCCGGCACCCGACGAAGTAGGCCGGGGGGGGGATCCGGCTGTTTTACGCGATTCAGACACCGCCTTGCCGCTTCATCGGGAGCCGGGCAGGCAGGGGGCGGGGGAAGCCTCTTCGTTACGGGTGCCGGTGGCCAAGATAGACCAGATCATCAACCTGGTCGGGGAGCTGATCATTACCCAGTCGATGCTGGTGCAGACGGTTAGCGGGCTGGACAGCCGTGTCCACGGTGCCCTTTCCAACAGCATCAAGCTGCTGGAGCGTAATGCCCGGGATCTGCAGGAGGCGGTGATGACCATCCGCATGGTGCCGATGGATTATGTGTTCAGCCGTTTCCCGCGACTGGTGCGGGATCTGGCCGCCCGGCTCGGCAAGGAAGTGGAGCTGGTCACCCGGGGGGAGTCCACCGAGCTGGACAAGAGCCTGACCGAACGCATCATAGACCCCCTGACCCACCTGGTGCGCAACAGCCTGGATCACGGCATCGAAGCCCCCGAGCACCGGGAGGCGGCGGGCAAGCCGCGGGTCGGGCGGCTGACGCTGTCGGCCCGGCACCAGGGGGGCAACATACTCATAGAGGTGGATGATGACGGCGCCGGCCTGGACCGGGCCCGGCTGCTGGCCAAGGCCCGTGACAGCGGCGTGAAGGTGTCCGACACCATCAGCGATGAAGAGGTCTGGCAGCTGATCTTTGCCCCCGGCTTTTCCACCGCGGAGCAGGTCAGTGATGTGTCCGGGCGAGGGGTCGGCATGGATGTGGTCAAGCGCAACATCCAGGCCATGGGAGGACAGGTGGAGCTGATGTCCCGGCCCGGTCAGGGCACCCGCACCCGCATACTGCTGCCCCTGACCCTGGCCATCCTCGACGGCATGCTGGTCCGGGTCGGTGAGGAAGTCTTTATTCTGCCTTTGAGTGCGGTCATCGAGTCGCTGCAGCCGACCGGCGAGCAGCTCCATGCCATGGGCCATGGCGCTACCCTGCTCAGGATCAGGGGGGAATACCTGCCGTTGATCGCCGCATATCAGGTGCTGGATGTCGCCGGGAGCCGAACCCGGCCCACAGAGGGTATTGCCGTTATCGTCCAAGGGGAAGGACGCCGTTATGCCCTGCAGGTGGATGAACTGCTCGGCCAGCGGCAGCTGGTAGTCAAGAACCTGGAAACCAACTACGGCAAGGTGCCGGGGATTTCCGCCGCCACCATATTGGGTGACGGCAGCGTGGCCCTGATCCTGGATATCGCCGACATACACCGTTTGAGTCATATGAAGGCAGGAATGCTGTCCGGCCAAACCGGACCGTCCGCCGCCCCTGCAGGAGATGTATTCGAATGAACCATACCAACGCGGCGCTCGCCGTCGCTCCCCGCGAGTTCCTGGTGTTTTCCCTTGGTGAAGAGGAATACGCCATCGATATTCTCAAGGTCCAGGAAATCCGCAGTTATGAAAATGTGACCCGCATGGCCAATGTGCCGGCGTTCATCAAGGGGGTGACCAACCTGCGCGGGGTGATAGTGCCGATCGTCGATCTGCGCATCAAGTTCCGCCTGGAACGGATCGAATATGGGCTGCGCACCGTGGTGATCGTGGTCAATGTGGGGGAGCGGGTGATCGGCATGGTGGTCGACGGGGTATCGGACGTGATGACCCTGACCGCCGAGCAGATCAAGCCGGCACCGGAGTTTGGCGTCACCCTGTCGTCCGGCTACCTCAATGGTCTGGGCAGCGTGGGTGAGCGCATGCTGGTATTGGTGGATATTGAAAAGCTGCTGAGCAGCGAAGAGCTTATCCAGGTTGAACAGACAGCCGGCTGAGGGCCGCCGAGAGCATCAAGGAATCAGACATGCGCAATAATCAGCCGGTAAACAACCGGGAATATGAACTCCAGGACGAGGATTTTCTGGTATCCCGTACCGACCTCAACGGCGATATCGTTTACGCCAACCCGGCCTTTATCAAGGTCAGCGGTTTTGCCCGGGAAGAATTGCTCGGGCAACATCACAACATAGTGCGCCATCCGGATATGCCGGCGGCGGCGTTTGCCAACCTGTGGTCGACCATCAGGGCCGGGGAAACCTGGCATGGCCTGGTCAAGAATCGGCGCAAGAACGGGGATTATTACTGGGTCGATGCCTCTGTGTCACCGATCGTCGAAAACGGCGAGATCAGGGGCTATGCCTCTGTCCGTATCAAGGCCGCTCGGGAAAAGATCGCCCAGGCGGAGCAGGCCTATACCGGGCTGCGCTCCGGGAAGGGCAGCGCCTTTCGGCTGGACCGGGGACGCTTGCAACGGCGCGGTCTGACTGGCTGGGTACGGCGGCTTAACCTGACCTCGATGCGGGCCCGGCTCGGGGCCATGGTTGGGGTATCGGCCCTGTTGTTGCTGCTTGCCGGCGGCATGGGCCTGTACGGGCTGCAGACGTCGGGGCAGCGTTTCGATGCACTGACCCGTGACGGGCTGCAGGATGTGGCCCGCTTGCAGCGTCTGGATCAACTGACGGTACAGGGACGCCAGCAATTTTCCCGGCCCAGCATAGAGCTGCTGGGAGAAAACAGGGAGGAGCTGCTGGCCGAGATAAGGCAGATGGCGGCCGAACTCGAGACCCTGTGGGCCGAGTATATGGCAAGGGACGTCAACCGTACCGGGCCGGCGGACGAATTCGGTGCCCTGCTGGACAGCTACCTGAATGACAACCTGTTACGGATAGCCGAACAGCTGGCGGGGGATGATCCTTATGAAATCTATGTCGGGCTCAAGGAGATCTCGGCGAAATTGAATGACGAGGGGCGGGTGCTGTCCGAGCGGATCAACGGCTTGATCGGCGACAAACAGCAAACGGCTGCGGTGATGGCGGTACAGGCCCGGCAGGAGCTGCGGCAGATGCTGATCTATCAGGGCGGGATACTGACCCTGGGCCTGTTGCTGCTTGGCCTGCTGGGGGGACTTACCATCCGCGCCCTGACTCGGCCATTGAAAAGTGCCATGGACTTTACCCTGCAGATTGCCGCAGGCAACCTGTCGGCCGAGATCCCCAGGCACAATCATGACGAGATCGGGCGTCTGCTGCAGACCCTGGATATCATGCGCATGAGCCTGGTCAGCATGGCCGTCGATATCAACAGCGGGATCCGGGTGGTCACCCCGGCAGCCCGGGATATCGCCAGTGGCAACGAGGATCTGTCCTCCCGGACCGAGCAACAGGCGGCGTCCCTGCAGGAAACCGCCGCCAGCATGGAGCAGATGACTACCACGGTGCAGCAGAATGCCGAGAACGCGCGCCAGGCCAGTCACCTGTCCGGGGAAGCGGCACAGATGGTGAGCGACAGCGGCCAGGTGATGGGTCAGGTGGTCGAGACCATGGGGCGGATCACCACCAGCTCGCGCCGGATGACCGAAATCATAGGGGTGATCGACTCCATTGCCTTCCAGACCAACATACTGGCCCTGAACGCGTCGGTGGAAGCGGCCCGGGCCGGTGAACAGGGCCGCGGTTTTGCGGTGGTCGCGGGCGAGGTGCGTAACCTGGCGGGGCGTTCTGCCGAGGCGGCCAAGGAAATCCGCCAGTTGATTGACAGCTCGTCCGGCGAGATTGGCAACGGTGCCGAACTGGTCCGCCGTGCCGAGCAGTCGATTGACAAGGTGGTGGAGTCGGTGACCCGGGTCAATGACATCATGGGGGAAATCTCTGCCGCCTCGGAAGAACAGAGCGGAGGCATAGGCCAGATCAATCAGGCGATCTCGCAAATGGATGAGGTCACCCAGCAGAACGCGGCGCGGGTACAGTCTTCCGCCCGAGCGGCGACGGCACTGCAGCAGCAGATTAGCCACCTGGGTCATTCGATTGCCGCCTTCCGGCTGCAGCAAGCGGAGACTGTCGACGGGGCCCCTGTCGAGCCCTCCTCGCATCGGCAGCCTGATGCCTTACCGGAACAGGTCCCGGGCCGGGCGCTGGTCCCTCGGCGACCGGCTGCCGATCTGGAAGAGTGGGAAGCCTTTTGAGCAGGGAAGTGCCGACAAGCCCAGTCTCCTGTGAGCCGCTGTTCGAGCGGGAGCTGGTGATGACAGACGCAGACTTCGGCCGGATCTGTGCCTTTATCCACCGGCATGCGGGCATAGTGCTGTCTGCCAACAAACGCAACATGGTGTACGGTCGCCTCGCCAGGCGGCTGCGGCATCATGGGCTGAGTCATTTCGGTCAGTACCTGAGCCTGCTGGAGCAGCAGGGCCAGGGACCCGAATGGCAGGCATTCACCAATGCCCTGACCACCAACCTCACCGCCTTCTTTCGCGAACGGCATCATTTTCCGCTGCTGGCCAGCCATGTGGCCGGGCGCGGTGAGCCGGTGCGAGTCTGGTGTGCCGCTGCGTCCACCGGCGAGGAGCCCTATTCGATCGCCATGACCCTGCAGGAGGCGCTGGGAGCCAGGGCCGCCGTGGCCCGGGTGTTGGCCACCGACATCGACACGGACGCCCTGGAGCAGGCCAGAGGCGGAGTCTATACCCTGGAACAGGTGCAGAAGCTCGATGCCGACAGGATCAGGCGTTTCTTCCTGCGGGGGCGGGGGGACAAGGCGGGGCTGGCGAGGATACGGCCGGAGACGGCGGCCCTGGTGGAGTTTGCCCGCCTGAACCTGCTTTCTTCCCAATGGCCGCTCAGCGGACCCTTCGATGCGATTTTCTGCCGCAATGTGATGATCTATTTCGACAAGGCAACCCAGGCCCGGATCCTTGCCCGTTTTGTCCCCCTGCTTAAACCCGACGGCCTGTTGTTCACCGGCCATTCGGAGAATTTAACTTACATCAGCCAGGCATTCCGCCTGCGGGGCCAGACCGTCTACGAGTTGGCCGACGAGGGTAAAGTTCGTGGCTGAGCGGTCGATAGTTAGCGGGACAGAACCCGGACATACCATTATAGGAGAACTGCCTTGCGTGCAGCCAAGATCAAGGTGCTGTGTGTCGATGACTCGGCGTTGATTCGTGATCTGCTGCGGGAAATCATCAATGGCCAGAGGGATATGGAGGTGGTCGCCGTGGCCCCGGATCCGCTGGTCGCCCGTGATCTGATCAAGCGTCACCAGCCCGACGTACTGACCCTGGATGTGGAAATGCCGCGTATGGACGGCTTGGACTTTCTCGAGCGATTGATGCGTCTGCGACCCATGCCGGTACTGATGGTGTCGTCCCTGACCCGGGACGGCTCCGACGCCACGCTGCGTGCCCTGGAACTGGGTGCGGTGGACTTTGTCCCCAAGCCCTTGCTGGGGATCCGCAGCGGCATGCTCGAATATGCGGAGCTGATCGCCGACAAGATCCGCATCGCGGCCCGCTCCCGGCCCCGCCGGGCTCATCCGGCCCCAAGCGCGCTGCAGGCACCGCTGATCTCCAGTGAAAAGCTGCTGATCATCGGGGCCTCCACCGGGGGGACCGAGGCCATCCGTAACCTGCTGGAGCCCCTGCCGGCCAACAGCCCGGGCATACTGATTGCCCAGCATATGCCCGGCGGCTTCACCCGTTCTTTTGCCGAGCGGCTCGACAGGCTGTGCCGCATTACCGTCAAGGAGGCCGAGGACGGCGAGCGTATCCTGCCCGGACACGCCTATATAGCGCCGGGCGACGCGCACCTCCGGTTGGCCCGCTGCGGGGCCAATTATATGGTGAGCCTGGACTGGGGAGAGCCGGTCAATCGCCATCGGCCCTCGGTGGATGTGCTGTTCCGGTCGGCGGCGAAGCAGGCCGGGCGCAACGCGCTCGGGGTCATCCTTACCGGTATGGGCAAGGACGGGGCGGCGGGCCTGCTGGAGATGCGCCGGGCCGGCGCCCGAACCCTGGCCCAGGATGAAGCGAGTTGTGTGGTGTTCGGCATGCCCAGGGAGGCCATTGCCCTCGGCGCCGCCGACGAGGTGGTCCCGCTGGAACAGATGGCCGCGCGGCTGCTGGCACAGATGTCCGTTTCGGGTCGGGCGCAACGGGTATAACCCTTGCCGGGCGAGACATGTTGAATTATATCCGAATGAAACCAGGTACTTCTTATGACGAACGTGTTGCGTAATATGAATATCGGCAAGGCCATCAACAGCGTGATCTTGCTGTTTATCCTGTCTGTCGGCGTGATTGCGGCCCTGGGTTGGGGCGCCAGCCGCATGGCCGACAACGCCATCCGTACCCTCAGCCAGATCAATGTCGAACAGCTCAATGGCATTAGCCGGGCGGAGGCGGCGCTGAATCAGGCCAGGTTTAACCTGGAAGTGGCACGTCATCATATCGGTGAAGGGCGGATCGGCAACGGCAAGGCATTCAATGACAATGCCGGCGCCCAGCTCAACCAGGCCGCCGAGGGGCTGGCGCGGTTCCTTGACAGCGTGCAAACCGCCCGGGGGCAGGCATTGGCCGAGGCCCTGACGGCCGATTTTCAGGCGATGATGACGCTGATGCAGCAACAGCAACAGGCATTGGCCGCCTTCGATATCGATGCGGCCAATGGCCTGCGGGAACAGGCCTATGCGAGCAGGGAGGCGCTGGATGGCAGCATGTCCGCCTTCGTCAGCTATGCGGACGGGCAGGGGGCTGCCCTGATGGCCGACTACGAGTCTCGGATCGTGCGTTATTCCTGGGTCGGGCTGCTGATGCTGCTGGTGACGGTGCTGGTGCTGGTGCTGGTACACAGGGGGCTGCGCAGGGTGCTCATAGCGCCGCTGCAGATCGCGGTCGACAACCTCGAACATATCGCCCGCTCTGATCTGTCCCAGGACATCCGAGTGTTGAGCCGGAACGAGATAGGGAAGCTGTTTGCCGCCATGCGCGATATGCAGCATGGCCTGCTGCAGACGGTGGGCACGGTACGTGACAGCAGTGTTGCCATTCATCGGGGGGCCAGTGACATAGCCGGTGGCAATGGGGATTTGTCGTCTCGTACCGAGCAGCAGGCGGCATCCCTGGAAGAAACCGCCGCCAGCATGGAGCAGCTGACCACCACAGTCAGACAAAATGCCGATAATGCCCGCCAGGCCAGCACCCTGGCCCAGGCCGCCTCCAATACCGCCAGCCATGGCGGCGAGGTGGTGGAACAGGTCGTCAGTACCATGGGCAGGATCTCCGACAGCTCCCAAAAAATCGCCGATATTACCGGGTTGATCGACTCCATTGCCTTCCAGACCAACATACTGGCGCTGAATGCCTCGGTCGAGGCGGCCCGGGCCGGTGAGCAGGGACGGGGCTTTGCGGTGGTCGCGGGCGAGGTGCGCAACCTGGCCGGGCGCAGTGCGGACGCGGCGCGTGAAATCAAGGGGTTGATAGAAAACTCGGTTACCCAGGTGGAAGACGGATCCAGGCTGGTGGCGCAGGCCGGTGAAACCATGACAGAGATAGTGGCGGCGGTGAAAAGGGTCACCGATATCATGGACGAGATTTCCGCCGCCTCCCAGGAACAGAGCCAGGGGATCGAGCAGGTCAGCCTGGCGGTCGGCCAGATGGACGAGGTGACCCAGCAGAATGCCGCCCTGGTACAGCAGGCCGCCGCCGCCGCTATTTCGCTGGAGAGCCAGGCCAGCCGGCTTGCGCAGGCGGTGGCCGTGTTTCGCCTGCCGGCAGGCGCCCGGCCGCAGGACGCCGAGCCTCATGCCGAGCCTGAGCAGCGGGCGCTGGCTCCGGTCGGGCACAGGGCGGCGCTTGCCGGTGACTGGGAAGCATTCTGAATAGTCGACCGGCTCTGACAGCCGGTCATGATGGTAATAACAGATTTAAGGACGTGAAATGGTCGACAAGAGTATGGGCATTCTGGTGGTGGATGACTTTCCTACCATGCGCCGTATCCTGCGCAGCTTGCTGAAAGAGCTGGGTTTTAACCATGTCGAGGAGGCCAGGGATGGAGAGAATGCGCTGGCCAAGCTGAGCGGTGGTGACTTCGCATTTGTGATATCCGACTGGAATATGCCCAATATGGACGGGCTGGAGCTGCTCAAGAAGATCCGGGCCGATGAGTCTCTCAAACATCTGCCGGTGCTGATGGTGACCGCCGAAGCCAAGAAAGAGAACATCATTGCCGCCGCCCAGGCCGGGGCCAGTGGCTATGTGGTCAAGCCCTTTACCGCCGCCATCCTGGAAGAGAAGCTGAACAAGATCTTCGACAAGCTGGGTAAATAACAGGCCGGCCATGCTGCAAGGGGCCAAGCCCTGCTAAGGAAGAGTGATGATGGGTGAAGAATCTCGGCCGGTAACGCCTGCCGTTGGTGCCGGTACCGAAGATCTGATCAGGCGTATCGGCCGGTTGACGCGCCTGCTGCATGACAGTATGCAGGAACTGGGGTTGGACAAGGACATCGCCAGGGCGGCCACGGCCATCCCCGATGCCCGGGATCGGCTCGCCTATGTGGCGACGATGACAGAGCAGGCCGCCGAGCGGGCGCTGAATGCCATCGACCGGGCCAGACCCCTGCAAAATGAAATCGAAGAAGGTGCCGAGGTACTGGAGCGGCGCTGGCAGCGCTGGTTCGAGTCTCCTCTTGAACTGGCCGAGGCCAGGGAGCTGGTGGTGGACACCCGGGCCTACCTGAAGGACATCCCCGAGAAGACCCGGGCCACCAACGACCAGCTGCTGGAAATCCTGATGGCCCAGGATTTCCAGGATCTGACCGGTCAGGTGATCAATAAGATGATGGGGTTGATCCGGGAAATAGAACATCAACTGGTGCAGGCTCTGCTCGATAATATGCCGGATCTGCAGGGAGAAGAGGTGACCGGCCTTCCTGCGCAGTCGAACGGAGCCGGGGGACAGACCCTGTTGAATGGCCCCCAGCTGAATGCGGACGGGGAAGATGTGGTGAGCAGTCAGGATCAGGTGGATGCCTTGCTGGATGATCTGGGTTTCTGAGCGACCATGGGCTCCGGCTCCTACCCTATCGTAATCCCGTTTGCCTCCAATATTATTAAACCGGGAATAAGCCATGATTCCGGGTCCTGTTCGGCATATCGAAGCAGCCCCGGGTTGTTGACAATGGCCGCCGTTTAGCACAGCCAATCCGGACACCATGGCCGACGAGACCAGCGATCAGGAAAAAACCGAAGCCGCGACCCCCCGACGAATCGAGAAAGCCCGGGAAGATGGCCAGATTGCCCGTTCCCGGGAGCTGGCTACCTTCCTGTTGCTGCTGGGAGGGGTCATGGGCCTGTGGGGCATGGGCGGCGTCCTCTACGACCAGCTGGGTCTGGTGATGGAACGTTCCTTCCTGTTTGATCGCCGTCAGGCGTTCGATGCCATGGTCATGCTCAGCCATGCCTTCGAACTGGGCCGACGCACCCTGCTGGCCCTGTTGCCACTGTTTCTGCTGTTGACGGTGCTGGCGCTGGCGGCTCCTGTGCTGCTGGGCGGCTGGCTGTTTTCCGCCAAATCCCTGACGCCGCAATTCTCCAAGCTGAATCCGATCAAGGGGCTGAAACGCATCTTTTCCACCCAGGCCCTGGCGGAGCTGGCCAAGGCGTTGGCCAAGTCGTTGCTGGTGGGCAGCGTGGGCGTCATGTTTTTACTCGCCAAGCGAGGTGAGCTGATGGCGCTGATGGAGCAATCCATGCAGCAGGCGGCGGCCAATGCCCTGATCATGGCGGCGCAGGCCTGCGGCCTGATGGTGCTGACCCTGGTACTGGTGGTGCTGATCGATGTGCCCTATCAGTTGTGGAGTCATGCCAAAAAGCTGCGCATGAGCAAGGAGGAGATCAAGCGTGAACACAAGGAGTCGGACGGTGACCCCTATCTCAAGGCGCGGATCCGTGCCCAGCAGCAGGCGATGGCTCGCAACCGTATGATGAGCAAGGTGCCGGAGGCCGATGTGATCATCACCAATCCGACCCACTTTGCGGTGGCCCTGCGTTACGACGACGGCAAGATGGCGGCGCCGAGGGTGGTGGCCAAGGGCGTCGAGGCGGTAGCGGCCAGGATCCGCGAGCTGGGCCGTGAACACAGGGTGCCCTTGCTGGAGGCGCCGCCCCTGGCCCGGGCCCTGTATCATCATGTGGACCTGGATCGGGAAATCCCCATGACCCTGTATACCGCGGTGGCAGAGGTCATGGCCTGGGCCTTCCAGCTCAAACGGGTACAAACGGAGGGGGGGGAGCCGCCCGCGACACCGCGGGATTTGCCGGTGCCCGCCGAACTGGCCGATCCCCGGGCCCGGAAGGAGGTTGAATGAAGGTGTTGAGCCGCTATCTGGCGCAATTTGAAGGGATGGGCCATGAGCAGCTGAAACTGCTGGCCGGCCCCGTGCTGATCATCATGATACTGTCGATGATGATATTGCCATTGCCGCCCTTTGCCCTGGATCTGTTGTTCACCTTCAATATCGCGCTGGCGATCATGGTGCTGCTGGTCAGCATGTTTACCCAGAAGCCGTTGGATTTTGCCGCCTTTCCGGCGGTGCTGCTGTTTACCACCCTGCTGCGGTTGTCGCTGAATGTGGCATCAACCCGGGTGGTGCTGATGGAAGGGCACCAGGGAGGTGATTCGGCCGGCAAGGTGATCGAGGCTTTTGGTCAGTTCCTGGTGGGCGGCAACTTTGCGGTGGGTCTGGTGGTGTTCTTGATCCTGGTGATCATCAACTTCATGGTGATCACCAAGGGCGCCGGCCGCATTGCCGAGGTGGGAGCCCGTTTTACCCTGGATGCTATGCCCGGCAAGCAGATGGCCATAGACGCGGATCTGAATGCCGGCCTGATTGCCGAGGAGGAAGCGCGCCGACGGCGGGCCGAGGTTTCCCAGGAGGCCGATTTTTACGGCTCCATGGACGGCGCCAGCAAGTTTGTTCGCGGTGATGCGGTGGCCGGTCTGGTGATCATGGTGGTCAATATCATGGGCGGCCTGATGATAGGGGTGCTACAGCATGATCTCGGTTTTGGCGAAGCGGCCGAGACCTATGTGTTGCTGGCCATCGGTGACGGCCTGGTGGCGCAGATCCCGGCGTTGGTGATATCCACCGCCGCCGGTGTGACCGTATCCCGGGTCAATACCGAGCAGGATGTGGGCCAGCAGATGATCAGCCAGCTGTTTGTCAACCCGCAGGTGCTGATCCTCGCCGCCTGTGTGCTGGGCCTGCTGGGCCTGGTGCCGGGTATGCCCAACCTGGTGTTTTTGTTGTTTACCGCCCTGTTGGGCGGCCTGGCCTGGTGGATGAAACGCAATCGGGAACAGCAGATTGTCGATGAGGTAGTCAATGCCCCCGCGCCGATGCCGGAGTCGCCGGAAGCCAGCTGGGACGATGTGCAGCTGGTAGATACCCTGGGTATGGAGGTGGGACACCGGCTGATCCCGCTGGTCGATCAGCGACAGCAGGGCGAATTGCTCGGCCGCATCAAGAGTGTACGCAAGAAATTTGCCCAGGAAGTGGGCTTCCTGCCCCCCGTGGTGCATATCCGCGATAACCTCGAGTTGCCTCCCAATAGCTATGTGATCACCCTTAAGGGCGCGGAAATCGGTCGCTCAGAGCTGTTTCCCGGCCAGTGGCTGGCCATCGATCCTGGGCAGGTGACCGGCAAGCTGGAGGGCTCCCCGACCCGGGATCCGGCCTTTGGTCTGCCGGCGGTGTGGAGTGACGTCAGCCAGCGGGAACATGCCCAGATCTATGGATATACGGTGGTGGACGCCAGCACGGTGGCGGCTACCCACCTCAATCACCTGCTGCAACGTCATTCAGCCGAGATGCTCGGCCGCCAGGAGGTCCAGTATTTGCTCGACAAGCTGGGAGAAGAGAACAAGGCGCTGGTGGAGGAGGTGGTGCCCAAGCTGGTGTCCCTGACCCTGCTCCAGCGGATACTGCAGAACCTGCTGGAAGAAGACGTTTCGATCCGGGATATGGGAACCATACTCGATACTCTGGCCGAATATGCGGTGGGGCAGACGGATGTACACGAGCTGACCGCGCTGGTACGCATCGGCCTTGGCCGGGGCATTACCCAGCAGTGGTTCCAGGGACAAAACGAGCTGCATGTGATCGGCCTGGACGCCGGCCTGGAGCAGGTGTTGATGCAGGCCCTGAATGGGGGCGGAGCCCTGGAGCCGGGATTGGCCGATACCCTGATGGAGCAGGCCCAGGCGGCACTGGACCGTCAGGAGGCGGCCGGCGAGCCGCCGGTGCTGGTGGTTCAGCACAATCTGCGCGCCTTGTTGGCCCGCTTCCTGCGCCGCCGCCTGAGTTATCTGGTGGTGATGTCCCAGGCCGAAATTCCCGATGATCGTACCCTGAGGGTGACCAGCTTGATAGGAGGGCGTCAATGAGCCTGCACCATGCCCTGAAACCGGCATCCTGGCCGAGACTATGGCTGCCCCTGTTGTTCCTGACGACACTGTTGACGGCGACCGGAGCCGTGGCCGCCGCCGGCAGCTGGGTATTGCAGGCCCCGGCGGTGCGGGTGGCGGTGCCCGGGCGGCAATATGTGTCGGCGGCGCTGGTGGTACCCGAGCCGGCGTCGCTTGCCGGACGGCGGCTGGTGAGCCTGAGCTGGCGTTATCAGCTTCCGACCGGGCGTCAGCTGCAGGCCTGGCTGTGTCAGGACGAGCGCTGCATCGCCTTGTCTGCCGCCGAGGGCGCTCCGGACACGAGCGGACTGCGCCTGGAAGTACCTCTGCGGTTTCGGTTTGCATTGCCGCCGGGTGAACGCCAGGCGGTGACGGTACAGGGCCTGCAGCTGATCCTCAACTACCGCTGAGCGCTGACGGCGGGAATAACCACCAATAATGGGGTCTGTTTGGAAATTATAAATCGGCATGGCTGCCGATAATGGGACGAGTAACAGATAAGAATATCATGACAGCCAGGCCTCCCGGCATGGGGGCCGTCTAGAGGTAACAGCATGTACACGGCACAGGGCAAAATGAGTCAGGGGATACTGCTGGAGCAGTATTATCCCATGGTCAGACGGCAGGCGCTGGCGCTGCAGGTCCGGCTGCCGGCCAGCATAGAGCTGGATGACCTGATCCAGGCCGGTATGGTGGGACTGCTCGACGCCTTCGGACGCTTCGATGCCGGCGCCGGTGCCAGCTTTACCACCTTTGCCAGTCAACGGGTCCGCGGCGCCATGATCGATGAGCTGCGCACCCGTGACTGGTTGCCGCGCAGCGTACGGCGTGGTGGCCGCGCTGTGGATGCCTGCGTGCACCGGCTGGAGCAACGTCTGGGACGACCACCGGAAGAACGGGAAATCGCCGCCGAGCTCGGGATCAGCCTGCGGGATTATCAGCAGTTGCTCAACGACACCAACAATGGTCAGCTGCTGCCCTATGAGGAGCTGGGTGAGGAGCCGTTCAGCGATGATGGGCAGGGTCAGGCATCGCCGGTTGCGGCCCTGCTCGAGGGAGAGCAAAGGCAGCGGCTGATGGCAGCGATTGAGGCCCTGCCGGAACGGGAAAAGCTGTTGATGGCCCTGTATTATCAGGAAGAACTTAACCTCAAGGAAATCGGTGCCGTGCTCGGGGTGAGCGAGTCCCGGGTATGCCAGCTGCACAGTCAGGCGGTCAGCCGGCTGCGGGCCCGGCTGCTGGACGGCGAATAGGGCCGGCTATTTCTTGCCCAGGCGGGCGACCAGGTAATCCACCAGCAGCCGTACCTTGGGCGACAGATGGCGATTATGGGGATAGAGTACCCAGACGCCGTCATCGGGAAGCCGGTATTCCTCCAGCAGGCTGACCAGGGTGCCCTGTCGCAGTTCCTCCTGCACGTAGTAATCGGGCAGTTGCACTATGCCGATGCCCTTTAATGCCGCGTCTTTCAGTGCCAATCCCGAGTTGCAGTGCCAGCCGGATCCCAGGCGCAGGTTTTTGGGCTTGCCGTCTTCCACCAGGCGCCAGTGATCCAGGCTGCCCGCCAGGCACTGATGATGTGCCAGTTCGGTCAGGGTGTGAGGGGTGCCATGGCGGGCGAGGTAGCCGGGGGAGGCGCACAGATACTGGGTCCGCCGGGCAAGCTTGCGGCACATCATGCTGGAGGAGTCGAGGGTACCCAGGCGGATCGCCAGATCAAAGCCTTTTTCCACCAGATCGACCGCCTGGTTGGTGAGCATCAGTTCCAGCTCCAGTTGCGGATAGAGCAGCAGGAAATCGTTGACCAGGGGCGCGAGGAAGCGCTCACCGTAATAGACGGGCGCAGTGATACGCAGTGTGCCGGTGGGTTTGCCTTCCATCGCCATCACCGCCCGCTCGGCTTCGGCCAGATCATCCAGGACTTTACGGGCATGGTGGTAATAAACCTGACCGACTTCGGTCAGCCGGAGCTTGCGGGTGGTACGGTACAGCAGTTTGGCACCGAGCCTGTCCTCCAGCTGGTTGATGCGCCGGCTGACATGGGCTACCGAGACTTCCAGCCGCCTGGCGGCGGCGGTAAAACTCTCGGTTTCCACCACATAGACAAATTCGTTGAGTCCTTCCCACTTCATCATTATTACCCAGATGTAAAAATCATTTTCGTATCCCCCCATTATCATCAGTCGTCGACGTAATACAATGGCGCTATCGGTCGTGGCTCGGCACGGGATCAGGCATGCTTCCTTGCCCGTCGGCCACCGGCCACTATATTTATTGCACTGCAAATAACGGGAGTTAAGTAATGGACATGATCAAGACCCGCGCCGCCGTCGCCTGGGAAGCCGGCAAGCCGCTCTCCATCGAAGAAGTGGATCTGATGCCGCCCCAGAAGGGTGAAGTGCTGGTACGCATCGTCGCCACCGGCGTTTGTCATACCGATGCCTTTACCCTGTCTGGTGATGATCCCGAAGGGATATTCCCGGCGATCCTCGGCCACGAAGGCGGCGGCATCGTCGAGGCGGTCGGCGAGGGCGTGACCAGTCTGGAAGTGGGTGATCACGTGATCCCCCTGTATACCGCCGAATGCGGCGTATGCAAATTCTGCAAGTCCGGCAAGACCAACCTGTGTCAGGCGGTACGTGCCACTCAGGGCAAGGGGCTGATGCCCGATGGCACCACCCGTTTCTTCAAGGATGGCAAGCCGATTTTCCACTACATGGGCTGTTCCACCTTCGCCGAGCGTACCGTGGTGCCCGAGATCTCCCTGGCCAAGATCAA
The DNA here is from genome assembly GCF_003075035.1 of Zobellella maritima. Classification (GTDB taxonomy): domain Bacteria; phylum Pseudomonadota; class Gammaproteobacteria; order Enterobacterales; family Aeromonadaceae; genus Oceanimonas; species Oceanimonas maritima. The sequence goes on along the minus strand of NZ_QCZE01000001.1, from coordinate 2,257,178 downwards.
CAAGGCGGCCCCGCTGGAGAAAGTCTGCCTGCTGGGCTGTGGCGTAACCACCGGCATGGGCGCGGTCAAGAACACCGCCAATGTGCAGGAAGGCGATACCGTGGCGGTATTCGGCCTGGGCGGCATCGGCCTGGCGGTGATCATCGGTGCGGCCATGGCCAAGGCCAGCCGCATCATCGCCATCGACATCAATGAAGACAAGTTCGATATCGCCAAGAAGCTGGGCGCGACCGAGTGCATCAACCCCAACGACTACGACAAGCCGATCCAGGATGTGATTGTCGAGCTGACCGATGGCGGCGTGGACTATTCCTTCGAGTGTATCGGTAACGTCAAGGTGATGCGTTCCGCCCTGGAATGCTGCCACAAGGGCTGGGGTGAATCGGTGATCATCGGTGTCGCCGGCGCCGGTCAGGAAATTTCCACCCGTCCGTTCCAACTGGTGACCGGCCGGGTATGGAAAGGCTCCGCCTTCGGTGGTGTCAAGGGGCGTTCCCAGCTGCCGGGTATCGTCGAGCAGTACCTGAACGGCGAATTCGAACTGGATACCTTCATCACCCACACCATGGGTCTTGAAGATATCAACCATGCCTTCGACCTGATGCACGAAGGCAAGTCGATCCGTTCGGTGATCCTGTACGATAAATAAACTTAAAGGCAGCTGTAAGCCGTCAGTTTTAAGCTGTAAGACAAACATGGTGGCTTGCAGGCACGGCGTTTGCCTGCAAGCCGTACAGGGCGCCTTACAGCTGATGGCTTGAAGCTTACAGCTCCCCGAAGGGGAAATAATGCAACTGATACAAGAGCAAAAAAGCTTTGGCGGTCGCCAAATCCGCTACCAGCACGACTCCGCCGCCCTTAACTGCTCCATGCAGTTTTCGGTGTTTCTGCCGCCCCAGGCGGAGCAGGGCAAGGTGCCCGCCGTTTACTGGCTGTCGGGCCTGACCTGCAGCGATGAAAACTTTTCCAGCAAGGCAGGCGCCCAGCGGGTGGCGGCCGAGTTGGGAGTGGCGTTGATCATCCCCGATACCAGCCCCCGTGGCGAAGGCGTGGCCGATGATGAAAACGGTGCCTATGATCTGGGTCTGGGTGCCGGCTTCTATGTCAATGCCACTCAGGCTCCCTGGAGTCGCCACTACCATATGTATGACTATGTGCTGAGCGAATTGCCGGCGCTGGTGGAGGCCGAGCTGCCGCTGGATGGTCGCCGCGCCATCAGCGGTCATTCCATGGGGGGGCACGGTGCCCTGGTGCTGGCGCTGCGCAATCCCGAGCGGTTTGTGTCGGTCTCGGCTTTCGCACCCATCTCCAACCCGAGCGACTGCCCCTGGGGCCACAAGGCGCTGGGTGCCTATCTGGGGGACGACAGGCAGGCCTGGGCCCGGTATGACGCCAGCCTGTTGCTGAAAGAGCATGGCTGCACATTGCCGATCCTGGTGGATCAGGGTGAAGCAGACAATTTTCTGGCCGAGCAACTCAAGCCCCAGGCGCTGGCCCAGGCCGCCGAGCAGGCGGGCGCGGCCCTCACCCTGCGTATGCAGCCCGGTTACGATCACAGCTATTACTTTATTGCCAGCTTTATCGAGGATCACCTGCGCTTTCACGCAGAGCACCTGGCCAACCACTAACACCCCTGGCACTGGTTCCCACGCTCAGCGTGGGAACATTCCTTGGTATGATCGCCTTTACCCCCTTGATGTGAGCCCATTGTCAACAACCGGGCCTCTTCAGGCATAACGCTGTGCTGCGCAGCCGGCTCATTGCAGCCAATCCTGATCCATCGCAATCAATCCCTCGCACACTTCGGCTAAGCTCAACCCATAAGCTTCATTGGACACTGATATGCCGTATTCGCTTTGCCTGGTCCTGTGGATTTTCAGTTTCTTGCTCGCTGCCTGTGGGCCTGTTCCGGATGAGCGCTGGCTCGGTACCCTGGAGCGGGATCGTATCGAGCTGACCGCCACCGCCGACGAGCTGGTGCTTGAGCTACCGGTGGCGGAGGGAGCAAGGGTTGCTGCCGGGGAGTTGCTGGTGCGTCTTGATGACGCCCGCCAGCAGCTTGAACTGAATCGCCAGCAGGCCCGGCTGCGCCAGGTCGAGGCTGAGTTGGCCCGGCTGTTGGCGGGCGCCCGGGCCGAGGATATCAAGGCGTCCCGCGCCGAGCTGGCCCGGTTTCAGGCATTGTTGCCGGAGGCGGCACGTAACCTGGGACGTATCCGCACCCTGGCGGCCCGCCGGCTGGCGAGCCAGGCCGAACTGGACCGGGTGCGGGCCGACCATGATCAGCTTCAGGCCAGGATAGAGGGTGCCCGGCAGCGGCTGGCCAGGCAGGTGGCGGGTAACCGGATCGAAGATATCGATGCCGCCTACGCGGCCCGGGATGCCATCCAGGCCGAACTGGCCCTGTCCCGCTATCACCTGGATGAACTTGCCGTGCATGCCAGCCGGGCCGGTATCCTGGAAAGCCTGCCCTATCAGGTAGGCGATCGGGTAGCCAGGGGCGCGGTCGTGGCGGTGCTGCAGGCTGAGGGCGCACCCTATGCCCGTATCTATGTGCCGGCCAATAAGCGCACCGGACTCCACATTGGTGATGCGCTGCGGGTATGGGTAGACGGCATCGAGGCGCCTTATGATGGTCGTTTAAGCTGGATAGCCACCGAGCCGGCATTCAGCCCCTATTATGCCCTGACCGAGGGTGAACGCAGCCGGCTCATGTATCTGGTCAAGGTACAGCTGCCCGCTCACGCTGCGGGGCTGCCTTCCGGGATCCCGGCCCAAGCCTTGCCGGAGGTATATGCTGATGAGTGAGCCGGCCATTCGTACCCGGGGGCTGACCCGTCGTTTCGGCGAGCTTGTCGCCGTTGACCGGCTGGATCTGACTATTCCCGGCGGCACCATTTACGGCTTCCTCGGTCCCAACGGCAGCGGCAAGTCGACCTGTATCCGCATGCTGACCGGCCTGTTGTTGCCCACTGCCGGCGAGATGGCCGTGCTGGGGCTGGCCATCCCCGAGCAGGCCGAAGCCCTGCGTCGCCGGGTCGGTTATATGACCCAGAAGTTTTCCCTCTATGAGGACCTGTCGGTGCAGGAAAACCTGGCCTTTGTCGGCCAGGTCTACGGCCTGGGGGCCAAGGCTGCCCGCGATCGTATTCGCGAACTGCTGGGCAGCTATGAGCTGGAGTCCCTGTCCCGTCGTTATGCGGGCACCCTGAGCGGTGGCCAGAAACAGCGACTGGCACTGGCCGCCGCCACCTTGCACCGGCCGGACCTGCTGTTACTCGACGAACCGACTTCGGCGGTGGATCCGGAGAACCGGCGGGATTTCTGGGAGAAACTGTTTGATCTGTGCGAAGGCGGCACCAGCATACTGGTGAGCACCCACTATATGGATGAAGCCGAGCGCTGTCATGGGTTGGCCATCCTGGAAAACGGTGTCAAGCGCGCTGATGGTTCCCCGGAGCAACTGATGACCGACATGGGGGTCAGCGTGCTGGAAGTGGCCGTCCCCGGCTTGCGCGAGCTGAAAACCCGGCTGTTGGCGTTGGACGGTGTGCGTTCCGTTGCCCAGCTGGGGTTGAGACTACGGGTGCTGGTGGCGGCGCAGATTGATGACCCGGCCGGTTGGCTGCGGCAGCGCCTGCCGGAGCTGCTGGCCGGGGCCGAGATCAACCGGGTACGTCCCAACCTGGAAGATGTATTTGTCAGCTGTACCGGCGGGCGGGGGAGACCATGAACAGCCTGAGACGTATCCAGGCGGTGATGATGAAGGAGTTTCGCCAGCTGTCACGGGATCGGCTGACCTTCGCCATGGTGGTGATGGTACCGCTTATCCAGCTGTTGCTGTTTGGTTATGCCATCAATACCAAGGTGCGGGATATCCCGGTGGCGCTGGTGGATCAGGCCGGCACCGGCCAGAGTCGGGAATGGGTGGCCCGGTTGGGCGCCAGTCAGCTGATTACCTTCAGCGAGCGGTTCCTTCACCCGGATGAGGCCGAAACGGCGATTGTCGCCGGCCGGGTGCGGGCGGCGCTGATCCTGCCGGCCGATCTCGAGCGGCGCCGGCAGGACGACCGGCCTCTGGGCCAGTGGCTGGTGGATGGCTCGGATACCCTGATTGCCAGTGCCATACTGCAACTGGCGAATCTGCCCGAGGATCCGCGCCAGGTCCGCCCGCAGGGCAACTTCGAGGTGTCTCTGTTGTTCAATCCGGAGCGGCGGGCGGCGGTCAATATCATCCCCGGCTTGATCGGGGTGATCCTGACCATGACCATGGTGCTGTTTACCGCCTCGGCCATCGTCCGCGAGCGGGAGCGGGGCAACCTGGAGCTGCTGATCACCACCCCGGTGCGGCCGATGGAGCTGATGATCGGCAAGATAGTCCCCTATATATTCGCCGGCCTGGTGCAGCTGGTGATCATCCTCGGCCTGGGTTATTTCATTTTCTCCGTGCCGTTCAACGGCAGCCCGCTGCAGTTGTTGCTGGCCACCCTGCTGTTTATTGCCGCCAGCCTGGTGCTGGGGTTGGTGATCTCCACCCTGGCCCAGAGCCAGCTGCAGGCCATGCAGATGACGGTGTTTGTATTGATCCCCTCGATCCTGCTGTCCGGCTTTATGTTTCCCTATGAAGGTATGCCGCTGGTTGCCCAGTGGCTGGCGGAGGGACTGCCCGCGACCCATTACATGCGGCTGGCCCGGGGCATACTGCTGCGCGATGCGGATCTGCCGGCGCTGGCGCCCGACGCCCTCTGGCTGGCGGGCTTTACCTTGCTGGGACTGGTGGTGGCGGCCAGGCGTTTCAGGAAACGGCTGGACTAACCGCAGGCCAGGGGCGAGGGTGAGATGCGACATCTAGACACGCTATCAGGCCACCAGAGAGGGGGGTGAAGTGTCATAGGTTACCGGTTTCCCGCCATGTTACGAGCCCTGTTATCCTGCTCGGGTAACGCATCAATCACACAGTGGCATTTGTGCACCTTGTTCATCGGCATAGGGCAGGGTGGGGGTAATCAAGGAACGCCACGGCGGATTATCAAACGCCCGCTGACTGTGACTCTGTATTAATACCTGATACTGTTCAGACGCTTGTCTTTGCAACGCTGTCTCATCGCTTCCTTGCACGATAAAGTCGTTCATTACACATTGGCCATTGATAAAGCTGGCCTTGCAGTCTCTCCCGGTGGCCGACAAGATCAGGTTCTTGATTGGATCGAATAGGGGGCCGATGTGAAAACCGCCAAGATCAAAAACGGTAATATCGGCTTTTGCCCCTGGCGCTAGCCGTCCTAGGTCTTCCCGGCCCAGTGCCCTCGCGCCACCAAGGGTGGCTGCGTTATACAAGTCCAGCACCTGGGTATGATGTTCAGGAAATTCCTGCAACCGGGCTATGTTGTAGCCCTGTCGGAGGTTATCTATGGGATCGGCCGGGAAGGTGTCGGTCCCCATGGCAAGATTTATCCCTTGTTTCAGGTATCGGCCAACGGAGTTCAGGGCTTCACCATCGCGGGCAAATACAATAGGGCAGTGCACTACGGTGCTTTGGTAATCTCGCAGGCGGATAATATCATCCTGATTGTTAACGCTAACCATAGGGTGGCCGCTAATGTAGATGCCGTGAGGTAAGATGGCTCGGGGAGAAAGTAAGGAAAGTGATTCCAGCCAGCCTAAGGGGGTATGGCCGCGTAACGCAAGCACAGTTTCAAACTCGGTGACCGACTGGCAGCAGTGTAAGCGTACCGGGGCATCAAGCTCTTGGCTCAGCGCAGCAGTGCGTGACAGCAATGCCGGTGTACAAGTTTCAATGCGGTCAGGTAACAAGGCCCCCTGAATCAAGCCGTTGTTGCTGTTGTGGTAGTTATGAAAAAAGCGTTCTGCCTCAGCGAGTCCGCTTAAGCCTTTCTGCTCATCCCAGTGAGCCCGTCGCTCGCCCTGGCGAGTAAAATAGGTCATGCCACTCATATAGCAGGGACCAAGGTAGGCCCTGATACCAAGGGCTGCAGCTTCTTCGGCTACGCCGCGGAATTCATCATAGGTCTCGGCCCATTGGCGATAATACATGGAGGTGATGGGCATTGCCGTGGTAACGCCATTGCGAATGAGCTGGGTAAAGGCATAGCGGTATTTAAAGCGTTCTTGTTCGGGTGTGTAGCTTTCGTGCGGGCCCGCCACCAGATAGTCTTCGCTCCACTGGCGGCCCATTCGCCAGCCTTCATTGCCGTCATAGGTCAGTATTGTTGAGTCCAGGTCGCTCAACGCGTCCAGATCAATAAAGCCTGGGCCGATGAGGGCCTGGCCGTAGTGGTGCCAGCGATCGACCCTACCCTGATAATCTCGTCCCACATATATAATGGTATCGCCCTTAAATACCACCTGTCCGTTGCGCCACAGTACGTGTTTAGCCCCGTCAAATCCCACTACATATGCGGCGCTCAGCCCGGTCGTAAACATATCGCTTCCCTAAATCACCCATGTATTGCTAGCAATAGTATCAGGTGTTATTGTTCATTTGTTATTTTATTGTAAATGATTTTATGCCTTGGCGTGACCGATTACCAATCCTTAGAATGGAGTAGATTATGAAAGGACGCATAACGAAAGCCATGCTGTTGACCGCTGCCCTGGCTACCGCCCCCGGTGCGCTAGCGCAAAAATGGGAAACTGTTCGCTTTGGAGTGGAAGGTGCCTATCCTCCGTTTTCTTACACTCAGCAAGATGGCACCCTTGCCGGCTTTGATATCGATCTGGCTTACGCCTTATGTGAGGAAATGCAGGTGAAATGTGAGCTGGTTGCCCAGGATTGGGATGGCATTATACCGGCCCTGCTGGCAAGAAAGTATGACGCCATTATCGCGGCCATGGCTATTACTGAAGAACGCAAGCGAGCAGTGGACTTCACCGATAAATATTCCAAGGTTCCCAACCGTTTTGTGGTACCCAATGATTCCCCCCTCAGCATTACCCCCGAAGGGCTGAAAGATAAAAAAATAGGTGTGCAACGGGCGACGACTCACGACAAGTATATTACCGATAACTTCGGCAGTGACGTTAACATAGTGCGCTATGGCAGCACGGATGAAGCCTATTTGGACTTACGTTCAGGTCGTGTAGATGCTGTGTTGTCTGATGTATTGGCTATCCAGGAAGGGTTGCTGAAAAAAGAGGGCGGGCATAACTTCAGTCTCGTCGGGCCCACCATTACTGATTCCCGTTGGTTTGGTGAAGGCTCCGGTATTGCGGTAAGAAAACAGAATACTGACTTAAAAAACATGTTGAACAAGGCCATTACCGGGCTGCGAGAGAGCGGAAAATACCAGGAAATTAACGCTAAATACTTTGATTTTGATATCTATGGCGACTAACTGAGCGTTAGGTGTTTACTGTGTTCAGAGGGTGTTCACCCCCTGATGCTGCAGAAACAGTTGAAACAGCATCGACTGACTGTTGATGCCGAGCTTGCTGTAGATATGTTTGCGGTGGTTCTTGACCGTGCCCGGGCTGATGGACAGGTGTTCGGCGATGGCGTTTGAGCTGTAGCCCTGCAGGATCAGCCGGGTTACTTCCTGCTCGCGTTCGCTCAGCTGTCCCGCGGCAAAGGTTGCCAGACCTTGATGTGCACTTTCTTCCTGCTGACTCTGCCATTGCCACTGGTGCTGCTCCAACAAGGCCTGCAGCAGGGGAAACAGATAGCGCATCTGGGTGCTCAGCGTCTGCTTGTCGAGGCTGTCGGGTCGCCGGTAGAAGCCGAACGAGAAGGCGAGGGAGCCCATCTGGTCGCCGGCGAAAAAACACATCAGCTCATCGTGCAGCCCCAGCTCGGTATAGTAGGTGGAGAAATATTCGGAATGACGAAAGCCCCCGGGGGCGATTTCGTCAAGGGTGAATACCCCCTGTGTCGCTCGGTTGAGCCAATGCTGATAGAAGGGATCCAGCAGGTACATGCCGGCGCAATAGGGGTGCAGGGTCTTGCGCCACTGCCGATCGCTCAGGTTGTGCAGCAGGATATCCGGGCGCCGATGGACATGCAGCCGGCACAGCACCAGATCGATACCGGGAAAGTAATCCTCCAGGCAGGCCCTCAGCTGTGGCAGAAACTGTTCTGAGTTAATGGCGGCCAGCACCCGGGCCAGCGGTGCCAGCGAGGCGGGGGCGATATCCGGACGCATGGTGTTGATAAAAGGCATTGTCGTTTGGGTGGTAAGTAAAAGGTAACATCCGGGGCAAGTCCTGGCCAGCGTCAGGGGCCGGCCAGGAATGTCTGCTAAGGTCGTATATCCTGCAGCAGTGGCTGCAGGCTTTCCAGCAGGGCCGACTGATGGGCCTGTAGCGGCTGCTGGCCCCAGCGGGCGATATCGGCCCCGGCCGGATCGGGCACATGTATCTCGCTGCCGCTCAGGGTTTCTATAACCCTGTGGCCGCAAAAGGGCACATAGCCTTCGGAATACCCGCCCTCATGGACCATCACCAGCCGGCCGCCGCATAGACGCTCGGCGGCAGCCATCACCCGGGCGGTAAGGCTGCCGAAGCTGTCGGCGTTGAGCAGCATGCAGCCCAGGGGATCCATGGCGCTGGCATCATAGCCGCAGGCAACCAGGATCAGCTCTGGTCGGAATCGATCCAGTGCTGGGATCACCAGCTGATCCATGGCCGCCAGGTAGCAGCCGATACCCGAGCCGGCAGGCAGGGGAATATTGAGGTTGTTGCCCCAGCCACTGCCTTCACCGCGTTCCCCTGTTCCGCCCGAGTCGATTGGATAATTGTTGTCGTGGTGCAGCGAGATGGTGAGCACCTCGGCGTCGCGATAAAACGCCTGCTGGGTGCCGTTGCCGTGGTGCACATCCCAGTCGATCACCGCCACCTTGCGGACCAGGCCCTTGGCCTGGGCCGCTCTGATGGCGATGGGGATATTGCCGAGCAGGCAGAACCCCATGCCTCGATCGGCCTCGGCATGGTGTCCGGGCGGTCGCGACAGGCAATAACCGTTGTCGAGCTCCCCCCTGAGCACCGCCTCCACCGTGGCCATGGCCAGGCCGGCCGACTGGCAGGCGATGGGGAAGGCATCCTGGCGGAAAGGCGCATACTGGCCGGCATTGCCGAAGCCCTGTTCGCTCATGGTTTCCAGGGTATTGATATAGCGTTCGGTGTGGAAGCGCAGCAGGTCTTCCCGGGCCGCCGGCCCTCCCTTGATCGGCTCCAGTTGTTCGAGCAGGCCGCTTACCGCCAGCAGGTTGCGCAGCCGGCGTTTGGTTTCCGGGTGCTCGGCGGCGGCGCCGGGCTGGACAAAGCCGCCGGGCTGGTCAAAGACGGAGCAGGGGCCGGCATCGTGCCACATGCATATTTCGTGAAAGGCAAATCCGGTGCGTTTCATGGGGTCTCCTTTGGTAAATAGAGTTATGCCAGCAGCCAGAGCAGGACTGTGGTGATCGCTGCCGCTATCAGGGTGTAGGGCAGCTGGGTCAGGGCATGCTGCATGGGAGTGATACCGCAGCCTTTGGCGGATATCACGGTGGAGTCACCGAAGAAGCAGGCGTGGCTGCCGAAGGCGCCGGCGGAGATCAGCGCGCCCAGGGTTAGCGCCATATCGGCATTCAGTGCTTGGGCCAGGGGGATCATGATCGGAAAGGCAATGGCATAGACACCCCAGAAGGAACCGGTGGCAAAGGTCAGCGCCGCCAGCACCAGGAAGCTGAGGGCCGGCAGCCAGCGGGCATTCATATAGGGGGTGATGGTGTCTATCAGGTAAGGTGCCAGGCCCAGCTGTTCGTTGACCGCCTGCAGCACAAAGGCGGCGAAAACAATACCCAGGGGCAGCAGCATGGTGCCGACGCCGTGGAGGATTTCATCAAACAGCCGGGGCAGGCTGGCCAGCCCCTGAACCCGGTACAGCACCAGGCTGACCACCAAGGCACAACCCACCCCCATCAGCGCGTCGATATCGAAATACCAGGTGGCCAGCAGCAGGGTCAGGACCGGCAGCACAAAATTGATCAGCCGGGGCGGCTGTCGGGTGTCGTTATCAGCTTCGGATTGATGGTTGCCGTCTCCGGCCGCGGCCCTGTTTTCCGCCTGTTTCATGGCGCCAAAGGTGGGCACCAGGCCGTAGGCCACGGCGGGCACCAGCAGCAACGCGACCCAGGGGTAGATCAGATAGGGCAGCAGGCCGAGGTAATAGTTGAAACCGGTGCCTTCCGCCGCCAGCCCATTGGCTTCGAGCAATCCCGCCAGGTAAATCACCCAGGTGGAGAAGGGAATGATCAGGCACACGGGCGCCGAGGTGGAGTCCACCACATAGGCAAGCATTTCCCGGGAGATCCTGAGCTGGTCCGACAGTTTGCGCATGGCGGTGCTGACGGTGAGTGCATTGAGGTAATCGTCGATAAAGATGGCGATGCCCAGCAGCCAGCTGGCCATCAGGGCGTGCGAGCGGCGCTTGATGTAGCGTCCGAGCGCATCGCTGAACGCCAGGGTCGAGCCGGAAAACTGCAGCAGGGCTGTCAGGCTGCCCAGCAGGCCGCATACCAGGATCAGCCAACCCATGATGGGCCCTTGCATCACTTCCAGCGAGCTGGCGACAAAGTTTTGCAGGGCGTGGCCGGGAGCGACCATGACAAAGCCGACCAGGGTACCGGCGAGCAGGGGCTCCAGGGTCCTGTGGGTGAGCAGCGCCAGCCCGAGCACCACCAGGGTGGGCAGCAGTGCAAACCAGCCAAAACCGGTATCAGTCGCGCCGCTGTTGGCACCCAGCAGGGTGAGCAGCAACAGGGCGCCGCCAAATATCGCCAGCTTGAGCCAGCCGATCGGCAGCCGATCTGCCTTGGGGGTCAGTATTTTTTCCATGTGGTTTCCTCGTCTTCCAGTGACGATTCATCATAGGCGCCGGCCGGCGGGCCGAACCATGTCCCCTAGGGGACATTCGTTGTGATAAAGGTCAAAGAAAGAACAAGGAAACGGCAGGCGATCGGATCAGCTGTCCTTATGAATGGGGCCAAGCGGGCGGATATTGCCGCGTCCGTGCCAATAACGCCAGCCGATGAAGCCGGCGCCCAGTGTCAGTGCATAGGCGGCTTCCAGCCCCAGCGACACGAACACCCCCAGGCACAGCAGGCTGCCGATCAGCGCCAGTCCCCGGTACACACCGTGCAGCAACCTGACGCCGGCCACCATCGCAAGTCCGTAGACCAGGATAAAGTTGCCGTTGGCGTAACGGATCAGCACCTCCAACGGCAGCCGGAACAGCCAGGCCGCCATCACGCACAAGGCACAGGCTCCAATCACCCAGGTCAAGGCGGTAAAGGGCGCGCCATGGCGGTTGCGCCGTGCCAGACCGGCCGGCAGTTTGCCTTCGTCCGCCAGGCTCCACAGCAGGCGGGCAAAGCCCTGAACATAGATATTGATGCTGGCAAAGCAGGCCAGGTAGCCGACCAGGGCCGCGGCCCACCTGGCCTGCTCGCCGAACAGCCCGGCCATCAGCACGGGAATGGAGGTGGTGTTGGTCAGCTCGTCGCCGAATACCCCGAACTTGATCACCGCCAGGGCGCAGCCCAGATAGACCAGCCCGGCCAGCAGCACGCCGAACAACAGCGCCAGGGGAAAATCCCGCTGCGGATTCCTGAATTCCTCGCCCATATGGGTAAAGGCCTCCAGCCCCACATAGCACCAGAACATCACCGCCAGGGCCGCTGGCATTAGCTGCCATTGCACCTGAGTCAGGGCGGGAAAGGCGGGTCTGGCGGCCAGCAGCTCGCCCGCCCACCAGATAGCCAGCAACAGCAGTACTATGGCCAGGGCAATCAGTAACTGCACCAAGCCCGAGGCGCTGGTCTTGCGGCTGCCGAGCAACAGGATAAGTCCGAGGGTGCCAAGCTGTATCAGCAGATCCTGGGTGTTCGACAGCGCGAACAGCGCATGCCAGAAACCGGCGGTCAGGGTCAGCGCCGCCGGCAGCCCCACCGGCAGCACGGCGAGAAACAGGAAAGCCGCCAGTTTTTCCATTGAAGGGCCGAGTGCCCGGCCGATCAGGTGCGGCGCACCGCCTGCATGCGGATAGCTCTGGCCCAGGCGGGCAAAGGTGAAGGCGACCGGCAGCACCAGCACCATCAACAACAGCCAGGCCCACAATGAGCTGGTTCCCGCTATGCCGGCGGCCACCGCCGGTACCACGAAGATACCCGTACCCAGCAGAGAGGTTGCCATCATGCCCGTGCCCTGCAGCAACCCCAGTTCCTTGTTCAAACGGCCCATCTTGTTTCGATTCCATGTCCGAGAATTCTGTTATATTAGCGCCAAACGATAATATTTAAGCTTGGCAGAATGCCGCTTGAGCATGGCGATCCGTCGCTTTTTACCTGCATTTGTCGGGTTTCGGGGAAGAGGGGGTGGAGTGGATAAGTTCGACCAGAAGATCGTGTCCCTGCTGGCAGAAAACGCCCGCATGGCGGTGGCCGGCATCGCCCGCGAGGTGAACCTGTCTCGCTCGGCCGTGTCGGAGCGGATCCGGAGCCTGGAAGAAAGGGGGATCATCAGGGGGTATCATGCCCGCATCGGCAGCCCCAATGCGGGTATCCGGGCTTATTTCGAGCTGTACTACCATATTCATCGTTGCGAGCAATATGCGACCGTGCTGCGCACCATACCCGAAGTCAAACTCTGTTATACCATCAGCGGCGATACCGACATGCTGGTCTATGTGGAGGCCGAGTCCATGGCCCGTCTGGATGCGGTGCGTCTGCAGATTGAACAGATCCCGAATATCAGGATGGTCAAAACCCACATGATCCTGGGTGAGCTGATCAACACCCTGGTATAAGGCGACATCATGCAGATTTATCGGGCCCACTGGCTCGCCCCCCTGTTTAACCACCCCTTCCTGGCTACCGAACTGCGGCCGGAGGGGCTGTTGATCCACCTGAAAGGCGAACAGCACCGATTGAGCTGGGATGAATTGACCGCGCCCCCGGCCCGGCTGAGTGGCCCCCTGTTCTGCCGGTTGCGGCTGTTCTGCAGCCAGGGCGGGATAGAGCTCGCCTGGTTGCCCAGGGCACAGGCGAAACGCCTGGCGCTGGCTGTCACCCGGGGCTGGTACCGGCATCATCTGGCCCGGGTCGAGCCCCTGGCCGAGTCTTGCCTGGAACAGCTGGAGCGGGGCTATCTGCGTCAGTCGCGCTGGCGACGGCTCCAGCAACAAGCGGCGGATGAGCTGGCCCGCTGGCGCCGACCGCCGGCCGACGGGGTGCTGGAAGACCGGCAGCGGGCGGCCTTTGAATTGATCGACACCCTGGCCCGGGCCGGCGATGACTGGCGGGATGCCCGTCGCCAGGAATATATCACCGCTGCACTGGCGCGTTTTGCCTGGCTGTTTGATACCCTGGAGGCGCACCCCCTGACCGAACGTCAGCGTCTGGCCTGTGTAACCGATGAGGATCATAACCTGGTGTTGGCCGGGGCCGGTTGTGGCAAGACCAGTGTGATGGTGGCGCGGGCCGCCTATCTGCTGGCAGCCAAGTTGGCCGACCCCGAACAATTGCTGATGCTGGCCTTCGGCACGGAAGCGGCGGCGGAAATGACCGAACGGCTCACTTCCCAGGCGTCGACCCGGGAGATCAAGGTCAGCACCTTTCATGCCCTGGGGCTGATGATCGTTACCCGAGTGGAAGGACAGGCTCCGATACTCAGCCCCCTGGCCCAGAGCGAGGCGGCCCGACAGGCCCACCTGAGCGGGTGGCTGACGGCGCTGTGCGAGCATAAAGACTACCTCGAACGACTGCTGAACTGGCTCAGCCGGCAGCAGGGTCAATCGGTGTCGGCGGTCGATCCGGAGCGGCTGGCCCGGGAATGGGCACCGCTGGTATCCGCACTCAAGATCTATGGCGAACCGCAGACGGACACGCTCACGCCGTTGCTGGTCGAGCAGCTGGATTTGATGCGGCCCTTGCTTGCCCGTTATCGGGAGGAGCTGATGGCCGCCGGGCATATCGACTTCGACGATATGATAGCGCGCGCCACCGACTATGTGCGGAGCGGCCGTTTCACCGTGCCCTGGCGCCATATCCTGGTCGATGAATTCCAGGATATTTCCCGTCCCCGGGCCGAGTTGCTGAGCGCCCTGCGCGATGCGGCTCCCGAGCTGTCGCTGTTCTGCGTGGGCGACGACTGGCAGGCGATTTACCGTTTCAGCGGCGCCGATGTCGGCCTGACCACCGGCTTTGCCGATTATTTCGGCGCCACCGCCGTCACCTGCCTCGACAAGACTTTCCGCTTCAATAACCGCATCGAAGCGGTCGCCAGCCGGTTCGTCACCCGCAACCCGGCCCAGCTGACCAAGCGCTTGACGACCCACAGCCGTAGCGAGGCGCCTTGTGTGCATGTGTTGCACTGCGCCAACCGACCGGATGCACAGCAGCTCCGGCTGCAGCAGCTGCTGGGACAAATCGCCGGCCGCTCACCGGAAGCCCGGGTGTATCTTTTGGCTCGCTTTCGCTTCGGGCTGCCCGATGAGCAGCGGATGTCCGCCCTGCGTCAGGCCTATCCGCAACTGCAGCTGACCGCCCAGACCCTGCATGGCGCCAAAGGCAAGGAAGCGGATGCGGTGGTGATCCTGGGCCTGACCAGGGGTAGATTCGGTTTTCCGGCCGAGCAGGCCGGCCAGGAATTGCTGGAACTGTTGCTGCCGGCGTCTGAATCCTATGCCCATGCGGAAGAGCGGCGGCTGTTTTATGTGGGTCTGACCCGGGCCCGTGAACAGGTATTTTTGCTGGCCGATGAACAGCGGCCCTCCGCCTTTGTGACCGAGTTGCTGGACGGCAGCTACCAGGGTGTGAGCCGTTGGGGCTGAGCGCTTGCTCTGGTCCCTGTGGTCAGGTTTTGTTAACATAATTCCCCATTAACAGCGGTGTTTTTTGGGTGTTGGAGCGACCATTGTCAACTGCAAAGAAAAAGGAAATCCGTCGTATCGTCGCGGCGATAGGCCAGGCCATTGTCGAGCAACGCCTTGCCCCCGGCACCCGTCTGGTCGAGCTCAAGCTGTCCGATGCCCTGAACGCCAACCGCAACCATGTGCGCGATGCCTTGCTGGAACTCAGTCATCAGGGATTGGTCAGCATAGTGGTCAACAAAGGGGCCATGGTAGCCTGCCCCAGCCAGCAGGAAGCCGCCGATGTGTTTGTCGTGCGCCAGCTGCTGGAGGCGGAGGCGATTGCGCTTGCCGCCGGCAGGGCCAAACAGGCCGATCTGGCCGTGCTTAAAAAGCTGATCGAAGACGAAAGGCAGGCGGTGGAAGAGGGCAAACGACCCGCTGCCGTGCAGCTGGCCGCGCGTTTTCATCTCGAGCTGGCACGTATCGCGGGCAACCAGGTGTTATCCGAGATGCTGGAACGGCTGGTGGCCAGATGTTCGCTGATCGTCAGCATGTATCAGAAGGACAGCCGGGCCCATGAATGCCATT
Source organism: Zobellella maritima (assembly GCF_003075035.1). GTDB lineage: Bacteria > Pseudomonadota > Gammaproteobacteria > Enterobacterales > Aeromonadaceae > Oceanimonas > Oceanimonas maritima. The sequence goes on along the minus strand of NZ_QCZE01000001.1, from coordinate 2,241,745 downwards.
GTGACGAACACAGCCATCTGCTCGAGTTGCTGGCAGCCGGTGATGTGGAAGCCGCGGTGCTGTCAATGCGTCAGCATCTGGACAACCTGGAGTCCAGCCTGGATCTGACCCAGGAGGAAGAGCAGGCCACCGACTTTGTGGCCCTGTTTGCCGAACAGCGGACTGGCTGAAGGCCGGTTTTAACCCTATGAGTGTCCTGCAAACATGCCCCTGGCGGCGGGGCATGCGGCTCAGCCTCGGCTGGTCGGAAACGAGGGGGGGAAGATCTCCGCCAGCGGCGGATGCCGGTGGCTGCGTTCCGGGTAGCTGGCGATAAAGCCCTCGAACTGCTGCTGGGCCTGGTGATGCAGCTGCTGCAGGTCCAGATTGAGCTTTACCAGCCGGCCGTCCCATACCACCTTGTCGCCGTTGACGATCACCCCCTTGATATCCCGTCCGTTGCCGTTGATCACCAGGGCCGTGATGGGATCGAATACCTGGCCGGTGTGGATACGGTCGAAGTCGAACACCATGATATCGGCCTTGGCGCCCGGGCAGAGCCGGCCTATGTCCTCCCGGCCCAGGGCCCGGGCCCCGCCCAGGGTAGCCATATTGTAATAGTCCGCCGCCGAGGCCTCGGTGATATCAGCGCTGCTCACCCGGCTGAGCATGGCGCCCACATGCATGTTCTGGATCATGTCCGGCGGGAAGGTATCGGTACCCAGGCTGATGTTGATACCGGCCTCCCGGAAGCGGCTGACGCCGTTGAAGTATTTTCCATGGCGGCCGGCCACCAGCGGGCAAATCACCGCGTTGGCACCACTTTGGCCGAGTAATGTCAGCTCCCGCCGGATTTTCTCGGGGGTGGCATGTTTGCCACCCAGCAACTGCAGGTGGGGCAGCAGCAGGCGGTGATCGAGCAGCTCATTCTCGGCCATCAGCTCTACCGACGACATGCCGTTATGCAACTGGTGCACCATCTCCAGTTCGAACTCGCCCTGGCAGCTGTGCAGCCGGGCGGGGCAATCCAGGGCGCGCATGGCCTTGGCGGTCTGGCGTAGCAGTTCGGGAGTACAGCCCTCGATGCGGTCCGGAGCCAGCATGCCCATTATGGTGTCATCGTACTGATCGAGCCGCTCTACGTAGCGTACCGCCTCTTCCAGCCCCTTGAGTCCCCGTTGTTCGTCGAAGCGCATGGTGAAGCTGGCATCCGGGTTGACCACACCGTAGCCCGACATGTAGGCCGGCCCCAAATAGGCGCGCACCCCCAGTCCGGTGGCGATATCGGCGGCGCGGCGGAATTCGTCGGCGGTTTCGGCCCACTCCCGGTACAGGATGGAGGTGATCGGCGCTATGGTGGTGATGCCATTCAACAGCAGCTGGCTGAAGGCATAGCGCTTATTGAAGTCCAGCTCGGCGTCGGTGTAGGTCTCGCGCCGTTGCCAGTCGCTGGCGGGCAGGCGGCCTTTTTTCCAGCCGGGCTGATGGTCGAAGGCGAGCACGGTGGAATCCAGATCGGCGACCGCGTCCAGATCGATAAAGCCGGGGCCGACCAGGGCGTTGCCCATGTTGAGGGTTTCATCGACCGGTTCCTGATAGCCGTGGCCGACAAACAGCACGGTGTTGCCGCGATAGACCAGTTCGCCCTGCTCGTAGATATGGTGGCCGCCGTCCTTGAAACCGATAACGTACTTGGCGGTGATCTTGGTGGTTTTCATTGATTTGTGCTCCGTCAGTGTCTGGTGAGGGAGGATGGGGAGATCCTCCAAGCCGGCCGTTGGCGCCATGGTCGAAAAATGCTCCTGCATTTTCGACATTTCCGCCATCCATGGCGGTCAGATGGCGCCGTCGAGCCCCCAGGGAGGGGGTTACGGCGAGTCGGCGTGAGGACTCCCTATCCGCTCCTGCGCGCCATTAAATAGCATGGTGGCTAGCGTATGAGTCTGTTCAAAACAGGCATTCGCCCCGGTCGGCGACCAGCCTGCCGGCCTTGAACACGGTGCGGGCCAGCGGCGGCTCGACGATGGCTTCGGCCGCCACCTTTGCATCCACCAACACCAGATCCGCTTGACAGCCCGCCGCCAGGCCATAGTCTTTCAGCCCCATCACCTCGGCGCCGCCATAAGTAATGGCATGCAGCGCCTGGGCCAGTTCCCTGTCCTGGCGCCAGCGGTATCTGAGCCCCATCAGCATGGCCCGCTGCAGCATGTCCCCATTGCCGTAGGGGCTCCAGGTGTCGCGGATGCCGTCGTTGCCGGCGGTCACCTTCACGCCGGCTGCGCGCAGTTTTTCATAGGGTGGGACGTTGCGATTGGCCGGCGCCGTGGTGGCGATGGCGATATCCGCCCGGGCCAGCCCTTCGATCAGCTTGTCCTGATAGGCCGTGTCCACCTCGCCCAGGCAGAAGGCGTGGCTGATGGTGACCTTGCCCTGCAGGCCCAGGGCAAGGGTCCGCTCTGTCATCAGCTCGACCGAGAAAGCGCCCAGCTCACCGGCCTCGTGGAGATGCAGATCGACGCCCTTGCCGTATCGGGTGGCCAGCTCGAACACTGCATCGATATGGGCCACAGGATTGCGTTCGAAGGAGGAGGGGTCTATGCCGCCCACATAATCGGCGCCCAGCCTGATCGCTTCTTCCATCAGCGCCAGTGTGCCGGGGCGGCCCAGCATGCCGCTCTGGGGGAAGCAAACCGTCTCTATGTAGAGTTGTCCGGCCAGCTTGTCCTTGGTGGCCAGTACCCCTTCCATATGTTTAAGGCCGATTTCCGTATCCACATCGATATGGGTGCGGATATGGGTGGTGCCCCGTGCGATGGCCTGCCGGGCGATGCGCTCGGATTGCTGACAGGGATCAAATGCCTGTTGCCGACGGAAGTTGCGTTCGTTTTCGATGATGGCGGGCAGTTCCCTGGGCACCTGATTCTCATACCAGTCCATGCCCCACAGGGATTTGTCGATATGGGCGTGACCGTCGATAAAGCCGGGCAGTGCCAGGCGTTGATGGCCTTCCAGCAGTTTGGCGCCGGTGGGTAACGGAATTTGCGCGTCGATACGGACTATCCGGCCTTCCTCGATCAGGATATCCCGGCTCTCTTGCTGTCCTGCGAGACGGACCTGGCTGATCAGTGTGGTTGTCATGCTTGCTCCCTGTTGGTCCTATAAATGTCGAATCTCTTGTGTTCGGATGTCTTGCTGCTGACACCGTCCGGCCGATGGAATGAATGCTTGTAGGACAGCCGGATAGGCGAGGTATCAGCGAGATAACACAGGGGGAATCTTACCGGGCCAAGACCGGCAGTTTTGGGATTGTTATCACAAATAAATTAAATTGTTAGCAATATATGGTATTTATTAATCTCATTTGTTCTCTCTTTGTTATAGATTGTGGCTGAGCAGGTTAACTCACTGCTGGTAATGCGGTCACCTCAGCAGGGGCCACAACATGTTCACTCACAGGGATGATTGATGATGAAATTAAAGACGATTGCCGCCTGCTTGCTGGCCGCCAGCTGCAGCCTGACCGCCCAACAGGCGCAGGCCGAGAATGTGGTGCGCTGGGCTCAGCAGGGAGATATTCCCACCCTGGACCCCTATGCCTTTGCCTCCACGCCGGCGCTGGCGTTCCAGAACCATATCTATGAAGGCCTGGTGCAATGGAACGAGCAACTGGAAATGTCACCGGCCCTGGCGACCCACTGGGAACAGCTGGACGACACCAGCATCCGCTTTTACCTGCGGGAGGGCGTTCGCTTCCACAACGGCAACAGTTTCAATGCCGATGATGTGGTGGCCTCCATCGCCCGGGTCACCCATCCTGATTCGGGTATCCGCGGCAATGCCTCTTCCATCAAGGATGCCGTCAAGGTGGACGACTATACGGTTGACATTCGTCTGAGTGGCAAGTCGCCCATCGCCCTGAACGAATTGACCGGTATCCTGATGATGGACAAGGAGTGGCTGGAAGAGCACCAGGCCACCGAGCCCACCAGCATGACCAAGGGCACCGAGGGGTATGCGACCAACCACACCAACGGCACCGGTCCTTTCATACTGGAAAGCCGGCGTCGCGACGCCGAGATGGTGCTGATCAAAAACGGGGACTGGTGGCAGTCTGAGCAGAACGCTCATAACATCGACCGCATCGTGTTTAGTCCGGTTGCGTCCGAGTCTACCCGCCTGGCCGGCATGCTGGCCGGTGAATTCGATCTGGTCAGCGACATTCCCCTGCAGGATCTGCCCCGGCTGGAAAAGGAAAAAGGCATAGACGTCAAGGTCCGGCCTTCCCTGCGGGTCATGTTCCTTACCCTGAACATGAATGACGAGCTGAATGCGGGCAATGTGGACGGCAAGAACCCGCTGCAGGATCAGCGTGTGCGCCAGGCCCTGCATATGGCCATCGACCGGGAGGCCATCGTCAAGAAGATCATGCGCGGCATGACCGAGGTGGCCAACACCTATGTGGCACCAGCCATCGCCGGCTATGACCCAGAGCGAGCCATCCAGCATGGTTATAATCCCCAAAAGGCCAAGCAGTTGCTTGCCGAAGCCGGCTATCCGGACGGCTTCAAGCTGGCCTTCGACTGCGAGCAGGGCTACTACCTGAATGCGGAGCAGTGGTGTCAGGCGGTGCAGCGCTACTGGTCCAAGGTGGGAGTGAAAACCAACCTGAATATGCATACTCGCAGCGTCTATTCCCAGATTCGAGACAATGGCCGCACCGACGTGGCGGTACTGGGCTGGGCCAACCTGCCGCTTTATGATGCCTACAGCATCAACCAGCAGCTGCTCCATTCCAAGGACGGCGGCATCTACGGCGCCTTCAACATTCCCCGCTATCGGAATGACACCATCGACACCCTGATTGAACGGTCTTCCTCGGAGCAGGATCAGCCGACCCGAACCCGGCAGATGGCAGACGTGCTCGCCAAAGCACAGCAGGAGCTGCCCTTCCTGCCCCTGCACTTCGAGCCCATGGCCTGGGCCACCTCCGACAAGCTGACCATCACCCAGAACCCCGACAATATAGTCCGGCTCTGGTACGCCAGCATCAAGCAAAGTTGAGCCTCTGCCAGGCCATCCGGGTTCCGGGTGGCCTGGCGATGCAGATCATGCGGGAAAGGCGTGATTTTCTGTTTGTTATCACAAATATTAAAATTGCTAGCAATTTGGCGTCTATTTTGTAAAAAGAGTGAGTATGTCATGTTATAAGAAATGACCGGCAGGTTTGAGACCTGCCCACATGACTCCAAGGCCGGCATCACCCGGTCGGTACTTCTCTCACAGGGATGATTGATAATGAAATTAAAGACACTGGCGACCTGCCTGATGGCCGCTTCCCTTGGCCTGACGGCGCAACAGGCGCAAGCCGAAAACGTGGTGCGTTGGGCCCAGCAAGCCGATATTCCTACCCTGGATCCCTATGCTTTCGCGTCAACGCATGCGCTGAGCTTTCAGAACCATATCTATGAGGGCCTGGTGCAGTGGAACGACAACCTGCAGCTGGAGGCTACCCTGGCCAGTCGCTGGGAGCAGCTGGATGATACTACTCTTCGTTTCTACCTGAACAAGGGCATCAAGTTTCATAACGGCAATGATTTTAATGCCGATGATGTGGTGGCCTCCATCGCCCGGGTAACCCACCCGGATTCGGGGATCCGCGGAAATGCCTCTTCTCTGAGGGAGGCAGTCAGGGTGGATGACTACACGGTTGATATCCGGTTGAACAGCAAGTCACCCATCGCCCTTAATGAGCTGTCTGGTGTCTTGATGATGGACAAGGAGTGGCTGGAAGAGCACCAGGCGACCCTGCCCACCAGCATGAGCAAGGGTACCGAGGGCTATGCCACCAACCATACCAACGGCACCGGCCCCTTCAGGCTGGAAAGCCGGCGCCGCGACGCCGAAATGGTCTTGGTCAGGAATGACAACTGGTGGCGGGCAGAACAGGCAAAGCACAATATTGACCGCATTATCTTCCAGCCGGTGTCGTCTGACGCCACCCGTCTGGCGGGCATGTTGTCTGGCGAGTTTGACCTGGTCAATGATGTGCCATTGCAGGATTTGCCCCGGTTGGAAAGGGAGAAAAGTATCGAGGTCAAGGTCCGGCCGTCACTGCGAGTGGATTACCTGTCGCTGAATATGGCCGACGAGCTGAATGCGGGCAATGTGGACGGCAGGAACCCGCTGCAGGATCAGCGTGTGCGCCAGGCCCTGCATATGGCCATCGACCGGGAGGCGATCGTTAAGAAGATCATGCGCGGCATGACCGAAGTGGCCAACACCTATGTGGCACCCGGTATCGCCGGTTATGACGCCGAACGCAGAATTGAGCTTGGCTATGATCCCAATCAGGCGAAGCTATTGCTGGCCGAGGCTGGTTATCCAGATGGTTTCAAACTGAACTTCGACTGCGTGCAGGGTGCCTACCTGAATGCGGAGCAGTGGTGTCAGGCGGTGCAGCGGTACTGGTCCAAGATAGGTGTAGAAACCAACCTGAACATGCATACCCGCAGTGTCTATTCCCAGATCCGCGATAACGGCCGTACCGATGTAGCGGTACTGGGCTGGGCTAACCTGCCGTTGATCGATGCCTACAGCATCAACCAGCAACTGATCCATTCCAAGGATGACGGTATCTACGGCGCCTTTAATATTCCCCGTTACCAGAATGACACCGTTGATGCGCTGATCGAACAGTCCGCCACCGAGCTGGACAAGCCGACCCGGCTGCAGCTGATGAGCGATGCCCTGGCCCTGGCCCAGGAGGATCTGCCATTTATTCCATTGCATTTTGAACCTGTGGCCTGGGTGACTTCCGACAAGCTGGAGCTCACCCAGAACTCAGACAATGTGGTGCGGCTCTGGTATGCCAACCTGAACTAGGCAACAAGGGCTTACGGACCCCTAATCCGCTATTGCAAATCAAAGGAGTGAAATGATGTTGGCTTTTACCATACAGCGGCTGATACAGGCCTGCGGGCTGATGCTGACGGTGGCGCTGATCGCCTTTACCATGTTCCAGTTTGTCGGTGATCCCATCGATGGCATGTTGCCGGAAAGTGCGACCCAGCTGGAGCGGGATCAGCTGCGTGAAAAGCTGGGCCTGAACGACAGCGTGATCACCCAGTACGGCCGTTTTGTCGGCAATATCGCCCAGGGTGATTTCGGGATTTCCTACTACAACAAGATGGACGTGCTCAACCTGATCCTGGAGCGGCTGCCCGCTACCCTGGAGCTGGTGTTCGTGGCGGTGATCATCTCGCTGCTGGTGGGGTTGCCCGCCGGGGTCTGGGTGTCTTTGTCACGTAACAAGTGGATGACCAGCCTGGTGCAGACCGTTTCCCTGATCGGCGTGTCCCTGCCCAGCTTTATTGCCGGTATCGTGCTGATCATCGTGTTTTCGGTCTGGCTGGGCTGGCTGCCTTCCCACGGCCGGGGCGACATAGTGGAGTTCGGCTGGTGGAGCAGCGGCCTGTTCAGCCAATCGGGCTGGGCGTCGATTATTCTGCCGGCACTGTCATTGGCGCTGTTTATGATCACCATGATCATGCGTCTGGTGCGCAGCGAGATGAAAGAGGTTCTGCGCACCGATTACATCAAGTTCGCCAAGGCCAGGGGTATTAAACAACGCAGCATCAACTACACCCATGCCCTGCGCAATTCCCTGCTACCTGTGATTACCATCATCGGCCTGCAGATCGGCGGCCTGATCGCCTTCGCGGTGGTCACCGAAACCGTCTTCCAGTGGCCCGGGATGGGGCTGTTGTTTATCCAGGCGGTGAACTACGTGGATATACCGGTAATTTCCGCATATCTGGTGTTCATCTCCCTGATTTTTATCTGCATCAATACCCTGGTCGATATCCTCTACCGGGTCATTGATCCGCGTTTGAAAACCGCTGACCGCTAAGCACAAGGACGAGGTAACCCATGGCTATCAATACCACCAAGGCGGCCCTGACCGGCCAGAGCAGCTCCAGCCCGGGGAGGCTGCAAAAAATATGGCAACAGCTGCTGGTCGCCTACGACAGCGACATCGCCTATAACTTCCGGACTTCCCGGCTGACGGTATTTGCCACCGCCGTGCTGATGCTGCTGCTGGTTGCGGGCATAGGGGCATCTTTCCTGGCCCATTATGATCCCTTCGACATGGCGGCCTTCGATCTGATGGATTCCGAGCTGCCGCCCTTCTGGGTGGAAGGGGGCGAGGCCCGCTTCTGGCTGGGAACCGATATCCAGGGCCGGGATGTGTATTCGCTGATCCTCCATGGCCTGCAGGTATCGCTGATTGTCGGTTTCATCAGCGTGCTTTGCGCCATGGCCCTGGGTGTGACCCTGGGTGTGGTCAGCGGCTATTTCGGCGGCATGGTCGATGCTCTGATCATGCGCCTGGCGGACGCCATGCTCAGCTTCCCCACCATTATGTTTGCGCTGCTGGTCAGCGGCGCGGCCCGTGGCCTGCTGCCCCAGGGAATGCATGACCAGATGGCGGTCTACATCATCGTTATCTCCATCACCCTGACCGGCTGGATGCAATATGCCCGTACCGTGCGCGGCTGTACCCTGCAGGAAGGCAACAAGGAATATGTGCAGGCCGCCAAGGTGATGGGCAGCAGCAATATGCGCATCATGTTCCTGCATATCCTGCCCAATGTGCTCAGCCCGGTACTGGTGCTGGCCACCCTGCATCTGGCGTTGGCGGTGCTGACCGAGGCGACCCTGTCGTTCCTCGGGGTCGGCATGCCGCCGCATCAGCCTTCGCTCGGTACCCTGATCAATGAAGGCAACCGATACCTGTTCTCCGGTCAGTGGTGGGTGGTGGTGTTCCCCTCCCTGGTGCTGGTGGTGCTGGCCCTGTCGGTCAACCTGGTCGGTGACTGGCTGCGCGACGCCCTCAATCCCAAGCTGCGTTAAGGAGCAAGACAATGGAAAATGTGAGCAACAACCGCGGTGAGGTAATACTGGAAGTCGATGATCTGTGCATCGAGTTCTCCCACCGCAAGGGTAACCTGAAGGCGATACAGCATGTGTCGTTCGAGATGCGCAAGGGCGAGATCCTCGGCGTGGTGGGTGAGTCGGGTGCCGGCAAGTCGTTGACCGGCTCGGCGATCACCGGATTGCTGGAAGCGCCGGGACACATTGCCAGCGGCGAGATCCGCCTCTATGGCGAACGCATCGACAACCTGGACGAAGATCAGCGCCGCCTGCTGCGTGGCAAGGAGATCGGCGCCATCTTCCAGGATCCGCTGACCAGCCTGAACCCGGTACTGACGGTCGGCAAACAGCTTATCGAAACCATTCAGACCCATTTGCCGCTGTCACACGAGCAGGCTCGCCAGAAGGCGCTTGCGCTGATGAAGGAAGTGGGCATACCGGCGGCCGAGCAGCGTATCGATCAGTATCCCCATCAGTTTTCCGGCGGCATGCGTCAGCGCATTGTGATCGCCCTGGCACTCTGTGTCGAACCCAAGGTCATTATCGCCGACGAACCGACCACGGCGCTGGATGTATCGGTACAGGCCCAGGTATTGCAGCTGCTGCGCCGGCTGTGCAAGCAGCATGATGCCTCTGTGATGCTGGTGACCCATGATATGGGGGTGATCGCCGAGATCTGCGATCGGGTGGCGGTGATGTATGCGGGGCGGCTGGTGGAAATAGGCCCGGTCGAGGCGGTACTCAAGTCGCCGAGCCATCCCTATACGATCGGGCTGATGGGCTCGATCCCGCGTATCGGGGTACGCGAGCCCCGCCTGTCCCAGATCCCCGGATCCATGCCTCGGCTCAACGCCATCCCCCAGGGGTGCGCCTTTAACCCGCGTTGCCCGAACAGCAGCGGCGAATGTCGGCAACATGAGCCGGTACTGGAAACGGTCGGTAACTCCCGGGTTGCCTGTCTGAAAGTCATGCAAGAGGAGCTGGTGTAATGAGCGAGATGATCGAAGAAAGAAGCCTGCTTGAGGTACGTAACCTGCATATCAAGTTCGATATCTCCAGGCCGCTGATGCACCGGCTGTTGAACCGGGCTGAAAAAACCTATGTACATGCGGTACGTGGTATCGACTTCAGCATCCGCCGGGGCGAGACCTTCAGTCTGGTGGGCGAGTCCGGCTGTGGCAAGTCGACGGTGGCTCGGTTGCTGTCGGGTCTGTACCAGCCCACCGACGGCGATATCAGCTATCAGGGCACCATGCTGGCCGGGGCCAGCCGCGAGCAGCGCCAGTACATCCGCCGCCGTTGTCAGATGATCTTCCAGGATCCGTTCGCCAGTCTCAATCCGCGCTGGAAGGTGGATCGCATCATCGCCGAGCCGCTGGTGCTGTTTGGCATGATCAGCAGCCGGGAAGAGGGCCGCAGGCGGGTCGGCCAGTTGCTGGAGCAGGTGGGGTTGGCGGCATCGGATATGGACAAGTTTCCCCACGAATTTTCGGGTGGCCAGCGTCAGCGCATCTCCATCGCCCGGGCCCTGGCCGGCGAGCCCGAGTTTCTGATCTGCGATGAGCCGACCTCGGCGCTGGATGTCTCGGTACAGGCTCAGGTGCTCAACCTGATGAAGGATCTGCAGGACGAGCTGGGGCTGACCTACCTGTTTATAAGCCATGATATGTCGGTGGTGTCCCACTTCTCCGATCGGGTCGGCATCATGTATCTGGGTCGGCTGGTGGAGGTGGGCACGGTAGAGGAAGTATTCAACCGGCCCCGCCACCCCTACACCCGCATGCTGATGGACGCCATTCCCAGCATGGATGTCATCCACAAGGAGCGGACCCCGGTCACCGGCGAGGTGCCCAACCCCATCTCGCCGCCTTCCGGCTGTGCCTTTCATCCCCGGTGTGCCCTTGCTACCGATAAGTGCAAACAGGCGACCCCGGCGGTAGTGGATATCAGCGCCACCCAGCAGGTGGCCTGTCATTACCCATTATCTATCAGTTAAACAGCTGGTCCTGACTGCATGGGGCGGCAGTCAGGATCTGACAGACAACTTCTCTGCGTCAGTGGGCGGCAATGCTCCTGCTATGCCGGCATGTCCGTCATTCATGGCGGTCAGGTGACGCAGAGCAGCCCACAGATAATCAATGGCAAGCCAGCGTCCTGTCCTGACTGCTGTCGCCGCCGCTCCCAATACTTTTATTTCTGCAATGCCCTGCTCCGGCCTGAAAGCGCTCCGGTCATTCCGGAATGTGACCATAACCTCTTCCCCCCATACCGCTGATAATCGGGCAGTCAGATACAGCCGCTTCGTTTACTGCGTGTTTCTCGCGATATACCTCATCGCAATGCAACAACTGCGCAAAACAATTCATTTTTTGGCAACAAGTTGCAAACAAATGCTGTTCTCCATGCTTTATGCTGTTTCTGTCTTGTGAATTGGCACACAGATGGATGCCTTTTGCTATTACGGAGAATAATGATGATGACAGATACCCCGGTTCAGACAAAAACTGCTATATGGGATAACCCCTTGGGAACGGACGGATTCGAGTTCGTGGAATACGCCTCCAACCAGCCGGAACAGTTGGCGCAATTGTTTGAACGCATGGGCTTTGTGGCCATCGCCAAACACAGGAGCAAGGATGTCACCCTGTATCGCCAGGGCGACGTCAACTTTATCCTCAATGCCGAGCCGAACAGCCAGGCCCACCGGTTTGCCGGTGCCCATGGTCCCTGTGCCAATGCCATGGCGTTCCGGGTCAAGGATGCGGCGGGTGCCATCAAGCGGCTGGCGGCTAACGGAGCCACGGTGGTGGAATCGGGCGCCGGACCCATGGAACTGCATATTCCGGCCATCGAGGGCATTGGCGGCTCGCTTATCTACTTGGTTGATCGCTACGGCGAGCAGAGCATCTATGACGTGGACTTCCGCCCTATCCCCGGCGTGGATCAGCATCCCCAGGGAGTGGGCCTGACCTATATCGATCACCTGACCCACAATGTGGCCATGGGCAACATGGACCTCTGGTCCGGTTTCTATGAAAAACATTTCAACTTCCGGGAAATTCGCTACTTCGATATCGAAGGCAAGCTCACCGGCCTGAGATCCCGGGCCATGACCAGCCCTTGCGGCAAGATCCGTATCCCGATCAACGAATCCGCCGATGAAAAGAGCCAGATCGAAGAATTCCTGCAGCAATACAAGGGGGAGGGTATCCAGCATATCGCCCTGGGCACCCGGGATATCTACCGCGCGGTGGAAACCCTGCGGGCCGGCGACATGAGCTTTATGACCACCCCCGACACCTATTACGACAAGCTCGATACCCGGTTGCCCGGCCACGGCGAGGATGTAGCCCGTCTGCGACATAACCATATCCTGATGGACGGTGCGCCGACCCAGGGCCAGGGACTGCTGCTGCAGATCTTCACCGATACGGTGATCGGACCCATCTTCTTCGAAATTATCCAGCGCAAGGGTAACGAGGGTTTCGGCGAGGGTAACTTCCAGGCGCTTTTCGAGTCTATCGAAGAGGATCAGATCCTCCGCGGCGTGCTCAAGGCCGAATAAGTTCTTATTTTGAACACAGCCCCTGTTTCATGCTTGAAACAGGGGCCAATTAAATAAGAGATTTTAATACCGCCGCATGTCGGGCAGAAGTCAGCAGCAGATAAGCAGACCCTCTGCGCCAGGGATGGCGCAGCGGAGCCCCATGGATGGATGGCGTGTTGGCGTTCTGTCCTGACTTCTGTAGCACGATTAGGAACGGTTATTTAGCGGACAGGAGATCGACCGACTCCGGAATTTCTATCCGGGGTGGCGGCTCCTGTCCTGGTACAGCGAAAAGGAGGATAAGCTGTGTCTGTGGTAGCAACGAATGTTCAGGGTAAAGCACAAGCCGGGGCCAGCCCCGCATTATGGTCCGGCCGGTTTGCCTTTATTATGGCGGCAGTGGGGTCGGCGGTGGGACTCGGCAATATCTGGAAGTTTCCCTATATCACAGGCGAGAACGGCGGCGGCGCCTTCGTACTGGTGTACCTGGCCTGTATCGCCATTATTGGTCTGCCGATCATGATGTCCGAGGTGATGCTGGGACGGCGGGGTGGCAAGAGCCCGATCGGTGCCATGGCGGCGGTGGCCGATTACGAAGGCCGCAGCCGCGGCTGGGCCGGTATCGGCGTTATGGCGACCCTGGCGGCATTTTTAATCCTGTCTTTTTACAGTGTGATTGCCGGTTGGACCATGCCCTACATAGTCGAGGCGTTCAGCGGTGGGTTTGAAGCCATTGCCGCCGAGGAATCCGGGGCCATGTTTGGCGGCCTGCTGGCCTCACCGGGCCAGCTGCTGTTGTGGCATACGGTGTTTATGGGGCTGACGGTGCTGGTGTCCGCCGGCGGCGTACGTCACGGTTTGGAACGGGCGGTCACCTGGCTGATGCCGGCGCTGTTCGTGCTGTTGCTGATCCTGGTGGGCTATGCCATGACCACAGGTCACTTCGGCGAGGCGGTCGGTTTCCTATTCAAGCCCGATTTCTCCAGCCTGACCGCCGAATCCATCCTGGTTGCACTCGGTCATGCCTTTTTCACTCTGAGCCTGGCCAGTGGTGCCATGATGGCCTACGGCGCCTACCTGAAAAAAGACATTTCCATCGCTCGCACCTCGGTGACGGTGGCGGTTATGGATACAGGGGTGGCGCTGCTGGCGGGACTGGCGATTTTCCCCATCGTCTTCGCTCATGGCCTGGAGCCGGGGGCAGGACCGGGGCTAATCTTCGTCACCTTGCCGGTGGCCTTCGGGCAGATGCCGGGCGGCAGCTTCTTTGCCACCCTGTTCTTCGTACTGCTGTTGTTTGCGGCCTGGACTTCGTCGATATCCATGCTGGAGTCACTGGTCAGCTACCTGAACGAAAAAGGCGTGAACCGGGTCAAGGCTGCGGTGGGCGGCGGGATTGCCGCCTGGTTGGTGGGCATTACTACCGTACTGTCGCTTAACCTGTGGTCGGACGTGACCCCGCTGGACAGGTGGGCGCAGTTCGAGGGTAAGACACTGTTCGATATCTATGACTATCTGACCGCGAACATCATGATGCCGCTCGGTGCCCTGCTGACCGCCCTGTTTGTCGGCTGGAAGATGAAGCCGGCGCATTCGGCCGCCGAGCTGGGGCGCTGGCACGCCGTCTGGTTCCCGGTGGTGCGCTATCTTTCACCCATCGCGGTACTGATAGTGTTCTATTTCAACCTGAGCTGATCTCCAGTGTCGTTCAGTTAACGGGGCCGGTTGGCGGTCAACCGATCTTCTGCCCCATTGAGGGTGCAGTCGAGCCCCAGGGAACGAGTCTGCTCGCCGTGATAAAGGGGGTCAGCCTGACCGAACATCCCGTGAATGTTCGCAGCAGGCCGAAACAGCCAGTGTTATATCTTCACGGCGGGTCGGTGGAAAGCCAATTCATCCCGTCTACAACTGACTGACAAGCATCGGAGCCACTCCCCTGTTGTTAATGACTTTTCGGGCCGTCCCTCGGCGGCCCCGCCTTTTCTTTGCCTATTTTTGAGGTCCGTGATGAAAACCTTGTTGAAGCAGTTTGAACAGAAAAAACCGGAAATCGTCTTTGAATGGCACGACAGTGAAACCGAAGCCAAAGGCTGGGTGGTGATCAACTCGCTGCGCGGCGGTGCAGCCGGTGGTGGCACGCGTATGCGCAAGGGCCTGGATCGCCACGAAGTGGAATCTCTGGCGAAGACCATGGAAGTGAAATTTGCGGTATCCGGTCCGGCCATCGGCGGCGCCAAGTCGGGTATTGACTTCGATCCCCGGGATCCGCGCCGGGACGGGGTGCTGGATCGCTGGTTCAAGGCGGTGGCGCCCCTGCTCAAGGCCTATTACGGCACCGGCGGCGATCTCAATGTCTGTGAAGTGAAGGATGTGGTACCGCTCACCGAGCGCTATGGCCTCTGGCATCCCCAGGAGGGGGTGGTCAACGGCCATTATCATCCGGGGGTGAGCGAGCAGATCCAGAAGCTGGGGCAGCTGCGCCTGGGGGTGGCCAAAATAGTGGAAGACGGCCGCTACACACCCGAGCCCGAGCGCAAGTACAAGGTGGCCGATTTGATCACCGGCTGGGGGCTGGCCGAGTCGGTACGCCATTATTACGGTATCTATGGGGGCGAACTGGCCGGCAAGCGGGTGATAGTGCAGGGCTTTGGCAATGTGGGGGCGACGGCGGCCTATTACCTGGCCCGGGAAGGTGCCAGCGTGGTCGGTATCATCGACGCCTCCGGCGGGGTGATCTGCCAGCAGGGTCTCGGCTTCGAGCAGCTCAAGCGCCTGTACCTGGACAAACAGGGCAACAAGCTGGTCGGGTCCGAGGTGGTCAGTTTCGAGCAGGCCCAGGACGCCCTGTGGCGGCTGCAGGCCGATATCTTCCTGCCGTGCGCCGCCTCTCGCCTGGTCAGCCAGGCGCATCTGGATGCCCTGATTGAAGGAGGGGTCGAGCTGATTTCATGCGGCGCCAATGTGCCTTTTCAGGATCAGGAAATCTTCTACGGTCCTGTATATCAGAATGCGGATGAACGGCTGAGCGTGATCCCCGACTTTATCGCCAACTGTGGCATGGCCCGTGCCTTTGCCTTCCTGATGCAGACGGACGGCGATATTACCGATGAGGCTATCTTTGAAGATGTCTCCCGGCGCATCGGCGACGCCCTGCAGCGGGTACATAACACCAGCAGCAAGCAAACCCGTATCGCCGCCACTGCCTTTGAAGATACCCTGCGGGAACTGGTGGACTAAGCCATCGGGAAGTCATGGTGCTGCCGGGCCGGCTCAGAGCTCCACCGGCAGCACAGTAGTGCATTTAAGCTGGTCCAGCAGGATATTGGAACGGATATTGGACACCATCTTCAGGTTCAGCAGCTGGTACATCATGAAGTCCGACAGGCTCTTCAGATCGGTGGCCACCACCTTCAGCACATAGTCCGCATCCCCGGTCACACTCCAGCATTCCAGCACCTGGGGATAGTGCACTATGGTATGGCGAAATTCTTCGGCAATACGCTCGCCGTGCCGATCCAGGGTGATGTTGATCAGCGCGGTCACATGCAGGCCGATTTTTTCCGGGTCCAGGTGGGCGACATATTTCTGCACAACCCCCAGCTCTTCCAGCTTTTGTCGTCGCCGCTGACACTGGGACGGCGACAGATGCACCAGTTCGGACAGTTCCACGTTGCTGAGTCGGCCATTTTCCTGCAGTGCCTGCAGCAGCCGGGCATCCTGGCGATCCAGTTCTACTTCCTGCGAGTTTTTCACGATAAATCACACTCATACGCAACATACGTGCAAAAAGCTAAACTTATGTGTAGCAAGTTGCAAACAAATTATTCGTTTACGCGTTGTGCTGCTGCTGTGTTGTGATGCAGCACGCAGATAGATGATTTTGGCTATGAAGGAGAATAATGATGATGAGTAATCTCCATACTCCGGCAAAAGCGTCTATATGGGAAAACCCCATGGGCACGGACGGCTTCGAGTTCGTGGAATATGCCTCCAACCAGCCGGAACAGCTTGCGCAACTGTTTGAACGACTGGGCTTTATGGCTATTGCCAGGCACAGGAGCAAGCAGGTGACCCTGTATCGCCAGGGCGATATCAACTTTATCCTCAATGCCGAACCTGACAGCCAGGCCGAGCGGTTTGCCCGGGTGCATGGTCCTTGCGCCAACGCCATGGCGTTCCGGGTCAGGGATGCGGCCGATGCCATCAAGCGGCTTGCGGCCGGGGGGGCCAAGGTCGTGGCTTCGGGTGCCGGCCCCATGGAGCTGCAGATCCCGGCCATCGAAGGCATCGGCGGTTCGCTTATCTACCTGGTCGACCGTTACGGCGAACAGAGTATCTATGACGTCGATTTTCGTCCCATCCCCGGTGCGGAGCCGTGCCCGAAAGGGGTGGGCCTGACCTATATCGATCACTTGACCCATAATGTGGAAATGGGGCATATGGATCTCTGGGCCGGCTTCTATGAAAAACATTTCAATTTTCGGGAGATTCGCTACTTCGATATCGAAGGCAAGCTCACCGGCCTGAGATCCCGCGCCATGACCAGCCCTTGCGGCAAGATCCGTATTCCGATCAACGAGTCCGCCGACGAAAAGAGCCAGATAGCCGAGTTCCTGCAGCAATACCGGGGTGAGGGTATCCAGCATATCGCCCTGGGTACCGATGATATCTACCGTACGGTGGAAACCCTGCGGGCCGGCGGCATGAGCTTTATGAGCACGCCGGATACCTATTACGAAAAGCTTGATGCCCGGCTGCCCGGCCACGGGGAGGATCTGCCCCGGCTGCGTAAAAATCGCATCCTGATGGACGGTGCGCCGACCCAGGGCCAGGGGGTGTTGCTGCAGATCTTCACCGACACCGTGATTGGACCCATCTTCTTCGAGATCATCCAGCGCAAGGGCAACGAGGGCTTTGGGGAGGGTAACTTTCAGGCGCTTTTCGAGTCCATTGAAGAAGATCAGATCCGCCGGGGTGTGCTTAAGCAGGGCGACCCCGGATAAAATTGGGTGATGCAACCAGCATAAATCTGATTTTTCCAGTGGTTGCCATTTTTTATTTTACCCATTAATGGCAAACTAGCAGGACATACTGTCAGCTATCCTTTACACCTGGTGCGAGGGATGGCTGATATTTTTTGGCCAGTGACAGGAGTAGCAATTTCCGTGGCGGAGAATAATCAGCGGGCGGGCAATCCGGCCCAGTGGTCCAGCCGTTTCGCCTTTATCATGGCGGCGGTCGGCTCGGCGGTGGGTCTGGGCAATATCTGGAAGTTTCCCTATATCACGGGCGAGAACGGCGGCGGCGCCTTTGTGTTGGTGTATCTGGCCTGTATCGCCGTGATCGGCCTGCCGATCATGGTCGCCGAGGTGATGCTGGGCCGTCGCGGCGGCAAGAGCCCGATTGGCACCATGGCGATGGTAGCCGGCAGCGAGGGGCGCTCCAGGGGCTGGGCCGGGGTCGGCATCATGGCCACCCTGACCGCCTTTATTATCCTGTCGTTTTACAGCGTGATCGCTGGCTGGACCATGCCCTATATCCTGGCGGCGGTCGGCGGTGAGTTTAGCGGCATAGCGGCGGAGGAGTCCGGTGCCCTGTTCGGCGGCTTGCTGGCTTCACCGGGCCAGCTGCTGCTGTGGCATTCGGTATTTATGGGGCTGACGGTGCTGGTGTCCGCCGGTGGCGTACGGCACGGCCTGGAGCGGGCCGTCACCAAGTTGATGCCGGCGCTGTTTGTGCTGCTGCTGATCCTGGTGGGCTATGCCATGACCACCGGCCATTTCGGTGAGGCGATCGGCTTCCTGTTCCGTCCCGATTTTTCCGCGTTGACCGCCGAAGCGGTACTGGTGGCCCTGGGCCATGCCTTCTTCACCCTTAGCCTGGCCAGTGGCGCCATGATGGCTTACGGCGCCTATCTGAAAAAGGATGTGTCCATCGCCCGCACCTCTGTGGTGGTGGCGTTCATGGACACCGGCGTGGCCTTGCTGGCGGGGCTGGCCATCTTTCCCATCGTGTTTGCCAATGGCCTTGAGCCGGGCGCGGGTCCGGGGCTGATTTTCGTCACCCTGCCGGTGGCCTTTGGCCAGATGCCCGGTAGCAGTTTCTTTGCCACCCTGTTCTTCGTGCTGCTGCTGTTTGCGGCCTGGAGTTCGTCCATTTCCATGCTGGAGTCCCTGGTCAGCTACCTGAACGAAAAGGGCGTCAGCCGGGTGAAAGCGGCGGTGGGCGGCGGCCTGGTGGCCTGGTTGGTGGGCATTACCACAGTGCTGTCGTTGAACGAATGGGCCGGTTTTACCCCGCTTGGTATGTTCGAGCGTTTCGAGGGCAAGACGCTGTTCGATCTTTACGATTACCTGACCGCCAATATCATGATGCCGCTTGGCGCCCTGCTGACCGCCCTGTTCGTGGGCTGGAAAATGAAGCCGGCCCACTCCGCCGCCGAGCTGGGCAGCTGGCACCGGGTGTGGTATCCGGTGGTGCGTTACCTCTCGCCCATTGCCCTGCTGATCGTGTTCTACTTCAACCTGAAGTAAATACGACCGAGAGATACGTATAAGGGCGGCTTGGGCCGCCCTTATACGTTATGTCCTGCTTGTTTAACCGGCGATACCGGCGCCGGAAATGTCCCCGTATTGTTGTGAGTACCTCATATTTCGCCGGCGGCCTTGCCGGACTCGTAATGCAGGCGGATGCGGGCACCCACGGAGCGCAGCGGTTCGGGCGGCACCCAGCTGGGCTGATTGTTCCTGCGGATGAAATCGAGTTGGTCGCTGTCGCGGCCGGCAATCCACTCGGCCAGGTAGTAACCCAGGTAGGTGCCCTTGGCGACCCCGACCCCGTTCATGCCGCTGAGCGCATACAGGCTGTCCGCCGCTTTTTGGAATACCGACTGGTGGTTGAGGGTCATGCACAGCATGCCGCCCCAGGTATATTCGAACTCTAGCCCAGCCAGTTCCGGGAAGCGGGCGGAGAATGAAGCCCTGTGCTGCTGCCAGGCCCGCTCCAGCTTCTGCGGGTCGGTGCGTAGCGAAGTCTCGAAGCTGAAGCTGTTGCGGATAAAGATACGCCGGTCCGGGGTCAGGCGTACCGTGGTGCCGGCCGGATGCGCCGAGGTCAGGCCCCAGGGGGCGATGTCCGGGAAGAGGCGTCCGGCCAGGGACTCGCTCATGGGCCGGGTCAGGCTGGCGTAGGTAAACACCGGCGCCAGCCGCTGCTGAAACAGGCCGAACTCCTCGCCGAATGAATTGGTACTGAGCACCAGGGTTTTGGCTTCTATCTCGCCCCCCAGGAAGCGGGCCCGGTGCGGGTTGCCATATTCGATGCCGGTGACCGGGCTGTTTTCAAACAGGGTCACATTGTCCGGCAGCGCCAGCGCCACCCCCTGGGCCAGGGCCGCCGGGTTCATCAGTATGTTGTCCGGCGTATACACCGCCTTGCGGTAATACCCGGTGCCCAGCCGCTGCTGCAGGGCATTGCCTTCGATCACCTCATAGGCTGTATTCAGTCCATTCAGGGTTCGGGTAAAGCTGTTGATATGGCGCAGGTTGTCGGCTTCATGGGCGGCAAAGTATTTGCCGGCTTTCTGCCAGGCGCAATCTATGCCGTTTTGCCGGCGGATATTGTCCAGACGCTTGATGGCAAAGCGGTTGAGTTGGTAGACCTTTTTGTCCACTTCGGGATCGGCATTGGCATCCAGGTTATGGGGCAGGTCGATAATAAAACCGGCATTCCTGCCCGACGTTCCCTGGCCGACACGCAGGGCATCAACCAGGGCGATGCGACTGTCGGGCCAGAGTTCGGCGAGGCGGCCGGCGGTAGAGAGTCCGCTGAAGCCGGCACCGATGACAAGCACATCGAATTGGTGCTTGCCCTTCAGCCGGGTTCCCCCGGTGCGCCCGGTTAACAATGATGTTTCATACCACCCCAGCTCACCATCGATGGCAGGAAGGCGCTGTATCTTTTTCATGGTCTGGCTCCCGAATAGGTGATGGAACCGATACTAAATTCTGACGAAAACTTTACAATGGATGAATTAGCACCAATTGATTCCGGTAAGGAATGTCAAAATGCGGGTGTTCATTCCGCGATAATTAACTGAAGGGTCTTTGACTCCTGCATTTTTTTAAATGAGACTGGGCCACCTGCAAGTATGATGAAAAGGAATGACTTAAATGACATGGAGTCGGCATAATGAAACCCTTGTTTAAGCAGTTGCCGCCGCTGCAGACCCTGACCTTTTTCGAGGCCGCGGCCAGACACGGCAGTTTTACCCGTGCCGCCGACGAGCTGTGCGTGACCCAGAGTGCGGTCAGCAAGCAGATCAAGCTGCTGGAGGAATACTTAGGGGTAGAGGTGTTTTACCGGGAGCGCCGGCAGGTGATGCTGACCGATGATGGCCAGGAGTTATTTACCGAGGTGAAAATGATGCTGGGACAGCTGGCGGACAGCTGTAACCGGATCCGTTCCCATGTCTACAGCAAGAATGTCACCATCGTATCGACGGTTGCGGTGGCCAATTACTGGCTGTTTCCCCGTATTGCCCGCTTCAACATGGAATACCCGGATATCAACGTCAATATCTATGCCACCGACGAGATCAATGAAGAGCATTGTCGCAAGTCGGATCTGGGCATCCTCTATGGTTATGACCAGTGGCAGACAAACCTGACCGGGCATTACCTTTTTCGCGAACGCATATATCCCATCTGTGCCCATGATATGCCGCTGTCCGAGATAAGTACCCCCGAAGACTTACTGAACAATCGCATTGTTCATTTTGACCCCTTGAAATGGCGCTGGCTGAATTGGGGCGACTGGTTCCGTTACTTCGGCATTCAGTACCATGTTCCCTGTAATGCACTGGTATTCAACCAGGTCCCTCTGGCGATCAATGCCGCCCTGCAGGGCATGGGCATCACCCTGGGCTGGGAGTTCATGCTCAAGGACATGCTGGAAAATCGCTTTATCAAGATAGCCGGAGATTTTTATGTGGAAACCGGCAGGGCCGATTACCTGGTTTACAGCACGGCAAAACCCTTGTCGGCGTCGGCCTGCACCTTTCGTGACTGGCTGATGAATGATGCCCAGATCGATGCAACCCGGCTGGATGCCATCGTCAACAATACCGATGTGCAGCTTGACTGAGCCCGTTACAGGGTCATCGCCTATATGAGAGGGCCCGCCTGTCGGACCCTCTGATTTCTGGGAAATACGACTCAACCCTGTGGCGTTGCCAGCGCCACGGCCTGTACCTCTATCAGGTAGCCGGGGTCGGCCAGTGCCGCCTGAACGCAGGCCCGGGTGGGCTGGTGAGTATTGCCCAGCCAGGCTTCATAGACCGCGTTCATTTCATCGAAATGGCTGATGTCGCTTAGCCAGACATTGACGCTGATTAACCGCGATTTGTCGGAATTGGACGCGGCTAATAATCTCTCAATTTTTGCCAGTACCTCTGTGGTTTGCTGTCGGATATCGCCCTGCAGCTTGTCGGCGACCTGTCCCGACAGGAACACAAAATTATTTACCGCTACCGCCTGGCTCATGCGCGGGCTGCTTTCCTTACGCTGGATAGTTGTCACTTCTCTCTCCGATAGGATCTGTTGGTGCTGGATTAGGGGTGTCCCGAACCATGTAGTCAGTGCATGTGATAGCCGGCTGTTGAGGGCTGCGGCATCATGCACGGTTTCGGGACATATTTGGGGGTTGGAAAGGGCGGGATTCATCCCGCCTCGTATTACGCTGCCTCGCCCTGAATTTTGGCGGCTTTTCTTCTGACAAAGGCGGACTTGAGGGTACCGACACACATCAGCACCATGATCACCGAGAAGGGCAGTGAGCCAATAATCATCGCCTTCTGAATGGCGCCCTGCCCCCCGGCAAACATCAGTGAGCCCACCACCAGGGTCAGGATAGCTCCCCACACCACGCGGTGGCTGACGCCCGGCTGATCGTTACCCCCCGCCATGATGGTATTCAGCACCAGCACGCCGGAGTCCGCTGAGGTGACCAGGTAGGTCAGGATCAGCAGGATCACCATCAGCGACATGAGCGTGGCCGCCTCGGCCGGCAGCAGTTGCTGCAGGGTAACGAACATCTGTGATTCGATGGCTGCGCCCACTATACTGCCGTTGGCACTACCGTTTAGTTCCAGATCCAGGGCGGTACCGCCCAGCAGGGCGAACCACAGGAAACACATCAGGGTCGGGATAATCATGGCGCCCATGACGAATTCCCGTATGGTCCGGCCCCTGGATATACGCGCCAGGAATAGCCCGACGAAAGGAGCAAAGGCGATCCACCAAGCCCAGTACAGTATCGTCCAGCCGGTTTGCCAGGCGCCCAGTTCCGATGTGGTATCCCATATGGTAAAGCTCATTGCCGGCAGCGCGATCAGATAATCGGTCAGACTGCTGATATAGGTTGAGAAAGCAAAGGCGGTGGAGCCGAACAGGATAAACACTGCCAGCAGGATAAAGGACAATGTCAGGTTGATATTACTCAGCCATTTGACGCCCCTGCCGACGCCAGTCATGGCCGACAGGGTCGACAGGCCCATCACCAGCAGCAGGGCGAGTGCCATGGCCGAGCCGGTCGGTTGGCCTTCGTCGTTCAGCAGCCAGGCTGCTCCGGAGACGCTTTCGAAACCGGAAACCAGCTGCAAGACACCGGTACCGACGGTGGTGGAAATCCCCAGCACGGTTGCCACCACCGCAATGATATCGATGGTATGGCCCAGCGAGCCGTTCAGGCGCTCGCCAAACAACGGGGTCAGGGCGGAGCGAATGGTCAGCGGCAGGTTCTGGCGATAGGCGAAATAGGCCATGGCCAGGCCGACAGACACATAGATGCCCCAGGCATGCAGCCCCCAGTGCAGGAAAGTGAAGCGCATGGACGATTCCACCGTCTCGGCAGTCTTGGCACTGACCGCGCCCTTGATCACTTCCGGATTGCCGGCAAAGTGATACATGGGTTCACCGATGGAGTAGAACATCAGCCCTATGCCCATGCCGGCGCCGAACATCATGGCAAACCAGGAGAAGTTGGAGAATTCCGGCCGTTCCTGATCCTGTCCCAACTTTATTTTACCCAGTGGACTAAGGGCCATGAAAAGACAGAAAATAAGGAACAGGCTGACCGAGATAATATAATAGGAATTGAACATCGAAAGGAGTGCGGTATTGATTGCCCCCAGTGTTGTTGCCGCCTTGTCCGGCATCACGATGGCAAACAATACCAGCAAGACGATGATGGCCTTGCTGATAATGGTAATTGTAGGGTTCAGGCCCTTGTAGAATCCCTGTTTGGAGGTGGGGATGTTGACTTCCTGTTCAACGGGACTGTTTGCTATGTTTTCCTTAAGCATTTTTTCTCCTTGTCCACATTAGTATCAATTAATGTGAATCATCCTTGGTAAATTGATGTAGAACCTATAGCTGCCTTAACTGATGTTGAGTGGTAAATGACAAAGGCCGTGGGTCATATCACCCACGGCCCGATGGTTTAGATGAGCCAGCCTTCTTCCCAACGGTAGCTGGAAAGCGGCACACATCCGTTTTTGGTGATCAGTACCTGTTCCTCCAGTTTGATGCCCTCTTTTCCGCCTTCGACGGCGATACAGCTTTCGATGCAGATCGTCATGTTTTCTTCGAGGATGCCGTCATAGCCGGCCTTTTCCCAGTCAGCGCCCGCATGGGCGATGGCCGGGTATTCATCCGCCATGCCGATACCATGGGCCACGCAGCAATAACGGTTCTTGTAGAACTCGTCGGGAATAGGCCAGCTCTTGTCGACAAATTCCTTGATACTCATACCGGCTCTCAATATATCCATGTTGTGGTGTATCTGCTGATAGGCGGCGCTGTAGAGGCGCCGCTGCTCGTCAGTGGGGCGCACATGCCCCACAGTCCAGGCACGGGAGATATCGGCGCAATAGCCGTAGGGACCTATCATGTCGGTATCGAAAGCGATGATCTCCCCTTCGTTCATGACCCGGTTGCTGCATTCCTGCATCCAGGGATTGGTGCGCGGACCGGAGGCCAGCAGACGGGTTTCGATCCACTCGCCGCCATGGCGGATGTTCTCGAAATGCAGGTAGGCCCACAGCTCCTGTTCGGTCATGCCCGGGCGAAGTTCGTCGGACATGCGCTGTATGCCGTGTTCGCAGACGGTGATGGTCCATTTCATCAGCTCAAGCTCTTCCGCCGATTTTACGGCGCGAGCCTGTTCCAGCAGGGGCTGTCCCTGCTGCAGCTGGACACCCAGGGCATTGAGGCAGGGCACGCCTTCCGGCTCCATCTTGTCGACCGCCAGGCGCATGTTGCCCCCCCCGTGCTGGCGGAGCAGATCGGCGATCTCCGCCGCCCATACTTTCGCCTTTTCCGATACCCGGGGGCCGGCACCGAAGTAGGCCCAGTTGATGGCCAGGCGCACTTCATCCACGGTTTCCAGGTGTTCGCAAAGGTGCTCGCAGTTGTGGAATTCCCAGATGATCACCGGGCCATCGGCAAAGACCATGGCGTAACGGGAAGCATTGTGGGCAGTCCAGATCTGCATATTGGATGCATCGGTGGCATATCTGATATTGACAGGGTCATAGAGCAGCACGGCTGCACAGTCATTTTTGACCAGCTGCTCCCGGACCCGTCGCAGGCGATAGGCCCTGGCCGCCTTGTGCACGTCTTCCGTGACCGGGTTTCTGAGCGACTGATCCCGGGCAACATCATTGAGATAGCTATTCTTGGTTTCGAACATGTTTTTCCTGCCTGAAAAATACGCGACTAAGACGATGAAAACCCGATTCCGTTAAATTCCTGATTGCAACTGCTTGATGTACCAGCCGATGAAATTCATCACCAGGCCCTCGGTTTCTTCCGAATACTGTCCCGGCTGGTAGGCGTCGGAACGAATGCCGGCGTGGTTGATTTCCGCCAGCCACCTGTCCTGATCATTGGTCTTGACCCACACATGAGTCAGGTTATCCAGGTCATAATCGACCCCTTCCCGGGCGTCTTCATGCACCAGCCAGCGGGTACGTACCAGGGTTTCGTCTTCCGAAATGGGAATGGCCATGGTGGTGACCACATGATCACACATGAAGTGGTGCCAGGAGTTGTAATGGGTCCACATGGACAGGTCGCTGTTATCCGGTTTGCTGAAGCCGGGCAGTAGCTTCTGGCAGGCCAGCTCGCCGTTCATGGTCTGTGACAGGGCGCCGTGTTCCAGGATCATCATCATGGCGCGATACCAGCGATCTTCGGTCAGATCCAGCGGCTCGTGGGTCATGCCCATACTATCCCACTGGGGGCGCTTGACCGCATAGGCCTCGTCGATTTTTTCGGCGACGGCGGCGGCTTCACGGGGATCGTCCGGCCAGCCGAAACCGGCGCCGAACGGCGGCCAGCTTTTCAGCAGCTCGGGGTGGTTGGCGTTGCAGTGGTAGCACTCCCGGTTATTTTCCACCACCAGCTTCCAGTTAGCCTTTTCGATAATGTCGATTTCCTTGGCGACCTTGAGCTTATCGAGCTGATAGAAGCCGATATAGGGAGCCAGATCCGCCTTCATCTTCTCGATGTCGGTATAGGAGGGATCTTCGGACAGGTTGATAAACAGCAGGCCGGCGATCGACTCGATGGCGACGGGCTTGAGGCCATTGCCCTTGCAGGAGAAGGACTCGCCCATGCGTCCGGCGTAGATTAAATCGCCGTTCAGGTTATATGTCCACTGGTGGTAGGGGCAGACCAGGTTGGGCACATTGCCTTTTTCAGTGGTACAGATCTGGGCGCCTCTGTGGCGGCAGGAGTTATGGAAGGCGCGGATCTCGCCCTGTTGATCCCGCACCAAAATGATGGAGTTGTTATCCACCTGGACTACCCTGAATTCGCCTTTCTTCTTGAATTCGGATACCACTCCGACATAAATCCAGGTCTTTTTGAATACTTGCTCGATATCGAATTTGAATATTTCTTTTGAGGTATAGAACTCAGCCGGCAATCCCTGCCCATGGCGATATTGACGTAACAGCTCAGCGATGTTTTCCATTGTTCTTTCCTCGAAAATAATCTATTTATGCCAAGAGGTAAAATAAAACAGTCAATACTTATCCGGCTGATAAGCAGGATGCTTAATATGTCAGAACCAATTATGATTCACGTCTTTTTAAGCGCTGCCGTGAATCGCTTTATTTAAATAACAGTTCCCAAATATGCCACAGAGGCCAAGTCGGCATACAGGTCGCAGTAACCCCACCCTTGCCGCGGAGGGGCTGCTTACTGGCACCTGACACTTGCCTCGACATGGTGCGGCATGTGTATCAGTTGGTTAAAGCAGAACAGCTGGCCTTCCCTGTGCTTTACAGTGAATGCATTGTTCATTAACAAATCGTTATCATCAAGTGACATATAAGACTCTATTGATGAGTGACTGGAATGTATCGAGAGGGGGCGATGATATCTATTGAGGATATCATCAAAAAAAGCAAAATTTGTTTGTCTATTAAAAATCTCATTCTCAATTACGACCTGATCATTTCAAAGTGCGAAGTCCTACATGCGGCTATCTATACGCCTATATCATCAAAATAAAAATTGTCACAGGTCATGGCCGGCGAGCCGTCATGGTGGACGAGAGAGACCGCTTGTCGAGCCCCGGTTAGAGATCAAGTTTCTGGTAAAATGCAGCCAAATAAACCGGGTGCCGCACCCAGGCACGCAGTGAAGATATGACACTCGATGTTTCAAGACACTGCCTACATTCACCGGAACTTCGGTCGGGGGGAAACACCTTGTCACGGCGAGCAAGCTAGCCCCCATATAGGGTTTATGGCAAGTCTGCGTTCGAGCCTGATAATGAGGAATAGTTATTTAGGGGTCTACCATTCGGAGCAGCTATACAAGTCCAGTAAATGTATGGTTAATGGGATCTGGCGGGTCGTCAATATTGGTGCACAAAGCCCGACATATCAGCCTGTTATACTTAAAGCTATATTTGTCAGACTGGGAATGACTATAAACAGGCGGGGGAGGTAAAGCTATTCAATAGAAATAATCCGTGCTTAAGTTTTTTATTTTCGATGTCAATGATTTGTTTATTGTAAGTGAGTGAGGGGGCGCGATATAAGCTGGCAGCTGACGCCGTGATATTAATTATGTTACATCGGATGAGCAGCTTTACTTATATATTAGCCAGTGCTGATTCTGGTCGGTACGGTTTACGGACTTTCGTTGGCCAATACCAACTTTTCCTGGGAGCAAAGGCCGGCATCTCGATCTTAAATAACTGATTCACATACCACACCATGTCGAGACAGAGGTCTGGACTCGATAAGCCGACCCTCCAAGCCGGGGATATCGACTGCTCGTTTAATGAATGAGGCATAATTGCTGTTTGCTCCAGATATCGGCGGGCCCAACTCATCTTCAGCGGGCCAGCGGCAGCCAGCCGCCGAGCAGCATGAACAAGCCGGCGCAGGTGCGGTTGAAGCGCCGTCCGCTGCGGGCCAGCCAAGCGCGGGTGCGTTGGGCAAAGCTGGCAATCAGTAGCTCGGTGACAAACTCGGTCAGCGCGAAGGTGGCCGCCATCACCATAAACTGGATCACCAGCTCGCGCTCGGGATCGATGAATTGTGGCAGGAAGGCGGCGAAAAACAGCACCGCCTTGGGGTTGGTCAGCGCCGACAACAGGCCCTGGCGAAACAGGGAATAGCCGCTGCGATGGCCGCCCGGGTCGTTCTGTCCGGCGGTGGGGGCGGGGGCTCGCCAGAGCTGGATACCGAGCCAGACAAGATAGGCGCCACCGATGATTTTCAGGGCCGTAAACAGTGTTGCCGAGGCCTGCAGCAAGGCTCCTATCCCGAACAGCGACAAGGCAATGACGAGGGTAAAGCCGAGGGCTCCTCCGGCCACGGTAAACAGCGTCTTGCGCCGGCCATAGAGGGCGCCGTGGGTCAGTGCCAACAAGGTGTTGGGACCAGGGGTGAGGGACAGGCCGATCATGGCGGCCAGATAGATAAGCCAGGTGTCCAGAGCCATTGAAATATCTTAATGAGGATGATGTGTCTGCTTTTTACCCTAACGATTGGCATGGATCAATGCGCTTGTTGCGACCCATCAATCATTTAACATTGTTAAGTGGTAAAACGGACAGGGACAGCGAATCTGTCCTCTTGCTCAAGGTACGTTTTCTCCCGGAGCCGGGAGGCGGTACAAGGGCCATCTACCCTATGCAGCGACAGTACTTTTCTTGGCATTTCGAGATGAAATTCATGGCATCTTTACCATGAAAGGGTAAGCTGGCGGGCTGATGAGTCTGTGTTTGATGGGAGCGTAGCCATGGTGCACATGTTAGCCGCAATTCCGCCGATGACGGCGCTGGTGATCGCCATTGTCTGCGAGGTGATTGCCACCTCCATGTTGCCGAAGACCCAGCAGTTTACCCAGCCGTTGGCCACGGCCCTTGTCTTGCTGGGTTACGGTGCGGCCTTCCTGCTGCTGTCGATTACGGTGAAGACGGTGCCCATCGGCATTGCCTATGCTATCTGGTGCGGCGCCGGTATCGTGCTGGTCGCCCTGATCAGCTGGCTGTGGCACGGCCAGCAGCTGGACGGTTTCGCCATCCTGGGCATTGGCCTGATCCTGGCAGGCACGGCGGTGATTAACCTGTTCTCTTCGGCGGTGCAGCACTGAGCCTACAGCCCATAGCGCTCTATCTTCTTCAGCAGTCCCTGGCGCGACAGGCCTAGGGCCTGGGCGGCGTGGGTGCGGTTGTTATCGAACCGGGCCAGGGCGTCGCTGATAAGCGTTATTTCCAGCGCCCGCACCTGGGCATCCAGGCTGTCGCCCGGGCGGGCGAGGGACGGGGTCGCTTGCGGCTGGGCATCAGGATACAGCAGGGCTATATCCTCCAGGCTGATGACGTTGCCCTGGGCGATGGCGGCCACGCTGTCGAGGGCACTTTTCAGTTCGCGCACATTGCCCGGCCAGTCACGGTGGATAAACCAGTCAAAGGCCTGGGTATCGGGGCGCAGACCAGGTGGGGTGCCTGCGTTGTTCTGCTGTTCGAGAAAATGGCTGATCAGCAGGGGGATGTCCTCGGGGCGCTCGGCCAGGGGGCGGGTCTCTATGGTCACCCCCTTGATGCGATAGAACAGATCCTCACGAAATTCGCCCTTGGCCACCTTGTCGGGCAGGTCTGCATTGGTGGCCGACACCAGCCTTACATCTATGGTTTCCAGGGTGCGCCCGCCCACCGGGTAAAAGCTACCTTCCTGCAGCACCCGTAGCAATTTCACCTGCATGGCCAGCGGCATTTCGCCGATTTCGTCCAGAAACAAGGTACCGCCGTCGGCCAGCTTGAGCAGGCCGTCGCGGGCCTTGTCGGCGCCGGTAAAGGCCCCCTTGGTATGGCCGAACAGCTCGCTTTCCAGCAGCTCGGCGGGAATGGCCCCGCAGTGTACCGAGATAAAAGGGGCGCCGGCACGTTGGCTGAGATCGTGGATGGCTTTTGAGATCACTTCCTTGCCGGTGCCCGAGGGGCCGGTCACCAGTACCCGCACATCGGTGGGCGCGATGCGTTGTACCAGGGCGCGAATATTTTCCATCGACGGCGAGGCGCCGATCAGGGTATTGAGGGCGGATGTCTTGCCCAGGTTTTGCTTGAGCGTGCTCAGCTCCCGGGCCAGCTGATGCTTGGTCAGCGCCCGCTTGACCACCACCGCCAGCATGTCCGGGTCGATCGGTTTGGTGAGAAAATCCCAGGCGCCCTGACGCAGGGCCTCCAGCGCCAGTTCCCGCTCGCCGTGTCCGGTGAGGATGATCACCGGCCGGTCGGCAAAGCGGGGCAGGGCCGCCAGGGTGTGCATGGGATCGAAGTGGGGCGGCAGGGACAGGTCCAGCAGAATAAGATCGGCGTCGAATGTCTGTAGCCGGGTTTCAAGAGCAGACAGCTCGGCGCCGGTTTCCACTTGATAGCCGGCGGCGCTCAGCCACTGACCGCAGAGGGTGCAAAAGGCAGGTTCATCGTCGATCAGCAGTATGCGCGGCAGGTTCATGTGTTGTCATCCTCGGGAAAAAGCAGTTCAAAGCTGACGTTCCAGCCCAGATCGTTACGGTAACGGATTCGGCCGCCATGGGCATCCATGATGCGGCGCACTATGGCCAGCCCCAGCCCGCTGCCACCGCTGCGTTTGCTGACAAAGGGCCGGAACAGGCTGTGGCGCATCTCGGGGGCAAGCGTGGGGCCATTGTTATGCACCCGTATGCTGCCGACACGCTCTCCTGTCTCGATACGGATAATGCCGCCGTCCTGGTTGCGGACAAAGGCCAGGGCATTGTCGATCAGGTTGGTAAATACCTGCTGCAGCCGGTAGGGATCGGCGTTAACGACCAGATCGGCGGGCAGGGTGCACTCGAGCCGGGCCAGCTGCCAGTCAAACTGCTGACTCAGGCTGTCGATCAATGCTTTCAGCCGCACCGGCTGGCGCTGGATCTGGATACGGCCCGAATAGGACAACATATCGGAGATCAGCCGGTCGGCACGCTTGAGCTGGCTCTGGATCATGGCCTTGCGATCGGCGTCCAGGCCCGCCGAGGCCATGGAGATAATATTGAGCGGGTTGCGCATTTCATGAGCCATGGCGGCGGACAGGCCGCCCAGCTCGACCAGGTGCTGCTCGGCCAGCCGTTTGCGTTCGGCTTCCGCTAGTTGCAGGGAGCGTTCAAGTACGCCGCAGCGGGTAGCCAGCAGGGAGGCGAATACCTCGGCGGCCAGGCGCAGCCCGGGGGTGACGTCGTCCCATCCCGCCAGCTGGGAGCGCCAACCCTGGGACTGATGATGGCAGCTCAGGCGGGGGGACGGGAGGGTGTCAGGGCTATGGGTGAGCGGTTCTCCCTGCTGATAAAGGTGCACCGAGATGGGTTGGCCCATCTGGCGGGAGATCAGGGTTTCGGCGATGGTTGCCAGCTCCGGCCAGCTGTTGGCCTGACGCAACTGGGCCAGCCAGGTGTCGAGCAGCTGCTCGTTGAGGTGAATGCCCGGATAGATCAGCCGCTCGACCAGTTTACCAACCGGCTGGTACAGAGCCACCGCCAGGGTCAGCATCAGCATGGAATAGAGCCAGAGCTGCCATTTGGGCACATTGGCCAGGGCCTGCATGCCGAATTGTCCGGCGAGCGAACTGAGCAGGGCGATCAGGCCCAGCACCAGCAGTGTCATCAGGGTCCATAGCAGGGCCCGGTTGGCCCAGGCATTGATCTCGAGCATTTGGTAGCGCACCACCCCGTAGACCAGCAGCACTATGTAGGAAGGCAGCAGCAGCATGGGGTAGGGGTACCAATAGAGCCCGAGGGAGGGAAAGATAAAGCTGGTGGCCAGTAGCAGGCCCCAGGCTCCGGCGACAAACATGGCGGCGATAGAGCGGCGGCGGTTGCCCCTGTGGATGCTGAAGCCCCACAGCAGGATGGCGTGGGCCAATATGCCGATGATGACCGTGTAGGCAATATTGAACCAGCCGGCGCTCTGGAATACGAAATAATGACGGAAGTGGCCGAATTCGATCACCTTGCCGCCGGTGAGCAGCAGGCTCAGCACGATCACCAGCAGGCTGGTCGAGTAGAGCAGGCCCCGCCGGCGAGCCAGCCAGTTCAGCCAGGAGCGGCTGCCCGCCCCCTGATTGACAAAGCCGATGGCGAAGTCGAGGAAAAAGGTCGGCATCAGTGGATTAGTGAGGATGAGCGCGGTGCCCAGCGTCTCCAGGCCGTGAAAGACGGCGACATGACCGGCGCACCAGAGTGCCATCATAATGCCGAAACCGGCCAGCGCCTTCATGCTGCGCTGGCGGCGAGCTCGCGAAAACAGCCAGGCCGACACCATCAGGGCGCAGGCGCTGGTCAGTATCATCATCACTTCGAAGGCAATATCCAGCGCCATGATCCGGTTCCACCCTGTAAACATTGTTGACACTTAACAGCCCGGGAACTGTAAACCTTGTTGTCGGTCGGGGCAAGTTTTCGCCATTTTTTTGATCCAGGGCAAGGCAGGGCAGAGTGATGGTGCTTATGGCATGGTTTCTGCATTTGAGTGGTCATCATCAGATAAAGGAATGACTTATCATGGATATGACTGCGTTAGTAATTGAGTTTTCTGCCATCTTTATCGTGCTTTTGCTGGCTACCCTGCCTGCGTTAATCAACCGTTACCATCGTCGTTAAGGGGGAGTAATGGAGTTAGATGCCGCCATACTGTCGCGAATCCAGTTCGCCTTTACGGTCAGTTTTCATATCATTTTTCCGTCGATCACCATCGGCCTGGCCACTGCCATCGCCATCTGGGAAGGCTTGTGGCTGAAGACCCGCAATCCGCTGTACTTCCAGCTGGCCAAGTTCTGGATCAAGCCGTTCGCCATCACCTTCGGTATGGGAGTGGTCAGCGGCATTGTGCTGTCCTACGAGTTCGGCACTAACTTTTCCCGTTTTTCCGAGATCACCGGCCCTGTGCTGGGGCCGCTGATGGCCTATGAGGTACTGACCGCCTTCTTCCTGGAGGCCGGTTTCCTCGGCGTCATGCTGTTCGGCTGGCAGCGGGTCAGCGAAAAGCTGCACTTTTTCGCCACCTGTGTGGTGGCGGTGGGCACCTGGATCTCGGCCTTCTGGATCATCGCCGCCAATTCCTGGATGCAGACCCCGGCCGGCTATGAAATCGTCGATGGCCGGTTCGAGGTCACCAGCTGGCTGGAGGTGGTGTTCAACCCCTCCATGCCGTACCGGCTGATGCATATGCTGCTGGCGGCGCTGCTCACCGGCACCTTTGTGGTGGCCGGGGTCAGCGCTTGGTACCTGCGGCACAACCGGAACCGGGCCTTCGCCAAAAAAGGCCTGTCGATGGCCCTGTGGGCGGCGCTGATACTGGCGCCGGTCCAGGCGCTGGTGGGCGATTATCATGGCCTTAACGTGAAAGAGCACCAGCCGATCAAGCTGGCGGCGATGGAGGGCATCTGGCCCGAACAGGAAGCTGGTGTGCCGTTGCTGTTGTTTGCCGTGCCCGATATGGAAGCCGAGACCAACCGTTTTGAAATTGCCATACCCAAGCTGGCGTCGCTTATTCTGACCCACGATCTGGACGGCGAGCTACAGGGGCTCAAGTCGGTGCCTGCCGACCAGCGTCCCAATGTGCCGCTGGTGTTCTATTCGTTCCGGGTGATGGTCGGCCTGGGCGTGTTGATGATAGGGGTGGCGCTACTCGG
The DNA here is from genome assembly GCF_003075035.1 of Zobellella maritima. GTDB lineage: Bacteria > Pseudomonadota > Gammaproteobacteria > Enterobacterales > Aeromonadaceae > Oceanimonas > Oceanimonas maritima. The sequence continues at coordinate 2,208,053 of NZ_QCZE01000001.1, read as the reverse complement.
CCTGCTGCTGCGGCGCAAGGAACGCTGGTGTCGGCATCGGGGCTTCCTGGCCCTGGTCAACCTGATGATACCGGCCGGTGTGCTGGCCACGCTGGCCGGTTGGTATGTGGTCGAGGTGGGCCGTCAGCCCTGGCTGGTACAGGGGTTGGTGCGCACCATGGAGGTGGTGTCGCCGTTGCCGGCGGAGCGGGTGCTGTTCTCGCTCACCCTGTTTGTGCTGACCTACAGTCTGCTGTTGTGCGTGTATCTGTATTTTATGGCCAAGCTGATCCGCAAGGGGCCGCCGGATCGGGAGCATTTGGAGCAGCACCTGATCGGCGTGAATGCCCCCGGCTTTGCCCTGGAATGGGTAAAGGACATCAAACACCAGAAGGCGGAGGCATAACATGGATTTAGCGCTGTTTTATTACCTGCTGCTCGGCTTTGCCGTGCTGATGTACGTGGTGCTGGACGGCTTCGACCTGGGGCTGGGTATCCTCTATCCCTGGTTCAAGGGGGAGGGAGAACGGGATCATATGATGCGCTCTATCTCCCATGTGTGGGACGGCAATGAAACCTGGCTGGTGTTCGGCGGCGTAGTGCTGTTCGCGGCCTTTCCCGCCGCCTACTCCGGGCTGCTGGCGACCATGTATACCCCCATCATCATCATGCTGATCGGGCTGATTTTCCGGGGCGTGGCGTTCGAATACCGCTTCAAGTCTCATCGATCCAAGCCCTGGTGGGATCTGTCCTTCTTCATCGGTTCCACGGTGGCGGCCTTTTGTCAGGGGCTGATCCTGGGCGCCGTGGTGCAGGGCGTGGAAGGGGGCGTCGGCGAGGCCGGCACCCTGGACTGGTTGTCGGCGTTCTCGGTGTTTACCGGTTTTGCGGTGCTGGTGGCCTATGCCCTGCTGGCCTGTTGCTACCTGGTGCTGAAGAGCCGCGGCGCCATCATGGCCCGGGCTGCCCATCTGGGCCGCAAGCTGGTGGTGGCGATCATGGCTATCCTGGTGATCGTCAGTCTGTGGACCCTGGTGGATAATGCCGAGGTACGGGCCCGCTGGTTCGACGGCCTCAACTTCTTGTGGCTGTCGCCGCTGCCGTTGCTCAGCGGCCTGCTCGGCTGGCTGCTGTACCGGGATCTGGACGGCAAGCCCCATGAGACCCGTCCCTTCTGGCTGGCGGTGGGGCTGTTCATTATGGGCTTTATCGGCCTGGTGGTGGGCCTGTTCCCCTACCTGATCCCCCATCAGCTGACCCTGTGGCAGGCCAGCGCCCCCGACTCCAGCCTGCTGTTCCTGCTGCCGGGGATCTTTATCTTCCTGCCGCTGATCTGCGCCTATACCCTGTGGGGCTATCGCATCTTCGCCGGCAAGGTGGAAGACTTCGAGGAGGGCTACTGATGCAACCCAACAAGCGGCAGTGGCGCTGGTTCGCCGGTCTCTACGGCATCAGCCTGCTGGCCCTGTTCGGGCTTAGCGGTTTGGTCAAGCTGGTGATGAGCATGCTGTAAGGCAAAGCATCACAAGGGTGGAGGGGACCAGGTTTACAGGCCCCTGCGAACCCAGTTGGATAAACGGCAGGCCAGTATTTTACCGGTTTGCCGTTTTTACATATTCCCGGCGTCCATTCCCATCCAGCGCTTTGCCATCAGGAAAACGTATGTGTTGTCATCAAGGCTGGTAGCCGACCAGCCATTGATGTATCAGCCGTACCTCTTCTGTCTGTGGGCGGGCCTCATTGACGGCCAGGAAGTAACTGCGCCCCGAGTGCATGCTGAACTCGGTCAGGCGAACCAGGGAGCCGCTTCGCAGCTTGTTATCCAGCAGGTAACGGCTGCCCAGGGTGACGCCCTGTCCCCGTTCCGCCGCGTCGATCAACACAATGTAGTTATTGAAATAGCGACTGATCCTGAACCTGGGGATATCGAGATCCAGGGCCTCAAACCAGATTCGCCAATTGATCCAGTTCGGCTCGATCCGTTCGTATTCAAGTAACTGGTGGGATAACAGGGCCTCGGGGCTGGCGTCATCGGAGGGATGCCGGCGCAGGTAGTCGGGGCTGGCCACCGGAAACAGCTCTTCGGCAAACAGCTCGTGCATACTCCAGCCCGGGCGGCTGCCCTGGTCATAGACGACGGCCAGGTTGACCTCGTCACCGAACAGCTCCGGGGTATGATCCGAGGTAATGACCCTGATGTTCAGGGGATATCCCGAGTGTTGCTGGTAAAAGTCATTGATGGCGCCGCTCAGCCAGTAATGGGACATGGCCGTGTTGGCCGCCACCGTGACCGTGCGCACGGGATCGGCCTCGGTCAGCTCGTCCACCGCATCGGCCAGGTAGTTCAGCGAGGTGCTCACCTTTTGCAACAGCTTTTCTCCCCGGCTGGAAAGGCTGACCTTACGCCCGTGACGCTCAAAGAGGGCGAAGTCCAGGTGCTGTTCCAGAAACTTTATCTGCTTGCTGACGGCGGCCTGGGTAACGTGCAACTCCTTTGCCGCCTGGGTAAAACTCAGGGTGCGCGCCGCCGCCTCAAACACCATCAGGCTGTTCAGCGGGGGCAGGCGATGCCGAAGACTCTTCATAACTAAAAGTTATCCTTGGTGATGAAATAACAGCCTATATACAGCATTGTGGCCGCTTCATATACTCGATTCACCCCGAAAAGTAACACGTGGCACCCTTTGTTGGCACCGGCTAATTGCCTTATGAGGGCAGGTTATCATGGTGCCAGCTGCCTTGAAGCCGGTTCTGCGGGGCAACTTCAACAACATCAGGGATATGAATGATGACGACTCTTGATTGGCACGCCGAACGCACCGACCTCTCGGGTATCCGCTTGCTGGACCGGGCGCCGGAAAGCCTGGGGATAGATCTCGCGGCGGTTCGCCGTTACCGGCTGGGCCGGGTTCGCGCCGAAATGCAGAAACGGGAGATAGGGGCCCTGATCATTTCTGACCCGGTCAATATCCGTTATACCTGCGGGGCACGCAACATGCAGATTTTTTGTGCCCGCAACACCCCATCCCGCTACCTGCTGGTGACCGCCCACAGGAATATCCTGTTCGAGTTCACCGGCTGCGAGCACCTGGGACAGGGCTTTGAAACCATCGACGAAGTGCGCCCTTCGATGACCGCCAGTTTCGTTGCCGCCGGGCCTGAGCTGGTGGCGCGGGAAAAGCAGTGGGCAAGGGAGATGGTGGCCACCATCTCCGAGCTGGTGGGCCCGGGAGCCCGGGTGGGCATGGAGCGGATGAACGCCGGGGCCGCCATCGCCATGGCCGGCCTGGGGGTTGAGGTGGTGGATGCCCAGGAGCCGATAGAGATGGCCCGTTGCATCAAGTCCGACGAGGAGCTGAAATGCGTGATCGCCTCATTGCGCGCCACCGAAGTGGCGGTCGGCAAGCTGCGTGAGGCGATTCGCCCCGGCATTACCGAAAACGCGCTGTGGTCCGTGCTGCATCAGTCGGTGATCGCTCAGAATGGCGATTACTGTGAAACCCGGCTGCTGAGCTCGGGCCAGCGCACCAACCCCTGGTTCCAGGAAACCGCCAGCAGGACGATCGGAGAGAACGAGCTGATTGCCCTGGATACCGATGTGGTCGGCTGCCACGGCTATTATTCGGATTTTTCCCGCACCTTTCATTCCGGCCCCGGCAAGCCCACGGCACAGCAGCGCACCCTGTATCAGGTGGCCTACGAGCAGGTGCGCAACAACCTGGATATTATCCGACCCGGCATGAGTTTCCGTGAATATTCGGAAAAAGCCTGGAATATTCCGGAAAAATACCATGCCAACCGGTATTACCTTTCCGCCCATGGGGTCGGTATGACAGGAGAATATCCCTATCTGTATCATCATGCCGATTACCCCCAGGCCGGCTACGACGGGGTGATCCTGCCCGGCATGACACTCTGTGTAGAAAGCTATATCGGCGAGCAGGGGGGCAGCGAAGGCGTCAAGCTGGAGGAGCAGATAGTGGTCACCGAAACCGGGATAGAAATCTTGTCGCGGTTCCCTTTCGAGGAAGCGCTGCTGAAGTAACACAGGTATCACAGGTCCGCAATGGCCCGGCCCTTATCATGGCTGTGGCCCCGGACCCATGGATGGAAAAGACCCAAGGATAGAGGTAAGCATCATGTCCAAAACGAGCGAGTTAACCATCGGGCTGTCGAAGTCCGGTTTCTACACCGGGCTGAACCCGGTGGTAACCCTGACAAGCAAGGCCATCATTACCCTGCTGGTGATTTATACGGTGGCCCTGCCCGACCATGCCGTCGGCCTGCTGGGGAGGATCAACACCCTGCTGCTGGCGTCATTCAATTCCTACTATATCTATTCGGTGGGCCTGTTCCTGATCTTCTGCCTGGCGGTCAGCATCAGCCGTTTCGGCAAGATAAAGCTTGGTAATGATAACGAGACGCCGGAGTTTTCCTTTTTCTCCTGGATTGCGATGATGTTCAGTGCCGGTATGGGCGTGGGGGTGATGTTCTATTCCATCGGCGAGCCCCTGTATCACTTCCAGAGCAACCCGGCCCTGATACTGGCGGGGGCTGAGGGGGCCAACGCGGCTGCCGTGCCCAGCGCGATGCGTTATACCCTGTTGCATACGGGGCTGCATGCCTGGGCCGTGTATGTCATGGCCGGGCTGGCGATGGCGTACTTCGCCTACCGCAAGGGCCTGCCACTGACCATCCGCTCCACCCTGCAGCCGTTGTTTGGCGATCGCCTCAATGGCCCCCTGGGGCATCTGGTGGATATCATCGCCGTGGTGGCCACTACCCTGGGCGTGGCCACCACCATGGGCGCGGGGGTTACCCAGCTGGTTTCCGGGGTCGAGTTTATCACCGGCTTTGACTTCCTGATGGGCAGCAACGGCGCCCCATCGGCACTGGCACTGGTGCTGGTGTTGCTGGTGGTCATGAGCCTGTCCACCTATTCCGCCATGAGCGGGGTACAGCGCGGGGTCAAATGGCTGAGCCAGATCAATATCTGCCTGTCCATCTTCTTGCTGGCGTTTTTTGTGCTGTTCGGTTCGACCCTGTTCAGCCTGCGGCTGTTCGGCTCCAGCCTGGTCGACTATGTCATGAACCTGGGGCCGCTGACCTTCTCGGTATGGGATACCCAGTCGCAACTGGGGGCCTGGCAGACCAGCTGGACCATATTGTACTGGGCCTGGTGGATTGCCTTTGCGCCCTTTGTCGGCCTGTTCCTGGCCCGAATTTCCCGAGGTCGCACCATCCGTGAGTTCGTGCTCGGCTGTGTGCTGGTGCCTACCCTGATGTGTTTTGCCTGGTATGTCTTCCTCGGTGGTACCGGGCTGGATCTCGAGCTGAGCGGTGCCGCCAGGGGGGCCATCATGGCCGCCGTGAACGAGAATATTGCCTCAGTGCTGTTCGTGACCATAGATCTGCTGGACTCCGGCCTGCTCGGCGGACTGATTAAAATCGTCTCCGTCATCCTGATCATCACCTACCTGGTGACCTCGGCCGACTCGGGAGTGCTGGTACTCAATACCATCATGGCCGGTGGCAACAATGAACCGTTGCCCAGGCACCGGATTGTCTGGGGCGGGATCCTCACGCTGGTGGTCGGCTCATTGATCCTCGCCGGCGGCCTGGGGGCGATCCAGAAGGCCATGATTATCGGTGCCCTGCCATTCTCGCTGGTGATGGTGCTGATGTGCCTCGCCATGGCGAAGTCCCTGCTGCGATCCGAACGGTTAAAAGCCATCGCCTTCAGCTGAAAACCCGGTAAGGAGTCATGCTGTCATCAGGGCCTCGCAAGAGGCCCTTTGATTGATATAAAGGGTGGTCCCTATCCCTCAGGAGGGCCGGCATCGAGTGCCGGGCTATGCTTATCGGGTGGGACACCCTGATGGCCGGGACTGTGGTGGTCCGCGGCAGGGTGGTTCGCCGATGGGAGAGCAATGATGTGCAGGTTTTCCTCTTTGATGCTGGGCACGGCCCTGCTGGCAATAACGGCGGCTGGGCAGAGCCTGGCCCAGGGTATGGACGGCGATGATGTCGAGTTGATTGAGCGCGGCAGGTACCTGGTGAGAATAGCCGGTTGTAACGACTGCCATACGGCCGGTTATGCCCAGAGTGGGGGTATGATTCCTGAAGCGCAGTGGCTGGCGGGGGAGCGGCTGGGTTGGCACGGTGACTGGGGCACCACCTATCCGACCAACCTGCGCCTTTATGTGCAGGGGATCTCCGTCGACGAATGGCTGCGGCTGGCCAGGACCCGGCAACTGCGCCCGCCCATGCCCTGGTTTGCGCTGCGAGACATGACGGACTCGGATCTGCGAGCCATCTACAGCCTGATCAAGCACCTGGGGCCGACCGGGGAACCGGCGCCGGCCTATGTGCCTCCCGGAGAGGAGCCTGTCGAGCCGCTGGTGCGCTTTCCTGCCGCATCGCAATAGCCGTTGGGAGTGGATTTAAAGTGACGGTTCCCTTGGCTCCGAATCAAAAGGGGGCTGACGATGGCAAAAAACCCGGGCCTTGGCCCGGGTTTGCGTTTTTTATTGGTGTGTTGAGAATGGCTCAGGTCAGCCAGAAGCCGCCGATCAGCAGTGCCGTCAGGGTCAGCGCGCCGCCGATCAGCGCGTAGGGCAGCTGGGTCAGGGCGTGATCCATGGTGTTACAGCCGGCCCCCTGTGCCGACAGCACGGTGGAATCGCTGAAGAAGCAGGCGTGGCTGCCGAAGGCCGAGGCCGACAGCAGGGCACCCACCACCAGCGGCATGGGCACATCCATGGCCATTCCCAGGGGCACCACTATCGGCAGGGAGATCACAAAGACTCCCCAGCTGGACGCGGTGCTGAATACCACCGCCGCCATCACCAGGAAGATCAGCGCCGGCAGCAGTGCCGGGGTCAGGATCGGGGTGACGGTGTCGATGATATAGCTGGTCATGCCCAGCTGATCGTTGACTTCCTTCAGGATAAAACCGGCGCAGACGGTGGCCAGGGGATGGAGCATCACCTTGAAGCCGTCGAGGGTCGCCTCTACCTGCTCGGTAAAGGACAGTAGCCGCTGGGCCGAATAGAGCAACATGGTAAAGCCCAGCGCCACCAGTACCCCTTTGAGCAGATCGATCTCGTAATAGACGCTGGCGAATACCAGTACCAGCATGGGCAGCAGGAAGTTGAGCAGGCTCAACCAGGTCGCCACCGGCCGGTTGGGGGCCTGCTCTGCTTCGTCCTGCCAGCCATCGGGGATCGGCTGACCGGCGCGGGCACGGGCTTCGGCCTGCTTCATGGCACCCAGATCGGGCAGGCGATTGAAGGCGACCAGCGCCACCACCAGCAGGGCGGCCCAGCCATACATCATGTAGGGGATGCTCTGGATATACAGCGACATGCCCTGGCCGGCGTCGGTCGCGCCCGATTCTTCCAGCAGGGAGGCAAAAAATACCGCCCAGGTGGATACCGGTACCAGGATACAGATGGGGGCGGCGGTGGAGTCGACGATATAGGCCAGCTTCTCCCGGGAAATCTTGTAGGTGTCGGTGATCTTCTTCATCGACGAGGAGACCGCCAGCGAATTCAGGTAATCATCGATAAACACTACCAGACCGAGACCGACGGTACTGACCATGGCGCCCCGCCGAGAGCGGATCAGCCGGGTCATGACGCTGCCGAAGCTGAAGACGCCGCCGCCCCTGGCCAGCAGGTTGATGAGCCCGCCCATCATGCCGCACACCAGGATAAGCCAGGCGATGGTTTCATCCATCATTACCTTGAGGGTGACATCGGCCAGCGGGCTTACCAGATCCGTCGGATCGATCAGCAGCAGTCCTACCAGGCTGCCCGCCAGCAGGGACTCCACCGTCTTGCGGGTCAGCACCGCCATGGTGATCACTGCGGTTGCCGGCAGCAGACTCAAAAAGCCGTAACCGCTGCCTTCCTGGTGATTCAGCCCCAGTAAGGCAAAACCGACCATGGCTGCCGCACAAACCGCCAGGCCGATCCACAGGGATGGCCATTTCTCATTCCGGCCGAGGGCCAGGGTGTTATCTTGACTCATTAGCTTCTTCCTTTTATTGCAATATCACCCCATCTGCCGATGGGATTTGACACATCACTTCCTTATGAATAACGCCGCTGTATATTGTCGCATCTTGATTCGCCTCAGGCGTTTTTCAGCATCCACTCCAGCTCGATGTCGGTCACCCGGCGCTCAAACTCGATCAGTTCATCATATTTACAGGTGTGATACACCCGTACGAACTCTTCACCCAGATAGCGTTTCATCGGCTCGCTGGCGGAAAATATCTGCAGGGCCTCACTCTGGCGGGTCGGGAAGGGCACGCCTTCCTGCTCCAGGCCATTGCCGACCACGGGCGCGGGCAAGGGCAGGCGATTGTCCAGGCCATGGAGCACTCCGGCCAGCACCGTCGCCATCACCAGGTAGGGGTTGGCATCGGCTCCGGCCACCCGGTATTCGATACGGCGGGCGTCGTCGTCACCACAGGGAATACGCAGGGCGACGGTGCGGTTGTTGTGTCCCCAGGAGGCCTGGGTCGGCACATACATGCCCGGCTGGAAACGGCGGAAGGCGTTGATATTCGGTGCCAGCAGGGCCATGGAGTCGGACATCAGGCCGAGCAGGCCGGACAGGGCCTGATGCAGCAGCGGCGAGTCTTCCCCGCCGGCGTCGGCAAACAGGTTATTCCCCGCTTCATCGACCACACTGATATGCACATGCAGGCCGCTGCCCGCATGCTGCTCATAGGGCTTGGCCATAAAGGTGGCGTCCATTTCATGCTGTTCGGCTACCAGACGGATCAGGCGCTTTATCGCCAGGGCCTGATCGCAGGCGGCGAGCACATCGTCGGTGTGAAACAGGTTGATCTCAAACTGCCCCGGTGCGGCCTCGGCGACGGCGCCATCCGCCGGCAGCCCTTGCAGTTCCGCCAGGTGGTCGATTTCTGCCAGTATATCGGCGAAATTGTTGAGGTTGTCTACCGAATATACCTGACTGTGGGTATCCCGTTTTTGGGTCAGCGGGGAGCGTGGTGGCTGCAGTCCCCCTTCTTCGTCCCGCTCCCTGTCCACCAGATAAAACTCGACTTCCATCGCCACCACCGGGTGCAACCCGCGGGCCTTGAGCATGTTCCATAACCGGGCCAGCACGTTGCGCGGCTCAAGGGGAAAGGGTTGCCCGTCTTCGGTGCTCATGGTCAGCAATACCTGGGCCACCAGCTCAGGGTCGCTGGCCGAGGGCACCAGAGTACCGGGGATGGGGAAGCAGGGCAGATCCGGCTCGCCCAAATCCTGACCAATACCGGTTTCCTCCACCACATTGCCGCGCATATCCATGGCGAATACCGAGCCGGGAAAGAAGCAACCGGCTTCCAGTTTCTCCAGGGCCGATACCGGCATCCGCTTGCCGCGGAAAATGCCGTTCAGATCGGTAAGCAGTACATCTACATATTGGGTCTCGGGATAACTGGCCAGATAGGTAGCCACTTCCTTCTCAAACTTGCTGGCCTCGGCTGTCGTTTCGGGCAACGGCATCGATGTTGTTGAAGTCTGTTCTAAAAGTTCTGCTTGCATGATAGCACCGCTATTTTTGAGTGTTGATAATATTCACCACTAGCAACATAGTTTTGTTTATTTTGTTTTGCAAGTGTTAAATATTATTGAGGTGAAAAATTTTTGGTGCTAGATTTATTCATTATATTGAACACTATCCCATGAATTTACGTTTTTCGTTCAAAATATAGAGCAGGGGAGCAAAAAGCAGATGGTTGATATATCAAACGTTCCTGTGGTCGGTGTCATCATGTGCCGGCAGCCGGTGAAGGGCCACCCGTCCCATACGGTGCAGGATAAATACCTGAATGCCCTGCTTGATGCGGGCGCCGTTCCGCTGCCGCTGGTCCATGGCCTGCTGCAGGATGAGCATTACCTGCAGCAGCTGTTGCCGCTGCTGGATGGTGTCTTGCTGACCGGCAGCCCGAGCAATATAGAACCCCATCACTATGGGGAGACCGGCGATGAACCCCATGTGGATCCGGGGCGGGATCGCCTGAGTTTCCGGCTTATAGATGAGTCCCGACGGCTGGCAATGCCGCTGTTGGGGATCTGTCGCGGCTTTCAGGAAATGGTGGTGGCCACCGGCGGGAGCCTGCATCGCCGCCTGCACGAGGCGGGTGGTTTTATCGAACACCGGGAAGACAAGACGCAACCCCTGACGGCGCAATATGGCCATGCCCATGCCGTCACTGTGGTGCCCGACGGCCTGCTTGCCCGGCTCGGCGGCGCCACCGAACACAGGGTGAACTCCCTTCATATGCAGGGGGTGAAACGCCTCGGCTCGCGGCTGGTTGCAGAGGCCCATGGCCCCGATGGTCTGGTTGAGGCGGTACGGCTGGTCGATCATCCCTTCGCCCTCGGCGTGCAGTGGCATCCGGAGTGGCAGAGCCGCGACAATCCCTTGTCCCGTGTTCTGTTTGACGGTTTTATTGGTGCCTGCCGCCAATACCGGGAGCAAAAATGACTGCCGCCCGTGATACCGGCCTGGCGCCGGGCAGCCGACTGGCTCAGATACGTCAGCAGATGGGCCTCAGCCAGCGACGGGTGGCCGAACTCTCGGGCCTGACCCACAGTGCCATCAGCACCATAGAGCAGGACAAGGTCAGCCCGGCGGTCAGCACCCTGCAGAAGCTGCTGAAAGTCTATGGCATGTCCCTGTCGGCCTTTTTTGCCGAGCAGGCGCAGCCCAAGCGCTCCCAGGTGGTGGTCAACCCGGAACAGCTGATCGAGATCGGCAGCAGGGGCGTATCGTTCAAGCTGGTGCACAACGGCGACAATAGCCGGGGCCTGGGTTTCCTGATTGAAACCTACGAGGCCGGTACCAGCACCGGCGGCTTGTTGAAACACCAGGGGGAAGAGGTGGGTACCGTGCTGGAGGGGGAAATAGAGCTGACTGTCGATGGCGAGACCTATACGGTGACGGCCGGCCAGAGCTATGTGATCGATACCGGTCTGCCCCATAACTTCACCAATAAATCCGATCGGGTATGCCGCATTATCAGCGCCCATACTCCGGCCAACTTTTAAGAAAAGCAGGGAGATGATGATGGAATACCAAGACAGAGCCTATTGGGCAAGCAAGGCCGACGGGCTCAAGATAGAGCACCGGCTGTTTATCGATGGCCAGTACCAGGAAGCTGATGATGAAGGGCGTTTCCCGGTGATCAATCCCGCCAATGAACAGATCCTGGCCCAGATCAGCCGGGCCCGGGACGTGGATGTCGATGCCGCCGTGCGCGCCGCTCGCCATCGTTTCGAGCAGGGCGACTGGTCCCAGGCGTCTCCCTCTGCCCGCAAGCAGGTACTGCTGCGCCTGGCTGAGCTGATGGAGCAGCACAAGGAAGAGCTGGCCTTGCTGGAAACCCTGGATACCGGCAAGCCGATCCGTCACAGCCTGCGGGATGATATCCCCGGTGCGGTGCGTACCATTCGTTGGTATGCGGAAGCGGTCGACAAGGTCTACGGCGAAATTGCCCCCACCGGTAACGAGGCCCTAGCATTGATCAGTCGCGAGCCGATCGGGGTTGTGGCGGCCATAGTGCCGTGGAATTTTCCGTTGTTGCTGGCCTGCTGGAAACTGGGCCCTGCGCTGGCGGCGGGAAATTCTGTGGTTCTTAAACCTTCCGAGAAATCGTCGCTGACCGCCATCCGGCTGGGGGCGCTGTCCAAGGAAGCCGGCCTGCCCGACGGTGTGCTGAATATCCTGTCAGGCTATGGTCACGAGGCGGGCAAGGCTCTCGCCCTGCATGGCGATGTCGATTGCCTGACCTTCACCGGTTCCACCGGGGTAGGGCGTCTGTTGCTGGAATATGCCGGTCGTTCCAACATGAAGCGGGTATGGCTGGAAGCCGGTGGCAAGAGCGCCAACATTATCTTCGCCGACTGTCCGGATCTGGCCAAGGCCGCCCGTGCTTCCGCCGCCGGTATTTTCTATAACCAGGGCCAGGTCTGTATTGCCGGCACCCGCCTGCTGATCGAACACAGCATCAAGGAGCAATTCCTGGCCGAGCTGAAAAAGGCCGCCGCCGACTTCAGGCCGATGGATCCCCTGGATCCCGAATCCACCATGGGCACCCTGATCGATAACGATCACCACGGCAGCGTCTGCCGCTATATCAGCGAAGGTCTGGACGAAGGCGCCCTGATGGCGCTCGATGGCCGGGAGCAGGCCGGTAATTTCATGGGGCCGACCGTGCTTGACGGGGTTCGTCCCGATATGGCTGTGTCTCAGGAAGAAATCTTCGGTCCGGTGCTGGCGGTGACCACCTTTACCACCGAGCAGGAGGCGCTGGCACTGGCCAATGACTGCAAATACGGCCTTGGCGCGGGCGTCTGGACCCGGGACCTGAACCGGGCGCACCGCATGGCGCGCCGCCTCAAGGCCGGCTCCGTATTCATCAACAACTATAACGACGGCGATATGACGGTGCCCTTCGGCGGCGTCAAGCAAAGCGGCAATGGCCGGGACAAGTCCCTGCATGCCCTGGAGAAATTTACCGAACTCAAGACCACCTGGCTGGCCCTGGACTAAGGACATCATCATGGAACACGTAAACAGTTATTATGCGGCCTCGGCCAACCGGCACGCGCCCTACTCCCAACTCACCGAAGCCATCAGTTGCGATGTCTGTGTGGTGGGCGGCGGTTATACCGGGCTGTCCACCGCCCTCTTCCTGACCGAGGCCGGCTTCGATGTGGTATTGCTTGAAGCCCACCGTATCGGCTTCGGCGCCAGCGGCCGCAACGGCGGCCAGCTGGTCAATTCCTACAGCCGGGATATCGACGTCATCGAGTCCCGCTATGGCCATGATACCGCTCGTATGCTCGGCAGCATGATGTTTGAAGGCGGCGACATCATCCGCAGCCGGATAGCCCAGTACCAGATCGACTGTGACTACAAGCCGGGTGGTATCTTTGCCGCCCTCAATAAGCGTCAGCTGGGTGAACTGCAACATCAGAAAGCCAACTGGGAACGCTATGGCCATACCGGACTGGAGCTGCTTGACAAGGCAGGCATCGGCGCCGAGGTGGAAACCCGAGCCTATGAGGGCGGCCTGCTGGACCACTGGGGGGGGCATATCCATCCTTTGAACCTGGCTCTGGGCGAGGCCGAGGCCATCCGCAAGCTGGGGGGCCGGCTGTTCGAGCAATCGGCGGTGACCCGCATCGAGTATGGGGATCCGGCGGTTGCCCACACGGCCAATGGCCGCGTACAGGCAAAGTTCATGGTGCTGGCCGGTAACGCCTACCTGGGGAATCTCGAGCCCAAGCTGGCAGCCAAGGCCATGCCCTGCGGTACCCAGATAGTGGTGACCGAACCGCTGAGTGAAGCCCAGGCGGCCAGCCTGATCCCCAACAACCATTGTGTGGAAGACTGCAACTATCTGTTGGATTATTTCCGCCTGACCGGTGACAACCGGCTGTTGTATGGCGGCGGCGTGGTTTACGGCGCACGCGACCCGGACGATATCGAGCGGCTGGTAAGACCCAAGCTGCTGCAAACCTTCCCGCAGCTTAAGGACATCAACATCGATTATCGCTGGAGCGGCAACTTCCTGCTGACCCTGTCACGGCTGCCCCAGTTCGGGCGGTTGGAGCCGAATGTCTACTATATGCAGGGCTACAGCGGCCACGGGGTAACCTGTACCCATCTGGCCGGCAAGCTGCTGGCGGAAGTGCTCAAGGGCCAAGCCGAACGGTTTGATGCCTTTGCCAGCCTGCCGCATCTGCCGTTTTTCGGCGGTCGTCGCTTCCAGGTGCCGTTTACCGCCATGGGCGCGGCCTACTACCGGTTGCGGGACAAGCTGGGGGTATAAGCCCGTCGGCCGTCAGAACGTCGGCGGGGAATTGGCGGAAATGATCACCAGCTCTTCCTCGCCGATGCTGATGAAACGGTGTGGCTTCTGGCTGTCGAAATAATAACCGTCGCCCGGTTCCAGCACGAACTCCTGTTCGCCGACGATCAGTCGCAGCCGGCCCTGGAGGATGGTGCCGCATTCCTGGCCCGCATGGCTGATGGGCTCGGGGCCGGTATCGGCACCCGGCGCCATGGTCTCACGCATCATGCCGACGGCTCTGCCCGGGTGGCTGTGCCCGATCAGTCGGTAGTTTACGCTGTCCGAGCTGATTTCCGGCTGCTCATCGGCCCGGTATACGACCTGCGGGACCTCTTCTTCCGGATCGGCGAAGAAGTCGGCGAGGGACATGGGAATGCCGTCGAGCAATTTCTTGAGTGAGCCGATGGAGGGACTGACCTGGTTTTTTTCCACCTGGGAAATAAAACCGTTGGTCACGCCCGAGCGTTTGGCCAGCTCACGCTGGGAGAGGTCGGCTTTCTTGCGTACGGCTTTCAGGCGATAGCCTATGTCCATCAATATGTATCCTCCGAGGAATACGAGTGATTGTTATGGTCGGTGGTATTAACCAAGGAGAAGGGCCGATAACCGCGCCCAGCCAGGGTGGCGTATTCTATCTCAGCTGGTTGCTCCAGGATAAGGATAGCCATAAAAAATCTTCATTTTCCAGCGGGATGCCGGGACAGTTTCTGTGTGCGAGGTGTGTACAGAAACGACATGGAGCCATTGTTTATTTGGATGGTGATAACGGCAGGGTTAACAGGATGACCACCTCACGCCGGCGGTCATCATGGTCGGTTATTCTTGCTTAAGCAAGCCTTGGCATCACAATAGCTGGTCGGTTTTCGAGGCCATGATAAAGTCGTTGCGGTGCAGGCCGTTGATGGCATGGGTCCACCAGGTGATGGTGACCTTGCCCCATTCCAGGGTAATGGTGGGGTGATGGAAGGTTTCTTCCGCCAGTGTTGCCACCTTGTCGGCAAAGGCCCAGGCCAGTTTGAAATTCTTGAACTTGTACTCCCGTTCCAGCTGCATCACACCGTCGCGTACCACCGGCACCCAGTCGGGGATTTCCTTTAGCAGGGTGGCCAGTTCTTCGTCTGATACCCTGGGGGCATCGGCGCGGCAGGCTTCACATTGTTGTTGGGCAAGCGTTGTCATTAAATGGCTCCTTAGCTGGCTTGTTTTTCTTTGGGGGGAAAGGTGGGGGCGAACAGTCCCAGGGTCTTGGCTTCCTGGATTTTGCCCATGATATCCATCTCGGCGATCTGAAACAGCTCGTCGATGGAGTCCAGTACATAATAGATAGGTTGCATGATATCGATGCGATAGGGGGTACGCAGTACATCGAGCAACTCGAAGCGGCGGAACTCGGGCTTGGACGACTCGAAGGCATACAGGGTTTCACCCGGCGAAGAGAGGATGCCACCGCCGTAGATACGACGGCCGTCCGGGGTGTTGAGCAGGCCGAATTCCACGGTAAACCAGTACAGGCGTGCCAGGAACACCCGGTCCTGGGGACTGGCGTTCAGGCCCAGCTGACCATAGGTATGGGTAAAGCGGGCAAAGGCCGGGTTAGTAAGCAGGGGGCAATGGCCGAAGATTTCATGGAAGATGTCCGGCTCCTGTAGGTAGTCGAGCTCTTCACGGGTACGTATAAAGGTGGCCACCGGAAAACGCTGGCTGGCCAGCAACTCGAAGAAGTGATCGAAAGAGATCAAGGCCGGCACCCGAGAGACCTGCCAACCGGTGGCCGGCACCAGTACCTGGTTAATTTCTTCCAGTTGGGGAATGTGTGTGTTCGGCAGATTCAGCCGGGCCATGCCGTCGATATACTCCCGGCAGGCGCGACCCTGAAGGTGGTCGCGCTGGCGTTCGACCAGGGTCTGCCAGATGGCATTTTCCTCGGTGCTGTAATGGATCAGGCCATCGGGCCCGGGTTTATGTGCAACATACTGGGTAGCCTTCATTTTGCCTCCCTTCGCTTAAGACTGGCCCTACTCTAGAGAGCCCGCCTAAAATTTAGAAGCTGGCGGCCAGCCTTTGGTTTCATCTTCCAGTAACAAAAAGTTTACACCCTCCCGGAGCCGGCGTCGGCTGTCTGTCAGGATACCTTGAAAACCCGGGCCAGATAGGCGAGATATGCCTGGTCCCGACACAGGGTTTTGCCCGGGCTGTCGGACAATTTGGCTACCACCTGACCGTTACAGGCGGTCATCTTGATCACTATGTTAATGGGGGTTGGGCCCAAATCATTGGTCAGGTGGGTGCCTATGCCGAAGGCCATGGTGCAGTCCTGGCGGAAGCGCCGGTAAATTTCCAGGGCTTTGCTTATGGTCAGGCCGTCGCTGTATACCAGGGTCTTGGTATGGGGGTTTATCCTCAGCTTGCGATAGTGTGCCAGGGCTTTCTGGGTCCAGATAATGGGATCACCCGAGTCTTGTCGCAGACCATCGAACAGCTTGGCGAAGTAGAGATCAAAATCGGCGAGAAAGGCGTCCATGCCCACCACATCGGTCAGGGCGATGCCCAGGCGGCCCCGGTATTCATGCACCCAGGCTTCCAGTGCCGCCTTCTGGCTGTCCACCAGGCGGGGTCCGAGGGCTTGAAAGGCCTGTAAAAATTCATGGGCCATGGTGCCGATGGGGTGCAACCCCAGGCGCCGGGCCAGATCCAGGTTACTGGTGCCGGTAAACTGCAGTGGCAGCTGGCCGGCCAGTTGCTCTGCCACTTCCTTTTGCCAGACCCGGGCGAAACGGCGCCGGGTACCGAAGTCGGTGAAGCGAAAGTCCCGGTTTTCGGGGCTGTTGGCCACCAGGGCGATTTTAGCCTGTAGCCGGCGGCGTCCCTCCTGCCAATCCGGTGTTGGGCTGTGATGACGAAAGTACACCTCATTGATGATGGCCAGCAGCGGGACTTCAAACAGTATGGTGTGCAGCCAGGGGCCCCTGATATGCAGCTGCAGCTCACCCTGTTGGTAATCCAGGTGTACAAAGCGCTGATCCAGCTGGAACAGCCGCAGGAAATGGATAAAGTCCGACTTGATGTAGTCCAGCCCGGCCAGGTAGGCGAGCTCGTCTTCGGTCAGCCGCAGCCGGCACAGGGCGGTGATTTCCCGGCGAATGTCCTCGAGACAATTGCTGAAATCGATGCCCGGGGTGCGGCACTTGAACCGGTATTCCACCTGGGCGGCCGGGTGTTGGTGCAAGACGGTTTGCATCATGGTGAACTTGTAGAGATCGGTATCCAGCAACGACTGGATGATGGGGTCAGCCATCGGTTTGCTCCAGGACGGCGCTGTCGTGCACGAAAATGGCACCGTGCTGAATCATCTCGGCGATCGCATGACGACTGGACTCATCATTCACGCCACGGATCGCCGCCCGGTTGACCACCACGCTGAAACCGGCATCCAGCAGCTGTTCCACCGTATGCCTGACGCAATAATCCGTGGCCAGGCCGCCCACCAGCACGGTGGATACTCGTTTGCTTTCGAGGAACTCAATCAACCCCGTGCTCATCCGCTGCTGCAGATCCTGGTAACAGGCGCCGTAGGGATGCATGTCCGGTTCGACCCCCTTCCACACGAAGAAGTCATAGTCGGAGGGATGGGGCAGGCCGGCCAGCAGCTCGAAGCCCTTGGTGCCGGGCACCGCGTGGGGCGGCCAGCGGATATCCATGTTCTTGCCCTCAATGGGGCTATAAGGGGGATGCTTGTCGGTGCTGATCCACTTGGCCTGGGGAGAGTGGGCGTCCTTTGAGCCCACTCGCCAGGCGGCGAAGCTGGACTGGCGGTTGAGTTCATCGGCGATCTCGTCACCGCCGGGGACCGGCAGCTCATCCGGGCACAGCGGGGTAAAGGTGTACTGGGCATCGACGTCCAGGCTGGCAACCTGATGCTTGGCGGGTAATTTCATAAAGCACCTCCTCGGATGTGGTATTGTCATGGCGCTTGTGCGGGTTTGTATTATGCTGTTTTCATTGAGTCTAGGAGGGATTTGGGTCAGTATCGCCCCATTCGGGGGATTTCCCTGTTATCAGCCAAAGGTGAATACAATGAGCAACAGCCACCAGGAAAACTACCAACGTTTTATCAATGAGGTAAAAGCCAGCCGGATAATGTGGGGGCTGCGCTTCGGCGATGAATGGGTTGTTTGCGATTCCAACGAATTTGAAGACACCGAGGTGATGCCGCTGTGGTCGACCGAGGCGGAGGCCAAGGTCCAGTGCGTGGATGAATGGGTCGACTACGAGCCCTTCGAGATTGCCCTGGGGGAGTTTCTCGAAATCTGGGTTGAAGACCTGTCCGAAGACGGCGTGCGTATCGGCCCTAACTGGGATGAAGAGCTGGATGGCATAGAAGTGGATGTGCTCAACCTGGTGAAGGACCTGGCCTGATCCCGCCGGCATAAATCAATCCCTCAAGGGCCTGCGTTGCAGGCCCTTTTTATCGCCGTGATACCAGCCACAGTTACCATATACCTGCCATATTTCCTTCTTGATAGTGTCATGTTAACGCCATATTGGCGGGCCATCCTGGTTGTTCTTGTCAGCAAAAGGCGGAGTCATGCTTCCACCATTACGCGCCCTGGTGGCCTTTGAGGCGGTGGCCCGGTTGCACTCCATTGGCGCTGCGGCTCGGGAGATGCAGGTGTCCCAGGCGGCGGTCAGCCAGCAGCTCAAGGGACTGGAGCAATTTTTGGGATGCACCCTGCTTGAACGCAGCCAGCGCGGTGTGACCCTGACCCAGGTGGCCCAACAATACTTGCCGGTGGTATCCGGTTCGTTGCAGCATCTGAAACTGCAGACCCAGATCCTGTTTGGGGGGCAGCAGTCCGATGTGCTGCGGGTCAAGGTCAATCATTCCATCGGACATAGCTGGTTGCTCCCCAGGCTGAGGGATTTTTATACCCGCTTTCCCTTTATTCGCCTTGATCTGACACTGGTTGACTGGCCCTCCCGGGATCCCTGTAGTGACGCGGATATAGAAATAACCAACGGAGTCACCGAAACCGAACACATCCGTACCGAGCGTCTGTTTCAGGAGCATTGGCTGATGGTATGTAGCCCGGCATTCAAACAGCGATACCGCAAAGTGCTGGCCCGGGGGGATATTTCCGGGTTACCGGCTATCCAGGTGAAGGGTTACCAGGAAAGCTGGCTGCAGTGGCTGAGCCACAATCGCTATTCGCCGGTATTGCCCGATGTGCTGCTCGAAATCAGCAATTCGCTGCACGGGCTGGAGGCCGTCAGACAGGGCATTGGGATTATGCTGGTTCGCTCTCTGGTGGCTGAGGAGTGGCTGTCTGAAGGCAAGGTGGTGACCGCCCTGGAAGGGAGCATGCCCTCCGAATCCAGTCACTTTATGATTACCCGCCAACATCGTCCGGCCAAGGTCAGTTATTTTTGTGACTGGATGCACCAGCAGTACAGCTACCCGGGACCAGGCTCTGAACCGGCTGACAAACCGCGTGTTGAATAACGGTTGCTGAGGGCGCGACAGCGACCATGGCCACATGCAGACCCGGGGCCTTGTCTGGTGTCATAAATGCACAGTAATGAACTAGCTGCCGGCGCAGGCGCCTGCCAATTTTCCTCAATACCGCCATCGCTGCGGTGATCGCCTTCTCCTGCAAAGTAAAACGCGCTTCCCCCGAATGTGGGTAGCCGATGACATACCGACCCTGTCTTATCCTGCTTGCTGAAGGCCCCGCTATCGATTCTGTTGTTGAGTATCGGCCCCGGGCATTCGGCATCTCTGCGTTTGGCTCCGGGTTGATGCAACACTATCAGGACCCTCTTTTAAATGCGCCCATCATAAGCGTGGCTTATGACTGCGTGGGGTAATTGTGTTGGTTTGCTTAATACGGGTGTCACGAAGCGATCTTATTCTCACGCTGACTGATAAACGGAGTGGCACCTCAGATGAAGACACATATCCCGAAAATACTGGAAAAATTACAGGTATTGCTGTTTGTCTTGCCGTTGTTGCTGCCACTGCTGGCCTTCTGGTTACTGCCCTTCGGCACCAGTGTCTACATCAGCTTTACCGACTGGGACTATATCTCTCCCGATTATCACTTTGTCGGCATGGAAAACTATGAGTACATGCTGACCGATGAGGATTTTTTGCAGGCCCTGAAAAATACCTTTGTGTTTGCGCTGGGCGTGGTGATACCGACCGTAGTGCTGGGCCTGGCCTTTGCCCTGCTGCTGCACAAGAACTTCCGGGGTAGCCAGGGTTATAGGGCCATCATTTTTTCGCCCTGGATCACCCCGACGGTCGCCGTGTCCATTGTCTGGACCTGGGTATTTGAATCCAAGGCCGGACTGGCCAACCTGTTGTTGAATGAGCTGGGTTTTGCCTCTGTGCCCTGGCTGGAAACCGGCGCCGGGGCCATGTTTGCGGTGATGGTGGTGACCGTGTGGCAGGCGGTGGGCTGGACCATGCTGTTTTATATCAGCGCCCTCAACAAGATACCGACTTCCCTCTATGAAGCCTCGTTGATCGATGGCTGCAGCCCCTGGACCCGCTTTACCAGGCTGACCCTGCCGCTGATTTCGCCGACCAGCTTCTTCCTGGTGATCGTCAACATGATCACAGCGGTGCAGGCGTTTGATCAGTTTCAGATCATGACCCAGGGCGGCCCCAGTGGCAGCACCCGGACCCTCTTGTATCTCTTCTATCAGCAGGCCTTTGAGCAATATGAGATGGGGCCGGCCGCCGCCTGCTCGGTCATTATCCTGCTGATCACCGGGGTGCTGACCCTGATCAATACCCTGATGGGAAAACGCTGGGTGTATTACTGATGAGGTCGACAGCGGATATCAGCAGTAAAGACCATTGACCGAGGAATATAGATATGAACAGCCATTCGGCAGCAGAGCCACTGATGCAGGCAGCAGGTAATGGAATGACAGTACACAGCACAGCTACAAGTACAGCGACCAGGGCGGCGAGTGGGCGTTTCCCGGTCACCAAACCGGCCCTGGCGGCGCTGGCCAGGCACGGCTTTCTGATACTGGCCGGCATCATCATGGTGTTTCCGTTTATCTGGATGTTGTCGGGCTCGATGAAAACCAACGATGAGATTTTCAGTCATCCCCTGAATCTCATTCCGGACAGCTTTCGTTGGTACAACTTTGTAGAAACCTTCCAGAGCGCGCCCTTTGGCCAGTATATTTTCAACAGCTTTTTCGTGGCCCTGATGACGACACTGCTGGTGATCGTCAATTCCGCCATGTTTGCCTATGCCATTACCCAGCTGAAGTTCCGTTCCCGCACCCTGTTGTATGTGGTGGTCATGGGCTGTTACATGCTGCCCGGTGCTGTGACCTATATCCCGTCTTATATCACCCTGGCCCGGATGGGGCTGCTTGATAGCCATGCGGGACTGATTGTGTCCAATGCCGCCAGTGTGTTCGGGGTGTTTTATCTGCGCCAGGTGTTTTTGAAAATACACCCCTCCCTGATCGAGGCGGCGCGTATTGACGGCGCCGGTGAGCTGAAAATCCTCTATGCCATTGTTCTGCCCCAGTGCCGGGCGGCCCTGGCCACCCTGTTTCTGATCACCTTTATTACCAACTACAACAGCTACATGTGGCCGAGCCTGGTTATCACCAGTCAGGAGTTGAACCTGATTGCCACGGGAATTCGGCAGTTCTTTATCGCAGAAGGGAATTACGGCCTGAACTGGTCTCAGGTGATGGCCGCCAGCACCATAGCGGTGGTGCCCCTGCTGATCATCTTTATTGTTTGTCAAAAACATATCTTGTCTGGTATCGCCGACAACGGTGTCAAGGAGTAATGGAAATGAAGCTGAAGTCACTCGCGGTAATGTGCTCTGCCCTGTGTGTATCGGGCAATGTGTTTGCCAAAACCGAAATCAATTTCTGGTATTCCGGTGGTGTGAAACCGCAGGAAATGATGACCAAATTGATTGAGGAGTTTAACGGCAGCCAGGATGAGTATGTTATCAAGCCGGCCCTGCAGGGCAATTACGCCGAGACCTACCAGAAGCTGCAGGCGGGGATGGCGTCCAGAACCGCACCCGAATTTGTATTGCTGAATTCGGCCCAGGCCGAGGCCATGGCGGCCCGGGATCTGGTACGTGACTTCCGTCCCTACATGGATGACGCGTTCAATTTCAATGATTTCCTCGGCGCCTTTCGTGACCAGGTAACCTACCCGGATGGCACCGTCTATGGCCTGCCTGCCTACGGCACTACCCAGATTTTTTACTACAACAAGCAGGTACTGGCCGATGCCGGTTTCACCGAGCAGGATCTGAGTACCTGGCAAGGGGTGGCCAAGGTAGCCGAGTCGGTTACCCGTCGCGATGCCGATGGCAACACCACCTTCTATGGCTGGGAGCCGATGTGGGGTCATGACAACATGATCGATGCGGCCTTCTCCAACGGCGCCAGGGTGATCAGTGAGGATGGCAAAACCGTGCTGCTCGACTCGCCTGAATGGATCGAGGTGTGGGAAAGCTTTCGCAAGTGGATACATGAAGACAACACCATGCGCATTCACCACGGTGGCCAGGGCTGGGAATACTGGTACAAGACCATCGATGATGTGATGAAGGGTCGTGCCTTGGGCTATACCGGATCCTCGGGGGATCAAGGGGATCTGGACTTCACCAGACTGGCTGCCACCACGCAACCGGGCTGGGGCAGTCATCCGGCCGCCCCCCAGGCCGGCGCCCAGATCTTTGTGATGCCCAAGGGCACCGATGAGCAGGCGGCACAGGGGGCATTTGAATTCATGAAGTTCTATACCAATGCCGAGAACACGGCGCGCTGGTCCATGTATACCGGTTATATCCCGGTTCGCGCCAGTGTCGAGCAGGTGGCGGAGTACCAGGCTTACACCCAGGAAAATCCGCAGGCGCTGGTGCCCTTGAAGCAGGCGGGCATGGCCAGCAAAGACTTCTTTGATCCCACCAATGGCAAGATCCTGGATGCCCTGGATATCGCCGCCGACAAGGTACAGATCGAAAATATCCCCGCCGAAAAGGCGCTGAAAGCGGCGGCGAAGCGTGCCCAGCGTGCCCTGGATCGCGCCAATCGCTCCTGACTGCAATGACCGGTGCGGACGAAATAAGGCGTCCGTATCGGTGCGGATATATCTGCAATACCAACCTGACTCAGAGAAATCGCGTATATGTTGAATTTTTCAGGTGAACTGACGTTTGGACATCAGGTGCTGGAGATCGGGGTCCCCGAGGGGACCACGGCCATCACCATTGAAGGTACCACGGTAAGAAAGGGCTTTCTGCACAGCTATCTGTATGATGCCGGGCAACGCCTGCGGGGCAATATCCTGTGGCTGAAACCCAAAAAGCAGCTGGTGATCACCGCCGAGGCGGCGTCCATGGGGGCAATAGCCGGCCCGCTTGAGCCCGGTGTCTGGCAGCTGCATCTTTATAATCTGGAAGGGGAGCACCGCTCGCCCAAGCCGATGCAGTACCAGGTTGAGGTCAGCTTCGAGGGCGAGCCCGAACCACTGCCGCTTAGGACAGTGAAGAACATGGGCACCGATCATGGCATCACCTTCGACTACAGCGCGGTCAAAAAAACGGAAACCGCCTGGTACCGTGGCGATCTGCATGCCCATACCAGCCTGTCTGACGGACATAACCGGCTCGAGGCGGTGGCCGAGATTGCGGCACAACAGCAGCTGGACTTCCTGTTTCTGACCGAGCACAACATGTGCCAGCCCTTGTTGCCCGATATGGACCAGGTGTTGTTCCTGCCGGCGATTGAGGTGACCACCGCCCTGGGCCATTTCAATTTGCATGGCCCTTGCCGAACCCTGAACATGAACTACGCCGTCCATACCAGCGAGGCGATGATCGAGCAGGGGCTGGCGCTGGCCGGCGAGGACCAGGGCAGTGTCAGTGTCAATCACCCCATGATGAAGCCCTGGCACTGGCACTATCAGGAGATGCCGCTGGCGCGGATAAACACCCTGGAGATCTGCTGTGATCCCACCTGGTCCACCTCGCCGGAGGCTACCGAGCAGGCGCTGCAGGTACTGAATGGCATGTGGAACGCCGGGCACCGCATCCATGGGGTGGGCGGCAGCGACTGTCACCTGGAGCCCCATGAAAGAAACCCCAACGCCAGCGAGCCCTCCATCTATGGGGATCCCTCGACCTTTGTGTTTTCCCACGGCCTGAGCGGCGAGGGCATACTGGCCGGCCTGCGTCAGGGGCATGTGTATCTCGAACGCCGTTGCGGCCTGGCGTTCAGCATCAACCAGGGGTCGGTTCTGCCCGGGCAGGATGTAGGTCAGCAGGTGATCGACTACCGGCTGTCGGTGCGGGATACCGCATTTGAATACTACGCCGAGTGCATCGCCGATGGCCGGCGTATCGCGGTTTACCCGCTTGGTTCACAAGACATTCAGTTTCGGGTGGATATGAGCCGGCATGGCTGGCTGCGCGTCGATATACGTCGTGCCAATGGCGACTTTGAAGGCATGATCAATCCCGTCTATAACGGCCAAACACCGGCATTTTCTGTGCCGACCCTGGTGACCTGGGGCGAGCTGATGGAGGCAGTGCAAGTCAATGGAAATTAAAGGTTTGTTGTTCGATAAAGACGGTACCCTGCTGGAGTTTCACCAGATGTGGCTGAAGGTCGCCCAGGGGGCGGCCAGTGATATCCTGCGCCAGTATCGGCCGATGAGTGGCGCCGGGGCCAGGGTATCCGAGCAGCAGCTGCTCGAGGCCATTGGCATCTGGGGTGACCATGTGGACAACCATGGCCTGCTGGCCTCGAACCCGGTGGAAGACACCGCCGTGGCCTGGTATGCGTTGCTGCAGCTTGACGGCGAGCTGTTACAGTTTACCCGCGACGTGAAAGCCTGTTTCAACCGGCAGGTTGAGGAAAACCCGCTGTTGATCCAGCCCCTGCCCGGGATTAGGGACAAGCTCATTGCCTGGAAGCAAAAGGGCTTCAAGCTGGGGGTGGCGACGGCGGATACCCGTGATGCGACCCTCTACAGCTTGCGCCAGGCCGGTCTGCTGGAGCTGTTCGATTATGTCGGTTACTCCGACGGGGACATTGCCCCCAAACCGGATCCGGCCCTGTTGCGTGGGTTCAGCGAACGCTGTGGACTGGAAGCGCATCATATCGTGATGTTTGGGGACACGGTGTCGGATATGGAGTTTGGCCATAATGCCGGGGCCCGCAGGGTGGGGGTGCTGACCGGTACGGCCACGGCCGACGAGCTGACGCCCCACGCGGATCTGGTGTTGATGTCGGTGGTGGATTTCGAGCCCGAAATCCTGATGCAAACCAGTATAAGCGAGCAAGCAGATGGCTGAAGTCGTACTCCGCAAGGTTGAGAAATCCTACCCGAATGGCTTCAAGGCGGTGCATGGCATCGATCTGGCCATTGCGGAAGGGGAGTTCATGGTGTTCGTCGGCCCCTCGGGCTGTGCCAAGTCGACCACCCTGCGCATGATTGCCGGGCTGGAGGAGGTCAGCGGCGGCGATATCTTTATCGGTAATAAAAGGGTGAACGAGCTGCCGCCCAAGGATCGCGGCATCGCCATGGTGTTCCAGAACTATGCGCTCTATCCCCATATGTCAGTGTATGACAACATGGCCTTTGGCCTGAAGCAGCAGAAGCTGGCCGGCGACGAAATCGATCGCCGGATCCGGGAAGCGGCAGAGACCCTGGAGCTAGGCCATTTGCTCGACAATAAGCCGGGGGAAATGTCCGGGGGCCAGCGCCAGCGAGTGGCCCTGGGGCGCGCCATGGTGCGCAAGCCGGATGTATTTTTGTTCGATGAGCCTCTGTCCAACCTGGATGCCAAGCTGCGGGTTTCTACCCGGGTCAGCATCGCCCAGCTGCACAAGACGCTCAAGGCCGAAGGGCAGAATGCCACCATGATCTATGTCACCCATGATCAGGTAGAGGCCATGACCCTGGGCGATCGGATCTGTGTACTGAACCAGGGGCGGATCATGCAGGTTGATACGCCCATCAACCTGTATCAGCGTCCGGCCAACAAGTTTGTTGCCGGTTTTATCGGCTCGCCGGCCATGAACCTGGTCAAGGCCACCCTGGTACAGGATGAGCATCAGCATTATCTGGTGCTCGACCATGGTGTGCGCCTGCGGTTACCCGAGGCCAAGGCCAGGCAGGTGGCGTACAAAACGGATCAGCAGCTGTGGTTCGGGCTGCGCCCCGAGCACATTGCCCTGGCCGAACCGTCTGCAGCCGGCCAGCAGCCCAATCTGGTTTCCACCACCATTACGGCGGTGGAGTCCATGGGCAATGAAAGCTATCTGTACTTTGCCATGGGCGAGGAATCGTTTGTCGCCCGGGTGCCCTACCATCCAGAGCCGGTGATCTGTCATGGCGAGCAGAAGACCCTGTGTTTCGATATGAGTCACTGCCACCTGTTCGATATCGACACCGAACAGAGCCTGTTGCAGGAGTAAGTCTGCGACAGCAGGGCTGGCGCAATCCGCCAGCCCTGTTTGCTAAAGCAACAAGTCGCCTTCGATGGGAATAAATTCGCTGGCGGCATCCATCAGCGCTCTGGCGGACAGGGCCGGAGCGCCGTAAACCTCGACCCGCTTGCCGTAATCCCGGCGCAGCTTGTCCGCGAGGATGGCAAAATCCCCGTCACCGGAAACCAGCACCAGAGTATCGGCCACGGTGGCCGACTCCAGCATGTCGATGGTGATGCCTACATCCCAGTCCCCCTTGGCCGAGCCGTCGGCGCGCTGGATAAAGGGCTTGAGCTTGACCTCGAAGCCGATGGCCCTGAGGATATTCTGGAACTGGCGCTGCTTGTCGTCGCCCCGGTCGACGGCGTAGGCATAGGCGCCGACCAGTTGTCTGCCGGTCGTGACTCGGGCCCAGAAGGCGTTGTAGTCGAAGTTGCCGCCGCAGGTTTGACGGCAGGTGTAGTAGACGTTCTGTACGTCGACGAAGATAGCGACTTTTTCCATGGTTCTGGTACGGCTCACTGAATTCAGGCGGGTTGTCCGGAGCCGACTCTAGCATAATTTAGCGGTCACCGATGAGCCGATACTTGCGGCGCTTGGCTCAGGTATTAGAATGGCGCGTCCGGAAATCTGAAAGGTACTGTACTCATGCTGTTGATGATCGATAACTACGACTCCTTTACCTACAATCTGGTGCAGTATTTTGGCGAGCTGGGGCAGGATGTGGTGGTACGCCGTAACGATGACATCACCCTGGATGAGATCGGCGCCTTGCGGCCCGCCGGGCTGGTGATTTCCCCCGGCCCCTGTACTCCCAATGAAGCGGGTATTTCTCTGGCTGCCATCACGCATTTTGCCGGACATACCCCTATCCTGGGTGTCTGTCTCGGCCATCAGGCCATCGCTCAGGCCTTCGGTGGCCGGGTGATACGGGCCCGACACGTCATGCACGGTAAGACGTCCGATATTCGCCACACCGGGCAGGGGCTATTCAGCGGGCTGCCGGATCCCCTAACCGTGACCCGCTACCACTCCCTGGTGGTGGAGCAGGACAGCCTGCCGGATTGTTTCGAAATCACCGCCTGGAGCGAGTCCGTCCAGGGGGGACGGGATGAAATCATGGGCATGCAGCATCACAGCCTGCCGCTGCACAGCGTGCAGTTCCATCCGGAAAGCATTCTTACCCAGGGGGGCCACCAGTTGCTGCAGAACTTCCTGACCCTGCTGTAATGGGGAAAGCTTTGCAGCCATCCCGTAATTTTTCGAGCTGCCTAATCCACTGAAGCCGATAATAATGCGGCAGCAGTGAGTACCGAACCAGGACTCACTGCATTTCTCTTTTGTCTTTTGGGTCGTTTTAAAAATACCACCGGTTGCCGTTCAATGATTGGTGTGCCTGAACGGCAGCTGGTTTTCCGACGCGTATCAAGGAGGGGAATAATATCGATAATGCCGGGTGCATTGTTATATGCCGACGCCCATGTTCCACTCATCCCCCCTCGCACCGACTCCGATCGTGTAAGTAAAATATCGTTTTAAATCAATCGCTTGGTTCGTTTTCTTTGCTTGCTCCATTAGTTTTACTTATTGGGGCTATCAGTGTATTTCGTTCGTAACTTCCATCTATCGCAGGAATAATGGCTACTTCCGGGGAGGCATGGGCTAACTCTGTGTGGTTGCGGAACGTAAAATTTTTTTTATTGCTCATTTATGCAAGACAAAGAGAATGCCGGGCCTGCCGGAGCCCCCTTGATGCGAGCTTATGCAATATAAATGACTATTTTAATCTTTATTAACGAATGAATGCCCTGTTATTTTGTTAATCATAAAGACAAGTCACCATTTGTTTGTAATAATGCTTGCGTATTTACATGGATTTAACCTTTATCGCAGAGCAAACTGCGGTAACCGGAGGAGATTAAGCATGTCTGATATGACAGTAACCCGTGATTTGTTCGACCAGGTTATGGTTCCCAACTACGCCCCGAGCAAGGTGATTCCGGTGCGTGGCCAGGGTGCTCGTATCTGGGATCAGGCCGACAACGAATATATCGATTTTGCCGGCGGGATTGCGGTGAACTGCCTGGGCCACTGCCATCCGGCGCTGGTATCCGCCCTGAAAGAGCAGAGTGAGAAACTCTGGCATCTGAGCAACGTCTGGACCAATGAGCCGGCCCTGCGTCTGGCCAAGAAAATGGTCGACGCCACTTTTGCCGAGCAGGTGTTCTTCTGCAACTCCGGTGGTGAGGCCAACGAGGCCGCATTCAAGCTGGCTCGTCGTTATGCCATCGACCATTTCGGTCCGGAAAAAACCCAGATTATCGCCTTCAAGCAGGGTTTCCATGGTCGTACCTTCTTTACCGTGACCGTGGGTGGTCAGGAAGCCTACTCCGATGGTTTCGGTCCCAAACCGGGCGATATCGAGCATGTGCCTTATAACGATCTGGCTGCTCTGAAAGCCGTTATGTCCGATCGTACCTGTGCCGTGGTCATGGAACCGCTGCAGGGTGAAGGCGGTATCATCAGTCCCGATGCGGACTTTGTGAAGGCTGTGCGCGAGCTGTGCGATCAGCACAATGCCCTGCTGGTGTTCGACGAAGTGCAGACCGGTGTGGGCCGTACCGGTGCCCTGTTTGCCTACATGGAGATGGGTGTTACCCCGGATATCCTCACCAGTGCCAAGGCGCTGGGCGGCGGCTTCCCCATCGGCGCCATGCTGACCACGGCCGAGATCGCCGCTTCTCTGAAGGTCGGTACTCATGGCTCTACCTATGGCGGTAACCCGCTGGCCTGTGCCGTGGCCGAAGCCGCTTTTGATACCGTCAATACCCCTGAGGTATTGGCCGGCGTCACCGAGCGGGAAACCTGGTACCGGGAAGGTCTGGCCGCCATCAATGCCAAATACGATTGCTTCTCTGAAGTACGTGGCAAGGGCCTGCTGCTGGGCTGTGTGCTCAATGAGCAATTCAAGGGTCGTGCCCGTGACTTCCTGATGGCCGCCATGGACGAGCAGTTGATGGTATTGGTTGCTGGTGCCAATGTGGTCCGTTTTGCCCCTTCCCTGGTGATCACCAAGGAAGAAGTGGCGGAAGGCCTGGCCCGATTTGAACGTGCCGTGGCCCGGGTTGTAAACGGTTAAGTAACAAACGGCGACCGATTTAGGAGTGGGGCAGGGTCGCCTCACTCTTGTCGCCTATCGCATTAAGGAGTCCTGCATGTTGGTGATTCGCCCCATCGAGCAGAGAGATTTTCCCGCCCTCAAACAGATAGCCATTGAATCAGGCCATGGGTTTACTTCCCTGCCGGTCAATGACGAGCTGTTGCAGAACAAGATTAATCATTCAGAAGCCGCTTTCCGCTGCCGTCCGGCGGGCAAGGGAGACAACCTCTACTTTTTTGTGGCCGAAGATACGGCAACCGGAGAAGTGGTCGGGACAACGGCACTGGATGCCGCGGTCGGGCTGTCATCGCCATTTTACACCTACCTGCTGGGCAAGCAGGTACACAGCTCGCCCAAGCTGGGTGTCTACAATGTGGTCGAGACCCTGACCCTCACCAACGATTTCACCGGTGTCAGCGAACTGTGCACCCTGTTTCTGCGCGAGCAGGCGCGGGAAGGACTGAATGGCCGCCTGCTGTCCAAATGCCGTTTCCTGTTTCTCGCCGAATTTTCCGAGCTGTTCGATCAGCGGGTCATTGCGGAAATGCGTGGCGTGTCCGACGAAAATGGCAAGAGTCCCTTCTGGAGCTGGTTGCAAGAGCACTTTTTCTCCATGGATTTCCCCACGGTCGACTACCTGACCGGGATCGGTCAGAAAGGTTTTATCGCCGATCTGATGCCCAAGTATCCCATCTATGTGAATCTGCTATCGAAAGAAGCGCGGTCTGTGATCGGCAAGACCCATGATAAGACCCGTCCGGCACTAAGATTGCTGGAAGAAGAAGGCTTCACCTGTCGCGGTTACGTGGACATTTTCGATGCCGGTCCTTCGGTGGAGTGCGAACTCAAACATATCCGTTCCGTACGCAACAGCCGCCGGCTGACGGTACAGATAGGTCACCCGGTGCATACGTCCAAGTATCTGGTCAGTAACACGCACTTCAGCGACTTCAGGGCGCTGATCGGTGATTTGGCGATCAATGAAGAAAAAGTCCAGGCAGTGATCAGCCACGAGGCGGCCTGCTTGCTCAAGGTTGAAGACGGCGACACCATTCGGGTAGTGGAGATAGGTTGATGACACAGGCAATTCAATACATTAACGGTCAATGGCTGGCGGGTGAAGGTGAGCTGTTCAGCTCCATGGACCCGGCCAAAAACGAAGAGATCTGGTCCGGCTGTACTGCCTCGGCAGCACAGGTCGATGCCGCCATCGCGGCCGCCCGCCATGCGTTTGTCGCCTGGGCCGAGCTGGGAATCGAAGAGCGCCTGGCCATCGTCAAGCGCTACGGTGAAGCGCTGGGCAAGCATAAAGAAGAGCTGGCCCTGGTGATAGCCCGGGAAACCGGTAAGCCAATCTGGGAAACCCGTACCGAAGTCGCGGCCATGATCGGCAAGGTGGGCATCTCCGAAAAGGCCTATTTCGAGCGTACCGGCACGGTAGAAAATCCCATGCCCGGTGCCCGGGCCTTCGTTCGTCACAAGCCTCATGGTGTGGTGGCGGTGTTCGGTCCCTACAATTTTCCCGGTCACCTGCCCAACGGTCATATCGTTCCCGCGCTGATTGCCGGTAACACCATTGTATTTAAGCCATCCGAGCTGACTCCCATGGTGGCGGAAGAAATGGTCAGGCTGTGGGAGCAGGCCGGCCTGCCCGCCGGTGTGCTGAACCTGGTGCAAGGCGAGGTAGCGACCGGCAAGGCGCTGGCCTCCCATGCAGGCATCGATGGCCTGTTCTTCACCGGCTCCTCTCGCACCGGTCACTTGCTGCATAACCAGTTTGCCGGCCGTCCGGACAAAATACTGGCGCTGGAAATGGGCGGCAACAACCCGCTGGTGGTCACCGAGGTTGCCGATGTGGACGCGGCGGTGCACACCATAGTGCAGTCGGCCTTCGTTACCTCGGGTCAGCGCTGTACCTGCTCCCGCCGCCTGCTGTTACCAGCGGGTGAAGCGGGTGACAAGGTACTGGCCCGTTTGCTGGAAGTGACCAAGGCGATTCGGGTCGGCCAGTATGACGCCGAGCCCCAGCCTTTCATGGGCTCCATGATCTCCGTGGCCGCGGCCAAGGGCATGGTGGCCGCCCAGGCGCATCTGCTGGCCCTGGGAGCGACCTCGCTGCTGATGCTCAAGCATCTGCAGCCGGGCACCGGCCTGGTCTCTCCGGGGATCATCGATGTTACCAAGGTGGCGGATCTGCCCGATGAAGAGTATTTCGGTCCCCTGCTGCAGGTGATCCGCTATCAGAGCCTGGAACAGGCACTGGAAATCGCCAACAACACCAGTTTCGGCTTGTCGGCAGGCCTGCTGTCGGACCATCAGGCCGACTGGGACTATTTTTTCCGTCGCATCCGTGCCGGTATCGTCAACTGGAACAAGCCGATCACCGGCGCTTCCAGCGCGGCGCCTTTCGGCGGCATCGGTGGCAGCGGTAACCACAGGGCCAGCGCTTATTATGCGGCCGACTATTGTGCCTATCCGGTGGCCTCGGTAGAGGATGACAAGGTATCCATGCCGGACACCCTGTCGCCCGGTTTGCAGTTCTAATAAAAAGGCCGCCTGTGGGCGGCCTTTTACGTTATGAATGGAAGTGCCCTCATAATAATGAAAAGGAAGACATGATGCATAGCTCGGTAACTGAGTTGTTCGACGCCCTGTGGCGGGATTATCTGGACCTGACTCCCAGTGCGCTGAAGATCCACAAATTGTTGGGAAAGGGTGAAGCGATCCTCAACGATCATGTGGCGTTTCGCACCTTCAACCACCCCAAGGTAAACCTGGACAAGCTGGCGGCTCATTTCCTGGCCCTGGGCTATGAGCAGAAAGGCGAGTACCACTTCAAAGCCAAGAAGTTGTACGCCAGGCATTATGAACACCAGACAGATCGGCAGGCGCCCAAGGTATTCATCAGCGAGCTGCTGCTTGAGCAGTGTTCGCACGGGCTGCAGGCCATCGTGGCCGGCATGCTGGATCAGGTCGACGAGCGGCTGTCCGGACAGACCGGCTTCCTCTATTCGGGAGCCCCCTGGAAGGTGAGTCACCAGGACTACAAGACCCTGCTGGAAGAAAGCGAATACGCCGCCTGGCTGGCCGCCTACGGTTACCGTGCCAACCACTTTACCGTAAGCGTGAATGAGCTGTCCGGCTTCGATACCCTACAAGAGGTCAACAGCACCTTGAAAGACGCCGGTTATCGCCTGAATACCTCGGGTGGTGAAATCAAGGGGTCGCCCGAGGTACTGCTGGAGCAGTCGTCAACCATGGCCGATACCGCCATCGTTGAATTCAGCGACGGCAAGGCCGAGTTGCCCAGTTGTTTCTACGAGTTTGCCCTGCGCTATGCCAAGCCGGACGGCAGCCTGTATACCGGTTTTGTGGCCGCTTCTGCCGACAAAATCTTCGAGAGCACCAACGTCGGCTGACGAGGAGAATCGGGGCAGCGCTCGGTACGCTGCCCTTGCTATCAGGATGCTAAATAACGGATGCACATACCACTACACTCCAGGCTGCGGTCTGGTCCGGTAAGTCGACTCCTCGCGCCAGGGCCGGACAATGTTCCCTTCCATCCCGGCATTCCCACCATTCATGGCGGTCAGTGGCGCGGCGGGCCCCCCGGGGGGTTACGGCGTGTCTGCATTCGGAACTGACTTCTGTAGTACAATGTAAATCAGTTATTTGGGTAATCACTCAAGACGTTACCTGCAGCTCTTCTGCTACCCGGCTTTTGCCAACATATTTAGAGGTCATGGCATAGAGTAGTGATCTGTAGTTGAGTCTGAATGACAGTACATCGCCCACCCTGGTATCGGACCCGCTCACATCCAGGATGAGGTGATCACTGCTGCCACCAATGATTTCTATCGAGGGATCCAGCGGGCTCAAGTCCGCGGCCGGAACATCCTGCTCACCCAGGGCGACGATGGCCCTTCTATGCCTTCCCTTGTCGATAAAAACAGGTTTTTCGCCGAAGGCATTCATTCCCACGGGCCCCCTGGGAATGGAGTTCTTCTCTTTTACTTCAATAACCTCAGCCTGCAGCGTGAAGATGTCATCGTACATGCCGGGTATTTTCCCCCCATAGGCGGTCTCTTTACCAAAGAACAGCGCCTCACCCAGCCGGAGCTGGTTTACGCCCTCCGGGATTTGCCGTTCCATCAGCAGCGGCAGTATGCTGGAGTTGCCACCGGATATGATCGAGAGGGAGTGTCCCAATTCTTTCTCTACCTGCTGTTTTGTGGCGAGTAACTCCATCATGATTTCTCTGGTGGGAATCACCCCTCCATAGCAGGTCAGGTTGGTGCCGATGCCGAGCCACTCGATATTGCTCTGGGCCAGTATCAAGCGACCGATGTCAGACAGGTGTTCTGCCAATATGCCTTCGCGCAGATCACCCAGTTCGATCATCAGGATTATTTTGTGGATGACGCCGACATCCTGTGCCATTTCTTGCAGTTTTTTAATGGTCTCGATTTCTGATACCAGGCTGACATCCGCATATCGGATGACCTCCGCGATTTCATGCAGGCCGGGCAAACGCAACAAGGTTGTTTGGCAGTTAGGTGATATCTTCTTGATACTTTTAAGGTTTTCTATTCTTGAGTCGGCAAGGGCATGATAACCCTTGTTGAGCAGGGCCTGGATGATGTCGGGATCCGCACAGACGACCTTGGTGACGGGAGTCCAGCTGATCGAATATTCATGCTTGTTACATAGCGCGTCCAGGAAAGCCGCATTATGCAATAGCCTGGCTTGATCCCATACGACCCTTGGTAGTTTATTCATGTTTCATTCCTGCAATGCCAAGTGAGTCATGACAGCGGTATTAGCGGTGTTTTGGTAGCACGATGAGCAGGCCTGGGAATGGCCTACTCATCGTCTGGAATGGCAAAAAGCTATATGGCTAACTGTGCTTCATCAGGTTGCTCAGTCAGCATCAGATATTGGCTTTGTGTACCTCCCGGGTGGCCTCGATAGCATCCTCATTGTTGACTTCGTCCAGCTGATCGGTGCCCTGCAGCTTCACGATGGAAAAGCCGGTCAGAGCGAAGACGATGGAGAGCATGGGGACGGCAAAGTTGAGTACCGCATAAGGAGCATACTCCAGGGCATGAACGCCCAGGGTGGCCAGAATGAAGACCCCACAGGTATTCCAGGGAATAAAGACCGAGGTCAGGGTGCCGCCATCTTCCAGTGCCCGGGACAGGTTCTTGGAGTGCAATCCCTTTTCCTTATAGGAGTTGGCGAACATCCTGGCGGGCACCACCACTGAGATGTACTGCTCCGAGCAGGTGGCATTGGTCAGGAAACAGGAAGAAATAGTGGTCGGTATCAGGCTTTTCGCCGACTTGGACTTGCTGATGATTTTCTCAACGATGGCTTTCAACATGCCGGTGTTTTCCAGCACGCCACCCAGGGTCATGGCAACGATGGTCATGGACACCGTATACATCATGGACTCCAGGCCGCCCCGGTTGAACAGGCCGTCGACCATCTCATTGCCGGTCTCGATGCTGAAGCCGGTTTGCAGGGCCTTCACCGCGTCGGCGACAGAGCCTCCCTGAATGAATATCTGACTGAGGAAGCCCAGTGATATCCCCACGAACAGGGCGGGTAGAGCCGGCACCTTCCTGGTGACCAGGAAGATAACGAACACCGGGATTAACAGCAACCAGGGGGAAATGACAAAGCTTTCCTGCAGTATGGCCATGGTGGCGTTGATTTTTTCGAACTCGGTGTCGCCGGCGGTGAAGCTCAGACCCAGATACCAGTATACGGCCAGGGCAATAAGCAGCCCGGGTATGGTGGTATAAAGCATATGCTTGATATGTTCAAAAAGATCGGTACCGGTCAAGCCTGCCGCCAGGTTGGTGGTGTCAGACAGGGGCGACAACTTGTCACCGAAATAGGATCCGGAAATCACGGCGCCGGCAACCATGGGGGCGGGAATACCCATGCTGATGCCGATACCCATGCCGGCAATACCGATGGTGCCCATGGTGGACCAGGAGCTGCCGATGGCGATGGAGACCACGGCACAGATCAGGGTGATGGAGACCAGAAACAGAGAAGGCGACAGTATTTTCAGACCGTAGTAAATCATGCTGGCGACAACGCCGCCGCCGATCCATGCACCTATGGCAACACCGACCAGCATGATGATCACCACGGCAGGCAGAGCCAGTTTAATGCCGCTGTAGATGCTTTCTTCTATTTGCTGCCACTTGTAGCCATGCTTCCAGGCCACCAGGGCGGCGACGACGGTGCCAAACGCAAGCGGTATATGAGGGCTGCCCTCAAAGATAACAATGGTTACCAGCATGGCCCCGACCATCAGGATGATCGGCAAGATAGCCATGGCAAAGGGTATTTTTGGAGTGTCGCTGTTCATAATCCCTCTTAATTACGGAGTGCAAGTCTCACGCTTCAATATTTTGAACTGTGAAAATGGTTAAATCCATGTAAACGATCTGGATTATTGCAAAATAGCAACCTATTGTCTTTATGTTGTATGTTGAATTGGTTTATTATGCTTTTTATTGTTTTGTTTTAATTGATAAATGTGAATAGTTTTTCACTTTTAATTGGCTCTGTATGGAGCCTTTTGGTGCCATTTGAATAAATAGTCATTTAGTTTTTTTTTGCTGAAGATCCCCGTGTTGGCGTCCTGATTTTGTAGAATCTGCCATTACTATACGTATTTGCCGAATTTTCACTCAGCGGGGCCGCTGGTGTGACTTTGAGCGACGGCTTGGCTATGCTCGGTGCTGGTTATTGATCGCTGTCTATTTAAAAACACAGGGGGTACTTGATGAAGTTAGCCTTTATAGGTCTGGGGGTAATGGGGGCGCCCATGGCGGGGCATTTACAGCAGGCCGGTCATCAGCTATGCGTGTATAACCGTAACGTCGAAAAGGCTGATGCCTGGGTCGCACGGTTTGGCGGGCGGCGGGCCGATACCCCGGCACAGGCGGCCAAAGGGGCCGACATCGTTATGCTGTGTGTCGGCAATGATGATGATGTACGCGCTGTGGTCTACGGTGAGCAGGGCATATTGGCCGGCATTGAGCCCGGCGCCCTGTTGGTGGATCACACTACTACCTCTGCCGAGTTGGCCGAAGAGCTGTATCAGGCGGGCGCCGATGCTGGTGTCCGCTTTATCGATGCTCCCGTCTCCGGTGGCCAGGCGGGAGCCGAAAACGGCGCCCTGACGGTGATGATAGGGGGGGACGAGGCGGATGTCGCCCAGGCCCAACCTGTGCTGGCCGCCTATGGCAAGAAAGTGACCCGTCTGGGACCGGTCGGCTCGGGGCAGCGTTGCAAGATGGTCAACCAGATCTGCGTGGTGGGAGCGGTGCAGGGCATTGCCGAAGGCCTGCTGTTGGCGAAAAAAGCCGGGCTGGATATCGCCACCCTGGTCGATGTGCTGGCCGGGGGAGCGGCCCAGAGCTGGCAGCTGGAAAACCGGGCCCAGACCATGGCCGAAGGCAAGTTTGATTTTGGTTTTGCCGCCCAGTGGATGCACAAGGATCTGAGCATCTGCCTGCAGGAGGCCGGGCGTCAGGGTATCAAGCTGCCGCTGATAGAGCAGGTGAACCGGCTCTATGCGGAGTTGATCGAGGAAGGGTATGGCCGCTGTGATTCTACGGTGGTGATTAAAAAGCTCGGTGGCTGAACCGGGTGGAAAATTCGCGATGCAAGCGGGCTTGAGGCTTGGCAGGGCAAGGGGTCGTCGGCTATGCTGGGCATGCCCGGCACAGAGCAGACGGCCTCTATCCGGCGTTTCCTGTGTGCAGTGTGATGTTTTCCGCAATTTCTGAACAAAACTAATGCACTTGAGTAAGGCCCAGGGACAAAGGCTTTGCTTGAGGCCTAAATTTGAATAGAGTGGGCAACCAACAGCTTAATGCCAAGTGAGAAAGGATATCCTATGAACAAGACTCAGCTTGTCGATGCAATCGCCGCCAAAGCAGATCTGACCAAGACTCAAGCCAAGGCCGCATTGGAAGAAGTGCTAAGTGGCATCACCCAAAGCCTGAAAGAAGGTGACCCGGTACAACTGGTTGGCTTCGGCACTTTCAAGGTGAGCCATCGTGCTGCCCGTACCGGCCGCAATCCTCAAACCGGTAAAGAGATCCAGATCGCGGCGGCAAACGTACCCAGCTTTGTTGCTGGTAAGGCCCTGAAAGACGCAGTTAAGTAACGCATTCCCAAAACCCGGCCTGGCCGGGTTTTTTTTTGCCCCGACTTGCCCCCTTTACTCCCGGACTGTTATAACTGATTCAGACCCTTACCCGGATCAGGGAGGTCGTTATGGAACTAAATGCAATTCGACAAGTGGCTGTACCATGGGCTGGAGCCTGCGGACTGACCACCGGCCTAATGTTAACCGCACTGCATCAGGATGTCTGGAACGGCAATCTTGTGCTCTCAATGGGGATCCCGACCGATATCGACAGCCCGCCACAGGTATCGTATCAACTGGTATTTGAACATCTGTATGGTTACCGGGTGCTTGAAGGTGCCGATGTTCTGGAACAGGTGGACGACGACGAGTGGGATATCGACAGTCAGATCCAGCTAATCACGCCTTCCCGTTTTCTGACCTGGTTTCATCAGGAAACCCATGGCGCCCACCTTGATGAGGATATTCAGCATTACCGTATATCCAGCTGGGATTTCTGCGTGGATGTACTGAGCGCTCAACCACCCGAGATAGATCTGAAACAGGAGTAATATGAAGGGGTTTATACTGGTGGCCCATGGCAGTCGTCGGGCCGCAGCAAATGATGAAATTGCCCGGTTTTCACGGGCCCTGAACAGCGGGCTTGCTCCCAAGTTTGATTTGACCGGTCATGCGTTTTGGGAGCTGGCCGAACCTGACCTGGGGCAGGCGATCGACAACCAGGTTGCGGCGGGGGCACGCTGTATCCGCCTGTTCCCCTATTTTCTGGCCGAGGGAAAACATGTGGTCACGGATCTGCCCTCGGTTATCGCCGAGAAGCAACGGCAATATCCGGAACTGGATATTGCCTTGCTGCCCCATCTGGGGGCCCTGCCGGGCTTTGCCGACTGGTTGGGGCAGCAGCTATAAAAAGAGCCCGTTCAGGGCTCTTTATTTTTATGGACGGGCCAGATGCCAGACATCTTTAACGCCGTCCCCCGTGGTATCGCCAGCCGTTTGGTCTTTCACCCACAAATACAATGGCTGACCCTTGTAGCTCCATTGCAGGCTGCCATCGGCCCGGGCAACAATGCCATAATTGCCTTCGGCCCGGTCATCGACACCGGCGGCCAGAGGTGGCCAGTTGGCGGCGCACTGATCATTACAGTTGCTTATCCCCTGGGCATCCTTGTCGAACACATATAAGCTCATTCCCGCTTCGTTAGTGAGGATGTCGCCATCCTGGCTGTTGGCTACCAGTACCGGGGCCGCCAGGGCGTGCAGGCTGAAAGTCAGGGTTAAACCAAGCAATGCTTTTTTCATCATCTGTTCTTTTCCTTGAAGTGTAGGGTTCAGGATAAATACGCATGAAGCTCGTAGATGGATGCATCTTTTTTCGGGGGGCGGGCGTTTTATATAAAAATGGCTGATAAAAACGTGAGTGGAGCAGAGATCACCGAGTTACTGGTCGCAATCGGCCGGGGGGAAAAGTCCGCGCTGGCGCAGTTGTATCGGGCCCAGGCTCCAAATCTGCTGGGGGTATTGCTGCGGTTGACACAAGACCGGGCCCAGGCGGAGGACCTGCTGCAAGAAGGCTTTGTCAAGCTCTGGCATAAGGCTGAACTGTTCGATCCCGGCCAGGGC
Organism: Zobellella maritima; assembly: GCF_003075035.1. Lineage (GTDB taxonomy): Bacteria > Pseudomonadota > Gammaproteobacteria > Enterobacterales > Aeromonadaceae > Oceanimonas > Oceanimonas maritima. The sequence continues at coordinate 2,168,732 of NZ_QCZE01000001.1, read as the reverse complement.
TCGGCACAGGCCTGGCTGTTCAGCCTGTTCCGGCATCTGGCGCTGGATCAGCTGCGCCAGCAGGGGCGCAGGCGGGTACTGCTGCAACAGCTCGCCGAGCTGGAGCCGGACGCCGAGATGGTCCTGCCATCGCGACATCCCAGGTTGCAACACTGCCTGGCGCAGCTGGGCGGTGAAAGCCGTCAGGCTCTGGAGCTATGCTATCGCCATGGCCTGACCCACGAAGAGCTCAGCAGTCACCTGGGAGCGCCGTTAGGCACGGTGAAATCCTGGCTGAAGCGGGGGCTGGAGAGGTTAAAAACATGTCTGTGCCGTTAAGATATCAACATCCGTCGATCGTGGGGCACCTGGCCCAGCGTTATGTGCTGGGGGTGCAGACGTTCAGGGTCCGCCGACGTTGTCGGACATTGAGCCGGCGGGTTCCCGCCCTGGCGCTGGCGATCCGGGACTGGCAGGAGCGTCTCCACCCCCTGTCCGAGGGCACGGCGGTGCAGCCAGCCGCCGCGGTTTGGTCGGGCATAGAGCAGCGGCTGTGGGGACCAAGCCAGCAATCCCAGATGAAGCTGTGGCGTTCATTGTTTGCCCTGGCTGCCGGCCTGTTGCTGGCGGTCAGCCTCTGGTTGTGGCAAGCACCGGCATTACCGCCCGGCCCCCATTATATTGCGGCGTTGAATGGGCCGGTCGAGTCGGTCCAGTGGGTGGTCAATGTGACCCGGCTTAAGCCAGGGGTGGTGCGCCTGGGGATTGAAGGGGAGCATTGGACCGAACAGCCGATGGCGTTGTGGGCCCAGGGCAGGGACGGCAACTGGCTGCTGCTGGGCAGGCCCGGCAGCAACAACCGGGAATGGTCGCTGGACAAGGCACGCTGGCTGGCGGTGGCGGAGGCCGAGCGGCTGGTGCTGACCACCAGCGTTGAACGAACACCGGAACAGAGCGGCTGGCTCTCGGAGGGCCCCTGCCTGCAGCTGAGGGAGTGGTTATAAAATAGCAGCCGGAAGGCCGGCTCCGCCGACTCGCCGTGAACACATGATGCTCGATGCTTCTTGATCCTGTGCTCTGCGCGGGAATGCCAAGGCCGGTGCCCAGGAGACGTCGAAAGCCTGGAAGTAAAGAGGGGCCATGATTGGCCCCTCTTTGTGTCTGATTGCTTACCGCTGATAGCGGTTATTTCTGCTGCTCGCGTTCGATGGCGCGGTAGGCGATATCGTTGCGATAGAAGACCCCATCCCAGTTGATCTGCTGGGTTACGGCGTAGGCGTTTTGCTGGGCCTCGGTCACGGTGTTGCCCAAGGCGGTGGCGCACAGTACCCGTCCACCGGAGGTCAGCAGTTCGCCGTCCTTGAATTTGCTGCCAGCGTGAAACACCTTGGCTCCTTCGGTTTCGGCGGGAATGCCGGAGATGGTGTCGCCCTGCCGGTAGTGGCCGGGATAACCGCCCGCCGCCAGTACCACGCCCACGCTGGCACGCGGGTCGAAGTCGGCGGTCATCTTGTCCAGGGTACCGTTGCAGCCGGCCAGGCAGAGCTCGACCAGATCGGACTGCAGGCGCAGCATGATCGGCTGAGTTTCCGGATCGCCGAAGCGGCAGTTGAACTCGATCACCTTGGGCTGACCTTCGGGGCTTACCATCAGGCCCGCATAGAGGAAGCCCTTGTACACATGGCCTTCTTCCGCCATGCCTTGCACGGTCGGCATGATCACCTGCTCCATGATGCGCTGATGGACTTCGGGGGTGACCACCGGAGCCGGGCTGTAGGCGCCCATGCCGCCGGTGTTGGGACCCGTATCACCGTCGCCGACCCGCTTGTGATCCTGGCTGGTGGCCATGGCCAGCACATGCTCGCCGTCGACCATCACGATAAAGGACGCTTCCTCGCCGTCGAGGAACTCCTCGATCACCACCCGGCTGCCGGCGTCGCCGAAGGCATTGCCGGCCAGCATGTCGCGTACCGCCGCTTCCGCTTCTTCCAGGGTCATGGCGACGATGACCCCCTTGCCGGCGGCCAGGCCATCGGCTTTGACCACGATGGGGGCGCCTTTTTCCCGCAGATATGCCAGCGCCGGTTCGACCTGGGTAAAGTTCTGATAATCGGCGGTGGGGATCTGCTGCCGGGCAAGGAAGTCCTTGGTAAAGGCCTTGGAGCCTTCCAGCTGGGCGGCGGCCTTGCTCGGGCCGAAGATGGTCAGGCCTTCGGCTTCGAAGGCATCGACCACACCGGCTACCAGCGGGGCTTCGGGGCCCACTATGGTCAGGCCGATCTGTTCTTTTTTGGCAAAGGCCAGCAGATCGTGGATGTCGGTGGCGGCAATGGCCACATTGGTGAGGCTGGGTTCCAGCTCGGTGCCGGCGTTGCCCGGTGCTACAAACACCTGACTTACCTTGGGTGACTGGGCGGCTTTCCAGGCCAGTGCATGTTCGCGACCACCGCCGCCGATAACCAATACCTTCATGGTCTGTTCCTTAAACTGTTAACGCAAAAACGGAGGAGGCTGAGAGTCGACCAAAGGGATGACTCTGCCGACACGCTATGGGACATGATACTCGTCGTTTCAGCCTGCTGCGAACATTTACTGGATGTTCGGTCAGGCTGAAACAACTCGTCACGGCGAGCATGCTCGCCCCATGTACGCTCTCCGTTTCATCCCTGAAACGGAAGGTCGGCGGAGTCGCTCCCTTTGCTCTCGATCAGCATCGGCACTGTCGGATAATGCCTGCAGACGGCCACGGTATACAGCTAGAGGGATGGGGGAGCCTCTAAGCCGACCATTGGCGCCATGGGTGGCGCCGCCGCGGCCCCAGGGATGGGTTCACGGCGTGTCGGCGTGAGGCTACCTCATCCCGAGGGCCGCCGGATATTCGACTACGTTATCCTTCAGGCCGACTCCTGTTAGTGACGGAAATGACGCATGCCGGTGAAGACCATGGTCATGCCGTGCTCATCGGCCGCCTGGATCACTTCTTCGTCACGCATGGAGCCGCCGGGCTGGATCACGCAGCTGATGCCGGCGGCCGCGGCCGCGTCGATGCCGTCGCGGAACGGGAAGAAGGCATCGGATGCCATCACCGAACCGGCCACGGTCAGGCCTTCATCCGCGGCCTTGATGCCGGCGATCTTGGCGGAATACACTCGGCTCATCTGTCCGGCACCGACGCCTATGGTCTGGCCGTCTTTAGCGTAGACGATGGCGTTGGATTTGACATATTTGGCCACTTTCCAGCAGAACAGCAGGTCTTGCAGCTCTTCTTCGGTCGGCTGGCGCTTGCTGACCACTTTCAGGTCATCCAGGCCGACCATTCCCTGGTCTCTGTCTTGTACCAGGATACCGCCGTTGACCCGCTTGATATCCAGGCCCTGGGTGGCTTGCTGCCACTGGCCGCATTCCAGCAGACGCACGTTTTTCTTGTCGGCAACGGCGGCCTTGGCGGCGTCGGAGATGCTCGGTGCGATGATCACTTCCACGAACTGACGCTCGATGATGGCGCGGGCGGTGGTTTCATCCAGCTCGCGGTTAAAGGCGATGATGCCGCCGAAGGCAGAGGTCGGGTCGGTCTGGTAGGCGCGGTTGTAGGCTTCCAGGATATCGCCGCCGAGGGCTACACCGCAGGGGTTGGCGTGTTTGACGATCACACAGGCCGGTGCGTCGAATTCCTTCACGCATTCCAGGGCAGCGTCGGTGTCGGCAATATTGTTGTAAGACAGCTCCTTGCCCTGCAGCTGGCGCGCGGTGGCAACCGAGGCTTCATCAATCTGGTTTTCCACGTAGAAGGCGGCGCTCTGGTGGCTGTTTTCGCCGTAGCGCAGATCCTGCTTCTTGGTGAACTGATAGTTGATGGTGCGCGGGAATTTGGAGTCGGCAGGGCTCTCGCAATAGGCGGGTACCATGGTGCCGAAATAGTTGGCGATCATGCCGTCATACTGGGCGGTATGCTCGAAGGCGGCGATGGCCAGGCTGAAGCGGGTGGCCTGGGTCAGGCTGCCGTTGTTGGCATCCAGCTCTGCCAGCAGCTTGGGATAATCGCCGCTGTTCACCACAATAGCGACATCGTTGTGGTTTTTGGCCGCGGCGCGCACCATGGTCGGGCCGCCGATATCGATATTCTCGATGGCATCTTCGAGGGTGCAGTCGGGTTTGGCAACGGTATTGGCGAACGGATACAGGTTGACCACCACCATGTCGATGGGCTGGATACCGTGCTCGGACATGATCGCATCGTCCTTGCCACGGCGACCCAGGATACCGCCGTGTACCTTGGGGTGCAGGGTCTTGACCCGGCCGTCCATCATCTCGGGAAATCCGGTATAATCGGATACTTCGGTGACGGGCAGTCCTTGCTCGGCAAGCAGCCGGGCGGTGCCGCCGGTGGACAGCAGTTCCACGCCACGGGCATGCAGTGCCTGAGCGAACTCGAGGATGCCTTGTTTATCGGACACGCTCAGCAGAGCACGGCGAATGGGTCGAGCTGTTTCCATGGGATCTCGTTCCTTTAACGGTCAACAATAGGGGGGTTTGGTAAAGTCCGCAGAGGCTGCGGACTTTACCAAACCGCCTGGAGTACCAGAACAGAGGCGGCGCATTATACAGTATTCTACGGCTGCTTGTTTGACTATTTGTCTTGGTGTCAAGAAGTTTAATGTGTAAACAAGAATACCTAACGGAGTCCCTTATGTATCGTATTGGTGAGCTGGCTAAACACTTTGGCGTTAAGGCTGATACCCTGCGTTTCTATGAAAAGGAAGGTCTGTTTACCCCCGGCCTGCGGAGCCCGTCCGGATATCGCCTGTACACGGAAGAAGACAAGCGCCGACTGCATTTTATTTTACGCTGCAAGCGGGTGGGCTTTTCCCTGAAAGACGTAGAAGAGCTGCTGTCACTGCGGGTCGGCAAGTCCGAGGCGCACTGCATGGAGGTCAAGGCGGTGGCCGACGGCAAGTTGCACGAAGTGGAAGAAAAAATCGCCGAACTGGAGCAGTTCCGTCGTTCATTGAAACAGTTATCCGATGCCTGCTGCGGCGGTATGGAAAGCGCCGAGCACTGCTCGATCCTGGAAGCCCTCGACGGCAAGTTGCTGACCAAGGAAAACGACGCCCGTTAAGTTGCTGATTTTACTGTGCTGCAAAGGCGAGATCTGCCTCAAACTTACCGCACCGCAGACCCATATATGAGGCTCCGCCGGATAGCTGACCCCCAGCAGGTATCCGGCGGAGTACTTTTCGGCGATTTCCATCGAGAGGGAATATGCCGAAATGCGGGGGCATTCTAGGCCCTGTTCCAAGGTTTTACTTTTCATCATTCAATCATCGTAAGATAGATAAATATATTGCTAACAATTTATGTTAGTATTTTTACCAATGGTTTGAATCCTGTGTTTTACAGTTTCTTCCTGTGGCGCGTGGCGGCCCATCGAACCCAATGGCACGGCTTCTGTATGACACCCTGTGCCGGGCCTGGCCCGGCGGTGATTTAACCCACTACCTACTCCGGGTTGAACCGGCATCCGGTGCAGACGGCGGTACTGCCGGGTTCGGTGATCCGACTCACTGCTGATATTCAACTAAGGACATGCAATGAAGGCTCATTTGGGATGGGGACTGAGTGTTAGCCAGTGGTTTATCTTTCTGCTGGCCAATGCGCTGGCACTACCGATTGTACTGGGGCAGGCATTCGGCATGAGCGGCGCGGAAATTGCCGGCCTGATGCAGCGCACCCTACTGGTGGTCGGCCTGAGCTCGTTGCTGCAGGCCTGGCTCGGGCACCGATATCCGATTGCCGATGGTCCGGCCGGATCCTGGGCCATCGTCTTCGTGGTCATGGCTCAGCTGGGCGCGGCCCAGGGACACAGTGCCACCATGACCCTGCAGCTGCTGGAGGGGGGCGTACTGGTCGCCGGTGGGATCATGCTGGTGCTCGGTCTGGTCCGGCAGGTGCACAGGCTGCTGTTTCTCTTTACCCCGCTGGTAACGGGCTGTTTCATCCTGCTCCTGGTCATTCAGTTGGCCGGCGTTTTCATGCGGGGCATGGTGACGGATCCCCGCAGCGGGCTGATGTCGGGTGGGGTATTGCTGCTGGCTCTACTGGTGTTTCTCGGGGTGCTGCTCTGCTCGTTCAGCCGTTACACCCTGCTGAGAACCTACGCCGTGCTGGTCGGTATCGTCGTTGGCTGGGGGGGATTTTATCTGTTCGAACTGATGGCACCGGCGCCTGACCCGGTAGCGGGTGGGCTGCATATTCCCATGCCCTTTGCATGGGGAGTGCCCGAGCTGGACAGCGGTATGCTGATCGTGGCCGGGCTGTTTTCGCTGTTGCTGTTTTCCAATCAGATTGCCGCCATTTCGGCGATGAGTACCGTGGTCAGCGGGGACCAGGTCGATACCGCTCGGGTTATCAACCGCAGCAGCTGGGTGTCGGGGGTTAGCCATTTCCTGGCCGGTGCCGGTTCAACCATCGCCGTTGTGCCTTTGCCGGTAACTGCCGGCTTTGTCCAACTGACCGGTGATCGGCGGCGGGGACCCTTTATGCTGGCGTGTGTGTTGCTGGCGCTGATCTCGCTGTTTCCGGCCTTGGTCAGCCTGTTGGCGTTATTGCCGGCGCCGGTGGCGAATGCGGCGTTGCTGGCGACCTTCGTCAAACTGGTCAGCCTGGCGTTTACGCTATTAAACAAGCAGCCGCTGGACAATCGCGCCAGCACCATCATCGGCGTGTCGCTGCTGCTGGGCGTGGGGTGCATGTTTCTACCGGCCGGGCTGTACCGGCACCTGCCCGGGCTGGCTCAGTATTTGCTGGGCAATGGCCTGCTGGCAGGCACCCTGCTGGCATTGACCATGGAGCAGCTGTGGCGCAAGCCGCGCTGACTTGCTCGGTGGGATGGGGGAAGGGAGCAAATGCGCCTGCAGCTGTCCGCTATCGAAGCAGGGCCTGCTGCAGGCACGGTTATCGAACAGTGCTAACGGATCACCAGTACAGCACAGTCCGCGTGTCTGACCACTCGGGATGAGTTTGAGCCCAGCAGGTAGGTTTCCGCTCCTGGCCGGGAAGCGGGCATGACGATCAGATCGGTCTGCTGCTTCTTGGCCTGAGCCAGAATGGTGTCGTACACCACGCCGCGTTTCAGCCATAACCGACCCTGCTGAGCCACGGGGATTTCCTTATCCATAAACGCCTGTAGTTGCTGCTTCATGGCGGCGTCCAGCTTATCGAGCAGCTCATTGGACAGCAGCGGCGCAGCCGCATGATGGATGCGCGCCGAGTTGACATAGAGCAGGTTGATCTTGCCGGCGGGATGGCATAGCTTGAGTGCTGCCTTCATCACCTTGGGATACAGTTGCTGGTGCTCAAAGTCCAGTGGTAACAATATTTGTGAAAACATGGTCCGTTATCCCATCAGTTTGTTTGGAAGCCAGGTCACTATTTCCGGTACCAGCATGCACAGGATCAAGACGCCCAGTTTGAGCATGACAAACGGCAACACCGACTTGTAGATATCCATCATGGTCACCCCCGGAGGCGCTATGCCTTTCAGGTAGAACAACGCAAAGCCATAAGGCGGTGTCTGTACTGCAATCTCTATGTTCAGGATCATCAGGATACCGAACCAGATAGGATCGTAGCCCAGGCTGATGGCGATAGGAGTGAACAGGGGCGCACAGATCAGCACGATGATCATCTCGTCGATGATAAAGCCGAGCAGCAACATGATGACCTGCATCATCAGGATGATCATGATGGGGGGCAGGTCCAGCCCGGCAGCAAAATCGGCCACCATGCCCTGTACGCCCATCAGCAGGTGGAAGTTGCTGAACACAGAGGCACCGAGCACTATCCAGATGGCCACGCTGACCAGCAAAGCGGTTTCTACGCCGGAACGCTTCATCATCTTGAGTTTGAAACGTTTGTACATCAGGGCCAGCAACAGGGCACCGACCACGCCAATGGCGCCGGACTCGGTGGGTGTGGCAATACCGGTGATGATGCTGCCGAGCACCAGTACGATCAGGGCCAGCGCCATGAAGCCGTCGCGCAGGGTAATGAAGCGCTCGCGAGCGTTTTGGGGCACGTCCAGAGCATGGCCGACGGGCGCGCGCTCGGGGTTCCGTTTACAGGAGATCACCACATAGAGCACCATGACGGTGATGGAGATCAGTGCCGGCACCAGGGCGGCGACGAACATCTTGCCGACCGAGGTCTGGGTGGTGGAGCTGAACAATATCATAGGGATGCTGGGCGGGATCAGTATGCCCAGCCCCCCGCCGGCCATGATGACACCGAGTGCCAGCTTTTTATCGTAACCTCGTTCCAGCATAGGGCGCAGGGCAATACTGCCGGAGGTCATAATGCCGGCACCGATAATGCCGACCATGGCGCCGATCATGGAGCAGACGCCGATGACGCTGATCGCCAGCGAGCCGCGAATGCGGCCAATCACCAACTGGCTGGCCTTGAACATGGCATCGCCGATACCGGAGCGGGTCAGCAGCTGGCCCATGTAGATATAGAGCGGAATCGCCAGCAGTACAAAGCTGAACAGGGTGCTCTCTATGGTGGTGGGCACTATGTTGAAAATACCCTCACCCCAGGTGGCGTAGCCGATCAGCATGGCTATGCCGCCCAGAGCCAGGCCTACCTGGGCGCCCAGTGCAAAGGAAACCAGTACGCCCAGCAGCAGCAGGCCGGTCAACAACTCGATACTCATTATTCATCATCCTCGGACAGCAGGGATTCACCGGTGATCAGCTGCCAGGCGTCTTTCAACATATCACTGGACAACTGCAGCAGAAACAGCAGGGCGGCGGCGGTCACCATCACCCAGAAATGGCCGATGGAAGGACCCCATTCGGACTGGCGGGTATAACCAAAATCGATGGCCTCCAGCGCTTTTTCCCAGCTTTTACTGGCCACTATGATTAAAAAGAAGCCGCCCAGGGTATTGGATACCAGATCGAAGATATTTTTGGTTCGCTGTGATACCGACAGGTAGAGGATATCGACGTTGATGTGCGCCTTTTTAAGCTGGCCGCTGGCGCCGCACAAGGCACCGATATAACCGAATAGAAACAGCGACACGTCGTAGGCCCACATGGTCGGGCTGTTGAGTACGTAACGGGAAAACACTTCAAAGGCAAGGGTTGCCGCCAGCAGGGGAAGGGCCAGGGCGATGGTATGACCGACGGTCGACACTAGCAGTGCGGTCCCTTTACACCATAAACAAAGTAGTTTTTTCATTATGCATCCATGGAATGAAAACAGCAGCCCCGCCGCGGGGCGGGGCTATATCATTGGAAGGGGTTTACTTCATCAGTTCTACGAGACGAGAGCTGTATTTGTCGGTTTTACCATAGTGAGCCCAAACGGCTTCGGCCGCCTGCTGCCACTGGGCCTTGTCTGCGTCGGAGGCCTCGGGGCTCCAGACCATGCCGATTTTTTGCATGTCGGCCACGGCTTCCTGTTCCCACAGGGCGGACTTCTCTGCCTGTTCCTTGGCGTGCCACTTGGCGGCATCACGTACTACCTGCTTCAAGTCGTCGGGCAGCTTGTTCCAGGCGTTCTTGTTTACCAGAACGGGCAGGGCCTGGGCGCTGGACACCGGCAGCGGGTACATAAACTTGGCCACTTCGGCAAAGTTGCCGTCACGGTGATCGATCAGGTTGGAACCTATGGTACCGTCGATAACGCCGGTGGCCAGGCTGGTATAGACTTCGCCCCAGGCCATGTTGACCGGAGATGCGCCCAGCTCACGGAAGAAGCGGCCATAGGCGCCAGGAGCACGGATTTTCAAGCCCTTGAAGTCTTCAATGGATTCTATCTTGGTCTTGGTGATGACATAGACGCCAGGCTGAAAATAGGGATCCAGCCACACCAGACCGTGGCGATCATAGGCTTCGGTCAGCACTTCGGACCAGCCTTTGTCATAAAACTGGGCGTTCAACTCTTCAAGGGTACCGCTGGTACCGGGCAGGCCGACTTCAACCACGCCGAAGGGGATTTCGCCGGCATGCATGGGCTGGAAGGGGGCGGCCATGTCGAGCAGACCTGACTTGGTGGCACCTATGATGCCATTGGTATCGACGCCTTCACCGGCATAGAGCATGTTGATTTTCATGCGGCCGTTGGAGTCGGCTTCTATCTTGTCGGCAAAAGACTGGTAGACATCGCCGAAGGCGGTGCCGCGGGAGTACAGGTTGGTGAAGCGCCAGGTCACATCGGCAGCCATGGCTTCCATGGTGGCGCCCATGCCGGCAACGGCAATCAGAGAGGCGGCAATTTTAGTACGGGCGGAGCTCCAGATATGAGTCATGTTGTAGTCCCTTGTGTTATCACATTCCATCAGCCTTGAGTCGAACTCAAAGTCGGTATTTTGTATTGGGTACCCTTTTGGGCGATGTCAGTCTGCGCCAGTCTCAAAAGGGGTTAAATACATAATCATTCATGTTTGGTTTGACCAATGTCAAACAAACAGCGGAAAACTAAGTGATAGCAGCAGTAAAAACTATCATTATGCAAAAACTCAGCATATTGGTTTGCTATTCTGTGAGGCGAGTCACGCAGCGGAGCCGGCCCGAAATCCGGACTCAGGGCGCGGCTTGCAGGTGATCGTACAGCAATTGCAGGAACAGTCCCTTCAGCCGGCTCTGGCGACCATGGCTGCGGGTGATGGCGGAAATGCCCAGGTAATGGTTTTTCTGCTCGGGTAGCAGGGCCTTCAAACGACCGCTTTCCACCCAGCGGCGGGCGAAGCTTTCCGGCAGGAAACCGATATATTGCCCTGACAGAATCAAGGCGGCCCTGGGCTCGTAGTGGTAGGCCCGACCGGCGATGTTAAAGCCCTGCACCTGGGCGCTGGCTTCGGGGTTAGTATAGATACCCGGATGAATAAACTTGTAATCACCCAGCCTGGCGAGGAGGGCATCGGACTCCCTTTCCTCGAATAGGGGGTGGCGATCACTGCAATACAGGAAGCAATGCACCTGGTACAGGTGATGATAATCCAGTCCTTCCAGATCCCTGTGGTAGTGGATAAAGCCGATGTCGGCATCTTCGCTGAGTACCCGGCGCTCGATTTCGCCCATGTGGGCAACGTCGACACTGACATTCACATCCGGCGCTAGTTCTCCCAGGGAAGCAAAGATATCTGCCATGGGGAATTCATCTTCCAGCCAAATGTTATCGCTGGACACTATCTTCAGTTCGCCGCTGAGCTGTTCATGCAGTTCGTTGACCGTATAACGGAACTCTTCCAGCCGAGAGAACAGCCGCTTGGCCGATTCGTAGATCACCACGCCATCGTCGGTTAGGGCAAAACCCGAGCGGCCGCGTCGGCACAGTTTCAGCTTGAGCCGGTTTTCCAGGTTGGCCATATGCACGCTGATGGTGGAACGGCTGATATTGAGCTCGGTTTCCGCCGCGGAAAACCCGCCGCACTCCACTACCGTCTTGAACAGTTTGAGCAGGCGGATCTCATAGTCACCGATTTGTCCCAGCACGGGTCTGCTTGTTTGACTCATAGTTTGAGATTCTTCAATGTGAATGTTGATACGTCATCATTTATAAGACTTTAAACACAAGGCTAACATGCAATCAAAGTATGGCCAATGTCGGTAACGAACGGCACCCTCCCGGACTTATGCCGGATGCTGTGGTGAATTCGTGCCGGGTCAAGGCCGATATGCCAGCCCGGTGGCCCCGGGCAAGGATGAATCAACACCGAGGGCGGAGTCCGAATGAGCATCTCTTCAGTGAACAGCAGTCTAATCAAGCAGTCCGGTTACATTAACGGTCAGTGGTGCGCGGCCGAAAACGGCGCCACCATCAGTGTCACCAATCCCGCCACCGGCGAAACCCTGGGACAGGTGCCGGACATGGGCATCAACGAGACCCGCGCCGCCATCGATGCGGCCAGCCAGGCGCTGGTCGGCTGGCGTGAGCTGGCACCCAAGGAGCGGGCCCGCCTGCTGCGCCGCTGGAACGATTTGATCCTGGAGCACAAGGAAGATCTGGCCCGGCTGATGACCCTGGAGCAGGGCAAGCCCCTGTTCGAAACCCTGGGTGAGGTGCTGTACGGTGCTTCCTATATCGAGTGGTATGCCGAAGAAAGCAAGCGTGCCTACGGTAAGGTCTTTGCCGCACCCACCGCCGACAAGCGTGCACTGAGCGTTCAGCAGCCCATCGGTGTGGTGGCGGCGATCACCCCCTGGAACTTCCCCAACGCCATGATCACCCGCAAGATAGCCCCGGCCCTGGCCGCCGGCTGTACCATAGTGGTCAAGCCTTCCGAAGAAACCCCTTTCTCCGCCCTGGCGCTGATGGCCCTGGCCGAGCAGGCCGGTATTCCTGCGGGCGTTATCAACATGATTACCTCCACCAAGGCTGCGGTGGTGGGCAAGGAAATGACCGATGACAGTCGGGTCCGCAAGCTGTCGTTCACCGGTTCCACCCGGGTTGGCAAATTGCTCTATGGCCAGAGTGCCGATACCGTGAAGAAACTCAGCCTTGAGCTGGGCGGCAACGCGCCCTTTATCGTGTTCGACGATGCGGATCTGGATGCAGCAGTGGCCGGTGCCGTGATCTCCAAGTTCCGTAACGCCGGTCAGACCTGCGTTTGTGCCAACCGTATCCTGGTGCAGGATGGTATTCACGATGCCTTCGTAGCCCGTTTCAAGGAAGCGGTAGAGCAGTTGGTGGTCGGCAATGGCCTGATTGATACCACCACCCTGGGCCCGGTGATCAACAAGGCGGCGATCGACAAGATCGCGGCCATGGTCGACACAGCGCAGACCCAGGGCGCCGAACTGGTGACCGGCGGCCGTCGCCATCCGGCGGGTGAACTGTTCTTTGCCCCGACTATACTGACCGGTGTAACCCAGGACATGGAGATCGCCCGGCAGGAGATCTTCGGTCCGGTGGCCCCGGTGATCCGCTTCAAGGATGATGCCGAGGCCATCGCCATCGCCAACGACACGCCCTACGGACTGGCCGCCTACTTCTTTACCGAGAGCCACAGCCGCATCTGGAAAATCGCCGAGGGGCTTGAATACGGCATGATCGGCATCAACGAGGGCATTCTTTCCAACGAAATCGCTCCCTTCGGCGGGGTCAAGGAATCCGGTTTGGGTCGGGAGGGATCCTCTCAGGGTCTGGAAGATTACATGGAAACCAAATACCTGTGCATGGGCGGCATCCGCTGAGCAGGATTATTCAGGAGACAAGACGATGAGCAAGAACCAAGATCTGCAACAGCGCAAAGATGCCGTCTTTGCCCGTGGTATGGGCAATATGGCCGCCGTGTATGTTGACCGCGCCGTTAATAACGAAATCTGGGATGTAGAAGGCCGTCGTTTTATCGACTTCGCCGCCGGCATCGCCGTGGTCAATACCGGTCACTCTCATCCGCGCATCAAGGCGGCGGTGGCCGAGCAGCTGGAGCGCTTCAGCCACACCTGTGCCATGGTCACTCCCTATGAGAACGTGGTGGAATTGGCCGAAAAGCTGGTCGAGCTGGCTCCCGGCGATAGCCGCAAAAAGGCCGTCTTCGTGACCACAGGGGCCGAAGCGGTGGAAAACGCGGTCAAGATTGCCCGCGCCCATACCAAGCGCTCCGGTATCATCGCCTTCAACGGCGGCTTCCACGGTCGTACCAACATGGCCATGGGCCTGACCGGCAAGGTGGCGCCCTACAAGGCGGGTTTCGGTCCTTTCCCCGGCGAGATCTATCATCTTCCATTCCCGAATGAGTACCATGGTGTGACTATGGCTCAGTCGCTGAAGGCGTTGGATGAGCTGTTCCATTGCGATATCGAGCCGGGTCGGGTCGCGGCCATCATCATCGAGCCGGTACAGGGTGAGGGTGGTTTCTACCAGGCGCCAGCCGAATTCCTGCAGGCCCTGCGCGAGCTGTGTGACCAGCATGGCATCTTGATGATCTGTGACGAAATCCAGACCGGATTCGGGCGTACCGGCAAGATGTTCGCTACCGAATACGCCGGTATCGAGCCGGATATGATGACCATGGCCAAGGGCATTGCCGGCGGTTTCCCGCTGGCGGCGGTGGTCGGCAAGGCCGACATTATGGATGCGGCCAATCCGGGCGGCCTGGGTGGGACCTATGCGGCCTTCCCGCTGGCCTGTGCGGCGGCGCTGGAAGTGCTGAAAGTGATCGAAGAAGAACAGCTTTGTCAGCAGGCACTGGCCATCGGCGAGCTGATGAACCGCCGTTTGTCTGCGCTGCAAGCCAAGTACCCCGCGCACATTGGGCATGTGCGCAACCTGGGTGCCATGGTGGCGATGGAACTGGTCAACGATGGGGATGTTGATCAGCCCAATGCCGAACTGACCAAGGCACTTGTCGCCAAGGGTATCGAGAAGGGAGTATTGATGTTGTCCTGTGGGGTACGGGGCAACGTAATTCGCTTCTTGCCGCCCTTGACCTCTCCGTTGGAGTTGGTCAATGAAGGTCTGGATCTGCTGGAAGCGTCACTGGCGGAATTGATCCAGACAGTGTGAGTAACGTCGAGTCATCACATCCTTGGCGGGCCTTGTGCCCGCCTTTTTTATTTTTATTCGGGGGCATCCAGGGTGTAGCCCATGTCTCTGAGGGGCGGATCAGTCTGGGCTCGAAGCCTTCATCAGATCGAGAGTTACCAAATCGTAGGGTGTGCTTGCGGCCGGATGCGGGTCATCCAGGCCATTGCGGGTGGGAGCACGACTCATTCCGCTACATTCACCTCTTCCCGCAGCTAGTCGCCGATTTGCATCATGAAGATAGTAGTGGAAAGGCAAAAAACACTTGACCCTACCATGGTGGTAAGGTTGATAGTAGTGGGACCAAACCACCAATGAGGAAAGCATGATGATCAGTTTTACCCTGCCCGAGATGACCTGCGGCCACTGTGTCGGTGTGATTAACAAGGCACTGACGGAGCTGGATCCGGCCTGTGAGCTGGAGTTCGATCTGCCCGGCCATACCATCAGGGTGGAAAGTCATTGCTCTCGGGAGGAGCTGGTCGAGGCATTGAGTGAAGCAGGTTATCGGCCTGCATAATTGTCCAGCGCCCGGCGCAGTGCCGGGTTTTTCTTGCTCCGGGAGGCAGAGTTGACTGCTCCCCTCCCTAAAGGAAGGGGATTCCCAATTCATCGAAAACCGGACACGGAGACTGACCCCATGCCGCTTACATTCTCTCCAAGGGCTAACACCGCCAGCCCGGCGGCTTTAATGTTGGTCGCGGCGTTAATGTCACGGTCGTGGCTGGCCCCGCATTCGGGACAGTCCCATGTCCTGACCGACAACGGCAGCGACGAAAGGGTGTGTCCGCAACCCGAGCAGCGTTTTGAGCTGGGGAACCACTGGTCAATGGCGACCAGTGAACGCCCGGCCCATTCCGCCTTGTACACCAACTGGCGCACAAATTCGCCCCAGCCAACATCGGCAATGGCTTTGCTCAGCTTTCGGTTGCGGATCATGTTTTTCACGGTCAGGGATTCGACGCAGATCACTTGGTTCTCGTTAATCAATCTGCGGGACAGCTTGTGCAAGTTGTCCAGCCGGCAATCGGAGATGTTGGCGTGAAGTTTCGCCACCTTCTGCCGGGCCTTGGCGCGGTTGGCCGAGCCGAGCTTTTTCTTGCTCAGCCGGCGCTGTGCCAACGCCAGCCTGGCGGCGTATTTCGCGGTATGGCGGGGATTGCCGATCCGTTCACCCTGGTCGGTGATAAACAGGTCTTTCAGACCCAGGTCAATGCCGGCCATATTGGGGGTGACGGGCAACGTCCGGGCCTCGAATTCGCACTGGCAGCTGACAAAGTAGCGGCCTGCCGGATCCCTGGAAACGGTAATGGTGCTGGGCTCGCCGGGAAGCGGTCGGCTCCAGCGAATAGCCAGCGGGGTTTTCGACTTGGCGAGAAACAGCTTGCCGTCCCGGTACTTGAACGCCGAGCGGGTCAGCTCTATCGACTGACGGCGCTTTCTGCTTTTAAAGACTGGGTACCTGGCACGGCCCTCAAAGAAGTTTTTGAATGCGGTTTGCTGATGGCGCAGGCATTGCTGCAAGGGAACGCAGGACACCTCGGACAAAAACGCCAGTTCAGGCTTTTTCTTGAGGGCGGTCAGCCGGGCGTTGGCCTGAATGTAACCGATTTTTTCTTGGCGCTGATTGAAGGCTTCGGTACGCCAATGCAGTACCGAGTTATAGACAAAACGCACACAACCGAAGGTCCGGGCTAATAGCTCAGATTGTTCGGGGGTGGGGTAAAAGCGATATTTGTAGGCGCGTTTCGTCATGCGCTTAGCTTAGTAAAACACTGTATAGATAGCCAGTTTAAAGGAGGAGCGGGAACAGGGGCGGCTGACGCCGCCGTGCTATCCCTCCCCGCCCTAAAAGGACGGGGTTTCCCGCGCAGCTATTGATGAATATAGGTGAAGCCGCGAAACAGGCCGGGGTATCGGCCAAGATGATCCGTCACTACGAACAGATTGCGTTGTTGAAGCCGGCCGGTCGTACCGATGCCGGTTATCGTCAATATGACGAGCGGAACATAGAAGTGCTCAGGTTTATCCGTCAGTCCCGGCTACTCGGCTTCTCTATCCGCCAGATAGACGAACTGCTGACCCTGTGGCAGGACCCTCACCGCCCCAGCCGGGAGGTCAAGCGGGTCGCCCAGCAACACCTGCAAGAGGTGGAAAACAAGATGCGCGAGCTGGCCTCGATGCAAGTCACCCTGCAGCGGATGATTGCCGCCTGTCCGGGCGACGAACAGTCCTACTGCGCCATTCTCGAACAGCTGTCAGCCCCGGCCTCGCCAGTACCCGGCAAGTCCGCCAAAAAATAGTGTTGGAGCGCTTGACCTTCCCATGATGGCAAGCCTTAAGGTGATAGTCAGACATTCATCACGGGGATAACACCATGACGTCATTGACCTCTAGCAACGCCGATGCAGCCGGAAAGGCGCCGGACCTCGACGTGCAGCTGCCGATCTCGGGGATGAGCTGCGCCTCTTGTGTCAGCAGGGTGGAGCAGGCACTGCAGAAGGCGCCGGGCGTACTCGAGGCCAGGGTGAATCTGGCTACCGAAAAAGCCGAGGTAAGCCTGGCCGCCGATACCCCGGCCAGTGTGTTGAGCGAGGCGGTCGAGCGGGCCGGCTACCAGACCCGTACCGAGCAGTTTGAGCTGTCGATTATCGGCATGAGCTGTGCCTCCTGTGTCGGACGGGTGGAAAAGGCGTTGCGGCAGCAGCCCGGGGTGATCTCGGCCAGCGTCAATTTGGCGGCCGAAACCGCCATGATAGAGGCCTTGGCCGGCAACCTGGATGACGGCCGGCTGGTCGCCGTGGTGCGTGATGCGGGCTACGATGCCGCCCCCTTGTCGGCCGGACGCGACCATGATGATGACAATGTACGTAGGGAGCAGGAACGGCTGCGGCTCAAGCGGGCGTTCTGGCTGTCGGCCGCGCTGACACTGCCGGTATTCGTGCTGGAAATGGGCGCGCACTTCATACCGGGCATGCATCAATGGATCCTGGCCACCCTGGGGCAGCCGCTGAACTGGGGCATCCAGTTTGTGCTGACCACACTGGTGTTGTTCGGACCCGGGCTGCGTTTCCTGAGGCACGGCTTGCCCTCTCTGTTGCGGGCGGCCCCCGATATGAACTCGCTGGTGGCGCTGGGCAGCCTGGCAGCCTGGGGGTATTCGGTGGTGGCGACCTTTGCCGGCGGCTGGCTGCCGGAGGGAACCCGGCAGGTATATTTCGAGGCGGCGGCGGTGATTGTCACCCTGATCCTGCTGGGCCGCTACCTGGAGGCCAGGGCCAAGGGCCGCACCGGCGAGGCCATCCAGCGGCTGCTGAGTCTGCAGGTAAAGACCGCCCGGGTCAGGCGTAAAGGAGAAACGTTGGAGCTGCCGTTGGCCCAGGTTCAGGTCGGCGACCTGGTGCTGGTGCGCCCCGGCGAGCGGATACCGGTGGACGGTACCGTGCAGGAGGGCAGCTCCTACGTGGACGAGTCCATGCTCACCGGGGAGCCGGTACCTGTGGCCAAGGAAGCGGGAGACGGGGTAGTCGGTGGCACCATCAATAAAAATGGCGCCCTGAGCTTCGAGGCGACCAAGGTGGGCGGTGATACCCTGCTGGCCCAGATTATCCGAATGGTGGAACAGGCCCAGGGGGCCAAGCTGCCGATCCAGGCACTGGTCGACAAGGTGACGGCGGTGTTTGTACCGGTGGTGATGGCGGTGGCGGCCCTGACCTTTTTGATTTGGCTGTGGCTGGGGCCAAACCCGGCGCTGACCTTCGCCCTGGTCAACGGCGTTGCCGTACTGATCATTGCCTGTCCCTGTGCCATGGGGCTGGCGACGCCCACCTCGATCATGGTGGGGACCGGCCGGGCCGCCGAACTGGGGGTATTGTTCCGCAAGGGCCAGGCACTGCAGAGCCTGCGTAATGCCAGGGTCATCGCGCTGGACAAGACGGGTACCCTGACCAGGGGGCAGCCGGAGCTGACCGATTTCAAGGTACAGCCCGGTTTCGATAAGGATGAAGTACTGACGCTGGTGGCCTCGGTGGAACAGCACTCGGAGCATCCGATTGCCGAGGCCATTGTCGGGGCGGCCAGGGAGCGGGCGCTGGCGTTGGCCGAGCCCGAAGGGTTTGAGACCCTGACCGGCCTGGGGGTGTGCGCCACCGTCCAGGGGCGGCGGGTGGAGATCGGTGCCGATCGCTATCTCCAGCAGCAGGGCCATGACTTGGGTGCCCTGAGGGAAGCGGTGGAAGTGCTGGCGAATGAAGGCAAGAGTCCGCTCTATGCCGCCGTCGACGGCGAACTGGCGGTGGTGCTGGCGGTGGCCGATCCCATCAAGGAGGGTACCCCGGCGGCCATCGATGCCCTGCATGAATTGGGCCTGAAGGTGGCGATGATCACCGGCGACAACAGTGGTACGGCCAACGCCATCGCCCGCCGACTGGGTATCGACGAAGTGGTGGCCGAGGTGATGCCGGACGCCAAGGTCGAGGCATTGCAGCGGTTGCGCGAGCGATTTGGTGCCGTGGCCTTTGTCGGCGACGGTATCAACGATGCACCGGCGCTGGCCGAGGCCGATGTCGGGCTGGCCATCGGCACCGGCACCGATATCGCCATCGAATCGGCGGATGTGGTACTGATGAGCGGTGATCTGCGTGCTGTGCCCAACGCCCTGGCCATCAGCCAGGCTACCCTGCGCAATATTCGCCAGAACCTGTTCTGGGCCTTTGCCTACAATGTGTGCCTGATCCCGGTGGCCGCCGGCGTGCTTTACCCCGCCTTTGGTCTGCTGTTGTCTCCCATGCTGGCCGCCGGCGCCATGGCCATGTCGAGCGTGTTTGTGGTGGGCAACGCACTGCGATTGAAAACCTTCAAGGCGGTGTTATAGGGCCGAATGTATTCGGCCAGGGGAACAGGCCTACAGCCAGAACCCCAGCAGCATAAAGGCCGGGATCAGCACCAGCAGCGGAAACCTGAATACCCGCAGGGCGAGCAGGCCCAGTGCGGCGGCGGCCAGTGCCGGGGGAGCGGTGACGCTGCTAACAAATACCGGTTGGTACAGCGCCGCCAACAAGAGTCCCACCACGGCGGCGTTAATTCCGGTTACGGCGCCGGCCATGCGCGGTCGGCCGGCCAGCGCCTGCCAGCCGTTTTGCAGTGCCAGCAGCAGCAGGAAGCCGGGCAGAAATACGCCGAAGGTGGCGATCAGCGCCCCCATCAGCGGTTGTGTCGGTACCAACTGGGCCCCCAGAAAGCTGGCCAGGGTAAACATGGGGCCAGGCATGGCCTGGGCCGCCGCATAGCCGGTGAGAAAGACCTCCTGGGACAGCTCGTTGGCCAACAGCCCCTGCAGCAGGGGCAGGACCACATGGCCGCCGCCGAACACCAGGCTGCCGGCCTGGTAAAAATCGGCAAATAGCCCGGCGGTGCCGTTCAGGGCCAACAGGGGCAGCAGCAACAGCCCGGCGAACAACAGCAGGAAAGGCCAGTTGGGTTTTATCACCGTGTTTGGGCGTGAACCCTGAGGCACCAGCCAGCGGGCGCCGATCAGGCCGGCGGCAATCAGCGCGATAAACTGGGCGGCCAGCTGGGGAAACAGCCAGAGCGTGGCCGCGGTGACCACCGCCAGGCACCGGGTCAGGGGCTGACGACAGAATTGGCCGGCCATGGTCAGTACCGCATCGGCCACCACCACCAGCGCGAACAGCTTGAGCCCGGTCACGATGGCCAGTGCCGCCGGCTGACTGGCGTAATGCTGTCCAGCCAGCGCCAGCGCCAGCATCAGCACAAAAGAGGGCAGGGTAAAGCCGACAAAGGCCGCGAGGGCGCCGGGCAGCCCGGCACGCTGGAAGCCGATGGCAAATCCCAGCTGGCTGGAGGCGGGACCGGGCAGGAACTGGCACAGGGTCAGGGTCGAGGCAAAATGAGCTTGCTCTATCCAACCGAGTTTTTGTACAAAATGTCGCTGAAAATAGCCGATATGGGCGGCCGGACCACCGAAACTGATCCAGCCCAGCTTGAAGAACTGCCAGAAAACCTGAAGCATAGAATACCCTTGATAATAATCCCTGCCCCATGATAGCGGTTTAGTGTGTACATCTCATGACATGGGAGCTCGACAAGGGTCGGAGGGGGTGGCGAATGGATCTTGAGTGTCGTAATTCAACCTATACTTTCACTGACATCGATTCATTGCTGCGGAAGGAAAAAGACCATGACGAGAAAAATACTGGCCGTCTTGATGGCCCTCGGCCTGCTGGGTTCATTGGCCGGCTGTAACACCTTTGCCGGTGCGGGTAAGGATATCCAGCAAGGTGGTGAAGCGATAGAAGAAGCCGCTGTGGACGTACAGCGCAGTTATTGATCAAGAAATCCACATGTTTACCCGGGGCCGGGCATCCCGGCCCCGGGTTTGTCCTTGATGCGCAATACTCCTTAGCCCCGAGCGCGATCTTCCTTGATCATATCGGCGCATTTTTCACCGATCATGATCGAGGGGGCATTGGTATTTCCGGATACGATCAGCGGCATGATGGAGGCGTCGGCCACGCGCAGCCCCTTGATGCCGTGTACCCTCAGCCTGCTGTCGACCACGGCCATGTCGTCATTCCCCATCTTGCAGGTACTGGTCGGATGATAAATGGTCTGACTGAAGCGACGGGCGGCATCAAGTAGTTGCTCGTCGGTCTGATACTGGCGACCGGGCACATATTCATCGATGATCACGGGCTTGAGTGCATCGGCTTCGGCGATGCGTCTGGCTACTTTGATGGCATCGACCGCCACTCGCAGATCTTCCTCTTCAGAGAGATAATTGGCCTGGATAGAGGGATACTCGTGAGGATCGGCGCTGCGGATCTTGATGCTGCCGCGGCTATGGGGCCGCAGCTGGCAGACGGAAGCGGTAAAGGCGGAGAAGGGATGCACGCCCTCACCGGGTTTATCGGCACTAAGTGGCTGCATATGGAATTGAATATCCGGCCGATCCAGCCCTTCCCGTGACTGGGTAAAGATACACACCTGGCTGGCGGCCAGGGTCAAGGGCCCGGTACGGGAGAGGGCGTACTGCATGCCGACCCCCAGCTTTTTCACCGGGTTGTTGACCTCGTCGTTGAGGGTCTTGCAGCTGGTCTTGAACACCAGGCGGATTTGCAGGTGATCCTGAAGGTTCTCTCCCACCCCCGGCAAAGCATGCAGGCATTCTACTCCCACCGATGTCAGGTGCTCCGGTTCACCGATACCTGAGCACTGCAGGATTTGCGGCGAGCCGATGGCGCCGGTACTGAGCACGACTTCCCGGGTTGCTCGGGCCAGCAGGCGCTTGTCCTTGTGTTCAAACTCGATGCCGGTGGCCTGCTTGCCCTCCAGCAGGATGCGGCGGGTATGGGCATGGGTCAGCAGGGTCAGGTTGGGGCGTTTCAGCGCCGGGTGCAGGAACGCTTTGGCGCTGCTGCAGCGCAGGCCCTTGTAGGCGGTTTGCTGAAAATAGCCGACGCCTTCCTGTTTTTCGCCATTGACGTCCGGGTTGGCCGGGATGCCGATTTGTTGCGCGGCTTCGACAAAGCGATCGGCGATTTCCCTGCGCAGGCGCAGATCGGAGACCTTCAGCGGGCCATCGACTCCGTGGTATTCATCTGCGCCCCGGGACTGGCATTCGGACTTTTTGAAATAGGGCAGGACTTCCCGGTAGCTCCAGCCCTCGTTGCCCAGGGCGGCCCAGTCATCGTAGTCCTGATGTTGGCCGCGGATATACAACAAGCCATTGAGTGAGCTGGATCCGCCCAGCACCTTGCCCCTCGGCCATTGCAGCTGCCGGCCATTGATGCCCTGATCGGGATCGGTGACATAACACCAGTCGGTGCCGGGATTATGCATGGTCTTGAAGTAGCCAACGGGGATGTGGATCCAGGGATTCCAGTCCCGGCCGCCGGCCTCCAGCAGCAGCACCCTGATCTCCGGATCCTCGGTGAGCCGGTTGGCCAGCACACAGCCTGCCGAGCCGGCACCCACAACAATATAGTCGAATTCACCAAAAACCTGATCTTGATACTGAGGCATAATCCACCCGATAAAAAACGATACGAATAGTATCAAAATAGTTAAATTGATTTTTATATCAAGTGAAATTTGATTTTTTTTGTTGGTTTTTTGTTGTTTTTTTGGGGCGGTTATCCGTTTTAAGGGTAGGAGGATCCGGCTTGCATGGGGGGTGGCTGCCGGTGGGGCGCACGGTCCGGGGTTCAGGATATTGATTTTATTACAAAATGATAATTTTGATTCATTTTGTATCAAAATTATATGGATCTAAGTTGACATTGGTGCTTTTTGATTCTTATAGTTACAAATGTTGCTTTAGTGTAACTGTTTCTTTAAGTTATATGGTTAGGACAAGGAAGAGGTCACCTATGAAGATCAAACCGTTTATTCTGTCGTCAGTGGTACTGGCGATGTCGGTCAGCACCGCAGCAGTAGCCGACTACTCGGGCCCCAAGATCAAGATGAAGCTGGCTCATCCGGCTCCTCCCGGAAGCCACATTACCGTGGCCTATAAAAAGTTTGCCGACCTGGTGAAGGAAAAATCAGATGGCAGGATCAAGGTACAGCTGTTTCCTGGCTCTGTGCTGGGTAGTGACAGGGTGATGATCGAAGGCGCCCAGCGGGGAACTCTGGAGATCGGCGTCAGTTCGACCCCCAACCTTGCCAGCTTTACCCCGCTTTATCAGGTGTTTGACCTGCCCTATATCACCAGTCCCAAGTACCAGGAAAATCTTTACAGGGCACTGGATAAAGGCGCTCCGCTGAATAGCTATCTTGAGAAGGTCGCCAATGACATCGGCCTGCAGCCCATCATGTATGCGGAATACGGTTATCGGAATTTTGTTTCCAAGGATCGTCCGCTCAATGGCCCGGGATCTCTTTCCGGGCTGAAGATGCGCACCACGGACTCACCGGTGGATGTGGCCGTCGCCAAGGCCCTGGGCGCCAACCCGGCACCCATTGCCTGGGGTGAGGTCTATACCGCACTGCAGCAGGGCACCATAGATGCGGAAGGGAACACCTTCGACCTGATGTATGGTGCCAAGCATCATGAAAATCTGAAGTATGCGGTCACCTCGGCCCATAACTACGGCATGCAGGTGGCGATGGCCAACAAGAAATGGTGGGATAGCCTGCCTGAAGAGGCGCAGCAGTTGATCGATGAGGCGTCCCAGGAAGCGGTGACCTATCAGCGCACCGTGGCCTACCCGGAAGATCAGAAAAAAGCACGTCAGGGCATGATAGAGGCGGGCGTTGTCATTCACGAAACCACCGAGGAAGAAATGGCCCAATACCGCGAGGCAACCAAGCCGGTATTTGACGAATTCGCCGCCAAGCTTCCTGCGGAGCTGGTTAAGTTGGTTCAGGATACCCAGCAGTAAGCCGGTGTTGTTTTGAACTGGCTGGTCCTCAGGCAGGAGCACCGAGCTCCTGCCTGAGGATATTATTTTAGGTTCTGATCCCGGAGCTGTTGTATGGAAACCTTGAAGATGGATAGAGCGCTGGATAAAGAAAAAAGTCCCTCTTATCTTGAAACCATCATTAAAAACTTTGAAAAGCCCTTCCTGTTTGTCGGCTTGCTGTTGATGATCGTCATCATCAACTACCAGACCTTCTTCCGATATTCCATTTCTGCCTTGCTGAACATGATAGGTGCGCCCGAATTTGAACAGCTGTTCGGGGAATGGGTGGATATTGACGGATTGCGTGCCGGCATCAAGGATATTGTGGGTTGGGGGGTATGGACCGAAGAGCTGGCCCGCTATATCTTTATCTGGATATCCTATCTGGCGGTCTCGATCTCGATTATCTCGCGAAGCGGCATACGTGTTGATGTGCTTCATAATCGGCTTTCCCAGCGGTATCAGAATATTCTGTGGATAGTGATCGACAGCTGCACGCTGATCCTGGTTTTCCTGTTTGCCTTTATGGGGCTGGATTATGTGAAAATGCAGCTTGCCATGCCCCAGACCACACCTGCCATGCAGATTGGCTATTACATTCCCTACCTGATACTGCCTATCGGCTTCGGCCTGATGACCATTCGTACCCTGCAGTCCCTGTGGCGTCAGTGCCGGGGCATGAGTGTTGTGGACGTATGCATCGGCCTGCTGACGCCGGCTGTCCTGTTTGCACCCGTGATGCTGTCCGATGAATGGAATGCCTCCCTGCTGCTGTTCGGCTATTTCATCCTGTTCTTGCTGATGGGGGTGCCCATTGCCTTTGCCCTGGGTCTGGCCGGTTTGACCACAGTGCTGGGCGCCGGCACTCTGCCGGTGGATTATCTGGCGCAGATTGCCTTTTCATCGATAGATTCCTTCCCCATCATGGCCATTCCCTTCTTCATTGCAGCTGGTGTCTTTATGGGGGCGGGCGGCCTGTCCAAGCGGCTGCTGGCCCTGGGGGACGAACTGGTCGGTGCCTTGCCCGGCGGCATGGCCCTGGCCAGCATCATGACCTGTATTTTCTTCGCCTCCATCAGTGGTTCGGGTCCGGCCACGGTGGCCGCCATTGGCTCCATCACCATACCGGCCATGATAGCCCGGGGTTATGACAAGTATTTTGCCGCGACCGTGGTGGCCTGTGCCGGGGCGATTGGGGTGATCATTCCGCCCAGCAACCCCTTTGTGGTCTACGGGGTATCGGCCCAGGTGTCGATTGGCAAGCTGTTTATCGCCGGCATCATCCCCGGCCTGATCATGGGAGTTGCCCTGATGGTGGTGGCCTACCTGATCTCCAAGAAAAACGGCTGGTATGGCGAGGTGCGGGAGCGCTCCCTGAAAACCTTTATGAGCGCGGCCTGGCAGGCGAAATGGGCGCTGATGGTGCCGGTGATCGTGCTGGGTGGTATTTATGGCGGCATCATGACACCGACGGAAGCCGCCGCCGTTGCCGCTCTGTATGGACTGTTCGTCGGGCTCTGCGTCCACAAGGAGCTGACCTTTAACAGCCTCTGGTCCTCGGCGCAGGATGCGGCCGGAATTTCTTCCATCATCATATTGCTGATGGCGATGGCGACCATTTTTGGCAATATCATGACCATTGAGCAGATACCCGAGAGCATCGCCGAGTCCATTCTGGCTTTGACCTCTAACAAGTTTGTCATCCTTATCATGATCAATATCTTCCTGCTCTGGATAGGTATTTTCATGGAAGCGCTGGCGGCCATTGTGATTCTGACGCCGATACTGTTGCCACTGGTCGTAGCGGTAGGGGTAGACCCGATTCATTTCGGGGTAATGATGGTCATGAACCTGGCGATTGGCTTTATTACCCCGCCGGTGGGCGTCAACCTGTTCGTGGCCAGTGGTATTGCTCATGTCAGCATCGGTGGGCTGGCCAGAGCGGTCTGGGTTTATCTGCTGGTGATGATCGCCGTGCTGCTGATGGTTACCTACATTCCGGAAATCTCATTGCTCTTGCTATGAAAATGATTTTAAAAAGCGGGGCTCTCGGGCTCCGCTTTTATTTTTGAGGCCTGTGCAGATAAGGAGGCATCGTTGCCCGTCAGTTCAATCATTGTATCTGAGGCCTGCCGGCAACTGGCAGCTCGGTCTCAACAGGATGGTGGCCAGCCGTTATGTTTTGCCGTGGTCGATGACTCGGGCGCCCTGATTTATCTATACCGGATGGATGGCGCGCCCGAGCGGTTGATCCGTATCGCCACGGGAAAGGCCTATACGGCAGCCAGGATGGGGGTATCAACCGTCCTGTTCAGGCAACGGTTGCTGCATGAGCAGTTGACCCTGTCAGACTTTCTGGATGAACAGTTCACCTCGCTGCCCGGCGGTGAGCCCCTGTTTGACGACGGCGGGTTGGTCGGGGCGGTGGGGGTGAGTGGCCGCGCCCTGGAGGAGGATACGCTTCTCTGTCGGCAGTTTGCGGAGCTTATCCTGTATGGCGAACGGATGATCCATAATGGGAGCTGGCCGGCCAAAACGACATAGCAACCTGATTTCCCTATGATAAAATGCCTGAATATCCATGTCGGAGGGCTTATGAGCACATCAGCAAGTGCAACCAACTCTACTCTGCTTCGTGCCTTTGCCTTGATAGAGGAAATGCTCAAGGAAGACAGGGCAACCACGGCGGCAGACCTGTGTCAGCGTCTGGATGTGCCCAAACCCACGGTGCACCGTATTATCGGGCAACTGGAGCAAGAAGGCCTGTTACAAAAGGAACCCGATGGCCGCCATCTCAGCCCGGGCCCACGCTTGAGAAAAATGGCACTGGGGGTACTGGCCCAGCGCAGTGTCGGCGCCCCGCGGCGGGCTGTCTTGCAGAAACTGGCGGAAGAGCTGGGGGAAACCTGCAACATCACCCTGCTGGATGGCCATGAGCTGGTGTATTTCGAGCGAGTCGAAACCAACTGGCCGGTGCGCATTCAGTTGCATCCGGGCTCGCGCATGCCTCTGCACTGCACCGCCAGCGGCAAACTGTTTCTGGCATTAATGACTCCCCACAGGCGCAAGGCGTTGCTTTCAGGATTGACCCTCAGTGCTCATACCCAACATACCATCACCGATCGGGAGCAGCTGGAGCAGGAACTCGAGAAGATAGCCGACAATACCCTGAGTACCGACAATGAAGAGTTGATTGACGGCATGGTAGCCATTGCCGTGCCCGTCTACGATGATGTGGGGCAGATACGTGCCACTGTGGCGGTGCATGCGCCTACCATACGCAAGCCGTTGACCAGTCTGATGGAATGGGCGCCGACCCTGCGTCGTGCTGCCAGCCAGCTGCAGGCGGTGCTGGATTTGTAACTTCCCTGCCACAGCGAAGGAAGAAGTAGGGGGCTCCCGGCCCCCTTAAATCCCAACGCCGCCCGCTAAAGGGGCATACTTTGCCACCGAGCAGAGCGTTGGCCTCATGGATGAGGCCGTCCCTTAACGCTTAACTGAATGATGCCCCCCTCATATCCCGCTTTCCGATTCTGTCTGTAATTGTGCCTTGATCCTGGCCAGCAGCCTGATGCCCGGCTCTATCTGTTCGAGGGGGATCGCCGACAGGCCGATCTTGAGGAAATTCTTCGGCAGATGGCTGCCGAAATGGTAGCTGGCGGCGGGGATCAACAACAGCCCTTCCCTTGCCGCCCGTTGCTTCAATTGGCCTGCATCCAGGCCAGCGGGCAGTTCCAGCCAGCAGGAAGAGCCGCTGATCGGAGAGCTGATGCAGTCGGGCAGGTGTTGCTTCAGCGCTTGGGCCAGGCATTCCCCCCGCTCCTGAAATACCCGGGCCAGCTTGCGCAGCAGGGCATCGTGGTATCCCTGGGCCAGGAACAAGGCCACGGCCCGCTGGTTGTTGAGCGGTGGATGGCGCAGCATCAGCTGGCGCAGGTTGCGCGCTTCCTGGATAAGTGCCCTGGGGCCGACCAGGAAGCCCATACGCAGTCCGGGCGCCAGGGTCTTGGACAGGCTGCCGATATATAACACCCGCTCGGCCCGATCCAGGCTTTTCAGTGCCGGAGTGGGGTGGGTATCAAAGTTCATCTCCATTTCATAGTCATCTTCGATGACAATGAAATCCTGCCGCTGGGCTTCTTCCAGCAAGGCCAGCCGTCGTGACAGCGGCATGGTGACCGTAGTCGGACACTGATGGCTGGGGGTCAGGTAGACCGCATCGCATTCATTCAATTGCTCGTCCACCACCAGTCCGTCCTTGTCTACCTGCAGGCTCTTCACCCGGGCGCCGAACACCTTGGCAATATGACCGGCACTGACATAGCCGGGATCCTCGATACCAAAGCAGGAGCTGCTGTCCAGCAGCAACTGGGCCAGCAGGTAGATGGCCTGCTGGGAGCCGACCGTAACCAGGATCTCATCATTGCTCGCCTGTATACCCCGGCTGGGCAGGATGCGTTTTTGCAGCTGTTCGACCAGCAACGGATCGTCGCTGTCGTAACGGTCGGAGCTCCAGTCGCGGATCGCCTGCACGCTGACCGCATCCCGCCAGCACTTACGCCAGCTGTCGATGGGAAACAGGCTGGTATCCAGCTGACCGTAGACAAAGGGGTATTTATAGCTCTGCCAGGAATAAGACTGGCTGGCATTGGGTTGATGGCCGGGATGGACCTTCAGCCGTTGCAACCAGTTCACCTTGTCGACGCCGCTATCCGTGGGTGTGGCCGGGAGATCCTGAGGGGACTCGATGCCGCTGGTAGTAAACTGTGGGTTGACATAATAGCCGCTGCGTTCACGGGAGGTGAGGTAGCCATCCGAGACCAGCTCGTCATACACCAGCACTATGGTATTGCGGGCCACATTCAGGTTCTTGGCCAGGCTGCGACAGGAAGGCAGGGGCTTATCCTGGGGTAAGAAGCCGCCGAGAATAGCATTCACCAGGTGTTCCCGTACCTGCTGCTGCAGGGTCGTCTGGCTGTCTCTGTCAAGATGGAAAAGTGCCGACATCCTGTGGCCTCCGTGATGATGGTGATAGGACGGAAATGTATCTCGTGATGGCAGCCAAGGCGGCGGAGTGTCAGAGCGCCCAGACTGATTAAAACGAGATATTTTGTATTGAAATTTTAATCTCGGGTTAGACCAATAACAACCCGTAGTTTTCCGGAGCATGGACGCCGGCAGAATAACACGGACCGGCAACCAAGGGACAGGCGCTTGCTTTCCCTGTCACTAAGCGGGCTGCATTGCCGCCGAGAGGAATGGTTCAGGCCGAAGCAGTGTGAGGGGTCTTCCAGGCAAGGATATTTTTGACTCGTTGTGGTGTTGACAAGGAGTATTCGCACAACTATACCTGTTACCCATATGTTACAGATATGTCATGTATATGAGTTGTATGGGTTGTCCCCCCGGATCCATGAAACAAGGGAGTTGGCTGTTTAACAGGGTTCAAATATTTCATGACCGTCAGGTTTTACAGTAGAGAGGATGGAATCTCATGTTGGAGTTTGTTCAATATCTACCCGAGGTGTTTACACCCTGGAATTTTATGGTGCTGGTGCTGGGCACCGTCGGTGGCCTGGTGTTGGGGGCTACCCCGGGCCTGAGCCCGACCATGGCGGTGGCGCTCTTGATTCCGTTTACTTTTCATATGGAGCCGGCTACCGGCCTGATCCTGCTTGGCGCGACCTATACGTCAACGGTGGCCGGCGGTGCGGTCAGTGCCATACTGCTCAGTATCCCGGGGGCTCCCGCCAATATAGCGACCACCATGGACGGCCATCCACTTGCCAAAAAGGGAAAGGCCACAGCAGCCCTGCATTATTGTTTTATCGCCTCTTTTGTCGGTGGCCTGCTTGGCGTACTGGTACTGATCTTTTTTACTCCCACCTTGTCGGGATGGGCGTTGGAATTCGGTCCCTCTCACCTGTTCTGGGTCGCTATCCTGGGGGTGACCGTTATCGGTACCCTGGGCTCCGGCTCCGTTATCAAGGGACTGATTTCCGGCTTTCTTGGCCTGTGGATCTCGACGATTGGTTATGATCCCGTGCTGGGTGTTGAGCGTTTTATCTTCACCGAGCACCTGGCCGGCGGCATCAATATTATTGCGGCACTGGTGGGGCTGTTTGCCATACCTCAGGTATTGTCGATGTTGTCCAGTGAGCAGCTCCCGGAGGGGGTGCAGAAGTTTGCCATGGAAACACAGAGTATCCTGTCTTCAATTCGGGATACCCTGCTGGCCTGGAAGGCCCTGATCGTCGGCAGCCTGGTGGGCATTTTTGTCGGCCTGATACCGGGCGCGGGCGGGCAGATTGCCGGTTTGGTGTCTTATGATCAAACCAAGAAAATGAGCCGTCATCCAGAGCGCTTTGGCCAGGGGGAACCGGCCGGGGTGGTGGCCGCCGAATCCGCAAACAATGCCATGGTGGGGCCATCCCTGGTGCCTTTGCTGACGTTGAGCGTGCCGGGCAGCCCCACCGCGGCGGTATTGCTGGGGGGATTATTGATCCATGGGTTGTTCCCAGGGCCCTCGCTGTTTACCGAGCATGCCCCTGTGGTCTGGACCTTTATCGACTCCTTGCTGATTGGTCAGCTGCTGATGTGCATCTTCGGGCTGACCATCAGTCGTTACAGCCGGGTGGTGATGAACATTCCCGAGTTCTATATGGCGGCCGCTATTACTGTGCTCGCTGTGTTTGGCACCTATAGCGTACAAAACAGCTTTTCGGATGTATTTATCATGATGACCCTGGGGATCGGAATGTATTTTGCCTCCAAACTGGGTTTTAGTCCTTCTCCTTTGGTATTGGGCATCATATTGGGCCCTATCGCCGAGACCAACTTTGTCCAGGGAGAGATGATTGCGTCGGTTAGCGGTGGTTTGGCGTCTTATTTCCTCGGCGGCAGCCTGAATATCATCCTGGTCATGCTCTGTCTTGGTTCTATTGGTTACAGCATTTATGGCGAGTTTCGGCAGCGCAACAAAAACATGAAAAAAGTACAGCAGGAAAAAGAGAATCACACCCACCCGGAAGGAGTTTAATCATGAGTGAAGGTAGACTGATTGCCTTGGGTAGCCTGGCTGTTTCCGGCGTATTGTTGGCAGCAGGGAGTAATGTGGAGTTTGGGCAGGATGCATATCGTTTTCCAAACTTCCTGGCTGTTATCATTGCGGTTTTTTCCCTGGTGATGTTTATGTCAGAGAAGAAGGAAAAAGGCAAGTCGGGCACAGGGGCGGGGTATGTCTATTCCTGGCTGTTCAAGTCAGGAGGGGGTGAAAACAAGCGTGCAATGGCATTGCCCAGGCTGGCCCCCATGTTTTTAATTATCTTCTTTTATCTTTTTCTTGCAGGCAGTATAGGTTTGTATGTCACTTCATTTTTGGCCTTTTTCACTATTGTCATGATCTATGGAGCAGGCCGACCAAAAAGAAGTTTTGTTTTAAAATATCTGGCTATTTCCATCGTGTTTATTTCGGCTATTTATCTGTTGTTTGCTGTTGCATTACAGCTGCATACGCCGGCTGCTGTGTTGATGTAGGTCGATAGTAATAAGAAAGTAAGGAAGTTTTTCTGCTCTATGGAAATTTATTCAATAACCATGTGATTAACCAACAAGGATGCATTTATGCTTACTACCAGCAAGGCAAGGAAAATGACCGCCCTGACCGGGGCCCTGTGTGGCATGGTATTAGCCGGTTACAGCCATGGGCAATCCTATCCGGAAAAGCCCATCAGCATGGTTGTCTCCTATGAGCCCGGAGGTGCAACCGATTTTCAGGCGCGTATCGCCACCATGCGGGCATCGGAGAAAGAGTATTTATCCCAGCCAGTGGTTGTTATCAACAAGCCGGGAGCGGGCGGTAAGGTCGGCTGGGATCAATTCGTGACCCGCACCAAGCCGGATGGCTACGAGTTGTCTGTGTATAACATCCCTCACCTGATTGCGCAGTCTATCGTGATGAAGACCAGGTATAATATTGATAATATTGAGCCGATAGCCAACTGGGGCGCCGATCCGGCCGTGCTTATCGTCAACAAGGACAGCCCCTTTAATTCTGTTTCCGATCTGGTCGAGTATGCAAAAACCAACCCCGGCAAGGTCACCTTTTCCGGCGCAGGCCTCTATGTCGGGCATCATATTGCCTTATTGCAGCTGGAAAAAGAAAGCGGTACCAAGCTGACCTATATTCCTCATCAAGGTGGTACGCCGGCCATGAAGAGTGTGATGGGGGGGCAGGTGATGGCCGGGTTCAACAATTTGTCTGATGCCTATCGCAGCCGGGACGAAGTTAAGATACTGGCCGTCGCCGATATGGAGAGAAACCAGGAGTTTTTGCCCGATGTGCCGACCTTTATTGAAAGTGGTTTCAATGTGGATGACTCCAGTGTCAACTTTCGGGGGTTGATGGCCGTAGACAATACGCCGGAGCCGGTGCTCAGTTATTTGTCGGAACGGGTACCACTGATGTTTAACGATAGGGAAACACTCGACAAGATGCGTGCGGGTGGTGCTCCGGTACGGGTGATGGAGCGAGATGAAGTCATCGCCATGTTCAAGAAACGGGAAGCCTATTTGAAGGAGCTGCTGGCCGGGCTGAAAGGGTAACGACGGTCTGATTTACCTGATGTAATTATTATCTTAATGATGATGACAACTCCTGATGGGGGGTTGCTTTCGATTATAGTCATGTATATGAGTTGTATGACATGGCTGTATCTTGTCATAGGCATTGGAGACGGAAGATGGTGACAACACATGAGCAGGAACAGGTAGCCGAGCTGATCCGGCGGGCGCGGCAGGCGCAGCAGCAGTTCGAAGGGTACACACAGCAGCAGGTCGACGAGGTAGTGACCGCAACGGCCTGGGCGCTGGTTAATCCGGAGAACAATGCGCGTTTATCCGCCCTGGCGGTGGAAGAAACCGGGCTGGGCAGGGTGGACGACAAGATAATCAAGAATCATCGCAAGACACTGGGTTTGTTGCGGGATCTCCGGGGGGCAAAAACCGTTGGGGTGATCAAGGATGATCCGGCGTTGGGCCTGACCGAGATAGCGCGGCCCGTTGGCGTGGTGGCCGCGATAGTGCCTTCGACCAATCCAATTGCCACGCCGATGAACAATACCCTTAATGCGCTCAAATGCCGCAATGCGATCATCCTGGCCCCTTCGCCTAAGGGACAGCCCTCCTGTACCCGGTTACTGGCCCTGATCCACGCCGAGCTTGAGCGGATAGGTGCCCCTCTGGACTTGGTGCAGCAACTACCGGCGCCCGTCAGCAAGGCATTGAGCCAGGAGCTGCTGGTGCAGGCCGATCTGGTGGTGGCCACCGGCTCGCAGAATAATGTGCGCTCGGCCTATACCAGCGGTACGCCCGCCTATGGCGTGGGAGCCGGCAATGTGGCGGTGATTGTCGATGAAACCGCGGATCTGGCGCTGGCCGCCGAGCGGATCCGGGCCTCCAAAACCTTTGACAATGCAACCAGTTGCTCTTCCGAAAACAGTGTGGTGATAGTCGATAAGGTCTACGACGCCATGATGGCCGAATTTGACCGGGTCAATGGTGCCTTGCTCGACGCCGACGAAAAGCAGTGTCTGCAGGCGGCCATGTGGCACGACGGTCACCTGAACCGGCAGGTGCTGGCAAAACCGGTCGCCGAATTGTGCCGAGTTGCCGGCCTGGCGCGCGAGCAGTTGTCTCGACGCGATTTCCTGATGGTGGAAGAATCGGAAGTCGGTGCCGATGCGCCTTTTTCCGGGGAAAAAATGTCCCTGGTGTTAACGGTATATCGGGCCAAAGATTTTTCCGATGCCAAGCGAATCGCCGGCCGTATCCTGAATTATCAGGGCAAGGGGCATTCTCTGGGGATCCATACCCAAGACATGTACAGACCGGAAGAGCTGGGCAAGGAAATGCCGGTCTGCCGTATTATTGTCAACCAGGCTCACTGCTTTGCCACCGGAGGAAGCTTTGATAATGGCCTGCCGTTTTCGCTATCCATGGGGTGCGGTACCTGGGGCGGAAACATTACCGATGAGAACGTGCATTACAAGCATTTCCTGAACATTACCCGGGTAGTGAAAACCATTACCCCGCGAGAAGTTTCCATTGATGACATGTTCGGTGATTACAAGAAGAGGTATCAATTATGATGCAAGCTTCCTATGCGCCCCCGGCGGATAATATTCGTGCCTTGATTGATGATTATGCCAGGCGTTTCCCCGAGCGGCCATTTGCTGTTTTTCCGGAAACGGGAACACAACTTAATTATGGCGAGTTAAAGGAGAGGCTTGCCTTATATAGCCAGTATTTCAGTGCCCTTGGTTTAAAAAAAGGTGACACCATTTCCTTTATGATGGGCAATGGCCTGGCCAGTGTCGAAATTTTCCTCGCTACCTTGTATGCCGGTTGTATTACCTCACCGCTAAATCCGGCCGCCGGTCCAGCGCAGATTGAATATGTTCTGCAACATTCGGATACCAGGGCCGTATTTGCTTCAGATAATTATCGGGAGCAGATAGCAAGGGCTGCAGAGACACTGGCGCGAGACATCCATATCATCCCGGCCGATGTCGACAAGGGCCCGCACTGGCCGCTTGCACCTGTAGAGGCGAGTATGCCGTCTCCAGCGGGAGAGGATGAAGGTGTACTGATGTATACCTCCGGCACCACCGGACGGCCCAAAGGGGTGATTCTTTCCCATAGCAACCTGTTGGCAGGGGGCATGAATACCGCCCGGGCGCATGAACTGACCGAGCAGGACAGGGCGCTTTGCGTCTTGCCTTTATGCCATATAAATGCCCAGTGTGTGACTGTCATGGCGCCTCTGGTCAGCGCCGGCAGCCTGGTGATGCCCCACGGCTTCAGTACCTCCCTGTTCTGGAGCTGGGTCGTGCAACAGGAATGCACCTGGTTCAGCGTGGTGCCCACTATTATTTCCTATCTGATGCATCACACCGGCGATTGCACCGAGCAGGAGCTCCGCGCCCGTTTATCCCGGGTGCGCTTCGGTCGATCTGCGTCGGCGGCGTTGCCGCCGGCCATTCATGCCGGCTTTGAGCAAAAGTTCGGTATCCCTATTATTGAAACCATGGGGTTGACCGAGACGGCTGCGCAGATCCTGTCAAATCCATTACCGCCCAGGCAGGGCAAATATGGTTCACCGGGTGTCCCGTTTGGCACTGAAATCCGTATCGTCAACGGCGAGGGACAGCTTCTGCCGACGGGGGAAGAGGGAGAACTGTTAGTCAGGGGCGAGTGCGTCATGCGTGGTTACTACAAGAACCCACAGGCTACGCAAGAAGCACTGACGGCGGATGGATGGCTGCACACCGGGGATCTGGCTCGTCAGGACGAAGACGGCTTTGTGTTTATTACCGGCAGGCTTAAAGAGCTGATTATCAAGGGAGGGGAGAATATTGCCCCCCGCGAGATCGATGATGCCCTGTACGCCCATCCGGCAGTGATAGAAGCCGGAGCAGTAGGTATTGATGATGAGCATTATGGTCAGGAGGTGGTTGCCTGTGTCAAGGTTGATGCCGACTCGACTGTTACCGAACAGGAATTGCTCGGATTCTGTTTTGATAAACTGGGACGAGTCAAAACCCCCAAAGCCATTTATTTCCTGGATGATCTGCCCAAGGGGCCGTCAGGAAAAGTGCAGCGGTTGAAACTGGTCGATATATTAAAGGAGCGACAGGGGGCCATATAGTCATCGATAATGCCATCCTTACCGGCCAGGACCGGCAAGGATGGCTGATTTATCGGGACCTGATATTCCACTACCGTGCTGATTGTCCCGGTTCCAGTGCTTTAAAAACAGCATTTTCAGGTGTTTCCGTGAGCGGAGTTTTACTCTGCAGCACTGTTGGAAACAGGCATTTAATGTCTGTTAACTGGGTATCAGTGCCTATCCAATAAATCATATATATGAATTTCTTGTTATGCCGAGATAGCATGGCTATGATGATGGCCAGTACCAGAATCAACCTTGCCTTGAGGCCAGGGGCCTGAGTCCTGTTTTGCCTCGGGCGCGTTTTTCCATGTTGCTTTAATGAATGGGTGGAATCACATGGCGCATTTCGACATGCTAACGGGCGATTCCCGGGATATGCGGGACAACAGCGGGAACAGGCATGTTCCACTGTACAAGCGGGTTGAAAATTTCCTGCTCAAGTCGATAGAAGCGGGGGGCCTGGTACCCGGTGATCTTATCCCGTCCGAGCCCCAGTTGGCAGAGCAGTTGAATGTCAGCCAGGGAACGGTAAAAAAAGCCATCGATAATCTGGTCAACGAGCGATTGTTATACCGTCACCAGGGCAAGGGAACCTATGTTTCCGCGATCGACTTCAACAACAGCCTCTTTCGCTTTTTTTCCTATGGTGATGAAACCGGCAAGGGAGTCAGGATCAGGAAAGAGGTGAAGGAGCGGCAGCTAAAAACCGGCAGCAAGCAGATATGCCGCCTGCTGGGGAAAGCGTCATCTTGTGAGCTGCTCTATATCCGGCGGCTGGGGTTGAGCGATGTCCAGCCAATTCTGATAGAGCACTGCTGGTGGGATCCGGACATAGTGCCGGGGCTGGAAAGGGATACCATACGCATTCCCGATTTGCTGTATGCCCTGGTGGTTGAAAAGTATGGCGTGCCGGTGGTCAGGGCCGAAGAAACCCTGACGGCCGAGAGCGCGGACCAGGAGACGGCAGAAACATTGGGCATTCCTCAGAGCTCACCCGTTATTGTACTGACTCGTCATACCTATACCCGTAACAACAGCATGATCGAATATCGGCGTACCATTGGCCGGGCGGATAAATTTAGCTACAAGGCGGAAATAAGATAACCGGAACCGGTTGACAGTATCCCTGAGGTGGGCTGCTGTTATGGTTGGTTCTCTTCCGGTTGATAGAACAGTCCCTTCAGGTAGGCGGCAACGCCCTTCCTGCTGGCCTCGAAATGGGGCTCGGGGAGTTGTCGGGGATCAACCCAGCGCCAACCGGTGCATTTGTCCGGCTCCAGCAGGCGGGGTTCGGCATGGTAATGCAGGGACGCATGCAGGATCACCGAGATGGAATGTACACCTTCCTGCCGCCAGGTGTGCAGGTTGTTGGTGAGCCCCACGACGCTGAGCGTGCTCACTCGCAGGCCGGTTTCTTCCGCCAGCTCCCGGATGGCTGCCTGCTCGAAGCTTTCCCCCAGCTCCATATGACCGCCCGGGATTGACCAGTAGGGGGCATGGCTGTTCTGCCGCTTGCCGACCAGGATCAAGCCATCGGGCCGGCTGACGATGATGCCGACGCCGATGGCCGGGCGTGTCTGCTTCATGCCAGTGGCTTAGGCCTGCTGGCCAAAGCGCTGCTGCAGATAAGCGATGATGTCATTGGACTCGTACATCCAGCGGCTTTCGCCGTTTTCCTCGATACGCAGGCAGGGGGACTTGACTCGTCCGCCGCCGGCCTGCAGTGCCTCCCTGTGGGGAGAGCCCGGGTTCACATTGCGTAGCTCGATGGGCAGGTTCAGCTTGTGCATGGCCCGGCGTACCTTGATGCAGAAAGGGCACCGTGGCAACTGATACAGGGCCAGCTGCCGGCACGCCTCGTTGATTTGCTGCTGGGCCTCGGGCGTCCGCCGTTGCTTGGCCGGGCGGGTCAGCAGGTCGCCCACCACCATAATGCCCCCAATCCCATTACGTAACGCTTTTACCAACATGACGGCTCCCCTCTATCGCGATGAAAAAGGGGATTGTATCCGAAAACTGGCGCGTTTTATCCCGCTGTCGTTGATTTCTGTACTTAGGCGCGGGGGAACGCATCGCTCAGTTCGATTATACGCCTGGCCCGGGCCATCACGGGGGCGTCGGCCATGGCGCCGCCGACGGCCACGACCGCCCCCTGCGAAGCTTCTTCCGCCGCAAGGATCTGTCTGGCCCAGGTTATCTGGGCGGTGGAGGGCTGGTATGCCTGAAGCACGGGGGGGACTTGTTTGGGATGGATCAGCAGTATGCCGCCAAAACCCAGCTGCAGGCCACGCTGGGCATAGGACTTGATTCCCTGAGGGTCATCGATGGGGGGATAGATGGCATCGATGGGCGCGGCCAGGCCGGCGGCGCGGGAGGCCAGCACCAGCTGGCTGCGGGCGAACAAAAACGCCATTTCATGGGGATCCTGGCCGGCGGGGGGCGGATAATCCATGCCCAGGTCGACCGCCAGATCCAGCTTGCCAAACAGCAGGCGGGCGACCCCCCGAGTGGCGGCGATCTCGGCCAGGTTGGCAAAGGCCCTGGCCGACTCGATAAAGGGCAACAGGGGCTTGTCGGTGGCATTGGCCAGCTCCGCCAGGGCCAGGGGATCGTCCGCCTTGGGCAGCACTACGGCGGCGACGGCTGGCGAGCGGCACAGGCGAGTATCGTTGTTAAACCAGGGCGTGTCGGTGCCATTGATGCGGATCAGCACGGATGCGGGCGGCTGGCTGTCCAGCCAGGCGGCCAGGGTAGCCCGGGCGCTGTCTTTGCCCACTGTGGAAACCGCATCTTCCAGATCGATAATCACCGCATCGGCGCCACTGTGTTGTGCCTTGGCAAAACGATCCGGGCGGTTGGCCGGTACAAACAACAGGGTCTGCAATGTGCTCAGATTCATGGCTTTCATCCCTAAGTCAGCGTCATTTGGACTTAATAGTTGCGCAAAGCGAGTGACGGATCCAGCCTATTCGTTTTGAGCTGTCAGCCGCAAGCCATCCATGCAAAAAAGCCCTGCGTTATGGGCCACCGGAGTGGAGACGATGATAAAAGCCAATACCGGTAAAAGCGGCACCTATTTCTTCTTCCGACAAGGGGGCATCTATTATCAGAGGGTGGCGGAGATGAAAGAAGAGAGTGCCATCAGCCGATGTAATAGTTTTCTTACTATCTGTTCCGGCATCCCTTGTTCAAGCGGTTATTCGGGATTATCTGAGTAATAAAGCTGGCGGGATTCCTCATGGGAAGATGGCAGGGCCGGTTTCTGCCAGATGCGAATCCACTTATCGAGGTCATCGTGGCGGTTGATGGTAACAGGAATAATCGACCAGCCTCTGGGCCGGTCGATTCCTTGTTCGCTAATTGAACGCGTTAAGATGTCTGCTTATGCCATCACACGCTGACGCTGGTGCATTGCCTGCCGGTCCTGCCTGTCGGTAGACACCAGCTGAATGTTGAATTCCACCTCGGTGACCGGCCCGGTCACGCCATGGCGCTCGCCTTGTGCCGAATGGGTCACCGGCCGCGCTTCTACCACCAGTTCATCGCGGGTGGCGAAGGCGAAATCATCATAGGTGTATTTATCACCGGCCAGGTTGATCTGGGTGGTCAGGTGCTTGTGGCCCGGTGCCGAGATGAAAAAGTGGATGTGTGCCGGGCGCTGACCATGACGCCCCAGCTGGGTAAGCAGTGCCTGGGTCGAGCCCTCGGGTGGGCAGCCGTAGCCAGACGGGATGATCGATTGTGCCAGGTAGCGCCCCTCGGCGTCGGTCTTGATGCGACGGCGGAGATTGTATTCGCTCTGAGAGGGATCGAAGTAGGAATAGGCGCCCTTGGAGTCTGCGTGCCACACATCGACGATGGCATTGGCCAGCGGCCGGTTGTTCTCGTCGGTGACCACACCTTTGAGCAACATCACCTCGGCACCGGTATCGGTACCGTCGTCCAGGCGGGCAAAGCCTTCGCTCATCGGTGCGCCGGCCACGTACAGCGGACCTTCGATGGTGCGAGGGGTGCCACCGGCCAGGCCGGCCTGTTCGTCTTCGGCATCCATGCGGATGTCCAGATACTTGTCCATTCCCAGACCCGGCGCCAGCAGGGCGGCTTCGCCGTTTTTGCCCAGTTCGTTGATGTAGTAAACGGCACTCCAGAACTCTTCCGGGGTAATATCCAGATCTTCGATGATCTGAAATACATCGTGCATTACACGGTGGATGATGGTCTTGACTCTATCGTTACCAGCGGGTCGATCGAACCCTGCTACTTTTTCCAACAGTTCGATGACTTCCTGAGTTTCCATGGTTTTGACTGACATTGCTCTAGCTCCTTGCGTGTTTTGTTAGTTATTTGATAGTGGGGGATGGCAGTTGATTAGCGGTCATCCTCGTGAATGGACGAGGGATGCCGGCACAGGGGGGCAACACCGATGTCCATATAAGGAAACAGGGGCAACCGGCTTATCAGCTCCTGCAGTTCGGCGTTATCGGCGACATCGAAGATGCTGACGTTGGCGTAGCTGCCGGCGACCCGCCACAGGTGGCGCCACTTGCCCTGAGTCTGCAATTCCTGGGCGTAGGCTTTTTCCCGTGCCTTGATGTCGGCAATCACGTCGGCCGGCATGTCATGGGGGATATTCACCTTCATCTCGACTTTAAACAGCATGATTCTTTCTCCGTCTGAACATGTTTTCGTCGGTGTATAACCGGCGGTATTTATTGCTTTCTGCTGTAGTAGGCCAGCTTGTCTTCATCCAGCTCTATGCCCAGGCCGGGGCCGATGGGCAGCGCAACGCCGTTGTCATGAAAGTTCAATCGGTTGACGACGATGTCGTCCTTCATCAGCAGCGGGCCGAACATCTCGGTCCCCCAATGAATCTTTTCGAGTGTGGACCAGGCATGCAGCGCGGCAACGGAGCCGATGGTGCCTTCCAGCAGGGTGCCGCCATAGAGGCCGACTCCTGCCGCACTGGCCACATGGGCAACTTTCAATGCCTGCAGGGGACCGCCGGCCTTGGCAATCTTCAGGGCCACGGCACCGGCGAAGCCGGCGGAGGCCAGGCTGAACATGTCGCTGGCATCGGCCACGGCTTCGTCGGCCAGAATGGGAAGGTGAAACTTTTCGGACAGGCGCACCAGCGACGGCAGATCCTGCATCGGGGTCGGCTGTTCGACCAGGTCGATGCCGGCGGCCTGCAGCTCGGCCATGCCTTTGGCGGCAGTGCTTTCATCCCAGGCCTGGTTGACGTCGACCCGCACGCTGGCGCTGTCGCCCACGGCGGCCTTGATGGCTGCCACATGGCGCACGTCGTCCATCAGCGGACGGGCGCCGATCTTCAGTTTGAAGTCGCAGTGGCGCCTGGCCGTGATCAGGCTCAGGGCCTCGTCGATATCCTTTGCGGTATCGCCGCTGGCCAAGGTCCAGAGTACGGGAATGTGCCGGTGCACGGCGCCGCCGAGCAGGTCGGAAACCGGGCGGTTCAGGCGCTTGCCCTGCATATCCAGCAAGGCGGTCTCGATGGCAGATTTGGCCAGGTGGTTGCCTCTGATGCTGCGGTTCAGCCTTACCCTCAGGGTATTGATGTTGTCTGCCGGCTGGCCGAGCAGCAGGGGGGCCAGGTAGCCATCTATGGTCAGCTTGACGCTTTCCGGGCTTTCCGGGCCGTAGGCCAGGCCACCTATGGTGGTGGCCTCACCCAGCCCTTCGAGACCCTCGGAATCCTTAATCCGCACTATCACCATGGTCTGCACGCCCATGGTGGTCATCGAAAGCCGGTGCGGGCGTATGGTCGGGATGTCGACCAGCATTGCCTCGATAGACTGAATGGTTGCCGACAGGCAATCTCCCGGCGCGCTCTTTAATTCCTTCATGGTGATTTATCCCCTATATACGCTTGAACAGGGCGGAGCGGGGCTGTTCCTGGGCGCCGTCGGCGGCGGTAAAGAACCGCTCCATGTGGATGTCGCGCTCGAACAGCCGGCTGTGCATCAGGGTGGTAATAGCGGCGTCGATCATCGGCGGTGGTCCGCACAGGTAGGCCTTGTTGCCTCCGCAGCGCTCCTTGAAGTAATCCGCCACGG
Organism: Zobellella maritima; assembly: GCF_003075035.1. Lineage (GTDB taxonomy): Bacteria > Pseudomonadota > Gammaproteobacteria > Enterobacterales > Aeromonadaceae > Oceanimonas > Oceanimonas maritima. The sequence goes on along the minus strand of NZ_QCZE01000001.1, from coordinate 2,126,991 downwards.
CCTCGTGCACGAAGCCGGTAAAACCCGGCCAGTTGTCTTCCGGCAACGGCGCATTCAGCGCCGGTATGTAATGGAAGTTGTCGTGCTCGGCGGCCAGCCGCTCGAACAACTCCCGGTTGTAGAGCTCGGCGACATTGCGTGCGCCCTGGAACAGGTAGAGGGGGCGGTTGTCGCCCTCGGCCAGCATATCCAGGATCATCGACTGGGGGCTGGACAGACCGGAGCCGCCGGCGATGAAAATGGCGCCCCGGTCGTCGGACTTGCGCACAAAGAACTGGCCATAGGGGCCGGACAGCTCCAGCCGATCACCTGCCTCAAGTTGCTCGTGCAGCCAGCCGGTGGCCTTGCCCCCTTCCACCTTGCGTACGTGCAGCTCTATTTCCCTGCTGGCGGCAGGTGGGTTGGCCAGGGAAAAGGCGCGGCTGCCGTCCACCCCGGGTACCTGCAGGTTGATGTACTGACCGGCCTGAAAGTCCATGTCCCGATCCAGCTGGATGCGGATGCCACGTATGGTGGGAGACAGGGCGGTGATCTCGGTGACGGTGCCGTTGTAGTCTTGTACCGGATGACCGGCGAAATCCGGGTCGACGTCGATATCTGCCTCGATCACCAGATCGGACTCCGGTATGCAGCAGCAGGCCAGTACCTTGCCCTCTTCCCGCTCTACATCCATCAGGGCGAAAGGCGACGCCTCGCCTACATCGGCAAAGCCATCGGTGATCTGTACCTTGCAGGTGCCGCAGGTGCCATGGCCGCAGGCGAAGGGTAGCCACACACCCTGACGCAGGGCGGCATCCAGTATGGTTTGTCCGTCTTCCACCTCGATGACATCGCCGGTGGGCTCAATGGTGACTTCGTAGCTCATAACACCTCCTTAAACGCCTGTGCCCTTGTAGCCATTGAGGCCCGGGGTCCTGAACCTCAGCAGTGACTTGTGATCGAAGCCCAGCTGCTCCAGGGTCTGCTCCCGGGAGGGATGCAGCGGCTCGTCGTTGAGCCGCCACTGCACCAGGCTCCAGTCGATATGCGCGAAATCCGGGTGCTGGCCGAAGCCGTCGGGCATGACCTTGTCCAGCAGCTCGCCGAAAGTCATGGCCGGAGGCAGGGGAAAGGTCTTGGCCGAGCAGAACAGCAGGTGTTCATCCCAACCGATGTACACCAGGATATTGCCGCCGAAGTTGGCCCGGGCGTCTCTGACTTCGCCCTTGTAGTCTTTGTTGAGTGCGATAACCGGCATGATGATTGTCTCCTTGTTGGGGGGCCCAGGCCCCCGGTTGCAGGGCCCGTATCAGGCCACGCCTTTCCATTGTTTCCAGCGTTGCTCGTCGGGCGAGCCTTTCATGTCCATGTTGTCGGCGCCCAGGTTCATGCGGTAGTACTCACTCAGTACTTCCTCCAGACCCGGACCGCCGCAGTTGCCCTGCAGGATCTGGTGCACCGGCAGCCAGGATTGCACGTACTTTTCCGGCTCCTCGCAGAAGATGTCGTGGCAGCCGTCGGAGCACATGTGGTAGCGCTCACCCTCGTGCAGGACGGAGCGGTAGTTGATCTGGGCCGGGTCGTTTTCCATGTCGGTAAAGGTCATGGGTACCTGACAGACCTGGCACAGTTGGGGCAGGCCGCTGCTGTAGAAGCGCTTGCCCTCGGCCTCCATCTTCCTGGCCAGCTCCCAGCGCGGCCGGTAGTACTTGTCGAAGGTGTCCGGGTACTTCTCGCTCAGCCAGTCCAGCTCCTCGTCGGTGGGGATCCAGGTATGGAAACCGGCGGCATGGCCGAAGTTGTAGAAGATCCACCAGGCCTGGTGGGAGATATGCTCCTTCTCTTTCTCGATTACTTCGCTGTATTTGGGCATGCGGATGCCGTAACGGGCCAGATCCTTGAACAGGGCGCCGCCGGCCTCCTCGAAGTACACCTCCCAGGCCTCCTTCCAGGACATCACCTTGTTGGGCAGCATGTAGTCCATCATCATGGCCACGATGGACAGCAGCCGGGTGCCGCGCCAGAACCACTTGTCGATCCATTTCTGCACTATGGGCAGGTTGTCTTCGTGCTGCTCCAGCAGGAACTTGATAATCTCCAGCCCCAGGGTCATGTGGCGGGCCTCATCGGACTGGGCGCTGAAGCCGAAGGTGACGGTAGCCATGTCGCCGTTGTGGGCGGCGCCGGACATAAAGGGCACGAACAGCAGGTTGGTCAGCACGTATTCAAACGAGAAGCTGATCGCCAGCAGGAACTCGAAGGGGCCGGCGGAGCGGGCGTCCTCGAAGAAGGACTTGGGCACCGACAGGTACCACACCCGGTCGTGCATGTGGCTCCAGTCCTGAAAGCCGTCGAAGAACTTGTTGTAGTGGCTCATGGCGTGGATCTGGGTCTGCACGTGGCGCAGCTCGTCGATGGACTGCATCTGGCAGGCGATGCGCGCGCCGATGCCGCCGAACTGGCGTCCCACGTGGGCGTAGCCCTGGTACGCCTGGTATTCCAGCGGGCTGACCCCGGTCAGGAAGATCTTGATGGCGTTGACGTAGCGCGGATCCGAGATGTTGAGCTGGCCATTGTTCTGGGCGAAGGCGTCGAAGATGGCATACAGTTTCTTCTCCTTCTCGGCCTGGTACTTCCAGTAGGCGTCCATGGTCAGGCGGAAGGGATCTTCCCACTTGGACCAGTCGGTGATCTTGATGCCCTCGAACTCCTCGAAGGGAAAGGCTTGCTTGCGGTCCTGGTAGGAAAACTCCCAGTCCAGATCCCGGGTCAGCAGGCGGTATTTGTCCTTGATGTTCAGTTTTTTCGCAGCCATGAGTTGTTCCTCCCTTAACTGTTCCAGCTCAGCGTGAGTTGATCTTCGTCTTCATCCACATTGCCGCCCAGGGTAATCAGGTTGAGGTGCAGCTCCTGCACGTCCCAGTCCCGACCCAGCTTTTCCTCGACGGTTTCACGCCGGATCACCAGTTGATCCTCGTTTTCGATGCGGATCATCGCCGGCTGATGATTGATGGTGGCCTCGGGGTTGTCTTCCTCGATGGCCTCGACGATATAGCGGGACTGATCGTTGTCCTGCAGGGCGAGATAAACCTTTGACATTGTCTTGCTTCCTTTACTGGTTGAGGCCTGCTTTGGCGATACGCTTGTCGAGCTCGACGAGGGCGGCATCCAGGACGCCTTCGCCCGGCATGTCCAGTGCCAGTGGCGTCAGGGCGTCGGCGGCCTTGCCCCGCCAGACCTGGACCCATTGCTGCAGTTGCCGGCGGTTATGCTCGCTTTCGCCGACGGCGATCTTGAACACACTGTCGCTCCAACGGGTCAGATCCTTGTGGCAGTCCTGCATGAATTCGGTGAGCAGGCCGATATCGCGGCCGCCGTTGGCCACCAGCCAGGCGTCGAGCCGGCGGTAGCAGAGTTCGTTGACCAGGGTGTCCAGTACCAGGGCCTGGGCCACGAACAGCTCAAACCAGTCCCTGGTGACCAGGGTTTCCTCGCACAGGGCGCGAACCCCCTGCCAAGCCGGGTCGCTCATCCAGTGCTCCTTGGCCCGGGTCAGGGCATCGCCGCTGTTGTCGTCCAGCAACAGACCGATGCGGGACAGGTACTGGGCCATGCCCAGCCGGTCCATGCCGGCGAATAGCTGGGCCTGGGTGATGGCGGTGCCGTAGCCGTAGTCGGCGCCGTACATATGGTTGAGGTTGGCGGCCTGCTCTACATGGCGCAGGGGCAGCAGGAAGCGGGTAAGGACGGCTTTCAGTCCGTCGTCCAGGTTGGCGGCCAGCGCACGTTTTTCGAAAAAGGCGTAATTGTTCTCGGCCCCTTCCTGCATGCGGGCCCGCTGCTGCACATAGGCGCCGTAATAGAACTGGCGCGGATCCCGGAAGCCGTACCAGTCCGCCATTTCGATGGCGGTGCGGCTCTTGTCGTTGAGCTCCTTTTCCGGTTGCCACAGCGGCCGATAGTGGAAGTTGGCCTCGGCCTGTACGTCGTAGGTGGCCTCCTGGTAGCGGGTGGCCGGCTTGTTGCCGAAGCGGCGGCCGATATTGGCAAAGGTCTGGCGTATTGGCTCCACCGATGCGGTTTTGATTTCCAGTGTCATCTTGCTTGCTCCTTGCTGGGAATTCGTTACTGGGCCTGGTCGCGGTTGTGGCTCATCAGGGTTTCTTCGCCGTAGCGCCACTTATCCAGCTCGGCGTCGATGGCCTCGGTCTGCTCCGGCGTCATGGCAACCACCCTATTGGTGGCGCAGAAGGTCTCGAAGGCATCCCGTGGCAGCACCAGCTCGACAAACAGGCCGGGATCGTCGATGGCAAAGTCGAACTCGACGAAGCGGGCATCCGGTCGGCTGCGCACCCGGATATATTTGGTCAGCGTGTTGGCTTCGTCTTGCGCCTGTGCTGGCTGTGATAGGGTGGCACTCATCCTTTAAGCTCCTGCAGGTTGTTTATGGCATGTAATCTTGGGTTAGCCTCCACCCTGATAAAGCAGAGAATGTGCCAGGCCGGCGGAAATGCTGGTATTTATTGTTATATTTTTGATTTTTAAGTATTTATTTTTTGTTTTGTGCTTTGAGTCGGCGTAGCTTGAGAGCCGAAGCCCTGAGAGGGGTTTGATCATTTGATTAACTTTGTTGTTTTTGTGTTAACCATTTAAGCAATTGATAACGGGTGGGCGGGCCCATACACTAACCGGCAAGATACAGCGGCAGGCGCTACCTCTGTAAGGAGGTGACGGTGGCCATGGACTGGGAGCGAAAGGCCCGATGCGAGATCTTGAAAACCTGAATATCCCCGAAACCGGTGACCTGATCGCAGGCATCCGTTTTGACGGCGAGCAGGGGAAAATCTGGTTCAACGAGCAGCGTATGCTGCTGATCCATGCCGCCGTAATGGGCTTGTTGCGCAAGGAGCTGATCGAAACTCTTGGCGTGCAGCGGGCCAAGCGTTTCCTGATGCGCTTCGGCTATCATTCCGGCATGAAGGACGCAGAGATCGCCCGCAAGGTGCGCCCCCATATTGCCCGCGAAGAATGCTTTATGGCCGGCCCCCAGATGCACGGTATCAGGGGTATGGTCAAGGTGGTGCCTACCCGGCTGGAGCTGGACATGGACACGGGCCACTTCCTCGGCGAGTTCGACTGGTTCAACTCCTACGAGGCGGACGTGCACCAGCACGAGTTCGGCCAGGCCGAGGAGCCCATCTGCTGGACCCTGCTCGGTTACGCCAGTGGCTACACCAGCTATTTCATGGGGCAGACCGTCATCTACAAGGAAGTAGGCTGTGTGGCCATGGGCGATGAGCACTGCAGTATCATCGGCAAGCCGGCCAATGAATGGGAAGACAAGGCGGAAATTGAGCGGTTTATGCTGCCGGATCCGGTAGCGGAAGAGCTGTTCGCGCTCAGAAGCGAGCTGGTCAAGTTGCGCGACAGTGTGGGTGACGACAGCGAAGACGATTACCGGGTGTTTAACTCCATCGGCCAGTCGGCTGCTTTCCGGCAGGTGTGCCGGCTTATCCAGAAGGCCTCGAGTAGCCGGGTGACGGTGTTGCTGCAGGGGGAAACCGGGGTCGGCAAGGAGGTGTTCGCCCGTGGCCTGCATGTTGCCAGCGACCGGGCCGACAAGCCCTTTGTGGCGGTGAATTGTGCCTGCATACCGCCGGATCTGATAGAGGCTGAGCTGTTCGGGGTGGAGAAGGGCGCCTATACCGGCGCCACCCAGAGTCGGGAGGGCAAGTTCGAGCGGGCCGATGGCGGCACCATCTTCCTGGACGAGGTGGTGGAGCTGTCGCCCCGGGCCCAGGCCAGCCTGCTACGGGTGTTGCAGGAAGGTGAGCTGGAGCGGGTCGGGGATGTGCGTACCCGTAACATAGATGTGCGGGTGGTCACCGCCAGCAACGAGGATCTGCAGCAGGCGGTGCGGGAGGGGCGTTTCCGGGCGGACCTGTTCTATCGGCTGAATATCTTCCCGGTGTATATTCCTGCGCTGCGTGAGCGTAAGGAAGACATACCGTTGTTGGTGCAGCATTTCCTGGATCGTTACCAGGCTATCTACAACAAACGCATCCTGGGGGTGACCGACAAGGCGCGGGAAGCCCTGCTGGCATACGACTGGCCGGGCAATATTCGCGAGCTGGAAAACCTGATCGAGCGCGGCATCATACTGACCGATAACAACAACGAGATAGAGGTGTGCAGCTTCTTTCCTACCTTCAAGGACAGCGGCTCTGTGGTGGGTAAGGTGCGCCAGGACGGTTCCCTGCGGGAAGCGGCCAGCGACGTGGACGGTGAGCCGGATGACTGGTGCGCCCAACTGCTGACCGAGGACTTCAGCCTGGAAAACCTGGAGCAGACACTGATCCGCCATGCCCTCAAGGCGGCCGAGGGCAATGTGTCCCGGGCTGCCCGCATCCTGGGGCTGACCCGGCCGGCGCTGGCCTATCGTATGAAAAAGCTGGAGCAGGAATAACAGAGCCGGCGGTCGCCGGCTCCCGGGCTTTAAAACCCCTTGGTCAGGGTTAGGCGGAACAGATCGCCACTGGGCCCGTTTTGCACCTGGTACTCGTTGAGGTAGGCGGCGTTCAGCCCCAGCATCAGTGACGGCCAGAAGTAGCTGCCTTCCACCCCCAGGGCATGCTTCTCAGCCTTGCCGACCAGTGCTCCCTTGCTGTTTTCCAGCTGCCAGGCATTGTAGCCAACCAGCCCCAGTTCCAGGCCGCTATCGAGCTGCTTGCCGATCCCCCATTCCACCAGCCAGCTGTCGCCCGGGGTGATATCGGTTTCGTCTTGCTTCGACTTGATTTCGTAGCGGGACAGGGCCGAGACCGACCAGCTTTTGGCAGCGTCCGGGAAGTAGGTGCCGCCCAGGGTCAGCATGGTGGTCTTGAAGCCCTTGCCGATGGCGGCGGGCTCGGTACTGCTGTCGTCGCCGGTATCCAGCCAGATGCCGGCGGCGAACACCGCGTCCCACTGCCGGCCGTGCCAGCCCAGCACCATGGGGCTGACAAAGATATCACCCACGCCGGATTCCTTGCTGCTGGCAAAGTCGAAGTCGTTGCGCTGCACAGGGATAATGGTTTCGACGCCGTAATTGGCGCCGAGCAACTTTTTCTCGGTAATGTGGATAAAGCGGTTGGCCAGGGCGGTTACATTGCCCTTGGCGGACAGGCTGTTATCATCGGGCAGCTTGATTTCATCAAAATCGTAGTGCACCAGATAGCCCCGGTAATAGGTGCCGGCAGGCGGCACCACTGAGCCCTTGATGCCTTCCACCCCGGGCACATAGTGGCCGTTGGCGGCCAAGGTCGGGCCGGACAGGATGGCGAGGGTCAGGGTGGCGGCCTTAAGCCCGCCAATATAGGTTCTATTCCTTGTTGTGCATGCCAGTGTCATCACTTCTCCTTGTTGTTTGAATGGGCGGCCGGCTGGTTTCAACTGAAATTGTCAACGCGGCCCCGAGCTGTTGATTTCCAACTTCCGTTAACCTTTTATCAACAACTGTGCCACTGTGGAGTGGTATTTAATGATCTGTTTTATAAGGATTTTTTAGTGAGTGCGGAAAAAGAAGAGGAGAGGACTTGGTTAAATGATGAAATGACGAGCGAGCAATTGATGAAATGATAAAGCCGCCATGGCACTGAGGTGTGGACTGGCGGTACAGGTTGCTGGCAGACCTTACGGTTATGGTGAGGTTATCCCCGCTTGCGCGGGGATGAGGGGATCAGGGACTGGTATGAAGGGGGATCAGAGCTGCTGGTGCGGGCCGAACACCTCGTAATGCAGCCGTTCTTCGGCGATGCCCCAGCCGATAAGGGTGTCTTTGACCATGGCCATAAAGGGCAGGGGGCCGCAGAAATAGTAGTGGGCGTCGTCCAGGTAAATGCTGTTTTTCATGGCGTTCAGATTCATTATGCCGAGCTCATCATAGTCTTCCGCCGGCAGATCGGTGTCGGCCGGGGAGCGGTACCAGACATGGCTATTCAGGTTGGCATTGGCCTGGCGCTGTTGCTGGATATCCTGTTTAAAGGCGTGCTGGGCGCCGTTTTCGCAGGCATGCAGCCAGTGAATGTCGGCGGGGTGGCCCTGCTTGAGCAGTTGATCCAGCATGGCGAGCATCGGGGTCAGGCCGACCCCGCCCGACAACAGCACCACAGGGGTGTGCGCCGATACTTCCAGGAAAAAGTCTCCGGCCGGCGGTAGCACCAGCAGCTGGTCACCGACCTGTACCTGGTCATGTATAAAGTTGGAGGCCACGCCGTTCGGCTCACGCTTGACGGCAATACGGTATTCCCGGCCGTTGGGAGCCTGGCACAGGGAGTACTGCCGGTACTCCTTGTGCTCCAGGTTGGGGCTGTCCAGGTGCAGGGTCAGGTACTGGCCGGGCTTGAAGGCGGCGACCGGGCCTCCGTCGGCCGGGGCCAGCAGGAAGCTGACGATGTGCTCGCTTTGCTGCTGTTTTTCCTTCACCACAAAGGCCCGAGTGCCGCGCCAGCCGCCGTCTTTCTGTTCGCTTTGCCGATACAGCTGTTCTTCACGGCCGATAAAGATATTGGCCAGGGCGCCGTAGGCTTGGGCCCAGGCGTCGATTACTTCGGGGGTGGCCGCATCGGGTGCCAGTTCCCTGATGGTTTCCAGCAGGTGATGGCCCACTATGTCGTACTGGGCGGGCTGAATGGCGAAGCCGGTATGCTTGTGGGCGATACGCTCGACTGCCGCGCTTAGTACCGCCGGATTGTCGATATTCCTGGCATAGGCGAGCACGGCGGAAAACAGCGCCGCAGGCTGGCGGCCGGAGGCCTGATGGCTGAGGTTGAATACATCCTTCAGCTCGGGGTTGTCGCGGAACATGCGCTTGTAGAAGTGTTCTGTCAGGGCGGTGTTGGCGGATTCCAGCAGGGGGACTGTGCTCTTTACGAGCTCGATGGTACGGGTATCTAACATGGCGGCCTCTATAAATAGACATGTGATTTGCAACTTAATGGCCCGCATCATAAATGTATATTTGATATGCATCAATATGTATTGCGACTATTTATACTTGTTAGGACCAGCTGGGCCGGGTTTGAATTGGTACGGGTTTCGTCTGGCAAGACTCGCTACCGGTAGGCCGGTAGCGGAGAAGGGGGCAGCAGCAGGATGGGAGGCTTGGCATGGACCTCGGGGGTTGTGTCAGCCGGTGCGGGTCAGTTGTTGCACCACGTCGCCGAAGCGGTATTGTTCCAGCCGGCCGAAGCCGGCCAGGCTTTTGGCCTTCAGCCTGGTCAGCAGCGGTGTACTGATGCCGCACAGGAAACAGGCCAGGGTATGGACGGAAAGCGGCTGTCCATGCTTTTCCTGCAGGGGGTGGCACCAACCCTGCAACTGGGTCTGTTCGGGCATGGGTGCCATGGCGGGCGCCGGCAGTCTGGCAACCTGACCGGCGCACACCGAGCAATGGCCACAGCGTTCGGGGGCCTTGTGATCGGCGAAATAACCGGCCAGCTGGTGGCTGAGGCAGTGTTCGCTTTCGAAGAAGCCAATCATCTGCTGTAGCCTGTTGATCTCGTTCTGCTCTTTGTGTTTAAACAGTCCGTGCAGCCGCTCGCTTTCGGCCTCGGGCGAAAAGCGGTTGTTGACCACCCGATAGACCTCGACCATCTGTTTGCTTTCCAGCTGGATCCAGCCCTGTTCGTGCAGATAATCGATGGCACTGACTACCCGCTTTCGCTCGCCCCGGCTCCGTTGCCAGATGGCTTCGAAATCCACCTGGCACCAGCTCCTGGCGAGCGGAGAGCCGTCGAACACGGCGGTGAGAAATGCTTTCCGCTCGCCCTGGAAGCGGTCGAGAATGCTTTCTCTCGGCTCGATAAATTTGAAGCGATAATCGGAAAAATAGCTGTATTGGGGCGAGATAATGCCATCAAGCTCCAGGTAGACCAGCAGGGTCTTGAGCGGCAGCTGACGAATATTGTGGGTATTGGACAGCCGGGTCAGCATCAGCTCCCAGTGGGGGCCGGCCTGTTGCAATTCTCGTAGCAGGCCGACGATGGCCTCCGGCTCGGGCGTGTCGCCGTAGACGAAGTTTTCCAGCACGTTGAGGCCGGTCTTGTTGGCCAGCAGGGTACAGGTGGAGGGGTGGCCATCCCGCCCGGCGCGACCGATTTCCTGACTGTAGTTTTCGATGGACTTGGGCAGATCATAGTGGATCACCCGGCGGATATCGGCCTTGTCCACGCCCATGCCGAAGGCGATGGTGGCCACGATACAGGGCACCCGGCCCTGCATGAAGTCCTGCTGGAGCCCTTGGCGGCTATCCTGATCCATACCTGCGTGGTAGGCGCGCGCCTCGATGCCTTTGGCCTGCAACTGCTCGGCCACCCACTCGGCGCCCTGTTGCAGGGTCACATAGACGATGGTGGCTGGTCGTGGATCATCGGCGATAAGTGTGGTTAATGAGGCTATCTTGCGAGATTCTGTCATCGGCTGCACCTGCAGATGCAGGTTGGGACGATAGAAGCCGGTCACTACCAGGTTCTCGGGCGGGATGACGAACTTGCGCTGCATGTCGTCGATTACCGCCGGGGTGGCGGTAGCGGTCAGCAGCAATACCTGGGGAATGTTGAGGCGCTGGCGGTAGTGGGGCAGCTTCAGGTAATCGGGGCGAAAGTTATGGCCCCACTCGGAGATGCAGTGGGCTTCGTCCACCACCAGCAGGGAAATGGGGATCTGGCCGATAAACTGGCGAAAGCGCTCGTTCTTGAGCCTTTCTACCGAGATCATCAGCACTTTCAGCCGGCCTTCCCGCACCGCCTGCATCACCTGCTGGCTTTGCTCCGGACTCTGGGAGGAGTCTATCGAGGCCGCGGCTATCCCCTTGCTGTGCAGGAAGTCCAGCTGATCCTTCATCAGCGCCAGCAGCGGCGAGACCACTAGGGTCAGGTGGGGCAGCAGCAGTGCCGGCAGCTGATAGCACAGTGACTTGCCCGAGCCGGTGGGGAAGATCGCCGCCGCCGACTGGCCGGCGACCAGCCGTTCGATCACCTGCTGCTGACCGTGGCGCAGGGTGGAGAAACCAAAGGTGTGTTGCAGGGTAGAGAGGATCATCAGGTGCATTGCCAAGCCGACAGACAAGGATGAAGTGTTACAGCGTCGGCGTCATTAGGCAAGGCGCATCCCGAAACGGCGTTCGGGATGCGCTCGAACGGCGGGCTCAAGCCAGTTGTCGAAACAGGGCCGCAGCCAGGATACCGGCGGCGATGGCCGGCAGCGGTTTTTTAAGCACCACCATGGTCAGCGCCGTGGCCAGCAGGGCCAGCCGGGCGCCGCCGTCGCCGTTGACCGCCAGCGGGGTGAGGATGGCTACCAGCACGGAGCCGGACATGGCGCTAATTAACTGCTGTACCCGGCGGTTGATGGGGATAAAGGACATTACCAACACCCCGCCCCAGCGGGTGGCCAGCGTGACCAGCGCCATAATGCCGATAATCAGCAAGGTGCCGAGACCTGCGGTTTCCAGGTTCATTTGCTTTCTTTCTCCATCCACAGGGCTCCGAGTACGCCGCCCGACAGGGCGCCGACTACTACATGGCTGTTGGCAGGCAGGTACCAGTAAGCCAGCATTGCCGACAGCGCGGCTACCGACCAGATCACCAGGTTGCGCAGATCCTTGCGTCCGCCGACCACCATGGCCAGCAGGAAGCAGCCCATTACCATATCCAGCCCCAGATTAAAGGGGTCTTCGATGGCGTTGCCGAAATGGAGCCCGAGCCAGGTGCCGAGGATCCAGAATGACCAGATGGCCAAGCCGCCGCCAAACAGTACGCCCAGCGCCCGCTCGCCCCGGTGAAAACCCTGCATGGCCATGGCCCAGTTGGCGTCGGAGGCGAACAGCATGATGCCGTAGCGTTTCAGTGGCGGCAGATGGCGCAGCCAGGGATAAAGGGTGGCGCCCATCAGCAGATGGCGGGCATTGATGGCAAAGGTGGTGATCACCAGCGGCACCAGCGGTACCTGAGTGCCCCACAGCTCCAGCGCGGCAAACTGGGAGGCACCGGCAAACACCAGGGTGCTCATCAGGATAATAGCGTCGTCCTCCAGGCCGACCTGGGTTGCGGCCAGGCCGAAGGCCAGCCCGAATACGGCGACAAACAGGGAGAGTGGCAGCAGATGTTTGAAACCCAACCAGGTATCGGCCGGCTCCAGCCGGGCCAGGGCGGCATGTGTGTCCATAGGGATCCCGTTCTTTATTATTATCAAAACAACCAGAATGCCACTGAATGGAAGGTTATTCTATAGCTTGATATAGGGTAAAGGGGCCATTATTCAGCCGGATGTAACTTTGGTGTCCGATCAATCTTTATCCACAGATGAAGCGCTGCTGTCACAATCGCCTGTGCACACCTGGCGCCAGGATAACGGATAAAACCGGCACTACAGGGAAAACGGCACAAGCTATCGAGGCCGAGCGACACGAGGCAGAATGAAGCCCCTGCTTGCCGGTTGTCCATCTCTGGTTGCCGGTGACAGAGAGAAACGGCGGCCCGGGTAGGTAATGTATTGGTTATGGCTTCGTTTCTGTGAGGTGCATCCTGGTCAGTTCGGCCGTTCTCTGTTCGGTCAGGTTGATCAGCGCCTGGGTATGTACAAGCGGCTGGATCGAGCCCCCGTCGTAGGCGCTGGAGACAAGCTCGGCATGGGCGTCACGAAAGGTAATCCAGGCTTGCTGGGCTTGCTTCAGCCTGTCTTTACGCTCACCGCTCAGGGCCGCCATCAGCTGCGAGTAAGCCTTGTTCAGCATAAAGTCGGCCGACGCATAATGCCGGCCCGCCGCCTGGTTCAGTTCGGCCTGGGTTAATTCGGACTGACCGAAAGCGCCACTGCTGCACGAGATGCAGAGCAGGATTAAAACGGAATGGATGACTTTCATTGTAAGCTCCGGTGTCGCCATATGGGGGGCCAGGCAAACGGCCAACCGTTATGGGATGAACAAAACACGCATGCTCAAAGCATATATCAGGAGCAGCCAGGGGACAGGGTTTGCTTTTTTAGCGCGGCAGGCAGAGCCCGATCGAGGTTCAGGCTCTGTGGAATCAGTACTGGGAATAAGCAGACCAAAGCCCGCGTCATGCGGGCTTTGGTACTTATAGTCAGGAAGAACGCCTTACTTGGCGATTTTCTTGTACTTGATGCGATGCGGCTGGATGGCCTCGGCGCCGTAGGTTTTCTTCTTCCATTCTTCGTATTCGGTGAAGTTGCCTTCGAAGAATTCCACCTTGCCCTCGTCCTTGTAGTCCAGGATATGGGTGGCGATACGGTCGAGGAACCAGCGGTCGTGGGAGATGACCATGGCGCAGCCGGGGAATTCCAGCAGGGCGTTTTCCAGGGCGCGCAGGGTTTCCACGTCCAGATCGTTGGTCGGTTCATCGAGTAGCAGCACGTTGCCGCCGGTCTGCAGCAGCTTGGCCATGTGCAGGCGACCGCGTTCACCGCCGGACAGCTCGCCGACCCGCTTCTGCTGATCGACACCCTTGAAGTTGAAGCGGCCCAGGTAGGCGCGGCTGGGGATCTCCAGATTACCGATTCGCATCATGTCCAGGCCGCCGGAAACTTCTTCCCACACCGTCTTCTTGTCGTCCATGCTGTCGCGGAACTGTTCCACCGAGGCCAGCTGCACCGTATCGCCCAGGGTGATGTTGCCGGAGTCCGGCTGCTCGGCATCGGTAAGCATGCGGAACAGGGTCGATTTACCGGCACCGTTGGGACCGATGATGCCGACAATGGCGCCCTTGGGAATGCTGAACGACAGGTCGTCGATCAGTACCCGGTCGCCGTAGGACTTGGTCAGGTTTGCAACGTCGATCACCTTGTCACCCAGGCGCGGTCCGGGCGGGATGAACAGCTCGTTGGTTTCGTTGCGCTTCTGGAAATCCTGGTTCTGCAACTCTTCGAAGCGCGCCATACGGGCCTTGGACTTGGCCTGGCGGCCCTTGGGGTTCTGGCGCACCCATTCCAGTTCTTTCTGGATCGACTTCTGGCGGGCGGCCTCGGACGACTGTTCCTGGGACAGGCGGGCGTCTTTCTGCTCCAGCCAGGAGGAGTAGTTGCCTTCCCAGGGAATGCCTTCGCCCCGGTCCAGCTCCAGGATCCAGCCGGCGACATTGTCGAGGAAGTAACGGTCATGGGTAATGGCCACGACGGTGCCTTCGTAGTCGTGCAGGAAGCGCTCCAGCCAGGCCACGGACTCTGCGTCCAGGTGGTTGGTGGGTTCGTCCAGCAGCAGCATGTCCGGTTTTTCCAGCAGCAGCTGGCACATCGCCACCCGGCGGCGCTCACCCCCGGACAGCTTGTCGATCTTCGCGTCCCAGGGCGGCAGGCGCAGGGCATCGGCGGCCCGCTCCAGCTGATTGTCCAGGTTGTGACCGTCGTGGGCCTGGATGATGGCTTCCAGCTCGCCCTGGCGCTTGGCCAGCTTGTCGAAGTCGGCGTCCGGATCCGCATAGGCGGCATAGACGTCGTCCAGCTCCTTGAGCGCGCCGGCCACTTCGGCCACGGCTTCTTCAACGGCTTCGCGTACTGTCTGTTCCGGTTTCAGTTTAGGCTCCTGGGGCAGGTAGCCGATATTGATGCCGGGCTGGGGACGGGCTTCACCCTCGATTTCGGTGTCCAGGCCGGCCATGATGCGCAGCAGGGTGGATTTACCGGCGCCGTTCAGACCCAGTACGCCTATCTTGGCGCCGGGGAAAAACGACAGGGAGATATTCTTCAGAATATGACGCTTGGGCGGAACTACCTTGCCCACGCGATTCATGCTGTAAACAAATTGAGCCATTTCACTTTGTCCTGATAATTCAGAGGATTAACTGATTGCCTGACGGGCCTGAGTGGGGGGTATGCCCTCAGCCGGCAGCCAACCGAACAGCGATGGCGTATATGGTACTTGGCTGGGCGGGGAATGCCAGTGGCGAGTGGGGTGAAAGCGCAGCTTTAATGTGGGGCAGGGTGTTTTTGCGGGTAAAGGCCGTCTGGCGTCCAGTAGCAGGCAACGCCGGGGTTGCATGTAGCAGCAGCCGGGATTGCCGTAGCCGACCGGCACATGCCAGGGATGGCATGTGCCGAGCGGCCATGGGGCGAGCTTGATCGCCGTGACGAAGCTGCAAAACCTGACCGAACATCCGGTGAATGTTCGCAGCAGGCTTTACAGATGAGAGACTTACTTTGAAGCTTGTCGGCGCAGGCAACCTTGCTGGTGCTTCGTTTTACGGTGTACCTGACGGCTTTTGTCAGCAGACAAACTACCAAACCCTGCGCGGAGAGCGGGAGTGTTTATCAGGATTTGGTCTTCTGGGTTTCCTTGAACGACTGATCCACGAATTCGCCGCTGGCCGGGTTGAATTCCTGGCCGTCGTAGCGGGTGGAGATGGTGATTTCGCCGCTGATGATCTTGGCGGCCAGCTCGTCCAGCTGCTGTTTCACTTCCGGGGACACATCATCGGCCAGCGCCAGTTTCACCACGTCCCCCTTGCCCAGGCCGATCTCTCGGATCTGGTTGGGCTGCCAGTCGCCGGAGGTGAGGTCGCGGGCGGCGTTGAGGATGGCGACGCTGGCATCGGCCACCGCCGAGCCGACGAAGGACGGGTCGACTTGGGTCCAGTCGGAGACATTGCCGATATGGCGCACCTTGCCGTCGTGGGACTTGATCTCGTCGATCACGCCCTGGCGGCCGGCATTGAGCATGGTGTAGATCACATCGGCGCCGTTGGCGATTTCGGCGGCGGCAGCCTGGCCGTTGATGCCGGTGTTGTCCAGATCGCCGGTGAACCAGGTCAGGAATTGGGCATCGGGATTGACGTGCATCAGGCCGTCATAGAAGGCGGCGCGGCCTATCAGCCCGGGCTTGGGCCAGGCGCCGGAAATATGGCCAACCACGTTTGATTTTGTGGTCAGGCCTGCCAGGGCGCCGGCCAGCCAGGCCGAGTCTTCCTGGCGCACCACGTAACTGGACAGGTTGGGGCCCTGCACATGGCCCTGGATCACCACGAACTTGATATCGGGGAATTCCTGGCTGACGATTTCGGCCGGGCCGTTGCACTGGCCGCCATGGGCGATGATCATGTCGGGGCCGTCCTGGGCCAGCTTGCGCATGGCTTCAGTGAGTAGTGCCGGATCCGATGTGGCGGATATATTGGATACATAGCTGGCTTCAATAGGCAGCTCCGCCTTGATCTTCTCATAGCCGCTGTAGGCGGCTTCCATAAAGCCATTGTCGTTGTGTTTGCCCGGGATTAGTACGGCAATTTTCTGCTCGTCGGCGGCATGGGCTGCGGTGAGCGGCACGAGGGCAAGGGAGGTGGCAAGAAGCAGCGTTGATTTCAGTCTCATTGTGTATCCATCCTTGTGTTAATATTTTGGGGTTTTAACGGCTCAGCATGTCACCCTTTTTATATGTTGTTGTTAGCAATATGATCCATTATTTTTATTGTTTTGTTGATACACTTTTAACGGGATCACAAAAAACAGACGTGAACTTATTCAGAGGATAATGCGGCGATCAAGATCGGGAAGGGCGGTGGAACGGGAGGCATATTGATATGCCGAGAGAAAACCGCATCCATGCGGCGAGTCTATCAGTCGTTACGGCTGCTCCAGCGGCTCAGGGTCGCCGTGATCACGGTATTACCGAAAAAAGTCCAATCCATCCAGACCGGCTTGTCGGCATGCTTGTCGATGGTGGCGGCGACCCCTAGCAGTGGCAGCCAGAGGACGGCCAGCAGGGAAAGGGTCAGCATGCCTTTTCTTATTTTGATTTTCATTGGGCACTTCCATTAACAGGACGATCATTTGTATCACGTGGCCAGGGGAGTGATAAGCGAAATATTTTGCTCGTCGGTGGGCGAAAGTAGGGAAAAAAATACAGGATATAGACCAATATCCTAGCCAAGTCGTGGTGCATTAACCATTTGACGGGTGGGAAGCTCCATGCTGAAATTTGTATTTGTAGTTCAACATTAATATGGCGGCATGAGTGGAATATGGATACCGACGACCGATATATAGTGCCTGGTTTGGTAAGAGGGCTGGCGGCATTACAGGCGTTTAGCAACGAAAAGAAGGAACTGTCTGTTTCCGAGCTGGCCGACATCATAGGATCGAATCGCTCCAGTGCCTTTCGTATCGCCTATACCCTGGAGCATTGCGGTTTCCTGCATAAATCCGGAGACTCCCGGCGTTACGCCCTGGACTCCAAGGTGCTGGAGCTGGGTTTTACCTATTTGTCCAGCCTGGACCTGCTTGAGCCCTCTCGGCCGGTGCTGGCCCGTTTGCGGGACGACACCAGTCTGGCCTGTCACCTGGTTATCCGCCAGGGGCGGGATATCGTCTTCGTCGATCGCTGCCAGGCGACTGGCCCCTTTACCAGCACCGTCGGAATAGGTACTCGCTGGCCGGCCCATGCCACCGTTACCGGCCAGCAGCTGCTGTCTGATCTGACCGATGAGGCCATCCGCGAGTTGTATCAGGATTATCAGTGGGAAACCTTCACCGAAGGCACGCCGGGCAACCTGGACGAGCTAATCGCCCGCATCCATGAAGTGCGTGGTTTGTCCGCCCTGATCAGCTGGGGTTATTTCAATCCCGGCATGGCTGCCTGTGCTTCGCCTGTTTACCGTTTGAGTGATCACACCATGATCGCGTCTGTCTCGGTTAGTTGCCCTATCAGCGCATTCCCTCGCGAGGAATTTGAAGGCCGTATCAAGGATGAGGTGGTAACTGCGTCCCAGGTTTTGTCCCGCACTCTGAGTATCAACAACCCCCAGTTCTGAAGCTAGCCTCCGCTTACCTCAAAACGCCATGCCCTAAGGGCATGGCGTTTTTTTACGACCCTTTCCAAAAAATTTCCCGTTCTATGCAGGGCCCTCTCAGCCACTGAAAAATTTTAACAATCGGAATACATGGAGTTGACAAGCCATGTATCTAAGATCTAACCTTGTTTTATTAGTGAAACATTGTTTTGTATATGAAACAAAGGAGCGACATAGCCATGAACTGGGTTTCCATCTGCAAGCTGGGCGATATCTCTGATGAGAGCCCGCTATCCGTCAAAATCGACGGTAAAGAGATCGGCGTGTTCAAGCTGGATGACCGCCTTCATGCCATCGAGGACATCTGTCCTCATGCCTATGCCCTGCTTACCGAGGGCTTTATCGAGGGCCGCACCGTCGAGTGCCCGCTGCACGAAGCCATCTTCGATATCCCCACCGGCAAGCTGCAAAGTGGCCCAGGCTGTCGTGACCTCCATATCTACGAAGTACGGGTCGAGGGTGACGACGTACTGCTGAACATGGCATGACAAGGAACAGCACAATGGAAAACTTCAACCCCAAACTGGCCGCCTGGCTGAAAAACGAGCCGGCTCAAGAAGCCGGTATCAACAACATCCAGATCCCGGGTCAGACCCAGAACGTGATTTGGCAAAACCGCTATCGGGAACCGACCCGTTACGAGCTGGATCTGGTTGCGCACCTGGAACAGGCCTTTGCCGCCGGCGCCTATGAACTGGACGAGCTGGTGTCGGCCCTCAATGGCCAGGGGCTGAGAAATGAAGCGGGTGAGGTGTGGACCACCTCGAATTTTCAGGACGAAATGGCGCGTCTCGGTTACTGAGCGCCCGGCTTGCGGAATAGGAATAGACAATTATGAATCAAGAGCTTGCAGCAGTAGAGCGGCATTTGGATTTTGGCTTGCGGGATCGCTGGTATCCGGTGGTGGCCAGCTGGGAAGTGGGCAACAGTCCGGTCGGTATCACCCGGCTGGGTGAAAACATCGTGCTGTGGCGCGATGCCGAAGGCCAGGTCCATGCCCTGGAAGATCGTTGCCCGCATCGGGGCGCACGCCTGTCCCTGGGCTGGAACCTGGGTGATCGGGTGGCCTGCTGGTATCACGGGGTAGAGGTCAAGGGTGATGGTGTGGTCGCCGATGTCCCCGCAGTCAGCGCCTGCCCAATGACCGGCAGCAAATGCCTGCGATCCTATCCGGTGATTGAAAAACACGATGCCATCTTCCTCTGGTTCGGCCTGGATGCGGGCGCGGCTCCGGCCGACCTGGAACTGCCCGAGCAACTGGAAAGCGAGGAATGGAGCAGCTTCCTGTGTCAGGCCGACTGGGCGGTGAATTACCGCTATGCCATCGATAACGTCATGGACCCCATGCACGGCAGCTACCTGCACGGTACTTCCCATTCCATGGCCGAAGGCGATCGTAGCGCCGACATGCGCGCGCGTAACACCAAACACGGCTTTATCTTCGAAAAAGTCGGCCAGAGTGGCGTCAATTTCGACTGGGTCGAATATGGCAGCAGCGGCACAGACTGGCTGCGCCTGTCGATTCCTTACCGCAAGCAATTCGGTCCGGGTGGTGAATTCTGGATTGTCGGTATCGCTACCCCGGTAGATGAGCTCCATACCCGGGTGTTTTTCTGGCGGGCGCGCAAGGTAAGCGGCTGGCAGCGGCAGGCATGGCGCTTTATGTACCGCAGCCACCTGGAAAAGCTCCACTGGGACGTGCTGGAGCAGGATCGCATCATCCTCGAGCAGATGGCTCCCGACGCCCGCCAGCATGAATTCCTCTATCAGCATGATGTGGGCCTGTCGCGGCTGCGCCGGCTGATGAAGAAAACCGCCGAACAGCAGCTGGCGCGGCTGGCCGAACTGGCTGAAAAAGAGGCCGGGAACCATGCATAACTTACTGCAAGGCAAGAAGCTGCTGATAACCGGCGGGGCCCGCGGCCTGGGCCGAGACTTCGCCCGGGCGGCCTGTGTGGCCGGCGCTGAGTTGGTGATGGCCGATATTCTTGCCGAGCAGGTGCGGCAAGAGGCCGAAAAGCTGGCCGGTGAAGGCTACCGGGCCCTGGGCCTGGCCCTGGATCTCGCCAGTCCCGAGTCCATCGACGCCTGTGTCAAGCAGGCGGCCGACTGGCTGGGTGGCCTCGACGGCCTGGTCAACTGCGGTGCCATCGCCACCGGGATCGGCGGCGTCGACATGACCGAGCTGGATATCGAGGTCTGGGACCGGGTGATGACCGTCAATGTGCGCGGCACCTGGCTGATTTCCCGGGCGGCGGTGCCTTATCTGAAAGGCTCGGCGGCGGGCAAGATTGTCAATATCGCCTCCGACACCGCGCTATGGGGCGCGCCCAGGCTGATGGCCTATGTGGCGAGCAAGGGGGCGGTGATCTCCATGACCCGCTCCATGGCTCGGGAGTTGGGTGAGTTCAATATCTGCGTCAATGTCATCTGCCCGGGCCTGACCCTGGTGGAGGCCACCGAATACGTGCCCAAGGCCCGCCACGACCAGTATGTCGACGGCCGAGCCCTGTCCCGGCCTCAGTTGCCCGAAGATGTCAACGGTGCCGTGCTCTACCTGTTGTCGGATCTATCCTCCTTCGTGACAGGACAGACCCTGCCGGTGAACGGCGGCTTCGTTTTCAACTGAGCCCTTATTCCGGTCGCAGGTGTACTGACGAGTCAACCATAAAGAGAGTGTGAACATGAAGATTACCGGAATTGAAGCCCTGAAATTCGGGGTAGAGGACAGACAGAAAGCAGCCGGTTTCCTGGCCGACTTCGGTCTGACCCAGATACAGAGCGATATTGACGGCGCCGATCTCTACAGCACCCTGAATCAGAGCCGCATTTATCTGTTTGATGCGGACGACGCCCGCCTGCCGTCGGCGTTCGAGCCGGGCTCGACCTTGCGCGAAGTGGTCTGGGGTCTGAGTGATGCGGCCGATCTCGATATCCTGGCCGACCGTCTGGCCGGTTGCGAAGGCTTCGTCCGCACGGCCGACAGCCTGAGCTGCCGCGACCCCAACGGTATGAGCCTGACCTTCCGGGTCAGCTCCCTGAGTCCGGTTGAGCTGCAAGTAGCGCCGATCAACCAGTACGGCGATATCCGCCGGGTGGATGAAGCCAGCCCCGTCTATGAGCGGGGCGAGCCGATCGGCGTCGGCCATGTGGTGTTTTTCACCCCGGATCTGGCCACCACCGAAGCCTTCTATCGCGACCGGCTGGGTTTCCACCTGTCCGATTGCTATGAGGGCAAGGGCGCCTTTATGCGCTGTGCCGCCGAAGGCCATCATCATGACATCTTCCTGTTGCACGTGCCGGGCAAACCGGCCGGGCTGAACCACGTCGCCTTTACGGTGCGGGATATCCATGAAGTGATCGGCGCCGGCATGGCGATGAACCGCAAGGGCTGGTCCACCTTCCTCGGCCCGGGCCGCCATCCGATCTCTTCCGCCTATTTCTGGTATGTCAACAGCCCCTTGGGTGGTGCCTTCGAGTACTACACCAACGACGACTACCTGACCTCGGCCTGGCAGCCAAGAACCATGGAGCACAAGCTCGAGCTGTTTACCGAGTGGGCGGTGGAAGGGGGCCTGGACGGCCATACCCGCCGTCAGCTCAAGCGAGAGGCATAAGCTTATGACTACCTCAGTTTCCCGCATCGTGATCATCGGTGCCGGCCAGGCGGGAGCCTGGGCAGCCCATACCCTGCGTCAGCAGGGCTTTACCGGGTTGTTGTCGGTGGTGTCCGACGAACACAGCATTTTCTACGAGCGTCCGCCTCTGTCCAAGCAGGTGTTAGCCGGCGAGATGGACCCCAAGGCGTTGCAGCTGTTTTCCGACGAAGCGGTGGCCGCCATGGATATCGACTGGCACAAGCCGGCACGTGCCACGGCCATCGATCCCGGGGAACATACCGTCTCCCTCGATAGCGGCGCCGTGCTGGCCTACGACAAGCTGCTGATCGCCACCGGGAGCCGGGCCCGGCTCCCGGTGCAGGAATGGCAGAACCTGCCCAATGTGTTTACGGTGCGGACCCTGGCCGATGCCCAGCGGCTGGGCGCCCGGCTGCAACCGGGCAAGAGGCTGGCTATTTTGGGCGGCGGCTGGATCGGTTTGGAAGTGGCGGCCACGGCCCGTAAAAAAGGGGTCGAGGTCAGCCTGTTTGAACTGGGCGAGCGGCTCTGTGCCCGCAGCGTACGCCCCGAGGTATCTGACTTTCTATGCGAGCTGCATCAGCATCAAGGGGTCGAGGTTCGGTTGGATTGTGGCCTTATCGATTTGGTGGCTGCCGATTCCGGCACCCTCAACCTGTGCCGGGCTGGGCAGGTGCTGGCCGAGGTGGATGCGGTAGTGGTTGGTGCCGGGGCGGAAATTGCTGCCGAGTTGGGTCGGGATGCAGGCCTGGCAATGGGACAGGGGCTTATCGTCGATGAACAGGGGCAGACCTCGGATCCGGATATCTATGCCGCCGGTGACGTGGCCATTCACCCCAAGCTGGGATTTTGCATCCAGTCCTGGGCCAATGCGCAGAACCAGGCCATTTCGGCGGCCAAGGCCATGCTGGGCCAGGACAGTCCCTACCAGGACGATCCCTGGATCTGGTCCGATCAATATGACCGCAATATCCAGATCCTGGGCACGCCGGCCACCACCGACAGTCGTCTGGTGTTGCGCCAGAGCGGGGATAACCAGCTCTCTTTTATTTATCTCGATAATGATGGCCGGCTGGAGTCGATGATCGCGGTCAATGACGCCAAATTGGTCAAGCTCGGCAAACGCTGGCTGAAAGCCGGCACCGTATTGCCCGCCGATCAACTCGCCGATCCGACGGTCAATTTAATGACATTGAAACCTTAAAGGGAATAAAGGGTATATAAGTATGGAAACAGTGAAAGAAACCATCGAGAACTCCGAGATGCCGGTGCAATCGAGCGCCATCAAGCAATGGTCGATTTCCGTCGTGCTGATGGTCTGCGTCGTGCTGGCATTTTTCGACAAGATCAGCATCGCCGTGCTGTTCTCCGACCCCGTGTTCCAGGACGTGATGGGCATAGGCACCGACAAAACCAAGCTGGGCTGGCTGATGACCAGTTTCCTGCTGGCCTACGGTTTTTCCTCCATCTTCCTGAGTTTTGTCGGTGACCTCATCAATCCCAGGACCTGCCTGCTGATCTGCGTCGGCTCCTGGGGTGTGCTGATGGCGCTGATGGGGCTGGCCACCAGCTATGAACAGCTGCTGTTCCTGCGGGTGTTGCTGGGTATCGCCGAGGGGCCGCTGTTCGCGCTGGCCTACAGCATCGTCAAGCAATGCTATAGCAGCGGCCAGCAGGCCAGGGCCAGTACCATGTTCCTGCTGGGTACCCCCATCGGTGCCGCCCTGGGTTTCCCCATCACCTCCTTTGTGCTGGGTGCCCATGGCTGGCAGATGACCTTCTTCGTGATGGCGTCCCTGACCCTGGTCACCCTGGCCGTGGTGTTCTGGGGGCTGAAGGGCGTCAAGCTCAAGGCCGATGCCAAGCTGGCTGGCAACAGCATATTCGCAACAGCCAGTTGCTGTTCAAGACCCCGGCATTCTGGGCAGTGTGCCTGTTCAACACCGCCCTGCTCACCTACCTGTGGGGACTGAACGGCTGGCTGCCGAGCTATCTGATCGAAGCCAAGGGCGTCAACCTCAAGGAATTCGGTACCCTCTCTTCCCTGCCTTTTATCGCCATGCTGGTGGGCGAAGTCGCCGGTGCCTTCCTGTCTGACAAGACCGGCAAGCGGGCCGCCCAGGTGTTCGGCGGGCTCTTGATCGCCGGGCTCAGCATGTACCTGGTGCTCAAGATAGAGGATGCGGTGCTGGCCATCGCGGCCATGTCGGTCAGCGCCATGAGCTGGGGCTTCGGGGTGTCTTCGGTGTTCGCCCTGCTGGCCAGGATCACCCCGGCGAGCGTCAGCGCCACCGCCGGGGGCATTTTCAACGGCTTCGGCAACTTCGCCGGTGCCGCCGCCCCTGTGGTCATGGGCTATATCGTGACCCAGACCGGCGACTTCAATCTCGGCCTGTTGTTCCTGGTGTTTGTAGCAGTTCTCGGCTCCTTCGTGCTGCTGCCCCTGGTGAAAAAATACTGATAGCCCGACCACGGATCTGTTCTGCCCGGGCCTGGATGTGCCTGCCCGGGCGGTATAAACCCACTAAGTGAGGAAAGACGATGAACGCACAATTCGAAACCTGGAATAAACCGCAGGAGCAGTCACTGGGTGAATGGCTGGACAGCCGCATCGCCCGCTTCGCCACCCGTCGATACGACTTCGAGGCACTGAAGTTCCAGGCCGACTTCGATCCCAAGTATCGCCGCGCCCAGATGCGTTACATGGGCACGGGGGCCGCCGGCGTCAAGAGTGACAGCAATACCGTGCCATCAGAGCACTTCACCTTTTCCACTATGGTGCTGCCGGCCCAATGCGAAGGACCGCTGCACGTGCATCACGACGTGGAGGAAGTGTTCTTTATGTTACGCGGCAGCATCGACTTGTTCGTCGAGCACGAAGGGGAGAAATTCGAAACCCGGCTGAACGAGCGAGATCTGATCTCCATTCCTCCCGGGATCTACCGAGGCCTGTTCAACCCGGGACAGGAAGATGCGCTGATGTGCGTCATGCTGGGTGCGAACAAGCCGACCATTCCGACCTATCCGGAAGATCATCCACTGTCCAAGATCAAGCGGGGCTGATCATGAATGGCTCCAGTTTGACTGACAAGTTGTTGCGTTTCCCGCCGCAGACTCGGCTGGTAAACGGGCGGCGACTGGCCTACCGGCTTGCCGGCCAAGGCCCGGCCATCGTCCTGCTGCACGGTATCAGCTCCGGTTCCGGCTCTTGGGTCAATCAGCTGGAGCAACTGGCGGCCGATTACACCCTGGTGGCCTGGGACGCCCCCGGTTATGGCCAGAGTGAAGTGTTGGCAAACGACGCGCCTTCCGCCCTGGAATATGCCGAAATGTTGCACGGGCTGATCGAGGGCTTGGGTCTGGAGCAGCCGCTGCTGCTCGGTCATTCGCTCGGCGCCATGATAGTGGCGGCTTATGCCGACCGCTATCCCGGACGGATTCGCGGCCTGGTGCTGGCCAATCCGGCCCAGGGCTACGGCCATGCGGACGCCGATACCCAGCTGCGGGTATATCGGCAGCGGCCCGAGATGTTGCGCAAGCTCGGTCACCGGGGGCTGGCGGCGGCGCGAGGGCCGGTATTGCTGTCCCAGCATGCCAGTGAAGCCCAGTTGGAGCTGGTGGCGCAGGGCATGATGGGACTGCATTTTGACGGTTTCCTCGCCGCTTCCTATCTGCTGGCTTATGACGATATCTGGAACTACCTGACCGGCTATGGGCATCGGCTCGGGGTTATCTACGGTGAAGAAGACGTGATCACCGCGCCCACCGGGGTGGAGCAGCTGATTGCGCGCCATGGGCGTGCCATGGCTGTGCCATTGGCGGGGGCGGGGCATGCCAGCTATATCGACCAACCCGAGCGTTTTAACCAGGCCCTGATCCGGATCGATCAGACGCTGCTGTCATCCGTTAGCGAGGTGAATAATGAGTTTTAATCTAGAAGGCAAGGTGGCCGTGGTCACCGGCGGCTCCTCCGGTATCGGCCTGGAGACGGTGCGCCTGCTGTTGGCCGAAGGCGCCAGGGTCGCCTGGTGCGGCCGTAATCCCGAGCGTCTGGCGGCCTCGGAGCAGGAGATTGCCGCGGCCTTTCCCGGTGCCGATTACCTGACGGTAGCTTGTGATGTGCTCGACAAGTCCCAGGTCGAGGCATTCGCCGGCCAGGTCAAGGCCCGCTTCGGCGGCGCCGATCTGTTGATCAACAACGCTGGCCAGGGCCGGGTATCCGGCTTTGCCGACACCACGGATGACGACTGGCTCAACGAGACCCGGCTCAAGACCTTCAGCGTGATCTACCCGGTCAAAGCATTCCTGCCGTTGCTGGAACAGTCTGAGTGCCCGTCAATTACCAATGTGAACTCACTGTTGGCGTTGCAGCCTGAGCCGCACATGATTGCCACCTCGGCGGCGCGGGCGGCGTTGCTCAACCTGACCCATTCATTGGCCCACGAGTTTGCGGCCAAGGGCATAAGGGTCAATTCCATCCTGCTCGGCATGGTGGAGTCTGACCAGTGGCGCCGGCGCTTTGCCGAGCGCAGCGATCGTGAAAGCAGCTGGGAGCAGTGGACTGCAACCATCGCCGCGCGGCGGGGCATTCCCATGGGGCGTCTGGGCAAGCCGCAGGAGCCGGCCCGGGCCCTGGTGTTCCTAGCCTCGCCGCTGGCGTCCTATACCTCGGGCGCCACCCTGGATGTGTCCGGCGGTTTTAACAAGCACCTGTAGGAGAGAGCGTCTTGAAACAACTGATGATGATCGGGTTCGGCGCCATGGGGAGGGAGGTGGCCTCCCTGCTGCCGGACGAACTGGTGCTGAAATGGTTGCTGGTGTCCCCTGCCCGGGTCGATGAGGTGCAGGCCGAGCTCGGTCCCTCGGTCCGGGTACTGAGTCATATCGACGAGTGCGACCAGGCACCGGATCTGGTGGTGGAATGCGCCGGCCAGGGGGCGGTGCGCGAGCATGGCGCCAGAGTGCTGACCAAGGGCTGGACGCTGGGACTGATTTCAGTCGGCGCGTTGGCCGATGATGAGCTGTTGCAGAGCCTGCGGATCGCGGCACAGCAGGGTGGTGGGCGTATCCTGGCCCTGGCCGGCGCCATTGCCGGGGTCGACGGCCTGGCCGCGGCCCGTGAAGGGGGCCTGGAATCGGTGGTCTACAGCGGTCGCAAGAGCCCGCAAAGCTGGCGCGGCAGCCCGGCCGAAGCCCTGATAGACCTGGACGCCGTGACCGAGCCGACTGTGTTTTTCCGCGGCTCGGCCCGGGAGGCGGCGCTGCGTTTTCCGGCCAATGCCAACGTGGCGGCGACCGTCGCCCTGGCCGGCCTTGGCATGGACAACACGCGGGTCGAGCTGACGGTGGATCCCGCCAGTAGCAGCAACAAACACAGCATCCTGGCTCAGGGACGGTTCGGGGAGCTGAGCATTGAGCTGAGCGGACAACCGCTGGCCAGCAATCCGAAAACCTCCACCCTGGCGGCGCTAAGCGTGGTCCGGGCCTGTCGGCACTGCACCGACACCGTGCTTATTTAAGGAGTTGAGTCATGGTTAGACCTATTTTTATCGGTGGCGAGTGGCGCCAGGGGCGGGGTCCGGTCAGTGTCAGCCGTTTTCCGGCGGACGGCAGCGTCAATGCCGAGCTGAGTACCGCCAGCCGGGAAGACGTGGAAGAGGCGGTGCAGGCGGCCGAGCGCGCCTGGCGGGCCCCTTCCTGGCGTCAGGCGCTACCCCATCAGCGGGCCGCCATCCTCTACAAGGTGGCCAACCTGATTGAAGCGCGGCTGGAGCAGCTGGCGGCCTTGCAGACCCGGGACAACGGTAAACCCCTGGCGGAAACCCGTGGCCTGGTGGCCAGCGCGGCGGGCACCGCCCGTTACTTCGCCGCCGCCTGCGAAACCCTGGACGAGCAGCTCACTTCCCAGCGGTCCGCCGACTTCATGACCCTGAGCGTACACGAGCCCATCGGCGTGGTGGCGGCCATTACCCCCTGGAACTCGCCCATCGCCAGCGAAATGCAAAAGATTGCACCGGCCCTGGCCGGCGGCAATGCGGTGCTGCTCAAGCCCGCCGACGCCACGCCGCTGGCGGCGCTGGAACTGGCCAGGCTGTTCGAGGAAGCGGGCCTGCCCAAGGGCCTGCTGAGCATACTGCCCGGACGTGGCTCCGTGGTTGGCGATGCCCTGGTGCGTCATCCCCTGGTGCGCAAGATTTCCTTTACCGGCGGCACCAATACCGGCCGCAGCCTGGCCCATATCGCCGCCGACAAGTTGATCCCCACCTCCCTGGAGCTGGGCGGCAAGTCGCCGACCATAGTGCTGGAAGACGCCGATATCGAGCTGGCGGCCAAGGGCGTGGTCTACGGCATCTTCAGCTCAGCCGGTCAGGCCTGCATCGCCGGCTCACGGCTGTTTGTGCACGGCGCCGTTTATGAGCGCTTTATGGACCGGCTGCTGACCCTGACCCGGGAACTGAGGGTCGGCCATCCCGAGCAGGATGGAACCCACATGGGGCCGCTTATCAGCGAGGCGCACCTGCAGTCCGTGGCCGACTACGTGGCGCTGGCCCGTGAGGAAGGCGGCGAAGTACTGTGCGGCGGCGAGCGGCTGAGCGAAGGGCCGCTGGCCAATGGCAGTTTCTACCCGCCCACCATTATCACCGGCCTGAACAACGGCGCGCGGGTGTGTCAGGAAGAGATTTTCGGCCCTGTGCTGGTGGTGATCCGCTTCGAAGACGAGGCGGACCTGCTCGGCCAGGCCAATGACAGTATCTTCGGCCTGGCCGCCGGTATCTGGAGTGAGGACTTCCGCAGGGCCTGGCGTCTGGCACGACAGCTCGAGTGCGGCACCGTCTGGATCAACACCTACAAGAAGTTTTCCGTATCCGCCCCCTTCGGGGGCTACAAGGAAAGTGGCCTGGGCCGGGAGAAAGGGCGCGAGGGCGTGCTGGCCTATATGCAGCAGAAAAGCATCTATGTGGGGCTGAGCGATACGCCCAACCCCTGGTGCTGCTGAGCAGTTATGTACTGAATTAAAGGAAGATGATAATGACCGAACGAGTGAATGTTGGCGAAGCCATCGCCCGGGTACTGGAAGCCCATGATGTGGACAGCGTCTACGGGGTGATTTCCATCCATAACCTGCCCATCGCCGATGCCATCGGCCGCCGCGACAAAATCCATTTCGTTGCCGCCCGGGGGGAAGCCGGCGCCGTGACCATGGGCGACGCCCACGCCCGCTTCAAGGGCCTGGGGGTGGCGATCACCAGCACGGGAGCCGGTGCCGGTAATGGGGTGGGCGCCCTGCTGGAAGCCCTCAACGCCGGCAGCCCCCTGCTGCACCTGACCGGTCAGGTCGAGCGGGAATACCTGGACCGGGATGCCAGCTTTATCCATGAGACCCGTGACCAGCTGACCTTCCTCAAGGCAAGCAGCAAGGCCGCTTTCCGCATCACCAGCCCGGACCATGCGGTCGGCGTGTTGCGCGAAGCCATCCGCGTCGCCACCACAGTGCCCATGGGCCCGGTCAGCATAGAGTTGCCGATCGATGTGCAGGCCGCTGACATCGCGTTGCCCGCCGAGCTGGGTCCGGTCAAGTCCCTGCAGCAACCCCAGGCGGATGAGCAGCAGCTCAGTGCTCTGGCCGATGCCCTGCGGGCGGCCAGGCGGCCGCTGCTGTGGATCGGTGGCGGCGCCCTCAACTGTAGTCAGGAAGTCAAAGCCCTGGCGGATCTGGGTGTGGCGGTGATTTCCTCCACCCATGGCCGGGGCATATTGCCGGATGCGCACCCGCGCAGCCTGGGTGCCTTCCACAACTCGCCTGCCGTGGAGGCGCTGATGGCCAGCTGTGACCTGGGACTGGTGGTGGGCTCGCGGCTGCGCAGCAATGAAACCCGGACCTACTCGGTTGTCCTGCCCAAGCCGCTGTATCAGGTAGATGCCAATCCAGTGGCCCAGCAGCGCAACTACCTGGTGGATCATTTCTTGTGCGGTGACGCCAAGGCGGTGCTGGCCTACCTGGCGGATTCCCTGCAGGGCTGCGACAAGCATAATGTGGCGTTTGACCGGGAAATAGCCGAAGCCAAGTCGGCCGCAGTCAGCGCACTGAGCAATCAGCTGGGCAATTATGCGCAGCTCTGTGACCAGCTGCGTGCCGCCTTGCCGGACGATGGCATACTGGTGCGTGACATCACCATGTCCGGCAGTACCTGGGGCAGTCGGTTGTTCCCCATTCAGGCGCCCAATACCAATATCCATTCCCTGGCCGGCGCCATCGGCATGGGGCTGGCGATGGCCATCGGCTCGGCGATCGCCAACCCGGGCAAGAAAGTGGTCGGCCTGGTCGGCGACGGTGGCCTGGCGCTGGGCATCGGCGAGCTGGCGACCATGGTGCAGGAAAACACCAATATGGTGCTGTTGGTGATGAACGACGGCGGATACGGTGTGATGCGCGGTATCCAGAACCAGTATTTCGACGGTCGTCAGTATTTCAACCAGCTCCATGCCCCAGACTTCAAGGCGGTGGGCGAGGCGATGGGCATGACCAGCTGGAAAATAGCCAGCCTGGGCGAGTTCGAAGTGGCCATTGCCGAGGCCATGGCGTTGCAGGGCCCCTCGCTGATCGAAGTCGATATGAATGGCCTGGGACCGCTGAATTTTGCCGGGCCTCCCCAGAAGAAACTGTATTAACAGCCTTTCAGGGAACAGTACCAGACCCATGGATGGGTAACTAGCAAGCCAGCCACCGGAGGCAGCGAAGCCGCCGGTGAGCCTGGATGATCCGTGCTGTTCCGCAAATGAACCCAGGTAATGCAACACCCATGGTGTGTGCCGTTTTGTTATGCATCCGTGCCAAGGCATGGCTGGCTAAAGCATAAATAGGAAAACAACCAGATTCTTAATAGTACAGGTTAATTGAGAGAGTGAATTAGCAAGCTGGTAATGGTCAGCCTGTTAACGAATTTGTGTTTTTTGATTTTAAAGGAGTGTTCCAGCTATTCAGGTTGGGATTTAATGGAGTAAATGGAATGAAGTTGAATAAATTAAGTTTTGCCGCTGTAGCAACTACCGTGCTGTGTGCTCCGCTTGAGGCGGCAACCTGGTCCGATACCTTTATCGGTTATCGATATGGTTCGGAATTCAGCGAGCCCAGCAATGCGCAGGATGTCGGCAAGAATATAGTGCAGTTATCTCATGCCAGCGGTTATTCCCTGGGGCAGAACTACTTCAACCTCGATGTACTCAAGTCTGGCAGTGAAGACCCGGCCAGTGGCAGCAGTGATGGCGCTACCGAATTCTACCTGGTCTATCGCCACCAACTGCATCTGGGCAAGGTGCTTGATAAGGATCTCAGTTTTGGACCTGTCAAGGAGGTTGCGCTCACCGCCGGCTTCGATCTCAATACCAAGAATTCGGCGTTTGCGCCGCGCAAACGGTTTTTGGCCATAGGTCCCACCC
Organism: Zobellella maritima; assembly: GCF_003075035.1. Lineage (GTDB taxonomy): Bacteria > Pseudomonadota > Gammaproteobacteria > Enterobacterales > Aeromonadaceae > Oceanimonas > Oceanimonas maritima. The sequence continues at coordinate 2,096,105 of NZ_QCZE01000001.1, read as the reverse complement.
TGAAATTCGATGTCCCCGGATTTCTTGATCTGAGCCTCTATTACGCCAATGAAAGCAATCATTGTGGCCTTTCTTTCTGTACTCATAACGATATCGACTTCGAACCTTATTACCAGGTAAACCTGGCCTGGGGATTGCCTTTCGAAACTGCGGGCCTGCCGATGAAATTTCAGGGCTTCACCAATTATAACGGCAAGAAGGGTACCGACTATTTTAATAATAAAACCAAGCCCGAACATCTGTTAAGGACATCATTGATGCTGGATGTGGGGCAACTGGTAATTAATAAGAAAAATACCCTGTGGGTCGGGGTCGGTTATGAGTATTGGCACAATAAATACGGGAATCATGGCAAGCCCGGCGTCGATACCAGGGCACCCTTCATTAATGCCGAGTGGCATTTCTGATAGATTACTTAATTTCTATAATCTAGGGGAGACCACCACCAACGGTTGGTGGCTATAAATAAAACCGACAAGGGTTGCACCGCCTTTGTCGGTTTTTTATTATGCTTCTCCCGCCGTATAAATAACGTTTCCGAATAGTCGAACAGGCTCGGCGGCGGCCAGGTGCCCCTAAGCAGAGCCTCAGCGTCATGAATGCACAGTAATGGGACACCCCTCAGAGCAGTTCTTTAATTACAAGCCCGCTATGCCGTCATGGCCTGAGCCGCCGATCGCGTATACTTGGATTGGATGGGCAATGAGGGGAAGGTCATGACACTGGCCGAACTGCGTGACTTATATCAACAGGGGAAGTTGCACCAGGCCCGGGTGTGCCACGACACCCTGAGCATGGGCTGGCTGGTGACTTTCTATGATGCCGAGGGCAACCTGTATGAGCTGACCGACACCCTCGGCTGTCGGGTCAGCCATGAAAGCCCCCGGGCGGCGGAGGAAAAGGTACACCTGGTCGCCGATTGCCCGACCCGGATCGACAGCCTGTACCGCTTCTTCGAGGTGTAGGCCTACTGCCCTTCCTCCATCAGGATCTGGGTCGCCTTGATCTCGTGTTCCTGCAGGAAGGCCAGTAGCTTGAGCATGTTGTCTACCGTGACTTCCTTATCGGAAGCCAGCACCAGTTCGGCCTGTTTCAGGGCTTCCAGGTTGTCCGTCAGCACCGGCTTGAAGCTGTCCCAGTCTCTATACTCCTTACTCTGCAGGGCCCAGGCCGGCTCTCCCGCCAGCAGGTTGATGGTCATGGCCTGGTCATTCTGTACACTGCTCAGGGCTTCGTTGTCGGTGGTGGGCAGGTCCACTTCCAGCGACTGCAGCGGAATATTGGCAGTCAGCATCAGGAACACCAGCACGATAAAGATAATATCGAGCAGGGGAGTGATGTCTGGGGTCAGTGCCCGCCAGCCAGATTGGGCGGGATCGGGACGCGCTATCATGCTTTTACTCCCAGCTGGACGCCTTCCAGCGAGAGGTTGCACTGGTTCAGCTCATGGGTGAGCTTGTCGAGTAGGCGATCGGCCCACAGCCCGAACAGCTGGGCACCGGCAATAGCGGGCAGGGCGATCAGCAGGCCGGCGGCGGTAGTGCTCATGGCCAGGCCCAGGCCATCGGCGAGCAGTGCCGGGGTGACCGGCTCCTGGCTTAGACCAATGCCCCTGAACATCTCCATCAACCCCAGTACCGTGCCCAGCAGTCCCAGCAAGGGGCTGATCACCCCGACCAGCGTCAGTACCCGCAGTCCTGCATGTAGCCTGCGTCTTTGGTGTTGCAACCAGACCGAGGCCAGATCTTCACGGGTGGATTTATCGCAATCCCGGTGCCGGACCAGCAGGGCGCATCCCAGCAGGATCAGGGAGTTGTGCTTCTGCCCTTCCAGCGCCAGATAACCGCTATTTTCCTGGCGCAGCCGGCGTTTTTCCTGCTCTCCGCTCAGGCTTGTCCAGATCAGGGCAAGGGTACGTTCCAGCCAGAGCGCGACGGTAGCCAGGGAGCAGAGGAGCAGTGGCCAGCTCATCGGGCCCAGTTGTTGTTGCAGTTGAGATAACAGTTCCATGATTTAATCCAATTTGAAACGAACGGGGATATGAACGCGGTGGGCCAAGGCCCGGCCATTTTCCACATAGGCGGAAAAGCGCCATTTGACAATGGCCTTCAGGGCCGCCTGGTCTAGCAGCCTGACGCCCGAGGATTGTGCCAGCAGGCGCTTGATTTGCTTGCCCTCTTGATCCAGCCAGACTTCCACTACCACTGTGCCCTCCAGCCCTCGGCGGCGGGCCTGGCTCGGGTAGGGGATGGGGGCCGGTCGGGTCTTAAAGCTGGGGGTCTGAATCTGCTTGGGTGCACTGGCCTGGGCAGCCTGTTGGGGCTCGGGCAGGGATTCAGTGATGGGAGCCGGCTGAGGGGGCGGGGTCACCGGTTGTTGTACTGGCTCCGGCTTGGGTTCGGGCTTGTGCTCCGGTTTGGGTTCGGGCTTGGATTCCGGTTTGGGCACGGGCTTGGATTCCGGTTTGGGCACGGGCTTGGGGTCCGGTTTGGGCACGGGCTTGGGTTCCGGTTTGGGCTCGGGCTTGGGGTCCGGTTTGGGCACGGGCTTGGGTTCCGGTTTGGGCTCGGGCTTGGGTTCCGGTTTGGGCTCGGGTTCAGGGACCGGTTCAGCTTTGGCCACCGTAGGCAGCATCTGCACGCTGATTGGGCCGGGCGCGTCGCTTGCGGGCAAGGCAATGGTCTGTACCTGCCGCGTCATCGCCTGGACCAGGAGGCCATGCAAGGCCAGGGACCCCAGGGCGAACACGGCATAGCGGCGAAGGTTCACATTAACTCCCGATCTCTCAATAACGACGATGGATGACGATAAGTGACTAGCATACGGATTATCAAGCGGATGTCTATCCAAATGGCAATGAGAAATAGTCGCATTAATAATTTTATCAAGATGGCCGCTCACGATGCCGGTTTTTGATTTGCAGCAGGCAGGGTCTGTGTCAAAACTGGGTATAGTTAAGGGAGCCGATCCCTCTTTCCCACTTGTCTGTCGTTAAAGGAGCAGGCTGATGACAATGAACTCGGTGGGCGATCTGATGACTCGCCAGATATTGACCCTGGATCAGAGTGCAACCTTAAGGGATGCCCACGAGCTGATGCGGGAAAAAAGCATACGCCATATCCCGGTGGTGGATCCGCTTACCGGCAAGCTGTTGGGAATTATCACCCAGAAACGCATGGTTTCCAGCATAATGTCGCTGCTGGCCGACTATGGGGTCAGTGCCCTGGAACGGCGCGAGCGGGAATGCAAGGTGGTGGAAATTATGGAGACCGATTACAACAGCGTGGATGTTGATGCCCCGCTTACCGAGGTGGTGTCCTTTTTCCTGCAAAACAAGCATGGTTGCCTGACGGTGGTGAATGCGGAGCGTCAGCTACAGGGGATTGTTGCTTCATCCGACTTTGTACGCCTGTGTGCAGAATTGCTGAAGGACAAGACTCAAGCCTGACGCCGGTAACTTCCTGCATCTAGTTTCTAGCGGGATAATGGATCAGGTTATAGAACACTGCCGGCTCGGTGCCCGTATTCCGATAACCGTGTTTCCGGTTGGCATCGAAACGTACTGCCGCCCCCGGGAGCAGGGACGTCCATTGCCCCGCCAGTAACAGCTCCATGGCGCCACCCTGCACTATGACGTGCTCGGTAACACCGGCCTCGTGCGGTTCTGATATGCGTTCATAGCCGGGCAGCAGGGTCAGCTCCAGCATCTCGAAGCCAAAACGGGGCTCATAGGGGAACAAGGGTGCCACCAGCATGCCGTCCCGGGCCGGCCGGCGACGCAGTTGATCCGCAACCCGGTAAACCGTGCCTTCGGCCGGAGCCGGCTCGAGGAAGGTGGACAACGGGGTATGAAAGCCACCAGCTATCTTCCACAAGGTCGCCACGGTCGGGCTCGACTCTCCCCGTTCTATCTGGCCCAGCATGGCCTTGCTGACGCCGGTTTCCCGGGCGCACCTGTCCAGGCTCCAGCCTTGCTGCCGGCGCAGCCGTTTCAGCGTTTCCGCCAGATATTGGTTCAGCTCCTTCATGGGGTCTGCGATCTCTGATTTGTGCACACTTGTCGGTTGTGCGTTATAGCATACCTTTGCTAGCATGGCTTCTTTGTGCGCTATAACGCACAGCCGATCCTCTCTAAGGAAGCCTGATATGCGTGGTGTCTTTGGTCTTTCACATATTGCTGCCGGCTTTATTGCCGTGCTGATAGGCTACAGCAGCTCGGCGGCCATTATCTTCCAGGCGGCCGCCGCGGCGGGGGCAACCCAGGCCGAGATTGCCTCCTGGTTGTGGGCCTTGGGAATAGGCATGGGCGTCACCTGCATCGGTTTGTCACTGCGTTACCGCAGCCCGGTACTGACCGCCTGGTCGACACCGGGCGCAGCCCTGCTGGTGACCGGCCTGGCCGGTATTCCCATGAGTGAAGCCATCGGTGCCTTTATGTTTTGTTCCGCCCTTATCCTGCTTTGCGGGGTGACCGGCTGGTTTGAAACCATCATGCGATATGTGCCCGCCGCCCTGGCGGCCGGCATGCTGGGCGGCGTACTGCTGCGCTTCGGCCTGGACTTGTTTGCTTCCGCCCAAACCGATCCGCTGCTGGTGGGTGCCATGCTGACCACCTATTTGCTGGCGCGCCATCGCTGGCCACGCTACGTGATCCCGCTCGCCCTGCTGGTGGGGTTGGGCCTGGCGGGTACCCTGGACTTGCTGCATTTCGAGAGGTTTCAGTGGCAGCTGGCCAGCCCTGTGCTGATGATGCCGAGCTTTTCCACCTCGACCCTGATCGGGGTGGGTATTCCCCTGTTTGTGGTCACCATGGCCTCGCAAAACGTTCCGGGTATCGCCGTACTCCGGGCCCACGGTTATCAGACCCCGGCGTCCCCTCTGATCGGCTGGACGGGCCTGACCGGGGTCTTGTTGGCGCCCTTTGGTGGTTTTGCCTTTAACCTGGCGGCGATCAGTGCGGCTGTGTGCATGGGCAGGGAGGCCGACCCGGATCCCCTTAAACGCTATCGGGCCGCCATCTGGGGCGGTGTTTTCTACCTGTTGATGGGGCTGTTCGGCGCCACAGTGGTGGGCCTGTTTTCCGCGCTGCCGGTTGAATTAATCATGGCGATCGCCGGCCTGGCCTTGCTGGGTACCATAGGCAACAGCCTGGGGGTGGCCCTGAAAGACGAAAACAATCGGGATGCGGCCTTGCTCACCTTTATGTGTACGGCGTCGGGTGTCACTCTGATGGGGATCGGCAGTGCCTTTTGGGGATTGGTGCTGGGGATGTTGGTGCATATGCTGAACCGGCGGAGTTCGTAAAAAACCGCCCCTCAGGGCGGTAATTGTCATCAGGGCATAAGAACCCTGTCGATGATATGAATCACCCCGTTGCTGGCTTCAAGGTCGGCCATCAGCACGGTGGCGTCATTCACCTTCACATTGCCATTTTGGGTCTGGATGCTGACTGTGCCGCCCTGCACCGTAGTGGCACTGTCAAGCTTGATGGCATCCGCCGCCATGATATTGCCCGCGACCACATGGTAAGTCAGGATAGCGACCAGCTGGTCCTTGTTCTCGGGTCTGAGCAAATTATCAACTGTGCCTGCCGGTAGCCTGGCAAAGGCGCCATCGGTAGGGGCGAACAGGGTGAAGGGCCCCGTGCCCTTGAGGGTATCGACCAGCTCTGCGGCCTGTACGGCGGCGACCAGGGTGGTAAAGGTGCCCGCATCTACCGCGGTCTCGACAATGTCTTTTTTGGCTTCGTGATGGGCGGCCGGCGCCATTCCGGCAGCTAGCAGCAACGTCAAGGCCATCAGGGTTTGACCGAGGCAGGTGGTTAGTGTCTTCATGGTTCCTCCAGAGGAGCTGCCATCCATTCCCGATGGCGCCCAACAACGTTATTTTTAAGCGTCAGCTCCGTGATGCTGTCAAGGCGACGGCAACAATTTAATTATAGGATGGGCAGGAGGGAACCTTTTGGTCCGGCGGTGAAAGAGGAGTGCCGGCCATAAACAACAACCCCGGCGGATGCCGGGGCTTGATATCAACCATTAACCGTCGTGACGGCCGTGGCGTTGGGGCTGGTTGGGTTTGTTGCTGCGCGGCGGCTTGTTGTTGGCGCCTCGCTGATTCTGGCCCCGGCCCCCCCCGTTACCGCGTCCTCCGCCATTGCCCCGGCCACGGTTATTGGCCGGCGGCTTGGTGGCGGGCTGGGGTTCTTCCGGGCCGGGCTCGAAGCCGGGCAGCACCTGCAGTTCAAAGCGGTTCTTGGTCAGCCGTTCGATAGCCTTGAGCTGGAGCTTTTCTTCGTGGCACACCAGGGAGATGGCATGCCCCTGGCTACCGGCGCGGCCGGTGCGGCCGATACGGTGCACATAGTCTTCCGCCACATGGGGCAGTTCGAAGTTGATCACATGGGGCAGTTCGCTGATGTCGATACCGCGCGCGGCGATATCGGTGGCTACCAATACCCGTAGCTGACCATCCTTGAACTGGCTCAGGGCCCGGGTGCGTGCGCCCTGGCTCTTGTCACCATGAATTGCCATGGCCGGGAGACCGTCCTTGTCCAGCTGCATCGCCAGCCGGTTGGCGCCGTGCTTGGTACGGGTGAACACCAGCACCTGGCGCCAGTTATGGTGGCCGATCAGGTAGCTTATCAGCGCCCGTTTACGGTTCTTGTCCACCCCGTAAAAGGCCTGGTTTATGGTATCGGCGGTGGCATTGCGGGAGGCGACTTCGATATGTTCCGGCTCGTGCAGCAAATCTTCTGCCAGTTGCTTTATCTCATTAGAGAAGGTGGCTGAAAACAGCAGGTTCTGGCGCTTTTTCGGCATCAGGGCCAGGATCCGGCGAATATCGCGGATAAAGCCCATGTCCAGCATCCGATCCGCTTCGTCCAGCACCAGCATTTCGATGCGGGACAAATCGATGGAACGTTGGGATACATGATCCAGTAATCGACCGGGGGTGGCGACCACTACGTCTATCTTGCGGCCCAGGGCCTTCATCTGCGGGTTGATGCTGACGCCGCCGAACATCACCAGGGTGTTCAGGTTGGTGTGTTTGGCGTAGGCGCGCAGGTTTTCCTCTACTTGGGCGGCCAGCTCGCGGGTGGGGGTCAGCACCAGGGCGCGTACCGGCGCCCGGCCATTGGCCAGCGGTCGGGCCTGGGTTTCGCTCAGACGTTGCAGCATGGGCAGGCCGAAGCCGGCGGTCTTGCCGGTTCCGGTCTGGGCACCGGCCAGCAGATCTCCGCCTTTCAATACCAACGGAATGGCTTGGGACTGGATGGGGGTGGGCTCTGTATAACCACATTCATTGATGGCTTGAACGAGCTGGTCGTTCAGACCGAGGGCAGCAAAAGACATGAGACTCCGAACAAATTAGGTCCTGGCTGGACGGCTGAGAGGCAATGCTGGATAGCAAACAGCTGCCATGATACCAGAAAAGCGGCCAAAACCTAAAAAAGCGTCCGGGTGTCGGGTCTTTGCCCCGATTTACGTCGGTTACCCGGGTGGCCAGCCGGCCACCAGATAATCCTGCGGCCTGTCGGTGATAATCATGTCCACCCCCCAGTCGATCAGGTGGGCGACCTTTCCTGGCTGGTTGGGGGTATAGCAATAAAGCGGGTAGCCGGCCTGTTTAACGGCCTGGGCCCGGGGGCGGGTGAGATGGCGGAAATTACAATGCAGGCTGTAACAGTCCAGCTCTGTCATTAGCTGCTGCCAGTTGTCGGGAATGCGTTCCACCAGCAGGCCGCGGCGGAGGTCCGGCTGCAGTTGCTTCATCAGCATCAGGCAGACCTGATTGAAGCTGGAAAACAGCAGCTTGCCTTTGGGATACAGCCCTGTGTCTATCACCTGGCTTACCCGGTGACAGAGCTGATCGGCTTCGCTTTCATGGTACGTTTTTAGTTCTATGTTCACCTTGATGGCCAGCTCCTGGCACAGCAACAGCAACTGCTCGAGGGTCGGTACGGACTCATTCCTGAAAGCCTTGTCGAACCAGCTGCCGGCATCCAGTTGCTGCAGCTGCTCCAGTTCATGGTTGCTGACTTTGCCCCGGCCGTTGGTGCAACGATTGACGGTTTGATCGTGTATCACTACGGGCGTGCCGTCCCGGGTCAGTTGAACATCGATCTCCACCCAGTCCAGGCCTAGCTCCCTGACCTTTCGCATTCCCGCCAGGGTATTTTCCGGTGCCAGGCTGGCCACGCCTCTGTGTCCGCATAAAATCATCCCATTGTCCTTATCAATCACGGGCACACGCCCGACGGGGGAGGGTGCCGTTTCACCATAGGTGGTCGCCATCGGGCAGGCCCGCACCGCCGAGCGGGTTCGCCTTTATGCGCCATGAGTAACAGTAATTTTCATATAAAGTTATTATCATATCCCGCATCATTTTATTACCCAGTACAACATATGGTTCCAGCTTTTTGGCTTTCCCTGTTCTTTGCCACTTATTATTTCAGCTATGGCATATTTTTACCTTTCTGGTCACTCTGGCTGAGCAGTGTCGGGGCCGAAGCGGGATTTATCGGCCTCTTGCTGGGACTGGGTATGGCGGTGCGCTGCGCCGGCAACCTGGTCATCATGAGCCGGATCCGGGAGGCGGCCCATCTGCTGCCGGCCCTGCGCTGGTTGGCGCTGCTCAGCCTGGTGTCCTTCGCCGCCTTCTACGGCTGGCAATCCAGCCTGGGCCTGCTGGTGCTGATGATCCTGGTTAATCTTTTCTATACTGCCCTGATCCCGGTCAGCGAGGCGACCGCCAGCCGGCTGATCGTGCAGGTGCGGCTGGATTACGGCAGGGCGCGGCTGTGGGGATCGGCGGCCTTTATTGGCGCCAACCTGCTGGTGGGCATGCTCAGCAGCAGCTACGGCCCCCAGTGGGTATTGCATACCATGGTACTGGCGTCGGTGTTGATCTTCGGCCTGTGCCTGTTGCCGATGTCGCCGGCGCCGATGGATACCCAGCGAGGGCGGCGCGGGGATTCCATCCTGCAAACCCTGAAGCGCCCCGGCCTGCCGCGGTTCCTGCTGATCACCTCGTTGTTGCAGGGCAGCCATGCCTTCTACTATGGATTCAGCGCCCTCTACTGGCAGCAACAGGGCTACAGCACCACCCTGATCGGCTACCTGTGGGGGCTGGGGGTATTGGCGGAGATCTGTGCCTTCCTGATGGATAAAAAGTGGCTGACCCGTTTTTCCGCCCGCCAGCTAATGCTAGCCGGGGGGTTATGTGCGTTGGTGCGCTGGGGCATCATGGGCGCCACTACCGAGCTGGGGTGGATGATACTTGCTCAGCTCCTGCATGCGGGCACCTTCTGCCTGAGTCATCTGGGGGCGGTGCGCTTTATTACCCGGGAGCTGGATGACAGGGCCATTATTGGCACCCAGGCGCTGTACGCGGCCATTCCCCAGGGCTTATCGCTAGCCCTGCTGCTGGTGCTCTGTGGCCAGCTGTTTCCGATGCTGGCCGGCCAGACCTTCTGGCTGATGGGGCTGGCGGTGCTGCCGGTGTTCTGGCTGCTCTGGTCCAGGCCCGGGCCGGCCGCCCAGGAGGCCTGATGCAGGGCTGGACCGTGATCAATATTTCCCTGGCTTATCTGGCACTGCTGTTTATCTGTGCCTGGTTGGGGGACAGGATCAAGCTGGGTGCCTCGTCCCGGCGCCTGCGGCCCTTGCTGTACAGCCTGTCGCTGGCCATCTACTGCACCTCCTGGAGCTTTTTCGGTACCGTCGGCCAGGCCAGTTCGGATCCCTGGCCCTACTTCGCCATCTATCTGGGGCCGATACTGGTTTTCACTCTGTTCGGCTCTTTTGTGGCTCGGCTGATTGATGTTGCCAAACGGGAACACATTACCTCCATCGCCGATTTCATTGCCGCCCGTTATGGCAAGTCCCAGCGGCTGGCGGCCTACATCACCCTGATCGCGGTGATCGGCGTCCTGCCCTATATCGCCCTGCAGCTCAAAGCCATCTTGCTGGGGCTGAATATGGTGGCGCCCGACATCGTCGGCGGCAGCCACGATGCGGATCAGGTCGCCTTTATGGTGACCCTGCTGTTGACCCTGTTTATTCTGCTGTTCGGTACCCGTCATATCGATGCCACCGAACACCAGCGGGGAGTGATAGTGGCGATTGGGGTGGAGTCGGTGGTCAAGCTGGTTGCCTTTATCACCATCGGAGCCTTTGCCAGCTGGCTGATCCTGGCCTACCCCAACCAGCAGCGGGTGATGATAGCCCAGGACTTTATCGGCCGCCTGACAGGGGTCAGCAGCGCCAACCTGCTGGATATGGGAGTCTATACCCTGGTATCCATGAGTGCCGTCATCTGTCTGCCCCGTCAGTTCCATGTGACGGTGGTGGAGCACCATGATCCGGCAGACTTGCACTGGGCTCGACGGATCTTTCCCATATATCTGTTCCTGATGGGGATTTTCGTGCTTCCCCTGGCCCTGGCCGGTCAGCAGTGGCTGCCTGCCGACACGGCTCCGGATACCTATGTGATCAGCCTGCCGTTGGCCTTCGACAGTCAGTTGCTGGCGGTGCTGGCGTTTATCGGTGGCGCTTCGGCGGCTACTGCCATGGTGATTATCTCCACCATTGCCCTGGCGATCATGGTCAGCAACGATCTGGCGCTGCCGATGATCCTGCGCCGCCGCCAGTTGCAGGGCGGTGAGTTCAAGGACTTCGCCGAGCTGCTGCTCAATGTCCGGAGATCCGCCATCGTCGTGATCATGCTGACCGGTTGGCTGGTGTTCCTCTGGCTGGGTGAGATCAACAGCCTGTCCCGTATCGGCTACCTGAGCTTTGCCGCCATCGCCCAGTTTGCCCCGCCCCTGGTGCTGGGTCTGCTCTGGCGTGGCGGTAACCGGCGTGGCGCCTACTGGGGGCTGAGCCTGGGCATGCTGATGTGGCTGCTCAACCTGATGGCGGGCACCGGCATGTTTGCCGGTGATGCCGACAGCAACTTCCTGCTGCGCATGCTGACACCCCCTGCCTGGGGGGCCCTGGCCGACATGAGCCATGTCACCTGGGGCATATTGCTCAGCCTGCTGGTGAATCTGGCCGGTTATCTGCTGGGTTCCTGGCTGTCGCTTACCACCGTCAGCGAACGCTTTCAGGCCGCAGCCTTTGCCGGACGACAGGCCCGGGACGAGGGGGACCTGTATCGGGCCAGAGTCACGGTCCGGGAGCTGGAGCAGCTGGCCTCCCGCTTTGCCGGCGAGGTACGGGTAAAACGGGCCTTTTCCCGTTACGCCGCCGAGCAAGGCAGCCTGGATGCCGGCATGCAGGCACCTCCCGGCTTGATCCGTCATGCGGAACGGGTGCTGGCCGGGGTCTTCGGGGCTTCTTCCGCCCGCCTGGTGCTGGCCTCGGCCCTGCAGGGACATTCCATGGAGCTGGATGAGCTGGTGGCCATCGTCGATGAGGCCGGCGATGTCTTTCGCTTCAATCGCGGTCTGTTGCAGGGGGCGATAGAGCATATCGGCCCGGGTATTTCCGTGGTCGACAAGGACCTGCGGCTGGTGGCCTGGAACCAGCGCTATATTGAGCTGTTTCATTACCCTCCCGGCCTTATCCAGGCGGGCAGGCCGATTGCCGATATCATCCGCTATAATGCGGAGCGCGGCCTCTGCGGTCCGGGTACGGTACAGCAGCATGTGGACAAGCGGGTCGCCCATATGCGAGCCGGCACGGCTCATGTTTCTTCCCGAACCCGGCCCGATGGCCGGGTGATCGAAATGCAGGGCAATCCCATGCCCGGTGGCGGTTTCGTCATGACCTTCAACGATATTACCACTTTCCGGCAGGCCGAAAAGTTGCTGAAAGACGCCAACGAGGTATTGGAGGCCAGGGTGGTCGAGCGTACCCACGAGCTGTCGACGGTAAATCAGCAACTGCTGGCGGCGACACGTCAGGCCGAACGAGCCAATGCCTCAAAGAGTCGTTTCCTGGCGGCGGTGAGTCATGATCTGATGCAGCCGCTCAATGCCGCCAAGTTGTTTGCCTCTTCCTGGCTGGAAACCTCGGGTGATGAAGAAAGCCGGCGGCTGGCCGGCCATATTGATCGCTCCCTGAGTGCGGCGGAGGAGTTGATTTCCGATCTGTTGGACATCTCCCGGCTGGAGTCAGGCAAGCTGACCGCCAGGCCGACCGTCTTTGCGCTCAATGGCTTGTTCGATACCTTGCAGGCGGAGTTCGGGGCGCTGGCCGAGCAGGAGGGGGGCCGATTCGAGGCCGTTCGCAGCCGACTGTATGTGCACAGCGACCCGCGGTTGCTGCGTCGTATCCTGCAGAATTTTCTGACCAATGCACTGCGTTATAACCCCGGGGGACGCATCCTGCTGGGGGCTCGCCGTCAGGGAGAGCAGGTGCGCATCGAGGTCTGGGACAATGGTCCCGGGATTGCGGCGGACAAGCTGGGGGTGATCTTTGACGAGTTCCTGCGACTGGAACATGGGGCTAGGAACCATCAGCAGGGGCTGGGCCTGGGATTGGCTATCGCCAAGGGCCTGGCGGGTATCCTGGGCCATACCCTGGATGTCCATTCGGTCGAAGGCAAGGGCTCGGGGTTTTGTGTGATCCTGCCGAGGGCCGAGGCCCCGGCACGGATGCAGGCGGCGGGGGCCGTGCGACCGCCGGTCCCGGCCGGGCTGCTGGCCGGGGTCAGGGTGCTATGCATCGATAATGAGGCGGACATACTGGCGGCCATGGCCAGCCTGCTGGAACGCTGGGGTTGTGAGCTGACCCTGGCGGCCAACGGTGAGCAGGCCCGCGAGCGCTGCCGACAGGGCTTTATGCCGCAGGTTATTCTGTCAGATTATCATCTGGATGAGGGGGAAACCGGCGTTGCCGCGGTGAATATGCTGCGTCGGGAACTGGGTGACATACCGGCGGCGATTATCAGTGCGGATCGCCAGCCGGAGTTGCTGGCCCAGCTGCAACAGCTGGACCTGGGCTACCTGAGCAAACCGGTCAAACCGCTCAAGCTGAGGGCCCTGCTGCAGCACCTGCTGGTGTGAGCAGAGGCAGGACATGGGCCTGTCCCAGTCAGAGAGCCCCACTGTCCAGCTGAGACAGGGCGATCACCGCCTGGGTACGATTTTGGACCCCCAGCTTACGAAAGATGGCGGTGACATGAGCCTTGACGGTCGCCTCGGACACCTCCAGTTCGTAGGCGATCTGCTTGTTGAGCTTGCCTTCCGAGAGCATGGTCAACACCTTGTATTGCTGGGGAGTGAGGCTGGCCAGGCGCTCCACCAGATCATCTCCGGCATCCTCTTCCAGGTTTATCCCTTCGGGCCACCAGGGATCCCCGGCCAATATGCTGTTGAGGGCCCCGACCAGGGTCGGCATGGGGGCCGATTTGGGTATAAATCCCATGGCGCCGAAGCGCATAGCCTGCTGCACAACAGCCGGTTCTTCACTGGCGGATACCACCACTACCGGCAGTCCCGGATATTGATTGCGCAACTGCGCCAGGCCTGAGAAGCCGCTGGCGCCGGGCATTTTCAGATCCAGCAGCAACAGATCCACATCGGTCACTTCGGTCAGCAACCGCATCAGGTTGTCGATGCTGTCAACCTCGTGCAGCTGGACTCCCGCAACGGCCAGTTGCACGGCCTGGTGCAGGGCATTGCGAAACAGCGGATGGTCATCGGCAATAATAATGCTGTAGCCAGTCTCCATGGGGGTGTCTGATCCTTGTGCTGTTTATCTTGAGGAGGGCAATGATCGGTTCTCGCCGTTATCTTGCTATGATAGGGCCTAACTCCCATGGTGAGAACCGCAACGGGCGCATTTCGTGATCATGCGGTGAATGAAAGCGGCCATCCGGTAAACGGATGGTGTTGCCGAACAACTGACAAATCCCGCTGTCCAATCCGAAATCGAAGTGTTCTCCAATGCAATGCTGTCGGCCAGGGATCGCTGCTGTTGCCCGGCACACACTGGTTAAGAGGTAAATATGTTGAAAAAAAGTTTGGCTATCCTGTTGGGACTGGCGGCGGGCACCGCCCATGGTGCAGATATTGACCGATTGAATGCCGAGTTTTCGGTGAACCTGAATGGCGACCAGACCCGCGGAGTCAACACCCTGGTCATCGACCGCAATAAAGACCAGTATCATGTGAATTTTTCCCTGTCCCACTGGTTGCTGGATGTTGAGCAGAAGGCCAGTTTTGGCTGGCAGGACTGTAGTGCCCGACCGGATACCTTCAATTACAGGGCGAAGGCCGTCGGTGTTACCCGGGAAGAACGGCTGGTGTTCGATAAGCAAACCCATATGGTGTTATCCCAGGGGAAAGACGGCAACAAGCTATTGTCGACCAAAGAAGGCGCCCTTGATCCGGTCAGCTTCTTCTTCGAAGCCCGTTGCGATCTGATCGCCGGCAAGCAAAGCCTGAATTACCCCGTGGTACGGGATGAGGAAATCAAGTGGACCAGGTTCAATGTGGTGGGGAAAGAGGCCGTTAAAACCGGGATCGGTACTTACGATACCCTGATTGTCGAACGAGACCGAGGTGACAGCAAGCGCAAGACCCGCTTCTGGGTGGCGCCGGAGCTTGACTATCTGCTGGTGCAGATAAGCCACGAAGAAAACCGCCAGCTGGCGGTAACCGCTACCCTCAATAAAATGACCTACAGCCTGGTTAAGGACTGAGACCAGGCTTCCTCCCGGCCGCCTCATGCCGCTTTTGGGCGGTTTTATGCTGAGCGGCTACTCCGTATGGATCCGGCAGCGGCCGGCCTCCTTGGCGCTGTACAGGGCCCGGTCGGCCCTGGCCAGCAATTCATTCATGGTTTCGTCTTCATGGGCCTGGATCAGGCCGCCGCTGAAGCTGATGGAGACGGTCTTGTCGACCAGATACAGCGGCGTGGCCGAGATATTGTCAAGCAGCCGCTGGGTGAGCGGCAGCGCCTGCTGCAGTGTGGTTTGCGGCAGGATAAGCAGAAACTCTTCACCACCGGTGCGGGCGAACAGATCCGTATCCCGGATGGCCTCACGGATGTGTTTGGCAAAGTGCTGCAGTACCTGATCGCCCACATCATGGCCGTACTGGTCATTGATATGTTTAAAATAATCCAGATCCTGGGTCAGGATACAGAGTGGGCTGCCGTAACGACGCGCGTTGGCCAGCTCCTGCTGCAGCCGGGTTTCGGCGGACCGCCGGTTGGGGCAGTAGGTCAGGAAGTCGGTGGTCGCCAATGATTTCAACTGTTGATTGAGGCGTACCAGCTCGTCGTTGGCGCGGCTCATGGTTGCGCGGTATTTCTTGTTGCGCTTGAGGGTCAGCACCGTCAGGATCAGTCCCCACAAGGAGCCGGTCACGCCCACGGCCACCAGGCCGGACAGGCGATCCTTGTTCTCTGCCAGGGTGTATACCGGCTGGGCATCGGCGATGGCATGAACCCGATAATCCGCTTCCGGCTGTTCGGCCTGGTACTGCACTATGGGCAGCCGTTGCGGTCCAAATAACTGTATATCCGGTAACAGGGGGCTGGTGCCCTGCAACAGGGGGAACAAGGTATCCTGCGGTTGCTTCCGAAGGAGAGGGGTGAGGGGATGAAGCATCCATTCCGGTTTATCGGCCAGCAGGATAACCCCGTCGCTGTCCGTGACCAGGGTATTGATATGCAGCACCAGGTTGGTCATTTCGTTCGGGCTGGTCTTGATGATCAGGGCGGCCACTATCCTTTTTTGCCGGGTCAGAGGGAAGGCATAGTAAAAAGCCGGCTTGCCGGTGTCGGGATCCAACGCAAACCGGTGCACGCTACCGTCTTTTAATATCGCCGTCAGCTTGCCGGGGGGCAGGGGCAGAGCCTGGTTGACAGAGCTGGGGAGTCGATTGCCATAGGCAAAGACCTTGCCATGGCCATCGACCAGCCAGATATCCTCCAATCCAAATGCCTGGGAGTAGTGTTGTAGATCTTCATTGAATCGGCTGGTCATTCTTGGATTGCGTAGCAGTTGCTGGGTACTGGACAAGCCTGCCAGTGCCACCGCAATATTCTCTACGGTACGGGTATGATTTTGTAATTCGCGGGAGGCGGCCATGGCCACCAGCTGGCTTTGTTGCTGCAAATCCTGCAACAACAGATGGATCCTCTGATTTAGCCAATACTGGCTGGAAAACCAGCTGAACAGGGCAACCGTCAGCAGCAACAGTGTGATAGCTCCGTATGAAAAACTATCACAGGATAGTCGGGGCACCTTTTTAAGCGATGACATTGCTTCACCCGAAGTATATCGGCCGTCCTGGCCTTTAAAGTTGTTGGGGGTGTTATTTTCTCCAAGCATAGCAGCTGACTGCTGGATTGATGGTTGAGGGGGGAAAAGAATTTAAGCCAGGAAAATGACCAAATCCCGTTTTATTTAACCGCGCTCGGACAGGGGGAAATAAACGATAAGCAGGCCGTTGGCGCCAGGAATGACGCCGCTTGAGTGCCAATCAAGTTAAGTCTTAACAGCCAAGCCCTCAGTAACAATGATTTGTGCTTGTCGGGAAAGAGTTATTTAATCATATGGCAATAATTATTTATATTTAGCCAGCTTGTCGTACAGGGTTTTCCTGGGGATCCCCAGTCGCTCGGCGGCCAGGGCCACATTGCCTCCGGCCCGGACCATGGCATTGTTGATCAGCTGCTGTTCCATCCGGGCCAGCTGCAGGGGGAGGGAAAGGTTTTGACCGGAGCCGGGTTCGGTCAGTACCCCCAGTACATATTGTTCTGCGTGATGGCGCAGCTCCCGCACATTGCCCGGCCAGTCCCGGGATACCAGCCCTTGTAACAGGCCGTCGCCGGGCGGTGGTACATCCCGGTTATATTGTCCTTTGGCCTGCTCGACAAAATGCAGGAACAACAGGGGAATATCGGCCCGGCGCTCGCGCAGTGGCGGGAGTGTGAGGGTGATCACATTCAGGCGGTAATAGAGATCGGGCCGGAACAGGCCGGCCTCACCGGCGGCCTTCAGGTCCACCTTGGTGGCGGCCACCAGGCGGGCATCCACCGGGATCAGCTTGTTGCCACCCAACCGCTCCAGCGCCGATTCCTGCAATACCCGTAGCATTTTAGCCTGCAGGTTGAGGGGCATACCCTCGATCTCATCGAGAAACAGGGTGCCGCCGTCGGCATGCTCCACTTTGCCGAGCCGTCGTTTGGTCACCCCGGTAAAGGCGCCGGCCTCGGCGCCGAACATCTCGCTTTCGAAAATAGATTCGGGCAGAGCAGTACAGTTGACCGCTACAAAGTGGCCCTTGCGTCCGCTGCCCTGATGCAGGCTGCGGGCCACCATCTCCTTGCCCGTGCCGGTTTCTCCCAGGATCAGCACGCTGGCACTGGTGTCGGCAATATTGTCGATCTGGCGGCGCAGCTGTTCGATTTGCGGGTCATGGCCGAGCAGCAAACCGGCGTTGTTCTTTTCGGCCAGCCGTTGCCTCAACAGCCGGTTCTCCAGCACCAGCGCGCGCCTGTCCATGGCTCGGTGCAGGCTGCGCAGCAACTGCTCCGGTTCATAGGGTTTTTCAAAAAAGTCCTGGGCGCCGAGGCGCATGGCGGTCACCGCCATGGGGATATCGCCGTGGCCGGTGAGCAGCAACACGGGCAGTTCCGGATCCTGTTGCTGCACGTTTTGCAGCAGGGCCAGGCCATCCATACCCGGCAGGCGTACGTCGCTCAACAGGACCACAGGCGCCCCCTGGCCCAGGGCCTGCAGCGCCTGCTCGGCCCGGGCAAAGCCGCGGGCCTTGATATCCGACAGTTGCAGGGTCTGTAACAGGGTCTGGCGGACATCGTCGTCGTCTTCCACCAGCCAGACTTCAATCTCTATGCTGTTCATCCGTCCATCCAATGATAAATTCGACACCGCCACCCTCATGCTGGCGAATGACCAGCCGGGCGTCACTGGCTTCCACCAGGTCCCGCGCTATGGCCAGGCCCAATCCCAACCCTTGTCCCAGCTGCTTGGTGGAGAAGAAGGGCTCGGTCACCTTGTCGATCAGGGCGGCATCAATACCGGGGCCATTGTCCCATAATGTCAGTCGCTGCGGGCCGGCTTCCAGGCCGATGAGCCCCCCATCCTTGCCCGCCAGGGCATCCAGGCTGTTGCCGATCAGGTTGGCCAGCACCTGCTCCAGCGCGTGCAACTCCATCGGCAGGTTCAGCTCCGGATCCAGCCGGTGGTGCAGTTCCACACCCTGCTCGTCCAGTTTGGGTTGCAGCCAGCTCAGGACATTGTTCAGGGCGTGCTGCGGCCGGGCCCGGCCGGCGGTGGTGCGACGGGTGGCGGCAAACAGCTTCAGCTGGGAGGTGAGCCGGGCCATGCGATCCACCAGCCGTCCCATGGTCTGCAGGCTTTCCTCCACCTGGGGGTACATGGCTCGCCGGGCCAGCATCAGGGTATTGGCCGACTGGTTTTTTAACGCGGTCAGCGGCTGGTTGACTTCATGGGCAACGCTGGCCGCCATCTGTCCCAGGGCCGCCAGCCGGTTGCTCTGGATCAGCTCATGTTGCATGGATCTGAGCCTGGCCTCGGCCTGGATACGTTCCTGCACCTGCCACTCTAGTTGACGGTTGCTGGCGGCCAGGGCGGCGGTCCTCTCCATCACCTTGTGTTCCAGCTCGCCCTTGGCCTTTAACTGCACCCGGATATAACGTCTGCGTTGGCGCCAGTAGAGCAGCAGCGATAGCAGGGTAACCAGGCTGAAGCCCAGGGTGGCGGTCACCAGGTTGGCATGGGCATACAGGGGCGCGCTGGGCCACCAGAGCTGCAAGCGCCAGCCCAGCCGAGCCAGTGGCAATTCACTGACCAGGTAGCGATGGCCCTGCCATTGCCGTTGCCGGCCTTCGATGCCGAGCTCCAGTGGTTCCAGCCGCATGGGCACATACTGGCGGGTGGTGGCCAACCGCTCGCGCGCTTCCGTGGTCAAAGGGGCCAGGGTCTTGAACTTCAATTCCGGGCGAGAGGCCAGGGCGACTACCTGGTCCGAGTCGACCACCATCAGCAGCTCCCGACTCGGCTGCCAGCTGTGCTCGAGGGCCAGCAGGCTGATCTTGACCGCCAGCACACCACTGGGACTGTTGGGGGAGCCCAGCGGCAGGCCGAAGAAATAACCGGGTACGCCGGTGGTGGCTCCCACCCCATAAAATTCACCGAAGCTGCCTTGTAATGCGTCCTTGAAGTAGGGGCGGTAGCGGTAGTTCTGGCCAATAAAGGAGGTCGGGGTATTCCAGTTGCCGGTCGCCAGGGCGAAGCCACCGGCATCCATCAGGTACAGGGTTTCGGCACCGGTTTCCCGACCTATCCGTTCAAGCAGCAGGTTGGCCTGGGTTATCCTGTCGGGATCTTCCGGTTTCGCCAGGGCGGCCAGTAGCACGGGGTGTGATTGCAGCACGCGGGGAATATTCTCGAAACGGGCAATTTCCGCCTCCAGCGTGGTGCGGTAGAGCAGCAGTTGCTGCTGGGCCTGCAGCTCCTGCTCTGTGGCCAGGCGTTGCCAGCTGCTGCGCCAGATCCCCACCAGTACAAGGGCAAACAGCAGCAACAGCAGGCCTGACAGGCGCGTTTTTACTTTGATATTCAGTTGACCTCCGTGTGGGTACAGGCACTGAGGGTTACGCCTTGCCCGGCCGGCAGCCAGTGGCTGAGCGGGCGGCACAGGCCCGAGTCCAGGCACAGGGTATAATCGGCGGTAAATTCAGAATCGGCAAGGACTACCTGCGGCAGGCGGATATTGGGCTGCCAATACCAGGCACCATCCTGCAGGCGCGCCTCGGGGGGCGGCTCCATGCCGGCCCCCGACCCTTGTACCCGGGCCTCGGTGAGCAGCAACCCCTGGTTGTCCAACCGGTAATGCTCTTGCCATGTTATCTTCTCGACCGAATGCATCCAGCTGAGGGTGAAGCCGGCGGTTACCAGCACCACCTTGGCCGTTGCCGTACCGAGGCACAGCATCAGGCTACCGCCAGCTTCTGCCGACGACGGTTGTGCAGCCAGTGGCGGCCCAGCAGCAGGGCGGACAGTATCAGGCCCACTTCGTCGGTCATCGGCAGCGAGAACACCAGCAGGGCGGCGGCGGCGATCATGGTCATACGCTCCCACCAGGCCAGCGGGTTCAGCCAGAAGCCGATGGCGCCCATGCCCCACAGGGATACAGCCAGCAGGGCCTTGAATACCACGAAAAGGGTGGCCAGGGTGCCGGCATCACCCTGTAACATCAGTTCGGGACTATAGACCGCCATATAGGGCACGATAAAACCGGCAATGGCGATCTGCAGCGAGCGGATGCCGATTTTCAGGCCGGAGGCCTTGGCGATAGGCGAGGCGGCGAACGCGGCCAGTGCCACCGGTGGCGTCAGATCGGCCATGATACCGAAATAGAACACGAACATATGGGAGACGATCAGCGGCACGCCCAGCTCCAGCAGGGCCGGAGCGGCGATCGAGCTGGTGATGATGTAGTTGGGGATGGTAGGAATGCCCATGCCCAGCACCAGGCAGGTAAACATGGTCAGCACCAGCGACAGCAGCAGGCTGTGCTCACCCAGCTGGATAATATAGCCGGCAACAATGGTAGCGGCACCGGTCAGGGAAATGACTCCGATAATGATGCCCACCAGGGCACAGGCTACCCCCACCGGCAGGGCATGCAGGGCACCCTGATAGAGGGCATTGACCACGGTGCCGAGAATGTCCTGTTCACGCTTGACCAACAACAGCACCGCCAGTACGGCGACCACCACGAAGATGGCGGTAATGCCGAACTGGTTGAAGGTGGCACAGGCCAGACCCAGGGCAATCCAGAAGCCGTAGCGCAAGCCCCTGGCACCCAGGTGAGTGGCTACGCCATTGGCCATGATCAGCACTGTGGTTAGCGCCAGGCCCATCATACCGGCGAATAGCGGGGTAAAACCGGAGAATAGCATCACCACCAGGGCCACCAGCGGCAGCAGCAGGTACCAGCGTTGCCTGAGGGCGGCCAGCGGGTTGGGGCATTCGGCCTTGGGCAGGCCATTGAGGCCGGCACGGCCGGCTTCCAGGTGCACCATCAGGAACACGGTAAAGAAATACAGTACGGCCGGGATTAGCGCGGCCTTGGTGATGTCCACATACGGGACATTGATGGTTTCGGCCATGATAAAAGCCACGGCACCCATCACCGGCGGCATGATCTGGCCACCCATAGAGCTGGTGGCTTCCACCGCCCCGGCGAAGTCGGCCTTGTAGCCGAATTTTTTCATCAGCGGGATAGTGAATTGACCGGTGCTGACCACATTGGCCACCCCAGAGCCGTTGATGGTGCCCATCATGCCGGAAGACAGCACGGATACCTTGGCAGGGCCGCCACGGGTGTGTCCTACCGAACCGATGGCCACATCGTTGAACAGTTTGAGCATACCCGCTTGTTCAAGGAAGGCACCGAACAGGATAAACAGGAAGATATAGCTGGAAGACACATAGGTCGGGGTACCGTAGATGCCTTCGGTGCTGAACGCCAGCTGGGACACCAGCTGATCCAGGCCATAGCCTCTGTGCATCAGGGCGTCGGGCAGGTGCTGCCCGCCCAGGGCGTAGCCGACAAAGATCAGGCAAATCAACGGCAGGGCCCAGCCCATCAGCCGGCGGGCAGCATCGAATACCATCAACAGGGTGACGCCGCCGATCAGCCAGTCAGCCTGGTTCATCTCGCCGGCGCGATAAATCAGCTCCGCCTCAAACCACCAGTGATATCCGGCGAACAGCAGGGCGACGCCGCCGAGCAGTGAACCCCAGATGGAAGGTCGGGACAGCGACTGACCGCGGGCACCGTACAGCTGGTAGACCAGAAACAGCAGGAAGCCGACGTGAATGGCCCGCACCACAGTGGTAGAGAGCGGGCTGAAGGCGGCGGTGATAATCTGGAAGAGGGAAAAGGCCAGGGCACCGTAAAAGATCAGTGCATGGGGCCGGGTACCGGTACTGCTCATTTTTATCTCCTCAGTCATTCATCAATGAAGACTGCCGTGTTGAACGGTTAACTCGTTTTGGGTGGGCGGGCCCGGTATTTTCCCGGCCGGGCCCGGACTGGTTAGTTGATCAGGCCTTTTTCCTTGAAGTAACGTTCGGCACCGGGGTGCAGCGGCAGGGGCAGCCCCTCGAGGGCCAGCTCGGGGTCGATGCCGTCGGCGGCATTGTGGGCATTACGCAGTGCCGGCAGGTTTTCATAGACCTGTCTGGCCATCTGGTAGGCGACATCGTCACTGACCTTGCTATGGGTGATCAGCAGATTGCTGATGGCGACGGTGGGGACAGTTTCATCCTGACCGGTATAGGTACCGGCCGGGATCTGGCTGGCCCGGTAGGCATCGTTACCGATTTTGGCCACCAGCTCGGCGGGAATCGGGATAAAAACCACAGGCGCATGGGAGGCAAGATCGCGGAAGGCGGCCATGCCAAGGCCGGCGGATTGCAGGGTGGCGTCCAGCTGACGGTTCTTCATTAGTTCGACCGACTCGCCGAAGGGCAGGTATTCGGTGCGTGAGAAATCATCGTAGCCGATGCCGGCAGCCTTGAAGATGGCGCGGGCATTGAGTTCGGTACCCGAGCTGGGGGCACCCACCGAAATGCGTTTGCCTTTCAGATCTGCCAGGGTTTTAATGCCGCTGTCGGCCCGGGCTACTATCTGGATGTAGTTGGAGTAGGTGGAACCGACCGCCCTGAGTTTTTTTAGCGGCACCTTGAAGCCGGCTTCCTCGATGCCGTTCCAGGCATCGGCGACACTGTCGGCCAGGGCAAAACCGATTTCGCCCCGTTCTTTCTGCAACAGGTTAAGATTTTCGCCGGAAGCGCGGGTAGCCTGTACCTGGACCCTGGCATCGGGGATATGCTCACCATAGAGCTGGGAAATAGCCACGCCTAGCGGGTAGTAGACGCCACTGGTGCCGCCGGTGAGTACATTGATAAATTCTGCGGCCTGGGCGCTGGTGACCGACAGGGCGAGGGTGGTGCCGAGCAAGAATTGTTTGATTACCTTCATTGGTGTAATTCCTTGGTTATGAGAGTGCATCCATAACTATGCACTTTTGATGCCAAGGGTTAATGAGCTGTTATTTTTGTTTAAGCTTATGATGTGCATGAGTATTTTTTACAGCTCAAAGGGGCGCGTTCTGATTTTTCAGAATATCTCGCTGGTGTTCGTCCGGGATGTCAGAAATTCTGCGGATGGAGGACTTCCATGACAAGGCGCTCGAGCCGACGCTCGTCCCAAGAGTATGGAAGGCCATAGTCATGATAAAAAGGAGTCCGCATTGATCCTGTGGTTGCTGAATCTGGGCATACTGGTATTGGCCGGCCGGGGAGCTAACTGGTCCCGGTTGCTAAGCGACAAGTCTTATCAGCATCTGTGCTTCGGCAGTGCCATCGCCCTGGTGCCGCTGTGGATGTTGCAGGCGGGTATCAAGGAGGGGCTGGAGTTTCACTTCCTGGGATTGACCACGCTTGCCCTGATGCTGGGCTGGCGTATGAGCCAGTTTATGGCGCTGCTCAGCCTGTTGCTGGTGACTCTGTTCGGTTTCGAGGGCTGGGCGCATTTTGGGATGAATCTGATGCTGGGGGTGATATTACCCATCTCCACCAGCTATTTCGTGTTTTTGTTGAGCTACAGCTACTTAACCCGCCATCTGTTTGTGTATATTTTTGTTGCCGGTTTTTTCAATGGTGCGCTGGCAATTGCCGTGAAAAGCATTGCCTTTGCCGTTTATATTGCCGATGCTGGTATCTATAGCTGGAATACGGTAGTCGATAATTATCTGAGCATACTACCCCTATTGCTGTTTCCCGAAGCCCTGCTCAATGGCATGGCGCTGACCCTGCTGGTTGTATTCCGTCCCCAGTGGGTCTGTACTTTTTATGATCGGGACTATCTGAATAAGTAATGCGGATGAGCACTTTTTGCAGCTGAGCCTGTCTGTTACTGAGATCACACTCTACTGAAAGCGAGAACCCTATGAAGAAACGACTGCTGTTATCCCTTGCTCCCCTGTTGATGCTGTCTGTTGCACCGACGGCCCAGGCCGAGATGAGCAGGGAAGAGTTCCAGAAGCTGGTCAGGGAAACCTTGCTTGAGCAGCCCGAAATACTGCGTGAAGCCATCATAAAACTGGAAGAAAATGACCGACTGGCCCAGCAAAAGCAGTTCGAGGCCCAGGTTCGTGAGCAGTCAAAGCTGCTGTTTGCCAGCAAGACGGATGGTGTCATGGGCAATCCCAAGGGCAGCATCGAGATGGTGTATTTTACCGACTACAACTGTCCCTACTGCCGGCGCCTCAATGCCACCCTGCTGGAGGTGCTGAAAACCGAGCCGGAACTAAAGGTGATCGTCAAGGATATCGGTATTCTGGGGCCGGATTCGGTGAAGGCTGCCCGCCTGGCACTGGCAGCCGCTCAGGAATCTCCCAGGCAATATGAAGAATTACATCAGGTGATGATGAGCCAGCAGCGGGTGCAGGCCGGGGCTCTGAAAAGCATTGCCGACAAGGCCGGGCTGGATGTGGATACCTTGCAGGCCAGGGCCGACAGCAAGGGCATTACCGACAAGCTCAACCAGAATATGGCCCTGTTTCGCGGCCTGGGGTTGAACGGTACGCCGGCTCTGGTGTTTGCCGACGGTACCCTGATCCCGGGCGCCATTGATACCGCCGGCCTGCAGCAAATGCTGCAGGATAAGAAATCCTGACGGCTGACGGCGGGTAATAGGGACTGAAAAAGCAAGACCCCGGCCTGGCCGGGGTCTGTTCTTTGAGGCAATGCCGGCAACCATGTTGGTTACCGGGCACTTCCTTTAGCGCTTGGCGGCGCGCTTGGCCTTTTGCAGTTTTTCATAGGTGGCCAGCAGCGCCTGGTGGGCGGCAAAGTCCTTCAGGCTTTCATCGGCGACGGTCAGGCCGTGGAAACGAGCCGTACCGGCAATCTGCTGCCAGGCCTGAGCGACGGTATCGGCGCCGTACATGCTTTCGAAGGCGGCCCTGTACTGTTCCGGCTGCCGGCTGTCGTCCAGATGCAGTTCCAGGGAAGCCTTCAGGCAGCGGTAGTAACGCTGGCGGGCGTCGGTGAAGACCGAGGCATTGAAGCTCAGGGTCCAGTCGGCATAATCCAGGGCGGTTTCCAACTCGCCGGCGGCCAGCGCCAGCATGCCTTTCAGTTCGCCCACCCGCAGGGTATGCCAGGCGGTGCCCTTGTTGGGTGCGACGCCTATCAGCTCCCGGACCCGGGTAAAGTCGTCCAGGCCTTCCTCTTCCAACTGCTCATAGAAGCCCATCAGCTGCTCGGCATCGGCATCCGAGCCGGGCAGGCTGAGGATGGTGGCGCGCAGGTGGGCACCCATGTTGTTGTTGGCCAGCAGCATGTCTTCCACCGGGTAGATATCGGACATGCCGGGCACCAGGATGCGGCAGGCATAGACACCCAGGTGCTCGTAGTCGGCGATATACACCGGCTGCTGCAGCTTGTTGAAGATGGCCATCAGGTGGCTGAACTCCTGCTCTGAGCTGCCGCTGAAATCCCAGTCGGCAAATTCAAAGTCGGCCTGCTCCTTGAACATGTCCCAGCTGATCAGGCCCGAGGAGTCGATGAAGTGGGTTTCCAGGTTGTGGTGATCGGCCACTTCGTCGTCTTCGAAAGAAGGCGGCACGAACACGTCCAGATCCTTCAGGCTACGGCCCTGCAGCAGCTCGGTGACGGTGCGTTCCAGGGCCACCTCAAAGCGGGGATGGGCGCCGAACGAGGCGAAGCAGGTCCCGTTGGCCGGGTTGAACAACACCACGCAGATCACCGGATATTCGCCGCCCAGGGAGGCATCGAAGGCATGGATGGGGAAGCCTTCCGCTTCCAGTGCCGCGATCGATTCCTGGATATGGGGATAACGGGCCATGACCTCGGCGGGAATGGTCGGCAGGCTGATGCGCTCACTGATGATGCGGTTTTTGATATGGCGCTCGAATACCTCCGACAGCCCCTGGGTGCGGGCCTCGGTACGGGTGTTGCCGGCGCTCATGCCGTTGGATACGTAGAGGTTGCCCACTATGTTCATGGGAATATAGACGGTCTGGCCGTTGTCCTGGCGCGCGAAGGGCAGGGCGCAGATGCCGCGTTCGGCATTGCCCGACTGCAGGTCGATCAGCATATCGGCGGTCAGTTCGCCGTCGGGATCGTAAAAGCCGCGGGTATAGTCGTCGAGCAGCCCGGCCGGCAGGCTGTTGTCCTGGGTCAGCGGGAACCACTTTTCGTTGGGATAGTGCACGAAGTCGCCCCGGGCGATGTCCTGACCCAGGTAGAAGTCGGCGAAGAAATAGTTGGTGGCCAGCCGCTCGAAGTATTCACCCAGGGCCGAGGCCAGGGCGGCTTTCTTACTGGCTCCCTTGCCGTTGGTGAAGCACAGCGGGCAATCCTTGTCGCGGATATGCACAGACCATACATTGGGCACCGGGTTGAGCCAGGAGGCTTCTTCGATATTAAAGCCCAAGGCGCTCAGTTGTTGCTGGAAGTAGCTAATTGAATCCTCTAGCGCGGCGTCTTTGCTGGGAATAAAAGTTTTCATGGCGTTCCTTGGGCGTGATCGGCAAAAAGGGGAGCGATCCTAACCCGAGCACAGAAATTGAACAAGTGGGATGATCGGCAGTGTAGACCTAATCTGCTGATCGGCTATAGCGCATAAAGAGGCAGCAGGGTTGCCTCCCTCCGACACGCTTCGAGCACATCCCTGTGACGCTCGGTACATGCCGTCCATGGCATGTGACGGTCGGCTGAGGCAATCCCTGCTGTCTCTTCCATGACCCGGAGCTGTCTGTTGGAGGAATCATCAGGCGACTCCGCTGCCCGGAGGAGGGCAAAGGGTGTCTGCTCAGCCGACCATCCGCGCCACGGATGGCGCGGCTGAGCCCCCAGGGAGGGGTTTACGGCGTGTCGGAGGAGCAGTGCCCTTTGTCCGATTTCTTGCTGTCATCAAAGTTAACAAAAATTTGTGGCAGTGTTGTCTCTGGATTTCCGGCCCAAAGTTTAGGATTGGCCAGCCGCCACGAAAAAGCCCGCCGGGTGGCGGGCTTTCAACATAACAGGTATGGCGCTTACGGCAGCAGGTGCAGCATGCGGCGCAGGGGCTCGGCGGCACCCCACAGCAGCTGGTCGCCCACGGTAAAGGCAGACAGGTACTCGGGACCCATGTTCAGCTTGCGCAGACGACCGACCGGTACGCTCAGGGTGCCGGTGACCGCGGCCGGGGTCAGCTCTTCCATCGACAGCTGGCGATCGTTGGGGATCACCTTGACCCAGTCGTTGTGGCTGGCCAGCAGTTGCTCGATGTCACTGATCGGCAGATCTTTCTTCAGCTTGATGGTGAACGACTGGCTGTGGCAGCGCAGGGCGCCGATGCGCACGCACAGGCCGTCAACCGGGATGGCCTGCTCGATGCCGAGGATCTTGTTGGTTTCGGCCTGGCCTTTCCACTCTTCACGGCTCTGGCCGTTTTCCAGCTGGGAGTCGATCCAGGGGATCAGGCTACCGGCCAGGGGGACCCCGAAGTTGTCGACCGGCAGCTCGCCGCTACGGGTTTTCTCGGTGACCTTGCGTTCCAGCTCAAGGATGGCGGAGGAGGGATCGGCCAGTTCGGAGGCGACTTCATCGCGCAGCATGCCCATCTGGGTCACCAGTTCGCGCATATGGCGGGCTCCGCCACCGGAGGCCGCCTGATAGGTAGACACCGCCACCCACTCGACCAGATCCTGCTCAAACAGGCCGCCCAGGGCCATCAACATCAGGCTGACGGTGCAGTTGCCGCCGACGAAGGTCTTGACGCCATTGTCCAGCGCCTGCTGGATCTGCTTGCCGTTGACCGGATCCAGCACGATCAGTGCCTCGTCGTCCATGCGCAGGGCAGAGGCGGCGTCGATCCAGTAGCCGTTCCAGCCGGCGGCACGCAGCTTGGGATAGACCTCCTTGGTGTAGTCGCCGCCCTGGCAGGTCAGGACCACATCCAGCGCCTTGAGGGCGTCGATATCATAGGCGTTCTGCAGGGTGCCGGCGTCTTTGCCGAAGTCAGGGGCAGGCTGGCCAGCCTGGGATGTAGTGAAAAACACCGGATCGATACGGGCGAAATCCCCTTCTTCTACCATGCGGCTCATCAATACCGAGCCAACCATACCGCGCCAGCCGACCAGACCTACTTTTTTCATAATCAAGTGCCTTCCCTTGGAAGTGAGTAAATAAATTTCCTACCTCACAATACTGATTGAGCGCAAAGGTGCAAGGGGCAAACGAAGATAAGGGAGTGATTTTTTATGCATGGCCCCCGGTTATCGGGCTCATCGTGCGGTAAGGCGTTGGCCAGGTTGCGGGCATTGGCTTCGGTGAGCAGCGGCATTGCTTGACCGAGCACGCGCCGGCCTGGGGGTGGAGCAGGCGATGTCGTCTTAACTGCCGGCAAACAGGGGGTTACTTCTCATCATCTCACTACAGGCGTCGGCCACGGCCAGGATCAGGGCCGAGCGGATGACCTGTTCCTGTCGGGCCAGTTGCATCTGATGCAGATTGGGATCCAGATCTGCCGCAGGTGCAGGCATGGAGAAGGGTTGCACCTCCATGTTGGCGACCATATGCAGTGACTGCAGGGTTTCCGTGATTTCCAGATCCATCATGTGGTAGTCATGGCCTTGCCGGTTGAGGAAGTCGCGCAGTTTGATCAGCTGCTCTATGTCCTGATACAGGGGTTGCGCGATAACCCCCAGGCCATAGATAAGCTTGAGGCGCACGTTCAAATCCGCCAGCGGTCCCATGCTGCCGAGTAGAGGTTCAACGGCGAATTTGACAGCATAATCGTCTTTGCGGAATACCTTCTGTATCAGCTGATCGAGCATGTTATCGAACACATCCACCATGGCGATAATAAACCCCCTGGCACTGGACGCCTGGTTCAGGTGTTCGAATATCTCGGCTTCTTGCTCATGGTTTATCATGCTCTTGGGCTCTTACTGCTAAACATTAATCAAGCTGGATCACCGTTCCTGGTCCCGATGCTCACAAGTAATCATGTCAGGTGAGGCGAACGGCGCCTCACCGGGGATATTATGCAGAATGGCGATTCAGCTGATGATAGAGTTCCTCTATGCGACCGGCAGATGCACTGTCCGGATCCAGGCCGGTATAGTGGGATAGAGCCGGGCGCAGCCCTTGTTGGGCCAACATCTGCTGTAATTCTACCGCTTGCGGATCGGCGTCATTTTTATAGAAAAACGCCGCCGCAATGCCTTTTAACAGATTTGTGTTGTCGATGCCATATTCCAGGGTGCCCAGCAGCGGCTTGATCAGCCGGTCATTGGCACCCAGCTTGCGAATTGGTTGGCGACCGACCCGGTCGATTTCATCCACCAGATGGGGGTTGGCGAAGCGGCCGAGAATCTTCTCTATATAAGCCTGGTGCTGCTCTTGGTCAAAACCATAACGTTTGACCAGGACGGCGCCGCTTTCCTGCATGGCAGCCTTGACCTGAGCCCGGATGTCCGCATCGGCGATGGCCTCACCTATGGTGCGATAGCCCGCCAGGGCGCCCAGGTAGGCGGTAATGATATGGCCGGTGTTGAGGGTGAACAGCTTGCGTTCAACAAAGGCCATCAGGTTGTCTGTCGGCTCCATGCCCTTGATATCGGGGACATCGCCCTTGAACTGGGTCTGATCCACTATCCATTCGCTGAAGGACTCGACAGTCACCGCCAGCGGATCCGAGGCATCGGCGGAGGGAGGCACGATGCGGTCCACCGCCGAGTCGACAAAGCCGACATGGCGCTCCAGCTTGGTCTGATATTGTTCGGGCAGATGTTTGAGCACTTCGGCCTTCAGGAAGCTGGTACCGCGGACCTGGTTTTCGCAGGCGATGATATTGAGTGGCCGTTGGTTGTCCCGTTCGAAGCGCAGTTGCAGGCCGATAGCCAGCGTCTTGGCGATCAGGGTGAGCACGGTCGGGCCGACGGCGGTGGTAATAAGATCGGTGTCGGCGATTAGCTCGATCAGCTCGGGGCGGGTAGAATCAACGGCGTTCACGCCGGTGACTATCTCGGTACGGACTTCGCTGCCGACGATGTGCACCGGATAGCTGTGCCGGCTTTGGAGTTCGCTGATAAGTTGCTGGTTGACGTCGGCAAAGGTCACCTCGATGCCGGAATCGGCCAGCAGTTTACCGATAAAGCCCCGGCCTATGTTGCCGGCGCCAAAATGGATAGCGGTTGTCATGGGTTCACCTGTTCAAGGGGACCTGAGGGTCCCGGGTTACTGACGAATTCAAGATACTGTGCACTCGGTAGAGGGGCCCGGCTCCGCCCACACGCTGTGGTTACATTCGCGTTGGCTCGTATATGCCATATTTGGCATATGACGGTCGGCGGAGCGGCTCCTCTTTGCTCTTTTATGATTGATGCTCAGGCTCAAGCCGGATTAAGTACCTGCAGTATCTCGTCCACGCTTTGAGTAGATGCCAGCCGTACAATGGCGTCATCGTCGTCGAGAGCGCCGGTAATGGCGGCGATCACATCGAGATGTTCGTTATTGCGGGCGGCGATGGCGATCACCAGCTTGGCAATATCATCGTCGTCGTCACCGAACTTCACCCCCTGTGGGTACTGGCAGACAATGACGCCGGTCTTCTTCACCGAATCCTTGGCTTCTACTGTGCCATGAGGCACGGCGATGGACTCGCCCAGGTAGGTTGACGTGATTTTTTCCCGGGCCAGCATGGCGTCCACGTAGCTCGGCTCCACGTAACCGCCTTTTACCAGCTGCTCACCGGCGAAGCGGATGGCCTCTTCCTTGTTTGCGGCACTCAGCCCCAGATGGATGTTGGCTGCCTGCAACCGGAAGGGAGCATTGCTGCCCTGTTCTGCCGTCTCGGGAGCGGCAGGGGCGGGCGCTGCTGCGGGGGCCGGTGCCGGTTCAGCGGCGGCCGGGGCGCTGGCCTTGCTCAAGCGAGCGACCAGGCTGTCGTAGAGGGAACCGTCGAGGAAGTTGTTGAGCGAGATATGCTCGGCCAGGGGCGCGTGGCGACGGGCCCGATCGGTCAGATCCTTGTGGGTGAGTACGATATCGACGCTGTCGTCCAGGTTGTTGATCGCCAGGTTGCTGACCGAGATACCGAGTCCTGCCGCCGTCACCTTTTTGGAGAGCATGCTGGCTGCCATGGCGCTGGAGCCCATACCCGCATCGCAGGCAACGATAATCTTGCGTACCGAGGCGGGATCCTTGGTGATGGTCGCGGCACCGGCCTGGCCCTTGCTTTCGGCTTTCATCGCCTGCATTCGGGCGGAGGCCGCTTCCAGCTCATCCTCGCCACCTTCTTCCTGGCGCTGGGTTTTCATCAGCAGCGAAGCGACAACGAAAGAGACGGCCGTAGAGGCAAGGATGGCCAGCACGACACCCATATGGGCCCCTTTCGGGGTCATCAGCATCACCGCGAAGATGGAGCCGGGAGAGGCGGGGGCCTGCAGACCGGCATTGAACAGGGTCAGGGTGAATACCCCGGTCATGCCACCGGCGATAACGGCCAGCAGCAGGCGTGGGTTCATCAGTACATAGGGGAAGTAGATTTCGTGAATACCGCCGAAGAAGTGGATGATGGAGGCACCGGCGGCGGACTGTTTGGCATTACCACGACCGAACAGGGTATAGGCCAAAAGCACACCCATACCCGGACCCGGGTTGGCTTCGATCAGGAAGAAGATGGACTGGCCGAATTCACTGGCCTGCTGGATCCCGAGCGGTGTGAAGATACCATGGTTGATGGCGTTGTTCAGGAACAGGATCTTGGCCACTTCCACAAAGATGGAGGTCAGCGGCAGCAGACCGGCGTCGACCAGGAAGCCAACACCCGAGGCCAGGGTGATGGACAGCAACTTGACCAGGGGACCGATCAACAAGTAGGCGATAATGGCACAGATCATGCCGATAATACCCGCCGAGAAGTTGTTGACCAGCATCTCGAAGCCGCTCTTCACCTTGCCGTGAATGGCCTTGTCGAAGTGCTTGATGGCCCAGCCGCCGGCAGGACCGACGATCATGGCGCCCATAAACATGGGGATATCGGTCCCCACTATTACCCCCATGGTGGTAATGGCGCCGACCACGGCACCCCGATCGCCGCCCACCAGCTTACCGCCGGTATAACCAATCAGCAGCGGCAGCAGATAGGTGATCATGGGGCCGACCATGTTGGCCAGGGTTTCGTTCGGCAGCCAACCGGTGGGAATAAAGAGGGCGGTGATAAAGCCCCAGGCGATAAAGGCGCCGATATTGGGCATCACCATATTGGACAGGAAGCGTCCAAAATTCTGAATTTTGATTTTGCTGTTCTGGGATAACATAAATAACCCCGCCTAGTGCGATGTCAGTTCCATTGTCGGTAGGCGGCATGCCGCCCGTTTTTTAAACTCGTAAGAAATCTAACATCTCTGGAACAAAGCGTAGCGGGAGTGGTAGTTAATGTGATTAAGATCTGTTTTTTTGAAGTTTCCTTAAACCATTTAAGTGACATTCGTCACATTAACAGCTGGTATTTTTGTTACTTTTCACATGCATCACTTAATAAAACAGATTTAATTGTGATTCAAGTCACAATTAAATCCCTATCCATCTAATTTCTAATGTGACTTACATCTCACTTCTGGATAATTTTTATGTTTTGATCTTGGGTTGTAGTGATCTGTATCACATTGATGATCGCAATAGATGCCGGTGTCCGGCCTCGACAAGAGGCCGATCAATAAAGGTGTAATTAAATTACATTATGAGGGTCAGGCGGAGAGAGACAAAAAACTCAGGATCAGCACAGGGCCTGATAGGCTGAGGATAAAGCCGGAAACAATGGCAACCGGGACCACGCTCACACCACCGGAACGCTGCAGCACCGGCAGGGTAAAGTCCATGGCGGTGGCCCCGCCATAGCCGATGGCGCAGGAGGGATGGCGACGCATCAGGGTGGGGATGATCAGGATGGCGACCAGCTCCCGGGCCAGATCGTTGAGGAAGGCGGCGCTGCCCAGTACCGGGCCCAGTTTGTCACTGATCAGGATGCCCGAGAGGGAGTACCAGCCATTACCGGATGCAAAGGCGAGGCCCTGGGAAAGGGGCATATCCAACAGCCAGGCTCCGGCCAGGCCACCAGCCCAGGAGCTGGTCATCACAGTCAGGCTGATTGCCAGTCCCCATGGGTTAAGCAGTATCTGCCGTAGTTTCATGCCGGAATTGCGCAATTGAATACCGATCAGCAACAGCAATAACATCAGCGCCCATTCGCTCAGGGTATCCACCGCAAACCACTCTTTATCCAGAAACTGGCCTGCCAGTATGCCCGCGAGGATCA
The DNA here is from genome assembly GCF_003075035.1 of Zobellella maritima. Classification (GTDB taxonomy): domain Bacteria; phylum Pseudomonadota; class Gammaproteobacteria; order Enterobacterales; family Aeromonadaceae; genus Oceanimonas; species Oceanimonas maritima. The sequence goes on along the minus strand of NZ_QCZE01000001.1, from coordinate 2,062,747 downwards.
CCACACAAAGCTTGACCGAGTCCAGTAACAGGGTCCATTTGCTCAGGGGCGGCAGGCCTCGTTCGCCGCTTAACCGACCGCGGCGGGTATCCAGCAGCCAGAGCCCGGCCAGGTTGGCGAGGGTAATGCAGCCGAGAAAGACCAGGGACACAGAGAAGATGGTGCCCAGATGATCGGTCAGGTTATCGACGAAGGCCAGGCCGATCCCCATCAGGAACAGGATCAGGTATACCATGCGAGCGACGGCCACATTGATAAAGTGGACGATGGACTGGGAGCGGCAGGGGATGCAGTAGCCAATGGCGAGGGGCAGGAGAACGATCAGCAAACCGGAGTACATGAGATTATCTTCCAATATATTGATGCGGCTTGATTTTTGGCCACAATATTCCATTTATCACAGGATACGTGAGCCAATATGGAAAAAAAAGCCGAATATTAGCAGGTGATGGTGTGGCTCGATGAGACGCGGGGAGCCACAAAAGTGGAGTCTGTGCATAAATTGGCAGGCGGATAACCGCTGCCTTACCGCAGCCGGCCAAAAATGGGCACCCTCAGCGATCAAATATGTCGACAGTGATGTTTTATTCGCTATTTTTGAATAATTTTATACTGAATAATGATGGTAAACGTGTATAAAAAACCGACCATTGCGGATTTATAAAGAATATTATGTTGTTTTTGGGCGGCTCAGATGGTAATTTTTCGATAGCGGTTAACAAGTTGTTAACTATGGATGTGGTTATTGCCGCTGTGACGGCATCAGGAATAAAGGTCTAACGGATGAGTGAACCTGCCCTCGAAGTATCGGGTCTGCATAAGCACTACGGCTCTCTGGAAGTGCTTAAAGGTATTGATTTAAATGCAAAAAAAGGCGATGTCATCTCCATTATCGGCTCTTCTGGTTCGGGTAAATCCACCTTTTTACGCTGTATCAACCTGCTGGAAACCCCCTCGGCAGGTGAAGTCAGGTTGCACGGTGAACTGATTGAAATGCGTACCAACCGCAGCGGTGAACGTGAACCTGCCAATATGAGACAGGTTGAACGCATTCGTTCCCGGTTGGCGATGGTCTTTCAGAGTTTCAACTTATGGTCTCATATGACTATATTGGAGAATGTCATCGAGATCCCCGTACATGTGCTCAAGGTGCCGAAAAAACAGGCCATAGAGAAGGCCGAAGCCCTGTTGCAGAGGGTAGGCCTGTATGAACGGCGGGAATATTATCCCGGTCATCTGTCCGGCGGTCAGCAGCAAAGGGCAGCCATCGCCCGAGCCCTGGCGGTAGACCCCGAAGTCATGCTGTTTGATGAGCCAACCTCGGCACTGGATCCCGAGTTGGTGGGTGAGGTGTTGGGTGTCATGCGCGGCTTGGCGGAGGAAGGGCGTACCATGCTGGTGGTGACCCATGAAATGAGTTTTGCCCGGGACGTGTCCAACAAGGTGATGTTCCTGCATCAGGGGCTGGTCGAAGAGCAGGGTGATCCCAAGCAGGTGTTTGCCCATCCCAGCTCGGAGCGGTTCAAGCAGTTTATTTCCTCGGTTTATTAAAGATAAATGCCAAACGGATATACCACACAAGGAGTAAGGCAAATGAAAAAATGGTTTGTTGCAGGAGCCATCATGGCCAGCCTGGCGGCCGGTGCCGTACAGGCAAAAGAATGGAAGACAGTACGTTTTGGTATTGAAGGCGCCTACCCTCCCTTCTCCTGGACAGATGAAAGCGGTCAGCTGCAAGGTTTCGACGTAGATATGGCCAATGCCCTGTGCGAGCAGATGCAGGTGAAATGTCAGCTGGTGGCGCAAGACTGGGATGGCATTATTCCGGCGCTGCTGGCCCGTAAATATGATGCCATTATCGCGGCGATGTCGATCACCGAAGAACGCAAGCGCACCGTGGACTTTACCCAGCGCTATGCCCTGGTGCCCAACAAATTTGTGGCCAGGAAAGGCACCACCCTGGATTTAAGCAAGGAAGGGCTGGCCGGCAAGCGGGTGGGGGTACAGATAGCGACCACGCATGACAAGTATCTGACCGATAATTTTGGCAGTGATGTCAACCTGGTGCGTTACGGAAACGCCGATGAGGCCTATCTGGATCTGAAGTCGGGGCGTCTTGATTATGTGTTCCTCGACGCCACCGCCATCGAGGAAGGTTTGCTCAACAAGGAAGGTGGTGACGCCTTTGAATTTGTTGGTCCCTCGGTAACCGACGAGCAGTGGTTTGGCGAAGGATTCGGTATTGCCGTGCGCAAGCAGGACAAAGATCTCAAAGATATGCTGAACAAGGCCATCGGTGAGTTGCGTGAAAACGGCAAATACCAGGAAGTTAACGGCAAGTACTTTGAATACGATGTTTACGGCGGTTAATCAGTAGTTATCGGCCCCTGTCGGGGCCGATATGATAGGAAGTCGTTATGCTAGATCTGAAAGGATACGAAGGTGCCCTACTTGAAGGGGCGATAGTGACCATGGAGGTCGCCCTATTGTCACTGACATTGGCGGTGAGCCTGGGGCTGCTGGGGGCCTTGGCCAAGTTGTCTTCTTCGCGGGTTGCCCGTGGGGTGGCGACCGTCTACACCACCATTATCCGGGGGATCCCCGATCTGGTGCTGATGATGCTGATCTTCTTTGGCGGCCAGGTATTGCTGAACAATTCCCTTTATTCCCTGAATGAAACCATCAATGGCTGGTTCAGCGCCGGTAATCCGGAGCATGAATGGGTCAGTTATCTACCCGATTACGTAGAAATCAGCCCCTTTATGGCCGGTATCATCACCATCGGCGTTATCTTCGGTGCCTATATGACGGAAACCTTCCGTGGCGCCATGCTGTCGGTCGACAAGGGCGAGCTTGAGGCCGCCCGGGCTTACGGCATGCGTCCCGGCCAGGTATTCCGTCGCATCCTGTTTCCGCAGATGATGCGTCATGCCTTGCCCGGTCTGGGCAACAACTGGCTGGTGCTGCTGAAAACCACGGCGCTGGTATCCATTATCGGTCTCGATGACATGGTCCGTAAAGCCTCGCTGGCGGCCGGTGCTACCCAGCTGCCCTTTACCTTTTATATGGCGGTGGCGGTGATTTTTCTGCTGTTTACCACTGTATCCACGTCCATGCTCAAGTGGGCGGAACGTCATTACGCCATTCAGACGAGGTAAGTTATGGATTTTTCAATCGTAATCAATGAATGGAACGTATACTGGCAGGGGCTGTACACTACCGTGTTCCTGGTGGCACTGTCGTTACTGCTGGGGCTGTTGATCGCCGTGCCCATGGGTATCTGCCGCAACAGTCGCAATTGGCTGATCAAGGGGCCGGCATGGGCCTATATCTACTTCTTCCGTGGCACTCCCTTGCTGGTGCAGCTGTTCCTGATTTATTACGGGGCCGGTCAGTGGACCTGGCTGCGTGAGTCGGCAGCCTGGGAGTGGTTCAGCCAGGCCTGGTTCTGTGCCATCCTCGCCTTTACCCTCAATACCGCGGCCTATACCTCCGAGATTGTGCGCGGCTCGATTAATACCATGCCCAAAGGGCAGATCGAGGCGGCCTATGCCTATGGCATGAGTCGGCTGACCACCCTGCGGCGTATTATCCTGCCCAATTCGTTTCGTCGTGCCCTGCCGGCCTACAGCAACGAGGTGATCTTCATGTTGCATGGTTCGGCGGTTGCGGGGGTGATTACCATAGTGGATCTGACCGGCGCGGCGCGCATCGTGAATTCCCGTTACTATTCGCCGTTTGAGGCGTTTCTGGCGGCGGGGCTTATCTATATGTGCCTGACTTTCCTGCTGGTATGGGGGTTCCGTCGGCTGGAAGGCCGCTGGTTCAAGCATCTTAAGCCGAGAACGGCTTAACAGCTGTGATCGGGGATTGGACTGCCCAATCCCCGATCTTCCTTTACTCGAACGTGGCCCAGATCGGTGCATGATCAGAGGGCTTCTCCCACCCGCGCAGCTCATAGTCGATACCGGTTTCCACCAGCCGCTCTGCGAGGGGCGGGGTGGCCAGTATCAGGTCGATGCGCAGGCCACGGTTATCATCAAAGCCCCGGCTGCGGTAATCGAACCAGGAATAGGTGTCATCCCGGGTCGGGTTCTGCAATCGCCAGGTATCGACCAGACCCCAGCCCAGCAGCCGTTCCATCCATTCCCGCTCTTCCGGCAAAAATGAGCATTTGCCTTCTCGCAACCAGCGTTTGCGGTTGGGCTCGCCGATACCGATATCGGCATCGGTGTGGGAGATATTCATATCCCCGATCACCACCAGGGCATCTTCCGGCTGATGGTGCTGCTCCAGGTAGTCCTGCAGATCCTGGTAAAATCGGGCCTTGGCGGGAAACTTGGTTTCATGGTTGCGGTTTTCACCCTGGGGAAAATAGCCGTTGAGTACGGTAACGCAGGAGCCATCGTTGCTGGGATAGCGACCGATGATCATGCGGCGTTGGGCGTCTTCGTCGTCACCGGGAAAACCTTTTTGTATGGTGATCGGGGGCAGTTTACTGAGCAGGGCGACCCCATAGTGGGCTTTTTGGCCGTGAAAATGGACCTGATAGCCCATTTCATGGATGGCCTCAAGCGGAAACACCTCGTCGTGTACCTTGGTTTCCTGCAGGCCGATGACGTCCGGTTGATGCTTGTCAATAAGCGCCTGCAATTGAGGTAAACGGGCGCGAAGTCCATTGATATTAAAGGAAATGATTTTCATATTTGGGTCATATTGGCCGGTTTCCCCCCATGCTAGCAGAAAGCTTTCCTAACCGGCAGCCGGACTGTCCATATTAATCATGCGTTTGCTCATACCACCGTCGAGGATAAACTCCTGGCCGGTAATGAATCCCGCCTTGGCGGATAGCAGGAAGCGGGCGAGGGCCGCGATATCTTCCACCTCTCCCACCCGGCCCACCGGGTGCTGCCGGTGATCGGCCGGGCTGGGGGTCGGTGGCGCCGATTTACCGGGCTGGTAGTCGGAGATGTCGACCCAGCCGGGGCTGATGGCATTGACCCGGATATCCGGCCCCAGGCTGTTGGCCAGGGCGTGGGTCAGGGCGACCAGGCCTCCCTTGGCGGCGACGTAGGCTTCGCAATGGGGTTCGGATTGGTGGGCCCAGGTCGAGCCGATGTTGATAATGCCCGAAGCCGGTAACAACAGGCTCGCCATATATTTGCAGATCAACAGGGGGCCGGTCAGGTTGGCGGCCAGGGCATGGTGCCAGTGAGCCAGGTTCAGGTGCCTGAGCGGTTCGTGGAAGGGGTGGCTGATGGCGGCGTTGTTGATGATGCCGGTCAATCGGCCGAACTGGCGTTCGACCAGCCGGCTTAGGGTCTGCACCGCCTGTTCGTCGGCCACATCCAGGTGGAACAGTTGTAGCCCGGAGAGCCGGGATTCCTCCAGCTCGGTGAGGGCGTACTTATCGCTGTCCAGCCCCAGTACCTGGTAGTTGTGCTGCAAAAAGTAACGGGTCATGCCCAGCCCAAGGCCACGGGCAGCGCCGGTTATTAGTATTTTTCCCTGGCTCATAGTGCCACCTCTGCAATGGAACATGCATCAAACATCCTTGTAATCATCAAAGCTTAAGCAATTTTTCCGAAATTGTGTGAACTAAGCCCGGTGATTGACATACTTTGTCACATCTTTGTCAGTCGCAGACATAGTTTACCGAAGGCAACCCCGTAAACTGGTGGCAGTGATGATTCAGGAATGGATGAAAGGGCAGGGTGATGCATAACCATAACATATGGCCGCTTTATCTGCTGGCTGCCTGGTTGCTCGGCAGCGGCAGTGCGGCGGCGCAAACCGGTCCCGTGGTGTCGACGGTCCGGGTCGAACAGCAACAGGTACAGTCTGAAGTCGCCTTGATTGGCACCCTCAAGGCCAACCGGCAGGTGGCCATATCTCCCCAGGTGAGCGCCCGGGTGACCCGGGTGCACTTTGTATCCGGCCAGCAGGTGGATAAGGGAATGCTGCTGCTCAGCCTGGATGATCGCGAGATCCAGGCGCAGGTGAAAGAGGAAGAGGCTGCGCTGCTCGATGCCCGCCGCATCCTTGCCAATTACCAGAGCCTGTATCAACGAAAGGCGGTGACCCAGACCGAACTGGAGGGTCAGCAGGCGGCGGTGGCCATGGCCGAGGCCAAGTTGCAGGGAGCCCGGGCGCAGGCGGATTATCTGCGGCTAAGAGCGCCCTTTGCCGGTGTTATCGGCTTGAGCGATGTGGCCCCCGGTGCCCTGCTGGAAGCCAACAGCCCGGTGGCCGAATTGCTGGATATCGGTACCCTGAAGTTGGATCTGGCGGTGCCGGAGAAATACTTTCACAAGCTGGTGGTCGGCAGCCAGTTAACTGCCTATACGGCGGCCTATGGAGACCAGGCTTTTATCGGTGAGCTGACCGTGGTGTCGCCCAGCGTGGATCCCGACACCCTCAATGCCAGGATACGCCTGCGCTTTGATAACAGCGATCGACGGCTGGTGCCCGGTATGCTGATGCGGGTGATGCTGCCCCTGGAAAACGGTGCCCGGACTGTGGTACCGGCCCAGAGCCTGCTCTATGCCGGTACTCAGCGCTATGTGTTTGTGGTGGATAGTCAGGGTGTGGCGTCCCGGCGTCCGGTGACCATAGGCACCAACCTGGGTGAACAGGTGACCATCGTATCCGGCCTGGAGCCGGGTGAACGGGTGATAAGCCAGGGTGTGGTCAAGGTGCGGGACGGCATGCGGGTGGAGGTGAGCGGTGAAGATCTCTGATCTGGCGATTGCCCGGCCGGTACTGGCCACAGTGCTCAGCCTGATGTTGTGCGTATTTGGCCTGATCTCCTTCCTGGAATTACCGCTGCGGGAAATGCCCGATACCACCTCGCCGATCGTGACGGTCCGCACCGATTACGAGGGGGCCAGCGCCGGCGTGATAGAGACCCAGGTTAGCAAGCGGCTGGAAGATGAACTCTCGGGGATCAGCGGCGTCAAGTTTATCAGCTCCAGCACCACGGATGGCAATTCCCGCATCACCATCGAATTCGACCCCGCTCGTAACCTGGATGCTGCGGCCAGTGATGTGCGGGATGCCGTTGCCCGAGCGTCTCGACGCCTGCCCGACGATGCGGACACGCCCGTCGTAACCAAGGATACCGGCCGTAACGACGTCATTATGTGGGTGACCCTGCGATCCACCGGCCTGTCGCCGCTGGCCCTGGGAGACTACGCCGAGAATGTGCTGGCCGATCGCTTCAGCCTGCTGGACGGGGTCAGTTCGGTATGGGTGGGCGGGCGCAAGGAACGGGTGATGAATGTGCGCCTGGATCCGGCGGCCATGGCTGCGAGGGGGGTGACGGTGGCCGATATCAAGGCTGCCCTGCGCACCCAGAATGTGGAGTTGCCGGCGGGAACCCTGGAGAACGAACAGCAGAATTTGGCCGCCCGGATCCAGCGAGGCTATGCACAGGCGGTAAACTTCGAGAACCTGGCTATTCGACGTATCGACCCGGAACAGCGTGTCTATCTGCGCGATGTAGCGACCGTGTGGGAGGGGGAAAAGCCCGAAGACAGCCTGTTCCGCTCCAATGGCCAGAACGTGGTGGGGCTAGGCATCATCAAGCAGAACCAGGCCAATACCCTGGAGGTGATCGAAGGCGTCAAGGCGGCGATCCGGAATCACCAGGCATTCCTGCCCGAGGGGACCGAGCTGACCTGGACCTATGACAGCTCGGTGTTTATAGAAAGTGCCATCGGCGAGGTCTATCGCACCCTGATGATCACCATGGCGCTGGTGGTGCTGGTCATCTATATTTTCCTCGGCCAGGCCAGGGCGACCCTGATCCCGGCCATTACCGTGCCGGTGTCACTGATCAGCGCCTTTATCGTCGCCCTGAGCCTGGGCTTCTCGGTCAACCTGATCACCCTGATGGCGCTGATCATGGCCATCGGACTGGTGGTCGATGACGCCATAGTGGTGCTGGAGAATATCTTTCACCACCTGCGGCGGGGCCGTTCACCGCTGTCGGCCGCCTATCACGGCGCCCGTGAGGTGGGCTTCGCGGTTATCGCCACCACCCTGACCCTGGTTTCCGTGTTCCTGCCCATCGTCTTCATGGGCGGCATCATCGGCCGTATCTTCACCGAGTTCGCGGTGCTGCTGGCCTGTGCCGTGGCCTTTTCATCGCTGGTGGCACTGACCCTCACCCCGGTGATGGGCAGTAAAATGCTTAGGCACCATGATCAGTCCGGCTGGCTGAGTCGACATTTCGACGCGCTCTTCACACGGTTGGAGCTAGGCTACCGCAAGCTGCTTGGTGAAGAGCTGGGTCATGTGTGGTGGGCGCCTGTGGTGATGCTGGTGGCCCTGGCGCTGATCCTGGTGCTGTTCCGCCAGATCCCCCAGAGCCTGACCCCGAAAGAGGACAGGGGGGTTGTCTTCATGGTGGTGCGCGGCGCCGAAGGGGCCAGCTTCGAGCGGATGAAGCTGGCGATGAATGAGGTGGAGCAGCGGCTGACGCCCTTGCGGGAAGAAGGACTGGTCACCAGCCTGACGGTGCGTACCCCGGGCTTCGGTGGTGGCGTCAACACCGGTATCCTGATTGCCAGCCTGGCGAGCTGGGATGAACGGCCAGTGTCGGCGGAAGCCCTGGTCGGCCGTATCCGGGGTATGACCCGAGAGGTGGCCGATGTGCTGGTGATCCCCATACTCCCTTCCTCCATCCGCAGCGGCGCCAGTGCGCCGGTGGAGTTTGTGCTGGGCGGCGGTGATTACGACGAGCTGTACCAGTGGGCCGAGCGGTTGCGGCGGCTGGCCCGGGATAATCCGGGGCTGAGCGACCTGGATCTGGATTACGCGGAAACCAAGCCGGAGCTGCTGGTGGAGGTCGATCAACTGAGGGCGGCAAAGCTGGGCATCTCGGTGACCGAGGTGGCTGACAGCTTGAATGTGATGTTGGGTGGCCAGGCGATCACCACCTACGCCCGTCAGGGGGAGGAGTATGATGTGTTCCTCAAGGGCCGGGAGCAGGACTTCAACCGGCTGAGCGATCTGGCGGGTATCTACCTGCGCAGCAGTGGCGGAGAGCTGCTTTCGGTCGATAACCTGGTTCAGCTCAACGAGCAGGGCGCCTCGCCCTCACTCAATCACTACAACCGTAAGAAAGCCATTACCCTGAGTGCCAACCTGGTGGGCAATTACAGCCTGGGACAGGCACTGGATTACCTGGAGCAACTGGTGCGTGAACAGCTGCCGGAGGCGGCCACGGTCGATTACAAGGGAGAATCGCTCGAATATAAATCCAACCAGGGCGATATGGCATTTGTCTTCGGACTGGCGTTGGTGGTGGTATTTCTGATCCTGGCAGCCCAGTTTGAAAGCTTTATTCACCCCTTTATCGTGCTGCTGACGGTACCCCTTGGATTGCTGGGAGCCTTGCTCGGCCTGTATCTGTCCGGCATGACGCTGAATGCCTACAGCCAGATAGCGCTGGTGATGCTGATCGGTCTGGTGACCAAAAACGGCATCCTGATAGTGGAGTTCGCCAACCAGCTGAGGGACCGGGGACTGGGCTTTCATCAGGCGCTGGTCGAAGCGGCGGTACGCCGGCTGCGGCCGATCCTGATGACCGCCTTCACCACGGTCGCGGGTGCCATCCCCCTGATCCTGGCCAGTGGCGCCGGTGCCGAAAGCCGTCAGGCAGTGGGGATAGTGGTGCTCTCGGGGGTATCGCTTGCGACCCTGCTGACGCTGTTTATCGTGCCGGCCATGTACCGGCTGCTGGCACGGCATACCCACTCGCCCGAGTATCAGCAGCAAAGGTTAGCCAGGACGCTGCAGCAAGAAGAGGGGGGTAGGGATACTATCAAACAGATTAAATAACCGATTTATTTGGTTGCTCTGTGAGGGGCGGATAAATGGCCTACTCTTCCGACACGCTGATGGCCTTGGCCCATGGCGTGTCATGGGCCAAGGCTGTGTTGACGATGAGTTCAGGTTTAAAAAGATGAGCAGATTTTTATTCACATGGGTATGAGCCGGCCGGAAACGATAGCTGGCAGTGTTGTTTCCTGGTTCCCGCGCTCTGTGCGGGAATGCATGTCGCAGGATTTATGGCGGACAAAAAAAACCGCTGTCATAGACAGCGGTTTAGCAGGATGGTGGAGGGAGCTGGATTCGAACCAGCGAAGGCTGAGCCGTCAGATTTACAGTCTGATCCCTTTGGCCACTCGGGAACCCCTCCACGAGTTAACTTTTTATTCTTGACTTACCGGCGAAGAGCAAGTGGCTCTTGCGCAAAATAGATGGTGGAGGGAGCTGGATTCGAACCAGCGAAGGCTGAGCCGTCAGATTTACAGTCTGATCCCTTTGGCCACTCGGGAACCCCTCCACGTTTTGTGGGGCGCATACTACCAAAACCTGCGGCTTTGTGAACCCCTGAACGGGAATAAATTCCCGAGAAAGGGCCGTTTGCCGCAAAAATCAACGATGCTGCCCGTTTTTTGCACTTTAATCGCTTAGTCGTGTTTATTTTTCCGGTTAACCGCCTGGCAGCCGGCAATGGCCGGGGCCAACAACTCCAGCGCCGACTGCTCGCAGGGGGGCAACTCGGCCTGACTGACGGAAAGCGGGGCCACCCGTTCACCCCATTTGATCACCGCGGCTCCCCAGGTCAGGCCGGCGCCGAAGGCGGCGGTCAACAGGGTGTGATGAGGCTGGACTCGTCCCTGCTCCAGGGCTTCACACAGGGCGATGGGGACGGTGGCGGCCGAGGTATTGCCGTATTGCGCGATATTGATCATGACTTTTTCCGGCGGGAGTTCCATCTTCCTGGCCAGGGTGTCGATGATCCTGATATTGGCCTGATGGGGGATCACCAGGTCGACCTGCTTCGGGTCGATGCCCGCCTGATCCAGGGCAAAGGCAGCGGCGTCGCCCATGCCCTTGACCGCCCGTTTGAAGATCTCCTTGCCCTCGAAATTGATGGCGAACAGGCCGTCAACCTGGGCGAAACGGGGGCGGGCGGTGCCCGAGTCGGGAACATACAGGATTTCCCGCGCATCCGAATCACAGCCCAGCTTATCGGCCAACAGGCCGACCTGGCTATCGCTGGCCTCCAGCACCACGGCCCCGGCGCCGTCGCCAAACAGCACGGCGGTATCGCGCAGGGTCCAGTCCAGGTAGTGGGTCAGGCGTTCGGCACCGATCAGCAGCACCCGTTGCATGGTGCCGGCCCGGATCAAGGCGCTGGCGATGCTGAGCCCATAGACAAAGCCGGTGCAGGCGGCGTTGATATCAAATACCGCCGCCCGGTGGGCGCCGAGCTGTTGCTGTACCGCCGAAGCGGCGCTGGGCACCAGGGTATCGGGACTGGCGGTGGCCAGGATAATGCAGTCCAGCTGCTCGGCTGCGAGGCCGGCGGCGGCCAGGGCGTGCCGGCCAGCCACCGAGGCCAGCATAGAGGTGTTGACGTGAGAAATGCGTCTGCAGCTGATCCCGGTGCGGGAATAAATCCAGTCGTCGGAGGTGTCCAGGAAGGTGCTCAGATCGTCATTGCTGAGTACTGCGGGAGGCAGGCACTTGCCCCAGCCGGTTATCTTTGCGTAACGCATAGGCACTCTGCTTATCAATGAAGGTAAGTGAAATCAGTATGCCCCAGCCGGCGAAATGAGTCGACGGGCATTGTGGGGTCAGGGAATGCGGCCCGTCCGCTTGAGGCGTTTGCCTACCCAGGTGCGATACAGCCAGGACAGACATGGCCTGATCACCGGCAGGCCGATCAGCAGGGCCAGGGGCTTTAGCCTGGGTATGCGCTTCATCAGCAGTATATAGGCATCCAGTTCGGAATAGATATTGCCCTGATCGTCCTGTACGTGCAGTTCCCGCAACGCCTTGTCGGGGCTTATTCCCATGCTGAGCAGGACATCCTCCTTGCCGGTAATGTCGTACCAATAGATGTCCTTGCCGTCTTCTCCTGCCCAGCGCTCGTAGTTGTTTCTGTCCCTGACGCAGCCCTCGCAGGAGCCATCGTAGAACACCACCAGTTGATGGCGGTCTTGTTTGCCTTGCATATATGCTCCCAGGCGGTAACAAGCAGCCCACTCCTTGGACTGCATCTTATCAGCATAGACGGATTTAACCTGTGCAGATCAACCGGACCAGCAGATTGGCGGAGGAAACCCGCCTTGGTTCCTGTGCTGGCGGACCCTCAGGGAACGGTTGTTTCGCCCTGACGATGATGGATGACCGGGAGTGGCACTAAGGCAGATACCTTTGTTCCAGATGAGACTTGAACGGGGCCAGGCTCAGTGGGGCACCACAGGCTTGTTCAAGCAGGCTATGGGTATCCAGCAGGCTGGCCTGCTGCCAGATATGCTCCGACAGCCAGTGGAAGATGGACTCCGGATCCCGGGTGATCAGCGATGCCAGGGGCCCCAGCTGTTCGGTGATGGCCGCCGCCTGCTGGGCGGCATAGATGGCGCCCAGGGTGTAGCTGGGAAAGTAGCCGAAGCTGCCGTCGGTCCAGTGGATATCCTGCAGGCAACCATTGCGGTAATCCCCCCTGGTTGACAGCCCCAGGTAGCCTTGCATCAGTTGGTCCCAGCGCTCGGGAAGATCCCTGGCCTCAAGCCGGCCGTTGATCAGGTCCCGCTCGATTTCATAGCGCAGCATGATATGGGCCGGATAGGTGATTTCATCCGCGTCCACCCGGATAAGCCCGGGCTCAACCCGGGTGTAGAGCCGGGCCAGGTTGTCGGGGTCGAAGGCGGCCTGGGCGCCGAAATGCCGCTCCAGCAGGGGAGCCAGGCGCTTGATAAAGGCCGGGTGGCGACCCAGCTGCATCTCGAAAAACAGGCTCTGGGATTCGTGTACGCCCATGGATCTGGCCTGGCCCACTGGCAGTCCCCGCCATTGTGGAGGCAGGCCCTGTTCATAACGGGCGTGGCCGGTTTCATGAATGATGCCCATCAACGCCTGGGTGACGTCCTGTTCATCGTATCGGGTGGTGATGCGCACGTCTTCGCTGACCCCGCCGCAAAAAGGATGGGCGCTGATATCCAGGCGGCCGTGGTTGAAGTCGAAACCCAGCAGGGTCATGACCTCCAGGCCCAGGGACCGCTGCTTATCGGTGGCAAAGGGACCGACCGGTGCGAGCAGGGATTCGCCGCGCTGTTTTTCCTGAACGTCCTGGATAAGCCCGGGCAACCAGGTCTTCATTTCGCCAAACAGCCGGTCCAGCTCATGGGTGCGCATGCCGGGCTCGTATTGCTCGATCATGCTGTTATAGGGGCTCAGGCCCAGGGCGTCTCCCCTGGCCTGGGCGGCCTGGCGGGACAGATTAAGCACTTCTTCAAAGAGGGGTAAAAAACCGGCCCAGTCGTTGTCCGGACGCAGGCTGCGCCAGGCATGTTCACAGCGGGAGCCCGCCAGGGACAGCTGGCGTACCAGCTCGGTAGGCAGGATAGTGGCATCGCGCCAGGCTCGTTTCATCTCTGCCAGGCTGACCCCCTGTTGCGCTGACAGGCACTCCTGTCCGGCGGCGGCAAACCAGTCGTCCAGGCGGGGATCCTGCAGTTGCTGATGACAGAGGACCGCCAGGGTGCTGAGCGCCTGGCCCCGGGCATCGTTGCCACCGGCCGGCATCATGGTGGCCTGATCCCAGCCGCAGATGGCGCTGAGGTGCTGCAGGTGATGCAGTTGCTGAAAATGACTGACCAGGGCGGAGTAAGACATGGGTATTTCCTTTATTGTTTTCGGTTAGGCGGGTAGCCCGGTGTTCAGCCATTATCCCAATCGGCTTTGATGCCGTTCACGGGTTTGCTGTTTGGCCTGCTCGCTCTTGCGTAACAACACATACAGGCTGCCGGTACTGCCATGGTGACGCTGGGTGCTGTGATAGGCAAGTACTTGAGGTATCTGCTTCAGCCAGCCGGAGACATAACTCTTGAGCAGGGCCTGGGGCTGGCTGCGCTCGCCTTTGCCATGGACCACCACCAGGCTGCGGTGGCCCTGTCGCAGGCTATCGCGGATAAAATCCAGCAGTGCCTTGCGAGCCTGTTCTACCGTGTGTTTGTGCAGGTCGAGACGGGCTTCGCAGGGATATTGACCCAGGCGTAGCTTCTTGAATACACCGTCCTGAACCCCGTCTTTCTTGAAGGCGACGATATCATCCGGGCGCAGCAAATCGACGGATTCGAGGGACAGGTATTCGGACACCGCTTCGGTGTCGGCCTCGGCAGCGGCCCGTTTGGCGGCCAGGCTTGCGACGTCCCGATCGGTGTTCGCCCGATGGGCGAGGGTGTCCTGATTGAGCGGCGTCAGATCGTTCAGCTCGCCGACAAAGGCAGACCATTCTGAGGAAGACATAGGGGGCGGCTCCATATCAACAGGGTTAGCCGCAGTATAAGCAAGTTCAGACAGAGGGGAAACGGCCGGCCCTGGGGGAGGAGGAAGTCAGGGCCGGCCGTGGTTTAACGCCGGGTTATTCGTTGGGTTGGTCGGTCTTTATCTTGTAGATAAAATAGCCCGCATAAAAGCTGATCAGCAAAAAGGTGGCGATCACGACGATCATGGACATCAAACCAATATCACTACCAAACATCAGCTTCAGCCAGAATTCCATGGTGCCTCTCCTTCATTCTTCGTCTTGAAGGTATCTTAGCGAGGTCGGAGAGGGAGAAGATGATCCGGATCAATAAAGCGTGTCATCCTCGATCTTGTCCAGGTTGAAACCTCGCTCGGCCAGCCCGGCCAGCAGGCCCTGCTCGCCATAGAGGTGCAGGGCACCGACCACGATCAGTACCTTGGGCGCGGGCTGGCTGGCCAGCTGATCAAGCCACAGCTGGTTGCGGTGTGCCAGCAGCTGCTGCTCGATAAATCGGCTCAGTTCGGGACTCTGTTGTTGCACCAGCAAATCCTGCAGCGCCTGTTCGTCACCACGCTGCCAGGCCGTCAACAGGGTTTCCAGATGAGTGGGCATCTGTGCCATTTCGTCCAGGCTATGACGCACAAATTCATCCTCCAGCCCAAGTGTCGGCAGGCGGGACAGCATCTCGAACACCAGGGTGGGTGATTCCAGGCCCTGGATGGGCAGGCCCTGTTGTCGGGCTTTTTTGTGCAGCTGAAAATCGATACCCCATTGGGCGTGAAACCCCAATGAGCGGGTTTTTGCCTGGGTCAGCTGCAGGGCGGCGAACCAGGGAGGGAAGCGACCGAGTTGCCCCATACCCTGCTCCCGGGCCGCCCGCTTCAGCTCGCTGGCCAGGCCGTCCCCCAGGCGAGCGGACCAGCTTTCGTTGGCGGACATGGTCAGAAAGGGGGCCAGCTGTTCGGCCGAAATCTGTTCGGGATCCACTTCCAGCAGCAGTAGCTGGCTCTGAGCCAGGGCCTGGGTCAGGGCGGGAGGCAACTGACTCAGTCGCTGATCTGCCAGGTGTATGGAGCCAAACAACCAGAGTTGCTGGTTGTCCCTGGTCGCCGACCAGAGCGCGGGGGCCGCCAGCGCCTGGCTGCACCAGAGCCATAACAAGCCATGTAATAAAATTTTCATAGGTCCCGCCATGCAGAGGTTCATTAAATGGTTGCTTGTTTCCGCCCGAGCAAGGGAGCCTCAATACCGTATCCGGGTTCAAGGGCCGTCGCGACGCATCGGGCGGTATTTCGAAGCATAGCCGGTTATCCGCCGGCCTTGGCTAGCATCTTGTCCAGTGCCCGGTCGGTGAGCAGCCGCTTGAACCAGGCCATCATCCTGGTGGGACGGGTGACCGGGTAGCGTATCCTGGGTCTGGGACTGGTCAGGGCATGGAGCACAGGCGCCATGCATGCCTCGGGCGGCAGGCTGAAGCGCGAACTGGGCCCCGGCCGCTCCAGCCTGGCCAGGGTCTGCCGATAGGCCTGGCCATGGCGACTGTCTGCGGGCCGGATATAACGCAGGAAGGCGTCTTTGGCATTTTCCCTGAAACGGGTTTCTATCGGCCCCGGCTCCAGCAGGCTGACATGCACGCCCGTGCCCCTCAACTCCAGGCGCAGGGTGTCCGTATAGCCTTCGAGGGCGAATTTTGAGCAGTTATAGGCCCCCCGGTAGGGCATGGCCACGAAACCCAGTATGGAACTGTTTTGGATGATCCGCCCGGTTCCGGCGGCCAGCATGGCGGGCAATGCCAGCCGGGTCAGGTGGTGGGTGCCGAACAGGTTGGTATTCAACTGCTCCCTCAGGGCGCGGGTGGGCAGGTCTTCGAGGGCGCCGGGCTGGCCGTAGGCGCCGTTATTGAACAGGCCGTAAAGCCGGCCGCCGGTCAGCGCCATCGTTTCGCTGAAGCCCGCTTCTATGCTGGCTTCGTCGGCCAGATCCAGTTGTACCGCCTCCAGCCCCTGTTGCCTAAGCGAGTCCACATCGGCAGCGCTCCTGGCCGAGGCGATCACCCGGAAGCCGTTGGTCTTGAGAAAATGGGCGGCCGTGTGGCCAATGCCCGAAGAACAGCCGGTAATCAGTACCGCAGAGTCCATAGCATTACCCTGGAGATGGAAAAAACAGTGGCTAATGTAGCCCGAACAGGGGGGCTGGGGTCAATCGAAGAGGAGCAAACAGAGGGATTAGTGTCGAGCGCCAAGAAATGGCGCCCCCACCAGGACTCGAACCTGGATCGGCCGCTTAGGAGGCGGCTGCTCTATCCTGTTGAGCTATGGGAGCATGACCGCGAGTATATATAAGTCCCCTGGCGATGAGAACCCTGATGGGTGCAAGTGCGCATAAAAGCAGCATGGGCTCGGAAACCGCCCCGCTCTTTGTTTTAAAACAGGAATTGCTGAGAATTTTACCCCTGTCCGGCTTATGTTTACGCCTTCGGTGGACCCTTGTGCTAGACTGGCGCCCATTTTTTAACGGTCTTGGTCACTGATGATGCTTGAAGCCAGAGCCTTAACCTGTGTCCGGGAAGAGCGCACCCTGTTCCGTGAGCTGTCACTCAGGGTCCAGCCCGGCGACCTGGTACAGATTGCCGGCCCCAACGGGGCGGGAAAAACCAGCCTGTTGCGGCTGCTGGCTGGCCTGTCCCGCCCGTATGCCGGTGAGGTGTTGTGGCAGGGCGAGCCCATCCAGCATGCGCGTGACGACTACCATGGCGAGCTGTTTTATCTGGGCCATCAGGCCGGTATCAAGCACGAACTGACCGCCTTCGAGAACCTGGCGTTTTTCCGGCGCATGCACCACGAGCAGAGCCAGGCCAATTTGTGGCAGGTGCTGGCTCAGGTAGGGCTGGCCGGGTTGGAAGACCAATATGCCGGCCAGCTGTCGGCCGGCCAGAAGCGTCGGGTCGCCCTTGCTCGTCTCTGGCTCGGCGGTCCCAGGCTATGGATCCTCGATGAACCCTTTACCGCCATCGACAAGCACGGCGTCAAGGTGCTGGAAAACCTGTTGCTGACCCATACGGATGCCGGTGGCATGGTGTTGATCACCACCCATCAGGACTTGTCCCTGTGCGCCGATCGGGTGCGCACCCTGACCCTGACCCCGAGCCTGGAGGAATAAGCATGTGGCGGATGTTTACCGGGGTGACCCGGCGAGAACTGGTGTCGGCCCTGCGCCGCCGGGCCGATGTGCTCAACCCGCTGTGGTTTTTCGTTATCGTGGTCACCCTGTTCCCGCTGGGAATCGGTCCCGAGCCGGCGCTGCTGGCTCGCATCGCCCCCGGCATCGTCTGGGTGGCTGCCCTGCTGTCTTCGTTGCTGGCGTTGGAGCGGCTGTTCCGCGACGATTTTATTGACGGTACCCTGGAACAATTGATGCTCATGCCCTGTCCATTGGGGGTACTGGTGCTGGCCAAGGTGTTTGCCCACTGGCTGCTGACCGGGTTGCCGCTGCTGCTGCTGTCGCCACTGATCGCCGTGCTGTTGAGCCTGGACATGAGCGCCTTTATGGCGGTGTTCTGGACCCTGTTGCTGGGAACGCCGGTGCTGAGCCTGCTCGGTGCTATTGGGGTGGCGCTGACGGTGGGCATCGGCAAGGGAGGGGTGCTGCTGAGCCTGCTGACCCTGCCCCTGTATATTCCCGTGCTGATCTTCGCCACTTCGGCGATAGAGGCGGCAAGCCTGGGAGTGGCCTATAACGGCCAGCTGGCGATCCTGGCCGCCCTGCTGGTGGGCAGTGTTACCCTCGCACCTTTTGCCATTTCGGCGGCATTGCGGGTAAGTGTCAATTAACCGGCTGTTTTGACCTAAAGGTTTTTTGGGGGGCGGATTTGGAGTATCTTTAATCTGCCGGATGATGCGTAGTATAAAAAAGGTTAGTAAGCAAGATGTGGAAATGGTTACATCCCTATGCCAAGTCTGAAGAGGCCTATCGGCTGGCCGGTTTATGGCTGCCCTGGTTCGCTGCCTTCAGCCTGATCTCCTTTACCATCGGCCTCATATGGGGGCTGGCTTTCGCGCCTGCCGATTATCAGCAGGGGGATGCGTTTCGTATCATCTATATCCATGTGCCAGCTGCCATCATGTCGATGGGCGCCTACTCCTCGATGGCGGTGGCCGCCTTTATCGGTTTGGTGTGGCAGATCAAGACCGCCGACATGGCGGTGGCGGCGATAGCCCCGGTGGGGGCCGTGTTTACCTTTATCGCCCTGTTTACCGGCGCCGCCTGGGGTAAGCCCATGTGGGGCACCTGGTGGGTGTGGGATGCGCGCCTGACCTCGGAGCTGATCCTGCTGTTCCTCTACCTTGGCGTCATCGCTCTCTACAATGCCATTTCCGACAAGATACTGGCAGGTCGGGCCGCCGGCATACTGGCGCTGGTGGGGGTGATCAACCTGCCGATCATCCACTACTCGGTCGAATGGTGGAATACCCTGCATCAGGGCGCCACCATCACCAAGTTCGCCAAGCCTTCCATATCCAACGATATGCTCTGGCCGCTGTTGATCATGATTTTTGCCTTTATCTGTTTCCTGGGGGCCCTGACCCTGATGCGGCTACGCAACGAGCTGATCCGCCGAGAGTCCCACCGGCCCTGGGTGCTGAAACTGGCGGAGGAACAGGATGAAATTTGACAGTCTGTCGGCCTTCCTGGCCATGGGCGGCTACGGCTTTTATGTCTGGCTGTCGTTTGCCGTGACCCTGGTCGCCTTGCTGGGTCTGGTGGTGTCGAGCATCACCACCAGGAAACGCCTGCTGCGTGAAGTGCAACAGAAACAAGCCAGGGCAGCCCGCCGCAAGGCCGCCCAGAAGTTGGAGAATACCCTATGAACCCAAGACGTAAGAAGCGCATGGCCCTGTTGTTTGCCGTTGTGGTGGGCCTGTCGGCGATGACCGCGCTGGTGTTGTATGCGTTGCAGCAGAATATCGATCTCTTCTATACCCCCACCGAGCTGGTGCAGGGCAAGGGAGATGACAGGCTCAAGCCGGAGCCGGGCCAGCGGCTGCGCATCGGTGGCCTGGTGGTGCCAGGCTCGGTGCAGCGGGATCAGCAGAGCCTGAAGGTCAGCTTCGAGCTGGTCGATGCCGGCGGTGAAAAAGTCACAGTGCTGTTTGACGGCATACTGCCGGATCTATTCCGGGAAGGGCAGGGTATAGTGGCCCAGGGCAACCTGAAGGATGCCCGCACCATAGAGGCGTTTGAGGTGCTGGCCAAGCATGATGAAGAATACATGCCGCCGGAGGTGGCCGAGGCGCTCAAAGGGATGGAGCACTTCAAACCTGAATATACCGAGGAACAGCTGCAGGGGAGCCGTTCATGATCCCCGAGCTTGGCCAATTCACGCTGATCCTGGCCCTGGCCGCCGCCCTGTTGTTGAGCTGCCTGCCGTTGCTGGGGGCGGCCCGGGGCAATATCAACATGATGCTGACCGCCCGGCCGCTGGCCTATGCCCAGTTCTTTATGCTGTTGTTGTCCTTCCTCTGCCTGACCTGGGCCTTTGTCGACAACGATTTTACCGTACTCTATGTTGCCTCCAACTCCAACAGCCTGTTGCCCCTGGAATACCGTATCTCGGCGGTGTGGGGCGCCCACGAGGGCTCCCTGCTGCTGTGGGTGTTGATCCTGGCGGGCTGGACCGCTGCCGTGGCCCGTTTCAGCCGGGCCCTGCCGCTGGACGCGGTGGCCCGGGTGCTGGCGGTGATGGGCATTGTCGCCATCGGCTTCCTGTTGTTTGTACTGCTGACTTCCAATCCCTTCGAGCGCACCCTGCCTTATTTCCCGGTCGATGGCCGGGATCTGAACCCGCTGCTGCAGGATCCGGGTCTGATCTTCCACCCGCCCATGCTCTATATGGGCTATGTGGGCTTCTCGGTGGCTTTCGCCTTCGCCATCGCCTCGCTGATGACCGGCAAGCTTGATGCCGCCTGGGCCCGCTGGTCCCGTCCCTGGACCATGGCCGCCTGGATTTTCCTTACCCTGGGCATCGCCCTGGGCTCCTGGTGGGCCTACTACGAACTGGGCTGGGGCGGCTGGTGGTTCTGGGATCCGGTCGAAAACGCCTCCTTCATGCCCTGGCTGACCGGCACCGCCCTGATCCACTCCCTGGCGGTAACCGAGAAACGGGCCACCTTCAAGGCCTGGACGGTACTGCTGGCAATCCTGGCCTTTTCGCTCAGCCTGCTGGGGACCTTCCTGGTGCGTTCGGGCATACTGGTGTCGGTGCATGCCTTTGCCTCGGACCCGACCCGCGGGCTCTTTATCCTGGTGTTCCTGATGCTGGTGGTGGGCTCGTCTTTGCTGCTCTACGCCATCAAGGGCGCAGAGGTAAGAAGCCACGGCAAGCATGAGCTGGCCAGCCGGGAAAGCCTGTTGCTCGGCAACAACATTATCCTGATGGCCGGCCTGCTGGTGGTCTTTATCGGCACCCTGCTGCCGCTGGTGCACAAGGAGCTGGGCATGGGTAGCATCTCTATTGGTGCGCCCTTCTTTAACAGCCTCTATGCCTGGCTGATCATTCCCTTTGCGCTGTTGCTGGGCGCCGGTCCCCTGTTCCGCTGGCGCCGTCAGCAGATGAGTGAAATCAACGGTAAGCTGCTGTTTGCCTTGGCAGTGAGTGTGCTGTTGGGGGGCGGCCTGCCCTGGTTGTTTGCCGAACGCTTTGATTTCTGGGCGGCGACCGGCGTTGGGCTGGGGGTCTATATCGTCGTCACCAGCCTGCAGGAAACCTGGGCCCGTGCGACCCACAGACACAGTTTCGGGGTTGGCGTCCGCAAGCTTGGCAACAGCCACTGGGCGATGATCTTCGGCCATATCGGCCTGGCGGTGTCCATCATCGGTGTTGCCAGTACCCAGATCTACAGCATAGAGCGGGATGTGCGCATGGCGACCGGTGACAGCGTCACCTTTGCCGGCTACACCTTTACCTTCGAAGGCAGCCGGCGCCACGATGGCGCCAACTACGAGGGCCACAAGGGCATCATCCAGGTGGCGAAAAACGGCCGTCCGCTGACCACCCTGGAGCCGGAGAAGCGCCTCTATATCGTGCAGCGTATGCCGATGACCGAAGCGGCCATCGACGCCGGCCTGACCCGGGATCTGTATGCCGCCCTGGGTGAGCAACTGAATGACGGGGCCTGGGCGGTTCGTCTGTACTACAAACCCTTTGTACGCTGGATCTGGTTCGGGGCCGTGTTGATGGCCATCGGTGGCCTGATCTCCATGGCCGACAGGCGTTATCGTTTCGGCCGCAACAAGGGCCAGTCAAAGGAGGCTGAATGAACCGTCGTATCCTGATCCTGTTGCTGCCTCTGGCACTGTTCCTGGGTGGCTCTGTGTTCCTGTACAAGGGGCTGTTTTCGGATCCGACCAAGTTGGAATCGGTGCTGATCAACCAGCCGATCCCCGAATTCGAACTGCAGGATCTACATCAACTGGATAAGCAGCACAGCCGGGAGATCTTCACCGGCCGGCCCATGTTGTTGAATGTCTGGGCCACCTGGTGCCCAACCTGCTACGCCGAACATGAATACCTCAACGAGCTGAAGACGACCGAGGGGATCTATATCGTCGGTATGAACTACAAGGACGAGCGGAACAAGGCGCTGGACTGGCTTACCAACCTGGGCAACCCCTATGCCATCGATCTCTACGATCCCAAGGGCATGCTGGGCCTGGATCTGGGAGTCTATGGGGCGCCTGAGACCTTCCTGATCGACAGCCGGGGGGTGATCCGCTATCGCCATGTGGGGGATGTCAACGCCACCGTGTGGAACAATACCCTCAAGCCCATATTCGAGCAGATGGAGTAAGGCATGCTGTTATCCCGTTTATTGCTGTTGCTCCCACTCCTCTGGTTGGCCCAGCCGGCACAGGCTGCCATCGACGTCTATGAATTTGACTCGCCGCAACAGGAAACCCTGTTTCGCGAGCTGACCCGGGAGTTGCGCTGTCCCAAGTGCCAGAACCAGGATATTGCCGACTCCAATGCGGAACTGGCCCGGGATCTGCGTGACAAGACCTATCAGATGGTGAGCGAGGGCCATAGCAAGCAGGAAGTAAAGGACTATATGGTGGCCCGCTACGGCAACTTCATCCTCTACCGGCCGCCACTGATGGCTTCCACCCTGATCCTCTGGCTTGGCCCCGTGCTGGTGATACTGATCGGCCTGGCCTTGGTTATCCTGCGCACCCGGAAGGCCCCGACCAAGGTCGGGCAAGCGGGTCTGGACGATGCCGAAAAACAGCGGCTGGCAGATCTGCTGAACAAAGACAAAGAGAGCTGATATGACCCTATTCTGGATCCTCGGTGCCCTGCTGACCGCAGCCCTGGCACTGGTGGTGGTTTTCCCCTTGCTGGCCGGCCGGGCTGAGTCCAGCCAGAGCCGTAATGAACTGAACACCCGCCTCTACCGGCAGCGGCTGCGCGAACTGGCCCAGGACAAGGATCAGGGCCTGCTGGAAGACGAGGAAAGCGCCCGCCTGGAACTGCAGAAAAGCCTGCTGGACGATGTAGTGCAAGAGCAGGCCGCCCCGAGCAGGCGGGCCTCCTGGCTCTGGTTGCCGGCGGTGGCGTTGATCCTGGCGGTGGCCTACGGCGGCTATTTCCAGCTGGGCGCCCATCGGGAAGTACAGGCATGGCAGCAGGCCAGTAGCCGGCTGGGCGAGTTGTCGCAGCGGGTCCTGGTCGAGCAGGACCAGACGGTGACCGAGCAGGAGCTGCGGGAGCTGGTGCTGGCGTTGCGCACCCGCCT
Organism: Zobellella maritima; assembly: GCF_003075035.1. Lineage (GTDB taxonomy): Bacteria > Pseudomonadota > Gammaproteobacteria > Enterobacterales > Aeromonadaceae > Oceanimonas > Oceanimonas maritima. The sequence continues at coordinate 2,039,626 of NZ_QCZE01000001.1, read as the reverse complement.
GCATAGAGAGGGGGACGACTATCGAGGCTGGTTGTTGTTGGGCCGGCTGGCTCTGGAGCTGCGCGACGGCGAAACCGCCCGGGATGCGCTGGAACGGGCCTTCACCATGGCCGATGACAAGCGTATGGTACTGGTCCCCTATGCGGAAGCACTGGCGATGATGGGGGAAACCCTGCGTGCCGAAGGCATGCTCGAGCAGCTGCTGGCACAGGATCCGGATAACCTTGAAGCCTGGTCCGTCTATGCGTTTATGGCCCTGCAGCAGGATGACTTCATTACCGCCAAGGCCCGCTGGCAGCAGATGCTGAGCCGGATGAACGAGGACCACCCCCGCTATGCCATGGTCGAACGTTCCATTGCCTTTGTCGAGCAGCGGATGTCGGCACAACAGCTTGCCCCGGTGACCGGTCCTCGCTATCAGGTGCAGGTCACCACAGCCACGGCGGTTCCCTACCATCCGGGTGCTGTGCTGTTTGTCTATGCGGTGGACGCGGCGGGCGGCGAGATGCCGCTGGTAGCAAGGCGCATAGAGAATCCCGGCTTTCCCCTCACCATCACCCTGTCCAATGCCGATGCCATGGTACCGGACAATAATATGAGCCAGCGGGACGCTGTGGTATTGAAAGCGCGTATCGCCCCCAGCGGCAATGTGATGGACAAAACCGACGCCTGGGAGGGCCGCTCGCCGGTGCTGAGCACGGCAGAGGACAGCGCGGTGGAAATCATGATTGATACGCCGCTCTAGCGGATGGGGCATGCTCCTGGTGAATGGCTCCATGAGCTGGAGAGTTCCCTGACATTACGGGGTTCGGGCTGGTCAGAGTGGGCATGAGTCAATACACTAGAGCGAGACGATAACAATAATAAGGAACTGACTATGTGGCGAGGTCTGCTGCTGACTGCCGGCATCATGCTGAGCGGCTGTGCCGCCCAACAAGAGGTGGAGGGCGAACAGGCCGGGGAATCGTCCGCAACGTCCGGGGTCAATTATGGCCCGGCGGTAGCGGATGATCCGCGGGATCCCTTCGAACCGGTCAACCGGGCATCCTGGGTGCTCAACTATGATATTCTGGAGCCCTATGCGGTGCGCCCTGTAGTACATGCCTATGCGGACTATGTCCCCGAGCCGGCCAAGACAGGGGTGCAGAATATGATGCTCAACCTGGAAGAACCGGCAAGCATGGTCAATCACCTGATCACCGGTGATCTGCCGGGGGCAGGCACCAACCTGGCACGATTTACCCTGAACAGCACGGTCGGCGTGCTCGGTTTCTTCGATGTGGCAGACAATATCGAGCTGATGCCTGCGCCCAAGGACTTCAGCCAGGTGATGGGGCAGATCGGTATCACCGACGGCCCCTACCTGATGATCCCTGTGCTGGGGCCGACTACCCTGCGTCAGCTGTCGGGTGACGTGGTAGATACCCTCTATTTCCCCTACGATCTGATGACCTTCGCCATGCGTGCCGGCAAGTTTGTCGCCATGGGCTTGTATGACCGCAGTCAGGTGATCGATCAGGAGCCGGTGATCGACAACTCGCTTGACCCTTACGGGCTGGTCAAGGATTTCTATCTGCAATATCAGGCTGCCAAAATCGGCAAGGAAATACCGGCCGGAGACGAAGAGGATCTTTCCGAGTTTATGGACGAGATCGACGGCTAAACAAGGGGCGAGGGATAAGGGTCGCAGGGCCAAAACCAAGCCCTGTCTTTGGGGGAGGCCCGCCCCCGGTGCAATTGGCTGCAGGCTATCACATCTCTGCAGATGCCATCACGGCGGGTCGCCCCTCCTACAGCAGGCTCACATTCTGCAGATGCCCTTGTGGGAGGCCCGACCTCGGGGCGATATGGCCGCCAGGCCATAAAGAGGTAGTTGCAGCAGGCCCGACCCGGGGCAATGGGCTCAGGTCATTAAATAACCTTCGGATATTATCGCGGCGAGGCCGCCGCCCCCACAGCCACTACTCGCCCTTGTCGATGACTCAGCCTTGTTTGTCGGGTGCGCGTTCCTTGCCTCCCTTGGCTTTGCCATTGGGCTTGCCGGTCACCCCGCCGCTGACCACAAAGCTGGTCACAGCGCCGGCGGGGGCATCCATTGGGGTGACCCTGTCCCGGTCGACGATGATCAGGTTGCCGGCAAAGTTGTAGGACTGGGGCAGATATACGGCCACCTTGTCTTTGAGCTTGAATCCATCCAGATCTTCCTGGGTAATAAAGCCCATCAGTTGCACTTCTCCCCCCATCAGGTTGACCAGCACCGGTTTATCGAAGCGCTTGTTGTCTCCCAGCAGGGCATTGAACAGATCGCTCAGGGAGTTATACAGCATTTTCACCAGGGGGATTCTGGTCAGCACGCCGTGAAAGATCGACAGCAGAAAGCGGCCCAGGAAATTGGAGGCGAGCATACCGGTCAGGATAATTAGTACCAGGGTGACCAGGCCCGCGGCCAGGCTTGAGATCCAGCCTGCCTGCAAGGCCGGAAACGCCAGCCGCAGCAGGGCGCCGAGGGCGGAAAACAGGGTTTCATCCAGGGCGGCGAAGATCAGGTACACCAGGTAAATGGTCAGAATAAAGGGCAGCAGGATCAGCAGCCCCTGGAAGAAAAAGCGAATCAGTTGTTGCATCGGGCGATCGAGTTCCGGAATGAGGCGAGGTGTCATCATGACAGCCCGGAGGCGAGATTGCATCTCCCATGAAGGGCGCTGGGACAGCTGGGGACGCAACCCCGGCTCAACGCCAGCGGCGCAGCAGCCTGCGATACCAGGGCGGGGAAAAACGGCGGCTCTGCTCGGCGGCAAACAGGGCTTTTTGCAGGGTGGCTGCGCTGGGTTTGTGGCCATAATGGCTGAGCCAATACCGGCCGATTTCCTCGATGATCAGGCGGCACTGGTGATCGTAGAGGGTGTCATTGTTATAGGACATGGGGCTGGTTTTATAATCGATGGCATAATGATCCAGAATACGCCGGAAGCTGGTCACCAGTTGTTGAAACTCTTGATCCATCGGCACTCCTCCTCTCATCTCAGTATATCGTCTGATTTGACTCTTTTATCGTCGTTTGACACTCAGTTGCCAAAATAAATCGTTTTCGCCCGACATCAGCCCTTTGCAACCCAGGTCAGCCTTGGTAAGGTGAATGTGGTTGCGTAAAAGAGAAGTTGCCATATGTCAAATAAACGGCAATTTTTCTTTCTTGGTAAGTGTAATTTTTTGTTTACAAGTGAGGATGTCATCATGCAGAAAGACACATTGAATAATATTCATATCCAATCGGAACAGGTCATGATCACCCCGGCCGAGCTGAAAGCCAAGCTGCCGATATCACCCAAGGCCTTGCAGTTTGTTGGTGAGGCCCGCCAGACCATTTCGAATATTATTCATCGCAAGGATCACCGCCTGTTGGTGATCTGTGGTCCCTGCTCGATTCACGATCTGGATGCAGCCAAGGAGTACGCAACCCGCCTCAAAAAACTGCATGATGACTACCGTGATAGCCTTTATATCGTAATGCGCGTCTATTTTGAGAAGCCGCGCACCACCGTCGGTTGGAAAGGCTTTATCAACGATCCTCACCTGGACGGCACCTTTGATATCGAGCTGGGCCTGCACAAGGCGCGTGAGTTGCTGTGCTGGCTGGCCGAGCTGGAGCTGCCCCTGGCAACCGAAGCCCTGGACCCCATCAGCCCGCAATATCTGGCCGAGCTGTTTTCCTGGTCGGCGATCGGGGCCCGTACCACTGAGTCCCAGACTCACAGAGAAATGGCTTCCGGGCTGTCGATGCCGGTTGGTTTCAAGAACGGCACCGACGGTAACCTGGGTACCGCCATCAATGCCACCAAGGCGGCCGCCGAATCTCATGCCTTTATGGGCATCAGCCAGGAAGGGCAGGTTGCCCTGCTCACCACCCAGGGCAACCCGGATGGCCATGTGATACTGCGTGGTGGCAAACAGCCCAATTATGACTCAGTGAACGTATCCCTGGCCGCGAAGGCCATGGCATCGGCGGGGCTCGCTCCCAGCCTGGTGGTGGACTGCAGCCATGGCAACTCCAATAAGGACTACAGCCTGCAGCCGTTGGTAGCTGAAAACGTCATCCACCAGATCCAGGAAGGCAATGATTCCATCATCGGCATCATGCTGGAGTCACACCTGCATGCCGGTAATCAGTCGAGCGAACAGCCGAAGGAACAAATGAAGTACGGGGTATCCATCACCGATGCCTGTATTGACTGGCAAACAACCGATGAGCTGCTAGCCAGTTGCCGGCAACAATTGGCCGAGCCGCTCAAGGCTCGACGTAACAAATAAACAGCAGACCTCATAGGCATCGGCCTGAAACGGAAACGAGCGTATGTGCGGACGTTGTCACCGGCAACGGCTCGCGGGCAACATAGGCATAGGCCTGAAACGGAAACGAGCGTATGTGCGGACGTTGTCACCGGCAACGGCTCGCAGGCAACATAGGCATCGGCCTGAAACGGAAACGAGCGTATGTGCGGACGTTGTCACCGGCAACGGCTCGCAGGCATAATAGGCATCGGCTCGGGACGAGCCGGTGCCTTTTTATTGGAACTAGACCCATGGTAGATGAATTGAATGTCCTGAGGGACCAGATTGATGATGTAGACCAGCAGCTGGTCGAACTGTTTGCACGTCGGCTGAAACTGGTTGCCGGTGTGGGGGAGGTCAAGCACCGCCACGGTGTGCCCATCTATGCGCCGGATCGGGAAGCCGCCATGCTGGCCCGTCGCCGTGCCGAAGCCGAGGCCCGCGGCGTACCACCGGACTTGATTGAAGATGTCTTGCGTCGCCTGATGCGCGAGTCTTATGCCAGTGAAAAAGAGACCGGCTTCAAGTGTATCAACCCAGCCCTCAGCAAGGCGGTGATTGTTGGCGGTGCCGGGCTGCTGGGCGGCTTGTTCGCCCATCAACTGCAGCTGTCCGGCTACCGGGTGGAAATACTCGAGAAAGACGACTGGCAGCAGGCCGAAACGCTGTTGGCCGGTGCCGGATTGGTGGTGCTGGCGGTGCCTATCGATCAGACGGTGGCGGTGATCAAACAGCTGCCCAAACTGGCCGATGACTGCCTGCTGGTGGATCTGACCAGTGTCAAGAGTGAGCCCTTGGCGGCCATGATGGAGGTCCATGCCGGCCCCGTGCTGGGTCTGCATCCCATGTTTGGGCCGGATGTATCCAGCCTGGCCAAACAGGTGATTATTTATTGTGCCGGCCGGGGGGCCGAACAGTATGAATGGCTGCTGTCTCAGATGCGCATCTGGGGAGCCCGGTTGCAGCCAGTATCGGCGGAAGAACACGATGAGGCGATGAGCCTGGTACAGGCCTTGCGCCACTTTACCAGTTTCGCCTATGGCGCGCACCTGTGTGCAGAACAGGCGGATATTGCCCAGCTACTGCGGTTAAGTTCGCCTATCTATCGGTTGGAGCTGGCCATGGTGGGACGCCTGTTCGCCCAGGACCCGGCCCTGTATGCGGATATCATCCTGTCTTCGCCCAAGAACATCGAGATGATCCGCCGCTATCATCGCCGTTTCGGCGAGCTGCTGGCCCAGCTGGAAAACGGCAAGCGGGAAGCGTTTGTCGAACAGTTCCGTACGGTAAGCGATTATTTTGGCGATAATGCCGAGACTTTCCTTAAAGAAAGCCGCATGTTACTGGCTCAGGCCAACGACAGCCGTCACCATGGCGAGGAGCCACAAGGCTGACCATCGGCGTTAGGATTTTGTGGGAGGCGCGACCCCGCGGTGAAGCGGCCTTGCAGCCGCTATATATTTATCGCCACCGAGGGTGGGCCTCCCACAGCCAGTGATAATTTCTTTTCCTGTTACTTCTGCCCTTGCCTCACTTTATTCCTGATACAGCTGATGGGCGAGCTGCTGCAGCGGCTGCCAGTCCGATTGTATTTCCTCAGAATCCGCAGTCAGCGGCAGGCAGAATCCCTGCACGCCGGCACCTTTCAGGGCGCTGGCCATGGCCGGCAGCAGTTCGCCAGCCTGCAGCACTGAGATCAGGGGCAGGTGGGTACTTTGCTGCAGGGTCAGCAGCTGGGGCAAGGGCAGTTGCTGGCGGTCGAGCAGGGCGACTTGTTGGTTACCCTGGGCCAGGATCTGCTCGGCTCTGACCAGCCAGGCATCGACATCGGTACCCACCGGTTGTTCCAGCAGTATCGGACGGGTGCAGCGCCCGGCGGCGCTCAGCAAGTCGGCATTGTGGGCGTCCTGAGCGCAGATCAGCAGGGCGTCGGCCAGCTCGGCCGCCCGGTTCAGCGCTTCAGGCTGGCTGACTCGGGTCAGGATGGCCAGATCGAATTGATCCGCCACCTGACGAAGCTGGCGCAGGCAATCCATATTCTGCTCCATATCGCCGCTCTCAAAGCAGGATACGGCCAGGACCTGGCTTCCGGCTTCCTTCACCTGGCGGGCTATCTCCACCAATGCTTCCTTGCCCGGCCACCGGCCCAGCTCGGCCAGCAGCATGGGTTCATCGCCACCCAGATAGAAGCGTCCCAGCTGTAGTTGGGTTGCCGTCTCCTTGTAGCTTCGACTGTGACGGGCTGCTGCCGGCACCTTGCCATTGCTGTCCTGTCCACGCTGACTCAAGGCCTTGGGCGGGATCTGGGTCGGGCTGATCTCGGCGCTGGGATAGCAGCCCAATACCTTGATAAAGCGGGTGATACGACCAAGCTCCTTGAGGGCCGACTGCATGGTCTCACTGTTGACGTTGGCAATGACATCAACATAGAACATTTCTTCCCAGGGGTTGCCGATGATGGGCCTGGACTCCAGCTTGGTCATGTTGATGTCGTGGTTGCGCAGTACCAGCAGGGCCTCGACCAGGGCACCGCTCTGCTGTCCGGTGGACATGATGAAGGTGGTCTTGGCGGGGATCTGTTCGGCGACTTCAATGGGCTTGCGTGCCACCACGATAAAGCGGGTCATATTTTGCTTCTGGTTGGCTAGCCCCTGTACCAGGGGGCGCAGCCCGTGAAGCTCGCCGCCATCGGCACTGCCCATGGCGCCGACGTCCGGCCGCTGCAGGCCGGCGACCAGCTCCATGGCATTGGAAGACGCAGCACAGAACTCGACCTTGACCTCGGGCAGGGTCTTTAAGTACTGGGAACACTGCTGATATACCTGGGGATGGGTATAGAGGGTTTTCAGTTGCGACACGTCCGTGTCTACCGCAACCAGCAGGCAATGTTCAATCGGTTGGGTCAGCTCGCCGACAATCGACAGGCTGGTATGCTGCATCAAATCAAAAACATCATTGATGGCGCCGGAGCTGGTGTTCTCGATGGGCAAGACCCCGTACTGGGCCTGGCCGGATTCGACGGTATCGATGATCTGCTGGAAGGTTTCGCAGTTATGTTCGATCAGGTTGGCCTGGAAGCGGGACAGATATTTACGGGCCGCCAGGTTGGAATAGGAGCCCCTCAGGCCCAGAAACGCCACGCTGACTGCCGGTGTACTGTCCCGTGGATTGAGCAGGCTCTGCAACAGAGCCTGCTGGGAAAGCACCGAGTCCTCGATAATGGTGTGGTAGATCTGGGTGACATAATGGGCATCAAGGCCCAGTTGCCGCCCCTGGTTGATCAAGGCCACCAACAGTGTCTGTTCCCGCTCCTGATCGCGGATCGGCTTGGGATTTTCCAGTTTGGAGCGTGCGACATCTAAGCTCAATGCCTTGCGCTTTGCCAGCAGGGTTAACAACTCCTGGTCCAGGCGGCTGATTTGGGTACGGATCTCATCCAGCTTCATGGTACGGCTTCCTTTGTCGCCAGTCTGCGGTAAATAAAAAAGCCTCCCTGAGGGAGGCTTTGCTGTTCGTCTTTCGCTTATTTCTTGCCAAACAGAATGCCTCCCGGGTCAGGGTGCAAAAAAGAAGCGAAAGAAAAACAGTGACTGAATCATGATGGCCAGGCAAATGGGTTATACACCCTCCTAGAAATACTGAAAAGCGACGGTGCTGGCAAGCATTTTCCGGTTATTTTGTAGAATTGGGTCGTTAAAGGGGAAATATGGCTACTTGCGGAGCAGGGGCTTGCCGGAATCCGGTTTTCCACTCGGAGCAAACAGGCCCGCCGGGGGCAGGCCTGAAATTCCCGGTTGACAGGATCTATTCGCTATTCCTCCTCGGTGGTAACGGCTGGCGTTGCGGTTGTTCTTTGAGACAGGGGTTTTTCCGCATAACGGGACAGCTGGCGCTCCAGCTTATGGCCCAGATCGTTGATGGCGGCGTACAGGTCTTCGTGTTCGGCCTGGGCAAACAGGGTGTCGTTAGGCACGCCTGCCTTGGCTTCAACCAGGTAATTCAGCCCCTCTTTCTGAATGACCACATGGGGGTTGATAAGTACGATATTACGCCGGTTGAGCTTGTCGAAGCGGCTTTCGATCCGTGCCCTGATGGCATTGGTCAGCTCGACAACCTGGCTGGTAATCGCAATAGACATAATGACCCCCTTGCTGTTTCATCGTTTGGTGTTCGAGTTCAGGTTACTCCAGACAGGCTTTCGTTTTGTGATGTAAATCAAGTTTTTGCTGAACGTGTCCTCAACCCCATCGGATTTGTGATCCCCTGATGACAAATGACAAAAAAGTCTTGCCAGCCGAAAAGGGGCAGGGCAGACTCGACTGGATAAGTTTCTTGTTTTACTTTTTATCCATCTGATTTTTATTGTTTTTTTTAATCCATGGCGATCACTTTCGGCGCGGCCAGGTGAGCCCGGTGCCCTCAGTCGCCAAATAAAAAGTTAATTTTTCGCCCCCCATTGGCAGTGTGGAACAGTTTCCTTAGGATACGCTTATCAAGCGTCTATTAGGGGTGTGGAGTGAAGAGCTGGCTGGGGATTGGGTTATTGGTGTTTAGCCTGGGAGTTTCCGCCCAGACATCGTCCCTGCGGGAGCGTTATGACGCGGCCGAGCAGGCGTTGAAACGCAACGAGTTGACACGTTTTCAGCAACTCAGGCAGGGGCTGGACAGCTATCCCCTGACCGTCTATCTGGATTATGAACTGCTTTCCAGGCGCCTCAATCAGCTGTCCCTGGGGGAGGTACAGGCCTTTATGCGCAAGTACCCGGACTCCCTGCAGGCCGACCGCCTGGAGCGGGCCTTCCTGGTACGTCTGGCCCAGGAGCAGCGCTGGCAGGAATTTTTATCCCTGTATCCCAATCTGCCCAACAGCACCGAGCTGCAGTGCGCCCACTATCGAGCCAAGTGGGCCCTTGGTGACAGGGCAACGGCCCTGGCCGGCGCCGAAAGGTTGTGGCTTAACGGCCGTTCCCTGCCGGGCGCCTGCACCCCCTTGTTTGACAGCTGGCGCAGTGTTGGCGGACGTACCGACCACCATGTGTGGGCGCGGATGGAGCTGGCCTTCGAGCTCGGCGAAAGCGGTATTGTTAGCTATCTGAGCCGGGAGCTGGGTCCTTCGACGCGCGCTGCCGGAGAGCTGCTGGTGGAGCTGGATAAACAGCCGGAACGCCTGGCCAACATGGGCGCCTTCACCGGTACCGGTCCCCAATACCAGTCGGCGGTCAGCCATGGGCTGGCGAAGCTGGCCGATACGGAGCCGAACCTGGCGCTGCGGTTGTATCCGCAATATCAAAAGCGCTTGGGACTGTCCCGCGAGCATGTTGCCCGCATCGAGCGCAAGCTTGCACAGCGGCTGATGTTCAACCGTACCCGCGAACATCGGGAATGGCTGGACAGCCGGTTGCCCGAACTGAACGATGTCGGCCTGCTCGAGTTGCGGGCCCGGCTGGCCATCTGGGAGCAGGACTGGCAGCAGCTGCCCGGCTGGATTGACCGGCTCCCGCCTGAATCCCAGCAGGACAGCCGTTGGCTATACTGGCGGGGTCGAGCCCTGTCGGGCCTCCGTCAGCCGGTTCAGGCCGATGCTGTTTGGCATGAGGCGGCCCAGGCCCGGGACTACTACGGCTTTCTTGCCGCCCATCAGAGCAATCGTCCGCTTGCCCTGCAGAAACAGCCAATCAGGCCGGCCCCCGCCTGGGACAGGGCCGCGGCCAAATGGCCGGCCTTGCGAAGGGTGGATGAATGGATGGCCAGGAGCCACAAGTCGAATGCCAGGATCGAGTGGAATCATCTGCTGAGTAAGCTGGACGCCGACAGCCAGAGCGAACTGGGCAGCCTGGCGCTGTCCCGCCATTGGTACGACAAGTCCATCCTGGCCAGCATCCAGGCCAGGGCCTGGGATCAGCTGGATCTGCGTTTCCCCGTGGTCTACCGGGATTCCTTTCGTCGACAGGCCCAGCGCCTGAAGATCGAGGAGGCCACCCTGTTTGCCATCGCCCGTCAGGAAAGCGCCTTTTTCGAGCAGGCCAGATCACCGGCCGGAGCCGGAGGCCTGATGCAGCTGATGCCGGGCACCGCCCGGGAAACCGCCCGCAAACATGGCATCCCCTTCGGCAGTGCCAACGACGTCTATCATCCCGACATCAATGTGCAGCTGGGCTCGGCCTACTTCAGGGAATTGCTGAACAGATACGACAACAACCGTATCCTCGCCATCGCCGCCTATAATGCCGGACCTGGGCGGATCAACGGCTGGCTGAAAGACAGCGGCAGTCGTCCCTTCGATGTTTGGGTCGAGAACATTCCGTTCCGTGAAACCCGGGGCTATGTGCAGAATGTGCTGGCATTTGCGGTGATTTATCAGGATATATTGGGTCAGCCTAAGAGTCTGTTAAGGCCGGTGGAGGTGATTTATGGCTACTAAGGTGCCATCGGTGGCCATAGTGGGGCTGGGCTGGCTGGGGGAGCCTCTGGCCGAAACCCTGCGGGCCCTGGGCTACCGGGTTGCCGGCACCACCACCGACGCCGACAAGGCCGAGCGCCTGCGCGCCGGCGGGCTGAGGGTGCGGCTGTGGGATATCAACGACCCCTTACCCGAGCGCTGGCCCGGTGAGCTCGGGGCCGATACCCTGATCCTCTGTGTGCCGCCGGGCAAGGTGAACGACTATGCGTCTACCCTGGGCCGGCTGGCCTCGTTGGCGGCGGCCGGCAGGGTGCAACGGCTGCTGTTTACCAGCGCCACTTCCGTCTATGGCGGCCTCGGCGATAAAACGGAACAACAGGCGGCTCCCGACTCGGCGCGGGGCGAGCGCATGCTGGCGGCCGAGCAGGCGGTGCGGCAGGCAGGCGTGCCCCAGGTACTCTGTCTGCGCCTGGCGGGGCTGGTGGGAGGCAGCCGGGAGCCAGGCCGGTTTCTGGCCGGGCGCCGTTTTCCCGGTGGGGAAGAGCCGGTCAACCTGGTGGCGCAGGAGGACCTGCTGCAGATAATCCCGGCCATACTGGCGCGTGACGACTGGCCGTCCTGCCTCAATGCCTGTGCACCCCATCATCCCAGCCGGCAGGCTTTCTATACCCGGGCCGCTCTCAATCGGGGCCTGCCGCCTCCGGAGTTCGAGGGCGGCGGCGAGGGCAAGCGCATCGATGGTAGCGCCTTGACCCGCTGGCTCAGGCTGGATTACCGGGTCCAGGATTGGTTTGCCTGGCTGGAACAGCGTAGGGCGCAGGATTGAGCAGGGGCGCCAGTGCCAGGATCAGGGTATCTCTGTAAACCTGGGTTCGGCTCAGGGCATTTTGGGTCAGGACACCGATGGCCCCGCCGGCCTGCTTGCAGTTGGTGAGCCGGAATAACCTGTCCATGGCGTCGCCCAGCTCTTCACCTTGCTCCAGCGCGTCGGCCACAAAAGACGGCAGGGTCAGGCTGGCGCTGCGTGCACCGTTATCCAGCCCCTGGCCAAGGACCTGGATCCAGGCAAAGGTCTGTAGTTGCCGGTGCAGGCGCGCCACGCCCCCTTCCATGCCAATCCACAGATCCGCATCGGGACAGGCCTGTTGCGCGGCCCTGGCCCGGTTGCAGGCTCCCAGCCGGGTTTCTTCATCGCTAAAGGGCTGCGCCGATACCCCTGAGGGAACGGCGACGCCGGTGATGCTGGTGCTGACTGCCGGGAACAGTCTGTCCAGCGCCTGTTGTGCCGCAGCGATCTTGGCTGGGTTCTGTGAAGCGATGATAATCTTCATAATTCATTCCGGGGACAAGCAATTGCGAGCATGGATCAAGAGCACTATTATGCCAGCAAAAATCGGGATTTGAGGAAACAAGATGACAGAAGAACGTAGCCCCCGAGGGGAGTTGCTGTTACGTACCGTCGCCATGCCTGCCGATACCAATGCCAATGGCGATATCTTCGGTGGCTGGATCATGTCCCAGATGGATCTGGGTGGCAGCATCCTGGCCAACGAGCTGGCCCGTGGCCGGGTATGTACCGTCGCGGTAGAAGGCATGACCTTTCATCGCCCCGTGCAGGTGGGAGATGTGGTCTGTTGCTATGGCGAGCTGCAGCGGGTGGGGTCGAGCTCCATCGCCGTCAAGCTGGAGGTCTGGGTCAAGCCGGTACTGGAGCCGGAAAACAACCACCGTTATTGTGTGACCGAAGCCCTGTTCATCTATGTGGCCATCGACGACAAGGGGCGCCCCAGGGCCGTGCCGTCCCATGATTAAGTGCCGCTGGTTGCTGGCGGCGGCGGTCGGCCTGTCGCTGACCGGTTGCCTGAAAATACCCGACGAGATGTTGTTGAGTGATAGCCACCGACCGATAGCGGCCGACTGTTTCTATCCGTCGTTAGCGCATAGTCGGCCCTTACCTTCGGAGTTTACCCTGCTCAGCTGGAATATCTACAAGCAGCAGGGTGACTGGCGAGCGGAGCTGGCCCCCTGGGCCGAGGATGTGGAGCTGCTGGCGCTGCAGGAGGCCACCGGCAAGGCAAGTCTGCATGCCTGGCTGGCACAACGGAACTATCGCTGGGAGCAGGTCGCGGCCTTCAGCTGGCGTGATGTGCCCGCCGGGGTGATGACGGCGGCGCAGGCCTCGGCGACCCAGGTGTGTGGCCAACGCATCATCGAACCCATCAGTCGCATCCCCAAGTCCCAACTGTTCAGCCGTTATCACCTGGAAGGAGCCGACGAACAGTTGTTGGTGGTGAATCTGCACGGGGTAAACTTTTCCCTGAGCGGCCGCAGCTATCGGGCTCAGCTCGAACGCATCGCCGACTATATGGCGGATTACAGCGGCCCGGTGATCGTGGCCGGGGATTTCAACAGCTGGAATGCCAGGCGGGTAACCATATTGCAGCAATGGGCCGAGGCGGCCCGGCTGCAGGAAGTCGGCCTGGAGGCGGATCACCGCAGCCGGGTATTCGGTTATCCCCTGGACCGGGTCTATTACCGTGGACTGCGGCTGCAGCAGGCCAGCAGCATGACTTCCAGCGCCTCGGACCACGGCCCCATAGTGGCAACCTTCAGCGCCGGTAGCGAATAGCCTCAGGGCCGGATGGAGCTTTCCCAGGCCCGAATAAAGCCTTGTTTGTCGAGCCGGTCCAGCGCCGGCAGCAGCGCCGGGGTGAGGGGGATGGGGGTAACCGGGCCCTCGGGGCGTACGGTCAGTCCGGCCTCGGGGGTGAGCAGGGGCAGCAGGCCGCCTTCGGCCAGCGCCGCCTGGCCTGCGGGCGACAGCATAAAGTCGAGCAGCTCGCCTGCCAGTTGCGGATGGCGGGCGTAGCGGGAGATCAGTGCCAGCCGCATCAGCATCAGGCTGTAGTCTCGGGGCGCCACCGCCGCCAGCTGCGGGTGTTTTTCCACGGCGGCGGCCACGTAGGATCCCAGCAGGTTGTAGCCCAGTATGGCCCGGCCTTCGGCCAACTCATCCAGTGTCTGGTTGCTGCTTTCGTTCAGGCGTACCGATAGGCCGCCAAAGGCCTCCAGCAGCCGGCCGTAACTTTCCCCCTGCAGGCTGTCCTGGGTGGCCAGCAGGTAACCCACGCCGCTCTGAGTAATGTCGTAGGTGTGAATGCGTCCCTGAAAGCGGGCCGGATCCCGGCGCAGCAGGGCCAGCAGCTCCTGGCGGCTGCGGGGCAGGGAATGCGGGCCCAGCAGGGTGCGGTTGAACACCATCACCACCGGCTCTACGGTAAAGGCGAACAGTTCGTGGCGCCAGTGAATGCCGGGGGGCAACACCTCGGTGCGCTCGGAACGCCAGGGCCGCGCATGACCGTCGTTGACCAGTTTCAGTTGCAGATCCATGGCCGAACTCAGCAGCAGATCTGCCGGTGAGCTCGCGCCTTCTTGCAGGAAGCGTTGATGCAGCTGTTGGGAGTTGAAGTCAACCAGGAGAATGGCAACGTCTGGCCGGCGGCGCTGAAAGGCCTGCAGCAGGGGCACCAGGTGCTGGTAGTCGGTGGCGCTATAGAGCACCAGCTGTGTTTGCTCCACCCCGGTGGCGGGCAGTCGTATCCGTTCCTCCGCCCAAGCCACGGGCAGCAGGCACAGTAGCGGCCAGAGCAGCCATCTCATCAATGGCCCTCCCGATCAAAACAGATGGTCACCGTCAGGCCGTGGGGGACATTGTCGGTGAGCCAAATACGGGCGTGATGATGCTCTGCCACATCCCGGGCGATGGCCATGCCCATGCCGCTGCCATGATGGCGGCTGGCCGCCCCCCGGTAAAAGCGCTCGAACACCTTTTGTTTTTCCTCGTCGGCGATGCCCGGCCCCTGATCCCGGATGCTGATGCAGGGAGCGGGCACGGCGCTGACCCGAATTTCCACCAGGCCGTTCGGCGGGCTGTGGGCCACGGCGTTTTCGATCAGGTTGGTCAGCATCTGGGTGAGGGCAAAGGCGTCACCGTTGATCTGCAGCTCGTGGTCGGCCGGCTCGAATGCCAGCTCGACCCGGCGGTGCAGGGCCTGGACCGCCAGGTCGACGCATACTTCTCTCACCAGGGCGTTCAGCGCGACCGGTTGCGGTTCCTGGCTGTGAAAGCGGTGATCCAGCACCGCCTGGTTCAGCAGGTGACGCACCGTCAGGGAAAGCTGATCACATTGTTCCACCAATTGTATCAGCAGCCGGTGCCGGCGCGGTTCGTCGGTTTCGTCCCGGGCGTTTTCGCACAGTGCATGCAGGGTCGTCAGCGGTGTGCGCAGCTGGTGGGCGGCCACCGAGGTATAGGATTCTACCCGTTCCAGCAGCGTCTGTTGGCGGGCAATAAAGTGGTTGATGGTATCGAGCAGGGGCAGGGTTTCTTTGGGCACCGGCAGTGACAGCGGCGTCAGATCCTTGGGGGAGCGGCGGGACAGGGCCCGGGCCAACTGGCTGAACGGGCGCAGGGCGTAATAGATGCCGAGCCAAAGCAGCAGCAGGGCCACGGCCAGCACGGCCAGGATCAGCTCCCGGGCCGGGTGCATCATTTGCTCGGCCAGCTGCTCCCGGGCCAGCCGGGTCTGGGCCAGCTCGATGACGATTTCATCCTGCGGCAGTCGCTCCGTATTGAGACGGAGCAGCCGGGCGACCCGGATCTGCTCGCCCCGGTAGTCGGCATTGTAAAAGTCCGCCTGCTCCTGAGTCAGCGCCTGGCCGGGCGAGAGCCTGGGCGGGGGGGCGGGCAGGTCCGGGTAGCCGGTGAGAAAGTCGCCGTTGACACTGATGCGGTAAAACACCCTGTCCTGGGGGGCCTGGGCAAGGGTGGCGAAGGCCGACACCGGCAGATCCACGGTAAAGCCCTGTTCCTCATGGCGCACCACATTGGCCAGTTGCAGCACGGCACTGCCGAGCATCATGTCGTAGCTGCGGTCGGCGGTCTGCCGGGCATAGCCGTGCATCAGGATCAGCGCGAGCAGCGCCAGGGCGGCCAGCACAGTGCCGCTCAGGGACAGCAGGCGGCGGCGCAGGGCTGGGTGGTGGGTCACGGTAGCACTACTCGGGCCACATAACCCAGACCGCGCAGGGTCTGGATGTGCACCGAGCTGCCGGCCAGCTTTTTGCGCAGCCTTGCCACATAGAGTTCGATGGCATTGGGGGAGGGGGATTCGTCGGCGTTGAACAGCTTGTCGGTCAGTTCTTCTTTGCTCATCACCCGTTCCAGTCCGCTCAGAAAGATTTCCAGCAGACGAAACTCCCGGTTGACCAGGGCGCAGGGGCGGCCGTCGATGGTGACGGTCTTGGCGTCACGGTTGAAGACCAGGTTGCCGTGTTCGCTGATATTGGAGGCATAGCCTTGCTGGCGTCGCAACAGGGCCCGTACCCGGGCTTCGAGCTCGCCAAAGTCGAAGGGTTTGGTCAGGTAATCGTCGGCGCCCAGATCCAGCAGCTTGATGCGGTCATCAATCTGATCCCGGGCGGTGAGGATCAGCACCGGCGTGGTGCTTTTGCGTTGGCGAAGCTCGGCCAGTACCCCCTCGCCGCCGAGGCCGGGCAGGTTGAGGTCCAGGATGATCAAGTCCACCTGCTGATGGCGCAACCAGTCGGCGGCTTGACGGCCGTTAGTGATCAGGTCGGTACCGTGGCCCAGTTTCTGCAGCCTGTCGGAAATGGCTTCCCCCAGGACAACTGTGTCCTCGATCACAAGAATCCGCATTGTTCGAGCTCCTCGGTTTCGTGACAGTTTGGTGACAGCTTGTGGCATTAGTATGCGCATGACGTAAAGAGGTTGTTAACTCTTTTGCCCCGGCCGTTGGCAAGGGCGCTGCGCAAGATGGCGGAAGTGTGCCATGGAACCTTTATCAAGGAGAAGCATTATGAAATTTCATCCCCTGACCCATGCCCTGCTGGGCGCCGGCCTGCTGATGAGTGCCGCCGTGGCCCAAGCCGGTTTTGCCCCGGACAAACCCGAGTGTATCGCACCGGCCAAGCCGGGTGGTGGTTTTGATCTCACCTGCCGTATTCTCACCTCCAGCCTGGATCAGTCCGGCCTGCTGGAAGAGCCGATGCGGGTGACCTTCATGCCGGGCGGCGTGGGGGCGGTGGCCTATACCCATATGAACAGCAACCGCCGTACCGACAACAATGCCGTGGTGGCGTTCAGCTCCGGCTCCTCCCTCAACCTGGCCCTGAGCAAGTTTGGCAAGGATCTGGATGTGGATGATGCCCGCTGGATTGGTGCCATAGGTACCGACTACGGCGCCATTATCGTCAAGGCCGACGCCCCCTGGCAAAGCCTGGAAGAGCTGGCGGCGGATCTGAAAGCCAACCCGGACAAGCTGGTATTCGGCGCCGGCGGCACCGTGGGCAGCCAGGACTGGATGAAGGCGGCCTTCCTGTACCAGAGCCTGGGGCTGGACCCGCGTACCATGCGTTATGTGGCCTATGAAGGCGGTGGCGATGCCATGGCGGCGGTGCTGGGTAACCATATTCAGGTGTATCCGGGCGATATGTCCGAGATTAAGGGGCAGATGGACGCAGGCATAGTCCGGGTGCTGGCGGTGCTGTCACCGGAGCGGCTGGATGGCGATTTTGCCGATGTTCCGACCGCGCAGGAGCAGGGCTTCGATATGGAATGGCCCATCATGCGTGGCTTCTACATGGCGCCCGAGGCATCTGACGAGGCGTATGGCTACTGGGTAGAGCAGTTCAATGAGTTGTATCAGACCGAGACCTTTACCCAGGTGCGCAACAATCAGGGCCTGTTCCCGCTGTCCATGGCCGGTGACGAATTTGAAGCCTACATCAAGGCTGAAGTCGGCAAGTTCCAGAATCTGTCCCGCGAGATGGGACTGCTCAAGTAAGAGGTGGCCGCATGGCGGATCGTGTTTTTTCTCTGGTACTGATGTTGGCGGCGGTGGCCCTGGGGGCCGCCGCCTGGCAACTCGAGGTGCCGTTTCAATATGAACCCGTGGGCCCCAAGGCCATTCCCCTGATCCTGGCCGTCCTGTTGTTTGCATGCACCGCCTGGCTGGCAGTCAAACCCGGTTGCCTGAAGGAGAAATACGGCAGCAGCATGTTCGGTCGTCACCTGCTGGTGGTGCTGGGGCTGCTGGTTTATGCCTGGAGCTTTGAAGTACTGGGTTTCATGGTATCCACCGTGCTGGTCGGTACCATCTTTGCCCGGCTCTTCGGGCTGGGCTGGGGCAAGGCCGCTATCTATTCCGCCGCCCTCGGCGGTGTGGGTTATGTGCTGCTGAGCGGGTTGCTGGAACTGAATGTGCCGGTTGGCGCCGTGTTTGGAGGTTAATTATATGATGGATGTCTTGTCTACCCTGGCCGGCGGCTTTGCCGTGGCCCTGACGCCGATGAACCTGGCGCTGGTGCTGGCGGGGTGCTTTTTCGGCACCCTGATGGGCGCCCTGCCGGGCATAGGCCCCATCAACGGCATCGCTATTTTGCTGCCGCTGGCCTATTCCATGGGCCTGGAGCCGGCGTCGGCCATCATACTGCTGGCCGGGGTCTATTACGGGGCCGAATACGGCGGTCGTATCTCCAGCATCCTGCTGAATGTGCCCGGCGATGCAGGCGCCATCATGACCACCCTCGATGGCCATCCCATGGCCAAGCGGGGCGAGGGCGGCCGGGCGCTGGCGCTGTCGGCGGTGTCGTCCTTTGCCGGCTCCATGGGCGCGCTGATCCTGCTGGTGATCTTCACCCCGCTGCTGACCCGGCTGGCGGTGACCTTCGGCCCGGCCGAGTTTGTGGCGCTGATGGTGTTTGCCCTGTGCTGCCTGGCTTCCATGGTGGGGTCCCGTCCGGTAAAAACCGTGATCGGTGCCCTGATCGGCCTGGCCATGGCCACGGTGGGGGTGGACTCCGGCACCGGTGTGCTGCGCTTTACCTTTGGCCTCACCAGCCTGTTTGATGGTATCGACTTCCTGGTGGTGGTGATCGGCATGTTCGCTATCAGCGAGATCCTGCTGCTGGTGGAACACCACTACGGCGGCAACGGCAAGGTGGACAAGGTCGGCAAGTCCTTCGTCAAGGCGGCGGATCTGGTGAAGGTGCGCTGGACAGTGCTGCGCTCCACCCTGGTCGGTTTTGTGATCGGCGTGCTGCCCGGCACCGGCGCCTCCGTAGCCAGTGCCGTGGCCTATGGCACCGAAAAGCGCATGGCCGGTGAAAATAACGAGTTTGGCCAGGGCGACGTGCGTGGCCTGGCGGCGCCCGAGGCGGCCAATAACTCGGCGGCGGTGGGCTCCATGGTACCCATGCTGACCCTGGGCATTCCCGGCTCCGGCACCACCGCCATTTTGCTCGGTGCCCTGTTGCTGTTCGATGTGACTCCGGGGCCGCTGCTGTTCAGCCAGAAGCCGGATATTGCCTGGGGTCTGATCGCCTCCATGTTCGTGGGTAACATCGCCCTGTTGGTGATGAACCTGCCGCTGGTGGGTATCTTCGTGCGTATGCTCAGTGTGCGTCAGGCCTACCTGGTGCCGGTGATCGTAATGCTGACCTTTGTGGGCATCTACTCCATTCACGGTGCCAGCTTCGATCTGTTCTTTATGATAGTGCTGGGGATATTCGGCTTTATCCTGCGCAAGCTGGACTTCTCGCTGGCGCCGGTGATCCTCGGGCTGGTACTGGGCGAGGTGCTGGAAGACAACCTGCGGCGGGCGCTGTCGATCAGTGCCGGTGACTGGAGCATCTTATTCAACAACGGTGTGACTCTGAGCCTGTGGGGGTTCAGCATCCTGGTACTGGTTGTGCCCTTGCTGATGAACCGTCGGCGTCGCCGCCGTGCGGCCCTGCAGAAACAGGAGGCGGCACAGGCATGAGGCTCTGGCTCCGCACCTGTGTGTTGGGTGCGGCGGGAGGAGGGCTGGCCCATTGGGCCGGCTTTCCGTCCAGCTGGTTACTGGGGGCCATGCTGTTGGTGGCCCTCGCCGCCATCTTGGGGGTTGAGCTTGGCCTGCCCAGGGGGCTGTTGCCGTCTATCCAGGCCTGTCTTGGTGTGGCAGTCGGTTTACGGCTGGAATTCAGCTTCCCTGGCCCTGCTTCGCTGTTGTTCAGCGTAGCGGGGCTTTTGCTGTGTCTGGCCACCCAGATCCCGCTGAGCCAGTTTCTGCTGCGCCGTTGCGGTTGGTCCCGGCAGGAAGCCATGATGGGGGCTTCACCTGGGGCGCTGTCGGTAATGGCAGCCCTGGCGACCCGACTGGATAACCCGATACGGGTGATCCTGTCGCAGACGGTGCGGGTAATTGCCCTGGTGGCCACGGTCAGCACCGCCATGCTGCTGGAGTGGGTGCCGGTGGTGCAGGCCCCGGCCACGCGCGAGCTGTCGCTGCTCGAAACCCTGCTGCTGGTGCTGGCGGCCTGTGTGGTGGGAAAAGGGGGCGCCTGGCTGCGTGTGCCGGCCAGCCACATCCTGGCCGGTGTGTTGACCGCCGGCGCCTATGCCGGCTGGCTGGGGATGCCATCGGTGCCGGTACCTGGGTTAATCCCGCTGAGTATGATGTTACTGGGGGCCCTGGTGGGCTGCCGGCTCAGGCCGTTGCCGGCCAGGGACATGGCCGGCCTGTTATTAATTGGCCTGTTGGTTAGTTTGCTGAACTCGGTGATCGCCCTGGCCTGGGCGGTTGTGGTGGCCTGGTGGCTGGAGGTGCCGGTGTTTCAGGTGTGGCTGGCGTATGCGCCGGGCGCGGTGGAGGCGATGATTTATCTGGCGCTGGTCACCGGGCTGGAGCCGTCCTGGGTTATCTTCCATCATGTACTGCGTATCCTGCTGCTCGGGATCAGCGCCGGTTGGCTGATGTGCCAGGCGGGGGCCGGGGAGCCTGGGGAGAACGAAAGAGGGCAGGCATGAGCCTGCCCCCTTTATTCTTCACCAGCATGGAGCATTATCCGCTGGTTGCCGTTGCCATAACAAAAAAGGAAGCCGAGGCTTCCTTTTTTTCTGTTAACCAGAGTCCGGCATCAACCGGCGGTGTTGATGGCCACAATCAGCTGCTGACCCGGGCGCAGGTATTCATGTTTACGCAGCCGGTTCCAGCGCAGCAAATCGGTAATGGACACGCTGAAGCGGCTGGCAATGGCATACAGAGAGTCGCCACTTTTTACCTGATACAGGCCGTCCGCCGGTGCCGTTTTGCCTGCCGTTGGCAGCATCAGGGTCTGCCCGGTACGGATGGTGTTGGAGCGCAGGTTATTGGAACGCTTGATGGCGTTGATGCTGGTGTTATGATTTCTGGCGATCACCCCCAGGGTATCGCCGCGACGCACCTGATAGCGGCGGAATTCCTTGCGTTCCTGCTGCGGCAGGTCGGCTATGGCCAGCTCCAGGCCCTGGGCGTTTTTCACCGGCACCAGCAGGTTGGCGGTGCGCGTCGGCGAGGTTGCCGCCCGCTTGAAGGCCGGATTCAGATGCTTCATCTGCTTCCGGTTTACCCCTGCCAGATCGGCAGCCATATTCAGGTCCACCTGGCCCTCAACCTGTACCACCTTGACCTGGGGACGGTTGGGGATGGCGGGAATATCCAGGCCATAATGGTTCGGGTGTTTCAGAATATCGGCCAGCGCCATCAGCTTGGGCACATAATTCTGGGTTTCTTTCGGCAGGGACAAGGCCCAGTAATCGGTGGGCTTACCCTGCTTGCGATTGGAACGAATCGCCCTCTGTACCCGGCCTTCGCCTGAGTTATAGGCGGCCAGCGCATGGGTCCAGTTGCCGTCGAAGAAGTTGTTCAGATATTCCAGATAATCCAGCGCGGCATGAGTCGCGGCCATGACATCGTAACGGCCGTCGTACCAGCTGTCGTAATGCAGGCCAAAGTTTTTGCCGGTGCCCTGCAACATTTGCCACAGACCGGCCGCATGACTGCGGGAATAGGCTTTGGGGTTGAAAGTGCTTTCAACAACCGGCAGCAACACCAATTCCATCGGCATATCCCGCTTTTCTATCTCTTCCTTGATGAGATACAGAAACGGCTTTGCCCGCTCGGCCACGGAACGCATATGCTCCGGGTGCTTGAGGAACCATTTACGCTGGGCGACCACCCGAGGATGATCCGCGGGGATCGACAGTTCCATCTGATCCGCCAGCTGGAGCCACAAATTCTCTTGTTCCTGACCGGCTACAGCCTGTTTGCCGCTACGCGAGCTCAGTGAAGTCCGTGATACTGAGCTTGAGTAGAGGCGACTACCGCTGTTTGCCTTCAGCCGCGTTCGACTGGATGGATCTGTCGGGCTGCTGCTGATAGTCAGCGAGGGAAAATCCGTCGCCTGGGGGTAGAGCTGATGGCTTGCCGTGCTCGTGCTCCCGCCTTTGGGATCCTGATGGCTGTAGGGGTAGGGGGCTGACCCCTGCGCCTGACAGCCCGCCAGGAGCAAGGCACTGGATATGATACAGAGTCTTCTCATGGTGGCCGCTTTCTCAAAAAATGGCGGCCAGTTTATGCGTTGTACGCAATTTAATCAAGTTTGCTAAAAAGCATCCTTCCAGCGCCTAAGTGCGGCGAATACCTGGGAGTCTTCATTTAACTCCAGCATGGCATGGTGCTGGGCAGCGGCTCTGACAGCAGGAATATGGGGCCTGAGGAACACATTGACGGCCTTTTCCAGGGCGATATTGCTGGGCAAGGTAGGGATACCCTGCTGGCGCAGCTTGGCGACTTTTTTCAGGTAATCCTGCAGTTCGGGGTTATTTGGTTCCACGGCATGGCAAAAGGCCAGGTTAGCCTGGGTATACTCATGGGTGCAGTATACCCGGGTGCTGTCGGGCAGGGCGGCCAGGCGGGAAAGCGAAGCATGCATCTGCTCGGGACTGCCCTCGAACAGCCGGCCACATCCCCCCGAAAACAGGGTATCGCCGCAAAACAGCAACTCCTCGCCATAATAGGCGATATGTCCCAGGGTGTGGCCGGGAACCGCCAATACCTGCAGGGTCAGGTCCAGGGCATCCAGGGTGACCTGGTCGCCATCCTGCAGGGCCGTCGCGCCGGCGGCGGGCAGTTGTTCGGCGGCGGGGGCATAGACTTCGGCCCGGGGCCAGTGTGCCAGCAGCCGTTCGACGCCACCGGTGTGATCCCGGTGGTGATGGGTGATCAGGATTGCCGCCAGCTCCAGGTTGCGTTCGGCCAGGGTGGCCATCACCGGAGCCGCATCACCCGGGTCGACAACCACCGCCTGATTATCTTTGCTTATCAGCCAGATATAGTTATCGTTAAAAGCAGGAATCGGGCAAATTTGACGCATCACTCTGTCCTAGTTGTCATCTCTATTGTTAGCTTAACAGAGGTACCATGAGATCAACCAGCCAACCGACACCGCCGCTGGCCTGGCAGTCTTTGCCCAGGGGCGGCTATATAGCCGAGCAGCTGCAACAGCGGCTGGATGATTGGTCGTCCCGGCTGTTTGGTTTTACCCTGCTGAAGGTTGACCCGCTCAGCGCCGCCCTGTCATTGGAGCAGAGCCGGCTGCGCCAGGGGGTGATCATGGCCCAGTTTCCCGTTGACGGCATGGATCTGCAGGCGGATGCCACCGCCATGCCGTTTGCCGCCGGCAGCCTGGATGCCTGCCTGTTGGCCCATGTGCTGGATTACAGCGCCCACCCCCATGCCATACTACGGCAGACCGAGCTGGCCCTGCGCGACGATGGCTGGTTGATCCTGACCGGTTTCAATCCCTACAGCCTGGCGGGGTTGTCTTGCCTGCTGCCGGGCGTCCAGCGGCGGCTGCCGCGCTGGCGGCAGATGCTCAGCCCCAACCGGTTGGAAGACTGGCTGAAGTTGTTGGGTTTCGAGGTGATCGAGCGGGATTATTTCGGCTTTTCGGCCCTGGGCTATATGCCCAGGCTGGCCTACTGGCGGCAACAGCTGTGCCCCAATTACTGCCCTTCTCTGGCTGCCGTGTATATTTTCCTGGCCCGCAAGCGCCGTTTTCCATTGACGCCGATCCGTGAACTGCAGCCGGTCAAGCATGCCCTGTCTCAGCCGGGGATGGCTCGTCAGCTGAAATAGCCGCTGTCCTCATGGATGGCCTGATGGGTAGCCGCTTCCCGGGCCAGCTGGTCACAGCGTTCGTTTTCCGGGTGACCCGAGTGGCCCTTGACCCAGTGCCAGTTAACCTGGTGCTTTTGACAGAGGGCATCCAGCTGCTGCCACAAGTCGGCATTCTTGACCGGCTGTTTTGCCGAGGTCTTCCAGTTATTGCGTTTCCAGCCGTGGATCCACTGGGTGATGCCCTGGCGCACATACTGGCTGTCGGTGGTCAGCTCCACGGTACAAGGGCTGGTCAGGGTCGCCAGGCCCTTGATGGCGGCCAGCATCTCCATGCGATTATTGGTGGTCAGGATAAAACCCTGGCTGAGTTCCTTGCGATGCTGGTTATAGACCAGCACGGCGCCGTATCCGCCGGGGCCGGGGTTGCCCAGGCAGGAGCCGTCGGTATAGAGCTGAACCTTTTTCATAAAAATGCATGTGTCCGAGAATAAACGGCAAGTCTGCCATAGGCTTGACTCACAGGCCAGCCGGCGGCGGGCCGGTTTGAGGGTATCTGCCTTTATTCCGGCGGCCGTGACCGGATATACTGTGCCGGGTCCAGAACGGAGGAACTTTCATGACTCAGAGCAACCAGACGCGTCAAATCGTGCTCGATACCGAAACCACGGGTATGAACATGGACACGGGTCCCCACTATCTGGGCCACAGGGTGATCGAGATCGGCGCCGTTGAGGTGATCAATCGGCGACTGACCGGCCGCCATTTCCATGTCTATCTCAAACCCGATCGTAAGGTCGATGAAGAGGCTATTCAGGTGCACGGTATTACCGACGAGTTTCTCGCCGATAAGCCGTCTTTTGCCGACAAGGTCGGCGAGTTTCTCGAGTTTATCAAGGGTGCCGAGCTGGTTGCCCATAACGCGCCCTTCGACGTTGGCTTCCTCGATTACGAAATGCAGCTGCTGGGCCGACCCGAGCGGATGGCGGCCCTGTGCAAGGTGACCGACACCCTGGCGATGGCGCGTAAGCTATACCCCGGCAAGCGCAATAACCTGGATGTGCTCTGCGAGCGCTACGGCATAGACAACAGCCACCGCTCATTGCACGGCGCCTTGCTGGATGCCGAGATCCTGGCCGATGTTTATCTGCTGATGACCGGGGGCCAGACCAAACTGAACTTGAGCAGTGACAGCCAGCAGCAGGACGATGCGAATGCCGGCGGCCTGCGCCGGCTGGCGGCTGACAGGCCCGCCCTGAAGGTGATCCGCGCCAGCGAGCCGGAGCTCAGCGCCCACGAAGCCCGCCTGGATCTGGTGCTGAAAAAAGGCGGCAGCTGCCTGTGGCGCGATGCATAATTCATCGTTTTACGCACTATTAGCCAAAAAGTAACCTAACGAATCAAAAGTATAAGATTCCCTCTTGACCAGGGGAGAGGGGAAAATTATTATTCACCCCACTTGATGCAGCAAGTTCAAGCACCGGAGCGGTAGTTCAGTTGGTTAGAATACCGGCCTGTCACGCCGGGGGTCGCGGGTTCGAGTCCCGTCCGCTCCGCCACATTCAAAACCCCAGCAGCAATGCTGGGGTTTTTTCATTTTGGCTGCGCCGGACTTGTTGGATGAAGCCGGTGCTGCGCCCCTTAGTTTTCAAACGCGGTGCGTTTAGCACTCCGTCACGGCAGAATGGCGGGTCACAGCTCGTGGATCATCTCGTCCAGATCGACCGTCCTTTCATCATGAACATGTTCCATCATATGGTCGATAAACAGCCGGGTTTTCGCCGGCAGGTAGTTGCGGGACGAGTAGTAAATCTTAACCTGTATGGGATCGGCCTCGTAGTCACGCAATACGCGGCGAAAGCAGCCATGCTCAATACAGGATTTGGCATGACCTATGCCTACGGCCGCAATGCCCACGCCCATTTCCACGGCCTTGATGGCGGCCGACAGGCTGTTGACCGTCAGGTTGCCCTGGGGCTCACGATGAATAAGCTCGCCATCCACGCGAAAGTCCCAGGTCTTTTTGCGGCTGGTGGTGGAAGAGCGGTAGGCAATGCAGTTGTGCCGGGCCAGTTCGTCCGGTGTTTTGGGCTCACCGAATTGTTCAATGTAGTCACTGCTGGCCACCAAGACCGGCTGCAGCTTGTAGAAGTCGCGGGCGATCAGGCGGCTGTCCTGGTTGATCATGATGCCAATGCCGACATCCGCGCCTTCCTTGACCAGATCGCCGATGCGGTCATCGAACTGCAGATCCAGCTCGATGTCCGGGTATTTTTCGAGAAAGGCGGGCAGTAGGGGCAGCACCACCATGCGCCCGAAGCTGTCGGGCAGGTTGATTTTCAGCCGGCCGTGGGGCTGCTTTTTCTTGTCCTTGCTGCGCCGGATCTGATCTTCCAACTGCTCAACCAAAGGCTCGGTTCTCTTGTAGAGTTCATGGCCATCTTCGGTCAGGGTGAGCGAGTGCGTGGTGCGGTGAAACAGCCGCAATTCCAGCGATTTTTCCAGCTGGGCCACGGCCTTGCTGACGGCCGCGGAGGTCACCCCCAGGTGCCTGGCCGCGGAGGAAAAGTTACCGCTTTTGACCACCGCAAGAAAGATGTTGAGCTGGTTGGGTATCATGGCTGGCTGTGTGGTCTCCGGTTGATGAAGGCCCTGCCAGCGGCAGAGCACTAGGTGTGGTGTCAGGCGGGGTTGAAGTCGTCTGCACTGTGGCGCTCGGCCAGTTGCTCGGATTCCTCGCCCCAGGTCCGGTTAACCCGGCGGCCGCGCTGCACGGCAGGACGCGCATCGATAGCGTTGGCCCAGCGCAATACATTGGGATAGTCGGATACCGACAGGAATTCTGCTGCGTCGTACAGTCGACCCAGCACCAGGGCACCATACCAGGGCCAGATGGCGATATCCGCAATGCTGTAGCTGTCGCCGGCGATAAAGGGCCGGTCGGCCAGCTGACGCTCGAGCACATCCAGCTGACGCTTGGCTTCCATGCTAAAGCGGTTTATCGGATATTCCAGCTTTTCCGGCGCATAGGCGTAAAAATGGCCAAAGCCGCCGCCCAGATAGGGTGCAGAGCCCATCTGCCAGAACAGCCAGTTCATCACCTCTGTTCTGGCGGCCCTGTCTTCGGGCAGCAGGGCGCCGAACTTTTCGGCGAGGTACAGCAGGATGGAGCCGGACTCAAAGACCCGCACCGGGCTGTCGGTGCTGTTATCCACCAGTGCCGGTATCTTGGAGTTGGGGTTCACTGCCACAAAGCCGGACGAAAACTGATCCCCCTCACCGATGCGAATAAGCCAGGCGTCGTATTCGGCGCCGCTGTGGCCCAGGGCCAGCAGCTCTTCCAGCATGATGGTGACCTTGACGCCGTTGGGCGTGGCCAGGGAATACAGCTGCAGCGGGTGCTTGCCCACCGGCAGGGCTTTCTCGTGGGTGGCACCGGCCACCGGGCGGTTGATATGGGCAAATTCGCCGCCATTGGCTTGGTCCCAGGTCCAGACTCTGGGCGGAGTATAGGGGGTAGTCATCATCGCAGTCTCCTGATGGTTCAATCACAGATAGAGGGAAAGGGGGTGGCTGCTTCCTGTTCGAGCCCTCGCAACCGGCATGCGTACTGCTCAAGCAAGGCGATGCGGCCATGCTCACACAGGCAGGCCGGCTGATAGGCGACGAAGGGCGCCAGTACCTGAAAGCCGGCCAGGGCAAGCATACCACTGTGTATGGGATGGAGTATGTCCGACATGGTTCCGAGGGGGCCGCCGGCGAGGTACTGCGACTCCGGTCCGCCGGTGGTTAAAGACAGCATGGCGCGCTTATCCCTGAAGGGCGCGGCATCGCAAGGGTATTTGGTTTCATCGTCGTGCTGGCAGGTAAACACCCGGTCGACCCAGCCCTTCATGATGGCGGGCATGCCAGACCACCACAGTGGGAACTGAAAAATCAGCAGATGGCACCATGCGAGCTTTTGCCGCTCGGTGTGAATGTCTTCTGCGAAACCATCATGCCTGGTGGCATGGGCTTCTTCGTCCTGCTGCTTGAAGTACTCCGGGTTGGCGGTAGTGGTGAAGTTATGGCGGCCCGACACCGGATTGAATGCCAGCTCGTGCAGATCGGAAATCCGCACCTCATACCCCTGGGCCCTCAGCACCCGGCTGGCGGTGCGGAGCATGGCGGCATTGAAACTGGCCGGCTCCGGGTGCCAATAGACAATTAAGATATTCATGGCGTTGTCTCCAGGTTATGGAAGCACCATAAGGCAAATGGCAAAGGAGAGTGTAGTCGCTGTCCGTTTAATATGGTTTCAATCAATAGTTGAAACCAAAGGGGCGGACGGGGAAGGGGGGAACCCTTCCGGACAGATGGGAGCCGGTTTTCATCCTGATATCGGGCGTGATGCCTGTTCAGTTTCAACTTTTACTCACAACAGTTCCAAAGCCATCATGGCTACACAGTCGGGGCAGGTTCTGGCGCAATAGACCCGTGCTGTTAATGGGCAGGCCCTGCCTGTAACGATAGTGAGGATTGAAATGACAGATCTCTTTACACCGCTTCGGCTCGGCGCCGTCGAATTGAACAACCGGGTGCTGATGGCACCGCTGACACGTATCCGGGCCGATGCCGACCATGTTCCTACCGATCTTATCGTTGAGCATTATGCCCAGCGCGCCTCCGCCGGCCTGCTCATTGCCGAAGCGACCATGGTGATGGAAGGTCACTCGGCGTTCTGGCGCGAGCCGGGTATCTACTCGGAGGCCCAGGTGGCCGGCTGGAAGAAGGTCACCGAGGCCGTGCATGCCCGGGGCGGCAAGATCTTCCTGCAGCTCTGGCACGGTGGTCGTGCCTGTCACCCACTGCTGAACAACGGCCGTGTGCCGGTGGCGCCCAGTGCGGTGGCCATTACCAATGATGAAGTCCATACCCCGGAAGGGAAGAAGGCCTACACGGTGCCCCGTGAATTGCGCGATGACGAGATCCCGGCCATTGTCGAGGGCTTCAAGACCGCCGCCGAAAATGCCAAACGCGCCGGTTTCTACGGTGTGGAGGTGCACGGCGCCAATGGATATTTGCTGGATCAGTTCCTGCGTGACGGTGGCAATCAGCGCACCGGCCCTTATGGCGGTCCGATACAAAATCGTGCCCGGCTGCTGCTGGAAGTGCTGGATGCCGTGGTGGGCGTCTGGGGCAGTGATCGGGTGGGCGTGCGCCTGTCGCCGCTGAATAGTTACAACAGCATGAAAGACAGCGATCCGGTGGGGCTCACCACCTGGATGGCGCAGCGCCTGAATGACTACAACCTGGCCTATCTGCACCTGATGCGCGGCGATGTGCTCGGCGAGCAGCAAGGCGATGTGGTGACGCCCGCCCGTGAGCACTATCGGGGTAACCTGATCCTGAACATGGGTTACGACGGCGAGGAGGCTAATGCCGTCGTTCAGTCCGGTCAGGCAGAGGCCATTGCCTTTGGGGTGCCCTTTATTGCCAACCCGGATCTGGTGGCACGCCTTAAGGCCGGTGCCGAACTCAATGAACCCGATCCCGCCACCTTCTATGTCCCGGGGGCCGAGGGCTATAACGATTACCCCACCCTGGAAGCGCTGGTGGAAGCCTGTTAACCGCGCGGGAGCTTCGGCTCCCGTTTTTCATGATGCATCGAGTGATTGAATGCCGGTCTGTAACCCTTGAGTTGTGCCAGCTGATCGCCAGGGCCGGCAGGAATATGCCCGCAGCGCCTATGAGCAGGCCGAGTCCAGATATGAAGAAGGCATGATCCCCTATCTGGACTTCCTGGATGCCCAGCGGGATCTGTTGACCTCCGAAGCCGGGGTCATCGACGCTAACAGCCGGTTGCTGGAAGCCTTTAGCGAGTTGCAGCGGGCCTTTCCGGGTCGCTGGAGCAATGTTTTGTAAGTCCGGTTATGGACTGTGCCTTGCCCGCCGTTATGGCGGGCTTTTTTTCGCTTCAAACCGGCGGTGAGACCCCGGCGCTGCATTGGGGAGGAACGCCAAAGTAGCGCTTGAATTCGCGGCTGAACTGGGTGGGGCTTTCATAGCCCACTTCGGCGGCCGCCTGCTTGACCTTGACGTCCTTGTCCTGCAGCAGCTCCCGGGCCCGGGTCAGGCGCAGTTTCTTCAGATACTGCAGGGGCGGGGAGCCGGTGGCCTGGCGAAAGTGGCGGTGAAACGAGGAGGTGCTCATGCCGGCCAGCGCCGCGAGCCGCTCCACTTCCAGGCTTTCCCGGAAATGGTCGTGCATATGCTTCAGCACCCGTTCCATTCTCGCCAGCTGGGTATTGTAACGGGCCAGATCGAACAGGGGAGCGGCGTGCTCACCGGTGAGGATCAGGTACAGGATTTCGCGCAGCGCCCCTTCCCCCAGGGCGGTTGCGGTCAGGGCGGAGCCGAGACATTGACATAGCCGAATGGCCGCGGCGGAAAGCCGCTCTGTGACCTGGCTGACATAAAGCCCGGGTTGCGGTGAAGTGCTGTCAGCTTGCGGCGGCAGGCGGTTGTGCTCATCCAGCAGCCGGATCAGCGGTTGCAGCATGTCCATGCGAATGTCGAGCATCAGGGCCAGCAGGGGCTCGCCCGAGGTGACCAGGGTTTCACACTCGGCAGGAATGGGCAGGGTCATCACCAGGTAGTTGTTGGCGTTGTAGTCATAGCTCCGGCCGTCGACATGAACCCGCTTGGCCCCTTGCGCCACCAGGATGATGCCCTGGGTGTAGCACATGGGCTCTCTCGGCACTGACCGGCTGGCACGGTATACGCCAACGCCTTCCAGCGTTGTGGTGTTGAACCCTTCCCGAGGGGAGAGGGTATCCAGTAGACGGGCCAGTTCGTTCATCAATGGTACGCTCGTATGCAGTAGAAAAAGCGAGGTATTTTACTATATCAAAAAAAGCCAGGGTTGATAGTTTTAGGCAAGATAAAGGCAGTAATACCCATTCATAAGTTCGCCCACCTCCTTAAAATGGCAGTCGTTCACTCAACGGAGGCCCTCTGATGCAACAGTTTGATTATCACAACCCGACCCACATTGTTTTTGGACAGGACCGGCTGGCCGAGCTGGATAAGCTGGTGCCTGCCGACGCCCACGTCATGGTGCTCTATGGTGGTGGCAGCGTGCAGCGCAACGGCACCCTGGAAAAGGTGCGTCAGGGCCTGGGCCAGCGCCGCGTCACCGAGTTTGCCGGCATTGAACCGAACCCGCGTTTCGACACCCTGATGAAGGCGGTGGAAGTGGTACGCCGTGACGGCGTGGATTTTCTGCTGGCGGTCGGTGGCGGCTCCGTGATGGACGGCACCAAGTTCGTAGCCGCCGCGGCCCCCTATGCGGGTGAGGAAAGCGATTTGCTGAAGAGCGGATTCACCCCGATTCCGATCAGCGAAGCCCTGCCGCTGGCCACCGTGGCCACCCTGCCGGCCACCGGCTCGGAAATGAACATGGGTGCCGTGGTCAGCCACGAAGGCGGCAAGTTTCCGGTAATGAGCCCGCTGCTGTTCCCGCGGTTTTCATTCCTGGATCCGACCTTGACCTTCACCCTGCCCGCGCACCAGGTGGCCAATGGCATTGTGGATGCCTTCGTCCATGTGGTGGAGCAGTATGTGACCTTTCCGGTTGGCGCCCAAGTTCAGGATCGCACCGCCGAAGGCATTCTGCGTGCCCTGATTGAGGTGGGTCCTCAAACCCTGGCAAACCCCAATGACTACGATGCCCGGGCCAACCTGATGTGGAGCGCCACCTGCGCCCTCAACGGCTTTATCGGTGCCGGCGTGCCCCACGACTGGAGCACCCATATGATCGGCCACGAGCTGACCGCGCTGTTTGGTATCGATCATGCCCAGACCCTGGCCATCGTGCTGCCGTCACTGTGGCGCGTACGCCAGGAGCAGAAGCGCGCCAAGCTGCTGCAATATGCCGAACGGGTCTGGGATATTCGCGAGGGCAGCGACGAGCAGCGCATTGAGCTGGCCATTGAACGCACTCAGTCATTCTTTGAGTCCCTTGGTGTCAAAACCCGGCTGTCCGACTACGGGGTTCGCGCCGAGCAGATTGACGAGGTTGTTGAGGCCCTGACCGCCCACGGCATGGTGGCGCTCTCGGAAACCGGCGATCTGACCCCCGAGATCAGCCGGGAAATTCTGCAAGGCGCGTACTGAGCCTTGCCGGTAATGCCCCATCCAGGCCCCCGCTCCGGGGGCCTAATTTGATCTATCCCTGCCTCACCGCCCCCCTTCGGTTCAGCTGGATTGCTTATTGTCGTTTTCCACTTCCATCCAAATATATGGGAAATTAAATATCTCTTTTATTGAATATCTGTTTTTTCATATATACTGTGTGGCCGGATACAGGGAGCCTATGATGAAAAAAGTCTTGTTTGTCTGCACGGCCAACTCGGCCCGCTCGCAGATAGCGGAAGCCCTGCTGCGCCATCTGGCGGGGGATCAGTTCGAGGTCTTCAGCGCCGGTACGGCGCCTTCCGGCGTGGATCCCCGCACCCTTGACGCCATAAAAGGCTTCGGACTCAACGCCGAAGGGCTGGTATCCAAGTCGGTCGAGAGCCTGGGAGAGCGGCATTTCGACTATGTCATCAGCCTGTGCGACAAGGCGCATCAGGAATGCCGGCACTGGCCTTCCAGCGGCGTGGTGATTGCCTGGGACTTTCCCGATCCCAAAACCAGCCCCGATCCCAATGCGTTTGCGCGCACCATGCAGGAAATTGGCGAGCGGCTACGGCTTTTTGTGCTGGTGAACAGCAAAAAGGTCGACTCCGAGATCACGGCATTGCCGCCGCTGACCTTCTTCAAGTCCCTGGCCGATGAAACCCGCCTGCTCAGCCTGCTGCTGATAGAGCAGGAAGGGGAGCTGTGCGTCTGCGAGTTGATGGAGGCACTGGAACTGCCCCAGCCCAAGATCTCCCGGCACCTGAGCCAGCTGCGCAAGCATGGCCTGCTGCTGGACAGGCGTCAGGGCCACTGGGTGTTCTATCGCATTCACCCCCTGTTGAGCGACTGGATGCGCAACATGCTCAAAGAGACCCTGAAGCACAGCCCAGATCTGCTGGAGCAACCCCGTGTCCGCCTGAACGAAATGAATTCCCGCCCTTCGGCAGAGGGCAATATCTGTGACGAGGAGCCTGTTAATGAGCACTGACATAAAGGATCTGCCTAACCTTGTTGGCGAGCAGTTTTTGGTACCGGACCCGCACGCCCTGGGCGTGAGCGGGCCCATTCAGGCACCCAAAATTCTGTTGTTGTACGGCTCCCTACGTCAGCGTTCCTTCAGCCGCCTGGTAACGGAAGAGGCGGCCCGCCTGCTACAGGCGATGGGGGCCGAAACACGCACCTCCAACCCCAGTGGCCTGCCGTTGCCGGATGATGCCGACGAAACCCACCCCAAGGTGCAGGAATTGCGCGAGCTGGTGCAGTGGTGCGAGGGCATGGTGTGGTGTTCACCGGAGCGTCACGGCGCCATGACATCTGTCATGAAGGCACAGATTGACTGGATTCCGCTCAGCATCGGTGCGGTGCGCCCGACCCAGGGTAAAACCCTGGCCGTGATGCAGGTGTGCGGCGGCTCCCAGAGTTTCAATGCAGTCAACCAGATGCGCATTCTGGGACGCTGGATGCGCATGCTCACCATTCCCAATCAGTCTTCCGTGGCCAAGGCGTTTCTGGAATTTGACGACAATGATCGCATGAAGCCCTCTTCCTATTACAACCGCATTGTCGATGTGATGGAGGAGCTGATGAAATTCACTCTGCTGACCCGGGGGTGCAGCGATTATCTGACGAACCGCTACTCCGAGCGGGTGGAAAGCGCCGAGCAGCTTTCCGCGCGCGTCAGTCAGCGCGCCCTATAAGGAGCCCGGGACAGATGGGAATATTTGAACGTTATCTGACCCTGTGGGTGACCCTTTGTATTGTGTCGGGGGTGGTGTTGGGCAGTCTGGCTCCCGACGTGTTCGGCGCCATTGCGGGCATGGAGCTGGCTCACGTTAACCTGGTGGTGGCGGTGCTTATTTGGGTGATGATCTACCCCATGATGGTGCAGATAGACTTCAGCGCCATTCGGGAGGTGGGCACAAAACCCAAAGGGCTGTTGCTCACCCTGATCATCAACTGGTTGATCAAGCCCTTTACCATGGCGGCGCTGGGCTGGCTGTTTTTTCGGGTGTTCTTTGCCGACTGGGTGGATCCGAACACTGCCGGTGAATATATCGCCGGCATGATACTGCTGGGGGTGGCGCCCTGTACCGCCATGGTGTTTGTCTGGAGCCAGCTGACCAAAGGGGATCCCAACTACACCCTGGTACAGGTGTCGGTCAACGACATCATCATGATCTTCGCCTTTGCGCCGATCGCCGCGTTTTTGCTGGGTGTCAGCAACATTCAGGTTCCCTGGGAAACCCTGCTGTGGTCGGTGGTGCTCTATGTGATGCTGCCGCTGGTGGCCGGCGCCTGGACCCGCCACCGGCTGGAGCGCAAGGGAGACGGCGCCCGCCTCAACCGCTTTTTGCGCCTGCTCAAGCCCTGGTCGGTGCTGGGGCTGCTGGCGACCGTGGTGCTGCTGTTCGGGTTTCAGGCAGAGACCATTCTGGCCCAGCCCGAAGCCATTGGCCTTATCGCCATTCCGCTGCTGATCCAGACCTATGGCATCTTTATCATTGCCTACGGAGCGGCCCGCTGGTTGCGCCTGCCCCACAATGTGGCCGCCCCGGCCTGCATGATCGGCACCTCCAACTTTTTCGAGCTGGCGGTGGCGGTGGCCATTTCATTATTCGGGCTGCACTCGGGCGCGGCCCTGGCCACAGTAGTAGGGGTGCTGGTGGAAGTGCCGGTGATGTTGTCGCTGGTTTATTTTGTGAATAAAACCCGGCCCTGGTTTGAGCCGGTTTAATCCCGATTTGCTTGTTGCCGTATCATATACAGCCTTTCCCAAGGAGCGTAATAATGACCATTAAAGTAGGAATCAACGGTTTTGGGCGCATGGGGCGCCTGACCATGCGGGTGCTTTTTGAACAGTCGGACATTGAATTTGTGCAAATCAACGATCCGGCGGGGAATGCCGCGACCCTGGCGCACCTGCTCAACTTTGATTCGGTACACGGACGCTGGCACCACCAGGCCGCCGCCGACGGCGAGACCATGGTGCTCAAGGGTCAGTCCATTGCGGTGAGCCGCAACAAGACCATTGCCGAGACCGACTGGTCGGGCTGTGATCTGGTGATTGAAGCCTCGGGCAAAATGAAGAGCAAGGCGGTGCTGCAGGCCTACCTGGATCAGGGGGTGAAGCGCGTGGTGGTCACGGCGCCGGTCAAGGAAGAGGGCGTGCTGAATATCGTCATGGGGGTGAACGACCACCTGTATGACGCGGCGCAGCACCCCATTGTCACGGCGGCATCCTGCACCACCAACTGCCTGGCGCCCGTCGTCAAGGTGATTCATGAGCAGCTGGGCATCAAGCATGGTGCCATCACCACCATTCACAGCATCACCAACACCCAGACGATTCTGGACGCCCCTCACCAGGATCTGCGCCGGGCGCGTTCCTGTGGTACCAGCCTGATCCCGACCACCACCGGCTCGGCCACCGCCATCACCCATATTTTTCCCGAGCTGAAAGGCAAGCTGAACGGCCACGCCATTCGCGTGCCTCTGACCAACGCCTCCATCACCGACTGCGTGTTTGAAGTGGCGAGGGCAACCACGGCGGAAGAGGTGAATGCCCTGCTGCAGGCGGCGGCCGAGGGCGATCTGAGCGGCATTCTGGGCTATGAGGAGCGCCCCCTGGTGTCGGTTGATTACCAGACCGATCCCCGTTCCAGCATCATAGATGCCCTGTCCACCATGGTAGTGAACGGCACCCAGGTGAAAATCTACGCCTGGTACGACAACGAATGGGGCTATGCCAACCGTACCGCCGAGCTGGCGCTGAAGGTGGGGCGTGCGTAAATGCTGACCCGGCTTTCCCCCGCCATTCGCCAGTATCTGGTGGTCACCGGCAACTACTGGGCCTTTACCCTGACCGATGGCGCCCTGCGCATGCTGGTGGTGCTGCATTTTCATGGTCTGGGGTATGCCCCCCTGGAGATTGCCCTGCTGTTCCTGTTCTACGAGATCTTCGGGGTGATCACCAACCTGGTGGGCGGCTGGCTGGGGGCGCATCTGGGGCTTAACCGCACCATGAACATCGGCCTCGGGCTGCAGGTGGTGGCGCTGGCGATGCTGCTGGTGCCAACCGCCTGGCTGACCGTGCCCTGGGTGATGGCCGCCCAGGCGGTGTCGGGCATCGCCAAAGATCTGAACAAGATGAGCGCCAAAAGCGCGATCAAGATGCTGGTGCCCGAGCAGGCCCAGGGCACGCTCTACAAATGGGTGGCGATCCTGACCGGCTCCAAGAACGCCCTCAAGGGGGCGGGCTTCTTCCTGGGCGGCGTCTTGCTGATGGCCCTTGGCTTTGCCGGTGCCGTGGGCGCCATGGCCGGGGCCCTGTCCTTGGTCTGGCTGCTCAGCCTGGTATTGCTGAAGCAGGATCTGGGCAAGGCGAAGCACAAGCCGAAATTCCGTGACCTCTTCTCCAAGAGCCGGGCCATCAACATCCTGTCTGCGGCGCGCCTGTTTTTGTTCGGCGCCCGTGATGTCTGGTTTGTGGTGGCCCTGCCGGTGTTTCTGTCCCAGACGCTGGGCTGGGATCACGGCCAGACCGGTGGCTTTCTGGCGCTGTGGGTGATGGGTTACGGTGCGGTGCAGGCCCTGGCCCCCCGCATTACCGGCCGTGCAGCCGGAGGGGTGCCGGATGGCCGCAGCGCCACGGCCTGGGTTGCGGCGCTGACCCTGTTGCCCGCCCTTATTGCCTTGGGACTGATGGGGGGGCTGGATCCGGCGTGGGTACTGATCGGCGGCTTGTTGCTGTTCGGGGCCGTCTTTGCCGTGAACTCGTCACTGCACAGCTACCTGATTGTCAATTATGCCGGTCACGACGGCGTCTCGCTGGATGTGGGCTTCTATTACATGTCCAACGCCATGGGGCGGCTGGTTGGCACCCTGCTGTCGGGCTGGGTGTTTCAGCTTGCCGGCCAGGGAAGCCAGGGGCTGCAGGCTTGTCTGTGGATCTCCGCGCTCTTTTTGCTGGTCACCACCGTCATTTCGCTCAGGTTACCGCGACGGGGGGATCATTAGCGTGCCTGTATGGTCATCATCAAGCAACCGGTGAAGGCGGCGTCGGCCTGAGCGGGGATTTATCCACCCTGTCTCTTATCAGGTGATCCGCTCGGGATACCTTGTATAGCATCATGGGTCGAAGGCCGCCACCAAGGTCAGGGTGAAATTGCACCACCGGGCATCCCGGCCAGGCGGAATGGATGGCATTTCGTGCCCGAAAAAGGCCGTCAGGACAGCCCGGTTCACGACCAGAAGCTGGATCACGGCGACGCATGCCGCTCGATAATGGGGGAAACATTGTCTTTTGATCTGAAAAGCCTGGAGCTCTTTGTACGCGTGGCCACCCTGGGTGCCATCGGTCGGGCGGGGGCCGAGTTCAGTCTGTCTCCGACCAATGCCACCCAGCGGATCAAGGCCCTGGAAGCCGAGCTGGGGGTCAAATTGCTCAACCGGACGACAAGGGCCGTATCCCTGACACCGGATGGCGAGATCCTGCTGGAGCACGCCAGGCGCATCCTCGATGATGTTGAAGATGCCCGCAATGTGCTGTCGCATACCACCAAGTCTGTCTCGGGCGTGGTGCGGGTAACGGCGTCGGCCTCTTTCGGACGTTCCCATATCGTGCCCTTTGTGCCGGAATTTCTGCGCCTGTATCCCGACGTAAGCCTGGATCTGCATTTGACCGACGCGGTCGTGAATATTGTCGAGATGGGCTACGATCTGGCCTTCCGTATCGGCGCCCTGGCACCGTCCAGCCTGTTGGCGCGCAAGGTTGATAGCAATCCGTTGCTACTGGTGGCGTCACCGGACTATCTGGCCCGGGCAGGGCACCCCGCAACGCCGCAGGATCTGGCCGAGCATGTCTGCCTGCCGCTGGGCGAAAACCGCAGTTGGAAGCTGGTCGACAAGGAGGGCACCCTGCATGAGATCCGGGTCTCCGGGCCAGTATCGGTCAATCTGGGGGACGCCATTGGCGAGTGGATCCTGGCGGGACTGGGCATAGGGCTGACTTCCCTGTGGCATGCGGGGCAGGACATCAAGGCGGGTCGGCTGGTTCCCATACTGCCCGGCTTCCGGATCTGGCCCGACGCGAACATCTGGGCGGTGCGCCCGCCCGGCCGCCTGCTGCCCGCCAGGGTCAAGGCGTTTCTGGATTTTATGGAAGAACGCATCGTGGAAACCAATAGCTCCCGTTACGGCTGCCTGCTCGACGAGAGCGGCAATATCTGTATCGACAATCAGGAAGGCGGGGGCGCCTAAGCGGTCGCGGCCACATTATTCTGAAAAACGGGATAATGTTTTTGGTTTTTGCTCGATAGTTCAGGAAAAAGGAAGTTGTTATTGTGTGGCCCATCAACCAAGGAGTCCACACCATGACCGACCAAACAGACACCGTGTTCGCCAGCGCCGATATCCAGGAGCAGATCCTCCAGGCCTTCCATTTCCGCCATGCCACCAAGGTCTTCGACCCCGAGCGCAAGATCGGCGACGACGAGTTCAACACCATCCTCGAGTCTGCCCGCCTGTCACCGAGCTCGTTCGGCATGGAGCCCTGGCAGTTGCTGATCGTGCAGAACCCGGAAAAGCGCGAGCTGTTCCGCGACTTCACCTGGGGAGCCAACGGCGCCTTCAACGGAACCGCCGGCCAGCTGGGCACCGCCAGTCATTTTGGTATTTTCCTGGCCCATACCGGCGCCACCATGAAGCATCACTCCGATTACCTGCAAAGACACATGAAAGAGGTCAAGCAGCTGCCGGACGAGGTGATCGGCTTTATCAACGGCGCCTATCAGAAATTTCAGGAGCAGGATTTCGGCATCGAAGGCGACCGCCAGATCACCGACTGGTCGGCCCGCCAGGCCTACATTGCGCTGGCCAACATGATGACCACCGCCGCCCTGATGGGCATCGACTCCTGCCCGATTGAAGGATTCGAAATGAACAAGGCCAGCGCCGTGCTGGAGCAGCATTTCGGTA
Source organism: Zobellella maritima (assembly GCF_003075035.1). Classification (GTDB taxonomy): domain Bacteria; phylum Pseudomonadota; class Gammaproteobacteria; order Enterobacterales; family Aeromonadaceae; genus Oceanimonas; species Oceanimonas maritima. The sequence goes on along the minus strand of NZ_QCZE01000001.1, from coordinate 2,000,758 downwards.
TTGATCCGGCCATCTATCAACCGGCGGTGATGGTTGCCTTCGGCTATCGCGCCGGCGCGCCGGCACACCCCAAGACCCGCCGCGAGCTGGCGCAACTGGTCACCTGGGCCTGAGCAGGCCCGCTCCTTACATCTTGCACCCGGAATGCCGGGAGCCCGATAACGTTTCATCTTGCCGCGGCGAGCGCGGCAACACCATCGGCAAGGCCGCTGATCGTACCGGACAGGATGTTCAAAATAATTGATGGTTTTAATCAAGTAATGTTGATTAAAAGTTCATCAAGCCCCGAATATCATGGAGGGGTAGCAACAAATCCTGTTAACAACATTGAGAGAGAATCATTATGCGTAATCAAATCCTGCCCGCCATTGCCCTGTTGTCCCTGTTTGCCGTCGGCGCCGTCCAGGCCGCCGAACTACGGTCCAGCCAGGATCCTGCCCGCCAGATCCTGCAAAGCGACAACGATGGCATCGACCGCCTCGAACAACGCCTGGCCGAGCTGCGCGAAGCCCGCGACTAACAGCGGGCACCCAAGCCAAATATGAAAAATGCACCTTAACCGGTGCATTTTTTCTGGCGTCGGCGACCGGAAGAGACAGCCGATCCGTTTCGTAACTCCCGCCCCCGAGCAACAGGTAAATAATGCGTCAATCCAGCGAGTCTCTTGGCAGACAGTTATACCGCATGACATGGCCAATGCTGATTGGCGTGCTGGCCATCATGAGCAGTCAGCTGGTGGACAGTGCCTACATCGGCCAGCTGGGCACAGGGCCACTGGCTGCGGTGGGCTTCACCATCCCGGTGTACCAGCTCATCATAGGCATACAGGTCGGGTTGGGCATCGCCACCACGACGATCATTTCGACCGCCCTGGGGGCCTGTAAGCAGGGCGAGGCCAGACAACTCGGCAGCTTGGTGATGGTAACTGGTGGGGGGATGGTGCTGGTGCTGTGCCTGCTGCTCTGGGCCGGCCAACAGGCGATCATCTTCAGGTTGGGCGCCAGCGAAGCCCTCTTCCCCCTGGTGCGGGAATACTGGCTGCCCTGGCTGGTCAGCTGCTGGCTGGGCGCCATGCTGTATTTCGGCTACAGCATCTTCCGGGCCCACGGGGAAACCCTGCTGCCGGGTATGGTAATGGTGCTGACCAGCCTGCTGAATGTGGTGCTGGATCCGGTATTTATCTTCGTCCTGGATATGGGCCTGGCCGGCGCGGCCTGGGCAAGCAGCTGTGCGTTCGGGGCGGGTTGCCTCATCATCTTCGCCGGCATGGTTCGCCGGCGACTGCTCCGGCTGCCGAACAATGCGGCCCGTATCATCGCAGGCTTGAGGCGTCTGATGTCATTTATGGCACCCGCCATGCTGAGCCAGCTGATCCCCCCCCTGTCGGCCATGGTGGCGACGGCCATAGTGGCCGTGAACGGCGACCATGCGGTGGCTGCCTGGGGGCTGGGTAGCCGTATCGAGCTGCTTTCCATCATTGTCGTCCTGGCATTGACCATGGCGATGCCGCCGATGATCGGCAGGCTGCGCGGCAGTCAGGATCTCGGACAGATCCGGAAACTGGTCGGCAAGGCGGTGAAATTTGTGCTGCTGTGGCAGCTGGCGCTGGCCACCCTGCTTGGCGCCGTATCTGTTCCCCTGAGTGGCGTACTGACCAGTGACGGAATAACGGCGTCCGTCCTCGCCGAATACCTGTGGTGGGTACCGATCAGCTATGGTGCCCTGGGGATCTGCATGATCATGGTGTCCGTGTGCAGCGCCTTGGGCATGCCCAGGCTGGCCCTGGCGATCTCGGCATTGCGCCTGCTAGGCTGCTACCTGCCCCTGATCTGGATAGGCTCCGAGCTGTACGGCCTGCGCGGGTTGTTGTTCGGGGCCATGGCGGGGAACCTCCTGGCCGGGGTTATAAGCTGGCAAATGTATAAAAAATACGCCGTGCGCCGGGTTTCGGACGCTATCCGGCGGTCAGGGCAGGTGACCATATAGGCGTTGCCTCCTGGCAAGGCCTGCCAGGGCGACCTTCGTCGGCTGGAACCTAAATGTTCCATGATGAAGACAATTTCCACACCTTGAAACGGCCGGCAAGACAGGCGTTGCGAGCAGGGTCACACCAATCATTGCCATTACCGGCGACATGGTCGCTTTTTACCTTATACATCGCCGATGTTTCCGACAAGCTGCCTCGAACGTTGGCAATAATACCTATCGAACTAAACATTCGATCTTTTTAATGTCCATGCCAACCTCGGACAAAGGGCGCTGCTCCACCGACTCGCCGTATACCCGGATATCACCTTGTCGGCATCGGCTCCCGCTGATGGCTCATTTTTCGACAATCCGGCTTAACAGTGGGCGGCTTATTGATATGATGTGGGTTCCAAACGAGGATTTATTTATGCGAATCCACAGTAAATTGATCCTGGGGCTGCTACTGCTGTTATGCGGTATTACCCTGGCTATCTGGCTGACCATTCGGCTGTTTATCCTGCCTCAGATCGAAGCGACCGAGGTGACGTATCGCTATCAGGATCTGGAACGCGTCAAGCAGGCGATACTGCGTGATCTCAATCGGCTACAGAGCTTTGCCCTCGACTGGGGGGTATGGGATGACACCTATCATTATGTGCAGGATCTCAATTCCGCCTACACGGCGTCGAACCTGATAGGTATCCAGCTGGACAATATCGGTGCAGACCTCTTGCTGATCAGCCACCGCGATGGTCGGATCCTCAATCTGGTGTCGGCCGGGCCGGCGGCAGCGGAGCGGGTGGCAGCCAGCAAGCTGCTGGACCAGCCCCGACTGTTAGCGAACCATCCCTTCAACGGGGTGCTGGGTCAGGGCGGGAGTGCGATCCTGGATACCCCGGCCGGCCCCCTGCTACTGGCGGCGAGTCCGATCCTGCCTTCCGGTGGCGAGGGCAGCTCCCGCGGTACCCTGTTCTTCGGCAAATTTGTCGATGCCGTTTACCGGCAGACGTTGGTCGAGCAAATCCGGCTACCACTCGAATTCCGGGTGGAGGCCGCCGGCAGCGGGGCGTCGCGGGTGACCTTTCTTTCGGATACGGAAAGCCTGGCCCACGGATTTATGCCGTTGCTCAACAATCCGGAGCGGGAACTGTGCCTGATTATTCGCAAGGATCGGCCCTTCTATGGGCTGGTGCTGCGGCTGATGAATTATGCCGTTGTCATCATCCTCGGCATCGGCTGCCTGGTCGCGCTGGTGGCCTATGGCTTCCTGCAGTTGACCCTGATCAGGCCGATAGTACAGCTGCAACAGCAGGCCGAAGCCCTTGGCAATGGCGAACCTTTATGCAGGCCGATGCAACGGAAGGATGAATTGGGTCAGCTGTCCAGGAGCTTTTACCAGATGGCGGGCAAGCTGGAAGCCAGTGTGGGGCAGCTGGAGACGGAGCGGCAACAATTTATGGATGCCAGTCTGACCGATGCCCTGACGTCGCTGAAAAACCGGCGCTACATGGAGCAGTACCTGGCAAGTGGGATGCAAGCGGCAGATACCCACGGCTGGCTGCTGATGGCGCTGGACCTGGATCACTTCAAGCGAATCAATGATGTGCACGGCCATGACATCGGCGATCTGGTACTGCGGCAGATGGCGGCCCTGTTGCAGGAACTGAGTCACCAGGAGGATACCCTGGTTCGCTACGGTGGCGAAGAGTTCGTACTCATCTGCAAGAATGTCGATGAGCAGATCGGCTGCGCCATGGCCGAACGGATCCGCCAGCGGGTAGCCCGCTTTCATTTCGGCCTTGAGCATGCTCCGCTCGCGCTGACCTGCTCCATCGGTTTCTTTACCCTGCCGTGGGGTGCGGCGGGGCCATCGCTGCCCGGATGGCAGGCCCTGTTCAAGGTGGCCGACCTGGCCCTCTATGCGGCCAAGCAGAGCGGCCGTCATTGCTGGATCGGCCTTAAATCCCCACTACAACCGCCAGCATCCGGTTATCCCCGGGATGGCGGCGAGATCCGGCAGGCATTGGCCCGGCAGCAGCTGCTTAGCTTCAGTTCACTGGCCGCCGACAGTGATATCCGCTGGCCTTCTTGATGTTGCGGCACAAGTTCAGCGCTATGAATGTAGGGTACGGGAACCTGGCTTCAAGGCCGCTCGATGGCCATGGCCACGCCCTGACCGCCGCCGATACACAGGGTGGCCAGCCCCCGTCGGGCATCGCGGCGGACCAGCTCGTGCACCAGGGTGACCAGCACCCGGCAGCCGGAGGCACCGATGGGGTGGCCGAGGGCGATGGCGCCGCCGTTGACGTTGACCCGTTCCGGATCCCAACCCAGTTCACTGCCCACCGCAAGGGCTTGAGCGGCGAAGGCCTCGTTGGCTTCAATCAAATCTAGCTGCTCCAGGGTCCAGCCCGCTTTTTCCAGGCAGCGGCGGGTGGCGGAAACGGGACCTATGCCCATGATGGTCGGTTCCACGCCGGCGCTGGCGCAGGCACTGACTCGGGCCAGCACGGTCAGGCCCAGATCCCGGGCCCGGCTGGCGCTCATCAGCAGCACGGCGGCAGCCCCGTCATTCAGGCTGGAGGCATTGCCGGCGGTGACGCTGCCGTCCTTGCGGAAGGCCGGCCGCAGCGTGGCCAGCGATTCCGGGGTGATGCCGGGGCGGGGTTGTTCGTCGGTATCGAACTGCAGTGGCTCGCCCTTGCGCCGGGGAATGGAAACCGGACAGATCTCCTGGCGGAAACGGCCCGCCTCGATGGCGGCCATGGCTTTCTGCTGGGATGCGGCGGCAAAGGCATCCTGCTGCTCACGGCTGAGCTGGTATTGTTCCACCAGGTTCTCGGCGGTGATCCCCATGTGGATATCGTTGAAGGCATCCCACAGACCGTCCTGGATCATGCTGTCTACCAGTTGCGCATGGCCCATGCGCAGGCCGGTCCTGGCCTTGGGCAGTACATAGGGGGCCAGGCTCATGTTTTCCTGGCCGCCGGCGATCACTATGTCGGCATCGCCGCAACGGATGGCCTGGGTGGCCAGCTGCAGCGCCTTGAGACCGGAGCCGCACACCTTGTTCAGGGTCATGGCCGGCACGGTAACCGGCAGGCCGGCGGCGATGGCCGCCTGGCGGGCGGGATTCTGGCCGGCGCCGGCAGTCAGTACCTGGCCGAGGATGACTTCATCCACCTCGGCCGGGTTCACCCCGGTCTGTTCGAGCAGGTGGCGGATCACGGTGGCACCCAGCTGATGGGCCGGGATGTCGGCCAGGGCCCCCTGAAAACTGCCGATAGCCGTACGGGTGGCGGCAACGATAACAACGTCTTGCATGGTTTCTCCTTGGGTCACGTCAGTCGGCGAAGGTCATTTCCGGTACCAGATCGGGCACGATCAGTTTGCCGGCGGTCTTGGCCTTGATCTCTTCCACGCTGACCCCGGGAGCCCGCTCCTTGAGGATAAAGGCGCCGTTTTCGATCTCCAGGTAGGCGAGGTCGGTGAGCACGCGTTTAATGCAACCGGCTCCGGTCAGTGGCAGGGTACAGTGGGGCAGCAGCTTGGATTCTCCGCTTTTCGAGGCGTGGGTCATGGTGACGATGATGTTGTCGGCACCGGCTACCAGATCCATGGCGCCGCCCATGCCCTTGACCAGCTTGCCCGGGATCATCCAGGAGGCAATATTGCCGTTGACGTCCACCTCGAAGGCGCCGAGCACGGTCAAGTCCACATGGCCGCCGCGGATCATGGCGAAGGATTCCGCCGAGTTGAAGATGGAGGCGCCGACACGGGTGGTGACCGTCTGTTTGCCGGCGTTGATCATGTCGGCGTCGAGCTCTTCCTCGGTGGGGAAGGCGCCCATGCCGAGCAGGCCGTTCTCTGACTGGAGCATGACCTCCATGCCGTCCGGGACATAGTTGGCGACCATGGTGGGAATGCCGATCCCCAGGTTAACGTAAAAACCGTCCTGCAATTCGCGGGCGACGCGCTGGGCCATTTGTTCGCGGGAAAGTGCCATGATATTGCCTCTTTTACTGATTCAATGGATGGGTGCCGGTGGCCTGCAGGCTCAGCCGCGCAGGGTGCGCTTTTCGATACGCTTTTCGAACTGGCCGCAGATGATGCGATCCACATAGATACCGGGGGTATGGATCTGGCTGGGTTCCAGTTCCCCGGGTTCGACGATTTCCTCGACCTCGACCACGGTTACCTTGCCGGCGGTGGCCGCCAACGGATTGAAGTTCTGGGCGGTATGCCGGTAGACCACATTGCCGAAATGGTCCGCCTTCCAGCCCTTGACGATGGCAAAGTCGCCGGTGATGGCCTGCTCGAGGATATGGGGGCGACCGTTGAACTCGCGGACTTCCTTGCCCTCGGCGATGGTGGTGCCGTAACCGGTGGCGGTATAGAAGGCGGGGATCCCGGCGCCGCCGGCCCGCATCTTTTCGGCCAAGGTGCCTTGCGGCGTCAGCTCTACTTCCAGTTCACCGCTGAGCAGCTGCTGTTCGAACAAGGCGTTTTCGCCGACGTAGGAGGCAATCATCTTGCGGATTTGCCGGTCTTCCAGCAGTATTCCCAGACCAAAGCCGTCTACCCCGCAGTTGTTGGATACCACGGTCAGATCCCGGGTGCCCTTGCGCCTGATCTCGGTTATCAGGTTTTCGGGGATACCGCACAGGCCGAAACCGCCGGCCAGAAGGGTCATGCCATCCTCAAGGCCCGCAAGGGCTTCTGCGTAGGAGTTCACTCGCTTATCGAAACCTGCCATACCATTTCCTCTTTTTATGTACTACCGGACACCGGATTGTTGTAAAAGAGTATCCGGCTGGGTTATTAATTTGTTAAGTTTGTTTTTTTCATTGATTAATTGGTTTATTAAAACAATCTGGTGATGAGCTGGGCAGCTGTCCCGGCCGCCAACGAACAGGAGGCAATCGATCCCATGACGGCAAAGCAGCTCCGCGCCTTTATTGCGGTGGCGCAAACCCTGAGTTTTGCCCAGGCCTGCGAGCGGGTGCATCTGTCTCAGTCGGCACTGAGTCTGACCATCAAGGCGCTGGAAGACAGCCTGGGTGGGCGCTTGTTCAGTCGTACCACCCGCCATGTGCGTCTGACGCCGGAAGGGGAGGCATTGCTGCCGTTGGCGCGGCGACTGATGGCCGACTGGGACAATGTCGAGGATGAACTGCGGCAGCGTTTTACCCTGCAGCAGGGACGGGTGGCCATGGCCGCCATGCCGTCATTTGCCGGCAACCTGCTGCCGGCGCTGTTAAGGGATTTCCGCCACCGTTATCCGGATATCAATGTGACCGTCAATGATGTGATCAACGAACAGGTGATCGAAATGGTCCAGGATGGCTATGTAGAGCTGGGTATTGCCTTCGAACCGGCGCCGTCTACCAGCCTGCAGTTTACCCCCCTGTACCTGGATCGCTTCGTGGCCGTGGTGCCGGCGGATTCGGCACTGGCCGGGCGGCAGGAGCTAGACTGGCGGCAGCTGCTGGAGCACCCCTTTATTACCCTGCAACGGCCGTCGGCGGTACGGCTGATGCTGGAGCAGCACCTTAAGGAATGGCATCTGACATTACCGGTGGCCTTTGAAAGCCATCAGTTGGCCACAGTCGGTCGGATGGTGGGCGCCGGGCTCGGAGTTAGCGTGGTGCCGGCACTGTGCATCGGGCAGATGAACGAGCTGGGTGCGCGCTGTGTGCCGCTGCATGATCCGGTGATCGAAAGGCAGGTCGGCATACTGACCAGGACGGAACACGAATTATCCGTGGCCGCCCAGGCGCTCTTTGATACCCTGCTGGCGTCATCGATGCTTTCCCCGCAGCCGACGGACCTACCCGGCGGATAGCCGGTCGTCATGGCGGTAGTATACTCGTCTGCGGACAGGGATGGGCCATCTTCCCTGGTGCCCTGGGTCAATAATGATGCCTAAATCCCCGGCCAAATTGATATGCTAGCGCCTGGTGTTCTGCATGAGGCCGGCCAGTGATGTACCCCATGTTTGGCCGCTGTTAGCAAAACACAACCGATTCGAATATGTCATGACTGGAGAATGTTACCCATAATGAAAAAAACAACGGTATTTTGTTCAGCCCTGGTCTCGGTGGCCCTGCTCGGTGGTTGCGCCACCGAAACCTCCCGTTCACTGGGCATCGAAAAGGTCGCCAGCTACGGCAGCCAATACCATGGTCCGCGCAGCCCCATCTCGGTGGGGAAATTCGATAATCGCTCCAGCTACCAGCGTGGTATTTTCTCCGATGGTGTCGATCGTCTGGGTAATCAGGCCAAGACCACGTTGGTGACCCACCTGCAGCAGAGTAATCGCTTTAATGTGCTGGATCGCACCAATATGGCTGAAATCCAGGCCGAGGCCGGCATCAAGGGGCAACGCCAGACCCTGAAGGGGGCGAATTACGTGGTCACCGGTGACATCACCGAGTTTGGTCGCAAGTCGGTAGGCGATCATCAGCTGTTTGGCATATTGGGCCGTGGCAAGTCGCAAATCGCCTATGCCAAGGTTCATCTGAATGTAGTGAATGTGCAAACCTCAGAAGTGGTTTTTTCATCCCAGGGGGCGGGGGAGTACCAGCTGTCTAACCGGGAAATCATCGGCTTTGGCGGTACCGCCAGTTATGACTCCACCCTGAACGGCAAGGTGCTGGATCTGGCCATGCGCGAGGCAGTCAACAACCTGGTGGCCGGCATCGACAGCGGCGCCTGGCAACCCGTTCAATAAGCAATGGAATCGGCCATGAACTTGTGCAACAAGACAAGCAGCGTGCTGCTGGCGGCCGGCCTACTGGTAGGCTGCAGCGGCCCGACTACCCTCTATCAATGGGATAATTTTCAACCCGTCCTGTATCAGTATTATCAACAGGACGAAATCGGTCCTGAAGAGCAGGTGGCGGCACTGGAAGAGAATATCGAACAGGCCAGGGCCAGGGGGACCCGCGTGCCGCCCGGGCTGCATGCCCACCTCGGCCTGCTGTATGCCAATACCGGCCGAGAGGAAGAAGCCCTGAATCAGTTCGCCACCGAAAAAGCGCTGTTCCCCGAGTCAGCCCCTTTTATGGATTTCCTGCTGAAACAGGGTAAGGAGAGGTCACAATGAAGCCTATTTCAAGACTGGCCGGTGTGGCGCTGACAGCCCTGCTTGCCGGCTGCGTGACCCCGGAACCCTACGATTATAGCGCCTTCGAACAGAGCCGGCCCAGATCGATATTGGTATTGCCGCCGGTCAACCAATCGCCCGATATCAAGGCCAGCTACAGCCTGTTGTCGCAGGTCACCTATCCGCTGGCGGAGTCGGGCTATTATGTGCTGCCGGTGGCGGTGGTGGACGAAACCTTCCGCCAGAATGGCCTGGTCAATCCGGAAGAAATCCAGGGGGTGCCGGTTGCCAAGCTGCATGAAATCTTTGGTGCCGATGCGGTCCTCTATCTCGATGTGATCGAATATGGCACTACCTATATGGTGATCAGCAGCGATACCCGGGTGACCGCCGAGGCGAAACTGGTCGATTCAAGAACCGGCCAGCTGTTGTGGGCAGGCACCGCCACCGCCTCCAGCAGCGAGCAGGAGTCCAGCTCCGGCGGGGGCCTGGTCGGCCTGCTGGTGCAGGCGGTCGTAACCCAGATAGCCAATACCCTGACCGACAAGGGACACCAGGTTGCGGGTATCACCAGTGCCCGGCTGCTCTCTGCGGCCCGCCCCAACGGTATCCTCTATGGTCCGCGCTCTCCCAACTATGGTAAAACCGAGTAAGCGCAGGGCACGATTTGCAGGATAAATGAACTAGTCTGCGGCAAGCACGCCGCAGGCCCCGGTCATCGGGTTGAAAAGCATTTGCCGCTTATCCGCCGGCAGCTCTTAAATGAAGTTCCAAACAGCCCCCATAAATAATAAGGACATTAAGATGCAGCTTTACTCCTCCACGACTTCTCCGTTTGTGCGCAAAGTGCTGGTGGTCGCCCATGAGGCCGGCTGTTTCGACAGCCTGGAGCAGCTTGCCGGACAGGCCAGCCCGATCCAGGCAGATATGGTCATCGCCGCCCATAATCCGCTGGGGCTGGTGCCAACCGCCATCGCCGATGACGGCCAGGCGTTGTATGACAGCCGGGTGATTTGCGAATACCTGGATGCGCAGCAGGGGGCGGGTTTGTTCCCGGCGGATGCAGGGCGTTGGCCGGCCTTGACCCTGCAATCCCTGGCCGACGGCATACTGGATGCGGCCCTGCTGGCACGTTATGAGCAGGTTACCAGGCCGGCAGAACTGCGTTGGGAACAGTGGCAGCAAGGTCAGATGGGCAAGATCAGCCGTGCCCTGGCGCAACTGGAACAGCAGGTTCCGGCATTTGTCGAACAGTTGCATATCGGCACCATCAGCCTGGCCTGCGCGCTCGGCTACCTGGACCTCCGTTTCTCCGGACTTGCCTGGCGTGACGATTACCCGCAGCTGGCCGGCTGGTATCAGGCGTTCAGTACCCGGCAGTCGATGGTACAGACGGCGCCACAGGGGTAATACGGAGCTGCGCCGAGACTGCCTGTGCAGCAGGAGTGCCGGTGATTCAGAGGAAGCGGGCCGGCGACAGGGCCCTGGCCAGCCGGTCGGTTTGGCGGCCGGCCAGGGCCTCGACGATCAGCTGGCCGGTGATGGCCCCCAGGGTCATGCCCAGATGGCCATGGCCAAAGGCCAGCAGCACATGTTTGTGCTCCGGCAGGGCGCCGATAACGGGCAGGGAGTCCGGGGTGCTGTGGCGCACCCCCATCCAGCGCGAGGTCACTGTGACCGGGCGGCCGAACAGGCTTGCGGCCCATTCCTGCATATGCCGGTGCCTATCGACCGCCACGGGCGCGCCCGGCCTGGCAAATTGAGTGGTACCGGCGATGCGGATGCCCTCGGCCATTGGGGTGGCATAAAAATAGCGGTCGAGCCAGCCGACGGGCCGGTTCAGCACCAGATCCCTGTCGTCCAGCATCAGGTGATAGCCCCGTTCGCTGACCACCGGCAGCCTGATGCCCTGGGGGGCCAGCAGCTGCTGGTTGCCCATGCCGGCACAGAGCACCGCGGCATCGGCCGCCAGCTCCTGGTCGCCTGCCCGTATCAGGGCGCGGCCACCGGTCTCGCTGACGCTTTCAGCCGCCAGCGGCCGGTAATCCAGTCCTTGCGCCAGCAGCTGCTGGTGGAGCCGTATGCAGAGCTGCCGGGGGTGGCGCAGTGACCAGGTGTCGGGATACCAGAGCCCCCCTGCCAGCTGTTGGGGGTTCAGTCCCGGCTCCAGGTTCAGCAGCGCCTCCCGATCAAGGGCTTCGCACTGCACCCCATCCCGCTGTTTGGCGGCCGCCAGCTCGGCCAGCTGCGGGCCCATGGGGGTATCCCGGCGATAGATCTGCAGGCAGCCTCGGGTCTGATAGAGCTCATTCGAGCCCAGTTTATCCAGCAACTGTTGTTGCAGCAGGGTTCCCCTGGCAACCAGCTCGACCAGAGTCCGCTTGTTTTCGGCAAAGGGGCCACTGCCGGTGGCGCGCAGGAAGGCGCGGCCAAAGCCGGTCAGGGCGGGCAGGTAACGGGGATCGATCGACAGCGCGCGCTTGCTGCGGGTGAACTCCGTCAGCAAGGCGCGCAGGCTGTCGGGGTTGGCCAGCGGCGTGGTGGCGTAGTTGGCAATGAGGCCGGCATTGCCCGACGAGGTGCCCGAACCGGGCTGATTTTCGTCGAGCAGGGTCACCCGATAACCCTTTTCCAGCAATGCCCCGGACACGGACAGGCCGACCATGCCGGCGCCGACAACGATGATATGTTTCATGGTAATAAGACCACCTGATTGGCGTGAATGGCAGCAACAGGACAACAGGCCCTGATAGGGGGCTGACGCCCCCCTGCTCATTAGTTTTCCTTGTAGAACCGGTAAGACATCACGCCGATGGCCAGGGCCGTCAGGATGCAGGTGGCGGAAATGGCATAAATAACGAGTTCGAACCAATGCATAACGGTACTCCTTGTTAGCTGTTTTTGGTGACCAACGGCGTGGCCCGGCTGTTCTTGAAGCTGTGGTAAATGAGGGTGAAGACCAGCAGGTTGGCTAATACCCCGGCGACCAACGCCGACAGGCCGGTCATGCCGCTCAGATCCCAGGGGCCCCATTTCCACACAATTGTGACCAGGGCGCCGGCGATGATGGCACCGATAGCCGACTTGCTGCATTTAAGGTCAAAGAGCACACCCAGCACAAAGGGGATCAGTATGGTTGGTGCCCACAGGGAATAACTGATCAGCAGGGCATCGATTATCGAGGTCGCGTACAGGGCGAACACCACGGCGCCGATGCCGATCGCCAGGTTCACCAGGCGTTCAATCCACAGCTTCTGCTTTTCGCCGATATCGGGGTTGATAAAGCCTTGGTAGATATCCTTGACGAAGATCACCGACGCCGAGTTGAGATAGGAATCGGCGGTCGACATCACCACCGCGAGCAGGGAGGCGAGCACCAGGCCGGTGATGCCCAGGGGCAGGGCGGCTCTGATCAGCTCGGGCATGGCCAGATCCGGGCTGATATCCGGATAGAGGATCAGGGCAATCAGGCCAATGGTCGAGCTGACGAAATAGAACAGGAAACCGAATAACCCAGAGATGGTATAGCCGATTTTGGCATTGCGGGAATCCGGTGCCGCCAGGGCGCGCTGGGTATAGGGTGGAACCAGGGTTTCACCCAGCAGGAAGGCGATAAACAGGCTCAGGAACATGCCGGGGCCGTAATCGCCCATGATGCTGAAATGGCTGTCGGGCAAGCGGGCAATCAGCTGCTCTGCCCCACCCACTTCATTGATGCCGATCAGCAGGGTGATGGGCATGAAGATGGCCAGCATCAGAAACTGCACCACATCGGTCTGGATCACCGCCCACATGCCGCCAATGGTGGAATATAGCAGCACCACCCCCATGCCGATCAGGATGCCGGTAGTAATGTCGATGCCCATGATGGCATTGAATACGGTGCCGACTGCCAGCGCCTGGGCGCCCAGGATCCCGATGCAGAATATCAGCGAAAAGATACCGGTGATCAGCCGGGCATAACGGCCGAACTGCTGTTCCATAATGTCGCCCACCGTATGGGCGCCGATATAGCGCTTCAGTTTGGGGGCAATGAAGATCCCCGCCAGCACGGTGGCAATCGGGAAGGCACTGGCTGCGAACATAAAGGCATAGCCATGATCGAAGGCCTGGCCGGCCCGGCCCATGGAAGCGCCGCCACCGAGGAAGGAGGCCGCCAGGGTGGCGAACAGGATAGGCCAGGTTATCTTGTTGCCGGCAACGGCAAAGTCGGCGCTGGAGTTTACCTTCTTGACGCTTCGGTATCCTATGTATCCCAGCAATATAAAGTAGGCCAGCAGGCCCATGGTATCCAGATAGTGCATAACTCTCTCCTACGTCCCTTGTTTGTGGTGAGCTTGTATTGATTATGTTAATTGCCTGGGTATAACATCAAATAATACTTTTTGATGAATGTATAAGAGAAATCTTTACCCCTATGCAGTCATAGAGATTGCCGGCGAGGCTACCCATGATCCCCAAGATAAATGCGAAACAACTGTATATATTTCAAGAGGTTATCAATAGCGGTAGCATCAGCAAGGCGGCGCGCCGGCTGGGCCTGACGCAACCGGCGGTCAGTTCGGCCATTGCCAACCTGGAAAGCGACATGGGATTTATGCTGTTCAAACGGAACCATTACGGCACCGAGATGACCATAGAAGCCAAGTCCTTCTCCGAAGGGGTCGAGCGGGTACTCAATGCGCTGAACAACCTCGAGGAGCTGGCCGAGGATCTGAAGCACGGCCGGGTCGGCAAGCTGCAGATTGGCTGCATGCCCGGCCTGGCGGTGGTGGCCCCCCGGATTGCCGCCGGCTTTATGCGCAGTAACCCGGGGGTCAAGCTGTCCCTGCAGACCTTCCCTTCCAGGAAGGTGGAGGAGTGGGTTGCCGCCGGTCATTTCGATCTGGGTATAGTGGAAAAGCCCCAGGCGATAAACGAGCTGCAGATCTTTCCCTATACCTTCAGGGTGCTCTGTGCGCTGCCACCCGGTTCGGAACTGGCCGACCGGCAGGAAATCACCATCGAGGATCTGGTGGGCCGGCCGGTGATCACCCTGGGGGATGCCCATCAGACCACCATGCAACTGCGCAGCCTGTCTCTCAAACACAATTGCCCGCTCAACACCGTCGCCGAAACCCAGTTGTTCCCTTCGGCGATTGCCCTGGTCAACGAAGGGGTCGGCTATGCGCTGATCGATCCGGTCACCGCCATGGAATACAGCAAAAGAAGTGACAATGCCGTGGTGTTCCGGCCTTTTTCTCCCCAGGTTGAATTCGAGGTGGCCATAGTGTTGCCGAAATTCCACCTGGTCTCCCGGCTGTGCCGGCATTTTCAGGTTGCCCTCAAGGAAGAGTTCGATCACCTGGTACAGTCGCTGGCCCAATGATGGTGGCCCGGGTATGTGTCGGGCGGCATGTCGCTTCCCGGGAAAAGCATGTATAACAGTAAGAATCTAATGTTTATTTATATATAACAGCATGGCGAAATACGAACAGCTGGCGCTGCAACTTAGGGAGCAGATCCAGGCCGGCATATGGCAGGTCGATGAAAAGTTGCCGTCGCTCAGGCAAAAGGCTCGGCAGTCCGGATTCAGCCTGATGACGGTATTAAATGCCTACCAGCTGTTGGAAAGCCAGGGCTGGATCATCTCTCGGCCCCAATCGGGGTATTTTGTTGCCCCCCAAAAAGAAGCGGGCACTTATACAAAACCCGAGCAAAAACTGCTGTTGGCGGAAGACATCGATATCAACGAGTTTATTTTTAATGTCCTGCAGACCAGCAAGTCGCCGGAGTTTGTTTCCTTTGGTTCTGCCTTTCCCGATCCGGCGCTGTTCCCTCAGCACCAACTGGCCCGTTCACTGAGCAGGGTGGCCCGTCACATGACGCCTGCCAGTACCATCGTCAATCTGCCTCCGGGCAGTGATCGCCTGCGCCGCAGTATTGCCAAGCGTTATGCAGCCCAGGGCATGGATATCTCGCCCGACGAGATAGTGATCACCTCGGGGGCGTTGGAAGCCCTCAATCTCAGCCTGCAGTCACTGACCCGGCCGGGTGACTGGGTGGTGGTTGAGTCTCCTGCCTTCTATGGGGCCCTGCAGGCGATTGAACACAACAGGTTAAAGGCGGTGGCCGTTGCGACACACCCGCAGCAGGGGATAGATCTGGATGCCCTGGAGCAGGCGCTCATTCAGTATCCGATAAAGGCATGCTGGTTGATGACCAACTTCCAGAACCCGCTCGGCTGCACCCTATCCCGGGAAAATAAACAAAGGCTGGTGAAGCTGCTGGCCCAGCACCGGGTAGGGCTCATCGAGGATGACGTCTACAGCGAGCTGTACTTCGGTGCGGAACGGCCGCTCCCCGCCAAGGCATGGGATAGCGGCGGCAACGTACTGCATTGTTCGTCGTTTTCGAAAACCCTGGCAACGGGGTTTCGTATCGGCTGGGTCGCGGCGGGCAAACATGCCGAGCACATACAGCGACTGCAACTGATGAGTACCCTGTCGACCAGTGCGCCCATGCAGCTGGCCCTGACCGATTACCTGATGACCGGCAGCTATGACAAACACCTGCGTACCGTCCGGCGGCTTCTGGAACAGCGGAAAAATGCGTTTTATCAGGCGATAAGACGCTATTTCCCCCCCGGCACAGCGGTGAATTATTCCGATGGCAGCTATTTTTTATGGATAACGCTGCCGGGCGGCATCTGTACGACCCGGCTTTATTGGCATGCCCTGGAGGATGGCATCAGCATTGCGCCGGGAAGAATGTTTTCGGCCGGCGAGCAATATCGCCACTGTTTCCGCCTGAATGCGTCCTGCCCCTGGGACAGTCGAAGCGAGTCGGCCATCAAAAGGCTGGCCGAACTGATTATTCAGGGTGACGGTGATTGAGTCACAGTTTCCCGTAGCACCATATCGACCCGACGCTACCACGGGCAAATCAAACTGTTATAGCTGAATTGACGGCAACTGTTTATACCGCCTGGTTGCGCCCTGTGTTTTACTCCCCCCCATTCATTCCCGAACGACTGGCCGAAGCCGCATTACCCGGCCCGTTCATCTGAATTGTGAGTAAAATGAGCCAACAACCTCTCCGGATCGACATAAAAAACATCACGCCAGAAAAACGACCTGTCAGGCCTATCGATCAGGGGCATGTTTATGTGCGTGCCCAGCAGGGCCGCTGGCAGCGTCTGCGCAAGCAACTGGGCTGGTTTTTCATGGCGCTGTTTCTGGTGGGGCCCTGGCTGAGCTGGCAGGGGCGGCAGGCCATATTGCTGGATGTTGTCCAACAGCGTTTTCATGTCTTTGGTACCACCCTCTGGCCGCAGGATCTGACCTTGCTTGCGCTGCTGTTTGCGGTGGCGGCGTTTGCCCTGTTCTTTATGACGGCATTTCTGGGGCGGGTCTGGTGTGGCTACCTGTGCCCGCAGACCGTATGGACCTTCCTGTTTATCTGGTTTGAGGAAAAATTCGAGGGCAGCGCCAACAAGCGTCGGCAGCTCGACAAATCTCCCTGGGGGTTCAACAAACTATGGCGAAAAACCGGCAAACATCTGGCCTGGCTGCTGGTGTCCTTGTATACCGGCTTTACCTTTATCGCCTACTTTGTGCCGGTCACCGAACTGGGCCTGGGCATGCTGAGCTTCTCGGCCGGCTTCTGGCCCGTTTTCTGGGTGCTGTTTTTCGCCCTGTGCACCTATCTTAACGCCGGTTGGATGCGCACCGTAATGTGTACTCACATGTGTCCTTACTCCCGCTTTCAATCGGCCATGTTCGATCAAAATACCTTTATCGTTGGTTATGATGCTCAGCGCGGAGAAAGTCGGGGTCCGCGTCCCCGCAAGGCCGATCCCAAGGCGCAGGGGCTGGGTGATTGCATCGACTGCAACCTGTGTGTACAGGTGTGTCCAACCGGCATAGATATCCGCGATGGCCTGCAGTATGAATGCATCAACTGCGGCGCCTGCATCGACGCCTGTGATCAAACCATGGGCAATATGGGCTACGAAAAAGGCCTGATCAGCTACACCAGCGAGCAGGCGTTACAGCATCGGCAGACGCGCACTGCCAGGCCCAAACTTATCGGTTATGGCGCCGTGATGGTCGTGATGCTGGTGGCGCTGGTCTACATGGCGGCCAATATCATGCCAGTGGGACTGGATGTGCTCAGGGATCGCAACCAGCTGTACCGGGAAACAGGTGAAGGTTTGGTAGAAAATACCTATACCCTCAAGCTTTCGAACAAGACTCAGACGGAGCAGAGCTACCTGTTGCGTGTACAGGGGCCGGACGAGCTGACATGGATTGGTGCCACCGAGATTACCGTGCCGGCGGGCGAAGTACAGCACCTGCCGATCAGTTTGTCGGTGGATCCCTATGAGCTCGATTCGCCCGTTATGGAGTTAACCTTTGTGGCCACCGTTAGGGGAGCGACAAGGGAAGACGGAATACAGGTCAGCAGCAGGAGTAAATTTTTCAGTTCCGGTCGTTAACAGGGTGATATTCGCACGGAACCTATGGGCGGATAACCGGCGGCGACCCATGGCGACTTGGATATGCCAGGTAAATGAGCTTGGCCTGCCTGTCATGACGGGATATGGTGACGGCGCCTGGACCAGGCGCTTTTTCTTGTATATGACTATTCACCATTAGAGACAGGCCATCATGGAATCCTGATATGTGGAAGCTTAATCCCCGGGCATTGAAATATCTCAACGAAGTCGCACGTTTCGGCTCATTGCGTAAAGTCGCCGTCCATCTGAATGTTGATGCTTCAGCCATTAGCCGCCAGCTGACGCAGCTGGAGGAGGAGCTGGGGGCAGCCGTTGGCACACGGAGTGGGCAGGGGTTTGTGCTCACTCAGGTCGGTGAAGAGCTGGTCGCACTGTTTCGACAGCAGAAGGCGAGTGAGGACGCTGCCCTGTCGCGCATCGAGGCACTGCAGAGCCTGAAACGGGGACGTGTCAGTCTCGCCGTTGGGGAAGGTTTTATTGCCGATCTGATTTCCGCCCCATTACAGGCCTTTATGGCGCGCTATCCGGGGATTCAGATCAGTGTGGAAATGGCGGGTGCCAACGAGGCAACAAGGCTGGTAAAGGAAGATCGGGTAGATTTGGCGTTGGTCTATGCGCCTTCGCCCGACGCCGAGCTGTATTCCCATGTCGTCACCCGTCAGCCGCTGGAGCTGATAACCCCCCCGAAGCACCCCCTCACCAGGCTATCGCCACTGTCCATCCGACAAATATCAGGGTATCCCCTGGCCCTTATCGATCAGCAATTCGGCATGGGGCAACTGATCAGCCTGGTCGAAGAGCTGGAACATATCCGTTTTGAACCCCAATTAAGAACCAATTCTGTCGCAGTTTTAAAGAATTTTGTGCTATCCGGTATGGGCGTGGCCTTTATGCCGCGGCTGACGGTAAACAGCGAGACAAAGCAGGGAAGAATAGCCTGTGTTCCTGTGCCACATCCGGTTTTGTCGGGTGCGAGTGCGCATATCGTCAGCCATAAGGGGCGCGAGCTGACAGTGTCGGCCGAAACCCTGATCAATCATCTCCACGATGGGATGTTATTCTTTAATTAGAATAAATTATGGTGTTAAATATCGCGTTGACTTTATTGCAATGCTTTTGGCATTGAAAAGTCAACACAACAACGCCTAATCTGGCGGAGTCGTATTACAACACCCAATCTGGATATGGAGATCGAGGCTATGCCGACTTATAAAATCAAACCGTTAACAAAATTGATGTCCGCGGCATGTGGAGCCGGCGCCTTGCTGATTAGTGGTCTGGCCGGAGCGGCAACCACCATTGACCTGTCTTATAATGGTGCGCCCGATGCCGACAAGAATGCGGTGCACCTGTTTGCATCCAACCTGAAAAAGCTGGTGGAAGAAAAAACCCAGGGTGAGCTGGAGCTCAAGCTGTATCCCAACAGCATGCTGGGTGAAGAGGAGCAGCGCATGGAGCAGGTCATGAACATGCCCAGCCTGAATATCGCTTCCTTTGCTGGCGTATCGCCGCTGTTTCCCGAAATCTACGTGAGTGCCATCCCTTTCCTGTTCAAGGACTTTGACGAGGCGCGCCGTTTCTTTGACCAGGGTGAGTATTGGAAGGCTGCTCAGGAAGAATTCTACCAGCGTACCGGCACCCGCCTGCTGGCAGTAGTCGAAGAAGGCGGCTTCCTGGCGTTTACCAACAACAAGAGGCCCATCCGTCACCCCGATGATTTCAAGGGACTGCGCTTCCGGGCCATGGACAAGAGCCAGGTCGCACTGTACGAAGCCTTTGGCGCATCCGGCACTCCGATTCCCTGGACCGAAGTGTACATGGCGATGAAGACGGGCGTAGCCGATGGCCAGATGAACCCGCCCATGTACATCATCCTGGGCAGCCTGCAGGAAGTACAAAAATACCTGACCCTGGCCAACATCCAGTATTCCGATCAGTTCCTGGTGGCCAATGATCAGCTGATGGCCTCGCTGACCGAAGAGCAGAGGGCGGCGCTGACCGAAGCGGTAGAAGAAGCCAATCAGATTAACCGTCAGTCGGTCGAGTCCAAGGTTGAAGAGCGCGTCCAGTTCCTGTCCGACAAAGGCATGGAAGTCTACCGTCCCACGGCGGAACAGCTGGCGGCCTTCCAGGAAAAGGCCAAGCCTTCCTATGTCACTTGGCTGCAGGAGCAGAATATCGACCAGAAATGGATTGATCTGGCCCTGCAGGATGTGAAATCCAACTAATTACCTTCCGATAAGGTGGCGGTGCCCGGCACCGCCTTGTTGTTATGATCATAAAAACCCTTCGTGTATTGAGTCGCGTGTCGGAAACCCTGGCAGGCCTGCTTATCGCCAGCAATCTCATGGTGCTGCTCTATGGGGTGGCCGCAAGATACCTGGCAGGCCGCTCACCCATCTGGATGGATGAGCTTTCCCGATTTCTGATTATCGGCACTGTGCTGCTGACGGCCGGTGTGGTGTGGATTCGTAATGAACATATGCGCATCAACCTGCTGGAACAGAAGCTGCCGTCGAAGTGGGCCTCGGCGCTGAAACTCTACCAGTGGTTGCTTACCGTGGTGATCAGTGGCGCATTTGCCTGGTTTTCCTGGCATTACGCGTTTTCCGTCGGCCGCTTTACCACCATGGGACTTGGTATCAGCCGAACCTGGCCGATGCTGAGCATGCCGCTTGGTTTCCTTATGCTGTTTCTGTTCGCCATCTTGCGTGGCCCGTTCGAAAGAAAGGATTTGCAGTTATGACCCTGGCGATGTTTGCCACCTTTATCGTGCATATCTTGCTGGGTGTGCCCCTGTTCCTGACACTGCTGCTTACCGCCGTGGTCGGTTTTTTCTTTATCGATGCGGATATGATAGGGCGCATGCTGCCCCAGCAATTTTTTGGCGGCATCAATGTCTTTTCCCTGATGGCGATTCCCCTGTTCATCCTGGCGGGTAACCTGATGAACAGCGCCGGCCTGACCCAGCGGCTGATGACCCTGGCCAGGACCCTGGTCGGCCACTGGCGTGGCGGTCTGGGCTATGTCAATGTGGTGTCCAGCGTGTTCTTCGCCGGGGTCAATGGCTCGGCGGTGGCGGATACCTCGGCACTCGGTTCCCTGCTGGTGCCGGCGATGAAGAAAGAAGGCTATTCGGCACCCTATGCGGCGGGGCTGACCGCCGGTAGCTCGCTGATAGGCCCCATTATTCCCCCCAGCATCTTCATGATCCTCTATGCCTCGCTGACCAATACCTCGGTCGGCGCCCTGTTTCTGGCGGGGGTGGTCCCCGGCGTGATCCTGGGATGCGCCTTTATGATGATGAACTGGGTCTATGCCCGGCGAGCCGGGCTGCCCGTATCGGGTGAAAAGCCGACCCTGGCCCGGCTGTGGTCAGCCGGCTGGGGCGCCCTGCCGGCGCTGCTCGCACCGGTAATCATCGTGGGCGGCATCGTGCTCGGGGTGGTAACACCGACCGAGTCCGGCGCCTTGACGGTGCTTTACGTGGTAATGGTCGGTCTGGTGGCGGGTCAGCTTTCCCTGGCTCGTTTTTGGTCTGCTCTGGTTGAAACGGCCCGCCTGACCAGCGCCATCTTCCTGATCATGGCGGCCTCTGCAGCCATCAGCTGGCTGTTGTCCTATGCCCAGGTGCCCAAGACATTCGTGGCCTTGCTGGAACCCTTTATCGAACAGCCGGTGCTGGTACTGTTGCTGTTGAGCGCCATCACCTTTGTCACCGGCATGTTTATGGAAGAAGTCTCGGCGCTGATGTTGCTGACACCTATTTTTGTGCCGGTCGCCATGGCCGCGGGTATCGACCCCGTGCACCTGGGCGTGGTGATTACCCTGAATATCACCATCGCATTGATCACGCCGCCCATGGGCGCCTGCGTGTTTGTGGCCGCGGCGGTCAGCAAGCTCGAGATCACCGCCCTGTTTAAAACCATCTGGCCCTTTGTGCTGCTTGCCCTGGGTGTGCTGCTGCTGTTGATCCTGTTTCCGGCACTGACCCTGTGGTTGCCGGGAGTCCTGGGAGGTTACGCATGAAGACCCGGATACCCCTGACCCCGGATCCCTTTTGGCCGGACGTGATCAAGATAGCCATCGCAGAGTGCCAGGAGCCGCTGGTACCGGTCAGCCTGGCACCGGCGCCGCTACAGGTATATCCGGCCTACTACAAGATGGGCATACCGAATGCCGTGCCCGAATGCCATGTGCGCACCGGTGTCTACCAACGGCTGTTGCAGGCCGCCCAGGCACTGCCCGCCGGCATATCGCTGTTGCTGCTGGACAGCTGGCGGCCTTATGGGGTGCAACAGTATCTGTATGACACCCTGTATAATGCCCTCGAAACCCGCCTGCCGAATAAGGGGGCAGCCGAGCTGGAACAGATGACCCGGGAGTTTGTCTCGCTGCCCAGTACCCGGGCGGACGCGCCCAGCCCCCATCTTACCGGCGGTTCGGTCGATGTTACCCTGGTGGACCGCCAGGGACTGATGCTGGATATGGGGACCCAGTTTGATGAAGCCAGCGCCTGGTCACATACCCATGCCTTCGAGGAGATTGCTGCCCCCGGTGTCAGGGAGATAGAGGTCATTAACAACCGTCGCCTGCTGTATGGCGTGATGACGGCGGCCGGGTTTACCAACCTGCCCAGCGAATGGTGGCATTACGATTTTGGCAATCAGTTGTGGGCCTGGTATTCCGGCGCGGACCGTGCCATATATGGCGCGACCCAGCTGGACAGCCTGGAAAACCGCTGGCGTCGGGAAGTGGAGAAATATTCCGTAGACTGACGCCGGGGCGGGCTGTCAGCCCGCTCCGAACCATCTTCCTGTCCTTACGCCGCCACCGCCATCTGCCGGGCGCCATGCCATTGCACGCAGGCGGCCGCCAGGGCTTTGGTGGCATCCATGCCAAGGCTGGCATGAGCCGAACCGATGGCATCCAGCGCAAAGGGAATTTCGGTGCAGCCCAGAATGACCCGCTCCACACCCTGTTGCAGCATTTCGGCCATGCAGTCGTCCAGTACGCGGGCGCCCCGATCCACGGCGCCGGACTTGACCAGATAGATGCCTTCCATCACCCGTTGCTGCAGCGCCGCATCGGGTATTGTCATGCTAATACCAAACTCCGCCAGGTGTCGGGCATAAAAGCCGGCCTTCAGGGTGCCGTCGGTGGCCAGCAGGCCAACGGAGGTGACCTGCTCCCGTGCCAGTGCCTCGGCGCAGGCATGGGCAATGTGCAAAATGGGAACGCGGCTTGCGCGGGCCAGGGGCTCATACCAGTAATGGGCGGTATTGCAGGGAATGGCAATGCAGCCGGCGCCGCCGCTGATCAGGGTGTTCAGTCCCAGCAACAGGGCCTCGAGGGGGGATTCCTTGTTATCCATCAGGCAGGCGGTACGGTCGGGGATCTGGGGTACCGAGTGCACCAGCAGGGGCAGGTGATCCTGATCCCGTGTGGCAGGGGTCTGGTGGATGATTTTGGTAACGAAGTCGACGGTGGCCAACGGGCCCATGCCGCCAAGGATGCCGATAAGGGAACTCATAAGGGGGTCTCCAGGCTGTTTTTCGCAGCCTAAAACAGTCGGGCATGGCACCGACAATGCCGTTTGGGTACCCCCTATGTCCGGCCTGCATAACAGCTGAGCAGGGGTTGTAATATCAATGAGATGGCGCAGTTATGCCGGTTTGTTATACCCGGTGCGGGGTTGGCATGGCGCAATATTGCCCTGAGAAACACCGCCGTCGAATGATATAATGCCGCCTGAACCGGTCAGTATGATGACCGACGCTGCGGGTGACTGAGCCAAGGGTGGTGCATGAACATAGAAACAAAATGGCTGGAAGACTTTCTCTCCCTGGCCCATACCCAGAGCTTTTCCCGTTCTGCCGAGGAGCGGCATATGACCCAGCCCGCCTTCAGCCGGCGCATTCGGGCGCTGGAGGCCGCCCTGGGCTGCGAGCTGGTCGACAGGACCAGCATGCCGGTGCAACTCACCGATGAAGGGCGGCTGTTTCGCATTACGGCCCGGAACCTGGTCACCCAGCTGGCCGACAGCATCAGCCACCTGCGCTCCATGAAACAGTGCGGCGCCCACACCATCGACTTTGCCGTGTCTCACACCCTGTCGCTGTCCTTGTTTCCCGCCTTTTTGCAGTCATTTCGTCAGGAGCTGGAGGGCATCAGCACCCGCCAGCTGGTGGCCAACGTGGATGACAGCGTGCAGGCCCTGAAAAACGGCATTTGCGATTTTCTGCTGGCCTTTGAGGATCCCTCCCTGGCCCCGGCGCACTTTCACCGCTTTGAGCTGCAAACCGAACAGCTGGTACCGGTGTGCCGGGCAGACGAAGAGGGCAGGGCCATTTTCAACCTGGACGCCGCCGACGGGGCCACCCTGCCTTACCTGGGCTACCCCGGGGAAATATTTCTCGGTCGCTGTGTGGAGCGGTTGTTGCGCAGCCGGCCGCGCAGGGTCACCCTGCGCCAGGCGTTTGAGTCGCCCCTGGCCGACAGCCTCAAGGTGATGGCCATGCAGGGCATGGGCATTGCCTGGGTGCCGAGCTTTGCCATTCGGGAGGAACTGCGCCAGGGCTTTCTGGTGATCTGTGGCGGGGTAAGCTGGCAGCTGCCGCTCAATGTGTGCCTCTATCGCTGCAGTCGGCCCTTGTCCGACACCGCCGAAGCCTTCTGGCAGGTGTGTGAGCAAAATTATGGCCGGGCGGAGCCGAAAACATGAAACGGCTCTGGACGTGCCTGTTGCTGTGGGGGCTGGCCCTGGGCGTCGCCATGGCGGCGGAGCCGTACAAAAACGGTGTTATTCGGGTGGGTGGCGATCATGATTACCCGCCCTATGAGTTTCTCAATGAAGACGGCGAGCCCGATGGCTACAACGTAGAGCTGACCCGCGCCATTGCGGAAGTGATGGGCATGCAGGTAGACATTCGCCTGGGGGATTGGAACCGCATGCGCCAGGCCCTGGCCGAGGGCGAGCTGGATGTCCTGCAGGGCATGGCCTTTTCCAGCGAGCGGGCCGACAAATACGGCTTTTCGCCGTCCCATGCCATTGTGTATCAGTCCATTTTTGCTCGCAAAGGCGATGGCGAGGCCAGGGAACTGGCTGGATTGCGCGGCAAGGAAGTGATAGTGCAACGGGGCGGCATTATGCACGACCACCTGCTGCACAACGACGTGGGCGCAAAACTGGTGCTGGTCGATACCCATGCCATCGGGCTGCGGTTACTGGCGGCGGGCAAGCACGACTATGCCTTGGTTGCCAACCTGCCGGGGCTGTATCTGGGCCGCGAGCTGGAGCTCTCCAACCTGGTGCCGGTGGGGCAGCCCTTTCGGCCCCAGCGTTATGGCTATGCGGTCGCCAAGGGCAACGAGGCATTGCTGGCCGGGTTCAGCGAGGGTCTGGCCATTCTCAAGAACACCGGCCGCCATCAGCAAATCTACGACAAGTGGCTGGGCCCGCTGGAGCAGGACGGCTGGCCCTGGAAGAAAATCGGGTTGGCCGCCGCCCTGGTGTCGGCGGTGCTGCTGGTGGTGCTGGGCGGAATCGTCATCTGGAACCGTATGCTGGCCCGGGAAGTGGCCCGGCGCAGTGAGGAGCTGCAGCTACAGCATCAGCAGCTGATCCAGGCCGACAAGATGTCTTCCCTGGGCATCCTGGTGTCGGGAGTGGCCCACGAGATCAACAACCCCAGCAGCCTGCTGCTGTTGAACCTGCCGGTGTTGAAAGATGCCTTTGAGGATCTGGAAGCGCTGCTTGAGGCGCAATATCAGCAGCAGGGTGACTTTGACCTGGCCGGGCTGCCCTACAGCCGCATGCGCGAGGAGCTGCCCGCCATGCTCGACGACATGCAGGCCAGCGTCGGCCGCATTCGGCGCATTGTGGATGATCTGCGGGACTTTGCCCGCCAGGGGCCGGCCGAGCTCACCGAAAACGTGGATCTCAACGCCCTGGTAGCCACAGTGATCCGTCTGGTCGACAACACCATTCGTAAGTCCAGCCAGCGGCTGGAAGTGCACTGCGAACCGGGGCTGCCTCACTTCAGGGGCAATGCCCAGCGCATTGAGCAGGTGCTGATTAACCTGGTGGTCAATGCCTGTCAGGCCCTGACCAGTCCGGAGCAGGGCATTTTCATTCGCACCGGCTACCGGGTACCGCGCAACGAGCTGTATCTGGAAATTACCGATCAGGGGGTGGGCATAGCGTCCCATGACCTGTCCCGGTTGAAGGATCCGTTTTTTACCACCAAACGTGAGCAGGGCGGCATTGGGCTGGGTTTGTCCGTGTCTGCCGGCATAGTGCAGGAGCATGGCGGCCGGCTGGAGTATGAATCCGAGCCAGGCAGGGGCACCCGCGCCACCCTGACGCTGCCCGCGATCAAAGGAATCCCATCGTGATCAAGAACAACCTCTATCCCGGCTTCGGCGTGCTGCTGGTGGATGATGAAGCCCCCTTTCTGCGCAGCCTCAGTATTGCCCTGGAGCGGCGGGGCGGCATCAACCATCTCTACCGCTGCGAAGACAGCCGAGAAGTAATGGACATCATCGCCCGCGAGCCCATTGGCCTGGTGCTGCTGGATCTGACCATGCCTCACTTGTCGGGTGAGACCCTGCTGCAACAAATAGTGGAGGAATATCCCGAGATCGCGGTGATCATTGTTAGTGGGCTCAATCAGCTGGAAACGGCGGTGAACTGCATTCGTCTCGGTGCCTATGATTATTTCGTCAAGACCACGGAAGAAGATCGCCTGATCGGCGGTATTCGCCGGGCCATCGCCAGTCAGGAAATGCGCCTGGAAAACCAGGAGATGCGTCGGCGCTTTCTCACCGACACCCTGGAGCGCCCTGAGGTGTTTGCCGGCATCATTACCCGGGACAAGGGCATGCGCTCGGTGTTTCAGTATCTGGAGGCGATTTCGGCCAGCAGCCAGCCGGTGTTGATCTGCGGTGAGAGCGGCGTGGGCAAGGAGTTGATTGCCCATGCCATTCATACCCTGAGCAACCGTAATGGGCCCGTGGTCAGCGTGAACGTGGCGGGGCTGGATGACAATGTGTTTGCCGATACCCTGTTCGGTCATCACAAGGGCGCCTTTACCGGCGCCGACCGGGCCCGGGCCGGCATGATTGAGCAGGCCGCGGGCGGCACCTTGTTTCTGGACGAGATCGGGGATCTGAGCTTGATCTCCCAGGTCAAGCTGCTGCGGCTGCTCCAGGAAGGGGAGTATTACCCCCTGGGCAGCGACAGACCCAAGCGCATTCATGCCAGGGTGGTGGTGGCCACCCATCAGGATCTGGCCCGCAAGCAGCAGGAAGGCAGCTTCCGCAAGGATCTCTATTACCGGTTGCGCACCCATCAGGTGGAAATTCCGCCGTTGCGCCGGCGCAAGGAAGACATTCCCCTGTTGCTGGAGCACTTTCTGGCCGAGGCGGCGGCGGAGCTGGGCAAAACCGTGCCCACCCTGCCCAGGGAGCTGCCGGTGCTGCTGGCCAATTACGGTTTTCCCGGCAATGTGCGGGAGCTGCGGGCGCTGGCCTATGACGCCATGAGCCGGCACAAGTCGAGGATGCTGTCGATGGAGGTGTTCCGGCAGGCCCTGGGCCAGCAGGAAACGCCACCGGTACCGGACGGCGAGGCAGAGCCCGCCCCCTTCAGCCAGATGCCGACCCTGCCCAGGCTGAATGAGGTGGGCGACCTGCTTGTGGCCGAAGCCATGCGCCGCGCCCAGGGCAACCAGTCGCTCGCCGCCCGGCTGCTGGGTATTTCCCAGCCGGCGCTGAGCAAGCGGCTGAAAAAGGCCGCAGCCGACCAGGCCTGATAACCCCCATAACCCGGGTGATATGTTATAGCCCGGGTTATCCTGTCTATCTTGTTGATAAAAATAATTTTTCCGTTTTATGGTGCTGCTGTCCATAACCCTGGTTATATCCCTTCCATTTCATTGCTTCAGCCAGTTTTAATTAAAAATTAATTAAGAAACAGTTACTTAATTTCTTTCCAGAAGCTGGCATGGCCCTTGCCTGTATTTGGTAAGGGATTGGCGAGTGAACGCCAGATACCGATGGTTCGGACCGCACCCGCCAGGGCCGTGTCCGGCTGCATACCTCGACATCAAAAACCAAGGAACCGATGATGGAACAGACAGTAATTGAGCAGGGCCGTACCGGCCTTTGGAGCGGACTGGCGCTCTGGAAAAAAATTCTGGTGGGCATGGTGCTGGGCGTGATCGCGGGCACTGTGATGGGCCCGGACGCCGAGCTGTTAAAGCCGATTGGCACACTGTTTATTAATGCGATCAAGATGCTGATCGTACCGCTGGTATTCTGCTCCCTGGTGGTGGGCGTGACCTCCATGCAGGACACCCGCAAGATGGGCCGCATCGGCCTCAAGTCGGTGGTGCTTTACCTGGGCACTACGGCGGTGGCCATCAGTATTGGCTTGGCGCTGGCACTGCTGTTCACCCCGGGTGCCGGCATGAACATGACCATTACCGAGCCGGTGACGGCGAATGAAGCGCCGTCCTTGGTAGAGACCCTGTTGGCACTGATCCCGCAAAATCCCATCGGCGCCATGGCCGCGGGCAACATACTGCAGATCATCGTCTTTGCCCTGGGGCTGGGTGTTGCCCTGACCCTGTGTGGCGAGAAGGCGCAGCCGGCCGTACGGCTGTTTGAAAGCCTGGCCGAAGGCATGTACAAGCTGACCGAGCTGATCATGAAGCTGGCCCCCTACGGCGTATTCGGCCTGATGGCCTGGGTGGCGGGCAAGTACGGCCTGGAGGTCTTGCTGCCGCTGATCAAGGTGATTGCCCTGGTGTATGTGGGTTCGCTGGTGCACGTGCTGGTGGTTTACAGCGGCCTGATCGGCATGCTGGGTCGCCTCAACCCGGTGTGCTACCTGAAGGGCCTGATCAACCCGGCCGCCGTGGCTTACACCACCACCAGCAGCTCCGGCACCCTGCCTGCCACCATCAAGGCGGCCCGTGAGGAAATGGGCGTGTCCCGAGGCGTGTCCAGCTTTGTGCTGCCCCTGGGCGCCACTATCAACATGGACGGCACCGCCCTCTATCAGGGCATCTGCGCCGTGTTCGTGGCCCAGGCCTTTGGCGTGGATCTGGCTATGTCCGACTACATCCTGATCATCATGACCGCCACCCTGGGCTCCATTGGTACCGCCGGTGTACCCGGCGCCGGCCTGATCATGCTATCGCTGGTGCTGACAACAGTAGGCTTGCCTCTGGAAGGCCTGGCGATCGTGGCTGGCATCGACCGCATCCTCGACATGGCCCGCACCAGCGTGAATGTCTGTGGGGACCTTATGGTGTCCGTGCTGATCGGCAAGAGCGAAAACGAGCTGGACGAAACCGTCTATAACGGCACCGGTCACGGGCGTGACGCTGCCAGAGGATAACAGGCGTCGAATACAGCACAGGGCGGGGCCGTCGGCCCGCCCTGTCTTCCGCTTCGGTGCATGATTAACCGCGGGCTCACCACCCTTATCTCGCTTTTATTGCCAACCTAACGGCGCCCCCCTGAATCCTCATCCCGGCAGCCGCTTCCCGACCCGGTATCCGGCTAAGGGCGGACTGATGGCTGCTTTTTCACTTATCCCTCAATTCTTCCCCCTGCGTTAGGACATGTCGTGTTCTGACATGCCGGTGCCTTATTCAGCAATGTTACGAAAGTGTATCGGCTGTTTACTGTCGGTTACCTTGACAGGGGCCTTGATGATGCTGCCTGTCGCGGTCTGTGACGCCCAGCTCAGGTGCCGGCGTTGACTCCCGTTAAGCAAAAAGGATGTTCATTATGTGCGCAATTCACGGAAACAGAGGTGTTGTCTATACCGGTCCGGGCAAGGTCGAGGTGCAATCCATCGCCTTTCCCGAGCTGTCCATAGGTAAACGCGCCTGTCACCATGGGGTAATCCTCAAGGTCGTGTCGACCAATATTTGCGGCAGTGACCAGCACATGGTGCGCGGTAGGACCACCGCCGAGGCCGGCCTGGTACTGGGCCACGAAATTACCGGACAGATCATCGAATGCGGCCGTGATGTCGAGTTTCTGAAGGTGGGCGACATTGTCTCCGTACCTTTCAACATCGCCTGTGGTCGTTGCCGCAACTGTAAAGAAGGCAAGACCGGTATCTGCCTGAACGTCAACCCTGCCCGCCCCGGCGCCGCCTACGGCTATGTGGATATGGGCGGCTGGGTCGGTGGCCAGTCCGAGTATGTGATGGTGCCCTATGCGGACTTCAATCTGCTCAAGTTCCCTGATCCGAACCAGGCGATGGAGAAAATCCGTGACCTGACCCTGCTGTCAGACATCTTCCCCACCGGTTTCCACGGTTGTGTCACCGCCGGCGTCGGCCCCGGCTCTACCGTCTATATCGCCGGCGCCGGCCCTGTCGGTCTGGCCGCGGCCGCCTCTGCCCAGCTGCTGGGCGCGGCCTGCGTCATCGTCGGCGACATGATCCCGGACCGTCTGGCCCAGGCGCGCAGCTTCGGCTGCGAGACCATCGATCTGCGCGAAGAAGGCTCGATGGAAGACAAGATCGAACAGATCCTGGGTGAGCGTGAAGTCGATGCTTTCGTCGACTGTGTCGGCTTCGAGGCCCACGGCTGCGGCTGTGACCATGGCAAGGAACAGCCGGCCACCGTGCTGAACTCCGCCATGGCCCTGACCCGCGCCGGCGGCCAGATCGGTATTCCCGGTCTGTATGTGACCGAAGATCCGGGGGCCGTTGACGAGGCCGCCAAGCATGGCGCCCTGAGCATGCGTTTCGGACTGGGCTGGGCCAAGTCCCACTCCTTCCATACCGGCCAGTGCCCGGTGATGAAGTATCACAGGCCTTTGATGCAGGCTATCCTGTTCGATAAGGTGAAGATTGCCGATGCCGTTAACGTACAGGTGATCGGCCTGGATCAGGCAGCCCAGGGCTATGCCGAATTCGATGGTGGCGTCGCGAAGAAATTTGTTATCGACCCCCATGGTATGGTGCCGGCGTAAATAGTGATGCAGTAATACCAATGCCTTCCACCATCCGGTGGAAGGCATATTTTGGTTGATGGTAATTTGTCCGGCCAGGACTGGCCGGGCGGACAGAATAATTCATGGCGGTTTATACCGATGTGCCGACATGACCGTATTTATAAGGTTGATGCTATGGATGAGACTCAAGCAGGCGTTCTTAATACTATCGAAGACCTCGTCGGTTCGATAAAACATAAACCTGGCGCGCTGTTGCCCATCTTACATAGTATCCAGGACCATTTTGGCTATATCCCCGATCCCGCCATCGGGGTGATTGCCTCCCATTTACGTTGCACCGAGGCCGATGTGCACGGTGTGATCAGCTTCTACCATTATTTCCGAAGCCAGAAACCGGGTCGGCATGTCATCGAAGTCTGTCGGGCCGAGGCCTGCCAGGCGCAGGGGGGCCGGGAGTTTGAGCAATATGTACGGGACAAGCTGAATATCGGTTTCGATCAGACCACCCCGAACCAGGATATCAGCCTGAAGGCGGTCTATTGCCTGGGCAACTGTGCCACCGGTCCGTCCATCCGGGTGGGTGACGATATCAAGGGGCGCATGAGTCCGGCCAAATTCGATCGCCTGGTGGATGAGTTGACCACCTTCAAACTGGAGCTGAAATAATGACCCTGCGTGTCTATGTTCCCTACGAAACCACAGCCCTGTCCCTGGGCGCCGAAGACGTGGCGACCCTGATCCGGCGCGAAGCCGAGCAGCGTGGTGTGGATATTGAAAT
The DNA here is from genome assembly GCF_003075035.1 of Zobellella maritima. Classification (GTDB taxonomy): domain Bacteria; phylum Pseudomonadota; class Gammaproteobacteria; order Enterobacterales; family Aeromonadaceae; genus Oceanimonas; species Oceanimonas maritima. Next base: position 1,969,420 of record NZ_QCZE01000001.1, on the reverse strand, counting down.
CATTCGCAACGGTTCACGTGGCCTGTTCTGGCTGGAGCCGCTGGTCGAGGTGGAAACCGATGACGGTCGTTATGGTTTCGGCCCGATCGAGCTGGATGATGTCGCTTCCCTGTTCGACGCCGGCTTCGAGCGCGGCGCCGTCGACCATCCCCTGGCCCTGGGCCTGACCGAACAGATCCCCTATCTGAAAAAACAACAAAGGGTGACCTTTGCCCGTATCGGCATCACGGATCCGGTATCGCTGGATGACTATCGCGCGCTGGACGGCTTCAAGGGCCTGGACAAGGCGGTCAGCCGTTCCAGCCAGCAACTGGTGGATGATGTCAAGGCATCCGGCTTGCGTGGCCGGGGCGGAGCGGCGTTTCCCACCGGTATCAAGTGGCAAACGGTGCTCGATGCCCAGGCCACGCAGAAATACATCGTCTGCAATGCCGACGAAGGCGACTCGGGCACCTTTGCCGATCGCATGGTGATGGAATCCGATCCCTATATGCTGATCGAGGGCATGATCATCAGTGGTCTGGCCGTGGGCGCCACCCAGGGCTATATCTACCTGCGGGAGGAATACCCGCTGGCCCATGAGTTATTGAACAAGGCCATCGAGCGGGCCTATGCCGCCGGCTACCTGGGCGACAATATCGCCGGCAGCGGGCGTCGCTTCGAGCTGGAAGTACGGCTCGGCGCCGGCGCCTATATCTGCGGCGAAGAAACCTCACTGCTGGAGAGCCTGGAAGGCAAGCGCGGCATGGTGCGAGCCAAGCCGCCGCTGCCGGCCATTGTCGGCCTGTTCGGTCAGCCGACCGTGGTCAACAACGTGCTCACCTTTGCCGCGATTCCCTCCATCTTCAGTGAGGGCCCCGAATATTATGCCGATTACGGCATTGACCGCTCCAGGGGCACACTGCCGTTCCAGCTGGCCGGCAACCTCAAGCAGGGTGGCCTGGTGGAGCTGGCCTTCGGTCAGAGTCTGCGCGATCTTATCTATGAGTTTGGCGGTGGTACCCGCAGTGGCCGTCCGGTGCGCGCCGTGCAGGTGGGGGGCCCCCTGGGGGCCTACCTGTCGCCGGAGCAATTCGATGTGCTGCTGGATTACGAGGCCTTCTCCCGGATCGGCGCCGTGCTGGGGCACGGTGGCGTGGTGGTGTTCGATGAGTCGGTCAACATGGCGGAACAGGCCCGCTTCTCGATGGAGTTCTGTGTCGAGGAGTCCTGCGGCAAGTGCACCCCGTGCCGGATCGGTTCGGTGCGTGGGGTCGAGGTGATCGACAAGATCATCGAGGGCGATAACAGAGCCGCCAATATCGCGCTGCTGGAAGACTTGTGTGACACCATGATCCAGGGCTCCCTGTGTGCCATGGGCGGCATGACACCGTTCCCGGTAAAGAGTGCGCTTAAGTATTTTTCCGAAGATTTCAACAGCTCGAAGGGGGCGTAAAAGATGGTTGAGCATTTTTATCCCGAGAAGGATTACGGGACGCCGGCCCGGCTGTCGGAAAAGCTGGTTACCCTGAACATAGACGGTATCGAGGTCACGGTCCCCGAAGGCACCTCGGTGATGCACGCGGCGGCCAGGGCAGACATCAATATTCCCAAACTGTGCGCTACCGACAGCATGGAGGCCTTTGGCTCCTGCCGGCTGTGCACGGTGGAAATCGAAGGACGGCGGGGCTATCCCGCTTCCTGTACCACGCCGGTCGAGCCGGGCATGGTAGTGCGCAGCCAGAGCCAGGCCCTGGCCAAGCTGCGCCGCAACGTGATGGAGCTGTATATCTCCGATCACCCCCTCGACTGCCTGACCTGCCCGTCCAACGGCGACTGCGAGCTGCAGGACATGGCTGGTGCCGTGGGCCTGCGCGAAGTGCGTTACGGTTTCGACGGCGAGAATCACCTGGACTCGGTCAAGGACGAGAGCAACCCCTATTTCACCTTCGACCCGAGCAAGTGTATCGTCTGCTCCCGTTGCGTGCGGGCCTGTAGCGAGGTGCAGGGCACCTTCGCCCTGACTATCGAAGGCCGGGGCTTCGACTCCAAGGTCTCTACCGGCAAGGACACCAACTTTGTCGACTCGGCCTGCGTGTCATGCGGTGCCTGTGTCCAGGCCTGCCCGACCTCGACGCTGATGGAAAAGTCGGTGATCGACAATGGCCAGCCCGAGCACAGCGTGATCACCACCTGCGCCTACTGTGGCGTGGGCTGTTCATTCAAGGCGGAAATGAAAGGCGATCAGGTGATCCGCATGACCCCCTGGAAGGGCGGCAGTGCCAACCATGGCCATTCCTGCGTCAAGGGCCGCTTTGCCTTCGGTTATGCCACCCACAAGGACAGGCTGACCAAGCCCATGATCCGCGCCTCGATCGATGAGCCCTGGACCGAAGTCAGCTGGGAAGAAGCAATCAACTTTGCCGCTCGGCGCCTGCGCGAAGTGCAGGACAAGCATGGTCGCAAGAGCGTCGGCGGTATTACCTCGTCCCGTTGTACCAATGAAGAAACCTACCTGGTGCAGAAGCTGGTGCGAGCGGCGCTGGGCAACAACAACACGGATACCTGTGCCCGGGTGTGCCACAGCCCCACCGGCTATGGCTTGAAGATGACCCTGGGCGAGTCGGCGGGTACCCAGGACTTCGATTCGGTGATGCAGTCCGACTGCATCATGGTGATCGGCGCCAACCCGACCGACGCCCACCCGGTATTCGGTTCCATGATGCGCAAGCGTTTGCGGGAAGGTGCCAGCCTGATCGTGGCCGATCCCCGCCATATCGATCTGCTGGAAACGCCCCACGCGGGCGAGGGCATTCACCTGCCGATCCGGCCGGGGACCAACGTCGCCCTGATCAATGCGCTGGCCCATGTGGTGGTGACCGAAGGGCTGGAAGACGAGGCATTCGTAGCCGAGCGTTGTGATCCGGATGATTACCGTATCTGGCGCGCCTTTGTCGCCGAGCAGCGTAACTCGCCGGAGCAGATGGCGGAGGTAATCGGCGTGCCGGCCGAGACCATCAGGCAGGCGGCCCGCCAGTATGCCACCGCCGGCAACGGCGCCATCTATTATGGCCTGGGCGTAACCGAACACAGCCAGGGCTCGACCATGGTCATGGGTATCGCCAACCTGGCGATGGCCACCGGCAATATCGGCCGGCCCGGGGTCGGGGTCAACCCGCTGCGGGGGCAGAACAATGTGCAGGGTTCCTGCGACATGGGTTCTTTCCCCCATGAACTGCCGGGCTATCAGCCGGTCAACGATGCTGGGGTGCGCAGCCAGTTCGAGGCGGCCTGGGGTGTAAGCCTCGAAGCCGAGCCCGGGCTGCGGATCCCGCATATGTTTGATGCCGCCATTGCCGGCCAGTTCAAGGCCATGTATGTGCAGGGTGAGGATATCGCCCAGTCGGACCCCAATACCCAGCATGTGGAGGCGGCACTGCGCTCCCTGGAGCTGTTGATCGTGCAGGATATCTTCCTTAACGAAACCGCCAAGTTCGCCCATGTGATCCTGCCCGGCTCGACCTTCCTGGAGAAGAACGGCACCTTCACCAACGCGGAACGCCGGATCAACCGGGTACGCAAGGTGATGACACCGCTGGCGGGCAAGGAAGACTGGGAGATCACCATGGCGCTGGCCAATGCCCTGGGCTATCCGATGCGCTATCAGCATCCTTCCGAGATCATGGATGAAATCGCGTCGGTGGCCCCGTCGTTCGCCAATGTCAGCTACGACAAGCTGGACGAACTGGGCAGCATCCAGTGGCCGTGCAACGACGAGCACCCCGAAGGCATGCCAATCATGCATGGCGACAGCTTTCCCATCGGCCTGGGGCGCATGGTGGTGACCGAGTTTATTCCCACTACCGAAAAGGTGTCGGAGAGCTACCCGCTGTTGCTGACCACGGGGCGTATCCTCAGCCAGTACAATGTGGGGGCCCAGACCCGGCGCACCGACAACAACGTCTGGCACAGCGAGGACGTGCTGGAAATTCATCCGCATGACGCCAGTGCCCGCAGTATTGTGGACGGTCAGCCGGTCACCATTGCCAGCCGCACCGGCAGCACTGTGTTGAAGGCCAGGTTGAGCAAGCGCATGCAGCCGGGCGTGGTGTATACCACCTTTCACTTCCCGCACAGCGGCGCCAACGTGATCACCACCGATAATTCCGACTGGGCGACCAACTGTCCGGAATACAAGGTAACAGCGGTTCAGATAACGGGAACGAACGACAATGTGTTGTCCGACTGGCAGCAACAGTTCTATGCCTTTACCCGTGAGCAGCTGGACTTTCATGAGGCCGGCAGCAAGAAGGATAATGACTAAAACCCTAAGCTGGTGCCGGCCCGAGGGCGGATGACATCAGCAATAACGGGGGCGCTTGTTTGGCAGGCGCCCCCGTTTTTTATTCGGAAAATCTTGCCGATTGCCGCAGGTAGCGGTATCAAGATGACTCAAGTTAATCATAGCGAAAGGAGCCACCATGAACGGTCAGCAGTCGAAGAGCTGCCCTGCGGGCGTGGTCAGCGCAGAGGTTGACCGGATCCGTCAGGGCAACCTGTCCCGGCAGCAGGATCTGGTTGCCGAAGAGGTGCCGGTGGCGCTGGTCTATAACGGCATTTCCCATGCGGTGATGATGGCAAGCCCCCTGGATCTGGAGGATTTTGTACTGGGCTTCAGCCTGACCGAAGGCATTATCAGCCGCGCCGGGCAACTCTATGGCATGGAGTTCAATCGTCAGCGTCTGGGCATCGAGATAGAGATAGAGCTCAGCAGTGAGTGTTTTTTGAAACTGAAAGAAAAACGGCGTGCCCTGACCGGTCGCACCGGCTGTGGCCTCTGCGGCCGGGAGTCACTGGTGCAGGCCCTGCCGCCGGCTCCCTTGGTCAGTCCGGCCGCCATGCCGCCCCTGGCGGCGATCGCCCGGGCCGGCGAGCTGCTGCGGGAGCGCCAGACACTGCACCACCTGAGCGGCGCTGTCCATGCGGCCGGGGCCTTCGACCGCGAGGGCAAGCTGCTAATGGTGCGGGAGGACGTGGGCCGGCACAATGCTCTGGACAAGCTGATCGGCGCCCAGCTGAGCGGCACACCCCCCCTTGCCGGCTTCATCATGGTTACCAGCCGGGCCAGCTACGAGATGGTGCACAAGTGCGCCATGCTGGGGGTGGCCACCCTGGTGGCGGTGTCGGCGCCCACCTCACTGGCCATCGACTACGCCCGCCAGTCGGGCATGAACCTGCTCGGCTTTGCCCGCGGCGGGGACGGTGTTATCTATCACCAGTCGGGGCTGGCCGCGCCCGAGTAATCCTTTCCCATTCAGTATCAAACCCGGTCACAGAACCGGGTTTTTTATTGCATGCTGTCGTATCCAGCTAAGAAAGTGACGCATACAGGGTCTGCCCGGTGTGCTATCTTACTTACAGTTAAATTGATTGATCGTTCAATTAAATTCAGGCCGGTGCCGAAGGGCAGGCCCTGAACATTTTCACAGCGGGGTGCACACAAACCAGAGAAACCAGTGGATGGTCTTATCGCAATGTAATTTATGAGTCATGGAATCAAGACAAGAGGGTTTTACCCATGGAAATGGTGTTATCTGTTGCAATTATTTTTACCCTGGTGGCCTCGGCATTGATACTGCTGCGTCACGGGAATGTACGCTGCAAGGGCGAGATGCCCACCTCCCTGTTTACCTTTATTGCTATCCTGTTTACCTCGGGCCTGGATGTCGGCCTGATCATGTTTCCGCTGACCGAATTTCCGGTTTATGCCAGTGAGGCCGAGTACGGCTTCGCCAACCCCCTGGCAATCGAGTTCGGGTTCTGGGGCTTCCTGGTGTGGGGATTTTACTTCCTGACCACTTTCTATTTCGTGCTGATCGAGCCGAGGGTCAGGCTGTTCGAGATCCCGTTGATCAAGTTTATCAACAACCTGGTGATCATCGGCACCTGTGCCTTCACCGGATTCCTGTTCCTGAGCTATCTGCCCAGCTATATCGAAGGTATCTCACCGGCCATGACCTATGGTCTGGTGGCGCTGGTGGTGCTGGCAGCGGTCTGGTCCAGCTCCGATGTACGTTATGTTAAGTTACTGAGTGTGGCGTCGACCTGGCTGTTTATTGCACTGATCATCGCCATGTGGCTGAATACGGGGGCCGGAGTGCAGGGACTGGGCAGTACTGTGGCCGGTATCGGCGAGTATTTCACCAATATTCACCAGTTTATTACGCCTATCACCGACTACCATGCCTTCTACCTGTTCTGGTGGTTCTCCTGGAGCATCATGATCGGTCAGTTCGTGGCCCGTTTCTCGGGCGGGCTGAAGGCCTGGCAACTGTGTGTTTCCATGCTGGTGGTGCCGTCCATTCCCATCGCCATCTGGTTCTCGGTACTCTATCTGCATTTCGAGCAGACCCTGGCGATTGGCGGCCTGCTGAACCTGGCGATGGTGGTGGTCGGCGTTATCTTCGTGATCAACTCCCTGGACTCCCTGATCCGTCTCTATACCACCAACCTGCGTATCGAGGCGGAGAAACTGGGGTCGGTTCGCTATGTGGCCCTGAACTGGACACTGATGTTCGGCCTGGTGCTGCTGTTCCAGTTTACCCCGCTGAAAATTGAGTGGGTGGGACTGGCGGTGATCGGCCTCTATGGCCTGATCGCGATATTGCTCTGGCAGCGCCGCCGCCAGCTCAACCAGCTGGGGGAAGCGGTTTCCCAGGTGAGTCGGGCGTCAGCCAAGGCTGGCTAACACCACCCGCGATATTACCATCCGTGACCGGGCCGCCCATGGGCGGCCTTGTTGTGTTCAGGGCATCCGCTACGCACCTGGGCTGTTCCTACGCCGGCTTAAGGATTGGGCTGGCCTTTGTGATCCTGATTTATGCGGCAGGCTAGGGCTGTCGTTCTGAATCCTGAGCCACACAGCAGTCACTGGCATCAAGGATTGTCGATGGGGCAGGGCTGAGCCGTTGTGGTGCCCGCATCAATGCTGCCGGATATGAGAAGGCTACCGCATTCAGTGAATCCCGTGACTATCCCGGCCGGGAAGCGACCTTGCTTCTATATAGGCGGTCCTGGGAGAGGAGTATGTCGGAGGATGGGCAAATATCAGCTTTGGGCAGCATTTGGGTCGACTCAGCCGTCCATGGCGTTAAAAAACTGGCCTGGGCACCTGTTGCCCAGGCCAGTAAAAGTGGACTGACCCTATAAAACAACATGCCCGTCTGTCAGGCATGTACAGATAATGTCATAGCTGCGGTCGGAGATATTGCCCGGGAGCGACATAATTCATGGTTTTTAGGGCGGATTAATTGATGATCGTCAGGCCGTATTCGGCCCCGGCATCCTGCAGCCATAGCCAGACATAGTCGGCAAAGCTGCGCCGTACTACCAGATGGTAGTTTTGGGGCGCCATATGGCTGAGCAGCACCTGGGTTTTGGCGAAGGTAGTGGAAACCGACTTGCCGACCGGCAGGGAGCGCGGGTGCACATCATAGCCGGTGGACTTTTTCAGTACCTGGATTGCATCGGGTCCGGACAGCTCCAGTATTGTCTGGCCACCGCTCACATTGACCAGGGCGTAGTGGCCGCTCAGGCACCGGCGTAAATGGTCTTCCAGCTTGGTTAGCTGCGTCCCCTCGGTGAGCAACAGCCACTCGTCGGGAGATATCCAGTACAGCTGGGCCTGGTCGTTATGGCTGCTTGTTCCCGGTTTGAGGGGCAGGGGGATCCCCAGTGCCCGTTCCACCCCGTCTACCAGCTCCTGCTGACCGGGATCCAGCCTCAGCACCAGATGCCCGCGCAGAGACAGCTCGCGCAGCCTGACCCGGCCCTCGCCGGTTGGGCTGGCAAGCCCGGGCAAGGTAACATGATGGAGAGGGCTTTCGGCTCTCACCTCGAATTCGGGAATCCTGAGCCTGGCGACGGGGTCAGACATATTGGCGCTCTCCTTCTGGATCGTAAAATACGGGACTGCTTATCCGGGCCGCTATCATCCGGCCATCCGTCCCGGACAGATATACGGTCTCCCCCAGCCGGCTCAAGCCGTCCTTGACCAGGCCGAGGGCAAAGCTGTAACCCAGGCTGGCGCTGTAGTAACTGGCGGTGACGTGACCCAGTTTCGAGATGGGCTCAGGGGCGGTGGGAGCCGGCATCACTCGGGTGCCTTCCGGCAATATCATCTGGCTATCCTCGGGCCTGAGGCCCACCAGCTGTGTGCAGCCCCGATAGCTGCCCTGAGCCCCGTTGCCGATAACGTCGAACGGCTGATTCATGTCCAGAATCCGCCCAAGTGAGGGCCCGAAGGGAGAGGCTGCACCGACCGTGTCTTGTCCGGCAATGGCAAAGCCCTTTTCCGCCCGCAGCACCCGCATGGCTTCGGTGCCGTAGGGGGTGAGATGGTATTTTTTGCCAGCTGAGAACAATTGCTGCCATACATAGTGACCATAGTTGGCTTCCACATCGATCGCGAACGAGAGTTCGCCGGTGACGCTAATACGGAAGATGCGTGCCGGTACCCCGGCAACCCGGGCGTCTTTCCAGGTCATAAAGGGAAACGCATCGGCAGACAGATCCGTGTCGTCGCACAGTTCGACGAGCAGCTTGCGGCTATCGGGGCCGGAGAGGGTCAGGGTGGACCAGTGCTCGGTCACCGAGGTGAAATAGACCTGCAGCTCGGGCCATTCGCGCCGATGGCACGACTCCAGCCATTGCTGTATCCCGGCCGTGCTGCCGGTGGTGGTCATCAGCAAGTGATGATCGTTGATGCAGCTGGTGATGCTGTCATCGAACACTATGCCGTTTTCATTCAGCATCAGGCCGTGGTGACAGCTGCCTGGGGCCAGGTGGGCATCGGCATGGACTCGGGACAGAAACGCCCGGGCATCGGGGCCCTGGATATCGATCTTGTCCTGGCTGGAGTTATCGAGGATACCGACCCCGTTGCGTACTGCCAGGCATTCCCGCTGTACCGCCTGCTCCATGGTTTCGCCGGCTCTGGGGAAGTACCAGGGGCGTTTCCAGAGGCCGACATCCTCAAACTCGGCGCCCTGCTGCAGATGCCAGGCATGCATGGCGGTAAAACGGGCCGGATCGAACAGCGTTTCTGCACGAGGGCCGGTCGGGTCTACAACACCATCAGGAGTATAGGGGGCTCGGAGCAGGGAAGCGGCGGCGAGCTCAATGCTTTGTCCCCGGGCCTTGGCCAGGATGGCCATGCCATTGATATTGCCAAGCCGGCTCTGATCGATACCAAAGCCCATAAGGGTATGGCGTTTGGTATGCTCGATAGCCTCTCCACCTTCCCGGGCGGCCCGTTCGATATCGGCGGCGGTTTCGTCGCTCTGAAAATCCACAAACTGCATGGGGGCGCGGCTGGTGGACTTGATATGGGGGAGATGGAAGATGGCCATGGCCGGCCCGGCTGCTATGCTGTCACACCGGGGGAGCTCGGGTTCTTCCGCGTTATCTGCGTAGCCGGCGGACCGGGCGGCGATGGCGCCGCATTCGAGCCCGGCCCGCAGGTTGTCGGCCAGGTCATAGTCTCCTGCCATGGCGCCGATGCAATGCTGATCCTGCGGGTCGGCGCCGGGGACGAAGCCGGCGACCTGCTGATTCCAGCTCGGATGGTTGCCGGCCTGGCAGCTCAGATGAACCTGGGGACTGTAGCCGCCGCTGACGGCAACCAGGTCACAGCTCAGTCGCTGGGGGGCGCCGACAATGCTTTGCCGATCATCGCTCAGGCGGCCGACCAGCACCCTTTTCACTCGTTTGCGGCCCTGGGCTTCCAGTACGCCATGGCCTTTGAGTACGGGAACCTGGCGGGCCGCTACCCGACGAACCAGCTCACCGTCGGCATCGGGACGGGGGTCGACCACCGCCACCAGCTCCTGACCGGCCTCGAGCCAGTCCAGGGCGGTCTGATAGGCGAGGTCATGGCTGGCCATCAATACCAGCCGGTGACCGGGGGCGACGCCGTAGCGGTTGATATAGGCCGAAACGGCTCCGGCCAGCATGCAGCCGGGAAGATCGTTGTTGGCAAACACCAGCGGGCGCTCGACGGCCCCGGTCGCTAGGATCAGCTGTTTGGTCCGCACCTTGTGCACTCGCTGGCGAGTGGCCGGCAGCGGTGCTTCCGGGTGGCTGTCGCGGCGCTCCAGGATGGCCACGAAATTGTGCTCATAATAACCGCAGGCAGTGCTGCGTCGCAGCAGGGTGACCGCTTCGCTTCGTTCCAGCTCGTCGATGACAGCGGCTATCCAGGCTCGGGGAGGGCTGGCATCCAGTAGGGTTCGGCTGTCGAGCAGGTGCCCGCCCCAGGACTCCTGCTCGTCGACCAGCATCACTCGGGCGCCGCTGCGGGCCGCCGAGCGGGCAGCGCTGAGGCCGGACGCACCGCCGCCTATCACCAGCACATCCACATGATGATGAAGATGATCACAACTGTTCGGATCTGCCTCGGCCGGATTGCAGCCAAAACCGGTGGCCTGGTGGCGGGCCTGTTCAGGTTCGGGCCAGAGGGGGTTAGGGGCCATAAAGCTCCTGTAACCATTACCTGCCGGTATCCGGCTGCCGCGGGCATTGCCGAGTGGTCCCCCCGGCTCAGCCACCACATTGGGGCGGCCATTGGTACTGTTGCACACCAGGCCCTCGTACAGGAGGACCTGGGTGGCCTTGCGACTAAATTGAGGGCGGGCACTGTTTGCATCCACCTGGATCAGGGCATTGGGTTCTTCGACACCAGCTGCCATGATGCCCCTGGGGCGCCGGTACTTGAAACTGTGGCCGATGATATCGATGCCATTGGCCAGCAGGGCCGAGGCGACGGTATCGCCCCTGAAGCCCTGGTAGTGCTTGCCGTTATAGACAAAATTAAGTGGCTGGCTGCGATCGATGCAGCCTCCCTCGGGCAGACGTGTTGATTGGCACATGCGGCGCATCCTCCTTGTTGGCCTCAGGCCGGCAGCCTATGGGATAGCTTTCCTGATCTCGTAGGTCACCGTATAGCGGGGTGAGTTTAAATGGGGGTGGGTGCTGGCGGTAAGTTGACAGGGTTCGCGGGGTTGACCCCGGGAGAGTCGTGATGGTGGCGGCCGGGTTATATCCTGTCACCCGGCCGCGGTCCCGCCGGGCATAGCCGCCACGACTGACGAGGCGTGCACCGCTCACAGTATCTCCGCTGGAGCGGGGAGACAAGGCACCCGGCTTCCATCCTGCCCTGGCTCGTTTGTCGGAGCGCATGGAGTACGGAAGCCGGAAATCAAGGCGAGGGGCTTAGAACGCCACCTCTACATTGCCCTGGGGCACGCTGCAGCAGCTCAGCACATAGCCATCGGCGATATCTTCTTCTGTGATGCCGCCGTTGTGCTCCATGGTTACTTCCCCTTTCACCACCTGTACCTTACAGGTGCCGCAGATGCCCATGCCGCAGGCCTTGGGAATATGCAGGCCAACCTGGGCCGCGGCACTGTGCAGGGTCTCGCCCGGCAGTATCTCGACCTGCAGATCGCTGTCCTGGAAAGACACCATCAGCCGGTCTTCGGTGCGCTCCAGCTCTTCGGCCAGTTCGACTGCCTCGCGGGCATGTTCCTCGACGTCTTCGGCAACATCCACCGGGGTCGCACCGAAGCTTTCCTCATGGTAGTGCTCCATCGGGAAACCGCTGTTTTCCAGCAGGGTGCGTACCGCCCGCATGTAGGGGTTGGGGCCACAGCAGAAGACTTCCCGCTCCATGAAGTCCGGGGCGATCAGGGCGAGCATGGAGCCGTTCAGATAGCCCTTGAAGCCACTCCAGGTTTCCCCGATATCGGTGCGTTCACAGATCAGGCTGAGGTGAATGTTGTTCAGCCGGGAATCCATGTGTTGCAGTTCCCGGTAGAACACCAAATCCTTGGGGGTACGGGCACTGTGTACGAAGTGGATATCGACATCGGCATTGGTGTCGAACCACCATCTGGCCATGGACATCACCGGAGTGATGCCGACACCGCCGGAGAGCAGCAGCACCTTGTCATTGGGGTGGTCGATACAGTTGAAGTTGCCGACCGGGCCATGTACGGCCAGGGCGTCCCCTTCATTGAGGTTGTCGTGCAGCCAGTTGGACACAACGCCGCCGGGTACCCGCTTCACCGTAATGGAAAAACTGTAGGGTACGGAAGGAGAGGAAGCGATGGTGTAGCTGCGCATCACCGTCTGATCTTCGATTTCCAGTTCCAGGGTGACGAATTGTCCTGGTTTGAAGAAGAACAGCAGGGGGCTTTCCGCGGTAAAGCAGAAAGTCCTGACATCCCAGGTTTCCTGTATGACCCTGACACACCGTACGGGGTGACGCCCGTTACTCCATGTTTGGGTATTGATGGGTGAGATAAAATCCTGATTCATCGCTGTTCTCCGTCGGGCTTAGGGAGCCTCTCCCCGGGTTATCCTTATGTCGGCATTTTTGTGCACTTTGGAGCTGGACGGTTGTCCAAAAACGACACGCAGATATCTACTAGCCCCGCTTTGGGCAATGAGCCGGTGTATGTCGGGCCGGGCGGGCGGCGGGAGGTCGGAAATCATCTGCTGGTGAGTCGTTTTCAGATAATCGTCATGGCATAACCTTGATGAAAATAGGGCTTCCGGTGGGGTTCCATCGATGGTATCCGGGACACACCGTTCAACCACATATCAGCAAAGGAAGCAGCACACATGGAGCAGACCAATACCGCATTGATCGGCACGTCCCCCGGCTTGGGTGAGGCAGTGCAGATGTTGCAGCAGCGTCGTCCCGGTTATTCACTCCCTCAGGCGTTTTACAACAGCCCCGAGGTCTTTGCCGCCGATATGGAGCAGATCTACTGCAAGGAATGGCTCTATGTCGGCCTGACCTGCGAGATCCCCAAGGTCGGTAACTTCATGACCCTGGAAGTGGGCAACAACCCCATTACCATAGTGCGCAATAAAGATGGAATTCAGGCGTTCCATAACGTCTGCCGGCACCGTGGGTCGCGTCTGTGTACTTCCAAGAAAGGCAAGGTCGCCAAGCTGGTCTGCCCCTACCACCAGTGGACCTATGAGCTGGATGGCAACTTGATCTATGCCGGCAATGATATGGGTGACAGCTTCAACAAGGCCGAATTCCCGCTGAAAAAGGTGCACACCAAGACCGCCGGTGGTTATATCTTTATCAGCCTGGCCGACAACCCGCCCGAGATTGACGATTTCCTGGCGGAGCTCGAGCGTTATCTCGAACCCTATGACCTGGAAAACGCCAAGGTAGCGGTCCAGTCCGAGATCGTTGAGGATGCCAACTGGAAGTTGGTGCTCGAGAACAACCGCGAGTGTTACCACTGCAACGGTTCTCATCCCGAGTTGCTCAATACCTTGCTGGAATTCGATGACACCACGGATCCCCGTGCCACCGACGCCTTCAAGGCCCATGTGGCGCGCATGGCCGATGAGTGGGATGCCGAAAACATTCCCCATGAGCATGTGTCGTTCGGGCTTCGCAACCGCATGGTGCGTATGCCGCTGGCCGAAGGCAAGGTGGCCATGACCATCGACGGCTCCAATGCCTGCGAGAAGACCCTGGGCCGGGTCAAGAACCGGGAGCTGGGCTCGTTGCGTATACTGCATCTGCCTAACTCCTGGAACCATGGCCAGAGCGATCACCTGATTACCTTCCAGGTGGTGCCGATCGGTCCGCAGAAGACCAAGGTGATCACCAAGTGGGTGGTGCACAAGGACGCGGTTGAAGGGGTCGACTACGACGTGGAAAAACTGCGCCGGGTATGGGACGCCACCAATGCCCAGGACCGGACCCTAGCCGAAGAAAATCAGCGGGGCATCAACTCCATGGCCTATGAGCCGGGCCCCTATTCGGCTACCTATGAATTCGGGGTGGTGAACTTTGTCGACTGGTATTCCGATACCTTTATCGACAACGCCCAGGTGTCGGTCAAGCTGCCGGAATAAGCCTGTCTAAAGGGGGAGCGTTCAGCTCCCCCCATTCTTTATTTCATACAGTTATCCAGAACACCCTGCACCTCGGGATGCAGCAGTTCACGCTTGGCCTGCAGCGATGCCAGACGCTCTTGCCATAGCGCCCGTTCCGGACCCGCCAGGGCTTTGACCAATTTATCGGTGCACTCCGCCAGCGACAGCTGAGCCGCCCCCTCAAGCCCCCATGCCTGCAACTGGGCACGAAAATCGTCCTGATCCATCAGCTCGGTGATCATCATGGTTCTGTCCTCCTCTATTCATTTTCGCTACAGCCTATTCAGCCGTTTTACCCTCCGCAACAGGTATCTGCCTGTTATGTCGTATTCAGGATAGTTGGCGAGGTGCAGGGCTCGTTATCAGCAGCGCAGTTGTGGCAGCTCCCGGAACAATGCCAGTGCCTTGGGGTTGGCCAGTGCCGCCAGGTTTTTTACCGGCAGTCCTTCCACGGTGTTGCGAATGGCCAGCTCCACCAGCTTGCCGGTACGGGTGCGGGGAATATCCGCGACCTGGATAATCTTTTCCGGCACGTGGCGCGGTGTGGTGTTGCTGCGAATAGTCTGACGGATTTCCTGTTCCAGGACTGAATCCAGGCGATATCCGGGCTTGAGCACCAGAAACAGCACGACCCGCACATCGTCCTGCCAGCGCTGACCGATGGCCACGGCCTCTTGTACCGCCTCGACCTTCTCCACCTGGCGGTAGATCTCGGCGGTGCCAATCCGCACCCCACCCGGATTAAGCACCGCATCGGAACGGCCATGGATCACCACGCCGCCGGCGGGGGTAAGTTCGGCGAAATCGCCGTGGGCCCAAACATTGTCGAAGGTATTGAAGTAGGCATCTCGGTACTGTTGGCCGTCGCTGTCGTTCCAGAAACCGATGGGCATGGCCGGGAAGGGACGGGTACAGACCAACTCTCCCTTGCCGCTCGTCACCGGCCGGCCCTCGTCCCAGATGTCGACCGCCATGCCCAGGCCCCGGCACTGCAGCTCACCGGCCCGCACCGGCAAAATCGAGCAGCCCAAAGCAAAACACGACAGGATATCGGTCCCGCCCGAGATTGACGACAGGCAGAGATCGCTTTTAACCTCCCGGTAGACATATTCAAAGCTCTCGTTAGTGAGGGACGAACCGGTGGACAGCAGGGTCCTGAGCGAGTTCAGCCGGTGGCTTTGGCCCGGCCGGACGCCGGCTTTTTCCTGGGCGGCGATATACTTGGCGCTGGTGCCGAAGGCGGTGACTCCTTCCTGCTCCACAATATCCCACAGCACCGTTGCGGTGGGGGCAAAGGGGGAGCCGTCGAACAGCACCAAGGTGGTGCCGCTGGCCAGGCCACTGAGCATCCAGTTCCACATCATCCAGCCGCAGGTGGCGTAATAGAATAGGGTATCTTCGCGCCCGAGATCGGTATGCAGTTGATGCTCCTTCAGGTGCTGCAGTAGGGTGCCGCCCACACCATGGACGATACACTTGGGTACCCCTGTGGTACCGGAGGAATAGAGGATACAGAGCGGGCTGTCGAAAGCCACCTGGGTAAATTCGAGGCTCATGGCTGCCGGGTCGATAAAGTCATCGAGCAGCACGGCGTCGGGCACCGGGCCCAGATCGGGGGCGGCGTCGAGGTAGGGGATGACCACCAGCCGGCCAAGGGGCGGCAGGTGTGGTAGCACCTGTGCCAGGCGCTGCAGCGAGTTGAAGGACTTGCCGTTGTAGAGGTAGCCGTCGGTGGTGAACAGCACCTTGGGCGTGGTCTGGCCAAAGCGATCTATGATGCCCTGGAGACCAAAATCCGGTGAGCAGGCAGTCCAGACGGCGCCCAGGCTGGCGGTGGCCAGCATGACCACGGCGGTGTCGATGACGTTGGGCACAAAGCCCGCCACCCGATCGCCTTCAACCACCCCGGCGCGGCGCAGGCCGGCGGCCACCTGTGCCACCCGCCGGTAAAGCCCGGCGTAACTCAGGCTGTCGCGCAGGCCGGCCTCGTTACGAAATACCAGCGCCGGCCGGTCGTCGCGGTAACGCAGCAGATTCTCGGCATAGTTCAGCCGGGCCTCGGGAAACCAGCGAGCGCCGGGCATCCGCTCGCCGTCGACCAGCACCCGTTCACCCCGCTCGCTCGACAGCACCCCGGTAAAGTCCCAAACCAGAGACCAGAACTCATCCGGCCGGTCGATAGACCAGCGGTAAAGCCGGTCATAGCTGTCGATATTTACACCGGTGCGCTCGCCGGCCTGCTGCATAAACCGGTGCAGGTTGCTACGCTCGATTCGTGTCCTGTCTGGTTGCCAAAGTACTCTGTTCATCATTCTTCCCCGTTTCGTCCTTGTGGGATGGTGCCCCCGGGGCTGCTTTCGCGATGCTACGGGTGGGCCGTTTGTTGGTATCGACCCCAGTGTGTAATGGCGTTATAAATTTATTAAGTTTATTTTTCTTTTTGATTGTTTTGTTTTATGAATTAATGACAGGCGGCCCTGTAGCGCTGCCTGTCAGGCACCGGGCCGAGAAGCTGGATCCAGCTTGCCGTTCATCGGTCCTGCCGCCACACATTGCTCTATGGTCCACTCGCAGAAGATGTGTGCTTCTTCGCTCAGCAGGTTGTTGCTCGGATGGACCAGATAAAACCCGCGCCGGGTCTGCACCGACGCCGCCATCGGCCGGACCAAAGCACCACTGGCCAGCAGTTCGTCCACCAGGTGACGCCAGCCCAGGGCAATACCCTGGCCGCCCAGTGCCGCCTGGAGCACCGCCGGATAGTTGCTGATGTAGAGATCCTGCCGGCCTGCCGACAACGGCAGGTTCTTGTGGGCCAGCCAGGTGGTCCAGTCCATCCAGTCCCAGTGCTCGGATTCCAGGTGGATCAGGGTTGCGTCCAATAGATCGATGGGGTGCTCCAGCGCGCCCATGGCGGCCAGGTAGGCGGGGCTGCAGACCGGAAAGATTTCCTCGCCCAGCAGGAAACGGGCATTGCAGCCGGGCCAGTGTCCGTCACCGAACTGGATGGCGATATCGGCACCTTCCCTGACCTGGTGGGTATGGTCGTCGGAGGCGTCGACATGAACAATGATGCCAGTATGCGCCATGCGGAACAGCGGCAACTTGGGGATCAGCCACAGGGAAGCGATGGCCAGATCGGCGGATACCGTGACCGTGGAGCCGGATCGCCTGATTTTCAGCTCCGAGGTGGTGGTGGCGAGCAGCTCCAGGGCGGCGGTGACCGCCCGCTGGAACTTGCGCCCGTCTGGGGTGAGCGTGACCGCCTTGTGTGAGCGGTTAAACAGGGCGCAGCCCAGGTTTTCTTCCAGCAGGCGGATTTGCCGGCTGACCGCCGCCTGGGTGACGCAGAGCTCGTCCGCGGCCTGGGTGAAACTCTGGTAACGGGCCGCGGCTTCAAACGCATTCAGGTAGGCCAGCGGCGGCAGGGCCTTGATGATGTTTCTCATGGTGATGTCTCCTTGTGTCCGGCTGTGAACATGGTCGGACCTGAGGGGCGCGATCGCTCTCGCCCTCCTTGCATGACTGCCCGGTTGGCGTCTATTACCTGGCTCAGGCGGGGTGCTGGAGGGCGATACAGCGGTCTACCTGAGGGGGCCAGGGCAGATCCGGCGCGGGGACAACAAGTATATCTGCTCGCCGGCCGATGCGGACCAGTTGAACAACCTGACCGAGGATCCCCGGGAGCTGCGCAACCTGGCGGTCTCGTCGGCGCATGCCGAGATGCTGCAGTCGTTTCGAGACCAGGTGGCCAGCGGCTGGGATCTGAAGCGGCGTTCCCGCTACCCGCTGGTCAAGTAGTAGTAGCCGGCCCCAATTTACCATACCACCTAAGGCCGGTCGCCATGATGCTGCGGAAACCCCGTGGTCGCTGATCACGAGGTGTCGGCCCCGGACCTGGCGACCCTTAACTGAACGGTGTTAGCCTGGTAGCTGGCCGTGGGGCAGGAGGAAGGATTGGCTCAGCCCCGCGGGCGCGTCAGGGCGATGCTACGCCCGGCCAGTGCCGGCCAGTCGCTGCCGGCCTGGCGCTGTTGCAGGGTTGCGACCTTGTCCGCAGTAACGGGCAGCATGGGCGCGGCGCGTTGGGCTGCCATGTCCATGTGCAGTAACAGGGTTTCCATCGCCGCCAGTTCGGTGCCGGTGTCGCCGTGGCGCATGGTAAAAAACACCCGCAGTTTTTTGGCGTCGCTTTCCAGCAGGCGTGCCTCCACCAGCAAGGGCTCGCCCAGGCTCACTTCCTGTAGATAGTGCACCATGCTTTGCAGCGTATAGATAGATACCCTGTGTTCGTTGCGAAAAGCCTCGTTCAGGCCAATCTGCACCATGAATTCATCAATGGCCTGGCTGAACACCAGCACATAGCAGGCGTCGTTCATATGGCCGTTATAATCGATCCACTCGGGCAGCACAGGCCCGTCAAATACCTTGAGTTCAGTTGTCATGCTTGGTCTCTTGTGAGGATTGCGTCAGGGTAGCTTTTGCACAATACTATCCCGGCTTCCCCATAAAGCTTGCCTATATCCGCCTATTATTGGCCTTGCTGGTAAACAAAATGTGGGTGGGGGACACACACTGGTGGCTGACCGGTACCTGAACACAACCCTACAAGGACAGAGTGCACTCATGTTTGGCGATCGCCCCCACAGCTACCCCCAGCGCATCGGCTTTTTGCTGGTGCCCGGCTTCTCGCTGTTCGGCCTGACGGCCATGCTGGATCCCTTGCGCCATGCCAACCGCTTAAGCGACCGGGAGCTTTATCAGTGGCACCTGATATCGGAGCAGGGCGGCCTGGTAGAGAGCAGCGATGGCATTGAAATCAAGAGTCATCAGAGCATCAGAGACGCGAGCAAGTACGAAACGCTTATCGTCTGTGCGGGGGACTTGCCTCACAAGCGGATCACCCCGGGCTTGTTGGGTTTCATCCGCCAACAGGCCAATCTCGGCGTGGATATAGGCAGCCAGGATACGGCCTCCTACATTACCACCAAAGCGGGAATACTGAATGGCTACCGGACCACCATGCACTGGGAAAACCTGGACAGCACCGCCGAGGCGTTTCCCCGGGTTGATTTCGTGCAGGAACTGCTGGTGGTGGATAGGGGGCGCTTCTCGTGCCCCGGCGCCCTGTCCGGGCTCGACATGATGCTATATCTGATCGGCACTCAGCACGGTAACGGCCTGGCGACCATGGTAGCGGACGAGCTGATCTACACCCACAAGCGCGCCCACAGCGATCCTCAGCGCACCTCGCTGCAGCAGCGCCTGGACAGCCGCAATCCGCGGCTGCTGGAGGCCGTACAGTTGATGGAGCTCAATCTCGAGGAGCCGCTGCGCATCGCTGAAATCGCAGCCCAGCTGCAGCTGTCGGAGCGGGAGCTCGAACGGCTGTTCCGTCATTATCTGCAGCAGACCCCCAGTGCCTACTACCGCAACCTGCGTCTGGATCAGGCCCGCTGGATGCTGCAGCAAACCAGCCAGAGCGTGACCGATATCTCCGTTGCCTGCGGCTTTGCCTCCCTGTCTCACTTCACCCGCAGCTACCGGCAGCGCTTCAACAAAAATCCCAGCCGGGAACGCTGATCCGGCATTGCGGTTATCACCTGAAGCCGCCTCTATCTGCCGGTTTTAAAATTCCTTCCCGGGCCTGCTGACGCAAACAGGTATTTCGTATCCATTTGCGACTGCAGGCAAAACCCTTCGTCAATGAGCAAAAAAGATGCGGATCGATATAAAAGCCGATCTCCCGGACGTGTAACTTGTTCGTCATTCTATGGTGTGCTGGAACACCAGGACTCAGGTCGGCAAGCGGCTAAACACCAGGGGACTAAGCAAGACGCAACCCTGGCATGGCCAATGCTCCCGGATACAGGAGATGTCAGTATGGATATTGTCACCTTCGAGCAGCGCTTCCAGCGCGGCTTGGATGCCATGACCGGTATGCGGTTTCCCGCGGCGCGCCGCCACTATGATGCCCTCTGTGCGTCCTTTGCACCACCGCGTCCCGCCGGCATGAAACTGAGCGACGCCCGTATCGAGGGTGTACCGGTTCGCCACTACCGCCCGGCGCACTGTCACCCGGGCTGCGTGCTCTATGTGCATGGTGGCGGTTTCAGCCTGGGCTCGCTGGACAGCCACCAGGGCATTGCCGAAGGCCTGGCCCTGTCCCTAGAGAGGGAAGTGGTCAGCATCGACTACCAGTTGATGCCGGAGGCGCGCTATGCCGATGCCATGGCGGATTGCCGCCGGGTATTCGAGGCCCTGGTCCCTGCAGCACTGGTGGGGGACAGCGCCGGTGCCCGGCTGATCCTCGATGTGATGGTTAGTGTCGAAAAGGTCCCACCCCTGGGGTTGATCTACCCCCTGGTAGGCATGCCGGTACGATCAACACTCGGACCCGATGCCCCGCTGCTCAGCCGAGAGGATGTGCTGGCGGCCTTGGCCCTGATCGAGCAAGACGCCCCGGTTGTCGACGGCCTTCAGCCTCCCGCCAGCGGTGTGGAGGTACTGGCAGTTGGGCGTGATCCCTTGACCGCCCCCCTTGAGCATGCCGTTACCGCCTGGCGTCAAGGGGGCGCGGACGTGGGCTATCACCTGGCCGCCGACATGTTGCACGGCTGCCTGCATGCCCGCGAGTCACTGCCCGTCATGGCAGAGGCCTGGCAGCGGTTTTGCCGGGCACTTGGATCACGCTTGCGCTGACCGGTCCTTGCCATTTTTCATGTTTATTGCCGACGTAAGCATCTAACTAAATCCAATAAGGAGAGCCATTAACGACGAGCGATACCTTTCTGGTTCATTACAGCAATAACGACACATACAAGGAAAGAGACTCATGAAACGGAATTTCAGTACGACCATCGCCACCATAGCGACGATCATCGCTCTTATCGGCTTCGCGGCACTGGCACCCGAACCCTTCCAGGCCCTGCTCAATACCATCAAGGTCAATGTCATCGGCAATCTCGGCTTTATCTTCACCTATCCCGCCTTCGTTGTGTCGGTGGGGTTTGTGCTCCTGATGCTGACGCCGCTCGGACGGTTGCGTTTCGGTGAAGGGGCCCCGGAATTCTCTACCCTGGCCTGGCTGGGGATGCTGTTCGCCACCGGCATGGGCATCGGCCTCGTCACCTGGGGCGTGCTGGAACCGCGCTACCATGTCGAGGCGGGAAGCAGCACCGATCAGGCGCTGCTCTATGCCTTCAACCACTGGGGATTACTGGCCTGGTCCGGGTATTTGGCCATCGGCGTGCTCTTTGCCCACGCCATGTATAACCTGAATATCGCCAAGCCCGCCGAGAGCCTGCTGGGCGGCGGTTTCCTCAGCAAGCTCAACCTGGTCAGCCTGGTGGTCTCGACGGTCATCGGCCTGTCACTGACCTTTTCCTACGCCGCGGAGCCACTTCAGAAGAGCCTGGTGCAATTCGTTGGGATCGACATCAGTCCCACCCTGATCATCGTTGTGCTGACCGGCTTCGCCATCGCTTCCAGTGCCTCCGGTTTGAATCGCGGCATCAAGTGGCTGAGCAACTATAATACCCTGTTCGCCCTTGTCCTTATGTTCAGCGTATTCCTATTGACCAACCCGGGAGAAATACTGTCGACCTTCGGCCGTCTACTTCCCGAATACCTGCTGAGTTACCCGGCCATGGCCACCGACATCGGCCTGGGCGATCCCGAACGCAAGGCCTGGCTTGCCGACTGGCTCTATGCCTTTGAAGCGTCCTGGTATGGCTGGTTCATATTTACCGGAGTGTTCATCGCACGTATCTCCAGGGGGCGTACCCTGCGCCAGCTGGTGCTGGGGGTGATGCTGGTGCCAAGCCTGTTCTCCTGCCTGTGGTTCACCGTATTCGGCCTGGGTGGACTGGAAACGGGCGCCAAGGATGTGTTTGAACTGATGGCCAGTCTCGATCAGTACGGTGTCCTTTCGGCCATACTGGCGCTCAACATACTGCTGTTCTTCGTTACCAGCGCAGACTCCGCCGGGCTGGTCTGTGAAATGCTCACGGTTGAGCGCTCCCGGGCCTTCTGGATCGTCGCCATGGCCTCTCTGGCCATCGTTATCAACTGGCTGGATGGCGACATCTTCAAGGTCATTCTGACACTCATCTCGGTGGCGGCCATTCCGGTTGCCTTCGGCATCTTCGCTATGGGGGCCGCCTTTATCCTGCGTCTCAGGAGAGGTAACCACGATGACTCAGTACTAAACCTGGCTAAATAACCCTTCTCCTTCTGTACTAAATAGCTGTTCCGAGTAGTAGGTTACTCTAGACAGCGACCGGGTATTGCTAAGCAGACCCTCTGCGCCAGGGATGGCGCAGCGGAGCCCTCAGGGACGATTGCGTGGCGTGTCTGCGTGCGCTACCCGGTCGCAATAGCGGTAATAGAAACCGGTATTTAGGAGGTTAGGCCCGAGCGCAGACGCGTGATGAGTCCTTCGGGAGACTCGCCGCGCATCTGATCGCCATGGATGGCGGGGATGCCGGATTGGCAGCGGCACTTTTCGGCCCTGGCGCGGACAGTGCCGCTTATCGGTTCCTGACCTCGGTCTCGAGATGCAGTGGTATTCCCGCAGCTACCGACAGCGCTTCAACAAAAATCCCAGCCGGGAACGCTGATCAGCTCAGCTGCCCAACGCCGCCAGTACTTCGCGCGCCGTATCCAGCAGCGCCCGGTCCGGCGCATCGGCGGCGAATGTCGCGAATATCGGCCGCTTGAACTCGGGGGCGTCGGCCACCTGCACCAGCAGTCCGGATGCGAGCTGCGACGCGACGGTGCGGGCCGGCAGATAGGCCGTGCCGCCGTTTTGTAGCAGCCAGGGCAGCCCCAGATCGGCCTTGCCGCAGGAAAGCAGGCTACTCTGCAGCTGCGGCAGGCGTTCGTTGTGGGCCGCGTTGTAACCCCAGCCCCAGTCCAGATAGAGGTAGCGGTCGACGTGGACCTGCTCGAGGGCACGGGCGTCACTGGATACCATGATCAACTTGTCTTCCAGCACCTGCTCCACCACCAGACCGGAGGTGGTATCGGCGACGAATATCAAGCCGATATCCAGCGTGCCCTGTGCCACCTGGCGCACGATTTCATTCGAGTAGTCCGCCTCCAGATGGAGACCCAGCTCCGGATAGCGAGCACGAATGGCGCTACTCCAGCTCAGCAGCAGATCATTGGCCAATGCGGTATGGGCGCCAAGGCGCAGCCAGCGGGCACGGCTGCTCTTATCGCGGATCTCTAGTTTGGCGCGGATCCAACGTTGGTGCATCACCATGGCATGGCGATAGAAGCTTCGTCCGGCATCGGTCAGTTGCATGCCGCGGGCGTTTCTGACGAACAGTTGCTCGCCGAGCTGTTGTTCGAGCTGCCGGACTCGTGAACTGACCGCGGACTTGGTCAGACACAGCTGTTCGGCACAGAGGCTCAGGCGTTGTACCTCGGCCAGGGTCAGAAAGGTTTTCAGTGCCTGAATATCCATGGTGCGATTCCTTCATCAGCGAGCCTCAGGTGTACAAAATCAATGAACACTTGGTGAGAAATTATCCGATATGCGCCGCTGAATCCATCTCTTAGTATCGAGTTCACCAAGTATTAAGTATGTGAGGTGCGTATGGAAAACTCGAACACTGCAAGCGCTCGTCCCCTTGCCGGGATCCGTGTTGTTGACTTCGGTCAGTACATCGCCGGCCCGGCGGTCGCGATGATGCTCGCCGATCAGGGCGCGGAAGTCATACACATAGATCCGCCCGGTGGGCCGCGCTGGGACAATCCGGCCGATGCCGTGCTCAATCGCGGCAAGCAGCGTATCTGCCTGGACCTTGCCGATGACAGCGACCTGCAGCTGGCCCGGGAGCTAGCCCGCCATGCCGATGTGGTGGTGGAGAACTTCCGACCCGGCGTGATGCAGCGACTGGGGCTGGGTGCGGATGGCTTGCGCGACAACAACCCGGGCCTGGTCTACCTGTCACTGCCCGGATTCTCTGCTCGGGATGTCAATTATGCTGGCGTGCCTGCGTGGGAGGGCGTTATCGCGGCGGCGGTTGGCCAGTTTACCGACATGGGGCTGAACCGCATCCTGATGGGAGTTAATCCTTCCTTCTCACCATTGCCGCTGGCCTCGGCCTATGCTGCTGTACTGGGCGCCACTGCCGTGACCCTGGCGTTGTTCGCCCGGGAAAGCAGCGGTCAGGGCGAGGTTATCGAGGTGCCGATTTCCGCCGCCTTGATGGAAGGGCTGGCCTATAACTCGATGCATATCGACGGTTTGCCCGATCGTTACAAGTCTCCGCGTGAAAAGGAAATTGAACGCCGCCGCGCCTGCGGCGAGCCCTTGAACCTGAGCTACGAGGATCTGCAGGAGTTTCTCGACCCCTTCTACCGTACCTATATCTGCCAGGATGGCCGCCCCTTTTATGCGGTCTGTTCATCCCACAGTCGTCATCCCATTGGCTGCCTGAAGCTGCTGGGATTATGGGAAGAGGTGCAGGCGGCCGGCATTCCCACTCACAGCCCCTACCTCGACCTTGCCGACTGGCCTGATAACACCGACTGCACCCTGCTTTCCTACCCCCTGTCCCGGGCCTGGGCCGGCTTTATTTCCGAGCGGATGAAAGCGGCATTCAAAACCCGCACGGCCAGCGAATGGGAACAGCTGTTCGGCGAGGCGGGCATTCCGGGTTGCGCCCACCGCACCACGCGGGAGTGGCTGCACTCGGACCATGCCCTGCGTTCACGAAGCATTCTGGAAGTCGAGGATCCGGTGCTGGGCACCATGCGCCAGCCGGGCAATATCTGCTGGCTCAAGGGCGATACGGCCGTGATGCGCAAGCAGCCGGCACAACGGCCGAACCGGAACTATGCCCCGATCAGGGCCACGCTGCAGCGATGGCGCGAACGCAGCGACGGGCCTGGTGCCGCATCGCCGGCGGCAGAGACCGGAGGCTGGCTGAATGGGATCCGTATCCTGGATCTGACCAATGTCATTGCCGGCCCGACCATCGCCGGCATCCTGGGGCGCTTCGGTGCCGAGGTGATCAGCATCGATCCGCCACAACCCGCGCTTGATCCCTGGAACAGCACCGTGTTCGGCATGCAGGCCAACCAGGGCAAGTCCAGCCTGCTACTTGATCTCAAATCTCCCGAGGGGCAGGCGGTACTGGATCGGTTGTTGCCGGATATCGACATTATCACCATCAATGCCAGCGATGCGCAGCTAGAGCGCCTCGGGCTGACCGCCGAGCGGCTGCGGCGGGCGAATCCGCAGCTGATCCTGTGCCAGTTCGATGCCTGGGGCGGGCCAGACATCGGCCCACGCAGTAACCACCCGGGGTATGACGATCTGGTACAGGCCAGCACCGGCATCATGTGCCGTTTCGGCGGCGGCATGGATACGCCGGAGGAGCACGCCCATTTCGGCACCATCGATGTGCTCGGTGGCTATTGCGCCGCCCTGGCCATCGGGGTGGCGCTGATAAAACGTGCCCATGGGCATGGCGGCTCGGTGGCCCGCAGCTCACTGGCCGCCGCCGGTCAGCTGATCCAGTTGCCCTTTATGTACGACTACCAGGGGCGGGGCGCCTTTAACGAGCCCAGTGGTCGTGAGGTCAAGGGGGCCCACGCCCTCTATCGTTGCTATCCGGCGTCCGATGGTTGGCTCTTCCTGGCGGTCGACCGGAAGCGCAGGGGCGAGGCTTTCCTGGCCGCATTGGCGCTGGATGATATCGACCTTGATGACAATGATGCGCTCGAGGCGCGATTGGAGGCCTTGTTCCGCACCCAACCGCAAGCTCATTGGCAGCAGTTGCTGGGGGAGGCCGACATCGGGTGTCAGCCGTTGGCGACCATGAGCCGGTGGCGAGAGCGCTCGCTGATGACCAAGGAAGGCGGTATCGATCTGGATGGCCCGGCGAGCGTCGCCTTTATCCGCCATACGGATCATCCCTGCGGCCGCACCGTCGATTTGATTGCGCCGAACGCGATCCGTCCTCGCTACGGCAGGGTGAGCTTGCCCGCACCGATGCGCAAGTACGGCAGCGATACCTGCGACATTCTGACGCAGCTGGGGCTGAGTGAGGATGAGATAGCAGCGCTGCTCGCCAGTGGCGTAGCGGCCACCTCCTGGAGCCAGCACTATCTGCCTGACTGAAGGCGGTGTATTCCAGCTTAATTTGGCGCAAACAGATATTTCTTGTCCATTCGCGACAGTCATTAAAAGTAGTCGAATAAAGTAAAAAATAAATCGGGTATAGGCAAAAAAGTTCCGCTGAGACGCGTAACGTTACTCACACGCAGGAGGTGCCGGGCAGTCCAGGCCCGGCATCCGGCCTAACACAAAACAGACCAGGAGTCAGAATCGCCATGAATCAGGACGTCATTATCACCTGCGCCGTCACCGGCGCCGCCGATACCGCCAACCGCAGCCCGTATGTGCCGGTTACCCCGAAAGAGATTGCCGATGCCGCCATCGAGGCCTGGAACGCCGGCGCCGCCATCGCCCATATGCATGTGCGTGACCCGGAAACCAAGCAGTGCTCCCGGCGCCTGGATCTGTATGCCGAGGTCTGCGAGCGGCTGCGCGCCGCCGACTGCGATGTCATCATCAACCTGACCGCCGGCATGGGGGGCGACCTCTATATCGGCCCCGAGGAAAACCCCACCGCCTTCTGCCCGGAAACCGATCTGGTCGGTGGCCTAGAGCGACTAGTGCATATCGAGGAGCTCAAGCCCGAGATCTGTACCCTGGATTGCGGCTCGGTCAACTTCGGTGACAGCAACCTGGTGTATATCTCGACCCCGGACATGCTGCGCAAGGCTGCGGCCCGCATCCAGCAGCTGGATGTGACCGTCGAGCTGGAAATCTTCGATACCGGCAACCTCTGGTTTGCGCTGCAGATGATGAAAGAGGGGCTGCTCGACGACAACGCCATGTTCCAGATCTGCCAGGGCATTCCCTGGGGCACCCCGCCCGAGCTGAGCTTGCTCAAGGGCATGGTCGACATGCTGCCGGCCAACACCAACTGGACCGCCTTTGCGTTGGGCCGCAATCAGCTGCCCTGGGCGGCCCAGTCGGCCCTGCTCGGCGGCCATATCCGGGTCGGCCTGGAAGACAACCTGTACCTGGGCAAGGGCCAGTTCGCCACCAACGGTCAGCTGGTGGAACGCGCCGTCAATATCGTTGAAAACATGGGCTCACGGGTGCTCAGCCCCTCTGAGGCCCGCCAGAAGCTGCGTCTGCGTGGCACCCAGTAACATTTAACACCCAACATTAACCGGGCCGCCGGTACGGAAAGGACGACCAGCAATGGCGACCGACCCCTTGGCGGCACTCGGTAGTGGCTGTGGCAACGGACAGCACTCAATTTTATTTGGAGCAAATGAAGATGAATCGACCCCTACCAACTGAGGTGACCAAGGCCGGCGTACTCGGCACCGGCGTAATCGGCGGTGCCTGGGCGCTGCATTTCCTGAGAATGGGCATGGACGTGGTGGCCTACGACCCGGGCCCCAATGCGCGTGAGAAGCTGCTGGCGATGGTGGACCATATCTGGCCGACCATGGAGAAGCTGGGCCTGCGCGAGGGCGCGAGCCCCAGCCGGCTGCGCTTTGCCGACAGCCTGGAAGAACTGGTCAACAGCGTGGAGGTGATCCAGGAAAGCACACCGGAGAACCTCAACGCCAAGCGCGGCCTGTTTGCCGAGCTCGACAGGCTGGCCCCGCCCGAAGTGGTGATTATCTCCAGTACCTCGGGCTTTGCCATGACCGACATGGCCGTCGAGGTGCAGCAGCAGGCTGATCGCTTTGTGGTCGGCCATCCGTTTAACCCGCCCTACCTGGTACCCTTCTGCGAGGTTTGTGGCGGCGAGCGCACCAGCCAGGAAGTGGTCGACTGGACGGCGGCCTTCTACGAGGCGATCGAGAAGCAGGTCGCCAAGATGGACAAGGAGCTGCCGGGCTTTATCGGCAACCGACTGCAGGAAGCCCTGTGGCGCGAGGCACTGCATATGGTGGCCAACAACGAGTGCTCGGTCGAAGATATCGACAAGGCCATTGCCTACGGGCCGGGGTTGCGCTGGGCCATCATGGGCCACTGCCTGACCTATCACCTGGGCGGCGGCCAGGGCGGCATGGCACACCTGCTGGATCACTTCGAGGAATCGCTGAAGGAACCCTGGACCCGTCTGGAGGCCCCCGAACTGACCCAACAACTGAAAGACGATATGGTGGCCGGCTGCCTGAGCCAGGCCAATGGCGCCTCGATCAACGAGCTGATCCAGGAGCGTGACGACTGCCTGATCCGCATCATGCAGACCCTCAAGGAGTACCGCGACGAAAAGGGGATTCGCCGCTAGTAGCGTATCCAGGGGGCGTCGTGCCGGTGTGCGGCGCCGTCGGGATGCCTGACACGGAATGATGTCAGTGGGTCGTGTTTATCAGGGAGGAGTTAAACCATGCAACAACGAGTAATGATCACCGCCGCCGGAGCCGGCATCGGTCGTGCCATCGCCCGGGCCTTCATTCAGGCCGGCGCCCGGGTCCATGTCTGTGATATAGACCTGGGCGCACTGGAAGCCTTGGCCAGGGAGTTACCGCAACTGAGCTACAGCCTGACCGATGTTGGCGACGAGGCACAGGTCGAGCAGTTTTTCCGCGACGGCCTGGAGCAGCTCGGTGGCATTGATGTGCTGGTGAACAACGCCGGTATCGGCGGGCCGGCGGGCCGGCTGGAGACCCTGGACAGCGATGCCTGGCAGCAAACCATTCAGCTTAACCTGAACTCGACCTTCTATTGCTGTAAGCAGGCCCTGCCGTTGATG
The DNA here is from genome assembly GCF_003075035.1 of Zobellella maritima. Classification (GTDB taxonomy): domain Bacteria; phylum Pseudomonadota; class Gammaproteobacteria; order Enterobacterales; family Aeromonadaceae; genus Oceanimonas; species Oceanimonas maritima. The sequence goes on along the minus strand of NZ_QCZE01000001.1, from coordinate 1,940,666 downwards.
AGGGCACAGTGCAGCGGGGCCATTATCAACCTGTCGTCCACTGCCGGGATCATGGGCTACCCGCTGCGCACCCCCTATGCCGCCGCCAAATGGGCCGTGACCGGGCTGACCAAGTCCCTGGCCATCGAATGCGGTAGTGACAACATCCGGGTGAATGCCATTTGTCCGGGACCGGTATCCGGCGTGCGGATGGACCGGGTGATCCGTAATGAAGCATCGGCACGCGGCCTGAGTGAAGAGGAGGTGCGCCGCAGCTATGTCAGCCAGTGCTCGCTGAAAACCTTTATCGACCCCGAGGATATTGCCGCCATGGCCGTGTTCCTCGGCTCGGCGGTAGGCAGCAGGATCTCGGGCCAGGTTATCAGTGTGGATGGCGACACCCATACCCTGGCCTGAACGACAAAGATAATTGAGGTTTCACTCACTGGAACAGCAGCGCGGCTGCTACGCCTGGAGACTGTACATCGCAGGTGTCGGTCATTCCGGCCTTGTAATCCGCAAAAACGGGCATGCCCGTGTCGCGGCAAGACGTATAAGCGACGCATGCGGTGAAAGGGCATGCTCGACCAAGGATAACATTTGGACAGGGACCCTATCGCCGGCCGCTCCCGGAGGGTGCCAAGGCCCGAATCGCATCGGGCAGGGCGATAATCAGGGGATACGAATTTCATACATGTGCAGTGGGGCAGGGTTTAGGCTCCATTGCAGCCTGTTCCACATTTTCAGGAGGCGACTTATCTACCCAGTAATACCAGAAATACAAGGACCCGTATTATGGCTTATCGGAGACAAATAGAATGTCTATAGAACAACATTCAAATAGTGGCAGCACCGTTTTCAAAGCGGATCTGCTAGCACCAAGCGGCCTGTTCAAGGGCATGCACAAGGGCATGACGGTGGCATCGGCCACCCTGGTACTCGCCTTCGTGCTGTTCACAGGCCTCAATGCGGAACTGGCCAGCACCATCTTCGGTGCCGCCCGCAGCTGGATCGAAACCACTTTTGGCTGGTACTACCTGGTGACGGTGGTGTTCCTGATCGTCACCTGTTGCTACATCGTGTTCAGCCGCCATGGCAGCACCCGCCTGGGTGATGACGACACCCGCCCCGAGTTCAGCAACTTTGCCTGGTTCTCCATGCTGTTTTCCGCCGGTATCGGTATTGGCATCCTGTTTTTCGGGGTCGCCGAGCCCATCTTCTACCTGGATAACAGCGGTGCCTTCGGCTACCCCAACAACCCCTACGCCGATATGGCCGGCGCCACCGCCATCGGCCATGACCGTGCCGTCGATGCCCTGCGTGTCACCTTCTTCCACTGGGGCTTTCACGGCTGGGCCGTCTATGTGATTGTCGGCCTGTCGCTGGCCTATTTCGCCTACCGCAAGAAGCTGCCGCTGGCGCTGCGCTCGGCCCTCTATCCCTTTATCGGTGATCGTATCTACGGCCCCATCGGTCATGTGGTGGACATGCTTGGCGTACTGGGCTGCGTGTTCGGCGTCGCCACCTCCCTGGGGCTCGGTGTCAGCCAGATGTCGGTGGGCCTGGAGCGGCTGATCGGGGTGGATCCGGGTATCAATACCCAGCTGGTGCTGATTGCCGTGATTTCGGTGATTTCCATCCTGTCGGCGGTGTCGGGGGTGCAGCGCGGTATTAAGTTCATCTCCGAGTGGAACATCATTATCTCGGTGCTGGTTATCGCTTTCTTCCTGTTCGGCGGCCCGACCACCTGGTTGCTGAGCATCTTTGCCGAGTCGCTGGGTGATTACCTGGTCAATTTCGTACAGATGGGGCTATGGTTCCCGGAAGAGGAAGGCCCCGCCAGCTGGCAGAATGGCTGGACCGTGTTCTACTGGGGCTGGTGGCTGGCCTGGGCTCCCTTTGTCGGCCTGTTTATTGCCCGCATTTCAAAGGGCCGCACCCTGCGTGAGTTCGTGCTCGGCGTGCTGCTGGTTCCGACCCTGGTTATCTTTGTCTGGCTGGGCATCTTCGGCGGCACCGCGCTGTGGCAGGAGCTGTTCGCCGCGGGCGGTCCGGGCAGCGCCGGCTTGATCGACCTGGTCAAGGCCTGGAACCTGCCGGCCGCCCTGTTTGCCAGCTCCGACGGCATCGCCGGCACCGGCACCCTGGGCTGGATTATCTCGGCCATGATGGTGTTTCTGCTGATGAGCTGGTTTGTGACCTCGTCGGATTCCAGCACCCTGGTGCTGACCACCATACTGTCGCTGGGCAACGACGAGCCGCCGCAGATCTTCCGCGTCTTCTGGGGAGTGGTGATCGGCCTGGTGGCAGCTGTGCTGTTGCTGGCCGGTGGCCTCAGCGCCTTGCAGACGGCCCTGATGGCCGCGGCCCTGCCACTGAGCCTGGTGATCCTGGCCATGACCTTCGGGGTACTGAAGTCCCTGTGGCTGGAGTCGGGTCTGATCGGCGCCTCGCGTCCGGTGGCTCAGAACGACTGACATCATCCGGGCCTGTGTTGTACGCGGCGCAGGCCCGCCCGGGAAAGACATATGCACACATCCTCACTCATCCGGACCGCGGTGGCCACGGGCCCCGCGCCCGTATCACCCATACTCCACCCCGACGATGACGGCGTGATCACCGTTTCCTTTTTGTTGCTGCCGGAATATGCCATGGTGTCGCTGCTGTCGGCGATAGAGCCGTTGCGCATCGCCAACCGCCTGGCGGGACGGCCGCTGTATCGCTGGCAGTGCCTGAGCGAACAGGGCCAGCCGGTGATGGCCAGCAATCAGATGGCGCTGCAACAGCACCTTGATATGTACGCGGTTGACCCGCCGCGCAACCTGTTCGTCAATGCCAGCTTCCATCCCGAACGCCACAGGAGCCTTGCGTTTGTCGACTGGCTGCGCCGACTGAACCGGCGCGGCAGCCTGCTGGGGGCGCTGGATACCGGCTGTTACCTGCTTGCCCGGGCCGGGTTGCTGAAGGGGCAGAGGGTGACCCTGCACTGGGAGGCGGCACCGGCATTCCAGGAAACCTACCCTGATATCCTGATAAGCCCGGAGCTGTTCGAAATCGGCCGCAACCGTATCACCTGCGCCGGCGGCACCGCCGCCACCGACATGATGTTGCACTTGATCCAACAGCATGCGGGCACTGCGTTGGCGCTGCAGATTTGCGATCAGTGCATCAAGAACGGCATACGCCCGCCCTCGGACCGGCAGCGTATCGGGCTGCCGCGACGGCTCAATATCCATCATCCGCGCCTGATCCGGGTTCTGAGCCTGATGGAGCAACACATAGAAATACCGCTAACCCCGGCAGAGCTGGCCAACAGCGCCTTTATCTCGCTGCGCCAGCTGGAGCGCCTGTGTCAGCGTTTCCTCGATGCATCGCCATCGGCCTATTACCTCAAGTTGCGCCTCGAGCGGGCCCGGCAGTTGCTGCAGGAGACCGATCTGAGTGTCTGTGAGGTGGGGACCGCCTGCGGTTTTGGCTCGGCATCCGGCTTTTGCCGCAGTTACCGGCGTCATTTCAATATGACGCCCGGCGAGCAGCGGCGCCGGAGCGCCGCCTGATTAGTTGGGGAGGGAAAGCGTCCTGTATCCTAACTAGAGGGTGCGTTCCAGCACCCGAATGCGGGACAGCAGCTCATCACGATCCAGATAACAGCCCTGTAGGTGACGCTGCCCCTGCTGCAGGTCAAAGGCCCGGCGGGCATGCAGCACACGGCGGTTGTCGAACACCAGTAGGTCGCCGGGCACCAGCCGGTATTCAAACTGGAAACGAGGTTCGCGGTATGTCTGCTCGTCAGCCGGTCAGGTAAGGGCATCAATCCCAGCAGGGACAAGCTGATCCCGCTCTGATTTGATTAACAACGCCTGTTTAATCCGAGCGCGGCAGCAAGCTGCGATTTTCTCCGACAATTTGCAAAATGACGTTCACCAACTCCTGAGCCGCTTTGGAGAGCGGGCGACTTTTCGCTACTATCAGGCCGATATCCCGATAAAGACGCTCTTTAATTGGGATCAGGCACACATCGTTACGCTCGAACATCAGTTTCATCGATGACGGAACGACGCTGACTCCAATATCACAGGAAACCATACCCAGAATGGTGGACTGATAAATGGCGGTCTGCACCGGTTGCATTGGAGTATGGGTGATGGCAAAGCCCTGCTCCATCAAGCTGCGCATACTGGTGCCGGATTTGATGGCAATAAACGGATTTTTGACAATGTCATGCCAGCTGACTTCACTGCACTTCGCCAGCGGATGGCGCGGTGAACAGACAAAATAGAGATAGTCTTTGTAAATCGGCGTAAAAATAATGTCATCGTTCTGAGGCGGCATGGCACCGATTCCAAAATCGATATCACCATTATTTACCAACTGATAAATAGGCTCATCACTCTCTTCCAGATATTCCAGGGTCACATTTGGATACTGGCGCTGAAATGAAGCCATGGCGGCAGGAATAAGGCTTGCTCCCACCGTCAGCAACGCGGCAAAACTGACTCGTCCAGTTTGCCCTTCCGCCAGGCTATGCATATCCCTGACTGCCTTCTCCAGCCGGGCCAGGATACGCTCTGCCGCGGGCAAAAATGCCTTGCCTGCCTCAGTTAGGAGCACGCGTCGCGTGGTGCGCTCAAACAGCTTGATCCGCAGCATATGCTCCAGTTGGCGAATCTGGTGACTCAATGAAGGTTGTGTCATATGCAGCTGTTCCGCTGCTTCGGTGAAATTGCCCAGCTGAGCGACTCGCAGAAATGATTGCAATTGACGTGCGTTTACATTCATAAACATCTTCTATAAATAGATAGTTTAATTAAATTAATCTTATCAATTATGTGGGTTAGTATCGAAATTATCTAGATGATTGTTAAGGGGATGATTGATGTTAAAGCAAGTAATGGATTTGTATGAATTGCTGGACAGCCCAAGTGCCAGTGGCGATGTGGTCAAAAATTACTTATGTGAACAAGGCGCTAAACCTGATTTGATAGAAATTAATCGCCTCACCTCAGACAATGGCGCCAGCGATTTTATCAAGGTACGTATTCCGGGTACGCGCGGGAAAAGCGTCGGCGGCGATGTGCCGACGCTGGGTATCATCGGACGCCTGGGCGGCATTGGTGCCCGTCCAGAGCTGACAGGATTCGTATCCGATGGTGACGGCGCACTGGCGGCCATGGCAGCCGCTGCCAAGCTGGTCCGCATGGTACATCTGGGCGACAGGCTACCGGGCGATGTCATAATCACAACCCACATTTGTCCTGATGCCCCGACCCGCGAGCATCATCCAGTACCATTTATGGACTCTCCGATCACCATGGAAGATACCTGGCTGCACGAAGTGGATGACGAGATGGACGCCATTCTGTCTATCGACACCACTAAAGGTAACCGCATCATGAACTACCGCGGTGTGGCGATCTCTCCGACCGTTTGCCAGGGTTACATTCTCAAAGTCAGTGAAAGCGTCATTAATGTTATCGAACGCGTTACCGGTCAGAGAGCCAATGTGTTCCCGATCAGCCAACAGGACATTACGCCCTACGGTAACACCCTTTATCACCTCAATAGTATTTTACAGCCAAGTGTGGCCAGTCAGGCACCGGTCATTGGTGTGGCGCTCTCCACCGAAGTACCAGTGGCCGGATGCGCTACCGGAGCCAGCCATGAAGTCGACATTGAGCAGGCTGCGCGCTTTGCGATTGAGGTGGCTAAAGATCTTGGTAACGGTGTGTGCCAGTTTGTCGATAGCGAGGAGTTTGCCGAGATCAAACGACGTTATGGCAGCATGCAGCATTTTCAGACGCAGGGCCAGGATGCATGAGTATTAGCAAACCCACGTTAGGCTGAAAAGACTGCATATGATCACAGCTAGGTTTGCCTCATCGTAGGCAGCAGAACTCTGATGATGTAGGCCCCGATTTTAGGGGATGGTGACAATCTTGGTCGTGAGATCTTGGCGACGGCGGGCCGGCGATGGTGCCGGTATCCCTTGCTTTAGATCGCGACTAAGGTATTCATCTTGGTTAAACCCGGGTTGACTGACACACCCTTGTGTCACAGCTAATCGTTTGGCGATATCGGATTGTGTATTGCTCTCATCGGCCCATTACCTCAGGCTGCGTTTCGAGCGGGCCCGGTAGTTGCTGCAGGAGACGGATCTGAGTGTCTGCGATGTGGGTACCGTCTGCGGTGTTGGCGCTTTTTCGCCATGACGCAAGGAGATCAGGCGCCGCCTGATCTCCGGAGCCACCCGGGAAGCCGCTACAGGGTGCGTTCCAGCACTCGGATACGGGACAGCAACTCGTCGCGATCCACATAACAACCCTGCAGATGCCGCTGGCCCTGCTGCAGGTCAAAGGCCTGGCGGGCATGCAGCACGCGGCGATTGTCAAACACCAGCAGGTCGCCGGGCACCAGTCGGTATTCAAACTGGAAACGGGGCTCCCGGGTCAGGCTGATAAAGGTGCGGTAGGCGCGATAGTGGCGCACCACCTGGCTGGCCGGCACATCCAGCGGCCCGCGCAGGAAGTTGGCAAAACGCACTTCGATGACGGTGCCCTGGCCGTCGAGTACCAGCGCCGGCCCACGAAAGCGGTAATCGCTGTGGCGATCCTTGTTATAAAAATCCATCGGCAGGCTGCTGAGGGCTGCGAAGTCATCGGGGTACTGCTCGCGCATATGTTCGGCAATGCGAAAGCCGTCTACCAGGATTGACTCACCGCCGGTGGCGTCGTTTTCCAGGCAGTGCAGGAACTGCAATCCCGGCTGCAACTCTCGCGTGGGCAAGTCGGTATGCAGCGGCAGACGCAGGTTGGTGTAGGCAGAGGAATTGGCATCGGGCTTGGAGCGCACATCGAACAGGGTGCCGAAGTTGGTTTCCCGGATAAAGGAAATGCGGGCAGCCACCTGCTGCAGGGTGCCGGGCGTGGTATCGGTGTTTTTCAGCAGGGCAATGCCGCGATCACGCTGCTGGCACAGCCAGCTTAGCAGTGTGGCGTCGTCCTGCATGATGTCGGCGCAGTCATAGCAGGGCAGCGTGTTTTCGATGGTCGCCTTGTCCCAGATCTCCGGGCGCCATTGCCGGGTTGCCCTGGCTTGTTCGCTGTAGCAATGGCTGCGCAACCAGCCGGGGTGAAAGCGGCTGACATGGCCATCGTTATCCCACTGGATATGAAGATACTCCTGGTCCAGCTGCGCCTCCAGCGGCCGGATGGACAGCGGCACATCACAGATTTCGAACAGTTGCTCCCGGGTCAGGGTCGAGACGCAGTCCGGGCAGGGGCAATTGTCCCGCAGCCACAGATAATGATATTCGCTCTCGTGGCCATCGTCCCAGACAAGGCGCAGTGACTCGGCGCCGGTCTCGATACGCAGTGGTTTGTGGTTGACCTGATAGTTGCCGTAGCCGGCGATGTCGAAAGTGGCATTGTTGTCAGGCATGTGGGGGGCTCCTACTTCGTTACCGCTGCTCAAGCGGCAGCGCCGGCAACGATAGTAAGGCGAAACCCCGTCACCCTGATATTGCCAACTCGACAGGCTATAGACACCAGGCGACAACCAGGGAGCTAGCACATCCCGTATACCCGAATTCCCGTACTCAGACTCGCCGCAGTTTAAGGTCACCTGTACTCGATAACGGCTTCGAACCTTCACTGAATGTTCGGTCCCTTACCCGTCTTAATACAGGCATCAGGCTGCCATCCGGGGGGAGGGGGCTCCGCACTACTGACTGCCAGGGATAGCGGGAACGCCGGAACGGCAGGAGTACTTACCGGTCCTAGTGTGGAAGGCTTGCTTATCGGTCTCTGTCTCGAAGTAGTGCCGTATTTGAATTCGTTATTGAGCTCAGCCCTGTTGTTTTCGGGGGCGTCCTACTAAGCCATGGCCGGCATTTGCCTTAAATTATTTAACCCATTTGCCCTGCGATTCATCGTTTGAGGACGCAGAATGGGCAGGATACAGTGGCTCCAGTTCAAGAATGTAACCTCTTGGTAACATCTTTCTTATTGAATAATCAGTTACAGGAGTCGATTCGTTCGGCAAGTTAACGACGAAATCTATTATATGTCTGTCAGTGTTTATCAGGCTGATATATCACGAGTGGTAAGAGGACGTGAACATATATTCCTGAAAATGAAAAGGGGCAATTATTTAATGTTTACAACTCACTTCCATAAATGACGGATATTAAATGGCTGATGAAAGTATGGCTAATATCGAGGCAGAGCGCAGGGGCGGATAAACAAGCTCTCCTCGCCAAGGATATTCATATATGGGGCTACGACGAATCTGCGTGTGAGTCCGTCCTCTATAGCATCATTAGAAACAGATAATTAAATGGGAAACGTATATCTACTGACAGGAGAGTGATGATGGGCGTATATATTTCCGATGCAGAAATCCAGGTGGCCAAAGGCAGATATAATGAAACTGATGCAAGTGCGTCTTTCACCCTGAATGCCCAGTGCTATACCGATCAGAAATTTCTGGATCTGGAACGTGAAACGATTTTCCATCGTACCTGGCAATGGGTTTGTCATATGGAGAAGGTGCGCGAACCAGGCGCCTACTATGTGGCGGATGTGCAAGGCCGTAGTATTGCCGTGGTACGTGATCGCAGCGGTGAATTGCGCGCCTTCTACAATGTGTGCAAGCACCGGGCGCACCACCTGCTCGAGGGGGAAGGCAAGACCCGGGTCATGACCTGCCCTTACCATGCCTGGAGCTACAACCTGGACGGTAACCTGCGCAATGCTCCCCATACCGACGCGTTGATCGATTTCAACAAGGGGGATATCTGCCTGGATCAGGTGAAAGTTGAGGAATTCTGCGGCTTTATCTACGTGAATCTGGACCCCGAGGCCAGGTCGCTGGCCGAGCAGACCGGTAACCTTGCCAATGAAATCAATGCGTTTGCGTCTGATATTAAGGATCTGACCCTGGCCCGCCGGCTGACTTTCGATATCAAGTCGAACTGGAAGAATGTGGTCGACAATTTCCTGGAGTGCTATCACTGCCCGACGGCGCACAAGGATTTCTGCACCCTGCTGCAGTTTGATACCTACCAGGTCACCACCCATGGCATCTATTCCAGCCATATGGCCAAGGGCTCCAAGGGGGAGAACAGCGCCTACAGCGTCGAGGGCGGTAGCTGCGACGACCATGCGGTCTGGTGGCTGTGGCCCAATACCTGCCTGATGCGCTACCCGGGGCGCAATAACTTCCTGGTGCTCAATATTATTCCCGTGGGGCCGGACCACACCATAGAAACCTACGACTTCTATTTCGAAACGGCGGAGCCGACCGAACAGGAAGAAGAAGCGATCAACTACATTCGCGATGTCCTGCAGCAGGAGGATATCGATTTGGTCGAAAGCGTACAACGGGGCATGAGCACGCCAGCCTTCGAAAGCGGACGTATTGTCAATGATCCCGCCGGCTCCGGGTTGAGCGAGCATGCGCTGCATCATTTCCATGGCCTGCTGCTCGATGCCTATAAACAGGCCGTCAGGTAACGTCAATTAATGGTTTTCCTGGAGGGGATCTCCTCCAGGTTTATTCTGAATTTCCAAAGATGAGGTGATATATGGCTCAGGGACAGCTGCGCGGCAAGATTGCGTTGGTAACAGGTGGGCGCGGTGGTATTGGTCGCGGGATCTGTGAACGCTTTGCCAATGAAGGGGCGACAGTGATTGCCGCGGATATTGCACAGGGAGAAGGGGGATTGCCGGACTCCGTTTATTTTGAACGGCTGGATGTGACCAATGAAGACAATGTTCATGCCCTGATGGAAAAGGTGGGAGAGAAATACGGCCAGCTGGATGTATTGGTTAATGCCGCGGCCATTGAAATCGAAAAAACCATTGAAGAAACCTCACTCGACGACTGGAACCGTATTTTTTCCATTAACGTGACCGGCATGTTCCTTGTCTGCAAATATGCAGTGCCGCTGATGCGCCAGGCCGGTGGTGGCTCCATTATCAATTTTGGCTCCTATGACGGCTTTATTGCCGACCCGAGTCTGGCCGCCTATTGCGCCACCAAGGGCGCGGTGCATGCCCTGACCAAGGCCATGGCTTGCGATTACGGCCCCGAGAATATACGGGTCAACGCGGTCTGTCCGGGCTTTATCGATACTCCCATGCTGCAAAGCTTCTTCGGCAGTGCCGGCGATATCGACAGCCTCAAGGAAGAGGTGCGCCGTATTCACCCCATGCGCCGTTACGGCACGCCGGCCGACATTGCCAGCCTGGTCAACTGGCTGGCGGGTGACGAGTCCGTCTATGCCAGTGGCCAGCTGTGGGTTCTGGACGGCGGCCTGACCGCGCAAGTTCAACAAATGCGTCTGTAAGGGAGAAGAGCCATGTCCAAGAGCGTCATTATTACCTGTGCGGTCACCGGTGGCATCCATACCCCGACCATGTCCAAACATTTGCCGATCACGCCCGATCAGATCGCGGCCGAGTCCATTGCGGCGGCTGAGGCAGGGGCATCCATCATCCATCTGCATGCCCGTGACCCGGAAACCGGTCGGCCAACACCGGATCCTAAGGTGTTCATGCAGTTTCTGCCGGTGATCAAGCATCACTGCGATGCGGTCATCAATGTCTCTACCGGGGGCGGCCTGGGCATGACCCTGGAGCATCGGCTGGAAGCGGCGCTGGTCACCCGCCCCGAGATGGCGTCGCTGAATGCGGGATCGATCAACTTCGGTATTTTCCCGCTGCTGCAGAAACACAAGGAGTGGCAGCATGACTGGGAACCCGAGTTCCTCGACATGACCCGTGACTTCGTGTTCAAGAACACCTTCAAGGATATCGAGTACACCCTGCGTGAGTTGGGCGAGACCCACGGCACCCGCTTCGAGTTCGAATGTTACGACCTGGGCCACCTGTATAACCTGGCCTACTTCGTTGACAAGGGGCTGATCAAGCCGCCGTTCTTCATCCAGATGATCTACGGCATCCTGGGTGGTGTGGGGGCGGATCCCGACAACATGACCCATATGCACAGCATCGCCAAGAAGCTGTTTGGCGATAGCTTCGAGTGGTCGGTGCTGGCGGCCGGTCGCAACCAGATGCCGTTCGCCACCCAGTCCGCCATCATGGGCGGCAACGTGCGGGTCGGCCTGGAAGACAACCTGTATATCGGTGCTGGTCAGCTGGCGGCCTCCAATGCCGACCAGGTCAAAAAGATCCGCCGTATCGTCGAAGAGCTGGGCTTGAAGGTGGCCACACCGGACGAGGCGCGTGAGCGGCTGGGTCTCAAGGGCAAAGACCTGGTCGGTTTTTGATGAGCGCTAACGGGAGTCGGAACATGCAGATAAAAAATTTGATCAATGGCGAACTGGTGGCCGGCGAAGGCGAGATGGTGCGGGTGCTTAACCCGGCGACGGAAGAGGTGATTGTCGACATTGCCGAGGCCACCCCGGAACAGGTGGCGGCCGCAGTGGCGGCGGCGAAGGCGGCCTTTCCTGCCTGGTCGCGAACCACCCCCGCGGAGCGTGCCGCGCACCTGCTGGCCCTGGCCGATGCGCTGGAGACGCGGCAGGATGAGTTTGCGATGCTGGAGTCGCTCAACAACGGCAAGCCGCTGGCGTCGGTGAAGACGGACGAGATGCCGCTGATCATCGATGTGTTCCGCTTTATGGCCGGCGCCGCCCGCAGCATGAGCGGCTCGACCGCCGGCGAGTATGTGCAGGGCTTCACCTCGATGATCCGCCGCGACCCCGTGGGGGTGGTGGGCTCCATCGCCCCCTGGAACTACCCGCTGATGATGACGGCCTGGAAGCTGGCCCCGGCGCTGGCCGCGGGCTGTCCGCTGGTCCTCAAGCCGTCACAGATGACGCCGCTGACCACCCTGCGCCTGGCCGAACTGGCCGCGGAGATCTTCCCCAAGGGTGTGGTCAATGTGGTTGCCGGCCGGGGCTCGACCACAGGTAATGCGCTGATCAACAGCCCGGATCTGGAGCTGGTATCGCTGACCGGCGGGCCCGAGACGGCCAGCCGGATCCTGGAAGCCTCCGCGCGCAATATCATGCATACCCATATGGAGCTTGGCGGCAAGGCGCCGGTACTGGTATTCAATGATGCCGATGTGCCGGCGGCTGTCGAGGCGCTGCGGGGGGCTGCCTTCTTCAATGCCGGGCAGGATTGCACCCAGCCCTGTCGCTTCTATGTTGAAGATCGCATTTACGACAACTTCGTGGCGGAGATGGCGCAGGCGATTTCGTCCATCAGGGTGGGTCAACCGAATGACAACAGCACGGAAATGGGGCCGGTGATCTCGGGCAGGCACCTGGACCATGTGGCGGGCTTTGTTGAGCGGGCGCGGGACCTGGCCCACACCGAGGTGGTGACCGGCGGGTACCGGTTGCCGGGCAGTGGTTTCTACTATGCCCCGACCTTGATCGCCAATGCCCGCCAGCAGGATGAAATCGTGCAGAAGGAGGTCTTCGGGCCGGTGATCTCCATCACCCCGTTCAGCGGCGTGGAGCAGGGCATTACGCTTGCCAACGACAGCGAGTTCGGTCTGGCGTCGTCCATCTGGACCCAGAATACGGGCAAGGCGATGAAGGTGGCTGCCGCGCTGCGCTGCGGCATTACCTGGGTCAATACCCATGGGGTGGCGACCTCGGAAATGCCCCATGGCGGCATGAAGGCCTCAGGCTATGGCAGCGACATGTCGGTGTATGCACTGGAGGGTTATACCTCGGTGCGTCACGTCCAGATTGCCCATCTGTAACAGCAGCCTGGCCCGGCAGCCGCCGGGCCTGAATCAAGGAGAGGTGACGCCCATGCGCAACCCCATTACACCGCTGGACAAACAGCCGCTGATCGTGCGTGCCGTGAAGGACGAAGCCCGGAATATACGCAGCGTCGAACTGGCGCTGGAAAGTGGCGAAGCCCTGCCGCCATTCGAGGCGGGGGCGCACCTGGCCATGCATCTGGACAACGGCCTGACCCGGCAATATTCGCTCTATGACCGGCCCGGAGTCCGTCACAGCTATCGCGTTGCCGTGCTCAAGGATCCCGCCAGCCGCGGTGGCTCCCGTTTTATGCACGAGCTCAAGGTGGGTGACCGGCTCAGTGTCAGTGGCCCCGTCAATCATTTTCCGCTGGCCACGGAGGCTTCGTCGTCGTTGCTGATTGCCGGTGGTATCGGGGTGACCCCCATATTGTCGATGGCGCTTGCACTGCACCACGTTGGCAGCTCCTTTCAGATGCACTACTGCGCCCGCCACGCGGAGGATGCGGCCTTTGTCGGCTGGTTGAAAAACGAGGCGCCCTTCAGCTACCGGGTGCAGCTGCATTTTGACGGCGGTGATCCCTCCAAGGGACTGGATTTGCGCGCATTGCTGGCCGAGGTGGTGCCGGGGCGGCACCTGTATTGCTGTGGTCCGGGCGGGTTGATGGATGCCGTTGAGGCGGCATCGGCCCACTGGCCGGCCGGGACCGTGCATTTCGAGCGCTTCAAGGCATCCCCTGTGGTTACGGGCGAGAACCGGCCGTTCCGTATCTATCTGTGCCGTTCGAAGATGGAGCTGGAGGTACCGGCCGAGAAAACGGCACTCAAGGTGCTGAAGGAAAACGGGTTCGATATCGACACCATCTGTGAAGAGGGGGTCTGCGGCTCCTGCCTGACTGATGTGCTAGAGGGGGAACCCGAGCATCGGGATCAGATCCTCACCGAAGATGAAAAAAGCATGAATGACGTGATGGCGGTGTGCTGTTCGCGCGCCAAGTCTGATCGTCTGGTACTCGATCTTTAATGGAGATAGCCATGTCTGCCCTGAAAGGAAAAGTTGCAATTGTTACCGGCGGAGGCCGGGGTATCGGTCGTGCCGTGGTGGATCGTTATCTCGCCAACGGTGCCCGGGTGCTGAGCTGCGGCAGGGGGGAACGGCCGGCGGATCTGCCTGAGTCAGTGAGCTGGGTGCAGGCGGATTTGACGCGGCTGGAGGATGTCAGGCGGGTGCGCAGCGTCGCCCTCGAGACCTTCGGCCAGGTGGACATCCTGGTCAACAACGCCGGAGTACAGGTAGAAAAGACCGTGACCGAAACCACAGATGACGACTGGGAACTGGTGATGGGAGTGAACGCCAAGGCGGTATTCCTGTGCTGTCGCGAGCTTATTCCGGATCTGGGTCACCAGGGGGCGGGGGTCATTATCAACTTGGGCTCCATCAGCGCCAAGGTATCGGATCCCAGCATGGCAATTTACAACGCCTCCAAGGCCTTTGTGCATGGCTTGACCCGCTCGATAGCGGTGGACCACGGCAAGGATGGCGTGCGCTGCAATGCCATTTGCCCGGGCTGGATCATGACCGAGATGGCCGAGGCGGGCTTTGAGCTGGCGGCCGATCCCGAGGCCGCCAAGCGTGATGCGCTGGCCCGCCATGCGGTGGGACGTTTCGGCAAGCCGGAAGATGTCGCCGGGCTGGCGCTCTGGCTAGCGTCCGACGATGCGGCCTATGCCAGTGGGCAGATGTTTGTGATGGATGGCGGACTGACGGCAGCATCGCCGCTACAGCCCGGCCTGTTTTAAGTCGCCCGGTCGTGTCTACTGACTAAATATTGACGTGTGAATGACCGTTTTAAGAGAGGTAGCAAATGAACAAGCAGGTTGATTTTCCTCGGGATATGAAGGTCGCGGCCATTCTGGGCGCCGGCACCATAGGCGCCAGCTGGACCGCCCTGTTTCTGGCGGCGGGGCTGGAAGTCGATGTTTATGATCCTTCCGAGAACGCCGAGGCCTTCGTGCGTGATTACGTGGAGCACGCCTGGCCGAGCCTGAAGCGGCTGGGCCTCACGGTCAATGGCGCCATGGAACGGGTACGCTTCTTCCGTACGCCGGAAGAGGCGGTGGTCAGGGCCCAGTTTGTGCAGGAAAGCGTGCCCGAGCGCATCGAGATCAAACACGAGCTGTATGCCCGCATCGAACCGCACCTGCGCCCCGATGCCATTGTCGCCTCCAGTGCGTCCGGCCTGCTGGTAAAAGAAATGCAGTCCGGCTGGATAAACCCCGGCCGCTTTATCCTGGGCCATCCCTTCAACCCGCCTCATCTGATCCCGCTGGTGGAGTTGCTGGGCAACGACAAGACCGACAGTGACGTGCTGGAGCTGGCCGAGCAGTTCTATGCGGCCTGCGGCAAGGTGACGATCCGCGTCAACAAGGAAGTGCCCGGGCATGTGGCCAATCGGCTGCAGGCGGCCCTGTGGCGTGAGGCAATTCACCTGGTGGTGGAAGGGGTCGCCAGTGTCGAGGATGTGGACAAGGCGGTCTATGCCGGGCCCGGGCTGCGCTGGTCGGTCATGGGGCCACACATGCTGTTCAACCTGGGCAGTGGCGGCCACGGGCTGGGCGTGTTCTGCGAGCGCTTCGGGCCTTCCTTCCACCGTTGGTGGGACGATCTGGGCGATCCGCGACTGACTCCCGAGGTGATCGAGCAACTGCTGGCCGGGGTGCAGGCGGAGGAAAACGGCCGAAGCTTTGACGCGCTGGCCGC
Source organism: Zobellella maritima (assembly GCF_003075035.1). GTDB lineage: Bacteria > Pseudomonadota > Gammaproteobacteria > Enterobacterales > Aeromonadaceae > Oceanimonas > Oceanimonas maritima. The sequence continues at coordinate 1,925,182 of NZ_QCZE01000001.1, read as the reverse complement.
CGAGCGTGACAGCAAGATAGTGGAGGCCAGCCGGGCCATACGGCAGGCGATGTTGGTGGGCGGCCATGAGCATGCTCGCAAGGCTCGGTTGGTGACCGCCCGCTGAGGCTGACGAGCCGGTTGTTTATCGCCGGCCTGCTGATTTCATCATCGTAAACAGGAATACAGAACCTATAACCCCTTCATCAGTAGAGGGGGCAGCTACCGATAACACAAGCTGCAAACAACAGGCGTCACATCATCTACAAGGACGGATTCTAATGAAAGATGACAAACCCCAGAAAGTGGGTGGGCTCGTTATTAATTCGACGATATTCTACGGCTCACTGTTCGGCATTGCCTTTTTTCTTTTGTACACCATGTTAAATACCGACCAGGCGGCGTCGGCGTTCAGCGCCGGACTGGCCTGGGTCAATCAGACCTTCGGCTGGTATTACATGCTCGCCACCGTCGCCTACCTGGTCTTTATCCTGTACATCAGCCTGTCACGCTTCGGCAAGGTGCGTCTGGGGAGCGATGCCTCCAGGCCCGAGTTTTCACTGATCTCCTGGGCCGCCATGCTGTTTGCCGCCGGCATTGGTATTGACGTGCTGTTTTTCAGCGTTGCCGAACCCCTGTCTCATTATCTGTTGCCTCCTGAGTTGGACCCTGAAAGCCGGCAAGCAATGCGCCATGCCGTGCCCCAGACCTTCTTCCACTGGGGGCTGACCGGCTGGGCCATGTATGCCCTGATGGGGGCGGCTCTGGCCTATTTCAGCTATCGCCACAAGCTGCCGCTGGCTATCCGCAGTACGCTGTTTCCGCTGCTCGGCAAGCGTATCAATGGGCCCATCGGGTACCTGGTGGATATTGCCGCCGTGATCGGCACCGTCTTCGGTATTGCCACCAGCCTCGGGATCGGTGTCATGCAGCTGAACTATGGCCTGGGCATTATGTTCGGCTTGCCCGAGAACCTGACGAACCAGGTACTGTTGATTATCGCTGTGGTCATTATCGCGGCCTTTTCTGCCATGAGTGGCGTGGACAAGGGGATTCGCCGCCTGTCCGAGGTCAACATGCTGCTGGCAAGCGGATTGCTGCTGTTCGTGCTTTATCAGGGCAATACCCTGGGGCTGTTGGATACGTTGGTACTGAATATCGGTGATTATATAACGGGATTTGTGGCCCTGAGCTTCAATACCTATGCGCTTTCCGGGGAGGATACACAACAATGGAAAGGCTGGTGGACGGTGTTTTTCTGGTCCTGGTGGATCGCCTGGACGCCCTTCATCGGCATGTTCCTGGCGCGCATCTCCAGGGGGCGAACCCTTCGTGAGTTTACCATCGGAGCCCTGCTGATCCCGCTGGGCTTCATGATGGCGTGGATGTCGATTTTCGGCAATTCGGGCATAGAGCTGGTCGCCAACCAGGGCCTGAAGGCGCTGGGCGAGCAGGCATTGAACAGCCCGCAGAGCACCATTTATACCTTGTTGGAGCAATACCCCTATGTGGGGCTGACCACCGCCGTTGTACTGGTGCTGGCGGTCCTCTTCTTTGTAACCTCAGCCGACTCCGGCGCCCTGGTGTTGGCCAATTTCACCACCGAGCTGGCGGAGGCCGATCAGGATGCGCCCGTGCCTCTGCGGGCATTCTGGGCGGCCGTCATCGGTGCTATTACCATTGTCTTACTGCTGTCCGGTGGCCTGAATGCCCTGCAAAGTGTGGTGGTGATGGCGGCGCTGCCGTTTTCCCTGGTGCTGTTTGCCAGTATGGCAGGCTTGTACAAGGCGTTGCTACAGGAGGTGGATGGGTTTGTGATTGCGCGGCCACAGGCCAGGGCATCTGGACTTGGCTGGCGCGACCGGTTGCGCCATGCCCTTCACGGAGCGGGTCAAACGGATGCTGCCGGCTTGTTAATGACCACGGTAAAACCGGCGGTGGAGCTGTTTGCCCAGGAGCTGAGGGAGCTTGGCAAAGCGGTGGCAGTTGAAGCGCAGCAAGGGGAGGGTGTAAGGCCAGGCTTGACGCTGAGGATCGAGTCGGGCGAGGGGAGTAGTTTTCTCTATGACATCAGGCCAAGGCCATTGAATTTGTCCCACGATCCCTTGTCGAGCACCCGCTCCGATAGTGTGGCGCTCCAGGTTTTCCTGGCCGATGGGGAGGAGGGCAGCTGCCTGGCCGGCTATCTGTTTGAGGATGTGTTGCATGATCTGGTATCCGAGTATGAGCACTTTATCCAGATCCGGGCGCTGACCGGAGCCGATGGCCATCCGGAGCGAGAGCCTGCGTCAGCGGGGGTATTTGCCTGACCAAATATGACCCTGTGGGGGATGTACGCTGTCCCCCCGGATAAGATCACTGTCTTTCATGTCGTATATAGGAAAGTCGGCAAAGTGCAGGACGCCCAGGCATAACTCGGTGTCGTATCAGGGAAACTCCGCCAGGGGCTTAGCTGTTGTGATATAGGCCAGTTTTTGCTCATAACGACGCTTGGCCGCCGTTATTGGCAAATTCTGCCCCGGCAAGCGACAGGCCCTCAGGATGTTTGGCCTCCGCTTGCCGTTAAAGCTTTTACATAATCCGACGGAGATCTTGTCCTATGTTAGGCAAAGATGGACTTTTGAAAGGAATGAGCCCGGCGGCGACGATCAGTTCCATGATGATCGTTACCCTGTTTGTGGTGGGAGGGGCGTTCTTCCCCGAAGCGGCTGCCAAGCTGTTTGAAAGCATATCGGGAGATATTCTTAACAATTTTAAATGGTATTACATTGCCATTCTGACCTTGATGCTGGTGTTCTGTGTGGTGCTGGCTTTCAGTCGTTTTGGCGCTTTACGCCTGGGAGACGACGACTCCCGCCCGGAATACAGCCTGTTTTCCTGGTTTGCCATGCTGTTCAGCGCCGGCATGGGCATCGGCCTGGTGTTCTGGGCTATTGCCGAACCCATCTATCATTTTCAGAGTAATCCCTTTATCGCCGAAGGCATGACGCCGGAAGCGGCAGAAGTGGCCATGCGGTTGACCTTCTTCCACTGGGGTCTGCATCCCTGGGCCATCTATGTGGTAGTGGGGCTGTCCCTGGCCTATTTTTCCTATCGCAAAGGATTGCCGCTGACCATTCGCTCCGCCCTCTATCCGCTGGTCGGCAAACGCATCTATGGCTGGATGGGGCACACGGTGGATACCTTGGCGGTGTTCGGCACCATCTTCGGGGTTGCGACATCTCTTGGTTTCGGGGTTTCCCAGATCAATACCGGCCTGAATCACCTGTTCGGCATGGAGGTAGGCACCACCAGCCAGTTGATCCTGATCGCTGTGATCTCGCTGATTGCCACCCTGTCGGTGCTGTCCGGCTTGGGCCGGGGTGTGAAATGGTTGTCGGTTGCCAACATGTGGTTGAGCGCCGCCATCCTGCTGTTTCTGCTGTGCTACGGCCCCACCCGTTATTTGTTGCTGAGCTATGTACAGGGCATCGGTGACTATCTGGCCCATGTAGTGGGTCTGAGCACCTGGACCGATGCCACTAAAGACAGCCAATGGCAGTCCTGGTGGACCGTGTTCTACTGGGCCTGGTGGATGTCCTGGTCGCCCTTCGTGGGCATGTTTATCGCCCGCATCTCCAAAGGCCGCACCATTCGCGAGTTTATTTGCGGCGTGCTGCTGGTGCCGACCCTGCTGGGTATGCTGTGGCTGACGTTGTTCGGGGGCACAGCCCTGTATCTTGAGCTGACCCACACGGTCACCAATGCTGCCGGAGAAGCGGTGGCGGCCGTAGGCCAGGCCGGCATCGTCACGGCGGTGGCTGAAGATGTCACCTCATCCCTGTATGCGACCCTTTCCTTGCTGGATAGCGGCATGATGGGTAACCTGGCATCGATGCTGGCGACCCTGCTGGTGGCGCTTTATTTCATTACCTCGGCCGACTCCGGCACCCTGGTGGTGACCACCATATTGTCGATGGGTAATGAGCATCCGCCGCGCAGCCAGCGGGTGCTGTGGAGCATGGCGGTGGCAGCGGTGGCGGCCATCCTGATGCTGGCCGGTGGCCTCAAGGCACTGCAGACCGCGGCCATTATCGCCGCCTTCCCCTTCTCGTTCGTTATCCTGGTGATGATGTGGGGCCTGTACCGGGCCCTGCACCAGGAAGTCCCCGTCGGGACGCCGGTGACCGTCGAACAGTCGGCCAACGTGCCCCCGGCATCTTAAGCTGTTGAGCTGGCGACCCGAGGGGTCGCCAGTTTGCCTCAAACGAGCGCATCTCTGGCTTAAAAGGCACTGCAATGGAGCACCTGGCATACGGCTGGTTTTGTAACAATGTTTGAGCCCCCCAATAAAATAACTTTAATTCCTTGATATGGCCGGAATTTGTCCGTTTAGAGTTATTTTATTGGAAGTTTTTATGAACTTTTAAAAAATGGCACGCTAGATGCCTACATTATGTTTATAAAGGATTTTTTTGATTATTATCGATAAGTAGAAGGATTTTATGGAATAAAAATAGCAGTTTTCAGTATAAATATATTAGTTGTGAGCTATGACTCAATAAAAAAACAATGTGGTCCTTTCACAGGGGATGCTTTTGTTATAGATTTATTAGTGTTTTGTTGGCTGTGTTTCCCTGACTGGGTAGGCATAGCAGGTTGTGACGCTGTGTCGGCTCCGGATGGCTATTTTAAGCTTGGGGCCCTGGAGTAATAGTGATGAGTCAGACTAACCGAGTCGGTTTTTTATTGGTGGACAACTTCACCATGATTTCCCTGGCTTCCGCCATCGAACCTCTGCGCATGGCCAACCAGCTGTCGGGCCAGCCCCTCTATGAGTGGGTCATGCTCACCGAAACCGGTGAGCCGGTCCGGGCCAGCGACAACCTCCTGGTGACCCCGGATCACAGTATCCAGGATTGTGGCCATCTGGATATGATGATCCTCTGTGGTGGCGTGGGAATATCCAATGCACGCAGCCGTAATATGCGTGCCTGGCTGCAGCAGCAGGCCAAGCGGCGGGTCAAGATAGGCGCCGTCTGTACCGGTAGCTACCTGCTGGCCGATGCCGGTGTGCTCACCGGTTACCGCTGTACCCTTCACTGGGAGTATATGGCCGCCTTCAAGGAAGCCTATCCCCATCTTGAAACCAGCAATGCCCTCTATTGCATCGACCGTGACCGCCTGACCAGCAGCGGTGGTACGGTACCGATGGACATGATGCTGCACCTAATCGAAAAGGAACATTCCAGCGCACTGAGTACCGCCATCTGTGACATGTTCCTGTGCGAGCGTATCCGCGAGGGACAGGAAGAGCAGCGGGTACCGCTGCGTCATACGGTGGGCACGGCCCAGCCCAAGCTGGCCGAGGTGGTGGCCTTGATGGAAGCCAACCTGGAAGAACCGATCACCCTGGACGAGCTGGCCTATTATGTGGGCCTGTCCCGGCGGCAGGTTGAGCGGCTGTTCCAGCGTCATGTGAAATGTTCACCGTCCCGCTATTATCTCAACCTGCGGCTGAAGCGTGCCCGCCAGCTGCTGCGGCAGACGTCGTTTTCCATTATTGAAATCGCTACCGCCTGCGGTTTTGTGTCTACCCCCCATTTCAGCAAGTGCTACCGGGAGAATTTCGGGGTGCCCCCGCGGGACGACCGCTGCGGCCGAGCCAGCACCAAGGCGACGGCCGACGCCCCGGTACTGCCGGAGCTGGTGATGAATATTCAGCTAGAAACGGCGAGAGGGGAGCCCACCTTCGCCTCGGTGATACTGTAAACACCCGGTAAACAGGCCGTTAAACCCGGTTTATAACAAGCCCCGCGATGCGGGGCTTTTTAGTTTCTGGCGGATGTCGCTTAAAGTGACGTTTTTGGCTATGCACTCGTCGTTTTCAGCCAGCGAACGAAGATGACTGCGGGCTAGACTGCCCTTGAATCCGGTGGACCATGTGCCACCTGCCACATTAATTCAAGGAAGGTCTGGCTATGCAAAGTGCAGCTGAACTACACAATCAGGCGGTCGTGATCGACGGCCTTATCATCGCCAACTGGGGGCGTGAGCTGTTTGAAGATATGCGCCGTGGGGGGCTCACCGCCGCCAACTGCACCGTATCGGTATGGGAAGGCTTTCAGGGCACGGTAAACAACATTGCCGCCTTCAACCGCCATTTCCAGGAACACGCCGACCTGATCCGCCCGGTGCGCACCACCGCCGATATCCAGAAGGCCAAAGAAGAAGGCCGCACCGGCGTGATCCTGGGTTTCCAGAATGCCCATGCCTTTGAAGATCAGCTGGGTTATGTGGAGATCTTCAAGCAGCTGGGTGTGGGCATAGTGCAGATGGCCTACAACACCCAGAACCTGGTCGGTACCGGTTGTTACGAGCGGGACGGTGGCCTGTCCGGCTTCGGTCGCGAAGTCGTGGCCGAGATGAACCGGGTCGGCATCATGTGCGATCTGTCCCATGTGGGCGCCCAGACCTCCCAGGAGGTGATCCTCGAGTCCAAGAAGCCGGTGTGCTACTCCCACTGCCTGCCGGCTGGTCTGAAGGATCATCCGCGCAACAAGTCCGACGAAGAGCTGCGCTTTATCGCCGACCACGGCGGTTTTGTCGGTGTGACCATGTTTGCGCCCTTCCTGAAAAACGGCATCAATTCCACCATCGACGACTACGTCGAGGCTATCGCCTATGTAATGGATCTGGTCGGTGAAGATGCCATCGGTATCGGTACCGATTTTACCCAGGGCCATGATCAGAACTTCTTCGAGTGGCTGACTCACGACAAGGGTTATGCCCGTCGCCTGACCCGTTTCGGCGAGATCATCAACCCCGAGGGTATCCGTACCATCGGTGAATTCCCCAACCTGACCGAGGCCCTGCTGCGCCATGGTTTCTCATCACGTCAGGTTGAAAAGGTGATGGGCGGCAACTGGATGCGCGTGCTGAAAGATGTCTGGGGCGAATAAGCGATAACTAAAGGAAACAAGGGAGAACAATGATGTCAGTACATGCACCCGAAATGCCGATCGAAGTAGACAGTGAAACCGGCGTCTGGACCACAGACGCGCTGCCCATGCTCTATGTGCCGCGCCATTTCTTCGTCAACAACCATATGGCGATCGAAGAAGAACTGGGTCCGGAGCGTTATGCCGAGATCCTCTACAAGGCCGGCTATAAGTCCGCCTGGCACTGGTGCGAGAAAGAAGCCGAATGTCATGGCATCAGCGGTGACGCGGTTTTCGAACACTATATGAAGCGCCTGTCTCAGCGTGGCTGGGGTCTGTTTACCATCGAAAGCCTGGATATCGCCGCCGGTACCGCCAAGGTACGCCTGGATCATTCCGCCTTCGTCTATCAGTACGGCAAGGTAGATCGCATGGTGGATTACATGTTTACCGGCTGGTTCGCCGGTGCGGTAGACCAGATTGCCGAAAGCCAGGGACTGTCGGTGCGCACGGTCGCCCGTCAGACTCAGAGCGGCGCCCAGAACGGCTGTGATTACGGCCTGTTCGAGGTCAGCCCGATTTAAGCCGCGGGGCGAAGGCGGGGCCGCACGCTACTCCGCCTTCGTTTGGGCAAAGACTCAAGGTGGCAGCACCTTAATCAGTTATCGGCGGGCCGGTTGCCGGCCCCCAGGCAAGTTAGCAGAGGGATCCAGGATGGGACAGTTCGACGCCTTGTTTCAACCCATGAATATCAATAAGCTCACCATCCGTAACCGGGTGGTGAGCACGGCGCATGCCGAGGTATACGCCACCGACGGCGGCATGACCACCGAACGTTACGTTAAATATTACGAAGAAAAGGCCAAGGGCGGCCTCGGCCTGGCCATCTGCGGCGGCTCCAGCGTGGTGTCCATCGACAGCCCCCAGGAGTGGTGGAGCTCGGTCAACCTGAGCACCGACCGCATCATTCCTCATTTCCAGAATCTGGCCGATGCCATGCACAAGCATGGTGCCAAGATCATGATCCAGATCACCCACATGGGCCGTCGTTCCCGCTGGGATGGCTACAACTGGAGCACCCTGGTCAGCCCGAGCGGCATCCGCGAGCCGGTGCACCGCGCCACCTGTAAGGTGATCGAGCCGGAAGAAATCCAGCGCATCATCGGCGATTATGCCCAGGCAGCACGCCGCGCCAAAGAAGGCGGGCTGGACGGTGTTGAACTTTCCGCCGTGCACCAGCACCTGATCGATCAGTTCTGGAGCCCGCGGGTCAACAAGCGTACCGACGAATGGGGCGGCAGCTTCGAAAATCGCATGCGCTTCGGCCTGGAAGTGCTCAAGGCCGTTCGTGCCGAGGTCGGTCGCGACTTCGCCGTGGGCATGCGCATCTGTGGTGACGAGTTCCACCCGGACGGCCTCAGCCACGACGACATGAAGCAGATCGCCAAATATTACGACGACACCGGCCTGCTCGATTTCTTCGGCGTGATCGGTTCCGGTTGTGACACCCACAACACCCTGGCCAACGTTATCCCCAACATGAGCTATCCGCCCGAGCCTTTCCTGCATCTGGCGGCGGGTATCAAGGAAGTGGTCACGGTACCGGTGATCCATGCCCAGAACATCAAGGATCCCACTCAGGCCCAGCGTATTATCGAAGGCGGTTATGTCGACTTTGTGGGCATGACCCGGGCGCACATGGCCGACCCGCACCTGATCACCAAAATCAAGCTGAACCAGGTCGATCAAATCAAGCAGTGCGTGGGCGCCAACTACTGTATCGACCGTCAGTACCAGGGTCTGGATGTACTCTGTATCCAGAACGCGGCGACGTCTCGCGAGCACATGGGCATGCCCCATATTATCGAACCCACCACCGGCACTAAACGCAAGGTGGTGGTGGTTGGCGGTGGTCCCGCCGGCATGGAAGCAGCCCGGGTCAGCGCCGAGCGCGGCCATGACGTGGTGCTGTTCGAAAAAGCCCCCGAGCTGGGTGGCCAGATCACCCTGGCGGCGAAGGCACCCCAGCGTGACCAGATCGCCGGTATCACCCGCTGGTACGCCCTGGAACTGGCGCGCTTGAAGGTGGATCTGCGCCTGAATACGGCGGCCGATGTGCCGGCCATGATGGCCGAGAACCCGGACGTGGTGATCCTGGCGGTCGGCGGCACGCCGTTCATCGAGCAGAACCCTGAGTGGGGTGCGGATGAGGGCCTGGTGGTCAGCAGCTGGGATATCCTGTCGGGCAAGGTTGAGCCGGCCAAGAATGTGCTGGTTTATGACACCATCTGTGAATTCAGCGGCATGTCGGCGGCCGATTACTTGGCCTCCAAGGGCAGCCTGGTGGAGATGGTGACCGACGACATCAAGCCCGGCGCGGCCATCGGCGGTACCACCTTCCCCACCTATTACCGTTCCCTGTACGAGCGTGAGGTGATCATGTCTTCCGATATGGCGCTGCACAAGGTCTACCGGGAAGGGGACAAGCTGGTAGCGGTACTCGAAAACGAGTACACCGGCCAGCAGGAAGAGCGGGTGGTGGACCAAATCGTGGTGGAGAACGGTGTCCGTCCCGATGAGCAGCTCTACTACGAGCTGAAGGCCGATTCCGTCAACAAGGGCCAGATTGATCTCGAAGCCCTGTATGCGGCCAAGCCTCAGCCGAGCCTGTCTCACGACGGCCAGGGATATCTGTTGTTCCGTATCGGTGACTGCGTATCCCAGCGCAACACCCATGCCGCCATCTATGACGCCCTGCGCCTGTGCAAGGACTTCTGATCTGAGGGCGCCGGAGCCTGCTCCGGCGCCATGAGGTAAGCCCCTATGTTTGAGCCTGTGATCCCCTATCTGTTATTGCTCGCCTTCGCTCTGGCCGTGGTCGGGGCGGTACGGCGAGTTCGCCTCTGGCGTCAGGGACAATCCAACCCCGTGTCTTTCTGGCAGGGGCTGGCCGCCATGCCGAGGCGTTATCTGGTTGATCTGCACCATGTGGTGGCCCGTGACAAGTATATGTCCAACACCCACGTGGCAACCGGTGGCGGCTTCGTGCTGGCGCTGGTGCTGGTGGTACTGGTGCATGGTTTTGGCCTGAAGACCGGCTGGCTGGTGTGGCCCCTGTTGGCGGCCTCTTTGCTGATGGCGGTGGGCGCGTTTTTTGTATGGAAGCGTCGTGGCAAACCGGCCAGTGAGCTGCCCAACTCACGCCTGTCCAAAGGCCCCTGGCAGCGTCTGCCCAAGAGCCTGATGGCGTTTTCTATCGGCTTTTTCCTGGCAACCCTGCCGGCCACGGGCATACTGCCCGAAGGAACCGGCAGCGGCCTGCTGGCCCTGCTGTTGCTCGGCGTCTGTATCTGGGGTCTGGGCGAGATGGTGTTCGGCATGACCTGGGGCGGCCCCATGAAGCACGCCTTCGCCGGCGCCCTGCACCTGGCCTTCCATCGTCGTCCCGCCCGTTTCGGCGGTGGCCGTGATACCGGCCTGAAGGCGCTGGATCTGGATGCGGACAAGCTGGGTGTGGAGAAGGTAACCGACTTCAAGTGGAACCAGCTGCTCGGCTTCGACGCCTGCGTACAGTGCGGTCGTTGTGAGAGCAAGTGTCCGGCCTTCGCCGCCGGCCAGCCGCTCAACCCGAAGAAGCTGATCCAGGACATGGTGATTTCCATGGCCGCCACCGAAGAATCCGGCTACCACGGTAGTGCCCACCCGGGTCAGGAAAGTGCCTGCCGCAGCGGCGCGCCCGATCGCCCCATAGTGGAAAGCATCCTCGACAGCCAGACCCTGTGGTCCTGTACCACCTGCCGGGCCTGTGTGGAAGAATGCCCCATGATGATCGAGCACGTGGATGCGGTGGTGGACATGCGTCGCTATCTGACCCTGGAGCGGGGCGAAACCCCGGGCAAGGGCCAGGAAGTGCTGGAAAACCTGATTGCTACCGACAACCCCGGCGGCCTGCCGCCCACCAGTCGCAGCCACTGGGCGGCGGATCTGTCGATCCCCCTGCTCAAGGAAACCAAACAGACCGATATCCTGTTCTGGGTGGGCGACGGTGCCTTTGACATGCGCAACCAGCGCACCCTGCGTGCTTTGGTCAAGCTGCTCAAGGCGGCCAATGTGGACTTTGCCTTCCTCGGTGACGAGGAGCTGGATTCCGGTGATCTGGCCCGCCGCCTGGGCGATGAAGCCACCTTCCAGCGTCTGGCCAAGACCAATATCCAGACCCTGGGCAAGTATCAGTTCAATCGTATCGTGACCGCCGATCCCCATGCGCTGCAGTGCCTGGGCACCGAGTATGAAGAATTGGGCGGAGACTATCGGGTGGTGCACCATACCGAGCTGCTGGCGGAGCTGCATCAGCAGGGCCTGCTGTTCTTCAACGCCGATGGCAATGGTCGTCTGGCCTATCACGATCCCTGCTACCTGGGTCGCTATAATGGGGTCTATGACGCTCCCCGCTACCTGCTCGATCAGCTCGGTTTCGAGCGGACCGAGATGGAACGCAGCGGTTTCCGTTCCCGTTGCTGCGGTGGCGGCGGCGGTGCGCCCGTGACCGATATTCCGGGCGAGCGCCGTATCGCAGACATGCGGATGGAAGATGCCCGGGCGGTCGACACCGAGCTGATGGCGGTGGCCTGTCCGCAATGTACCCTGATGCTGGAAGGTGTGGTTGAACCACGCCCCGAGGTGAAGGACGTTGCCGAACTGCTGCTGGATGCCCTGGTGATACCGGTTCAGCAACAACAGCCAGAGGAGGCCGCTCATGTCTGATCTGATCCGTCGGGATCCACGCCTGGAGTGGATCATGCGTAACCGGCTCCATCCCCGTCACGGCGAGCTGAGTAATCAGCCGACCCGTGGGCCGACCGGACTGCTGCGCAAGAACCCCAGACCTCAGTGGCAGTATGGGCCCAGCGGCCTGCGCCGTCTGGACCGTCTGAACATGAGCAGTGCCGCCGGGGTGACCCAGCTGTCTTCGAAAAAACGCAGCGAGCAGGTGGTGTTGCCGCTGCACCAGGTGGTGGAGCCCCAGGCCTATATCGCCGTCTGGCTGCAGACCAGCGGTGGCCGCCTGACCAGCCATTGCAAGGATGTGCTGGGCCAGGCCCAGCAGCTGGCGGTGGCCCGGGAGCAATCGACTGCAGTACTGGGCGTACTCTGTGGCGAACTGAAAGAGAGCCTGGAAGGTGCGGGTGTCGATCGGTTGCTGCAGGTCCAGGGCGAACAGTACGAAGGCTATCAGCCCGAGGCCTGGAGCCAGCTGTGTGCCCAGGTGGAAGACAGCCTGAATCCGTTGTACTGGTTGTTCCCCGACAGCGGGGAGGCGGCCGAACTGGGCCGTCGCCTGAGTGTCGCCCTGGGTGTGCGTCCGGCGACCTCGGTATGGAAGCTGGAAGCGGACAAGCTGTTGGCCAGAAACGGCGCCGGCAACCAGGATATCAGCCGTCCCTGGTCGCGGGTCATGCTGCTGCTGGAGGAATGTGCCTTGCCTTGTGCCGAGTACCGTTACGAGGCCAGCCCGGTACAGCTGGAGCTGTCGGCGCCGTGTCGCTCTCGTCTCCAGGATCTGGGGCAGATTGCAGTCGACCCGGCCGAGATCCCCCTGGCCGAGGCCGAGTTTATCCTGTCTGCCGGTAACGGGGTCCATGACTGGCCCCAGTTCCATCAGGCCGCGGCCCTGCTCGGCGCCTCGGAAGGGGCCAGCCGGGTGGCGGTGGACGATGGCCATATGCCGCGTAACCGTCAGGTGGGGGCGACCGGTACCTGGGTCAGCGCCCGTGTCTATATCGCCGTGGGCATCTCCGGTGCCGTCCAGCATCTGCAGGGTATCGGCAAGTGTGAAAAAGTGGTCGCCATCAACCAGGATGCCGATTGTGACATGGTGAAACGGGCCAGCCTGACCACCATCGGCGACAGCAGTGAAATACTGGCTGCGCTGATGGCCCTGGTCGAGGCCAAGTCCGCACAGGAGGTGAGTGATGCAGCCTGACTTGAATATTGCCGTGCTGGTCTCCCAGGGCCAGCACCCGGTATCCGGGCGTGCCCGACGCGCCCATCAGGATGCCTGTGCCCTGGAACTGGGCTTGTCCCTGAACGGCAAGGTCAGTGCCATTCATGCCGGTGATCCCGAACAGGATGCCCTGCGGGATTATCTGGGCATGGGCATCGACGGACTGACGGTGCTCAAGCAGAGCGCCGAGGACGATGCGCTGGAGCTGCTTTACCCTTACCTGAACGAGCAGCAGCCCGACATCCTGCTGACCGGGGTCAGGGCCGAATGCGGCGAAGGTTCCGGCCTGTTGCCTTACCTGCTGGCCGAGCGCATGGGCTGGCCGCTGGTGACCGGCATCGCCGCGATCGAGTCTATCGAGAACGACGAAGCCAGCTTGTTGCAGGCCCTGCCCAGAGGGCAGCGCCGGCGCATCAAGGTCAAGCTGCCCTTTGTGGCCAGTGTGGAGAGTGCCGCCGCCGAACCCCGGCAGGTGGCCTTCGCCAAGGCCCGGCGCGGGCGTATCGCACGGTTGAACCCGGCTCCGGCCCAGAGCGATCTGGCACGGGCCGAGTGGAGCCTGTCGCCGGCCAAACCCAGGCCCAAGCGGCTGAAAGTGGGCACCGCCAAGACCGCCGCCGACCGCTTCAAGCAGGCCACCGCCAAGGCCCAGGGCGGCAAGGGCCAGATCATACGTGACGATCCTCAGGCCGCTGCCAAGGCCATCTTTGACCTGCTGGTCGAAGAAGGCGTATTGCGGAAGTAATGGTTGGTTTGGATTAAACAACAACGCCGGCATCAGCCGGCGTTGTTGTTTGCATGGTAACAATCTCCTCAAACATCGGGGCAGCATCGCTTTCCAGGCATGACCAAGGTGATGCAGCAAGCTCTGCTCTCGCAGCGCCGGGAAGGGGGAGACCTTGTATTGCGTGACAGAGTTTGACAGCTTGCAGGGGGTGATCGAGTTCCTGCAAGATGAATACTGAAGACCGGTAAAAGGAGAAAACCGACATGACTACCCCCTCACTGGGTATTCTGGGCGTTGGCCACCTGGCGACCTATACGGTGACCGGCCTGCGCAACGGCGGTGACCAGCGGCGCATTACCCTGAGCCCGCGCAATGCTGATGTCTCAAGGCGGCTGGCCGAACGCTGCCAGTGCTCTATTGCCGGCAGCAATCAGGAGGTAGTGGAGGGCAGCGACATCATTCTGCTGGCGGTGCGACCGGAGAGGTTGAATGAGCTGCTGGAAAGCCTGAGGTTCAAGCCAGGGCAACTCGTTATCTCTGTGCTTGCCGGTGTGTCGCTAACGCAGTTGCGGCAACACCCGGCGCTGCAGGCGGCCACCCTGGTGCGCGTTCTGCCGCCGGCCAGCGTGGAAGTGGGCGCCGGGCCGGTGCCGCTGTTCCCGGCCAATGCAGCCGCCGAGGCCCTGTTTGGCACCATGGGCAAGGTGATCGTGCTGGAGTCGGAAGCCCTGTTTGACGTGGCCCTGGCCCACGGTTGCCTGCACGGCTGGAGCTATTTTCTGGTACAGCAGCTCATTGACTGGAGCATTGGCCAGGGCATGAGCAAAGAGGCCGCAAGGCAGATGGTGGTGCACTCCATCGGCAGCGCCATGGCGCTTGCTGAATCCCGCCCCGAGCTCGACTACGGCGATATTGGCAATGCCATTGCCACCCCCGGCACCTTTACCCTGCAAGGTCTGCAGCAAATCAAGGAGGACAATGGCCTGCAGGCCTGGTGCGACGCCATGGATATGGTGAGTAGGCCGAAGTAAACCCGGTGCCCTTATTGTTTTAAACTCCCCGAGCCAATCGGCCGGGGGGATATTAATAGCAAAAGCCAGCCATAGGGTTGAGCAGTACTCTTATCGCCATATTGCTGTCGTGAATGTTTGGCTCTGTGGCTGCGCAGCCGCAGATGACATTAGAGATACTGATATCGGTTCACGACAGGTGACGAGATGGCCCAGCTTCCCTCAACGCCCTTGTGGATGGTGACATGGCAGCCGGGGCCGATCGCCACCGGCTCATTGGTTGGGCTGTGGATGATGGCCTCCCCGCGCTGGACGATAAACTGCACATCCTGATCGTAGCTATATGAGAATCGGTCGGTGTCACCGCTTTCCCAGAGCTCCCAGTCCTGGCAGCGCTGTTTTTCCTCATCGGATGCCTGACGTAATGTAATCAAGGACATGTTTTCTCCTTATTGCTGTTGGCTGATGGGTAGATATTCTGTCCGGCCCCTGACTGGCATAACGTATCTAAGCCAGTCAGGAGCCATTGGCCGATAGACCGGAGTCGGTGGCTGTCGCCGAGGTGTGTGACATCAAACTCATGCATATTTCCTGTCCTCTTCGGCCGGCGTAGGACGGCAGTGGTAGGGCAGCGGTTCGGCCGGGAGCGCGGGTTTGCCCAGCACCAGGTCGCTGGCCTTTTCGGCCAGCATAATGGTGGCGGCATTGATATTGGCACTCGGCACCGAGGGAAACACCGAGGCGTCGATGACTCTCAGTTTGTCGATGCCATGCACCCTCAGCGCGTTGTCGACCACCGTCATGGGATCATCGTCTGGGCCCATCCTGCAGGTACCGCAGGGGTGGTAGGCACTGGCCGCGTCGTCGCGAATAAAGTCATCGAGTGCCTTGCCGCTGCGAATGTGGCTGCCCGGCGTGTCTTCGCGATACTGGAACCGTTTCAGTGCCGGCTGTTGGGCGACCTCGAGCCCCAGACGCATGGCCTCGCGCATCACCCGCCAGTCTTCTTCGGTGGCCATATAGTTGGGATCGATGCGCAGCGGATCGCCCACGTTGCGGCTGCGCAGGCGCACATGGCCGCGGCTGGTGGGGCGCATGGGCCCCACGCCGATGCGATAGCCGTAGGTGGTCGGCACCGGTATCCAGTCCTTGTTGAAGAACACCGGAAAGAAATGGAACTGAATATCCGGATGCAGGGTGTCCGGCGCACTGTTGAGAAAGGCGCCCACATGGCACTGGTTGACCGCCGCCACGCCCTTCTTGAAGCCAAACCACTGCATGCCGGCCCACAGCATGCGATGGGGCTGCAATTCCCGGTTGAGCGACACCGGCTCTCGGGTTTCAATCTGAATGTGGCATTCCAGGTGGTCCTGCAGGTTCTCGCCGACCCCGGGCAGGTTGACCCTGCAGTCGATATCGTGCTCCCGCAGGTGCTCGGCTGGGCCTATGCCCGACAGCATCAGCAACTGGGCCGAACCGAACACGCCACAGCTCAGTATCGCCTCGAGCCGGGCGCACACATCCACCATTTTGCCCTGGTAGCGCACGCGAAAGCCGGTGGCCCGCTTGCCTGCCAGGTTGACCTGCTGTACCTGGCAGCCCAGCCAGATAGTCAGGTTCGGATTGCAGGGCTGGCTGTGCAGATAACCGTAGGCGGCGCTGTTGCGAATGCCGTTGCGTACGCTCATCTCGAAGCGGGAGACGCCTTCCTGCTGAAAGCCGTTGACGTCATCGGTGAGCGGAAAGCCCGCTTGCTGGCCGGCCTCCAGAAAGGCGGCATTCAACGGGCTCAGCTGTTCCTGGCGCTGCGCCCGGATGGGACCGTCCTGGCCGCGATGGCGGCTGTTGACGACGCTGGATTCGATTTTCTTGAAGTAAGGCGCACAGTCCGCCCAGCTCCAGCCCTCGGCCCCCTCTGCCTGCCAGCGGTCGTAGTCGAGGGGATGCCCACGCAGCCAGGTCATGCCGTTGATCGATGACGATCCGCCCAATACCCGGCCGCGAGGCTGCTGTATGCGGCGGTTGTTGAGGTGCTTCTGCTGCTCGGTGTAAAACCACCAGTTGTATTTAGACGTGGGCTTGAACGCCGAGCGCAAGCCGGCGGGCATGCGAATAATCCACGACTTGTCGGAAGGGCCGGTCTCTAGCAACAGCACCTGATGACCGGCATCGGACAGCCGACGTGCCAGTACACACCCGGCAGAGCCGGCGCCGGCGATGACATAATCAAACTCGGTATTCATCTATTATTTTCTCCAACGAAATCCTGGCGACCGTCAATGCTGATATATAACCGAGCGCTGAAGTGATTAAGTTTTTGGGTGTACGTCTTCGATTTAAATGATTTATTAATTCAGTTTTACCATTAAACAACGTTGTGCAGGTGCTAAATAACTGATCCTAATAGTGCTACATCGAGTGGGCCGGTAAGCAGACACGCCGTAAACCCATCCCTGGCGCAGAGGGTCTGCTTAGCGGAACCTAGTCACTGTTGGGAGTGATCAACATTCGGAGCAGTTATTTAGAATAAACGCTGCAATCCCAATCTCACATGACTTCGGTATTATCATTGGTTTTTTTAAATAAGGAGCTATGTTAATGGCTCTCTATATATTTATCCTTAACCTGTGACGTTGATTGTACAAAGGGTTAAATAGCCCCCCCCTTGGGTTTTAATTTTCTCAGTTATTCTTATCTCTCGGCATTTAAAGCGCGGTAGACCCCCGGTGATGACATGGGTTTCACTCTATCCCAACGGTCGGAGAAAGTGTAATTAACATTAAATAAGCCAGGGTTAAATAACTTTTATAATTGTCATAAAAAGGAGGCTCGCCATAGCGGCGGATGGAGAGGTGTCGTGGTATATGGTGGCCTCCATAGCGACCCGGCGGCTCGCGTTGACATTCAGGCGCGCGATGTGTGAAGAGCGTCGCTAATACAATTGCACCGCCCTGGATGATCCGGTTACTGTGCTCCCAGTCAAGACCCAACGACCAGAGGTAAAGCCTGTGCGGCACCTGGACCTGAACCTGCTTTATACCTTTAAAACCATAGCGGATTGCAAGAGCCTATCGCTGGCGGCCCAGCGCCTGCACAAGACTCAGGCCGCCATCAGCATTCAATTGAAAAAGCTGGAGGATACGGTCGGCAAGCGGCTAATCGAGCGCGGCTACCACAGTGCGGAACTAACCCCGGACGGAGAGCTGTTGCTGCAGTACGCACGCAAGCTGTTGGCGCTGAGCAATGAGGCCTTGCACACGCTGACCACCGAAGAGGTGTGCGGCACCGTCCGTTTCGGCATTCCGGATGATTACGCCAGCGCCTTCCTGCTGCCAGTGTTGCAGCAGTTCACCCGGAACTATCCGGATGTGCGCCTCAAGATCCGCAACGACATCAGCCAGAACCTGTTTTCCGGGCTGGACAATGGCGAACTGGATCTGGCCCTGGTGACCCAGCGCGACACCGATGTCGGCGGCGAGGCCCTGCGGCGCGAGCCCCTGCGGTGGGTGGCGGCGGAGGGTGTTGATATCACACGGGATGCGCCGGTTCCCCTCGCGCTCTATCCCCACGGATGCGGATACCGACGTCATATTTTAAATGCGCTCAGCTCTGCTCAGCGGGACTATTACATTGCCTTCGAATGCACCGGGGTGATGGGAGTGAAACTGGCCGTAGACAGTGGCCTGGCCATAGCCGCAACCAGTGAGCCCCTTATTCAGCCCAACTGGAAAATCCTCGACGCCGAGGAGTTTGGCTTGCCGAAGCTGGGGGCGGTGATCATCGAGCTCAGGGTGGGCAGGGACGAGCCCTCTCAGGCGGCGCGTTATTTTGCGAACGCGCTTCGAAACCAGCTGTCGCTGGTCTGAACCAGAAGAGCACATAGGAGCCATCCGACCCTGCTCGGAAAAACGCGCCAGGTTTTTCGGCATGCCACCGCAATAAGACGGAATGGCGGTGGCCAATTGTCGGGCCGATGACCTGTCGTCAACCGGTTCGGCGATATCCAGCACACCCAGGCCAGCTGGTCTTTACCTGCCATGTTAATAACAGGCCACAGCCCTCGATCACCATAAAGGGCAGGCCCGCCAGACGTCCCCCGGTTTCATCCTGAACAGGGTCAACACCAGCAGCAGAAAGTACAAGCCCCATTCCCTGATGCAATCGGCTCATCGGTTGGGTGAGCCGTCACCCCGAGCATCCGTTCAATCACGGGGGTGATGTTTTTTAGTTGTTGCAATGCGTCGATTGTTACCCTAATGTCGGTATAACGTTCACTGTACTTTTGTTTTGTGGGCAAGCGAGCGCGCAGCTCATCATCGAGGGAGCCGCCGCCCTGACTGCCGGTGGGAGGCACATCGTGCCGTGCCCGCCTGCTTGCTGATTGTCTTTAGGCGCAACCACGCAACAACCGTTAGGAGAAATGAATAATGATATCCCCAGTCCCTCAAACCATGCATGCGGTGCTGCTCAACGGCCATGGCGGCATCGACCAGCTGGAATACCGTACCGATGTGGCCGTGCCTCGGCCCGGCCCCGACGAAGTGCTGATCCAGGTCGCCGCCGCCGGCATCAACAACACCGACATCAATACCCGGCTCGGCTGGTATTCAAAGTCGGTTGCTCAGGCCACCAATGTGGGGGGCGCCACCGGATTTGACAGCGTGAACGATGACGATGCCTCCTGGTCCGGCAAGGCCCTGACCTTTCCGCTGATCCAGGGCGCGGATTGTTGCGGGAAGATAGTGGCCGTGGGCAGCGAGGTGGACCCTGCCCGCATCGGTGAGCGGGTGCTGGTGCGCAACATGCTGCGCAGTTATGTGGATTACCGCCCCTATGAATGCTGGACCTTCGGCAGCGAATGCAACGGCAGCTTTGCCCAGTTTACCGTGGCGCCCGCCCGGGAGACCCACAGTGTGGTCTGCGACTGGTCGGACGAAGAGTTGGCGTCCATCCCCTGTGCCTATTCCACCGCCGAGAACATGCTGCACCGCATCGGCCTGGGCGCCGAGACGGTGCTGATCACCGGGGCCTCGGGCGGGGTGGGCTCGGCGGCGGTGCAACTGGCCAAGCGCCGGGGGGCCACCGTGATTGCCCTGTGCTCCTCGGCCAAGGCGGCTGAAGTGCTGGCCTGTGGTGCCGACCGGGTGATTGATCGCAATGCCGACCTCATTGCTGAGCTTGGCAAGGGCGCGCTGGATGCCATTATCGATCTGGTAGGGGGCGAGCAATGGCCGACGTTCCTCGAACTCCTGCGCCGGGGCGGCCGCTACGCCATTGCCGGCGCCATTGCCGGGCCCATTGCCGAGATAGATCTGCGCACCCTCTACCTGAAGGATCTGACCCTGGCGGGCTGCACCTTTCAGGAGGATGAGGTGTTCGCCAACCTGATTTCCTATATCGAAGCCGGTGAAATTCGCCCTCAGGTTGCCAAAACATTTCCGTTACACGAGATAGCCCAGGCCCAGGAAGCTTTCATCAGCAAGCAGCACATGGGCAAACTGGTGCTCACCATTCCGCAGGTGGAACAATGAAAATAACGCGCATTGAGCTGTATCAGGTGGACCTGCCTTACGCCGGTGGCGTGTATCACCTCTCGGGCGGACGGGAATACCGCAGTTTTGACGCCACCATGGTGCGCATTTTGACCGACACCGGGCTGGAAGGCTGGGGGGAGAGCACGCCCTTCGGCTCGACCTATATCGCCTCCCATGCCCTTGGCGCTCGGGCCGGCATTGCCGAGATAGCCCCACACCTGCTGGGCAGGGACCCCCGCCAGGTGGATAGGATTTATGACGCCATGGATAATGCGCTGGTGGGCCATAACCATGCCAAGTCTGCGATTGATCTGGCCTGCTGGGACCTTTTTGGCAAGTCGGTGGGGCTGCCGGTATGCGAGCTGCTCGGCGGCTCGACCGGCAAACGGCTGCCGGTGATTTCCTCCATTCACGCGGAAACGCCGGAGGCGATGCGGGCCAATGTGGCGCGCCATCGTGAGCTGGGTTACCTGGGGCATTCCATCAAGATTGGCGCCCTCGACAGCGAAGGCGGCCCTGTGCTCGATGCCGAACGTATCAAGGCCAGCCTGGCGGATCAGAAACCGGGCGAGTTCTTTATTGTTGATGCCAACGGCGGCCTGACCCCGGAACTCGCCTTGCGAGTGTTACGATTATTACCCAAGGGGCTGGATTTTGTGCTGGAAGCGCCCTGCAAGACCTGGCGTGAGACAAAATCGCTGCGCCAGCGTTGCGATGTGCCGATCTTCCTGGATGAGCTGATCCAGCAGGACGAAGATCTGGTGCTGGCGGTGAGCGAGGATCTGGCCGACGGCTTTGGCCTGAAAATCTCCAAGGCCGGCGGCCTGACCCGGGGCCGCCGGCACCGGGACATTGGCGTGGCGGCCGGGCTGACCATGAGCGTGCAGGAAACCGTGGGCTCCACCATTGCCTTTGCGGCCATCGCCCATCTGGGGGCGACGGTACCGGAGCGCCACCTGCGCTGCATTCTGGACACCAGAGGCATGGTCGCTATCACCACGGCGGACTTTGATGCGCCCATCATCGATGGCGGCGTGCTGGTGCCGAATAGCCCCGGGCTGGGCATTAGCGTACATCATGATGTGCTGGGGCAGCCCCTGCAGGTGTGGGGAGACTGAGCCGGTTCAGGGAAAAAACGTCGGGCCGGCAGTGCCGGCCCGACTGGCGTATTTTAAAGGTGGATGGTCACTAAGCCAGCAGCCGGCTGGCGAGCAGCCGGGCCTGGCGGGCGGCGGCGGCCCCGCCGATAACGGGGGCACGGGAGACAGCCCCTTCCAGGATCAGCATCAGGCTTTCCGCCTTGTCTCGCAGCTGCTCCGGGGTATTGTCATCGAGTTGCCGATAGAGGTATTCCAGTTCGTGCTGTTTGTGAGCCAGCGCCAGTTCGGTAATGGTGGCGTCCTTGTGGCTGTATTCGCCGAGGGCACGCAGAAACAGGCAGCCTTTTTCTCCTTCCTGTGCAAACCACTGCTCCAGCTCATCAAAGATGGCCAGGCAATCGGCCCTGGCGTCGTCGGCGGAGCGGGCGAGCCGGGAGAGAAAGCGGGTTTCACGCTGTTGCAGTACCGCTATCACCAACTGCTCCTTGGAGGAAAAGTGACGATACAGGGTGCGTGGGGTGACTCCGGCTTCCCTGACAATCTGATCGATGCCGGTGCCGTGAAACCCTTGCCGGTAAAACAGCCGTTCGGCCGTGGTAAGAATATCGTCCCGCTTGCTCATAGGTGTCTCTGTATAACAATCGTTATACCTATCTTAGGCATGGCATGCCCGCTTTGCAATGGGGGGAGGGGATGGCTGTTAGCCACAGGGGCGTGTCGGATAGACCCGCCCCGGGGTAACTCAACCTTTGGGCAACGAACCTTCCAGCCGGGCGGGCTCGGGCCGTACATGATCCGGCAGCATGGACCAGGGGGCGGGCTCGCGGCGCAGGCAGTGGAACAGGGTCAGACTCATCACCGCAATAAAGATGGCGATGGGGAAGCCGGCGATAATGGAGGCGGCCTGCATCGCCTTCAGCCCGCCGGCATAGAGCAGCATGGCGGCAATGGCGGCGATGAGCAGGCCCCACAGCACCCGGATCAGGCTGGGGGGCTCGCTGGCGCCGGCCGAGTCCAGGGTGCAGAGCACCAGGGTGCCGGAGTCGGCCGAGGTAATAAAGTAGGTGCCCAGCAGCACACAGGCCATCACGCTCAGCAACTTGCCCAGGGCGCCGGTATCGAGGTTGTCGAACAGGGTAAACAGCGCCAGGGTGGTGTCGGTTTTGGTGGCGGTCAGCACGGGGCCGCCGGCAAACGCCTCCTGGGGCGGCTGACCCGACTCGGCCAGTTGCACCGCCTGTTGCTCATAGGCGAGGCGGGCATCCTGCTCTACCTTCAGCGCCGCGCCACCGAATACCGATATCCACAGGAAGGTGATAAGGGTAGGCACGATCAGGGCGCCGCCGATCAGCTCGCGGATGGTGCGCCCCCTGGAAATGCGGGCCACAAACATGCCCACAAAGGGCGCCCACAGCATCCACCAGGGCCAGTAGTAGGCGGTCCAGGAGTTTTGCCAGCCGGAATCATGCTGGGCATCGCTCCACAGACTCATGCCGACGATGTTCTGGGCATAGTTGCCGGTGCTTTCCAGCAGGGTGTTGAGCAGGTAGCGGGTGGGGCCGACGTACAGCACCACCAACACCAGCGCCAGCGACAGCAGCATGTTCCACTCAGACAGCCGGCGTATGCCACGGCCCACGCCCGACAGCACCGAGGCCACGGCACAGGTGCACAGCACCACTATGATCAGCAGTTGCACGCCAAAGCCGATGCTCACGCCGAACACCTGGTTCAGGCCGGAGTTGATCTGAATCACCCCCATCCCCAGGGACTGGGAGATGCCGAAGGCGGTGATGGCCACGGAGAGGATATCCACCGCATGGCCGATGGGGCCGTAGATACGGTCTCCGATCAGCGGATACAGGATGGATCTGAGGGTGAAGGGCAGCCCCTTGCGGTAGGAAAAATAGGCCAGCACCAGGGCGACGATGATAAACACCGACCAGGGGTGCAGGCCCCAGTGAAAGAAGGCCAACTGCATGGCCATGCCGGCCGACTCGTTGCTCAGGCCCTCGGTGAAGGGGTTGCCGGCATAGAGCCACATGGGCTCGGCCACCGACCAGAAAATCAGGCCTATGCCCATGCCGCCGGAAAACAGCATGGACACCCACGACAGATAGCTGAATTCGGGTTTTTCATCGTCCCGACCCAGACGGATATGGCCGTAGCGGCTGATCATCAGGTACAGCAGAAAGCCGACCATCATGCTCACCAGCCCCAGATAAAACCACTTCACGTTCTGCAGCAGAATGCCGGAAACGGCTTCGAAGTATTGCCCGGCCTGGTTGGCCAGGATGGCACAAAACAGCACAAAGCCGATCACCAGCACCTTGGATGCGATGGTCACGGTCGGGTTTAATCCTTTCATAATCCCGGATGTAGCACGCATAATTCCTCCCTCTGCGTCGCTCTGGATATACGGTTAATGCAATAATCGTTGCCGATGGTGTGTCAGGACCAAACGTGGGCTCGCCATCCCCCTATTTGGGGCTGTTTAGCGGCGTTTTATCTCGATCTCGACATGCAGCGATATGGGTATCGGTTGTTTGGGTGTTAACCGGGGGATTAGAGTAGGGCGTGGCTGGAGGGGGCTCAATCGATTAATACTTATCGGTTTCGGTGAGTTTTGGTAATGAATGGCGTTGTCGCAAGACAGTTATTCTTGATGCATGGTAGAGGATACGAACGATGCCGGTATGCCATTACCGGCAGTGCTCAGGAGGTGGTGGATAACAGCGATATCATCCTGCTGGCGGTGCGGCCGGAGCTGTTGGTAGGACGCCGGGGCATTACGGTATTTTGTCATGCCGAATTTTCCTTCTCGATACACCTTGTGACAACGAGACAACATAAAGGGATGGATATTGCTTCGGCAACCTCCTTCACACCCCGGTGTTCTTCATGGCTCCAGAGGACAGTTTTTATCTTGAAGTCATTGCTGTACTGCCGGGTTCGCTTCCCTGTTTTGTAAGCTGGCATGGCTCAGCGCTCTACGTTATCGAGGTGTGTCCGTTAAAGCGGGTGAGATCCACAGTCCGACAACATGCGCTTGTTATATTTTAATTGTAAGCAGGGTGTGCATTCGTTTTACAACCATTAATATGGTCAAAAGTAAATTCATTACCACTATTAAAATAAACGGTGATGCCAAAAAGAGTTTTATGTCAAAATTAAAGCTGAACTTACTTATTGAAAAGGTAAGGCTTTTATCTGGCAAAAATGTATACACTAAGCAAAAGAAAACGAGAGAAACTGCTACAACTATTGCATAGCAGATATTGAAATAAAGCTGCTCAAGTAAATTCTTCTTGAGTTCTATATTATGACGTTGAGCTTGATCGATTTTAACTCCTCGAAGCTTTTCTCCTTGGTCGTAAACTAAAACCAAAACACTCAAGAGAAGTGCAGTAAAAATTGCACCAAAATTAACCAATAAGGAGTTCGCATCTGCCGTAACTTTAATGCCAAGCACTGAAAATAAAACTGCTATTAATATTGGTGCTCCATAAAATGTAACATAATCAAGAAAACTTACTTTTCCGCTTGATGAGTCTCTTAGAGTCATTATGTGACCTGTTACAATTGACCATATATTTATTTTTGAACTCATTTAAGCCACCCTCACCTTGAGTCCTGGATACATAGTGTGCGCATATTCAGCAATAATTTCCCTAACCCAGTTATTGATTCTTATGAAATCTGGAACACCGTCATCACCAACTATTTCTTCATCTACTTCAATCTCGCAAAGCGCGCTAGTTCTATTTCGCCCTACATTAAAAGTGCGTCTTTTCCCGTCTATTTCAACAACCGTTTTAACCTGAGAGCCGAACTCACCCATAATCTCCACAGCTTGTCTGTGGGGACTATTAGGATTCAAATAATCTCGCAATTTACCCATACCACCCTTTCTTGGCGGTTTAATAACCAGCTCTTGCTCGCCGTGCCCCAGAAGCCTAACTTGGTCAGCGATATCGTTTAGCCCAACGAACTTAGTTAATTTAACTTCCTTTGCGGTTGCATCAAGCCAAGCATTTACAGCATTGTCGTAAGCTAGAGGGTTCATTTGTATAACTAAATCAGTTAAATCTTTGAAGTATTTAGAAAACAAAGTATAGAACAGAGTTTTTACACCATCTCCACGATAGGAATGTATAAACGCCATAGCTTCGTTAAAACCGCGTGGGATGAAGTAATGGACATAATGTTTGATTATCTCTGCATTGTTTTTTGCTTTTTCAAAATCCACCTTGCCCGTGGCAACATTAATAATGTCTGTTTTCATTCCGTATGCGCCGACATTAAACCAACCGTAAATTTCTCGACGATCCTCATTGATTTTAAGGCCATCAAATTGATACACCTGTTTCGTGTCTTCAACAATTTTATAAGCGCCAGTATTAGCTTGGAGAAAGTCTCGCAAGATATAGAAAAGATCCTTATCTCCAAGGCTGTCCAATGTGCTATATCGCTCTTCAATTCGGCCTTCAAGCCCTCTATTGAAGCATCGAAACAAGTAAGGGGCGACTGCGTGCATTATTATCCCTTTTTACAAAAAATTCAGAGCTTCGTTGGTTTCGGTTGAAATATAACGCCAGCCATAACCGGTGGCAAAAATCTGCATAGCGAGGAACGAGCGGCACAGCTTTTTGACGTCCGAGTTTATGGCATTGTTGTGGTTCAATGATAGGTTGGCTTGACCCATTCGCAAAGCCACCAGTCATTGGGGTTACGTCTTGAGCGCTTTATGCTTTTAATTTCCTCCAAGGCATTCAAGGAATCCTTCAAGTCTTTGTCTGTAACAGGTGATCTTGAATATTTCTTTAAGTGTTCATTGAGTTTGTTGAGTAAACCCTCTTCTGCTATTTCATTATTTGATCTATCTCTATGAACCCACATTGTCCAGATAAGGGCTGCATCATTTTCAGAGAACTCAACCTTCGCAGAGCGCCACAACGAATTCCAAAGCAAGATTAGCGCGAACGGTGCAAGCCATGGAATTTGATATGAACTTACAACAGCAAAAGCACCGTTTGTAACTGCATCAACTAACGATCTCATGTTCAGAACAATATTACCTGCCTTAGTGCTTTTTCCACCTCTTCGCCCAGAAGGCGACATAGTGATTAATTCAATAACGAATTCTTCTATCTTTGGGGGAGAAACTCGGATAGCTTCATCCATAATAATTTGGGCGACAACTTGAGCGTCACTGCTATTTGTCCCCTTGAGTTCGATATCCTTGATCAAATTAGACATCAACTCACTTTTATTTTCGGCTGCCCGATCATGATCCCAAGACATCAAAAAACTCCTTATAGCCATAAAATTTTAATACTGCGCATGCGCATATACACTCATACACAGATCTCGTTAAAAGCAGGCTAACTCCATGTATATCAGTGAGTTAAGCGCTTTATTAGCTACTCTTGCCGCACAAAAACGCGCATGCGCATATATGTTCCGCTGTATGCGCAGTATCTTCCTGTATTGTTTTTCAAGTAATTGATTTATAGCATCATTACGTTTTTTTTGATGAAAAACACGCATTGCTTTTGATGATTCTGCGCACGGCTGAAGATACAGGCCTAATATACTGTATATTCAAAGCCGTCTGGATGGCTGAGTGGGCAAATATCATAATGCCATTCACCCAGGCTACCGCCCGTCGCTGTGCTGAGGCTTAAGCGCATGCCCGTCTTACTTGTTTGAGTCCATTCTTGTCGCGGAGGGATGAAAAGGCAACGGCAAAAGGAGCATTTTGCGAGGCGAGGGTTTGATTTTGGGGGGGGAGGCGGTGGAATGTTGGGCGATGTTGGCGGAGGGGGAGCGCAGGCGGCAGTTTTACCGTGGGCCTTGGCGGGGGGATACGGGATGAGGAGGCGCGGAGCGGGCCTTAATGGTGAATGCCGACTTTCCGCGCGCCATGTTTAAAAAACATAAAACTTCAATATCCAGAAGGTGACCATGCCCATACACAGGGGCCAGAATACGCCCCTGAAATACCAGGCCAGTATGGCCGTGACCGACGCCGCTGTGATTTGTGCCATGCTCACGGAATCAAGCACGGTTTTATCCTGAAAGATAATGGCGGGGATGGACAGCGCGGCCAGCACGGCGGGGGCCAGCAGCTGCAAGACTCTCTGGTGCTTGCCAATATTGAAGTTTTCCCGGCCATGGAGATGAATAAACGACAACCGGATGGCGAAGGTGCCGATGCCGACCGTGATAAATATCAGCCATAGTGTGAGGTTATCCATTGTGTTCCCTCTGGGCCTTCAGGCCGTTTTTGGTGATGAAAGTGCTGGCCAGCAAACCTATGGTGGTGCCGCCGATAATGGCGGTAATAAACCCCAGGTTATAGGGCAGCTGGGTCAGGCTGGTCGCCACCATGGCCGAAAAAATCGCCGTGATCAGTGACGCCTTGTCGCGAATGCTCGATACCAGCATGGCCAGGAAGGCGAGGGGAATGGCAAACTCGAGTGACCATTCGGCGGGTATCTGTCCGCCAACCTGCATACCCAGAATAACGGAGCCAACCCAGCTTACCCACAACGCCAATGCCGCACCGGTAAAATAATAAAGTCTCTCCTTGCCACTGTCGTGCGGCGTAAAGCGTGATACGTACAACCCATAGGCCTGATCGCTGATCAGGTACGCCAGCGGCCATTTATGGCGAGCCTTCAATGAGTGCAGCAGCGGGGCGAAGGTGGCGCTGTAGATAAAGAAGCGAATATTCACCATCAGCGCGGTAAAGATGATAACCGCCGGTAATGCCTGTTCCTGAATTAACTGATAGGCCGCCAGCTGGGCCGAGCCGGCGAAAAACAGTAGCGTCATGCCGATGGTCATCTCGGGGGCGAATCCCAGGCTGGTGCCATTGGCCCCGGCAATCAGGCCAAAGGGCAGCACCCCCGGTACCATGGGCAGCAACTCCTTGATGCCTTCTAGAAAATAATGTCTGTTACCCGTCCTGGCCGGGTGGATGGACGCCATGGTGCATGCTCCTGTTTTTGTATTGTGGCTAATGGGGGTACTGGCCATTGATCACCTCAATCACCGAGGCTAGGGGGCCGAAAGGGTGGGGTCAATTGATATAATCTTATTGGTTTCGGTGAGTTTTGGTTATGCGTGCTAGTGCAGCGGAAACGGTGATTTGAGGGCCGGATGATAAACCGGGCACCCTGCTCATGCTTCTATGAACAGGGCGCCCGAGTGTTTATGTTATTACCCGACCACAAAATCGCAGTTGCCAGGGCTCAGTGTTGCAATACCTCAAAAAGGCAAGGGCAGTTTGGCGGTGCGGCCGCCGTCAACCACCATGATCTGGCCGGTGATAAAGGCCGAGGCTTCAGAAGCAAGAAACACCACGGCGCCGCCGATGTCTTCCGGCTCACCGGTGCGCCCCACCGGGTGCATGGCGTTCAGTGCCTGCCTCGCCTCGGCCGGGTTTGGCTGGGCATTGATATAGTCATGGCTCAAATCGGAATTTATCCAGCCCGGCGCGATGGCGTTGCAACGAATGCCGTCCTTGCCCAGATCAACGGCCAGGGCCCGGGTAAAGCCATGCACCCCGGCCTTGGAGCCACAGTAGGCGGCGTGGTAGGGGTTGGCGCCAATGCCTTCAATGGAGCCGATATTGATGATGCTGCCACCGCCCCGACGACGCATCTGGGACAACAGCGCCCTGGCGAGAAACACCGGCGCACGCATATTGACGGCCATCATGCGATCCCAGTCATCCTCGTGCAGGTCGTCGAGGTGGCGCTCAAACATGAAACCGGCGTTGTTAACCAGAATATCGGCGCCGCCGAAGTGCGCTTCCACCGCCTGGGCGATGACATAGGGGGCGTCACGTTCGGCGAGATCGGCTTCCAGCCAGGCGACATTCGGATTGCCAGCGAGCTCGTCGTCGAGGGGCTGGCGCTGGGCAATCAGTACCCGGGCACCGGCGGCCAGCAGTTTGTTGGTAATGCCGCGGCCGATGCCACGACCGCCGCCGGTGACGACGGCAACCTTGTTGTCTAATGTCATTAGTCGTTCTCCCTGAACCGAATCTTCAACCTGAAACCGGTTTGGCACCGGTGACTTCCACACATTCGCCGGCGATATAGCGCGCCTGATCCGAGGCCAGGAAGGCGATAACATCGGCGATGTCCTCGGGCTCGGCGATGCGCCCCAGGGGCACGGTTTTGTTCAGCGCCTCGACGGCCTTGTCCGGATCCAGGCCTCGGCGCTCAAAGCCGCTGCGGATCATGGGGGTGTTGATCTCATGGGGACAGACGGCATTGACCCGAATACCCAGCGGGGCGCAGTCACGGCCGAGGTTACGGGTCAGCGCCGCCACGGCCCCCTTGCTGGTGCAGTAGGCGACATGGGCCGGACCCGGGTAGGTTCCCCATACCGAGGAGGTATTGACGATGGCCCCGCCGCCACCGTGTTTCATATGGGGAATCGCGGCCCGGCACAGGAAAAAGACGGCATTGAGATTCACGTCCATGGCCGTGAACCACATGTCGTCACTGGTTTCTTCTATGGTGCCACGGGGAATGATGCCGGCATTGTTGAGCAGGATATCGACACCACCGAAGCGCTCGACGGTACGGGTAATCACGGCTTCACAGTGCGCTTTTTCGCGCAGGTTACCGGCCAGGAAGTCGACGTCGGCGCCAAGTTCGCGGGCTTCGTCGGCGGCGGCCTGACAACCGGCCTCGTTGATATCGGTAATCATCAGGCGCGCGCCTTCGCGGGCGAACAGCCTGACCAGGGTATGCCCGACGCCGCCGGCGCCGCCGGTGATCACAACAACTTTATTTTCAAATTTCATGATATCGCTTCCTTGTGTTGCATGAATTAAAGAGACAAAGTCAGACAAGTACGGTCCAGCGCATTAATGGCTCAGAACTTGCTGTAAAAAAGCGTGGCAATCCGCGGCCTGAGGCAGCTCATCCACCACCGCCATAACGGCGTCAAGGCGTGCCTGGTTGAAGTTAACCGAGGCCAGCTGGGTGAATTTGGCCCTGAACTCCGATTGGGTCATGGCGGTTTGCGGATCGCCCTTGGCAGCCGTGGTGGGGCTGTCGAACCGGCTGCCGTCCTTCAGCCGTATGCTGACCCGCGACAGTATTTCCCGAGGAAAACGCGCCGACAAATCGTCCGCTTCCACGATGTCGATGCGGCGGCTGATGGCCAGTATGTCGTCGGCGTGAATGGCATTACCGGTGACTTCGTTCGGCCCCACCTGGCCCCGGGTGAGCAGGGCTGCGAGCGGAAAGGCCAGGCCATACTGGGCCTCATCGGCATTGGCGGGCATATGGCCCTGCAGCCGCACGGACTCGTGAAAGGTCTGCACCTCCACCCGCTCGATGGCCTCGGGCACAATGTCGGGATGCTCGGCCAGCAGAGCGGTGGCGGCGGTAAGGGCGGGCTGGGCCCAGCGGCACACCGGCCAGGGCTTGAAGTACTGGGCATCGATCTCCCAGCGCTTTCCCAGATCCTGCCAGCAATGCCGTACCCGCTCCATTTCAACGGTTTCCGCCGGGGCGCCGGTGATCCCGGCCTGGGCCATCAACAGGGCATTGAGCCCGGCATGGGCGCCGGCGCCGTGGGCGTCGCGCAGCATGGAGGGAAAATCCACCAGCCGCATCATGGGGCAGCGGGGGCCGAAATACTCGGCGATGCCCAGCGCATGCAGGAACTGCTCTTCGCTCAGTCCCAGCAGGCGGGCGCCGCCACAGACCACGCCGATGCCGGAAAAGGCCCCCGAGGCATGATATTCGCTGGCGGTGTCCATCAGCGCCACGCCGGCGCGCAGGCCGGTTTCATAGGCGATGGTCAACGCCGTCAGGAATTCGGCGCCGGTGATGGAACGCCCCTGGTCGCGGCAGGCATCGACCAGGGCCAGCAGGGCGGGCACTACGGTGGCGCCGGCATGGCCCTTGGAAGTGAAATGGCCTTCGTGGGCATCCAGGCTGTCGATGGTGAAGCCGCCAAACCAGGCCGCCCCCAGTGGGTGCACCGGCCGGCCGTCAAACAGCAGCCGGCTGCTCAGCCGGGCGGGCGGGTAGTGGGCGAGGGCATAATTCTTTACGCACTCTGTGGTGTGGTTTTTCTGTGCCCCGGCGGCTACTCCCAGAATGTCCAGCAGCGCCGTGCCGACCAGATAGCGGGTATGCTCGGGCACATCCGCAAACGTCAGTTCCTTGACAAACTGATATAAAGACATGGTGTCCATCCTCTGTGAATCGACCATAAAAAAGGTGCCCGATTGGGCACCTGCTCCCATCAGCGGGAAAAGCAATTACCGTGGACTGTTCAACCGCCGGTGTCAGTTGGTCACTGCCCGGGCCTGTTCCAGCCAGCCGTCAAAGGTGTTGCGGTTGGCGGCAATCCATTCCTGGGCATGACGCCTGATGTCTTGCATTGATTTTTCGCCGTTCTGCATCTTCAGGTTCTGGGCGCTTTCATCGGCGACGGTAATCTGCACCTGGGACAGGAAAGCCTGCGCGGCCGGGTTTTCTTCGGCGAAGTCACGGTTCATGACCGCCGTCACCTTGTCGATGGCAAAACCCAGGTTCTTGCCTTCATACAGGGTGTTCACCCCCTCTTCGCCGTTGGGCAGGCTGGTAAAGGGCACTTCCAGCCACTCCACGTCCTTGCCTTCCACCAGCACGCCAGCAATCCACTGCGGCACCCAGGTGTAATAGAGAATGGGCTGGCCGGCCTGATAGCGGGCAATGGTGTCTGCCATCAGCGCGAAGTAGGAGCCCCGGTTATGCTCGACATAGTCTCCCAGGTTATAGGCCTGCATATGGTGTTCTATGGTCAGCTCACAGCCCCAGCCCGGATTGCAGCCGGTGAGATCGGCCTTGCCGTCGCCATCACTGTCGAACAGTTTGGCGATCTCCGGTTTTTTCAGATCTTCCAGCGAGCGAATGTTGTAGGCATCGGCGGTTTTCTTGTCGATCAGGTAGCCCTGCAGCACGCCGGGGATAATACTGCCGGTCTTCACCATGGTGTCGTCGCCACCGGCTTTTTGATAGAAGTTGTCGTGCAGCACCTCCCAGAGATGAACGGTGAAATCCGCATAACCGTTGGAAATACCCAGCATCATGGCCGGATATTCGGTTTCCTTGGGCTCTTCTACCTCGTAGCCGAGCTCTTTCAGGCCGGCGATGGCGATCTCTCCCCGAAAGCGCTCTTCGGCGATGCTGGGGAAAATGGGTGCGACCGTTATGCCCTCGCCCGGCTGGCTTTGTGCCTGGACGGCGCCGCCAAAAGACAGGGTGAACAGGGCGGTGGCGGTCAGTGCTTTCCTTGACAGTTGCTTGAACTCAATGTGCATCTTCTCATACTCCATATGATGGTTGTTGCGGTCTTGTCTTATACGGGTTCAGGGGTTGGTTCTGGGTGAATGCTGCTTGCCTTGCAGGCCGCGGTAGAGGCTGACGCAGATCCCTGCTGGTCCGCTCTCGTACCAGTGCTGGGTATGGCTTGTCTCGGCGCGTTTACCCATGGCCTGGGTCAGGCGGTCGAGAAAGATGGCCAGTAGCACCAGACCCACACCACCCACGGTGGCCAGGCCCATATCGAGGCGACCGATACCACGCAATACAATCTGGCCGAGGCCGCCGACCGCAATCATGGAAGCGATCACCACCATCGACAGCGACAGCATCAGGGTCTGGTTCAGGCCGGCCATGATGGTGGGGGTGGCCAGGGGCAGCTGAATGCGGAACAGCATCTGGCGTGGCGTGCAGCCAAAGGCGCGGCCCGCCTCAACCTTGTCGGCCGGCACCTGGCGGATGCCCAGGTTGGTCAGGCGCACCAGCGGCGGCAGGGCAAAGATGATAGTAACCAGTACACCGGGCACGTTGCCGATGCCGAACAGCATCACCACGGGGACCAGGTAAACGAAGGCAGGCAGGGTCTGCATGGCATCCAGCACGGGGCGCACAATGCGTTCGACGCGATCGCTGCGTGAACACAGAATGCCCAGGGGAATACCGAACAACACGCAGAAAAAGACCGAGGTCAGCACCAGTGACAGTGTGGTCATCGACTCGGACCAGACGCCGATAAGGCCCAGGCAGAACAGGGTGACGGCACAGAAAAGGCCCATTTTCTTGCCAGCCAGCTGCCAGCCGAGCAGGGAAGAGAGCACAATGCCGATCAAGGGCGGAATGGATTGCAGGATATATTCGACACCGTTGAGCACCTGGTCTATCGGCCAGCGGATGGTACGGAACAGACCACGAAAGTTCTGTACCAGGTAGTTGAGCATACTCTCGACCCATTCGCCGAGGGGGATATTCAGGTATTGAAACGGATCCAGCAGGGTGAATTCTGACATTTTTTTACTCCTTCCTTGAGTGAGGGGCGGCGATCGCGGGTCAGCGGTGACTCAGGGTCTGCAGCAGCTGGCTTCGGGATATGGTGCCGTGAAAGGTGCCGTCCCGGTCGATAACGGGAATCGGATAGGGCGTGGTGGCCACGGTGTCCAGCACCTCATGCAGGGGGGTGTCGGTGTAGATGCCGGGATGCTGGTCGATGCGTGAAGCCAGCAGGGTCTGCAGATCCGGGGTCTTGCCGGCATGCTCCCGGGGGGCGATGACTCCCTTAAAGCCGCCTGCTTCGTCCACCAGATAACCAAAGGGCGACTGTTCGGTGGCGGCGAAGGGAGGCACCTTGCCATTCACCCGGATCTGGCTGTCTGGCTGGGGCCTGGCAATGTCGCCGGCCTTGAGCACCTTGGACACGTCGACCCCCTTGAAAAAGGTTTCCACGTAATCGTTGGCGGGGTTGGTCAAAATTTCCTTCGGGGTGCCAATCTGAATGACCCTGCCGCCCTCCATGATGGCGATGCGATCGCCGATGCGAATGGCCTCTTCCAGATCGTGGGAAATAAAGATGATGGTGCGTTCCTGCTCACGCTGCAGGCGGATCAGCTCCCCCTGCATTTCATGACGGATCAGCGGATCCAGGGCCGAAAACGCCTCGTCCATCAGCAGAATGGCGGGATCATTGGCCAGGGCACGCGCCAGGCCGACCCGTTGCTGCATGCCGCCGGACAGCTGGTGCGGATAACTGGCGCCATGCTCCGCCAGCCCGACCTGGGCCAGGGCATCGCTGGCTCGGGCGTGGCGCTCCTTTTCATTGACACCGGAGACCGACAGCCCAAAGGCCGCGTTTTCCAGCACCGTCATATGGGGCATCAGCGCAAAGGACTGAAACACCATGCTCATGTCCCGGCGCCGCACCTGCAGCAGGTCCGCATCCGACAGGCCGGTGATGTTGCGACCATTGAGGCGAATGGTGCCGGCCGAGGGCTCGATCAGGCGGTTGAGCAGGCGCACCATGGTGGACTTGCCCGAGCCGGACAGACCCATGATGACGAATATTTCGCCCTTGTTGACCGAGAAGCTGGCGTCAACCACGCCAACGGCCTGGCCGGTTTTTTCAAAGATCTCGTCCTTTGCCGCGCCTTCTTTAAGCATGTTCATGGCAATGTCCGGCTTATCGCCGAAGACTTTATAGATATTGCTGACCGAGAGGATTTCTTTTGATTCCTTCCTTGTAACCATGGCAGTGATCTTCCTTTCTTAAAGTTAAACGTCCTGTTGTGACAGGCCGTCAGACTTTTGGGGTTGCAGGCAAAAGTTCATGCTGTTATTTGCTCATCGAATGAGTTTCAATTAACAATTCATTTACTGTTGACCAATTTATGGACTTGTGGTGAAAGCGTCCAACTATATTTGGTGGGTGAAAAACATAACCAGAAGTTATTGTTCTTTGGTGCATGCATGTGCGGAAATGGTGCGAATGTTGAAAGCGGGAAAGTGAGTAATTAAAGGCATCAATACCCTTGGTTATACAGTGGCGCCAGGGAGCAGAAGCGGGAAATTAAAATAAAAAGACAACAAGAAAGGCATACGGCCATTTATTGGCGGGCTGCCAATATCAGGGAACAGGCCGTAATAAAAGTAATCGGCGGTAAATGCGGTGAGGTGACGCCCTTCAAGGCGTCACCGTATTGGTGTCAGCGCAGGTTGCCGAGTTTCTTTTTCATGGTATCGCAGTACCAGTCAACAAACTGACAGACACCGTTTTCGGCAATATCGGAGTAAGGGCCAGGAATATAGGACGGTGAGCCGGTGCCCTGAAAGGTTTCCTCTACCAGCCGACGATCCTGATCGTTGGTGGCCAGCCACACCTTGGTCAGGTTATCCAGGTCATAGTCGACCCCTTCCTGGGCATCCTTGTGCACCAGCCACTTGGTGGTTACCAGGGTTTCACCCGGGCCCAATGGCAGAATACGGAAGCTCAGGGCGAGATCCCCCAGGAAATGATTCCAGGTGGAAGGGTAGTTGAAATAGAGCAGGGCACCGATATTCTGCTCGTCGGCATTGTCCAGCCTGCCCTTGACCGCGGGCTGGCCGTTCATGGTGTAGCTGACGGCGTCCTTGAACAGCGGAATACGGGTCATGCGATAGCGGCCGTCGGGGTCCATGACCAGGCGGCTGGGCAGTCCTGCCGCTTCACAGCGCTCCCAGAAGGCGACCAGCTCCGGATCATCATTGCCACCCACGCCGGCGACCGACATGTTTTCCATGAAGGAGTTAATCAGCTCGGGGTGGCAGCCATCGCAGTGATAACATTCCCGGTTGTTTTCAAACACCAGCTTCCAGTTGCCTTTTTCAATCAGGTTCGACTCAAAGGCAACCTTGCAGTCCTCCAGATTGTGGGGCGCGATAAAGGGGGAGACGTCCCGGCGAAAGGGCTCGAAATCCGGCGCCTGTTCAGCCACACTCACGTAGATATAGCTGTTGACCTGCTCGCAATGGACCGGCAGCAGGCCGTGTTCGTCGGGGTTGAACTGCTCGCCCATATTGGCGGCAAACCTGAGCTTGCCGTCCAGATCATAGGTCCAGCGGTGATAGGGGCAGACCAGCTTGGCGACCTTGCCCTTGGCTTCGGTACACAATCGGGAGCCCCGGTGGCGGCAGCTGTTATGGAACGCCCGCACCTCGCCATTGTTGTCACGCACCACCACCACGGGGTAGTTGCCAATTTTAAGGGTCAGGTAATTGCCTGCTTTCGGAATTTCGAAGGTATGGCCAGCAAAAATCCATTCCTTGTGCCAGATTTGCTCGAGATCCTGCTGGAACACATCCGCATCGTGATAGAGTTCGCGGTTGAGGCCGTGGCGCGGCTTGCGCTGCTCGACGAGATCCAGGGTTTTCTGCTCATTTGTCATCATCTTGACTTCCATTAGGATCTAACTCCTTATTAGTGTGCGGCGGCACCCGTTATTGCGTGACGGTATTTGTGAAACGGGCTCCCGGGTGTAGACTGCGGTGCCCGGTTGGCGGCCATTGTCATATTTCCTGATAGGGAGCAGTGAGCGGCATATTTCCGCACAGGTATCAGGAACACCTTGTGTTCAGAGGGAATTTACAAGTGGGGTACAACTGGGTAAAGCGACTTTTAATCAGGGCAATTAACAACTAAATATTATGGCTAAGCTTGTAGAACCGGACAAAATACTGGTCAGAATGCCGTCGCTGACGGCGGTGAGATCCTTTGTGGCTGCAGCCAAGCATCTGAGCTTTACACGGGCGGCGGAAGCACTCTGTGTGACTCAGGCGGCCATCAGCCGTCAGATCCGCGAGCTGGAAACCCACCTGGGCGTGGAGCTGTTCAAGCGCACCGGCCGCACTGTGGAGCTGACCGAAGCCGGCACCATTCTTTATGATGCGGCCTACCTGTCATTTGTTAACATTGCCCAGGCCGCCGAGCGGATCCAGAGCAACACAAGCGGCAAGCCGGCCCTCACCATTTGTTGTTCGCCGGCCTTTTCCGGACTCTGGCTATCGCGCCGTCTGCCCGATTTCTTCGCCAGCAATCCGGACATCGACATTAATGTGGTGACCACCGGCAATTACCTGCAGATGGAGCCCGGTGTACACCCGGATCTTTTTATCAACAAGATTTCAGATCCGCGTGAAGGCTATCATTCCATTCCGCTGTTTCATGATTTGATCTACCCGGTCTGTACCCCTGCCTTTTTGCAGGATAACCCGGCCATTGCCACCCTGGAGGGGATGCGCAATACGGTGCTGCTGAATCTCAGCCCCTACGGCAGGGCCCAGGTGGCGGAGCATGTGGACTGGAGCGTGTGGTTCTCCTTTTTCAATATCAACCTGGAAAAGCGTTCAACCAGTGACAAGCATCTGTTCAATGCCAACGATTACAACATGCTGATCCAGATGGTGCTGAATCATCAGGGCGTGTCCCTGGGCTGGCATCACCTGGTGGCGCCTCTGGTGGAGGAAGGTCTGCTGGTACGGCCGGTGGAGCAGGAGGTCATTTTCCGGGAAAAGTGTCACTTCCTGACTTACCTCGAAAGCCGGGCCGATAACGAAATATTGTGCCGTTTTCGCGACTGGCTGCTGGGCTGCATGAATGATGAACGGATCTCGATGGTATCCGTCGGCGAAGAGCGGGGAGAGTGATGGCCATGGATAACCGACGGTTATTATTTTCATCAAGAAAATATTATTCGTTCCTTGACCCTTTTTGTTATAACCGTGGGCGAAATTCTTTGTTATTTATTCACGGCTGAACACGCCTTTTAATGAACCATATCTGAAGCCTGCCTTACGCAGGCTTTTCTTTTTGATGCCTGATAACACCAGGTTATGTTTACTGCTAAATAAAAGTATGTTGTGGGCGCCGAATGGTCGTGGTTAATATTTTGTTACCCGAAAAACTAACCCCGCCCGAATATTAATGCGATAGCCAGGTGGGATTCTTAAGCGAATATTCATAGGGATATAGGTGAAGCCCATGCGATTTGAAGGAATATATACCCCGGTCATTACCCCTTTTGCTGAAGACAACAGCATTGATTATGCGGCGTTCGGCGCCCTGATTGACTCCCTCATCGAGGCCGGCGTTCACGGCATTATTGTTGGCGGCACCACCGGCGAGTATTACGTGGAATCTTTTGCCGAGCGCAGCCAGCTGCTGCAGGTGGCTGTGGAGCGCAGCGCCGGACGGGTGCCGGTGATCTTTGGTACCGGCTCCATCAACCCCGAGGAGTCCATCAGCCTGGCCAAAGTGGCGGTGGAGCAGGGTGCCGATGCCATTCTGGTGGCCACACCGCCCTATTCCCTGCCTACCGAACGGGAGCTGGCCGAGCACGTGCTGGCCGTGGACAAGGCCGCCAACCTGCCAGTCATGCTGTACAACTACCCGGCGCGCATGGGCGTGACCATGGGCGAAGAGTTTTTCGAGCGGGTAAGCGGCTCGGCCAATATTTGCGCCATCAAGGAAAGCTCCGGCGACATCAACCGCCTGCACCTGCTGGCCAATGGTGATTCCGGTATTCAGCTGTCTTGCGGCATGGACGATCAGGCCCTGGAATTCTTTGCCTGGGGCGCGAAGAGCTGGGTGTGTGGCGGCTCCAACTTCCTGCCCGCAGAGCACGTGGCCCTCTATAACGCCTGTGTGGTGGAAGGGAACTTCGACAAGGGCCGCCGCATCATGGCCGCCATGATGCCGTTGATGAGCGTATTGGAGCAGGGCGGCAAGTTCATTCAGTGCATCAAGCACGGTGTGACCCTGTCGGGTCAGTTTGCCGGCAGTACCCGCAAGCCCCTGCTGGGCCTGGAAGAGAGCGAGAAGCAGCAGCTGGAACAGGTCATCGGCACCCTGAAGGCGACCATCGCCGGCATCGAGAAGGGAGAATAAGTTATGAGCGAACTGCTGACCCGGGAACAATACCATGCCATGGCGGCCGAGCTGCAATTCCCGACCCTGAGCTTTATCGGCGGTCGTTTTCGTCCGGCCCTGTCCGGCAAGACCCTGCCGACCACCAACCCGGCCACCGGTGAAACCCTTGCCGAGATTGCCGCCTGCGGTGTCGAAGATGTGGACCTGGCGGTACAGGCCGCCCGCGAAGCCTTTGACGATGGCCGCTGGAGCGAGCTGCACCCCAACGAGCGCAAGGCGGTGTTGCTGAAGCTGGCCGAGCTGATGGAGCAGCACAGCCGTGAGCTGGCGGTGCTGGAAAGCCTGGACTCCGGCAAGCCGATCGCCGAGTGTGAAACCGTCGACGTGCCCGAAACCATCCACTTTATCAAGTGGCACGCCGAGTCGATTGACAAGATCTACGACCAAACCGCGCCGGTAGGCTCGGGTGCCGTGGCCATGGTGGTGCGCGAGCCCATCGGTGTGGTGGGCGCCGTGCTGCCCTGGAACTTTCCGCTGTTGATGCTGGGATGGAAACTGGGCCCGGCGCTGGCGGCAGGTTGTACCGTGGTGCTAAAGCCCGCCATGCAGACCTCACTGACCACCCTGCGGGTGGCCGAGCTGGCCCACGAAGCGGGCTTGCCGGACGGCGTGCTGAACGTGGTCACCGGTCGCGGTTCCGAGGTGGGGGCGGCCATCGGCCGCCATGCGGATGTGGACATGGTGACCTTTACCGGCTCCACTGAGACCGGCCGGCTGTTCCTGAACTACGCCGCCGAGTCTAACCTCAAGGAAGTGGTGCTGGAATGCGGCGGCAAGAACCCCTGTATCGTGCTGGACGACGCCGAAAACCTGGACACCGTGGCCGACCATGTGGTGGCCGCCGCCTTCTGGAACATGGGCGAAAACTGCTCCGCCGGCTCACGGCTGATCGTTCACGAAGACATCAAGGAGGCCCTGCTCGAGCGGGTGTGCGCCAAGACCCGCGAGTGGCGCACCGGTGACCCCCTGGATCCGGCCAACAAGCTGGGTGCCCTGGTCGACAAGGGGCATTTCGACAAGGTGGTGAGCTATCTGCACCGGGGCAAGCAGGACGGTCACACCGTGCTGCTGGGCGGTGAGCCGATGGCCGGCAACTGCGTGCCGCCGACCATATTTGACGGCGTGAAGAACGGCGACGTGCTGGCGCGGGAAGAAATCTTCGGCCCGATTCTGGTGGTGATTACCGTGTCCAGCGTCGAGGAGGCCATTGCGGTCGCCAATGATACCGACTACGGCCTGGCGGCCTCGGTATTCACCGGCAATGCCAAAAAGGCGCTGCGGGCGGCCCGGGCGGTACGCGCCGGTACCGTCACCGTGAACTGCTTCGGTGAGGGCGATGCCACCACGCCCTTTGGCGGCTACAAGCAATCGGGCTTTGGCGGCCGTGACAACTCCGTTCATGCCCACGATCAGTACACCCAGCTGAAAACCATCTGGCTTGATCTGAACGACTGAGCCGATAACGCCCGGCGTACGGCGCCGGGCTTGTCGTGACGTAATTTTCTTCGAGAGGAATCGGAGAATGACCAAAACCATCAATGTCCGCCGCCTTCCCAGGGATACCGGGCCGGCTGGCTGGAACAGTATTCTTCCGCCCGCGCGCACTCACCCTGAGCTGAAAGAGGATATTCGGGCCGACTGGGTGGTGATAGGGGGCGGTTTTGCGGGAATGGCCGCGGCCCGGCGCCTGAGCCAGCTGACCGGCAACGACCGCGTGGTGTTGTTGGAGGCAGGAAGACTGGCGCAGGGGCCGGCGGGCCGTAACAGCGGCTTTATGATCGACCTGCCCCATGAGTTGAACTCGGAAACCTATGCCGGGGTGGCCGATGCCGATGTGCGCCAGATCCGGTTAAACCGGGCGGCCATCGATTTTGCCCGCAATATGGCCCGGGAGTTCCGCATGCCCGAGCGGGTATTTGACCCTTGCGGCAAGCTGACCGGGGCGGCGACCACCAAGGGCGAGCAGCATATCGACAGCTATGTCCGTCACCTTGAGGGGCTGGGTGAGCAGTATCGGCTGCTCAGTGCCGGCGAGATGAAGGATCACACCGGCATCGATTTTTACCAGAAGGGGCTCTATACCCCGGGCGCGGTGATGATCCAGCCGGCCGCTTTTATTCGCATGGCGGCCGAGGGCCTGGCCGAACGGGTGGATATTTACGAGCAGAGCCCGGTGCTGAAAATGGATCTTGGGGACGAGCACGTGCTGCACACCCCCCAGGGCCGGGTTCGCGCCCGGCATGTGATCCTGGCGGTGAACGGCCATATTCAGTCGTTCGGCTTTTATCCGCGCCAGCTGCTGCACGTGTTTACCTATGCCTCCATGACCCGGGCCCTGTCGGCCGGCGAAGCGGCCCGCCTGGGTGGGGTGCCGGACTGGGGCGTGTTGCCGGCGGATCCTATGGGTACCACGGTACGCCGGGTCTCGAGCCTGATGGGCAGCGGTGACCGGGTCACGGTGCGTAACCGTTTTACCCTGAATCAGTCGATGGAAGTGTCCGAGCGGCAGATTCGGGACGTGGCCCGGGCCCATGACCGGGCCTTTACCGCCCGTTTTCCCATGCTCGAGGGCGTGCCCATGGAGCACCGCTGGGGCGGCCGGTTGTGTCTGTCCTGGAACTCGGTACCGGCCTTTGGCGAGCTGGAGGAACGGGTGTATTCCGCCGCTTGCCAGAATGGTCTGGGAACGGTGAAAGGGACTCTTTCAGGTATGATGGCGGCGGAGCTGGCGCTCAAGCACAGTTCCCCGTTGTTGGACGAATTCATGGGCCATGAGGCGCCCCGGCGGTTACCGCCCGAGCCCTTTTTATCGGTGGGCGCCAACCTGACCATGCGCTGGAAGGAATGGCTGGCGGGTATCGAATTGTAAATGCCGTGGCCCCATGATTGCCGGGCAGGCAGTGAGCAGGAATGAACAAGGAGTATGCAATGAGTATTAACACTGCTGAGTTTCTCAACCCGGTGAATACCCAGACCTGGGACAATGGTCGCCACCTGGTCCGTTGCGTCAAGGTGATACAGGAAACCCATGACGTCTGTACCTTTACCTTCAGCATGGGCCAGCCGGTGCTGTTTTTCTTCAAGCCCGGCCAGTTCGTGACCCTGGAGCTGGACATCGATGGTGAGCGGGTGATGCGCTCCTACACCATCTCCAGCGCGCCTTCCATTCCTTACAGTTTTTCCATCACGGTGAAGCGGGTGCCCGGGGGCGTGGTGTCGAACTGGTTGCACGACAACCTGCGCTCCGGTGATCAGCTGGCGGTGCATGGCCCGGTGGGGCAGTTCAACTGCCTGGATTACCCGGCCGACAAGGTGCTGCTGTTGTCCGGTGGAGTGGGCATCACCCCTGTGATGTCGATGGCACGCTGGTGGTTCAATACCGACTCCGAGGTCGACATGGTGTTTGCGCACAGCGCCCGTACGCCCCGGGATCTGATCTACGGCGCCGAGCTGGAATACATGTCTTCCCGCATCGACAATTTCAAACTGCACCTGATCTGCGAGCGCATCGAGGTGGGCCAGGCCTGGAGCGGTTACCGCGGCTACTTGAACCGGCACATGCTGGAGCTGATCGCCCCCGACTTTCTTGAGCGAGAAGTGTTCTGCTGCGGCCCCACGCCCTATATGCGGGCCATTCGCGCCTTGCTTGAAGACGCCGGTTTTGACATGCGCCGCTACCATGAAGAGTCCTTTGGCGCGACGCCCGTTGAAGATATTCGTCAGGCCGAAGAACATGCGGACGAGGCCGAAATACTGGAGGCCGAGCTGGAGCAGCTGGAGACGGTTGCGGTCAGCTTTGCCGATTCCGGTGTCAGCGTCGACGTGGTGAAGGGGACCAACCTGAACGAGGCGGCCCTCGAAGCCGGTGTCAGTATTCCTAAGGCCTGCGGCATGGGGATCTGTGGCGCCTGCCGGGTGAAGGTCAATTCCGGAAATTACCAGATGGAGCATAACGGCGGTATTACCGAAGAGGAAATCGAGGCCGGCTATGTGCTGTCTTGCTGCACCAGGGTGGCGGGCGCCATGGAGGTTGAATACTGAGCCTGGGTATTCATGCTTCGATAGCAGAACACATTATTAAAAGCGCCGGGATGATCCCGGCGCTTTTGTGTTATTGGCCTGGTTTTCGCCTGCTACACTCGCGTGGCGTGCGACTGGAACAGGCGCCCCCCGGCCTTTGCTGCCATAGGGTGACATCGGTCGGCCTTGGGGAGTGGCATCGGGATCAGGCTTCGCAGGGACGCTTGACTAAGGATGCCTTGCTGCGGCGGCCCGGCCAGGACTGACAGACGAGGGCGGCAACCACCACCAAGCCGCCCATCCAGGCTTGCTGGCTGGGTTGTTCGGCCAATACCAGCCAAACCCACAAGGGGCCGAGCACCATTTCCAGCAGCATGATCAGGCCCACTTCCGGGGCCGACAGGTAGCGGGGGCCTTGTGTTATCAGGGCGTAGGCCAGGGGGACCACCACCAGGCCGAGTAAGGCCATCCACAGTATGTCTTCGCTCGGTACCGCCAGGGTGGGGGTTTGAAACAGGGCGAACAGGCTGACCAGCAGGCCGGCCGGTACCAGCGCCGGCGTCATGTTGGCTGGGCTGGCGGCCCGCTCCACCACAAATTTGGCGGCCATGCTGGCGGCGCACAGCAGGGCGATCAGATCGCCGAGCAGGTGGTTGCCGTCCCGGCTGCCGGAAAAAACCAGCAGCAAGCCGCCCAGGCAGAGCAGGATGGCCAGCCAGGTACGCCCTGACACCGACTCTTTTAGTACAAAACGGCTCAGCAGGGCGCCGATCAGGGGCGCGGCGCTGAGGATGATCAGGGTATTGGCGACGCTGGTGAGCCGTATCGAGATAACAAAGGTCACGGTGCAAACGGCATAAAACAGCGCCGAGCCCAGGCCGAGGGAGAGTAGCTTGCGGGTGGGCCGGTAGCTGCGGGCACGATACAGACAGTAACTACCGATGCACAGGCTCAGTAGCATCCCCCGCCAAAACAGCAGGATCCAGGGGTCGGCGCTGATCAGCTTGATCAGCAGGGCATCCAGACTCAGGACGGTGACCCCGGCGACGGTTAACAGTCCCCCTTTCAAGCGATTATCCATCTGTGTTCTCCCGTTTATTTTTTCATTGGTTTTATTATGTTGTCTATATTATGTGCGACTGTTGATGAAAGCGGCTCTGTCGGCGGCCTGATGTTGTCGTAAAGCGACTCCCCGGGGGGCGGGGCGAGTAAGGATTTTGTCGCAAATACATATCAGCCGGACGCAGCCAATCACTCCTGCGGTCGTTTCACTCTTTAGTATGGTCCGAAATAAGGCAGGCCCAGCTCCTGTGTCTGTTTATTACCATCGGGCTCGGTCCCGATTTTTCAAGGCCAACATGGATTCAACCACAGGAGGTGACCCATGACCCACCCCGACACCTATATTCTCAATGCGACCAGCCCGAGCAGACTCGGTACCGTCGATGTGGTGACCCGTTACCTGCGGGAGCAGGGCTGTTATGTGGCCGATATGCAGACCTTCGACGACGCCCGTGCCGGGCAGTTTTTTATTCGCGCCGAATTTCGCCGTCCCCAGGAGCAGCCGTTTGATGAAGAGGCGTTCCGAGCGGGCTTTGCCGCTCGCGCCGC
Source organism: Zobellella maritima (assembly GCF_003075035.1). GTDB lineage: Bacteria > Pseudomonadota > Gammaproteobacteria > Enterobacterales > Aeromonadaceae > Oceanimonas > Oceanimonas maritima. The sequence goes on along the minus strand of NZ_QCZE01000001.1, from coordinate 1,880,481 downwards.
CGACTTCGATATGGAATGGCGGCTGACCGATCGCAGCCGCAAGCCCAACGTGGTGATCCTGGTCTCCAAATTTGACCATTGCCTCAATGATCTGCTCTATCGCTACCGTACCGGCCAGCTGGGTATTGAAATCCCGGCCATCATTTCCAACCATCCGGATCTGCAGCGGCTGGCGGACTGGCATCATATTCCCTTCTACCACCTGCCGGTCACGCCCGAGACCAAGGCCGAGCAGGAGGCGCAGATGTGGGATATCATCCGCGAAAGCGAGGCAGAGCTGGTAGTACTTGCCCGTTATATGCAGGTGCTCAGCCCCGAGCTATGCACCAAACTGGAAGGCTGGGCCATTAATATCCACCATTCGCTGCTGCCCGGCTTCAAGGGCGCCATGCCCTACCACCAGGCCTATAAAAAAGGGGTCAAGCTGGTAGGTGCCACCGCCCATTACATCAACAATGATCTGGATGAGGGCCCCATCATTACCCAGGGGATACAGCCGGTGGATCATAGCCATTATCCGGAAGATCTGGTGGCCAAGGGGCGCGATATCGAGTGCATCACCCTTGCCCGGGCCATTCAGTACCACATCGAGCAACGGGTATTCATGTACCAGGGCAAGACGGTAGTACTGGGCAGCTGATAACCCATCGCCGCCAGCTGACTTATAATGCCCCTGAGCAGCCTTGCTCAGGGGCATTTTTATTGAGGATGACCACCATGGATTTTATCAGGATCATTATCGCTATCTTGCTGCCGCCGTTGGGCGTCTTCCTGCAGGTCGGATTCGGCAAACATTTCTGGCTCAATATCCTGCTCACCCTGCTGGGCTATATTCCCGGCATAGTGCATGCTGTGTGGATTATTGCCAAAAAGTAAGTATGGTTCAGATTCGAGGGGGGAACAGCATGTCTGCCGGAGTGGGAAGGCAAACGTTCGACCAATCAGCCATGACCCGGGCACGCCTGGCACGGCTTGCCTGGCTACTGGACAGTTCAATCAGGCTGCCCGGCGGCTTCCGGATCGGTCTGGATGGCATCATCGGCCTGGTGCCCGGCGTCGGCGACCTGGCCGCCGCCGGTCTGTCGTCTTACATCCTGATGGAAGCCGCGCGCATGAAGGTGCCCGGCTCATTGCTCGCCCGCATGGGGCTGAATGTGCTGCTGGAGCTGCTGGTCGGCACCATCCCCGTCATCGGCGATCTGTTCGACTTCGCCTTCAAGGCCAACAAGCGCAATGTGCGGCTGATCGAGGCCTACCACAATAAAATAGCCCCCACGCAGATTTAAGCCGCCGAGCATGAAACAGCAAGCACAGCCTCTGCACCGGGGCCGGGAAGTGTTCCCGCCGGTCCGGTATTCCCGCTATCGGCGGCATTCGGGCATCGGCCGCCACTTCGGCGGGTGTCCATCAACGCCTGCCACTTCGCGGCTCTGCTACAACCGGTGCTGGGCATTTCTGAGGTAATCCGGCAGCATGTGGCTCCTCTGTTGGTCTTGCCAAATCCTCCTTGCGCAGCTGCCGGTACAGGGCCCAGCCCGCGACCAGACCGCACAGCGCCAGGCCGTACCAGATGGCGTTGGACGGGGACGTGGCTGCCTCCCCCAGCAGGGCGCCGATCAGTACGTTGCCGAGCAGGGCAACACAGCCGCCCAGGCTGGAATAAAAGCCGTAATAGCCGCCCAGCGGCCGGTTGCCGGCGTAGTGGGGCAGGTGGGCGGAAAACAGCGGAAAGCAGAGAATGGAGCCCAGCGAGAGGCAGGTCGCCTGCATCAGGCTGGCGGCCACCGGCCAGGGTTGCAGCCAGGGCAGGGCGAGGTAGCTGGCGCCCATCAGCCCCAGGCCCAGCCCCATGCCCCGGGCCACTCCCAGGCGGCGTTGCACCAGCTGGCTGGCGGGCAGTTGCAGCAGCACGCCGATGATGGCGGTCAGGGTGAACACGCCGCTGAGCAGCTCGGTGGCCTGCTGCTGGCTGTTGATATAGGCGGGCACGGCCAGATACAGCTGGTGGAACAGCAGCTGGTAGGCCGCCGCCAACAGGGTAAAGCGCAGGAAGGGCCCGTTGCCGATCAGATCCCGCCATTGTTCGCCCCAGGCGGGCGGCCGCTCCCGGACGTGCCGGGGGCTGGGGGGCAGCAGCCGCCACTGCAGGGCGGTCAGCAGCAGGAAGATGCCGCCAGACACCAGGCCGGTCACCACAAAGTCGATGTCGGTGAGCAGCATGCCGGCCAGGGGGCCCAACAGCAGCCCGAGCTGGCTGGCCAGGTTGTGCAGGGCAAAGGCCTGCTGGCGCTGGCGGCCGTCCAGGCATTCCGACGCCAGATAGGCCTGGGCGCAGGGGGTGAACAGGGCGCCGGCAAAGCCGGTGAGAAAGGCGGCCAGCAGCAGCAGTGACAGATCCCCGGCCCAGCCGAGCAGGGCAAAGCCCAGGCTGCGGACCAGGCAGCCCAGCACGATGGCGGGCCGGTAACCCAGCCGGTCGCCCAAGGCGCCGCCCAGCAGGAACAGGCCCTGCTGGCTGAACACCCGCATGCCCATCACCAGACCAGTCGCCCAGCCGGTCAGCCCCAGGGTGCCGCCCAGGTGAAAGGCCAGGTAAGGCAGGGTCATGTAGAAGGCGAGGTTGAAGAAGAGGCCGTTGCATACCAGCAGGCGGGCCGCCGGGCTCAGCATCCGCCAGCTCTGGCGGTAGTGGGTCGTGGTCACGTTATGGTCCCTGAGGTGCCCTGCGGGCACCGATCAGTGTAAAAACAAGCGGTACGCGGCCAAACCTCGACACCGCTATGTGACGCCCTAGCCGGCCGCCAGGGCGAAGGTGCGGCCCTGGCTGGCGATATCGTCCACGATCACATGGCCAAAGCCCCGGGAGCAGGACTCCACCCGCGCCTCTACCTGGTAGGTGTCGCGCAGCAGCGCCGGGGTGACGATCTCGGTGGTGGGGCCGCAGGCCACCTGGCGGCCGCCGGCGATCACCAGTGCCTGATCGCAAAAACGCAGCACATGGTTGAGATCGTGCAGGGTCACCAGCACCAGCATGCCCTTTTCCCGTGCCAGGTCTTTCATGTGGCCGAGCACCTCCACCTGGCGAGACAGATCCAGCGCCGAGGTGGGCTCGTCCATCAGCACTATGTCGGGCTCGCGCACCAGCACCTGGGCCAGGCTGACCAGCTGGCGCTGACCGCCCGAGAGCTCGCCGAGGTGGCGAAAGGCGAGGGAAGAAATGCCGAGCGCCGCCAGGGTCTGGTCGATGCGGGCCAGCTCCGCCTCGCTCACGCTCCAGCCGCCGCCCTGTTTGCAGGCCAGCAGCACCGACTCATACACGCTGAGGGCGGCGCTGGCGGCGCTGTCCTGGGGCATGTAGCTGATACCGCCGCCTTCCGGCCGCAGGCCTGCCACGTGCACCCGGCCGGGCCCGTCGATCAGGCCGCTGATGCGCTTGAACAGGGTGGACTTGCCGGCGGCGTTGGGACCTATGATGGCCACCACCTCGCCCGCCCTGAAGGTGGGGGTGGAAATACCCTGCAGCAGTAATTGCTTGCCGTAACGGGCACCGAGTTCCTCGAGCCGGATGCTTACCATGAGCGCCTCGTCTGGGACAGGATAAGGGAAACGAAGAAGGGAATGCCGATAAGCGAGGTCACCACGCCGATGGGGAAGATGGTGCCGCTGATCAGTGACTTGCTGACCACCGAGCTGACCGAGAGGATCAGCGCCCCGGCCAGGGCTGAGGCCGGCAGGAAGAAGCGCTGATCCTCGCCGATGATCATGCGTGCTATATGGGGGCCGACCAGGCCGATAAAGCCGATGGTGCCTACGAAAGACACCGGAATGGCCGCCAGCAGGCTCACCAGCAACAGGGTCTCCAGCCGCAGCCGGCCGACCTTGACGCCGAAGCTCGCCGCCTTGTCTTCGCCCAGGCGCAGGGCGGTCAGGGCCCAGGCACGGCGGACGAACACCGGCAGCACCAGCACCAGTGCCAGGGTCGTGATGGCCAGCTTCGGCCAGGTGGCCTTGCTGAGGCTGCCCATGGTCCAGAACACCACCGCCGACAGGGCCTCGGCCGAGGCGAAAAACTGCACCAGCGCCAACAGGGCGTTGAAGGTGAACACCAGGGCGATGCCGAGCAGCACTATGCTGTTGACCGTCATGCCGCGCCGGGCGCTGAGCAGGTGGATGAGCAGGGCCGCCAGCATGGCCATGATGAAGGCATTGAGCGGCACCACGTAGGCGATGGCCGCCGGGATAAAGGCCACCCCGAAGGCCAGGGCCAGGGCTGCGCCGAAGCTGGCGGCGGCGGAAATGCCCAGGGTGAAGGGGCTGGCCAGCGGGTTATTGAGGATGGTCTGCATCTGGGCCCCGGCCACCGCCAGGGCCGCGCCCACCACCACCGCCATCAGCGCGATGGGCATGCGGATTTCCCACAGCACCACCCGCACCTGCAGCGGCACCGAGTCGGGCAGGAACAGCGCCTGCACCACCTCGCCCAGCTGGTAGCGGGCCGGGCCCAGGGCCAGATCGGCGCACAGGCTGAGCAGCAGCGCGGCGGTCAGCCCCAGCAGGATAAGCTGCCGCCGCCAGACGATGGCCTTGTAACGGCCGCTGCCGGCGGCCGGTACCATACTGTTACTCTGCATCGGTCAGCGACACCCAATAGCCGGGACGGTAGTCGACGGGCAGGAAACGCTGGTGCAGCTCCTTGAAGGTGGCCTCCGGATCGAGCTCGGTGAACAGCTCGGGGTGCAGCCACTTGGCCATCTGCTGGATACCCACGAACTGGTAGGGGCTGTTGTAGAACTGGTGCCAGATGGCGTGCATCTGCCCGTGTTGCACCGCCTTGATGCCGGTCATGGCCGGGCGATGGGTCAGCGCCTCCAGCTTGCGCCGGGCCTCGGCCTGATCCTGGCCCGGACCCACGCCCACCCAGGCGCCGCCGGGCACATAGGCTTCCCACATGCCGCCGGTCACGATGACGTGATCGGGATTGGAGGTGATGATCTGCTCCGGGTTGAGGGTGCCGAAGGTGGCGGGAATGATGTCCTTGGCAATGTTCTCGCCGCCGGCCAGTTCCACGAACTTGCCGAAGTTGTCGTCGCCAAAGCTCATGCAGCACTCTTCCGAGTAGCCGCCGGCCCGGTCGAGGAACACCTGGGGCCGTGCGGGCTGATGCTGCTTGAGCACGTCGGTCACCCGGGCGATTTCGGCGGCGCGCCAGGCGATGAACTCCTCGGCGGTTTCCTCTTCGCCGAACAGCTGGCCGTAAAGGCGCATGCTGGGCTCGGTGTGGGTGAAGGGGTGTTCACGAAAATCCACATACACCAGGGGGATGCCGGCGGCAGCTAGCTTGTCGATGTATTTGGCGTCTTCGGTGGCCTGCCTGGACTCGATGTTCATGATGATGACATCGGGCTTGAGCGACACCGCCTGTTCCACGTCGAAGGTGCCGTCCTTGAAGCCGCCGAAGGTGGGGATGTTCGCCATTTCGGGAAATTTTTCCTGGTAGACGGCGTAGTTGTCCGGATCGGCACTGGCGAAGTCGTCACGCCAGCCGACGATGCGCTGGAACGGGTTTTCCTTGTCGAGCACGGCGGTGAGATAAACCTGGCGGCCTTCGCCCAGAATGACGCGCTGCACCGGCACATCGACCTCCACCTGGCGGTTGGCGATGTCGGTAACGGTAATGGTGTCGGCGAACAAAGACAGCGACCAGACGGCCGCCACGGCGGAGAGCGCCTTGGTCAGAAAGAAGCTGCGATGCATGGTGTTCTCGTATTACTATTAAGATGGTTGGTGATAATACAAATAATTATCATTTTGTAAAGTGGGGATGTACATCCCAAGCCAGGATCATTCGAGGGGATTTATATCGCCAGCAAAAGTGTAGCAGCGGCGAAGGCTCAGGTGCGGATATTGGATATTAAGGCCAACAGGCGCAACGTGCGGCTGATCGAGGCCTATCTGAATAAACGGTACCGCAATCAACCCTTGGCATTGTGATTATTCTCCCTACCAATCCTGACAAGAATCCCACATAGATCACACTGGTCATCCTCTCGATATCACGCAGGATGAATACATCAGCTTTTTCGTCAATGGTAGCAAATAAAGCTGTATAGGCCTCAGTTCGGAGGTCTCTCACTTTGCTAGCGGATAAATGGAAATAAACCATTGCTAATTTGTTATTAATTTTTTAAAAATATGAATTAGACGTTATCAATGAGTCTAGTTAGTGTAGGTGTTGTCAGCAGGCAAAAGGGTCGCTGGAAAGCGAGTTGGCCTGTGCATACCTCAGTGTTACCTAACAGTCGGAGAATGATAATGTCACAAGATTTGATGAGCATGCTGAACCAAGCTTTTGAAGAAGCCACTACCCTGTATCAGAACAACGGTTTTCAGCGCCGGGTCGGTTTCGGCAAGAAGCCGGCACTGATCAGCGTCGATCTGGCCAACGCCTGGACCCGTCCCGGCAACCCCTTTACCTGCGACAAGGTTGATGACGAGATCATCCCCGGCATGCAGCGCCTGCTGGAAGCCTTCCGTGCCAACAACCTGCCGATTGTGCATGTCACCACCTGCTACCAGGTCAATGACCGCAACAACCCCAACACAGATATGGGCCTGTGGCATAACAAGATACCGGTGGATTTCTGCGCCCAAGACAACGAAGAGCTGTGGGCCATTGACTCACGCATTGCGCCGTTGGAGGGCGAGCAGGTACTTATCAAGAAGCACGCCAGCTCTTTCCAGGGCACCTACCTGGCCGGCTTCCTGCGTGCCGCGGGGGTGGACACAGTGCTGGTGACCGGGGTGACCGCCTCGGCCTGCGTGCGTACCACCATCTGCGATGCCATGGCCGAAGGCTTCCGACCGATCGCAGTGAAGGAGTGTATCGGTGACCGTATCCCGGGTGCCGTGGCCTGGAACCTGTTTGATATCGACGCCAAGTTCGGCGACGTGGAGTCGGTGGACACCTGTGTAGAGTATCTGAATAATCTTAACAACAAATAAAAGCTGTTTAGTTTGGAAGAGTAAAACACGATTAACGTCAGGAATGGTTTTCCTGGCGTTAATTCAGCTGGGTATATAGGGATATATGATGATGAAAGCAGATAAGTTAACTTTTGGAAAGATAGCAGTCACCGCCTCCATGGCGGCGTTATTGTTTGTCAGCCCGATGACCATGGCCGCCACTAAAGTCCTCAAGTTTCACAGCGGTTATGCCGAATCCAGGCCGGAAGCCGGATATCTGAATGAATTTGCCAAAGAGGTGGAGCAACTGTCTAACGGCGATCTGAAGGTGGACGTGTTCCATGCGGCATCACTGGGCCTGAACGAGCCGGATCTGCTGCGTATCCTGCAACGGGGCTCGGTAGATATGGCGTTGCTCTATGGTGAGTACTATACCCGGGATGCCCCCGAACTGGCCGCTGTCTATGCCCAGGGCGCCATTACCCAACCGAAACAGCACCTGGAAATCCTGCCGACCATCCGCGATATCTATGAAAAGGGGTATGCCAAATGGAACATCAAGACCATAGGCGGCATTGTTTCTCCGGTGTTCAGCGTCGGACTGCACTGCAAGGAACCGCTCAACAGCCTTGAACAGCTGAAGAAAAAGAAGGTCAGGGTCTGGTCGGCCCAGCTGGTCGATGCCTTCGGCAAGCTGGATATTTCCGCCCAGGTGATCCCCCAGAACGATATGTATATGGCGTTGCAAACGGGTGTGGTTGATTGTGCCTACTATTTGTCGACCGTGGCCGAGACCGTTTCTTTGCATGAAGTCACCAAATATGAAGCCTACCTGCATCCCTGGGCGGCGGTGCCTGCGCTGTTCGGGATCAGCGAGCGCAGCTGGAAGTCCCTGAGTGCCGAGCATCAGCAGGTACTGCAACAGGCCGGAGAGCACCTGTGGCAGAGAACCCGCGATGCGGCGGTTGATCCCCAGCGCGAGGCCGATGCCAGGGCCAATCGGCAGGCGCTGGGAGTGACCATGCTCGATGACTTCTCGCAACTGGATGTGGAACAGTTCCAGCAGGCGGCGTTCGAGGCATGGAAAGCCATTGCCGAGCGCGCCGGGGAAGATGGCGAGCAGATCTATCAAACCGTCACGGCCAAGTTGGCCAGTTTGTAATTTGCATAGAGCGGGCGGCGTGCTGCTGCCCGCACTGTCTTTCGCCAGGAGGGTGAATAATGTATTTTTTAGCCAAGTTGATAGACAGGTTGTCATATGGTCTGTTTCTTATCGGAGTAGCTGGCGGCATAGTGATGACCTTTATGGTTTTTGCCAGCACCCTGTTGAGGTATGTGTTTGATAAACCGGTCCATTTTTCCAATGAATTAGCAGGCCTGCTGTTCTTTTCGCTGACCTTTCTGACCATTCCCCATGTCATGAACTGCGGCAGACATATCCGCATCGATCTGGTTACCCGCTGCCTGCACCCGTTGGTGGCGAGGCTGACCGAGGTGTTTGCCAGCCTGGTACTCATTTTGTTTTCGGCCATCATCATCTATGAATCATGGGATTTCATGATCTTTTCCTACGAGATCGATTCCCGCTCGGATATCAGCGGCTTGCTGCTCTGGCCCTGGATGGTACTGATGCCCCTGTCATTTGTCCTGTGCATCCTGGTGCAGCTGCGCCATGGTTTGAAAAATCCAGTGGTAAAGAAAGACCCGGATCAGGGTGATGTTAACTCAGTGGAGATAGCGTAATGAGCTGGATGGTGTTGAGTTCGGGGCTGCTGGTGCTGCTGAGCAGCGGCGCCCTGCTGGGGGCGGCTTTGGGGCTGGTGGGGCTGGTACTACTGTATTTTCAGGGCGGTGGAGCCACCTCGCTGGCAATCAATTCTGCCTGGTATCTGCTGACAGGTTTTTCACTGACCGCCGTGCCCCTGTTTATTTTTCTGGGGGATATACTGCTGGCCAGCGGTGTATCCACCCGTGTCTATAACGGTCTGACCCCCCTGTTCCGACGCATTCCGGGCCAGTTGTTGCACACCAATATTGCCGTATGCACCCTGTTCAGTGCGGTCAGCGGTTCCAGCTCGGCCACGGCGGCGGCTATTGGCTCCATCGGTTACCCGGAACTGAAACAGCGTGGCTATTCGCCGAGCATGGTGGTAGGCACCCTGGCGGCCGGCGGTACCCTGGGGCTGTTGATCCCCCCCAGCCTGGCGTTGATCATCTATGGTGCGACTCAGCATGTCTCTATCGGCAAGCTGTTTCTGGCAGGTATATTGCCTGGGCTGATGATCTCGGCGGCTTTTTTCGGCTGGATCATTATCCGCTCGAAAATTGGCAGTGCTGTGGTGCCACACGACAAAGAAGCTATGGACTGGGCCGAGGTGCGTCGGGGATTAGGGCAAATCTGGCCGCTACCCATCCTGATATTCTTTGTGCTGGGCACCATCTACATGGGCATAGCGACGCCCACCGAAGCGGCATCGCTGGGGGTTGTGGCCAGTATCGTGCTGGGCTTTACCTGGGGAGATCTGACGTTCGGCAAGCTGTGGGCCGCATTCAAGAATGCCACCATCATGTTCAGCGCCATTGCCTTTATCATGTTGGGCACGGCGATTCTGTCCCAGGCGGTGAGCATGCTGGCGTTGCCGAGGGAGGCGGTGTTGGCGATATCATCGCTCGGTTTTGGTCCCTATGGGATCCTGCTGATGATAGTACTGGTCTATATCGTACTGGGCTGTTTCTTTGACGGTATCTCGTTGTTGCTGATGACACTACCCATCACCTTTCCGATGGTGATGAGCCTGGGCTTTGATCCTATCTGGTTCGGGGTGATAGTGACCCTGCTGATGGAGATTGGCATGATCACGCCACCGGTCGGGCTCAACCTGTTTGTACTGACCTCGATCACCAAAAACGAGGTCAACCTCACCGAGGCGGCCTGGGCATCGCTGCCCTACTGGCTGATCCTGCTGGGGGCGGTGGGGCTCTATACCCTGTTTCCCAGCCTGGTGCTCTGGTTGCCCGGTTTTATGTGACCCTGACGCACTGCTTATTTTTTACCGTAAAAACAACAGGCCGGCTCAATGCCGGCCTGTTGTTTTTATTGCCGGTACAGCCGGTTTTATTATTCCACCCTGGTTATCAATATGTTTAAAAAGTGAATTGGATGTTAATTATTGAGGCCGTTAATATTGCTTTTGCCATCGGATAAAACGGCAGCAAGAAACTGCCGGCGCATTCGACATTTACTCAACACAGAACATGAAAACGGAGAATTAATATGTCCCAGGATTTAATGAGCATGCTGAACCAGGCCTTCGATGAAGCCACCACCCTGTATCAAAACAATGGCTTTCAGCGCCGGGTCGGTTTCGGCAAGAAGCCGGCACTGATCAGCGTCGATCTGGCCAATGCCTGGACCCGTCCCGGCAACCCCTTTACCTGCGACAAGGTTGACGATGAAATCATCCCCGGCATGCAGCGCCTGCTGGAAGCCTTCCGTGCCAATGATCTGCCGGTGGTACATGTGACCACCTGTTACCAAGTGACCGACCGCAGCAACCCCAATACCGACATGGGTCTATGGCACAACAAGATCCCGGTGGATTTTTGCGCCCAGGATAACGAAGAGCTGTGGGCCATCGACTCCCGTATCGCCCCTATCGAGGGTGAGCAGGTACTTATCAAGAAGCACGCCAGCTCGTTCCAGGGCACCTACCTGGCCGGCTTCCTGCGTGCCGCCGGGGTAGACACAGTGCTGGTGACCGGGGTGACAGCCTCGGCCTGCGTGCGTACCACCATCTGTGATGCCATGGCCGAAGGCTTCCGCCCGATCGCGGTGAAGGAATGTATCGGCGACCGTATTCCGGGTGCCGTGGCCTGGAACCTGTTTGATATCGACGCCAAGTTCGGCGATGTGGAGTCGGTGGACACCTGTGTGGAATATCTGAACAAGCTGGGTCAGCAAAAATAATGAAATCATAAACAGCTCGGTGAAAGGCGGGGCAACAATCAGATGCCTTTCACCGACTCCTCTAATGGATGGAAGGAGAACTGCATGGCACGTATTGGCGTAGATGTGGGCGGTACCAATACCGACTTAATACTCGAAACAACGGCAAAAGATTCGATAGGAAAGGGAATATTCGAGCACAAGGTACCCAGTACCACAGAGGATCAGTCCATCGCGGTGATGCGCGGTATCCTGGAAATATGTGAAAAAGCGGGTCTGGACAAAAACGAAATAGATTTGATAGTGCACGGCACCACAGTGGCAACCAATATCTCCATCGAGAAAAACGGAGCCGAGGTGGGTATGCTGACCACCAAGGGGTTCAGGGATATATTGCATATCGGCAGACACAAGCGTCCCCATAACTTCTCGTTGCATTTCGATGTCCCCTGGCAATCCGATCCCCTGGTCAAGCGCCGCAACCGAATTGCCATCAACGAACGTATCCTTCCCCCCCACGGCGAAATTGAAGTCCCCCTCGATGAGCAGGAAGTCAGGGAGGCGGTTGCCACCCTCAAGTCTCGCGGCGTACAGGCGGTGATTATCGGTTTCCTCTATTCCTTCCTGAACCGTGAGCATGAGCAGAAAGCCAAGGACATCGTCCAGGAAATGATGCCGGGCGCCTTTGTGTGCTGCTCCAGTGAAGTGGTCGATGTGATGCGCGAGTACGAGCGTTTCTCCACCACCGCCATGAATGCCTATGTAGGACCCAGCACCTCTCACTACCTGACTCACCTGTCCAGCCAGTTGCGCGAGCATGGCATTACCGCCGACCTGCGGATCATGCAGTCCAACGGCGGCGTGGCCACGGTGGAAAGCTGCTGCGAGCGGCCGGTCAATATCCTGATGTCGGGCCCGGCGGGCGGGGTGATCGGCGGCCACCACTTTGCCCAGCTCGATGGCGAGCAGAATATTATCACCGTCGATATCGGCGGTACTTCGGCGGATATTTCCACCCTGTCCGATGGTCAGATCAAGATCATGAATCCAAGGGACTCCTATGTGGCTGGCTATCCGGTGATGGTGCCGATGATCGACCTGATCACCATAGGTGCGGGCGGCGGTTCCATCGCCTATGTGGATGAGGCCGGCGGCTTTCAGGTTGGCCCCCGCTCGGCGGGCTCCAATCCCGGACCGGCCTGCTATAACAGGGGCGGCACCGAGCCGGCGGTAACCGATGCCAATATCGTGCTGGGCCGGCTCGATCCGGACCAGATGCTGGGCGGCGATCTGAACCTGGATCCTTCGTTGTCGGCCAAGGCGATCAAGGAAAAAATCGCCGATCCCCTGGGGCTGAGCGTGAAAGATGCGGCTCTGGGTATACTGAAAATCGTTAATAACAACATGGCCCTGGCTATTCGTTCCAACTCCGTCGCCCGGGGCGTGGATCCGCGCGACTTCGTGCTGATGCCGTTCGGGGGCGCGGGTCCGGTCCATGGGCCGGCACTGGCCGACGAGGTCAATGCCAAGGCGGTATTTGTACCCCCTGCGCCGGGTATTACCGCGGCGGCCGGGCTGCTGACCACCAACCTGCAATACGAAGCCACCCGTTCGCTGTTGTGCGATCTGGACACTATCTCTGAACAGAGTCTGTCCCGCCTGCGTGACTACCTGGGGCTGCTGGAAGAGGAAATCCGGCAGAAACTGCGGGATGACGGCGTCGAGCCGCAGGACATGGTACTGACCCGGCTGGCGGAATGCCGCTACTACGGTCAGGGATTTGAGCTGAGGGCGACCATTCCTGCAGGGGAAGTGACGCGCGACAGCCTGCAGGCCGTTATCGATAACTTCCATCAGTCTCACGAAACCGATTATGGCTACTGTTTCAAGGATGCGGTGGTGGAGCTGGTAACCCTGAGGGTGATCGGCAATGCCGAATCGAGCAAGCTGGACTGGCCGCTGTCCGAGGAGGCCGGTGCCGATGATCTGGCCAAGGCCTTCATGTACGAGCGGCCGACCGTGTTTGATGACGGTCAGGAATGCATGACCCCGCGCTATAACCGCAAGGCCCTGAAGGCCGGGCAGCGGGTACCGGGACCGGCATTGCTGATGCAGCACGACTCTACCTCCCTGGTGCCTCCGGGCTGGAATGCCAGGATCTCGAAGTACGGCAATCTCTTTATTTCCAAGGATCAGTGAGAGGATGATTGATATGAACCAGACACAGGTAGATCCCATTACGCTGCAGGTGATCAATGGCGCCCTGAAAACCATTGCGGAAGAGATGGGCCACATTCTCTATCGCATGTCCTTTTCTTCCATCATCCGCGAATCCCAGGATCTGGGAGCAGGGCTGTTTGATACCAATTTTCAGACCATCTGCGAGTCTGAATCCACCCCCATGCATATCGGCTCCATTCCCGCCTATCTGAGGGGAATAGAGCAGACCCTGCAGGGCGGGGAATGGCACGAAGGGGATGTGGTTATTCATAACCACCCCTATTATGGCTCCAGTCATTCGCCGGATCTGGCGGTGATCATTCCCATCTTCTACGAAGGCGAGCTGGTGGGCTTTTCCGGCAATACCGCCCACCATATCGACATCGGCGCCGCCACCCCCGGGCTGATTATCGATGTGGGTGATGTCTATGCCGAAGGCATGCTGCTGGCGGGGGTCAAGCTCTATGAAAAGGGTGTCCGCAACGAAGCCCTGGCGCAGATGATCACCTTCAACAGCCGGGCTTCGACCCAGCTGATCCGCGATATCGAAGCCCAGGTGGCCTCCGCCCAGCTCGGGGTCAAGCGCTTCAAGGAGCTGTTGGCCCGCTACGGCAGGGACATGACCTTCAGTGCGGTGGATCAGCTGATCGATTATTCCGAGAGCATACTCCGGCAGAAGATCAGAGAAGTACCCAACGGCGAGTACAGAGCCGAAGGTTTCCTCGACGATGACGGCCGTAACCGGGAACAACGGCTGCCGATAGTGGTCACCGTCAAGGTAGAAGATGACAACATTACTGTGGATCTGACCGGCTCGGCACCGCAGACCCCCACTGCCTATAATGTGCCATTCGAAGGCTCCTGCAAGGTGGCTGCCTACGCCGCCTTCCGCAAGCTGCTGCTGGATAGCCACACCATAGACACGCCTGTGCCCTCGAACGAAGGTTCTTTCCGGCCGATCAAGGTGGTAGCGCCGGAAGGCTCCATCTTCAATCCGATTTTTCCGGCGGCGGCCGAGGCCCGCTTTACCCAGTGCAACCGGATGATCGATCTGATCATTAAGGCGTTGACCCCGGTGCTGCCGGAGAAGGTGATTGCCGGCAGCTCGGCCTCGATTTCCTTTGCCTCCTATTCGGGCATGAAGGACGACGGCGATTACTGGGTGTTCCTGGAGGTGAACGAGGGTGCCTACGGCGGCCGACCCCAGTCCGATGGTCCCGATTGTATCGATAACCTGATGGCCAATACCCGCAATAACCCGATTGAAGATCTGGGCATGCATTTGCCGATGATCTGCGACCGTTACGAGCTGCGTGATGATGTGATGCCCGGGGCCGGCAAATACCGGGGCGGCATCGGGGTGGTCAAATCCCAGCGGGTACTGACTCCCGGCTTTATCACCCATGAGAGTGAGCGCCACTACGATGTGCCCTGGGGCATCTTCGGCGGCAAAGACGGTGTGGTCGGTAAAACCGAAATCTACAACTACGCCAGCCCAGAGCAGGTGACCCAGATGCCGTCCAAGTTTTCCGGCCATGCCACCCGGGCCGGTGATGTGATGGCTTATTACTCACCCTGTGGTGGGGGCTATGGCAACCCCCTGGAGCGGCCGGCAGCACAGGTCCGGGAAGACGTGTTGGACGACTTCTGCACCCTGGATCATGCCTTCGAGATCTACGGGGTGGTGCTGGATGAGCAACTGGAGGTCGATGTGGTGGCCACCCTCAATCGACGGGAAATCCTGAGCAGCACTGCCGCCGAATAACATCGGTGTTGGTCAGGTATTCGTGTGTCAATGGGGCGGGCTTATCCGCCCCATTTTCTTAGCTTTATACTAAGGACGGTATTATGAGTGTTAATGAACAGCTGGCGGATACAACGCCTAGCACAGCGGGTCGGAAAGCCAATCACCTGCTGGAGGAATCTATTCTTCCGGTCAACCTGCAACAAAGGCCGATCACCGCCTGGGGCTTTGTCTGGATCTGGGTAGGTATCGCGGTGATTATCGCCACCTTCCAGCTGGGTGCCAACGGCGTCACCGGGCTGCCGTTATTTCAGGTGATCGCCACCATATTGATTGCCAATGTGATCCTGGCCCTGCTGATGACCCTGACTGCCGATATCGGCACCGAGCATGGGTTGTCGTTTTCTGTCTATTTAAGGGCGCCTTTCGGCGTATATGGCACCCATATTCCCTCTATTTTCCGGGGGCTGATCGCGGCGGTCTGGTTCGGCATCCAGACCTACCTGGGTGCCCTGGCCCTGAACGGCATCATAGAGTACCTGACCGGGTTTTCGAACTGGCCCATCTGGTATCTGGTATTCGCCCTGGTGCAGATTGCCAATACCTCGCTGGGCATCAAGTCGGTGGAGCGTTTGGCTGCCATAGCGGCACCGGCGATACTGGCGATTTCGGTATGGATGTATTTCACCCTGGACGTGCTGGCCCAGACCAAGGGCGTGAATATCTGGACCTTTGTCGGCACCATGGATGTCTCCATCCTCACCCTGTTTCTGGCCAATGTGGCCTTCTGGTCGACCCTGGCCATCGATATTCCCAACATCACCCGTTTTGTAAAAACTCAGGCCGGGGCGAAGAGCTTTATTGCCAGAAACCGGAATATCTTCCTGGCACAGTTGGTGGCCCTGCCCATGACCCAGGCCTGGATCGCGCTGATCGGTGCCGTTTCCTTTATTGCCGCCGGCGACTGGAACCCGATCACCGTTATTCAGGGACAAAGTGAAGGGGTACGGCTGGTGGTGTTGCTGGTGCTGGTGATCCTGGCCCAGTGGTCGACCAACAATGCCGCCAACCTGATCCCTGCTTCGCTGGCCTTTGTCAATGCCGGTGCACCCTATATCAAGTATCCGATGGCGGTCTTTATCGCGGGTGTGGTGGGTACCTTGTCCATGCCCTGGGCGATCCTCGATAATCTGTTCGCATTTTTATTTTCATATGGATCTTTTCTGTCGGCCATCGGTGGCATCATGATCGCCGATTACTTCCTGATCCGTAAGCGCCGGCTGAATGTCCCCGAACTCTATTCCACTAGCGGTCAGTTCTATTATTTTAAAGGTGTTAATCCGGCAGGTCTGATTGCCTGGCTATCGGCGGGGGGATTGGCTTTTTACTCCGGTGAGTGGGCCTTCGTGGTCGGGCTGGTATTCGGTATGGGCATTTATTTCATCCTAATGAAAGGCTGGGTAATGAAGCGATATCCGCAAAAGGAATTAGATGTAGAAAATGAAGACGATTATCTGGCCACAAGTGCGGCAATAAGTTGGAATTATGACTCCAGCTCAGGTTCGTTCAGTCGTGCCCAAACAGATCATGATTAATGATGGCGAATAACAGCGCGGCGTAAGCAGAAATCTATATCAACTGCTACCAATGTATTTTCTGCGTTTTACCTGGTGGATGGGCTCAGCCTGTTCATCGGGTTTTTTATTATTGCCTTACCGGTTTAGATTGATGTTTATATTCAATTAATTGAAATTTTTAGATGTGATAGGGTAATTGGGTAAAACGATATTAATGATTTTATTGACGTTAATAAGCTGCTTTTAAACCAGAGGTTACCAATATGCGTCGTGTTGTTGTTACAGGGATAGGTGTCATTTCGAGTCTTGGCAATACACTGGACGATGTGACAACCTCATTAAAAAACGGGTATTCCGGCATAGATATCAACCCGGCTTACCGGGAAGCAGGCTTGCGCTGTCATGTCTCGGGCATGCTTCAGGCTGACTTCGAGCAGATTAACCGTAAACACCGGCGCTTTATGGGCGATGCTTCTGCCTATGCCTACCTGGCGATGCAGGACGCTATCCGTGATGCGGCTCTGACCGACGAGCATGTATCTCATCCTCGCACCGGCTGCGTGCTCGGGTCGGGGGGCGGATCCAGCAAAGATATAGTGGAAGCGAACCGGCTGCTGGCCAGCGGTGGCGTGAAGAAGGTCGGCCCCTACCGGGTACCCAGAACCATGACCAGCACAGTGGCCGCTTGTATCTCCAGCTTTTTCAATATCAAGGGGCTGAACTATTCTATTTCTTCAGCCTGTGCAACCAGTGCCCATTGTATCGGTCATGCCTACGAGCAGATCCAGTTCGGCAAACAGGATGTGATTTTTGCCGGCGGAGCCGAAGCGGAAGATGTTAGCCAGAGCTGCATGTTCGATGCCATGGGGGCATTTTCAACCGGCTACAATGATAACCCTACCCGGGCGAGTCGCCCCTATGACAGGGATCGGGATGGCTTTGTAATCAGTGGTGGCGCCGGAGTATTGGTTCTGGAAGAGCTGGAACATGCGCTGAAACGTGGTGCTCGTATCTATGGTGAAATCATCGGATATGGCACTTCGTCCGATGGTCAGGATATGGTGTCTCCTTCGGGAGAGGGGGCCTTCCGGGCCATGCGGATGGCACTGGAAACCAGTCCTTACCCGGTGGATTATCTTAATACGCACGGCACCAGCACTCAGGCGGGGGATCTGGTAGAAATTGAAGCCGCGAGGGACGCTTTTTGTGGATATCTGCCGCCGTTTAGTTCCACCAAGGCGTTGAGCGGCCATGCGTTGGGGGCTGCCGGTGTGCATGAAGCGATTTATTCCCTGATGATGATCAAAGAAGGGTTTTTGGCCGCGTCCCACCATATTGAAAATATGGATGAGTCGCTTGCTGATGAGCCGATTATCACGACCACCCGGTATGATGAGGATGTGAACTGTGTAATGTCGAACAGCTTCGGGTTTGGTGGTGCCAATGCCTGTTTGATCTTTTCTCGTTTGGCGTAACATTGAAGGTGCGGGCCGGATTGGCCCGTGTCCGCGCTATACAATAAGCTGTTCTTCCTGCAGGTGCTTAATAAAGTGGGCAAAGCTGGGGCTGATATAAGATGAGTTCCATGCAGCAACTGTTTCTATCTGATTTTCATCTCCTGTAAGGGGAATGATATGGATATCTTCCCGTTTGAATTTTTTAACGCACTCTGAGTAGATGGAGATGCCCATATTGGCTGCGACCAGGCCGAATATTCCTGTGCTGGTGCTGGCTTCCTGCACTATATTCGGCGTAAATCCAGCCTTCTGACAGCTCCTAAAAAAGGAGGTTCTGAATTCCTTCCAGCTGCTTTCTGCCCCCAGGATAAACTTTTCATCTTTTAATTCTTCCATTCTGAGACTTTTTTTATGGGAAAGCGGGTGTCTGGTGGGCAAGATAACAACCAGTCTTTCTACCGCCGATGAATGTGTTTCAATGCCAGGCAGGTTGAGTGGACCAATCAAGAAGCCCACATCAATACGACAATCCTGCAGCGCCTTGTGCTGCTCATGGGATGGCATATGGCTGAGTTCAATAGAAATATTAGGGTGTTTTTCCTTGAACTGTTCCAGGATCTCGGGCAATACGCCATTGATGGAAAAGTCATTGTAGGCCACGGAAATATGGCCAATATCCCCTTGGGATGCGCACTGGGCGAGGTGGACTCCTCGCTCGAAGAGCCTGAAAGCATCCTGACATTCAGCCAGGAACAGCCTACCGGCTTCGGTCAGGGTGACCTGGCGGGTCGTTCTCGAGAGTAGTTCCACCCCGATTGCCTCTTCCAATCCCTTGATCAGACGACTCAGTGCCGGCTGGGTGATAAACAGGCTATCGGCCGCTTTCTTGAAATGTAACGACTCGGCCACCGCGATGAAGGCCCTGACGTGGCGCAGATCGAATCTTAAATTCATGCTCACTAGTGCATCAATCCATTGTAAATAGTAAGAAATAAACAATAAATGCTATGGCAGGGGCTGTAAAGAGGGGAGGTGTGATTTATGCCGAGAGGTACGGTAGTAGTATAACCAGTATTTATTGTTGTATTCTAGGTTATTAATTTCTTATAAATATGAATTAGACGTTATTAGTTTGGTTGCTTAAGGTAGGCGTTGTCGGCAGACAAAGGGCACAGGAATGAGCGAGTTTGTCTGTCCAATTCCCGATATCAAGCAACCGCTGGAGAATGATAATGTCAAAAGATTTGATGAGCATGTTGAACCAGGCCTTCGACGAAGCCACCACCCTGTACCAGAACAACGGCTTTCAGCGCCGGGTCGGTTTCGGCAAGAAGCCGGCACTGATCAGCGTCGATCTGGCCAATGCCTGGACCCGTCCCGGCAACCCCTTTACCTGCGACAAGGTTGACGATGAAATCATCCCCGGCATGCAGCGCCTGCTGGAAGCCTTCCGTGCCAATGATCTGCCGGTGGTACATGTGACCACCTGTTACCAAGTGACCGACCGCAGCAACCCCAATACCGACATGGGTCTATGGCACAACAAGATCCCGGTG
This sequence comes from Zobellella maritima, assembly GCF_003075035.1. Lineage (GTDB taxonomy): Bacteria > Pseudomonadota > Gammaproteobacteria > Enterobacterales > Aeromonadaceae > Oceanimonas > Oceanimonas maritima. The sequence continues at coordinate 1,861,018 of NZ_QCZE01000001.1, read as the reverse complement.
GATTTTTGCGCCCAGGATAACGAAGAGCTGTGGGCCATCGACTCCCGTATCGCCCCTATCGAGGGTGAGCAGGTACTTATCAAGAAGCACGCCAGCTCGTTCCAGGGCACCTACCTGGCCGGCTTCCTGCGTGCCGCCGGGGTAGACACAGTGCTGGTGACCGGGGTGACAGCCTCGGCCTGCGTGCGTACCACCATCTGTGATGCCATGGCCGAAGGCTTCCGCCCGATCGCGGTGAAGGAATGTATCGGCGACCGTAT